>NZ_BDDJ01000001.1:0-3558923 GCF_001685525.1 Burkholderia sp. CCA53 | reverse complement strand
TCTCGGCGTAGTGGACGTTGCTTATACCGGCCCTGACGCAAAGCCCGGCGTCACGACCGGCGATGTCGCTACGTTCCTCGAGGAGGAGTACCACGTGATGCGCGTGTTCCTCGAGATGTACGAGGAGGAGATCGGCGAGCTGCTGGCGAACGACATTGCGGGCGAGATCGAGAGCATTGCGCAAGGCAAGCCGGTCGGCCGCCTATCGGTCGACGTGTCGACGGGAAAGATCGGTGAGCTGTTTCGGGACTTCCTCGACGCGCGCGAATGGAAGCAGGCGAGCGCGCAGACAATCGCGGCCGCCGACGAGGGCGTGAACCATCGGAAGAAGCGGCCGTATGCCGCGGAGAACCCGGCGCGGCCGGAATTCGTCGACACGGGCCTCTACCAGGCGTCGTTTCGTGCATGGGTGACTGACTGATGGGACTGATCGATGAAGCCGCGGCCGCGCCGGGCGATCTCGCCGCGGCGCTCGAGGCCGGCGTCGAGCAGCTTTCGCGCAATCAGTCCGTCACGTTCCAGCAATACACGAAATCGACGCTTCCCACGGACGGCTACGTGTTCTGGTGGCGACCGGCACCGCGCAGCAGTTCAGCGGCTCGTTGCACATCCTGACCGACCGTCGGCAGGAAGAAGATCAGACGATCGCAGCGAACAAACTGCTGTTCACGGCCGAGCAGGAGATCTCCCAGCTCAACACGATCGCGCCGGGCACGATGTGGATCGGCACGTGGCAGGTCGACGGGACGACGCTGCAGGTCGCGTTCGCCGAGACGGGGCTGAATTATCAGCAGGCCGGGCTCTGGCATTACCGCGGCTTCGCCGTCTATCCGGCTCTGGCGTCGCAGCTTGTCGCGAGCGCGGCCGATCTGCCGGTCGAGCCAATCGTCTCGAACAGCCTGCCGATCTGGCTGTCGCTGGCGGCCCTCGCCGGCGCGCCGGTGTATCCGTCGTTCCTCGTGCCGGACAATGTCGAGCCGCCGTATGTCACGGCGCACATCGAGCCTGGCGAGACGATCGCGCTGCAGGCGTTCCCGACGTATGCATGGCCCGGCACGCCGACGCCGCCGACGGCGCTGCAGCAGATGGCGAGCGCGCAGCTCATGCGCGACACCGTGCGGCTCACGTTTTACGGATTCACGAATCAGCGCGCAATCCAGTTCTACGCGGCGCTGATCGACTACTCGCTGAACACCGACGATTTCGGCTTCTGCAATTCGCCGGCGATCCGCGACGAGAAGCGCACGCAGGTTGAGATCGCTGCGCTCGCGATGAAGAAGACCCTGACGATTCTCGCGTCGTACTACCAGGGAACCGCCGACGCGATCGCGCGGCGGCTGATCCTGTCGGCCAGCATCACCACTACCATCCAGGAGTAATCGAAATGCCCCAGAACCCTCTCGGCCCGCGTCCCGGCGGATCGCAGTCCGCGCTCAATGTCAGCGCCCCGACCGTTATCAAGGCCACTCCGGGCACGCTCGTACGCATCACGGTGCTGACGGCTGCCACGGGCGGCACGTTCGGCGCATACGACGCAGCCACAACCGGCGCGGCAGCGGCAGCCAACGCGATCGTGCAATACGCGAGCGGCTATCCGGCCGTCGGCTCGGTGATCGAGCTCGAATGGCCGTGCAACACCGGGATCGTCGTGAATCCGGGCACCGGCGGCGCTGTTTCCGTCGCATTCGCGTAATCCCAGGAGGCCGCCAAAATGGCGCAGACCATCACCCAGACGATCGTCAATCTGAACGTCACCGTCACCCGGGCGCCCGTGCCGTCGCAGCTTCAGCGCAGCGGTGCGATCGTCTCGGTGGGCGGCACGACGCTTACGCCCGGGACGTACCAGTATTGCGGGCTGGAATCCGACCTCACGGCCCTTCTCAGTGGGTCGGGGAACTCGGACGAACTACCGAAGATGGGCCAGACATTCTTCGCCCAAGGTCAATCGGTCGGTTTCTACGTGCTCGAACTCGGCGCCGAAACCGGCGTCGACCAAGGCATCGGCCTGCTGCAGACGTGGATCTCGAACAACCCGAACGTGTTCTACGCGTACCTCGTGCCGGCTGCATGGGACTACTCGAAGGACGAAGTCGGCAGCGTTCTCGTGACGAATGGCGGTTCGGGCTACACGTCCGCGCCGACGGTCACGTTCTCCGCGCCGACATCGGGCACGACCGCGACCGGCACGGCCATCGTGCAGAACGGCGCTGTCGTGGCAGTGACGATCACGAACCCGGGTTCCGGCTATACCGCAGCGCCGACCGTCTCGTTCTCGGGCGGCGGCGGCACAGGGGCGGTCGCCACGGCGAACCTCGCATCGGCCCTGAACATCCTCGCCAGCCTGTACTCGTCGCCGACCAGCAAGACGTATTTCTTCGTCACGACGAGCTCGACGAACCTCGCGAACTACTCGACGCTGAAGTCGGTGTTTGCGGTGGTGCCGAGCCCGCTCGCGCCGTCGACGGAGTTCACGGCGGCCGCGTTCTTCTACCAGTGGCTGGTCAACCAGCCGGGCGCCTCGAACAAGCTCGCGCCGATGGCCTATCGCTATCTGTACGGCGTGACGGCATGGCCCGCGCAGGGCTACAACGCGCAGATCACGACGATCCTGAGCGGCTACGGGAACCTCGTTCTGACGGGCGCGGAGGGCGGCATTTCGACTGCCTGCGTGTTCAAGGGCACGCTGATGAGCGGCGACCAGGCGAGTGGTATGGCATCGACTGGTTCCAGATCCAGTCGAAGCAGGCGATTGCCGCCGCCATCATCAACGGCTCGAACAGCAATCCGCCGTTGCTCTACGATCAGCCTGGCATCAACTCGATCGAGGCCGTCGCCGAGAACACAGGTTCCAGTGCCGTCACGTTCGGCTGCGCGCAGTCGGTGTCGATCAGCGCGACCGATTTCGTGACGTACACGACGCAGAACCCGGGGTGATTACTCGGCAGGCATCTACAACGGCCTCGCCGCGACGATCGTCGGTCAGAACGGGTTCCTGACCATCACCTTCAACATCGACGCGGGTCCAGTTCTAAGGAGAGCCACAAATGGCAAACCCGCTTGTCAGCCAAGGCACCCTGAATCGCGTCCGGTGCTCGGTCATCGTGCCTGCCTTCACGTCGTTGAACATTACGGCGCCGTACATGGGGAAGTCGTTCGCGCGCATCGCGTTCGAGGGCGACTTCACCGACCAGACCGGCACCGGGACGGGCCTCGTGAATTCGCCGGCGCCGTACGTGCCGGCGACGATCACCGTCGGCATTCTGCGCACCCAGGCGCTGTCGATGGCATGGCGCGCGCAGTGGGAGGCGAACAGCGTGCTCGGCCAGGTCAAGATCAACAGCGATTCGGCCGCCTTCGACTCGTTCACGCTGTACGACACCGCGATCCGTCACTTCGACCCGAACGCGTTCGACGGCATGGACGCGGTCTGCATGCTGGTGTTGCGCGGTACGTACTACACCAACAATGACCTGTGGAGGCATGACGTGATCCAGATCAACGAGGCGATGAATCTCGTCGTGCCCGTCGTGAGCGACGAAGCTGGCGTGCGCGTGTGGGGCTATCACACGCCGATCTCTCGCGCGGTGTTCGAGGCGAACTACCGGGTGCTCGCGGCGACGAAGGCGTCGCTGATGAGCCGCGGCGGCATCTACATGATGGATTCGGGCCCGCGCATCGCAGCGCTCACGCTGCTCGACGAAGGCATGCGCGAAGCCGAGGCGCGCGGCAGCTATGCGAAGGACGGAAAGACCATCATCGACGAGGCAACGCCTGCGCTGATGGCCGAAATTCGCCGCCTGACGATGGTGCTGGTGCCGGGCCCGGGTGGCTGGGATCTCCTGCCGATCGAGAGCGCGGTGGCAAACGGCAAGATCGACGCCGAGGATCAGGCTGAAACGGAGTCGGCGATCGTTTTTTTTACCTGCATCTGTGGCGCTCGCGAGCAAGGCGGAACGGAAGAAACAGGCGAGCAGCACGGCTTCCCTGCTGAAGGGGTCGATTACCTCCTTGTCGCCTATGGAATTCGCCGATTCCTTGCCGAACTCGACGAAGGCCGTACCTTCGGCACAACAGGCGGTGTCGTCGGTTCCATCCTGAGGTTCGTGGCCGGCGAGGGCTTCGCGGAAACCGTGCAGCGTCACGGCTTCGAATACCGCAGCGCGCGCGATTTCCGCGATCGCAACATCCTCGAACTGATCCGAACCCTGAGAGGCCCAAGTGGCTAATAAGCCGATCATCAACATCGACGTGAACGCCGAGCAGTTCAAGGCGTTCTACGAGCTGTACGAGCAGTTCGAGGCCAAGGTCGCTAGCATGCCGAAGGAGTGGCAGCAGATCGACATGTCGATGCGCCGGAACGCAGCCACCGCGAAAGTCGCTCACGAGCGGCATCCAGTCATCGACCGAGGCGCAGCGCCAGTTCAACATCATGGCGCGCGAAGGTCTGCACACGATGTCGAAGATGGCGAAGGAGGCCAGCAACGTCGGCAAGGCGGTGTTTGACATCGGCAAGTGGCTGCTGAAGTCGGTGCGATCGGCGGCAGCATTGCAGGCCTGAGTGGCATCCTCGGCGCGATCAGCCTGCGCGACCTCGCGCATTCGGCCGTGACAGAGCAGCGCGGCGCGCGCGGCGTCGGTCTGACGCCGGGGCAGTTCAAGGCGTTCGGTATGGACTTCGGGCGCTTCCTCGATCCGAGCATCCTGTCGCATGTCGCGGACGCGCAGAACAGCTACCAGGGGCGCGTATGGCTCGGCCTCGCGACCGGCCTCGGTGCCCAGGCTGTTGCGAACCAAGGTCCTGATCAGCTCGCGATACGCCTCGCCACGCGCGCGCACGACTGGTGGACGAAGACGCCGGCATCGCAACGCACGGCCGAGAACCTGGCCGCCGCCGGATTCACGCAGTCTGGCCTGACGCTCGAGGATGTGCGCCGGCTCGGCAACACGCCGATGTCGGAACTGCAATCTGCACGCGCGCAATACGGACGCGACCAACGCTCGCTGAATGTCAGCAACGGGACAACGCAGGCATGGTACGAGTTCGATCGTCAGATCACGCTCGCCGGCCGGACGCTCGAGACATCGCTGACGAACCGGCTCGTCGCACTCTCACCGTCGCTGCGCAGCTTCGTGACCACGCTGACGAAGGACGCCGACCAGCTGATCAACGACATCTTCACGCCGAAGAACCTGAAGGCGGTCGAGGATGGGATCACGAGCCTGACGACCTACCTCGGTTCGCCGGAGTTCAAGCAGGATATGAAGGACTTCGCCGGACTCGTCGGACTGGTGGTTGATGGCATAAGGAAGGCGGCCTCGGAATCGACACGTCGTCGACGCCAGAAACATCCCCCTCCGGCGCGACATCAAAAGGCTCGTCATGGGAGCAAGCCTTTGGCATGGTTCGCCACAAGCTGACGATGCCAAGCGATCCAGCCGGCTACCTGGCGGACATCGAAAAGCAACGCGGGCTGCCTGCCGGTACGCTCGCGCGATGTGGAAGATCGAATCGGGATCGGGTAGCAACCTGATCGGCCCGGCGCTGAAAAATGGCGATCAGGCAATCGGCGACTTCCAGTTCACCTCGGCCGCATGGCATGACTGGGGCAACGGCGGCGACCGCTTCAGCTTCAAGGACGAGGCGGGCGCAGCAGGCCGTTACATGCAGTCCCTGATGAAGAAGTATGGAGGCGACATCCGCAAGGCGCTTGCCGCGTACAACTGGGGGCCGGGAAATGTCGACAAGGACATCGCGAAGAACGGCGGCCAGTGGGAATCGAATCTGCCGGCCGAGACGCGAAAGTACATTGCGGCGATCGCCGGCGAAGTCGCCAAGCGCAGCGCCGTGAAGGTGCAGGTCCAGGTGAGCAACAACACGTCCGCGCGCGTCGCCGTGCAGGCTAACGCGGCGGCGCCGAGGTAATCGATATGGCGGGACTCGACCTTTCTTCAGGCTTCCGATCGGCGTACGACTTGTCGTTTCAGGTCTCGCCGATCATCCTGAACGGCGGGATCGTCGCGAACACGCTCGGCGGCATGATGCCGATCATCGGCCTTGTGGGGCAACTCGGCGCGCTCGCGCAGAGCGTGCTGTCGAGCGGCAGCGTGGGACTCGACAACTTCTTCGCGCGCTTCGTCGTGCTGCCTGGCGGCACGATCATCAACAACGCGGTCGGCACGTACCCGTTCGCGAACCAGCAAGTCGCTGGTAACGCCGTCGTGATGCAGCCGAAGAACGTCTCGCTGCTGATGATCGCTCCCGTGAAGGACACGGGGCGGCTATCTAACGAAGCTGGCGATCTTCACGTCGCTGCAAAGTTCGCTCGAGGCGCACTGCGCCGCGGGCGGCACGTTCCATGTGGCAACGCCCGCGCGGATCTACACGAACTGCATCCTGACGTCGATGACGGACGTTACGAGCGGCGAGGGCAAGCAGCAGCAGATTCAGTGGCAGCTCGATTTCGTGCAGCCGCTGTTGACGCAGCAAGCGGCGAGCAGCGCCTACGGCGCGCTGATGAGCAAGCTCGCGGGCGGCCAGCAGGTGACGTCGCCCGCATGGTCCGGCGCGGTGGCCGCCGCTGGCTCGGCGGTGCAGGGCGCGCTCGAAGGCATCGGCAACATGGCCGGCGTCGTGAATCAGTTCCTTTCCCAGCCCGCGCTATGACGACGCTCGTTCCTTTCCAGCCGTCCAACGCGACGACGCCACCGTTCCAGGCGACCGTCACGCTCGACGCATGGCCTATTCGCTGTCGGTGACGTGGAACATCGCGGCATGCGCTGGTACGTCACGCTGACCGACCAGAACGGAAACATCGCTTGGAATGGCGCGATGGTTGGCTCGCCGCTCGGTTTCGATATTCCGCTCGCGCCGGGCGTCTTCACGACGTCGACGCTGCTGTATCGCGAAGACACCGGCAACTTCGAAATTACCCCCTGATCGATGCGCTACTACGACATCACCATCACGCCGGAAGGCGGTACCAAGCCGTTCCGGCGGTGGACGTCGCATCCGAATGGCAAGTTCGATCCGGGCGCGCTGAACATCGAATTCGACATTCCGGTTGCCACGTACGGAACGCCGCTCGGCGGGCAGTCTCTGCTGATCGAGGGTGTGCCACTGGAGGATCTGCTGCAGGCTCAGCAGTTCGCCGGCATGAACCTGACGATGAAGGGCGGCATGCAAGCCGGCCTGCCGCTGGCGAATCCGAAGCAGGCGGGACTGATCGCGGCCGGCCAGGTATGGCAGTCCTTCGGCAATTGGGAGGGCACTGAGATGACGCTCGATCTCGTGCTGAACCCGGCGCTGTACACGCTCGACCAGCCCGGCAATATCGTCCTGAACTGGACGGCCGGGACGACGCTCGCGCAGGCACTGAAGCAGACGCTGTCCGTCGCCTATCCGACGATGCCCGCGCTGATCAACATCAGCGACAAGTTGGTGCAGACGCACGACGAAGTGCATCGGTGCTCGACGCTCGAGCAGCTCGCGCAGCTGCTGGTCGAGGTCACGCAGGGAAATTTCCTCGGCAGCGATTATGCCGGCGTGCAGGTCACGATCCAGGGCGGCCAGATCGTCGTCTACGACAGCACGTACAAGCCGAACACCGTGCAGCTCGCGTTCACGGACTTCGTCGGTCAGCCGACGTGGATCGCGCCGAACGTGATGCAGGTCAAGCTCGTGATGCGTGCCGACATTCAGCTCGGGTCCGAACTGCTGATGCCTCAGGGGCTGCAGAACACGCCCGGCATCGTCCTGACGTCCTCGTCGTCGCTGCCGTCAAGCCTGAAGTACAAGAGCGCGTTCCAGGGCAAGTTCTCGGTGATCGAGCTGCGTCACATCGGCAACTTCCGCGCGCTCGACGGCGCGTCGTGGGCGACGATCGCAAACTGCGCGGTGATGAGCAATGGCTGACAACTATTCGAAGCTGCCGCTGCAGCGCTCGCTGAACCGTGTGGCGATCGCGCGCGCGGCTCAGGCGATCGAGGATACCGGCAACGCATTGCCGTGCCGCGTGACGAAGGTGTCGGGCGCGATCGTGACGGTCGAGTTCGAGATGCAGGGCACGTGGACGCTGCCGCCGGTGACGATCCCGAAGGCCGAAAGCCCGTGGATTCGCAATCCGACGCAGGTCGGCGACAAGGGCGTGACGATGCCGGCCGACGCGTATCTGGGCGGCATCTCGGGCCTTGGCGGCGGCACGGCCGATTTCCGGCGCCGCGGCAACCTGACCGCTCTCGTGTTCGTGCCCGTCAGCAATGCTGGATCGGCCCCGGACGATCCGAATGCGGCGCAGGTGTGCGGGCCGAACGGCATGATCGCACGTACCACGCAGGGCACGGCATCATCGTGCGTCGTGAACCAGAACGGCGTGACGCTGACGTTCGGCACGACGTCTCTCGTCGTGAACGCGTCGGGTGTCACGGTGACCGTCGACGGACAGACATTCACGTGGGGTTCGACTGGCGTCAATTCGACGCTCCCGATCACGGCACCGGATGTAATCCTGCCGCGCGGCAGTGTGAATGGCCACATCCACCCGGGCGTACAAACCGGAACCGGCAACACCGGAAACATGACAGGCTGAAGAGGACCCGCACGTGCGCACATGGGGCAGGATCTACAACGCGGACGGCTCGTATCGCTGGGTCGCCGTCACGACGGACGCGAATGGCTACAACGACAACGTCTATCTGACGGCGCTCTGCCAGGTACTGAAGCTGAACCTCGGCGAATCACCGTTCTATGCGAACTACGGGATCCCGGCGCAGCAGACTGTCGTCACGCAGGTGTTCCCGGACTATTACGCGATGGTCACGCAGCAGCAGTTCGCGCCGTACTTCGCGTCGCTCGCGATCGTGCGCGCGCCGGGCAGTTTCCCGCCCGTCTACAACATCCAGGCCGTCGCGCATAGCGGCGCGCTTCTAAACGCGTCCGTAGCGATATGAGCACGATTCCCCTTGTCATGACCGCAGCCGGCCCGGTTGCGACTGATCCGACCACGCTGCGGCAGAACCTGATCGACGGCGTTGCCGCCGAGGTTCCAGACTACACGGCGAATCTGCCCGGCAGCCTGATCGAGGATGTCGCTTCGACCGATGTCGGCGCGCTGACGACGATCGATCAGGCACGTGTAGAAGCGGTGAACAGCGTGACGCCGTACGGAGCGAATGCGTTCGTGCTCGCGCAGCTCGGCGCCCAGTTCGGTGTGCCGCAGGGCACAAGCGCGAACGGGAACGTCTACGTCGTATTCACCGGGCCGGCCGGCTACGTACTGCCGCCCGGCTTCGTGGTCGGCGATGGCACGAACCAGTACGCGCTGCAGGATGGCGGCGTGATCCTGTCGACGGGCCAATCGGCGCAGCTCTACGCGGTCGCAACGAACAGCGGCACCTTCGCGATCCGGCCAACACCGTCAACCAGATCATCACGTCTCTACCGAGCGAGTACGCCGGGCTGATCACCGTGACGAACCCGCAGGCGGGCGTCTCGGCGTCCAGCGCCGAAAGCCCGCAGACCTATCGGGGCCGCGTTCTGCAGGCCGGACAGGTCGCATCGGTCGGCACGCCCGGCGTTCCTGAAAACGTTGCTCGGCAAGATCACCGGCGTGCAGCAGCGTCTGGTCTCCATCAATCAGGTGACGGGCGGCTGGCAGATCGTCTGTGGCGGTGGCGATGCCTACGCGGTCGCTGCCGCGATTCTTCAGGGTGCAGGCGACATCGCGTTGCTCAAGGGATCGCAACTCGGCATCACCGGGATGACGGCCGCGAACCCAGTGGTCGTCCAGACGAACCTCTCGAGCGGATATACGGCGGGGCAAACCTTCACGGTCGCCGGCGCGACGCCGAGCGCGTTCAACCGCACGTATACCGTTGCGTCGGTGTCGGGGAATTCGATCACGACGACCACGAACGGGACGGGCTTCGGCACCTACACCGGCGGCGCTACGTTCTCGCCGAACCCGCGCGACGTCAACGTATCGCTGTTCCAGAACCCGAACACATACAACATCCCGTTCGTGAATCCGCCGCAGCAGGTTGTGACGCTCGCGGTGACGTGGAACACCACGCTTCCAAACTTCACGGCGGGCAGTTCGGTGAACCAGCTCGCCGCGCCGGCGCTGCAGTCGTACCTGAACTCGATTTATGCCGGCCAGCCGATCAACCTGAACGAGATGACGGCGACGTTCCTCGATGCAGTGTCCTCGGTGATTGACGGACCGAACGTGACGACGCTTAGTTTCGCGGTGACGATCAACGGGGTGACGGCCACGCCGGCGGCGGGCACCGACATCATCACGTCGGACCCGGAAAGCTATTTCTTCTGCTCGGCCACGGGCGTGACCGTATCGCAGGGGTGACGAATGCAGATCGAGTCGTTCAGCACGAAGCCACTGCAGCAGGTCATTCCCTCATACCTGTACAAGGAATACGAGGACGACGCGTCGCTGCAGGCGTTCGTCGATAGCTTCAACTCGCTCTCGCAGGGCTATCTCGACTGGTTCAATCAGGCGCCGCTTGGTTTGTACACGTCGCCGTTTATCACGGGCCCGCTGCTCGACTGGATCGGGCGCGGCGTATATGGCATCCGGCGTCCGGTTCTCGCATCGCAGATATCGACGCGCCTGGCGGGCTACAACGCGAATCCGTACAACACGGTCGCGTACAACGCCCAGTACTACTCGGCGAGCCAGACCGCATCGATCGCGAATGACGACATCTACAAGCGCGTGCTGACGTGGCACCTGTACCGCGGCGACGGCATGCAGTTCAACATGCAGTGGCTGAAGAATCGCATCGCGCGGTTCATCAACGGCGCGAACGGCAGCGACTGGCCGGTGTTGAACGATCCACCGTCGATCGCCGTGTCGGGAACCATCTTCACGGTGACGGCATACGACACGATCGGCTATGAGGCGCTGCAATCGTGCTATGCGAACGGATTGCTGGCGTTTCCGTTCATGTACACGCTGCAGTTCGTGACCGACAAGTTCGTGAACAACGGCGGCGTTCTGACGCTCGGGTTCCCGCTCACCTATCCGACGAGCCCCGTCGGTCTCGCGCCGGGCGCAGTGTGGTGGAACGGCGGGGTGATCAGCATCGTGCCGGGCGTGACGCCGGATCCGTCGGCACCGCCCCTGTATTTCGCCTACACGTTCCCGCCGCAACTGCTCGCGCTTGGCGGCGGCAATCTTCCGCTCAGCAATCCGGGATCCGGCACCGGCCAGCTCTGGAATGACGGCGGCGTCGTCGCGATCGCATAGCCAGGAATTCATCCATGCCATCTCTTTTCACGTTCGCCAACAACATCAGCACCACGTTGGCGGGATCAATCTCGTCCGGAGCATCGTCGCTCACGCTGTCGAGCGCGGCCAACCTGCCGTCGTCGATCCCGGCAGGTAAGGTCTTCGTCATCACGCTCAACGACGTTGCCACGCGCCAGCAGTTCGAAGTGATTTATGCGACCGCGATCTCCGGCGCAACACTCAGCGGGTTACTGCGTGGGCAGGAAAACACAAGTGCGCAAGCGTGGTCCACGGGGGATTACGCATATTGCTCGCCGACCATGGGTCAGATGCAGGCATTCGGCCAGCTCGGAGATAACAACACATGGTCTGGCAATAACGCCTTCAACAATCCGGTTTCTGTTGGAGCATCAACGCAAGATCAACATGCGGTTCGGCAATCTCAAGTGGTGGGTGTCGGCCAGACACTGCAAAACCTTACTGCTTCCAGGCTATTCGGAACGACCTATACCAACTCAACAGGACGTCCGATTGTTGTTTATGTATCTGGATTGACGACGACAACCAATGGTGGATTGTCCATTTCACTTAACGGGCAGTATGTCGCATTTTCGACAGACCCCGGCCCGTCGGAAGTGTCGTTGCCGTCAATGCATTGATTCCGGATGGATCCACCTATTTGGTGACAAGCACATTCGTTTCGTTGAGCTATTGGCAGGAGTTGCGTTAATGGAATTTTTCGGACTTCCGCAGGCGATCACCGGAAAGGAACTCGTCACGATCCATCAGCTGCAAGACGGTAACTGGGCGAAGTGCACTGTTTCACTCTCGCAGCTTTTCATTTTCTTCAATGCTTGGATGACGTCGCTGCCCTCCAACGCACCCGCCACGCCGGGCGTTCTTTGGAATAACAACGGCGTCGTCTCCATCTCCTGAGGTAATCCATGAAGAAGTTTCTCATCGCGGTGCTTTTTGCGCCGTTGGTGGCGCTCGCCCAGACGTATCCGTCGCCGACTTTCAATAGCGTCACATTGATCAATCCGCTGACGATCGCGAATGGCGGTACCGGTGCGACGACGTCGACAGGATCGGGATCCGTCGTGCTTGGTACGTCTCCGACCATTACAAGCCCGACTATCGAAGGCACCTTCACTGCGACGGGTTTGGTCAAGACGACCGATCTTGCGACGCTCGCCGCTAACACTGTCGTCGCAAATGCCACGGGCTCGATCGCAAGCCCTACGGCATTCGCTATGCCGTCCTGCAATAGCGCGACATCCGCGCTCAACTGGGTGCCCGGTTCGGGGTTCACCTGCAATTCATCGGTAACTGCCGGAGCATTTTCTGGAATTCTTCCCGTCGCCAATGGCGGTACCGGAATCAGTGTGCTCGGATCGGGAGTACAAACCGGTCTCGGTGCAGCAATCAATTCGGGCAATGGCTTCGTCACCTACGCGCAGCATGCGCTCTCCGGTGCCGGGATCACGCCGTACTCATATGGCGCAGTAGGCAATGGCTCGGCTGACGATACGGCGGCACTCCAGAACTGGCTAAATGCTGCTGCGGCTGCCGGACAGCCGGCGTTTTGCAGTGCCGGCACGTACAAGGTGACGAAGACGCTGAACGTCACTGCGACTGCGCTCAAGATCATGGGCCCAGAGGGCATTGCATGTGCGATCACGCCATCGTTTCCCGCCGGCGCAACAGTCAGCGGTGCTGCCGCAGGGGCGACGTATAGCGGCACGCCTTCGATCCGCCTGACGGTTTCTACGACCGCCAACATGGGCGCAGCTATCGAGGCGTTCGGCATCACCGGAACGACGGAAGCAAACGGCGCATGGCCGTCTGTCGTGATCGACGGCACGCATGTTGATGTGGTCGGCCCGACGTTTTCTCATGCCTGGGTATCAGGTGGGACGATTGCGCTCCCCGTGATCGCAGTCAATCCGACGACCGTTTCGGCCTCTCAGCCGAACATCGATATTTCGGGCGTCTATTTCGCCACGCCATCGGCGAATGCGAGCGTGACGGACGCAATGATCATCACCGGGCCGCCGGCTGGGTCCAATGCGAACATCCATGATCTGACGGTCAACGGGTATCGCCGCGGAGCGATGTTCTATAACTCGTTCGCGCCGATCATCAAGAACGTGTTCTTCTACAACCAGCTCGGCGCCGCTATCGTTGCGAACCAGGACATCAGCTTCAGCAATGCGCGCGTCGATCACGTCGAATTCTTCTCGAACGGGAATACGAACAGTGAACCGGCCGTCATCATCGGCGGGGCTCAATGGGTTGAGAATCCGGTGTTCTTCAACTCGCAATGGTCGGGCAATAACTCGGGGGGCTTGAACTTCGCGGGGAACGTGTACGGCGCGACGCTCATCGGGAACTATCTCGAGAACAACACGGCGTACAACTTCAGCTGCACGGGCTCGAACAATAATGGCGCGACGATCACCGGGAACTTCTTCAACTACAACTCCGGCACGAACAATACCAGCTTGGCTGCGTGTGGCGGTGTGATGTTCTCCGGCAACTTTCTGGTCAACCAGAGCTTCGCATTCGGCGGCAACTCGCAAATCCCTGCCACCAACTCGTTTAGTGGCACGTCGGCGATTACATATCCGATTGTTACGCCGTCTTCGATTGTCAGCTCGACAGTTACAACGCAGGCAATCACATCCGCTTCAGCGACCAATGTCACCTCAGTGAGCTTGCCGGCAGGGAATTGGTCATGCACTGGATCGACTTGGACGAACCCGGCGGGCACGACCACGCAGTCGTACAACGTCGCCGCCTTGAGCACGACAAGTCTGGGATTTCCCGGAACCGCACCGGGTGAAGTCATCCAGACGGCCAGCGTCCCGGCTGGTACGTCAATCGGCCAAAACGTCGGGCCGGTCTATTACACGCTCCCGTCCACGACGACGCTTTATCTGGTCGCGCAGGTTAACTACGCAACCAGTACGCTGACGATCAATGGGGACATTCACTGTCTCCGCATTTTCTGATCATGAGAAGATTTCTTGGGCGCGCGCGAGGATCTTCTTCCACGCGTCCAACGAAATATCGTCGGCTTGTCCGTAGTCGGCAAAGCGATCGATGTATCCAATGCATAGCCGATCGCCGATCTGACACACTGTCCCGGATGGCATGTGAGGAAGCGCCTCCGTCACCGTCAGAATGGTCGACTTCCCATATCGATCCATCGCGGCCTGCAACGGGACGAGATGCTTCATAGGGGCGTTGCCGTTCTTCTTCACGACGTAGATACGGTTGCCGGTTGCCAGGCCTTCCTTGAATTTCTCGACCAGGTAATCCATCTTCCCGATCTCGCGTGCGTAGATATCTCGCTGCTCGTCGCTCGTGCCGTTGAACACCCAGGGTGAAGCATCGTCCTGACGCGAAGAAAATATCTCGGTGTGGAAGCGCAGGCGGCAGGCTCGGTCCTCCACCATGTTTGACCATGTGGGAACGAGATTCCCAAGTTGGTAGAATGCATTGAAATCGCTCTCGATTGTCGCGACCAAATCGGCATAGTCAGGGATGAACGCCCACCTAAATAGCGATCCTGACTCCGTGCCAAGTTCTCGCTGCACAAAGCCGAATTCGCAGTTGTCTCCAAGACTTTCGAATCGTTCTATGTTCATTTCTGCCCCAAGTGCATACAGTTTTGTTCCTGGGATAGATCTCTCCCCAGCCCCTCTTTTCTAGGAATCGTATCTTAATCCTCCGGATGGCCCGGTCAAGTGGCCCGGAGTGAATGTCGCCATATAAATCAACAGCCGCCCTCGAGGCGGCTTTTTCATTTCGGGGCCTATGAACCATCCACATGCACAGGCGGACGGCGCAGTGTCGCCGGCCCGCATATCGGATCTGGAGAACCGGATGAGCACTCTCGAGCAACAGGTCGCCTCCTACCACGACGAGCTCTCGCGCAACACGCAAGTGACGCAGCGGGTCGAGTCGAACACGGCCGAGCTGATCGCGCTGATGCAGTTCGCGAGCAGCGGCATCAGTTTCTTCGCCGGCCTCGGGCGGTTCCTTCGCAAGCTGGTGATCTGGCTCGGCCCGTTCATCACGATCGGCACGGCGCTCTGGGCGCTGCTGCACGGGAAGTGGCCGGAATGGCCGGGGCAATCATGAAACTGACTGCCGCGATCGTCGCCGCCGGGTGCGGCGCAGCGCCGGCGCGCGCGGCGCAGTGGGTTGGGCCGCTGCAGGCTGCGTGTGACGAGTATCGGATTTCGGCACCGCTCGATGTTGCTGCCTTTCTCGCAACGGTCGGTGTCGAGTCTGGGCGCCTCATCTACACCCGGGAGATCTGGGGGCCTACGCTGGCCCAGCAGTCGTATGAGCCCCCGTCGAAGAAGGCGAGTGAGCTCGGCAACACGCAGCCCGGAGACGGGCGTCGGTTTTGCGGCCGCGGCTTGATCCAGGTCACCGGGCGCCGCAATTACACGCTCGCCGCAGTGGGACTTGGACTCGACCTTGTGAACCATCCCGAACTGCTTGAGCAACCGGCGCATGCCGCGCTGTCGGCCGCCTGGTACTGGTCGAGCCGCAAGCTCAGCGGTCTCGCGGCGACCGGAGACTTCCTCGCCGTATCGCGCGCCGTGAACGTCGGCAGCCCGACATCCAAGGCAATGCCGAACGGTTACTCCGAGCGCCTGTACCTGTACGGCGCGGCGAAGAAAGCGCTCGGCATCGCCTGACGCGCGCACCCCAATCCCGCCCGGCCGCGCGCCGGGCTTTTTCGTTTCTGGAACCAGACATGACCCGATGCAGCCATGACATGCCGCTCGAGCAACCGTGCGAGCACTGCACGGCCGAGGGGCTCGCGAGCCTACCGAAGATCGCCGGCGAGCACGCCGTGCGCGTGACCGACATCGAGATCGAGTACTACCCGGATCACCCGCCGCGCACCGAGTCGGCGACGTTCCGCCGCACGAAGAAGGAGGGCCACGCAGCGGGCCTGCGCTGCGCGATCAGCGGCCAGCCTGCACCCGAGTATCACCACCTGTTCTGCGAATGGGCCGATTCGGATGCGATCGACTGGGCGACCGTGCGCGGCATCGCGCTCGGCGAGATCACGCAAATCCCCGTGCTCGATCCGGTGACCGATCTGCCGACGAAAGAACTGTACCCGGCCGAGGAATCGTTCATCTGGCTCATCTGCAAGTTCGTCGAGCTGCGCGGCTTCGACTGGAAGGCATTCGATCCGACGAAGCCCGAAACCTTCGTCGACGCGATGACGAACATGCTGCCTCTGTCGGCGAAGTTCCATCGGTCGCCGACGCACGGCATTCATCACCGCTCGTTTCCGACCTACGTGTTTCAGGCGTTCCCGCGCAAGGCGGGATTCGTTTTCACCCCGGACGAGATCGTCCACGACAAGAAGGAGTAAGCCATGCCCATGAAATCCAGCCTCGTCAGCGGCGGCATTACGCTCGGCGTCACCGACCTCATTCCGACCGTCGACTGGGCGCTCGGTGGTTTTCACGGCCCCGTGCCGACCAGCGCGGCGTCTCTTGTCGCGACGCTGATTGTCGCGGGGCTTCACGCCGCCTACAACGCGCTCGTCGCGCGCTCGGCTGCTAAGGCCGCCCAGCAGTAACACTCCAGCCGCACGCCGCGGCATCACTCCCGAAGGAACTCCCCATGAAGAAGCTCATGCTGCTTGCGGCAGGCATCGCCGCGTCGGTCGCAATCGTCGCCTGCAACTCCCTGCCGACTGTCCAACAGCAGTTCCAGACCGGCTGCACGATCGTCAACGGAGATCTCGCCATCCTCGCGACGTCGCCGCTGCTGAATGCCGACCAGCAAGCCACGATCTCGAAAACGATCCTGCCGGCCAATCAGGCCATCTGCAAGGCCGGCGCGCAGCTGAATGTCGCCGACCTGAAAGCGTTCCACGATTCGCTGCTGCCGGCGGCGATCACGATCGTACAGGCCGTGCCCGCGCTGCCGCAGCAGCAGGCCATCCTGCTCGGGCTCCAGACTTTCGGCCCGATGGTGCAGGCACTCATCGACCAGATCCTGACGGCGGCAACTCCGCCGGCCGCCGCATCGACGCCGCTCGCGGGCGCGCCGCTGCAATGACCCCGCGCGATTACGCGCTGCTCGCCCAGGAAGCGTATTCCGTCAAGCCGGACATCGGCAAAGCGGACAGCGCCTCGCGCGCGATCGTGCGGCAGACGGCCGGCGGACTCGTCGTCGCCTTTCCGGGAACCGACAATCTCGACTGCGTGGCGGCCGATCTGGACGCCCATCCGATCGACGTGATCGGCATCGGCCAGGTGCACCACGGATTTTGGAAGGCATGGGGTGCGATCGCCGTCGACGTGCTCGCCGCGATCGACGGCCGGCCGGTGACGCTCGTCGGGCACTCGCTCGGCGCCGCGATCGCGATCATAGCCGCGGCGGCAATGGTGGTTGGCGGCAACCCGCCGGCGGCCGTCTATGGCTTCGAGCCGCCAAGGGTGAGCACAAACGGGAGCGTGGCAGCGGTTCTGGCGTCGGTTCCGCTGAACCTGTTCAAGAACGGGAACGACATCGTGCCGGACCTGCCGCTGGACTGGGAGCACGCCGGCCCGATCCGGCAGATCGGTAAGCCATCACTACCGTTCCCGAACATCGCCGACCATGCGATCGCGCGGGTGATCGCGGCGCTTGCGGTCACGGCGTCGGCTTAGGCGCCAGAATGTCGAGCCATTTCCAACTGGCCCACCGATCGCCGCTGTGACGCAGGTGTGTGTAGCGCTTCAGCGAGACCCAGCTGCGGTGTCCGGTCACGGCGGCCACGTGCGGGATATTCCAGCCCATCTCGAACAGCCGCGACGTGCCCTCATGGCGCAGATCGTGGAACTTTAGATCCTCGATTCCGAGGAACGCGCAGGCGTCCGTGAAGCTGTCACTGATCGACCGGTGGTTGTACGGGAAGATTGGACCCGAAGCAGGGCGGACGGTCTCCACGATCCGTGCGGCCTCTGGCGGCACATCGCACCAGGTGTCGTTTCCCTTCTTCTGGCCCGGGTGCTTCATGTCGCGCACCAGCTGTCGATCGCCCTCGAAGTCCTCGATCCGGATGCGCGTGATTTCCTCCTGCCGGCGCGTCGAGAACATCGCGTAGACGATGATCTCGCGCATCGGGATCGTCGCGCGGCCGCGCTCGTGCATCTCGGTGTAGTAGGTGAGGATCCGGTCGAGCTCGTCCGGCGTCGGCCGGCGGTCGCGGTTGCGTGAGCGGTCGGTCATGCCAAGCTTTCGTAGCACGACAATCGCGTCGTCGAGTTCCTTCTCGTCGAGCGGATAGCCCCATGCCGGGCGCGCGACGCGCACGACGGCCGCCAGGTGCGACATGTAGTTGCTCACGGTCTGCGGTTGCACCTTGAGGCTGCGCGCGAAATCCACATAGTCGGGGCTCTTCAGCGTCGAGCACTTCCGGCCGCCGATCGGCGCAGCCTTGATCGAGTTCAGTACCTGCGTCTTGGTGCGGCCGATCCCCTTTTTGTCTTCCCTCACGTACCGGTCAATCACGTCCGCCAGCGGCGGATCCTCCTGTTTCGCCGATTCCAATGCGCCGGGTGCTTTCAGCGCCTTCTCGCGCTTCTCCATCCAGGCCCGCGCGGCCGCTCCCGGTCGAATGTCTCCGCTTCGGTGTAGACGACTTTCCCGTTCTCCTTTCGGCGAATCTGGGCGGTGTACCCTATACTTCCATCCTTACGTTTTCTCGGCGTGATCGTTCCCATGGTCCCCGGTGCTACACGGCAAAAATCGGAGCAACATCGTAGCACTTTGCCGTAAAGATGCCTTCAGAGACCTTCAGATACACACGGATACGACAGGTCGAAACGTGCTGTAAAGCTATGAATCAACAGGAAAATTCAATCAAATCAACGGGTAGGCGAGTTTCGGTGGCCCCGATGCTCGACTGGACCGGGGTAAAGAAGCGGCAGCCTTGGCTAGCAAGGCTGCGCAGGGGGATGCGGAATGCCGTGTAGCACTCGCGTAGGACCGGTCAGCATTGACCGCAGAGTTGATCGCACTCTTTGACGGCTGCGGCCCGCCGGGCGTCGATCCACTTTGCAAGGTCGTCGACGTGCACGCCCTTGGCTGATTTCAGCGAACCTTCCATGCGCACGAGCGGGAGGGCTATCTCGCCGGCGTTGACCTTTCGGACGAACTGCGGAACGGTCAGATGCGAAAAATAGTCCCGGCAGACACACTCGACAGGAATAACGGCCGTTGCGCCGTACTGCGCCATCAGGATGAAGACGGTATTCATTTTCCCCTCGTGGTCATGGCGAGCTCGACGCGGCGGCTGATCTCGCGATCGTAGCCGGCGAGCGTGGATTGCAGGTTGGGTGCGAGACGCGGCCCGGCGGCCGGCATGTCGAGTGGCGCGCGCGGCATCGCAGCCGGCGTCACCTCGTACGCCGTGTCCGTGCGCACGCGCCGATCGATCCGGATGCGACCGGCGTAGAACAGCGTGTCGAGGAAGCACTGGACGAACGCGGTCGACGTCCCAAGCTTCGTCGCGATCTGACTGGCTGTGTGTGTTCCGGTGAGCAGGACTTCGTAGACGGCGGTGCCGTTGATGCGGCGGCTGGTCATTTCTGTTCTCCCTCACTAGCAGGGGCGCGGCGGTTCCAACGTTCGATAGCCGCTTCCGGCGATGCACTAGGGCGCTGCTCGATAGCGCATGTGCCGCCGAGATTGATTGTGTTCCGGCAAACTACGCCCCACCATTGACGCGTCCCGTGGATAAAGTCTGTGGTGCTACGCGCGCGCTCAAGAGATACAGAGCCGCCGCAAAACGGACAAGGCTTCAGTTCGCTCACGATTCCTCCTGGCGTTGGGAGAGGGCGGCCTGCTTTTCAAGCAAGTCCTGCGCGCGATCGATGTTGTGCTCGCACTGGCTGCATGAACTCCAGTAATCCGGCCTCTCGGGCTTCTGCTTCGACACGTCTTGAACGAACGCAGCAGCGGCTTCCAGCTCGGCTCGGAGTTGTTCTCTCTCACGTTCTGCGGCTTCAAAAGCGTCAATGAGTTTGAGGATTTTTGCAGGACTGACGGATACCAGATACTCGACCATATCGTCGTAATGAATCGGCTCCGGCATATGCCCGATGCTCGACTGGCAGCACGCGATAGTGTCCCCATCGGGAAGGCAAACGGAATCTCCGCCCTCATACCATTCAACGCCGCCGACTTTCAGGGCCAGCGCTTTCATCTTGTCGGTGTCGATCATTTCGCTTCCTTTTCAACGCTGACGCGACATTTGCCAGCATTGGAAATGCAGTTGTGGAAATCGATGACATCAATCGAACTGAGCACGGCCAGAATGATGTAGATCGCCCCGACGATCTCGAAGATTTTTCTGATCACGACTTCTCTCCCTGATCGCTAGTGGGGGCGGTCTTGAGGGTGCGGATGGCAGCGGCATATTCCTCGCCCCGACATGCAGACGCCTCCCACTCTGAAACGTAATCTTCGTCAGGCCGCAAGTTCGGATTGGCATCCCAAACTGCTTCATTCTTACGAAGCGCTTCTCGCTCCATTTCGCACACCTTCGCGCATTCCTCGATGATGGCGTCCCTGTCGGGAGTGGTGCGGCGGGCGGCTTGCCAACCGGCCCACATCATCTGATATTCGCGTTGCGCATAACCCCCTGCAGATGGGCTGCGACGCTGTTCCACAGGAATGCCGAAGTGGGATTCGAACATCTCGCGCTCATCCATAGTGCTTCTCCTTGAGCCCGCGCCAAGACTTGGCCTGCGATGCGGCGAGGAAAACGCTCTGCTCAGCAGACTTAATATCTGATTGCATCAAGCCCCATCGTTGACCGTCCCATCGAGCAAATCCATATTCGATATGAGACGTGCCAAACCGATCCGTGACGACCTCCATGCACGCCGGGTAGACGCCGATATGAACCGGCTTCACATCGGCTGGAAACCACTCCGTCAGCATGTCATCGGTGATCTTCATGATCGGCCCCTTAAGCGTCGTTGAACAAACCGATGCACACCACACAATCACCAGCATCAGTGAACCAGCGCTTGCAACAACAGACTGAGCAGTAGCGGGTCATGATTTGCTCCGGTTAATGGCGTAGACGATGCGGCGATTGCTCGGTAAGCGTTCGGCGTAATACTCAGCCGTTACATCGGCGTACGAGCTTGTTTCCTCGATCCATACCTGATAGATCGGCTTCCCGCAAACCCTCTCCAGAACGGCGGCTTCGTAGTCAGCGACGAACGCCTCCACATGACGCGGCAGAAGATCGTATGGATTGGCGATGTGCTTGGAGTACAGCGCTTTGACTTCCTCGCGCGACAGAATCGGCTCTTTCATGATGCTTCTCCTGCGCGGGCGGCGAGAAGGGTGCGCAATTGCTTTACGGCTGTATATGCGTATCGGTTACTGACGTTTTCTTCCAACCAGCGTGCGGCATATTCAATTGCTTCGCGCTGCGCGTGCGTCAGACCCTCCCAAGCGGATGCCTGCGCTCCATGCGTCTCAGTGACGGGTTCAACTCGTTCGATCTGCTCGACGATGACGACCTCGGGCCGATACATTTCAAGTGCCTCAGTCCAATCAGCCTGCGTCAGGTTCTTTTCTTCTTGGCCGCCAGTCCATTCGACTTGCAGGCCGAGCGCGCGGCACATGATTTCGATTTCGCCGCAGAGGGCAGACTTACCCACGCCAACGCGACCCGAAACGGTGATGGTGACTTTGTTCATGCCTTACCCCTTATCCGATTGAGCGTCTGCCTGCGCGGGAGGCTGCGGGGCGGCTGCGATTCCTCTCGCCCATACGATGGAATCTTTCCATCCCGCATCGATCGCTTCCTCCATGGCGCGGCACATCTCAAAAGTCGGTGCGACAGGCACAAGCTTCCATCCGGCCGGGGCCGGCATCGGTTCCGCCGCCTGCGCGGGTGCATGAGAAAGTGCGTTGATGGGCGCGCAAGCAATGATCCGGCCGCCGACCTGACGCTGTTTGTTGATCGCATCAAGTTCGTTCACGAATGATTGAGCCCATACCTTGTCGGAAACATTGGGCGTCCATTCGACCAGCCAAGCGCACGGTTCGGCCGCCTGCGCGGGGGTGATCACGCCGAGCGCGATCGAATATTTCTCAGCCAGTCGCGCGCCTGGTGCGCCGGCATGCTCGATCATGTCGCGCTTCTTCGCGTCGGAGATGCAGTCGCGCGGATCGTCGATGCTCATCCATGCGACAGGCGCCCCTTCCGCCCCCGTCTCGTTGGCAGAGGAGGCGCGCGCTGCTTGCCATCCTGCGCAGAACACATCGAACGGCGGCATCGATTGCCATGCTCCTTTCAGCGATTCGAACGCCGCCCGCTCGTCCGCCGGCGAGGGTGCGGGTGCAGCTTCGGTCGGGATCGCTGTCGATCCGTCGATGAAGATCGCGCCTTCTTCCGGATATTCGGTGCACCAGCAATACATCCCCTTGCCGGTGTGGCCTTCGCCGTACTGGATCGTCACTTCGCTTTCGAGCTGATCGGCATCGCGATCCGGCGCAATGAAGTCGAGTGCTTCAAGTAACTGCGCTCCCGACAGCGTGAGCGAGTCACCGCTGTACGTGATGGTCTCGTTGACGCTCGGCGCGTCGATCGGCTCTGCTGCGGGCTGCGAAACGGGGGCAGTGAACGCTTCCCACAATTCGTTTGCCGTCTCGTGTTCCCAGTTGATGTTGAGCACATTCACGGCGGTTTCCAGCGCTTTCCGCTGGGCCTCGGTCAGCACATCAGCGCGGCTCTTGTCGGTGGTGTTCATTCCCGGCCCTCCATGTCTGCCGCCGTGATCGTGTGCTCGCGCACGTTGATGACGCTGTAGAACGTCGGCTTCGCATGTTTCTCGATCCAGCCAGCAATCAGTGCGTCCAACTCGGCCTTGGCTTCCGGCGCGATGTCCGGATAGCCGTCGGCAGCTTCCCCGACTTCGTCATACGCCCGCTCGCCGATCATGTCGATAATGTCGTCTGCGTCGCACAGGTGCTTGGTCGGAATCGGTGCAACGTCGCCGTAGTACACAACATCGCCGACCGTGAGTTCATCGTGCATATCGAGCAGTTCGCAGAGGTCATCGCATGAGAAGTACTCGTTATCCTTACTCCACGTGACGCGCACTTCGGGAGTCGAGTTGGTGTCGTTTTTGGTCGTCATGGTGGGCCTCGAGTCAGGATGGCTTGCGGATTTCGACCGCGCACGGGTTGTTCTTCACGTCGTACAAAGCGGCTTCGAGCCAACCCCTGACCCACTCGTCGCCGGCCACGCTTCGAATCAGTTGGTAGGCGCAAAGCAGGGATGCCGACAGGTACGTGACCTTTTCCGAATCGGTCATCGTGGCGATGCCGTTGCGCGTGTAGTCGTCCAGCACGATTCGCATCATGCGCATGTCCTCGGCCTTCTCGGCGTCGCTGTAGGACGCATCAATGCGGTTGGATGGTTGGTCGTTCATGGTGGTTTCCTCAGTTGGTGAGCGATTCGACGAGCTCAATACGCTTGCCGATCCAGTGCATGACAGGAACCGCCATGCTGTTGCCGAGCGCCTTGTAGCGCGGGCCGTCTGCGGCGGGCTTGCCGCGAACGTTGATGAGCGTGTAGTCGTCAGGGAATCCTTGTAGGCGCTCGCATTCCCGCGGCGTCAGACGGCGAACAGCCGAACCGGTGAGTGCATGAAGCTTGTCGCCTCCGCCCTGACTCGCGCGAAGCGCGGTTGCAATATCTCCCGAGAGTTCGGCCGTTCCGCCGCCTTCGCGCCCGCGAATGTTCACAGCCACGGCCAGATGACCGCCGCCGTTCTGATGCGAATTCGCGTGCCCCATGCTGCGCATCGTCGACGCAATCTCGCCTACACCGAATCCGTTCTGTCCGGAAGCCTTGCAGTCGAAGGCAATCGCTTGGACCTCGGCGCGCGCCTCCAGCGTGTAGGCGATTCGCTCCTGAACGCCGATACCATCCGGTCCACACTCGACGTTCTCGCGCAGCGCGCCAGCCTGGATCGCATACGGCACCGGAATAAGCGGCGTACCTCGCCCGGTTCCATCCTCGCTCGCGTCAAAACCTTCGCCGCGAAGGGCGTGAGCTATCAAGCCGCCATCGCACTCGAAGTCGGTTCCGAGTCCGCCACCGCCTTTAGTGCGTGCGCTAAGGGTCGGGGCAACTCCTTGCCTCGGTTCCCGGCGCGGCGCAGGATGCCCGAGCAGGCTTTCGCGCTCAAAAAGTACCGCTGCGGCACGTCGCCAGTCTCCAAGATGTCCGACAACGAACACACGGCGGCGTCGCTGGGGAATTCCAAAGAACTGAGCGTCAAGAACCCGGTAGGCGAACCCATACCCGAGTTCTGCCAGCCCTCCGAGGAAGGTTCCAAAGTCCCGGCCGCGGTTCGACGACAGGACGCCGGGGACGTTTTCCCATACCAGCCAGCGGGGAGCGTAGCGTTCAGCAATGGCAAGATAGGTGAGCATGAGGTTGCCACGCGGATCAGCCAGTCCCTTTCGGAGTCCGGCGACGCTGAAGCTTTGGCAGGGAGTTCCGCCGACGAGAAGATCGATAGCTGCATCGGGCCATTCCTTAAATTTGGTCATGTCGCCGAGGTTCGGCACGGTCGGGTAGTGGTGCGCGAGGACCGCACTCGGGAACGGCTCGATCTCGCTGACGAACTCCGTTTTCCATCCGAGCGGATGCCAGGCGCAGCTCGCCGCTTCGATACCGCTGCACACCGATCCAAAACGAAGGTCCATCGCTTCCTCTACAGATAAAGCCTCAATGGCGCGCGACGGGTGCCGCGCGGTGCCCCGTTACGCATTGAGCAGCACTTCGCGGCGATCCTGATACGCCTGCTCAAGCTTCACGTACTCGGTCTGCGGGAGATCACGAGCGCTGTCCAGCACGAGGGCGAGCACTTCCTCGTCCTTCGCGTTTCGGATCTGGCTGAGCAGGTCGTCATAGGACGGCAGGGTCATGTCGCGTTGCTGCTGGCGCTGATCTGTCAGGCCGGACGGCGGATCGATCTCGCCGTCGTCGTCCGGCTCGTCGTCGGTCGGCGTGATGTAGTCGCCATCGAGCACGGTGTCGAGAGCTTGCGAGCGGCCGGATGCGCCGACATCATCGAGTGCAGCCGCGCTCGCAAGCTCGATGCTCACCGGGAGGTACTTGAACAGGCGGCGCAGCACGGTCTTGCGGCCCATCTCCTCGTAGTGCTGGCCCCAGACCGTCTTTTCCTTGTCGCGCGCGAACTTGTAGTTCTGGCTGGCATCGCGAATCTCGTTGACCTGCTCGGCGCTCATCACTTCGAACGCATGGCCGCCGCCGACCAGCTTCGCGACGGCATAGAAAGCGATCACGCGGCCGCGCGCGGACATGGCCGGCTTGTGCTCCAGCTTTTCGTTGAGGCCGAACGCGTAGTCGAAGTGGTCGTGCTCGTACACTGCATGCGCGGCGATACTGACGACCTGGCCGGAACGGCGCGCGAGATCGATGAGGCCCTTGTAGCCGATGACGATCTGCGTCTCGACCTTTTCCGTCACCCATTCACCGCCTACCTTCTTTTTCTTTTCGAACGGGATCAGGTAGGCGTGGCCGAGCGGCGTATTCGGTTCGAGGCCGAGCTGCGAGCACTGCACGACAGCGCCCATCAGTGATTCGACCGTGCACTCCATCAGCTTCGGCGTCGTGCGCAGCGCGCCGAGCGCGATCTTCAGCATGCGATCCGGGCTGACGTGGCTCGGCAGCACCGCGGCGAGCGTTGCCTTTTGCGACTCGAAGAACTGCTTCACGCTGCCGATACCGGCATCGCGCGCGACCATCTTGGAGGTCTGCTTGAGTTTGGCGATGTTGGTGGTTTGACCCATGGTTTTTATTCCTCGGTGATGAGTGCCCATTGCGGCAGGCGGATGATGTCAATGCCCGTCGAATACCCAGGCCACGTGTTGGTGCGCATGCACTCGGCGTACGTGCGCAGGTTCTTGCGATACTTCGTGCGCCCAGATTCGAGGCTTTCTTCGTCGAGCATTAACGCGTTCGCGGCGAACGGGTATTCCGTCTCGACAGCAACGAACACGAAGCCGAGCACGGGGCGGCCTGATGCCTTCGCATAGCCATCGCTGTAGAGCGCGGCCTGCACGTCGTAGCGTTTTCTTGCGACCTGCCGGCGAAACTCACCAGGGCTCGCGATGCTGTACGTCTTGAGGTCGAGCAGGATCACGCCGGCGTCGCCGCAGTCGTGTACCCAGTCAGGTCGGCATCGGCACTCGACGCCGGTTTCCTCGTCGGTCCAGAACGCCGACACTTCGGCGCGGCCACGCGACAACGCCTCGCGTATCTCCGGCAGCGCGCGCACGGCGTCCGACTGGCGCCACGCGGTGTCGTACTGGTCCTGCTGGATCGCGATGCGGCCGGCGTTCTCGTCGACGAACTCCTTCCATGCCTTCGTGTTGCGGTTCAGCGTTGGGCCGAGCACGTAACGCTTGTCGAACTCATCGGGCTCAAGGATCGCGCAGTGCGCGAGCTGGCCTTCGAGCTGGCCGCCGCGCGTGGTCGGCGCGGGCCGTTGCGGATCGCGATGCAGCGCCCAGAAGTGCGCGGGCGACACGTTGATCGTGTCGAGCTGCGACTTCGAAATCTCGCCGCGCGCGTGGTATTCGTCGATGTCGAGGTGTTCGATCAGCATGTGTCACCTCCCTGCGAATCAGCCGGCGCACCGGTCACGATGAATCCCGCGTTGCGGTACGCGAGCAGCGCGAGCGCGGTCATATGCGGCTTCCACTGGATTTCGAGCGGCGAATCGACCGCGGCGCCCGCGTGCGCCGCGAACTTCATCAGGTTGAACACGCCGCGATCCTCGACCTTAAGGCCGTCGATCTCGAACCGCGTGATCCATTTGCCGGTGCCGGGCCAGAAATCGATCGTGCCGCGCGCGGTGCGCACGATCAGGTGCGCCGCGCCGTTGCGTTCGTCGAACTCGTAGCCGTTCTCGCGCAGCAGCAGATTCGACTGTTCGCGGTTGCGCGCGCGGCGCTGCTGGCCGTCCGACATCAACGGCTCGCCGTCGCCGCACGCGGCGCAGGTGACGGCATAGCCAACGGCCTCGCCGAGCCACTCGCCGCACACCTGGCAGCACGAGCCGTCGAGCATCGATTCAGCGATCTCGCCCATCACGCATACCTCGCGTTGATAGTGGTGACGGACGCGCTGTCCTGGTTGAGATACGCGATCGCGATCATGCAGACGAAGGCGAGGACGATCATCAGCGCCATCGCGCAGATCGGATTGCGTTCGAACAGCCGGTCGAGCGCGCCGCACAGGTAGGTGATCGGGTTCATCGTGCAATCCCTGCGAGAAGTTCATAGGCCGGCGCGACGCCGCACGCGATCAGGTACAGTGCGCCGATCACCGCGAGCGGGAACCAGTCGCGCGATACAACCGATCGGTTGTAACCACGCAATACAGGTGTTGGGCTGTTGAGAGGGGCGCGCATCATGCCTCCCGTGCCTTGGCGATTTCCGCTGCTGCGAGAACGATGGCGCGGCGCGTGGATGCGAGGACGTCTCGCTCAAATAGCGCGTGCACCGCTTCTGGCGCGTCATCCCAAGTTCCGCCGACAAACACGGCGGTTGTGTCGTCGTACCAAGAGAATCGAATGTCGAGATTCAACTGTGCCGCGAGCCGAAATGCGTCACCATCGTTGTGAATTGGATTCCATGCCATGCGTCCGCCGATTCTCTGCGGTGCAGGAACGATTGGCGACGGTCCCGAAGTCCACACGAGATAGTCCATACCGGCCGCCTTCGCCGCCAGTTCGAGCAGTTCGCGATCACTCATCACGCACCCCCGCAATCGTCACGTGCCGCACCGGCTCCGGCGCCTTCTTCCGGCCGGCCTTGATCAGCGCGGCGTCGATCGCAAGACGAACACCGGAGGTGAGCATGATCGCCCCGGCATCAGCGTCGGCGGCGATGATTTCGAGGATCTCGGCCATGTTGGGCGATGCGGCGAACAGCGTCGCGAGCATAGAGCCGCGGTCATTTGCCGCCGAGCAGTCGGCGACGAGCCAGCCAGCCGCATCGACGTCGGTGCGCTTCGTGCGCACGAACCATCCGCAGGCTTCGAGCTCGGGCATGGTGGTGATCTCGTTCATGCTTCACCTCGCGCGCGCAGCATGGCGTCGGCGAGCGCGTATGCGGCGGCGGCTATTCGATCGCCGGGCTGCGCGCCTTCGGCGTCAAAACCCGGCGTGCAATGAATCGAACTCGGCGAAACGCCTTCGCTGACCGGCTCAGCAAGCAGTCCGGTCAACGCCTTCGCCGCGAAGTAGTCGCGGACGGTCAGGCCGCCGTGAACCATTGCTTCGGGCTCCCATTCGGTGCTTCCGTCCATTTCGACGCGCACGCATCGCAGTTCGACGACTTGTCCGAACGCCGGTCCCCCGTCGTTGATCTTGTTCATGTGATCCCTCGGTGTGGTGTGATTGACCGCCGTAGCGGGCGCGGTTGGTCAGGCAGCAACCTTTCCTTGTTGCCACGGTGCAGTGCCAAGGCACATACGCTTGAACATTTCTGTTTGTGCGGCCCCTGCGGCGTCCAGTGCGGCGCCCCCTGCGACGGCCCGTGCGGCGGCCCATGCGGCCTCCCGTGCGGCCCCTGCGGCGACCCATGCGGCGACCCATGCGGCGTCCCATGCGGCCCCTGCGGCGGCCCGTGCGGCGTCCCATGCGGCGTCCCGTGCGACGTTCCCTGCGGCGGCCCATGCGGCGACCCGCTCTTCCTCAGTGGCCTCACCATTAGCGAAGCGTTCCGCAACGTTCAATGCATCCTTGCTGCGCTGATCTTCCATCAGGTGCTCGACCTGCCGTGCGCACCAGACGGCGAACAGCCGAATATCGCGATCAGCGCCGGATACGCAGCGAAGCGACCACAGCGCGTCATCGAGGCCGTTGCTCTTGAGGATGTCGAGCAGGGGGATTTCAGCGTCATGCCGGAAGCGGATATAGCTTGCGCGGCCCTCATCCTCATCGGTGAAAGGCTGCCCCTGGAGCGAGCGAACGAGCTTGTTGTAGCCGTCGTAGCACGCGCCAGCTTTGCGAAGCGCGGCGAGCGTGACGGTAAAGCGCGGGGCGGTGGTATTCGTGTCGGTTGTCATCGTCGTATCCTGTCGTTATCTGGGCTGGTCAGTGTTTCCCATGACGGTTGCGCGACACATCGCATGCCGCAATCATCAGAAGGGCGGCGGCAAAAATCCCGAGCGCGAAACCAATAATCGCGGTCGTCATGTCAGTACCCCTTGCGTTTCGCAATACCCTCGGCTGCCGCAGCGAACGCATCGTCGAACAGCAGCTCGAGCAGGTAGACGAAATGCTTGCGGTCCGATTTGTCGAGGTAGGCCGTGAAAACCCTGTTGCGGAAGGACTCCGGCAGGTCGTAAATCGCTTCGATCACGTCGTCGAACTCGACTTCTTCCGATGCGCGCAGGAAGGCAGCTTCTTCGGCTTCGGCAGCATCGTCATATTCGCGTTGCTGCCGATCGGTCCAGAACTCGGCGGCACGCTCTGTTACGTGAGGATTGAGCATATGCACTCCTAACAGGTTTGCCGGGAGACATGACCGGCGGTACTGACTGCACTGATGGGCGGATACGCGGGGTTGCATGTCCGCTCATCAAGGCGGTGGTGTTGCGTTTCCCCGCCGGCGCCGCGGCTACACCTGGCCGAGCCAGCTCCGGGTCGACCCGGCGGGGAATTCATCCCTTCGTGACCTTCGGCAGCCGTCGACCGGTAGCCAGTACAGCGGCCTAGCGCGGTTCGTCTGCGTCACGTTTCGGCCATGGATGCGGCCGGCAGGGCTAGTCCCGTGAGGGAGGCTCCTGCATACCTTCGGTTGTTAAAGAGCGGGCCGCCTGGGCGGTTGACGCATGTGAAGCGTCGCTACACAACGTCAAGTATAGAGATACTTCGCATCATGTCAAGTGTCGCTACACTTTCTGATCGAAAAAAATCCCGCTCTGGGCGGGATTCGTTGTTGAAGGTGGATTAGCGCGGCGGCCCGTAGGCTCCTTTGTAGCCGCCGTATCGGTCGGTCCAGGCGCTGAACTTGAAGTCGCGATCAACAGTGCCATTGGACCATGTCACATCGATCCAGCAGTCGATTCGCCAAAGGCCGGGCTGATATTCATAGGCGCCGGATCCGCCGATCGTATGGATGGCCCTGATCTGCGCGGTGCCAGGCTCGAGATCAAGAAGCTGCGGAATCGCCGAGCGCTCCATTGCATCCATCCGCGGAGCCTTGCAGTCATCCGGGAGCGTCGGCGCCGCGTGCGCGCCGAGCGAGCATAGAAGTACGGTCATTCCGACGATCAGCTTCATTCCGGTATCCATTTGCCGATGACGACGCCGACGATGCGGGAACCCGGCGGCATCTCAAATACTCGATTGGGCCAGCTCGGATTCAGCGCCTTCAGTAGCATCGTACCGTCTTCCTCGATCAGCAGCTGCTTGAACGTGGCGCGGTCTTCATGATCGACGCGCACCACGACCATGCTGCGGTTGATCGGTTCGCGACTCGGGTCCACGGCGATGTAGTCGCCAGACGAGTACGATTTCGGTCCGGTCGGATCGTAATTGCTTTCACCGACGACTTTCAGGACGAACGCGTTCGGTCCATGCCGGAAAGGGCACGGGATCCAATCCTCTGCATCGCCCGGCTGAAAGTTGTCGACAACCTCTGTCCAGTTCCCCGCCTGCACCCACGAAATCAATGGAAGCTTCCCCTTAATATCCGGGCCCGCTACGACATTGACGTCGAATAGATCGAGGTCATTTTGTTCGTCTTGCATTTTCGACAGCGCCGGCAGATAAAGCCCCGGCCTGTCATGCTGCTGGTCGCCAGTCAACAGGTATGTCGTAGACGTTTTGAGAAGGCGCGCGAGCGCCGTCAGCTTGTCCTGATCCGGCCGCGTATCCCCGCGCTCCCACGAAGCAACTGCGCTACGCGTGATGCCGAAAACATCGCCAACTTCCTGAAGCGTCAGACCGAGCGCTTTGCGCTTCTGACGGATGATCGAGCCCATATTCATAGTGAAGTGAAACTTAACACTTGCGTGTGTAGCGTTGCTTCGCCTATCATGTGTAGCAACCCTTCACAAATTGGAGTAAATCGCCATGGATGGAGAAACCCTCTCCGCGGCGCGGCAGATGGAACTTCGTGATGCTGTCAAAGCTGCCGGCGGCGCAAGCGCCTTGGCCGTGCATCTCGGACTGTCGCGCGGCGCCATCTACGACTTCATTCGCCGAGGCAATTTCGCTCCGGAACATTGCCCCGAGATCGAGAAGTTCTCAGGTGGCAAGGTCAAGTGCGAAACCCTCAACACCGCAGTCGATTGGGCGTATCTCCGGACGCCGCCGCGCTTTCGCGCCGAAAAATCCGAGGTGCCCGCATGAGTACCGTGGAAACAGTTTCGGCGTCCGAGATCGAAAACACACGCATGCTCGGTGCACGCAATGAATCCGAGATCTTGCGCGCGGTTGCACGTGTTACGCAGGCGCATGTGGCCGATTGCATGGGCGTGTCGGCTAGCACCATCAGCCGCGCGCTGGACGACTTGAACCGGTGGGCGCTGCTTCTGGCCGCCGCCGGCCTGCAGGTCGTTCCGGTCGATTCCATGGTCGTCGACGCGCACGAACTGACGGCGCTGGAGAGCATGGCGTTCAAGTATCTCGAGACGCGGCAGCAGCAGCGCGTCAAGGAAGGGCGGGCATGAACTGCAAACCGGGTGATATCGCGATCGTGACTCGTACGCGGTGCGGGAAAGGTGTCGGCAAGATCGTGGAAGTAGTCCGACTCGCAGTGAATGGGGAAATCTTCGTCACCCGAGAAGGCAAGCGAATCGCGGCCGACTTGGAGGGATGGGGAGTTTGCTGGGTCATTCGGGGGGATCGATTGAAATGGGGTGACGACCAGATAGCAGAGCGCGCATTCCCAGACGCATATCTTCGCCCTGTGTCAGGCCTCCCCATCACCGACGACATCGAAGACGAGGTGACGGCATGAGCACGCTCCTGTATGCCCTTAGCGCCTGGATCGCGCTTTCCGTGATCCTCGCTGGGCTGTTCGTTTGGCTCATGCGCAAGTAGGAGGCGCGGTGAATTTCTACAAGCGCCACATCGGCGACTACCTGAAGGACACGGCGCATCTGTCGTTGCTCGAGCATGGCGTCTATACGCGCCTGCTCGACGTCTACTACACGCGCGAGTCCGGCATTCCTGACGACCAGGCTGCACGCCTCATTGGCGCGCGCGCTCGCGATGAAGTCGCCGCACTGAAGGTTGTCCTCGGCGAATTCTTTGAGCTGGTCGATGGCACGTGGATCCAGCAGCGTTGCGAGCGCGAGATCGCTGATGCAGCAGAGGGTGAGATCGACCGCGACGCCAAGCGCGAGAACGAACGCGATCGCCAGCGGCGCCATCGTGACCGTCGTCGCAAGCTGTTCGACGAGCTGCGAAAGCACGACATCGTCCCGCCGTACGACACGAGTACCGAACAGCTTCAAGCGATCCTGTCACGCGTGACAGGGCGTGACAATGAGACATATGAATCACGTCCTGTCACACAACCTGTCACGCGTGACGCAACGGCTAACCAGACTCCAGAAGCCATAAGCCAGACTCCATATAACCCCCTAGAAGCGTCGTCACAGCTTCAACCGGAGGTAGGCGCGCCTACGCCGAACAGCGCTTCTTCGGTTTCGAGAGCTGTCGAGATCGCGGTCTACCTGCGGCAACGTGGAGTAATCGGCGCGAACAGCGTGAACCCGAACATCGCTGCATGGGGCGACGACGTCCGCGTGACGAACGAGATTCTCGACGCGGCTTTGTCGGTCGTGGCGTCTCGTGGGCTTGAGAAGCCTGTCGGTCCGAATTATCTCGCCGGGATCATCGCGGACCTGCTGAACCCGAAACCCGCGCAGCAGAAGCGCGAGGACAACTCGTGGAAGCGCACGCCGGCCGGCATCGAGCGCAAGGCGTCCGAGCTGGGCGTTGTCTGCCCGCCGGGCCGCGACCATGCGTGGTTGCTCGAGAAGTGCGAAAGCGTAATGCGCCAGCGGGCGCGGGAGGTTGCGGCATGAACGATTCCGGACAGGCTTGGGGCATGTGCTCCGCATATGGGTGCCCGCTGCTCGGCACTCTCGGCAGCGGCGGCCAGTGGTGGTGTTTCTGCCATCACGAGCAGCCGCCAAGCGCGAACGCGGCGATCACGCTGGCGCTGCGCGAGCGATTTTCGACGATCTGCCGGCTCACGATTGCGCTGCGTGGCCGAGATGAGGAAGCGATTCGGCTGAGCCGGCAGGAGCTGCGCGGGCACCCGAACGGCCATGATCTGGCTTTCCGGGCCGATGCCGACAAGAACGCCTACGGCTGGCTGCTGCGGCTCGAGCGATTCCTGATCGAGCAGACGTCCGCGCTCGGCCGCGGGGTGCCGGCGGATCGTGAGCCGGTCGGCGGCGTCATCGGGCCGACGCACGTCAGCGGATACATGCCAGATACGGAGCGGCGTGAAGATGCAAATGAGGTAGTCGCATGAGCCCGCATTTCTGGCGCTCCAACGAAAAAGCGCTCGTTACTCGGATGTATGAATTGGGCGTTCCGTTGCGCGATATTGCGACCGCAACTGGCGTCAGCAGTGATGCTATCCGTCGCGCAATTGGTCGATGGAAACTGCATCGCCCTGTAGGCCATATTGGCATTGAGACGCGCGAGAATCTCCTGTGGCCGCGTATGCGCATCGCCCTGCAGCAGTCAGGGGGACTGTCGATTTATGAATTGTGCGACGTGTTGGAAACACACAAAAGCACCGTCCTGAAGACGATTGCTCGGCATCGGGGCGAGTTGCACATTGTTCGCTGGATCCCGACCACGCGTCGACCGAAAGCCATCTGGGCACTGGGCACGCGCATGGACGCGCCGAAGCCTGTCGCGGTGCGAGTCCGGAAGCAATCGAATCCGTTCGCACAGATGGCTGCGCAACTTTCTGCATCCGAGACGAGGGCCGAATTGTGCTGATGCGCGCGACCCTCAAGCCGAAGAAATGCCGGGAGTGCGGCGTCGTTTTCACGCCGGCTCGATCGCTTCAGAAGGTTTGTTCGACGGCCTGCGCCGTCGCCCTGACTGAGAAGGAGAAGGCGCGGAAGCTAGCTCGAGCTCAACGCGCAGAGCGCAAATCATTGCGTGAGGCGCTCGATAAGGCGAAGACTCGCGGCACACATTTGCGGGAGTTGCAGGCCGTATTCAACCGATGGATTCGTGCACGCGATGCTGATTTGCCCTGCATATCCTGCGGCCGCCCGGCCAGTTGGAAAGGGCAGTGGGATGCCGGCCACTATCGATCGGTTGGTTCCAACCCGTCCGTCCGGTTCGATCCGCTCAACGTGAACAAGCAGTGCGGGCCGTGCAACGTTCACCTGTCCGGCAACCTGATCGCCTATCGCGCCGGCCTCGTCCAGAAGATCGGCCTTGAGGCCGTCGAGCGATTGGAAGGCCCGCACGCGCCATTGAAGCTGACCATTCCCGAAATCATCGAGATGAAGGCGTTCTACCGCGCCGAGCTTCGAAAAATCTCCAACAGCCAAACAACGGAAACCCGATGAACGCTACCGAATCATTCAAAACAGCCGCCACCGTCGCGATTCCGCAATATGACGAGATAGACGAAATCCTATATCACTGGTATCGATGGTCGAATGGTTTTACTGAGGTGCGATCGTATTCCGGATCGGATTCGACCTGCCGGGATTTTCGGATCAGCCGCCAGTTCATGGATCACTCGGACCTGAACGATCTCGTCGACTACCAGATCCGCAAGACCATCGGCGAACGCGTCGAGCCGCTGATCCACAAGCTTGGCATCAAGCACCGGATCGCAGTCAATGTGGCGATGAAGAACATGGAAGTCGGGGCGAAGGTATGGCACAACCCGCGCTATCCCGATGCGCAGGAATCCGACTACGTGGAGGCGAAACAGATGCTTCGGCCGAAATTGATTGCGGAGGGGCTTGTAAACTGAATCAGGATCGACTATTATCTGTGGCGAGGCGTGGAGAGTCGCGCCCGCAAGATTCGTAAGCCCCGCCGGTGAAAGCCGCGCGGGGCTTTTTCGTTTCACTCGCTAAAATGAGCAAGTCGGCTCTCCCAGGCCTGGCAGCCCGGACAGACGGGCGCTTTCACGCATGCCGATTGAGCGCTGATACTGCAAGCCAAGCCTGTTGCGACACGCGGCGGGAAAGCTGGCCAGCCTTGGGACTGCACAGGCAGTCGGCAGCCGTGAAAGAAGGAGCCGCAATCCTTAACTGCGGTGACGGGCGGAGAAAATTAGCGTGTCGCCGCCTGACCGGCGTAACCGGTCCTCTCACGCATGGCGATGACAGGGTTCGAATCCCGGTGTACGGGCTGAATGCCTTAGACGCGCATACGGTTGCCGTCGCCAGCCGTGAGAGCGAATGCGCCTAGCTGAGGCGACCCCGGAACATGGCCGATCCCGAGGGGTGGAAGTAACGAATATCGGGAGAAGAAGGCACCGCATTCCCTTACCGGAGATCAGCACCGGCCGCTCTCACCAACGTCTCCTCCGCGTCTCCAAGCGTGGATTCGCCCGCCTCGAGCGGGCTTTTTCTTTTCCCCTTCTGGCGCAATGCTGGACCGCCCGACGTAGTAAGCGGTGAGTGTGCGTCGGATCACGGCGATAACCGCCGCAGTCCGTGATGCGTCGTTCCGGTGGCAGTCCTCGCTGCCGCGAAAACGGCAGGCGCGGGCACCTTAACTGATGACTATGGACAAGCCAGCCAAACGCGGGGCTGATACGCCTGCGAAGGCTGGCGGTCGCCCCAGTTCGTATCGGTCGGAGTACGCCGAGCAGGCGCGCAAGCTTTGCCGGCTAGGTGCGATCGACAAGGAACTCGCCGATTTCTTCGGCGTGACCGAGCAGACAATCAACAATTGGAAGACCGCTCATCCCGAGTTTCTTGAGTCCCTAAAAGCGGGGAAGGAACTGGCGGACGCCGAGGTTGCGGACAAGTTGTTTCAGCGCGCGACCGGCTACAGCCATCCGGCCGTGAAGCTTTTCATGTACCAGGGCACGGTGATCCGCGAGGAATACATCGAGCATTACCCGCCGGATACGTCAGCGATTATCTTCTGGCTGAAGAACCGCCGATCGGACCTCTGGCGCAATGCGCCTCCAGCCGAAGGCGGAGAAGGTGGCGGCCCCGGCCTCGATGATCCGAACCCGGACGTATGAAGCAGTCAGTAAAGCTGCAGGAGCTCCACGCGAAACAGGCCGAGATCGGCCGCGCCTTCAACGAGAGCCGGCGCGTCGTGATCCGTTGCGGCCGCCGCTTCGGCAAGACGACACTGCTCGAGCGCTGCGCCTCGAAATGGTCGTACAACGGACTGAAAGTTGGCTGGTTCGGCCCGACGTACAAGCTGAACCTGCCGACGTACAAGCGCATCCTGCGCACGGTGCAGCCGGTCGTCTACTCGAAGTCGAAGATCGACCAGGTTATCGAGCTGAACTCGGGTGGTTGCATCGAGTTCTGGACGCTGCAGGACGAGGACGCGGGCCGCTCGCGCTTCTATGACCGCGTGATCATCGACGAGGGCTCGCTCGTCCCGAAGGGGCTGCGCTCGATCTGGGAACAGGCGATCGCGCCGACGCTGCTAGACCGGAAAGGCCACGCCATCATGGCGGGCACGCCGAAGGGCATCGACCCGGAGAACTTTTTCTACGAGGCGTGCACCGACAAGACGCTCGGCTGGCGCGAGTTTCACGCGCCGACGGCATCGAATCCAATGCTCGATCCGGAAGCGGTCGCGAAGCTGAAAGACGAATACCCCGCGCTGGTCTACCAGCAGGAGTATCTCGCCGACTTCGTCGACTGGAACGGCGCCGCCTTCTTCAGCGAGGACTCGCTGCTTGTTGATGGCGAGCCGGTCGATTACCCGGCGCGCTGCGATCAGGTGTTCGCGGTGGTCGACACGGCGCTGAAGGACGGCCTAGAGCACGACGGAACGGCCGTCACGTACTTCGCGCGCAACATCATCACCGGCACGCCGCTGACGATCCTTGATTGGGACGTGCTGCAGATCGAGGGTGCGTTGCTCGAATCGTGGCTGCCGACGGTAGCGCAACGGTGCGAGGAACTGGCCGCGCAGGTCGGCGCCCGCCAGGGCAGTCTCGGCGGCTGGATCGAAGACAAGGCGAGCGGCATCGTGCTGCTGCAGCAGGCCAGACGGCGCAGCCTGCCGTTCCATCCGATCGAGGAAAAGCTGGTTGACCTCGGCAAGGAAGGGCGCGCGCTATCGGTCAGCGGCTACGTGCACCGCGGCGAGGTGAAGATCAGCCGCTACGCGCACGACAAGGTCACGAACTACAAGGGCCAGACGCGGAATCACCTGATTTCGCAGGTATGCGGCTTCCGTCTCGGGACGAAGACGCCGCACCATCAGGACCTTTTGGACACTTTCTGTTACGGCGTGGCGATCAGCCTCGGCGATTCTGAGGGCTATTGAATGGGCGGTTACTACGGCGACGCGGACGACAGCTCGCAGGCGAGCTTGAACGTCGGCACGGCCATGTCCGCCGAGCTCATGCGCCTGCTTGGCGCTGACGATCTGCAGCCTGGCTCGCCGCCGTCGTATGAGATGTGCAAGGTCATCTACAGCTATCACCCGTTGGGCGCGAAGATGGCTGAGGCGCCTTACGAGGAAGCGCTGTCGCAGGAGCGTGAGATCACGATCCCCGGCGCGCCCGAGGATGACCTCGTGCAGGCGTTCAAGAAGGAATGGAAGAAGCTGGGCGGCGTCGGCGCGGACGAGATCATCAAGAGCTTCATGACGCTCAAGCGCGTCTACGGGATTGCGTCGCTGATCGTCGGCGCGCGCGATGTCCCGACGGACGAACCGCTGCCGATCGAGCGCCTGCACGAACTCGACCTGTACTTCAACATCCTCGACCCGCTGAACACGGCTGGCTCGCTGGTGCTGAATCAGAACCCGAACGCGCCGGACTTCCAGAAGCCGCAGTTTCTGCGGGTCGCGAACCACGACTACCATCCGTCGCGCGCGGTGATCGCGCTGAACGAGGCGCCGATCTACATCGAGTGGACGAACAGCGCGTTCGGCTTCGTGGGTCGCTCGGTCTACCAGCGCGCGCTATACCCGCTGAAGTCGTACGTGCAGGCGATGATCACGGACAACGCGATCATCGAGAAGTCGGGGCTGCTGGTCTACAAGATGAAGTCGCCGGGCGCGGTGCTCGACAAGGTTGCGCTCGCCTGGGGCAGCTTGAAGCGCCGCATGCTGAAAGGCGCGAAGACGGGCAACGTGATGTCGATCGGCCTCGAGGAAAGCATCGAGTCGATCGACCTGAAGAACATCCGCGACGCCGCCGAGTTCGCGCGCATGAACGTGATCAAGAACATCGCGACGTCGGCGAAGATGCCGGCCGTGATGCTTGCGCAGGATACGCTGACCGAAGGGTTCGGCGAGGGCACCGAGGACGCGAAGCTGATCGCGCGCTTCATCGACCGCGTGCGGATCGAGATGGGGCCGGCATACGACTTCCTCGACCCGATCGTGATGCGCCGCGCGTGGAGTCCCGAGTTCTACGCGTCGATGCAGCGGAAGCACCCGAGCCTGTACGGCAACATGCCGTATGCGACGGCGTTCATGGAGTGGAAGAACGCCTTCACGGCGACGTGGCCGAACCTGCTGGTAGAGCCGGACAGCGAGAAAATCAAGACCGACGACGTGATCACGAAGGCCGCGATCGCGTGCGTCGAGGTGATGCTCCCCGAGCTGGACCCGGAGAACAAGGCGATGGCGATCGGCTGGCTGGCCGAGGTGATGAACGAGCGCAAGCTGATGTTCTCCGCGCCGCTCGAGATCGATCTCGAAGCGCTGAAATCGTACGAGCCACCGCAGCCGCTGGCCGAGCCGCATCCGATCGTTGAATCGTCGCACGAGTAGCCGATGAGCGTCCGCCCCGCAATCAACCGCACGTTTCACGACGTGCTGACCGAGGCCATTCGCGACATCACTGAGCACGGCTATGACGATCCGGCCCGGCTGCAGGAATGGCTGCGCCGGCTGCGCCTCGCCGCGATGACCGATCTGCCGACGGACGCCGAGATGCGCAACCGGATGCAGAGCGCGATGGACGCGGTGTTCCACCGCACGCTGTCGAAGACGGGTGCGCTGCGGTATCACCCCGGCGTGCCGCGCTTCACGATCGAACGGATTGCGCCGTCGCTGCGCCCCGAGCTGGACAAGCGCGTGCGCGCGAGCGTCGATCTGATCAAGCTGAACCGCGAGCGCGCGGTCGAGCAATCGCTGCAGCGCCTCGCCGGCTGGGTATCATCGGTGCCCACCGGCGGCTCGCGCGCGGTCGAGAAGGCCGACGTGCGCGAGAGCATTGCGAAGCCGATCCGGCAATTGCGCTACGAGGAACGCCGCGTCTCGATCGACCAGGGGCACAAGCTCGTATCGTCGATCAACGCGGTCATCGCCGAGCAGACGCAGGCCATCGCGATGATGTGGCGCTCGCACTGGCGGCAGGCCGGGTACGACTATCGGCCCGACCACAAGGAGCGCGACAAGCGCTTCTACGTCGTGCGCGGCTCGTGGGCGCTTCAGCAGGGGCTGATCACAAAGGGCGACGGCTACCTCGACGAGATCACGCAGCCGGCCGAGGAGCCTTTCTGCCGCTGCTATGGCGTGTACGTGAACAACCTGCGCGATCTGCCGCCCGAGATGCTGACCGAGAAAGGTCGGCGGGCACTCGAAGAAACCCGAATCCGGAAACCCTGAAATGCCGACTGTGAGCGAGAAGCAGCACCGTGCCATGGAGAGCGCGGCCCACGGCCACAGCACGCTCGGCATTCCGAAATCGGTCGGCGAGGAATTCGTGAACGCCGATAAGCGCGCGGATTCCGCCGAAAGCGGCACAACCGAGCTTGACGTCGCCAAGGCGATTCGCGATGGCGAACTGAGCAGCCCGCAACAGTACGAAAACGTCTGGCTGTTCGACCTGCGCATCACCGGCACCGGCACTAGCTATCGCACCGAGCATGACGAGTTCGTGTATCGGCCGCCCGAGAACTTCTTGACCGAGGAATTCCGGGAGCGCTGCTACGGCCTGCCGGTCATCTTCGAGCATCCCGAGAAATCGATTCTCAGCACCGAGGAATATCGCGCACGAGCAATCGGCACGATCGTGCTCCCGTACATCAAGGGCGATGAGGTTTGGGGCATCGCCAAGATATTCGACGTGGACGCGGCGGCACTGATGTGCACGTCGCACGCGTCGACCAGTCCCGCGGTGATCTTCCGCGACGCGGGCTCAGCCGAAGCCGTCGAGGTCGACGGTAAATCGGTCCTCATTGAAGGCAAGCCGTCCTATCTCGACCACCTCGCAATCTGCGAAGAGGGCGTGTGGGACAAAGGCGGCGAGCCCAGCGGAGTCAACACAGGAGATCCTGAAATGGATGGTATGGAAGAACAGGTCCCGGCATGGGCCGATGCGCTGATGAAGCGCATGGATAGCGTCTGCTCGCGCATGGACGCCATCGAAAACAAGGGCGGGGATGAGATGCCGGCGAAGCCCCTCACGGCGGATTCGGCCGAAGTCGCGGCCGAGCGCGAGGGCGAGAAGGAAATGGCCCTCGAAAAGAAGGCCGAGGGCGAGCTCGCCGCTGCCATCAAGGCAGGTGAGGCGGAGCACCGCGACGAAGAACGGGCCAACTCGACCGAGAAGAAGGACGAGGAAGAGAAAGAGCGCGCGGATTCCGCCGCGCGCGCCGACTCGCAGCGCCTCGCCCGCGAGAATGCCGAGCTGCGCGCCCAGATTCAGCGCATGGACGGCACGCTGTCGACGCTGACGAAGCCGCTGTCGATCGAGGATCGCGACGCATTGGCTTCGGCCCAGATGCGCGCCGACTCGGTCATGCAGATGTTCGGGCAGAGTGCGACCGCGCCGTTGCATGGCGAAAGCCCCATCGAATACCGCAAGCGCCTCGCCTCGAAGCTGGCTGCGCACAGCCCGGACATGAAGGGCATCAAACTCGACTCGCTCGACGGCGCCGCATTCAAGGTGGTCGAAGACAAGATCTACGCCGATGCTCAGGTCGCCGCGCGCAATCCGGCATCGGCTCCTGCCGGCCGCCTTATCCCGATCGTCTCGCGTGACGAAGCGGGGCGCCAGATCACCCGCTTCACCGGTGACATCGATGCCTGGATGCAGCACTTTAAGGCACCGGGCGTCGTCTGCAAGCTCAACCGCCAAGCCAAGGGGGCATAAGCCATGTCGATTTCGTTCAACCCGATGGTGACGAGCGCGCCGACTGGCACTTTCCGTACCGATACGGAAGGCTATGTCCAGGGCGCTGTCATGGACGATCCGTCGTCGAACATGTGGCTCGCGAGCGCGATCATTGCCGCGTCCGTCACGGGGCCGGTATGGGGCGGCATGGCCGTCACCGAGAACGTCGCCGCGCCGAACCAGAACGGCCTCGGCAACTCGCTGGTGATCGCCGCGAACAACGCCGGCGTGACGGGCTTCACCGTCATCAACCGGTCGTACAACGCGATCCTGACGCCGGGCAACAACGTGCCGCAACTGACGGCGGGCATGACGGCGATGTTCTACCGCCTCGGCTCGAACGCGCGCATCGCGGTGCAGTGCGACGCGACGCTGGCTGGCAACCTCGATACGGGCGCGATCAACCAGCAGGTCTCGTGGGACTTCACGAACCAGAAACTGGTCGCATACAGCTCGGGCGCCGGCGCACTCGCGTGCAAGGTGCTGTCCGTCAATACCAACAGCAAGATCGTCAGCTACAACTCGGGGACCGGTGCGCTCACCTGGACCCAGGGTCCGGCCGCTATCATTCAGATCTAAGGAGCCTCCGACATGGCCAACTATTTTCCTGCACAGGCAAAGGTCGCGCCGAGCTTCTCGGAGCCCGAGCTGATCGTCACCTATGCGCAGGCCTCCGGCGCGTTCAATGCGCTTCCGGGCGGCAAGCCGCGCGTTAAGATCGGCAGCGAAGATCTCTTCGTCTACATCAACGCGCTCGATCTGCGCACTGAAACGCAGGCATCGCAGGGTGCGCCGAACATGCTGCCGTCGGCGACGCTGACCGCCACGTACTATTCGACGGCCACGTATCTGATCCGCACGCGCGCGCAGTGGGACCACCACGACACAGCCGCCGCGGCCGCGTACTCGGTCGGTCTGCCGGCCGCGCAGGATCTCGCACAGCGTCAGGGCATCTTCCAGCAGATGCGCACGGGCCTGCTGTACGGCTACAACCCGGCAAATGGCGAGGGTCTGCTGAACACGATCGGGGCTACCGCCGTGACGCTCCCGCCTGACAGTTACGGCAACACGACGGTGTCGACCTACGACAACGGCGAGATGGCGCTGTGGATCCTTGCGCAGATCGTCGCGCTGAAGACGCGTATGTTCCAGTCGGGCGGCAATGTGCGGAGCAAGATCCGCATCATCAGCCCGCAGCGCGTGTTTCTGCAGCTGTCGTACGGGTCGATCGTACAGGTCGTTCAGTATCAGCGTCCCGGTGCCGGTACGGCCACGGTCGGCCAAGTCGTGCAGAACGTCGTCGAGGAAATGGGCGACGAGATCGAGTGGTACTTCGACGACACGCTGATCGGCAAGGGCGCCGGCGGCTCGGATGCGGTGATCCTGACGATCCCCGAGATCGAGAAGCCGGACATTCCGGGCATCAACACCAACGTGGCGGCGGACATCACGCCGAACATGAAGGCGGTGAACCTGATGTACGCGGACGCCGCGGCGCCGATCAAGATCCCGACGCCGATCCCGGACGGTGGCATCACCGAAGTGCAGGAGCTGCGCGTGACCTCCGGCTGGGGCGTCCGCCCGGAAGGCATCACGATCCTGTCGATGCCGCACTGAGCAACACCGTAGCGAGAGTCTGTATCACCACCCTGAAGGGGCACCTGCGCGGTGCCCCTTTCTTTTTTCCGAGGACGACATGTCGATTTTCATCGCCAACTGCACGAAGCAGCATCTCGATCACCACTTCCGCTCGCCCGAACACGCCGGCAAGGCGCAGGTCGTGCACATCCCGTCGGGCCAGCAGCGCGAAATTGCGCGCGGCGCGTCGAGTGCAGCCATCGAAGCACTGGTGCGTCACCTCGAGCAGTTCGGTTTCCGCAATGCGGAAGAGGTGAACGGCAAGATCAGCGAGTTCTCCGGCTACTTGTACCGTATTGGCAAGCCCGTTACCGAAACGCACATCGTGACCGGCCATGACCACCTCGTCGATACGCAGGAACGTCGCTCCGCGCAGGAAGCGACGCGGAGCGCACTTGCCTTTGACAGCGCCACGCGCGACAAGAAGGGCGGCAGCAAGGGTCGGCGCATGGCGAGCGTGACCTCGGTCGAAGTGAAGCAGGACGTCCCGCCCGGCCAGAAGCCGACCGGTGACGAAGTGAATTTCTCGCTGTCGGTGGCGCCGGACGGCCGCACCGACACGAAGCTCCCGGTCTAATATGGCCTTCGTCGACCCGACCCAGCCGAATCTCGCGGATTTCACGACGTTCGTCTATAACCAGGGCGTGCCGCAATCCGACCTGCCGACGGACTCGCAGTACCTGCAATGGGCGTACACGATGGCGATGAACCTCGCACTCGTGCCGCCCTGCAGCGTGCCGTCGATTGTCTACGTGTTGGCCGTGTACAACCTCGGCATGCATCGGCTGCTGAAGGTCGCGCAGGACATTCCACCGTCGACGTTCTTCTCGCAGCAGCGCACGGCTTTCAAGCTGATGGCGTTCGTCGCAGGTGTCGTGCAATCGTCGGCGGATCAGGGCACATCGAACAGCCGCGACGTGCCCGACTTCATGAAGAACCTGACGATGCAGGATCTTGACCTGCTGAAAACGCCGTGGGGAAGGGAATACCTGGCCTACGCGCAACAGTACGGCCCGGATGTCGTCGGGGTTTCCTGATGCCTACTCTCCATCTCGGCGTAGTGGACGTTGCTTATACCGGCCCTGACGCAAAGCCCGGCGTCACGACCGGCGATGTCGCTACGTTCCTCGAGGAGGAGTACCACGTGATGCGCGTGTTCCTCGAGATGTACGAGGAGGAGATCGGCGAGCTGCTGGCGAACGACATTGCGGGCGAGATCGAGAGCATTGCGCAAGGCAAGCCGGTCGGCCGCCTATCGGTCGACGTGTCGACGGGAAAGATCGGTGAGCTGTTTCGGGACTTCCTCGACGCGCGCGAATGGAAGCAGGCGAGCGCGCAGACAATCGCGGCCGCCGACGAGGGCGTGAACCATCGGAAGAAGCGGCCGTATGCCGCGGAGAACCCGGCGCGGCCGGAATTCGTCGACACGGGCCTCTACCAGGCGTCGTTTCGTGCATGGGTGACTGACTGATGGGACTGATCGATGAAGCCGCGGCCGCGCCGGGCGATCTCGCCGCGGCGCTCGAGGCCGGCGTCGAGCAGCTTTCGCGCAATCAGTCCGTCACGTTCCAGCAATACACGAAATCGACGCTTCCCACGGACGGCTACGTGTTCTGGGTGGCGACCGGCACCGCGCAGCAGTTCAGCGGCTCGTTGCACATCCTGACCGACCGTCGGCAGGAAGAAGATCAGACGATCGCAGCGAACAAACTGCTGTTCACGGCCGAGCAGGAGATCTCCCAGCTCAACACGATCGCGCCGGGCACGATGTGGATCGGCACGTGGCAGGTCGACGGGACGACGCTGCAGGTCGCGTTCGCCGAGACGGGGCTGAATTATCAGCAGGCCGGGCTCTGGCATTACCGCGGCTTCGCCGTCTATCCGGCTCTGGCGTCGCAGCTTGTCGCGAGCGCGGCCGATCTGCCGGTCGAGCCAATCGTCTCGAACAGCCTGCCGATCTGGCTGTCGCTGGCGGCCCTCGCCGGCGCGCCGGTGTATCCGTCGTTCCTCGTGCCGGACAATGTCGAGCCGCCGTATGTCACGGCGCACATCGAGCCTGGCGAGACGATCGCGCTGCAGGCGTTCCCGACGTATGCATGGCCCGGCACGCCGACGCCGCCGACGGCGCTGCAGCAGATGGCGAGCGCGCAGCTCATGCGCGACACCGTGCGGCTCACGTTTTACGGATTCACGAATCAGCGCGCAATCCAGTTCTACGCGGCGCTGATCGACTACTCGCTGAACACCGACGATTTCGGCTTCTGCAATTCGCCGGCGATCCGCGACGAGAAGCGCACGCAGGTTGAGATCGCTGCGCTCGCGATGAAGAAGACCCTGACGATTCTCGCGTCGTACTACCAGGGAACCGCCGACGCGATCGCGCGGCGGCTGATCCTGTCGGCCAGCATCACCACTACCATCCAGGAGTAATCGAAATGCCCCAGAACCCTCTCGGCCCGCGTCCCGGCGGATCGCAGTCCGCGCTCAATGTCAGCGCCCCGACCGTTATCAAGGCCACTCCGGGCACGCTCGTACGCATCACGGTGCTGACGGCTGCCACGGGCGGCACGTTCGGCGCATACGACGCAGCCACAACCGGCGCGGCAGCGGCAGCCAACGCGATCGTGCAATACGCGAGCGGCTATCCGGCCGTCGGCTCGGTGATCGAGCTCGAATGGCCGTGCAACACCGGGATCGTCGTGAATCCGGGCACCGGCGGCGCTGTTTCCGTCGCATTCGCGTAATCCCAGGAGGCCGCCAAAATGGCGCAGACCATCACCCAGACGATCGTCAATCTGAACGTCACCGTCACCCGGGCGCCCGTGCCGTCGCAGCTTCAGCGCAGCGGTGCGATCGTCTCGGTGGGCGGCACGACGCTTACGCCCGGGACGTACCAGTATTGCGGGCTGGAATCCGACCTCACGGCCCTTCTCAGTGGGTCGGGGAACTCGGACGAACTACCGAAGATGGGCCAGACATTCTTCGCCCAAGGTCAATCGGTCGGTTTCTACGTGCTCGAACTCGGCGCCGAAACCGGCGTCGACCAAGGCATCGGCCTGCTGCAGACGTGGATCTCGAACAACCCGAACGTGTTCTACGCGTACCTCGTGCCGGCTGCATGGGACTACTCGAAGGACGAAGTCGGCAGCGTTCTCGTGACGAATGGCGGTTCGGGCTACACGTCCGCGCCGACGGTCACGTTCTCCGCGCCGACATCGGGCACGACCGCGACCGGCACGGCCATCGTGCAGAACGGCGCTGTCGTGGCAGTGACGATCACGAACCCGGGTTCCGGCTATACCGCAGCGCCGACCGTCTCGTTCTCGGGCGGCGGCGGCACAGGGGCGGTCGCCACGGCGAACCTCGCATCGGCCCTGAACATCCTCGCCAGCCTGTACTCGTCGCCGACCAGCAAGACGTATTTCTTCGTCACGACGAGCTCGACGAACCTCGCGAACTACTCGACGCTGAAGTCGGTGTTTGCGGTGGTGCCGAGCCCGCTCGCGCCGTCGACGGAGTTCACGGCGGCCGCGTTCTTCTACCAGTGGCTGGTCAACCAGCCGGGCGCCTCGAACAAGCTCGCGCCGATGGCCTATCGCTATCTGTACGGCGTGACGGCATGGCCCGCGCAGGGCTACAACGCGCAGATCACGACGATCCTGAGCGGCTACGGGAACCTCGTTCTGACGGGCGCGGAGGGCGGCATTTCGACTGCCTGCGTGTTCAAGGGCACGCTGATGAGCGGCGACCAGGCGAGCTGGTGGTATGGCATCGACTGGTTCCAGATCCAGTCGAAGCAGGCGATTGCCGCCGCCATCATCAACGGCTCGAACAGCAATCCGCCGTTGCTCTACGATCAGCCTGGCATCAACTCGATCGAGGCCGTCGCCGAGAACACAGGTTCCAGTGCCGTCACGTTCGGCTGCGCGCAGTCGGTGTCGATCAGCGCGACCGATTTCGTGACGTACACGACGCAGAACCCGGGTGATTACTCGGCAGGCATCTACAACGGCCTCGCCGCGACGATCGTCGGTCAGAACGGGTTCCTGACCATCACCTTCAACATCGACGCGGTCCAGTTCTAAGGAGAGCCACAAATGGCAAACCCGCTTGTCAGCCAAGGCACCCTGAATCGCGTCCGGTGCTCGGTCATCGTGCCTGCCTTCACGTCGTTGAACATTACGGCGCCGTACATGGGGAAGTCGTTCGCGCGCATCGCGTTCGAGGGCGACTTCACCGACCAGACCGGCACCGGGACGGGCCTCGTGAATTCGCCGGCGCCGTACGTGCCGGCGACGATCACCGTCGGCATTCTGCGCACCCAGGCGCTGTCGATGGCATGGCGCGCGCAGTGGGAGGCGAACAGCGTGCTCGGCCAGGTCAAGATCAACAGCGATTCGGCCGCCTTCGACTCGTTCACGCTGTACGACACCGCGATCCGTCACTTCGACCCGAACGCGTTCGACGGCATGGACGCGGTCTGCATGCTGGTGTTGCGCGGTACGTACTACACCAACAATGACCTGTGGAGCATGACGTGATCCAGATCAACGAGGCGATGAATCTCGTCGTGCCCGTCGTGAGCGACGAAGCTGGCGTGCGCGTGTGGGGCTATCACACGCCGATCTCTCGCGCGGTGTTCGAGGCGAACTACCGGGTGCTCGCGGCGACGAAGGCGTCGCTGATGAGCCGCGGCGGCATCTACATGATGGATTCGGGCCCGCGCATCGCAGCGCTCACGCTGCTCGACGAAGGCATGCGCGAAGCCGAGGCGCGCGGCAGCTATGCGAAGGACGGAAAGACCATCATCGACGAGGCAACGCCTGCGCTGATGGCCGAAATTCGCCGCCTGACGATGGTGCTGGTGCCGGGCCCGGGTGGCTGGGATCTCCTGCCGATCGAGAGCGCGGTGGCAAACGGCAAGATCGACGCCGAGGATCAGGCTGAAACGGAGTCGGCGATCGTTTTTTTTACCTGCATCTGTGCGCTCGCGAGCAAGGCGGAACGGAAGAAACAGGCGAGCAGCACGGCTTCCCTGCTGAAGGGGTCGATTACCTCCTTGTCGCCTATGGAATTCGCCGATTCCTTGCCGAACTCGACGAAGGCCGTACCTTCGGCACAACAGGCGGTGTCGTCGGTTCCATCCTGAGGTTCGTGGCCGGCGAGGGCTTCGCGGAAACCGTGCAGCGTCACGGCTTCGAATACCGCAGCGCGCGCGATTTCCGCGATCGCAACATCCTCGAACTGATCCGAACCCTGAGAGGCCCAAGTGGCTAATAAGCCGATCATCAACATCGACGTGAACGCCGAGCAGTTCAAGGCGTTCTACGAGCTGTACGAGCAGTTCGAGGCCAAGGTCGCTAGCATGCCGAAGGAGTGGCAGCAGATCGACATGTCGATGCGCCGGAACGCAGCCACCGCGAAGTCGCTCACGAGCGGCATCCAGTCATCGACCGAGGCGCAGCGCCAGTTCAACATCATGGCGCGCGAAGGTCTGCACACGATGTCGAAGATGGCGAAGGAGGCCAGCAACGTCGGCAAGGCGGTGTTTGACATCGGCAAGTGGCTGCTGAAGTTCGGTGCGATCGGCGGCAGCATTGCAGGCCTGAGTGGCATCCTCGGCGCGATCAGCCTGCGCGACCTCGCGCATTCGGCCGTGACAGAGCAGCGCGGCGCGCGCGGCGTCGGTCTGACGCCGGGGCAGTTCAAGGCGTTCGGTATGGACTTCGGGCGCTTCCTCGATCCGAGCATCCTGTCGCATGTCGCGGACGCGCAGAACAGCTACCAGGGGCGCGTATGGCTCGGCCTCGCGACCGGCCTCGGTGCCCAGGCTGTTGCGAACCAAGGTCCTGATCAGCTCGCGATACGCCTCGCCACGCGCGCGCACGACTGGTGGACGAAGACGCCGGCATCGCAACGCACGGCCGAGAACCTGGCCGCCGCCGGATTCACGCAGTCTGGCCTGACGCTCGAGGATGTGCGCCGGCTCGGCAACACGCCGATGTCGGAACTGCAATCTGCACGCGCGCAATACGGACGCGACCAACGCTCGCTGAATGTCAGCAACGGGACAACGCAGGCATGGTACGAGTTCGATCGTCAGATCACGCTCGCCGGCCGGACGCTCGAGACATCGCTGACGAACCGGCTCGTCGCACTCTCACCGTCGCTGCGCAGCTTCGTGACCACGCTGACGAAGGACGCCGACCAGCTGATCAACGACATCTTCACGCCGAAGAACCTGAAGGCGGTCGAGGATGGGATCACGAGCCTGACGACCTACCTCGGTTCGCCGGAGTTCAAGCAGGATATGAAGGACTTCGCCGGACTCGTCGGACTGGTGGTTGATGGCATAAGGAAGGCGGCGCGGTTCCTCGGAATCGACACGTCGTCGACGCCAGAAACATCCCCCTCCGGCGCGACATCAAAAGGCTCGTCATGGGAGCAAGCCTTTGGCATGGTTCGCCACAAGCTGACGATGCCAAGCGATCCAGCCGGCTACCTGGCGGACATCGAAAAGCAACGCGGGCTGCCTGCCGGTACGCTCGCGCGGATGTGGAAGATCGAATCGGGATCGGGTAGCAACCTGATCGGCCCGGCGCTGAAAAATGGCGATCAGGCAATCGGCGACTTCCAGTTCACCTCGGCCGCATGGCATGACTGGGGCAACGGCGGCGACCGCTTCAGCTTCAAGGACGAGGCGGGCGCAGCAGGCCGTTACATGCAGTCCCTGATGAAGAAGTATGGAGGCGACATCCGCAAGGCGCTTGCCGCGTACAACTGGGGGCCGGGAAATGTCGACAAGGACATCGCGAAGAACGGCGGCCAGTGGGAATCGAATCTGCCGGCCGAGACGCGAAAGTACATTGCGGCGATCGCCGGCGAAGTCGCCAAGCGCAGCGCCGTGAAGGTGCAGGTCCAGGTGAGCAACAACACGTCCGCGCGCGTCGCCGTGCAGGCTAACGCGGCGGCGCCGAGGTAATCGATATGGCGGGACTCGACCTTTCTTCAGGCTTCCGATCGGCGTACGACTTGTCGTTTCAGGTCTCGCCGATCATCCTGAACGGCGGGATCGTCGCGAACACGCTCGGCGGCATGATGCCGATCATCGGCCTTGTGGGGCAACTCGGCGCGCTCGCGCAGAGCGTGCTGTCGAGCGGCAGCGTGGGACTCGACAACTTCTTCGCGCGCTTCGTCGTGCTGCCTGGCGGCACGATCATCAACAACGCGGTCGGCACGTACCCGTTCGCGAACCAGCAAGTCGCTGGTAACGCCGTCGTGATGCAGCCGAAGAACGTCTCGCTGCTGATGATCGCTCCCGTGAAGGACACGGGCGGCTATCTAACGAAGCTGGCGATCTTCACGTCGCTGCAAAGTTCGCTCGAGGCGCACTGCGCCGCGGGCGGCACGTTCCATGTGGCAACGCCCGCGCGGATCTACACGAACTGCATCCTGACGTCGATGACGGACGTTACGAGCGGCGAGGGCAAGCAGCAGCAGATTCAGTGGCAGCTCGATTTCGTGCAGCCGCTGTTGACGCAGCAAGCGGCGAGCAGCGCCTACGGCGCGCTGATGAGCAAGCTCGCGGGCGGCCAGCAGGTGACGTCGCCCGCATGGTCCGGCGCGGTGGCCGCCGCTGGCTCGGCGGTGCAGGGCGCGCTCGAAGGCATCGGCAACATGGCCGGCGTCGTGAATCAGTTCCTTTCCCAGCCCGCGCTATGACGACGCTCGTTCCTTTCCAGCCGTCCAACGCGACGACGCCACCGTTCCAGGCGACCGTCACGCTCGACGGCATGGCCTATTCGCTGTCGGTGACGTGGAACATCGCGGGCATGCGCTGGTACGTCACGCTGACCGACCAGAACGGAAACATCGCTTGGAATGGCGCGATGGTTGGCTCGCCGCTCGGTTTCGATATTCCGCTCGCGCCGGGCGTCTTCACGACGTCGACGCTGCTGTATCGCGAAGACACCGGCAACTTCGAAATTACCCCCTGATCGATGCGCTACTACGACATCACCATCACGCCGGAAGGCGGTACCAAGCCGTTCCGGCGGTGGACGTCGCATCCGAATGGCAAGTTCGATCCGGGCGCGCTGAACATCGAATTCGACATTCCGGTTGCCACGTACGGAACGCCGCTCGGCGGGCAGTCTCTGCTGATCGAGGGTGTGCCACTGGAGGATCTGCTGCAGGCTCAGCAGTTCGCCGGCATGAACCTGACGATGAAGGGCGGCATGCAAGCCGGCCTGCCGCTGGCGAATCCGAAGCAGGCGGGACTGATCGCGGCCGGCCAGGTATGGCAGTCCTTCGGCAATTGGGAGGGCACTGAGATGACGCTCGATCTCGTGCTGAACCCGGCGCTGTACACGCTCGACCAGCCCGGCAATATCGTCCTGAACTGGACGGCCGGGACGACGCTCGCGCAGGCACTGAAGCAGACGCTGTCCGTCGCCTATCCGACGATGCCCGCGCTGATCAACATCAGCGACAAGTTGGTGCAGACGCACGACGAAGTGCATCGGTGCTCGACGCTCGAGCAGCTCGCGCAGCTGCTGGTCGAGGTCACGCAGGGAAATTTCCTCGGCAGCGATTATGCCGGCGTGCAGGTCACGATCCAGGGCGGCCAGATCGTCGTCTACGACAGCACGTACAAGCCGAACACCGTGCAGCTCGCGTTCACGGACTTCGTCGGTCAGCCGACGTGGATCGCGCCGAACGTGATGCAGGTCAAGCTCGTGATGCGTGCCGACATTCAGCTCGGGTCCGAACTGCTGATGCCTCAGGGGCTGCAGAACACGCCCGGCATCGTCCTGACGTCCTCGTCGTCGCTGCCGTCAAGCCTGAAGTACAAGAGCGCGTTCCAGGGCAAGTTCTCGGTGATCGAGCTGCGTCACATCGGCAACTTCCGCGCGCTCGACGGCGCGTCGTGGGCGACGATCGCAAACTGCGCGGTGATGAGCAATGGCTGACAACTATTCGAAGCTGCCGCTGCAGCGCTCGCTGAACCGTGTGGCGATCGCGCGCGCGGCTCAGGCGATCGAGGATACCGGCAACGCATTGCCGTGCCGCGTGACGAAGGTGTCGGGCGCGATCGTGACGGTCGAGTTCGAGATGCAGGGCACGTGGACGCTGCCGCCGGTGACGATCCCGAAGGCCGAAAGCCCGTGGATTCGCAATCCGACGCAGGTCGGCGACAAGGGCGTGACGATGCCGGCCGACGCGTATCTGGGCGGCATCTCGGGCCTTGGCGGCGGCACGGCCGATTTCCGGCGCCGCGGCAACCTGACCGCTCTCGTGTTCGTGCCCGTCAGCAATGCTGGATCGGCCCCGGACGATCCGAATGCGGCGCAGGTGTGCGGGCCGAACGGCATGATCGCACGTACCACGCAGGGCACGGCATCATCGTGCGTCGTGAACCAGAACGGCGTGACGCTGACGTTCGGCACGACGTCTCTCGTCGTGAACGCGTCGGGTGTCACGGTGACCGTCGACGGACAGACATTCACGTGGGGTTCGACTGGCGTCAATTCGACGCTCCCGATCACGGCACCGGATGTAATCCTGCCGCGCGGCAGTGTGAATGGCCACATCCACCCGGGCGTACAAACCGGAACCGGCAACACCGGAAACATGACAGGCTGAAGAGGACCCGCACGTGCGCACATGGGGCAGGATCTACAACGCGGACGGCTCGTATCGCTGGGTCGCCGTCACGACGGACGCGAATGGCTACAACGACAACGTCTATCTGACGGCGCTCTGCCAGGTACTGAAGCTGAACCTCGGCGAATCACCGTTCTATGCGAACTACGGGATCCCGGCGCAGCAGACTGTCGTCACGCAGGTGTTCCCGGACTATTACGCGATGGTCACGCAGCAGCAGTTCGCGCCGTACTTCGCGTCGCTCGCGATCGTGCGCGCGCCGGGCAGTTTCCCGCCCGTCTACAACATCCAGGCCGTCGCGCATAGCGGCGCGCTTCTAAACGCGTCCGTAGCGATATGAGCACGATTCCCCTTGTCATGACCGCAGCCGGCCCGGTTGCGACTGATCCGACCACGCTGCGGCAGAACCTGATCGACGGCGTTGCCGCCGAGGTTCCAGACTACACGGCGAATCTGCCCGGCAGCCTGATCGAGGATGTCGCTTCGACCGATGTCGGCGCGCTGACGACGATCGATCAGGCACGTGTAGAAGCGGTGAACAGCGTGACGCCGTACGGAGCGAATGCGTTCGTGCTCGCGCAGCTCGGCGCCCAGTTCGGTGTGCCGCAGGGCACAAGCGCGAACGGGAACGTCTACGTCGTATTCACCGGGCCGGCCGGCTACGTACTGCCGCCCGGCTTCGTGGTCGGCGATGGCACGAACCAGTACGCGCTGCAGGATGGCGGCGTGATCCTGTCGACGGGCCAATCGGCGCAGCTCTACGCGGTCGCAACGAACAGCGGCACCTTCGCGATCCCGGCCAACACCGTCAACCAGATCATCACGTCTCTACCGAGCGAGTACGCCGGGCTGATCACCGTGACGAACCCGCAGGCGGGCGTCTCGGCGTCCAGCGCCGAAAGCCCGCAGACCTATCGGGGCCGCGTTCTGCAGGCCGGACAGGTCGCATCGGTCGGCACGCCGGCGTTCCTGAAAACGTTGCTCGGCAAGATCACCGGCGTGCAGCAGCGTCTGGTCTCCATCAATCAGGTGACGGGCGGCTGGCAGATCGTCTGTGGCGGTGGCGATGCCTACGCGGTCGCTGCCGCGATTCTTCAGGGTGCAGGCGACATCGCGTTGCTCAAGGGATCGCAACTCGGCATCACCGGGATGACGGCCGCGAACCCAGTGGTCGTCCAGACGAACCTCTCGAGCGGATATACGGCGGGGCAAACCTTCACGGTCGCCGGCGCGACGCCGAGCGCGTTCAACCGCACGTATACCGTTGCGTCGGTGTCGGGGAATTCGATCACGACGACCACGAACGGGACGGGCTTCGGCACCTACACCGGCGGCGCTACGTTCTCGCCGAACCCGCGCGACGTCAACGTATCGCTGTTCCAGAACCCGAACACATACAACATCCCGTTCGTGAATCCGCCGCAGCAGGTTGTGACGCTCGCGGTGACGTGGAACACCACGCTTCCAAACTTCACGGCGGGCAGTTCGGTGAACCAGCTCGCCGCGCCGGCGCTGCAGTCGTACCTGAACTCGATTTATGCCGGCCAGCCGATCAACCTGAACGAGATGACGGCGACGTTCCTCGATGCAGTGTCCTCGGTGATTGACGGACCGAACGTGACGACGCTTAGTTTCGCGGTGACGATCAACGGGGTGACGGCCACGCCGGCGGCGGGCACCGACATCATCACGTCGGACCCGGAAAGCTATTTCTTCTGCTCGGCCACGGGCGTGACCGTATCGCAGGGGTGACGAATGCAGATCGAGTCGTTCAGCACGAAGCCACTGCAGCAGGTCATTCCCTCATACCTGTACAAGGAATACGAGGACGACGCGTCGCTGCAGGCGTTCGTCGATAGCTTCAACTCGCTCTCGCAGGGCTATCTCGACTGGTTCAATCAGGCGCCGCTTGGTTTGTACACGTCGCCGTTTATCACGGGCCCGCTGCTCGACTGGATCGGGCGCGGCGTATATGGCATCCGGCGTCCGGTTCTCGCATCGCAGATATCGACGCGCCTGGCGGGCTACAACGCGAATCCGTACAACACGGTCGCGTACAACGCCCAGTACTACTCGGCGAGCCAGACCGCATCGATCGCGAATGACGACATCTACAAGCGCGTGCTGACGTGGCACCTGTACCGCGGCGACGGCATGCAGTTCAACATGCAGTGGCTGAAGAATCGCATCGCGCGGTTCATCAACGGCGCGAACGGCAGCGACTGGCCGGTGTTGAACGATCCACCGTCGATCGCCGTGTCGGGAACCATCTTCACGGTGACGGCATACGACACGATCGGCTATGAGGCGCTGCAATCGTGCTATGCGAACGGATTGCTGGCGTTTCCGTTCATGTACACGCTGCAGTTCGTGACCGACAAGTTCGTGAACAACGGCGGCGTTCTGACGCTCGGGTTCCCGCTCACCTATCCGACGAGCCCCGTCGGTCTCGCGCCGGGCGCAGTGTGGTGGAACGGCGGGGTGATCAGCATCGTGCCGGGCGTGACGCCGGATCCGTCGGCACCGCCCCTGTATTTCGCCTACACGTTCCCGCCGCAACTGCTCGCGCTTGGCGGCGGCAATCTTCCGCTCAGCAATCCGGGATCCGGCACCGGCCAGCTCTGGAATGACGGCGGCGTCGTCGCGATCGCATAGCCAGGAATTCATCCATGCCATCTCTTTTCACGTTCGCCAACAACATCAGCACCACGTTGGCGGGATCAATCTCGTCCGGAGCATCGTCGCTCACGCTGTCGAGCGCGGCCAACCTGCCGTCGTCGATCCCGGCAGGTAAGGTCTTCGTCATCACGCTCAACGACGTTGCCACGCGCCAGCAGTTCGAAGTGATTTATGCGACCGCGATCTCCGGCGCAACACTCAGCGGGTTACTGCGTGGGCAGGAAAACACAAGTGCGCAAGCGTGGTCCACGGGGGATTACGCATATTGCTCGCCGACCATGGGTCAGATGCAGGCATTCGGCCAGCTCGGAGATAACAACACATGGTCTGGCAATAACGCCTTCAACAATCCGGTTTCTGTTGGAGCATCAACGCAAGATCAACATGCGGTTCGGCAATCTCAAGTGGTGGGTGTCGGCCAGACACTGCAAAACCTTACTGCTTCCAGGCTATTCGGAACGACCTATACCAACTCAACAGGACGTCCGATTGTTGTTTATGTATCTGGATTGACGACGACAACCAATGGTGGATTGTCCATTTCACTTAACGGGCAGTATGTCGCATTTTCGACAGACCCCGGCCCCGTCGGAAGTGTCGTTGCCGTCAATGCATTGATTCCGGATGGATCCACCTATTTGGTGACAAGCACATTCGTTTCGTTGAGCTATTGGCAGGAGTTGCGTTAATGGAATTTTTCGGACTTCCGCAGGCGATCACCGGAAAGGAACTCGTCACGATCCATCAGCTGCAAGACGGTAACTGGGCGAAGTGCACTGTTTCACTCTCGCAGCTTTTCATTTTCTTCAATGCTTGGATGACGTCGCTGCCCTCCAACGCACCCGCCACGCCGGGCGTTCTTTGGAATAACAACGGCGTCGTCTCCATCTCCTGAGGTAATCCATGAAGAAGTTTCTCATCGCGGTGCTTTTTGCGCCGTTGGTGGCGCTCGCCCAGACGTATCCGTCGCCGACTTTCAATAGCGTCACATTGATCAATCCGCTGACGATCGCGAATGGCGGTACCGGTGCGACGACGTCGACAGGATCGGGATCCGTCGTGCTTGGTACGTCTCCGACCATTACAAGCCCGACTATCGAAGGCACCTTCACTGCGACGGGTTTGGTCAAGACGACCGATCTTGCGACGCTCGCCGCTAACACTGTCGTCGCAAATGCCACGGGCTCGATCGCAAGCCCTACGGCATTCGCTATGCCGTCCTGCAATAGCGCGACATCCGCGCTCAACTGGGTGCCCGGTTCGGGGTTCACCTGCAATTCATCGGTAACTGCCGGAGCATTTTCTGGAATTCTTCCCGTCGCCAATGGCGGTACCGGAATCAGTGTGCTCGGATCGGGAGTACAAACCGGTCTCGGTGCAGCAATCAATTCGGGCAATGGCTTCGTCACCTACGCGCAGCATGCGCTCTCCGGTGCCGGGATCACGCCGTACTCATATGGCGCAGTAGGCAATGGCTCGGCTGACGATACGGCGGCACTCCAGAACTGGCTAAATGCTGCTGCGGCTGCCGGACAGCCGGCGTTTTGCAGTGCCGGCACGTACAAGGTGACGAAGACGCTGAACGTCACTGCGACTGCGCTCAAGATCATGGGCCCAGAGGGCATTGCATGTGCGATCACGCCATCGTTTCCCGCCGGCGCAACAGTCAGCGGTGCTGCCGCAGGGGCGACGTATAGCGGCACGCCTTCGATCCGCCTGACGGTTTCTACGACCGCCAACATGGGCGCAGCTATCGAGGCGTTCGGCATCACCGGAACGACGGAAGCAAACGGCGCATGGCCGTCTGTCGTGATCGACGGCACGCATGTTGATGTGGTCGGCCCGACGTTTTCTCATGCCTGGGTATCAGGTGGGACGATTGCGCTCCCCGTGATCGCAGTCAATCCGACGACCGTTTCGGCCTCTCAGCCGAACATCGATATTTCGGGCGTCTATTTCGCCACGCCATCGGCGAATGCGAGCGTGACGGACGCAATGATCATCACCGGGCCGCCGGCTGGGTCCAATGCGAACATCCATGATCTGACGGTCAACGGGTATCGCCGCGGAGCGATGTTCTATAACTCGTTCGCGCCGATCATCAAGAACGTGTTCTTCTACAACCAGCTCGGCGCCGCTATCGTTGCGAACCAGGACATCAGCTTCAGCAATGCGCGCGTCGATCACGTCGAATTCTTCTCGAACGGGAATACGAACAGTGAACCGGCCGTCATCATCGGCGGGGCTCAATGGGTTGAGAATCCGGTGTTCTTCAACTCGCAATGGTCGGGCAATAACTCGGGGGGCTTGAACTTCGCGGGGAACGTGTACGGCGCGACGCTCATCGGGAACTATCTCGAGAACAACACGGCGTACAACTTCAGCTGCACGGGCTCGAACAATAATGGCGCGACGATCACCGGGAACTTCTTCAACTACAACTCCGGCACGAACAATACCAGCTTGGCTGCGTGTGGCGGTGTGATGTTCTCCGGCAACTTTCTGGTCAACCAGAGCTTCGCATTCGGCGGCAACTCGCAAATCCCTGCCACCAACTCGTTTAGTGGCACGTCGGCGATTACATATCCGATTGTTACGCCGTCTTCGATTGTCAGCTCGACAGTTACAACGCAGGCAATCACATCCGCTTCAGCGACCAATGTCACCTCAGTGAGCTTGCCGGCAGGGAATTGGTCATGCACTGGATCGACTTGGACGAACCCGGCGGGCACGACCACGCAGTCGTACAACGTCGCCGCCTTGAGCACGACAAGTCTGGGATTTCCCGGAACCGCACCGGGTGAAGTCATCCAGACGGCCAGCGTCCCGGCTGGTACGTCAATCGGCCAAAACGTCGGGCCGGTCTATTACACGCTCCCGTCCACGACGACGCTTTATCTGGTCGCGCAGGTTAACTACGCAACCAGTACGCTGACGATCAATGGGGACATTCACTGTCTCCGCATTTTCTGATCATGAGAAGATTTCTTGGGCGCGCGCGAGGATCTTCTTCCACGCGTCCAACGAAATATCGTCGGCTTGTCCGTAGTCGGCAAAGCGATCGATGTATCCAATGCATAGCCGATCGCCGATCTGACACACTGTCCCGGATGGCATGTGAGGAAGCGCCTCCGTCACCGTCAGAATGGTCGACTTCCCATATCGATCCATCGCGGCCTGCAACGGGACGAGATGCTTCATAGGGGCGTTGCCGTTCTTCTTCACGACGTAGATACGGTTGCCGGTTGCCAGGCCTTCCTTGAATTTCTCGACCAGGTAATCCATCTTCCCGATCTCGCGTGCGTAGATATCTCGCTGCTCGTCGCTCGTGCCGTTGAACACCCAGGGTGAAGCATCGTCCTGACGCGAAGAAAATATCTCGGTGTGGAAGCGCAGGCGGCAGGCTCGGTCCTCCACCATGTTTGACCATGTGGGAACGAGATTCCCAAGTTGGTAGAATGCATTGAAATCGCTCTCGATTGTCGCGACCAAATCGGCATAGTCAGGGATGAACGCCCACCTAAATAGCGATCCTGACTCCGTGCCAAGTTCTCGCTGCACAAAGCCGAATTCGCAGTTGTCTCCAAGACTTTCGAATCGTTCTATGTTCATTTCTGCCCCCAAGTGCATACAGTTTTGTTCCTGGGATAGATCTCTCCCCAGCCCCTCTTTTCTAGGAATCGTATCTTAATCCTCCGGATGGCCCGGTCAAGTGGCCCGGAGTGAATGTCGCCATATAAATCAACAGCCGCCCTCGAGGCGGCTTTTTCATTTCGGGGCCTATGAACCATCCACATGCACAGGCGGACGGCGCAGTGTCGCCGGCCCGCATATCGGATCTGGAGAACCGGATGAGCACTCTCGAGCAACAGGTCGCCTCCTACCACGACGAGCTCTCGCGCAACACGCAAGTGACGCAGCGGGTCGAGTCGAACACGGCCGAGCTGATCGCGCTGATGCAGTTCGCGAGCAGCGGCATCAGTTTCTTCGCCGGCCTCGGGCGGTTCCTTCGCAAGCTGGTGATCTGGCTCGGCCCGTTCATCACGATCGGCACGGCGCTCTGGGCGCTGCTGCACGGGAAGTGGCCGGAATGGCCGGGGCAATCATGAAACTGACTGCCGCGATCGTCGCCGCCGGGTGCGGCGCAGCGCCGGCGCGCGCGGCGCAGTGGGTTGGGCCGCTGCAGGCTGCGTGTGACGAGTATCGGATTTCGGCACCGCTCGATGTTGCTGCCTTTCTCGCAACGGTCGGTGTCGAGTCTGGGCGCCTCATCTACACCCGGGAGATCTGGGGGCCTACGCTGGCCCAGCAGTCGTATGAGCCCCCGTCGAAGAAGGCGAGTGAGCTCGGCAACACGCAGCCCGGAGACGGGCGTCGGTTTTGCGGCCGCGGCTTGATCCAGGTCACCGGGCGCCGCAATTACACGCTCGCCGCAGTGGGACTTGGACTCGACCTTGTGAACCATCCCGAACTGCTTGAGCAACCGGCGCATGCCGCGCTGTCGGCCGCCTGGTACTGGTCGAGCCGCAAGCTCAGCGGTCTCGCGGCGACCGGAGACTTCCTCGCCGTATCGCGCGCCGTGAACGTCGGCAGCCCGACATCCAAGGCAATGCCGAACGGTTACTCCGAGCGCCTGTACCTGTACGGCGCGGCGAAGAAAGCGCTCGGCATCGCCTGACGCGCGCACCCCAATCCCGCCCGGCCGCGCGCCGGGCTTTTTCGTTTCTGGAACCAGACATGACCCGATGCAGCCATGACATGCCGCTCGAGCAACCGTGCGAGCACTGCACGGCCGAGGGGCTCGCGAGCCTACCGAAGATCGCCGGCGAGCACGCCGTGCGCGTGACCGACATCGAGATCGAGTACTACCCGGATCACCCGCCGCGCACCGAGTCGGCGACGTTCCGCCGCACGAAGAAGGAGGGCCACGCAGCGGGCCTGCGCTGCGCGATCAGCGGCCAGCCTGCACCCGAGTATCACCACCTGTTCTGCGAATGGGCCGATTCGGATGCGATCGACTGGGCGACCGTGCGCGGCATCGCGCTCGGCGAGATCACGCAAATCCCCGTGCTCGATCCGGTGACCGATCTGCCGACGAAAGAACTGTACCCGGCCGAGGAATCGTTCATCTGGCTCATCTGCAAGTTCGTCGAGCTGCGCGGCTTCGACTGGAAGGCATTCGATCCGACGAAGCCCGAAACCTTCGTCGACGCGATGACGAACATGCTGCCTCTGTCGGCGAAGTTCCATCGGTCGCCGACGCACGGCATTCATCACCGCTCGTTTCCGACCTACGTGTTTCAGGCGTTCCCGCGCAAGGCGGGATTCGTTTTCACCCCGGACGAGATCGTCCACGACAAGAAGGAGTAAGCCATGCCCATGAAATCCAGCCTCGTCAGCGGCGGCATTACGCTCGGCGTCACCGACCTCATTCCGACCGTCGACTGGGCGCTCGGTGGTTTTCACGGCCCCGTGCCGACCAGCGCGGCGTCTCTTGTCGCGACGCTGATTGTCGCGGGGCTTCACGCCGCCTACAACGCGCTCGTCGCGCGCTCGGCTGCTAAGGCCGCCCAGCAGTAACACTCCAGCCGCACGCCGCGGCATCACTCCCGAAGGAACTCCCCATGAAGAAGCTCATGCTGCTTGCGGCAGGCATCGCCGCGTCGGTCGCAATCGTCGCCTGCAACTCCCTGCCGACTGTCCAACAGCAGTTCCAGACCGGCTGCACGATCGTCAACGGAGATCTCGCCATCCTCGCGACGTCGCCGCTGCTGAATGCCGACCAGCAAGCCACGATCTCGAAAACGATCCTGCCGGCCAATCAGGCCATCTGCAAGGCCGGCGCGCAGCTGAATGTCGCCGACCTGAAAGCGTTCCACGATTCGCTGCTGCCGGCGGCGATCACGATCGTACAGGCCGTGCCCGCGCTGCCGCAGCAGCAGGCCATCCTGCTCGGGCTCCAGACTTTCGGCCCGATGGTGCAGGCACTCATCGACCAGATCCTGACGGCGGCAACTCCGCCGGCCGCCGCATCGACGCCGCTCGCGGGCGCGCCGCTGCAATGACCCCGCGCGATTACGCGCTGCTCGCCCAGGAAGCGTATTCCGTCAAGCCGGACATCGGCAAAGCGGACAGCGCCTCGCGCGCGATCGTGCGGCAGACGGCCGGCGGACTCGTCGTCGCCTTTCCGGGAACCGACAATCTCGACTGCGTGGCGGCCGATCTGGACGCCCATCCGATCGACGTGATCGGCATCGGCCAGGTGCACCACGGATTTTGGAAGGCATGGGGTGCGATCGCCGTCGACGTGCTCGCCGCGATCGACGGCCGGCCGGTGACGCTCGTCGGGCACTCGCTCGGCGCCGCGATCGCGATCATAGCCGCGGCGGCAATGGTGGTTGGCGGCAACCCGCCGGCGGCCGTCTATGGCTTCGAGCCGCCAAGGGTGAGCACAAACGGGAGCGTGGCAGCGGTTCTGGCGTCGGTTCCGCTGAACCTGTTCAAGAACGGGAACGACATCGTGCCGGACCTGCCGCTGGACTGGGAGCACGCCGGCCCGATCCGGCAGATCGGTAAGCCATCACTACCGTTCCCGAACATCGCCGACCATGCGATCGCGCGGGTGATCGCGGCGCTTGCGGTCACGGCGTCGGCTTAGGCGCCAGAATGTCGAGCCATTTCCAACTGGCCCACCGATCGCCGCTGTGACGCAGGTGTGTGTAGCGCTTCAGCGAGACCCAGCTGCGGTGTCCGGTCACGGCGGCCACGTGCGGGATATTCCAGCCCATCTCGAACAGCCGCGACGTGCCCTCATGGCGCAGATCGTGGAACTTTAGATCCTCGATTCCGAGGAACGCGCAGGCGTCCGTGAAGCTGTCACTGATCGACCGGTGGTTGTACGGGAAGATTGGACCCGAAGCAGGGCGGACGGTCTCCACGATCCGTGCGGCCTCTGGCGGCACATCGCACCAGGTGTCGTTTCCCTTCTTCTGGCCCGGGTGCTTCATGTCGCGCACCAGCTGTCGATCGCCCTCGAAGTCCTCGATCCGGATGCGCGTGATTTCCTCCTGCCGGCGCGTCGAGAACATCGCGTAGACGATGATCTCGCGCATCGGGATCGTCGCGCGGCCGCGCTCGTGCATCTCGGTGTAGTAGGTGAGGATCCGGTCGAGCTCGTCCGGCGTCGGCCGGCGGTCGCGGTTGCGTGAGCGGTCGGTCATGCCAAGCTTTCGTAGCACGACAATCGCGTCGTCGAGTTCCTTCTCGTCGAGCGGATAGCCCCATGCCGGGCGCGCGACGCGCACGACGGCCGCCAGGTGCGACATGTAGTTGCTCACGGTCTGCGGTTGCACCTTGAGGCTGCGCGCGAAATCCACATAGTCGGGGCTCTTCAGCGTCGAGCACTTCCGGCCGCCGATCGGCGCAGCCTTGATCGAGTTCAGTACCTGCGTCTTGGTGCGGCCGATCCCCTTTTTGTCTTCCCTCACGTACCGGTCAATCACGTCCGCCAGCGGCGGATCCTCCTGTTTCGCCGATTCCAATGCGCCGGGTGCTTTCAGCGCCTTCTCGCGCTTCTCCATCCAGGCCCGCGCGGCCGCCTCCCGGTCGAATGTCTCCGCTTCGGTGTAGACGACTTTCCCGTTCTCCTTTCGGCGAATCTGGGCGGTGTACCCTATACTTCCATCCTTACGTTTTCTCGGCGTGATCGTTCCCATGGTCCCCGGTGCTACACGGCAAAAATCGGAGCAACATCGTAGCACTTTGCCGTAAAGATGCCTTCAGAGACCTTCAGATACACACGGATACGACAGGTCGAAACGTGCTGTAAAGCTATGAATCAACAGGAAAATTCAATCAAATCAACGGGTAGGCGAGTTTCGGTGGCCCCGATGCTCGACTGGACCGATCGTCATTGCCGCTCGTTCCATCGCACGCTGACGCGCAACACGTGGCTGTATACGGAGATGATCACGACGGGCGCGCTGCTGTTCGGCGACGTCGCGCGGCATCTCGCGTTCACGCCGAACGAGTCGCCGGTTGCGCTGCAGCTCGGCGGCAGCGAGCCCGACGATCTTGCGCGTGCCGCCAAGCTCGGCGAGCAGTGGGGCTACGACGAAATCAACCTGAACTGCGGCTGCCCGTCCGAACGCGTACAGCGCGGCGCATTCGGCGCGTGCCTGATGAATGAGCCGCAGCTCGTCGCCGACTGTGTGAAGGCGATGCGCGATGCGGTGGCGGTGCCCGTGACGGTCAAGCACCGAATCGGCGTCGATGCGGTCGAGGATTACGCGTTCGTGCGCGACTTCGTCGGCACGGTGGCGGAAGCAGGGTGCTCGACGTTCATCGTGCATGCGCGCAATGCGATCCTGAAGGGCTTGTCGCCGAAGGAGAATCGCGAGATTCCGCCGCTCAAGTACGACTATGCGTATCGGTTGAAGCGCGATTTCCCGTCGCTCGAGATCGTGATCAACGGCGGGATCACGACGCTCGACGAGGTGGCGCAGCATCTCGAGCACGTCGACGGCGTGATGCTGGGCCGCGAGGCGTATCACAACCCGTACGTGCTCGCCGACGTCGATGCACGCTTCTACGGATCGACCGACGCCGCGCCGACGCGCGAAGAGGCCGAGGCGCGGCTGATCGAATACTGCGCGGCGGAACTGAAGCGCGGCACGTACCTCGGCGCGATCGTGCGGCATGCGCTCGGCCTGTATCGCGGCGTGCCGGGTGCGCGCGGCTGGCGTCGCGTGCTATCGGACAACAAGAAGCTGGGGCGCGGCGATCTGGCCGTGTTCGACGAGGCACGCGCGCATCTGAACGACGTCGAAGAAATTTTTGAAAAAAAGGCTTTGCAAGATTCAAAAGAGTTCGTATAATCTTGCTTCTTCGCTGCTGAACAGCAAACGACGCAGCGGAGAACAAAGCAGTATCAGTGGTGGCTGTAGCTCAGTTGGTAGAGTCCAGGATTGTGATTCCTGTTGTCGTGGGTTCGAGTCCCATCAGCCACCCCAAAGAATTCCGAGCAGTATCAAGTTGTTGGAAACGGCACTGAGATTTCTCAGTGCCGTTTTTGTTTTTGGCGTTCCCAAATTGGGAATCTCGCCCAAGTCGGTTTTGCGCCGACCGAATGATCCGAACGCCGACACACCGTCACCGCCAAGAATCTGAACTGCCGCTGCGACTTTGATCGAAACGGCCCACGCTCGCTCCGCGGGCTGTGATTCGTCTTATGCGGCTCTCAAAAATCGCTCCCATCATTAAGCACCGAGCGCATGGTATGCAGACCGGTATATTCAGGCGCCGCGATCCCACTACCCAACGTCGGCTGCTACGCATACCGCCACCACCCCATATCGGCCTTCGCCAAATCCCACCCGCCGTCTCCCCGATCCTTTGACATCAATCAACATTGGCGGAATCGAACAGCGATTAGGCGAATTTCACGGCTGACTCACATGCTTTCATCCATGTAAGATGACCGCACTTTCCTCGCGCCTGTTTTTTTCAAGGGCCGTTCGATCCCGACGATATCCCGGATGTCGTCGGGATTTTTTTTCGCGTTTTCGAATGCCGCTCGAACTCGAATCGCGCGAGCCTTTCCCGACGTCACTGCACGCCGCAATAACGCATCAGCAAATCGGCCTCCGTCTCGTGCACTTCGACGGGCAGGGCCGTCGCGCCTGCATGTGCGAGATAACGCGCGCGATGCTGCCCATTGCGGAACGACACGACACCGACTTTCGCCAGACCGGGAAGACCGAACAGCGTCCGCGTTCTCGTCTCGCGAAACGTGACGAACGGCATATCGGGAATGCGCGGACTGACCGGATCGAGGAACGCGCGAATACCGGCCGCTTTGCCGGGCGGCCAATACGCGACCGCGGGCAGCACGTAATCCGTGGTGTCGCGGTCGGCGCACGCAAGCAGCCTGGCCGGATCGACGATCACGACGCGATGCCGCGAATCGTCGGACGCGAACACGCGCTTCAGGTGCGTGGACGCATAGGGCGCGTGTCCGGGAAGCGGAACGATCCAGACCTCTTCGCCGCGATAGGTGGTACGAGTCAGTGGCATCGTTTTGGTGAATAGTGCGGGCGGTCTCGATCGGTCTGATGGCGAGTGTAGCAGTGCCGCACGATCGCAAAGCGATCGGGATAACGCAGCAACAAAAAAATGACGACGTCCAAACGGCGAATCGATCGGCGCAATGCAATGACGCGCACTCGTACCGAGACGAATGCCCGCGCCGATGCGCAATTTCCGGCATTCAAACAAGCAGTCGATTTAAAGACGCCCGCAAATATCGATTTTCGAATAAGCCGCACGCAACCGGCATGCGCGACGCCGCGAGATCATGCGACACCTCATCGCGCGAACATATGGGCGTCGCCCGCGACTGCACAACCTGCACACAGTTCGCCCGATTGCTGCATTGGCATCAGCAATGCGTCATTTGCCGCACAGACCGCCTGGCGCCCCGCGCCCGACAATCCGCGTGGTTGACCGTTCTACCCCGGCCCGGTCAACCTTTTCCCCGCTCGCTCGCGTAGGAGCGGGGCTTTTTACCCATCCGGCGCCCGAAGCTCGCGCCGGCAAACCGGACTGCGTCAGCCCGGCTGCTGCGTCGTCGCGCGGTCTCGCGTCGCGCCGTCCGCATGAATTGCTTTCCTCGTGCCTGAGCCTCGCTCAGGCCCATCGCCGGTTGCGGCCGGCGATGTCTTGGTCCCGGCAGCGTACGATTGCGCTGCCGGGATACTTTTTGCGCTGCCGCCGCGGCGCGGCCCGCGCGGCACTCGCGTCAGCGCGCGTCCTCGACATTTGTCTCCCAGCCGCCGTACCGGCCGCCCAGCGAACGCACCTCGCGATCGATCGCAACCGTATGTCCCGTGATGTCGGCGAGCGCCATCGTGCCGTCGTGCATGAATCGCACGACGCTGTTGCCGTCTTCGTCGGGCGCGACCGAGTCGATCTCGTAGCCTTTCGCTTCGGCCCAGTCGGCGAAGTGGTGCGCATCGTCCGGTTCGCGGAAGTTCGCCCAATGCAGCACGCGCCGGCGCACGTCGCTCGCGTCGCCGTTGCGCCGCAGCGCATCGAGCACCTGCATGTCGAGCATGATCCGGCGATCGTCGTCGGTCGGGTAGAGCGTTCGCCAGTACGTTTCCTTGTCCGGATCGTCCTGATACGCGTACTGAAGCTCGTACGTCGTGCGCTCGGCCGCATCGTCGACGACGGCTGCCGCCGCCTCCTCGTCGAACGGCACGTAGAACAGCAGGTCGCGATGGCCGTCGACGGTGATGTGGCCGATCATCACGCCGCCTTTCGCAAGCACGGCCGCGTCGAGCAGGTCGTCGACCTTCGCGAGCTCGGCAAGCTCGTCGGCGGCCGGCAGCCCGTCAGGCGTCGGCCGCGCGATGTCGACGCGCACGCTGAGCAGCGCCGTGCGCGGATCGTCTTCCGCAATCTCGGCAAAACTCTCGTTGAAGCCGATGAACGCTTGGTGATCGCCCATGCGGGCAGGGAAGGTTCCCCAGGTGTCGGTCATGGATCTCTCCGGTCAGGGGTCGTGTTGACGGTTGCAAAGCGTTCGAATGTATCATCGAAAGCCGCGTCGGCCGGGCAGGTCGGTGCGAACCCGGGCGGCGCCTGCCGCGACGGCGGCCGCCGCGCGTGTCGCCACCACCAGCGAAGGAGATTCCGATGTCGATGTTCGCGGTCAATGGTGTTCGAATCGATCCGCTCAGTGCCCGCGTCACGCACGTGCGCTGGGCGGCCGTGAATGCAGCCGACCGCTCGTGGGCGGCTGCACCGGCCGAGGCGCCGGTCGCCGACGTCGCACGGGCGATCGCCGCCGGCGACGACGTTCATGCGATCTTCGCCGATGCAGGCGACGCCGTGATCGGGCCGCGGCTGAAGCGCGTGCGCTATCGCGACGCGTCGGAAGGCATCGAGCTCGACGTCGACGCGACGAGCGAAGCGCGTACGCTGCGCGATCTGCCGCAAATCTGAGCGGCGCGCACCGCGCGCACTTGCGCATCGCCGCCGGTGCGCGCAGTATCGGCTGAGGGCCGGCCCGTACCGGGCCGTCGCACGCGCGACTGACCGACGTTCTGCCGGTCGACGTCAACCGGATCCGGCAAACCTCAGGAAATCATGTCCCGACACTTCATTGCCTCGCTCGTCGCCGCGTCGTGTGCGCTGCTCGCCGCGTGCCAAAGCGCGTCGGAGCCGCCTGCCATGACGCCGTCGCCGGAAACCGCGTCGACCGCGCTGCCGGCTTCGGCGCCCGCAGCCCGGATCCGCGGCATCGGCTCGGCACCGCGCCTCGCCGCACAGAGCCACTGGTCCGTCAACCAGTGCACGTCGAACGGTACGGTCAAGGTCTGTCAGTAGCGTGGGGCGGCGCAACGCGCGTCCGCTTCCGCGGGGTTTTCACGCGATAGCGGTCGATCGCACGCGGCCGTTCGATCGTCGCGATGCCGTCACACGTCGGCCGCCTGCCGCGGCCGCAGAAACAGTGAGCCGGCCATCCGCAAAGAAATTTCTGACGACATGTCGATCCGCGGACCGCTCGTTCGTCGTGGCATCGGAGGCATGCGCATCGCGCGCCCCGTTATCCGATACGACAACCGATTGAAGGAGCGACACCCATGTCCACGTCCGTCAAACCGATCCCCGAAGGGATGCGTACGCTGACGCCGCATCTGATCTGCGCGAACGCCGCCGATGCGATCGAGTTCTACAAGCGTGCATTCAACGCGACCGAAGTGACTCGTCTGGCCGCGCCGGACGGCAGGCTCGCGCACGCGTGTCTGGCGATCGGCGATTCGAAGCTGATGCTGATGGATGAAATGCCCGAGCATCATGCGCTCGGGCCGAAGGCGCTGAAGGGAACGGCGGTCTGCCTGCATCTCTACGTGCCGGACGTCGATGCGGCAATCGCGCAGGCCGTTGCCGCCGGCGCGACGCTGACGATGCCGGCCACCGACATGTTCTGGGGCGACCGCTACGGCCAGGTCGAGGATCCGTGCGGGCATCGCTGGTCGATCGCGACGCATCAGCGCGATCTGACGCCGGAGCAGATCGAGGAAGCGATGAAGAACGCGCCGCCGTGCGGTAGTTAAGGCATCGCGCGGCGAGCGTCGCGGCACGGCGGACGATGCAGGGTCGCCGTGCGGCACGCGTGCGACTCGCCGAACCGGCGTCGTGCGCGTGCCCGCCACAAGTCGATACGATCGCGCCGCCTCAAGCCGCGCGATGCCGTGCCGTAAACAGGACGAGACCATTCGTTCAATTGCCACCCTTATGATCCGTTTCGTTTACGCCGGTTATCTCGCGTTTGCGCTGTTCCTTCTCTATCCCATGGTGCAGGGCGCCGTGACGACCAGCACCGCATGCCTGCGAAGCGCGCTGCCGGGCAACGGCGCGGTCGCCGCGGCGCGGCCGGCCAGCGATGCGCACGCGCACGATTGCGTGCTCGGCAGCCGCGGCGACGCACCGACCGCGCGGCTGGCCGCGCGCTGAGCGCCGGCACGCACGCGCACGAACTGCATCGGCCGTTCGGCCGAATTGTCGGTGGTCGCGCATTCGCCGATCATCGACGACATGGCCGTTTCCATGACGCGAGAGCCGGATCGCCGAGCGACGAACAGGCCGTGCGTGAGGTTCAGTAGGTGGAGCGGTACGGCGTGCCCTGATCGAAGCGGCTTTGCCAGTGCGTGAGATAGCGCGACGCAAGCTGCGGGTTGTTCCACACCACGACGACGTTCTCCGAATTGCGGCTCGCTGCCGACGCGCTGTAATTGAACGAGCCCGTCTCGACGTGTTCGGCGTCGATCACGAGGTACTTGTCGTGGTGAATCGCATACGTGTCGATCGTGCGCGTCGGGATGCCCGCATTGACGAGCAGGTTCAGCGCCTGCTTGCTGTTCTTCGCGCGATTGCCCTTGTCGTCGACGACGACCGCGACATTCACGCCGCGCCGTTTCGCGTCGAGCAGTGCGCGCGTCACCGCAGGCGACGTGAACGAATACGCGGCGACGCGAATCGAGCTGCGCGCTGCGCCGATCGCCTTCAGCACGAGCGCTTCGGCGCCGCCGTCCGGCGAGAACGCCGATTCGACGACCTGCGTGGCGGGTGCTTCGTGCGTCGGCGTCGGCAGCAGTCGCGACACGAAGTCGATCGCCTGCTGCAGCAGCGATTCGTTGTGCGTCTTGCCGAAGGCGGCGTAAGGCGTGACGAGCAGGGAGGCAGCGAGACAGGTAGCGGCGAGGCGATTGCGCGACAACATCGGCGACAGCGGACAATTTCGAGACAGCGGGCCGTGAGTGTAACGCAGACGCGTCGCGACGGCCACGTTTGAAATTGCCCGACGGGCATTGCGCGCGGCGCGATGGCACGCATACGCGCTCACGGGCGCGATACGGTGACCACGGAGGCACGCGGCTGTCAGCGCGGCGCCGTATCCCGGCAGCATCGGCGCGCGCCGACGTTGCACGCCGATGTTTCGATGCGGCGATCGGCATTGCGATGCACGTCGCGTTATGTCACGCGGCGAGCAAATGACGGACGAACCACGAACGAACCACGAACGAACCACGAATCACGACACGAATCGCGTGCGTCCCAGCGAACGTGCGATGTGATGATGGAGCGCGCCGCGCGATGCTTGGTCAACGAATCGCGAGCGTCCCGACGAGCCCGCGTTCTGACGACGCGACGCGCCGCATGCAATGCTTCGTCAACGAAACGCACAACGTCACGCGTCGCGCATCTCGACCGACTCGGGCGCGCCCCATCCCGGCCCGGGCTCCGGCGTCACGTCGCGTGGATCGAGCGGCTCGCCGCATGCCGAACAGACGGCAACCGCATGCATCAGCTGCCCACACCGACGATGGCGCAACTGCAATGGCGGCCCGTGGCCGTCGTCCTTCCAGCGGTCGCCCCAGGCGAGCAATGCGAGCAGCGCCGGGTAGAGGTCGCGGCCTTTTTCGGTCAGCCGATATTCGAAGCGCGGCGGCCGCTCCTGATACGCGCGTTTGGCGAGCACGCCTTCGTCGACGAGCCGTGCGAGCCGATCGGCAAGCACGTGTCGCGTGAGGCCGAGCTGCGCCTGGAATGCATCGAAGCGACGACAGCCGAGAAACGCGTTGCGCAGGATCAGCATCGTCCAGCGATCGCCGAGCACGGCGAGCGTGCGCGCGACGGAACAGTTCAGCGTGCCGATGTCGTCCCATTTCATCGTCGTATCTCCTGCGCAGTTCAGCGAAACAGCGGGCGATTATAGAGTGCGCGTTCGAGCGCACTGCACACCGCACCGATTGACATCGCCGATGTGCGTGTGAATAATCAGTTCCAATTTGGAACTTACACGTGCGACGACGCGCGTTCAATCAGGAGACGCCCGATGAATCCGCTTTCCCTGTCCGGAATCGAACTGTTGCGCGCCGCGGCGGCGGGCGACGCGCCGCTCGCGTCGATTTCCGAAACGATGCCGATGCGGCCGCTCGAGGTGGAACTGGGCTACATCCGGATGTCGGCGCGTGCGGACGATCGGCATCTGAACCCGCTCGGCGGCGTGCATGGCGGCTTTGCCGCGACGGTGCTCGATTCGGTCACCGGTTGCGCGGTGCATTCGATGCTCGAGGCGGGCGTCGGTTACGGGACGATCGATCTCCACGTGAAGATGCTGCGGCCGGTGCCACGCAACGTCGATCTGATCGCGGAAGGGCGCGTGATTCATCTGTCGCGCTCGCTCGGCGTCGCCGAAGGCACGCTGAAGACGCCCGACGACAAGATCGTCGCGCATGCGTCCGCGACGTGTTTCATCCAGCGGCCGCAGTAAGCGTCGCGTGGCCATCGAAGGCGCAATGTAAGCTGCCGCGGCGCGCGTCTGAAGCGTTCGTTTCAATGTGATAGCGTTCCTGCTTTCCACCGACGCGACAGGAACAGCATGGAATACCGCACACTCGGCGATTCGGGCATCGAGGTGAGCCTGATCGGTCTCGGCACGATGACGTGGGGCGAGCAGAATTCGGAGCGCGATGCGCACGAGCAGATCGATTACGCGCTCGACCATGGCGTCACGCTGATCGACGCCGCGGAGATGTATCCGGTGCCGCCGAAGCCCGATACGCAGGGGCGCACCGAACAGTACATCGGCACGTGGCTCGCGCAGCATCGCGCGCAGCGCGACCGGATCGTGCTCGCGACGAAGATCGCAGGGCCGGCACGGCAACCGCACAACCCGCGGCATATTCGCGGTGAGGGCAACCAGTTCGACCGCAAGAACCTGACCGAGGCGCTCGACGGCAGCCTGAAGCGGCTGCAAACCGACTACGTCGACCTCTATCAGCTGCATTGGCCCGATCGCAGCACGACGACGTTCGGCCGCTCCGCATATCCGTGGATCGACGACGCGTATACGGTGCCGATCGAAGAAACGCTCGCGGTACTCGCGGAATTCGTGAAGGCCGGCAAGGTACGCGCGATCGGTGTGTCGAACGAAACGCCGTGGGGCGTCGCGCAATTCCTGCGCGCGGCCGAGAAGCTCGGGCTGCCGCGCATCGCGAGCATCCAGAATCCGTATAGCCTGCTGAACCGCACGTTCGAGAACGGCTTGTCGGAATTCACGCACCGCGAGGGCGTCGGCTTGCTCGCGTATTCGCCGCTCGCGTTCGGCTGGCTGTCCGGCAAGTACGAGAACGGCGCGCGTCCGGCCGGCGCACGCATCACGCTGTTCGAACGCTTCCAGCGCTACAGCAAGCCGCAGGCCGTCGCGGCGACGTCGCGCTATGTTGCGCTCGCGAAGCGGCACGGCCTGTCGCCCGCGCAGCTCGCGCTCGCGTTCGTCAACAGCCGTCCGTTCGTGCGCAGCAACCTGATCGGCGCGACGTCGCTCGACCAGCTGAAGGAGAACATCGGCAGCATCGACGTGAAGCTGTCCGACGAGATTCTCGCGGAGATCGACGCGCTGCACGAGCAGCAGCCGAACCCGGCGCCGTAAACGACGTGCGGCCCGCGCGGCGCGATGCCGGCGCGGGCCGCCGCTCGATCGGCAGCGCATCGCGCTGCCGTTTCCACTATTGCATCCGCAGCCGCGTGCGTGCGACGAACAGCGCGACGAGACTGAGGATCGCGCATCCGATCAGATACAGCGCAGGCGACAGCCGGTTGCCGGTCGCGCTGATCAGCCAGGTGATGACGAACGGCGCGAAGCCGCCGAACAGCGTGACGCCCGTGTTGTAGCTGACGGCCAGGCCCGTCGCGCGCGTCTGCGCGGGAAACAGTTCCGCCATCAGCGCGGGCAGCGCACCGCAATACATGGCCTTCAGCGCGCCGATCCAGATCAGCGCGGCGAGCATCGTCGCGAACGACGCGTGCCGCGTGAGCCATGCGAACGTCGGCCAGACGGTCACCAGCATCAGCAGCGCCGCGGTCGTCATCACGCGGATCCGTCCGGTGCGATCGGACAGGTGCCCGACGAGCGGCGTGACGAGCGTCAGCACGAAGCCGGTCGCGAGCGTCGCCGCGAATCCGGTCGACGCCGGCAGTCCGAGCTGCTTGATTGCGTACGTCGGCATGTACAGCACCATGTAATTGATCGCGGTCGAGATCACGAGTGCGCCGATCGCGAGCAGCAATCGCATCTTGTAGTGCGTGAACAGTTCGCGCACCGGCGCTTCGGCGCGCGCCTGCGTACGGAACTCGACGCCCTCGTCGACGTAGCGGCGGATGTAGAGTCCGACCGGGCCGATGGCAAGGCCGAACAGGAACGGCACGCGCCAGCCCCAGCTTTCGAGCTGCGCGGGCGTCAGCGTAGACGTCAGCAGGGCGCCGAACCCCGACGCGAGCAGCGTGGCGAGACCCTGGCTCGCGAATTGCCAGCTCGACATGAAGCCGCGCCGCTGCGGCGCATGCTCGACGAGAAACGCGGTCGAGCTAGCGAACTCGCCGCCGGCGGAAAAGCCCTGCATCAGCCGCGACAGCATGATTCCGAGCGGCGCGAGAATGCCGATCGACGCGTAGGTCGGCATCGCGGCGATCAGCAGCGTGCCGCCCATCATCATCGCGATCGACAGCAGCAGCGACGCCTTGCGGCCCGCGCGATCCGCATACGCGCCGAGCACGAAGCCGCCGATCGGGCGGATCAGATAGGACAGCCCGAACGTGCCGAGCGTGAGCAGCAGCGACGTCGCTTCGCTCGTCGCGGGGAAGAACAGCTTCGCGATCGTCACCGCGAAAAAGCCGTAGACGATCAGGTCGAACCATTCGAGCGCGTTGCCGATCGACGCCGCGAAAATGATGCGCCGGATCTGCGCCGCGTTGGGGCGTGCGGCGTCCTGCGTGGTCAGCGTGGTCGTATTCATCGTGGATGGGGCTCCGTGGAAGGATGCAGCACGCGTTACGCAGCGATGCCGGCCGCGGCCGACGCCGACGCCGTGCGGCGCGGATGCGGCGCGTCGTCGCCGAGATCCCAGAAGAGGCCGGCCATCATCTGCAGCCCCTCGCACGCGACGCTCGCGAGCAGATGCTCGTCGGGCGCATGCTGCGAGCACGCGGGATACGAGTGCGGCACCCAGAGCGTCGGCAAGCCGAGCGTGTCGGCAAATACCTCGTTCGGCAGCGTGCCGCCGAGATTCGGCAGGATCGCCGGCTTCTTGCCGGTCGTGCGGGCGAGCGACGCGACGGCCCACTGCACCCACGGATCGTCGGGCGACAGGCGCGTGGCGGGCGCACCGCGCTCGACCTCGATGTCGACGTCCGCAAAGCCATGCGCATCGAGATGTGCGCGCAGATGCGCCTGCAGCGCCTGCCAGTCGGTATCGACCACGAAGCGCAGCTGGCAGTGCGCATAGGCGGCCGGCGGAATCGCGTTGACCGGATGCTCGGGGTTGCCGGCCTTGAACGCGAGGATCTCCAGCGTGTTCCAGCCGAATACGCGTTCGGGCGCCGACAGCCCCGGCTCGCCCCAGCCGGCGTCGAGCGCCGGGTCGCCGGGGCCGCCGCCCACCGACAGATCGGCGAGCGCGTCGCGCACGGCGGCCGGAATCGGCGGCGGGCGCAGCCCCGCGACGCGGATCGCCCCGCGTGCATCGACGAGACTGGCGAGCGCATGCGCGAGCACGATCGCGGGATTGCGCAGCAGTCCGCCCCAGTTCCCGGAGTGATGGGCGCCGTCGCGCGCCCGCAGGCCGAGCCGGAAGTTCACGGCGCCGCGCGAGCCGAGGAACACCGTCGGACGTTCGGCGGTAACGCGCGGGCCGTCCGATGCGATCAGCACGTCGGCCGCCAGTGCGTCGCGCTCGCGGCGGCACAGCGCGTCGAGGCCCGGCGAGCCGGTTTCCTCGCCCATCTCGATCAGCAGTTTCGCGTTGAAGCCGAGACGGCCGCCGCGCGCGTGCAGCACGCTCGCGAGCGCCGCGAGGTTGATCGTGTGCTGCCCCTTGTTGTCGGCAGTGCCGCGTCCGTACCAGCGGTCGCCGTCGGCGTGCAGCCTCCACGGCGACAGCGGCGCGCGCCATTGCGCGTCGTAGCCGCGCACGACGTCGCCGTGGCCGTAGATCAGCACGGTCGGCAACGCGTCGTCCTCGTGGCGCGACGCCAGCAGAAACGGGCCGCCGCCGTCGACCGGGTTGTCGACGATGCGTGTCGAAAAGCCGAGGCGCGCGGCTTCGGGCGCGATCTCGTCGGTCAGATACGCGCGCAGCGCGGCATCGGCGCCGCGTTCCTGGCTTTCGGTGCGCAGGCCGACGCGGCGGCTCAGCGTCGCGAACAGCGCGCCGGATTCGAACTGGTTCAGCGCATGCTGAACGGCAGCGGTACGGGTCAAGACCTGTCTCCTCGGCAAGGTGCCGAACGGTGCGCGGGCCGCGCCGCCGGCATGAAGTGCGATCGATTCTAGAAAGCCGTTTTTTTTGTCACAATGATCGAATTTCGAAGCTTTCTTTGCCGAAAAGGCAAAGCAGGACAGCCGCTCGCGGCACGGAGACAGAACGATGGCGGCTTTTCTGCATGGCCTGGCACTGCGGTATTTCGTCGAAGTCGCGCGTACGGGCTCGCTCAGCGACGCGTCGGCGCGGCTGCATGTCGCCGTGTCGGCGATCAGCCGGCAGATCGCAAAGCTCGAAAGCGAGCTCGGCGCGCCGCTGTTCGAGCGGCGGCCGCGCGGCATGGCGCTGTCGGAGGCGGGCGAGCGGCTGCTCGGTTTCGCGCAGCGCAGCCTGCTCGAAGCCGAACACGTGATGAAGGAGATCGGCGGGCTCGACGCGCTGCACGGCAGCCTGTTGAAGATCGCCTGCTCGGAAGGGTTCGCGATCGATTTCCTGCCCGGCGCGCTGGCAGCGTTCAAGGCGCGCCATCCGGGCGTCGATTTTTCGGTGTGGGTCGTATCGCCGGCCGATGCGACGCGGCGCGTGCGCGACGGCGACGCCGACATCGCGCTGACCTTCAGCCTCGCGCCGGAAAAGGGCGTGCGCGTCGAGCATACGGAGCGCGCGCCGATCTTCGCGCTGCTGCGCCGCGATCATCCGCTCGCGGCGCGCGAGGCCGTATCGCTCGCCGACGTCGCGCGCCATCCGCACGTGCTGCCCGAAGCCGGCACGACCGTGCGCCAGCTGATCGATATCGCATGCGCGCTCGACGGCCTGATGCTCGAGCCGGAGCTCACGAGCAACAACACGGCCGCGATGTACCGCTACGCGCAGCGTACGGGCGCGGTGATGTTCTCCGGTCTGCTGTCGGTGCGCGACCGCTGCGACGCCGACGGTTTCGTCGTCGTGCCGGTCACGAACCCGCAGTTGCGTGAACGCAGCATCCAGGTACAGACGATGGCGGGGCGCGATCTGCCGGCGTCGGTGCGCGCGTTTCGCGATCATCTGATCGACGCGATGAAGGCCGCGTCGGTGCCGCCGAACGCGGCGCGCGGCTCGCGGCGCCCGCGCGTGAGATAATTGCAGGTCCGCCTTCCTGCGCCCGTGCGGCTCGCCGAGCCGCACCGACCCGTTTCGACGCCAAATTGAAGAACCTGATTGTCACCCTCGATCGCGCCGCCGAGTTCGACGAGATCATCGACGTGCGCACGCCGCTCGAATTCGCCGAGGACCATATCCCCGGCGCGCTGAACGCGCCCGTGCTCAGCAACGAGGAGCGCGTGCTCGTCGGCACGATGTATCGGCAGGTGTCGCCGTACGAGGCGACGCGCGTGGGCGCGGCGATCGTCGCGCGCAACATCGCGCGCCATCTGGACACGACGTTCGCCGATCGTCCGCGCAACTGGCGCCCGCTGATCTACTGCTGGCGCGGCGGCAAGCGCTCGGGCTCGATGACGACCTGGTTCAACCTGATCGGCTGGCAGGCGCGTCAGCTCGACGGCGGCTACAAGGCGTACCGCCGTTCGGTCTGCGCGACGCTCGACACGCTGCCGACGCGCTTTCGCTACATCGCGCTCGTCGGCCACACCGGCTGCGGAAAAACGCGGCTGCTGAACGCGCTGCGCGGCGCGGGCGCGCAGACGCTCGATCTCGAAGCGCTCGCGTGCCACCGCGGCTCGCTGCTCGGTGCGCTGCCGGGCGTGCCGCAGCCGTCGCAGAAGGCGTTCGATTCGGGGCTTGTCGAAACGCTGCGACGCTACGATCCGGCATGGCCGGTGTTCGTCGAATCGGAAAGCCGCAAGATCGGGCTCGTGCAGCTGCCGGTCGCGCTGCTCGACGCGTTTCACGCGGGGCCGTGGGTGCAGGTCGAAGCCGCGCGCGACGAGCGCATCGCGTTCCTGCTCGACGATTACGGCCACCTCTTCGACGATCGCGCCGCGTTCGGCGCGCAGCTCGACCGGCTGATCGGGCTGCACAGCCGCGAAGAGGTGGCGCGCTGGCACGCGCTGCTCGACGCCGACCGGCGCGCGGAACTGTTCGGCACGCTGATCGACCGGCATTACGATCCCGCGTACGCGCGCACGTATCGCGCGTCGTACGGCAAGCCGAACCGCGCGCTGACGTTCGCGTTCCGCCCGAACGCGGCCGACGTGCCGGACCAGGCGCGCACGCTGCTCGAGCAGCTCGCGCAGGCGGGCTTGCCCGCGTCGCCGGCCTACGTGTCGGCCGCCGCCGCGGCGCCGATTACTGCTCATGACCATCCGACCACCTCACGATGACGACCACACGCACGCAACCCGTTCCGGCGCTCGGCTGGATGACCTTCCTGCTGATCGCGGTCGCAGGGCTGTTCTACGTCAAATGGTTTCCGTACTACAACAAGGCGTTCGTCGCCGCCGAACATCATTCGATCGGCCAGTCGATCCTGATGGGCACGGCCGCGTCGGCGCCCGAGCCGTCGCTGAAGGCTGCGCTCGACTACGCGTGGGCGTACGGCAAGGCGATCTGGCAGGCGATGGTGCTCGGCCTGCTGCTCGGCTCGGCCGTGCAGGCGCTGCTGCCCGCGCACTGGGTCGCGCGCGTGCTCGGCCGCACGGGCTTCGGCAGCGTCGCAGCCGGCGGCTTGCTGTCGCTGCCGGGCATGATGTGCACGTGCTGCGCGGCGCCGGTCGTCGCGGGCTTGCGCGCGCGCCACGCGTCGCCGGGCGGCGCCGTCGCGTTCTGGCTCGGCAATACCGTGCTGAACCCGGCCGCGCTGGTGTTCATGGGCTTCGTGCTCGGCTGGCACTGGAGCGCGCTGCGGCTCGTGCTGGGCATCGCGATGGTGTTCGGCATCGGCTATCTGCTGAACCGCATCGCGCGGCCGGAGGATCGCAGCATCGACGACGCGCAGCTCGCGGCGCTGGCGGCCGAGCAGGCCGCGGCCGGCAACGCGTTCGTGCGCTGGATCAAGCTGCTCGTGCGGATGGCGGTGCGGCTCGTGCCCGAGTACGTCGTGCTCGTGCTGCTGCTCGGCGCCGCACGCGCGTGGCTGTTTCCGCACATCGGGCCGGACATCGGCAATCATCTCGGCTGGATCGTCGCGTTCGCGGTGGCCGGTGCGCTGTTCGTGATTCCGACGGCCGGCGAAGTGCCGATCATTCAGGCGATGCTGTCGCTCGGCATGGGCGTCGGGCCCGCCGCGGCGCTGCTGATGACGCTGCCGCCGATCAGCGTGCCGTCGCTCGCGATGCTCGCACGGTCGTTCAAGCCATACATGCTGGCGATCGTCGCGAGCCTCGTCGTCGTGTTCGGGATCGCGAGCGGGCTGCTCGCGGTCGCGTTCGGATTCTGAGGCTGACGCACATCGGCCGCGCGCGTGGCCCGTGTGCGCGCCGTATTCATCCGGCACCGCCGCCGATCCGCGCGGTGCCCTTTACAAGAAGCAAACAGGAAAACGCATGACCCAACCGAAGATTCATCCTCGACTCGAAAAGGCGCTGACGCGGGGCGATCTCGCGATCCGCCAGGCCAATTCCGCGCGTGCGACGGCCGTGCTGAACGCGCTCGGCACGATGATCGTCGAGGCGTCCGCGACGATCGGCGTCGAGGCGAGCATCGACATTCCGCAGGGCGATCGCATCTACGATCCCGTCAACGGCGTATGGCCGCAGAAGATGCTCGTGTCGTTCGACGGGCCGGTCGCCGATGCCGATCCGGAAGAGCTGCGCACGGTCTATCTGATCGCCGACGATCCGGGCACGCAGTTCCGCGTCGAATGGCATCGCGCGGACGGCAAGCTCGGCCGCCACGAAGGCGGCCCGCTCGCGACCGTCGCATTCCTGACCGACGTCGAGATTCCGTGGAGCGACGACGACGAGTGACGTCGTCGGGCGCAGGGGCGGCGCTGCGCGCGCCGTGCGTCAGCGCATCAGCCGGCGCCGGAACAGCCACGCGCACAGCAGGAAGCCGCCCACCGCGTAGGCGGCGAGGATCGCGACGTGCAGGCCGATGTCCGTCGCGGGCCGGCCGAGCATCGCCGGCCGGATCAGCTCGACGGCATTGGCGAGCGGCAGCGCCTGCGCCGCATGCTGCGCGAGCTGCGGCAGCTGCGTGATCGGGAAGAAAACGCCCGAGAGCAGCAGCATCGGCGTCAGCACGAGCGTCTGATAGAACATGAAGAAGTCGTACGACGGCGCGAGCGCCGTGACGACCATCGCGACGCTCGCGAACGCGAGCCCCGCGAGCGCGATCACCGGCAGTGCGGCGAGCATCGACGGAAACCGCGCATAACCGAGCAGGCCCGCGACGAGCATGATCGCGGCGCCCGACAGCATCGCCTTGCTGGCACCCCAGACGATTTCGCCCAGTACGACGTCGCCGAGCGCGAGCGGCGTGTGCATGATCGCTTCCCAGGTGCGCTGCACGTGCATCCGCGAAAAACCCGAATACATCGATTCGAAGCTCGCGGACATCATCACGCTCGAGCCGACCGTGCCGGCTGCGAGAAACGCGATGTACGACACGCCGTCGACGTGGCCCAGCATCAGGCCGAGCCCGAAACCGAGCCCGAACAGATAGATCATCGGGTCGGCCAGATTGCCGAACATCGACGCGAGCGCAAGCTTGCGCCAGACCAGATAGTTACGGCGCCAGACCGCGATCCAGTTGGTCGCGTTCGCCGGCATCGCGAGCGCGAAGCGCGATTCGCGCGCAGGCGTCGCGTGCGGCGCAGCGGAATCCGAATAGTTGCGTACGTCCATGTCGGTCAGTCCTGCATGTCGCGGCCGGTCAGCCGCAGGAACACGTCCTCCAGATTGGCCGGACGATGCAGATAGCGCAACCCGGCGCGGCCCTTGATCCGCGCGCACAGCGGTTCCGGATCGCTGACGTAGCAGAACAGCGTCTCGCCGCTGATTTCGGTGCGCTGCGCGAGCGGCGCGACTTCATCGCGCAGCGCGATCGGGTCCGGTCCGTAGATCTCGATCACGTCGCAGCCGATCTCGGACGCGATCAGCGCATGCGGCGCGCCCTCGGCAATCTTGCGGCCTTCCTCGATCACGCACAGCCGGTCGCACAGACGTTCGGCTTCTTCCATGAAGTGCGTCGTGATCAGGATCGTCTTGCCGCGCGCGAGCAGCGAGCGCAGCCGTTCCCACATCAGATGCCGCGCCTGCGGGTCGAGGCCCGTCGTCGGTTCGTCGAGCACCAGTACGTCGGGATCGTTGACGAGTGCGCGTGCGAGCGTGAGCCGCCGCTTCATGCCGCCGGACAGCTCGCCGACCTTCGCATCGGCCTTGTTCTCCAGTTTGGCGAATTCGAGCAGCGGCTGCACGAGTGCGCGTGCCGCGTGCGCCGACATGCCGAAATAGCGGCTGAACACGAGCAGGTTCTCGCGAACCGTGAAATCGGGATCGAGATTGTCGAACTGGGGCACGACACCGACGCGCCGCCGTGCATGCCGCGCGCGCGATGGCACCGGTTCGCCGCACAGCGAGATTGCGCCGGCGTCGGGATACGCGAGACCGAGCAGCATCTTCAGCGTCGTGGTCTTGCCTGCGCCGTTCGGGCCGAGCAGCCCGTAGCACTCGCCGGCATGCACGTGGAAGGACAGATCGTTGACGACGAGCTTGTCGCCATAGCGCTTTTCGACGTTCCGGAAATCGATGGGTGCGACGGACATGGCAGCGTTATGGTTGTGACGGCGAGCAGCGGTGCGCGCGGATGCCGCGAACGGAGCGGGACAACGCCGGTCAGATCGGGCATGATCGAAGCAGGCGTGGCGATGCGCGTTCGCGTGCAGCGAAACGGCGGCACGACGGGCCATTCTAGTGCATCGCTTGCGTTCGCTCAGCGCGTATGCGCCGGCATCGTGCAGGGCCGTGATCATCGTGCACCGCATCATTGCGCACGCGCCGCATGCGGCGTGTCAGCGTTTTCCATCCCTTGCGCGCCGGATTGCGACGCACCATGATGAATGGGTAGGGCTCGTTGTCGCGATAGGGAGGTCTCATGGCTAGCTACAACAAGATTCTGCTGTGCTACGACGGAACGCTCGAGGGGCGCAAGGCGCTGCGATGCGGTGCCAATCTCGCGTTGGACCTCAAGGCCGAAACGCATCTGCTGTCGGTCGTCGACATGCGCTCGAGTATCGCGCAAAGTGCCGGCTTGCTGACCGACGTCGCATGCGGCCGCTTCGAGGAAACCGCACGTGAAATCCTGCAGGAAGGGGTGAACTGGCTGCGCGAGCGCGGCGTGCAGGCCGAGGGCCATTTCGCGTTCGGTTATCCGATCGACGAAATCGCGAACCTCGCCGGCGAGCTGAAAGTCGATCTCGTCGTCGTCGGACACCGGTGCCGCAGCGGACTATCGAGATGGTGGATGGGGTCGGGCAACACGCAACTGCTCGATCGCGTGAACTGCAGCATTCTGGTTGCATGCTCGTCGGCCGAAGAGCAGAAGGCCGAAATCGCACGCGAGCGCGAAGCCGCGACGGCGAGCGGCCAGTGATTTGATGATCGCGATCGGCGCTTGAGGCGCCGATCGCGGCGACGTCGCCAACGCCGCCGCGGCGGCGCGCGCTACGCGTGCAGATCGATCGCCGACAGCTTCCACGAGAACAGTCCGAAGCGGTGGAAGATCGCCGCATAACGCGTGCCGTCGGCCGTGCGCTGATAGGTGACGACGAATTCGTCGATGTTGCGGTAGCCGGCGTGCGTTTGCTGCTGCGCCGGCGGCGCCGCTGGAGCGGATGCTGCTGGCGGCGGCGCCGATGCGACCGCGCTGCCCGGAGCCGGTGCGTTGGCCGGCGGCACGGCCGCGCCGGGTGCGGACGGCGCGGCGCCGCTGGCCGGTGCGCCGCCGGCCTGCTGCGCCTGCCAGTCGGGCGGACGCTCGCCGGGATTGCCTTTCGGCGGGAAACCGCTCATCAGGGCGGCCACGCCTTCCGGCGTCGCATACGCATCGACGAGCGGCCCGATCAACGCGGAACCGATCAGCGCGCCGAGCACCGCGAACGGGTTGTCCTTCTTCACCGCGTCGATCCGGCGCATCAATTCCTCGGTAACCTGCTGCTTCAGGCTGATCCGCAGCGACGGAAAGTCGACGTATTCGCTGACGGCCTGTGCATCGCGCGCATCGATCGCCGACTTCAGGCGGCCGAGCGCGATGTACGGCGACGCGTAGGCATAGCCGATCGCCGCGATGACGGCGATCGCCAGCACGACGATCAGCAAGGGTTTGAGCCGCCATCCGCGGCTCGACGAGCGCGTCACGATACCTCCGGAGCGAAACCGTGTCGCAATCAGAGACCGCCTTGCGCGGCCGAACGTTCCTCCGCGATGCAGCGATCGATCATGCGGCAGACGGCATCGATCGTGCCGACCATGATCAGCCGCGAACGACCGTGATAGACGCGCACCGGTGCGCGCCGCGCGGGCTCCGCGTGATTGAGCCCGGCATTGAGCGACACGCGCGCGAATGCGGGGAGCGCCGACGGCAGCAGCGACGCCTGCCGTTCGACTGCGACTTCATGGCCGGCGGGCGCCGCAGCGGACAGCGGCGCGCAGGGCGTGCGGCCGCGCAGATGACGCAGGCGACCGAATTGACGGAAAGGCAGCAGGCGGGCAAGGCGTTCCATGGTGTTCTCCTGAGCGAGACGGAATGTCAGAGTTCGCCCGAGCGGATCAGCCCGACGGCGATGCCTTCCAGCGCGAAATCCGCGCTGCCGGCCTTGACGAAGATGTTTTCGTAATCCGGGTTCTCGGCGATCAGCTCGATGCCGCCCGGCCGGCGCATCAGACGCTTGACCGTGACGTCGTCGCCGAGCCGCGCGACGATGATCTGGCCGTCCTTCGCCTCAGTGCGCTTCTGCACGGCGAGCAGATCGCCGTCGAGAATGCCGGCGTCGCGCATCGACAGCCCGCGCACCTTCAGCAGATAGTCGGGCTTGCTCGAGAACAGCGCGGGATCGCACGCGAAGTGCTGCGAGATGTGCTCCTGCGCGAGGATCGGGCTGCCGGCCGCGACACGGCCGACGAGCGGCAGCGACAGCTGCATCAGCCCCGCATGCGGCAGCGTGAACTGGTGCGGCGCGTCGTCGCCGCCGAGCAGCCGGATGCCGCGCGACGCGCCCGCCGCCAGCTCGATCACGCCCTTGCGCGCCAGCGCACGCAGGTGCTCCTCGGCCGCGTTCGGCGAACTGAAACCCAGCTCGGCCGCAATCTCGGCGCGAGTGGGCGGAAAACCGGAGCGCTCGATCGCGCGGCGGATCAAGTCGAACACTTGCTGCTGGCGTGCGGTGAGTTTGGTCATGGTTCAACTGTATGGATAGACAGTGAGCTGTATTTTTATACAGTACTTTGAGAATTTCAAGTGTTACGTGAAGTTCGACGCGATCGCGCCGGTTCCGACGCCCGATTGCGACGTCCATGCGCCGGTTCGTCTGCCGCAACCGTCCGTCCGTATTGAGTTAGCACTTTTCAGTATTAAAAAATGAAGAAGGATTATTTTTAATCATGTAGCCCGTTCGATAGACTGGCCCGACATCGCAATACCGACAACACTGGAGAACCAAGGATGGTGAAGCGCACGACGGGGCTGATGAGCGGGGCGGGCCGCTTGATTGCAACACTCGCGCTGGGCGCGGCGGCGGCGCTGGGCGTCGCGACGCACGCGCAGGCCGATACGACGTTCCTGAACGTGTCGTACGATCCGACGCGCGAGCTGTACCAGGACTTCAACCAGGCATTCGGCAAGGAGTGGAAGGCGAAGACAGGCGAGACGGTCAACTTCAAGCAGTCGCACGGCGGCTCGGGCGCGCAGGCGCGCTCGGTGCTCGACGGCCTGCAGGCCGACGTCGTGACGCTCGCGCTCGCCTATGACATCGACGCGCTCGCGAACAAGGGGCTCGTGAACAAGGACTGGCAGAAGCGCCTGCCCGACAACGCGTCGCCATACACGTCGACGATCGTGTTCCTCGTGCGCAAGGGCAACCCGAAGGGCATCAAGGACTGGGACGACCTGACCAAGCCGGGCGTGTCGATCGTCACGCCGAACCCGAAGACGTCGGGCGGCGCGCGCTGGAACTACCTGGCCGCATGGGCGTATGCGCTGCACAAGCCGGGCGGCAGCGAGCAGTCGGCGAAGGAATTCGTCACGAAGCTGTACAAGAACGCGGGCGTACTCGATTCGGGCGCGCGCGGCGCGACGACGAGCTTCGTGCAGCGCGGGATCGGCGACGTGCTGATCGCGTGGGAGAACGAGGCGTTCCTGTCGATCAAGGAGTTCGGGCCCGACAAGTTCGAGATCGTCGTACCGTCGGCGAGCATTCTGGCGGAACCGCCGGTCGCGGTCGTCGACAAGGTCGTCGACAAGAAGGGCACGCGCAAGCTCGCCGAAGCGTACCTGAACTTCCTGTACAGCCCGCAGGGCCAGGAAATCGCGGCGCGCAACTACTATCGGCCGCGCTCGAAGAGCGTGCCGGCGGAGCTGACCAAGCAGTTCCCGAAGCTGAAGCTGTACACGGTCGACGACACGTTCGGCGGCTGGACGAATGCGCAAAAGACGCATTTCGCGGACGGCGGTGTGTTCGACTCGATCTACAAGCCGCAGTAACACGACAACGACAGCGGCGCGCCACGTAGTGCGCCGCGTCCCGGACGCCGCCGGCGCGACCTGTCGCGCCGGCGTTCGCGTCGGGCCCATGAGCATCGACCCAGCAAGAGCATCCGATGACCACGTACACCTTTCGCAAGCCGAGCGCGCTGCCCGGTTTCGGCGTGACGCTCGGCATCACGGTGGCCTATTTGAGCCTCGTGGTGCTGATTCCGCTCGCCGCCACGTTCCTGAAGACCGCGACGCTGTCGTGGGACCAGTTCGTCGCCGCCGTCACGTCGCCGCGTGTGCTCGCGTCGTACCGGCTGACGTTCTCGGCCGCATTCGGCGGCGCGCTGATCAACGCCGTGTTCGGCTTTCTCGTCGCGTGGGTGCTCGTGCGCTACACGTTTCCGCTGAAGCGGCTCGTCGACGCGATCGTCGATCTGCCGTTCGCGCTGCCGACCTCGGTGGCCGGCATTTCGCTCGCGGCCGTCTACGCGGCGAACGGCTGGGTCGGCCAGTATCTCGCGCCGTTCGGCATCAAGGTCGCGTTCACGCCGCTCGGCGTGCTGGTCGCGCTGACCTTCATCGGCCTGCCGTTCGTCGTGCGCACCGTGCAGCCGGTGCTCGAGGATTTCGAGCGCGAGCAGGAGGAGGCGGCCGCGTGCCTCGGCGCGTCGCGCTGGCTCACGTTCCGGCGCGTCGTGCTGCCGGCCGTGCTGCCCGCGCTGCTCACCGGTTTCGCGCTCGCGTTCGCGCGTGCGCTCGGCGAATACGGGTCGGTGATCTTCATCGCCGGCAACGTGCCGATGAAGTCGGAGATCACGTCGCTGCTGATCATCACGAAGCTCGAACAGTACGACTACGCGGGCGCGACCGCGCTCGCGGTCGTCATGCTCGTCGTGTCGTTCCTGATGCTGCTGCTGATCAATACGCTGCAGTGGTATCTGCAGCGCCGTACGAGCCGCGGCGCGAGTGCGCCCGCGTCCGCGTCCGGTGATACCGCCGCGGTCGCGGCAGGAGGCCGGCCATGACGCAGGAGGTGACCGCCGTGCTCAAGAACCCGTCGTCCGCCGAGCGTGCGCGCGCGGCGAAGCGGCTCGATCCCGTCAGCGAGCCGCGCGCCGTGCGCTGGCTGCTCACCGGCATCGCGCTCGCGTTTCTCGCCTTCTTTCTCGTCGTGCCGCTCGCGGCCGTGTTCGTCGAGGCGCTGCGCAAGGGCGTCGGCTTCTACCTCGAGTCGCTCGCGGATCCGGACGCGTGGGCCGCGATCAAGCTGACGCTGACCGTCGCGGCGATCGCCGTGCCGCTGAACCTCGTGTTCGGCGTGTGCGCGTCGTGGGCGATCGCGAAATTCGAGTTTCGCGGCAAGGCGTTGCTGACGACGCTGATCGATCTGCCGTTCTCGGTGTCGCCGGTGATCTCGGGCCTCGTCTACGTGCTGCTGTTCGGCGCGCAGGGCTGGCTCGGCCCATGGCTGCAGGATCACGACGTGCAGATCATCTTCGCGGTGCCGGGCATCGTGCTCGCGACGATCTTCGTCACGTTCCCGTTCGTCGCGCGCGAGCTGATTCCATTGATGCAGGCACAGGGCAGCGACGAGGAAGAGGCCGCGCGCGTGCTCGGCGCGTCGGGCTGGCAGATCTTCCGCCGTGTGACGCTGCCGAACGTGAAGTGGGGGCTGCTGTACGGCGTGATCCTCTGCAATGCGCGCGCGATGGGCGAATTCGGCGCGGTGTCGGTCGTGTCCGGCCATATCCGCGGCCAGACCGACACGATGCCGCTGCACGTCGAGATTCTCTACAACGAGTACAACTTCGCCGCGGCGTTCGCGGTGGCATCGGTGCTCGCGCTGCTCGCGCTCGTGACGCTCGCGCTGAAGCTGCTCGCCGAACGCCATCTCGCCGCCGAGCTGTCCGGCGCGCGCGACGCCGTTCCCGCACATGCCGGCCCTGCCGCCATTTCGTCGAAATCGTAAAGAGGCAACCAGAATGGGTATCACCGTCCGTCATCTCCAGAAGCGCTTCGGCGATTTCACCGCGCTCGACAACGTGTCGCTCGATTTCCCGCCCGGCGAACTCGTCGCGCTGCTCGGGCCGTCCGGCTGCGGCAAGACCACGCTGCTGCGCGTGATCGCGGGCCTCGAGCACGCGGACGCGGGGCAGGTCGTGCTGCAGGGGCTCGACGTCGCATCGGTCGGCGCGCGCGACCGGCAGGTCGGCTTTGTGTTCCAGCACTACGCGCTGTTCCGCCACATGACCGTGTTCGAGAACGTCGCGTTCGGGCTGCGCGTGAAGCCGCGCCGCGAGCGGCCGTCCGAAGCCGCGATTCGCGACAAGGTGCACGAGCTGTTGAAGCTCGTGCAGCTCGACTGGCTCGCGCAGCGCTATCCGTCCGAGCTGTCGGGCGGCCAGCGCCAGCGGATCGCGCTCGCGCGCGCCCTCGCGGTGGAGCCGAAGGTGCTGCTGCTCGACGAGCCGTTCGGCGCGCTCGACGCGAAGGTGCGCAAGGAGCTGCGCGGCTGGCTGCGGCGCCTGCACGACGATCTGCACATCTCGACGATCTTCGTCACGCACGATCAGGAGGAGGCGCTCGAAGTCGCGGATCGCATCGTCGTGCTGAACCGCGGCCGCGTCGAGCAGGTCGGCAGCCCGCAGGAGGTCTACGATCATCCGCAGAGCGCGTTCGTCTACGAATTCCTCGGCGCCGCGAACCGGCTGCCCGGCACGGTGGCCGAGCGCGGCTTCGTCGCCGAGGGCGCGGCCGCGCCGATCGCGGTCGACGCGGATTTCGCGGGACCCGCGCATGCGTACGTGCGGCCGCACGATCTGCAGCTGTGGCCGGCCGCCGAAGCGGGCCATCGCGACGGCATCGCGGTCGACGTGCGCCGCGTGATTCCGCTGGGCGGCTCGGTGCGCGTCGAGCTGGAATCGCGCGCGGGCGGGGCGCTCGAGGCGGAACTCGACCGCGACGCATGGCGCGCTCTGTCGCTGCAGGTCGGCGACGGCGCGACGGCCGTGCCGCGTGCGGTACGCGTATTTCCGGCGCGCTGACGCCGGCCAGGCAGGAAGGAGCGCACGGCGCTCCGTATCGACCATCGAACAACGACAGCCCAAGAGGCATACCCATGAACTTCCAGCAACTGCGCTTCGTGCGCGAGGCGGTGCGCCAGAACATGAACCTGACCGAGGTCGCGAACGTGCTCTACACGTCGCAGTCGGGCGTGTCGAAGCAGATCAAGGACCTCGAGGACGAACTCGGCGTCGACATCTTCATTCGCCGCGGCAAGCGGCTGACGGGCCTGACCGAGCCGGGCAAGGCCGTGCATCAGCTGATCGAGCGGATGCTGCTCGACGCGGAGAACCTGAGGCGCGTCGCACGGCAGTTTGCCGATCAGGACAGCGGCCACCTCGTCGTCGCGACGACGCACACGCAGGCGCGCTACGCGCTGCCGAAGGTGATCCGGCAGTTCACCGACGTGTTCCCGAAGGTCCATCTTGCGCTGCGGCAGGGTAGCCCGCAGCAGATCGCGCAGATGATCCTGAACGGCGAGGCCGATCTCGGCATCTCGACCGAGGCGCTCGACCGCTATCCGGACATCGTGACGTTCCCGTGCTATTCGTGGCACCACACGGTCGTCGTGCCGAAGGGGCATCCGCTCGTGGGCCGCGAAAACCTGACGCTCGACGAAATCGCCGAGTATCCGATCATCACGTACGACCAGGACTTCACCGGCCGCTCGCACATCGACCAGGCGTTCGCGCAGGCCGGCGCCGTGCCCGACGTCGTGCTGACCGCGATCGACGCGGACGTGATCAAGACCTACGTCGAACTCGGCATGGGTATCGGCGTCGTCGCGGCGATGGCCTACGATCCGCAGCGCGACACGGGGCTCGTCGCACTCGACACGCAGCATCTGTTCGAGGCGAGCACGACGCGCGTCGGGCTGCGCAAGGGCGCGTTCCTGCGTGCGTATGCGTATCGGCTGATCGAGATGTTCGCGCCGCACCTGAGCGAGGCCGAAATCGCCGGCCAGTTGCGCGAAGCGGTGTGATTGGCGCGGGCGGGCGTGCGCATGCTTCGCGCGCGTCCCGTCTGCCGTCGGCGCGCTCCGAATAAACCCTTAAATATTGATTAGACGGGTTGCGCGCCGGCGCGAAACGGTCCAGCATACCTTCACTCCGCCGGCGTCCGCCGGCGGCGGCGTGTAAACGACGACACGCGCCAGGCAGTCGGCCGTCTGCCTTGTTTTCTTCCTTGGTAGCGACAAGCAGCATCGATGGCCGATCGCCGGGTAGTGTGGCGCAAACGTTTGCTCGCAATAAAACAACAGTCGGCCCCGACGGGCCAGTCGCCAGGAGATGTGTATGAATGTCCGCTTTCGCCGTCGCTTTCTGACCGCCGCGCTTGCTGCCGTCGCGGTTGCCGCCGCTCCCGCCGTCCACGCGCAAGCGGCCGGCAAGCCGAAGGTCGCGCTCGTGATGAAGTCGCTCGCCAACGAGTTCTTCCTGACGATGGAAAACGGCGCGAAGGAATACCAGAAACACAACGCGAGCCAGTTCGACCTGATCACGAACGGGATCAAGGACGAGACCGATACCGCGAACCAGATCCGCATCGTCGAGCAGATGATCGTGTCGAAGGTCGACGCGATCGTGCTCGCGCCGGCCGATTCGAAGGCGCTCGTGCCGGTCGTGAAGAAGGCCGTCGACGCGGGCATCATCGTCGTCAACATCGATAACCGGCTGGACCCCGACGTGCTGAAGTCCAAGAACCTCAACGTGCCGTTCGTCGGGCCGGACAACCGCAAGGGCGCGCGCAAGGTCGGCGACTACCTCGCGAAGAAGCTGAAGGCGGGCGACCAGGTCGGCATCGTCGAAGGCGTGTCGACGACGACCAACGCGCAGCAGCGCACGGCCGGCTTCCAGGACGCGATGAAGGCGGGCGGCATGAAGGTCGTGTCGGTGCAATCGGGCGAATGGGAGATCGACAAGGGCAACGCGGTCGCGTCCGCGATGCTGAACGAATACCCGAATCTGAAGGCGCTGCTGTGCGGCAACGACAACATGGCGATCGGCGCCGTGTCGGCCGTGCGCGCGGCCGGCAAGCAGGGCAAGGTGTACGTGGTCGGCTACGACAACATCAACGCGATCAAGCCGATGCTGAAGGACGGCCGCGTGCTCGCGACGGCCGATCAGTACGCCGCGAAGCAGGCCGTGTTCGGCATCGACACGGCGCTGAAGGCGATCGCCGAGCACCGCAAGCAGGCGGAGCTGTCGGGCGTGGTCGAGACGCCGGTCGATCTCGTGACGAAGTGACGCCGCGCGGCGCGTGCCGCCGCCCTCAAGAATCCGGCGCGGCGGCCGTTATCCGGTGTGAGCGCGATCACGGCCGCTGCATGCCGATGCAGTTGTGAGCGTCACACCCGCGCGCCGCATGCGCGCGGCCGCAACCAGGATCGCGATGGAACCGACCTTCCAATCTTCTTCCCGTCCCGCCGCACCGGTGCTGTCCGTTTCCGGCGTCGGCAAGACGTACGCGGAGCCGGTGCTCGCGGACGTCACGCTCGCGCTCGTGCCGGGCGAGGCGCTGGCGCTGACCGGCGAGAACGGCGCGGGCAAGAGCACGCTGTCGAAGATCATCGGCGGGCTCGTCGAGCCGAGCGCCGGCACCATGCAGCTCGCGGGCGAGCCGTACGCACCGGCGAGCCGCACGCACGCCGAGGCGCTCGGCGTGCGGATGGTGATGCAGGAGCTGAACCTGCTGCCGACGCTGAGCGTCGCCGAAAACCTGTTCCTGAACCGTCTGCCGCGCCGCTTCGGCGTGATCGATCGCGCGCGGCTGCGCGACGACGCGCGCCTCGCGATGGCGCAGGTCGGGCTCGATGCGATCGATCCCGACACGCCGGTCGGCGCGCTCGGCATCGGCCATCAGCAGATGGTCGAGATCGCGCGCAACCTGATCGGCGACTGCCGCGTGCTGATCCTCGACGAACCGACCGCGATGCTGACCGCACGCGAGGTCGGACTGCTGTTCGAGCAGATCGACCGGCTGAAGGCGCGCGGCGTCGCGCTCGTCTACATCTCGCATCGGCTCGAGGAACTCGCGCGCGTGGCCGAGCGCGTCGCGGTGCTGCGCGACGGGCGGCTCGTGCACGTCGGCGAGATGGCCGCGACGACGTCCGACGCGCTCGTCACGCTGATGGTCGGCCGTGAGATCGGCGAACACATCGATCTCGGCGAGCGCCATATCGGTGCGCCGCGGCTCGTCGTCTCGGGGCTCACGCGTGCGCCGGCCGTGCGCGACGTGTCGCTCGAGGCACGGGCGGGCGAGATTTTCGGCATTTCCGGACTGATCGGCGCAGGGCGCACCGAACTGCTGCGGCTGATCTACGGCGCCGATACGCCCGACGCCGGCACGATCGCGGTCGGCCAGCCGCCGCGGCCGGTCGCGATCCGCTCGCCGGTCGATGCGGTGCAGCTCGGCATCGCGCTGATCACCGAGGATCGCAAGGGCGAGGGATTGCTGCTGTCGCAGTCGGTCACGGCCAACGTGTCGCTCGGCCAGCTCGACCGGCTCGCGCATGCGGGCGTGGTCGACACGGCGCGCGAGACGGCGCTCGCCGAACGGCAGATCGACGCGCTGCGCATCCGCGCGCACGGCGCCGCGCAGCCGGTCGGCGAACTGTCGGGCGGCAACCAGCAGAAGGTCGTGATCGGCCGCTGGCTCGCGCGCGACATGGGCGTGCTGCTGTTCGACGAGCCGACGCGCGGCATCGACGTCGGCGCCAAATTCGAAATCTACACTTTGATGGGCGCGCTTGCGCGCGAAGGCCGCGCGCTCGTGGTCGTATCGAGCGACCTGCGCGAACTGATGCTGATTTGCGACCGGATCGGCGTAATGTCGGCCGGCCGCATGACGGCCGTGTTCGAGCGCGGCCACTGGACCCAGGATGCGCTGCTGGCCGCGGCGTTCGCGGGCTTCGGCCGCGACGCGGCGCCGCACGGCGCACCGCCGCCTGACGCGCACGCCGCGCACGGCACTTCGACGACAGGACGACCGCAATGACCCAGCCCCCCGTCACCCCGACCGATGCCGGCGCCGCGCAGGACGCGACCGGCCGCCGCGCGCGCACGCTGTCCGGCACGCGGCTCGGCGTGTCGAACTATCTCGGCCTCGCCGGCGCGCTGATCGCGATGATCGCGCTGTTTTCGGCGCTGAGCTCGCATTTCCTGACCTACGATACGTTCAGCACGATCGCGAACCAGATTCCCGACCTCGTCGTGATGTCGGTCGGGATGACGTTCGTGCTGATCATCGCGGGGATCGATCTGTCGGTCGGCTCGGTGCTCGCGCTCGCCGCGTCGATGGTCAGCGTCGCCGCGCTGAAGTGGCAGTGGGGGCCGCTGCCGGCCGCGCTGATCGGCATCGCGGTCGCGACCGCGACGGGCTCGCTGACGGGCGCCGTCACGGTCGGGTGGCGGATTCCGTCGTTCATCGTGTCGCTCGGCGTGCTCGAGGCCGCGCGCGGCCTCGCCTACCAGCTGACGAATTCGCGCACCGCGTATATCGGCGACGCGTTCGATTTCCTGTCGAATCCGATCGCGCTGGGCATCTCGCCGGCGTTTCTGATCGCCGTCGCGGTGATGATTGCCGCGCAGTTCGTGCTGACGCGCACCGTGTTCGGCCGCTATCTGGTAGGGATCGGCACGAACGAGGAGGCCGTGCGGCTTGCGGGGGTTAACCCACGGCCGTATAAAATCCTTGTCTTCGCGCTGATGGGCGCGCTCGCCGGGCTCGCGTCGCTGTTCCAGATTTCGCGCCTCGAGGCCGCCGATCCCAACGCGGGCGCCGGGCTCGAGCTGCAGGTGATCGCGGCCGTCGTGATCGGCGGCACGAGCCTGATGGGCGGCCGCGGCTCGGTGATCAGCACGTTTTTCGGCGTATTGATCATCTCGGTGCTCGCCGCGGGCCTCGCGCAGATCGGCGCGAACGAGCCGACGAAACGGATCATCACCGGGGCGGTGATCGTGGTCGCGGTCGTGCTCGACACGTATCGCAGCCGGCGCACGCGCACGCGGTAAGACCAACAACAGAAAGAGCAGAGAGAAACGGGAAATGGCGACGATCAAGGATGTGGCGGCCATGGCGGGCGTGTCGTTTACGACGGTATCGCACGTGGTAAACAACTCGCGGCCGGTGTCCGCGGACGTACGGGCGAAGGTCGAGGGCGCGATCCGCGAGCTGAACTACGTGCCGTCGGCGGTCGCGCGCTCGCTCAAGGCCCGCGCGACGGCGACCATCGGCCTCGTCGTGCCGAACAGCACGAATCCGTACTTCGCGGAGCTCGCGCGCGGCATCGAGGATCAGTGCGCGGCCAACGGCTACTGCGTGTTTTTCTGCAACTCGGACGACGATCCGGTCAAGCAGCGCAACTACCTGCGCGTGCTGCAGGAAAAGCGCATCGACGGGCTGATCGTCGCGTCGGCCGGCGAAGACGCCGTGCTCGCGCAGACGCTCGCCGACGCGCATGCGCCGCTCGTCGTCGTCGACCGCAACATCGAAGGGCTCGCGGCCGATCTCGTGCAGATCGACCACGAGCGCGGCGCCTATCTCGCGACGCGCCATCTGCTCGAACTCGGCCACGCGAAGATCGGCTGCATCACCGGGCCGACCGACACGGCCGTCAGCGCGATGCGCGTGCACGGCTTCATCCGCGCGATGGCCGAGCGCGGCATCGACATCGTGCCGGGCGCGATCGCGGAAAGCGATTTTTCCTGCCTCGGCGGCTATCACGCGGCGGCGCGGCTGTTCGAATCGGTGCGGCCGAGCGCGATCTTCGCGGGCAACGACCTGATGGGCGTCGGCGCGCTGCGCGCGGCCGCCGAGCGCGGGATGCGCGTGCCCGACGACTGTTCGATCATCGGTTTCGACGACATCGAGTTCTCGCGTTACACGTATCCGGCGCTGTCGACCGTCGGCCAGTCGGTGCGCGCGCTCGGCGAAATGGCCGCGCAGACGCTGATCGAGCGGATCGGCGGCGGTTCGTCGGCGGCGCCGAGCCGGCGGCGCGTCGTGTCGCCGCGGCTCGTGCTGCGCGAATCGACGGCGGTCTATCGCGAACCGGCCGCGTCCGGCTCTCGCGCATGACGGCCGGCGCGGCAGCGCGGGCCGGCCGCGTCGCGGTGGTCGGCAGCCTCAACATGGATCTCGTCGTGCGCGCGCCGCGGCTGCCGCTGCCGGGCGAGACGCTCGCGGGCCACGCGTTCGCGCAGGCGGCGGGCGGCAAGGGCGGCAACCAGGCCGTCGCGGCGGCACGGCTCGGCGCGCAGGTCGCGATGATCGGCTGCGTCGGCGCGGATGCGCACGGTGACGCGCTGCGCGCGGGGCTCGAAGCCGAAGGGATCGACTGCACGGGGCTCGCGACGAGCGCGTCGGCGCCGACCGGCGTCGCGCTGATCGTCGTCGACGACGGAAGCCAGAACGCGATCGTCATCGTCGCGGGCGGCAACGGCGAAGTGACACCGGAGACGGTCGCGCGGCACGAAGCGACGCTCGCGTCCGCCGACGTGCTGATCTGCCAGCTCGAGACGCCGCCCGACACGGTCCGCGCGGCGCTTGCCGCCGGACGCCGGCTCGGCCGCACGGTCGTGCTCAATCCGGCACCGGCTGTCGCGCCGCTGCCGGCCGACTGGCTCGCGTTGGTCGACTATCTGATTCCGAACGAACTGGAAGCCGCTGCGCTGACCGGCCGCCCGGTGCGCGATGCGACCGACGCGGAGGTCGCGGCGCGGGCGCTGCAGGCGCGCGGCGCGCGCAACGTGCTGATCACGCTCGGCGAACGCGGCGTGCTCGCGTTGACGGCCGACGGCATCGCGCGACACTATCCGGCGCCGGTCGTGCGCGCGGTCGACACGACGGCCGCCGGCGACACGTTCATCGGCGGCTTCGCCGCACGGCTCGCGGCCGGCGCGAACGTCGACGACGCGATCCGCTTCGCCCAGCGCGCGGCCGCGGTATCGGTCACGCGTGCCGGCGCCCAGCCGTCGATCCCGACGCTCGCCGAACTCGGCGACTGACTCATTTCCGTCCCTTCGCGGCCGCTCCGTCACGTCCGACGGCGGCCGCAGTCCACTTCCCGCATCGTCGTCCTCTTGCATCCGCTTTCGCGGCTCGACTGCGAAGGCAGGCGTCGCCTTTCATGCAATTATTCAGCAATCTGTAATAAACAGACGTATTAAACGAAAAGTAAGCTCGAATGCCATCAAGTTGTTTAGCGCGCCGTCGTAAATACGGGAACCGAAACAATGTTCGGCGTAACGGGCCACGGCCCGCCTCGGCGACGCAACACAGGAACGACGATGGTCTTCAGGAACCTGACGATACGTGCGCGTATCGGTTTGACAATGGCTTTTCTCGCCACGCTGCTGGGCGTAATCGGCGTGCTCGGTCTGTACGGGATGACGAGCGCGAACGAGTCGACGCGCGAGATCTTCACGAACCAGATGCCGAGCGCGGTCAACGTGTCGGTGGCCGAAATGTTCGCGGCCCGCGAGCGGCTCGCGCTCGATCGCGCGGCACTGCTGGCCGGCACGCCCGACTCGGCTGCCGCCATCGAGCGCAGCCGCGCCATGCGCGCACAGTCCGACGCGCGGTGGCAGAAGTATCTTGCGCTGCCGCGCGGGCCGGAAGAGGACCGGCTCGCGCAGGACGTCGCAGCGAAGCGGCAGGCGCTGCAAGCCAGTTGCGACGCGTTCGCGAGCGCCATCGCGTCGGGCGACCACGACCGGATCGGCGACGGCGCGAAGCAGCTGCAGGTGCGCTTCAACGAACTCGCCGGCGCGAACGAAGCGCTGCGCAACTTCCAGTTCAGCGACGGACAAACGCGGTTCGATCACGCGGAATCGGTGTATGACACGCTGCGTGTCGTGTCGATCGTCGTGCTCGCGCTCGGCCTCGTCGCCGCGCTGCTGTCGTGGGTCACGCTGAGCCGCGCGATCGGTCGGCCGCTCGCGGACGCGCTCGCGCATTTCGACGCGATTGCGGCGGGCGATCTGCGCCGCACGATCGTCGTGAGCCGGCGCGACGAGATGGGCCAGCTGCTCGACGGGCTCGCGAAGATGCAGCGCGGGCTCGTCGACACGGTGCGCACGGTGCGCGGCGGCAGCGAGTCGATTGCAACGGCGGCCCGGCAGATCGCGGCCGGCAACGGCGACCTGTCGTCGCGGACCGAAGAACGGGCGGCGGCGCTGCAGGAAACGGCGTCGAGCATGGAACAACTGACCGGCACCGTGAAACAGAACGCGGACAATGCGCGCCGGGCAAGCTCGCTGGCCGCGAATGCGTCGGAAATTGCAAACAAGGGTAATACGGTGGTCGGGCAGGTCGTCGACACGATGGGCGAGATCAATGCGAGCTCGGCCAAGATCGCGGACATCATCGCGATCATCGAGGGCATTGCATTCCAGACCAACATCCTCGCGCTGAACGCGGCGGTCGAAGCCGCACGCGCGGGCGAGGAAGGGCGCGGGTTCGCGGTCGTCGCGGGCGAGGTGCGCAGTCTCGCGCAGCGTTCGTCGAGCGCGGCCAAGGAGATCAAGGCGCTGATCGACGCGTCGGTCGAGCGGATCCGCTCGGGTTCGACGCTCGTCGACGAAGCGGGACGCACGATGAGCGACGTGATCGGTGCGGTGCAGCGCGTGACCGACATCATGGGCGAGATCGCGGCGGCGTCCGAGGAGCAGAGCGGCGGCATCGACCAGGTCGCGCGCGCCGTCGCGCAGATGGACGAGGTCACGCAGCAGAACGCGGCGCTCGTCGAAGAGGCCGCGGCTGCCGCGCAGTCGCTCGACGAGCAAGCGGCGCGCCTGCGCGACGCGACTTCGGTGTTCCGGCTCGACGACGCGGCGCGGCCGGCGGCAGGCGCAGCCGATGCCGCGCGCCGCGCGCCGCGTGCGACTACCGCGTCGAGCATGTCGAGCATGTCGGGCACGTCGCCCGCACAGGCCGCGTCGGCCGTCGTGCGCCCGGCGTCTTCCGCACCGGCTGCCGCTCGCGACGAGCGCGATGCACCGTCGCAGCGCGCGGCTGCGCCGGCGCCCGCACGCAAGGCGGCTGCCGCGCCTGCCGCGGCGCCGCAGCTCGCGACGGCCGGCGCCGACGATTGGGAGACGTTCTGAGTCGAACGCGCGCATCATCTATCCCCATTTGCTCACGCCCGACGCCCGCAGCCTGCGGGCGTCGTCGTTTCCGCGCTCGACACGATGCGTAACGGCCTGCGTGCCGATTCGCCGCGCATCTCGACGTGCAGCGCATCGTCACGCGCGCGCGATGCGCGGGCCGCGCCGCGGCCGGGCGCGCATCGTGCTCCTCAATGACGCATCGGTCGTACGGGTATCTCCGTAAGGGCTGTTCGAAGAAAATTTGTAACGGCGTGGCAAACGTGTCGTCGCAAACGGCTGCTCGAACGTCTAGGGATGAAGGGGGGAAGCGGCGACGACGGAAGCGTCCGATGGACGAGATGTTTCGTTGCTCGACGAGACGCTGCGGATGCAGTTTCTGCGGCTCGGAACGTCGATTGTAAAGCGTCGAAATGCGCTGTGCGGACGGTGTTGTGGAGAATGTCGAACTTGATACAACGAGTTCGTGAAAAAAAATAAGAAAGGGTTTAGGATGAATTCGAACGCGCTTGCTTCTGCGCAGTCATAGAAGGCAGGCACGTCTTCAGACATAGGCGAGGGAGGTAGCATGGATATTTACAGCAGCTTCGCGAACCGCTTCGAAAAAACGCGAGAAGAAGAGTTCTCGCTTGAGGAGTACCTCGCGCTCTGCAAGAACGATCCATCGGCGTACGCTACGGCCGGCGAACGCATGCTGGCTGCAATCGGGGAACCAGAACACATCGATACCCGCAACGACCCGCGCCTGTCGCGGATCTTTGCGAACAAGGTCATCAAGGTCTATCCTGCGTTCCGCGAGTTCTACGGGATGGAGGAAGTGATCGAGCAGGTGGTGGCGTACTTCCGCCACGCTGCGCAAGGGCTCGAAGAGAAGAAGCAGATCCTCTACCTCCTCGGCCCGGTCGGCGGCGGCAAGTCGTCGATCGCCGAGCGTCTGAAGCAACTGATGGAGCGCGTGCCGTTCTATGCGCTGAAGGGGTCGCCCGTCAACGAATCGCCGCTCGGGCTGTTCGACTACGACGAAGACGGCCCGATCCTCGAGGAGCAGTACGGCATTCCGCGCCGCTATCTGAAGAGCATCCTGAGCCCGTGGGCCGTCAAGCGGCTGCACGAGTACAACGGCGACATCCGCCAGTTCCGCGTCGTGCGCCGCTATCCGTCGATCCTTCGGCAGATCGGCATCGCGAAGACGGAGCCGGGCGACGAGAACAATCAGGACATCTCCTCGCTCGTCGGCAAGGTCGACATCCGCAAGCTCGAGCAGTACGCGCAGGACGATGCCGACGCCTACAGCTATTCGGGCGGGCTGTGCCTCGCGAACCAGGGGCTGCTCGAATTCGTCGAAATGTTCAAGGCGCCGATCAAGGTGCTGCACCCGCTGCTGACTGCCACGCAGGAAGGCAACTTCAAGGGCACCGAGGGCTTCGGCGCGATTCCGTTCGACGGCATCATCCTCGCGCACTCGAACGAGTCGGAGTGGAAGGCGTTCCGCAACAACCGCAACAACGAGGCGCTGCTCGACCGGATCTTCGTCGTGAAGGTGCCGTACTGCCTGCGCGTGTCCGAGGAAGTGAAGATCTACGAGAAGCTGATCCGCAACTCGTCGCTTGCCGAGGCCGTGTGCGCACCGGGCACGCTGAAGATGATGTCGCAGTTCTCGGTGCTGTCGCGGCTGCACGAGCCGGAGAACTCGAGCCTGTTCTCGAAGATGCAGGTGTACGACGGCGAGAACCTGAAGGACACCGATCCGAAGGCGAAGTCGTATCAGGAGTATCGCGACTATGCGGGCGTCGACGAAGGGATGACGGGCGTGTCGACGCGCTTCGCGTTCAAGATCCTGTCGCGCGTGTTCAACTTCGATTCGAGCGAGGTCGCGGCGAACCCGGTGCACCTGATGTATGTGCTCGAACAGCAGATCGAGCGCGAACAGTTCCCGCCGGAAACCGAGCAGAAGTATCTGTCGTTCGTGAAGGACGTGCTCGCGTCGCGCTACGCGGAGTTCATCGGCAAGGAGATCCAGACGGCGTATCTCGAATCGTATTCGGAGTACGGGCAAAACATCTTCGATCGCTACGTCACGTACGCCGACTTCTGGATCCAGGATCAGGAATTCCGCGATCACGACACGGGCGAAAGCTTCGACCGCGCCGCCTTGAACGCGGAGCTCGAGAAGATCGAGAAGCCGGCCGGCATCAGCAATCCGAAGGATTTCCGCAACGAGATCGTGAACTTCGTGCTGCGGGCACGTGCCGCGAACGGCGGCAAGAATCCGGTGTGGACGAGCTACGAGAAGCTACGCGTCGTGATCGAGAAGAAGATGTTCTCGAATACCGAGGAACTGTTGCCGGTCATTTCGTTCAATGCGAAGGGCTCGGCCGAGGAGCAACGCAAGCATGAAGACTTTGTGAACCGGATGGTCGCGAAGGGCTATACGCCTAAGCAGGTGAGGCTGCTTTGCGACTGGTACCTGCGCGTGCGCAAGTCGTCATGACGCGCGCGGTACGGCGCCCGTGCGGACGGTCCGCACGGGCAACCTCAGAGACGCCGCCCGCATGACGGCAGACGGCATGTGCGGCGAGCGTCCCGGCATATCGACATTCGAGCGGGAGACCGGGAGTGCTTCATCAAATCATCGACCGCAGGCTGGCCGGCAAGAACAAGAGCATTGCCAATCGCGAACGCTTTCTGCGTCGCGTCAAGAACTACATTCGTCGCGCCGTTTCCGACGCGGTGCGCGATCGTAGCATCAAGGACATCCAGAGCACGCAAAGCATCACGATTCCGCGCAAGGACATCGCGGAACCGACGTTTCGCCACGGGCCGGGCGGGCGTCGCGAGTACGTGCATCCCGGCAACGAAGACTACGTACGCGGCGACAAGATCCCGCGTCCGCAGGGCGGCGCGGGCGGCGGCGGCAGCCAGGCGAGCAACGAGGGCGAAGGGCAGGACGACTTCGTGTTCGAGCTGTCGCGCGACGAATTCATGCAGTATTTCTTCGACGATCTCGAACTGCCGCGGCTCGTGAAGACGCATCTCCTGACGGTGCCGAGCTGGAAGAACGTGCGCGCGGGCTGGTCGGCGGAAGGCACGCCGAACAACATCGACGTCGTGCGCTCGCTGCGCAGCGCGCTCGGCCGGCGCATCGCGCTCGGCTCGCCGCTCGTCAACGAGCTGCGCGAACTGGAAGCGCAGCTCGAAGCGCTGAAGAGCGACCCCGAGGATCGCCGCGCGGAAATCGCGACGCTCGAAGCGGAGATTCATCATCTGAAAGGGCGCATCTGGCGGATTCCGTTCATCGATCCGTTCGACCTGCGCTACATCAATCGCGTGAAGCAGCCGCAGCCGTCGAGCCAGGCCGTGATGTTCTGCCTGATGGACGTGTCGGGTTCGATGGACGAGCAGCGCAAGGATCTCGCGAAGCGCTTCTTCATCCTGTTGTACCTGTTCCTGAAGCGCAATTACGAGCGCATCGAAGTCGTCTTCATCCGTCACCATACGCGCGCGGAGGAAGTCGACGAGGATACGTTCTTCCATTCGACCGAAAGCGGCGGCACGGTCGTGTCGAGCGCGCTCGAGCTGATGCGCAAGGTGATGAACGAGCGCTACTCGCCCACGGAGTGGAACATCTACGGCGCGCAGGCGTCCGACGGCGACAACTGGACTGACGATTCGCCGAAGTGTCGCAAAATCCTGGAAGAGGATATTCTCACGAAGACGCGTTACTTCGCGTACATCCAGGTCGCGCCGGAGGAGCAGAATCTGTGGCTCGAGTACGCGCAGCTGGCGCTGTCGCAGCCGCATCTGGCGATGAAGAAAGTCGAATCGGCTGCCGACATCTACCCGGTCTTTCGCGAATTGTTCGAAAAGCAGGTGGAAATGTCATGACGACCCGCCACCTGCACAACGAGTCGCGCGGCTACGAGCCGCGTCCTGCCGGCGACGACACCGGCCGTGCCGCATCGCAGCAACGCGGCGCTGCCGGCGCCACGCCGGCCGCCGACTTGCCCGGTGCCGGGCAAAAGGAAGCGCGTATGAACGTGGCCGAACGCAAGCCGCTGCCGTGCCCGTCCGACTGGACGTTCGAACTGCTCGAGGAATATGACACGCACATCGCGCAAGTCGCCGAGCAGTACGAACTCGATATCTACCCGATCCAGCTCGAGCTGATCAGCGCCGAGCAGATGATGGACGCGTACGCGTCGGTCGGGATGCCCGTCAACTATCGCCACTGGTCGTTCGGCAAGCACTTTCTCGCGACCGAGAAGAGCTACCGTCGCGGCCAGATGGGGCTCGCGTACGAAATCGTCATCAATTCGAATCCGTGCATCGCGTATCTGATGGAAGAGAACACGATGACGATGCAGGCGCTCGTGATCGCGCACGCGGCGTACGGCCACAACTCGTTCTTCAAGGGCAATTACCTGTTCCGGCTGTGGACCGACGCGCACGCGATCATCGACTATCTCGTCTATGCGAAGAACTACGTCGCCGAATGCGAGGAGCGCTACGGGCTCGATCGCGTCGAGGAACTGCTCGACTCGTGCCATGCGCTGATGAATTACGGCGTCGATCGCTACAAGCGTCCGCAGAAGCCGTCGCTCGCGAAGGAAGCCGCGCTGCGGCGCGAACGCGAGGCGTATCTGCAGTCGCAGGTCAACGAGCTCTGGCGCACACTGCCGGGCAAGAAGCCCGAGCTGGCCGAAGAGCAGGAGGAGCGCTATCCGCCCGAGCCGCAGGAAAACCTGCTGTACTTCGCGGAAAAGAACGCGCCGCTGCTCGAGCCGTGGGAGCGCGAGGTGATCCGCATCGTGCGCAAGATCGGCCAGTATTTCTATCCGCAGCGGCAGACGCAGGTCATGAACGAAGGCTGGGCGACGTTCTGGCATTACACGCTGCTCAATACGCTCTACAACCAGGGCAAGCTCGAAGACGGCTTCATGATGGAGTTCCTGCATTCGCATAGCAACGTCGTCTATCAGCCGCCCGTCACGAAGCCTTACTACAGCGGGATCAATCCGTACGCGCTCGGCTTCTCGATGATGAGCGACATCCGGCGCATCTGCGAATCGCCGACGGAAGAGGACTACAAGTGGTTCCCGGAAATCGCCGGCACGCCGTGGCTGCCCGCGATGCACTACGCGATGCGCAACTTCAAGGACGAGAGCTTCATCGCGCAGTACCTGTCGCCGCACCTGATCCGCGAGATGCGGCTGTTCTCGGTGCTCGACGACGACATGCGCGACGCGCTCGAGGTGTCCGCGATCCACGACGATTCCGGCTACCAGTACGTGCGGCAGGCGCTGTCGCGCCAGTACGACATTCACCATCGCGAGCCGAACATCCAGGTCTGGGCCGTGAACACGCGCGGCGACCGCAGCCTGACGCTGCGCCACTTCATGACCGACAACCGCCACCTGTCGAACGACAGCGACGAGGTGCTCAAGCACATGGCGCGGCTGTGGCAGTTCGACGTGTACCTGGAGAGCGTCGACGAGGCCGGCACCGTGCGCAAGCGCTACGAGTGCCGCTATACGCCGCCGGAGGTGCGGCTTTGATCGGCTGCCAGCCTTGTTTGCATCGGACGCCAGCCTTCGGGCTGGCGTTTTCATATGGCGCGCGCATGATGCGAGAAAAATTTTCTACATCGGGACGAACCCGGAAAGCCTGTTACTTTACATTTCGCTAAAATCGCGTAGCCCGTGCACCCGGAACCGGTGCCACGGCGACCGCACGCGGCGGCACCCCGGCCGCCCCTCTCTGCAAGCACTATAAGGAACAGACCAACCCATGGACGTCCAGACCGACCAAGCCGCGCTGTCCGCGCACGATACCCGGCGGCGCGTGTTCGCGATCGTCGGCGCCTCGTCGGGCAACCTCGTCGAGTGGTTCGACTTCTACATCTATTCGTTCTGCGCGCTGTACTTTGCGCCCGCGTTCTTCCCGAGCGGCAACACGACGACGCAGCTGCTGAACACGGCCGGCGTGTTCGCGGCCGGCTTCCTGATGCGTCCGATCGGCGGCTGGCTGTTCGGCCGCATCGCCGACCGCCACGGCCGCCGCACCGCGATGATGATCTCCGTGCTGATGATGTGCGGCGGCTCGCTTGTGATCGCCGTGCTGCCGACCTACGCGCAGATCGGCGCGCTCGCGCCGGCGCTGCTGCTCGTCGCGCGCCTGTTCCAGGGGCTGTCGGTCGGCGGCGAATACGGGACGAGCGCGACGTACATGAGCGAGGTCGCGCTGAAGGGGCGGCGCGGTTTCTTCGCGTCGTTCCAGTACGTGACGCTGATCGGCGGCCAGCTGTGCGCGCTGCTCGTGCTCGTGATCCTGCAGCAGACGCTGTCGCACGACGAACTGAAGGCCTGGGGCTGGCGCATTCCGTTCGTCGTCGGTGCGGCGGCCGCGCTGATCTCGCTCTATCTGCGCAAGTCGCTCGACGAAACGTCGACGAGCGAGTCGCGCGACAAGAAGGACGCGGGCACGATCCGCGGCGTCTGGGAGCACAAGGGCGCGTTCTTCACGGTGGTCGGCTTCACGGCCGGCGGCTCGCTGATCTTCTACACGTTCACGACCTACATGCAGAAGTACCTCGTGAACACGGCCGGCATGCATGCGAAGACGGCCAGCAACGTGATGACCGTCGCGCTGCTCGTCTACATGCTGATGCAGCCGCTGTTCGGCGCCCTGTCGGACAAGATCGGCCGACGCATGTCGATGATCCTGTTCGGCTCGCTCGCCGTGATCGGCACGGTGCCGCTGATGCATGCGCTGAAGGGCGTGACGAGCCCGGTCGCCGCGTTCGTGCTGATCACGGTCGCGCTCGCGATCGTCAGCTTCTACACGTCGATCAGCGGCCTGATCAAGGCCGAGATGTTTCCGCCCGAAGTGCGCGCGATGGGCGTCGGCCTGTCGTATGCGGTCGCGAACGCGATCTTCGGCGGCTCGGCGGAATACGTCGCGCTGTGGTTCAAGTCGATCGGCAGCGAGGAGACGTTCTACTGGTACGTGACCGCGCTGTGCGCGATCTCGCTGATCGTGTCGTGGCGGATGCGCGATCCGAGCAAGGAAGGGTATCTGCGTCACGAGCCGTGATCGGCACCGCGCGGCGGGCCTGCGCGCCCGTCGCGACCGGCCGCGATACCGGCAGCGCCCCGCCATTGCGGCGGGGCGTTTTTTTGCGCGCTCGCCGCGTTCGCAAGCGCGTACGCAAGCGCTTCGCGGCGCGCGCGATAACGATATCCGAATCGATTCGTTGCCGCCGTCGCGCGATTTCCTTACCCTGATTCCGTAGTTCGTGTGACACCTCCTTGACTGGGATTCACGCCCGCTGCGTGCAGCGGGCGTTTTTTTGTCCGCGGCGCGACGTACGCCGCACTCATCACGAAACCCGAAGAGCAAAGCACCATTTGTTGGTTCGAATTCGCCGCACGCGCTGCTACGTTAGCGGCTTCGCGGCACGACAAGGCCGCGAAATCCGTCGAACCGGCCGCCGCGCAATCCGCGGCGGCCTCACAACAACACAGGTCGTGCTCATGAAAATCCACACGCTCGCCAAGGCGCTCGTCGCGGTCGCACTCGTCGCCGCAGGAACCGCCGCGCAGGCCGATCGCCTCGACGACATCAAAAAAGCCGGCGTGCTGCGCGTCGCGACGTTCGACAGCAACCCGCCGTTCGGCTATGTCGACGCGAAGACGAACCGCATCGTCGGCCTCGACGTCGACTACGCGAAGGCGCTCGCCGACAAGCTCGGCGTCAAGCTGCAGCTTCAGCCGACGAACCCCGCGAACCGCATTCCGTTCCTGACCTCCGGCAAGGTCGACCTCGTGCTCGCGAACTTCACGATCACCGAAGAGCGCGCGAAGCAGGTCGATTTCAGCATCCCGTACTTCTCGTCGGGCCAGCAGTTTCTCGCGAAGAAGGGCGTGCTGAAGTCGGCGGACCAGCTGAACGGACTGCGCATCGGCGCCGACAAGGGCACGACGAACGAAATCACACTGCGCGAGAAATTCCCGAAGGCGACGATCGTCGCGTACGACGACACGCCGTTCGCGTTCGCCGCGCTGCGCGCCGGCAACGTGCAGGCGATCACGCAGGACGGCCCGAAGCTGATCGGGCTGCTCGCGAACGTGCCGGACAAGCAGAACTACGAGATCCCGCCGTTTACGATCTCGAACGACTACATGGGCGTTGGCGTGCCGAAGGGCGAAACGCGGTTGCTCGGCTTCGTGAACGACACGCTGAAGGGGCTCGAGGCGAACGGCCGTGCGGCGCAGATTTACGACGCGTGGTTCGGGCCGACGACGAAAACGCCGCTCGCGCGCATCTTCCGCATCGGCGACAAGACCTGAGCCGCACACCTCGCGCACCGCGATCGGCCGCCGGCTGGGCCGGCGCGCACGGATCGCGGCGTTTTCTGCTTCTTTCTTCGTGGCGCGCGCTGCGCGCCCGCACCGTCGCATCATGCTCGGCTTGGCGCCCAAATATCTGTTCTGGCTCTGGCACGGTTTCCTGCTGACGCTCGGTCTCGCCGCCGCGTCGGCGCTCGCCGCAACCGTCGGCGGGCTGCTGCTCGCCGTCGCGCGGCATGCTCGCGCGAGCGGGCTCCGCGCGCTGGCCGCCGGTTATGTCGTCGCGTTTCGCAACACGCCGCTGCTCGTGCAGTTGCTGTTCTGGTATTTCGGCGTCGCGTCGCTACTGCCCGACACCTGGACGGCGTGGCTGAACGCACGCCACGAACTCGGCATGGGGCCGCTCACGCTCGCATGGCCGTCATTCGAATTCGTCGCGGGCTGGGTCGGGCTGAGCGCCTATACGGCCGCGTTCGTCGCCGAGGAATGCGAAGCCGGGCTGCGCGGCGTGCGCCGCGCACAGCACGACGCGGCCGCGGCGCTCGGGCTTACGCCGCTGCAGTCGCTGCGCTACGTGGTGCTGCCGCAGGCCGTGCGTATCGCGCTGCCGCCGCTGTTCGGCCAATACATGAATCTCGTGAAGAACTCGTCGCTCGCGATGGCGATCGGCGTCGCCGAGCTGTCGTATGCGTCGCGGCAGGTCGAGACGGAGACGTTCAAGACCTTCGCCGCGTTCGGCGTGGCGACCGTGCTGTATGTCGCGGCGGTGGCGGCGATCGAGGCCGGCGCGTACACGGCTACGCAATGGCGCGACCGGCTCGGGGCAGGGCGTTGACGATGGATTTCCCGCTGCTGTTCTCCAATCTCCCGTACCTGCTGGTCGGCGCGTTCCCGGACGGCCCGCTCGGCGGGGCCGCGTTGTCGCTGGTGCTCGCGATCGCGTCGGCCGTCGCGTCGGCGGCGCTGGGCGTGGGGCTCGGCGTCGCGATGGCGCTCGCGCGCGGGCCGGCACGCGTACTACTGCTCGCGTTCATCGGCTTCTTCCGCGCGATTCCCGTGCTGATGCTGATCTTCTGGACGTATTTCCTGATGCCGATCCTGCTGCATACCGACGTGCCGGGGCTCGCGAGCGTCGTGTGTGCACTCGCGCTCGTCGGCGGCGCGTATCTCGCGCACGCCGTGCATGCGGGGATCGTCGCGGCGGGCGCCGGCCAGTGGCAAGCGGGGCTGTCGCTCGGGCTCACGCGCTGGCAGACCGTGCGCCACGTGCTGTTGCCGCAGGCTGTGCGCATCATGACGCCGTCGTTCGTGAACCAGTGGGTCGCGCTCGTGAAGGACACGTCGCTCGCGTATATCGTCGGCGTGCCGGAACTGTCGTTCGTCGCGACGCAGGTGAACAACCGGCTGATGGTGTATCCGGCGCCGATCTTCCTGTTCGTCGCCGCGATCTACCTCATCATCTGCTCGTCGCTCGACGGCGCCGCGCGCTGGTTGCTGTCGCGCGCCCCGCGCGAACGGGGCCGCGCATGCGACGCCGCGGCGTGCACGCCGCGCGCGCCGCGTATCGCCGCCGATCAGGACGCCGCGTAGTGCGTGTCGAACACGGCGCGCAGCGTCGATTTGTCGATCGCGAAGTCGCCCCACAGCGGGCCGTCGTTCTGCACGAACGCGAACGGCGCGGTGCTGATCGATGCGAGACGGAAACGCCATTCGGCGGCTTCCTGCCGGAACGCGGTCAGTTGCATGTCGGATAGCGCCGTCTGCGCGCTCGCGAGCGTGACGAGCGGATCGACCGGCTCGTTCGCGACGCGCACCTCGAAATGCAGGTGCGGACCCGTCGCCGCGCCGGTCATGCCGACCGAGCCGATGCGCTGACCCTGCTTGACGACTTCGCCGACCTTGAGCCCGCGCGCGAACGCGGACAGGTGCGCGTAGTACGTCGAATAGCCGTCGGCATGATCGACGATCACGTAATGACCGTAGCCGCCCGGATCGGTGCCGACGAACGACACGACGCCGTCGGCGGCGGCCGCGACCGGCGTGCCGGACGGCGCGGCGAGGTCGACGCCCGTATGGAACGCCATCGCCTGCGATAGCGGATGAATGCGCTCGCCGAAGAACGAGCTGATGCGCGTCCACTTCACCGGCATCGTGAACGCGGCCGCTTCGAGCGGCGCGCCGTCGAGCGTGTAGTACGCGCCGTGCTCGGCGCCCGGCGCGCGGAACCAGATCGCGCCGAACGTGCGGCCCGCGACGCGCAGCTCGAGCGCGGTGAGCCGCGGCGCTTCGCCGCGCGTATCGAACGCGACGCGGTAATAGTCGCCGCGCTTCGCGCTCGCGTGCATCGCGACCTTGCCGCTGACGAGATCGCCGAGCTGGATCCGGACTTCGGGCGGTACATCGATGCGGTTCAGCGTATCGGCGAGCGACAGCTCGATCGTGCCCGCGCGCATGCCGTGCAGCGGCTCGGGCGGCGCGAGCGTAAACAGGTTCGCGTAGCCCAGCATGTCGTTGCGGTGCGCGCTGAGCGGCGCGAACAAGCCGGGCTGCGCGCTGCGCTCGCCGATCGTGCGGGCGAGTTCGCTCGTCACGAAATGTTGTGCGGTGGGGAACGGCGTGTCGGACAGCACGCGCTGCGGCAGCACGACCGTGTCGGCGTCGACGGGGCCGGGCCGTTGCGAGACGGCCGGCAGGGCGGCGGCCAGCCCGAGCGCGGCGAGCGCGCCGAGCACCGCGGCCGGCACCAGCGCGCGCACGAAGCGCTGCGCGCGGCCGGGCGCGGAAGCATCACGAGTTGCGGCAAACTTGAGCAAGGGTCCACATCCAGAAAAGCGGTTCACGGGGGTGTGGGCGGGACCGCCGGCGGCTCATCCGTCGAACGGCGACGGGGCGGGCGGCGGGCGTGCAACAAAACAGGCCCCGCCAGGGGCCTGTGTCGTTTCCGTTCGACCCAACGCGCGGGCAAACCCGCTTCGAACGGCGGCGTGCATGCCGGGTCGAACCCGGTTATCACGAAGACGCTAAAGAAAGCTGACAGCGCGAGTCTACCGATGTTCCGGAAGATGTTAAAAATTTTAAAGAGGGTCGACTCACTCGTTTCGCACTGCGGTAAATCGGGTTAAATCGGCATTTATTGCGATCGTTTCGCTGGCTTCGGCAATTTGTGTGCGGGACGGCGCAGCGCGGCCGATGTCCGCACCGCGTCGAAACCCGCATCGAGCATCGCCTCCGCGTCGTTCCACAAGCTACCGCGCAGCCGGTTCGTCCAGATCATCGACGCGAACACGCCTTCCAGCAGCGAGACGAGATAGACGGCCGCCAGATGCACATCGAGGTCGGCCGCCAGTTCGCCCGCCTCGATCGCGCGGCGCAGCAGCGCCTTCGTGATCCGCAGCGTCTGCAGTTCGAGCAGCATCCGGCGGCGCAGCAGCGCCGCGTTCTCGTCGCTCTGCTCGCACTTCGTGTAGAGGATCACGAGCACGCGCTGCATCGAACCGGGCTCGCCGCACTGGCGCAGATAGTGCGACGCGGCGTGCCGCAGCGTCGCGAACGCCGGCAGCCCGTCGCCGGCCTCGAAGCCCTCGGACGTGCGCGCGAACGCGCGGTCGCACATCGCGAGGCACACCTCCATCTTGTTGCGGTAGTGGCCGTACACGGCGCCGCGCGACATGCCGGCGGCCTCGGCAAGGTCCGCCATCGCGGTTTGCGCGACGCCCTTGTCGAGCAGCACGAGCTCGGCGGCGTCGAGGATCCGGTGCTTGATGGCGAGCGATTCTTCCCGGGTCTTGCGAGCCATGTATCGAGTTTCCTTACATTACGCTGTCGCTTTATTGAGACAGTCTGACGATTGGATGGAGGATCGCTGTATTTAATCAGTCGTGACTGATTATAATCGGCGACCCTGAGCCGCCGCATTGTATCGGCGGCGCACGATCCGAGGTCCCAGATGAATGACAAACGCTCGCTGTCGCGCCGGCTGACGCCGCTCGCGCTGGCCGTCGCCGTGGCCGCAGCCGGCTGCGGAAAGGGCAAACCGGATGCCGAGCCGGCGGCCGTGCAGAAGGCGACCGTCGTCACGGTGCGTCCGGTCGCGGTGCCGATGACCGTCGAGCTGCCGGGCCGGCTCGATGCGTATCGACGCGCGGAAGTGCGCGCGCGCGTCGCCGGCATCGTCACGGCACGCACGTACGACGAAGGCCAGGAAGTGAAGCAGGGCGCCGTGCTGTTTCGCATCGATCCCGCGCCGTTGAAGGCGGCACGCGATGCGGCGCAGGGCGCGCTTGCCAAGGCACAGGCCGCGGCGGCCGCGGCCGCCGACAAGCGGCGGCGCTATGCCGATCTCGTGCGCGATCACGCCGTCAGCGAGCGCGACTACACGGAGGCCGTCGCGGCGGACACGCAGGCCAAGGCGGAAGTCGCGTCGGCGAAGGCCGAACTCGCGCGTGCGCAGCTGCAGCTCGACTACGCGAACGTGACCGCGCCGATTTCCGGCCGGGCGCGGCGCGCGCTCGTGACCGAAGGCGCGCTCGTCGGGCAGGGCGAAGCGACGCCGCTCACCACCGTCGAGCAGCTCGATCCGATCTACGTGAATTTCTCGCAGCCGGCCGCCGACGTCGAGGCGCTGCGGCGCGCCGTGAAAAGCGGGCGCGCGACCGGCATTGCGCAGCAGGACGTCGCGGTGACGCTGCTGCGCGCCGACGGCACGCCGTATCCGCTGAAGGGCAAGCTGCTGTTCAGCGATCTCGCGGTCGATCCGACCACCGATACCGTCGCGATGCGCGCGCTGTTCCCGAATCCCGAGCGCGAACTGTTGCCGGGCGCGTACGTGCGGATCGCGCTCGATGCGGCGGTCGACCACCGCGCGCTGCTCGTGCCGCGCGACGCGCTGCTGCGTACGGCCGAACGCACGTCGGTGCGCGTCGTCGATGCGGCGGGCAGCGTGAAGGACGTCGAAGTCGTCGCGGACCGGATGAGCGGCCGCGACTGGCGCATCACGCGCGGACTGAACGGCGGCGAGCGCGTGATCGTCGACAACGCCGCGCAGTTCGCCCCCGGCACTGTCGTGAAGCCCGTCGACGCACGGCCCGCGCATGCGGCGCCGGCTGCGGCGGCCTCCGGCACGCTCGGCCGTCAAACCTGACCGGTAGCGCTGACCATGGCACGTTTCTTCATCGATCGCCCCGTATTCGCGTGGGTGATCGCACTCTTCATCATGCTGGGCGGCGCCTTCGCGATTCGCGCGCTGCCCGTCGCGCAATATCCGGACATCGCGCCGCCCGTCGTCAGCATCTATGCGACGTATCCGGGTGCGTCCGCGCAGGTCGTCGAGGAATCGGTGACCGCGCTGATCGAGCGCGAGATGAACGGCGCGCCGGGCCTGCTGTATACGTCGGCGACGAGCAGCGCGGGCATGGCGTCGCTGTATCTGACGTTCCGGCAGGGCGTCAACGCCGATCTCGCAGCCGTCGAGGTGCAGAACCGGCTGAAGACCGTCGAGGCGCGGCTGCCGGAGCCCGTGCGGCGCGACGGCATCCAGGTCGAGAAGGCGGCCGACAACATCCAGCTCGTCGTGTCGCTGACCTCGGACGACGGCCGCATGACCGGTGTGCAGCTCGGCGAATACGCGTCGGCGAACGTCGTGCAGGCGCTGCGCCGCGTCGACGGCGTCGGCCGCGTGCAGTTCTGGGGCGCCGAGTACGCGATGCGGATCTGGCCGGACCCGGTGAAGCTCGCCGGTCACGGGCTGACCGCGTCCGACATCGCGGCGGCGGTGCGCGCGCACAACGCGCGCGTGACGGTCGGCGACATCGGCCGCAGCGCCGTGCCCGACAGCGCGCCGATCGCGGCGACCGTGTTCGCCGACGCGCCGCTGAAAACGCCGGCCGATTTCGGCGCGATCGCACTGCGCTCGCAGGCCGACGGCGCCGCGCTGTATTTGCGCGACGTCGCGCGCATCGAGTTCGGCGGCAGCGACTACAACTATCCGTCGTACGTGAACGGCAAGGTCGCGGTCGGCATGGGTATCAAGCTCGCGCCGGGCTCGAATGCGGTCGCCACCGAGAAGCGGATCCGCGCGGCGATGGACGAGCTGTCCGCCTATTTCCCGCCGGGCGTGAAGTACCAGATTCCATACGAGACCTCGTCGTTCGTGCGCGTGTCGATGAACAAGGTCGTCACGACGCTGATCGAGGCGGGCGTGCTGGTGTTCCTCGTGATGTTCCTGTTCATGCAGAACCTGCGCGCGACGCTGATACCGACGCTCGTCGTGCCGGTCGCGCTCGCGGGCACGTTCGGCGCGATGTATGCGGCCGGGTTCTCGATCAACGTGCTGACGATGTTCGGGATGGTGCTCGCGATCGGCATCCTCGTCGACGATGCGATCGTCGTCGTCGAGAACGTCGAGCGCCTGATGGTCGAGGAGCGGCTTGCGCCGTACGACGCGACGGTCAAGGCGATGAAGCAGATCAGCGGCGCGATCGTCGGGATCACGGTCGTCTTGACGTCGGTGTTCGTGCCGATGGCGTTCTTCGGCGGCGCGGTCGGCAACATCTATCGGCAGTTCGCGCTGTCGCTCGCGGTGTCGATCGCGTTTTCCGCGTTCCTCGCGCTGTCGCTGACGCCCGCACTCTGCGCGACGCTGCTCAAGCCCGTCGACGACGGCCATCACGACAAGCGCGGCTTCTTCGGCTGGTTCAACCGCTTCGTCGCGCGCTCGACGCAGCGCTACGCGACGCGCGTCGGCGCGATGCTGAACAAGCCGCTGCGATGGCTCGTCGTGTACGGCGCGCTGACGGCCGTGGCCGCGCTGATGCTCACGCGCCTGCCGAGCGCGTTCCTGCCCGACGAGGATCAGGGCAACTTCATGGTGATGGTGATTCGTCCGCAGGGCACGCCGCTGGCGGAGACCATGCAGAGCGTGCGCGAAGTCGAATCGTATCTGCGCCGCGAGGAGCCGGCCGCGTATACGTTCGCGCTCGGCGGCTTCAACCTTTACGGCGAAGGGCCGAACGGCGGGATGATCTTCGTCACGCTGAAGAACTGGAACGCGCGCCAGGCCGCGCGCGATCACGTGCAGGCGATCGTCGCGCGCGTCAACGAGCGTTTCGCAGGCACGCCGAACACGACCGTATTCGCGATGAATTCGCCGGCGCTGCCCGATCTCGGTTCGACGGGCGGCTTCGACTTCCGGATGCAGAACCGCGGCGGGCTCGACTACGCCGCGTTCAGCGCCGCGCGCGAGCAGCTGCTCGCGGCCGGCGCCAAGGACGCGGCGCTGACCGATCTGATGTTCGCGGGCACGCAGGACGCGCCGCAGCTGAAGCTCGACATCGATCGCGCGAAGGCGTCGGCGCTCGGCGTGTCGATGGACGAGATCAACACGACGCTCGCGGTGATGTTCGGCTCCGACTATATCGGCGACTTCATGCACGGCACGCAGGTGCGCCGCGTGATCGTGCAGGCCGACGGGCAGCACCGGCTCGATCCGGACGACGTGAAGAAGCTGCGCGTGCGCAACGCGCGCGGCGAGATGGTGCCGCTCGCCGCGTTCGCGACGCTGCACTGGACGCTCGGGCCGCCGCAGCTCACGCGCTACAACGGCTATCCGTCGTTTACGATCAACGGCTCGGCCGCGCCCGGCCACAGCAGCGGCGAAGCGATGGCCGCGATCGAGCGGATCGCCGCGACGCTGCCCGCCGGCATCGGCCATGCGTGGTCGGGGCAATCGTTCGAGGAGCGGCTGTCGGGCGCACAGGCGCCGCTGCTGTTCGCGTTGTCGGTGCTCGTCGTGTTCCTCGCGCTCGCCGCGCTCTACGAGAGCTGGTCGATCCCGCTCGCGGTGATGCTCGTCGTGCCGCTCGGCGTGATCGGTGCGGTGCTCGGCGTCACGCTGCGCGCGATGCCGAACGACATCTATTTCAAGGTCGGGCTGATCGCGACGATCGGGCTGTCCGCGAAGAACGCGATCCTGATCGTCGAAGTCGCGAAGGATCTGCTCGCGCAGCGTATGTCGCTCGCGGAGGCGGCGCTCGAGGCCGCACGGCTGCGGCTGCGGCCGATCGTGATGACGTCGCTTGCATTCGGCGTCGGCGTGCTGCCGCTCGCGTTCGCGTCGGGCGCCGCATCGGGCGCGCAGACGGCGATCGGCACCGGCGTGCTCGGCGGCGTGATCGCCGCAACCGTGCTCGCGGTGTTTCTCGTGCCGCTGTTCTTCGTGGTCGTCGGCCGGCTGTTCGGCTTCGGCACGCGCCGACGCGGCAGCGCGCCGGCGGTCAACGTGGAGGGTTCGCGATGAGGCATCGCTCCGATTGGCGCCGCACCGCGCGGCGCGCGCCGTTCGCGCTGGCTGCCGCGGTCGTGCTGGCCGGCTGTTCGCTCGCGCCGCGCTACGAGCGTCCGGCTGCGCCGGTGCCGTCCGCGTATACGAGCGGCGTCGACGCCACGTACGACGCGCCGTCGGCTTCCGTGCCGGGCGCCGATGCGGCGCTGCTCGACGACTGGCGCAGCTATTTCACCGCGCCGGCGCTGCACGCGTGGATCGACGCGGCGCTCGCGAACAATCGCGATCTGCGGATCGCGGCCGGCCGGCTCGACGAGGCGCGCGCGATGTATGGCGTGCAGCGTGCGGAACGGATGCCGTCGATCGACGCGAGCACCGGTTACGAACGCACGCGGCAATACGATCCGGTCCTGCGCGAGAGCGCGGTGAGCGGGCTGTATCGCGCGGGTGTCGGCATCAGCGCATACGAACTCGATCTGTTCGGGCGCGTGCGCAATCTGTCGGATGCGGCGCTGGCCGAGTACTTCGCGACGGCCGACGCGCAGCGCACGGTCCGCATCGGCGTGATCGCCGAAGTCGCGAATGCCTACGTCGCGGAACGCGCGCTGAACGAACAGCGCGCGCTCGCCGAGCGCACGCTCGACGCGCGCGAACGGATCGCCGCGCTCACGCAACGCCGCTATGCGGCCGGCACGAGCGATGCGATCGAACTGCGTTCGGCCGAGATGCTGGTCGCGGCCGCGCGCGCATCGCACGCGGCGCTGCAGCGCGAGCACGCGCAGGCCGTGCGCGCGCTGCAACTGCTTGCCGGCAATTTCGCGCGCGACGTGCGCGATGACGATACGGCGCTCGACGCGCTGACGATCGCGCCGGTCGCACCCGGTGCGCCGAGCGATCTGCTCGAGCGGCGTCCCGACATCCGGCAGGCCGAGTCGCGGCTCAAGGCCGCGCACGCGCAGATCGGCGCCGCGCGCGCCGCGTTTTTCCCGCGCATCGCGCTGACGACCGATTACGGCTCGGTCAGCGACGCGTTTTCGAGCCTGTTCGCAGCCGGCACGAGCGTCTGGACCTTCGCGCCGCGCATCACGCTGCCGATTTTTGCCGGCGGGCGCAATCGCGCGAATCTCGACGTCGCGAACGCGCGGCGGCACATTGCGGTCGCCGAGTACGAGAAGACCGTGCAGGTCGCGTTCCGCGAGGTCGCGGACGCCTTCACGGCACGCGACTGGATCGAGCGCCAGCTGGCCGCGCAGCGCGACGTGCACGCGGCCGACGACGCGCGGCTGAAGCTCGCGGAACGTCGTTACGCGGGCGGCGTCGCGACGTATCTCGAACTGCTCGACGCGCAGCGCAGCACGTACGAATCGGGACAGGAGCTGATCCGGCTCAGGCAGCTGCGGCTCGCGAACGCGATCGCGCTGTATCGCGCGCTCGGCGGCGGCTGGACGCCCGGCACGGCCGTCGACGACGCGTGACGCGCTGACGCGCCGTCGCGTCGCCGATCGCGCGCCGTTGTCGCTTCGTGCGACAGCGGCGTTTTTTTTCGTCCGCCGGCCGCGCGGCAGGCGCGCATCCGCTTGCATGCTGCAACCGGTGCAGCGTGCAAGCCGCCATCTGCATCTCTATTTTTCTTCCATTTGATCGGCCATTCGAGGCTTATTTCGACGCGACGGATATGTCGGAAATCGCCAATATTCACGCCGAATTGACGTGACGATTAATTCCTGCATGCGATGAATAATAAAGTCGTCATGCCGGTGTAAAACGTTAAATCGAATCGCGCAATCGTTTGCGCGATTAATTCACGATCGAGTCAATATGGCGTTATTTTCTCTCAGTTGAAAATCCGGATCGCGTTTCGTTGCGGACGGACAACGATGGCGGCGCGTGACAGGATCTTGTCCTTTCGCGGCAGGGCTGCGACAAACCCAATGCAGACAAGGAAGAGCGGGGCGCCGCCGCTCCGTGTCGCGAATTGTCTTTAATCATCAAACGCTTTCGCTCGCTTTGCGTGTCCGGAATATCGATTCTGGAAAGCGGAGAATTCCGACGAAATGACGCAATTCGCATTCGTTGAATCGAACATTGTCAGGTTTGATTTAACAATGCTTTACAGAGTTCTTTCAAGCTTATCTCGATAATGCCGCCTCGTGACGGACGGGAGCCGACCATACGCTACCGAATGCGTCCGCCACGTCGTTATTTCCATTTGCAATTCATACGGAAACGCCATGAAAAAAACCCTCCTGACCGCCGCCGCACTCGCCGTTCTGTCCACGTCCGCTTTCGCTGCGGGCGCAAACAGCGGCACCGGCACGATCAACTTCACCGGCGAGATCGTCGCCGGTGCATGCGGCATCGATTCGGGTTCGGACAACCAGACCGTGAACCTCGGCAAGGTGCCGACCAACGTGTTCAAGCAGGCCGGCGACAAGTCGACCGCGACCAACTTCGACATCAAGCTGACCGACTGCGACACGAGCGTCGCGCAGAACGCGTTCTTCACGTTCACGGGCACGTCGAGCGCCGGCCAGCCGAAGCTGTTCGCGACGATCGGCTCCGCGCAGAACGTCGGCATCCGCCTGCAGAGCGCGTCGGGCGAATACCTCGACAACGGCGTCGAGCAGAAGGCGCCGACCGTGCTGCAGAACGGCACCAACATCGCACGCTTCGCGGCGATGTACGAAGCGGTCGCGGCCGACGTGAAGCCCGGCACGGCCGACGGCGTCGCGAATTTCACGGTCCGCTACCAGTAAGCGCCGGTTCGGGAGGACGCGATGTGCGCATCGCTCCTCCCGCATTGCGCCCATTTCCCTTCGTCCCACGACTTTCCCGTAGCGCCGCGTGCGAATCAGACATTCCCTCCTTTGCGTCTCCGTGCTGGTCGTCGGCAGCCAGAGCCATGCGACGGAATTCAATTCGTCGTTTCTCAGCATCGACGGGGCGACCGACGTCGACCTGTCGCAGTTCTCGCAGGCCGACTTCACGCTGCCCGGCGAGTACATGCTCGAGGTGCAGGTCAACGACCTGTTCTACGGGCTGCAGCCGATCGAGTTCGTCGCGCTCGACGCGTCGGGCGCGGGCAAGCCCTGCCTGCGCGCGGAGCTGGTCGCGCAGTTCGGCCTGAAGCCGTCGCTCGCAAAAGACCTGCCGCGCTTTCACGGCGGGCGCTGCGTCGATCTCGCGGCGATCGAGGGCGTGACCGTGCGCTACCTGAAGGGCGACGGCCGGCTCAGGATCACGATTCCGCAGGCTGCGCTCGAGTTCACCGACGGCACGTATCTGCCGCCGGAACGCTGGTCGGACGGGATCGCGGGCGCGATGCTCGACTATCGCGTGATCGCGAACACGAATCGCAGCTTCGGTTCGGGCGGCCGGCAGACGAATGCGGTCCAGGCGTATGGGACGATCGGCGCGAACTGGGGCGCGTGGCGCGTGCGCGGCGACTACCAGGCGCAGTCGAACGTCGGCAATACCGTCTACGCGGACCGCACGTTCCGTTTCAGCCGCCTTTATGCGTTCCGCGCGCTGCCGTCGATCCAGTCGACCGTCACGTTCGGCGACGACTATCTGAGCTCCGACATCTTCGACACGTTCGCGCTGACCGGTGCGTCGATCCGCAGCGACGACCGGATGCTGCCGCCGTCGCTGCGCGGCTATGCGCCGCTGATTTCCGGCGTTGCGCGCACCAACGCGACCGTGACCGTGTCGCAGCAGGGGCGTGTGCTGTACGTGACGCGCGTGTCGCCCGGTGCGTTCGCGCTGCAGAACATCGACACGAGCGTGCAGGGCACGCTCGACGTCGCGGTCGAGGAAGAGGACGGTAGCGTGCAGCGCTTCCAGGTGACGACCGCGGCCGTGCCGTTCCTCGCGCGCACGGGGCAGTTCCGCTACAAGGCCGCGGTCGGCAAGCCGCGGCGCTTCGGCGGCGCGGGCATCACGCCGTTCTTCGGCTTCGGCGAGGCGGCGTACGGGCTGCCGTTCGACGTTACCGTGTACGGCGGCTTCATCGCCGCGTCCGGCTATACGTCGATCGCGCTCGGCGTCGGCCGCGACTTCGGCACGTTCGGTGCGGTATCGGCCGACGTCACGCATGCACGCGCCCGGCTCTGGTGGAACGGCGCGACGCGTCACGGCAACGCGTACCGCATCAACTATTCGAAGCATTTCGACGGGCTCGACGCGGACGTGCGCTTCTTCGGCTATCGCTTTTCCGAACGCGACTACACGAACTTCGCGCAGTTCTCGGGCGACCCGACCGCATACGGTCTCGCGAACAGCAAGCAACGCTACTCGGCGACGATGTCGAAGCGCTTCGGCGATACGTCGGCCTATTTCTCGTACGACCAGACGACGTACTGGGAACGCGCGTCCGAGCAGCGCGTCGGTGTGACGCTGACGCGCGCCTTCTCGGTCGGCGCGCTGCGCAACCTGAACGTCAGCGTGTCGGCGTTTCGCACGCAGAGCGCGGGCGCGAGCGGCAACCAGGTTTCGGTGACCGCGACGCTGCCGATCGGCGGCCGGCATACCGTCACGTCGAACCTGACGACCGGCAACGGCAGCACGAGCGTCAACGCCGGCTACCTGTACGACGATCCGGCCGGCCGCACGTACCAGATCAGCGCCGGCACGACCGACGGCCGCGCGTCGGCGAACGCGAGCTTCCGCCAGCGCACGTCCGCGTATCAGCTGACCGCGCAGGCGTCGACGGTCGCGAACGGTTATGCGGCCGCATCGCTCGAGGTCGACGGCTCGCTCGTCGCGACGCAGTACGGCATCGCCGCGCATGCGAACGGCAATGCGGGCGACACGCGGCTTCTGGTGTCGACCGACGGCGTGCGCGACGTGCCGCTGTCCGGCACGCTGACGCACACCGATTCGCGCGGCTACGCGGTGCTCGACGGCATCTCGCCGTACAACGTGTACGACGCGGCGGTCAACGTCGAGAAGCTGCCGCTCGAAGTGCAGGTGTCGAATCCGATCCAGCGCATGGTGCTGACCGACGGCGCGATCGGCTTCGTGCAGTTTTCGGCCGCGCGCGGCAGCAACCTCTATCTGACGCTGACCGATGCGGCCGGCAAGCCGCTGCCGTTCGGCGCGTCGGTGCAGGATGCGGCGAACGGCAAGGAGCTCGGTATCGTCGGCGAGGGTGGCGCCGCGTATCTGACGCAGGTGCAGCCGAAGTCGTCGCTGGTCGTGCGCGCAGGCGAACGCACGCTCTGCACGGTCGACACGCTGCCGAACCGCCTGCAACTTGAAGGCACGCCGATTCCGGTCGCGTGCGACACGACGGTCGCGCCGCACGCCGCGGCCGCCCAACCTGAAACGATTCACTGACGGATGTTGCGATGAAGCACTTTCATTCCCTTCCCGGCGTGCGCCGCACGTCGTCGCTGCTCGTTGCGGCCGGCGCGCTCGTCGCCTGCGCCGCGCACGCGTCGATCGTGCCCGACCGCACGCGCGTGATCTTCAACGAAGGCGAGCAGGCGGCGGTCGTCACGGTGACGAACAAGAGCGCGACCTATCCGTATCTCGTCCAGTCGTGGCTCGAGGACGCGAACGGCAAGCGCATCACGTCGCCGCTGATGGTCGTGCCGCCGCTGCAGCGCGTCGAAGCGAACGAGCGCAACGTGCTGCGCATCGCGAAGCTGCCCGGCGCCGAATTGCCGGCCGATCGCGAATCGGTGTTCTATCTGAACATCCGCGAAGTGCCGCCGAAGACCGACACGCCGAACACGCTGCAGATCGCGCTGCATACGCAGATGAAGCTGTTCTACCGGCCGAAGGGCGTGCAGCCCGCGCGCGACGAGGACTGGACGCTGCCGATGACGCTGCGCGTCGACACCGCCGCGCATCGGCTCGTGTTCGACAACCCGACGCCATACCACGTGACGATCGTCGCGCTCGCCGCGGGCGCGCAGAAGACGCCGGTGCCGATGGATCCGCTGATGGTGAATCCGATGAGCACGGGCGACCTGCGGTTCGACGGCGCGGCGCCGTCGACGCTGTTCGTCACGCACGTCGACGACTACGGCGGCCAGGTCGCGGTCGAGTATGCGTGCGACGCGGGCGCCTGCAAGAGCGTGAAGCGATGAGCGGCGCACGACGGCCGCGTGCTGCCGGCCGGCTGCGCGCGTGGTTCGGCTGGAGCGTCTGCGTGCTGCTGATCGCGCTCGCGCAACCCGCGTGGGCCGTACGCTGCGTCGCGAACGGCGGCGGCACGGTGCTGACCGAATCGATCGGCAACGTCGCGTCGTATCCGACCGATGCGCCGGACGGCTACGTCATCTGGGTGTCGCCGCCGCGCACGACGACCGGCTACTGCTACAAGGATCTCGGCGGCAGCATGAAGACGTTCGGCGAATGGATCTACTTCTACGCGAATCCGGAGCAGCAGAATCCGGCCGCGTGGGGGCTCGAGATCGGCATCCGCTATCTCGGCCAGGACTATTTCGGCCGCAGCAGCCAGCCGGGGGACGGCGTGCAGACGAGCACCTACGTGCAGCCGTGCCGGCTCAGCGACGCCGACGTGCGCGCCGGACGATGCGAAAAGTTTCCGCTGAGCATTACGTACCAGGTCGTCGTGCGCAAGCGCGGCAGCTGGACGCAACCGCCGTCGGACGTCTACGCGGTCTTCCAGTTCGACGGGAAGGGCGGGCTGAACTACATCAATCCGAGTTTCCGCTACAAGCTGAGCGGGCTGCAGAAGCTGAAGCCGACGCCGTGCATGGTGGACGTCAAGGTCACGCCCGAGCCGGGCGTCGTGAAGTTTGGGCAGATCCAGGCGACGGCCACCGGCTTCTCGCCCGCCGTGCCGCGCAAGACGTTCAGCGTCGCGCTGACCAAGCAGTGCAGCGTGCCGGTGCGCGTGGACGGCTACTTCGAGACGGCCCAGACGGTGCGCAACGGCTTGCTCGTGCCGGCCGCCGACAGCAATTTCGGGATCGGCATCGAGGATCGCAACGGCACCGCGATTCCGTTCAACCAGCAGTTCGTGCTCGCGCAGATGCCGGGCAGCGCCAACTATCAGAGCGTGACGCTCGATGCGGTGCTGAAGTCGTTCGGGGCGCCGAAGATCGGGCCGTTTACCGGCACCGCGACGATCCGGCTGTTCATCTACTGAGGAGCGTCGCGCGCGAGCACGCGACGCGATGCGACGACGCGCCGCTCGCGCGGCGCATCGCGGTGTTTAGCGCACCCAGCGGCACACCTTGTGATGGTGATGCTCGACATGGCAGACGCGGTGCGGATGCGCTTGCGCGAGCGTCGGCGCGAGCACGGCGGCAGCGACGGCGGCGGCGGTGAGGGTCTTCAGTAGCGTTTTCATGTTGATGTCCTGTCGTTGAAGTTGGCGATTACGGAAAGCGGCGCGGCGTTACCACTGCGGGCGCGGTTCGTCGCGACGGTCGTCGCGGCGTTCGTCGTGCCAGCCCGGATGCTGCGCCTCCCAGTCACGGCGTTCCCAGTAACGATGTCCGTCCCAGTAACGATCGCCGTGCCAGCCGATCGTGACCTGCGCCGGTGCGGGGTAGGCCACGCAGCCGGTCAGCATCACGCTCGACAACGCGCCGATCATCACGGCGGATAACACGATGGTTTTCATGTCGTTCTCCCTTGGAAACCGCAGCCCGATCGTACGAGCCCCGAAAATTTCACGTGGTAATAAGTTGCTACCGCAAATAACGGTCGAAGGCATTTCGTCAGATGGCAGAAAGGCGTCGTCCGCACGTGGTCCGCGACGCGATGCACGCCGAAGCCGCGCGCGCAGGACGCGGCACGCGCGAAGGCCCGTCGCCTTGTCGGGCGGCGCGCCGTAAGCTTCGCCGCGCGCGTCGGCGGCACGCGCAGGCGGGAGCGCCGTTTGATCAGACTATTCCCCACATCCGGCAGGGGTGTTGGTAATCGGATTGAGAATGATTTGCGTTTACGTTACATTCCGCTATCTCGGAATACGACGGAGCAGATCGATGGCAATGGCGGACGTGCTCGAACGACCGGTCGCGGCACCGGCGAATCGGTTTCCCGGAAGCGGCACCGTGTGCGCGCGACGCGGCGCCGAACCGCGTGCGCAGGGCGCGCTGCTCGACGTGCTGATCGCGCATCGCGCCATGCTGGTCAACGTCGCGCGCGGCTTTCTCGGCTGCGCGAGCCGCGCGGAGGACGTCGTGCACGACGTGTTCGTGAAGCTCGTCGACTTTCCGAACCAGGACGCCGTGCGCCAGCCGGTCGCGTACGTGACGCGGATGGTGCGCAATGCATCGATCGACGCGTGCCGTCGCCAGAATCTCGAAAACATCCATCATGCCGACGAAGACGACGGCTTCGACGTGCCGTCGCCGGAGCCGACGCCCGAGGCCGCGCTGATCACGCGCGACACGCTGCGCCGCGTATCGGCCGCGCTCGACGATCTGCCCGCGCGCAGCCGCGCGGCATTCGAAATGGTGCGGCTGCGCGAGGAAACCTTGCAGACCGCGGCGCGCGCGCTGAACGTGTCGCAGACGCTCGTGCACTTTATGGTGCGCGACGCCGAGCGCCACTGTGCGGCCTGCCTCGACGCCTGCCAGCGCGGCGTCGCGTGCCCGGTATTTCTCGGCGGCCGCACGCGGCGCCGGTAAAAAATTGCGCGGCCCGTTCGTCTTCGATACAGAAGCGGCCGCATCGCCGCTTCGCACCTTCAACCGTCTCAAGCGATTTCCGATCATGACGCAAGCCACGACGCCTTCCGCCGACTCCGACGATCTCGTCTACACGGTCGTCATCAACGACGAAGAACAGTATTCGATCTGGCCGACGTTCCGGCCCGTGCCGGCCGGCTGGCGCGAGGTGGGCGTGCGCGGCGCGAAGGCCGACTGTCTCGCGCACATCGAAACCGTCTGGACCGACATGCGCCCCGCGAGCCTGCGCCGCGCGATGGACGGCGAGCGCGCGCCGAACGCATCGTGATCCGCGGCGCCGCGACGCGGCGCGCCATCTGAAGAGGACGTTTGCATGACCTTGCTTTCGTTGCCGACGCTCGACGATCTGCGTATCGAGCCGGGGCTGCCCACCGTCGTGTCGCCGCGCGGCGACGACGGCATGTCGATCGACGACGTCGCGCCGCTCGCGCGCGCCATCGCGGCCGACACGCTCGAACGCGCGGGCGGCGTGCTGTTCACGGGGTTTCGCGTACCGTCGATCGACGCGTTCCAGCGGTTTGCGGCGTCGTTCGGCGATCCGCTGATCGGCTATGAATATGCGTCGACGCCGCGCAGCCAGGTCGAGGGCGCTGTCTATACGTCGACCGAGTATCCGCCGCATCGCGCGATTCCGCTGCACAACGAGCAGTCGTATACGCGCGAATGGCCGATGCGGATCTGGTTTCATTGCGCGCTCGCCGCGCCGAAGGGCGGGGCTACGCCGATCGCGGACAGCCGCGCGGTCTACCGCGCGCTCGATCCGGCGCTCGTCGCGCGCTTCGAGCGGCGCGAGCTGTTGTACGTGCGCAATTTCGGGCAGGGCCTCGATCTGCCCTGGCAGCAGGCGTTCGGCACCGACGATCGCGCGGCGGTCGAGCGGATGTGTGCGGCGCGCGGGATCGAATGCGCATGGCGCACCGACGACGACGGCGAATGGCTGCTGCGCACGCGCGAGCGCTGTCAGGCCGTCGCGCAGCATCCGCGCACCGGCGATCGCGTGTGGTTCAACCAGGCGAACCTGTTTCATCTGTCCGCGCTCGACGACGACATGCAGGAAGCGCTCGTCGACGCGGTCGGCCTCGAGAACGTGCCGCGCAATGTGTACTACGGCGACGGTGCGCCGCTCGAAGCCGATGCGCTCGCCGAGATCCGCGGCGTGCTCGATCGACAGCGCATCGTGTTCCCGTGGCAGACGGGCGACGTGCTGATGCTCGACAACATGCTGACGGCGCATGCGCGCGATCCGTTCGAAGGGCCGCGCAAGGTCGTCGTCGCGATGGCGCAAAGCCATACGGTCCCGCGCGACCGAACGGAGGCTCGATGACGGGGCGTCCTGCCGCGCTTGCCGCGCGCGGCCTGACGGTCGGCTATCGCGACCACGTCGTGATCGACGGGCTCGACCTGTCGATCGCGGCCGGTCGCGTGACCGCGCTGTGCGGCCCGAACGGCTGCGGCAAGAGCACGCTGCTGCGCACGCTTGCCGGCCTGCAGCCGGCGCGCACGGGCCACGTCGAAGTCAACGGGCGGCCGCTCGCATCGTTTCGTCGCCGCGCGCTCGCGCGCGAGCTGACGATGCTCGCGCAGTTCAACCAGATTCCGTCGGGGCTCACGGTGCGCGAACTCGTCGCGTACGGACGCTATGCGTACGGCGGCTTCCTGCGCGGGCTCACGCGCGCGGACCACGCGGCGATCGACGAGGCGCTCGACACGAGCGGCCTCGCCGCCGACGCCGAGCGCGACGTCGGCGCACTGTCCGGCGGCGAGCGGCAGCGCGCGTGGATCGCGATGGCGCTCGCGCAGCAGGCGTCAATCGTGCTGCTCGACGAGCCGACGACCTATCTCGACATCCATCATCAGCTCGACATCCTCGACGCATTGCGCACGCTGAACCGCACGCGCGGCCTGACGATCGTCTGGGTGCTGCACGACCTGAACCAGGCGGCCGCGTACAGCGACGAGATCGTGCTGATGCGCGCAGGCCGCGTCGTCGCGCACGGCGCACCCGACGCGATGCTCGAGCCCGCACGGCTGCGCGCCGCGTTCGGCGTCGACATGCTGAAGCTCGCGCATCCGCAGACGGGCGCGCCGATGTGCGTGCCGGCGTACGGGCCGGCGACCGCCGCGCCCGCGGCCGCGCACGCGTCGGACCGGGATCTCGCATGACGACGACGGTCGCGATACGCAAGCGCACGCAGGCCGCGCACGCCGCAACCGGTCGCCGAGCCGGCCGGATCGCGATCGGCGCGATCGTGCTGATCGCGCTCGTCGCGGCGATGCGCGTCGCGCCCGATCTGCTTGCCTGGTGGCGCGCCGCGCCCGGCAGCGACGCGGCCGCGCTCGCGCACGTGTTCCTGTTCGATCTCGGTTTGCCGCGTATCGCGGCTGCGCTCGTCGCCGGCGGCTGCCTCGGCATCGCGGGCGCGCTGTTCCAGTCGCTGACGCGCAATCCGCTCGCGTCGCCGGACCTGCTCGGCGTGACGGGCGGCGCCCAGCTCGGGCTGCTCGCGTCGATGCTCGTGCCCGCGCTCGCGGGCGTCGCGTCGGTGCCGCTGCTGTTCGTCTGCGGACTCGCGGCGGCGGCCTGCGCGATCGCGGCGGCCGGCGGCTGGCGCGCGACGCCGCTGCGGCTCGTGCTCGCGGGCAGCGTCTGCATGCTGCTGTTCGCCGCGTTGTCGACGCTCGTGCTCGCGTTTTTCGAGCAGAACATCGCGGGCGCCGCGCTGTGGGCGAACGGCAGCCTGTATCAGCCCGGTGCGGCAGGGCTCGCGCTCGCGGCGCGCTGGCTCGTCGCACCGCTCGTCGCCTTGCCGTTCGTGATGCGGCCGCTCGATCCGCTCGCGCTCGGCGACGACGCGGCGGCCGCGGCCGGCGTGCGCGTCGACGCGACGCGGCTCGCCGCGACGGTCGTGGCAGTCGCGTTCACGAGCGTTGCGGTCAGCATCGCGGGGCCGCTGTCGTATGTCGGCCTCGTCGCGCCGAACCTGATTCGCCAGATCCGCGGTGCGCGCGCGGCGCGGCTCGGTGCGCTCGTCCCGCTGTCCGCACTCACCGGCGCAGCGCTCGTGCTCGTCACCGACAGCGCGGTGCTCGCGTCGGGACTCGATGCGACGCTGTCGACCGGCGTCGCGATCGCACTGGTCGGCACGCCGCTGATGCTGATGATGATCCGGCGCGGCGCCGCGTGGTCGGGCGTGCTGCATGGGCCGCCCGAGCGCGCGGCCGGCGGCCGGTCGACGCGCATCGTCGGCTGGCTCGAACGGCTCGGCTGGCCGTTGCGCTCCGCGCTGTTCGCCGCGATCGCGCTCGTCGTCGTATACGTCGGCGTGTCGTCCGGGCCCGAATGGCTCGCGCCGGCGCGCTGGTTCGCCGCGTTGTCCGGGCACGATCCGCTCGCGCGCATGCTGCTCGATCTGCGCATGCCGCGGCTGCTGTGCGCGCTGCTCGCCGGCGCGCTGCTCGCGGTGAGCGGCGTCGCGATGCAGAGCGTCGTGCGCAATCCGCTCGCGGGGCCGGAAGTGCTCGGCGTCACGCAGGGCGCGGGGCTCGTCACGCTGTTCGCGCTGTCCGCGTGGCCGCTGATCGGCCACGTCGGGCTCGCGGCCGCCGCGCTGATCGGCGGCGGGCTGTCGCTTGCGATCACGCTCGCGCTCAATCATCGCCATCGCTATGCGCCGCTCGCGGTCGCGCTGACCGGCATCGTGACGGGCGCGCTGTGGACCACGCTCGCGCAATGGCTGATCACGCAGGAAAGCGTGCAGCCCGCGCGCTTCGTCGTCTGGCTCGTGGGCGGTACGTACGGCCGCAGCTGGGGCGAGGTGTCGATGCTCGTGCCGTGGTGCGTGCTCGCGGTGCCTGTCTTCGCGTGGCTCGCGAAGCCGCTCGACATGCTTGCGCTCGGCGACGACCAGGCTGCCGCGCTCGGCCTGCCGGTCGCGATGCTGCGGCCGCTCGCGCTGACGATTGCGACGCTCGCCGCGTGTGCGGCCGTCGCGGCGGTCGGGCCGATCGGCTTCATCGGACTGATGGCGCCGCACGTCGCGACGATGCTCGGCGCGCGCCGTCATCGCACGCGGCTGTGGCTCGCGGCCGCGTGCGGTGCGCTGATTCTCGCCGCCGCCGATCTCGCGGCGCGCACGCTCGTCGCGCCGCGCGAAGTGCCGGCCGGCGTGCTGACCGCCCTGATCGGCGCGCCGTACCTGCTCGGGCTGCTGATTCTCGAGGCGCGCCGCGCGCGGCGCGCGGCGCGATGACCGGGCAGCGCGACGGCGCACGCGCGACGCGCTTCTCGACCTTCGCGCCCGAGCCGTTCGCAGCGCATCTCGACGTCGTGTGGCTCGGCATGCCGGACGACGCGCAGTGCGGCGGCCGCCGGATCGTACCGGTCACCGCGCTGCCCGAACACCGCGACGCGATCGTCGACGCGATGGTCCGTCATTACGGCGGCGACCCGGCGCGCCATACGCGCGCGCTCGTGTCGCAGTGGAGCAAATACTATTTCGGCCGCGCGGTGCCGGCCGGCGTCGTTGCCGCGCTGACGCTCGGCCGGCCGCTCGACATGACGCCCGAGCGCACCTTCGTCGCGCTCGACGACGGGATGCCCGCCGCGCTGTATTTCGCAGCGGACGCGCTCGGTGCGCCGTGCGACGAACCGGCGCGCCGGCATGCGGGGCTCGTCGCGCATCTGCGTGCCACGATCGCGCTGCTCGCCGGCATCGGCGGCGTCACGCAGCGCGTGCTCTGGAGCAACGCGGGCAATCTGCTCGACTTCCTGTTCGATCGTTACCGGACGCTGCCGTGCGCGGTCGATCGCGCGCGCGATGCCGAATGGCTGTTCGGCGCGACGTGTGTCGACGGCGAACCGAATCCGCTGCGGCTGCCGGTGCGCGACGTGGTGCCGCGCTCGCCGTTGCTGCCGACGCCGTTTCGCGCGCGCCGCGTGTGCTGCCTGCGCTATGAGATTCCTGGAGAAACGCAACTGTGTGGAAGCTGTCCTCTGCTGCTGACGATGGACGACGCGGCGCTGGCCGAGCAGGACGCGATCCGGTGACGGACGCGGGGCGCCGACGCGCGCTCGCGCAACTCGCCGCCAGCGCGTGCTGCGGCGCGTTCGCTGCGTTCGGTGGATTCGGCGTTTTCGGTGCGCCTGCGATGGCGGCCGATGCGCCGCCCGCATCGCGCCGCGCGCTGTCGCTCGCCGGCAATCCGGTCGTGTCGCAGGCGAGCGCGACGATGCCCGTGCGGCCGCAGCGCGTGGTCGCGCTCGACTTCATGTTCGCGGAAAGCGTCGTCGCGCTCGATCTGATCCCGGTCGGAATGGCCGACACGGCGTTCTATCCGGGCTGGCTCGGCTACGAGAGCGCGCGTATCGCGCACGTGACCGACATCGGGTCGCGGCAGGAGCCCGGCCTCGAGGCGATCGCGGCCGTCAGGCCCGACCTGATCATCGGCGTCGGCTTCCGGCATGCGCCGATCTTCGACGCGCTCGACCGCATCGCGCCGACGATCCTGTTCCAGTTCAGCCCGAACGTGTCGGAAGGCGGCGTGCCGGTCACGCAGCTCGACTGGATGCGGCAGATCTTCAGGACGATCGGCACGGTGACAGGTCGCGACGCGCGTGCGCGCGCGGTCGAAGCGCAACTCGACGCAGGACTCGCGCGCAACGCGGCACGTCTGTCGGCGGCCGGCCGCGCGGGCGAGCGGATCGCGCTGCTGCAGGAGCTCGGCCTGCCGGACCGCTACTGGGCCTATACCGGCAACAGTACCGCGGCCGGGCTCGCGCGTGCGCTCGGTCTCGTCCCGTGGCCGAAAAAGCCGACACGCGAAGGGACGATCTATGTGACGTCGGCCGATCTGCTCACGCAGCGCGATCTGGCGATCCTGTTCGTGACCGCGACCGCGCTCGACGTGCCGCTGTCCGCGAAGCTCGATTCGCCGGTGTGGCGTTTCGTGCCGGCATGGCGCGAGCATCGGATCGCGATGATCGAGCGCAATATCTGGGGCTTCGGCGGCCCGATGTCGGCGCTGAAACTCGCCGACGTGATGACCGATACGATGCTGACGCTGCCGGCCGTGCGCTGAGCGCGTTTCGTCGCGTCGTTCTCTTTCATCGGTCGTTGACAGAGGCGCCGGCCGTCGCGATCGCGACGGGCCGGCGCCTTGCGTTTACGTGCTCAGCGCATCGACGCCGTCGTGCGCGCGCGTGCGTGTCGGCGACGTATCGCTGACGATCCGTCCGTTCTCGAGCTTCAGCAGGCGGTCGGCGAGCCCGAAATAGCGATCGTCGTGCGTGATGACGATTACGGCCTTGCCGCGCGCACGCAGCTCGGGCAGCAGCTGCTCGTAGAACACGGCCTTGAAGGTCGGATCCTGATCGGCCGCCCATTCGTCGAACAGATAGAACGGCCGATCCTCCAGATAGGCGACGACGAGCGCGAGCCGCTTGCGCTGGCCGGTCGACAGCGCGCGCGTCGAAAACGCGCCGTCGACGACCTTCACCTTGTGGTCGAGCGCGAGCTTCGCGATCAGCGCGTTCGCGCGCGCATCGGCCTGTGCGCGGTCGGGATCGTCCGGATCGACGATGCCGATCAGCGCATCGAACAGATGGAAATCGTTGAACACCGCGCTGAAGCGCTGCCGGTACGCCGCGCGCTCGCGCCAGCCGATCGCGCGGCCGTCGACTTCGATCGTGCCTTCTTCGGGTTCGTACAGGCCCGTCAGCACTTTCGCGAGCGTCGTCTTGCCGCTGCCGTTGCCGCCGACGATGAACACGAGCTCGCCGGGGCGGATCGTCAGGTCGACCGGTCCGATCCGGAACATCCGCTCGTCGCGTTCGTGGAAGTAAGCATGCGTGACGCCGCGCAGCGCGATGGCGCCGGCCGGCGGCACGTCGGGCGCCTCGCTCGCCGGCGGCACCGTGCGCAGTGCGCCGAATTCCGCCATGACGCCTTCGATGCGTGCGAGCGACACGCGCGCGGCATTGACGGTCGGCAGATTGTTCAGCAGCCCGTCGAGCGGCACGAGCATGAACAGGAACACGACGACGTAGCCGGCCGCGGCAGCCGGGTCGGCGTGCACGCCGAGCGCCGGCCAGAACGACGCGACGCCGAGAAACGCATAGAACAGGAAGATGATCCAGCCGACGCCGACCGCATACGCGCTGAACGCGCGGCGCCGATGATCGCGCACTTCGCCGATCGCGGCGCCGAGCTGGCCGTCGACGAACTGGCGCGCGCGCGCGTCGTGCAGCTTCAGTTCCTTCGCGCCGGAGAACAGCGCGCCGAGATAGTCGAACAGACGGTCCTGCGCACGACCGGCCGCTTCGAGCGACGCGATCGCGCGGCGGTCGCCGGTGTGATAGCCGAGCGAGCCGGCGACGATGGCCGCGAGCGCGAGCAGACAGACGGGCCACGACAGCCACGCGAGATAGCCGAGGCAGCCGAACACGATCGAGCCGTGCATCACGAGGTTCGGCAGCGCGAAAAACAGCATCGATACGTTCGTCGCGTCGTCGGTCAGCACCGACTGCACGGGCGCCGCGCCGATCCGTTCGATGTCGCGCAGCTCGGCCGCGCCGACGCGGCGCGCGAGATGCACGCGCAGCCGCGCCATCGTGTCCTGCGACAGCCGCGCGAACAGCGTGCCCGACACGATCCGCGTGACGAGCGCGATCACCGCGCACAGCGCGAAACGCCACGCGAGCGCGGCGTCGGCCGCGTCGGGCTGCGCGAGCGCACGGTTCAGTGTCGCGACGAGCAGCACGCTCGCGATGCCGTTCAGCACGCAGGCGACGAGCGCGAGCGCGAACGACGCGCGGCTTTCGCGCAGCAGCGCGAGGATCAGGCGCGTCGCGGGGCGGGCGGGCGCGGCATCGGGAGACGGCGGGGAAGTGGGCTCGTGGGCGGCGGTCATCGGCAACGTCGGTCAAGGGAAACAGGGGAAACGGATAGCGGACAGCGGACGCAATCGCGTCGAAACGGGCGTAATCGCATCGGCCGCGCCGGGCGGGGTCCGCGCTGTCCTTCCTGATAGACGAACGAGCGCGGCAAATCTTTAGCAATGCTGCGGCCCTGGCGTGTGCGAAACGGGTGTCGATACGAAAAGGTAAAAAATCGCGCGCGTCGTTCGTCACACCAGTGAAGCCGCCCGAAGCGGCCCCGAGACTTGGCCGAAGCGGCCGGACCGAAGGACTTCACGCCATGACGAGTTTCCCGACTGCGTTGCACCACCGAATCCGCGAACTGGCGCAGCAGGCGCCCGATGCGCCCGCGCTCGCGGCGCCTTTCCAGAACGATCTGCGCCTGTCGCGCGGCGCGCTCGATGCGTGCGCATCGCGGCTCGCGCAGCAGCTGCGTGCAGCCGGCGTCGGCGCGGAAGTGCGCGTCGGCGTCTGCGTCGAGCGCTCGTGCGAGCTGTTCGTCGCGCTGCTCGCGGTGCTGAAGGCGGGCGGCGTATTCGTGCCGCTCGATCCGCGCCATCCGGCCGCCCGGCTCGACTGGATCGTCGGCGACGCGCAGCTGCGCTACGGGATCGTCGATGCGGCCGGGCGCGCGGCGCTGCGCACGCCGTTCGAGCACGCGTTCGACGTCGCCGACGCGATGGCCGCCGCCGCACATGCCGGCGCGGCCGGCGTATCGGACGGCCCGTGCGTGGCCGTGCATGCGCGCTCGGCCGCATACATGATCTATACGTCCGGTTCGACCGGCACGCCGAAGGCGGTCGTCGTCGAACACGGGCCGCTCGCCGCGCACTGCGACGCGCTCGCGGCCGCGCTGCCGATCCGCGCGGACGATCGGCTGCTGCATTTCGCGTCGGTCAATTTCGACGCCGCGCACGAATGCTGGCTCGCGCCGCTCGCGCTCGGCGCCAGCGTGACGATCGCGCCGCCGCAGCCGTTCGCGCCGGACGCCGCGCATGCGCTGATGGTGCGCGACGCGATCAGCGTAGCCGCGTTTCCGCCCGCCTATCTGCGCGAATTCGCGAACGTCGCCGCGCGCGACGGCGTGCCGCCCGCGCTGCGCGTGCTCGCGTTCGGCGGCGAAGCGCTGCCGCAGCAGGCATTCGAATTCGTGCGCCGCACGTTTCCTGCGGTGCGGCTCGTGAACGGCTACGGGCCGACCGAGGCCGTGATTTCGCCGATGCTGTGGCCGGTCGAGCCGGGCGAGACGCCGGTGCTGAATGCGGACGACGCGTATGCCGCGCTGCCGATCGGGCGCCCGATCGGCCCGCGCGTCGCGCGCATCGACCGCAGCGACGCCGCGGCGGCCGACGCCGGCGAGTTGCTGCTCGGCGGCCTGTGCGTCGCGCGCGGCTACCACGGGCGGCCTGCGCTGACCGCCGAGCGCTTCGTGCCGGACGCGGACGGCGCGCCCGGCGCGCGTGTATATCGCACCGGCGATCTCGTGCGTCTTCGCGACGACGGCGCATTCGACTACATCGGCCGCGTCGACGATCAGGTCCAGGTGCGCGGCGTACGCGTCGAACCGGCGGAAATCGCCGCCTGCCTGCGCGCGCATCCGGCGGTGGCCGATGCCGCGGTCATCGCCGAAACCGGCGCGGGCCCGACGCGGCTGATCGCATGCATTGCGCTGCGCGCGGCAATCGACGATGCGGCGCTCGGCGCGCACGTCGCCGCGCAGCTGCCGGCCGCGTGGCAGCCGCACCGTTTCGTGCGCTGCGACGCGCTGCCGTACACGCTGAACGGCAAACTCGACCGCGCGGCGCTGCGCGAGCGCATCGCCGCTGCGCGCAACGCGCAGCAGGGCGGCGACGCGCCGCGCACGCCGACCGAGCAGCAGCTCGCGGCGCTGTGGCAAACGCTGCTCGCGCTCGATGCCGCGCCGTCGCGCGACGATCGTTTCGTGTCGCTCGGCGCCGATTCGCTTGGCGTGATGCAGTTGCAGGCCGCGATTCGCGCGTCGATGCGCGTGAACCTGCGGCTCGATACGCTGTTTGCCGATCCGTCGCTCGCGGAGCTCGCCGCCACGATCGACGATGCAGAGCGCGAGACGGGCGCGCCGCTCGCCGCGATTGCCGCGCGCGGCACGACGCCGAGTGCCGGTGCGGCGCACGTCGACCGCGCGGCGTCGCTCGCGCAGCAACGCTTCTGGGTGCTCGCGCAGACGCGCGACGCAAGCGCCGCGTACCACATCGCCGCGCACTGGACGATCGACGGCGCGCTCGACCGTGCCGCGCTGCAGCGCGCGCTCGACCATCTGATCGAGCGGCACGAGGCGTGGCGCACGACGCTCGTCGACAACGACGACGGCATCGTGATGCAGCGCATTCATGCGCGACTGCCGGTAACGATCGTCGACGTCGATCTGCGCGGCTTGCCGCCGGCGGCGCGCGACGCGGAGGCCGCGCGGCTCGCGGAGCGCGACGCCGGCACGCCGTTCGATCTCGCGCGCGGGCCGCTCGTGCGCGCGACGCTCGTCGCGCTCGCCGACGATCGCCATCGGCTGCTGCTGACCGCGCATCACGCGGTCAGCGACGGCTGGAGTTCGCGCTGCGCGTTCGACGAGCTGTCGGCCGCCTATCGCGCGTATGCAGCAGGCCGGGCGCCGTCGCTGCCCGCGCTGCCGATCCAGTACGCCGACTATGCGGAGTGGCAGCGCGAGATGCTCGCGAACGGCGAGGCCGAGCGCCAGCTCGACTACTGGCGCGGCGCATTGCGCGACGCGCCGGGCCCGATCGCGCTGCCGCTCGACCGTCAGCCGCCGGCCACGCGCGCGCTGCGCGGCGCGCGCGTCAGCGTGCGCGTGCCCGATGCGGTCGCGGCCGACGTGCGCCAACTCGCGCGCGACGCGCACGCGAGCGTGTTCGTCGTGCTGGTCGCGGCGTTCGACGCATGGCTCGCGCGGCTCACCGGCGAAACCGACGTCGTCGTCGCGGTGCCGGTCGCGCATCGGCAGCGTGAGGAAACGCGCGCGCTGCTCGGGCTGTTCCTGAACACCGTCGCCCTGCGTGTACGCGTCGCGCCGGCCCAGCCGTTCCGCGCGCTCGTCGATGCCGCGCGCAGCGCCGCGCTCGAAGCGGTCGCGCATCAGGACGTGCCGTTCGAGCGTGTCGTCGATGCGGTGAAGCCGCCGGTCAGGCGCGGCGACGAATGGCTGCGCGTGAAGTTCGCCCAGCAGTTCGACGCGCGGCACGACAGCGTGCTGCCGGGCGCAACGGCGGTCGCGACGCCGGGGCCGGACCTCGCGGCGCGCTTCGATTTCGCGGTCGACTTCACCGACGACGCGAGCGGCATCGAACTCGTCGCCGCCTATGCGACCGACTGCATCGATGCGGATACCGCGCGCGCGTGGCTCGACAGCTATGCGGCGCTGCTCGCGTCGGCCGTGCGCGATCCGCAATGCGCGACGGCCGCGCTGCCGTGCGACGGTGCGCCCGCGTCGCGGCAGCCGCGCGACGGCCGTGCGTTGCGTGTCGAGCATGCGGACGTCGTGGCCGCGTTCGCGCGCCAGGCGGCCGCGTATCCGCATCGGATCGCCGTGGCGGACGCCGCGTCGTCGCTGAGCTTTGCCGAACTCGACGATACGTCGAACCGCGTCGCCCGCGCGCTGCAGCAGCGCGGCGTGTCCGCCGAAGCGCCCGTCATCGTCTGTATCGAGCGCTCGGTGCGCTTCGTCGTCGGGCTGCTCGGTGCGCTGAAGGCCGGCGCGCTCGCCGTGCTGCTCGATCCGGCCCAACCGGCCGCGCGCCTCGCCGCGGCGGCGGCGGACTGCGGTGCGCGCTGCGCGCTCGTCGCAAACACATCTGCATGGCCGCTCGACACGTGCGCACAGCCGCTCGACGTCGACGCGCTCGCGCACGACGCGACGCTCGCGACGGCAGCCGGTGTGCGCGTCGCGCCGCATCCGGAGCAGGGCGCGTATCTGATCTACACGTCGGGTTCCACCGGCACGCCGAAGGGCGTCGTCGTATCGCATCGCGCACTTGCCGACTACGTGCAGGGGCTGCTCGACGAGCTCGCGTTCGCGTCCGAGGCGTCGTTCGCGATGGTCTCGACGGTCGCGGCCGATCTCGGTCATACGACGCTGTTCGGCGCGCTCTGCAGCGGCCGGACGCTGCATCTGCTGCCCGCATCGTGCGCGTTCGATCCCGATGCCTTTGCGGACGAAATGCGCCACCGCGAGGTCGGCGTGCTGAAGATCGTGCCGAGCCATCTGCAGGCGCTGCTCGACGCGCGCGTACCGGCCGACGTGCTGCCACGCCACGCGCTCGTCACGGGCGGCGAGACGCTCACGTGGGCGCTGGTCGCGCGCGTCGCGGCGCTCGCGCCCGCATGCCGCGTGATCAACCATTACGGGCCGACCGAAGCGACGGTCGGCGCGCTCGCGTGCGACACGGCGTCGATCGCCGCCGACGCGCGCGATCCGGCGGCCGGCGTACCGCTCGGCGTGCCGCTGCCGAACGCACGCGCGCTCGTGCTCGACGCGTTCGGCGCCTGCGTGCCGCCCGGTGCGATCGGCGAACTCCATCTCGGCGGCCCGGGCGTCGCGCGCGGCTATCTGAACCGGCCCGCGCAGACGGCCGAGCGCTTCGTGCCCGATCCGTTCACGCCCGGTGCGCGGCTCTACCGCACCGGCGATCGCGTGCGGCTCGGCACCGACGGCCGCATCGCGTTTCTCGGCCGGATCGACGACCAGGTGAAGATTCGCGGCTACCGCGTCGAGCCCGGCGAAGTCAGCGCGGCCGTGCGCGCGGCCGGCCCGATCGCGCAGGCCGAAACGCTCGCGATCGAACACGACGGCCGGCTGCGGCTCGCGACCTTCGTCGTCCCGCGCGACGGTGCCGCATTCGACGAAGCGGCGCTGCGTACGGCGCTCGCCGCGACGCTGCCCGACTACATGGTGCCTGCGCAGTGCGTCGCGCTTGCGCGTCTGCCCGTCACCGCGAACGGCAAGATCGACCGCGCGGCGCTGCGCGAGCTGGCGGCGCGACCGGTCGAGCATGCATCGGGCGATGCGCCGCAAGGGCTCGCCGAAACGGTGCTCGCCGAGGTGTGGCAGGCCGTGCTGAAAGCGCCGCGCGTCGGCCGCCACGACAACTTCTTCGAGCTCGGCGGCGATTCGATCCTCGTGCTGCAGGTGATTGCGCGCGCGCGCAAGCGCGGCGTGCGCTTCACGCCGAAACAGCTGTTCGACGGCCCGACGCTCGCCGAGCTCGCGCGCGTTGCGAAGGTCGACGACGCCGCGACGCCGCAGCCGGCCGCCGAGCCTGCGTCGTCCGCCGGCGCCGATATCCAGACGCTCACGCCCGCGCAGCAGCGCTTTTTCGCGCTCGACCTGCCGAATCGCGGCCACTGGAACCAGTCGGTCGCGTTCGACGTACGCGGGCCGTTCGATGCCGACGCATTCGCGCGCGCGTTCGATGCGGTGCTCACGCATCACGCGGCGTTCCGCCAGCGTTTCGCGCGCGGCGCGGACGGCACGTGGCATGCGACCGACGCGGCGAAGCCGTACGATGCGCTGCCGTTCGTCGAGGTCGTCGCGCACGACGAAGCCGACGCGCTCGCGCGCTTCGATGCGCTGCAGCGCCGCCTCGATCTCGCGCGCGGCCCGCTCGCCTGCGCCTGCGCGGCGCGGTTGCCGGACGGGTCGACGCGGCTGTATCTGGCGATTCATCATCTGATCGTCGACGGCGTGTCGTGGCGCATCGTGTTCGACGATCTCGATGCCGCCTACCGTGCCGCCTGCGAGCGTATGCCGGCGCGGCTGTCGGCGCCCGGCCTGCGCGCCGATGCCTGGGCCGCGCGCCTCGCGCGTGCCGCGACCGATCCGGCGTCGCCGTTCGCGGCTGAAACCGCTTACTGGGCCGCCGCCGCAGAAGGCGACGAACTCGAGCCCGACCGGCCCGACGCGCGTGCGACGAATGCCGACGCGGCCGTCGTCGTACAGACGATCGACGCGACGCTGACGCGCGCCGCACTCACCGACGCGCACGCGGCTTACCGCACGCAGACGATCGAGCTGCTGTGCGCGGCGCTTGCGATCGCGCTGGCCGGCTCGCGCGGCGCATCGTCGTGTCGCGTCGAACTCGAAGGACACGGGCGCGAGGCGCTGTTCGACGATGCGGACGCGAGCCGCACGGTCGGCTGGCTGACGAGCCACTATCCGGTCGCGCTTCCTGTCGCGGCGAGCGCGCGCGACACGCTCTGCGCGGTGAAGGACACGCTGCGCGCGGTGCCGCACAAGGGGCTCGGCTTCGGCGTGCTCGCGCACTACGGCGATCCGCGCACGCGCGAGGCGTTGGCGGCCGTGCCGCGGCCGCGCGTCACGTTCAACTATCTCGGCCAGTTCGACGCAGCGCGCGATGCGACGCTGGTGCCGCGCGTCGGCGGCGCCGGCATCGAGCGCGATCCGCAGGGCCCGCTCGGCAATCTGCTCGCGATCCACGCGTACCTCGACGCGCAGCCGGACGGTGCGCGCACGCTGAAGCTGCATTGGGTCTATGGCGCACCGCAGTTCGAGCGCGCGACGATCGACGCGCTGGCCGAGCGCTTTGCGGCCGCGCTGCGCGAGCTCGTCGACGCATGCGCAGCACGCCTCGCGCGGCGCGGCGGCGGTGCGACGCCGGGCGATTTTCCGCTTGCGCGCGCAGCCGGCCTCACGCAGGCCGCGATCGAGCGCACGCCGCTCGACTGGCGCACGATCGACGACGTCTATCCGCTTTCGCCGATGCAGCAGGGCATCCTGTTTCATGCGCTGTTCGCGCCCGGCCACGCGAGCTACGTGAACCAGCTCGTCGCGACGGCGACCGCGCTCGAGCCGGCGCGCCTCGTGCGCGCGTTCGCGGCGTCGATCGCGCGGCACGACATCCTGCGCACGAGCGTGATGCCGGACGAAGCGGCGCCGCTGCAATGCGTCCATCGTCATGCGCAGATGCCGGTCGAACAGCTCGACTGGCGCACGCGCGGCGCGACGCTCGACGCGGATTTCGACGCGTGGCTCGCGGCCGATCGCGCACGCGGCTTCGACTGGCGCGAGCCGCCGCTGATGCGGCTCACGCTGATTCGCGTGACGGACGACGCGTGGCGCATCGTATGGACGCGCCATCACGTGCTGCTCGACGGCTGGAGCACGGCGCGTCTGCTCGCGGACGTGCTGCGCGACTATCGCGATCCCGATGCGGTGTCGCCGTTCGCGCCGCGTCCGGCGCTGCGCTATCGCGACTTCATCGCATGGCTTGGCACGCGCGATCGCGACGCCGACGAACGCTTCTGGACCGAACGGCTCGCGCGGCTCGATGCGCCGACGCTGATCGCCGAACGCACGGCCGACCGTGCGGACGGGCACGTCGTCACGTGGCGCGCGACGATCGACGCGCCGGCATTCGCGCGCGTCGCGCAGACGGCACGTGCACTGAAGCTGACGGTCAACACGCTGGTGCAGGGCGCATGGGCACTCGCGCTGCAGCGCATGACGCATCAGCCGGCGGTCGCGTTCGGCGCGACGGTGGCCGGACGTCCGGACGCATTGCCGGACGTCGACGCCGTACTCGGTCTCTTCATCAACACGGTGCCCGTCATCACGACGCCGGCGCCGCAGCGGCGCGCGTCGGACTGGCTGCAGGCGCTGCAACGCGACAACGCGGCGGCCGCCGAGCATGCGCACACGCCGCTCGCCGACATTCAGCGCTGGGCGCGCGGCGCGGGCGGTGCATTGTTCGACACGCTCGTCGTCTTCGAAAACTACCCGGTCGACGAGCGCGCCGGCGATGCCGATCCGCGTGCGCTTGGGCTGACCGACGTGCGCAGCATCGAGGCGACCGATTTCGCGCTGACGCTCGTGATCGAAACCGGTAGTGCGCTGACGATCGACTATGGCTACGACACCGCGCGTCTCGATGCATCGCAGGTCGAGACCTGGCATCGCGCCTTCGCGTGCGCGCTCGACGCGCTCGCACGCATGCCGGACGCGCCGCTCGGCATGCTGTCGATTGCGGACGAGGCCGTGCGCGACGCGCTGACGCGCATGCACGACACCGCGCGCATCTGGCCCGACGCGCAACGACAGCCGCTGCACCGGCAGTTCGCCGATGCCGCGCGCGCGATGCCCGACGCGGTCGCGCTCGAACTGGCGGACGCGCATGGCTCGATCCGGCAGATCGGCTATCGCGAACTCGATCGCCGCACGTCGCGCGTCGCGGCCGCGCTGCGCCGGCGCGGCGTGCGGCCCGATACGCCGGTCGCGCTGTGCCTCGAGCGTTCGTTCGACATGGTGATCGCGCTCGTCGGCGTGCTGAAGGCGGGCGCCGCCTATCTGCCGATCGACCCCGACTATCCGGCCGAGCGCATCGCGTATCTGCTGCACGATGCGCGGCCGGCCGTCGCGATCACGCAGCCGCATCTGCGCGCGCAGGTCGATGCCGCACTCGGCGAGCGCGCCTCGACGCAGTGGCTGACGCTCGCCGATCTGCTCGACGACGACGTGGCCGCCGACGCCGACGCCGACGCCGACGAACGGCCGGCCGACGTCGACGATGCGCAGCTTGCGTATCTGATCTACACGTCGGGCTCGACCGGCCGGCCGAAAGGCGCGGGCAACACGCACGGCGCGCTCGCGAACCGGATCGCGTGGATGCAGCACGCCTATGGGCTCACGCGCGACGACGTCGTGCTGCACAAGACGCCGTTCGGCTTCGACGTGTCGGTATGGGAGTTCGTGTGGCCGCTCGCGGCGGGCGCGAAGCTCGCGATCGCGGCGCCCGGCGAGCATCGCGATCCGGCGCGGCTCTGTGCCGCGATCGCGGCGCATCGCGTGACGGTGCTGCATTTCGTGCCGTCGATGCTCGCCGCATTCGCCGCGTATCTCGACGATTTTTCGGCTGCCGCGCAGTGCGCGAGCGTGCGGCTGATCGTGGCGAGCGGCGAGGCACTCGCACCGGAGCTCGTCGCGCGCATGGCGCGGCTGCTGCCGAACGCGACGCTCGTGAACCTGTACGGGCCGACCGAAGCCGCGATCGACGTCTCGCATTGGACCTGCGGCGCGGACGACGCGCGCGCGGCCGCCGTCCCGATCGGGCATCCGATCGCAAACCTGCGGCTGCACGTGCTCGACGCCGCATGGCAGCCGGTGCCGCCCGGCGCGACCGGCGAGCTGTATCTGTCCGGCGCGGGGCTCGCGCGCGGCTATCTCGGCCGGCCGGCGCTGACCGCCGAGCGTTTCGTGCCCGATCCGTTCGCGCCGGGCGAGCGCATGTACCGCACCGGCGACCTCGCACGGCGCCGCGCGGACGGCGCGCTCGACTACCTGGGCCGGGTCGACACGCAGGTGAAGCTGCGCGGCCAGCGGATCGAACCGGGCGAGATCGAGGCGCTGCTGCGCGCGGCGCCCGGCGTGCACGACGCGGTCGTGATCGTGCGCGACGAGCAGCTGATCGGCTACGTCGCACGCGGCGATGGTGCCGCGCTCGATCGCGCGGCGCTGCTCGACACGCTGCGCGCGCAGTTGCCCGCCTACATGGTGCCCGCACAGCTGATCGAACTCGACGCGCTGCCGGTCACGCCGAACGGCAAGTGCGACCGCCACGCGTTGCCGGCGCCCGTGCGTGCGCCGGCCGTCGCGGCCGCGCTCGCGACCGATACCGAGCGCGCGCTCGCCGAGATCTGGCAGCGCGTGCTGCACGTGGACGCGATCGGTCGCGACGACGACTTCTTCCTGCTCGGCGGCCACTCGCTGCTCGCGACGCACGCGCATGCGCAGGCCAATCTGCACTGGGGCATCGCGCTGCCGCTGCGCACGCTGTTCGACGCGCGCACGCTCGCGCGCTGCGCCGCGGCGATCGACGACGCCTGCGCAGCGCGCGGCGCGACCGACGCGGCGAGCACGATCGACGCGCTGCTCGGCGAACTCGAAACCCAATAAGGACGACGGATGACGAAGGTTCAACCCGACTGGCTCGCGCTCGCGACGCGGTTCGCGCAATTGCCCGACGCGCAGCGCGCGGTGTTCATCGACAAGCTCGGCGCGGCCGGCATCGACTTTCGCGTGCTGCCGATTCCGCCGCGCACGCCGCGCAGCGACCGCGTGCCGGCGTCGTTCGCGCAGACGCGGTTGTGGCTGCACGCACGGCTGATCGATGCGCCGCAGGCGTATCACATCACCGAACGGCTCGCACTCACAGGGCCGCTCGATCGGCACGCGCTGCGTGCGGCATGCGATGCGCTGATCGCACGTCACGAGGCGCTGCGCACGACCTTCGACGAAACGGCGGACGGCGTCGCGCAGACGATCCATCCGCCATTGCGCTGCCCGTGGCGCGAAACCGATCTCGAGGCGCTGCCGCCCGCGCAGCGCGACGCCCGTGCGCACGACGTCGCGGCGGCCGACGAAGCCGAACCGTTCGATCTCGGCGCGGCACCGCTCGTACGCGCGCATCTGCTGCGGTTCGACGCGACGCGGCACTGGCTCGCGCTGACCGTGCATCACATCGTGTCCGACGGCTGGTCCTCGAGCGTGATGCTCGACGAACTCGCGGCGTTCTATCGCGCCTATGCGGACGACCGGCCGGTGTCGCTCGCGCCGCTGCCGATCCAGTATGCCGACTACGCGCTGTGGCAGCGCCGCTGGCTCGATGCCGGCGAGCGCGATCGTCAGCTCGCGTTCTGGCGCGAACGGCTCGACGCGCAGCGCGGCGTGCTGGCGCTGCCCGGCGCGCGCGCACGGCCGGCGCGGCGCAGCGCGCTCGGCGCGCGGCATGCGTTCTCGCTCGACGCGCAGATCGGCGCGCAGCTGCGTGCGTTCGCGGCCGCGTCGGGGGCGACGCCGTTCGCGGTGCTGCTCGCCGCACTCGACACGCTGCTCGCGCGCGCGACCGGCGATGCGCGGATTTGCGTCGGCGTGCCGGCCGCGAATCGCGAACGGGCGGAGACGGCGAGGCTGATCGGCTTCTTCGTCAACACGCTGGCGATCGACGTCGACGTGCCGGCCCATCGCGATTTCGCGTCGCTGGTCGCGCGCACGCAACGCGCGCTCGTCGACGCGCAAATGCATCAGGACGTCCCGTTCGAGCAGGTCGTCGACGCGCTCGGCGTGCCGCGCAGCGCGAGCCATCATCCGCTGTTCCAGGTGATGGCCGCGTACGGCGAGCGCCGCGCGCTGCCGGCCTTCGGCGCCGCGTCGGCCGCGCTGCTGCCGTCCGGCACGCCGTCGGCGAAATTCGACCTGACGCTCGCGATCGAAGCGACGCCCGACGGCTCGTTCGACGCTGCATTCGTCTATGCGCTCGACCTGTTCGAGGCCGATGCGATCGCGCGGCTCGCCGCCCGTTTCGTCACGCTGCTGCGCGATGCGCTCGCGCGACCCGACACGCCGGTCGGCGATCTGGACTGGCTGCCGGCCGACGAGCGCGCGCAGCTTGCCGCGTGGAATGCGCCGGCCGGTGCGGCCGAGGCCGAACCGTTCGTGCCCGTGCACGCGCGCATCGCCGCCCATGCACGGGCGCGGCCGCACGCGCGCGGCGTCGCCGACATCGAGCGCGCGCTGACGCGCGGCGAAGTCGACGCACGCGCCGCACGGCTCGCGCGCCACCTCGTCGCGGCCGGCGTGCGGCCTGAAATGCGTGTCGGCGTCGCGCTGCAGCGCTCGGTCGATCTGCTCGTCGCGCTGATCGCGGTGCTGAAGTCGGGCGCCGCGTTCGTGCCGCTCGATCCGGCGCATCCGCGCGAACGGCTGGCGCAGATCGTCGACGATGCACGCATCGCGCACGTGCTGACCGACGCCGCGAGCGTCGCGTCGCTGCCCGAGGCGCCTGCGTTGCGCGTGTGGCGCGCGGATCGCATCGACGCGCTCGACGAAGCGGCCGACGTCGCGCTGCCCGACGTGCTGCCCGGCCACGCGGCGTACGCGATCTACACGTCGGGGTCGACCGGCAAGCCGAAGGGCGTGATCGTCGATCACGCGTCGTTCGCGCGCCATTGCGCGGCGATCGCCGAGCGCTACGGCGCCGGCGAGGACGACGTGTTCCTGCTGTTCCAGTCGGTCAACTTCGACGGCGCGCATGAAGGCTGGTTTTCGCAGTACATGTCGGGCGCGGCGGTGTCGGTGACGGCCGACGTGCTGTGGCCGCCCGCGCAGACCTGCGCGATGATGAACCGCGACGGCGTGACGATGACCTACGTGCCGCCCGGCTGCGCGGCGCAGCTCGCCGAATGGGCGCTCGCACACGGCGCGCCGCCGACACTGCGTTCGCTGACGGTGGGCGGCGAGGCGACCTCGCGCGAAGCATTCGCGATGCTGCGCCGCGCGCTGCCGAACGTGCGCGTCGTGAACGGCTACGGACCGACCGAGACGGTGATCACGCCGACGCTCTGGATGTTCCGTCCCGGTGACGATCTCGCGAAGCTCGGCGACGCCGCCTATCTGCCGATCGGCACGCTGGTCGGCGCGCGCACCGCGCACGTGCTCGACGCGCGGTTGCATCCGCTGCCGGTCGGCGTGATCGGCGAGCTCTATCTCGGCGGCGAAGGGATCGGCGTCGCGCGCGGCTATCTCGACCGGCCCGCGCTGACGGCCGAACGCTTCGTGCCCGATCCGTACGGCGCGCCGGGCGCGCGGCTGTATCGCACGGGCGACCTCGTGCGGCGCCGTGCGGACGGCGTGTTCGACTTCATCGGCCGCGTCGACCATCAGGTGAAGCTGCGCGGGCTGCGGATCGAACTCGGCGAGATCGAGGCGCAGCTGGCCGCACACGACGCGGTCCGCGAAGCGTGCGCGGTCGTGCATGGGCAGGGCGCGCAGGCGCAGCTCGTCGCTTACGTCGAACTGACGGCCGAGGCGCGCGCGGGCGCGCAACCGGTCGACGCGGCGACGCTCGACGCGCATCTGCGCCGCACGCTGCCCGACTACATGGTGCCCGCGCAGCTGATCGTGCTCGACGCACTGCCGCGTAACGCGAACAGCAAGGTCGACCGCGCGCGGCTGCCGGCGCCGGTGCGCATCGAGCGCGCGTACGAAGCGCCGCACGACGGCGACGAAGCGGCGCTTGCGGCGATCTGGCGCGACGTGTTGAACGTCGAACGCGTCGGTCGCGGCGATCACTTCTTCGAACTCGGCGGGCATTCGCTCGCGGCCGTGCGCGTCGCGACGCGCGTGGCCGAACGGCTCGGCCGCGACGTGCCGGTGCGTACGCTGTTCGAGGCGCCGCTGCTCGCGCAATACGCACGGCAGGTCGCCGCCGCGCCGCGTGCCGCACACGCGGCTGCCGCGGCCCCGCGCGTCGCGGTCGCGCAAGCCGATGCGCACGGCGTATGGCCGCTGTCGCCCGCCCAGCTCGCGCTGTGGTTCCTGTGGCGCGCACAGCCGGATAGCGCCGCGTACAACATTCCGGTCGCGCTGCGCGTGCGCGGCCCGCTCGACGTCGACGCGCTGCGCGCGGCGTTGTCCGACGCGGCAGCCGTTCATCCGGCGCTGCGTGTGCGCATCGTGCCGCGCGCGCACGGGCTGCCGGGGCAGCGGATCGTCGACGCGGCGCCGCTCGCGCTGCCGGTCGTCGATCTGTCCGGGCACGACGACGCACGCGCACGCGCGGCCGCGCTGACCGACGACGATGCGCTCGCGCCGTTCGATCTCGCGGCCGATGCGCCGCTCTGGCGCGTGCGCCTGTTGCGGCTCGGTGCCGACGATCACGTGTTGTCGATCGCGATTCATCACATCGTGTCCGACGGCGAATCGATCGAGCTGTGGCTCGACGCGGTGCGCACGCGCTACGTCGCGCACGTGCGCGGCAACGCTGTGCCGACCGGCAGGGCGGCGCCGTTCGTGTTGCCGGCCCCGGCTGCAGCGGGGCGCGTCGACGAGTGGCGCAGCGCGCTCGCCGGCCTGCCGGTGCGCATCCTGCCGCAGCGTGCGGACGCGCCGGCGGTCCCGCAATGGCGCGCCGCGCGCCTCGCATTCGAATTCGATGGCGCGCTGATCCGCGCGGCGCGCGAGGCGGCATCGGCCGCGCACGCGACGCTGCCGATGCTGCTGCACGCGGCGCTGAACGCCGCGCTGTTCCGCGTGACGGGCGCGGGCGACCAGCCGGTGGGCGTGCTCGCGTCGACGCGCGAGCTGACCGGCGACGCGGCACGCGACGCGCTCGGCCTGTTCATCAATGCGGTGGTCGTGCGGACGCGGCTCGACGCGACCGCGCGTCGCGCGGACGTGCTCGCGCAGGTGCGCGACACGGCGCTGGCCGCCTATGCGCGTGCGGACGTGCCGTTTGCCGACGTGGTCGCCGCGCTGCGCGCACCGCGCGCGGCCGATGCGAATCCGCTGTTCCAGGTGATGTTCAACTATCTGCGCCCGACCGGTGCGGTCGCACGCGACTGGGCCGGGTTATCGGTCGCCGGGTTCGACGACGTGCGGCATCGCGTCGTGTTCACGCTCGAACTGGACGTCGTCGAGCATCCGGACGGGCGCGTCGGCGCGGCGTTCTCGTATGCGGACGAACTGCTCGACGGCCGCTTCGTCGAGGCGCTCGTCGCGCGCTATCACGACGAAGTCGCGCGCTTCGCGCATGCGGCCGACACGGTACTCGGCGCGCCGGACGCGCACGTCGCTGCGGCACCCGCGCGCGGCGCGACCGACGACGAAGCCGATGCACCGGCGCGCGCGTCGCGCACGGCCGCCGCGCTCGCCGCGCTGTGGTCCGACACGTTCGCAACCGCCGCGCCTGCGCCCGACGCGGACCTGTTCGAGGCGGGCGCGACGTCGTTCGACGTCGTGCGCTTCGTCGACGCCGCGTGCCGCGCGGGCCACGCGCTGACGATCGACGACGTGTTCGCCGTGCCGACGCTCGCGGCGCTCGCCGCGCGGCTCGACGCACGCGCGCACACCGACGCATATCGGGAGGCTCGCCATGCTGGCTGAAGTGCGCCCGGACGGATACACGGTGCCCGATACCTGCCGGCTGACGTTCGCGAACGAACTCTGCGCGGCACGCGACGGTGCCGAGATTCGCGTCTCGCACGGCGACGGCATCGGCGCGCAGCTGCTGCGCGCCCAGTTGACGGACGACGGCGCGCTGCGCCTCGTCGCATACAACCATCGCGCGGCGCCGGCCGAGCAGCGGCGGGCGGTGCTCGCCGCGCTCGCGGCGGCGTTCGCGGTCGACGTCGCGCGCACGTCGGTCCGTCTCGACGCGGCCGCATGGCCCGCGGTCGCGCTCGATGCGCTGCGCGCGAGCGGCGTGCTCGGCGACGGCGGCCAATGCATGCGCGAAGGGTGGGCGCAGCAGGCCGATCTCTGGCTCGTCGAGGCACGGCCGCCGTGCGCGACGCTGCCGACGCTGACCGACGGGCGGCGCCATCCGCGCCGTCCGCCCGCGCCGCGCGCCGAGGTCTATGCGCGCGACATGCCGGCGCTCGGCGTGCGTTTCACGCTGCGCGGTTGGCAGCCGGCCGACGATCCCGCGCGCATCGCGCGCTGGTTCGACACGCCGCGCGTGCGCGACGGCTGGCCCGGCGCGCAGCCCGGCACGGCGGCCGACTTCGAGCCGCACGTGACGCCGCTCGTCGGCTGCTTCGACGGCGAGCCGTTCGCGTATTTCGAAGCGGTATGGCTGAAGGAGGATGCGCTCGCGCCGCACGTTGCCGCGCGCGACTACGACCGCGCGCTGCGGATGCTGGTCGGCGAGTCGCGCTGGCGCGGCGCGCACTGCATCGCCGCGTGGCTGCCGAGCGTCGTCCATTACTTGTTTCTCGACGATCCGCGTACCGAAGCGATCGGCTGCGCCGTACCGGCCGGCCACGCGCGGATCGCCGAGCTGCTCGCGCGGCACGGCTTCGCGCGGCGGCGCCGTCTCGCGCTCGCCGACGGACAGCCGCTGTGGATGTGCACGCGGCGCGACACGTTCTTCTCCGGCCGTCACGTCTGACGGGCCGGTTCATCGACAAGGGAGCTGAGACATGCAGAGAGAAACCGTATTCGACCTGATCGGCGTCGGCTTCGGGCCGTCGAATCTGGCGCTGGCCGTGCGCCTCGCCGAGCGCGGCGGCCCGCGCGCGCTTGCGCATTGCTTCGTCGAGCGGCAGCCCGCGTTCGGCTGGCATCGCGGGATGCTGCTCGACGACTGCCGGATGCAGATCTCGTTTCTGAAGGATCTCGTCACGATGCGCGATCCGAAGAGCCGCTACACGTTCATCAACTATCTGTTCGAACGCGGCCGGCTGAACGAATTCATCAACCTGAAGAACTTTTATCCGACGCGTGTCGAATTCCACGACTACCTGAGCTGGGTCGCCGACGCCTTCGACGATCGCGTGCACTACGGCGAAACGGTCACCGCGATCGAGCCCGTGCACGGCAGCGGTGCGCGCGTCGATGCGCTGCGCGTCGTGTCGCGCGACGCAGACGGACAGACGCATCGGCGCGTGACGCGCGCGCTGTCGGTCGGCATCGGCGGCGCGCCGGCGATTCCCGATGCGTTCGCGGCACTCGGCAACGAGCGCGTGATCCATTCGTCGTCGTATCTGGCCGACATCGCGCGGCTCGTCGCCGCACCGGACGGCGAACGTCGCCGCGTCGCGGTGATCGGCGCCGGGCAGAGCGCGGCCGAAGTGTTCGTCGATCTCGCGCGGCGCTTCCCGCACGTCGACGCGAGCCTCGTGATGCGCGCCGGCGCGCTGAAGCCGGCCGACGACAGTCCGTTCGTCAACGAGATCTTCAGCCCGGCATTCACCGACGTCGTCTACGCGCAGCCGCACGACGCGCGACGCGCGCTGCTCGAGCGCTATCGCGACACGAACTACGCGGTCGTCGATCGGCCGCTGATCGAACAGATCTACGAAATGCTGTACCTGCAGCGCATCGACGGCACGCCGCGCCACGCGCTGCTCGCGAACCGCGCGATCGAAGCCGCGTCGCGCACGGCGGACGGCCGCATCGAGCTCGCGACGCGCGACCGGATGAGCGGCGCGACGCAGGTCGAACGTTTCGATGCGCTCGTGCTCGCGACCGGCTACCGCCGCGACACGCATGCCGCGCTGCTCGCGGGCCTGGCGCCGGAGCTCGGCGACGCGCTGGCGCGCGGCGACGTCGGGCGCGATTACCGGCTCGCGACGCCCGCGCACTTCGCACCGCGCATCTATCTGCAAGGCTGCTGCGAAGACAGCCACGGGCTGTCCGACACGCTGCTGTCGGTGCTGGCACGACGCGCGGACGAAATCTGCGCGTCGCTCGAAAGCGGCATGCCGGGCGCGCACGACGATGCCGCGGCCCGCGCACGACAAGAAAACGGGGTGAGCGCGGGCCGCATGGCTTTCGCTCTTTGAGAGGCGCGGTCGGGAGACCGCATGACAAGTGGAGTAAAAGAAGATGGATTGGGCAACAGGCACGCGGCTGCGTGCGATCGCGGCCGCGGCGAGCGTGGCATTCGGTGCGGCGGCCGGGCAGGCGTTCGCGCAGACCGCGCCGGCGGCGAATGCGGGGACTGCCGCGTCGGCGAACGGCGCGCAGAACGCTGCGTCGGCCGGCACGCTGCCGGCGATCACCGTGAACGCGGCGTCGGAAGGCGACGGCACGGTGGGGCTCGTCGCGAAGCGCAGCCGGACCGGCACGAAGACCGACACGCCGATCGAGGAGATCCCGCAGACGATCAACGTCGTGACCGCGCAGCAGATCGAGATGACGGGCGCGACCGACGTGAACACCGCGCTGCGCTACGTGCCGGGCTTTTCGTCGTACGGCTCGGACAACCGCTCCGACTGGTACGCGGCGCTGCGCGGCTTCACGCCGACCGCGTACGTGAACGGCCTGCAGGTGCCCAACACGTTAAACCTCGCGAGCTGGCGCGTCGATCCCTACATGATCGACAGCATCACCGTGCTGCGCGGCCCAACGTCGGTGCTGTACGGCGCGGGCGATCCGGGTGCGATCGTCGACGTGAAGACGAAGCTCGCCGACGGCGAGCGCGTGCGCGAAGCGGGCGTCGAGATCGGCAACTATGCGCGCAAGCAGTTCATGATCGACGTCGGCGACAAGCTCGATCCGGACGGCAAGTACGCGTACCGGTTCGTCGGCGTCGCGCGCGACGGCAACGCGGTGACCGGGCCGAACAACGATCAGCGCGTCGCGCTCGCACCGTCGTTCCGCTGGCGCCCGAACGCGGACACGTCGCTGACGCTGTCGGCCACGTATCTGCAGGACTGGGGCGACATCTCGTCGAACTTCCTGCCCGCGGCCGGCACGGTGCTGCCGAATCCGAACGGGCAGATCACGAAGGACATCTACGAAGGCGACGGCAACTTCAACTACTACCGCAAGAAGCAGTGGTCGCTCGGCTATCAGTTCGAGCACAATCTGAACTCGATGTGGACGTTCCGGCAGAACACGCGGTGGATGCATCTGTCGCTCGACAACGGCTCGGTGTGGGGAGCGGGCTTCGCCGACGAAACGCTGACCGAAGTCAACCGCTGGGCCGGCGTGTTCCAGATGAACTACAGCCGCTTCGACATCGACAACAATCTCGAGGGCCGTTTTGCGACGGGTCCGCTCCAGCACACGCTGCTGCTCGGCTTCCAGTACAACCGCCAGACGGCGACCGATAGCGAATGGCTCGCCGCCGCGCCGACGCTGAACCTCTACAACCCGGTGTACACGCCGGTCACGACGGCCGTGTTTTCCAATCCGGACACCACGTACCGCACCAACACGTACACGACGATGAACACGTTCGGCCTGTACGCGCAGGACCAGATCAAGTGGAACCGCTGGACGCTGACGCTCGGCGGCCGCGAGGACTGGGTCAACATGCGGATGGACGATCGCGCGGCCGGCACGCAGTCGAAGGCCGACGTGTCGGCGTTTACGGGCCGCGTCGGCCTCACGTATCAGGCCGGCTACGGGCTGTCGCCGTATATCAGCTATTCGACGTCGTTCAATCCGATCATCGGCGTGAGCCTGCTCGACGGCGGGGTGCCGAAGCCGACGCGCGGCAGGCAGATCGAAGCGGGCCTGCGCTGGCAGCCGCCCGGCAAGAACCTGATGCTGAATGCCGCGATCTATCAGATCAACCAGACCAACGGCGTTACGCCGGCGCTGCCGACGCAGGATCCGAGCGGCACGAAATCCGTGCAGACCGGTGAAGTGCGCGCGCGCGGGATCGAGCTGAGCGCAACCGGCAAGGTCACGCCGAACCTGTCGCTGATCGCGTCGTACGCGTATCAGGACGTGAAGGTCGTGCAGGCCAACGACGCGACGCTGAACAACTGGCCGGTCGACATTCCGCGGCCGCGCCAGATGGCGTCGCTGTGGGCCGACTGGACGTGGCACACGGGGCCGCTCGCGGGCTTCGGGCTCGGCGGCGGCGTGCGCTACCAGAGCGCGTCCGCCGGCGCGGCCGACAACTCGCTGACGGTGTCGAGCTACACGCTGATCGACGCGGCCGTGCATTACGACGTGCGCAACTGGCGCTTCGCGGTGAACGCGACGAACCTGTTCAACCGTCATTACATCAGCGGTTGCCAGTCGACCTCGGTCTGCATGTTCGGCAACGACCGCACGGTGATCGCCACCGCGAAATACAACTGGTGACGTCGCGCGCCGCGGGCCGCCGTCCGCGGCGCGGGCGTCCGTTCAACACGACGCATTCATGCCGAAGAAAAATCTCGTCTATATCCAGTCGCTGCGCAACGGCGCGGCCGATCGCGCCGGTCAGCCGGTCGCCTACAAGGGCGGCACGCGCTACATGAAGGCGCCGCTCGAATTTCTCGTCGAGCGGCTGAACGACTCGCCGCTCGGCGAGCGCTACACGCTCGCGGGCGTGATCGTCGACGACGACGAAGGCTCGGCCGCCGATCGCGCGAAGCTCGCCGACTACGGCTTTGCACGCACGCCGGGCCGTCCGTGGATTCTGCCGGACGGGCTGACGGTGCAGGGCACGCCGGTCGACGCACTGTTCTGCTCGATTCCGTCGACGTACCGGCGGCTGCCGCGCGAGGCGCGCGAGCGCGTGGCGGGCAAGCAGGCGTTCGAGCGGCGGCTGCTCGAACGCCTGCTCGAGCTGAACGCCGACGTCGTCGTGCTCGACGGGCTGCTCGTCATCCTCGACGAGCTGGTGCGGCCCGGCGCGCGCTTTTACCGGCGCATCGCGAATATCCATCCGGGCATCACGGCCGACGGTTCGCCGTACCAGCGGCGCGGCGCATGGGCGACGCTCGATGCGCTGCACGGCGCGCGCGGCGAGCGCGTCGATTGGGCGACCGGCACGACGACGCCCGTCGCGCCGGTAACGATGACGGGCGCCTCGTTCCACTACGTCGACAACGGCATCGATTCCGGCGAGGTGATCTGCGACGTGCTCGACACGCCGATCGCGCCGGACGACACGATCCTCGAACTGCGCTGGAACAACTTCCAGCGCAGCCTGTTTCCGGCGCTCGAGCGCGGGCTGCATCTCCTCGCCGATCGCCACGACGCGGGAGCACTGTGATGGCACCGACGCTGACGCAACCCGAAGAAGCGGTGCTCAAGACCGCCGCCGGCGACGTCGCCGCCGTGCGCGATCACGGCGCCGATACGGCGCCCGCCGCCGATCGCGTGCTCGACGCATGGCGGCCCGACGATCCGCCGGGCGCGCTGCTCGCCGAGCTCGTCGCGCTGTTCAATACCGACGCACGGCGCGATGCGGCGACGATCGCGCTGCCGATCGCAGGCACCGACCCGGACGCCATCGCGGCCTACATCACACGCGCGGTGCGCGAAGGCGTGATCGACGCGGCGCAACGCGCGGGCGACCGCCTTAACGTGACCACGTCGCGCGCGACGTTCTGGCAGCATCCGCATCCCTGGCTGAAGGCGCCCGCGTCGGGCGGGATGCCGCTGCGCTACACGATCACGAACGGCCACCGTCATCCGGTGCGGCCGCCGACGCCGGCCGGCGAGATCTATGCGCGCTATATGCCGCAGGTCGGGATGACGTTCAGCCTGCGCACCGTCGACGTCGACGCGCATGCGGACCTGTTCAGCGGCTGGATGAATCTCGATCGCGTCGCGCATTTCTGGGATCAGCGCGGCACGCGCGACGAGCATGCGGCGTATCTCGCGGAGCGGCTCGCCGATCCGCACATGCATCCGATGATCGGCTATTTCGACGACACGCCGTTCGGCTATTTCGAGTTCTACTGGGCGAAGGAGGATCGGCTCGCGCCGTTCTACGACGCGCACGACTACGACCGCGGGCTGCATCTGCTGATCGGCGATTCGCGGTTCCAGAGCGCGGGCAAGCTGCATGCGTGGTGGAGCGGCGTGCTGCACTACATGTTCGTCGACGAACCGCGCACGCAGCGGCTCGTCGGCGAGCCGCGCGTCGATCACGTGCGGCACATCGCGTATATGCACCGGCTCGGTTTCTATACGCTCAAGGAGTTCGATTTCCCGCACAAGCGCGCGGCGCTGACCGTGATCGAACGCGATACGTTCTTCGATACGTTCCGGCTGCCGTGATGCACGTGGGGCGCACGGCGGACATGCATGGACGCGGCGGCAGCCGCGGGCACTACGTGCGCCGTGCGTGCGCGTCGGCGCTAGCGTCGGGCTCGTCCGCGAGAAATGCGTCGCGGAATGCGTGCAGATAGCGTTCGGCGTCGTCGGTGAAGTCGCCGGGCTGCCAGGCGAAGGCGCGCGCGAGCAGATCCTGGCCGAGCGTCGCGTAGGTCGCGCGGTCGGACAGCAGTGCGCGCACCGCATCGCGCGTCGCCGGCGACGCGATCCGTTTCGCGTCGCGCGCGAGCAGCGCGGCGGCCGCGCGCGTCGGATCGAAGTCGTGCGCGGCGAGCAGGTCGGGCGCGACGTCCCAGAGGCGCGTGCGATCGCCTGCGTCGTGTGCATGCGTGAGCAGGAACAGCAGGTCGTACGCGTCGTTGTTCTGACGCGCGCGGCGATCCTTCCACGCGAGCAGTTTCAGCAGCGACAGCGCCGGCAAGCTTGCGACCGGCACGACCGTATGCGTCTCGATGGCGACGGGCAGCGCATGGTCGACGGCCTCCTGGAAACCGAGCACGTTGAGCACGAACTCGCCGCCGGGCGGCCACGCGATTTCACCGGGCGGCGCCTCGAGCGGACCGAACGGCACGAGATCGAGTTCGGTGCGCCAGCGGCCCGTGTCGGCGGCAAACAGCAGCTTCTGCTGATGCTTCGGCGCGCGCGCGAATTGCCCGGTCGCGACGAGCGTGTCGACGAGCCGGTCGTGGAACGGCCAGCTGACCGCGCAGACGGCCACGTCGACGTCGCGCGTGGCGCGCATCGGCCGGATCCCGTATACGTGCCACATCAGGATGTCGCGCGCGGTCGCGCCGGCGACGACGAACGCCGCGTCGACATGTGCGCACGCGTCGCGCACGGCGCGCAGCAGTGCGACGGTCGCAGGCTCGAGCGGACGCTCTGCGTCGACCTCAAGCGGGCGGATGGGCGAGGTATCGGTCATGGATCTGTTCGGCGGCGGCAAGATTGCGGCTGTCTCCGGTCGAGACGAGATCCGCGTAGATCAGCAGCGGCGGCACGAGCGGCAGCGGCGGATCGCGCCAGTCGAGCGCCGCGGACGGCGGCCAGAATGCTTCGAGTATTTCGACGTCGCCGCGTTCGTCCGCGCGCAGCCGCGCGTCGAGCAGCAGGCGGTTCGACACGGGCCCGTGCGTGTAGACGGTGATCGCGGCCGGCCTCAGGTCGTGCGTCAGCAGATCGGCGGCCGGCTCGCCGCCGAGCCGCGCGTCGGCGGCCGCGAAATCGACCGCGCGCCACCAGTCGGGCGCAAGACCGGAAAACCGCCGCGCCGGCAGCTTCGCGCGCAGGCGGCTCGGGTAGAGCGCGACCCATTCCTGCACGAAGCGCGGCCAGTCGGGAAACACGCGCGTGCCGTCGCGGCGGCGGCCGAGCAGGCCGCGCGCGAGCAGATCGTCCATCACGAGGTTCACGGTGCCGAGCGCGACGCCCGAGGCGGCCGCGATCGCGCGATACGGCGCCTGCACGAGGCCCGGCGTGGCCGCGAGCGCGAACATCACGGTCATGCCTTTCGGCGTGGTCGCGCGCGAGGTCGGCGCCTGCCGCGTGCGCGCGGGCTTCGGGCGCCCTGCGATCATCACGGTCGCTTCCGGTTCGGCCAGGAACGTATTGCCGGCCGTGTCGAGAAACGGGATGCCTGCGTCGACCAGCTGCGTCGCGAGTTCGTCCGGCACATGCGGTGCGACGAGCAGCAGCGGGCGCTCGCCGCGCGCGCGCGGCGCGCTGCGGCCGTGCAGCGCCGCATGCGCGGCCTGCAGCGAATCGGCGCGCACGCACACGGCAGCCGGCATCTCGAACGGCTGCGCGCCGACGTCGAAGCGGATCATCGCATCCGCGTGCGCGCGGTACGCGGCCGGCACGCGCACCGGCGTCGCGCGAAAGCGCCGCGTGGCGCGCGCGAACGCGGCGCAGGCGTTGGCCAGCAGTTGCTGCGCGGGGGCGGAAAGAGGCGCGGGGGTCGGCATGTCGGCACGCGGATGTTCACTTTTCGAAGAGCGTACACAAAAAATGTACATTCGTCAAAAAATGAACGTGCGAACGCTATATCGTTGACACGAAAGCGCTTTGTTCGGTCATGCCTTCGTCCTGACGGGCGCTCGCGCGCGCCCCTTGAGCCGGCAACCGATGGTTGCCGCCACGACGACTTTCCGGCTGCCGGGTTGCCGCCGAACGGACTATCCTTGCGTGCATCTTTCCCCGCCTACAAGGAGACGACACCGTGACGCACAGCGTGATTCCCGCCGGCCTTGCCGACGAAATGATCGAGATTCGGCATCGCATCCACGCGCACCCCGAGCTGGGCTTCGAGGAATTCGCGACGAGCGATCTCGTCGCCGAGCAATTGCGCGCATGGGGCTACACCGTGCATCGCGGGCTCGGCGGCACGGGCGTCGTCGCGCAGCTGACGGTCGGCCAGGGCACGCGGCGTCTCGGGCTGCGCGCCGACATGGACGCGCTGCCGATCCTCGAGGCGACGGGGCTGCCGTACCAGAGCACGATCGCGGGCAAGATGCACGCATGCGGTCACGACGGCCACACCGCGATGCTGCTCGCGGCCGCGAAGCATCTCGCGCGCGAGCGCCGCTTCTCCGGCACGCTGAACCTGATCTTCCAGCCGGCCGAGGAAGGGCTCGGCGGCGCGAAGAAAATGCTCGACGACGGGTTGTTCGAGCTGTTCCCGTGCGATGCGATCTTCGCGATGCACAACATGCCGGGCTTTCCGACCGGACACTTCGGCTTCCTGCCGGGGCCGTTCATGGCGTCGTCGGACACGGTGATCGTCGACGTGCAGGGGCGCGGCGGCCACGGCGCGGTGCCGCATCGCGCGATCGATCCGGTCGTCGTGTGCGCGCAGATCGTGATCGCGCTGCAGACGATCGTGTCGCGCAACGTGCCGCCGCTCGACATGGCGATCGTCACGGTCGGCGCGATCCATGCGGGCGAAGCGCCGAACGTGATCCCCGATCGCGCGCAGATGCGGCTGTCGGTGCGCGCGCTGAAGCCGGAGGTGCGCGATCTCCTCGAGACGCGCATCAAGGAAGTCGTGCACGCGCAGGCCGCGGTGTTCGGCGCAACCGCGACGATCGACTATCAGCGCCGCTATCCGGTGCTCGTCAACGATGCGGAGATGACCGCGTTCGCGCAAGACGTCGCGCGCGAGTGGGTCGGCGAAGCGAACCTGATCGACGCGATGGTGCCGCTCACCGGCAGCGAGGATTTCGCGTTCCTGCTCGAACGGCGTCCGGGCTGCTATCTGATCATCGGCAACGGAGACGGCGAGGGCGGCTGCATGGTGCACAACCCGGGCTACGACTTCAACGACGCGGCGCTGCCGACCGGCGCGTCGTACTGGGTCAAGCTGACCGAGGCGTTTCTCGTCTGACGCGCCGGCGGGACCGCGCACCGGCGTCGCCACGCCGGCTCGCGCATCGTCAGAATGCGTCGCCGGTCAACAGCGCGGCCGTCGCGTGCGGATTCGACGGCCAGTACAGGTGCATGTAGGTCGCGACGATCGCGCCGACGCGATAGACGGCTTCGCCGCTGCGCGCGTCGTCGTCCGGGCGCTGCGCGATCGCGGCCGGTGCCAGCGGCGTTGCGAGCCGCGAATAGTGGAACGTGTGGCCGCGCAGCGTGCCGGCCCGCGTGTCGAGCTGCTGCATACCGAGCGCCGCGAAGCGGCGCTGCATCGTCGCATGGCCGGGCAGCAGCCCGAGCATCGGCGTCGTCGTGCCGTCGACGTCGGTCAGCGATTCGCATAGATAGAGCATTCCGCCGCATTCCGCGACGATCGGCCGTCCGGCCGCCGCATGGGCGCGGATCGTCGCCGCGCACGTCCGATTCGCGGCGAGCGTACGCGCATGCAATTCCGGATAGCCGCCCGGCAGGAACAGCGCGTCGCATCCATCGGGCACCGGCTCGTCGGCGAGCGGCGAAAAGTACCGCACGTGCGCCCCGAGCGCGTCGAGCAGCGCGAGATTGGCCGGGTAGATGAACGAGAACGCGGCATCGCGTGCGACCGCGACGCGCTTGCCGGCGAGCGTGCGCGGCAGCGGCGCCGCCACGGCCGGCGTCGCGAAGGCGATCGCGGGCGGCAGCGCGGCGAGCGCCGTGTGCGCGAGCGCATCGGCCGCGCGATCGAGCCGCGCATCGAGATCGGCGATGTCGTCCGGCTGGTGCAGCCCGAGATGCCGTTCCGGCAAGGCCAGCGCCGCATCGGCCGGCAGATGCCCGAGCCAGCGCAGATCGTCGGGCAGCGCTTGCCGCAGCAGCGCCGCGTGCCGGTCCGAGCCGACGCGGTTCGCGAACACGCCGTGAAACGGCAGGCCGGGGCGGAAGCGGGCGAGTCCGAACGCGATGGCCGCGAACGTCTGCGCGACCGATTTCGCGGAGATCACCGCGACGATCGGCACGCCGAACGCGGCCGCGAGATCGGCACTGCTCGGCGTGCCGTCGAACAGGCCCATCACGCCCTCGATCAGGATCAGGTCCGCGTCGCGCGCGGCGTCGGCGAGCAGCGCGCGACAGCCGGCCTCGCCGACCATGCCGAGATCGAGCGCATGCACGGGCGCGCCGCTCGCGCGTTCGAGCAGCATCGGATCGAGAAAATCCGGCCCCGTCTTGAACACGCGCACGCGCCGGCCAAGCCGGCGATGCAGCCGCGCGAGGCCGGCCGTCACCGAGGTCTTGCCCTGTCCGGACGCGGGTGCGCTGACGAACAGCGCGGGACAGGCCGGCATCGCTCAGAACTCCACGCCGCGCTGCGCCTTCACGCCTTGCTCCTTGTAGGGATGCTTGACGAGCCGCATTTCGGTGACGAGGTCGGCCGCGTCGATCAGCGCGTCGGGCGCATGCCGGCCGGTCACGACGACGTGCAGGTCGGCGGGCCGCGTGGCCAGCGTCGCGAGCACTTCGTCGAGCGGCAGGTAGTCGTACTTCAGCACCGTGTTGAGCTCGTCGAGAATCACCATCCGGTAGTCGCCGCTTTCGATCATCCGGCGCGCCTCGTTCCAGCCTTTGCGCGCGGTCGCGATGTCCGCGTCGCGGTTCTGCGTGTTCCAGGTATAGCCGTCGCCCATCGTCACGAAGTCGCACTCGGCGACCGCGCCGAGGAAATCGCGCTCCGACGTATGCAGCGCGCCCTTGATGAACTGCACGACACCGAGCCGCATGCCGTGGCCGAGCACGCGCACGGCCATGCCGAATGCGGCGGTGCTCTTGCCCTTGCCGTTGCCCGTATGGACGATCAGCAGGCCCTTCTCGTTGACGGCGGCGGCCTGCTTCTTTTCGTGGCCGGCGCGGCGGCGCTCGGCCATCCGCTGATGGGATTCGGGATCGGTCTTCATCGGAATCGTCCTGTCGATAGCAAAGGTTCAGAGCGGGCCGGCGAGCGCGACCGTCACGCCGTCCCGGATGGTTTTCGGTGCAAGCAGCCGGCCATGCGGCGCGGCCAGTTGCGCGCACGGCTCGGCGACGCCCGCGACGCCGAAGCGCGCGAGCGCGGCGGCCGACGGCGCGCTGGCCGCCCGCTGCGCACACGCGGCCAGTTGCGCGGGCTCGAACGCGACGAGCGGCCAGCCGCGTCGCGCGCAGAGCGTGCGCAGCGCGCGGGCGCGCGACTTCGCGGCGAGCGTCGCGACGACCGCCGGCTGCGCGCCGGGATGCGCCGCGAGCGCCACGCGCACGGCCGCGTCGAGCTGCGCGGCGCGCACGCCCGCACGAAAGCCGATGCCGAGCGCGACGCGCATCACGCGCGCTCCGCGCGGCCGCCGCCGGCCAGTGCGGCCTGCACGGCCGGATCGGCGGCCAGCGCGGCGACGCGGCCGATCACGACGATCGCCGGCGAGCCGATGCCGGCCGCGCCCGTACGTTCGACGATCTGGTCGAGCGTCGCGAGCACGTGCCGTTGCGTGTCGCGCGTCGCGTTCGCGATCGCCGCGCACGGCGTGTCGCCGGGCAGGCCGCCGTCGCGCAGCGCCGCGGCGATCGCATCGAGCCGGCGCATCCCCATGTAGACGACGATCGTCATGCGCGTCGCGGCGAGCGCGCGCCAGTCCGGCTCGTCGGCGCCCGCGCCGTGACCGGTGACGAAGATCACGCCCTGCGCGTCGCCGCGATGCGTGACCGGAATGCCGAGCGCGGCCGGTGCCGCGATGCCGGCCGTGATCCCGCTCACGACCTCGACCGCGAAGCCTGCCGCACCGAGCGCGATCAGCTCCTCGCCGCCGCGGCCGAACACGAACGGATCGCCGCCTTTCAGCCGCGCGACGCTGCGGCCCGCGCGCAGATGCGCGAGCATCGTCGCGACGATCTCGGCCTGCGGCGTCGACGCATGGCCGCCGCGCTTGCCGACGTGCTCGATCTGCGCGTCCGCACGCGCATGGCGCAGCACGTCGGGGTTGACGAGATCGTCGACGAGCAGCACGTCGGCGGCCGCAATCGCGCGAACGGCCTTCAGCGTCAGCAGGTCGGCATCGCCGGGCCCGGCGCCGACGAGCCATGCGCGGCTCATCGCGCGCAGCACGGCGCGCGCCGTGACGAGACGGGACAGGGCGACGAAACGGCCGCGCGCGGACGGCCTGCGAAATGGCGTGACATGACGAGAGCGAAACGAAGCGCCCGTAGCGGGCGGATGACAACGCGCACACTCTCCGTCCCCCGCGGATCGGGCGTTCGGCGAGCGTGGCGCTCGCCCCTTGCGTCGGCCGGTATCCGGGCTGGCCGCTTGCCAGGCCGCAGCCTTCCCGCCCGCTGAGGGGCAGTGGCATCGTGGGCGGCATGGGCGCGTGCGCAAGGCGCGTCGCGCGGGCGGCGTACCGTTGCGGGGACAGCACAGGCCGGGCGATGCTCCGCCTCCTGTTTCCCGTTTAACTGCATGCGCGGATTGCGCATGCGAGCACCGAACGCGGCGCATACGATAGCACAGGCCTCGCGCGCGATCGCGGCCGCCGTTCGCCTTGACGCGGCCGGGCGCCGGAGCCTACACTCGCACGCGTTTCGGTGCTCGCGCGTGCGTTCCTGCACGCGCAGTTAAACGGGAAACAGGGAGTGCGGCTGCCCCGCAGTCGAGCCAACCTGTGCTGCCCCCGCAACGGTAAGCGAACGCATCGCTCCGCGATGCAGCGCCGCTTCGCCGCATGCCACGCGCGTGCGGACGACGCCACTGGATGCCTCGCGCTTCCGGGAAGGCGAAGCGGCGTGTTCGTCAGCCCGGATACCGGCCGAGACGAGGGGTACAGCGCCGCGGGGAGGCGGCGCATCGTCCACGGCCGCAGCGCGCCCGACGCCCGAGCGTTTCCGATTTCCCGTCGTCAGGCCGCGCGCGCGGTGCGAACCGGCAGGCAAGCGGCGCCGGCAGGCACGGTGCGGACCGTGTTGGCATTCACATGTCGACCGTTCATCGCGGAGCACCATGCTCGATTCTTTCTTACGTCTGTTCAACGACAGCCCGTCGGGGCTGCGCGGCAAGATTGTCGCCATCTATTCGCTGCTCGTCGCGTTCAACGTCGGCGCGTGGATCTGGGCGTTCATCGCGTTTCGCGGGCAGCCGGTGCTGCTCGGCACCGCGCTGCTCGCGTATGTCTTCGGGCTGCGTCACGCCGTCGACGCGGACCATATCGCCGCCATCGACAACGTCACGCGCAAGCTCATGCAGGAAGGGCGCAGCCCGCTCGGCGCGGGGCTGTTCTTCTCGCTCGGGCACTCGACGGTCGTGATCGTGATGTCGGTCGCGGTTGCGCTGACCGCCGCGTCGCTCGCGCGCTTCGAGAGCATGAAGACGTGGGGCGGCGTGATCAGCACGAGCGTGTCCGCGTTCTTCCTGCTCGTGCTCGCGGCCGCGAACCTGCTGATCCTGATCTCCGTGTACCGGACGTTTCGCGCGGCACGGCGCGGCGACGCGATCGTCGACGCCGATCTCGACATGCTGCTGAACCAGCGCGGCGTGCTCGCGCGCCTGTTCCGGCCGCTGTTCCGGCTCGTATCGCGCAGCTGGCACCTGTACCCGGTCGGCTTCCTGTTCGGCTTCGGCTTCGATACCGCGACCGAGATCGCGCTGTTCGGCATCTCCGCGACGCAGGTGCAGGGCGGGCTGTCGTTCTGGTCGGTGATGGCGCTGCCGGTGCTGTTCACCGCCGGCATGACGCTCGTCGACACGACCGACGGCATCCTCATGATGGGCGCGTATCGCTGGGCGTACGTGCGACCGATTCGCAAGATCTACTACAACATGACGATCACGTTCGTGTCGGTGCTGGTCGCCGCGCTGATCGGCGGCATCGAGGTGCTCGCGCTGCTCGCGGACAAGCTGTCGCTGCAGGGGCCGGTCTGGGATTTCGCGACGATGGTCGCGTCGCATTTCGGCATGCTCGGCTACGTCGTGATCGGCCTGTTCGTCGCGTGCTGGGCCGCGTCGGCCGCGATCTACCGCTTCAAACGCTACGACGAGATCGACGTGACGATCTCCGCGTGATGCTTTTTCGACCCAGGACCTACCATGACCCTACGCAAGCTGCCCGTCACGATCGTCACGGGCTTTCTCGGCAGCGGCAAGACCACGCTGATGCGCCACATCCTGCAGCAGGCGAACGGCCGTCGCATCGCGGTCATCGTCAACGAGTTCGGCGAACTCGGCATCGACGGCGAAATCCTGAAGGGCTGCGGCATCGGTTGCGACGACGCGGCCGGTGAGACGTCCGGGCAGCTCTACGAGCTCGCGAACGGCTGCCTCTGCTGCACCGTGCAGGAGGAGTTCTATCCGGTGATGGAAGCGCTCCTCGAACGGCGCGCGAACATCGATCACGTGCTGATCGAAACCTCGGGCCTCGCGCTGCCGAAACCGCTCGTGCAGGCGTTCAACTGGCCGACGATTCGCCATGCGTTTACGGTCGATGCGGTCGTGACCGTCGTCGACGGGCCCGCGGCCGCGAGCGGCCAGTTCGCGGAAAACCCGCAGGCCGTCGACGCGCAGCGGCGCGCGGATCCGAACCTCGATCACGAATCGCCGTTGCACGAGTTGTTCGCCGATCAGCTGTCGGCGGCCGATCTCGTGATCGTGAACAAGGCCGAGCTCGTCGACGATGCGCAGTTCGCGCAGATCGAAGCCGCGATCCGCGACGAGATCCCGCCGCAGGTGAAGATCGTGCGCGCGACGCGCGGCGAGCTCGATCTCGCGATGCTGATCGGGCTCGAATCGGCGTCCGAAGACACGATCCATTTGCGTCACGACCATCACGGTGCGACCGGCGTAGGTGCGGCCGACGACGAAGAGCACGACCATCATCACGACGATTTCGATTCGGTCGTCGTGAGCGGCGACGCGGGCACGCGTGAGGCGACGATCGCCGCGTTGCAGCGGCTCGTCGAAACGCATACGATCTATCGCGCGAAGGGATTCGCGGCGCTGCCCGACGCGCCGATGCGGCTCGTGATCCAGGGCGTCGGCCGCCGCTTCGACAGCTATTTCGACCGCCGCTGGCAGGACGGCGAAGCGCGCGCGAGCCGCTTCGTGCTGATCGGCGAACGGCTCGACGCGGCCGAGCTGCAACGCGCGTTCGACGCCGCGTGCGCGGCCGAGCCGCAGCAGGCGTAACGCGCGATGCATCTGCTGCGCACCACGCCGGGCGGCTTCGTCGACGACACACAGGGTGTCGTGCGTATCGATCAGCGCCCGGCCGACATCGTGATCCTGAGCTCGGCCGACACGACGCTGTCGCTGCTCGCGAGCGTCGTGCCGCGGCTGCCGGCCGGCTTTCCGAGCGTGCGGCTCGCGAACGTCACGTTCCTGCGACAGCCGGCCTCGGTCGACTTCTACGTCGACGACGTGCTGCGCCATGCGAAGACGGTCGTGATCGACCATCTCGGCGGCGAGGCGTACTGGCCGTACGGCATCGAGCAGGCCGTTTCGGTCGCGTCGAAGCACGGGCAGCAGCTCGCGATGTTCTCCGGCGATTTGCAGGAAGATCCGAATCTCGTCGCGAAGAGCACGGTCGCGCCCGCGCTGTGCCGGCTGTGGTGGCACTATCTGCGCGAGGGCGGCGTGCACAACGCCGAAGCGCTGCTGCGCAGCATCGCGTTTCACACGCTCGGCTTCGGCGACGAGCCGGCGCCGCCGCGTCCGCTGCCGGCCGCCGCGCTGTATCACCCGGCGCGCGATCCGGCGAGCGTCGACGATTGGCGGGCGCGCTGGACGCCGGGCGCGCCGGTCGTCGCGATCGTGTTCTATCGCGCGCACTGGCAGGCCGCGAATACGGCCGTGTTCGACGCGCTCGCCGACGCGCTCGTCGACGAAGGACTGAACCCGCTGCCGATCGCCGTGACGTCGCTGAAGGATGCGGTGAGCCGCGAGGTGATTGCGCAGCTCTGCGAGGCGTGCGACGTCGCGCTCGTGCTGAACACGACCGCGTTCGCGGCCGGTGCGATCGACGCGCCCGCGCCCGACGTGCTTGCCGGCGACGCGCCGGTGCTGCAGGTGATCTTGTCGGGCGGCAACCGCGATGCGTGGGTCGCGGACAACCAGGGGCTTCACGCGCGCGACATCGCGATGCACGTCGCATTGCCCGAGGTCGACGGGCGCATCGTCACGCGTGCGGTCAGCTTCAAGGGGCTCGCGTATCGCTGCCCGCACACCGAGGTCGACGTCGTTCGCTACCAGCCCGATGCGGAGCGGATCGCGTTCGTCGCGGCGCTCGCGCGCGGCTGGTGCCGGCTGCGCACGCTCGACAACGCGGACAAGCGCATCGCACTGATCCTCGCGAACTACCCGCAAAGCGACGGGCGCATCGGCAACGGCGTCGGGCTCGATACGCCGGCGTCCGCGCTGCATGTGCTCGCCGCGCTGCGCGGCGCCGGCTACACGCTCGCCGAGCTGCCGGCCGACGGCGACGCGCTGATCGCGCGCCTGACCGAAGGCGTGACCAACGATGCGGCCATGCATGCGCTGCGGCCGGCGTTCCAGAGCTATGCGCTCGACGATTACCGCGCACGCTTCGCGCGGCTGCCCGCCGCGGTGCGCGACGCGCTGAACGCGCGCTGGGGGCCGCCCGAAGCCGATCCGACGCTGCGCTGCGGACGCTTCACGATCGCGGGCTGGCGCGCGGGGCACGTGTTCGTCGGCATCCAGCCGTCGCGCTCGCGCGACGACAACGATTACGCGAGCTATCACGACGCGGAGCTCGTGCCGCCGCACGCGTATCTCGCGTTCTATTTCTGGCTGCGCGACGTGTTCCGCATCGACGCGGTGATCCATCTCGGCAAGCACGGCAACCTCGAATGGCTGCCGGGAAAGAGCGTCGCGCTGTCCGACGCGTGCTGGCCCGATCTGACGCTCGGCCCGTTGCCGCATCTGTATCCGTTCATCGTCAACGATCCCGGCGAAGGCAGCCAGGCGAAGCGGCGGGCGCAGGCCGTGATCGTCGATCATCTGATGCCGCCGCTCACGCGCGCCGAAAACTACGGCCCGATGCAGGACCTCGAGCGGCTGGTCGACGAATACTACGACGCACTGATGGTCGACGCGCGACGCGCGAAGCTGCTGCGCAAGACGATCCTCGCGACGATTGCCGAGCACCGGCTGCACGACGAGCTGAGCGTATCGCCGCCGCGCGACGCGAACGACGAGGACGCGCTGCTCACGCGTGTCGACGCATGGCTCTGCGAGCTGAAGGAAGCGCAGATCCGCGACGGGCTGCACGTGTTCGGCGTGTCGCCGGCCGAGCGGCAGCGGCGCGATACGCTGCTCGCGCTCGCGCGCTTTCCGGTCGGGGACGGCAAAGGCGCGAACGCCGGACTGATCGCGGCACTCGCACGCGATCTAGCGCTCGGCGACGATTTCGATCCACTCGCGGCCGACTGGGCCGCGCCGTGGACGGGCCCGCGGCCGGCCGTGCTGCAGGCGCTCGACGCGTCGCCGTGGCGGCATGCGGGCGACACGCGCGAGCGGCTCGAACGGCTCGCGCAGCACTGGCTGGACCGCATCTGCGACGTCGCGCCGGACGAGGCCGGCATCGCCATCCCGCCGCCCGGCGAATGGCCGCATACGCTCGCGGTGATCGGGCGTGTGCGAACGACGCTGCTGCCCGCACTCGACGTGTGCGGCCGCGACGAAATGCGTCAGCTGCTGCGCGGGCTCGACGGCCGCTTCGTGCCGCCGGGGCCGAGCGGTTCGCCGTCGCGCGGCCGTCCGGACGTGCTGCCGACCGGCCGCAACTTTTACTCGGTCGACACGCGCGCGGTGCCGACGCAGGCCGCGTGGTCGCTCGGGCTCAAATCGGCGCAGCAGCTGATCGAGCGCCATCTGCAGGAGCACGGCGACTATCCGCGCGCGATCGGCCTGTCGGTGTGGGGCACCGCGACGATGCGCACCGGCGGCGACGATATCGCGCAGGCGTTCGCGCTGCTCGGCGTGCGGCCGAAATGGGCGCACGGCAGCCATCGCGTGACCGACTTCGAGATCCTGCCGATCGAGATCTTCGATCGCCCGCGCATCGACGTGACGCTGCGCGTGTCGGGCTTTTTCCGCGACGCGTTCCCGAACCTCATGCATCTGTTCGACGCGGCCGTGCAGGCCGTCGCCGCGCTCGACGAACCGGAGGCGCTGAACCCGATCCGCGCGCGCATCGAGCGCGAACGCGCGCAGTGGATCGCGCAAGGCGTCGCGCCCGACGAAGCGCGGCGCCGGGCCGGCTGGCGCGTATTCGGCGCGCGGCCCGGCAGCTACGGCGCGGGGCTGCAGGATCTGATCGATCGGCGCGGCTGGCAGACCGACGCCGATCTCGCCGACGCATACCGCCGGTGGGGCGGCTATGCGTACGCGCAGAACAGTGCGGGCGATGCCGCGCCCGACGTGTTCGGCGAACGGCTCGCCGCGATCGACGTCGTCGTGCAGAACCAGGACAGCCGCGAACACGACATCCTCGATTCGAACGACTACTACCAGTTCCAGGGCGGGATGACGGCGGCCGTGCGCCATTTGTCGGGCCGGCAGCCGAGCGTCTATCACGGCGACCACGCGAACCCCGCCGCGCCGAAGATGCGCACGCTGCGCGAGGAGATCGCGCGCGTGATCCGCTCGCGCGTCGTGAATCCGAAATGGCTCGACGGCGTGAAGCGGCACGGCTACAAGGGCGCGGCCGAAATGGCGGCGACCGTCGACTATCTGTACGGATACGACGCGACCGCGCGCGTGCTGTCCGATCACCAGTACGCGCTCGTCGCCGACGCGTACCTGTTCGACGACGCGACGCGCGCGTTCCTCGAACGTCACAATCCGCACGCGCTGCACGGCATCTGCGAGCGCTTCGTCGAGGCGATGCAGCGCGGGCTGTGGCAGCAGCCGGGCGACTATCGCGAGCGCATCGAAGCGGTCTGGCTCGCGACCGAACAACTTCAGGAAGGAGCACGGCGATGAGCGATTCGACCGCGCCGCGCGCACGCGCGGTTTTTCCGTTTACGGCGCTGGTCGCGCAGGACGCGCTGCAGCAGGCGCTGCTGCTCGCCGCGATCGATCCGTCGATCGGCGGCGTGCTCGTCAGCGGGCCGCGCGGCACCGCGAAATCCACCGCCGCGCGGGCGCTCGCCGAGCTGCTGCCGGAAGGCGCGTTCGTCACGTTGCCGCTGTCGGCCACCGACGAGCAGGTCACCGGCACGCTCGATCTCGCGCATGCACTCGCGGAGAACGGCGTGCGCTTTCGCGGCGGCCTGCTTGCGCGTGCGCATCGCGGCGTGCTCTACGTCGACGAGGTGAACCTGCTCGCCGACGGCCTCGTCGATACGCTGCTCGACGTCGCGGCGAGCGGCGTGAACATCGTCGAGCGCGATGGCGTGTCGCACGCGCATGATGCGCGCTTCGTGCTGGTCGGCACGATGAATCCGGAAGAGGGCGAGCTGCGTCCGCAGCTGCTCGACCGGTTCGGGCTGATGGTCGAGCTCGAGAACTGCTTCGATGCCGCGCAGCGCGAACGGATCGTGAAGGCGCGCCTCGCGTTCGATCTCGATCCCGACGCGTTTCGCGCCCGGCACGGGGATGCGCAGCAAACGCTCGCCGCGCGGATTCGCGCGGCGCGTGCACGGCTGCCGGCACTGCAATTCGACGACGCCGTGCATGCGCGCGTAAGTGCGCTCTGCATCGAGGCGGCCGTCGACGGATTGCGCGCCGATCTCGTGATGTTGCGCGCGGCGCGTGCGCTTGCCGCGCTGGAAGCGGCCGACGCTGTGACGGTCGCGCATGTGGACCGCGTCGCGGAAGCGGTGCTGCGGCATCGGCGCCGCGCGGATGCATCGCCGCCGCCGGCTGCGCGCGCGCCCGATTCGCGCACGGGGCACGACGATGCGACGCATCGCGACACGCGCGAGCGCCTGCCGCGCGACACGGCGCCGTCGCCCGACGACGCGCCCGCATCGCACGGCGACTGGGGCTACCTGCCGCCGGAGTCCGCGGGGCTGCGCGACGTGAAGGCCGTCGTGCCGCTGCCGCTAAAAAAACGCTGAGCCATCGAGACGGCGCCGCCGCGAACGCCGTTCGCGGTCCTCGATGGCAGCAGGGTGCCGCCCGGCGCGTGCCGGGCCTCGCGCGCGCGGGCACGGCCGTCGCGTGGGCGGCCACGCTCGCCGCCAAGCGCGGGCAGCCGCTGCATGCCGCGCATCTGCGCTTTCGCCAACGCGCGGATGCGCCGCGCGCACTCCATTGCTTCGTGCTCGACTGCTCGGCGTCGATGCTGTCGCACGATCGGCTCGCGCTCGCGAAGGGGCTGATCGTCGCGTATTTCGATCGCGCCGCGCGCGACCGGATCGAGACCGCGCTGATCTGCTTCGGCGGCAGCGGCGCCGCGCGGCGCTTCGGACCGGCCGTGCCGCGCTGGTGGAATGCGCGCTGGGTCGAGCCGGTCGATGGCGGCGGCGGGACGCCGCTCGCGGACGGCATCGCCGCCGCGGCGCAGCTGCTCGCGCGCGACGCGCGACGTCACGCGGACAAGCAGCGCTGGCTGTGGGTGCTGTCCGACGGACGCACGCGGGAGACACCGGCGAAGCCCGCCGCGGCCGATCACGTCGTGTTCGTCGACTTCGACGATGCGCCGGTGCGGCTCGGACAGGGCGCACGGCTCGCGCGCGCGTGGGGCGCGCAGTGGGTGACGGCCGATGCGCTTTGCGCGGACGTGCGCGGCTGAGCGCGGGCGAACGCGGTGGCGAACGGATCGGTTCGTGCGCGCGAGGCCGACGCACGGCGTGCGCTATGATCGTCACTCGTCTCCAATGGAAATTCCGCCATGCAAGTGCTCGTCGATGCCGACGCGTGTCCCGCCGTCATCAAGGAGATGCTGTTTCGCGCCGCGCGGCGCACCGAGATCTGCGTGACGCTGGTCGCGAACCAGTTTCTGCGTACGCCGCCGTCGCCGTTCATTCGCGCGCTGCAGGTGCCGGCCGGCTTCGACGCGGCGGACGCGCGGATCGTCGAGCTGGCCGCGGCGGGCGACCTCGTGATCACGGCCGACATTCCGCTCGCGGCAGCCGTGCTCGACAAGGGCGCATTTGCGCTCGATCCGCGCGGAAACTGGTTCAGCCGCGACAACATCGAAGAACGTCTGTCGACGCGCGCGATGATGGATCAGCTGCGCAGCGCGGGCATCGATACCGGTGGCCCGGCGCCGTTCAGCGCACGCGACGGCAACGCGTTCGCGGCCCAGCTCGACCGGTTTCTCGCACGGCGCCGCGGGCCGTAACGCGGCGGTGCCGGGCGCGCGCCGAGCGCCGTCGGCGTCGCTGTCGCCGTTGTGGCGCGATATTTTCTCGGGCTGCTGCCGGCACCGCGACGATGCGCCATGGCGTCGACGCTGCTATCGTGATGCGATCGATCATCCATTGGAGGGCGCGCGTGTCACCGACTCAACTTCTCGTTCCGACCTTCAGCCAGCTGCTGCGCGCGCAATCCGCGTGGCTCGACAAGGCGGCCGGGCACTGGCGCGCGGCCGGCGACGATCCCGATGCGCTGATGACGCTGAAGCTCGCGCCGGACATGTATCCGCTTGCCGCGCAGGTCCGGTTCTCGTGTTTTCAGGCGATGGAACCCGTGCACCGGCTGCGCGGCGAGCCGCTGCCGGAACCGCTGCTCGCATTGCGGCAGGCTGGCTGGCATGCCGATGCGCAGCCGGGCTCGCTCGGCGATGCGCAGGGGATCCTCGCGGGCACGCTCGCGTTTCTCGGCGAACTCGCGCCCGATGCGCTCGACGGCGGCGCCGCGTTGCCCATCGCGCTCGAACTGCCGAACGGCACTGCGTTCGACATGACGGGCGAGCAATACGCGCGCGACTGGGCGCTACCGCAGTTCTACTTCCACGCGATCACGGCTTACGCGATCCTGCGCCATCATGGCGTCGATCTCGGCAAGGCCGATTACGTGCCGCACATGCTCGCCTATGTGCGGCCGGGCACGATTCCGCAGGGTTGAGGTGGGGCGGCGGGCGATGCAGCGGCGCTGACGCGGGGCGATGTGGCCGGGCGATACGCTGCATGCGCTCACCGCGTGAGCTTCGCTTGCCGCATGAGAACTCGATCGACAAGGGGATGTTCGCCGCGCTCAATCGCGAACGGCGGGCAGGAATCATTCGCCGTTTCGACTCATTGCCGACATTGGAGACGCCATGTCGAAAGTGCAATTCTCCGGCTTCTTTAAATTCACGCTTGCAGCCATCCTTTTAATTGTGCTGCTGGCTGCATTGCTGATAGGTGTAATGGCGTACATCCGAGACGATGGGGGTGACGCAGCCTGCCCGAATCTCTCCACGTCGCAGATGCGTGGCTATCTGGAAAAATATGCCCGGCACAACAATTTTTCGAGTTTGACGTTCGACGAGGCTGCCGAGTATCTGGCGGACCTTCAGCAATGGAAAATTCCTTACCGTGTCGACAATCATCGCTATATAGCAAAAATGACATGCAAAGGCTTCGTCGTCGACAACGTCGGTCCTTTCGATTGACCGCGCACGGCCCGTCGCGCCGCTGCGCCTACACGCTCCACCCGTCTAATCCTCCGGTAACCCGCTGAGCAGGTCGAGCCGCAGCAGCTCGACGATCTTGCGCGTCGGCACGCTCGTATGCAGCGTCTCGAGCCGCTCGATCGCAAACCACTTGCAGCGCACGATCTCGTTGCTCGCGCGCGGGACCAACCGCTTCGGCACGTCGGTGACGAACACATGGTGCACTTTCCTCAGCCCGCCGAACTGCACCGCATAGTTCAGCGCGAGTCCTTCGAGCCGCGTTTCCTCCGCCAGTTCGCGCTGCGCGGCCTGCAGTGGCGTCTCGCCGCGGCGGATCGTGCCGCCCGGCAACGCCCACCGCGAGGCGGTGCGGGCGACCAGCAGCACGCTGCCGCGCTGGCGACAAACGATCGTGGCTCTTTCCTTGAAGGTGCCCGGCGCGGTGCTCATGTTCGGCAAGACAGGTGCTCAAGCGTGAAAAAAATGCGCATCGGCCGGACGTCGCCGAGCCGATGACCGACAGCCGATCGGCATAAGCGCCGACACTGCATGCAGGCCGCCGCGCCGATCTCATCCCTCGTTTCATCGCGGTTCCGCGCGCGTGGCGAACCGCCGCGCGTCGTCACGACCGCGTGTACAGCCCGCCGCGCGTCGATTTCGCGTGCCGCGCATGGCGACGTTTGTGAACCGCATGCCTGCGATGTGGCGCAGGCGGCACCACATGGCGACGTGCAGGCGCGCGGCGAGCCGTCGTCGCGCCGGCCGGCGTGGCCTGTCCTTCGCCGAAGTGGAAAGTCCAGGTCTGTGCCTGTGCGACGCCCAGCGTCGAAGCCAGCATGACGACGGCCAGCAGCATGCGTTTCATGAAATCTCCGCTTGTCTCGAGGGGAATGTTTGTTCGCCAGCTTAACGAACGGCGGGACGTCGCGGCAACCGGCACGTCACGGATGCGGGACGGTCGGCACCCGGCGCGACGCGCGGTAGCGGGGCGGGCACCTCCGGGCTTGACAATAAAATTCTCGCGCATGAATATAAATTCACATACACGAATTATTCGTCGAGACCGGAACGGCATCCCGCAGCGCCGCCGCCCGGCATCACCGGCGATCCGATCCACCGGAAGCAGGAGCGAGACGCATGACGGAACACGAACGGCCGGGCGCGCTGGCGGGATTGCGCATCATCGATCTGTCGCGGGTGCTGGGCGGCCCGTACGCGACGCAGGTCCTTGCCGATCACGGCGCGGAGGTCATCAAGATCGAACCGCCGTCGGGCGACGAGACGCGCACCTGGGGGCCGCCGTTCGACGGCGACACCGCGTCGTACTTCCTCGGCGTGAACCGCAACAAGCTCGGCATCGCGCTCGACCTGACGAAGCCCGGCGACCGCGAACGGCTGCTCGGGCTGCTCGACGAGGCGGACGCGCTCGTCGAGAACTTCCGGATCGGCACGATGGAACGCTGGGGGCTCGGCTTCGACGCGCTGCATGCGCGGTTCCCGCGGCTCGTCTATTGCCGCGTGTCGGGTTTCGGCGCGGACGGCCCGCTCGGCGGGCTGCCCGGCTACGACGCGGCCGTGCAGGCGATGACGGGGCTGATGAGCGTAAACGGCGAAGCGGGCGGTGCGCCGCTGCGCGTCGGCGTGCCGATCGTCGATCTCGTCACGGGGCTGAACGCGGCGCTCGGCGTGCTGATGGCGCTGCGCGAACGCGACGCGAGCGGCCGCGGGCAGTTCGTCGAGACGACGCTGTTCGACTGCGCACTGTCGATCCTGCATCCGCACACGCCGAATTTCTTCCATTCGGGCCGCGCGCCGGTGCGCACCGGCAACGCGCATCCAAACATCACGCCGTACGACAGCTTTCCGACGGCGACCGTCGATATCTTTCTGGCCGTCGGCAACAACGGCCAGTTCGCGGCGCTCTGCGACGTGCTGGGTACGCGCGACTGGCTCGACGATCCGCGTTTCGCGGACAACCGCGCGCGCAGCGCGAACCGCACGGCGCTGCGCGCGCTGCTCGAAACGGCGCTCGCGGCCCACGACGGCGCGGCGCTCGCCGAGCGGCTGATGCGCAGCGGCGTGCCGTGCGCGCCGGTGCTCGGGCTCGATGCGGCGCTGGCGCATCCGCACGTCGCGCATCGCGCGATGAAAGTGGAGCTCGGCGCGCATCGCGGCATCGCATCGCCGATCAAGCTCGGCCGCACACCGGCCACCTATCGGCGCGCGCCGCCCGCGCTGAACGAGCATGCGGCACAGCTGTTCGGCGCCGCCGACGACCGCACCGACTGACGCGCGCATCCCGCACGCGGCGCGGCCGCACACCGCATTCGACCAGAACGGCGCACCCGCGATGCGCCGCATCGACAGGAGACACATCATGCTCGCATGGATCGGCGCGATCGCCATCGTCGCGCTGTTCGGCCTGATCATCACGAAGCGGCTGTCGCCGCTCGTCGCGCTGATCGTCGTGCCGGTCGCCGCATCGCTTGCTGCCGGGTTCGGCTTGACGACCGGCAAGTTCATCGTGCACGGCGTGCAGAACATCGGGCCGATCGCCGGCATGTTCGTGTTTGCGATCCTCTTCTTCGGCGTGTTGACCGACGCCGGCATGCTCGATCCGATCATCGCCGGCGTGCTGCGCGTGATCGGCTGTCATCCGCCGCGCATCGTCGTCGGCTCCGCGCTGCTGGCGCTGCTGATTCATCTCGACGGATCGGGCGCGGTGACGTTTCTCGTCACGCTGCCCGCGATGATGCCGCTCTATACGCGGCTCGGCATGGATCGCCGGATTCTCGCGTGCGTCGCGTCGATGGCGGCCGGCGTGAACTTCCTGCCGTGGGTCGGCCCGATGTTGCGCGCTTCCGCCGCGCTGCACATCCCCGGCACCGCGATCTTCATGCCGATGATTCCGGTACAGCTCGTCGGGCTCGCGTTCGTGTTCGGCACTGCCTGGGTGCTCGGCGTGCGCGAGGCGAAGCGGCTCGGGCTCGACCGCGCCGGCGCAGCGGCGATCGCCGTCGCGCCGCGCGAGCTGACCGACGCGGAGCGTGCGCTGCGCCGGCCCGACCGGTTCGCCGTCAATCTCGTGCTGACGCTCGTCGTGCTCGGCACGCTCGTGTCGGGTATCGTCGATCCGATGGTGATGTTCATGCTCGGCACCGTCGCGGCGCTCGTGATCAACTATCCGGACGTCCGCGCGCAGCGCGAGCGCATCGACGCGCATGCGAAGGCCGCGTTGATGATGGCCAGCGTGCTGCTCGCGGCGGGCGCGTTCACGGGGATCATGACCGGCACCGGAATGCTGAAGGCGATGGCGGAGGTGGTCGTCGCGCACGTGCCGGTCGAGCATGCGCGGCACATGCCGTTCGTGCTCGGACTGCTGTCGATGCCGCTCAGCCTGCTGTTCGATCCTGATTCGTTCTATTTCGGCGTGCTGCCCGTGCTCGCCGAAAGCGGCAAGCTGCTCGGCGTGCCGCCGATCCAGATGGCGCAGGCCGCGCTGCTCGGCCAGATGACGACCGGTTTCCCGGTCAGTCCGCTCACGCCCGCGACGTTCCTGATCGTCGGCCTGACCGGCGTCGAGCTTGCCGAGCATCAGAAATTCACGATTCCGTTCCTGTTCGCCGCCACCGTGCTGATGGTGTTCGCCGCGGTCGCGACGGGCGTGTTTCCGTTATGAGCGGCGCGGCCGTTCACGTTTTCCGGGAGAGCAGTCCATGCAGTTCGACCTGACCGACGACCAGCGCGCGATCGAGAGCGCGATCGACAAAATCTGCGCGCGCTTCGGCGACGACTACTGGCTCGAACGCGATCGCGCCGGCGGCTTCCCGCACGATTTTCATGCGGCGCTCGCGGAGGCCGGCTGGCTCGGCATCGCGATGGATCCGGCCTACGGCGGCGCCGGCCTCGGGATGACGGAAGCAGCGCTGATGATGCGCGCGATCAGCGCGTCGGGCGCGGGATTGTCGGGCGCGTCGGCCGTGCACATGAACATCTTCGGGCTCAATCCCGTGCAGGTGTTCGGCAGTGACGCGCAGAAGGCGCGCTTCCTGCCGCCGCTGATCGCGGGCCGCGACAAGGCCTGCTTCGCGGTGACCGAGCCCGACGCCGGGCTCGACACCACGCATCTGACCACGCACGCGCGTCGCGACGGCGATCATTACGTGCTGAGCGGCCGCAAGATCTGGATCTCGACCGCGCAGGTCGCGAACAAGATGCTGATCATCGCGCGCACGACGCCGCTCGAGCAGGTCGCGAAGCCGACCGACGGGCTCAGCCTGTTCTATACCGATCTCGACCGTTCGCGCGTCGAAGTGCGCGAGATCGACAAGATGGGCCGCAAGGCGGTCGACTCGAACATGCTGTTCATCGACAACCTGCGCGTGCCGCACGACGACCTGATCGGCACCGAAGGCGAAGGCTTCCGCTATCTGCTGCACGGGCTCAATCCCGAGCGCATCCTGATCGCGGCGGAAGCGATCGGCCTCGGACAGGCGGCGCTGCGCCGCGCGACGCAGTATGCGAACGAACGCGTCGTGTTCGGCCGGCCGATCGGGCAGAACCAGGCGATCCAGCATCCGCTCGCGCTCGCGTGGATGCAGCTCGAGGCCGCGTGGCTGATGGTGATGAAGGCCGCGACGCGCTACGACGCGGGGCAGCCGTGCGGCGCGGAGGCCAACGCCGCGAAATATCTCGGCGCGGAAGCCGCGTTCCACGCATGCCAGACGGCGGTCGCGACGCATGGCGGGATGGGTTACGCGAAGGAGTACCACGTCGAGCGCTACCTGCGCGAGTGTATGATTCCGAGGCTCGCGCCCGTGAGTCCGCAACTGATCCTGTGCTACATCGCGGAGAAGGTGCTCGGGCTGCCGAAATCGTACTGATGCGCGGCGGCCGTCCGGCGCGCGTTTTCCCGTTCCGTTTCAAGCGCTCGTCATGGACGTCAAACTCGTTGCCCGCACGCTCGACCTGTTCGAACTGTTCGCCGCCGAACGGCGGCCGCTGCCGCTCACCGAACTCGCGCGCCTGCTGAACGTGCCGGCGTCGAGCTGTCTCGCGATGGCACGCACGCTCGTGAGCCGCGGCTATCTGTACGAAGTGCGCAAGCGCGGCGGCTACTATCCGACGCGGCGTCTGCAGACGATCGCGGCCGCGATCGACGCGACCGATCCCGTCGTCGACATCGTCCATCCGTATCTCGTCGCACTGCGCGACGCGAGCCGCGAAACGGCCGTGCTCGGCAAGATCCAGCGCGCATCGATCGCCTATCTCGACGTCGTCGAATCGGAGCAGGCGATCCGCTATACGAGCCAGCCCGGCGAGTTGCGTCCGCTGCATGCGAACTCGATCGGCAAGGCGATCTTCGCGGAACTTGCCGGCGATGCGCAGCAGGCGCTCGGCGAAGAGCTGACGTTCGAGCGCTTCACCGCGGCGACCGTCGCCGATCTGCCGGCGCTCGTCGCGCAGACGGCGCGCTTTCGCAAGCGCGGCTGGGCCGAAAACTTCGGCGAGAGCGCGCCGGAGCTGTCGGCGATCGCGGTCGCGCTACCGCTCGACGGCGACTGGTACGGGCTGTCGATCGTGGGGCCGACGGAACGGATTCGCCAGCATCGCGACGCGCACGCGGCGCTGCTCGTCGACGCGAAGGCGCGGCTGCTCGCCGATTACGCGCGCGCGTAACGCCCGAGCATGCCGCCGCCGCGCACGTCCAGGTGCGCGGCGCATCGCTCATCGATACCAGCGCGGCGTATAGACCCACTCGCGTCCGGCGCCGATCGTAAAGCGCCGCGTCGTCGACGAGCCGACGATCACCATCGTGCGCATGTCGACCTGATCGCTACGCAGCGCGCCGAGCGTCGTCGTCGCGAGCGTGGCGCCGGGACGGCCGATGTCGCGGCCGAGCACGACGACCGTATCGGCCGCGCGGTGCGCGCGCACGACGTCGAGCGCACGATCGAGCTGCCAAGGTCGCGCGCGCGAGATCGGGTTGTAGAACGCCATCACGAGATCGGCTTCGGCCGCATGCCGCAGACGCGTTTCGATCACATCCCACGGCTTCAGGTTGTCCGACAGCGAAATCGCGCAGAAGTCGTGGCCGAGCGGTGCGCCGGCCTGCGCGGCGGTCGCGAGCGACGCCGATACGCCCGGCTCGATCCGCAGGTCGACGGCCGCCCACTGCGGATCGCGTGCGTCGTCGAGCGCTTCGAGCACGGCGGCGGCCATCGCGAACACGCCCGGATCGCCGGACGACACGACCGCCACACGCCGGCCGGCCGCCGCCAGCTCGAACGCATGGCGCGCGCGCTGCATTTCCTCGCGATTGTCGCTGCCGTGCACGCGCTGATCGGCGCGGAACGGGCCGGCCATGTTCACGTACGTCGTGTAGCCGAGAATGTCGGTCGCGTCGGCGAGCGCCGCGCGCGCCGCGGGCGTCAGCCACGCGGCACCGCCGGGCCCGAGCCCGAGCACGGTCAGGCGGCCGCGTGCGCGGCCGAGCGTCGCCGCATCGACAGGCTGCGTCGCGACCGTGCACGCGAGGCCGTCCGCGTTGCCGCACAAGGCGTGCGGCACGCGAAGTGCGCGCGCGAGCAGGGCCGCGGCGTCGATGCCGGCGTCGACACCGTCGTCCGCATCGACGAAACGCAGTGGTACGTCGAGCGCTTCGGCGGCGGCATCGAGCGCCGGATCGCCGATGACCGACGCAGGCGCGACGATCGCCGCGAGCGCACGCCGCGCGAGCCCGCATGCGTCGAGCAGCGCGTCGATCCGCACGGCGAGCGGTTCGGCCGCGCGGCTCGCGTGCACGCCGTGCCCTGTGTGCGCGCCGACGCCGACCACGACGCTGCGCGGATGAATCACCAGCTCGTCGCGCGCGGCGCGCACCGCGTCGGGCGTCACGCGGATCGCATGGGCGGCCGCCGCGTCGCGCGGCAGCGCGACGTCGTCGAGCCACGGTGCCGTGCCCTCGATGCGCGTCGACGCACCGGCGAGCAAATCCGACACGAAGCGCTTGCCCTGCGCGAGATCGGCGAGCACATAGCCGTCGGGCGGATTCAGCACGCACGCGCCGAAGCGCAGTTCACCGCTCGTCGTGATCGCCGGCGCGATCCCGAGTTGCGCGGCGATCTCGCGCGCGATCGCGTTGACGCCCGTCAGCCCGCCGAGCAGCGGCACGACGGCCGAGCCGTCCTTGGCCACCGCGAGCACGGGCGGCTCGACGCCTTTGTCCGCGAGCGCGGGCGCGATGCAGCGGATCACGATGCCGGCCGCGCACAGCGCGACGATCGGCAGCCCGCGTGCATACAGTTCGCGCAGATGCGCGCCGAGTTCGTCGAAGCGCACGTCCGCGTCGACGCGTGACGCGAGCCCGTGCACCTGCGCGCCCGGATAGCGCGCCTGGATGCGTCGTGCGGTGTCGAGCGCACCGGCGCCGAGCACCACGATCGCCGGCGGCGTGATCATCCTTGCCATTTTTCCCCCGGAACGACGAGCAGCGAGAAATACGGCGACGCCATCGGCTCGACTTCGTCGAGCGGCACGATGCGCTGGCTTGCCATCGTCGCGCGCTCCACATAGCGCGCGCGCTGCGCGAGCCCGAGCTCGTCGAGCACGCGGCGCACCTTGGCGAAATTGCGGCCGAGCTTCATCACGACGGCCGCGTCCGCCTGCGCGAGGCGCGTGCGCAGCTCGTGCTCGGGCAGCACGCCGGATAGCACCGACAGGCTCTGGTTGCGATACACGAGCGGCTGACCGAGCACGGCCGTGCCGCCGAGCATCGCGCACACGCCCGGCACGACCTCGGTGTCGTAGCGCGGCGCGAGGCGATCGTGCAGATACATGTACGACCCGTAGAAGAACGGATCGCCCTCGCAGATCACCGCGACGTCGCGGCCCGCGTCGAGGTGCGATGCGACGATGTGGGCAGCGGTGTCGTAGAAGTCGGCGATCACGGTTTCGTAGCAGAGCGGCGGCGGCAGCACCTCCGTCGTCACGGGATAGACGAGCGGCAGCTGCAGCTGCGTGTCGCGCAGGTGCGCTTCGACGATGCCGTACGCGTTGCCTTTCTTGCCTTTCGCGACGAAATACGCGACCACCGGCGCGGCCTGCAGCAGACGCAGCGCCTTCAGCGTCATCAGCTCGGGGTCGCCGGGGCCGACGCCGATCCCGAACAGGCGTCCGCGCGCGGCCGTCATTCGGCCTCCGACGCGAGTGCGTTCACTGCGGCGGCCGCCATCGCGCTGCCGCCGCGCCGGCCGAGCAGTGCGACGTACGGCACGCCGCGACTATCGTCGGCGAGCAGCGCCTTCGACTCGGCCGCGCCGATGAAACCGACCGGAAAGCCGAGAATCAGCGCGGGGCGCGGCGCGCCGGCGTCGATCATGTCGAGCAGATGAAACAGTGCGGTCGGCGCGTTGCCGATCGCGACGATGCTGCCGGCCAGGTGCGGGCGCCACAGTTCGAGCGCGGCCGCCGAGCGCGTGTTGCCGAGCTGCCGCGCGAGGTCGGGCACTTCCGGCGCGTTCAGCGTGCAGAGCACGCGATTGCCGGCGGGCAGCCGCGCGCGCGTGATCCCTTCGGCGACCATCCGCGCATCGCAGAGGATCGGCGCGCCGGCCGCGAGCGCCGCACGGCCGGCTGCGCCGGCGCCCTCGGAAAACCGCAGATCGTAGACGACGTCGACCATCCCGCACGCGTGGATCACGCGTACCGCGAGCTTCTCGAGGTCGGGCGGAATCCGTGACAAGTCGGCTTCGGCGCGAATCGTCGCGAACGACTGGCGGTAGATGTCTTGCCCGTCGCGTAGATAGTCAATCATCGGTGGTGTCCTGGCTGGAGTCGTGGCCGTGCCGCGTGCGCGCAATCAGCGCCGCGGCGCGGTCGATCGTCAGATGGTGGGCGAGCGCGATGCCCGGCGAGGCCGCCGCGACATCGCGCCGATACAGGTCGTAGCGCGCCGGCGCGACCGCGACGAGCGTATGCGCAGCCGTGCGCGGCAGTGCGCAATGCCGCTCGCAGCCGCTCAGATGCACGTCGACCGGCCGGCCGACATGCGCGGCGAGTGCGAGCGCGTCGCGTTTCGTGTCGGCGCGCGCTTTCGCGCAGCCCGTGCTGCCCGCGCACGCGACGAGCGTCGCGCGCGGATCGGACGGCGCGCAGACGAGACCGAGCGCCGCCAGCGCCTCGAGCACCGCCGGCGCCTGCGCGTGCGCGACGCCGTGCACGAACACGCCTTGCCACGGCGTCATCGTCAGCGTGCCGTCGCCGTATGCATCGGCCAGTGCCGCGAGCCGGTCCAGTTGCGCGGCGTCGAGCCGTCCGAGCGCGAACTGCGCGCCGACGCTGCAGCGCGACGCGTCGACCGACGCGCGCGCACCGAAGCGCCACGCGGGATCGGACGGCGCACGCCGCCAGCGGGCCAGCGCGGGATCGGCAGTCAGCGCGAAGGGCAGGTCGTGCTGCGCGCGCGTCAGCAGCGCAGGTTCGCCGCACGCGGCGAGCAGCGTACGCATCCGCGTGACGTCGGCCGGTGCAAGATCGAGAAACGCATGCAGCAGCGCGCGAACGAGTGCGACCGTATGCTCGGGCGCCACGTCGACTGCCGCGGGGGCGTCGTCGCGCGAAGTCGGCGGACAGCCGGCGAGGCCGGCCGCGATGCGCGTCGCGCCGTCGTCGCGGCGCCACGCGGCGAGCCAGATGTCGTGCGGATGATCGAGCGCGGCGACCGATTCGCCGCCATCGAACTGGATCGAGAATTTCGGCGACAGCTCGCCGCGGCGCGGGTCAGTCGCGAGCAGATCGAGCAGCGGCGCGGCGAACGCGCGGCTGTCGACGAGCGCCGCGCGATCGTGACCGGCGAGCGGGCTCAGCATCAGGTTGCGTGCATCGTCGCTCGCGGCCAGCGCGGCTGCCTCGTCGAGCCCGCGCGGCTCGGCCGCGTGCGGGCCGAGCCGCGCATCGAGCAAGGCGCGCACGAGCGCGTCGGCCGCGCCGTCGCGGATCCCGCGTAACTGAAGGTTCGCGCGATTGGTCGCGTCGATCGCGCCGGAACCGTACCTGCGCGCGGCGGCGGCGATCGCGCGTGCCTGGCTCGCGTCGAGCCGGCCGCCCGGCAGCTTGATCCGGCACAGTCCGCCGTCGGCGGCCGCCACGATGCGCACGAGCCCCGGACACGCCGACGGGCGCGCGACAGGCGACGCGGTAAACGGAACGGAGAAGGCGGGACTCAACGGGGCACCGGGACAGTGTCGCGCCGCGGCCAACGCATCGGTACACCCCGCCCGACGCCGGCTGGCACGCACGCACTTTCAGGCCGGCAGGTCTCCTGGCTGACAGGTCGGCGCCTGCTCCCGGCCTTCCCGGTGAAACCAGTGGCATGAGGGGGAGATCGGCTCGCTGTCTACAGTTGCGGGGGCAGCCACAGCGGCGCGATGCGCCCTGTGTTCCCTCTTCGGCCCCGAAGGGCACCGGCGAACGAACGCGCGTAGGATACCCGATTTCGCGGGCGGGCCACGACCCGAAAACCGTGCGGCGGCACGTGGACGGCAGCGCCGCCGTGCCGAAGCCGTTCTTCCGTCGCCGGACGGCGAACGCCGTGCGCTCGTCGCGGATATTTCATCGGCTCAATTTTCATCGGCCGAATAGGCCGCGCGCCGAATCGCCGGCATGCGCGAAGCGCCGTCCGGCCTGCCGATGAAACGCGGAGTCGAACACGGTACTATCCCGTTTTTGGCGATGCAGACCGGTACGCGGCGGCAACAGGACGAACGATGGGGAAGGGTGCATGACGGCATGGCTGACGGTGGTGGGCATCGGCGACGACGGCTTCGCGGGGCTCGGCCGCGCCGCACGCCGCGCGCTGCTCGACGCGACGCTCGTCGTCGGCGCGAAGCGGCATCTCGACATGCTGCCCTCGCGACTGCCGGCCGCACGCGAAGCGTGGCCGTCGCCGTTCGACCTGTCGGGCGTGCTCGCGCGGCGCGGCTCGCCGGTCTGCGTGCTCGCGAGCGGCGACCCGATGCTGTTCGGCGTCGGTGCGACGCTGGCGCGCCGGCTCAGCGCCGACGAATGGCGCGTGCTGCCGGCGCCGTCGTCGCTGTCGCTCGCGGCCGCGCGACTCGGCTGGCCGCTGCAGGACGTCGGCGCCGTGTCGCTGGTCGGCCGTCCGCTCGCGACGCTCGCGCGCCATCTGCTGCCGGGTCGACGCCTGTTCGTGCTGAGCGCGGACGGCCGCACACCGGCCGCCGTCGCGGCCGAGCTCGTCGCACGCGGCTTCGGCCCGACGCGCATCAGCGTGTTCGAACACCTCGGCGGGCCGCTCGAGCGGCGCATCGACGGTCTCGCGCAAGACTGGAACGTCGAAGAGACGGCCGCACTCAATCTCGTCGCGCTCGACTGCGAAGCCGGCCCCGACGCACCGCGCCGCGCACTGACGCCCGGGCTGCCCGACGACGCGTATCGCCACGACGGCCAGCTGACGAAGCGCGACATGCGCGCGCTGACGCTCGCGCGCCTCGCGCCGGCGCCCGGCGAACTGCTGTGGGACGTCGGTGCGGGCAGCGGCTCGATCGGCATCGAATGGATGCGCGCGCATCCGTCGTGTCAGGCGATCGCGATCGAGTCGCATGCGGAGCGGCAGCGCTTCATCGAACACAACCGGGACGCGCTCGGCGTGCCGGGCCTGCAGCTCGTCGCCGGCCGCGCGCCCGACGCGCTGGCCGGACTGGCCGCGCCCGACGCGATCTTCATCGGCGGCGGCGCGACGACGCCCGGCGTGCTGGACGCATGCTGGGCCGCGCTGAAGCCGGGCGGCCGGCTCGTCGCGAACGCGGTCACGCTGCAGGGCGACGTCGCGCTCGCCGGATGGCGCGACGCGCACGGCGGCACGCTCACGCGCGTGTCGATCGCGCATGCGGAACCGCTCGGCCGCTTCGACACCTGGCGGCAGGCGCTGCCCGTCACGCTGTACGACGTGCGCAAGCCCGACACGGCCGCCGCGCCGTGCGCCGCGGAGTGCCGCTGATGCGCGACGAGACGCCCGAACGGTCCGCGCCGCTGCGCTTCGGCTATACGACCGGCAGTTGCGCGACCGCGACGTCGCTCGCGGCGGCGCGCCTGCTGCTTGCGGGCCGCGCGGACGACGCGGTCGAAATCGTCTTGCCGAAAGGGCAGCGCGTGGTGATGCGCCTCGAATTCTGCCGCGCGACGGCCGACGGCGCGGAAGCCGCCACGATCAAGGACGCCGGCGACGATCCCGACGTCACGCACGGCGCGCTGATCTTCGCGCGCGTCGCGCTCGGCGGCGCACGCGGCGTGCGTTTTCATGCGGGGCCGGGCGTCGGCACGGTCACGCGCGCGGGCCTCGCGCTGCCGATCGGCGAACCGGCGATCAATCCGGTGCCGCGCCGGATGATGACGACGCATCTCGACGCGCTCGCGGCCGAACATGGCTACACGGGCGGCTTCGACGTGACGATCGGCGTCGAAGGCGGCGAGGCGCTCGCGCTGAAGACGATGAATCCGCGTCTCGGCATCGTCGGCGGGTTGTCGATTCTCGGCACGACCGGCATCGTGCGGCCGTTCTCGTGTTCCGCGTACATCGCGTCGATCCATCAGGGTATCGACGTCGCGCGCGCCAACGGCGTCGCGCATATCGCCGCGTGCACCGGCAACGCGAGCGAGGACGCCATGCGCGCGCACTACGGGCTGCCCGACATCGCGCTGATCGAGATGGGCGATTTCGCCGGAGCGGTGCTCAAGCATCTGCGGCGCGCGCCCGTCGCGCGGCTCTCGATGTGCGGGGGCTTCGGCAAGCTGAGCAAGCTCGCGGCCGGCCATCTCGATCTGCATAGCCGCCATTCGAGCATCGACTTGCCGCTGCTCGCGCAGTGGGCGCGCGATGCAGGCGCGAGCGACGCGTTGCAGGCCGCGATCCGCGCGGCCAATACGAGCGTCGAAGCGCTGGCGCTCGCGGGCGCGGACGGCGTGCCGCTCGGCGATGTCGTCTGCGCGCATGCGCTGCGCGTCGCGCGCGACATCGTGCCCGCGTCGGTCGCCGTCGAGATGTTCGCGATCGACCGGCAGGGCCGTTTCGTCGGGAGCGCACGATGAGCGCGCGCATCCTGCTGCTCGGCGGCACCGGCGACGCGCTGACGATCGCGCGCGCGCTCGGCCCGCAGCACGTGTACAGCCTCGCGGGGCTCGGCAAGGTGCCGGACGATCTGCGCTGTGCCGTACGCGTCGGCGGCTTCGGCGGTGCGGCGGCGCTCGCCGCCTATCTGCGCGCCGAGCGGATCGGTCTCGTGATCGATGCGACGCATCCGTATGCCGCGCGGATCAGCGCGAACGCGGCCGCCGCCGCGCGCGACGCCGGCGTGCCGCTGTGGGCACTGCGCCGCGCACCGTGGACGCCGCAACCCGGCGACGACTGGCGCATGGTCGACGACTGGGCCGGCATCGAGGCCGCGATCGCGCCGTTCCGCCGGCCGCTGTTCACGCTCGGTCGCGAACCGCTCGCGCATCTCGACGCGATCCCGCCGCACCAGTTCTGGCTCGTGCGCTGCCTCGATCCGCATCCGGGCAACGCGCGCGCACAGGTCGTCGCCGCGCGCGGGCCGTTCACGCTCGACGGCGAACGCGCGCTGTTCGCGCTCGCGGGGATCGATGTCGTCGTCAGCAAGAACAGCGGCGGCAGCGCGACCGAAGCGAAGCTCGAGGTCGCGCGCGAGCGCAGGCTGCCGGTCGTGATGCTGCGCCGACCGACACTGCCCGATGCCGATCGCACGTTCGAGTCGGCCGCCGCGCTGCTCGCTGCACTCGATCCCGCCGCGCGCGCGTGAGACGCGGCGCATCGCCCCATCCACTGACGGAGTTTTTTCGATGACGGTGTATTTCATCGGCGCGGGTCCCGGCGACCCGGAGCTGATCACGGTGAAGGGCCAGCGCCTCGTACGCACGTGCCCGGTGATTCTGTATGCAGGCTCGCTGGTGCCGGCGGCCGTGCTCGACGGCCATCGCGCGGAGCAGGTCGTCAATACCGCCGAGCTCGATCTCGACGCGATTGTCGCGCTGCTCGCCGACGCACATGCGAAAGGGCAGGACGTCGCGCGCGTGCATTCGGGCGATCCGTCGCTCTACGGCGCGATCGGCGAGCAGATCCGCCGGCTGAAGGCGCTCGGGATTCCGTACGAGATCGTGCCGGGCGTGACGGCCACGGCCGCATGCGCCGCGACGCTCGGCGTCGAGCTGACGCTGCCGGGCGTCGCGCAGACGGTGATCCTCACGCGCTTCGCCGGCAAGACGACGATGCCCGAAGGCGAGACGCTCGGCTCGCTCGCCGCGCATCGCGCGACGCTCGCGATCCATCTCGGCGTGCGTCATCTCGCAAAAATCGTCGACGAGGTGCTGCCGCATTACGGGCCCGACTGCCCGGTCGCGGTCGTGTATCGCGCGAGCTGGCCCGATGAGGAACGCGTCGTCGGCACGCTCGCCGATATCGTCGCCAAGGTGCGGCACACGTCGATCGAACGCACCGCGCTGATCCTGGTCGGACGCGTGCTCGACGCGCAGGGGTTTGCGGATTCGACGTTGTATGCCAGTGCGGGGTAATCAGGCGCGGGCCGGCGCCTGATCGCAGCGCTTACGCCCGCACGACGCGCCGCGTCATGCCCGGCGCGAAGCCGGCCGCGAGCACGAACAGCACGACGCACAGACAAGCCGTCGCGACCCACGCAGGCGTCAAATCCGCGAGATGCTCGCGCACGATGCCCGCCGCGAACGGAAACAGTCCCGCGATTAGATAGCCGACGCCCTGCACGAAGCCCGTCAGCGATGCCGCATCGGCCGGCGTCGCCGCATGGTCGACCGTGACGATGGCCGACGGGCGTGGCACGCTGGTCGCGCGCTCGTGCGCTGATCGACGAAGCGGTGGTCGCGCACGTCGACGACCAGCGCGCGATGCTGGCCGCGTTGTCGGCCGCAGAGCAGGCGCAGCTCGCGCGGCTGCTCGACCAGCTGCTGGCCGGGCTGGAGCGCACGGTCGACGGCAACGATGGCAACGATGGCGACTAGCGACGCGCGCGTCGCGCAAGCGTCGACACAAAAAGAGACGCCCGCTGCGCGATGCAGCGGGCGTCGATCGAAGCAGGCGGCCCGCACCGGGTGCGGGCGCGACTCAGTCGCGCGCCGGGATGTTCAGCCCGCGCACGACGGCCGGCCGCGCGACGAACGCCTCGAGCGCGCGCGCGACGTGGCGGAACTCGCCGAAGCCGACCAGATCGCCCGCTTCGTAGAAGCCGACGAGGTTGCGCACCCACGGGAAGATCGCGATGTCGGCGATCGTATAGGTATCGCCCATCATCCACTGCCGGTTCGACAGATGCGCATCGAGCACGCCGAGCAGGCGCTTCGACTCGGCGACGTAGCGGTCGCGCGGACGCTTGTCCTCGTACTCGCGGCCTGCGAACTTGTGGAAGAAGCCGAGCTGGCCGAACATCGGCCCGATCCCGCCCATCTGGAACATCACCCACTGGATCGTCTCGTAGCGGCCGGCCGGATCCTTCGGAATCAGCTGGCCGGTCTTGTCGGCGAGATAGATCAGGATCGCGCCCGATTCGAACAGCGGCAGCGGCTTGCCCTCCGGACCGTTCGGGTCGAGGATCGCGGGAATCTTGTTGTTCGGGTTCAGCGACAGGAACGCCGGCGAGAACTGGTCGTTGGTGTCGAAGCGCACGAGATGCGGCTCGTACGGCAGTCCCGTTTCCTCGAGCATGATCGACACCTTGACGCCGTTCGGCGTCGGCAGCGAGTAGAGCTGGAGACGGTCGGGATGCTGGGCCGGCCACTTCTGCGTGATCGGAAAGGCGGACAGATCGGACATGGGGATACGTTCGTCGAGTTGAAGGATCCGCGCCCGGGCGCCGCCGCAGCGTGCGCCGCGAGGGCGGTGCGATCGTGGCGGCGGCGCGAGCGGGCGCGCCGAAAACGCCCACTGTAGCCGATTCGGGAAACGGGTGCAGGACACCGCGCGGCGCATGCGCGGTCCGGCGCGGCACCGCGAACCGTCAGACGAACGCGGCGCGACGTTATATGACGTCTTAACACGCGAAACGCACCGAGCCGATTCCTCGGCCGGACGCCGTTTCATTAAAGCTTTTTGTTAGGGAAATTCCCGTCCCCGTTGTCACGGTTTTTTGTTGACCGACATCGTATAACGCCGTCATGATTTCGCGAAAGAAAGGTCCCATCCACTGACCGCAGAGAGGAGACATGAACACAACCAGGATCGTTCGCCGGATCGCCGTCGCGCTGGGTTTCACGTTGTCGGCTGCGGCGGCCGTCGCCGCGCCCGTGTCGCTGAATGTCGTCGACGTCGCGGGCAACCTGCAGCTCACGCAGAAGGCCATCGAGGCGTTCAGGGAAAAGAATCCGAATCTCGTCTCGAACGTCACGTTCACGAACGCGCCGGCGCCGCAGCTGCCGGGCAAGATCAAGGCGATGCAGGCGGCCGGGCGGGCGGACATCGACCTCGTGCTGACCGGCACCGACGCGCTCGCGGCCGGCATCGAGCAGAACCTCTGGCTCAAGCTGCTGCCCGACCATGCGGCCGCGCTTCCCGGCGTGCTCGACAAATATGCGCCGGGCCCGCGCAAGATGCAGGATCTCGCGCAGGGTTTCGGGCTCGAGGTCACCTACATGCCGGCCGGCCCGCTGCTCGAATACAACCCGGCGAAGGTCGGCGAGCCGCCGAAGACGCCCGAGCAGCTGCTCGCCTGGTGCAAGGCGCATCCGAACAAGCTGATCTACGCGCGGCCCGCGAACTCGGGGCCGGGCCGCACGTTCCTGATGGGGCTGCCGTACGTGCTCGGCGACAAGAATCCGCAGGACCCGATCAACGGCTGGGACAAGACCTGGGCCTTCCTCAAGCAGCTCAACGACTGCATTCCGTACTACCCGGGCGGCACGTCGGCCGTGATGAAGGAGCTCGGCGAAGGTACGCGCGACATGACGGTGACCGTCACCGGCTGGGACATCAACCCGCGCGCGCTCGGCATCGTGCCGGCCGACTTCCGGATCCAGGCGTTCGACAACATGACGTGGGTGAACGACGCGCACTACATGGTGATTCCGAAGGGCGTGCCGAAGGACAAGCTCGACGTGCTGTTCAAGCTGATGACCTTCCTGCTCGAACCGGCTCAACAGGCGATGACCTACGACGACGGCTACTTCTATCCGGGCCCGGCCGTGAAGGGCGTGACGCTCGAGATGGCGCCCGCGCACAGTCAGGACGTGATCCGCAAGTTCGGCCGCCCCGAATACGCGAAGCTGCTCGCCGAGCGTCCGCACGTGCAGCCGCTCAGTGCGCAGGCGATGGTCGCCGCGTTCCAGAAGTGGGACCGCGAGATCGGCTCGCAGAAGTCGAAGTGACGGTCGAACCCGCGGGCGCCGGTGCGCCCGCGTCATCGGAGTGTGGGGCATGAAGCACAGTTTCGAACGGTTGCGGCTCGATGGCGTCTGTCGCAGCTTCACCAACGCGGAAGGCGCGCAGGTGGCCGCGCTGAACGGGCTCGACCTCGACATCCGGCGCGGCGAGTTCATTGCGCTGCTCGGCCCGTCGGGCTGCGGCAAGTCGACCGCGCTGAACTGCATTGCCGGGCTGCAGCCGCTCACGCGCGGCGGCATCTGGCTCGACGACACGCGCATCGACGTGCTGCCGCCCGAGCGTCGCGGGTTCGGGATGGTGTTCCAGAACTACGCGCTGTTTCCGCACATGACCGTGCTCGACAATGTCGGCTTCGGGCTGAAGATGCGCGGCGTGCCGAAGCACGAAGCGCGCAGTCGCGCGCAGCAGGCGCTCGAACTCGTGCAGCTCGTCGGCCACGAAGGCAAGCTGCCGGGCCAGCTGTCGGGCGGCCAGCAGCAGCGCGTCGCGATCGCGCGCGCGATCGTGATCGAGCCGCCGCTCGTGCTGATGGACGAGCCGCTGTCGAACCTCGATACGAAGCTGCGCATCGAGATGCGCGCGGAGATCCGCCGCATCCACACGCAGCTCGAGCGCGCGACGATCTACGTGACGCACGACCAGGACGAGGCGCTGTCGATGGCAGACCGGATCGTCGTGATGAAGGAGGGCGTCGTGCAGCAGGTCGCGTCGCCGAAGGAGGTCTATACGCGCCCGCACAACCTGCACGTCGCGCGCTTCATGGGCTATCGCAACGTGCTGCCGTTCACGCTCGAAGGGATGGCCGGCGACTACGTGACGGTCGCGGCCGCCGGCGTGCGTCTCGCGGGCGTGCCGATGGCGGGCTTCGACGGCAAGGCGGTCGCGGTCGCGCTGCGGCCCGACGATATCGAGCGCGCGGATGCCGCCGCCGACAACACGTTCGAGGCAACGGTCGAGACGGTCGAATACGGCGGCCGCGATTCGCTGATTCGCGCGCTCGCGCCGTTCGGCGCGATCTGGGCGCGCGTGGCGGGCGAGTTCGCGTCCGGCGAACGGTTGACGCTGCGCGTCGCGCCATCGCGCACGCTCGTCTATCCGGGAGACGCGCCATGACCGCGTGCTGCCCGCTCGTCCGCATGCCGCGCGCGGCACGGGCCGCCGGCCGGGAGGCCGCATGAGCACGCTCGCATCCGGCAGCGCGCCTCGCGACGCGAAGGCGTGGCTCGTCACGCCCGCGCTCGCGTTCATCGCCGCGCTGTTCATCTACCCGTTCGCCTACGGCCTCGTGCTGTCGTTCGAGCCGATGAACGGCGGCGGAATGCTCGCGAACTACGTGCAGTTCTTCACCGATACCGCGCTGTGGCCGACCGTGCTCGTCACGCTGAAGCTCGCGGTGCCGGCGACGCTGATCAACGTCGGCGTGTCGGTGCCCGTCGCGTTCGCGCTGCGCCGCAATTCGCCGTACCAGAAGTTCGTGACGACGCTGCTCGTGATCCCGGTCACGCTCGGCACCGTGCTCGTCGCGGACGGGATGCTCACGTACTTCGGGCCGAACGGCTGGTTTCCGCAGGCGCTGCACGGGCTGCATCTGTACGCGGACGAAGTGCGCCTCACGCACAACTACTGGGGCGTGCTGCTGTCGCTGATCGTGTCGGGCTTTCCGTTCGCGTTCCTGCTGATGCTCTCGTATATCAGCGGCATCGACCCGACGCTCGCGCGCGCGGCCGCGACGCTCGGCGCGAATCCGTGGCAGCAGTTCCGCCAGATCTATCTGCCGCTGCTCGTGCCGGGGCTCACGATGGCCGCGTGCCTGTCGTTCGTGCAGGCGTTCTCGGTGTTTCCGTCGGCCGTGCTGCTCGGTGCGCCGGCCGGCCCGACGCGCGTGATCTCGATCGCGGCGGCCGAAGCCGCGTTCGAAAACTACGACTACTCGCTCGCGTCGGCGATCGCGATCGTGATGGGCTTCGTGCAGCTGCTGGTGGTCGCGTCGATGCTCGGCGCGCGCCGTTTCTTCTACTCGGGTCCGGTGACGGGAGGCAAGGGCTGATGGCGACCGACAATCATGCGGCACCGGCCTGGCCGCCGAAGCAGGAGCCGCAGGACGCGCGACCGGCCGATACGCCGAAGCCGCGTGCGTTGCGCGGCGGCCTGACGGGCCGCGCATGGCATGCGCTCGTCTGGGCCGTGATGGCGTTCTTTCTGCTGAACGTGCTGCTGCTGATCGCGACCGTCGCCGTGAATTCGGTCGCGACGCGCTGGTTCGGCACGCCGCTGCCGCAGGGCTTCACGCTGCACTGGTACGCGAAGGCGTGGGAGGACTTCCAGCTCGCGAGCGTGTTGTGGGTGACGGTCGAGGTCGTCGGCGCGGTCGTGCTGCTGTCGATCGCGCTCGGCGTGCCGGCCGCCTATGCGCTCGCGCGCGTGCAGTTCCGCGGCAAGCGTTTCGCGCTGCTCGTGTTCCTGCTGCCGCTGATGGTGCCGCCCGTCACGTACGGGATTCCGATGGCGACCGCGATGTACAAGATCGGGCTCGCCGGCACGCTATCCGGCGTGATTCTCGCGAACCTCGTGCCGGCGCTGCCGTTCGTGATTCTCGTGATGACGCCGTTCATCGAGCAGATCGACCCGAACCTCGAAGCCGCCGCGCGGATCTTCGGCGCGAATACGTGGCGCTATTTCCGCTACGTGCTGCTGCCGCTGCTCGTGCCGGGCATGCTCGCGGCCGGGCTGCTCGTGCTCGTGCGCACGATCGGGATGTTCGAACTGACCTTCTTCACCGCCGGGCCGAGCACGCAGACGCTCGTCGTCGCGCTGTACTACGCGGTGTTTTCGACGGGCGTGCGCGCGCCGCAGTCGATCGACGCGATGGCGATGATTTACATGGCGATCACGCTCGTGTGGGTCGTGATCGCGCTGCAGTTCGTGAGCCCGACGCAGCTCGTGAGCCGCGTGAAGCAGGAGCGTCAGTAGCGTCGCGAGCGCGTGCCGCCCGCACGATCGGTTACAAATGGATACCGCGCGCGTCGCGCGGACGTTGCAGACTACGCGGCGTACCGGCCCCGCGGCGCGCGCATGCGCGGCGTCGCAGGCCGCCCGCTATCGACCGATCGACGAATACTCCATGAAGTTTCACTCGCTGCTGATCCTCGGCTGCGCCTCGACGCTGCTGGCCGCCTGCAACCTGATCCACGACGGCCCCGGATCGTCGGACGTCGATGCCGCGGTGCGCCGCGCGCTCGAAGCCGAGAACCACGGCGGCCTGAACGCGCTATTCGGCCAGCCGCTGCCGGTGTCGGCCGACGTCGTGTCGGCGCGGCCCGACGGCGACTGCAGGAAGGCCGGCGAACGGACCTATACGTGCGACGTCGTCGTCACGTGGCGCAATGCCGATTACGCGCCGTCGCGCGCGAACCTGACGTTTGTGCAGGCCGCCGACGGCACGTGGCAGACCTCGGGCGTCGACGCCGCGATCGCGACCGGCGCCGCCAAATCGCTGATCGACAAGATCGGCCGCGCGTGGCCCGGCAACGGGGCGAGCGGCACGTCGGCCGCCGCGCGGTGATAGAGCGTTCGGCGTATCACGCTGGCGGCGACAGCGGGAGCGGCAGCGACAGCGGCATGGCGCGGCGTGCGCCAATGCGAATCCGCTGGACATGATTCGACGCGATTCGCCCGGCGGCATCGACGTGCAGACGCAGGCTGCGACGGCGCGATAGCGCTCGACACGTCTGGCTCCCGCGCCAACGGCCGTGGCCTCAGCGACGCGCACCTCGCCGGCCTGAATGTCGTCCGGACACGCGCTCTTGAACGGCTTGTAGCCGGCGAGTTCGAGTCGACTCAGCTGCGCAACCACTTCGGCACGCGTCACGGGCCCGTTGGCCGGCTGCGCGAACGACCCGAACGAACGCGAGCGGTGCCGCGATCGCAGCGGCAGCGACGAGCAGGGAAAGGGCGGCTTTCCTCATCTTCCGGCTTTGCGTCAAGACGCGAGGCCGACGCAGCCCGATTGCCGCACTGGTCCCATCATCGCTTTCGACAGGCGCTTGACGGCGGCTTAACGGCGAAAAAGGGCGCGAACATCGCGCCCGGCCGCCTCCCGCGCATCTTCGGTATGACGAATTCGATATAGGGAAAACCCTTATCTTGCGTTACAATGTCGGCCTTGCTGAAAGGTCGAACCATGCCTGAACGTTTCCAAACCCTCGAAAAATTCATGTTCTCGCTCGTCGTGATGTCCGCGGTCGTGTGCTCGGCATTTCTCGCGTACGAACGCCATCCGGAAATCAAGATCGCGCTGCAGCAAGGCGAAGCGCTGATGCGCGAAAGCGCGAAGTACTCGACGATCTGCTCGCCGTCGAAGGTCGATCCTTGCGTCGAGATGTCCGCTTACTGAGCGGCGTCGCAACTGAACCCGCGTTTTGCCGACTTCCGCCGTCGCGTGACGATGCTCGCGCGACCGGCGGCGCTGCTGTAAATCGGCTCGCCTAACGGGCTTGCCAACCGGCTTGCCGACCGGATCGCCAACCGCGCTCCAGCCGGCCTGATCGCGGCTACCTGAGCCGCCGTCCTCTCTCCGCCATTCCCCTCGTCATACACCACCGCCCCGCATCCGCGCGGCGCCGGTCCATTCCCCCGTCATCGTCGCTTCTGCGCTTTCCGCCCGGGAAAGTACGCGCCTCTCCACTACCAACGCACCGTCGATCGTCCGCGCACGCCTTTCCGAAACGGAAAGGGCGCTTGAGCATCGATCGATTTTCGCGCCGCGCAAACGCGGTCATGATCGCCGCCATGGACCTCATCATCTGATCGGAGACAGTCATGACAACACCGCTCGACGGCATCCGCGTCCTCGAACTCGGGCAACTGATCGCCGGGCCGTTTGCCGGCCGGATGCTCGCCGAATTCGGCGCGGACGTGATCAAGATCGAGCCGCCCGGCGTCGGCGACCCGCTGCGCAAATGGCGGCTGCTGCACGACGGCACGTCGGTATGGTGGGCCGTGCAGTCGCGCAACAAGTCGTCGGTGACGCTCGATCTGCGCACACCCGAAGGACAGGACGTCGTGCGCCGCCTCGTCGCCGAAGCCGACGTGCTGATCGAGAATTTCCGCCCCGGCACGCTCGAAGGGTGGGGGCTCGGCTGGGACACGCTGTCGGCGATCAACCCGCGGCTCGTAATGCTGCGCGTGTCGGGCTACGGCCAGAGCGGCCCATACCGCGACCGGCCGGGCTTCGGTGCGATCGCCGAAGCGATGGGCGGGCTGCGGCATCTGACCGGCGAGCCGGGCCGGACGCCGGTGCGCGTCGGCATCTCGCTCGGCGATTCGCTGTCCGCGCTGCACGGCGTGATCGGCGTGCTGCTCGCGCTGAGGCATCGCGATCGTCCGGGCGGCACCGGGCAGGTCGTCGACGTCGCGCTGTACGAGTCGGTCTTCAACATGATGGAAAGCCTGCTGCCCGAATACGCTGTGTTCGGCACGGTACGTCAGCCGTCCGGCAGCAGCCTGCCCGGCATCGCGCCGACCAACGCGTATCGCTGCCGCGACGGCAAGTACGCATTGATCGCCGGCAACGGCGACAGCATTTTCCGGCGGCTGATGGACCTGATCGGCCGGGCCGACCTCGGCCAGGATCCGGCGCTCGCGCACAACGACGGCCGCGTCGCGCAGGTCGAGCGCCTCGATGCGGCGATCGGCGCCTGGACCGCGCAGCACGATCTCGACGACGTGCTCGCCGCGCTCCATGAAGCGCGCATTCCGTCGGGCCGCATCTACGACGTCGCGGACATCGCGTCCGATCCGCACTACCGTGCGCGCGACATGATCGTCGAAGATGCGCTGCCGGACGGCACGCCGGTGCTCGTGCCGGGCATCGTGCCGAAGCTCGCCGCGACGCCGGGACGCATCGCACGGCCCGCGCCCGCACTCGGCGCGGATACCGACACGGTGCTCGAATCGCTCGGCATCGATGCGACGACGCGCGACGACTGGCGCGCTCGCGGCGTGATCTGACGGAGGCTCAACATGGACGCTCGACACCAACGGTACAAACGGCTCCATCTGCACGAAGTCGCGCCGCGCGACGGTCTCCAGAACGAAGCGGCATTCGTCGACACCGACGCCAAGATCGCGCTGATCGACGCGCTGAGTGCGTGCGGCTACGCGAAGATCGAAGTCACGTCGTTCACGTCGCCGAAGGCGATCCCCGCGCTGCGCGACGCGGAGGCCGTGATGCACGGCATCGCGCGTGCGCCGGGCGTCGTCTACACCGCGCTCGTGCCGAACGTGCGCGGCGCGGAGCGCGCGCTGTCGTGCGGCGTCGACGAGGTGAACCTCGTGATGTCCGCGAGCGACAGCCACAACCGCGCGAACCTGCGGATGACGCGCGAGCAGTCGTTCGCGCAGCTGCGCGAGGTGATCGAGGCGGTGCGCGGCACGGGCATCGCGATCAACGTGTCGCTGTCCACCGCGATGGGGTGCCCGATGGAAGGCGACGTGCCCGCCGAAACGGTGCTCGCATGGATGCAGCGGTTCGCCGATCTCGGCGTGCACGGCTTCACGCTCTGCGACACGACCGGCATGGCGTTTCCGTCGCAGGTGCGCGACCTCTGCGAACGCGCACGCGCGCGCTTCGGTGCGCTGCCACTGACGCTGCACTTTCACAATACGCGCGGAATGGCGCTCGCGAACACGCTCGCGGCGCTCGACGCCGGCATCGACCGCTTCGACGCGTCGCTCGGCGGCCTCGGCGGCTGCCCGTACGCACCGGGTGCGACCGGCAACGCATGCACCGAGGAGCTCGTGCACATGCTCGAGCTCGACGGCTACGACACCGGCGTCGATCTCGCGGCCGTGCTCGCCGCGGCCGCACGATTGCCCGCGCTGATCGGTCACGACGTGCCGAGCCAGTTGCTGAAAGCCGGGCGCCGCTCGGACCTGCATCGTCCGCCGGCCGAAGCGATCGCAGCGCCGCGCGTTGTCCTCGATGGAGCACGCACATGACGCTGATCGATCGCATCGACCATCTCGTGCTGACCTGCGTCGATCCCGAGCGCACGCGGCAGTTCTATGTCGACGTGCTGCAGATGCGGCTCGAAACGTTCGGCGCGGGCCGCATCGCGTTCCGCTTCGGCAACCAGAAGATCAACCTCCACGTGCGTGGCGCGGAGTTCGAGCCGAAGGCGCACCTGCCGGTGCCGGGCGCGCTCGATCTGTGTCTGATCGCAGCCGTGCCGCTCGACGACGTGATCGCGCACCTCGCACGCGTCGGCTGGCCGATCGTCGAAGGGCCCGTCGAGCGCACGGGTGCGACGCAGCGGATCCGTTCCGTCTACGTGCGCGATCCCGATCTGAACCTGATCGAGATCGCCGAGCCTATCTGAACCAACCGATCTTGCCGAGCCAACCGGCGCGGCAGCGCCGTCTCGCACGTGCGGCGCGCCTGTCCGCCCACGGCCGCGCCGACTGTCAACCTGCCGATCCCGCCGCCGCCCGCGGCCCGCCGACGCATGCGTGCGCGTATGATCGGCGTCAGGCCGATGCGTGCCCGCGCATACCGCAGCGGCACGGGCGCGGCTTTCTCCTCAGGCTTTCCAGGACCCGCCCATGGTGAACCCGCTTCATTTCGATCTGCAGTCGTTGCGCGTATTCGCGCTCGTCGCCGAGCACGGCAGTCTCACCAAGGCCGCCGAGCACGGGCAGCTCACGCTGTCGGCCGTCAGCAAACGCATCGCGGAACTCGAGAGCGTGACGGGCAGCGCGCTGTTCGTCCGGCATGCGCGCGGCGTCGAGCTGACGCCTGCGGGCCGTGCTCTGCTCGATCATGCGGCGAAGATTCTCGAACAGGTGAACCGGATGGCGCACGAGATGAGCGACTACGCCGCCGGCGTGCGCGGACACATCCATGTGTGGACGAACACGTCGGCGATCGTCCAGTTCCTGCCCGCCGATCTCGCCGCGTTTCTGACCGACAACCCCGGCATCCGGATCAGCCTCGCGGAGCGGCTCAGCCACGAAATCGTCGATGCGCTCGCGGCCGGTCAGGCCGATCTCGGCGTGTTCGCGGACAACGTGCCGGCGCCCGGCATCGAGCGCCGCGTGTATCGGCGCGACGAACTCGTGCTGCTGGTGCCGCGCGGCCATCGCTTCGCGACGCGCGAGCGGATCCGCTTCGCCGAGACGCTCGACGAGGATTACGTCGGGCTCAGCGACGGCAGCTCGCTGCTCGCGCGAATGACCGATGCGGCGTTCGCGGCCGAGCGGTCGCTGAAGCTGCGGATCCAGGTATCGAATTTCGACGGTGTGAGCCGGATGATCGAGGCCGGGCTCGGGATCGGCGTGCTGCCGCGCGACGCCGTGACGGGCGAGCGCGCGGCGCGGCTCGGCGTCGTGACGCTCGAGGATGCGTGGGCCACGCGCACGCTGTGGGTCGGCGTGAAGGCCGGTGCGGCGCTGACCTCCGACATCGCGAAGCTGTTCGACTTCATGTCGGCACGCTGAGGCGCCGACACGCAAACGGCCGGGCGGCGCGCGACGCGCGACGCGCCCGATTCGTCACACCGGATTGATCTCGTCCTGGCTGCGCCGCGTGGTCAGCGGCCCGAGCACGCGCAACGTGATCGCGACGATCGCGAGCGCGACCGAGATCGTGCCGAACATCGCGCCCGCGCCGCCGCGCACGAGCACCGGCAGCAGCACGAACGGCAGCGCGCCGCTGACGATGCGCGACAGCGCGTACGTGCTGCCGATCGCGGTCGAACGCACGCGCGCCGGAAAGATCTCGGCCTGATAGACGTGATACGCGTTGCTGAACACGTTCGACGCGCAGGTCGTCAACACGCCGAAACAGACGATCAGCACCGTATGGTTCGAATACGCGAAACAGAGCCCGAACGCGGCGATCGACAGGATCGACGCGATCACGAGCGTGCGGCGCTCGATGCGATGGAGCAACGGAATCGACAGCAGCGAGCCGAGCGGATAGCCGAGAAACGACAGCGCGAGGAACAGCGTGCTGTCCGTCACGTCGAAGCCGCGGCTTTTGACGACGACGCCCGCAAGCGTGCCGAAACCGTAGTAGCCGAAGCCCTGGAATAGATGAAAGATCACGAGCATCGCGTAGCGCGCGCCGTACGGCCGGCGGCGCAGCAACGCGAGGCGCTCGCCGAGCGCGAGCGGGCGCTGCGGTTCGACGGGTGGCGCGAAACGTTCGGGCATCCGTACGCCGGCGCTGTCCGCGAAGCGCCGTAGCGTCGCATATGCTTCGTCGTCGCGCCCCTGCGCGAGCAGCCAGCGCGGGCTTTCCGGCAACCGGTGCCGCACGAACAGCACGTACACCGCACCGAGGCTGCCGATCGCCAGAATGATTCGCCAGCCGGCCACGCTGCCGACATGCAACGGGTTGAGCCACAGCGCGAGAAAGCCGACGAGCGGCACTGCAACGTACGACGTCGTGTACGCCCACGCCGCGAGCCGTCCGCGCTTGTCCTTCGGCAGGATCTCGGACAGGTAGCTGTCCGCGACCGGATAGATCGCGCCGACGCCGATGCCGGTCAGGAACCGGCACGCGACGAGCATGTCGGCGTTCACGGAGAACGCCCCGATCAGCGAGAACGCGCTGTACCAGACGAGCGTCAGCAGGAACGCGCGACGACGCCCGATGCGGTCCGCGACACTGCCGAGACATAGCGCGCCGACGAACATCCCGATGAACGCGGACGCGAGCAGAAGCTTGAAGTCGGCGCTCTCGCGGTTCAGCCCGAATTCGCTTTGCAGCGCGGAGCCGATCGTGCTGACGAGAAAGATCTCGTACATGTCGAAGAACAGGCCGATTCCGATCACCCAGACGACGAACCGGTGCAGCGCGCCGACCGGCAGGTCGTCCATGAAAGCGCCGAGCGTGACGTCGCGTGCGGAAACGGGCGCCGGCTCGGCGGCGGAGCGGGCGGCAGGCGGCGAGGCAGGTGCGGGCGGCGCCGCGCGGCCGCCGAGATCGAGGGAAGGGATGGTCATCATGTCTCCGATTGTTGAAACCGCCGGGCATCGCGCCCGGGCGGCGACGGCGCGGCACAACGGCGCGCCGGCCATGCGAATCGCGTCAGTCCCGCGTGGCGCCGCGAGGGCCGGATGCGCGGGCTGCGCCGATCGTCCGACACATGCTCCGCGAATTTGCGGCTGCCGATAATTGAGGATGTCTCAAGCGTCCTTTCCCGTGCAGAAAGGGTGCGCTGCGCGGGCGCGCACGGGGCTACGGTATAGACAGCCTGCATGCCCGTTTCTCGCCGCGCGCGATCTTCCGAGTGCCATAAACCGGATCGATGCGATGGAGGTGTTCGTCGTCACGCTCGCCTGCCCGTGACGTACGATGGCGCAGCGACGCGGCGCGCGTGCCCGCACCGGCGCCCGATTCGACCGACCTTTCGATCGCGATACAGGAGGCAACGACATGAACGCATCGACCGATAACCGCGCGCTGCTGCGCCAGCTCGGCATCCGCGTGCCGATCGTCCAGGCGCCGATGGCCGGCGTCAGCACGCCGGCGCTCGCAGCCGCGGTGTCGAACGCGGGCGGGCTCGGCTCGCTCGGCGTCGGCGCGACGAATGCGGACGGCGCGCGCAAGATGATCCGCGACACGCGCGCGCTCACCGACCGGCCGTTCAACATCAACGTGTTCTGTCACCAGCCCGCGCGCGCCGATGCGGCGATCGAACGCGCGTGGCTCGACTGGCTCGCGCCGGCGTTTCGCCAATACGGCGCGACGCCGCCGGCGTCGCTGTCGGAGATCTATACGAGCTTCATCGCCGATCCCGCGATGCAGGCGATGCTCCTCGAAGAAAAGCCGGCCGTCGTCAGCTTCCATTTCGGGCTGCCGTCCGCCGACGTGATCGCGGCGCTCAAGCGCGCCGGCGTCACGCTGTTCGCGTCCGCGACGAATCTCGACGAAGCGCGGCAGATCGCCGACGGCGGCATCGACGCGATCGTCGCGCAGGGCGTCGAGGCCGGCGGCCATCGCGGCGTGTTCGATCCAGCTGCGCGCGACGACCGGCTCGGCACGTTCGCGCTCACGCGACTGCTCGTGCGCGAATGCGCGCTGCCCGTGATCGCGGCGGGCGGCATCATGGACGGCGAGGGGATCGCCGCGGCGCTCGCGCTCGGCGCACAGGCCGCACAGCTCGGCACCGCGTTCGTCGCGTGCCCCGAAACCTCGATCGACGACGGCTATCGCCGCGCGATCCTCAGCGACGCGACGCGGCACACGACGTTCACCGCGGCCATTTCGGGTCGCGTCGCGCGCGGCATTGCGAACCGGTTCACCGCGCTCGGCGACGATCCGCGCGCGCCGGTCACGCCCGCCTATCCGATTGCCTACGACGCCGGTAAAGCGCTGCACGCGGCAGCGAAGGCGAAGGGCGAATTCGGCTACGGCGCGCAGTGGGCCGGGCAGGCCGCGCCGCTCGTCCGCTCGCTGCCCGCCGCCGAGCTGTTCGCGACGCTCGAGCGCGAGACGCGCGCCGCGATCGCGCGACTGCAGCACGCGCTGGACTGAGCGCATCTACGCGGCGGCGGCCGCGGGATTGCAACGTCATGTATCCGCGCGCAACGCGGATACAGTGCGATACGCAGCCGTTGCGCGCGTTCGCTATAACGCAGATATCGCCTTTTCCGGAGCACGCGATGTCTGCCACCTGGTTCAGCGGATCCTGCCATTGCGGGGCCGTCCGCTTCGAAGTGAAAGCTGCCCTCACACCGGCGGTGCGCTGCAATTGCAGCCTGTGCCGCCGGCGCGGCGCGCTGATGAGCCCGATGTTCGACGGGCGCGACCTGAAGATCGTCGAGGGCGAGCGCATGCTGAGCACGTATCGCTTCAACACCGGCACGGCGCGTCACTATTTCTGCAGCCGCTGCGGCGTCTATCCATTCCACCAGACGCGCATGGATCCCGCGTGCTGGCGCGTCAATCTCGGCTGCATCGACGGCATCGATCCGTATGCGCTCGACGCCACGATCGCCAACGGTGCGAGCCTGTCCGTCGTGGAGGACGCATGAAACGCTGGCTGACGATCCTGCTGTTCGCCGCGGGCGGGCTCGCGACCGAAATCGCGCATCCGGTGCAATGCTCGCTGCTGTCCGTCGGGCGACTGTCGTCGGTCGGCGACCGCCGGCGCCGGGACGACGCAACGCGCATCTGAGCTCGCGCGCCGCTTCGCCGCGCGGGCCGCGCGCCATCGTCGATCGCGAACGATTCTCCTGCTTCCGATTCGATCGCATGCGATATATAATGCGCGTATCTGCGACCGTTTCCGCGTCGAAGGAGAACGCCGATGAAACCGAACGATGCACAAGCGCCGGCCACGCCGAAGCTGTCCGAATTCCTCTGTTTTGCGATCTATTCGACGAACCTCGCGTTCGGCAAGGCGTACAAGCCGATCCTCGAGGAGCTCGGTCTCACTTATACGCAATACATCACGATCATCGCGTTGTGGGAGGAGGGCAGCCTGACGGTCGGCCAGCTCGGCGAGAAGCTGTTCCTCGAATCGAACACGCTGACGCCGATCCTGAAGAAGCTCGAGGCGATGGGTTATCTGGAACGCCACCGCGATCCGTCGGACGAGCGCCAGGTGCGCGTGAGCCTCACCAAGAGCGGCCGCCGCGTGCGCGAAAAGGGGCTCGGCATGAACCTCGTCGAGGCAACCGGCTTGAAGCCCGATGAATTCGCGAAAATGCAAAAGGCAATCGTCACGTTGCGCGGCAATCTGATCGATTCGATCGAAGACTAGCCGACGTCGGGCCGGCGAAGCGAATGCGAGCCGGCCCGTTTCTTACTTCCCCCGCGTTTCTTGCTTTACCCGTTCATGCGCGCTTAGCCGACGCGTCGCGGCGCGCCATTTCGTCGAGTGCGCGAAGCATTCGCAGGCTTATCCGTCTTGAATCTCGGCGATGTGCATCGCCTGCAAACGCCGACAACGCCGTCGGCACAGTCACGTTCGCACTCGCTTGCCGTCATGTGTCGCCTCCAAAGAAAAAGCGCACGCGATTACATCGCATGCGCTTTTTGTGTCGGCGGACGGCGGCGGTTTCGCCGCGCCGCTCAATGCCCGAAGTAGACCGAGCGCTCGACCGTACGAACGGCGCGGCGGCTGCCGGACTGCGTCGCGGCGTCGGCCTCGCGGCCGTAGCCGGACGTCTGCGTGTCCGCGACGGCGATGCCGCTGTCGTGAACGCGCTTCAGCGCGGCCTGCAGATTGTCCGGATAGTTCGGATCGTTCGGCCGGTTCGGCTGGTAGCCGGCTTGCTGGAGCGCGGCCAGTTCGGCGCGCAGTTGTGCGCGCGTGACGGCAGCGCCATCGGAGGCAAACGCCGGTGCGGCGAGCGCGGCGGACACGGCAGCGAGAAGAGCGGCAAGCAGTGGGGTTTTCATCATCGACCTCGACAAAAAAGGATGGGTAAGGTGTGCGTCGTGCGCCGATCGTCGGCGCCCGCGCGCGGGTTCGTTCAATGTCCGAAGTAGATCGAGCGGTCGGCGACGCGCGTTGCGAGCCGGCTGCCCGATTGCGCGACCGGTGCCGCATCGCTGCCGTATGCGGACGCCGACGCAGACACCGACGCCGGAGCATTCGTGTGAATCCGCGACAGCGCGGCTTCCAGGTCGGCCGGATAGTGCGGATCGTTCGCACGGCCTGGCGCGTAGCCGGCCGCTTCGAGCTGGACGAGCTCCGTGCGCACTTGCGCACGCGTCAGCGCGGATTCATTGGCGAATGCCGGCGCCGCAACGGCGGCGGACACGGCAACGAGAAGAGCGGCGATCAACTGTGTTTTCATCATCGACCTCGATAGAAAGAGAAAGGATTCAAGACTTCTTCAGGTATGGCGGCGAAGCGGCGCTCAATGACCGAAATAGACGGAGCGCTCGGCGACACGGACCGCCGCACGGCGGCCGGACTGCGTCGCGGCGTTGCCGTCGCTGCCGTACGCGGTGCGCGACGCGGCGCCGGCGATCGCATCGTCCGCATGAAGCTGCGAAAGTGCCGCCTGGACCGTGCCCGGATAAGTCGCGTCGCTGGCACGGTTGACCGCGTAGCCGGTCTTTTCGAGTTGTGCGAGTTCGGCACGTACCTGCGCACGCGTGACGGTGGAGGGATTCGCAAAGGCCGGCGCGGCAACGGCAGCGGACGCGACGACGAGCAGGGTGGCAATCAGTCGGGTTTTCATCATTCACCTCGGTAGAAGATCGGGAATTCGGCGGAGCGGCGTGCTGCCGCCCGATGCATGAGTCAGACGATGCGGATTTCGACGTCGATGTTGCCGCGCGTCGCCTTCGAATACGGGCAGGTCTGGTGCGCGGTATCGACGATCTGCTGTACGACGTCGCGATCGAGGCCCGGCGCGCTGACGTTCAGCCGCGCCTGCAGAAAGTACGCGTTGCCGCCCGTCCCGAGATCGACTTCCGCGTCGACCGACAGATCGGCGGGCAGCGTCACCTTCGCGGCACGCGCGGCGAGCTGCATCGCGCCGATGAAGCATGCGGACCAGCCGGCCGCGAACAACTGCTCGGGATTCGTGCCGTCGCCCGCGCTGCCTGGCGACGACAGGCGGATGTCCAGCCGGCCGTCGGAACTCCGCGCGCTACCGTCGCGGCCGCCGGAAGTCGTGTGCGTCTTGCCCGTGTACAGCACTTTGTCGATCTTGCTCATGGTTTGCTCCGTCAGTGGAAGGTTTTGTTCAGATGCGATTCGATCGCATACGATGGAGTTTCGTCGACGGATCGCGCAATGTCAAGCGCGCTCGATTAAATCGCATGCGATGTTTTGTATTTCAATGTATCGAAAACCGGCTACGCCTTGTGCGGGAACGGTCTCGGGCGATCGGACGGTGCCGCGATCCGCCGCGGCCGGACACGGTTCGATATGGAAAAGCGGGGGCGGCGCAGCGGCATCGGCGCCGAGCGGGCCGGGCGAGCCCATGTATGACGAATGTCGGCGATCACGACGAGAATCACGGCCGTATCGACGGGCGACTGGCGTTGCGAAAACGCCGAGCTCCTGTGGCTGGCCTTGTCGGGAAGCACCGTCGCGAACAGGTGGGACGCGCCGTCGACGACGGCCGGCTGCCCGAGGAAGCCGTCGGCCGATGCGACGTGCCCGTCGACGCGAACGATGTGGCGCAGCCGGTCGAAGCCGCTGAAGTGTCGGCGAATTTGCGCGAGCACGTTCAGCGCATCGCATCGCCGGCGCCACCCGTAAAGGTCAGAGGCTTCGATGCCGACCGGATCGAACGCCGATGGGCGAACCTGTAGGCGCGGCCGAGGCGAGTTCGAACGCCCACGGTGGCGCGACAGTCTTGCGTCGCACCAGCAAAGGGCGATGCGCACGGTGCGGGCGTATGGCGGCACAAACGACGGGACGGCGAGGGCGGAAGTGCCGTGTTCAGGCATGGCGGCTTGCCGCCGGCGAAACGGTCGGGTTGATAAAAACTTGGCGCTCGTCGGGATAACTTTTCTTATCACAATAGCCATATTGAAATCCAAAACTGGCGATTTCGAAAACGCGTCTCACGTCGTCCGGCATCCTGTTTCGATGGTGAGCAGGAACGAAACCGGAACAGGGAAGGGCGACAACATCGTCGATTGCGCTCGCATGCGCGTCGCGAATCACGCCGGCTCGTTCGCCTTTCCGGCGTCGTAGAACATCGCGAACAGTTCTGACTGGGAGCTGATGCCGAGCTTCGCGTAGATGTGCTTCTTGTGCGCGCGCACGGTTTCGAACGAGATCGACAATTTTTCGCCGATCGCGCGCGACGAAAACCCGCTCAACGACAGCATCGCGACTTCGATCTCGCGCGTCGTCAGCGCGCCGCGTCCGCTCTTGCCGGTCAGCATCCCGAAGCGCGCATGCGGGTCGGGCGCGTCGCCGCCGGCAGGGCGGGGCGCCGCTTTCGTCGCGAATTTCTCGAAATGCAGCCGCTGCTGCATCAGCGACAGCACCCACGGCGAGTACAGCGTCAGCAGCGCAATTTCGCGTTCGTCGTATTTGCTGGTCTTGCCGAGAGAAAAACCGAGCGTGTGGTCGCGATCGATCACGACGTTGAAATGCACTTCGTCGCCGACAATGTTTTTCTTGAAATAGCGCTGGTAGTACTCGGTCATCCGGAAGTTGTCCGGCGCGACGTCGGCCAGCGTGTAGAAACCCGATGCCTGCATTTCGAATGCCGCGAGGTAGAACGGATCGAGCTGATAGAGCGCGGCCAGATAGTCCTGGAACATCACGTCGATCTTGCCGTCCGGCATGGCCTGCTCGGCGAGCACGAGCGGCGCCGCATCGCGCGCGAAACACAGCGCGACCCAGTTGTCGAAACCGACGTGACGCTCGAGCACGCGCGTAAGCCGTGCCCAGAAGTGCGGGCCATCGAGCGCATCGATGGCCGAGCCGATCTCCCGATGAAAGGCGAGATCTCGCCATTCGAAGTCCATCGTGTGCTCCGGTGAGGGTAACCCTGGCGGGGAATTTCGAGCCAAAAATAATACCCCGATAATCGACACCGGTTCGAACGGCGGCCGCACGGGCGCCGTTCCGGTTCGCGAAGTGCCGCGCGGCGCGCAATGCGCGCGGCACAGATGAAAGGTAATTGGAAGGAGACGGCTTCATGCAGGTGGAACTCGCGCAACTATCGCTGATCGACGGCGACGTCGCGCACAACACGCACAAGGTCATCGACGCGATCGCACGCGTCGACGTGGCAGGCGGCACGAAGCTGATCGTGTTTCCGGAAACGACGCTGTCGGGTTTTCCGACGCGAGAGAACGTGGTCGACGTCGCGCAGCCGCTCGAGGGCCGCGCATTGTCCGCGGTGCGCGACGCGGCGCGGCAAAAGGGCGTCGCCGTCGCGGTCGGCCTGGCGGAGCGCGACGGCGACCGGTTCTACAACACGACGGTGCTCGTCGACGAGCAGGGCGACATCGCGCTGCGCTACCGCAAGACGCATCTGTGGGCGTCCGACGTCGGCGTGTTCGCGCCGGGCGACCGCTTCGCGACCTGCCGCTGGAACGGCCTGACGGTCGGCGTGCTGATCTGCTACGACATCGAATTCCCTGAAACCGCGCGCGCGATCGGCTCGCTCGATGCCGATCTGCTCATCGTCACGAACGGCAACATGGACCCGTTCGGTCCCGTGCATCGTCGTGCGATCGCGGCGCGCGCGATGGAGAACCAGATGTTCGCGTTGATGGTGAACCGTTGCGGCACCGGCGACGACGATCTGACGTTCGCCGGCCTGTCCGCGCTCGTCGATCCGTTCGGCGACACGGTGCTCGAACTGGGTCGCGACGAGGCGATCGCGCGCACGCGCATCGATCCGACGCGTCTCGAAGCAAGCCGCGAGCACTACAACTATCTGCACGACGCACGCGTGCCGCTCGGCCTCGTACCGATCGAACAGCCGGACGGCCGGCGCGCGCTCGCAATCGAAACGCCTCGACAGCGCGTCGGCTGACGCGGTCCCGATCTCGGTCCATTCACGGCATCGCGCGCCCCTGCGTGCGTGCGGTACCGGCTCATCCAATCGAAATGCCGGCCGCAAACGGCCCGAAGGCATTCGCATCGGCCCCCGCGGGGCCCAGGAGATAACATGCAAGCGTCGTCGTCCCAAGAATCGCCGCGCCTGAAGCGCACGCTCGGCCTGCCGTCCGTGCTGCTGTTCGGTCTCGCCTATATGGCTCCGCTGATCGTCTACGGCACGTACGGCGTGCTCGCGAAGGCGAGCGACGACACGGCCGCGCTCGCCTATCTGCTCGCGCTAATCGCGATCGCGTTCACGGCGCTCAGCTACGGCAAGCTCGCGCGTCTCTATCCGGCCGCGGGCTCCGCGTACACGTACACGCGCAAGACGTTCAGTCCGCATGTCGGCTTCATGATCGGGTGGGCGACGCTGCTCGACTACTTCTTCCTGCCGATGGTGATCTGGCTGATCGGCGCGGCGTATCTGAATGCCGCATTTCCTCATGTGCCGACGTGGATCTGGATCGTCGCGTTCATCGTGCTGACGAGCGGCCTGAACATCGTCGGCATCGAGCTGGCCGCGCGTTTCAATATCGTGCTGATGATCGTGCAGCTGGCGATCGTCGCGATGTTCGTCGTGCTGTGCTGGCACTACGCATCGGCGGCAGCGGGCGCGGGCGGGATCGCGATGGCCGAACCGTTCTTCAAGCCGCACGTGCCGTTCGGCGCGACGATGGCGGGTGCCGCGATCGCCGCGTATTCGTACCTCGGCTTCGACGCCGTGTCGACGCTGACCGAGGAAACGATCGATCCGAAGAAGAACATGCCGCGCGCGATCCTGCTGATCGCGCTGATCGGGGGCGCGATTTTCGTGATCGCCGCCTACACGATGCAGCTCGCGCATCCGGGCGTCGCCTTCAAGGACACGGATTCGGCCGCGTTCGAAGTCGCGAAGATGATCGGCGGCGATCTGTTCGTGACCGTGTTTCTTGCCGGCTTGATCCTCGCGCAATTCGCGTCGGGCATCTCCGCGCAGGCGAGCGTGGGGCGGCTGCTCTATGCGATGGGCCGCGACGAAATCCTGCCGAAGCGCGTGTTCGGGTTCATCCATCCGCGCTTCAAGACGCCGGCGATCAACATCGCGCTGGCCGGCATCGTCGGGCTCGTCGCACTGAGGCTGGACGTCGCGACGTCGACGTCGTTCATCAACTTCGGCGCGTTCCTGGCATTCACGGCCGTCAATCTGTGTGTGATTCGGCTCTACCTTTCCGGCAATCATGGCGAGCGCCGGATCGGAGTGGTCGGCGGACTCGTTTTTCCGGCGATCGGTGCGGTGTCGGATATCTGGCTGCTTGTCAGCCTCGAGAAAACGGCGATCGTGCTGGGTGTCGTGTGGTTCGTGCTCGGGCTCGTGTATTTGTGCTGGATAACGCGGCTGTTTCGTCAGGCACCGCCGGAAGTCGCGATCTGAGCGGAACGAGGAGGGTGCGGGTGGCGGTGTGTTCGGCGCGCCTGCTTCCTTCGCCTGTTGACGCGTTTGCGGGTCGGGCCGATGACATGGCGTTCCTCGGGACGCTCGTTGATGGGTTCCGGTTCGCCGGCGCGCCGGAGACGGCGATTGATAGAGTCTGCCGTCGATCTAGATCAGTCACCCGGACAAGTCCGGCGCACTCGCGGCTGGTAGACCTTCGGCGAACACTGCCGGCGCGGAATCCACAAACCTGCGTCTGTCATCAGCCGCCGGACCGTTTCCTTGGCGAGCGGGATGCCGTGGCATTCCCGGAGCTCCTCGCGGGCCAGCGTCGGACCGAAGTCCGCGTAGCGATCGCGGATGATCGACAGCACCCGACCAGCCGTCATGCCGTCAGCCCGAGTCGCTCGGCCGCGCGCCACGGCTTGAGCTTGCCGTCCGCCACGTCCTGAATAACCTTGAATCGGTCCAGTTCTCGCATCGTCATCGCGATCCGTTCTGTCGCAGCCATCGAAGCTCCCGGCGCCGGACAACCGGCCGGATAGCTTACGCGGCACGAAAGCGGACATTACAACTTAGCCGCTACAACCGTTTGGTGTGATAATTATGATTATGTCAAATAATGAATTTCCACAAAGCAACGTGTAAAACCCGCCCACACTAAGCGTGCCGAACGGCCACACCCGCTTCCAGCGGCCACCATCCGGCAAACCGCAAACTCATCCGCTCGACCACCGACGCACGCACCGGCCGCGGCGACCGTCACCGGCCGCCGCACCATCCAACCGACGCATCGTCCGCCTCAGGACAACATCATCCCTTGCATCCGATGTGAAAAATGCGCGCGCTCGGCCGTCTCCATCAGCGACAGAAATTCGTCCTGCGTCATATGGATCAGCGCTTCGTGGTCACCGGCCTCGAAATAGACTTCCGGCTGCTGCGCAAGCCGTTCTTCGAGGAAGGTTTTCATCCCGTACGCCATGCAGACCGGCGGCAGCGCGCCCATGTCGCAATCCTTGAACAGTTCGCGCAGTTCGACCTCCTTGGCGAGCACGAGATGGCGCCCCGTCTTGACCCATAGATCGGACAGACGCACGGCATGCGTCGTCGGCAGCACGGCGGCGACGTAGCCCTCTTCGTCCTCGAGCAACACGGTCTTCGCGAGCCGATCGCCGGGAATATGCGCGGCGGCGGCCGTCTCCATGCTCGTATGGCTGTACGGGTGATACACGACTTCGTATCGGGATGATTTCTGGCGCAGGCAATCCTGCAGGGTGGCTGACACTGGCATGGCACACCTCGTCTGGACTGGACAAGTGGGCAACGCGGGCGAACGAAGCTCGCTCCGGATTCGTTCAGCATAGGTCGCATTCGCGCCGATGGAAATCGGATCTGTCGGCGTGTCGGCCGGCGCACTTTTCCGATCGGCACCGATTTTTGCCGTGCCGTCGCGCGCCCTCGCCGCGCGTAAAAATTGCGTTGAACCTATGCCGGATAACCGCAATACAGGCCCGCTTTCTGCAGACTGAAGCGGCAATGCGCTGAAGGTGCGGAAACGCGGACCGAAGTGGCCGGCGGCGAACGGGCGGACCGTTAGTTGCAAAGGACGGAGCAGCGATACGAGCCGCAGCGACGACTTCGCGACGCGCGGCGCGAAGCACGACGCACCGTCATCGAGGGCCGCCAAACGCCGCCCGCTGTCCTATACTGACCGCGCCGCGCGCGATCCCGCGCGCCGACCGATCCCGGAGCCATCATGCATTTCCAGCTGATCTACGATCTCGTCGACGACTATCTGGCCCGCCGCGAAGCATTTCGCGCCGAGCATCTGGCGCTCGCGCGGGCCGCCACCGAACGCGGCGAACTCGTGCTCGCCGGCGCGCTCGCCGATCCGGCCGACCAGGCCGTGCTCGTGTTCGAAGGCGATTCGCCGGCCATCGCCGAGTCGTTCGCGCGTGCGGATCCGTATGTGCAGAACGGACTCGTCAAATCGTGGCGCGTGCGGCCGTGGCGCGTCGTCGTCGGCAAGCACGCGCCGCGCTGATCGCGGCTACAGCCACCCTGCGCGTTTGAAGCGCCACCACAGCGCGAGATCCGCGGCGACCATCACCGCGATGCAGCCGTAGAACCCGTATTTCAGGTGCAGCTCGGGCATGTTCGCGAAGTTCATCCCGTAAATGCCGGCGATCATCGTCGGGATCGCGAACAGCGCGGCGAACGAACCGAGCCGCTTGGTCACCTCGTTTTCGGCGAGCGAGATCATCCCGAGATTCACCTGGATCGCCGTCACGACCATCTCGCGCCGCCCTTCGATCGTCTTCACGATCCGCTGCAGATGGTCGTACACGTCGCGGAAATAGTTGACCATCCCGCTGCAGACGTTCGGAATGCGGCCGCCCGTCAGCTTCGCGAGCGGCTCGATCAGCGGCGCGGTGTGCTGATACAGCAGCACGAGCCGGCGCTTCAGCGAATAGAGATCCTCGATGATCGCGCGCGACGACGCCGTCGTCGCCTTCGCGAAGATGCGGTCCTCGAGCTCGTCGAGCTCGTTGCCGAGTGTCTCGAGAATCGGAAAGTAGCGATCGACGACCTGATCCATCAGCGCATAGAACACGAACGCCGACCCTTCGCGCAGCAGCTCGGGCTCGCGCTCGCAACGCTTGCGCACTTCGCGGAAATCCTGCTCGGTATGGTTGCGGATCGACAGCACATAGTTCGGGCCGACGAACAGGTTCAGTTCGCCGACCTTGAATTCGCCGTCGTCGTCGAGCTCGACCGTATGCAGCACGGCGAACAGCGAATCGCCGTACTCCTCGATCTTCGGCCGCTGATGCCCTTTGCGTGCATCCTCGAGCGCAAGCTCGTGCAGCCCGAACTCCTCGCCCATCAGCTCGAGCTCCTCGGGCGTCGGGTCCTTCAGCGCGACCCACACGAAGCATTCGGGCTTCGATACGTAGTCGCTGATGGCCTCGATCTCGATGTCGGCGAGCTTGCGGCCGTCCTGATATGCAGCGCAGTTGATCAGCATGTTGTCGGATGATGTTGCCGTTTTCCCGTCAGTTTACCGGTTTGCCGCGCGCGCGGCCGGCTTGCACCGTGCGCCGATATTGGTCATGATCGGACTCTCGCGCGTCGCCGCCCGCGCACCGGTACGCACGGCCGGGCGAACGCGACCATGCAGCGCAACCGTCAAGGAGGCAGACCTATGTGGTATTTCGCGTGGATACTCGGGATCGGCGTCGCGCTCGGCTTCGGCATCGTCAACGCAATGTGGCTCGAAGCCGAAGTATTCTCGCGCGACGGCCGCCGCGCCGCGCCCGCTTCGCATGCCGGGAGCCGCCGCTCGTGACGCATCTGGTGTTCTTCTGCGGCCACGCCGGCACCGGCAAGACCACGCTCGCGAAACGGCTGATCCGGCCGCTGATGCGCGCGACCGGCGAGGCCTTCTGCCTGCTCGACAAGGATACGCTGTACGGCCGCTACAGCGCCGCCGCGATGGGCGCGCTCACCGCCGATCCGAACGATCGCGACAGCCCGCTCTTTCTGCAGCATCTGCGCGATCCCGAGTACCAGGGCCTGCTCGATACCGCACGTGAAAACCTCGCACTCGGCATCAGCGCGATCGTCGTCGGCCCGCTGTCGCGCGAGGTGCGCGACCGGCGCATTCTCGATCGCGCCTGGCTCGGCATCGCGCCCGACGTCGCGCTGACGGTCGTCTGGGTGCATACCTCCGAAGAAGTCGCACGCGAGCGGATCGTCGCGCGCGGCAACCCGAACGACGCATACAAGCTCGCGCACTGGGACGAATACCGCCAGCGCCGCTTCGTGCCGACCGGCTCCGAATGCGACGGCATCGTGATGTTCGACAACACCGCGCCGTCCGACGCGGACATCGACGCACTGCTGGTTCGCATCGTACCGCCCGCTCCGGCCGCGACGATCGTCCCGCCGCTGCCGGCCTGAAGCGCGCACGCGCCCTTCCCTGCGCCGCAACGACGACGCCGGACGTGCAGCTGCACGCCCGGCGTCGTCCGGCCCTCTCGGTCTGGTCTTGTCGTTATCAGGCAACCGCGTGCACGCGCTCCATCGTGCCGCCGTCGTACAGCTTGCCGAAGCGGTTCGCGAGGAACGCCTTCAGCGACACCTTCTCTTGCGGGATGAAACCGCTCTGCGGCAGCTTCTTCTCGCGGAACAGGTCCAGCACCGCGCACATCGCGCCGGCGGTCGTGATCTGGATCGCGCTCATGTGCATGCCGCACACTTCCTTCGCGAAGATCTTGCGCGTGAACACGTCCTGCACGAGTTGGCCGTCCTTCACGCCCGTCACCGTGATGAATACCAGCACGACGTCCTGCTTCGTCGACGGCACCGCGCGGCGCATGATCGACTTCAGCGTGTCGCGATCGCTCGACAGGCGCAGGTCCTCGAGCAGGAACTGCACGAGATCGCGGTGCCCCGGATAGCGGACCGACTTGTAGTCGAGCGATTCGACCTTGCCCGACAGCGTCTCGCACAGCGTGCCGAGGCCGCCGGACGTATTGAACGCTTCGTATTCGGTGCCGTCGAGCGAGAAATGCTCGAGGCCTTCGAGCGGCTGCACCCACTGCTTGCGACCGTCGCGGATCGCTTCGCACGGCTGGCAGTATTCGTTGATCAGCCCGTCGACGCTCCACGTCAGGTTGTACTTCAGCGCGTTGGTGGGATACTCGGGCAGCGCGCCGACGCGCATCTTCACGTCGCGCACCTCGGTGAAGCCGTTCACGAGCTCGTGCGCGGCCAGGCCGATGAAGCCCGGCGCGAGGCCGCACTGCGGCATGAACGCGCGATCCGAGCCTTCGGCGAGTTCGCGGATCGCGTGCGTCGCGCGCACGTCTTCGGTCAGGTCGAAATAGTGGACGCCTGCGGCCTTCGCGGCGGCCGCCACGTTCACGGCCAGGTAGTACGGCAGCGCGTTGATCAGCGCATCGAAGCCCTTCACGGCTTCGCGGATCGCAGCGGCGTCGGCCGAGTCGACCCGCTGCGTCGCGATGCCTTCGCGCGACAGCTTCGCGAGCGCGTCTGCGTCGCGGTCGAACGCGACGACTTCGTAGTCGCCCGTTTCGCGCAGCATGTGAGCAATGGTGTGGCCGATCAAACCGGCGCCGACGATGGCGATTTTCATGCGCTTATCTCCTGATGATGGGTTGGTGTTGTGGACGGCGTCGAGCCATGACCCGCAGTGTAGAGATGCGCAAAATCAGTTCCAAGACGAAGAATGATGCGAAACGACCGATAATTTCGACGCAATGACTACACGTTTCGCCGAAACGACGAAACGCCACCGAAACGACCGTGTCGCGCGGCCCGGCAGGCGCGCGCGACGTGCCGATTCGCCGCACGCGCAGGCGCCGGCCGGCAAGAGAAATCACGAAGGAAAAGCGGCAGTTGATGGCGATCGAAACGCCGATCGCTGCACATCGCGCACCGAGATAACGCCAACCGCGAGCGCGTCCGGCGGGCGCCGATCGAATTGCCTCACGAACGGCAAATGAGGTTCGCCGATCGCTCGATCGGCATCGTCATGCTGAACGGAGACGCTTATCCCGCAGGCGGAATTAGTGGACGCGTATTCGCGTCGCGCGACGCGACGAACCGCACGACGACTCGCCCGATACGCGCGGCTTGCGGCGCACCGCGCACTCAGCCGCCGATGGTCCCGCGATCGATCTTGCGCGACAGGATGATCGACGTCGTCGTGCGTTCGACGCCTTCGAGCGTGCCGATCTGGTCGAGCAGATCGTTGAGCCGTTCCGGCGAATCGGCGCGCAGCCACGCGACGTAGTCGTATTCGCCGCTCACCGCGCATAGCAGCTGCACCTCAGGCATGCGGTCGAGCTTGCGCAGCACGTCCTTGCCGAACTTCGGCGTGAGGATGATGCCGACGTACGCGTAGATGCTCGCGTCGAGCACGTCCTGGCCGAGCCGCACGCTGTAGCCCGCGATCACGTTCGTGCGTTCGAGCCGCGCAATGCGCGCGACGACGGTCGTGCGCGCGACGTCGAGCTGCCGCGCGAGATCGGCAACGCTCGCACGCGCATTTGCTTGCAGCAACGCGACGAGTTGCCGATCGAGATCGTCGAGCTGGTCGAGACGGGGTGGGCGCATGAGACTGTGCGCGGCGCCGTGCGCCGGCGAAGTGGAACGTGCCGCGATGATAGCGCGAACGCCGCTGCGCCCGAACGCCTGCACGCACCGACCTTTCAATTTCGATTCGTATCGGATGTAAGCAAGTGTCGCATTCGCTGCCGCGACGCGGGCAACGTGCTACTAATAGCGGCGACGCGAGAGGCGCGCGCGGCAACGGCCGCCACGCCCGCTCGCAAGACACCACCCGGAGAGCCAACCATGAAGAAAATCTCGCTCACCCTCGCTACGCTCCTCGTTGCCGCCGGCGCCTTCGCGCAGACGCCGCAGCCGCAAACGTCCGCTTCGGCCGCGACGACGTCGGCCGCGTCCGCGCCGAGCGCGGAGCAGCGCGCCGCACGTCGCGAAGCGCGCATCGAGCAGCGCATCAAGTATCTGCACGATCAGCTGAAGATCACGCCGGCACAGGAATCGCAATGGAAGACGTTCGCCGACACGATGCGCGACAACGGGGACACGATGGGCCGTCTCTACCGCGCGCGGATGGAAAGCCGCAACGTGTCCGCCGTGGACGACATGAAGCAGTACGCGGAACTCGCACAGGCAAACGCGGACGGCGCGAAGAAGCTCGCTGACGCGTTCGCGCCGCTCTACGACAGCTTCCCGGCCGAGCAGAAGGCGCTCGCCGACACGACGTTCCGCAGTTGGCTGCACCACGGCGGCGAGCACCGCCGCAAGGGCAACGCGAAGGAAGGCAAGGCCGCGGCCGCCCCGGCCGCGAGCGCGCCGGCGCAGCCCTGATAATTCGGCCGTGCGGCGGCCGCCAGCCCTGCCCGCTGCGGCCGGGCGGCGCCGCGCACCGGGCCTGCAGTCGACGCGCCTCACACGGCGCGTCAATTTCGGGATAAGCTCCCGGCTTTTCCCGCCCTTCCGCCATGCTCGAACTCAAGCACCTCGACCTGCGCACCGATCCGCAGGCCCGCCGCGTCGTCAAGGATGAAACCGTCACCGTCGCGTTCGCGGACGCCGCCGGCGAACTGATGAGCCTCGAAGGTCCGAACCGCTACGTCGCCGGCGACGCGCTGATCACGGGCTCGACCGGCGACCGCTGGGTCGTGTCGCGCGCGCGCTTCGACGCGAAGTACGTGCCGGCCGATCCGGCGCTCGCGCACGGCGCACCGGGCGCATACCGGAACCGGCCGACGGTCGTGCTCGCACGCCGGATGGACGAACCGTTCGCCATCGCGCGCTCGGAAAACGGCGATACGCTGCGCGGCGCGGCCGGCGACTGGGTCATGCAATACGCGCCCGGCGACTACGGCGTCGTACAGGCGCAGCGCTTCGCGCAGGTCTACCGCGACGCGTGACCGCGCGACGCGCGGGCCACACATCATCGCGCAGTCACGTAATCGCGCTCACGCCGTCACGCAAAATCTTCGTCGAGCGCGAGTTCCGCTTCGCGCTCGACCGTCTCGCCCGCCGCATGCCGCTCTTCGAGCGACCCGAGCATCGCTTCCGTATAGGCATGCAGCACCGCGTGGCTGCGCGCGCGCTGCATCGGCTTCAGCGCCAGATAGCGGGCCAGCGCGGCCGGTGCGATTCGTACGTCGAGCGTCATCCGCTTCGGCGTCGCGCCGAAACGCATCGCGAGCCAGTGCACGGACAGAAAGCGTCCACGCGCATCGCTGCTTTCGACGAAGCGCGTCTGTTCCGGAAAGAGATCGCAAATGACGCGCGCGAGCACATCGAATTCCGCGCTTGCGCAGTCAATCTGATAGTCGTCCATGTCATCCTCTGTCGCCGCGCGTCGGCGCGGGCGTGGCGCAACCGTTCGTCCGCACGGGTCAGTTCGCCGCGCGCGGCGCGCGGCACGTCTTCACGAGCGCGGCTGTCAGGAGCGCCGCGATCACGAAGTACGCGGCCTCGGCCCACGCGGCCGGCAGCATCCTGACCTGATACAGCAGCGCGGGCGCGGCCGCGAGCGCGTGCAGCACGATCGCCGCGGGCAGCACGCCGGCGCGGCCGGCCCGCACGCCGCGCCACACGAATACCGACAGCGCGACCTGCACCGCAAAGGCGGCAACGCGTTCGAGCAGCAGCAGCACGACGGTCGGTACCGACAGCGTCGCCAGCATCATCTGCAGCCGCACCACGGTGTCGGGCGGCAGATCCGAAAGCTGTGCGTCGAGCTGGCCGCGGCTCGCGAGCCAGCCGAGATACGCCCACTGCCCCCATACCAGCACGCCGACGAACCATGCCTGCGCGCCGCCGTGCCCGATCCCGTAGCCGATCCCGCGCCCGTCGCGGGCCGACGCGCCGTAGCGGCGGCTCAGCCAGTGCATCCCGAGATAGCGGCCGAGCTCCTCGAACACGGCGGTCGCGAGCGCACTGTACGCGACGAACGCGAGCGGATGCGTGAGCCAGCCGCCGGCCGGCGTGCGGCTCAGCACGAAAGCGTGGAACGCGCGTTCGACGATCATCGCGGACAGCGCGAACATCGCGACGCCGACGATCGTGTCGCGGCGGTCGAGCGCAAGCGGCTTGCGCAGATAACGGAAGAGGACGAGCGGCAGCAGCGCGATGATCAGCGTGGCCGCAATCAGCACGGCCAGCGTGACGGGAGCAACGGTCATGGAGTTCCTTGTTGGGCGCGGCGCACCGAACGCGCCGCGTGCCCCGAATGATACTCAGCTTGCGGTCGACGCGCGCGCGATCAGCTCGCCGGGCAGCATCGCGACGCGCACGTCGCCGCCCGCGCCGTCGATCCGCTCGTGCACGAACTCGACCGCCTTGTAGCCGATCTCGTAGGTCGGCTGACGGATCGTCGTGATGCCGATCAGCTCGGCCCATTCCGGATCGTCGATCGACAGCAGCGCGGCGTTCGACTGCCACGCGGCGCCGAATCGGGCGCGCAGATGACGCGCGATCGCGAGCGCGACCGGCGCGTTTGCCGCGAACAGCGCGGCGCGCACGCCGCGCCGCGCGGCATCGTCGATTCGCGCATCGAGGTCGGCCAGCGCGACAGCAGCCGCCTGCGGCACGTTGAGATCGAGCACGACCGTCGGCGACACCGGCATGCCGCGCGCGGCGAGCGCCGCACGGAACGCGGCTTCGCGCAGCCGCCGCGAGCTGACGTGCTCGAACGGCTGCACGACGAAATGGATCGCGTCGAAGCCGCGCTCGATCAGATGCGCGAGCGCCGTCTCGATCGCGTCTGCATTGTCGAGGCCGATCAGGTCGGCCTCGAAGCCCTCGACCGTCCGGTCGACGAGCACGGCCGGAATGCCGCCGCCGCGCAGCGGCCGCAGCACCTCCTCTTCGGCGCCGAGCGCGTTCACGATCAGCCCTTCGACGCGATACGTGGTCAGCAGCTGCAGAAAACGGCGCTCCATCTCGACTTCGTTCGCGGCGTGGCAGATCAGCGGCATGTAGCCGAGCGCGTGGCACGCCGCTTCGACGCCTTGCAGCACTTCGACGGTATACGGATTGGTCAGGTCGGCCGCGAGCATGCCCAGCAGCCGGTTGCGGCCGCGCTTGAGCCCGCGCGCCATCTGGTTCGGCCGGTAGTTGAGCCGCGCGATCGCGGCTTCGATCCGCTGGCGCAGATCGGCCGACAGCACGTGCGTCTCGCCGTTCAGATAGCGCGAAACGCTGGTCTTGCCCGTGCCGGCCTCGCGCGCGACGTCGCTGATCGTCGCCGGACGGGACGTGGAAAGTTGCGATTCGGTCACTGTGATGCCTCGCGACGGGCGATCCGCGCCGCTGCGTCGGCGGACGGACCATTGTTGTTGGATACGAAAGCCACCTGGCGGACTCCTCTGTCGATCGGACGCCGACCGGAACCGGCGTGCCGCGCGGCGTCGCACGGACCGTCGTCGCGGGCGCGGCCGCGCGCATGCGCGACGAGCGGGCGATCATAACGCACGCCGCCCGCCGGCACCAAGACCGTCGATTCTAACGGCAGGCGCGCGGCCGGCCAGCCGCCCCCGGCGCGGCCCTGCCTCAGCGCCTCAGCGCCTTAGCGCCTTAGCGCCTCAGCGCCTTAGCGCCTTAGCGCCTTAGCGCCTTAGCGCCTTAGCGCGGCGCGAGCGCGTCCGGATTGACGAGGTTCGAGCGCAGCGTGCCGGCCAGCGCGCCGACCAGGTTTTCCGCCGCGCAGCGCGCCATCGCGTGACGCGTCTCGTGCGTCGCCGAACCGATGTGCGGCAGCGCGACGACGTTGCTCATCCGCAGCAGCGGCGAATCGGCCGACAGCGGTTCCTTCTCGAACACGTCGAGCCCCGCGCCGCGGATCGTGCCGGCGCGCAGCGCGTCGATCAGCGCGGCCTCGTCGACCACCGGCCCGCGCGACGCGTTGATCAGGATCGCGCTGCGCTTCATCTTCGCGAATTCGGCGGCGCCGATCAGGTGGCGCGTCTCGGGCGACAGCGGCACCTGCAGACAGACGAAATCCGACTCCGCGAGCAGCGTGTCGAGCGTCACGCGCCGCGCGCCGTATTGCGTTTCCGCTTCCGGATGCACGGTGCGGTTCGTGTACAGCACCTGCATCCGGAAGCCGAGCGCCGCACGCCGCGCGACAGCGCCGCCGATGCGCCCCAGCCCGACGATGCCGAGCGTCTTGCCCTGCACGTCGGTGCCGTACAGCTCGGGGCCGATGCTGCGATGCCAGTGGCCGGCCTTCACCCACTCGGCGAGTTCGACGACGCGCCGCGCGGAGGCCAGGATCAGCGAGAACACGGTATCGGCGGTCGACTCGGTCAGCACGTCGGGCGTGTGCGCGAGCACGATGCCGCGCCGCGTCAGATCCGCGACGTCGAAGTTGTCGTAGCCGACCGAAATCGTCGACCACGCCTTGAGCCGCGGCGCGCGATCGAGCATCTGCGGCGTGATCTTCAGGCTCGCGCCGATTGCGCCGTCGGCATCGCCGAGCGCATCGGCCAGCGCGTCGGCGCCGTCGGCCTGCACGACGTCCGCATGCTCGCGCAGATACGCGAGGACGTCATCGGGCAGCGGCTTGTACGCGACGATACGAGGCTTCATCGTTTCATTTTCCTTGCAGCGGCGCCGCGAGCGAATGGGCATCGCGCGGCTGGGGTTTGACGGACAGCGTCAGGATCACGGCGGCGACGAGCGCGGCGCTCATGAACGCATACGACGCAAGCGGCGAGCCGGTCGCGCCGTTCAGATAGCCGACGAAATACGAGCCGACGAACGAGCCGAGCGCGCCCATGCTGTTGATCAGCGCCATCGCGCCGCCGGCGACGTTCTTCGGCAGCAGTTCCGGCACGATCGCGAAGAACGGGCCGTACGGCGCATACATCGCGGCGCCCGCCACGACGAGCAGCGCGTACGAGATCCAGAAGTGCGTCGAACCGAGCGCGAACGACGCGGCGAACGCGGCCGCGCCGACCAGCAGGAACGGCCACACGAACCCGCGCCGCGAGCCGACCTTGTCCGACGCCCACGATGCGGCGAGCATCGCGATCGTCGCCGCGAGATACGGCAGCGCGGACAGCCAGCCGGTCGCGACCATCCCGAGCGCCGAGCCGTTCTTCACGATCGACGGCAGCCACAGCACGAAGCCGTACACGCCGATGCTCCAGCAGAAATACTGCGCGCAGAGCTTGATCACGGCCGGCGAACGGAACGCTTCGCCGTAGTTGCGCACCGGCTTGATCGCGGCCTGCTCGGCCGCGAGCGTCGTCTCGAGATCGCGCTTTTCCTGCGCGGACAGCCACGGCGACTGCGCGGGCTTGTCCTGCACGAGGAACCACCAGCACACGGCCCAGAGGATCGCCGGCACGCCTTCCGCGATGAACATGTGGCGCCAGCCGAATTCGTGCACCAGATAGCCCGACACGACCGACATCCAGAGCACGGTCACCGGGTTGCCGAGGATCAGGAACGTGTTCGCGCGCGAGCGCTCGCTCTTCGTGAACCAGTTGCTGATGTAGATCAGCATCGCCGGCATCACGGCCGCCTCGACCACGCCGAGCACGAAGCGGATCACCATCAGCGACGGAATGTTGCTGACCACGCCGGTCAGCGCCGCGCACGCGCCCCACAGCACGAGGCTCACGAACACGAGCTTCTTCACGCTGCGACGCTCCGCATAGATCGCGCCGGGAATCTGGAAGAAGAAGTAGCCGAGGAAGAACAGCGCGCCGATCAGCGACGACAGGCCCTTGCCGATCCCGAGATCCTGGTTGATGCCCGCCGCCGCCGCGAACCCGTAGTTCGCGCGGTCGAGGTAGGCGAGGCTGTAGGTGATGAAGACGATCGGCATGATCGTCCACCAGCGGCGGGGTGCGAGATTGGTTGCCATCAGAGTGTCTCCTGTGTCGACCGGAGCGCTTGCGTCGGCGTCGTCGATCGGGGTGATTGCTGCATGCGTTGCTGCGGCTCCGCGCATCGCGATGCGCGCGCGAAACCGGTTCGCGGATTGTGCCGTGTCCGGCCTCTCATTGCGCGACGAAGCTTTCCTCTACTCGCTCGGCCCGTTCGCGCTCGAGCCGGTCGAGCGCCGCGCGCGTCGGCAGCCCTTCCGAATCGCCGATCACCTGGATCGCGAGTGCGCCGATCAGGTTGCCGCGCGCGACCGCCTGCGCGACCGGCTTGCGCTCCAGCAGCGCGCTGACGACGCCGACCGCGAAGCCGTCGCCGGCGCCGACCGTGTCGACGACATTGTCGACGCGCTCGCCCGCAACCGTGCCCTCGTCGCCGTCGGCGGTGCGATAGTACGCGCCCTGCGGGCCGAGCTTGATGACGACGCCGCGCGCGCCCTGGTCGAGATAGAAGCGCGCGATGTCGGCCGGTGTGTCGCGGCCGGTCAGCTGCCGCCCTTCGGCGAGGCCCGGCAGCACCCAGTCGGCGAGCGCCGCGAGCGCGTTCAGCGTCGTCGCCATCGCCTCGGCCGACGGCCACAGCGTCGGGCGCAGGTTCGGGTCGAACGAAATCGACTTGCCGGCTGCGCGCATCTCGCGCGCGAGGTGAAACGCCAGTTCGCACGAGCTCGCCGAGATCGCCGGCGCGACGCCGGTCAGATGCAGATGGCGCGCGCCGAGCACGTAGTCGGCCACGTAGTCGTCGCACGACAGGTGGCTCGCCGCCGAGCCCTTGCGGAAATATTCGACCGTCGGATCGCTGCCGTCGTCATTGCGCGACTTCAGCTGGAAACCGGTCGGGTAGCGCGTATCGACGGTCACGCACGACGCGTCGATCCCTTCGCGCGCGAGCGTGTCGAGCACGTAGCGGCCGAACGAATCGTGGCCGACGCGGCTCATCCAGCCCACCCGGAAACCGAGCCGCGCGAGCCCGATCGCGACGTTGAGATCGGCGCCCGCGATGCGCTTCGTGAACTGCGCCGCGTGCGCGAGATGGCCCGGCTGCGCGGCGACGAACATCGCCATCGCTTCGCCGTAGGTGACGATATCGAGTGCTGCCTGCATCAGTGAATCCTCCGTGTCCTGGGTGCGTCACGCGGCCGCGAGCCACGCGACGCGGCGGCGTGCGTCGGCCGCCGGATCGTGTGCGTCGAATGGAAACTCGATCCCGCGCGGCGCCTGCGGCGGCAGCGCCGCCAGCACGTCGGTCACGAGCCGATCGTCGGGCGCCGGCGCGACGGCGAAGCGGCGCGCGCCCTCGCCTTCGACGGCCTTGCAGTGGATGTACTCGACGTGCGGCGCGAGCGCGTGCGCGCACGCGAGCGGCGCTTCGCCCGGCCACTGCCAGTTGCCGATGTCGAACGTCATGCCGAGCGCATCGGGCAGGCCGCACGCCGCGAGCGCGTCGAACAGCCCGCGAAATTGCGCGAACGCGCCGCCGACCGCCAATTGCCCGTTCTCGACGACGACACGCGCCCGCGCACCGCGCGACAGCGCAACGATGTCGGCCGCGTGCGCGTCGCCGGCAAAGCCGCCCAGCTGGAATTTCACGAAGCGCGCGCCGAGCGCGTCGGCTTCGGCGAGCGTGTCGCGCAGCGCTGCCGCGTCGAGCGCGCCGTCGTCGGTGTACAGCGTGGCCGGCGTCGAATAGACCGACCACAACCGGTGTGCGGCGATCCGTTCGCCGAGCGCGGCCAGCGCGCCGGGCGCCGCGTCGTCGTCCGACGCGAACAGCTCGCGCCGCACCTCGAATCCGGCCGCGCCGGCTTCTGCCGCCGCCGCGACGAATGCACTGTGGCCCGCCTGGCGCACACGGTCCATTCCGAATGCGCTCGCCACGATCACGATGTCTGCCATGATGCCCTTTTTCCCCGGCGCTGGAACCGGTTCCATTTGCTTGAGACGGATGGTGCGCTTCGCTTCGGGCATGCACCATAGTGGAAATCCCTAGGGTCGGCGGCCGGCCCGCACGCCGCCCCGCGGGCCCGCCCCGCCCCGCGCGACGCGCGCGTCTCGGCGCGCATCGTCCGTGCCTGCCGCCGCACCGACGTGGTGCACGGCGCGTGGAGCCGTGGCCGTTATCCGATCGGATGCGCGACGCTCATCTCGAGGAACTGCGCGGCGGCCCGCGACGGCGCACTGCCATGCGGCACCAGAATCGAGAAATGCCGCGTGAGCGGCGTCGGCGCGAAAGAACGCATGACGAGCGCCGCATCGCGATGACGCAGCGACATCGCCGACACGAAGCCGACGCCCATGCCCGCGCGCACGGCCTCCTTCACCGCTTCGACGCCGGCGATCTCGAACGCGACGCGCATCGGCGCCGCGCACTGTGCGAACGCGCGCTCGACGAGCTGCCGCACGCCCGAGCCCTCCTCGCGCAGCACGAGCGGATGCGGCGCCAGCGCATTGAGCGTCACGCCGGCGTCGTACTCGGGCGCCGCGAGCGGATGGCCGGCCGGCACGATCGCGACGATTTCGTCCTCGTGCCAGACGTGCATCGCGGTCCCCGGCGGCAACGCGTCGCCGGGCGGCCCTTCGATCATCGCGATATCGAGCGACGGCAACGCGGCGACGACGTCGGCCGTGTTGCCGCTCATGGTCTGGATCGCGATGCGCGGCGCCCGCGGCTGAAACGCGGCAATCAGGTACGGCAGCAGATAGCTCGCCGGCGTCGTGCTCGCGCCGATCCGCAGCGTGCCGGCATCGAGGCCGCGCACCGCGTCGCGGAACGCGCGTGCCTGCGCGAACGTGTCGCGCTGCGCCTTCGCGTACTGCGCGAGCTGCTCGCCGACCGGCGTGAGCCGGATGCCGCGCCCGTCGCGCTGGTACAGCGGCTCGCCGAATTCCTCCTGCAGCAGCCGCAACTGGCCGGACACGGCCGGCTGCGACAGATGGAGCGCGACGGCCGCATGGCTGATGTTCAGATGCTCGGCGACGGCGGCGAACGTTATCAGTTGATCCGGGGTCATGGCGTCGAATTATCGGTTTGGCGGATAGTTTATGTCACAAATCACAATTTTTCATATCGATATAACGAATTTAGGATTAGACCATCGCAACGACGCTGTCACGGTGCCTCCCATGTCCACTGCCCCGACTCCCTCTCTCGGCCACGCCGCGCCGTCGATGCGCGGCCAGTTGAACGGCGTGCTGTTCGTCGCACTGTTTGCGGCCGCCGTCACGAGCCTGTCGCAACTGCCCGCGATCGCCGCGCTCGGCCTGTCGCCGCTGATCGTCGGGATCGTCGCCGGCGCGCTGTACGGCAATGCGCTGCGCGACGGCATGCCGGCGAGCTGGGCGGCCGGCGTGAACTTCTCCGCGCGCAAGCTGCTGCGCATCGCGGTCGCGTTCTTCGGGCTGCGCGTCAGCCTGCAGGAAATCGCGCAGGTCGGCCTGCCGGGTCTGACGGTATCGGTGCTGGTCGTCGTCAGCACGCTCGCGATCGGCACCTGGGCCGGCATGAAGCTGATGAAGCTCGACCGCGACGCGGCGCTGCTGACCGCCGCCGGCAGCGCGATCTGCGGCGCGGCCGCGGTGCTCGCGTTCGAATCGACGCTGCAGTCGAAGCCCCATCAAAGCGCGATGGCGGTCGGCAGCGTCGTGCTGTTCGGCACGCTGTCGATGTTCCTGTATCCAATCGCCTATCACGCCGGGCTGCTGAATCTCGATCCGGCCGGGCTCGGGCTGTTCTTCGGCGGCACGATCCACGAGGTCGCGCAGGTGGTCGGCGCCGCGAGCGACATCAGCCCGCAGGTCGCGCACGTCGCGACGATCGTCAAGATGACGCGCGTGATGCTGCTCGTGCCCGTGCTGCTTATGCTCGGCTGGTGGCTCGCGCGCTCGGCGCAAACGGCAGCCGGCGGCGCGCAAGGCAAGCGCAAGGTCGCGGTGCCCTGGTTCGCGCTCGGCTTCCTCGCCTTCGTGATCGTCAACTCGCTGAACGTGCTGCCGGCGGACGTCACGCATACGCTGAACGTGCTCGATACGTTCGCGCTGACGATGGCGATGACGGCGCTCGGGATCGAGACGCGCGTCGCGCAGATCCGCCAGGCCGGCCCGCGCGCGCTGACCACCGGGCTGATCCTGTACGTCTGGTTGATCGTCGGCGGCTACGGCATCACGTGGGCCGTGCAGCACTGGCTTGGCTGAGCCGCACGTCCGCACCGCTTCGCGCGCCGCGCCCGACGGGGATCTCCCGCGGGCGCGGCGCAGTGCTATGCTTCGCGTCGTTTTCCATCGCCCCCTGTCAGCCGTGCTCTCGTTCCTGCTGAAGCTGCGCACCCGCGCACAGACGCTGTTCCGCCTGTCGGATGCCCACACGATGCTGATCTGGTCGGCGATCGTCGGCGTCGGCGGCGCGTTCGCGACCATCGCGTTTCGCGAAGGGATCGACCTGATGCAGCATCTGATCGCCGGGCGCAGCGGCAGCTTCGTGCAGATGGCGCGCAGCCTGCCGTGGTACGTGCGCTTCTGGCTGCCGGCCGCCGGCGGCCTGCTCGCGGGCGGCGTGCTGCTGCTCGCGACGCGCGGCGAACGCAAGTCCGGCAAGACCGACTATATGGAAGCCGTCGCGCTCGGCAACGGCATCGTGCCCGTGCGGCAGAGCCTGTGGCGCAGCCTGTCGTCGCTGCTGACGATCGGCAGCGGCGGCTCGATCGGCCGCGAAGGGCCGATGGTACAGCTCGCGGCGCTCGCCGCGTCGCTCGTCGGCCGCTTCGCGCATTTCGATCCGCCGCGCCTGCGGCTGCTCGTCGCGTGCGGCGCGGCCGCCGGCATCACGTCCGCGTACAACGCGCCGATCGCCGGCGCGTTCTTCGTCTCCGAAATCGTGCTCGGCACGATCGCGATGGAAAGCTTCGGGCCGATGGTCGTCGCATCGGTCGTCGCGAACATCGTGATGCGCGAGTTCGCCGGCTATCGGCCGCCGTACGAGATGCCGGTGTTTCCGGCCGTCACGGGCCCCGAGGTGCTGCTGTTCGTCGTGCTCGGCGCGCTGTGCGGCGTGCTCGCGCCGCAGTTCCTGCATCTGCTCGACGCGTCGAAGAACCAGTTCAAGCGGCTGCCCGTGCCGCTGCCGGTGCGGCTCGCGCTCGGCGGGCTCGTGGTCGGCGTGATCTCGGTGTGGATTCCGGATGTATGGGGCAACGGCTACAGCGTCGTGAACAACATCCTGCATTCGCCGTGGACCTGGCAGGCGCTCGTCGCGGTGCTCGTATTCAAGGTGCTCGCGACCGCCGCGACGACGGGCTCGGGCGCGATCGGCGGCGTGTTTACGCCGACGCTGTTCGTCGGCGCGGTATTCGGTTCGCTGTTCGGGCTCGCGATGAACGCGCTGTGGCCGGGGCATACGTCCGCGTACTTCGCCTATGCGATCGTCGGGATGGGCGCGTTCATGGCGGGCGCGACACAGGCGCCGCTGATGGCGATCCTGATGATCTTCGAGATGACGCTCAGCTATCAGGTCGTGCTGCCGCTGATGGTGTCGTGCGTGTTCGCGTACTTCGTCGCGCGCGCGACCGGCACGACGTCGATGTACGAGATCACGCTGCGCCATCATCAGGACGCGGCCGAGCGGATGCGGCTGCGCACCACGCAGATGCGCGAGCTGATCCAACCCGCGCAGACGGTCGTGCCGCTCACGGCGAGCGTCGCCGACATGACGCGCGTGTTTCTCGAATATCCGGTGAAGTATCTGTACGTGACCGACGACGCCGGGCGCTTTCGCGGCGCGGTCGCGCTGAAGGACATCACGTCCGACCTGCTCGACAAGCGCGACACGACCGACAAGACGGCCGCGCACTATGTGCACACGCCGTTTCCGCTGCTCACGCCCGACATGCCGCTCGCGACCGCGCTCGAACGCTTCATGGCGTTCAAGGGCGAACGTCTGCCGGTGATCGAGAGCGAAGCCGAGCCGACGCTCGCGGGCGTCGTGTACAAGACCTCGCTGCTCGACGCGTATCGGCGCATGACGGGCGAGCGCTGAGCCGCCGCGCCGCCGTCAGTCGGGCGCGCGCCCCAGCACGACGCGCGCGAAGAAGCCGGCCAGCACCGATTCGGCGGCCTCGGCCGACACGTGCTGCGGATCGGCCGTGTAATACGACTGCACGCCGTCGCACAGAGACATCAGCCCGAACGCGAGCGTTTCGGCCGGCAGCAGCAGCGGCGTGCCCGCGCGATCCGCGAAGCGGCGGATGAATTCGGCCATCTGCACGCGCTTGCCGTGCAGGAACTGGTTGAAGCGCACGCGGAATTTCGCGTCGCGCGCCGCCTGCAGCTTCGCCTCGACCCATAGCAGCGAATACTCGTCGTCGCGAAACAGCTTCCGGTAATAGGCGAGCGCCATCGACTCCATCTGCTCGCGCGGCCCGCCCTCCTCGAAGATCGCCTCGAAATCGGCCTGCACCGACGCGTGATCGCGCTCCAGCAGCTCGAGCAGCAATTCCGACTTGCTGCGGAAGTTCGAATAGAACGCGCCGCGCGTATAGCCCGCAGCTGCCGCGATGTCCTCGACGCTCGCGGCGACGTAGCCTTTCTTCAGAAAAATCCGATGCGCGGCATTCAGCAGACGTTCGCGCGTCTGATCCCTGCTCTGCTCGCGAGTTAAGCGCTGTGGTTTCATGGCGCGCAGTCTAGCACCATTCCCCTTTCAGATTCATCTTTGCATTCGGATACAGAGGTGTATTAGAATCCGCCGCAGTATCCGATCGTGCTGTCCGGGCGTCGCGCTCGCGCGGCCCCTTCGGGGCAGGCGCCGCCGCGCTTGCCGACCTCTTTCGCTCTCGTCCCTTGGGGGTTTCGTGAATCGCTCCGGTTCCCGTGCCGCGCTGCTGATCGGCGCCGCACTCGTTCTCGCCGCCTGTCATCCGAAGGAATCCGCGCCGCCGGCGCCGCGCCCGGTCGTTGCGCTGCCCGCGCGCGCGGATGCCGCCGCGTCCGCCTTCACGCTGCCCGGCGAAATCCAGCCGCGTTACGCGACGCCGCTGTCGTTCCGCATCGCGGGCAAGATCGTCGAGCGCAAGGTGCGGCTCGGCGATACGGTGAAGGCCGGCCAGGTCGTCGCGCTGCTCGATCCGTCCGACGTCGAGAAAAACGCGGCGAGCGCGCAGGCGCAGCTCGACGCCGCCTCGCACCGGCTCGCGTTCGCCAAACAGCAGCTCGACCGCGACCGCGCGCAGGCGCGCGAGAACCTGATCGCGACCGCGCAGCTCGAGCAGACCGAGGACAGCTACACGACCGCGCTCGCGCAGCGCGATCAGGCGCAGCAGCAGCTCGCGCTCGCGAAGAATCAGCTGCGCTACGCGACGCTCGTCGCCGATCATGCGGGCTACATCACCGCCGAGCAGGCCGACACCGGGCAGAACGTGTCGGCCGGCCAGCCCGTCTATCAGCTCGCATGGGCCGGCGACGTCGACGTGGTCGTCGACGTACCGGAAACGGCGCTCGCGGCGCTGTCGCCCGGCCATCCGGCGACCGTCACGCTGCCGTCGCTGCCCGGCCGCACGTTCGCGGCGAAGGTGCGCGAGATCGCGCCGGCCGCCGATCCGCAAAGCCGGACGTATCGGATGCGGCTCACGCTCGCCGTGCCGGACGCGGCTGCGGTCCGTCTCGGGATGACCGCGAACGTCGCGTTCGACGGCGCGCCGCGCGCCGCCGACGCGCAACCGGTCACGCTGCCGGCGACCGCGCTGTTCCACGACGGTCCGCATCCGGCCGTCTGGATCGTGCGCGCGAAGGACGACACGCTCGAGCTGCGCCGCGTCGAGGTCGCGCGCTTCAACGAGCGCACGGTCACCGTGTCGCACGGCGTGCAGCCGGGCGAGCGCGTCGTGCTGCAGGGCGTGCATACGGTCAGCGCGGGCGAGAAGGTCCGCGCGATCGCGCCGCTGCATCCCGAGGATTTCGCGTCATGAGCGCGGCCCGCGAAGAAGGACGCTTCAACCTGTCCGCGTGGGCGCTGCGCCATCAGGCGCTCGTCGTCTATCTGATCGTGCTCGCGACGGTCGCGGGCATCCTCGCGTACACGCGGCTCGCACAATCCGAGGATCCGCCGTTCACGTTCCGCGTGATGGTGATCCGCACGTTCTGGCCGGGCGCGACCGCGCGCCAGGTGCAGGAACAGGTGACCGACCGGATCGGCCGCAAGCTGCAGGAAACGCCGGCGATCGACTTCCTGCGCAGCTATTCGCGGCCCGGCGAATCGCTGATCTTCTTCACGATGAAGGATTCCGCGCCGGTCAAGGACGTGCCTGAAACCTGGTACCAGATCCGCAAGAAGGTCGGCGATATCGGCTATACGCTGCCACCCGGCGTGCAGGGTCCGTTCTTCAACGACGAGTTCGGCGACGTCTACACGAATATCTGGACGCTCGAAGGCGACGGCTTCTCCCCCGCGCAGCTGCACGACTATGCGGACCAGCTGCGCACCGTGCTGCTGCGCGTGCCGGGCGTCGCGAAGGTCGACTACTTCGGCGATCCGGCCCAGCGCATCTTCATCGAGGTCGACAACGCGAAGCTCACGCGGCTCGGCATCTCGCCGCAGCAGCTCGGGCAGGCGATCAATGCGCAGAACGACGTGTCGTCCGCCGGCGTGCTGACGACGACCGACGACCGCGTGTTCGTGCGGCCGAGCGGCCAGTTCGACAACGTCGCCGCGATCGCCGACACGCTGATCCGCATCAACGGCCGCACGTTCCGGCTCGGCGATCTCGCGACGGTGCGGCGCGGCTACGACGACCCGGCCGTCACGCAGATGCGCACCGCCGCGTCGGGCACGGGCGCCGGCAAGCCGGTGCTCGGCATCGGCGTGACGATGCAGCCCGGCGGCGACGTGATCCGGCTCGGCAAGGCGCTCGACGCGCAGTCGAAGGCGCTGCAGGCGCAGCTGCCAGCCGGGCTCAAGCTCACCGAGGTGTCGAGCATGCCGCACGCGGTATCGCACTCGGTCGACGACTTCCTCGAAGCCGTCGCCGAAGCCGTCGCGATCGTGCTGATCGTGAGCCTCGTCTCGCTCGGGCTGCGCACCGGGATGGTCGTCGTGATCTCGATTCCGGTCGTGCTCGCGGTCACCGCGCTCTTCATGTACCTGTTCGACATCGGGCTGCACAAGGTGTCGCTCGGCACGCTCGTGCTCGCGCTCGGGCTGCTCGTCGACGACGCGATCATCGCCGTCGAGATGATGGCCGTGAAGCTCGAACAAGGCTACAACCGCGCACGTGCCGCCGCGTTCGCCTACACGAGTACCGCATTCCCGATGCTGACCGGCACGCTCGTCACCGTGTCGGGTTTCCTGCCGATCGCGCTCGCGAAGTCGAGCACCGGCGAATACACGCGCTCGATTTTCGAGGTTTCGGCGATCGCGCTGATCGCGTCGTGGTTCGCGGCCGTCGTGCTGATTCCGCTGCTCGGCTATCACCTGCTGCCCGAGCGCAAGAAGCACGCGCATGACGCGCATCTGCCGGACGATCACGAGCACGAGATCTACGACACGCGGTTCTACCGGCGGCTGCGCGGCTGGATCGACTGGTGCATCGAGCGGCGCTTCGTCGTGCTCGCGATCACGGTCGCGCTGTTCGTCGTGTCGCTGCTCGGTTTCTCGCTCGTGCCGCAGCAGTTCTTCCCGAGCTCGGATCGCCCGGAGCTGCTCGTCGATCTGCGGCTGCCCGAAGGCGCGTCGTTCGCGGCGACGCTGCGCGAGACCGAGCGCGTCGAGCAGGCGATCGCGAAGCGGCCGGAGATCGACCACTGGGTCAACTTCGTCGGCAGCGGCGCGCCGCGTTTCTATCTGCCGCTCGATCAGCAGCTGCAACTGCCGAACTTCGCGCAGTTCGTGATCACCGCGAAATCGGTCGAGGATCGCGAAAAACTCGCGAGCTGGCTCGAAACGACGCTACGCGACCGTTTCCCGGCCGTGCGCTGGCGGCTGTCGCGGCTCGAGAACGGGCCGCCCGTCGGCTACCCCGTGCAGTTCCGCGTAAGCGGCGACGACATCGCGACGGTCCGCTCGATCGCCGACAAGGTCGCAGCGACGATGCGCGGCGATGCGCGCACGGTCAACGTGCAGTTCGACTGGGACGAGCCCGCCGAACGCTCGGTGCGCTTCGAGCTCGACCAGAAGAAGGCGCGCGAGCTGAACGTCACGTCGCAGGACGTGTCGAGCTTCCTCGCGATGACGCTGTCCGGCACGACCGTCACGCAGTATCGCGAACGCGACAAGCTGATCGCCGTCGACCTGCGCGCGGCGCAGCCCGATCGCGTCGATCCGGCCCGGCTCGCCGGCCTCGCGATGCCGACGCCGAACGGCGCGGTGCCGCTCGGCTCGCTCGGCCGCTTCACGCCGACGCTCGAATACGGCGTGATCTGGGAGCGCGACCGCCAGCCGACGATCACCGTGCAGTCGGACGTGCGCGCGGGCGCGCAAGGCATCGACGTCACGCACGCGATCGACGGCAAGCTGAATGCGCTGCGCGCGCAGCTGCCGGTCGGCTACCGCGTCGAGATCGGCGGCTCGGTCGAGGAAAGCGCGAAGGCGCAGGCCTCAATCAATGCGCAGATGCCGCTGATGGCGATCGCCGTGTTCACGCTGCTGATGATCCAGCTGCAAAGCTTCTCGCGCGTGCTGATGGTCGTGCTGACCGCGCCGCTCGGGCTGATCGGCGTGGTGGGCACGCTGCTGCTGTTCGGCCAGCCGTTCGGCTTCGTCGCGATGCTCGGCGTGATCGCGATGTTCGGGATCATCATGCGCAACTCGGTGATTCTCGTCGACCAGATCGAGCAGGACATCGCGGCCGGTCACGGCCGCTTCGATGCGATCGTCGGCGCGACCGTGCGGCGCTTCCGGCCCATCACGCTGACCGCCGCGGCAGCCGTGCTCGCGCTGATTCCGCTGCTGCGCTCGAACTTCTTCGGGCCGATGGCCACCGCGCTGATGGGCGGCATCACGAGCGCAACCGTGCTGACGCTGTTCTACCTGCCCGCGCTGTACGCGACGTGGTTCCGCGTGAAGCGCGACGAGCGCGACCCGCAGGACGGGCCGCCGCATGGCGCGCCGTCGGGAGCCTGACCATGGAATCGTCGATGAACCTGAAAACGAAAGTCGTGCGCGCGCTCGCCGTCGCGAGCGTCGCCGGCCCGCTCGCCGGCTGCAGCGCGTTCGCGCCGAGCGGCGCACCGCCCGCGATGCCGTCGCCCGCGCATTACGGCGCGGCGCCGCAGCCGCAGCAGACCGTTGCCGCACAAGGCATCGCGCAGCAGTTCGAAGTCGGCGCGCAGCCGGTGTCCGACTGGTGGACGCAATACCGTTCCGACGCGCTGAACGCGCTCGTCGACGAAGGGCTGCGCAACAGCCCGACGCTCGCGGCCGCGTCGCACTCGCTCGATGCCGCGCGCGAGCAGTTGCGCGCGCAGATCGGCAGTTCGCTGCTGCCGTCGATCGATGCGGGCGGCCAGGCGGCGCGTCAGCGTGCGCTCGGCGTGCCGATTCGCGCGCTCGGCGCGCCGACGCTGCTGTACGACACGTTCGTCGGACAGCTGCAGGCGAGCTACACGATCGACCTGTTCGGCGCCGCGCGCTTCGCGAACCGGTCGCTCGCGAACCGTGTCGACGTCAGCGCGTTCCAGCTCGAGTCCGCGCGGCGCGCACTCGCCGCGAACATCGTGACCGCGGCGATCACCGTGTCGGTGCTCGACGCGCAGATCGACACGACCGAACGGCTCGTCGCGCTCGCGAACGATCAGGCGCGCGACGCCGAGCGCCGCCATGCGCTCGGCGCAGCGGCGCGCAGCGATGCGCTGAGCGCGCGGCAAAGCGCGGACACGTTCGCCGCGAGCCTGCCCGCGCTGCGCCAGCAGCGCGATAGCGCGCGCCATGCGCTCGCGGTGCTGGTCGGCCGTACGCCGGACCGGCCGCCGGCCGGGATCGCGCTCGCCGATCTGCATCTGCCCGAACAGGTGCCCGTCGTCGTGCCGTCCGACCTGCTGCAAAGCCGCCCCGACATCCGCGCCGCCGACGCGGCGCTGAAGGCCGCCGCGGCCGAAGTCGGCGTCGCGACCGCGCAGCTGTTCCCGCAGCTATCGCTGTCGGCCTCGATGGGCAAAGGCGGCTTCGACTGGCCGACGATGCTGTCGGGCGCCGGCGCGATCTGGAGCGTCGGCGCGTCGCTGACGCAGCCGCTGTTCCACGGCGGCGCGCTGCTCGCGCAACGCCGCGCCGCAAAGGCGACGTATGAAGCCGCCGTCGACCAGTACCGGCAGACCGTGCTCGCCGCCTTCCAGAACGTCGCCGATTCGCTCGCGGCGCTCGAACACGATGCGCAAGCGCTCGACGCGTCGTCGCAGGCGGCGCTCGCCGCGCGCGGCGCATCGGACGACGCCGCCGCGCGCGTGCGGCTCGGCGCGCTGCCGCCGTCGGCGGCGCGCGCGAGCGAACTGCAATACCGCAACGCGCAGCTCGACGCGATTCGCGCGACCGGGGCGCGCCTCGCGGATACCGCGCGCCTCTACCAGGCGATGGGCACGCCGCCGACCGAGCGCGTCGACACGGTCGCGACCGATCGGCCTGCGCGCGATGCGGCGGCGGCGTCACGGCCACCGTCGTCGCCGGTGTCGCCGTAGCCGCGCCGCGTGCGCTCGCGCGATGCGCGAGCGCTTTGCAACTTCCGCTTGACCCTCACGTAGCGTAACGTTCGAGACTCCAGTGTGCGCACCGAACGGAGGACATCATGCGGCTGAAAGTGGGAGAACTGGCGAAACGCAGCGGACTGACCGTCCGCACGCTTCATCACTATCACGCGATCGGCCTGCTGACCCCTTCGGCGCGTGCCGACAACGGCTATCGGCTGTACGACCGCCGCGACATCGCCCGGCTGCATCAGATCCAGGCGCTGCGTCGGTTCGGACTGTCGCTCGCCGAAATCGGCGACTACCTGAACCAGCCCGACACGCCGCTCGTCGAGCTCGTCGCGAAGCAGATCGCGTCGCTCGACCGGCAACTCGCGCAAGCCGCGCAGCTGCGCGAGCGGCTCGTGCAACTGCACGCGCAGCTCGCGGCGGGTACCGAGCCGGAGCTGGCCGATTGGCTCACCACACTGGAGTTGATGACCGTGTACGACAAATATTTTTCCGAGGAAGAACTCGCGCGCCTGCCGATGTATCGCAAGAGCCAGACCGGCGATGCCGAATGGATCGCGCTCGTCGCCGACGTGCGTGCGCTCCACGACGCCGGCGTGCCGGCCGAGGACGAGCGCGTACGTGCGCTCGCCGATCGCTGGATGGCGCTGCTCGTGCGCGACACGAACAACGATCCGCGGCTGCTCGCGAAGCTGAACCTGATGCACGAGCGCGAGCCGTCGATGCAGGCGCAGATCGGCATTACCACGGCGCTGCGCGACTACGTGCTGCGCGCGAACGCCGAAACGAAGATGCGGATCTTCGAGAAGTATCTCGATCCGGACGAGATTCGTTTCATGCGTGCGCACTACGGCGAACGCGCGATGGAGTGGCCGCAGCTGATGGCCGACGTGCGCGATGCGCTCGAAGCCGGCAAGCGGCCCGATTCGCCGGAAGGCCGTGCGCTCGCGCAGCGCTGGATGGCGCTGTTCCGCGGCTATGCGGGCGACGATCCGGCCACGCACGCGAAATTCCGTCAGGCGATGGCGAACGAGCCGGCGCTGAAGAAGGACGCGTGGGTCGACGATGCGCTGCTCGGCTTCATGCGCGAAGCGATGGCGCAGCTCGCGCCGGCGCGCTGAGCGCCGAATGCGGTGTGCGGTGCGTGTTACGCGTCGCGCGCCGTCTGCCGTGTGCCGCGTGTCGCGCGCTGTGCAGCGTGTGCCGCGCGGTGTCGCGCGATGCAACGCACGCGCGATTCAGCGCGTGCGCACGCGTAACCCGAGCGCCTTCATCCGCCGGTACAGCGTGCGCTCGCTGAGGCCGACCTGCGCGGCCAGCGCCTTGCGCGCGCCGTCGAACGACGCGGCGAGCCGCACGAGTTCCGCGTCGGATACGCCGCGCGCGGCCGCCGCCACAGATGGCGCCGCCGCGGTGGCCGACACGAGTTCGGCCGGCAAATGCTCGACGCGGATCGTGCCGTCGTCCGCGAACAGGCACGCGCGTTCGAGCACGTTGCGCAGCTCGCGGATGTTGCCGGGCCACGCATACGCATCGAGACACGCGAGCGCCGGTTCGGTCAGCACGTACGGGCGCGCGAGCGCGTCGCCGGCGGCCGCGCGCGCGTTCGCGATCCGTCGCAGGATCGACTCGGCAAGCAGCGCGACGTCGCCGCGCCGCTCGCGCAGCGGCGGCAGCGCGATCGGAAACGCATTGATCCGGTAGTACAGATCCTGCCGAAAGCGGCCGTCGACGATCATGTCGCGCAGCGGCTTGTGCGTCGCCGCGACGAGCCGGAAATCGGCGCGCAGCGCCTCGACGCCGCCGACGCGCCGGAACGTGCCCGATTCGATCAGCCGCAGCAGCTTCACCTGCATCGGCAGCGGCACGTCGCCGATCTCGTCGAGAAACAGCGTGCCGCCCTGCGCCGTCTCGACGAGGCCCGGCTTGCGCTGGTTCGCGCCCGTAAATGCGCCCTTCTCGTAGCCGAACAGTTCGCTCTCGAACAGCGTTTCGGCAATTCCCGAACAGTCGACGACGACGAACGGCCCCATCGCGCGATCGCTCGCCTCGTGCAGCGCACGCGCGAACAATTCCTTGCCGGTGCCCGACTCGCCGAGCAGCAGCACCGGCAGCGTCGACGGGGCGACGCGCTGCAGCGCACCCAGCGCCGCATTGAACGACTCCGCGCTGCCGACGAGCCCTTCCGCGCTCGGCTGCGCCGAGGCGCTGCGCACGGTCGTCAGCCGCTCGACGTACGCGATCACGTCGCCGCCCGCGTCGAAGATCGGCCGCAGCTCGACGTCGACGTGCTCGGGCCCGCGCGGCGTGTGATGAATATGCAGCACGCGATCGAGGCCGCGCAGCGCTTTCGCGCGCTTCATCGGGCAGTGCTCGCCGGCCTGGTCGCACGGCACGTCGTAGTGGTGCGATACCTGAAAACAGTGCCGGCCGACGTGCTCGACGCCCGCGACGCCGAACTGCCGCCGGTACGCGCCGTTCGCCGCGAGGATCCGGTAGTCGGGATCGACGACGATCGTCGGCTGCGGATCCTGTTCGAGATAGGCGACGAGCGCACGCACGTCGGGCGCGAGCGCCGGCGCGTGCGGCGGCACGGGAACGATCGGAATGGTGTCGTGCGGATTCATCGGGATTCCGGAGGTTCGATCGGAGGGGCGGCGGCCGCAGCGGACGAGGACGCTCGGCCTGAACTGCCATAAAGACTGCCAATTCTGCCACACGACTGCCAAGCATGGCAGCAAGCCGCGCGGACCGTGACGTGGCGACGTCCGCGCGCCGCCTCGCGCGCGCCGAAAACCTGTGCGCAATCAACGACCTGCCTGGACAGCGAGCGTCGCCCTGCTCGCTGGCACGGTTCTTGAGCCATGGATCGTCGTTGTTCCATCCACCGTTCGAGGACATTCCCGTGACGCACTCTGCCGGCCTGGCGGTCGAAGGCTTTTTCGACCCGGCGACCCACACCGTCAGCTATCTGCTGCTCGACACCGCGACGCGCGCCTGCGCGCTGATCGACAGCGTGCTCGATTACGACCCGAAGTCCGGCCGCACGCGCACGGACAGCGCCGATCGGCTGATCGCGCGCGTCGCCGAACTCGGCGCGACCGTCCATTGGCTGCTGGAGACACACGTGCATGCCGATCACCTGTCGGCCGCGCCGTACCTGAAGGCGCGCGTCGGCGGGCAAATCGCGATCGGCGCACACGTTCGGCGCGTGCAGCACGTGTTCGGCGACCTCTTCAATGCGGGCCCCGACTTCGCGCGCGACGGCAGCCAGTTCGACGCGCTGCTCGACGACGGCGACACGCTCGTGCTCGGCACGCTGACGATCCGTGCACTGCACACACCCGGCCATACGCCCGCATGCATGACCTACTGCGTCGACGACGCGACGCAGCGTGCGGCATTCGTCGGCGATACGCTCTTCATGCCCGACTACGGCACCGCCCGCTGCGATTTTCCGGGCGGCGACGCGCGCACGCTGTACCGCTCGATCGCGCGCGTACTCGCGCTGCCGCCCGACACGCGGCTCTATCTGTGCCACGACTACCAGCCGGGCGGGCGCGATGTGCAGTTCGTGACGACCGTCGCCGAGCAACGCCGCACGAACGTGCACGTCAAGGACGGCGTGACCGAGGACGACTTCGTCGCGATGCGCACCGCGCGTGACGCAACGCTGGAGATGCCGGTGCTGATGCTGCCGTCCGTGCAGGTCAACATGCGCGCCGGCCATCTGCCCGAACCCGAAAACAACGGCGTGCGCTATCTGAAGATCCCGCTCGACGCGATCTGAGACCCGACCCGCCCTGCACACGAGAACCCCGACATGACTCTTCGCACGCTGACCGACACGCTCGCCGTGTCGCCGCAGATTGCCGTTGCCGACCTGCCCGCGCTGCACGCCGCCGGCATCCGCACGATCGTCTGCAACCGTCCGGACCGCGAAAGCGCCGACCAGCCCGACCTCGCCGAGATCCGCGCGGCCGCCGCGCCGCTCGGCATCGCGGTCCACCATCTGCCGGTCGAACCGGGCAGGATCACCGACGACCACGTCGCGCAGTTCCGCGCGCTGCTCGCGTCGGCCGCCGGCCCGACGCTCGCCTACTGCCGCACCGGCACGCGCTCGGCGACGCTATGGGCGCTGTCGCAGGCAGGCCGCATGCGCGCCGACGACATCGTCGCAACGGCCGCCGCGGCCGGCTACGACCTCGCCGCGCTCGCGCCGCGGCTTGCAGGCGGGACCGCCGACGCGACGCACGCGCCCGACGCGCGCCACGAGATCGTGATCGTCGGCGCCGGTGCGGCGGGCATCGCGGTCGCATCGAGCTTGCTTGCGCGCGAGCGCAGGCTCGACATCGCGATCGTCGATCCGGCCGACGTCCACTACTACCAGCCGGGCTGGACGATGGTCGGCGCGGGCGTTTTCGAGGCCGGCACGACTGCGCGCGCGATCGCCGACGTGCTGCCGCGCGGCGTGCAGCGCATCCGTGCGGCGGTCGCCGCGTTCGAACCTGACGCGCATGCGGTCGTGCTCGACGACGGCCGGCGCATCGGCTACGGCAAACTCATCGTCTGTGCGGGGCTCAAGCTCGACTGGCAGGCGATCGACGGTCTCGCCGACACGCTCGGCCGCAACGGCGTCACGTCGAACTACCGCTACGACCTCGCGCCGTACACGTGGCAGCTCGTGCAGGCATTTCGCGGCGGCAACGCGCTGTTCACGCAGCCGCCGATGCCGATCAAGTGCGCGGGCGCGCCGCAGAAGGCCATGTATCTGTCCTGCGATCACTGGCAGCGCACGGGGCGCCTAGGCGCCGCCCACGTCGAGTTCCTCAATGCCGGCAACGCGCTGTTCGGCGTTGCCGACTACGTGCCCGCGCTGATGGCGTATGTGAAACGCTACGGGATCGCGCTGTCGTTCGGCCACAACCTCGTCGCGATCGACGGCCCCGCACGCCGCGCGACGTTCGTGCGCACACTGCCCGACGGCGGCACCGAAACGGTCGTCCGCGCGTTCGACATGATCCACGTCGTGCCGCCGCAGAAGGCACCCGATTTCGTGCGCACGAGCGCGCTCGCCGACGCCGCCGGCTGGGTCGACGTCGATCCGGCGACGCTGCGCCACCGCCGCTACGCGGACATCTTCGCGCTCGGCGACGCGACCAACACGACAAACGCGAAGACCGCGGCGGCCGCGCGCAAGCAGGCGCCCGTCGTCGCGCACAACGTGCTCGCATCGCTCGGCCGCGCGGCGGGCGAAGCGGCCTACGACGGCTACGGCTCCTGCCCGCTGACGGTCGAACGCGGCAAGATCGTGCTCGCCGAATTCCTGTACGGCGGCAAGGTCGCGCCGACCTTCCCCGCCTGGCTGCTCGACGGCCGGCGCCCGTCGCGGCTCGCCTGGCTGCTGAAGGCGCGCGTGCTGCCGCCGCTGTACTGGGACGCGATGCTGAAAGGCCGCGAGTGGCTCGCGCAGCCCGCGATCGTCCGATAAGCGCCGCCCGTTCGACGGAATCCAATCATGCTGGTTTCTCTCCTACTCGGCGGCTGCGTCGGCGCGGTGCTCGGTCTGACCGGCGCCGGCGGCGGCATCCTCGCAGTGCCGGCACTCGTCGTCGGCATGGGCTGGCCGATGCAGCAGGCGACGCCCGTCGCGCTCGTCGCGGTGGCCGGCAGCGCCGCGCTCGGCGCGCTCGAAGGCTTTCGCCGCGGGCTCGTCCGCTATCGGGCGGCGCTCCTGATGGCCGTGGCCGGCGTGCCGCTGACGACACTCGGCGCCCGCCTCGCGCACGTGCTGCCGCAGCGCGTGCTGCTCGCGCTGTTCGCGCTGACGATGCTGATCGTCGCCACGCGCCTGCTGCGCCAGGCGCTGCGGCAGCCGACGGCCGATGCGCAGGTTTCGCCGCTCTGCGTCGGTCGCGTGAATCCCGACACGGGCCGTCTCGTGTGGTCCTGGCCCGTCGGCCTCGCGCTCGCATCGACGGGCGCGGTCACCGGGCTGATGACGGGCCTGCTCGGCGTCGGCGGCGGCTTCGTCATCGTGCCGATGCTGCGCAAGTTCACCAACGTGTCGATGCACGGCATCGTCTCGACGTCGCTGATGGTGATCGCGCTCGTCGGCACGGGCGGCGTGTTCGCGACGCTCGCGGCCGGCACGCACGCAGCGATCGACGTGATGCTGTGGTTTACGGTCGCGACCGCGCTCGGCATGGCGGCCGGCCGCGGCGCGTCGCGGCACTTGTCCGCGCGGCATGTGCAGGCGGGCTTCGCGACGGTGCTCGTCTGCGTCGCACTCGGGCTGCTCGCCAAGGCCGCGTTCGGCGCGTGAGCGGCCGCCGCACGCAATCAAAGACAACGCCCGGGCCGATCGACATCGGCACCGGGCGTTGCTGGTTGCGATCGCAACCTTCGGGTCAGGCCGTCGCGAACGCCGCCATCCGCTTGCGCTCTTGCCGCAGCATCACGAAGTTCGCAACGACGACGCCGATCGTCACCGCGACGATGAACAGCGTCGCGAGCGCGTTCATCTCCGGGTTCAGGCCGAGGCGCACGCGCGAGAACACGACGAGCGGCAGCGTCGTCGAGCCGGGGCCCGACAGGAACGCCGACAGCACCAGATCGTCGATCGATAGCGTGAACGACAACAGCCAGCCCGCGATCAGCGCCTGCGAGATCAGCGGCAGCGTGATCGTGAAGAACACCTTCAGCGGCGTCGCGCCGAGATCGAGCGCGGCCTCTTCCAGCGACGGATTCAGCTCGCGCACGCGCGACTGCACGATGATCGCGACGTACGAGATGCACAGCATCACGTGGCCGAGCCAGATCGTGAAGATGCCGCGCTCGGCCGGCCAGCCGATCCACTTCGCGAGTTCGATGAACAGCAGCAGCAGCGAGATCCCCTGAATCACTTCGGGAATCACGAGCGGCGCGTTGATCATCCCGCTGAACAGCGCGAAGCCGCGAAAGCGCCCCATCCGCGCGAGCACGAAGCCGGCCCACGTGCCGATGATCACCGATGCGAACGCGGTCAGCACGCCGATCTTCAGCGACAGCCACGCGGCCGTCAGCAGCTCGTCGTCGTCGACGAGCGCCGCATACCAGCGGAACGAGAAGCCCGACCACACGGTGACGAGCTTCGACTCGTTGAACGAGTAGACGATCAGGCTGATGATCGGGATGTACAGGAACGCGAACCCGGCAAACAGCGCGGCGAACTGCAGATAACGATTCGGTTTCATCGACGACGGCCCTCCTGCTCCTTCGCCTGGAAGTGCTGGAACATCGCCATCGGCACGAGCAGCAGCAGCACCATCGCGCAGGTCACGGCCGACGCCATCGGCCAGTCTGCGTTGTTGAAGAACTCGTTCCACATGACGCGGCCGATCATCAGCGTGTTCGCACCGCCGAGCAGTTCGGGGATCACGTACTCGCCGACTGCCGGAATGAACACGAGCAGGCAGCCCGCGATGATCCCGTTCTTCGACAGCGGCAGCGTGATCTGCACGAACGCCTTCCACGGCTTCGCGCCAAGGTCGTACGCGGCTTCGAGCAGACGCAGATCCATCTTCACGAGATGCGCATAGAGCGGCATGACGAGGAACGGCAGATACGAATAGACCATGCCGATATAGACCGCGTAGTTGGTCCGGTACAGCTCGATCGGCGTGTGGATCAGCCCGATCCACATCAGGAAGTTGTTCAGCAGGCCGTTGTTCTTCAGGATCCCGATCCACGCATACACGCGGATCAGGAACGACGTCCAGAACGGCAGCATCACGCCCATCATCAGCAGATTGCGCGTGGCCGGATTCGAGCGCGCGATGTAGTACGCCATCGGATAGCCGATCAGCAGACAGAGCAGCGTCGTGATCGCGGCGACGACCACCGAGTTCACGTACGTCGCGAAGTACAGGCTGTCCGACAACAGGAACGCGTAGTGCGACAGGTTCAGCGCGATGTGCACGACGCCGTCCGCGTACGACGCGAGCTCCGAATACGGCGGAATGCCGAGCTGCAGCTCCGCGAAGCTGATCTTCACGACCAGCACGAACGGCACGAGGAAGAACAGCACGAGCCACGTGAACGGTCCGGCCACTACCGCGGTGCCGCCCGTCAGGTTGAAGCGCCGCACCGGCCACGCGAGCAGGGACTTGAGCGCGTTCATGACGTCAGCACCACCCCTGCCGTCGCGCTCCAGCGCACGTAGATCTCGTCGCCGAGCGCCGGCGTGTCGAGTTCCGAAATCGCGAGGCTCGACACGTTGGCGATGACCGTCTTGCCGCCATCGAGCTTCACGTGATACAGCGAGTAGCCGCCCATGTACGCGACGTTCGTGATCGCGCCGCGCGCCCAGTTGAACGCGCCTTCGGGCGGCTTGCGCGTGAGCGCGATCCGCTCGGGGCGCACCGATACCGTCACCGGCATCCCGAGCGGGCCGGTGATCCCGTGGCTCACGTACAGCCGGCTCGGCAGCGCCGGCGATTCGATATACACGTGGTCGGGCTCGTCCTCGACGGTCACGCCGTCGAACAGGTTCGTCGACCCGATGAATTCGGCCGAGAAGCGGCTGTTCGGATATTCGTAGACTTCGTTCGGCGAGCCGATCTGGACGATCTGGCCTTCGCTCATCACGGCGAGGCGGTTGGCCATCGTCATCGCCTCTTCCTGGTCGTGCGTGACCATGATGCAGGTCACGCCGACCTTGTGCAGGATGTTGACGAGCTCGATCTGCGTGCGCTGGCGGATCTGCTTGTCGAGCGCCGACATCGGCTCGTCGAGCAGCAGCAGCTTCGGGCGCTTCACGAGCGAGCGCGCGAGCGCGACGCGCTGCTGCTGGCCGCCCGACAGCTGGTGCGGCTTGCGCTTCGCGTACTTGCCCATCTGCACGAGATCGAGCGCCGCGGCGACGCGCTCCTTCAGCTCGGCCTTCGGCGTGCCTTCCTGCTTCAGCCCGAATGCGACGTTCGACTCGACCGACATGTGCGGAAACAGCGCATACGACTGGAACATCATGTTCACGGGCCGCCGGTACGGCGGCATCTGCGCGAGGTCCTCGCCGTCGATCAGGATCTTGCCGGACGTGACCGTCTCGAGGCCGGCAAGCATGCGCAGCAGCGTCGACTTGCCGCAGCCCGAGCTGCCGAGCAGCGCGAACAGTTCGCCCTGGCGCACGTTCAGGTTGACGCTGCGCACCGCTTCGGTGTCGCCGAACTTCTTCACGACGTCGATGATCTGGACAAAGTTCTCCGCGCGTGCGTCCGCGCCCGACGGGGAGCCCGGCGGGGAAACGAAAGACGGCGCGCCCGTGGCCGGCGGACTCGACTGGCTCTTCATGATGTGCTGCTTCTCTCCTGCGTTTGAACGAACAAAGCCCCCGGGGACACCAGGGGCTTGATGACTGCTGGCTTCACTGCGACGCGTATCAGCGTCCCGACTTCAGCTCGGTCCACAGACGCGTCTGCAGACGCTGAATCTCGGGCGGCAGCGGCTTGAGCAGGAACAGCGTCTTCACGACGTCGGCCGGCGGGTACACGGCCGGGTCGTTCGCGACGTCGGGCCGCACGTACTTGCGGGCTTCGGCGTTCGCGCTCGGGTAGTACACGGCGTTGGTGATCGCCGCATGCACCTTCGGATCCTCGATGTAGTTGATCCACTGCAGCGCGGCTTCCTTGTTCTTCGCGTCCTTCGGAATCGCCATCACGTCGAACCAGACCGGCGCGCCGCCCTTCGGAATGTAGTACTCGATCTTGTACGGCTTCTTCGCCTCGAGCGCGCGGTGCTTCGCGATCACGACGTCGCCCGACCAGCCGAACGCGAAGCAGATGTCGCCGCCGACCATGTCGTTGATGTAGCCCGACGAGTTGAATTGCGTGATGTACGGACGGATCTTCTTCAGCACTTCCATCGCGGCCTTGTAGTCGGCCGGGTTCGTGCTCATCGGATCCTTGCCGATGTAGTGCAGCGTCGCCGCGAACATCTGGTCGGGTGCGTCGAGCACCGACACGCCGCAGGTCTTCAGCTTCGAGATGTTCTCGGGCTTGAACAGGATGTCCCAGTTGTCGAGCGCAACCTTGCCGAGCACCTGCTGCGCCTTGTTGACGTTGTACGCGAGGCCCGTCGTGCCGTAGGCCCAGGGCACCACGTACTTGTTGCCCGGATCCGCGCCGGCGACGAGCGACATCAGCTGCGGATCGAGATACTTGAGGTTCGGCAGCTTCGACTTGTCGAGCGGCGTGAAGATGCCGGCCGCGATCTGCTTGCCCGCGTAGTTGCTGGTCGGCACGACGATGTCGTAGCCCGAGCTGCCGGTCAGCAGTTTCGCCTGCAGCGTGTCGTCGCTGTCGTAGTTGTCGTAGCGGACCTTGACGCCGGTCTGCTTCTCGAAGTTCGGGATCGTGTCCTTCGCAATGTAGTCCGACCAGTTATAGACATTGAGCTGCGTATCCTTCGCTGCTGCCGCCGATGCGCCCACACAGAGCGCGAGCGCCGCGAACCGGCCCGCCACCTTTGCTTTCATCCCGTTCTCCCTTCGGCCGGACCGCTTGCCCGGCTGCCGTCTGCCTCGTGATGGCGCCGCATTCCGTCGCGCCGCCCCTAGAAAACCCCGAACGCTACCATCATTCGCGCCCCGTCACAAAAAAATCATGCCGGTGTCGCGCAAACGGAACAGATTCCCGCCGCCGGCCGCCTCGGCCGCCCGTGCGGCGGGGCATTCCGGGGGAAATTCTATCGGGTAATCCGCGGCTGTCCATCGGAAAAAGAACGCCGGGCGTGGTGTCGTGCGACCGCGTCGCGGCAGCCGTCCGGCGCGATGCTTTAAAATGGCGCGCTCACGATTTCCTCCGCGCGAACCGTCCCGATGGCCTCCAATCTCCACGACCTGCCCGACAGCCCCTGCATCGGCGTCTGCTCGACCCTCTTCGACGAAGTCTGCAAGGGCTGCGGCCGCACGGCCGCCGAGGTCTCCAACTGGGTGTTCATGAGCGACGACGAAAAGCGCGCCGTGTGGGCGCGCATCACGCGCGAAGGCACCGCGATGCGGTTCCGCAACGACAAGCTGTAAGCGCGCGCCGCACGAATAAAAAACGCGGCATGCCGACTGCCATGCCGCGAACCCCAACTCCGTTCGTTTCGTGCCGCGTGCGGCGCTAGAACTTCATCCCGACACCCACGCCGACGATCAGCGGATCGATATGCAGCGTGCCGATGCCGCGGTCGCCGAGCGTCGCGTCCGTGCTCATCCAGATCTTCTTCACGTCGACGTTCAGGAACACGCGCTTCGTCATCTGCACGTCCACGCCGAACTGCAGCGCCGGCCCGAAGCTGCTCTTGCCGATCGACACGCCCTCGCCGCCGACGTTGAGCCCGTTGTTGTAGAAGTACGTGTAGTTCAGCCCCGCGCCCACGTACGGCCGCACCTTGCCCGCATGATTGAAGTGGTACTGCAGCAGCAGCGTCGGCGGCAGCACGTTCACGCCGCCGAGATGGCCGGCGCTCGACGTCACCTGATGCCGCGACGTGCCGAGGATCAGCTCGACGCCCAGGTAGTCGCGGATCATGTACGTGAAATCGAGCTCCGGCACGATCGCGTTGTTCACGCCGACGTTCAGCGCGCCGAGCGTGTCGCTGCCGCGCTCGTTCGGCTGGATGCTGATCGCGCGCAGCCGCGCGAGGACGTCGCCCTGATGAATGCCGTCGCCGGGCGACGCCGCCTGCGCGAGCGACGGCAGCGCGACGCTCGCGGCCGCCACGGCCGCCACGGCCGCGGCGATGAGACGTGTTCGAATCGTGTCAATGGTTTGGTGCATGGTACGGACCCCCGAATAATGATCTCCATTTTCTGTGTAGGGTCTTTCGCGCATCTTGATGTCCGTCAAGCCAGCGTAAACGCGGGACGGTTTGTCGCAGGCTCTGCCGCGCGGCCGGTCAGCAGCAGGTCGAGCAGATCGCGCACGCTGCGGATCGCACGGCCGAACGGCAGCGCTTCGCGGCCGCGGAAGAACAGGCCGTTGGCGACGTCGCCGCGCAGTGCGGCGGCGAGCCGCGTATCGATGCAGAAATGCCCGAACCGTTCGATGCCGTCGCGCAGCCCGCATACGCTCAGGCATTCGAGCGCGGTCGGGCAGCGCTGCTTCAGCGCGCCGAGTTTCGCGCGGATGCGCGCCTCGTTGCGCAGATAGCGGTCGAGCCACGGCGTTCTGACCGCGCGCGCGGGCAGGCCCGTCACGCTGACGAATTCGACGATGTCGTCCGGCGTCGCATCGGCGAGCACGCGCTTGAAGTTCGGATGCGCGTCGCCCTCCTCGGTCACCGCGAACGGCGTGCCGACCTGGACGCCGTGCGCACCGGCGTCGAGCGCCGCGCGCACCGCGTCGTGGCTGTTGATGCCGCCCGCGACGATCAGCGGAATCGCGTCGCGGGCGATGCCGAGCGACGCGATCGCCTGCGCGGCGTCGTCGAGCACGCGTGCGAAGTCGAAGCGCGGATCGTGCATGTCGGCGAGCTGCGTGACGCCGAGGTGGCCGCCCGCATGCGCGGGATGCTCGATCACGATCGCGTCGGGCAGCCGGCCCTTCTTCATCCACTTCTTGAGGACCAGCGCGATCCCGCGGCCGTCCGACAGGATCGGAATCAGCGCAATGTCGCGGCCCTGCACGAGATCGGGCAATTCGAGCGGCAGACCGGCGCCCATCACGATCGCGTCGGCGCCCTCGTCGCAGGCCACGCGGACGTAGTCCGCATGCGCGCTCACCGCCTTCATCACGTTGACTGCGATCATCCCGCGCCCTTGCGCGTACGTCTTCGCGAGCCGGATCTCGCGCGCGAGCGCTTCGAGGTTCGCCGCTTCGAGCGTCGCACGGTCGGGCTGCGCGCGACAGCGTGCGAGCAGATCCGCATGATGGTGCCGCAGGTCGATGCTCGCGATCGTGCCGAGCGCGCCCTCGTGCGCGACGCTGCCGGCCAGCCGGTGCGCGGAGATGCCGACGCCCATGCCGCCCTGCACGATCGGCAACAAGGGACGGCCGCGGATCGTGAGCGGCGGGAAAGAACTGCGGACGGTCATCTGAAGCCTCGTCGAAACATCGTCGGAAACGCGATGATCGACGATCGGCCGCCGCGCACGTTGACGGCCGTCAACGAACGACGACGGCACGCGTGCGCGCCGTCGTCGCGCCGCTCAGGTGGGCTTGCGCGCGGGCAGCGGCAGCGACTTGTACTCGAGATATTCGTCGAGACCGTACACGCCGTTCTCGCGGCCGCACCCCGACTGCTTGAAGCCGCCGAACGGCGCGGCCGGATTCCACGCGCCGCCGTTGATGTCGACCTGGCCCGTGCGGAGCCGGCGTGCGACGCGCAGCGCGCGCTCGTCGCTGCCGGCCCGCCTCGGGAAAGCGGTCATTCCAGCGACCGCCGCACGCGCCGACGACGCCCGCCACGCGCGCGTGCACGCCGTTCCGGCGATGCAACACCGGCGCAACACCGGCACGACGACGGATGCGCGGCGTGGCCTGCATCGTGCTATGTTTTTAATATCGGCGCCGGCCCGCGCGGCCGCGCCACCCGGAACCGATGCCTTTCGTGAGCGCTGCCATGACCGACGCATCCCACACCCTCGGCTCGCACGACCGCCTCGAGCTGCTTTGCTGGCTCACCTGCGGCAATCTCGGCGCGTTTTACCTGAACGAATCCTGGCCCGACGCCGCCTTTCAAGTGAAGGCCGCGCACCGCTGGCTCGATCGTCATCAGCGGCAAGCCGACTGGCTCGCGATCGCGAAGCTCGCGGCGCTCGCGCAGGACATCGCGAAGCGCCATGCGAGTTTCGTCGACGCCACGTGGGCACGCGACGCCGTCGAGGAAATCGTCGACACCGACGATCTCGACTATCGCGCGAAGCTCGTGCAGTGGGTGTACGACGACTGCTGCAAGGCGCTCGCCGACAAACGGCTGGCGGACTAATCGCCGCCCGGGTCAGACGATCGGCAGCCGGTGCGTCGACTTCAGCTGGCGCAGCGACAGATTGGAGCGGATGCTCAGCACGCCCGGCAGCTTGCGCAGCACCTTCTCGACGAAATGGCTGTAGTCGTCGAGATCGGCCGCGACCACCTGCAACAGGAAATCCGCTTCGCCGGTCGTGTTGTCGCACGCGAGCACGTTCGGGCTCGCGGCGATCAGCCGTTCGAATTCGGCGGTCACTTCCTCGCTGTGCTGCGTGCAGACGATCTGCACGAACGCCATCACGCCGAGTCCGAGCTTGCGGCGGTCGAGCCGCGCGTGATAGCCCTCGATCAGCCCCGCTTCCTCGAGGCGCCTGAGCCGGCGCCAGCACGACGTCTCGCTCAGCGAGAACGCTTCCGCGAGCCGCGCATTCGACACGCGCCCGTCCCGCTGCAGCATGTCGAGCATCCCGCGATCGATCTTGTCCAGTTGTTCCATGAAAGCTCCTTGCAGCGATGGCGCATCGGTCGCAAGGCTAGCCCAAAAGAGCCTGCGCCTCAATCGAAAAACGAAAGATAAATCCGATATTGCGCGCTTATAGTGAAAGAGTCATTCGCAACAGGAGGAAATGGTGAAAGCAGTCGTTTACGAAGCGTTCGGCGCCGCGCCGCGCGTGATGCAGGTCGCGGACCCGACGCCCGCGCCGGACGGCGTCGTGATCGAGGTGAAGGCGACCGGCGTCTGCCGCAGCGACTGGCACGGCTGGATGGGGCACGATCCGGACATCGTGCTGCCGCACGTGCCGGGACACGAACTGGCAGGCATGGTCGTCGCGACCGGTGCGGACGTCACGCGCTGGAAGGCCGGCGACCGCGTGACCGTGCCGTTCGTCGCCGGCTGCGGCCGCTGCCCGGAGTGCCACTCCGGCAACCAGCAAGTGTGCGAGCGGCAGTTTCAGCCGGGCTTCACGCACTGGGGTTCGTTCGCCGAATTCGTCGGCATCCATCATGCGGACCTGAACCTCGTGCGGCTGCCCGACTCGCTCGATTTTCCGACCGCGGCGAGCCTCGGCTGCCGGTTCGTCACGTCGTTTCGCGCGGTCGTCGATCAGGGGCGCACGTCGGCAGGCGAATGGGTCGCGGTGCACGGCTGCGGCGGCGTCGGGTTGTCGGCGATCATGATCGCGAACGCGATCGGTGCGAATGTCGTCGCGGTCGACATTTCGGCGGCCGCGCTCGCGCTCGCGCGCGCGGTAGGCGCCGCGGCGACCGTCGATGCATCGCAGGTCGCCGACGTCGTCGATGCGGTGAAGGACATCACCGGCGGCGGCGCGCACGTGTCGCTCGACGCGTTGGGTCACCCGAGCACCTGCTTCAACTCGATTGCGAACCTGCGTCGCCGCGGCCGGCACGTGCAGGTCGGGCTGATGCTCGGCGAGCATGCGACGCCGGCGGTGCCGATGAGCAAGGTGATCGCCCACGAGCTCGAAATTCTCGGCAGCCACGGAATGCAGGCGCATCGCTACGATGCCATGCTCGAAATGGTGCGCGCCGGCAAGCTGGCGCCGAGCCGGTTGATCGGCAAGGAAATCAGCCTCGGCGAATCGGTCGACGCGCTGATGAACATGAGCCGGTTCGAAGGCGCCGGTGTGACGGTCGTGACGGATTTTTCGCGCTGAAAGCGGATGCCGGGCGCGCCATCGCGTCGTCCGGCATCGCGTTGCGCGCACCGTTCGCGCGCGACGGCCCGACGCACGCGAACGGTGCGCGCTGCGGCTTACAGCAGCGATTTCGCCTGCGACAACACCTTGTCGCAGATCTGCTTCGTGACCTGCTGCTTCAGGCCGCCGCCGCTCAGATCGAGCTTGTTGCCGTTGCCGGCGTCCAGAATTCCGCTGGAGCCGCTCGTGTACCCGCTGTCGGACGACGCATTGCCGCCCAGCTTGCCGAGCAGCGCGTCCTTCACCGACGACGCGCTGCCGGCCGCGCCGCCGAGATAATTGTTCTGGATGCAGAACTGCAGCACGCCCGCGACATTGCCGGTGCTGCCCGGCATGAGCGACGAGCCGCCACCGCCCAGTGCACCGCCGAGGCCGCCGAGATTGCCCAGCGCGCCGCCGGCGCTGCCGCCCGAATCGCCACCACCGCCGACCTGTTTCAGTACGTCGCCGAGCTGCGCGTGGGCCACGGAAAACGGTGCGAGCAATCCGATCAGCGCGCCGGCGACGGTCGCGCGGTATAGACGTGCATTCATGCAAAACCTCCCGGGTTCTGACTGCGTGAGTGCGGTAGAGCGCATTCAAGGATAGGCAATCGATCCGGGCATGACAGCCCCTGTACGCGATTTGAAATGTCAGACATCGTGATTCCGCGGGGATTTGACAATGCTTGACGTGAGAGAGGCGCGGCGGCGATCGCGAGCGCCGCGCCGATCGAGGCGAACGACACGGCCGGACGGCAATTCGCAGAGCAGCATGCCGGCCAACGGCGATCGGGAGGTGAAGAGTGAATGGCGACGTCTGACCGGGTACTTGCGATCATCCGCGCCGTCTTATCGTGGGTACAACAAAAAAGCCCGCCGAGTACAACTTGGCGGGCTTCCTGAGCGCAATTGCGTAAATCAGATTCGGCACAAATCAGCGAATCAATCCTGCCCCTGGCTCGCGAGGAAATCCTCGTAATTCCCACCGAAGTCGACGAGCGTACCGTCCGTCTTCACTTCGATGATCCGGTTCGCCAGCCCGCTCACGAACTCGCGGTCGTGCGACACGAAAATCAGCGTCCCTTCGAACTTCTCGAGCGCGATCTGCAGCGACTCGATCGATTCCATGTCCATGTGGTTCGTCGGCTCGTCCATCAGCAGCACGTTGTGGCGGCCGAGCATCAGCTTGCCCCAGATCATGCGGCCCTTCTCGCCGCCCGACAGCACCTTCACCGACTTCTTGATGTCGTCGGCCGAGAACAGCAGGCGGCCGAGCGTGCCGCGCACCATCGTCTCGTCGTCGCCGTCCTTGCGGTACTGGTCGATCCAGTCCATCAGCGTGATGTCGTCCGGGAACTCCTCGTACGTGTCCTGCGGCATGTAGCCGACGTTCGCGTTCTCGGCCCACTTCACCGAGCCGTGATCGAGCGTCAGGTTGCCGTACAGCGCGCGCAGCAGCGTCGTCTTGCCCGCGCCGTTCTCGCCGATGATCGCGATCCGCTCGCCCGGCTGCACCGACAGGTTGAAGTTCTCGAAGATCGTGCGGTCGTACTTCTTCGTGATGCCTTCGGCGACCACCGCGATGTTGTGCAGCTTCTTCTCGAACTCGAAACGGATGAACGGGTTCTGTCGCGAGGACGGCTTGAATTCCTCGATCTTGATCTTGTCGATCTGCTTCGCACGGCTCGTCGCCTGACGCGCCTTCGACTTGTTCGCCGAGAAGCGGCGCACGAAGTCCTGCAGTTCGGCCACGCGCTCCTTCGCACGCGCGTTCGCGGCCGCCTGACGCTCGCGCGCCTGCGCGGACGCGAGCATGTAGTCGTCGTAGTTGCCCGGCCAGACCTTCAGCGTGCCGTAGTCCATGTCGGCCATGTGCGTGCACACCGAGTTCAGGAAGTGACGATCATGCGAAATGATGATCATCGTCGAGTTGTACTCGTTCAGCGTGTGCTCGAGCCAACGGATCGAGTTGATGTCGAGGTTGTTGGTCGGTTCGTCGAGCAGCAGCACGTCCGGCTTCGAGAACAGCGCCTGCGCGAGCAGCACGCGCAGCTTCCAGCCCGGCGCGACGTCGCGCATCGGACCGTTGTGGAACTTCTCCTCGATGCCGATGCCGAGCAGCAGCGCGCCCGCGCGCGCCTCGGCGTCGTAGCCGCCGTATTCGGCGAACTTGCCTTCGAGTTCGGCTGCGTGCATGTAGTCGTCGTCGGTCGCGTCCGGGTTCGCGTAGATCGCATCGCGCTCGGTCATCGCGGCCCACATCTCGGTGTGGCCCATCATCACGACGTCGAGCACGCGCACGTCTTCGTACGCGAACTGATCCTGGCGCAGCTTGCCGAGACGGACGTTCGGCTCGAGCGCGACGTTGCCGCCGCTCGGCTCGAGATCGCCGCCCAGAATCTTCATGAACGTCGACTTGCCGCAGCCGTTCGCGCCGATCAGACCATAGCGGTTGCCCTCGCCGAATTTGACCGAGATATTCTCGAACAAGGGCTTCGGCCCGAATTGCATCGTGATGTTGGCAGTAGAAAGCACGGCAGGTCCCGTTAAGAGAGAAATCGACGGAAAACCGTGTATTTTAGCAGGTGTCGAAGAAACTGCAGACGGCACCGTTCCGTCCCCGCCAAGAGCACCGCGCGCGGCGGGCGATGCCGCCCGCCGGCCGCCTCATTTGGACGCCTTCGCTGCCCCCTTCGCCGGCGCCTTCATCTGCGCGAACAATTGCGAGCACGGCACGTCCTTGTTGTTGCTCGGCGCGATCAGCGGAATCAGCGCCGCGAACGGATTGAGGAGCCCGAGGCCGACCATTGCGCCCGCGCGCAGCGCGAGCGCGCCCGCGTCGACGCCGACGTTCGGATTCTTGAACGTCCCCTTCGCATACAGCGGCGAGCGCAGCGAGAAGATCCGGAAGCCCTTCGTGTGCGGATGGATCTTCAGGTCGAGCGATTCGTCGCGCAGGTTGATCCTGCCGTCGACGTTGATCAGCGCGTCGTCGGTATCGAGCGCGAACACCTTCGGATCGAGCATCCCGTCGGTCGCGACGAAATCGATCGCCGCGCAGTTGATCTTCACGTCGCGATTGCCGAACAGCTTTTCGTAGACGACGTTCGCGACGTTCAGCCCGGCCGCCTCCATCAGCAGCCGGCTGATGCGGCCGTCCGTCACGAGCGCCTTCACCTCGCCGGTCGAGGTGGCCGCGAGCGCGGCCGGCGAATTGCCGCGCGCCGACAGCGACGCGTCGCCGTTGATTTCGCCGAGCGCCGACTGCATCACCTGCTGCGTCGGGAACAGCTGCCTGAGCTTCAGATGCCGTGCCGCGACCGTGAAGCGCCCCTTCAGCGGCGTACTGCTGCCGTCGAGGTGCGCGGTGGTCGCCAGCGTGCCGCCCGCGACGCCGAACTGCAGCGGCTGCAGCGACAGCACGCCGTCGGTCAGCACGATATGCGTATAGAGATTCGTGATCGGCAGCTTCGCGCTCTTGATCAGCTTGCGGCCGGTGAACTTCACGTCGGCGTCGAGCGCGCGCCAGCGATCGGTGCGGAACGTCTCGACCGGCAGCACGCGTCCCGGCGGCTGGCGCGTCGTATCGCCGCGCTGCGCCTTGCTCGCGGCCGTATCGGCGCCGATCACCGGCGCGAGATCGGAGAACTGCAGCAGGTTCGACACGAGCTCGCCGGACAGCTTCGGACGCGGGTCGCGCTGCGCGTACGTGAGCGTGCCGCCGAGATCGCTGCCGCCGACGCGGCCGTTGAAGTGTTCGTAGCGGAACGTGCTCGCGTTGCGCTTGAAGTTGCCGATCAGCCGCCCTTCGGTCGCATACGGCGGCGTGTCGGGCAGCGTGATGCCGGTGAGCGGATACAGATGCGACATCGACGTGCCCTGCAGCCACAGCCGCAGGTCGAGCGCCGCGAGATGCATCGGATCGGTCAGCGTGCCGACGATCGCGAGCCGCGTGTCGCCGGCCTTCACGTCGGCCTGCAGCGGAAACGGCCGCGTCGCGTCCTGCACCGCGAGCACGCCGCCGATCTTGCCGGTGCCGCTGATCGGCACGTTCCTGTAGCGGCCGTCGACCTTCAGCCCGAGCGCGTAAGTCGGGCCGGTCGGCCGCGCAGGTGCGGTCGCACCGCTCGCGCCGGACGCGGGCGCCGTGGCGGACGTACCCGATGCCGAAGCCGCCGAGGCCGCCGACGTTGAAGATGCAACCGTCGCCGACGCACCGCTCGCGGCTTCCGGCGCGGACGCCGCAGACGCCTCGGACGCGACCTGCGCATCGGCTCGTGCGCCGAGCTGCGCGGCGCCGCGCTTGCCGACGCGCTGCGCGGACGCCGCGCGCGACGTGCGCTCCTGCTCCTTGAGCACGTCGCCGAGCGGAATCGGCTGGCCGAGCGTATCGATCGCGATCGTCAGATCGGCCTTCGTGATCGCGTCGCGATACGTGACGGTGCCCTTCGCGAATCCGAAGTTGTCGAGCCGCACGTCCCAACGCGACGGCTGCGACGATTGCTTGAACTGAAAAGTCCAGGTGTTGCGGCCATCCGCGAGCCGTTCGAGATCGATCGCGGGATTGACGACGTCGATCGACGGAATGACGATCCGGTGGGCGAGCAGCGGCAGGAGCGCAAGATCGAAATGCGCGGCGTCGAGCGTCGCGAATCGCGGCGACTTGGCCCAGTCCGGGTTGCCGATCTCGATCTGCGTCGCAGAGAAGCTCGGCCACGGCACCCACGCGCGCCAGCCGGTTTCGCCGTCGGGCCGACGCCAGTCGACCTTGATGTCGCCGTTGATCGCGAACGGGCGGCCGAGCGCGTCGCTGACGTGCTCGTTGATCCACGGCTTCGCGCGGTTCCAGTCGAAGGTGACGATGAAGACGACGGTGGCCGCGATCAAGATCGCGACGATGCCGACGATCCATGCAGCCGTCTTTCCGATGACTCGGGTAAGCGTCATGGCTGTTCCGTTGTTGTTCTGCGCAGGCGTCGCGCCGTGCCGCACCGCGAACGGCGCGCGCACCCGCGCGGAATTTGCAATAGGTATTATGGCGCACGCCGTCGCACGACCTCGGCGCCATTAACGCTTTTTTTCATTTACGACATGACCGCCCCCACCGGCCTCATCGACGCGCACCAGATCACACGTCGCGACGCAGCCTCCGGCAAGACGCTGCTCGAGCCGACCGACTTCAGTCTCGCCGCCGGCGCGAGAATGGCCCTCACCGGCCCGTCGGGCTCGGGCAAGAGCGTGCTGCTGCGCGCGCTCGCGCTGCTCGACCCGCTCGATGGCGGCCAGATCCTGTGGCGCGGCGCGCGCATCCGGCGCAGCGCGATTCCGCGCTATCGGCGCAGCGTCGCGTACGTGCGCCAGCGGCCCGCGCCGATGGACGGCACCGTCGAATCGCAACTGCGCTATCCGTATTCGCTCGCGATCTACCACGACGTCGCGTTCGATCGCGCACGCGTGCAAGCGCTGGCCGCGCGTGCGGGCCGCGGCGCCGACTTCCTCGCGAAGCGCGCGAGCGAGCTGTCGGGCGGCGAAGCGCAGATCGCGGCATTGCTGCGCGTGCTGCAGCTCGACCCCGACGTGCTGCTGCTCGACGAACCGACCTCCGCGCTCGACCCGGACTCGACGCGCGCGATCGAGGCGCTGGTCGGCGCATGGTTCGACGCCGCGCCCGATGCGCGCGCCTACCTGTGGATCTCGCACGATCCGGCGCAGGCAGCGCGGATCGCGACCGCGCAACTGCGCATGCAGGCCGGCGTGCTGCGCGCCGCCGACGCACCGGAGGCCGCGCAATGAGCCCCGCCCTGCAGGATCTGAGCCTCGTCGACGTCGGCATCGCGGCGGCGCTCGTCGCCGTGAACGGCGCGATTTCGGCGGCGCTGTCGCTCGGCCTCGGCCGCAAGCTGGCGCTCGCCGCCGTGCGCACCGTCGTGCAACTGCTCGCGATCGGCTACGTGCTCGGCTGGGTATTCGGCCATCCGCACTGGTACGTCGTGCTGCCGCTCACCGCGCTGATGACCGCCGTGGCCGGATTCGCAGGCGCCGGGCGCAGCAAGCGCACGTACCGCGGGCAGCGCATCGACAGCATCGCGTCGATCTGGTTCAGCAGCTGGCTCGTCGCGGCGATCGGGCTGTTCGTCGTGATTCGCGTGCATCCGTGGTACGCGCCGCAATATACGGTCCCGATACTCGGGATGATCCTCGGCAACACGCTGACGGGCGTCGCACTCGGCGTCGAGCGGATGATGGAGGAGCTGACGGCGCGCCGCGATCGCGTCGAAACGGCGCTCGCGCTCGGCGCGACGCGCTGGGAAGCCGCGCAGGACGCCGCGCGTCAGGCCGTGCGCGCGGGGATGCTGCCGACGCTGAACCAGATGGCCGTGGTCGGCGTCGTGAGCCTGCCGGGCATGATGACGGGCCAGGTGCTCGCCGGCCAGTCGCCGCTGCAGGCGGTGCGCTATCAGATCGTGATCATGTTCCTGATCGCGGCGGCGTCCGCGCTCGGTACCGTCGGCGCCGTGCTGCTCACGTATCGCCGGCTGTTCTCGGCCGATCACCGCTTTCTCGCGTCGCGGCTCGAAGAGCGCACGTCGTAAGCACGTCGGCTGCGCTCAGTGCGTGCCGCGACGTGCGCCGAGCGCGCGACGCAGCGCCGCCGCGACATCGGCATCGGGCGCGAGCCCGTCGACCGACGCGACGAGCGTCACGGCCCGCGTCGTCGTCAGATAGGCCTGGGCGCCGACGTAGCCGCCGCTGCCGGCCGAACGCGTCGTCACGATCAGCGCATGCGGCGCACGCGCGCCCAGATCGGCGACGAACGCATCGGTGACGGTGCCGTCGCGCGCATGCAGCGCGCCGGTCACGTAGTCGTCGGTATCGAAGCCGGGCGCCGTGTTCGCGGTCGAATAGACGCGCACCGCATAGCTGCCGGTCGAGCACGGCTCGAGCGCGCCGCTCGACACGACGATCGTCTGCTGCCGCGCCGGCAGCGCGACTTTCTTCACGAAGCTGCAGTCGTCGGCGGCCTGCGCATGATGGGCCGCGAAGAACGCTACGACCGACAGCAGCACACGCATTCGATGTTTCATCGGACGGTCGTTGGCAGAGAGGGACGATGCCGGCGAGCATAGCGCGACATCGGCATCGCGTCACGCGGCGCGCGAACCATGGAGCGCCGCAGCGGATCGACGCAGCGCGAAACGGCGTGAAGCGAAGCCGCAGCGAGCGGGCGTGGCGCTGGTATCGATGGCCTTCGGCTGCAGATACGGCCTGGCGCCACCCGTACGAACGCGGGCCGCCCACTCGTTGCGCGCGCACCGGACGATGCCGGCCGCGCGCCGGCTCAGCGCTTGATCGACACGGTCACTTTCGTGCCGTCGTTCATCGTGATGGATTTCGAGCCGCCGTTCGTCGAAAGCGACACCCACTTCACCTGGCTCACCGCGACGACGTCCGGGCATTGCAGCGACTTGCCGCCGGCCGTCACGCTGCGCGTGCCCTTCGGCGCGGCCGCCTGAAAGCTCATCTGTACGTTGGCGATGCCCTTCGCGTCGACCGACGGCGCGAGCCGCACCTGCGTCTGCCGCACCATCGCGCCGTTCGCGTCGCGCGGCAGGTTCTGCGCGTTCGGACAGCCGTCCGGCATCGCGACCGCGCCGCTCGGCGGCACCGACTTCCAGTTGAAGTCGTCGGTCTCGCCCGAGCGGATCTTGCGCGTCTCCTGCATGCTGCCGAAGGTCTTCGAGTCGACCTTCACCGTGTATTCGAGCTGCCCCGTGCCGCCGCCCTTCAGGCTGCCCTTGACGGGCGGGGCCGCGACCGCGCTCGCGCTCACGCACACCGCCGCGATGGCGACGGACCACGCTGCGGCGACCGACAAGCTGCGTTGGCTCATGCTGACCTCCTTGTCTTGCGACGGCACGCGCGTGCCGTGCGGTTTTCGATGCGTGCATGATGCGCTGCCAGTCTACCGCCAAGCGCGGCGCGATGCGTTGCGAACGCATCGGGTGTTACCCCGCTTGCGCTCGCGGCATCGCACCGCTTAGGGACGCTGTGTACTCAGAAGCCGCTCAGCACGAGCTTGCCGATCGCGCGGCCGCCTTCGAGCAGTTGATGCGCGCGCCGCACGTTGGCCGCATTGATCGTGCCGAGATGCTCGCCGACCGTCGTGCGCAGCGTGCCGTCGTCGATGAGCCGTGCGACTTCGCTGAGAATGCGGTGCTGCTCGATCATGTCGGGCGTCTCGAACATCGCGCGCGTGAACATGAACTCCCAGTGAAACGCCGCGCTCTTCGCCTTGAGCAGCTCGACCGGCACCGGCTTCGCGTTCTCGACGATCGTGCAGATGCCGCCTTGCGGCCGAATGACTTCGGCAGCCGCCGGGAAATGGTGGTCCGTGTCGTTGAAGATCAGCACGTAGTCGACATTCGCGTGTCCCGCGTCGCGCAGCTGCGCCGGCAGATCGCCGAAATGGTCGACGACTTCGTCGGCGCCGAGCGAGCGCACCCATTCGGACGACGCAGGCCGCGACGCGGTCGCGATCACGTGCAGCTTGCCGAGCGTCTTCGCGAGCTGGATCGCGATCGAACCGACGCCGCCCGCGCCGCCGATGATCAGCACCGTCTTGCCGGCGTCGGCGCCCTGCGGCGACACGTTGAGCCGGTCGAACAGCGCTTCCCAGGCGGTCAACGCCGTCAGCGGCAGCGCGGCCGACGCCGCGAAGTCGAGCGTGCGCGGCTTCAGTGCGACGATCCGCTCGTCGACTGCGTGGAACTCGCTGTTCGCACCGGGCCGCGTGATGCTGCCGGCATAGAACACCTCGTCGCCCGGCTTGAGCAGCGTCACGTCGGCACCGACCGCGACGACCGTCCCGGCCGCGTCCCAGCCGAGCACGCGCGGCGTCTCCTCGACCTGCGGCTTCGGTGCACGCACCTTCGTATCGACGGGGTTCACGGAAATCGCTTCGATCTTCACGAGCACGTCGCGCGCACCGGGCACGGGCTGCGGCAGTTCCACGTCGAGCAACGCCTGCGGGTCGTCGATCGGCAAATAACGGGTCAGTCCAACGGCTTTCATGTCGACACTCCTTGTCAGCAGCGGGCCGCGGCGCGGCCCCATGAACGTCATCGTAGGCCGCGCGATCCTTAGAAAAAACCGCTATATTTCCTGAAACATTTTCAGGAATTTCCGAACAATGAATGCCGACCCGATTCCCGCGCCCGACAAGCCGCTCGATCTGCTCGACGTCGGGCTGTTCGTGCGCGCCGCACTGCTCGCAAACGTGACGGCGGCCGGGCGCGAATTCGGCGTGTCGGCCGCGGTCGCGAGCGCGCGCATCGCGCAGCTCGAACGCCAGCTCGGCGCGCGGCTGCTGCACCGCACCACGCGCCGGATCAGCCTGACGCAGGACGGCGAAATCTTCATGGCGCGCGCCGAAGCGCTGCTCTCGGCTGCCGACGCCGCGCGCGCATCGGTCGGCCGCGGCCGCACCGAGCCTTACGGGCGGCTGAAGGTGTCGATGTCGTCGTCGTTCGGCCGCCAGCATGTGGCGCCGGTGATCCCGGCGTTCCTGCGCCGCTATCCGTCGGTATCGCTCGACCTGCGGCTGTCCGATGAAATCGTCGATCTGGTCGACGAAGGCTACGACGTCGCGATCCGTCTCGGCGCACTGAAGGACTCGACGCTCGTCGCGCGCAAGCTCGCGACCAACCGCCGCGTGCTGTGCTGCTCGCCCGCCTATCTCGCCGAGCGCGGCACGCCGCGCCATCCGGCCGATCTCGCGCAGCACGAGTGCGTGATCCTCGGCGACCAGCGCGACTGGTCGTTCGCGACGCCGCAGGGGCCGCTCACGGTGCGCGTCGGCGGCCGGCTCGTCGCGAGTAACGGCGAGGCGATCCGCGAAGCGCTGGTCGACGGCTTCGGGATCGCGATCAAGTCGACCTGGGACGTCGGCCCGCTGCTCGCGAGCGGCGCGCTCGTCACCGTGCTCGACGACTATCCGTTCGCCGAGGACATCGCCGTCTGGGCCGTCTATCCGAGTCGTGCGCACGTGCCGCTGAAGACGCTCGCGTTCATCGCGTTCCTCGCCGAGCATTTCGGCGATCCGCCGTACTGGGACCGCATCGACGCCCGCTAGCCGCCGCGTGCGGCCGACCGGCTACAATGTCGCGTTCGCGACGCGCCGGCCCGGCAGCCGACCGGAGCGCGCGTCCGCAGGCGGCCGCATGCCGGCCGCGCACGCGTTTGATTCGCTTCCCAACCATCCCGTCATGAGCCAGAACCTCGTCATCCAGAGCGTCGCGCCGCTGTCGAACGCGCACCACAAACCGCTGCTCGCGCTGTCGCGCGGCACCCGCATCGTCCAGACCGACGATTGCGCGCTGCGCGTCGAAGGCGCCGATCCCGCACAGCGCGGCGACCTTGCCGTGTACTGCGGCACGCACGCGCTCGACTTCGCGTTCGTCGATGCAGGCCGCACGCTGCGCGACTTCGGCCTCGTCGTGATGGACATGGATTCGACGCTGATCACGATCGAATGCATCGACGAGATCGCCGATTTCTGCGGGCTGAAGGACCAGGTCGCGGCAATCACGGAAGCGTCGATGCGCGGCGAGATCCGCGACTTCAACGAAAGCCTCACGCGGCGCGTCGCGCTGCTCGCGGGGCTCGACGCGCACTCGCTGGAACGTGTCTACGAAGAACGGCTGCAACTGTCGCCGGGCGCCGAGACGATGCTCGCCGGCGTGAAGGCAGCCGGCCTGAAGACGCTGCTCGTATCGGGCGGCTTCACGTTCTTCACCGAACGGCTGAAGGCGCGGCTCGGTCTCGATTACACGCATGCGAACACGCTGGAGATCGTCGACGGCAAGCTGACCGGCAAGGTGCTCGGCGAAATCGTCAACGCGGACGTGAAGGCGCGCATGCTGCGCGACACCTGCGCGTCGCTCGGCATCGCGCCGAGCCGCGCGATCGCGATGGGCGACGGCTCGAACGATCTGAAGATGATGGCGGAGGCCGGGCTGTCGGTCGCGTTCCACGCGAAGCCGGTCGTGCGCGACGCGGCGACGGTCGCGTTCGATCACGTCGGCCTTGACGGGCTGCTGCGGCTGCTCTGACGCGCAACGCCGCGCACACTAGACACTAGAAACGACAACGCCGGCGCGAATCGCTTCGCGCCGGCGTTTCTTTTTGCAGCGTTCTGCGCGGGGCTCAGCCGAGCGCCGCGTGCAGCGCGCGTTCGATGTCCGCGCGCAGGTCGGCTTCATCTTCGAGACCGATGTAGAAGCGCACCAGCGTGCCGCGATGCGGCCACTCGGGCCGCATCGACGCGACGTCGTACGGCACCGCGAGGCTGCATGCGCCGCCCCAGCTCCAGCCGATCGCGAACAACGCGAGCGACTCGACGAAACGATCGACCTGCGCGGCGCTGTACCGTTCGTCGAACACCACCGAGAACAGCCCGCCCGCGCCCGTGAAGTCGCGAACGAACGACTCGTGGCCGGGACAGTCGGGCAGTTGCGGATGCAGCACGGTAGCGATCTCGGGCCGCGTCTTCAGCCACTTCGCGAGCGACAGCGCGCTCTTGCTGTGCGCGTCGAAGCGCAGCTGCATGCTCGGCAAGCTGCGCAGCACGAGCGAGCAGTCGTCGACCGACACGCCGACGCCGCAGCGCATGCGTGCGAGCTTCAGCTGCGCATGCAGTTCGGCGTTCGCGGTGATCGTCGCGCCCATCAGCAGATCGCTGCCGCCGGACTGATACTTGGTCAGCGCCTGCACCGAGATGTCGACGCCGTGCTCGAACGGCTTGAACGCGAGGCCCGCCGAATACGTGTTGTCGATCGCGGTGACGACGCCGCGCGCACGGGCGGCCGCCGTGATCGCGCCCACATCGGGCACTTCCATCGTCACCGAGCCGGGCGCCTCGAGCCAGATCAGCCGCGTGTTGGGCTGGATCAGCTCGGCGATGCCGGCACCGATCAGCGGGTCGTAGAAGCGCGCGGAAATGCCGAAGTCCTTCGCGAGCCAGTTGCCGAAATCGGCGTTCGGGCCGTACACGTTGTGCGGAATCAGCACGTCGTCGCCCGCTTTCACGACGGCGAAATACACGTTCATGATCGCCGCGAGCCCCGACGGCTGCAGCAGCGCGTGCGTGCCGCCCTCGATCTCGGCGAGCCGCTGCGCGAGCGCGAGCGACGTCGGCGTCGCATGCAGCCCGTAGCGCCACTGGCCGTCCTTGCGCCAGTCGAGCTGGCGCATCGTCGCGAGATCGGGAAACACGACCGTCGACGCGCGCGCGACCGGCGGCACGAACGAGCGGAAGCCTTCCGGAATGACGTCGTCGGGTTGAACGATACGGGTCTGCAGTGCGCGCTTCGAGGTGGATTCAGTCATGACAAGGAAGCCGGACAGGCGGCCTACGGTTGCGGATATGTCGCTAGGTTAGTCAAAACCGCCGCGTTTGGCCCGGTACAATGCGCGGCGCGCCAACCGAGCCAGCGCACGTCAGTCGTCGCTGCGCAGCATGACCACGTTGCCGACCGTTTCGATCTCCTGCGCGCGGCCGTCGCGCACCTGCAATGCCGCGCGCTTGCCGGGCGCCGCGCGCAGCACGACCGGCTGTGGATCGGATTCGTCCGCGTTCATCCGGTCGGCCTTCAGGCCGCCCGCCGCGTCGAACCGACCGATCCAGACGCCGGTGATGTTCGTGCCGTCGTTCGATTCCTCGACTTCGAGCGTGTCGCCGTCGCGGTCGCCGGCCAGCAGAATGACTTCGCCGGTGTCCGCGAACTGGTATTCGCCGTGCACGCCCTCCTCGTCCGTCTTCGGCCCCAGATGCACGACAATCGGCCGTCCGCCGAGCGTCCCTTCGTAGCGCGGCAGCCGCGCGAACTCGGGATTCGGCCGCAGCGGCCGCGCGGGTGCCGTGTCGTCCTGCTGCCGGGCGTCCGGCGTCAGCGGCTGCGCGATCGACGCGCCCGGCATCGCGAAACAGGCCGCCAGCGCCCCCGCGACGACGAGCGCCCGGTGCGATTTCGAATGTCGACCCACGTTGTGTTGCTCCTTGCTCCAGTCCTTGCTTCCCATGCGCGCGAGCGCCGCGGCGGCACGCGGCATCGCGCGTCAGCCCTGCATCAGCCGTTCGACCGCGTCGCGGTGCGGAATCGGCGCGACCGCGCCGTAGCCCGTCGTCGACAGCGCGGCGGCCGCGTTCGCATAGCGTGCGGCGGCAAACGGATCGTCGCCGGCGACGATCCGCGCGACGAATGCGCCGCCGAAGCAGTCGCCCGCACCGGTCGCATCGACGGCCTCGACCGCGAAACCCGGCACCACGCGCCGCTCGTGCGGCGTCGCGACGTAGGCGCCTTCCTTGCCAAGCTTCAGCGCGACGATCTGCGGCCCGTGTTCGAGCATCGCGTCGACGATCGCGTCGCGATCGTTCGCGCCGGTCAGCGCCGTCACGTCGTCCCAGCTCGGCAGACAGATATCGGTGTGGCGCAACGCCTCGCGCATCACCGCACGCGCGCGCGGCAGCGGCCACAGCTTCAGACGCAGATTCGTGTCGAAGCTGATCTTCGCGCGATGCGCGCGCGCATGATCGATCGCCGCGAACGCGGCATCGCACGCGCTCGTGCTGATGGCAAGACTAATGCCCGACAGATGCACGGCCTTCGCGGCCGCCAGCGCATCGAGCGGCAGGTCGGCCGGCGCGTAGCGGCTCGCGGCCGAACCGGCGCGCAGATAATCGAACCGATGGCCGTCCGCACCGTGCGTGACGAAATACACGCCCGTCGGTGCGCCAGGGTCGATGCGCACGAAGCGCGTGTCGACGCCTTCGGTGCGCCATAGTTCGCCGAGCAGCCGGCCGAACGGATCGTCGCCGACGGCCGACACGAAGCCCGCCGACGCGCCCTGGCGCGCGGCCGCGACGCAGAAATTCGACGTGTCGCCGCCGAAGCCCTGCAGGAACTCGGCACGGCCGGGCTGCGCCTGGTTGAACTCGATCATCGCCTCGCCAAGCGCGAGGATCTCCGGAAACGCGGCGCTCATCGCTTACACCTCGCCCCACAGGTCGTGGCCGTCCGCACCGGTGATCTTCACCGACACGAAATCGCCGACCTTGTAGCGCTTCGATGCCTTGGTCGCCGGCTCGACATAGACGACGCCGTCGATCTCCGGCGCATCGGCCGCCGTGCGTCCGATACCGCCTTCGTCGCTGACTTCGTCGATCAGCACCTTGAGCGTCTTGCCGACCTTGCGCGCGATGCGCTGGGCCGACACTTCCTCGGCGACTTCCATGAAGCGCGCGCGACGTTCCTCGCGGACGTCGTCCGGCAGCGCGCCGTCGAGTTCGTTCGCGCTCGCGCCTTCGACCGGCGAATACGCAAAGCAGCCGACGCGATCGAGTTCCGCCTCGCGGATGAAGTCGAGCAGCGTTTCGAACTGTTCTTCCGTCTCGCCCGGAAAGCCCGCGATGAACGTGCTGCGGATCGTCAGATCGGGGCAGATCTCGCGCCACTTCTGCACGCGTTCGAGCACCTTCTCGGCGTTCGCCGGACGCTTCATCCGCTTCAGCACTTCCGGATGCGCGTGCTGGAACGGCACGTCGAGATACGGCAGCACATGGCCCTTGAACGGACCCTCGGCCATCAGCGGAATCACTTCGTCGACGCTCGGATACGGATACACGTAATGCAGACGCACCCACGCGCCGTACTGCGCGGCGAGTTCGCCGAGCGCGGCGACGAGATCGGTCATGCGCGTCTTGATCGGCTTGCCGTTCCAGAAGCCCGTCCGGTATTTGACGTCGACGCCGTACGCGCTCGTGTCCTGCGAGATCACGAGCAGTTCCTTCACGCCCGACTTGAACAGGTTTTCCGCCTCGAGCATCACTTCGGCGACGGGACGCGACACCAGATCGCCGCGCATCGACGGGATGATGCAGAACGTGCAGCGGTGGTTGCAGCCTTCGGAAATCTTCAGGTACGCATAGTGGCGCGGCGTGAGCTTGATGCCGGCCGGCGGCACGAGATCGACGAACGGATCGTGCGGCTTCGGCAGGTGCGAGTGCACGGCCTGCATCACTTCGCCCACCGCATGCGGGCCCGTGACGGCGAGCACCTTCGGGTGCACTTCCTCGATCAGGCCCGAGCCGCTCGCGCTCTTCTTCGCGCCGAGACAGCCGGTCACGATCACCTTGCCGTTCTCGGTCAGCGCTTCGCCGATCGCGTCGAGGCTTTCCTGCACCGCTTCGTCGATGAAGCCGCACGTGTTGACGACGACGAGGTCGGCGCCGTCGTAGGTGCCGGAGATTTCATAGCCTTCGGCGCGCAGCTGGGTGATGATCTGTTCGGAGTCGACGAGCGCTTTCGGGCAGCCGAGGGAAACGAAGCCGACTTTGGGGGATTGAGACATCTGGAGTGTGGGGGCGTGGCAGCAAAACCGTGAGTTTACAGCCATTTAGGTCCGCCGAGCCAAAACCGGCCGCGAATGCGTGCAGCGATGCGGCCCTTTCGGCGACGGACGCTGCCGCGCCGGAGCGGCCCGGCGCCGGGCCCTGCCCGTGCACCGCGCGAATTGGCGAACCGAACGGCCCGACCGCACTGCGCCGCTATGCGAAAATCGAGGCCTTCATCCCTACAACGCAACAGCGACGGAATCCCGCATGACGACCCACATCACGATCGAGTTCACCGACCAGGCCGCGGAAGCCATCGGCGAGCAAACCAGCACGAGCTTTTCGTACGATCAGAGCGCGCACCTGCCGCAGCCGGGCGATTTCGTCGAGCTCGAGCATGCGCCGCAGACGTTTCTCGTGATCGGCCGCGTGTTCTCGCTGAAGGCGAACTTCAGCGCGGTCAAGCTGGTGCTCGACCTGCCGCCGGGCGACGATCAGGGCCTCGATCCGGCGTACTGAAAACGCGGCCGCCAACAACGGCATGCCGCGGCGCCGACGCTGCACGCGTGCCGCACGTCGCGGCGCCGGCTGTTCGGCGGCGCTCGCCGCCGCGGCTAGCCGGCCAGCCTCGAACGCGCGTTACTTCTTCTCGGGCTCCGATGCGCCCGGCTGCTTGAACGGGAACGTCGCGAACATCGACTTCGCCTGGTTCTGCATCTGCTCCTGCATCTGCACGAACATGTTCTTCGACTGCTCGATGTAGCTGGTCATCATCCCCTGCATCATCGGCGCCTGCATGTTCATGAACTGCGACCAGATCTCGGGATTCATCGCGTTGTTTTCGTACAGGTTCTTCGACTGATCCGCGAGCTTGTGCTGGATGTCGATGAACGCCTGGATGTTCTTTTCCAGGTACGTGCCCATCATGCCCTGCATCGCGTGTCCGTAGAAACGGATGATCTGCGACAGCATCGACGACGAGAACATCGGTACGCCGCCGCTTTCCTCCTCGAGGATGATCTGCAGCAGGATGCTGCGCGTCAGGTCTTCGTTCGACTTCGCATCGACGACCTTGAAATCCTCCTGGTCCAGCACGAGTTGCTTCACGTCGGTAAGCGTGATGTACGTGCTCGTCTCGGTATCGTAAAGCCGGCGGTTCGGATATTTCTTGATGAGCCGCTCGGCCGTCTTCTTTGTAGTAGTCATGTAACGCCTTTGAGTGCAGCGTAGCGCAAGTGACGAATCCCCGCCGCCCGGAACCGGGTGGCGGGGCGCTTCGGAAAGCCCGGGGCCGCGCGCTGTTCGATCCGCGCAGCCCGCGGGTTCAGCCCATGTGCAGGCCGCCGTTCAGCGAGAAGTCGGCGCCCGTCGCGAAGCCGGAATCGTTCGACGCGAGCCACGCGACGATCGAGCCGATTTCCTCCGGCGTGCCGAGACGGCGCACCGGAATCGTCGCCACGATCTTCTCGAGCACGTCGGGGCGGATCGCCTTCACCATGTCGGTGCCGATATAACCGGGCGACACGGTGTTGACGGTCACGCCCTTCGTCGCGACTTCCTGCGCGAGCGCCATCGTGAAGCCGTGAATGCCGGCCTTTGCGGTCGAGTAGTTGGTCTGGCCGAATTGCCCCTTCTGGCCGTTCACCGACGAAATGTTGATGATGCGGCCCCAGCCACGCTCGACCATCCCGTCGATCACCTGTTTCGTCACGTTGAACAGGCTCGTCAGGTTGGTATCGATGACGGCAGTCCAGTCTTCGTGCGTCATCTTGCGGAACACGACGTCGCGCGTAATGCCCGCATTGTTCACCAGCACGTCGATTTCGCCGACTTCGGCCTTGACCTTGTCGAATGCCGCCTTCGTGGAGTCCCAGTCGCCGACGTTGCCTTCCGACGCGATGAAGTCGAACCCGAGCGCCTTCTGCTCCTCGAGCCACTTCACGCGGCGCGGCGAGTTCGGGCCGCAGCCTGCGACCACCTTGAAGCCGTCTTTCGACAGACGCTGGCAGATGCTGGTGCCGATGCCGCCCATCCCGCCCGTTACGTACGCAATTCGCTGAGACATAAATCTCACTCCATTTTTGGGTTTCGAGAGCCGCCGAAGCGCCCTCCGACTTCACACGGCGCCGCCCGCTGCTGGGCCGGCCGGCGCCGGGATACGGTTCGCCCGTTACGGACGTTCGACCGCCAGCGCGACGCCCATCCCGCCGCCGATGCACAGCGACGCGAGCCCGCGCTTCGCATCGCGCTTGACCATCTCGTGCAGCAGCGTCACCAGGATCCGGCAGCCCGACGCGCCGATCGGGTGACCGATCGCGATCGCCCCGCCGTTCACGTTCACCTTCGACGTGTCCCAGCCCATCTGCTTGTGCACGGCCAGCGCCTGCGCCGCAAACGCCTCGTTGATCTCCATCAGATCCAGATCGCCCGGCGTCCAGCCCGCGCGCTCCAGGCATCGGCGCGATGCCGGCACCGGGCCCATCCCCATCACGCTCGGATCCACACCGGCGTTCGCATACGCCTTGATCCGCGCGAGCGGCGTCAGGCCCAGCGCCTGGGCCTTCTGCGCCGACATCACGAGCACCGCCGCCGCGCCGTCGTTGATGCCCGACGCGTTGGCCGCCGTCACCGTGCCGTCCTTCGCGAACGCCGGCTTCAGCCCCGCGAGCGACTCCGCCGTCACGCCGTGACGCACGAACTCGTCGGTCGCGAACTGCAGCGGCTCGCCCTTGCGCTGCGGAATCGACACCGGCACGATCTCGTCATTGAAGCGCCCCGCCTTCTGCGCCGCTTCGGCCTTGTTCTGCGACAGCGCCGCGAACGCATCCTGCTCTTCGCGCGTAATGCCGTATTCCTTCGCGACGTTCTCCGCCGTGATGCCCATGTGGTACTGGTTGTACACGTCCCACAGGCCGTCGACGATCATCGTGTCGACCAGCTTCGCGTCGCCCATCCGGAACCCGTCGCGCGAGCCCGGCAGCACGTGCGGCGCCGCGCTCATGTTCTCCTGCCCGCCCGCCACGACGATCTCCGCGTCGCCCGCGACGATCGCGTTCGCGGCCAGCATCACGGCCTTCAGCCCCGAGCCGCACACCTTGTTGATCGTCATCCCCGGCACCGCGCTCGGCAGTCCGGCCTTGATCAGCGACTGGCGCGCCGGGTTCTGGCCCGAACCCGCCGTCAGCACCTGTCCCATGATCACTTCGCTGACCTGCTCCGGCTTCACGCCCGCGCGCTCCAGCACCGCGCGGATCACCGTCGCGCCCAGTTCGGGCGCCGCCACCTTCGCCAGCGAGCCGCCGAATTTGCCGACCGCGGTCCGCGCGGCCGATACGATCACTACGTCCGTCATTTTCCATTCCTCCGAGCCCGCGCGACACGGCGCGTCGCTGCCGACCCTGTTAAAAAAACTGCGGTGCGTCGGACAGCGTGCGCCGCTGTCCGGCTTTCGTCAATCGCGCTGCAATACGTAACGGCCGGGCGCCGGTTCGATCACCGGGAACTGCGCGGAGCCGAGCTCGGCCGGCGCCGCCACCTTGCGGCCGCCGTACTGGTCGAGCCATTCGATCCAGGTCGGCCACCAGCTGCCCGGATGCTCGATCGCGCCGGCGAACCAGTCGTCGGCGGCGCTCGGCAGGTCGTCGTCGTTCACCCAGTAGCTGCGCTTTTTCTTCGCGGGCGGATTGATCACGCCGGCGATGTGGCCCGAGGCGCCGAGCACGAACTTCAGCGGGCCCGTCAGGATCGACGTCGACGCATAGGCCGTCTGCCACGGCACGATGTGATCCTCGCGCGACCCGTAGATGAAGGTCGGCACGTCGATGCGCGACAGATCGACCGGCTCGCCGCAGACGGTCAGCGCGCCCGGCTCACGCAGCTTGTTCTCGAGATACGTATTGCGCAGGTACCACGCGTACATCGGCCCCGGCAGGCTCGTCGAATCGCTGTTCCAGTACAGCAGGTCGAACGGCGCCGGCGTGCGGCCCTTCAGGTAGTTGTCGACGACGTAGTTCCAGACGAGATCGTTCGGGCGCAGGAACGAGAACGTGTTCGCGAATTCGACGCCGCGCATCAACCCGGGCGGCGTCCCGTTCTTGCCGCCGATCGTCTGCTCGCGCATCTGCACGTGCGCCTCGTCGACGAACACGTCGAGCACGCCCGTATCGGAGAAATCGAGCATCGCGGTGAGCAGCGTCATCGACGCGGCCGGATGTTCGCCGCGCGCAGCGAGCACCGCGAGCGCGGTCGCGAGCATCGTGCCGCCGACGCAGAAGCCGAGCGTATTGATCTGTTCGCGTCCGCTCACCTGCTGCACCGCGTCGATCGCGGCGAGCAGCCCTTCGTTCATGTAGTCGTCCCACGTCTTGTGCGCGACCGACGCATCGGCATTGCGCCACGACACGAGAAACACCTGATGGCCGCTCGACACCGCGTGCGCGACGAGCGAGTTCTCGGGCTGCAGATCGAGGATGTAGAACTTGTTGATGCACGGCGGCACGATCAGCAGCGGCCGCTCGAACACCTTCGCCGTCTTCGGCGTGTACTGGATCAGCTGGATCAAGTCGTTCTCGTAGACGACCGCGCCTTCCGTGCACCCGAGATTCTTGCCGACGACGAATTGCGATTCGTCGGTCTGCGAAATCTTGCCGCGCTGCAGATCGCCCAGCAAGTTCATCATCCCCTGCCGCAGGCTTTCGCCCTGCGTTTCGAGAATCGACTTCTGCGCATCGGGATTCAGCGCGAGGAAGTTGCTCGGCGCGGCGGCGGCCGTCCACTGCTGCACGGCGAAACGGATGCGCTCGCGCGTTTTCGGATCGGTCTCGAGCGCGTCGGCGAGTTCCTGCAGATAGCGTGCATTGAGCAGATACCACGCGGCCGCGAATGCATGGGCCGGCGATGCCTTCCATGCGTCGCCGCTGAAGCGCCGATCCTTCAGTTCGGGAGCCTCGAGCTTCGCTGCGGCCGCCTGCTGCATCAGCGCGACGCAGTCGCGCGCATAGTCGGCCTGCAGCTTCTGCAGCCGCTCGGGCGGAATCGCCGCGACCGGCAGCGTGAGCCCCGCGAACGGCGACGCCATCGCGCCGAAATCGGGCATCGACGGCATCTGGAACGGGAACGACTTCGGAAACTGGAACGTAGCGAACGGATTGACGGCAGCCGACGCAGTCGCGGCACGCGCCGGATCGGCAAAATCGCGCCATGCGTTCAGCCAAGCTTCGAACATCTGCTGCATCGGCTGCGCCGCGGAACCGAATCCCGTATTGCCCGCGGAAGTGCCCGCCGCAGCGGACGTCGACGAATTTTTCGATGCTGTCATTACCTGCCTTACCGGTGATTCGTGAGCGTCAATCGCGAAATCCTGCTCGCGCGCGGCATGCCGGCTGCGAGCCGGGCCGTCATGCCCTGGAGAGGCGTCTCCAGATTCTGCCGCAGTGCGGTATTTTTATCATTATCGTTTTCCCCATGTGAAGCCGTGCGTCAAACCACCGAACATTCGAACACCGCAATAATCGGCGGAAAACAGGCGGGACAAGGGTTTCGGGGAAACATAAAACATTTTGTCCAACGCGACTCCCGGATTTTTCAATCGGTCAAGCATACTGCCCACCATTGCCGCATCAATATCGAGATAAATCGATTGCGCGGCGCAGCAAACAAGCTGCGCACGCATCGGTCAATCGGCCAGCCAGATCGCCGCGGCCATCCTGCCCGTCACGCGGTCGCGGCGATACGAATAGAAACGCGCGCGCTCGGTGAGCGTGCATGCATCGCCGCCGCTCACGTGCACGACGCCGGCCCGCGCGACACGCACGCGCGCAAGCGCATACAGATCGGCCAGATACTTGCCCGGCGCGCCGTCGATCGCGACGAACGCACGACGGGTTTCATCATGCTCCGACTGCGTGGCCGTGTCGAGAAACGCGTCGCGCACGTCCGCACCGACTTCGAACGCGCGCGGCCCAATCGCCGGGCCGAGAAACGCATGGACGTCGGCCGCCGCGCCGCCGGCCAGCGCCGCGACGCGCGCGGCCGTCCGTTCGACGATGCCGGCCGCGAGCCCGCGCCAGCCCGCATGGGCGGCGCCCACCGCGCGGCCGTGCGCGTCGCACAGCAACACGGGCAGGCAGTCGGCCACCATCACGACGCACACGGCGCCCGCGCGATCGGTGACGCTCGCGTCGGCCTGCACCGGCGTCGCGCCGTCGCCGGCCGACGCGATCACTTCGTCCGCGCGCACGATCTGCGCGCCGTGCACCTGCTCGAGCCACGCGGCGCGCGGACGCCCGGTCAGCGCGAGCAGTCGCGCGCGGTTCTGCGCGACATGCGCGGGATCGTCGCCGGTATGCAAGCCGAGATTCATGCCGCCCGGCAGCGCGGCACCGTCCTGCCAGCGGCCGTACGGCCCTTCGCTGACGCCGCCGTCGCGCGTCGTGATCAACGCGCGCACGCGCGGCGACACCTGCCAGTCCGGCAGCACGCAATCCCGCCAGCTCAGCGGCGTGGGGTTCGTCATCGGCTTTACTCCCTCTCGTCGTCCGGATACGACGCTTCGTCGTGGTAATCGCCGCCGAAATCGTCGTCGATGCCGTCGTCGTCGAATTCCTCGTCGTTCTGCCCGAAACCGAGCGCTTCGACGAGCGCGGTCATGTCGTCGGGCAGCGGACAGCGCCACTGCATCGCACTGCCGGTGACCGGATGCACGAGCCCGAGCCGCCACGCGTGCAGCGCCTGCCGCGCGAAGCCGCCCGGCAGCGGCGCGACCGAGCGCTTGCCGCGCGCACGTCCGTACACCGGATCGCCGAGCAGCGGATGCCCGACATGCGAACAATGCACGCGGATCTGGTGCGTGCGGCCCGTTTCGAGATCGCACTGGATCGCCGACACCGGCTGACGTTGCCACAGGCATGTGTCAACCGTGCGGAAATGCGTGCGCGCCGGCTTGCCCGACGCGCCGGTGACGACGGCCATGCGCGTGCGTTCGCGCGGATCGCGCCCGATCGGCGCGTCGATCGTCCCTTCGTCGGGCATCGCGCCCCACACGAGCGCGAAATAGCGGCGCTTGACCGTGCGCGCCTGCAGCTGGCGCACGAGATCGGTCTGCGCGGCCAGCGTGCGCGCGACCACCATCAGGCCGGACGTCTCCTTGTCGAGCCGATGCACGATGCCCGCGCGCGGCAGGCCGGCCGCGGCGTCGCCGTAGCGATGCAGCAGCCCGTTCAGGATCGTGCCGCTCCAGTTGCCGGCCGCGGGATGCACCACGAGCCCGGCCGGCTTGTCGATGACGACGAGCGCGTCGTCTTCGTAGACGATGTCGAGCGGCACCGGCTCGGGTGTGAACGCAAGCTGTTCGGGCAGCAGATCGGGCACGAGCTCGATCGTCGCGCCGAGCGGCACCGGCTGGCGGATCTTCGCCGGCGCGCCGTCGACGCGCACACGCTGCGCATCGATCCAGCTCTGCAGCCGGCTGCGCGAGAATTCGGGAAACAACTGGGCAAGCGCCTTGTCGAGTCGCTCGCCCGCGAGCGACGCGGGCACTTCGACGACGCGCGGCGCATCGTCGCCGCCGCCGGACGGCGCAACAGGCGGCTGCAACGCGTCGCCGATCAGATCGTCGTCGAGGGAATCCCCGAGGGCAGCGTCGGCGGGCCGATCGCTTGGGCTATAATCTTCGCGATTTGACGTGCCCGAGCGGGCATTCTGCGAACTTGAACGGGTCATTTAGACTGGGTCACCGAGACTTGAAGCTAGGACATGCGAGCATGACGAATTCGACCAAACGCACGGCTAAAACCGTCGCCGCCCGGGCTGCGGCGGTAGCGGCCGCGGCCCTCATCGCCGGCTGCCACGGCTTGCCGCAGAAGCAGGACGAGACGGCTACCTGGTCGAACAACAAATTATACTCAGAGGCCCAGGACGCCCTGTCCGGCGGCGACTGGGGCAAGTGCGCGAAATATTTCGAGGCGCTGCAAGGTCGCGATCCGTTCGGCCATTTCGCGCAGCAGGCGCAGATCAACGTCGCGTACTGCAACTGGAAGGACAACGAACCGGCCGCCGCCGATCAGGCCGTCGACCGCTTCATCCAGCTCCACCCCGATCATCCCGACATCGCCTACGCGTACTACCTGAAAGGGATGATCCACTTCAACGACGATCTCGGGCTGTTCGGCCGCTTCTCCGGGCAGGACATGAGCGAGCGCGACCCGCAGGCGCTGCGCGAGTCCTACGACGCGTTCAAGGTCGTCGTCGATCGCTATCCGAAGAGCAAATACGCGCCCGACGCAGCGGCACGGATGCGCTACATCGTGAACGCGCTCGCGTCGCACGAAGTGCATGCGGCCGACTACTACTACCGGCGCGGCGCGTATGTCGCGGCCATCAACCGCGCACAGCTCGCGATCAAGGACTACAAGGGCGCGCCGGCCATCGAGGACGCGCTGCACATCATGGTCCTGTCGTACCAAAAGCTGAATCAGCCGCAGCTCGCCGAAGACACGAAGCGCGTGCTCGCGGGCACGTTCCCGGACAGCCCCTACATCACGGGCCGCGCGCGTCCCGGCACGAAGAAGTCGTGGTGGCAGTTCTGAGCGATGCCGCATGCCGCGCGAACGCGGCAGCCATAGAAAAACCCGGCGTGCGAGCCGGGTTTTTCATTGGTGCGAGACGCCGGCCGACGGCGATGCGACCGGCGGCGGCCGCACGGGCCGCCCTTGCCGTCAGGCGCGACGCGCGGCGCGCTGCTCGTCGAAGAAGTCCTGCACGACCGCGATTTCGCGCGTGCGCTTGAACGGCGGCAGGCTCTGCCAGATCCGGCGGCCGTACGGCTTGTCGACGAGCCGCGTGTCGCAGATCATCAGCACGCCGCGATCGGTCTCCGCACGGATCAGCCGCCCGGCGCCCTGCTTCAGCGTGATGACGGCCTGCGGCAGCTGATGCACGGCGAACGGGCTCAAGCCCTTCTTCGCGAGCGCGTCGAGCCGCGCGGCCAGCACCGGATCGTCGGGCGGCGCGAACGGCAGCTTGTCGATCACGACGAGCGACAGCGCGTCGCCGCGCACGTCGACGCCTTCCCAGAAGCTCTGGCTGCCGACGAGGATCGCGTTGCCGTACGCACGGAAGCGATCGAGCAGTTCGGTCCGGCTCGCATCGCCCTGCACGAGCAGCGGCGTGTTCCAGCCGCGCGATTCGATCACGTCGCGCAGTTTCGAGGCGATCCGGTCGACCGCACGCAATGTCGTGCACAGCATGAACACGCCGCCACCCGAGGCCTCGATCGCCGGCAGCGCCGCATCGAACACGGCATCGGTAAACGCGGGCGACGACGGCTGCGGCAGATTGCGCGGCACGTACAGCAGCCCCTGCGTCTGGTAGTCGAACGGGCTCGCGAGCGTCATCGAACGGCGCGAGCTCAGGCCCATCTGCGCCGCGTAGTGCGTGAAGTCGCCGCGCACCGACAGCGTCGCCGACGTGAAGATCCACGCGCGCGGCACGCCCGCGCGCTGCTTCGCGAAGATCGGCGCCACCGACAGCGGCGTTTCGTGCAGCTGCACCGTATGCGCGAACACCTCGACCCAGCGCACCTTCTCGTTCGGATCGCCGGCCGCGGCTGCCGCCTCGCCGGCGGCCGCCGCATCGGCCTGCGCAGCGGCCTCGGCCGCGCCGGGCGCGACCCAGCCCGCGAGCAGATCCTGCAGCTCGCGCGCGCGACGCAGGCACGCGCCGAGCGATTCCGCGCGCTCGGCCTGACTCGCGAGCGCAGAAGCCAGCGCGTCGAGCGCCGCTTCGAGCGCATCGAGCGCGGCGAACAGCGGATGATCGTCGCCGAGTTGCGCGAGCGACATCCGCACGATCTGATCGTCGGCGAACGCGAGCCGCACGTCGCGCGCCGCGCGTTCGAGCGCGCCGCCGAGCTTCACCCATTCGACGGCGTCGCGCGCGTGACTGAGGCCCTCGGCGACCGTGTCGCGCGCGAGTTCGAGAATCTGCGTCGTCGATAGCGTCTCGCCGAAAAACAGCGTCGCCGTCTCCGGCAGCTGATGCGCTTCGTCGAAAATCACCGTGTTCGCATTCGGCAGCAGCTCGGCCATGCCGGTGTCGCGCAGCATGATGTCCGCGAAGAACAGATGATGGTTGACGACGACGATGTCGGCCTGTTGCGCTTCGCGCCGCGCCTGCATCACGAAGCATTCCTTGTAGTGCGGACACTCCTGGCCGAGGCAGTTGTCGCGCGTCGACGTGACCATCGACCATACGGGCGCCGTCTCCGGCACGCTCGCGAGCTCGGCCTTGTCGCCGCTTTTCGTGATCTTCGCGAAACGGACGATCTCCTGCAGATACGCGGTGTCCTGCCGCGACGGCAGGCGGCCGTTGTCCGCGGTGCGCTGCAGATAGTAGTGGCACAGATAGTTCGCGCGGCCCTTCAGCATCGCGACCGTCACCGGCACCGCGAGCGCGTTGCGCACGGTCGGAATGTCGCGCAGGAACAGCTGGTCCTGCAGATGCTTCGTGCCGGTCGACACGATCACCTTGCCGCCCCACAGCATTGCCGGCACGAGATACGCATAGGTCTTGCCCGTGCCGGTGCCGGCCTCGACGATCAGCGTGTTGTCGCCGGCATCGGCGTCGGCTTCGTTCGCGGCGTCGCTCACGCCGGCGTCGGCCGCGCCGCCCCCGCCGCCCGTTTCGCCGAGCCGGCGCGCCGGCCGCTTGCGCGCTTCGAAGATTTCCGGCTCCGGCATCCGGCGCGCGGACGCCTCCATCGCGGACGCGACCGCACGCGCCATCTCGATCTGCGATGTGCGCGGACGATAGCCGTCGAGCGCGCGCGCCAGCAACCCGCCGTCGCCGAAAATCGCGTCGAGTTCGTCGACGCGCTTGCGGCTCAGTTCGAAGGTGCCTTCGGACGCACGAACGCGCCCGGGCGACGCGTCGCGCCGGGCATCGGGGGTGGCTTCAAGCGGTGAATTCAAGGCAAGCGTTCCTGTATCCAGCGCCCGGGCGGCGCCGGCGCTTGCCAGGCCGCGCTCAGGCGCGCTTATCCGGTTCGAGCTGCGATTGCAGCATGATGATCTTGTCTTTGGCCAGCAGCTTTTCCTTCTTCAGCCTGTGCAACGTGAGGTCGTCGATATCGGAGCGGCCTTCCTTCAGTTCGATCTCGCGAGCGAGCTGCTGGTGCTGTTCCTGCAATGCAGCCAAACGGTTGTGCAATTCCTGCTGCTGTTCCGCGTGACGGTTTTGCATATACGCCTCCTCATCGAAGCAACGCGCCGACCGGCGTGCCGACGCGCACGAGCTGTTTCCGGATCAACCCAACACGTTACTGCCCCTGCTGTTGCTGCTGCTTGGCCTTCTCGGCCGCTTCCCGCTGACGCTGCTCGACCTCGGCCTTGTGCTGCGCGGCCTCCTTCTGCTTCTGCTCGTAGCGCGTCGCGTTCTCCGCACGTGCCTGCGCCTTCTGCGCGGCCTGGGCGTGCGCCTCGTCGAGCTTGCGCTGGAAATCGGCCTGCTTCTGGTCGTACGCCTGCTTGTTCGCCGCGCGCTGCGGCGCCTCCGCGCCGCGCTGCGCCTGCTTCAGCGCATTCTGCTCCTGCTTGTCGCGGAACGCGGCCGCGTTCGCCGCCTCGTTCGCGGCGCGCTGCGGCGCCTCCGCCGCGTTCTGCGCCTGCTTCAGCGCGATCTGCTCGTCGCGCTGCTTCGCACGCACCGCACGCTGCTCGTCGTCGAGCGCGAGCTGCGCCTGCCGGATGCTCGCGCGCTCCTCGCGCATCTTGTCGCGTGCGACGCCCAGGCAGTGATTGACGAAGAACCGGCTGTAGCAATCGTGCTCGGCCACCGCATAACGATAATCGTTTTCCGCGGAACGTTGATCGAGCACTTTTTGACGGGCGGCGAAATCGTCCGCGAGACCGGGCGCGGCAGGCGCCGACGCGGCGCTATCGGCCGTGACGGTCGAGGCCTGCGCGTACACGCCGGACGTGCCGACGGACAAAGCGGCGGCAAGCGCTGCGCCGAGCGCGACGAGAGAAAAACGGGAAGTTGGCAACGTCGTAGGAAAGCTGCGGGACATGTGTCAAATTCTATCACCCCCGGCTGGACGCTCTGCCATTTATGGCAAAATGCCCCGCTTCACTCACCCGCGGCATCTGGTCCGGCGGGCCCGCCATGCAGCCCGCCGCGCCGGGCATGCCGGCCCGCGCCGCGATTTCAGCAGGCAGAAGCTCATCAACGACATGACGGAAACCGTAGCACTCAAGATCGTACAGCGCATCGCCACCGAACTGTCCGTCCAGCCGCGCCAGGTCGCGGCCGCGGTGCAACTTCTCGACGAAGGCTCGACCGTTCCGTTCATTGCCCGGTATCGGAAGGAAGTGACCGGCAACCTGGACGACACGCAACTGCGCCAGCTCGAAGAGCGCCTCCTGTATCTGCGCGAACTCGAGGATCGCCGCGCGGCGATCCTGTCGAGCATCGAGGAACAGGGCAAGCTGACCGACGAACTGCGCGCGGCAATCGATGCGGCCGACAGCAAACAGGTGCTCGAAGACCTTTATCTGCCGTACAAGCCGAAGCGCCGCACGCGCGCCCAGATCGCGCGCGAAGCGGGCCTCGAACCGCTCGCGCAGGCGCTGCTCGCCAATCCGATGCTCGATCCGCAAACCGAGGCGGCCGCGTACGTCGATGCCGACAAGGGCGTCGCCGACGTGAAGGCCGCGCTCGACGGCGCGCGCGACATCCTGTCCGAACAGTTCGGCGAGACGGCCGAGCTGCTCGGCAAGCTGCGCGACTATCTGCACGATCGCGGCGTCGTGTCGTCGGCGGTCGTCGAAGGCAAGGAAAACGAAGAAGGCGAGAAATTCCGCGACTATTACGACTACGCCGAGACGCTGAAGACCGTGCCTTCGCACCGTGCGCTCGCACTGTTCCGCGGCCGCAACGCCGGCGTGCTGACGATCCGGCTGGGCCTCGGCGAGGAACTCGACGCGCAGGTGCCGCATCCCGGCGAAGCGATGATCGCGCGCCATTTCGGGATCGCGAACCAGAATCGCCCGGCCGACAAATGGCTGAGCGACGTGTGCCGCTGGTGCTGGCGCGTGAAGGTTCAGCCGCACATCGAGAACGAGCTGCTGACGCAGCTGCGCGAAACGGCCGAAACCGAGGCGATCCGCGTCTTCGCGCGCAACCTGAAGGATCTGCTGCTCGCGGCGCCGGCCGGCCCGAAGGCCGTGATCGGTCTCGACCCCGGCTTGCGCACCGGCGTGAAGGTCGCCGTCGTCGACCGCACCGGCAAGCTGCTCGCGACCGACACGATCTATCCGCATGAACCGCGTCGCGACTGGGACGGCTCGATCGCGAAGCTCGCGCGCCTCGCCGCGCAGACGCGGGCCGAACTGATCAGCATCGGCAACGGCACCGCGTCGCGCGAAACCGACAAGCTCGCGAGCGAACTGATCGCGAAGCACCCCGAGCTGCGGTTGCAGAAGATCGTCGTGTCGGAAGCCGGCGCGTCGGTCTACTCGGCGTCCGAACTCGCGGCCAAGGAATTCCCGGAACTCGACGTATCGCTGCGCGGCGCCGTGTCGATCGCGCGCCGGCTGCAGGATCCGCTCGCCGAACTCGTGAAGATCGAGCCGAAGGCGATCGGCGTCGGCCAGTATCAGCACGACGTGAATCAGCGCGAGCTCGCGCGCTCGCTCGACGCGGTCGTCGAAGACTGCGTGAACGCGGTCGGCGTCGACGCCAACACCGCATCGGCGCCGCTGCTCGCGCGCGTGTCGGGGCTGAACGCGACGCTCGCGCGCAACATCGTCGACTACCGCGACGCGAACGGCCCGTTCCCGTCGCGCGAGCACCTGCGCAAGGTGCCGCGCCTCGGCGACAAGACGTTCGAGCAGGCCGCCGGCTTCCTGCGGATCAACGGCGGCGAGAATCCGCTCGATCGCTCGTCGGTGCACCCGGAGGCGTATCCGGTCGTCGAACGGATCCTCGCGAAGATCAACAAGCGCATCGACGACGTGCTCGGCAATCGCGACGCGCTGTCGGGCCTGTCGCCCGCCGAATTCGTCGACGAACGTTTCGGCCTGCCGACGGTGCGCGACATCCTGTCCGAGCTCGAGAAGCCCGGCCGCGATCCGCGTCCGGAGTTCAAGACTGCGACGTTCCGCGAAGGCGTCGAGAAGGTGTCGGACCTCGTGCCGGGCATGACGCTCGAAGGCGTCGTGACGAACGTCGCCGCATTCGGTGCGTTCGTCGACATCGGCGTCCATCAGGACGGGCTCGTCCACGTATCCGCGATGTCGACGAAGTTCATCAAGGATCCGCACGAAGTCGTGAAGGCCGGCCAGGTCGTGAAGGTCAAGGTGCTCGACGTCGACGTGAAGCGCCAGCGCATCTCGCTGACGATGCGGCTCGACGACGAAGCGGCGCCCGGCCTGTCCTCGCGCGGCGCGCAGGAACGCGGCACCGCCGCGCGCGGCGGCGCCCGCCCGCCCCGCGCGCGCGAACCGGAACCGGCTGGCGCGATGGCCGCCGCGTTCGCGAAGCTCAAGCAGCGCTGAACGTGCGGACCGTGCCGCAATGAGAAAAGCCCGCCGTCAGGCGGGCTTTTTGTTGGCGCAGCGTCTCGGCGAGCGAGCCGTCAAGCGGCATGCGCGATCGCGCACGCCTCGTGGCGCTCAGATCTCGATCTTCGTGCCGAGCTCGACGACGCGGTTCGCCGGAATCGCGAAGAAGTCGGTCGGCTTCGCGGCGTTCTGGTGCATCCACGCGAACACGCGCTCGCGCCAGATCGACATGCCGGGCAGCTGCGTCGGCACGACCGTCTCGCGTGCGAGGAAGAACGATGTGTCCATCAGCTCGAACGTCATGTCGTGCGTGCGGCCGAACTCTTCGAGCACGGCCTTCACGTCCGGCGTCTCGTTGAACCCGTACTCGGCCTTCACGATGTACAGGCCGCCGCCGGCGTCGCGCGCGCTCAGCCGCTTGTCGTCGCGCACGTACGGGATATCGCGCGTGACGAACGTCATGAACAGCGTGCGCTCGTGCAGCACCTTGTTGTGCTTCAGGTTGTGCAGCAGGCTCACGGGCACGAGCTTGTCGTTGCCGGTCAGATAGATCGCGGTGCCCGACACGCGGTGCGGCGGATGCGCGAGCAGCCCCTGCAGGAACGGCTCGAGCGGAATGCCGTCGGCGGCCGTGCGTTCCTTTACGATGTGGCGGCCCTTGTACCACGTCATTAGCAGGAAGAACAGCAGCGCGCCGATGCCGAGCGGCAGCCAGCCGCCCTGCGCGACCTTCAGCAGGTTCGCGCCGAAAAAGCCGAGATCGATCGTCAGGAAGACGGCGATGATCGCGCCGACCAGCAGCCGGTTCCAGTTCCACACCTTCACCATCACGACGCATGCGAGCACGGTCGTGATCACCATCGTTGCGGTCACCGCGATCCCGTACGCGGCCGCGAGGTTGTCGGAGCTCTTGAAGCCGATCACGATGCAGAGGATCACGAACAGCAGCAGCCAGTTCACGAGCGGCACGTAGATCTGGCCGATCGCGAGTTCGGACGTGTGCAGCACCTTCATGCGCGGCACATAGCCGAGCTGGATCGCCTGCGACGTCAACGAATAGGCGCCGGAGATCACCGCCTGCGACGCGATCACGGTCGCGACGGTCGACAGCACGACGAGCGGCAGCAGCGCCCAGTCGGGCGCGAGCAGGAAGAACGGGTTTTCGATCGCACGCGGATTCTGGATCAGCAACGCGCCTTGCCCGAAGTAGTTCAGCACCAGCGACGGCATCACGAGCCCGTATGCGGCGAGGCGGATCGGCTTCGCGCCGAAGTGGCCCATGTCCGCATAGAGCGCTTCTGCACCGGTCAGCACCAGCACGACGGAACCGAGCACGACATAGGCCTGCAGCAAGTGCTCGGACATGAACGACGCTGCGTAGTACGGATTGATCGCCGCGACGATGCCGGGCGCACGCACGATGTGGTACACGCCGAGCGCCGCGATCGCGATGAACCACAGCACCATGATCGGGCCGAACAGCTTGCCGACCGTTGCCGTGCCGTGACGCTGGATCCAGAACAGCGCGATCAGAATCACGATCGTGATCGGCAGCACCAGATGGGACAGATGCGGCGTCGCGATCTCGAGACCTTCGACCGCCGACATCACCGAAATCGCCGGCGTGATGACCGCGTCGCCGTAGAACATGCACGCGCCGAAGATGCCGAGCGCCATCAGCGCGCCCGCGACACGCGTCTTCGGGTCGAGCGGCCGCAGCGACAGCGCCATCAGCGCGAGCACGCCGCCCTCGCCGTTGTTGTCGGCCCGCATCACGAACAGCAGATATTTGACGCCGACCACGAGGATGATCGCCCAGAACAGCAGCGAGATCACGCCGAGGATCGAGCTTTCCGTGAGCGGAATCCCGTGCGCGGGGCTGAACGCCTCCTTCAGCGAATACAACGGGCTCGTGCCGATGTCGCCGAACACCACGCCGATGGCCGCTATCGCCAGCGCCCGCAACGAGTGTTGGTGCATCGGGTGCGGCGCGTGAGCGGCGTCGGCCGCGTGGGTCGTATCGTTCATATGAAGCGTAATAATCGGGTCCGGATTCGGACAAAACGAGCGCTATTCTACCCGCGCGTCCCGCAAACACCGCGCCGCCGTGTTGCCCCGAAGCCACGTAACCGATCGCGCACATGCATTGCAGCGCGAGCTGTGGCAGGGCTGCCATCATAGCCGGGGCCGCACCGTCTGCCTATCGGGGGGCGCGGCGGGGGTGCGCGGCGGCCGCCGGGCCTGCAAACGAAAACGGCGCCGCAAGCGGCGCCGTACGAGGCTTTTCGTCGATCGACCGGCGCGCTCACGCGCCCGCGCCGTCGCGCTGCGCGCGACCGCGCTTGATCCACGCTTCGAGGTTGTGCGGACGCACGGTGTCCCACTCCTCGAACGGCTGATGGATCCACGGGTTCGTCGGCAGGAACTGCGTGTGGTAGTCGGGCTTGACCTTCGAGCAACCCTTGTACCAGAGCACCGCCGAGCGCACCGCCGTGACGGCCGGATAACGCTCCTTCAGGTGCTCCTGCACGCGCGCGAGCGTGACGCCCGAGTCGACCAGATCGTCGACGAGCAGCACGTTGCCTGCGAGGTTGCCGCGCGTCATCGTAATGTACTGCGCGATGTCGAGCTCGCCCTGCTCGCGGCCGGCCGCTTCGCGGTACGAACTCGTCGCGAGAATCGCGAGCGGCACGTCGTAGATGCGCGAAAGCTGATCGCCGACACGCAGGCCGCCACGCGCGAGGCACAGGATCTGGTCGAACTTCCAGCCGGACTCGTGCACCTGCAGCGCGAGCAGTTCGATGAGCCGGTGATATTCGTCCCAGCCCACCCAGAGGTTCTTGTCGTCGTTACGCGGATCCGTCATCAGGTCGGCCGCCTTGATCGTGTTTTGCTGCGTCATCTGGAAATTACACCTTGAACGGATGGCGGAGCAGGATCGTTTCGTCGCGGTCCGGGCCGGTCGACACCATGTCGATCGGCACGCCGGCCACTTCCTGGACGCGCGTCAGATAAGCCTGCGCGTTCGTCGGCAGCGCGTCCCACGTCTTGATGCCGACCGTGCTTTCCTTCCAGCCTTCGAACGTTTCGTACACCGGTTCGCAGCGTGCGACATCGGCGGCGCCGCGCGGCAGGATGTCCGCGTCCTTGCCGTCGATCTTGTAGCCCACGCACAGCCGGACTTCGTCGAGACCGTCGAGCACGTCGAGCTTCGTCATGCAGAGGCCCGACACGCCGTTGATCTGGATCGAGCGGCGCAGCGCGGCCGCGTCGAGCCAGCCGGTGCGGCGCGGACGGCCGGTGACCGAGCCGAATTCCTTGCCGACGTTCGCGAGCGTGACGCCGACCTGATCCTGACGCTTCGGATTATCGGCATCGTACAGCTCGCTCGGGAACGGACCCGAGCCGACGCGCGTGCAGTATGCCTTCGTGATGCCGAGGATGTAGTTCAGCTTCTGCGGACCGACGCCCGCGCCCGCCGCGGCCGCACCGGCAACGCAGTTGCTCGACGTGACGAACGGATAGGTGCCGTGATCGATGTCGAGCAGCGTGCCCTGCGCGCCCTCGAACAGCAGGTTCTGGCCCGCGTTGTTCGCGTCGTACAGACGGCGCGACACGTCAGCCACCATCGGCTTCAGGCGGTCGGCATAGCCGAGCATCGTGTCGAGCGTCGCCTGGAAATCGACGGCTGCGCCGCCGAGGTACTGCGTCAGCACGAAGTTGTGGAAATCGAGGTTTTCGCGCAGGCGATCGGCGAAGGTCTTCGCGTCGAACAGGTCCTGCACGCGCAGCGCGCGGCGGCCGACCTTGTCTTCGTACGCGGGGCCGATGCCGCGGCCCGTCGTGCCGATCTTGCCCGCGCCCTTGCGCGCTTCGCGCGCCTGGTCGATCGCGATGTGATACGGCAGGATCAGCGTCGTGGCTTCGGAAATGAACAGACGGTCGCGCACGTTCACGCCGGCTTCTTCGAGCTCGCCGATTTCCTTGAACAGTGCTTCCGGGGACAGAACGACGCCGTTGCCGATGTAGCACGCGACGCCTTCGCGCATGATGCCCGACGGGATGAGGCGCAAGATCGTCTTCTTGCCGCCGATGATGAGGGTGTGGCCGGCGTTGTGACCGCCCTGGAAACGCACGACGCCCTGAGCGTGGTCCGTCAGCCAGTCGACGATCTTGCCCTTGCCTTCATCACCCCATTGAGTCCCCACGACGACGACGTTGCGCCCGGGAGTCACGTTCACTGCGCTGGCAGACATGTTGATTCGTTAGCTGGTTAAAAACGTATTTTACCTATGTTCGCGAGCGATTCCGAATTTTTCCGTTTCGCGTCAACGATATGCAGCCGACTGCCGCTCGCGAACGCCTTGTTAGCGGGGCTCGACCACCCACGCACCGTTGCGCTCGACGAGCGAACGGTCGCAGGCGAATTCGTCGAGCACGTGATCGTGGCCCGGCAGCGCCTGGATCACGACCTCGCCGGCGTCGCGCAGCGCGGCCACGGCCGCGCGCAGCGCATCGTCCTGCGCCCACGGCGCCAGAATCGCGGTGCCGCGCGCCTCGACCGGGGAAATCCGCGCGAGCTCGCGCAGGTCGAGCGAGAAGCCGGTCGCCGGACGCGCGCGGCCGTATGCCTGGCCGACGTGGTCGTAACGGCCGCCGCGCGCGATCGCGTTCGGCACGCCGTCGATGTACGCGGTAAACATCGCGCCGCTGTGGTACGCGTAACCGCGCAGATCGGCCAGGTCGATCGCGACTTCCACGCCCTTCGCCTGCGCGGCGAGCTGCGCGAGATCGTCGAGCGCGCGCGCGATCTCGGGCAGCGCCGGCAGGCGCTGGCGCGCTTCGTCGAGCACGCTCGCGTCGCCGTACAGGTGCGGCAGCGCACGCAGCGCCGCGCGCGTGTCGGCGCCGAGATCGTCGGTCAGTTCGTTCAGCAGCGGCACGTCCTTGCCCGACAGCGCGTCGTAGAGCGCTTCGCCGCGCGCGGCCGCCTGCGTATCGCGCGCGAGCAGCGCCGCGAGCACGCCCGCATGGCACAGATCGAGGCGGATCCGCGACAGGCCGGCAAGATGCAGCGCATCGAGCATCAACTGCTGGATCTCAAGATCGGCTTCCAGTCCCGCGTGTCCGTAGATTTCCGCGCCGATCTGGATCTGCTCGCGCGTCGCGTGCAGGCCGCGCGGGCGCGTATGCATGACGTGCCCCGCATAGCAGAGGCGCGTGACGCCCTGGCGGTTCAGCAGATGCGCGTCGATGCGCGCCACCTGCGGCGTGATGTCGGCGCGCAGGCCGAGCGTGCGGCCCGAAAGCTGGTCGACCAGCTTGAAGGTGCGCAGGCGCAGATCGGCGCCGCCGCTCGTCAGCAGCGACTCGAGATATTCGAGCAGCGGCGGCATCACCATCTCGTAGCCGTACGAACGGAAGCGATCGAGCAGCCTGCGGCGCAGCTCCTCGATCTTGCGCGCTTCCGACGGCAGTACGTCGGCGATATTCTCGGGAAGTAACCAGGTCGACATCGGTACGGTCCTACGACAGGAAACGGCGCGCGGCACGCGCGCCGACGGATGAATCGGTAATCGGAATCGGACGGGAACGAACGGCGGGTGCGCCGTCCGGGATCAGGTGGCGAGCAGCAGCAGCACGAGCCCGAGCGCCATCACGATCAGCCCGCCGATCCGGATATGATGCGGCGGCCGCTCCGCTATTCTACGAAACGTGTCGCGCCAGGCGACGGGAAACACGAAGGGGAACGCCCCTTCGATGATCAGCATCAGCGCGACGGCAAGCAACAACGAGGCAGCGAGATCCATGCGGGCGACGGCGCCGCACGACGCGGCGCCCCAGATTCAGTGTTTGCGGGGAGCAGGCGCCGCCGGTGCGGCACCGCCCGTCGGGCTGCGCATGAAACGGAAGAACGCGCTGTCGGGATCGACGACGATGACGTCGTTGCGCTTGAACGTCTTCCGGTACGCCTGCAGGCTCGCGTAGAACTCGTAGAACTGCGGATCGCGGCCGAACGCGTCCGCGGCGATCGTCGCCGCCTTCGCATCGCCCTCGCCCTTGATCGTCTGCGCGGACTTGTACGCGTTCGCGAGCACCGCCTGCTGCTCGCGTTCGGCGTCCGCCTTGATCTGCTCGACCTCGGCTGCGCCGTCGGCACGCACCTGCGCGGCCTGGTCGTGCAGCGCGCCGATCATGCGCTGATAGACCGCATCGGTCTGCGCGGCCGGCAAGTCGACGCGCGTGAGCTGCACGTCGACCAGCTCGATGCCGAGCGCTGCCGCGCTGGCCTGTACCGCGTCGCGCGCAGCGTCGGCGATCGCGCGCTGCGCGCCGAGCGCGTCGTCGAGCGCATGCTTGCCGAATGCGTCGCCAAGCGCGCCCTTCAGCGCGCCGGCCAGCCGCTCGCCGGCCGCGGCCGGATCGCCGCCGGTTGCCGTGAAGTACTTCATCGGATCGCCGATCCGGTACTTCGCCGCATACGAAACCAGCAGATCGTGCTTGTCTTCGGTTGCCAGCTGCAGCGGATCGGGCGATTCCAGCGACTGCAGCCGCGTATCGACCAGCGTGGCCGTCTGCAGCGGCGGCGGCAGCTTGAAATGAACGCCGGGGCCGGCGAGCTCGGGCTCCGCGCCGCCGCGGCCGGACAGCACGGCGATATGGCGCGGATCGACGGTCAGCACGGTCGACGATGCGGCAAAAGCCAGGATCACGATTGCGACGACGAGCACAACGATTCGATTCATGTTCTGCGCTCCCCGTTACTTCAGATCGTCTTCGCGCGACCGGCTGCGGAACGCTTCGCGCGATCGCAGCGCATCGCTGCCCGGTGCCGCTGCGGCCGCCGGCGTCGATGCCGCGGTCGCGGCGGCGGCGGCGCCCGACGCGGCCGCCGGTGCCGAGGCCGCATCGGCCGCCGCCGCGCCGGCCGACGCCGCGGCGTTTTGCCGCTGCTGCTCGACGAGCTTGTCGAGCGGCAGATAGACGACGTTATTGCCGTTGTTGCCGACGAAAACCTTCGTCGCGTTCGAATAGATTTCCTGCATCGTGTCGACGTACATCCGTTCGCGAACGACCGCGGGCGCCTTCGAATACGCGGCGTAGACCTGCGTGAAACGCTCCGCGTCGCCTTGCGCTTCGGTGACGACGCGCTCCGCATAGGCCTTCGCATCGTCGATCAGCTTCGCGGCATCGCCCTGCGCCTTCGGCAGCAGCTCGCTCGCGTAGGCCTGCGCGGCGCGCTTCGCGGCCTCGCGCTCGTCGCGCGCCTTCGCGACGTCCGCATAGGCGGACTGCGTCTGCTCGGGCGCGGCGACGCGCTGCATGGTGACGGCCGTCACTTCGAGGCCCGTCCGATAACGGTCGAGATCGCGCTGAATCGCGGCCGACAGTTGCTCGCGCATCGCATCGCGATCCTGGCTCAGCAGGTCGGCCGCGCTGCGCGTGCCGACGATCGCGCGCACCGCCGCCTGCGCGGCCTGCGACACGCTGCGCTCGGGATCGACGCTGCGGAACAGATAGTCGGTGGCGGAGCGAACGCGGTACTGGACGATGAAGCGCACGTCGACGATGTCCGCATCGCGCGTGAGCATCGCCGCTTCCTTGACGTTGGCGAGCCGCACGACGTTGTTGCGGCCAATCTCGATCGAGCGCACCTGCGTCGTGTCGACGATCTCGTGCGACGCGAACGGATACGGCGCACGCCAGTGCACGCCCTGGCCGACCGTGCCGGCCAGCTTGCCGAGCTGCAGCACGACGCCGGTCTGACCTTCCTGGACGACGAACAGGCCGCTGCCGGCATAGACCGCGATCAGCACGCCGATCACGATGCCGACGCCGACGCGCGCCGCGCGCCCGTTATCGGGACGGAAACCGTTGCCGCCCTTGCCGCCGAACAGCCCGCTCAGGCGGCGGTTGAAATTGCGCCACATCTCGTCGAGATCGGGCGGACCGTCGCCGTCGCCGCCGGGCGGACGCTTCGATTCGTTCGCGCGCGGACGGGAGCCGCCGTTGCCATTGCCTTCGCCGCGCCCCCAGCGGGGATCGTTGATCGACAGCAAGGCGCGCATCCGCCGCCAGGTACTCCGCTCGTTGTATTCGTTCACCAGAGTTTGTTCACCAGATTAGACGCCGGCGAACCGGCCGGGACCGGTTAGCGCCCGTGTTCGGAAATCGTGTGGTCTTCGTGCGGTTCAGCGGGCGCGCCGTCGAGCGCGTCGTTGGGCAACGTCGCGCCGGACAGGTGTTCCGCGGAGGCGATCTCGGCGATGGCGGCGCGCAACGTGTCGAGACCCTGACCGGTGCGCGCGCTCAAAAAGACGCGCGAAATATTACCATACTCGTCCCGCTCGACCGCGTCGCCGCGGGCCGCCAGCTCGGGCACGGCGTCGATCTTGTTGAACACCAGCACCTGCCGGATCGTGTCCGCGCCGATCTCGTGCAGCACGCCGTTGACCTGCTCGATCTGCTCGAGCCGCACCGCGCTCGACGCGTCGACCACGTGCAGCAGCAGATCGGCGTGGATCGTTTCTTCCAGCGTCGCGCGGAACGCGGCGACGAGCTGGTGAGGCAGCTCGCGGATGAAGCCGACCGTGTCGGACACGACGATCTGACCCACTTCGTCGCCGAGGTAGACGCGCCGCGACGTCGTGTCGAGCGTCGCGAACAGCTGATCGGCCGCGTAGGCCTGCGCTTTCGTCAGCGCATTGAACAGCGTCGACTTGCCGGCGTTCGTATAGCCGACGAGCGACACCGACATCGTGCCGCTGCGCGCGCGCTGGCGCCGCTGCGTGCTGTGCTGCCGGCGCAGCTTGTCGAGCCGCGACTTCAGCATCTTGATGCGCTCGCCGATCAGCCGGCGGTCGGTTTCGAGCTGCGTCTCGCCGGGGCCGCGCAGGCCGATACCGCCCTTTTGGCGCTCGAGGTGGGTCCACGCGCGGATCAGCCGCGTCGACAGATATTGCAGCTGCGCGAGCTCGACCTGCAGCTTGCCTTCGTGGCTGCGCGCGCGTTGCGCGAAGATGTCGAGGATCAGGCTCGTGCGATCGACGACGCGCCGGTTGAGCGCGCGCTCGAGGTTGCGCTGCTGAGCCGGCGCGAGTGCGTGATTGAAGATGACGATGTCGACGTCGTGCGCTTCGCACGCGAGCCGCAATTCGTCTGCTTTGCCGCTGCCGATGAACATCGCGGCATCGGGACTGGACCGGCGGCCCGTGAGAGTGACGGCGGGATGCGCCCCGGCGCTGGAGGCGAGAAGACTGAGTTCTTCGAGACTGGCTTCGAAATCGGTCTTGCCGAAATCGATGCCGACGAGCGCTGCGTTGATCAAATTGTCAGGTGTCAAGATAAGGCGGCTGGCATCGGTCGCTCGCGGCGACCGGATGCCGGCCGCTGCAATGGGTTAGGACGAGGCTTCCGCGTCCGGGTGGAAGTTCACCGGGCGCGCCGGCACGACCGTCGAGATGGCGTGCTTGTAGACCATCTGGGTCACCGTATTACGGAGCAACACGACGTACTGGTCGAACGATTCGATGTTCCCTTGGAGCTTGATGCCGTTCACGAGATAGATCGAAACGGGCACGTGCTCCTTGCGCAGTGCGTTCAAAAACGGGTCTTGTAACAATTGCCCTTTGTTGCTCATGGCGTACTCCATCTTTTTTTGCAGGTTGATCTGGATTGGCGACGAAGAAAAAGAGATCCGGCGCCAATCGCTACACTATAGCTGATTTTGCCTGCCGCGCCCGGCGTCGGCCATGCGGCCGATCCGTTGCCGGAAGCGGGTATCAGGCGTGCTTCAGCCCTTGTCCGCGTACGGGTTGGTCGACGAACGGAACTCTATGCGCAATGGAGTGCCGGTCAGGGAGAAAGTTTCGCGGAAACGGTTCTCCAGGTAACGCTTGTACGTTTCCGTCACGGCGTCGAGCGCGTTGCCGTGGATCACGATGATCGGCGGATTCTGGCCGCCCTGGTGCGCGTAGCGCAGCTTCGGTCGCACGGGGCCGCGGCGGCGCGGCTGCTGGAATTCCACGGCCTCGATCAGCGCGCGCGTGAGCTTCGGCGTCGGCAGCTTCGCCATGGCAGCCGCATACGCATCGTCGACCGAGCGCATCAGCGCGCCGATGCCCGTTTTCTTCGCGGCCGAAATGAAGTGCGACTTGGCGAAGTCGAGGAATTTCAGCTTGCGGGTCAAATCCGCTTTCGCGCGCTCGCGCGCGTGCTCGTCGAGCCCGTCCCATTTGTTCACACCGATCACGAGCGCGCGGCCCTGCTCGACGACGAAGCCGGCGATATGCGCGTCCTGATCGGAAATGTCCTGCTGCGCATCCAGCAGAAGAATGACGACGTTCGCATCGGAGATCGACTGCAGCGTCTTCACGACCGAGAACTTCTCGATCGCCTCGAACACCTTGCCGCGGCGGCGCAGGCCGGCCGTGTCGATCAGCGTGTATTTCTTGCCGTTACGCTCGAAGTCGACGTAGATCGAATCGCGCGTGGTGCCCGGCATGTCGAACGCGATCACGCGATCCTCGCCGATCAGTGCGTTGACGAGCGTCGACTTGCCGACGTTCGGCCGGCCGACGATCGCGATCTTGATGCCGCGCGACGGATCGTTGTCGTCCTCTTCTTCCGGCTGGTCGGCGTACGCGACTTCCAGCGCCTCGTTGATCATGTCGGTCACGCCGTCGCCGTGCGCGGCCGAGATCGCGCGCGGATCGCCGAGCCCGAGTTCGTAGAAATCGGTCGCGACCGCCGTGTACTTCATCCCCTCGGCCTTGTTGACGACGAGGAAAATCGGCCGGCCCGTCTTGCGCAGATAGTCGGCGATCGACTTGTCCTGCGGCGCGAGGCCGTTGCGGCCGTCGACGATGAACACGACGACGTCGGCTTCCTCGACGGCCTGCCGCGTCTGACGCGCCATCTCGTGCAGGATCCCGTCCTTCGCGACGGGCTCGAAGCCGCCCGTGTCGACGACGAGATACGGCCGCGCGCCGACGCGCCCTTCGCCGTAATGGCGATCGCGCGTGAGGCCCGGCAAGTCGGCCACCAGCGCATCGCGCGAGCGCGTGAGCCGGTTGAACAGCGTGGATTTCCCCACATTGGGGCGCCCAACGAGGGCAATGACCGGTTTCATCTGTGTTGTCTACGGTGAAGCGCAGCAGCGGGAGGCCCGCTGCTGCGGGCGGCTGCGCTGAATGAAAATATCACGAATTCGCGCCGCGCCGGATGCGCGCGCCGGGCACGCAGTGCGCGCCGTCCGTCTATCGTTTCGAACTGCCTTTCAAATACCGAGCGGCCGGGAACACCGGCCGCCTTCATGTCGTACGCCGCAGCGCGCGGGCGGGCCCGCGCGGCGCGTACCTGCTGCGCGTCAGCGCGGACGGAAGCCGTACAGGCCGCCGTCCTTCGTCTGCACGACGAGCGTGTTGCCGGCCAGCACCGGCGCAGCCGTGATCGCGCTGCCGTCGGTCTTCATCCGCGCGATGAAGCTGCCGTCCTCGCGCGACAGGAAGTGCACGTAGCCCTGGTAGTCGCCCATCACGACCGCATGGCCGAGCAGATAGGGCACGCCGACGTCGCGGCTCTTCAGCTTGTCGTTATGCCACAGCGGATTGCCGGTCGCCGCGTCGTACGCCGTGACGATCGACCAGTCGTCGCCGCCGGTGACGACCGAATCGTCCTGCGCGAGGCCGCTGCGGCTCGAGAACGGTTTTTCCCAGAGCGGTCGCCCCGAGTTCGCGTCGAAGCAGCCGAGCTGACCCTGGAACGTCACGGCGCAGGTTTCGGCGCCGACCAGCGTCGGCGGGCCGCTCACGTCGTTGATCCGCTCGACTTCGGTCACGCCCTTCGGGAACGACACCGGCGTCTGCCAGAACGGCTCGCCGGTCTGCAGGTTGATCGCGACGAGCCCGCCGCCCGGGAAGCCCGCGAGTACGGCCGCGTCGCCCGCGAACGTCATCCCGGCCGACACGCGCAGATTGAGCGGCACCGCGCGGTTGCGGTAGTTCCACTTCTGCTCGCCCGTCTGCGCGTTGAACGCGATCACCTGGCCGTCGATCGTGCGCACGATCACGAGACCGTTGCCGACGAGCGGCGGCGAAATGATCTCGCCCTGCACCGTGGTCTTCCACAACTGCTTGCCGTCCGGGCCGAGCACGAACACGCCGCCCTTCAGCGCGCCGACCGCGGTCAGGTTGCCGTCGCTGCCGACGCCCGCCGACAGATCCGAGCCGAGCTTCGTGCGCCAGACCGTCTGGCCCGTCTTCGCGTCGATCTTCTCGACCGAGCCGTTCTCGCCCGCCGCGAATACGGCGTCGCCGACGGCCACCGGCGAGAACAGATAGCGTCCGCCCTTGCCGACGCTCGCCTTCCAGACCTGTTGCACGTCCATCACGGGCTTGAACTCGGTGAGCGGCGTCGGCACGCGGCGCGCGTCCTTCGACGACGAGCAGGCCGCCAATGTCATGACAGCCGCCGCGCAGGCAACGGGCACAGCGTAACGTTTCAGCAAATTCATCGGTTAGCGAAGCAGAGTTAAGAGGTTGAGGGGACCGCGATTCAGCCGCCGAGCGCGTCCAGCTTGAACTGCACGAGCTGGCGCGCCGACTGGTCGTCCTTCGACAGGCTGTCGAGCGCGAGCTTGTAGGCGGTGCGCGCGTCGTCGGTCTTGCCTTGCGCGGCGAGCAGATCGCCGCGGCGATCGGCCACGAGGCCCTTGAATGCGTCCATCGGCGTGCCCGACAGCAGCGCGAGCCCTGCGTCGTACGCCTTTTCGTCGAGCAGCAGCGACGCAAGGCGCAGCTTCGCGATCTGCTTGTACTCGTCGTCCTTCGCGTGATCGGCCGCCCACTGCAGTTGCGCCTTCGCGCCGGCCGTATCGCCCGCCGCGTACAGCACCTTCGCGGCCGACAGCGCCGTCATCTGTGCATACGCGGTGCGGCCGTACTTGTCTTCCATGTCGGCGGCCGCGCGTGCGATCGTCGTCTTGTCGTTCGCGGCAGCGGCCTTCTGGACCTGCTCGTACAGCCCCGACGCTTCGGCGGCCTGACGGCGCTGCCAGTAGTTCCAGCCGTTGAAACCGGCTGCGACGACGAGCGCCGCGAGGACGATCCACGTGGTGAGATTGCCCCAGCGGGCCCACCACGCTTTCAGACTTTCAATCGATTCTTGTTCGTCGTGATAACTCATCGGCGAGCGATTCCTTCCTGTTCAGGCCTTTTCTTGTCGAGCGAACGCCAGCGCGATCAGTCGTCGCCGTCTTCGGCGGATGCAACCATCGCATTGATTAGGAATTCGGTCAAGCTTTCGACCGGTACGGTCTGCTGAGCGTTCTTTTCCCCGTCGCCGCCCGTGCCGCGCAGCGCTTTCACGCCCACCGTGCCGTTCGCGACCTCTTCTTCGCCGAAGATCACCGCGAATGCGGCGCCGCTCGCATCGGCGCGCTTCATCTGCGACTTGAAGCTTGCCGGCGCGCCGTCGGCGCTGCAGTGGAAGATCACGTCGAGGCCCGTATCGCGCAGACGCTCGGCCGCGATGAAGGCCTGCTCGCGCGCCGCGTCGCCCTGGTGCACGACGTATACATCGACGCCTTCCTGCTCCGGCGCAAGGTTCTCTTCCTTCAGCAGCTCGAGAATGCGCTCGATGCCCATCGCCCAGCCGCACGCAGCCGTCGGCTTGCCGCCGAGCTGCTCGATCAGCGGATCGTAACGGCCGCCGGCCGCGACGGTGCCCTGCGCGCCGAGCTTGTCGGTCACCCACTCGAACACGGTCAGGTTGTAGTAGTCGAGGCCGCGCACGAGCCGCGGATTGATCTTGAACGGAACGTTGTTCGCGAGCAGCAGGCGCTGCAGTCCCTCGAAGTGCGCACGCGACGTGTCGCCGAGGAAGTCGATCAGCTTCGGCGCATTCTGCGCAATCTCCTGCAGCGCCGGATTCTTCGTGTCGAGCACGCGCAGCGGGTTCGTATACAGACGACGCTTCGCATCCTCGTCGAGCGCGTCGACGTGCTGCTCGAGATACTTGATCAGTTCGACGCGATGCGCCGCACGCTCTTCGGCGAGGCCCAGCGAATTGATCTCGAGCTTGATGCCGGTCAGGCCGAGGTCGTCCCACAGACGCTGACACATCATGATGATCTCGGCATCCGCATCGGGACCCGCGAAGCCGAGCGCCTCGACGCCGACCTGATGGAACTGGCGATAGCGACCGCGCTGCGGACGCTCGTGACGGAACATCGGGCCGATGTACCAGAGGCGCTTCGGACCGTCGTACAGCATGTTGTGCTCGATCGCCGCGCGCACGACGGCCGCGGTGTTCTCCGGACGCATCGTCAGGTGCTCGCCGTTCAGCGCGTCGGTGAAGCTGTACATCTCCTTCTCGACGATGTCGGTGACTTCGCCGATGCCGCGCGTGAAGAGCTGCGTATGCTCGACGATCGGCGTGCGGATGTTCTGATAGCCGTACGCGCGCAACAGCGATTTCACGGTGGACTCGAAGAACTCCCACAGGCCGGCATCCTGCGGCAGGATGTCGTTCATGCCCTTGACGCCCGTGAGCTTCTCGATCTTGCGTTTCTGTTCAGTCATCTGTGTGTGGACGAATTAGTTCGTGGCCGCCGCGCGGCCGTAATTGCGTGCGACGTAGTCGCTGACGATCTGCTGGAATTCCTCGGCGATCCGCTCGCCGCGCAGCGTCTTGACCTTCTCGCCGTCGATAAAGACCGGCGCGGCCGGATTCTCGCCCGAACCCGGCAGGCTGATGCCGATGTTCGCGTGCTTCGACTCGCCCGGGCCGTTGACGATACAGCCCATCACCGCGACGTTCATCTTCTCGACGCCCGGATATTCCTTGCGCCACACCGGCATCTGCTCGCGCAGATACGTCTGGATCTGCATCGCCAGTTCCTGGAACAGCGTGCTCGTCGTGCGGCCGCAGCCCGGGCACGCGATCACCATCGGCGCGAACGAGCGCAGGCCCATCGTCTGCAGGATTTCCTGGCCGACCACCACTTCGCCCGTGCGCGGCGCGCCCGGTTCCGGCGTCAGCGAAATGCGGATCGTGTCGCCGATCCCTTCCTGCAGCAGCACGCCGAGCGCCGCCGTCGAGGCGACGATGCCCTTCGAGCCCATGCCGGCTTCGGTCAGACCGAGGTGCAGCGCGAAGCCGCAGCGCCGCGCGAGCTCGCGGTACACCGCGATCAGGTCCTGCACGCCGCTGACCTTGCACGACAGCACGATGCGGTCGCGCCCGAGGCCCAGTTCGACCGCGCGCTCGGCCGAGCCGATCGCCGACTGGATCAGCGCCTCGTACATCACGCTCTGCGCATCCCACGGCTGGGCGCGCGCGGCATTCTCGTCCATCATCCGCGCGAGCAGATCCTGATCGAGGCTGCCCCAGTTCACGCCGATCCGCACCGGCTTGTCGTACTTGATCGCCGCTTCGATCATCTGCGCGAACTGCGTGTCGCGCTTCGCGCCCTGACCGACGTTGCCCGGATTGATCCGGTACTTCGACAGCGCTTCCGCGCAGCCCGGATAGTCGCGCAGCAGCAGGTGGCCGTTGTAATGGAAGTCGCCGACGAGCGGCACCGTCACGCCCATCCGGTCCAGCTGCTCGCGAATCGCCGGCACGGCGGCCGCGGCCTCCGGCGTGTTGACGGTGATGCGCACCAGCTCGGAGCCCGCGTTCGCGAGTTCCTTGATCTGGATCGCGGTGCCGATCGCGTCGGCCGTGTCGGTGTTCGTCATCGACTGCACGCGCACCGGCGCGTCGCCGCCGATCGTCACGAGCTGCCCGCCCCAACGGACATCGACCGCATGCGATACGCGACGCGGCGCCGGCCCGCCGAATACCGGTTCGGTTGAACAAATCTGACTGCTGCGTGGGGATTGAGCTTCGGATTGCATCGATAGATCCATTTACGCGGAATGCGCCGCGAGGCGGCGCACGAATTGAAAAAGCGCCGTGCTGCCACGGCTGCCGACGCGGCGGCAGCCTCTGGCCACGGCGCTTGGCATCAGGGCAACGTGAACCGCGCCACGTTACCCCGCGCTGCCGAATATTTTGCCGGATCGACGGGTTTTCCGTCGAACGCGATCGCGTCGAGGCCCGCCTTGTTGCCGATCGTCACGCGGAACGGGCCGTCGCCGGCGACCTGCTTCGCCTCGCCGGCATGCACGAGCCCCGAGAACAGTTCCTTGCCGCGGTTGTCGCGCACGCTGAACCAGCTGTCCTGCTTCACCTTCAGTTCGATCGTCGACTGGCCGGGCGCCGCCGCCACGCTCGCCGCTTCGGCCGATGCGGCCGCGCCGGCGACTGCGACCGGCTGCGATGCCGCCGCGGTTGCGACCGGTGCGGCCGGTGCCGGCGCTGCCGATGCGGCGGCCTGCGGCGCCGCTTCCGATACGGCAGCCGGCACGGCGGCAACCGGCGCCGCGTTCGATGCGCCGCCCGCGGAAGCGTCCTCGACCGGCGAGGCCGTCGCCGCCGCTGCGGCCGAGGCATGCTGCTGCGCGTCGTTGCCCTTCAAGCGCGCGAGCCAGCCCGACGAATCGCCGCCAGTGTGCCACATGAGCACCGCGATCACCGCGACCACGACGAGCGCCGTTCCCCATAGCCACGGATGGTGGCGCGACGAGTGTCCGAGCGGAATCGACACGCGGCCGCGCGGCAGATCGGCGCCCGACGACGCGGGCATCGACAGATCGACCTCCGGCACGCCGCGCTCGCGGCGCAGCGCCTGCGCAAACGGTTCCGGATCGACGCCGAGCATCTTCGCGTAGCTGCGCACGACGCCCAGTGCGAACGTCACGCCGGGCAGATGGCTGATGTCGCCGGCCTCCAGCGCCCGCAGCTTCGGCGGAGCGACCTTGAGCCGCGCCGATACGTCCTCGACCGTCCACCCCTTCGCCTCCCGAAGCTGCGCCAGCCGGCTGCCGACCGCGACCAGCGATTCCAGTCCCGCCGGTGCCGGCTGTGCGGCATTCGTCTCTGCGCCGTTTGACGGCTGCGGCTCACTCATCCTTGTCCTCGCGTCGATTCTTCTTCACTGGCGGGTGCGCCGGCTCCACCGGCCGCCCCCGCAACTGTTCATGCCATGCGCGGCGCCCGTGCGCCGCGACGATCGCTATTCGCGTGTTGTACCGCCACTGGTTCGGGCATCCCCGGCCGGGTCACCCCGTCAAACCGCCCGAACCTCGATGATTTTTCCTGCGCCCGTTCGTTCCGCCAGGCGCGTGCGGTCCTTCACTGCACCGGCGAGCTGACCGCATGCGGCGTCGATGTCGTCGCCGCGCGTCTTGCGCACGGTCGTCACGACGCCCGCGTCGATCAGGATCTGCGCGAAACGCTTGATCTGCTCCGGCTTCGAGCGGATGAGGCCCGACTCCGGGAACGGGTTGAACGGGATCAGATTGAACTTGCACGGCACGTCCCGCGTGACGGCCAGCAGTTCGCGCGCATGCGCTTCGGTGTCGTTCACACCGTCGAGCATGCAGTATTCGAAAGTAATGAAGTCGCGCGGCGCGACCTTCAGATAACGCTGGCACGCAGCCATCAGCTCGCGCAGCGGATGCTTCTTGTTCAGCGGTACGAGTTCGTCGCGCAGCGCATCGTTCGGCGCATGCAGCGACACCGCGAGCGCGACCGGCAGCTCGGCGCCGAGACGGTCCATCATCGGCACCACGCCCGAGGTCGACAGCGTGACGCGACGGCGCGACAGCCCGTACGCGTTGTCGTCGAGCATCAAGCGCATCGCGGGAACGACCGCGTTGTAATTGAGGAGCGGCTCGCCCATGCCCATCATCACGACGTTCGTGACGACGCGCTCGGCCTTGCCGTTCGGCCCCGGCGCGCGCCCGAGCGACGCACGCAGCGCAAATTCGGCCATGCGCAGCTGGCCGATGATCTCGGCCGTCGACAGGTTGCGCGAGAACCCCTGCTTGCCCGTCGAACAGAAGCGGCAGTTGACGGCGCACCCGGCCTGCGACGACACGCAGAGCGTGCCGCGCGTTTCCTCGGGGATGAACACGGTTTCGACCGCGTTGCCGTTGCCGACGTCGACGAGCCACTTGCGCGTGCCGTCGGCGGAAACGTGATCGCTGACGATGTCGGGCATCGTGATCGACGCGCGCCCCTTCAGCTTTTCCCTGAGGGACTTCGCGAGATCGGTCATGCCGTCGAAATCGCCGGCGTTGTACTGGTGGATCCAGCGCTGCAACTGCTTGGCGCGGAACGGCTTCTCGCCGAGGCTGCCGCAGTACGCGACAAGACCCTCGGCGTCGAAGTCGAGAAGATTGACGGAAGTTTCGCTCGTCATGATGTGCTGCCTTGCCGCGTGCGCTGAATCCTGCCTACTTGCTGGAAGCCAGGGCTTAGCGCGAGTAAACGTTCATTTCCGGGAAGAAGAACGCGATTTCGACCGCTGCCGTTTCCGGTGCGTCCGAGCCGTGCACGGCGTTCGCGTCGATGCTGTCCGCGAAGTCGGCGCGGATCGTGCCCTTTTCAGCCTTCTTCGGATCGGTCGCGCCCATCAGGTCGCGGTTCTTCAGGATCGCGCCTTCGCCTTCCAGAACCTGGATCATCACCGGGCCCGAGATCATGAAGTCGACGAGGTCCTTGAAGAACGGACGCGCCGCGTGAACCGCATAGAACTTCTCAGCGTCTGCACGCGACAGATGCGCCATGCGCGCTGCGACGATCTTCAGGCCGGCGCCTTCGAAACGGCTGTAGATCTGGCCGATCACGTTCTTTGCCACCGCATCCGGCTTGATGATCGACAGGGTGCGCTCGATTGCCATAAAAACTCCAAGAAATTAAGAAGTTACAGGTTCAAATGAATCCGCTATTGTAGCACGATCCCGTGTATCATTGCGATTGAACCCTTACACGATCGAAAGGTTCCAAAACGATGTGTTCTGCGCGGCGCGGCCATTGAAACCTCGCGGCGCGGAACGTATCTTAGCCATAGCTGTTCCGGTTTGCTGCGCCGCACACCGCGTGTGCCGAACCGGCCCCGAACGCCCTGCGTTCAATGTTAGGAGAAACCATGAACGACTATCCGTACAATTTCGGCCGAGGCGGCTCCGTTACCACCGCCGAGGTTCGCAACCGCGTGCTGCGGAACACGTACTGGCTGCTCGCGCTGTCGATGGTGCCGACGGTGCTCGGTGCGTGGGTCGGCGTCGCGACGGGCTTCTCGCTGTTCGCGGCCACCAGCCCGATGATGAGCCTGCTGGCGTTCTTCGCGATCGCGTTCGGCTTCATGTTCGCGATCGAGCGCACGAAGAACAGCGCGGCCGGCGTGTTCGTGCTGCTCGGCTTCACGTTCTTCATGGGCCTGATGCTGTCGCGGCTGCTGAGCTTCATCCTCGGCTTCTCGAACGGGCCGTCGCTGATCATGCTCGCGTTCGGCGGCACCGGCATCATCTTCGCCGCGATGGCGACGATCGCCACCGTCAGCAAGCGCGATTTCTCGGGCCTCGGCAAGTGGCTGTTCATGGGCGTGATCGTGATCCTCCTCGCCTCGGTCGCGAACATCTTCCTGCAGCTGCCGGCGCTGATGCTGACCGTCTCCGTGCTCGCGATCGCGATCTTTTCCGCGTACATGCTGTTCGACGTGCAGCGCGTCGTGAACGGCGGCGAAACGAACTACATCACCGCCACGCTTGCGATCTATCTCGACCTCTACAACGTGTTCACGAACCTGCTTGCGCTGCTCGGCATCTTCGGCGGCAACCGCAACTGACGTTCGCGGCATCCGACGAAAAACCGGCCCGTCACGGGCCGGTTTTTTTACGTCCGCTGCCGCCTGCGTCGCTCAGTCGCGCTCGAACAGCGCGATCGATTCGACGTGCGACGTATTCGGGAACATGTTCACGACGCCGGCGCCCTTGAGCCGGTATCCGGCTTCATGCACGAGCAGGCCCGCGTCGCGCGCGAGCGTCGACGGATTGCAGGACACGTAGACGATCCGCTTCGGCAGCGGGCCCTCGCCGCTCTGCGCGATGTCGGCCAGCGCCTTCGACACCGCGAGCGCGCCTTCGCGCGGCGGATCGATCAGGAACTTGTCGAAGGCGCCGAGCGCACGGATGTCGTCGGCCGTCACCTCGAACAGGTTGCGGCACGCGAAGGTCGTATGACCGTCGACGCCGTTCTCGCGCGCGTTGGCGAGCGCGCGCGTGGTCAGCGTCTCGCTGCCCTCGATGCCCACCACCTCACGCGCGAGCCGCGCGAGCGGCAGCGTGAAGTTGCCGATCCCGCAGAATAGATCGAGCACGCGATCGTCGCGCGCCGGCGCGAGCAGACGCAGCGCGCGGCCGACCAGCACGCGGTTGATCTGATGGTTCACCTGCGTGAAGTCGGTCGGCTTGAACGGCATCCGAATGCCGAATTCCGGCAGCGTGTAGTCGAGCGACACGTCGAGCGGATAGAACGGCGTGACCGTGTCCGGTCCCTTCGGCTGCAGCCAGAACTGCACCTTGTGTTCGTCCGCAAACGCGCGCAGCAGCGCTTCGTCGTCCGCGTTGATCGGCTCCAGCACGCGCAGCACGAGCGCCGTCACCTGCGAGCCGACCGCGAGCTCGATCTGCGGCATCCGGTCGCGAATCGACAGCCCCTCGACGAGCCGGCGCAGCGGCACGAGCATCGCCGATACGTGCGGCGGCAACACCTCGCAGCTCGTCATGTCGGCCACGTAGCTGCTCTTCTTCTCGTGGAAGCCGACCAGCACGCCGCCCTTCTTCGCGACATGGCGCACGGTCAGGCGCGCGCGATAGCGATAGCCCCACGACGGGCCGTGGATCGGCGAGAAGATCGACTCCGCGCGCAGCTTCGCGAGATGCCACAGGTTGTCCTCGAGCACGCGCTGCTTGATCGCGACCTGCGCGCGCATGTCGAGATGCTGCATCGAGCAGCCGCCGCAGGTGCCGAAGAACGCGCACTTCGGCTGCGTGCGCATCACGCTCGGGCGCAGGATGTCGACGACCGTCGCCTGCTCGTAGCTCGGCTTGCGGCGGTAGCTCGAATAGGTCACGCGCTCGCCGGGCAGCGCGCCCTCGACGAAGATGACCTTGCCCGGCTCGCCCTCCTCGGTCGTCGCACGGCCGACACCGCGCGCTTCCATGTCGAGCGACTCGATCTCGAGAACCGGAGCGCTCCCGGGCGCGGCGGGCACGCTATTCAATTTGCGCGCAGAAGTGGGGACGGCTTCAGACACCAGCTTTTCCTGACAAACGTTGAAGAAGGCGAGATTGTAGACGAAGCTAGCAGCAGAAAGCGGCATCCGCCGCTGGGAGATTCCGTCATGCGCGTGATCGACTGGAACATCCAATGGGGTCGGGACGCCGACGGCGCCGTCGACCTGCGCCGCACGATCGCCGTGGCGCGCCAACTCGCCGACTTCGATGTCCTGTGCGTGCAGGAAATCACGCGCGGCTTCGACGCCCTGCCCAGCCGCCCGGGCGTCGATCAGTTCGCGGAACTGGCGGCGCTGCTGCCAGGCTATACGGTCGTCGAGGCAATCGGCGTCGATCTGCCGCCCGCGCAACCGGGGGCACCGCGCCGCCAGTTCGGCAACGCGATCACGACGCGGCTGCCGGTCGGCCGCGTGCTGCGCCAGTTGCTGCCGTGGCCGGCCGACGCCGACGCGCCGTCGATGCCGCGCGTCGCGCTCGACGTCGAACTACTGACGGCGTCCGGCCCGCTGCGCGTCGTGACGACGCATCTCGAGTTCTATTCGGAGCGGCAGCGCCTCGCGCAGGTCGACGCAATACGTGCGCGGCATCGCGAAGCATGCGCACATGCGGACCGGCCGGCGCCGGCGGAAAACGACACGGGCCCGTTCGCCGCGACGGCGCAGTCGCGCGATGCGATCCTCTGCGGCGACTTCAACAGCGCGTTCGACAGCACCGCATACCGGCGCATGCTCGAACCGATCGACGGCGCGCCGGCCTTCGTCGACGCGTGGATTGCGCAGCATCCCGGCCGCACGCCGCCGCCGACGGCCGGCGTCTACGACACCGCCCAATGGTCGGACGGCCCGCTCGCGTGCGACTTCGCATTCGTCACCGACACGCTGTCGCCGCGCCTCGCGCGCTGCGAGATCGATGGCGCCGTGCGCGCATCGGATCACCAGCCGATCGTGCTGGAGCTGCTCGACTGATCGGCTCCGGCAAGCGTTACGCGCCGAAGGCGGCCAGATACTCGGCCCAGTGCGGTGCCGACTCCTGGGCGAGCGCGTTCTTCACGAGCAGAATCTCATCGTCGTACTCGCTCGGTGTGAGGCCGCCGCGCATCAGTTGGAACCGGCAGTACAACAGATACGTATTGACGACGTCCGTTTCGCAATAGTTGCGAATCTCGTCGATGCGCCCTTCCTGGAAGGCCGTCCAGACCTGACTGCCGTCCATGCCGAGCTTGCCGGGAAACCCGCACAGTTTCGCGAGCGCGTCGAGCGGCGCGTTCGCGCGCGCCTGATACATCGCGAGCAGATCCATCAGGTCCGTATGCCGCGAGTGATAGCGCGAGATGTAGTTGTTCCATTTGAAGTCGCGGTCGTCCTCGCCGAGATCCCAGTAGCGGGTCGCGGCGATGCCGTGCACGAGCGCGCGGTAATGCAGCACCGGCAGATCGAAGCCGCCGCCGTTCCACGACACGAGCTGCGGCGTGTACTTCTCGATCACGCGGTAAAACGACTGGATCAGCGTCGCTTCGCTGTCCTGCGGCGTGCCGAGCGAGCGCACGCGAAAACCGTTGTTGTCGCGAAACACGCACGAGATCGCAGCGACGCGCTGCAGGTGATGCGGCAGGAAATCGCTGCCGGTCTTCTCGCGGCGCGCGGCGAACGCATGTTCGGCCACCGCGGCATCGTTGAGCGTGGCGGGCAAATCTTCGAGACGGCGAATGCCGTCGACATCGGGAATCGTCTCGATGTCAAAAACGAGAATCGGTGTCATCAGTTACAGAACGGCGTCCTTGCGCACGCCGTTGGACGCGAAGAACCGCTTGAGGCGCACCAGCGCTTCCTGCTGAATCTGCCGCACACGCTCGCGCGTCAGCCCCATCTCGTCGGCGAGCTCCTCGAGCGTCGCCGGTTCGATATGGTTCAGCCCGAAACGCCGCTCGATGACGTGCCGATGCTTGTCGGACAGACGCGACAGCCACGCGCGCGTGAGCGTCTCGAGTTCGCGGTGCTGCACTTCGGCGTCGGGCGACTGGCTCTGGTCGTCCGGCAGCAGGTCGAGCAGGCTGCTCGCGGGATCGAGATCGAGCGGCGCGTCGAGCGACGCGGTGTGCTCGTTCAGCGCGAGGATATCGGTGACTTCCTCGGCGGTCTTGCCGGTGAGATAGGCGATGTCGTCGATGCTGGCTTCGCGGCGCTCGGCCGCTTCGCCCGTCGACATCGAGTTTTTTTCCAGGTGACGCTTCGCGCGCAGCACCTGGTTCAGTTCGCGAATCACGTGCACGGGCAGGCGCACGGTGCGCGCCTGGTTCATGATCGCGCGTTCGATGCTCTGGCGGATCCACCAGGTCGCATAGGTCGAGAAACGGAAGCCGCGCGTGGGATCGAATTTCTCGATCGCATGCATGAGCCCGAGATTGCCTTCCTCGATCAGATCGAGCAGCGGCACGCCGCGGTTCAGATAGCCCTTCGCGATGCTGACGACGAGACGCAGATTGCGCTCGATCATCACCTGCCGCGCTTCGAATTCGCCGGCTTTGGCCAGACGCGAATAGCGCTGCTCCTCCTCGACGGTGAGCAGCGGCTTCACGCTGATGCGGTTCAGGTAGTGCTGGATCGTGTCGGCCGTGAGCTCGGCCTGCAGCAGTGCGCGGAAATCGTCGACGTCGGGCGCCGCGTCCGGGCGGTCTTCGCGCTCGTCGCCGCCTTCGGAATCGGCGTCGCGCGCTTCGAAGTCCCGCTCGTTGTCCGCGACGTCGTCGTCTTCGTCCGTCGAAGCGCCAGCGCGATCCACCGATGCTTGCGTGGCACGACTGATCTTCTCAGACTCGGCTTGCGGCTCGTGGCGCTTCGATTTCGGCATGGTCGTCCCGTTATTGAGGCGGCAGATACTTCATCGGATCGACAGGCTTACCCTGTCGGCGAACCTCGAAATGCAGCATCACGCGGTCGGCATCGCTGTTACCCATCTCGGCGATTTTCTGCCCCTTCGTCACCGCGTCCCCCTCTTTTACCATCAAAGCGCGATTGTGTGCATACGCGGTGAGGTAAGTCGCGTCGTGCTTGATGATAATGAGGTTGCCGTAGCCGCGCAGCCCGTTGCCCGCGTAGACGACGCGGCCGTCCGCCGCCGCCTTCACGGCCTCGCCGGCCGTGCCGCCGATATTGACACCCTTGTTCTTCGTGTCGTCGAAACCGTTCAGCACGGGGCCGCGCACGGGCCAGGCGAACACGATCGGGCCGCTCGGCGCGGCCGTCGTGTCGCTCGATGCGGCGGGCGGCGGCGTGACGGCCGACGGCGCACTCGCCGACGGCGTCGCCGGGCCGCTGCTCAACGGGGCCGTCGCGACCGCGCCGCCCGCGAGCGGTGCCGTGGCCGGCGCACCGGCCGCCGCGGCGCCGCCCGGCGGCACGACGCGCAGCAGCTGATCGACCTCGATCTGATTCGGGTTCGACAGATTGTTCCACGCGGCGATGTCGCGATAATTCTGTCCGTTCTCGAGTGCGATCCGGTACAGCGTGTCGCCCGGCTTCACGCGGTAGAAACCGGGCGGCGGCGGGCCGAGCGGCACCGCGGGCTGCGCGGCGGCCGTCGTGCCGAACGAACCGGAGCGGTCGACGACGGGCGCGTTGTCGAGCCGCGTCGCACAGGCGGCCAGTAACGTGGAGAACGCGGCCACGCAGATCGCGCGCTGGGCGAGCGTAAGCGGTTCCCTGGAACGGTTGTTTTGCATCGCGCGCAACATACTCATCGGTTTCAAATCACTCCGGATTTTAAAGGGACAAAGAAAACGCGATCAAGCCGAGACTCCCGCCACTGCGCGTGCGCGACGCGCTCGACGAGCGTGAGGACCTGCGGCTGCCCGCTCTGCGCACCGACCGGCGCGATGAGGCGCCCGCCGATCGCGAGCTGCTCGAGCAGCGCCTGCGGCACGTCGAGCCCCGCGGCTGCGATCACGATCGCATCGAACGGGGCGGCGGACGGCAGGCCGACACGCCCGTCGCCGTAGTGCAGACGGATGTTCGGCACGCGCAGCGGCCTCAGGTTCAGCTTCGCGCGCTCGTACAGCGGCTTGATGCGTTCAATCGAATACACGTCGCGCGCCACGTGGCTCAGCACCGCGGCCTGATAGCCGCAGCCGGTGCCGATTTCGAGGACGCGCTCGAGGGAGCGGCCGGCCATCGCGAGCTCGATCATGCGCGCGACGACCGACGGCTTCGAAATGGTCTGCTGGTGGCCGATCGGCAGCGCGGAATCCTCGTAGGCCTGCGTCGCGAGGCCGGGATCCACGAACAGGTGGCGCGGCACCGCCGCCATCGCCGCCAGCACGCGCGCGTCGGCGACGCCGTTCGCACGCAGCCGTTCGACCATGCGCTCGCGCACGCGTTCCGAGGTGAGCGCGAACGCGCCGGCCGGCGCCGCGCTCGGTGCGATAGGCCGCGGTGCGGCAGGCTTCGGCAGCGTCGGCTTCGGTGCGGTGGCCTTCGGCGCCGTCGCGGGCTTGGCGGCGGCGAGGCCGGCCGGCACGCCGCGCGCCGGGCCGGGCTTCGGCACGGCGACCGGACCGTCGGCGGACTTCGACGCGGCAAGCGCATGGCGTTCGCCGGGCCGCCCGTCGGATTTGCGTGGCGCTCGCTTGAGATCTTCGAGCGCGAGCGGGAACCGCTTCGCGCGCTCGCCGCTCATGAAGCCCGCCCTCCGGCGCGCGCCCATTCGCGCGTCGCGGGCAGCATCTGCGTGTGCGTGAGATCGAGCTGCAGCGGCGTGATCGACACGAAACCGTTGGCGATCGCGTGGAAATCGGTGCCTTCGCTCGCGTCCATCGCGTCGCCCGCCGCGCCGATCCAGTAAATCGGCTCGCCGCGCGGATCGGCCTGGCGGATCACCGGCTGCGACGGATGACGCTTGCCGAGGCGCGTCACCTTCCAGCCCTTCAGCTCGTCGTACGGCAGGTTCGGGATGTTGACGTTCAGCAGCGGGTGGCCCGGCAGCGGATGCGCGAGGTAGTGCGCGACGATCTCGGCCGCGACGCGCGCGGCGTCTGCGAGATGGGCCCAGCCCTTGTCGGCCAGTGAAAACGCGATCGCCGGCACGCCGAACATGATGCCCTCGGTGGCGGCGGCGACCGTGCCCGAGTAGAGCGTGTCTTCGCCCATGTTCTGGCCGTTGTTGATGCCCGACACGACGAGGTCGGGCCGCGCGTCGATCATTCCCGTCAGCGCGACGTGCACCGAGTCGGTCGGCGTGCCGTTCACGTAGAAGAAACCCGTACTCGCCGCGCGCTGCACGGACAGCGGCCGCGACAGCGTCAGCGAGTTCGATGCGCCGCTGCAGTTCTGCTCGGGCGCGATCACCGTGAGTTCGGCCAGCGGTTGCAGCGCGTCGTTGAGCGCGGCAAGACCCGGGGCGAGATAGCCGTCGTCGTTGCTGAGTAGGATTCGCATCCGGCGATTGTAACCGAGGAAAGATGGCGCGCGAGCGACAGTCCGACGGCAGCCGGGCACATGCGCGCGCGGTGCACGGCCGCATCGCGCGGCCGCATTTGCGCTCAGATCGCGCCGGCGTCGCGCAGCGCCGCGATGGCCTGCGCGTCGTAGCCGAGGCCGCGCAGCACCTCGTCCGTATGCTCGCCCAGCGCCGGGCCGAGCCAGCGCGTTTCGCCCGGCGTGTCGGACAGCTTCGGCGTCACGTTGGGCAGCGAGATGTCGGTACCGTCGGCGAGCTTGAAGTGCTGGATCATCTGGCGTGCGGCGAACTGCGGATCGGTGAACATGTCGGCGACGCTGTAGATGCGCCCGGCCGGCACGTCGGCGGCGTGCAACACCTCGAGCGCCTCGTCGATCGTGCGCGGTGCGAGCCATGCGGCGATCGCGTCGTCGATTTCCTGCGTGCGCGGCACGCGCCCGTCGTTCTGCGCGAGCGCCGGATCGTCCGCGAGATCGTCGCGGTCGATCGCCTTCATCAGCCGCTTGAAGATCGGATCGCTGTTGCCGCCGATCACAATGCTGCCGTCGCGGCACGCGTACGTGTTCGACGGCACGATGCCCGGCAGCGACGCGCCGGTGCGCTCCCGCACCATCCCGTACACGCCGTACTCCGGCACGACGCTTTCCATCATGTTGAACACCGCTTCATATAGCGCGACGTCGACGACCTGCCCCGCGCCGCCGTTCACCTTGCGGTGATGCAGCGCCATCAGCGCGCCGATCACGCCGTGCAGCGCGGCGATCGAATCGCCGATCGAGATGCCGATGCGCGGCGGCGGCAGGTCGGGATAGCCGGTGATGTGGCGCAGCCCGCCCATCGATTCGGCGATCGCGCCGAAGCCCGGGCGGTCGCGATACGGGCCGGTCTGCCCGTAGCCGGACAGGCGCACCATCACGAGGCCCGGATTCTCGGCCGACAGCACGTCGTAGCCGAGGCCGAGCTTTTCGAGCAGGCCCGGACGGAAGTTCTCGATCACGATGTCGGCTTCGCGTGCGAGCTGGCGCGCGATCGTCTTGCCGGCGTCCGATTTCAAGTTCAGCGTGACCGATTTCTTGTTGCGCGCCTGCACGGCCCACCACAGCGACGTGCCGCCCTGCTCCGGATGGAGCTTGCGCCACTTGCGCAGCGGATCGCCGCCTTTCGGGTCTTCGATCTTGATGACTTCGGCGCCGAACTCGGCGAACAGCCGCGACGCGAACGGCCCGGCGATCAGCGTTCCGAATTCGAGCACTTTGACGCCCGCGAGCGGGCCCTGGCTGGCGCTCATGTGTCTCCCTGACATGAGGAACGGCGCCGCCGGCGGGCGGCGCCGGAAATTACATCGTGCGGCGGTCGAGCATCGCGCGGGCGATCGTGCCCGCGTCGACGTATTCGAGCTCGCCGCCGACCGGCACGCCGCGCGCGAGGCGCGTGACCGCGAGCCCGCGCGCCTTCAGCGTCTGGCCGAGGTAATGCGCGGTGGCTTCGCCTTCGTTCGTGAAGTTCGTCGCGAGCACGACTTCCTTGACGATGCCGTCGGATGCGCGGCGCACGAGCCGGTCGAAGTGGATTTCCTTCGGGCCGATGCCGTCGAGCGGGCTGAGCCGCCCCATCAGCACGAAGTACAGGCCGCGATAGGTCATCGTCTGCTCGAGCATGATTTGATCGGCAGGCGTTTCGACGACGCACAGCAGCGTCGGGTCGCGCTCCTCGTCGCTGCAGACCTCGCAGATCTGCGCTTCGGTGAACGTGTTGCATTTATCGCAGTGCCGCAGATGCTCGGTCGCGAACAGCAGCGACCGGCCGAGCCGCTCCGCGCCCTCCCGATCGTGCTGCATCAGGTGGTACGCCATGCGCTGCGCGGACTTCGGCCCGACACCGGGCAGCACACGCAGCGCTTCGACGAGCGCGGACAGGGCGGACGGTTGTTTCATACGGCGGCAGACGTCGAGACGAACGCGGCGTTCAGAACGGCAGCTTGAAGCCCGGCGGCAGCGGCAGGCCCGACGTCATCCCGCTCATCTTTTCCTGCGACGTCGCCTCGGCCTTGCGCACCGCATCGTTGAACGCGGCCGCGACGAGATCCTCGAGCATGTCCTTGTCGTCCGCGAGCAGGCTCGGATCGATCGACACGCGTCGCACTTCGTTGCGGCACGTCATCGTCACCTTGACGAGGCCGGCGCCCGACTGCCCTTCGACTTCAATCTGCGCAAGCTGCTCCTGCATCTTCTTCATGTTTTCCTGCATTTGCTGCGCTTGCTTCATCAGTCCGGCGAGGTTGCCTTTCAACATGGGAATACTCCTTCTCGATCGTGTGAAAACCGGCACGCGGCGCGTGCCGGCCAATGTGCTGGGGCGGGATTGTGCCTGCCGCGGCGCAATCCGTTCAATGCAGCGTCGGCGCACCGCCGTCCGGCGCCGAATCGGCGAGCGGACGCACGGAGCCTTCGACGATGCGCGCGCCGAAGTCGCGCACGAGTTGCTGGACGAACGGATCGGCGTGAATCTCCTGTTCGGCCTCGCGCTGACGCGCCGCGCGTGCGGCCGCGTCGAGCGCCGCCGCCGTGCGGCGCGCGGGGCCGACCTCGACCGCCACCTCGACCGGCTTGCCGAGTGCATCGGCAAGCGCGGCCTTCAGCTTCGCGACCTGTGCGGCGTCCGCGTACTGCGGGACGGGCACCGACAGCTTCAGCGACGTCGCGTCGACAGCCGTCAGTTCGCTGTTGAACGCGAGCTGATATGCGACGCCCTTCAGCGGCAATCGTGCGGCGAGCGTCGGCCATTCGCCGTCGAAGCCGATCGCGTCGAGCGCGATCGCGGGCGGCAACGGACGCGTGTCGACCGGCGCCGACGGCCGGCTTTCGGCGAGCGACGGCGCGACGCGCACGTCGTCCGGGCCGCTGTCGAACACCGGCACGAAGCCGTCGTCCGGCGGGCCGCCGAACATTTCGTCCGCGCTGAGCGGCACGTAGTCGTCCGGCGGAATGTCTTCCCACGGCGGCGGCGCATGGCGCGTGTCGGCGCTCGGCTGCGCGGCGCGCGCGGTCGCGCGCGGCGTCGGCACCTGTACGGCCGGACGCGCCGGCGCAGGCTTTGCGGCGGCGGGCTCGGCCGCGGGCTTGGCTGCGGCGCCCGCGCGAGAACGATCGGACGACACGCGCATCCCGGCATTGCGCAGCACGTCGAGCGCGGCGGCCGCGCCGCCCGAACGGGCGGCCGGGCGCGCGGCCGACCCTGCGGATGCCGCGCGCGGCGCCGGTTCGGCCGGCGGTGCGGGTTCGTCATTGCGCGGCGCGGCAGCGGATGCTTCGGGCTCGCGCGCTTGCTGCGCGGCGACGCGCGGTTTCGGCGCGCTGTTGCGCGGCTCGGCGGCCGACACGTCGGCTTCGGTGCTGCGCTGCGCGTCGGCAGACGGTGCGGGTTCGGCACGAACGGCCGCCGGCGTGTCGGTCGCTGCGGTCGCCGCGTCCGATCGAGCGCTCGCGTCGGGTTGTGGCGTCGCGCCGGCGTCCGCTACCTTCGCGACGGGCGAAACCGGCGTGGCTTGCGGCGCAGGCGCGGCTTGCGTGGCCGGCTGCGTGGCGGCATCGCCGGTCGGTGCCGGCGCAACCGCTGCCGGGCGCGCAGCAGGCGCAGCCGGAGCAGCCGTTTGCGGGCGCACAGCCGACACCGGCTTCGCCGCAGGCGCTGCCGCCGCGGCAGCCGCCCGCGGCGCCGGTACGGCGCGCGGCACGGACGGCTGACCGCCCGGCGCGCTGCCGGCACCGACGGCCGGCTCGAACGCGAGCATGCGCAGCAGCGTCATCGTGAAACCCGCGTATTCGTCGGGCGCGAGGCCGAGCTCCGCGCGACCGACCGTCGCGATCTGATAGAACAGCTGCACCTGTTCGGGGCTCAGCAGCTCGGCGAAGCGACGCAGATCGGCCGCTTCCGGCCATTCGTCGAGCACCGAGCCCGGCGCGAACTGCGCCCACGCGATCCGGTGCAGCAGGCTCGCGAGATCCTGCAGCGCGGTCGAGAACGACAGGCTGCGCAGCGACATTTCGTCGGCGATCGCGAGAATCTCGGGGCCGCTGCCGGCCGCGAGCGCATCGAGCAGCCGCACCATGTAAGTCTGGTCGAGCGCGCCGAGCATGCCCGACACCGCCGCTTCGGTCACTTCGTTGGCCGAATAGGCGATCGCCTGGTCGGTCAGCGACAGCGCGTCGCGCATGCTGCCCTGCGCCGCACGCGCGAGCAGACGCAGCGCCTGCGGCTCGAACGCGATGCGCTCTTCGCCGAGAATGCGCTCGAGATGCGACACGATGTGCCCGGCCGGCATCTGCTTCAGGTTGAACTGCAGGCAGCGCGACAGCACCGTGACCGGAATCTTCTGCGGATCGGTGGTCGCGAGGATGAACTTCACATGCGGCGGCGGCTCCTCGAGCGTCTTCAGCATCGCGTTGAACGCGTGGTTCGTCAGCATGTGCACTTCGTCGATCATGTAGACCTTGAAGCGCGCATCGACCGGCGCGTACACCGCGCGCTCGAGCAGCGCGGCCATTTCGTCGACGCCGCGATTGCTCGCGGCATCCATTTCGACGTAGTCGACGAAGCGGCCTTCGTCGATCTCGCGGCACGCACGGCAGACGCCGCACGGCTGCGACGTCACGCCGGTTTCACAGTTGAGCGCCTTCGCGAAGATGCGCGACAGCGTCGTCTTGCCGACGCCGCGGGTGCCGGTGAACAGATACGCGTGATGAAGACGCCCGCCGTCGAGCGCGTGCGTGAGCGCCCTGACGACGTGCTCCTGGCCGACGAGCGAAGCGAAATCCTTCGGACGCCACTTGCGTGCGAGAACTTGATAGGTCATCGGGAAATTGTATCAGCAACGCTGCCGCGCGCCGACACGCGAAACGCCGCGCGCTGCGGCAATCGCGGTGCATGACGGCGCCTGACGACGCATGCGTCGCGACGGGCGAAACGCTCGGGACGAGCGTCGACCAGATGCACGGCCGCGACTGCACCTGACAGCCATCGAAACAGCGAAAACCGGGGAAACGAAAATTGATTGCAGAAAGAAAAAACGCCCGACGAATGGGGCGAGGAGGAAGGTGACGAGCCCGACCCTCGGCACTGGCGGAAAACGGCTGTGGCTGCTTCGTTCCCGACCTGACCAGGTTCACCGGCCCACCATGCGAGGAGGCCCGTCACGGCGTATTCTATCACCGCTGCGCGCCGAATGCGACCGTTTATTCGGCTGCGCCGTAAATCGGCGGATAAATGGCGCGCCGGTCGTGCCGCGGCGGTGCGCTCTTGTATTTTGCGTGCACGCCTCCACCTGCCGATTGCAGAGGCCGAACGGCGCGTCGTACCCCTACTTGCAAAGCGGCTACTATCGCCGCCCGCAACGGATAGCAATTTAGGCTAATATGACGCCCGAACGACCCGCGAGCCGCGGTATGCAGCGCTTACGCCCTTCTTTCCCGGAGAGCGGAGCTACCTGCCGCAGCGGCCGGCTGCTTCGGCGGCCGGTGCGCCGCAACGCGCGAAGCAGGCAGTCCCCGAACCGAAAGAGGTATTGACCCAATGAGCGAACAGATCAAACACATCAGCGACGCATCGTTCGAACAGGACGTCGTCAAATCCGACAAGCCCGTCCTCGTCGACTTCTGGGCCGAATGGTGCGGTCCGTGCAAGATGATCGCCCCGATCCTCGACGAAGTCGCGAAGGACTACGGCGACAAGCTGCAGATCGCGAAGATCAACGTCGACGACAACCAGGCGACGCCCGCGAAGTTCGGCGTGCGCGGCATCCCGACGCTGATCCTGTTCAAGAACGGCGCGGCTGCCGCGCAGAAGGTCGGCGCGCTGTCGAAGTCGCAGCTCACCGCATTCCTGGACAGCCACCTGTAATACCGGCACGTCCCGCGGACGTGTTGTCAGCCGGCAACACGTCCGCCGCCGCACCGCCGATCGGCCGCTCAAGCGCGAATCGGCGTATGCTAGAATCAAAAAACGTCTACAAGACGCATTTAAGTCTCTGAGCGCTTCCGCTCGCCCTCCTCCCTTTATATCTTTCGTCGCATCTCCTCCCTGGCGGGTTCTCCGTATGCATTTATCCGAGCTCAAGTCTCTGCACGTCTCCGAACTGATCGAAATGGCCAACGGCCTCGAGATCGAAAACGCGAACCGCCTGCGCAAGCAGGAGCTGATGTTCGCCATTCTCAAAAAGCGCGCCAAGACGGGAGAGACGATCTTCGGCGACGGCACGCTCGAAGTGCTGCCGGACGGCTTCGGCTTCCTCCGCTCGCCGGAAATGTCGTACCTCGCGAGCACCGACGACATCTACATCAGCCCGTCGCAGATCCGCCGCTTCAACCTGCACACCGGCGACACGATCGAAGGCGAAGTCCGCACGCCGAAGGACGGCGAGCGCTACTTCGCGCTGGTGAAGGTCGACAAAGTCAACGGGCAGCCGCCCGAGGCCTCGAAACACAAGATCATGTTCGAGAACCTCACGCCGCTGCACCCGAACAAGCCGCTGTCGCTCGAGCGCGAAATGCGCGGCGAGGAAAACGTCACGGGCCGCATCATCGACATGATCGCGCCGATCGGCAAGGGCCAGCGCGGCCTGCTCGTCGCATCGCCGAAGTCGGGCAAGACCGTGATGCTTCAGCACATCGCGCATGCGATCAAGCAGAACCATCCGGACGTGATCCTGTTCGTGCTGCTGATCGACGAGCGCCCCGAAGAAGTGACCGAAATGCAGCGCTCGGTCGCGGGCGAAGTGATCGCGTCGACGTTCGACGAACCGGCCACGCGTCACGTGCAGGTCGCCGAAATGGTGATCGAGAAGGCCAAGCGTCTCGTCGAAATGAAGCATGACGTCGTGATCCTGCTCGACTCGATCACGCGTCTCGCACGCGCCTACAACACCGTGATCCCGGCGTCGGGCAAGGTGCTGACGGGCGGTGTCGACGCGAACGCGCTGCAGCGTCCGAAGCGCTTCTTCGGCGCGGCGCGCAACATCGAGGAAGGCGGCTCGCTGACGATCATCGGCACCGCGCTGATCGAAACCGGCAGCCGCATGGACGACGTCATCTACGAAGAGTTCAAGGGCACCGGCAACATGGAAGTGCACCTCGAGCGCCGTCTCGCGGAAAAGCGCGTCTATCCGTCGATCAACCTAAACAAGTCGGGCACGCGCCGCGAGGAAATGCTGATCAAGCCGGACATCCTTCAGAAGATCTGGGTGCTGCGCAAGTTCATCCACGACATGGACGAAGTCGAGGCGATGGAATTCCTGCTCGACAAGATCCGCCAGACGAAGAGCAACTCCGAGTTCTTCGATCTGATGCGCCGCGGCGGCTAAGCGCCGCTGCGCGCCCCGACGGCCGCCCGCGCCCTGCGCCGGCGGCCGTTTTTTCACGCCAACCTGAACGTGAACGTACAGGTTGATCTATAATGACGCGATCGTCACGATCCGCGCTCCGTCCATGTCCGATGCCGCCTCCACCCCGCTGCTGACCGTTGGCGACGCCGCCGCACGGCTCGGTGTCACGCCGCGCACGCTGAAGTATTACGAGGAGCGCGGGCTCGTCACGCCGTCGCGCAGCGAAGGCCGCTATCGCCTGTACGACGAAGCCGATCTTGAGCGTTTCGCGCGCATCCTGCGATTGCGCGCGCTCGGCTTCTCGCTGCACGGCATCACCGAAATGCTCAAGCGTCCGCTCGAGGAAGCCGGCGACGGCCGGCGCCGCTATTCGGACGCCTCGCTGCGCGAGATCCGCGCGGGGCTCGCCGAGCAGATCGCGACGCTCGATCGCCGGATCGCGGCCGTCCAGCGCGAGCTGAAGGAAGCGGTCGCGCTGCGCAAGGAGTTGCAGCACGACATCGACTACGTCGAACGACGCCTCGCCGGCGAGAACCCCGATGCGCTGATCGCGCAACGGCGCGCCGAAGCCGGCGCACGGCGCGGCAAGGGCCGCGCATGAACGTCACGTCCGGGCGCCCGCCGCTGTGGAGCCGCGCGAACCTGCGCGCGGACCTGTTCCCCTGGGCACTTGCGCTCGTCACCGGGCTCGACTACTTCGACAACGCGATCTTCTCGTTCTTCGCGAGCTATATCGCGGGCGGCATCAATGCGTCGCCGGACGAACTCGTATGGGCGTCGAGCGCGTATGCGGTCACGGCCGTGCTCGGCATCCTGCAGCAGCAATGGTGGGTCGACCGCCTCGGGCATCGCCGCTACGTCGCCGGCTGCATGCTGATGTTCTCGTTCGGCGCGATCGCGGCCGCGCTCGCCGATACGTCGCTCGAACTCGCGTTCGCGCGCGGCTTTCAGGGCTACTTCATCGGCCCGATGATGGGCGCGTGCCGGATCCTGATCCAGATCAGCTTCAAGCCTCAGACGAGGCCGCCCGCGACGCGCGCGTTCCTGATCATGATCCTGCTCGGCAGCGCGCTCGCGCCGATCGTCGGCGGGCTGTTCGTCGCGCATTCGACGTGGCGCGCACTGTTCGCGTGCACGGCGCCGGCCGGCATCGCGTTCGCGATCCTCGCGCTGCTCACGCTGCCCGACTCGGGCCGCACGCCGGACGACGAACGCGGCTCCGGACATTTCTGGCCATACGTCGTATTCGCGCTCGCGCAGGGCGCGCTGCAGATCGTGATGCAGCAGGTGCACTACCAGCTGTACAGCGGCTCGCCGATGCTGATCGGTCTGACCGCCGCGGGGCTCGGCGCGCTCGCCTGGTTCGCGTATCACCAGTGGAACCACCCGACGCCGCTCGTGCGGCTGCACGCGCTGCGCGAGCGCACGTTCCAGATCGGCCTGTTGCTCTACATGTTCTATTACTACGAGTCGACGGGCTTCAGCTATTTGTCGTCGCGCTTTCTCGAATCGGGGCTCGGCTATCCGGTCGAGAACGCCGGGCGGCTCGTCGGCACGATGTCGCTGATTTCGGCCACCGCGCTGTTCGCGTACCTGCGCTACGCGAAGCACGTCGCGCACAAGAAATGGTTCGTCGTGCCGGGCTTCGCGATCGCGATCGTCGCGACGCTATGGATGACGCGGCTCACGCCGCAAGTCGGCGAGGCCGCGCTCGTCGTGCCGCTGCTGTTGCGCGGCCTGCTGCTGCTGTTCATCGTGCTGCCGGTCGCGAACCTCACGTTCCGGATCTTCGCGATCGACGAGTACACGCACGGCTATCGGCTCAAGAACATCGTGCGGCAGCTGACGATCACGTTCGCGACGTCGTCGGTGATCATCGTCGAGCAACATCGGCTCGCGGTGCACCAGACGCGGCTCGTCGAACGCGCGAACGTGTTCGACCCGCTGTTCCGGCAGACGCTCGACACGCTCGCGAACGGTTATGCGGCGGCCGGCCACGCGGCGACCGAAGCGCACGGCCTCGCCGTCGCGTCGATCGCGCGGATGGTCGCGCAGCAGGCGTCGTTTCTCGCCTCGCTCGACGGCTTCTACTTCCTCGCCGGCGTCGCGCTCGTCGGCGGCGTGTTCGCGGCATGGCAAAAAGAGATCGATTGAGTTAAAAGACAGGCTTTGGATTTCCGCGCGCCGCCTCCATGCTTTCGAAACTGACCCGCTGGCTCGACGATCGCCGCCGCGATCGCGCGCTGCGCAGCCATCCGATTCCGGACACGCTGTGGCACGACACCGTGGCACGCCTGCCGTTCCTCGACGCGTTGTCGCCCGACGATCTCGGCCGGCTGCGCGAACTGACGAGCCTGTTCATCGCGAAGAAATCGTTCTCCACGGCGCACGGGCTCGAGCTGACCGACGCGATGATCGTCGCGATCGCCGCGCAGGCGTGCCTGCCCGTGCTGAATCTCGATCTGTCGCTCTACGACGGCTGGGTCGGCGTCGTGGTGTATCCGGGCGAGTTCGTGATCCGCAAGACCGTGCAGGACGAGGACGGCGTCGTGCACGAGGTCGAGCAGGATGCGAGCGGCGAGGCGTGGGAAGGCGGCCCCGTGATCCTGTCGTGGGAAGACGCGCAGATGACCGACGGCCGCGACGCGTACAACGTCGTGATCCACGAATTCGCGCACAAGATCGACATGGTCAACGGCGCGGCCGACGGCTACCCGCCGCTGTTTCGCCGCTGGCATGCGCCGCACCTCGATGCGCAGACCTGGGCCGACGTGTTCGACAACGCATACGACCAGTTCTGCGCGCGCGTCGACGCCGTGCCGGACCGCGCCTGGGCGCGCTTCGAGCGCGACTCCCTGATCGATCCGTACGCGGCCGACCATCCGTCCGAGTTCTTTGCGGTTTGCAGCGAAGCGCTGTTCGTGCGGCCGCAAGCGTTCGAGTCCGAATTTCCGGAGCTGTACCGGCTGCTCGCCCGCTACTACCGGCAAGATCCGGCGCGCGCGGGCGCGCTCGACGCGGCGTGAAAATTATTCGTCAACCGTCTGATTTTCTGGCATAATCGCCGTTTTTCGACCTTAGGCAAGTGGCTCGCGCCGGGCTTGACGGTCGCCGATACGCGCACAGCGCGCCAATCGGCACGGCAAGCGGCGGGTTGGCTACCGCTCTCACCAAGGAAAATCATGAAACCTGGCATTCACCCGGATTACCGCGAAGTCGTCTTCCAAGACATGTCGAACGGCTTCAAGTTCATCACGCGTTCGACGATCCAGACGCGCGAAACCATCGAGCTCGAAGGCAAGACCTACCCGCTCGCGAAGATCGAAGTGTCGTCGGAATCGCACTCGTTCTACACGGGTCAGCAAAAGATCATGGACACGGCCGGCCGCGTCGAGAAGTTCAAGAACAAGTTCGGTTCGCGCGCAAGCGGCAAGGTCGCGAAGTAAGCTTCGCACCGCAGCCGGTGGCTGCAACGCACCGGTCTCCGCACAAAAGGGCAGCCTCGGCTGCCCTTTTTTGTCTCCGCGCGTCCGGCACACGGCCCGGCCCGCGAGCCCGCCATGATCTGCCGCGCGCGCGTGCGCGCGTCTACAATGCCGGATGCTCGAAACCGGCCCGGCCGCGCGGCCGCCCGCTCATCACACATCGTTCATCTGCATGAAGCCTGTCGTCCGTCTCACCGCCTCCGCCACGCGCGCGCTGCCGCGCTGGCTGCTGCTCACGCTCTGCTTCGTCTACGCGGCATTCGGCCTGTTCGGCCGAGATCCGTGGAAGAACGAGGACGCGGCGGGCTTCGGCGTAATGTGGACGATGGCGACCGGCCACCACGACGACTGGCTGCTGCCGAACCTCGTCGGCAAGTTCATCACGAGCGACGGGCCGCTCGGCTACTGGCTCGGCGCGCTGTCGATCCGCGCGCTGGCGCCCTGGGTCGATGCGAGCAACGCGTCGCGCGTCGATACCGGCATCTGGTTCTGCGTCGCGTGCGCGTTCGTCTGGTATGCGGCCTATCTGCTCGGCCGGCGCGCGGAAGTCCAGCCGTTCAAGTACGCGTTCGGCGGCGAGCCCGAGCCGCGCGACTACGGCCGCACGCTCGCCGACGGCGCGCTGCTGATCCTCGTCGCGTGCTTCGGCCTCGCGGAGCGCGGACACGAAACGACGCCGCAGCTCGCGCAGTTCGCGTGGATCGCGATGCTCGTCTACGGCATCGTGCGCGGCATCGACAAGCCGCTGCAAGGCGCGCTCTGCTGGGGTGCGGCGATCGGCCTCGTCGGCTTGTCGGGCAACCCGGTGCTCGTCGTCGCGCTGCTCGCCGGCACGGCCGCACTGTGGCTCGTCACGCCCGAGATGCGCAACCTGCGCCTGCCGCTCGTCGGCGTGCCGGTCGCGATCGCGATCTTCGCGCTGTGGCCGGTCGCCGCGTTCATCGCAGCGCCCGACGACGCCGCGTGGTTCTTCAACCAGTGGATCCACGGCAGCCTGATGCGCTTCTCGGGCCCGCCGACCGCGGTGCTCGGCTATGCGGCGAAGAACCTGCCGCTGTTTACGTGGCCCGCATGGCCGCTCGCGATCTGGGCGTGGTGGAGCTGGGCCGGCATGCGCCGGCGCGCGCACATCGCGATTCCGCTGTCGGTCGTCGTGCCGCTCGTCGCGCTCGTGATCCTGCAAAGCCAGCAGTCGAACCGCATGTACATGCTGCTGCTGCCGCCGCTCGCGGTGCTCGCGACGTTCGCGCTGCCGACGCTCAAGCGCGGCGCGATCAACGCGATCGACTGGTTCGCGGTGCTCAGCTTCACGATCCTCGGCACCTTCGTGTGGCTCGTGTGGCTCGCCTCGCTGACCGGTTTCCCGCATCCGCTCGCGCGCAACCTCGGGCGGCTGCTGCCGGGCTACGAGCCGCATTTCAACGCGCTGTCGTTCGCCTGTGCGGTCGTCGTCACGGTGTGCTGGTGCGTGCTCGCGCGCTGGCGCATCTCGCGGCAGCCGAAGGTGCTCTGGCGCAGCGTCGTGCTGTCGGGCGCGGGCACCACGCTGATGTGGGTGCTGCTGATGACGCTGTGGCTGCCGATCGTCAACTACGGCCGGACCTACCGCGACGTCGCGCAGCAGATCGCGACGCACCTGCCGGCCGACTACCAATGCATTTCGCCCGTGCGGCTCGGCGATGCGCAGATCGCGACGTTCGCCTATTTCGGCAACATGCACTTCGATTTCACCGAAGACTGCGACGTGATCCTGCGCCAGGACCGCGCGGACTTCGGCGAGCCGAGCGCAATGTCGCAATTCGTGTGGCGTCTCGTATGGGAAGGCCGCCGCGTCGCCGACCGCGACGAGCGCTTCCGCCTGTATGAGCGCATCGAGCGGCCGAAGACGCCGGTCAAGCGGCGCGCGCCGCATCGCCGGGCGGCCGGTTGACGATGTTCGCGGACATCCGTCGCATCGTCGGTCTCGCGTGGCCGGTGCTCGTCGGCCAGCTCGCGATCATCGCGTTCGGCGTGATCGACACCGCGATGGTCGGCCGCTATTCGGCCGTCGACCTCGCCGCGCTCGGGCTCGGCTCGTCGATCTACGTGTCCGTCTATATCGGGCTGACCGGCATCCTGTCCGCGCTGCAGCCGATCGCGGGCCAGCTCTACGGCGCGCGGCGCTATGCCGAGATCGGCGAGGAAGTGCGCCAGGCGCTGTGGCTCGCCGTGCTGCTCGCGACACCCGGCTTCCTGTTGCTGCATTTTCCCGAACCGCTGCTGCGCGTCGCGCACGCGCCGCCGGCGCTTCACGACCGCACCGTCGACTATCTGCGCATCCTGTCGTACGGGCTGCCGGCGAGCCTCGTATTCCGCATTTACAACGCGTTGACCAACGCGGCCGGCAAGCCGCGGCTCGCGATGATCCTGCAGATCGGCGCACTGCTGCTGAAGTTTCCGCTCAACGTCTGGTTCATCTTCGGCGGCTTCGGCATACCGGCGCTTGGCGGCCCCGGCTGCGGGCTCGCCAGCACGCTGATCAACTGGGCGCTCGCGCTGATCGGCTTCGCGCTGCTCGCGAGGCTCGACGTGTTCGCGCCGCTCGCGATCTTCTCGCGCTTCTGCTGGCCCGTCTGGACGCGCCAGAAAGCGCTGCTGAAACTCGGCGTGCCGATGGGGCTGTCCTACCTGATCGAAGTCACGTCGTACACCTGCATGGCGCTGTTCATTGCGCAGTTCGGCACGACGACGCTGGCCGGCCACCAGATCGCCGGCAACGTCGGCGCCGTGCTGTACATGACGCCGTTGTCGATCGGCGTCGCCGCATCGACGCTCGTCGCGCGCGCGCTCGGTGCGGGCCGGCCCGACGAAGCGCGGCTGCTCGGCCGGCACGGCGTGATCCTCGCCTGCGCGATCGCCGCCGCGTACGGCGTGCTCGTGTTCGTGCTGCGGCCGTTGATCATCGGCGGCTACACGCCGAATCCGGCCGTCGCGTCCGCCGCGATGCCGCTCGTCGCGATCGTGACCTGCTACCACTTCTTCGACGCGCTGCAGATTACCTCCGCGTTCGTGCTGCGCGCGTACAAGGTCGCGGTCGTGCCGACCGTGATCTACGCGGTCGCACTCTGGGGCGTCGGCCTCGGCGGCGGCTATCTGCTCGGCTTCGACGTCGGCGGCATCGCGCCCGCGTCGCTCGTCGGCGCGCGCGGCTTCTGGTTCGCGAACACGGTCAGCCTGATGCTCGCGGGCGTCGGGCTCGCGCTGTACCTGCGCCGCGTGAGCCGCCTGCACGTGTCCGCCGGCACCTGAGCCACGGCCCGCTACGCGGGCAACAGCACGTCTGCCGCGTGATACGAGGAGCGCACGAGCGGGCCGGCGACCACTTCCGCGAAACCGAGCGCCAGCCCCTCGTCGCGCCATGCCGCGAACGCCTCCGGGCTCACGTAGCGCCGCACCGGCAGATGATGCGCGGACGGCGCGAGATACTGGCCGAGCGTCAGGACGTCGACACCGTGCGCGCGCAGGTCGCGCATCGTCGCGCGCACCTCGTCGTCGCCTTCGCCGAGCCCGAGCATCAATCCCGATTTCGTGACGAGCGCCGGCCGCGCGCCCTTCGCGCGCGCGAGCAGATCGAGCGAGCCGCGATAGTCGGCGCCGGGCCGCGCCGCGCGATACAGCGAGGGCACCGTCTCGATGTTGTGGTTGAACACGTCGGGCCATGCCTGCGACAGCGCGTCGAGCGCACGATCGATGCGGCCGCGGAAATCGGGCACCAGCACCTCGACGCCGATCCCCGGCACGCTCGCGCGCACCGCCGCGATGCAGGCGGCGAAATGCGCGGCGCCGCCGTCGCGCAGATCGTCGCGGTCGACCGACGTGATCACGACGTAGCGCAGCGCGAGCGCGGCGACCGCCTCCGCGAGCCGGGCGGGCTCGTCCGGATCGAGCGGCTCCGGACGGCCATGCGCGACGTCGCAGAACGGGCAGCGGCGCGTACAGAGCCCGCCCATGATCATGAAGGTCGCCGTGCGCTGCGCAAAACATTCGCCGATGTTCGGACACATCGCTTCCTCGCATACGGAATGCAGCCGATGCGCGCGCAGCACGGCCGCCATGTCGGCGACGGCCGCGCTCATCATCGGCCGTGCGCGCAGCCACGGCGGCTTGGGCAGCGCCGTACCGTCGGCGAGCTCGACCCGCACGGGAATGCGCGCGAGCTTGTCGCGGCTGCGCGCGCCCGGCTGGCCGAGCGCGGTGAGGCTGGGTCGTTCGAGCGCGGCAGCCATCGTCAGTCTCCGAGAAACGCGACGATCAGCCGGTTCACGTCGGCCGCCGCTTCCATCTGCACCATGTGCCCGCTGCCGGCGATCAGCTCGGTGCGCACGCCGTCCGGCAAACCCTGCGCGTGCTGCGCCGGAATCACCTGGTCGCGCTCGCCCCAGATCACGAGCGTGCGCGGCGCGAGCGACGCAAGCCGGTCGCGGAACACGCGCCGCTGCGTCGCGCCGTCGAACGCGGCGTTCGCGATCTTCTCGAGCGCGGCCTGCACGCCTTCGAGCCGCTTGTACTTGACGAGATCGTCGACGAGCTGCCGCGTGACGAGCGCGCTGTCCGCGAACAGCGCGCCGAGATGCGGCTTCAGCGTATTGCGGCTGTTGCCGGCGACGAAGCCGTCGATGTAGTCGCGGTTGATCTCGGCACCGAGGCCCGCGCTCGCGATCAGGGTCAGCGACGCGACGCGCGCCGGCGCACGCTCGGCGACCGTCATCGCGACCGCGCCGCCCATCGAATGGCCGATCAGGTGCGCACGCTCGATGTCCTTCGCGTCGAGCAGCGCCAGCACGGCGTCGGCGAGCTCGTCGAGGCTGCCGCTCTCGACCGCCTTGCCCGACTCGCCGTGACCGGGCAGATCGAGCGCCCACACCGGCCGGTGCGCCGCCAGTTCCGCATGGTTGAACAGCCAGTTGTTCAGGTCGCCGCCGAAGCCGTGGATCAGCACGGCCGGCGTCCCGGCGCCCTCGCCGAGCTTCAGGAAGCGCATCGTGCGGCCGCCGATCTGCGCCTTCTCCGGTTGCGGGCCGGCCGCTTCGTCGGCCGCCGCGCTCGGCGTGTAGTCGCGCTGGAATGCCGCGATCGCCGCGTCGATGTCGGCATCGCTCACGTCGGCCGCGGCGACCACGCCGAGCAGCGCGCCGACCGGCAGCGTTTCGCCCTCCTGAGCGACCTGCCGGCGCAGCGTGCCGTCGAATGCGCATTCGACGCCCGACGAGATCTTGTCGGTCTCGACGTCGAGCACCTCGTCGCCCTTCGACACGCGTTCGCCGACCGCCTTCAGCCAGCCGTTGACCTGCCCCTGCTCCATCGACAGCCCCCACTTGGGCATCGTGATCATGTGAATCGACATCGTCTCAGCTCCTCGTTTTCAGCACGGCCTGCGCGATCGCATCGGCAGACGGGATATACAGGTCCTCGAGCACGCCGGCGAACGGCGCGGGCGTGTGCGGCGCGGTCACGAGCTCGATCGGCGCCTGCAGCGAACGGAACGCGCGCTGCGCGACGAGCGCGGCGATGTCGGTCGCGATCGAGCAGCGCGGGTTCGCTTCGTCGACGACCACCACGCGCCCGGTGCGTGCCGCGCTTTCGAGAATCGTTTCCTCGTCGAGCGGCGACGTCGTGCGCAGGTCGATCACGTCGACCTGAATGCCGTCCTTCGCGAGCTTCGCGGCGGCGTCCATCGCGACATGCACCATCCGGCCGTAGGTGACGATCGTCGCGTCGTCGCCGTCGCGCACGACATTCGCCTCGCCGAACGGAATGGCATAGGATTCCTCGGGCACGTCGCCTTCGCGCGTGTAGAGCAGCTTGTGCTCGAGGAAGATCACCGGATCGTTGTCGCGGATCGACTGGATCAGCAGCCCCTTCGCGTCGTACGGCGTCGACGGGCACACGACCTTCAGCCCCGGAATGTGCGTAAACAGCGACGTGAGCATCTGCGAGTGCTGCGCGGCCGCGCGCAGGCCCGCGCCGTACATCGCGCGGATCACGACCGGCGTGACGGCCTTGCCGCCGAACATGTAGCGGAATTTCGCGGCCTGGTTGAAGATCTGGTCGAAGCACACGCCCATGAAGTCGACGAACATCAGCTCGGCAACGGGCCGCATCCCGCACGCGGCGGCGCCGACCGCCGCGCCGATGTAGCCGCCTTCGGACAGCGGCGTGTCGAGCACGCGGCCCGGAAACTTGTGGAACAGCCCCTTCGTCACGCCGAGCACGCCGCCCCATGCGTCGTCCTCGCCGGGCGCGCCCGCGCCGCCCGCATTGTCCTCGCCCATCACGATCACGCTGTCGTCGCGCGCCATCTCCTGCGCGAGCGCCTCGTTGATCGCCTGCGAATAAGTGATCTTCCTTGCCATGTCTGTCTCCTGGAATGTTCGGTTCGCCGTGTCGGCCGTTGCATTGCGCGCGGTTCGGCCGCGCTCACGGATACGACACGTAGACGTCGGTCAGCAGGTCGGCCGCGTCCGGCAGCGGCGCGGCCTTCGCTTCGGCCACCGCGTCGTCGATCAGCGCCTTCACCTGCGCGTCGACTGCACGCAGCTCGTCCGTCGTCAGCACTTCGGCGCGCACGACGCGCGATTCGAAATGCTTCAGGCAGTCCTTCTCGTCGCGCAGCTTCTGCACTTCGCCGGGCGCGCGATAGGTCTGCGCGTCGCCTTCGAAGTGGCCGAAGTAGCGCGAGAACTTCACCTCGACGAGCGTCGGGCCGCCGCCGTTGCGCGCGCGCTCGACGGCTTCGCCGAGCGCCTCGTGCACGGCAAAGAAGTCGAAGCCGTCGACGATCACGCCCGGCATCCCGAAGCCGTTCGCGCGATCGGCGATGTTGTCGGTCGCGACCGACCAGCTCGACGAGGTCGCTTCCGCGTAGCCGTTGTTCTCGGCGACGAAGATCGCGGGCAGCCGCCACACCGACGCGAGGTTCATCGATTCGAAGATCACGCCCTGGTTCGATGCGCCGTCGCCGAAGAAGCAGACGCCGACGCCGCCCGTCTTCTTCTGCTTGGCCGCGAGCGCCGCGCCGCAAACGAGCGGGCCGCCCGCCCCGACGATCCCGTTGGCGCCGAGCATCCCCATCGACAGGTCGGCGATGTGCATCGAGCCGCCCTTGCCGTGACAGACGCCGGTCTTCTTCCCGTAGATTTCGGCCATCATCCCGCGCACGTCGACGCCCTTCGCGATGCAGTGGCCGTGGCCGCGGTGCGTCGTCGCGACGTAGTCGGCGACGCCGAGGTGCAGCATCGTGCCGACCGCGGACGCCTCCTCGCCCGCATACAGGTGAACGAAGCCGGGAATCTCGCCGGTCGCGAACTCGACGTGCAGGCGCTCCTCGAATTCGCGAATCGTGCGCATCAGCCGGTATGCCTCCAGCAGCGTGTCCCTGCTGAGCTGTGTCGAAACGGACATGTGTGTCTCCTTGGGTTGGTCTGACTGCGAATGCCGCCGCGGCGCTGCCGCGGCAACGGATTGCGCGACTGCGGCCCGCGCGTGCCGGTTGCGGCCGTCAGTGAAACGTGAAGCCGCCGTCGACGTTCACGGCCTGCCCGGTCACGTTGTCCATCGTCGCGAAAAACAGCGCGAGGCGGCCCATGTCTTCGGGCGTCTGCGCGCGGCCTTGCGGAATCAGCGTCAGCTGATGCCGCTGCCACGATTCCTCGACCGACTCGCCGTCCGCCTTCCATTCGTCGGAAAGCCGGTCCCACATGTAGGTGCGCACGATGCCCGGGCAGATCGCGTTGACGGTGATGCCGTCGCGCGCGACTTCCTTCGCGAGCGCGTTCGTGAAGCCGACGACCGCGAACTTCGAGGCGCTGTAGTGCGCGAGATTCGGAAAGCCTTCCTTGCCGGCAATCGACGCGACGTTGACGATCCGGCCGCTGCGTTGCGTCTTCAGATGCGGCAGCGCCGCGCGGCAGCCGAGAAACGTGCCCTTCGCGTTCACGTCCATCACGAAATCCCAGTCGCGCTCGCTCAGCTGGTCGACCGGGTGGATGCTGATCACGCCCGCGCAGTTGACGAGGATGTCGAGCCGGCCGAGTTCGGCAAGCGCCTGCGCGACCATCGCGTCGACCTGCGCGGACTGCGTGACGTCGACCTTCGCGACCGCCGCACGGCGGCCGAGCGCACGCACTTCGCGCGCCGTGGAATCGAGCGCGTCGTCGAGCAGATCGGCGAGCAGAATGTCGGCGCCCGCGCCGGCGAGCGTCAGCGCGATTCCGCGGCCGATGCCGCGCGCGCCGCCGGTGACGATCGCGACCTGTCCTTCGAGAGCGGTTGTCATGGCACTGTCTCCTCGTGAATGGGAAAAGCGATACATGCGCGTCGGTGCGTTCAGTTGCGCCATGCGGGAACGTCGCGCAGCAACTGACGCGACGCCGCGTAGCGCAGCGTGCGGCCGACGTCGACGGTGAGCGGGCCGCGCCAGTCGAGCGCGATCTCGTAGCGGTCGCCGCGCGCGACTTCGATCTCGCGTTCGCCGTCGAACGCGAGCGTGCCGTGCTCGAACGGAATCGGCTGCCACGCGTCCGGCTCGAGCCGTTCGCAGCTGCGCATCACGACGCGGTCGACGCGGCCCGGCGCGATCGGTGCGACGAGCGGTGTGCCGGCCGTCTTCCCTTCGCCGGCGAAACGCATCGCGAGCCCGTGCGGCGCGCTGCGCTCGAGCGGCGCCCACGCGCCGCCGAGCGCCGACAGCCCGATGCCGTCCGGCTCCGCGAAGGTCAGATACAGCGTGTCGATGTCGTCGGGCCCCGAGATCGCGCGTGCGCCGACGAAGCGCTGCCGTGCGGCGCAGACGTCGACGAGCGCGATCTCCTCGCGCCCCGGCTGCGGGCCGGCCGCGCAGCGCACGACGAGCCGCTTGTTGCGCGCGAACGCGACGTCGGGCGGCACCGCGCCAGTGGCGGCGAGACCAGCCGCGACGCCGGCGACGGTCGCCTCGCGCTGCTCGGGAAACGCGTTGTTGGTGCCGGTCGACAGCGCGACGAGCGGTGTCGTGCCGCAATGGGCGGCGACCGCACGATGCGTGCCGTCGCCGCCGAGCACGACGATCAGCGCAACTTCGTGGCGATGCAGATAAGCGGCGCCCGCATGCGTGTCGGCGACCGTATCGGTGATCGGCAGGTCGACGAATTGGACGTCCGGCCAGCGCGCGTCGCCGCCCACCGCACGATGCGTATCGAGTGCGCGCAGCAGCAGCGTCGCGATGCCGGTGCGGTCGCGCAGCGTCAGCACGCGCTCGACGCCCATCGCGCCGAGGCCGGCCAGCAGGCGCACGATCATGTTCGCCTTCTCGGCGGTCGGAAACACCGATGCATGCGTGGTGAGGCGGCGAATGTCGCGCCCCGAGGCGGGGTTCGCGATCACGCCGACGGTAACGGGCGTCGTCACGGGCTTTGTCTCCATCCAGTCGGCCGGCGCCGGCGCTGTCGCGCCCGCGGCGGCCCTGCGTTACGTCCGCGGCCTGCGAAGGGCCGCGGATCGTCGTCGCCGACGCCATCGCGCCGGTCTTGCCCGTGATCTCTGCAAGCGATGTGCCAGCATGCGCGCGATCGGCGCGGCACCCGCGCCGGCGCTGGCGCGGCGGCCGCGCGCGGCATGCGGATGCAACGCCGCGACCGCGCATCGCGGCGCCGAGCGGCGCCGGCGTCTCACGCGCGCGCGACGCTGCGCGCCTCGTCATCGCACGCGCCGCGACGCCGCGCATCGCGCGCAAACCCGCGTGCGGCGCGGCTGTGCGCCGCATTACGCCGGCGCGCCGCCGGCCGAACGACGCGGCGATGCGCGTCTCAATCGCGCGAGACGCGCGGCGGCGGCCGTGAGACGAATGTCTCACGCGACTCGCGTGCTGCGGCGCAATGTGATCCGCCGAAACGGATGTGCTACAAGAGCATCGAATTCCCCGTCGTACGGAACCGGAGCCGACCATGCCTTACGTCGTTCCCCAGGCCCAGCATGCGGACCGCGTGCTCGGTGCGCTCGCCGGCCGTTTGCCGCCGCCGGCCGATTCGACGCGCCTCGTTTCGTCATGGCAGCGCTCGCTCGAGCGCTACCGGCTCGACCCCGCGTCGTCGATCGGCCCGCGCGTGCTGACCGCGGCCGAGCTGCGCGAGGTGCGCGACAAGGAAGAAGCGTTTTTGCGCGCGTCGGGCCAGTGCCTGACGCGGCTGCACGAGATGATCCGCGTCGCCGATTACTGCGTGATGCTGACCGACGCGCACGGCGTGACGATCGACTATCGGATCGATCGCGAGCGTCGCAACGACTTCCGCCATGCGGGGCTGCACATCGGCTCGTGCTGGTCGGAGAGCGAGGAAGGCACGTGCGGCGTCGCGAGCGTGCTGACCGATCTCGCGCCGATCACCGTGCACAAGACCGACCATTTTCGCGCCGCGTTCACGACGCTCACCTGCAGCGCGGCGCCGATCTTTTCGCCGGCCGGCGAGCTGATCGGCGTGCTCGACGCGTCGGCCGTGCAGTCGCCCGACAATCGCGACAGCCAGCGTCTCGTCTATCAGCTCGTGCGGCAGAGCGCGGCGCTGATCGAGGACGGCTATTTCGTGCACAGCACGGCGCAGCACTGGATCCTGTTCGGGCATCCTAATCGTCACTACGTCGAGGCACAGCCCGAATGGCTGATCGCGTTCGACGAATGCGGCAACATCGTCGCCGCCAACCGGCGCGCGCGCGACGCGCTGCCGGAGCTGCGCGAGCCGCGCCACATCGACGAGATTTTCGACGTGACCGACATGCCGCTGCGCGACGCCGCGCGGCTCGACGCGATCGTCGCGCTGCGGTTGCGCGCGACCGGTGCGACGCTGCATGCGCGGTTGCGCGCGCCGTTGCGCCGCGCGGGACGCGATGCCGGCAGCGCATCGCGCCGGCCGGGCGCGACCGAGCGCCACGTCGGCGCGCTGACGCCGTTCCTGCACAGCAGCGACGCGCGCGTCGCGCAGCAGGCCGAACTCGCGCTGCGCGTCGCGAGCAAGCGCCTGCCGATTCTCGTGCTCGGCGAAACCGGCGCGGGCAAGGAAGTGTTCGCTCGGGCGATCCACGATGCCGGCACGCGGCGCACGCGGCCGTTCGTCGCCGTCAATTGCGGCGCGCTGCCCGAAGCGCTGATCGAGAGCGAACTGTTCGGCTACGCGGCCGGCGCGTTCACGGGCGCACGCAAGCACGGCGCGCGCGGCAAGATCGCGCAGGCCGACGGCGGCACGCTGTTTCTCGACGAAATCGGCGACATGCCGCTCGCGCTGCAAACGCGCCTGCTGCGCGTGCTCGCCGACGGCGAAGTCGTGCCGCTCGGCAGCGACACGCCGGTGCGCGTCGATCTCGACGTGATCTGCGCGACGCACCGCGATCTCGCGCAGATGGTCGCGTCCGGCACGTTCCGCGAGGATTTGTATTACCGGCTCAGCGGCGCGACGTTCGAGCTGCCGCCGTTGCGCGAACGCGCGGACGTGCGCGACCTGATCGCAGCCGTGTTCGCCGAGGAAGCGCAGGCGACCGGCCACGTGCTGACGCTCGACACGGCGCTCGCCGAGCAGCTCGCCGCCTATCCGTGGCCCGGCAACGTGCGTCAGTTGCGCAACGTGATGCGCTACGCCTGCGCGGTATGCGACGGCGCACGCGTGACGCGGCGCGATCTGCCGGCCGACGTCGCCGCGCAGCTCGGTGCGGATCCCGGAAGCGTGCTGCCCGACGACGAGCGCAGCCGCATCGTCGCGGCGCTGAGCGCGCACCGCTGGCGGCCCGATGCGGCCGCGCAGGCACTCGGCATGTCGCGCGCGACGCTGTACCGGCGCATCGCGAAATACCGGATCGTCGCGCCGCACCGCGTGTGACACGCGTTGCGATCCGCGCGCGCATGCCGTGTCAGGCGGTTTCGGCGGCCGCCGCGGGCGCGCCGTCGCGGGCCGCGCCCGCTGCTTCGTCGCGCTGCCGGAACACCTCGTGCGCGGCGAACAGCGCATTGAGCGCGGCCGGGAAACCGGCATAGACCGCCATCTGCATGAAGACCTCGACGATCTCGTCGCGCGTGCAGCCAACGTTCAGCGCGGCTTCGATATGCACTTTCAGTTGCGGCTGCGCATTGCCGAGCGCGGCGAGCGCCGCGATCGTCGCGATCTCGCGCGATTTGAGGTCGAGCTGCGGGCGGCTGTAAATCTCGCCGAACGGAAATTCGATGACCATCCGCGCAAAGTCCGGCGCGATCGGCGCGAGCGCGGCGATCACGCGCTCGCCCGCGTCGCCGTCGATTTCCGTGAGCTTGTCCCAGCCGCGCGCGTAGCGATCTTCAACGACTCGTTCCATGGTGTTCGTCCTGTTCCTTGAGTGAATGAGAAGGGCTCGCCTGTCGTTCCGACTCACGCTCCAGCGCCTCGTAGTGCGCGATCTTTTCGCCGATCGCGTCGAGGCTCGCCTGCAGCTCCGCGAGATGCGCACGCACGGCATCGCGATGCGCGACCAGCAGCCGGCGCCGTGCGCCAAGCGTCGGCTCGCCCTGCACGCGCAGCGCCGCGAACTGCTGCATCTGCGCGATCGGCATCCCGGTCGACTTCAGACGCATCACGAACGCGAGCCAGTCCAGATCGGCCGGCGCATAGAGCCGGTGCCCGGCCGCGTTGCGCGAAATCGCGTGCAGCAGCCCGGCCTGCTCGTAATAGCGCAGCGTGTGCGTCGACACGCGCATCAGCGCGGCGACTTCACCGATCGTCAGCGGACCGGCGGCGGAAGGTTTCGATTCGGTCATCGACATGGCACGCTCAAGCTTAGGAGTTAGAGTTCACTCTAAGTCAAGCGCCGTCGAACGGCCAGCATCGCTGCCCCCAACGCGGCAATACCGTAAAGAATCGTCAAAACGGCGCCGCCGCGGCGCATTCGCCCTTTACACGGGGCGCGCGCTTGAGCAAGATTCGTGCAGCCTGTCTTAAAAAGGGCACGCATTTGTCCTATGCTTAACGGCGACGCCCGGCCGTGTCGCCTCCGCCGTCCGTTGCAACAGCCATTCATCCGTCCGAACCAGGGAGCCCTTGCCATGCTGAAAAAGCTGCTGATGCTGTTCGTCGCGTTATCGCTGTCGCTTGCTGCGGGCCTTGCCGCGGCCGTCGACGTCAACACGGCCGATCAGGCCGCGCTCGAATCGGTGAAGGGCCTCGGGCCCGTGAAGTCGAAGGCGATCATCGACGAGCGCACGAAGAACGGCCCGTTCAAGGATGCCGACGATCTCGCGACCCGCGTCAAGGGGCTCGGCACGAAGTCGGTCGGGCATCTCGAGGAAAACGGGCTGACGATCGGCGGCTCGTCGGCCCCGCCGAAGGGCGTGAAGCTGTCGAAGCCGGCCGCGACGAGCTCGGCCACGACGTCGACGACGACGTCCGCCGGTACGGCATCGACGTCGACCACCGCGACGGCCGGCACCACGGCCGCCGCCCCGGCACCGGCGCCGGCGGCGAGCACGCCGGCCGCCGCAACCAAGCCGGCCAAGAGCAAGCGCGCCTCCAAGAAGGACAAGGCGGCGGCAGCGGCGTCCGCGGACGCGGGCGCAAGCGCGAGCGCGCCGGCTGCCGCATCGTCGACGAAGGCGGCGAAGGGTTCGAAGAAGAAGAGCAAGAAGGACAAGGCAGCCTCCGCCGCCGCGGCGTCGGGCGCCTGATGTGCGCCGCGCGCGCGACGGGCGCGTGCGCGGCATCCGTGCAACGGGCGTCGCCTTGCGGCGCCCCTTTCAGTGAAGGTGAAGAACCATGGGTCTCCTCGACATCGTCGGCGGTCTGATCGGCGGCCAGGCCGGCGGCAACTCGCAAAGCGCGCTGATTACGACCGCGCTCGAATTCATCAACAACCAGCCGGGCGGCCTGAACGGCCTCATCGAGAAGTTCAAGGCCGGCGGCGCCGGCGAGATCATCGGCTCGTGGGTCGGCACCGGCGCGAATCAGCCGATCTCGCCGGACACGCTGCAGAACGTGCTGGGCTCCGACGTGGTCGGCTCGCTCGCGAGCAAGGTCGGCATCGACCCGGCGCAGGCGTCGTCGATCCTCGCGCAGGTGCTGCCGCACGTCGTGAACCATGCGACGCCGAACGGCGAAGTGCCGAGCGACGGCCAGGTCGACACGTCGAACGTGCTCGGCGCGCTGTCGCAGCTGGCCGGTATGTTCGGCGGCAACAAGCAGGCCTGAGCGGTACGCGCGACGGCCCTGCGCCGTCGTGCGCGCCCCATAAGCAAACACCCCGCCGAGGCGGGGTGTTCGTTTTTTTGCGCGCCCGGCGCGGGGCCGGGCAACGCAGCCGATGACGGCGATCAGTGCACGACGCGGTCGAACACGAACTTGCCGTCGTTGACGTCGACCGGAATCACGTCCTTCGGGCCGAAGCGGCCGGCGAGGATCAGCTTCGCGACCGGGTTCTCGATCTCCTGCTGGATCGCGCGCTTCAGCGGCCGTGCACCGAACAGCGGATCGTAGCCGACCTTCGCGATCTGCTCGAGCGCCGCCGGCGACACGTCGAGCGCCATGTCGAGTTTCGCGAGCCGGTCGTGCAGGCGCGCGAGCTGGATCTTCGCGATCGACTCGATGTTGTGGCGGTCGAGGCCGTGGAACACGACGACGTCGTCGATCCGGTTCAGGAACTCGGGGCGGAAATGCTGCTTCACCTCGAGCCACACCGCATCCTTGATCTCGTCCTGCGGCGAACCCGTCATCGACTGGATCACCTGCGAGCCGAGGTTCGACGTCATGACGATCACCGTGTTCTTGAAGTCGACCGTGCGGCCCTGCCCGTCGGTCATGCGACCGTCGTCGAGCACCTGCAGCAGCACGTTGAACACGTCCGGATGCGCCTTCTCGATCTCGTCGAGCAGGATCACGCTGTACGGCTTGCGGCGCACGGCTTCCGTCAGGTAGCCGCCCTCCTCGTAGCCGACGTAGCCCGGCGGCGCGCCGATCAGCCGCGCGACGCTGTGCTTCTCCATGAACTCGCTCATGTCGATACGGATCAGATGCTCTTCCGAATCGAACAGGAACGACGCGAGCGCCTTGCACAACTCGGTCTTGCCGACGCCCGTCGGGCCGAGGAACAGGAACGAGCCGTACGGACGGTTCGGATCGGCGAGGCCCGCGCGCGAACGGCGGATCGCGTCGGCGACCGCGTTGATCGCCTCGTCCTGGCCGACCACGCGCTCGTGCAGCTTTTCCTCGATATGCAGCAGCTTTTCGCGTTCGCCCTGCATCATCCGCGACACCGGAATCCCGGTCGCGCGCGACACGACTTCGGCAATCTCCTCGGCACCGACCTGCGTGCGCAGCAGACGCGGCCGCGTCGGATTATGCTGCTCCTGCTCTTCGGCCTGCGTGACCTGCTTCAGCTGCGCCTCGAGCTGCGGCAGCTTTCCGTACTGCAGTTCGGCGACCTTCTCGAGCTTGCCTTCACGCTGCAGCCGCGCGATGTCCGCGCGCACCTTCTCGATCTCTTCCTTCAGCTGCGCGCTGCCTTGCACCGCGGCCTTCTCGGCGGTCCAGATTTCCTCCAGGTCCGCATACTCGCGCCCGAGCCGCTCGATCTCTTCCTCGATCAGCTGCAGCCGCTTCTGCGACGCTTCGTCCTGCTCCTTCTTCACGGCCTCGCGCTCGATCTTCAGCTGGATCAGCCGGCGATCGAGCTTGTCCATCTCTTCGGGCTTCGAATCGATTTCCATCTTGATCTTCGAAGCGGCCTCGTCGATCAGGTCGATCGCCTTGTCCGGCAGGAAACGGTCCGTGATGTAGCGGTGCGACAGCTCGGCCGCGGCGACGATCGCCGGGTCCGTGATGTCGACGCCGTGGTGCAGTTCGTACTTCTCCTGCAGCCCGCGCAGAATCGCGATCGTCGCCTCGACGCTCGGCTCGTCGACGAGCACCTTCTGGAAACGGCGCTCGAGCGCGGCATCCTTCTCGATGTACTTGCGGTATTCGTCGAGCGTGGTCGCGCCGATGCAATGCAGCTCGCCGCGCGACAGCGCCGGCTTCAGCATGTTGCCCGCGTCCATCGCGCCTTCGGCCTTGCCGGCGCCGACCATCGTGTGGATTTCGTCGATGAACACGATCGTCTGGCCTTCGTCCTTCGCGATGTCGTTGAGCACGGCCTTCAGGCGCTCCTCGAACTCGCCGCGATACTTCGCGCCGGCGAGCAGCGCGGCCATGTCGAGCGACAGCACGCGCTTGCCCTTCAGCGTCTCCGGCACCTCGCCGTTGACGATCCGCTGTGCGAGCCCTTCGACGATCGCCGTCTTGCCGACGCCCGGCTCGCCGATCAGCACGGGGTTGTTCTTGGTGCGGCGCTGCAGGATCTGGATCGAGCGGCGGATCTCGTCGTCGCGGCCGATCACGGGATCGAGCTTGCCGGCGCGCGCGCGCTCGGTCAGGTCGACCGTGTATTTCTTCAGCGCTTCGCGCTGGCTTTCCGCGTCCTGGCTATGCACCTGCGAGCCGCCGCGCACCGCGGCGATCGCGGCTTCGAGCGCCTTGCGCGTGAGGCCGTGCTGACGCGCGAGCTTGCCCGCTTCGCCCTTGTCGTCCGCGACCGCGAGCAGGAACATCTCGCTCGCGATGAAGGTGTCATTCAGCTTCTGCGCTTCCTTGTCGGCCTGGTTCAGCAGGCCGGCCAGCTCGCGGCCGATCTGGATGTCGCCGCCCGTGCCCGTGACCTGCGGCAGGCGTGCGATCGCGTCGTTCAGCGCGCCCTGCAGCGCCTGCACGTGGACGCCCGCCCGCGACATCAGCGAGCGCGCGGAACCGTCCTGCTGCGCGAGCAGCGCCGCCAGCACGTGAACCGGTTCGATGTATTGATTGTCGCGGCCGGCCGCGAGGCTTTGCGCATCCGCAAGCGCTTCCTGGAACTTGGTGGTGAGCTTGTCGATTCTCATTTAGGTGAGACCTCCAATTTTCGATTAACACCAAAGTGAGGATGGTTATGCGGCTTTCAAGCGGAACTCGGGTCGATACAGCGCAAAAAAGTGTCGGCGGCGGCAGGCATGCGCATGTGCCGATTCGGGCCACGAGCGCGCGGCGCGCTGCACGGCCGTGTCGGCCGGCGTGCCGAGCGCGGCCCCGGGCTACTCGGTCGAGCCTGCTGCGTGCGGCGCGCGCGCGACTGCGATCGGCCGGATGCCGAGCAGCGACACGAGCACCGGAGCGGGCTCGGCCAGCTCGGCGAGCGTATGGCGCTCGAGCTCGGCGAAAAAGGCGTCGCGGGCGGCAGCCAGCACACCCTTCAGCCGGCACTGCGGCTCGATCACGCAGCCGCGCGTATCGTCGCCGGCTACGAAGCAGCCGACCAGCGCGAAGTCGGTCTCGGTCGCGCGCACGACTTCGCCGACCGTCAGCTTCAGCGACGCGGGAAAGAGCCGCAGCCCGCCGTTGCGGCCGCGGACCGTGTCGACCCAGCCGAGTTCGCCGAGCCGCTGCACGACTTTCATCAGATGATTCTTCGAGATGCCGTAGGCATCCGATATTTCCTGAATCGTCGCCAGCCCCTCGCCGCGGACGGCCAGGTAAAGCATCACGCGCAGCGAATAGTCGGTGTAGTCGGTCAGTCTCATGAGCCAATAGGATGATTGAAGATCGTGCCCCGATTACGCGGGCAGGACGGAAGGCGGCATGCGTCGGACCGGTTCTCCGCGCCGCTTGCGCTCGCCCGGTTGCCGGGATCGCGCGCAAGCAATAAGATGCCTGATGTTTGCACGTTTTTCATGGGTGAATGGACGCTATTTTGCGGCAAAATCGTGCCCGCGTCCCGTGCGCCGTCTTGCGCATCGCCCGGATTTCCGCCCCAGGTTCACATGACTGCTCCATCCGCCTTGCCCGATTCGGCACCCGCGCGCCTGCGCGACGCCGAGCCGACCGAAGACAATATCCGCGACCTCGTCTATGCGTTCTACGATCGTGTGCGCGCCGACCCGCTGCTCGGGCCGGTGTTCGACGCGAAGCTCGCGGGACGCTGGGACGAGCATCTGCCGAAGATGGTCAGCTTCTGGTCGAGCCTCGTGCTCGGCACGAAGCGCTATCGCGGCAACGTGCAGCAGGCGCATCAGCCGCTCGAAGGCATCGAGCCCGCGCACTTCAGCCGCTGGCTGTCGCTGTTTCTGAACACCGTCGACACGCGCTATGCGCCGGCCGCGGCGATCCGCTTCATGGAGCCCGCGCTGCGGATCGCGCAGAGCCTGCAATTGAGTCGATTCGGCTGGGATTACCGGATTCCGCCCGAGCAGCAGGCGCTGCTCGACGCGATCGCACCGCGCCGGCCCGATGCCGGCGACGATCCGCATGCGTTGCCGTCGCGCGCGCGCGGCGAGCCGTTTCCGGCCAAGATCATCGGGCGCGGCGCCGACGACTAACGGCCGTGCGGGCCGATGCCGCCCCGCCGCGTTGGCCATCCGCGCCGCCCTCGTCGGCTTTCGGCGCAGCACCGCCCGCGCAAGGCCGGCCCGGCATCGCGCAGCCGCGGCCGCAGAACCGCACTCAGCGCGCCGCGTTGCGCGACTCGATCCCCCAGCGCGCCAGCGCCGCATCGTCGGTGCTGCGCGCGTCGACCCAGCGCTCGCCGTCCGGCGTCGTCTCCTTCTTCCAGAACGGCGCATCGGTCTTCAGGTAATCCATCACGAATTCGCATGACGCGAACGCGTCGCCGCGATGGGCCGCGACCGTCGCCACCATCACGATCTGGTCGAGCGGATACAGCTTGCCGACCCGGTGGACGATCGCCACGTCGATGCCCGGCCAGCGCCGGCCGGCCTCCGCCGCGATCTTCTCGAGCGCCCTCTCCGTCATGCCCGGATAGTGCTCGAGCTCCAGCGCCGCCACCGCGTCGCCTTCGTTCAGGTCGCGCACGGTGCCGACGAAGCACGCGACTGCGCCGATCTTCGGATTGCGCGCGCGCAGCGCCGCCACCTCGGCGTTCAGATCGAAATCGTCGGTCTGCACTCGTACGGTCGCCATCATTCGCTCCCTGCCGGCGCGCCGCCGGCCACCTGTACCGAACGCATCGCTCAGCCGCCCGTGACGGGCGGAAAGAACGCGACTTCGCAGCCGTCGGTGATGCGCGTGCCGGCGTCGGTCATCTCGTGATTGCAGGCCATGCGCAACGCGCGCCCTTCGGCGAGCGTCTCGGCCCAGGCGCCGCCGCGCATGCGCAGCCACGCGCGCACGTCGCCGACCGTCGCGATGCCATCCGGCACGTCGACCTGTTCGTCGGCGACGCCGAGCGCCTCGCGCACGCTCGCAAAGAATTTCAATTGAATCTTCATGTCGGGAAGCCGTCGCGTTACGACAGCAGTTCGGAAAACGGAATGAAGCGCACGGTCTCGCCCGCGCTGATCGCGTGCTGCGGCGGATTGTCGATCAGCCCGTCGCCCCAGACGGTCGAGGTCAGCACCGCAGAGCTCTGGTTCGGGAACAGATCGAGACCGCCCGCCGCGTTGACGCGCGCACGCAGGAATTCGTTGCGCCGGTCGCCCTTGCTCTGCGAGAAGTCCGCGCGCAGCGACAGCGCGCGCGGCGCGACGTCGTGCACGCCGGACAGACGCAGCAGGAACGGCCGCACGAACAGCAGGAACGTGACGAAGCTCGACACCGGGTTGCCGGGCAGCCCGATGAAATGCGCGTCGGGCAGATCGTCGCCGCGCCGCACCGCGCCGAACGCGAGCGGCTTGCCGGGTTTCATCGCGATCTGCCACAGCGCGAGCCGCCCTTCCGCCTCGACGGCCGGTTTCACGTGATCCTCGTCGCCGACCGACACGCCGCCGCTCGTCAGGATCACGTCGTGATCGCGCGCGGCTGCGCGCAGCGTGTCGCGCGTCGCCGCGAGCGAGTCGGGCACGATCCCGTAGTCGGTCACCTGGCAGCCGAGCCGCTGCAGCAGGCCGCGCAGCGTGAAGCGGTTCGAGTTGTAGATCGCGCCCGGCTTCAGCGGCTCGCCGGGCATCGTCAGTTCGTCGCCGGTGAAAAACACCGCGACACGCACGGGCCGTGCGACCGACAGCGTGGCGCAGCCGACCGACGCGGCGAGGCCGAGCGCCTGCGGCGTGAGCCGCGTACCGCCCGGCAGGATCACCGCACCGCGGCGGATGTCGGCGCCCTGCGCGGTGATCCATTCGCCGGGCTTCGGCGTATGCAGGATCTCGACCGCGTCGCCGTCGGCCGCGGCCTGCTCCTGCATCACGACCGCGTCGGCGCCGGGCGGCACCGGCGCGCCGGTGAAGATCCGCGCGGCGGTGCCGGCGGCCAGCGGCGCAGCCGGATGGCCGGCCGGAATCCGCTGCGACACCGGCAGCCGCCGCTCGCCGTGCAGCAGATCGGCGACGCGCACCGCGTAGCCGTCCATCGCGCTCGTGTGCATTGGCGGCACGTCGAGCGGCGAGCTCACGTCCGCCGCGAGCACGCGTCCGAGCGCGTCGAGCGTCGCGACCGTTTCGGTTCCGGGCAGCGGCTTCGCGGCATCGAGCAGCGCGGCGAGCGCCTCGGCCGTCGACAGCATCGGCGCGCGCGGCGCCGCGGGGTTCGGATTCGACATCGTGAAATCGGGGGATTGAACGCAATACGTCATTGTAGCGACGCCGTCGCGCGCACGCGCGATATGGCCAGCATGCGGAAACTGTGATCGGCGCCGGCGCGCCGCACTGATGCTGCACCGATGCCGCACTGAAGCTGCACTGAAGCGCCGGCGGCTATCGATCGAGCGGCGCCGCCAAACGAAACGGCCGGAACGCGATCCGTTGGACGAATCGGCGTTCCGGCCGTGCCGCGCTGCCCGGGCGTCGCGCCCGGCCGCCCGTCAGGCGCGCGTGTGCGCGGCGATGAAGTCCTTCACCTGCTGCGCGTCGGCCTTCACGACCTCGAAGCGCTGCGGCAGCGACTCGAGCCCGTCGAACGCCGCCGGGCGCTCCGGTTCGCGTTCGAGCGCCTCGCGGATCGTCTCGCCGAACTTGATCGGCTGCGCCGTCTCGAGCACGATCATCGGCACGCCGGCATCGAGATGCTCGCGCGCGACCTTCACGCCGTCGGCCGTATGCGTATCGATCGTCGTGCCGTAGCGCGAGAACACGTCGCGGATCGTCGCGATGCGGTCGGCGTGGCTGCTACGGCCCGACACGAAGCCGAACTCCGCCACGCGCGTGAAATCGCCGCTCGCCGCGAGATCGAAGCCGCCCTTCTCCTCGACGTCGCGGAACAGCTGCATCACGCGCGCCGGATCGCGGCCGAGCAGGTCGAACACGAAGCGCTCGAAATTCGACGCCTTCGAGATGTCCATGCTCGGGCTGCTCGTGTGATAGGTGTTCTCCGCGCTGCGCACGCGGTACGCGCCGGTGCGGAAGAATTCGTCGAGCACGTCGTTCTCGTTGGTCGCGACGACGAGCTTCGCGATCGGCAGCCCCATCATGCGCGCAATGTGGCCCGCGCAGACGTTGCCGAAGTTGCCCGACGGTACCGTGAACGACACGCGCTCGTCGTTCGAGCGCGTGGCCGCGAAATAGCCCTTGAAGTAGTAGACGACCTGCGCGACGACGCGTGCCCAGTTGATCGAGTTCACCGTGCCGATCTTGTGCTGCGCCTTGAACGCGTGATCGTTCGACACCGCCTTCACGATGTCCTGGCAGTCGTCGAACACGCCCTCGACCGCGAGGTTGAAGATATTCGGATCCTGCAGGCTGTACATCTGCGCCGTCTGGAACGCGCTCATCTTCTTGTGCGGCGACAGCATGAACACGCGCACGCCGGCCTTGCCGCGCATCGCGTATTCGGCCGCGCTGCCCGTGTCGCCGGACGTCGCGCCGAGGATGTTCAGCGTCTCGCCGTGCTTCGCGAGCGTGTACTCGAACAGATTGCCGAGCAGCTGCATCGCCATGTCCTTGAACGCGAGCGTCGGCCCGTTCGACAGCTCCAGCAGCGCGAGCGGCGCACCGTGCTCGGTGCCGAGCGTCTTCAGCGGCGTGATGTCGTGCGCGTTCTCGCCGTGGCGCGTGTGGCGGTAGACGTCGGCCGTATACGTGCGGCGCGCGATCGCACGCAGATCGTCGGCCGGCACGTCGTCGCAGAACTTCGACAGGATCTCGAACGCGAGATCCGCGTACGGCAGCGCGCGCCAGCGCGCGAGCTCGTCGGCCGACACCTGCGGATACTCGACCGGCAGATAGAGCCCGCCGTCCTTCGCGAGGCCGGCGAGCAGGATGTCGGAGAACGTGTGGCGCTCGCCGATGCCGGCGCCGCGCGTGGAGATGTAGTTCATTGCGTCGTCCTCAGTTCAGCGCTTCCATGCGCAGCTTCGTCACCTTCGACACGACCGTCGACAGGCTCTCGATACGCGCGATCGCCGCATTGACGTTCTTCTCGAGCGTCTCGTGCGTGATCAGGATGATGTCGGTTTCGCCGTTCGCGTCGTCGACCTGCTCGGATTCCTTCTGCAGCAGCGCGTCGATCGAGATGCCCGAATCGGCGAGGATGCGCGTGATGTCGGCGAGCACGCCGGTTTCGTCGGCAACGCGCAGACGCAGGTAGTAGCCGCTCGTCACTTCGTCGATCGGCAGGATCGGCGTATTCGACAGGCTGTCCGGCTGGAACGCGAGATGCGGCACGCGATGCTCGGGATCGGCCGTATGCAGGCGCGTGACGTCGACCAGATCGGCGACGACCGCCGACGCGGTCGGCTCCGCGCCCGCACCCTTGCCGTAGTACAGCGTCGTACCGACTGCGTCGCCGTGCACGACGACCGCGTTCATCGCGCCCTCGACGTTCGCGAGCAGACGCTTCTCCGGAATCAGCGTCGGATGCACGCGCAACTCGATGCCGCGCTCGGTGCGGCGCGCGATGCCGAGCAGCTTGATCCGGTAGCCGAGCTCTTCCGCATAGCGGATGTCGGTCGCGTCGAGCTTGCTGATGCCTTCGACGTACGCGCGGTCGAACTGCACCGGCACGCCGAACGCGATCGCGCTCATGATCGTCGCCTTGTGCGCGGCGTCGACGCCTTCGATGTCGAAGGTCGGATCGGCTTCCGCGTAGCCGAGTTCCTGCGCGGCCTTCAGTGCGGTCGCGAAGTCGAGCCCGCGGTCGCGCATTTCCGACAGGATGTAGTTCGTCGTGCCGTTGATGATGCCGGCGATGTACTGGATGCGGTTGGCGGTCAGCCCTTCGCGCAGCGCCTTGATGATCGGGATGCCGCCCGCGACGGCCGCTTCGAACGCGACCATCACGCCCTTCTCGCGCGCGGCCTCGAAGATCTCGGTGCCGTGCACCGCGAGCAGCGCCTTGTTCGCCGTCACGACGTGCTTGCCGTTCGCGATCGCGCGCAGCACGAGCTCGCGCGCGATGCCGGTGCCGCCGATCATCTCGGCGACGATCGCGATCGACGGATCGTCGACGACCGCGTTGAAGTCGTCGGTGATCTGCGCGCCGCCGGCATCGCCGGCGAGCGCGGCCTGCGCCTTGGCCGGGTTGCGCACGGCGATGCGCGCAACCTCGATGCCGCGTCCTGCGCGTCGCTTGATTTCTTCCTGGTTGCGGCGCAGCACCGTGAAGGTGCCGCTGCCTACCGTGCCGAAGCCCAACAGGCCAACTTTGATCGGTTCCATGCTGCGTGTGGTCGATGAATGAAAAGTAATGAATGCCGTGCGATGGCGCCGCTCAGACCGAATGGCGCTTGCGATAGCCGTCGAGGAAGCGCGCGATCCGGTTGATCGAATCGGTCAGGTCGTCGAGGTTCGGCAGGAACACCACGCGGAAGTGATCCGGCGCGGGCCAGTTGAAGCCCGTCCCCTGCACGAGCAGCACGCGCTCCTCGAGCAGCAGGTCGAGAATGAACTGCTGGTCGTTCTGGATCGGATACAGCTTCGGATCGAGGCGCGGGAACATGTAGAGCGCGGCCTGCGGCTTCACGCAGGTGACGCCCGGGATCGACGTGAGCATGTCGTACGCGAGTTCGCGCTGCTTGTACAGGCGCCCGCTCGGCACGATCAGTTCGTTGATGCTCTGGTAGCCGCCGAGCGCCGTCTGGATCGCGAACTGGCCGGGCACGTTCGCGCAGAGCCGCATCGACGACAGGATGCCGAGCCCTTCGAGATAGTCCTTCGCGCGCCGGCGGTTGTCGCCGCCGAGGCCCGACACGGCCATCCAGCCCGCGCGGTAGCCGCACGACCGGTAGCTCTTCGACAGGCTGTTGAACGTGACCGTGATCACGTCCTCGGAGAGCGCGCCCATCGCCGTGTGCTCGAGACCGTCGTAGACGATCTTGTCGTACACCTCGTCGGCGAACACGATCAGCCCGTGCTGGCGCGCGATCGCGAGCAGCTCGAGCAGCAATTCGTCGGAATAGAGCGCGCCCGTCGGGTTGTTCGGGTTGATCACGACGATCGCCTTCGTGTTCGGCGTGATCTTGCGGCGGATGTCGTCGAGATCGGGCATCCAGGCGTTCTGCTCGTCGCAGATATAGTGCACGGGCGTGCCGCCCGACAGGCTCACCGCGGCCGTCCAGAGCGGATAGTCGGGCGCGGGCAGCAGCACTTCGTCGCCGTCGTTCAGCAGCGCCTGGGTCGCCATCACGATCAGCTCGGACGCGCCGTTGCCGATGTAGATGTCGTCGAGACCGACGCCGACGACGCCCTTTTCCTGCGTGTAGTGCATCACCGCCTTGCGCGCGGAGAACACGCCCTTCGAGTCCGAATAGCCGGACGACGTGGGCAGGTTGCGGATCATGTCCTGGATGATCTCGTCCGGCGCGTCGAACCCGAACGGCGCAAGGTTGCCGATGTTCAGCTTGATGATGCGGTGGCCTTCTTCCTCGAGGCGCTTCGCGTGCTCGAGCACCGGGCCACGGATGTCGTAGCAGACGTTGAGCAGCTTGTTCGACTTCTGAATCGGTTTCACGACGACACGGTTCCTGGGTTGGCCTCGCGGCCGGGGGGACGGGATCAAAACTGGAGAGCGGCCGGTCTGTGCGCGCTGTCTAGGCTGGGAAAAAGCGGCGGTCCGGACGCGGCTTGTGGCGGCGCACGACGCAAGTGGCGCCCGCAGGCGACCAAAAAGTTATAATTTAGCGGATTTTGGCCGACTTTCGCAATGCACCAAAGCCGCGCCGGGCCCGCGCCGTCAGGCGTCCCGCGCGCGTCGGGCGCGAAACCGGCTGCCCGGGCCCGCGCGGCCCGGCCCCATTCCCACTACGGAAACCGCGGAATACCGATTTGAAACTGCACCAGGACGCGAGCGGCGCGCTCAACACCGTCACGGGCTACGGCCCCGATTATGTCGACGTCAACCTCGAACGCCACGAAACGAGCGTCATCGTGCTGCCCGGCGCACCGGTCCGCGCCTGGCCGGTGTCGTCGTTCGACGCGCTCACGCCCGAGCATTTCGCGATGCTGCTCGACCCGGCGCCCGAGGTCGTGATCTTCGGCAGCGGCGCCCGGCTGCGCTTTCCGCACCCGCGGCTCGTCGCCGCACTCGCCGCACAGCGCATCGGCGTCGAGACGATGGACTTCCAGGCCGCGTGCCGCACCTACAACATCCTGATGGCCGAAGGCCGCAAAGTCGCGGCCGCGCTCTTAATTGAACGTTAAGCGCCGATGCGGTAAAACTCGGGCCGGTACGCCGGCCACCCCGGCAAGCCGCCTGCCGCGGCGCCACCCGCCGGCGGCCCATCACAACAACCAACAGGCTGAAACTCCATGAACGATACGCCGTCGAGGCTACCGCTCAATCGCATCGTGCTCGTCCTACTGCTCGTCGCATTCGCGGTGATCTGGTTCACGCCGCTCGGCATGCGCCATCTGATCCCGAGCGACGAGGGCCGCTACGCCGAAATGGCGCGCGAGATGTTCGTGACCGGCGACTGGATCACGCCGCGCTACAACGGCTACAAGTACTTCGAGAAGCCGCCGCTGCAGACCTGGCTCAACGCGCTGACGTTCGCGTGGTTCGGTATCGGCGAATGGCAGGCACGCCTCTACACGGCGCTCGCGAGCTTCGCGGGCGTGCTGCTCGTCGGCTTCACCGGCGCGCGCCTGTTCAACCCGCTGTCCGGCTTCCTCGCCGCCGTCGTGCTCGCATGCTCGCCGTACTGGAACCTGATGGGGCACTTCAACGCGCTCGACATGGGGCTCGCGTTCTGGATGGCGCTGTCGCTCTGCGCGCTGCTGCTCGCGCAGCGGCCCGGGCTGCGCCCCGCCGCCGTGCGCGGCTGGATGTGGGTGTGCTGGGCCGCGATGGCGTTCGCGGTGCTGTCGAAGGGGCTGGTCGGCGTAATCCTGCCCGGCGCGGTGCTCGTGCTCTATACGCTGATCGCACGCGACTGGGCGCTGTGGAAGCGCCTCTATCTGGTGAGCGGCATCGTGATCTTCTTCGCGATCGCGACGCCGTGGTTCGTGCTCGTCCAGCAGCGCAACCCGGAATTCTTCAATTTCTTCTTCATCGTCCAGCAGTTCCGCCGCTACCTGACGCCGGAGCAGAACCGGCCGGGCCCGTTCTACTATTTCGTGCCGGTGCTGCTGGTCGGCTTCCTGCCGTGGCTGTCGGTTGCGTGGCAGAGCGTGCGCCACGCGCTGCGCATGCCGCGCCAGCCGAACGGCTTCTCGCCGATGCTCGTGCTGCTGATCTGGAGCGCATTCATCTTCCTGTTCTTCAGCGCATCGCATTCGAAGCTGATCTCGTACGTGCTGCCGGTCGCGCCGGCGCTCGCGCTGATCATCGGCGCCTATCTGCCGCTGCTCGGCGCCGACCGGTTCCGGCGCCACCTGCTCGGCTATCTCGTGTTCTTCGTCGCCGCCGCGTTCGGAATCATCTTCCTCGCATACCAGGGCGACGCGCGCACGCCGAACGCGCTGTATCGCGCGTTCCAGATCTGGCTCTACGTCGGCCTCGCGATCGCCGCCGTGCTGACGCTCGTCGCCGCATGGCTGAACCGCCGCGCCGGCGTGACGGCCGCGCTCGCGGCGTTCGGCGCCGCGTGGCTGATCTTCGGCACGATCGGCGGCACGGGGCACGACGAGTTCGGCCGCTATAGCTCCGGGGCGCTGCTCGCGCCCGCCGTGCGCGCCGAGCTCGCGAAGCTGCCGCCCGACACGCCGTTCTACTCGATCGAGATGCTCGACCACACGTTCCCGTTCTACGTCGGTCACACGACGATCATGGTGCATCGCCAGGACGAGCTGGCGTTCGGCATCTCGGTCGAGCCGAACAAATGGGTTCCGACCGTCGACGAGTGGATCGCGCGCTGGAAGCAGGACGCGCACGCGCTCGCGATCATGCCGCCCGGCGAATACGACGCGCTCGTCAAGCAGCAGGTGCCGATGCGCGTGATCGCGCGCGACAACCGCCGCGTGATCGTCGAGAAACCGCAATCGTAAGGACGCCCGCCGCATGAACCCGATTTCGTTCGTCTGCATCATCACCGGCGTGCTGCTCAACGCGTGCGCGCAACTTCTGCTGAAGGCCGGCGTCAACGCCGTTGGACACTTCGAATTCAGCCGTGCGAACATCATCCCGGTCGGTCTGAAGATCGCGACGCAGCTGCCGATCATCGGCGGCCTCGGCTGCTACGTGCTGAGCGTCGTCGTCTGGATCGTCGGGCTGTCGCGCGTCGACGTGTCGATCGCGTATCCGATGCTGTCGCTCGGCTACGTCGTCAACGCGTTCGCGGCCTGGTATCTGTTCGGCGAGGTGCTGTCCGTCCAGCGGCTCGTCGGCATCGGCATCATCCTGGTCGGCGTGCTCGTGCTCGCGCGCAGCTGAGCGCGGCGGCGTTAAGCGCCCGCCTACAAAAAATCACGCTACGAATCCGCCAACCGGTGTTTAATGCCGGTTTCGGACGGATCGCCCGACCCTTTTATTACACGCCATTACAGGCTATGCGTTCATGAGCCAGACTACCGCTCCGTTTCTGCCGTTCACCCGCCCCGAGATCGACGAGGAAACCATTCAGGGCGTCGTCGAGGTGCTGCGCTCGGGCTGGATCACCACGGGCCCGCAGTGCCAGAAGTTCGAGGCCGCGCTCTCCGAGTACTGCGGCGGCCGCCCGGTGCGCGCGTTCAACTCCGGCACCTGCACGCTCGAGATCGGCCTGCGCATCGCGGGCGTCGGCCCCGGTGACGAAGTGATCACGACGCCCGCGTCGTGGGTGTCGACGAGCAACGTGATCCTCGAGACCGGCGCGACGCCCGTCTTCGCCGACATCGACCCCGTCACCCGCAACATCGATCTCGACAAGCTCGAACAGGCGATCACGCCGCGCACGAAGGCGCTCATCCCCGTCTATCTGGCCGGCCTGCCGGTCGACATGGACCGGCTGTACGCGATCGCGCGCGCACACGGGCTGCGCGTCGTCGAGGATGCCGCGCAGGCGCTCGGCTCGACGTGGAACGGCAAGCGCATCGGCGCGATCGGCGACATCGTCTCGTTCAGCTTCCACGCGAACAAGAACCTGACGACGATCGAAGGCGGCGCGCTCGTGCTGAACGACGAGGCCGAGGCGACGCTCGCGCAGAAATACCGGCTGCAGGGCATCACGCGCAGCGGCTTCGACGGCATGGACTGCGACGTGCTCGGCGGCAAGTACAACCTGACCGACGTCGCCGCGCGCGTCGGCCTCGGCCAGCTGCCGCACCTCGAGCGCTTCACCGCGCAGCGCCGCGCGCTCGCGCGCGCCTACTTCGCGGCATTCGACGGCGGCGCGGCGGTGCGGCTCGGCGTCGGGCTGCCGGTCGCCGATTTCACGAACAGCAACTGGCACATGTTCCAGATCACGCTGCCGCTCGACCGGCTGTCGATCTCGCGCGCCGACTTCATGGCGCAGATGAAGGAACGCGGCATCGCCACAGGCGTCCATTACCCGGCGATCCATCTGTTCACGCTGTACCGCGCACGCGGTTTCCGCGAAGGCATGTTCCCGCATGCGGAGCGCTACGGCGCATCGACCGTCACGCTGCCGCTGTTTACGCAGATGACGGAAGACGACGTGCGCCGCGTCGTCGATGCCACCAACCAGATTTGCGAACAATACGGAAAGTAAGCGTACATGAATCACCTTGAAGCACGCGCCGGCCATCCGGGCGCGACGAGTCCGGAAGTGTCGGTCGTGATCCCCGTGTATAACGAGGAAGACGGCCTCGCCGCGCTGTTCGCGCGGCTCTATCCGGCGCTCGACGCGCTCGGCACGTCATACGAAGTGATCCTGGTCAACGACGGCAGCCGCGACCGCTCGGCCGCGATGCTCGCCGACCAGTTCCACGTGCGTCCCGACACGACGCGCGTCGTGCTGCTCAACGGCAACTACGGCCAGCACATGGCGATCCTTGCCGGCTTCGCGCAGTCGCGCGGCGAGATCGTCGTCACGCTCGACGCCGATCTGCAGAATCCGCCCGAAGAAATCGGCAAGCTGATCGCGAAGATGCGCGAGGGCTACGACTACGTCGGCTCGATCCGCAAGCAGCGTCAGGACAGCCTCTGGCGCCGCAAGGCCTCGCAGATGATGAACCGTCTGCGCGAACGCATCACGCGGATCAAGATGACCGACCAGGGCTGCATGCTGCGCGCGTACAGCCGCCGCATCATCGACACGATCAACGTCTGCGGCGAAGTCAACACGTTCATCCCGGCGCTCGCGTATACGTTCGCGCAGAACCCGACCGAAATCGAAGTCGCGCACGAGGAACGCTTCGCGGGCCAGTCGAAGTATTCGCTGTACAGCCTGATCCGCCTGAATTTCGATCTCGTGACCGGCTTCTCGGTCGTGCCGCTGCAATGGCTGTCGTTCATCGGCGTGATCCTGTCGCTCGGCTCCGCGGCGCTGTTCGTGCTGCTGCTCGTGCGGCGCTTCATCGTCGGCGCGGAAGTGCAAGGCGTGTTCACGCTGTTCGCGATCACGTTCTTCCTGCTCGGCGTGATCATCTTCGCGCTCGGGCTGCTCGGCGAATACGTCGGCCGCATCTATCAGCAAGTGCGGGCGCGGCCGCGCTACCTGATCCAGGCCGTGCTCGAGCAGCACGACGGCGTGCCGGCCGTGCCGGCCGGCGCGAAGGCGCGCACGGAGGCGAGCTCATGAAGCCGCGCGCGGTCGTTTTCGCGTATCACAACGTCGGCGTGCGCTGCCTGCAGGTCCTGCTCGCGCGCGGTGTCGACGTCGCGCTCGTCGTCACGCACGAAGACAATCCGAACGAGAACATCTGGTTCGGCAGCGTCGCGTCGGTCGCGGCCGAGCACGGCATTCCGGTCGTCACGCCGTCCGACCCCGCCGATCCGGCGCTGCGCCGCGCGGTATCGGACGCGCAGCCCGATTTCATCTTCTCGTTCTACTACCGGCACATGCTGCCGACCGACCTGCTCGCGATCGCGCCGCGCGGCGCGTACAACATGCACGGCTCGCTGCTGCCGAAGTACCGGGGTCGCGTACCGACGAACTGGGCCGTGCTGAACGGCGAAACGGAAACGGGCGCGACGCTGCACGAAATGGCCGCGAAGCCCGACGCCGGCGCGATCGTCGGCCAGACCGCGGTGCCGATCCTGCCCGACGACACGGCCGCGCAGGTGTTCGACAAGGTCACGGTGGCGGCCGAGCAGACGCTCTGGCGCGTGCTGCCCGCGCTGCTGGCCGGCGAGGCGCCGCATCTGCCGAACGATCTGGCCGCCGGCAGCTACTACGGCGGGCGCAAGCCCGAGGACGGCCGCATCGACTGGACGCAGCCGGCCGCACAGGTCTACAACCTCGTGCGCGCGGTCGCGCCGCCGTATCCGGGCGCGTTCACCGAGCTCGCCGGCACGCGCTTTATCGTCGCGCGCGCGCGCCCGGCGGCGCCCGGCAGCGCAGCCGCCGCGGCTGCGGCGAATTTGCCGCCCGGCCTGCACGTAAGCGATAATGCGCTATTCGGCGTCTGCGGCGACAGCCGCGCGCTATCCATTCTCGAACTGCGGCAACAGCGCGACGGGCGCGAAACCGTCGTGACGCCCGCGGAATTCGCGCAGTTCATTCATTCTTCCCGTCATTCATGAAAGCAAAAAAAGTCCTGATCCTGGGTGTGAACGGCTTCATCGGTCATCACCTGTCGAAGCGCATTCTTGAAACCACCGATTGGGAAGTGTTCGGCATGGACATGCAGACCGATCGGCTTGGCGATCTCGTCAAGCACGAGCGGATGCATTTCTTCGAAGGCGACATCACGATCAACAAGGAGTGGGTGGAGTATCACGTGAAGAAGTGCGACGTGATCCTGCCGCTCGTCGCGATCGCGACGCCCGCGACCTACGTCCAGCAGCCGCTGCGCGTGTTCGAACTCGACTTCGAGGCGAACCTGCCGATCGTGCGTTCGGCCGTCAAGTACGGCAAGCACCTCGTGTTCCCGTCGACGTCGGAAGTCTACGGGATGTGCTCGGACGAGCAGTTCGACCCGGACGCGTCCGCCCTCACCTACGGCCCGATCAACAAGCCGCGCTGGATCTACGCCTGCTCGAAGCAGCTGATGGACCGCGTGATCTGGGGCTACGGGATGGAAGGCCTGAACTTCACGCTGTTCCGTCCGTTCAACTGGATCGGCCCGGGCCTCGACTCGATCTACACGCCGAAGGAAGGCAGCTCGCGCGTCGTCACGCAGTTCCTCGGCCACATCGTGCGCGGCGAAAACATCAGCCTCGTCGACGGCGGCTCGCAGAAGCGCGCGTTCACCGACATCGACGACGGCATCAGCGCGCTGATGAAGATCATCGAGAATCCGAACGGCATCGCCTCGGGCAAGATCTACAACATCGGGAATCCGAACAACAACTTCTCGGTGCGCGAACTCGCGAACAAGATGCTCGAGCTGGCCGCCGAATTCCCCGAGTATGCCGATTCCGCGAAGCAGGTGCGACTCGTCGAGACCACGTCGGGCGCGTACTACGGCAACGGCTACCAGGACGTGCAGAACCGCGTGCCGAAGATCGAGAACACGATGCAGGAGCTCGGCTGGGCGCCGCAATCGACATTCGACGACGCGCTGCGCAAGATCTTCGAAGCGTATCGCGGCCATGTCGCCGACGCGCGCGCACTCGTCGAGCAACAAGGCTGACGGGACGCTCGCTTGGCTCGCATCGTTCTCAAGATCGACGTCGACACGCTGCGCGGCACGCGCGAAGGCGTGCCGAATCTCGCACGCATCTTCGACCGCTTCAACGCGCGCGCGACCTTCCTGTTCAGCCTCGGCCCCGATCACACGGGCTGGGCGCTGCGCCGCGTGTTTCGGCCCGGCTTCCTGAAGAAGGTGTCGCGCACGTCGGTGGTCGAGCACTACGGCGTGAAGCAGCTGATGTACGGCGTGCTGCTGCCCGGCCCCGACATCGGCCGCCGCGCGATCGCCGACATGCGCGCGATCCACGAGGCCGGCTTCGAATGCGGCATCCATACGTGGGACCACGTGTACTGGCAGGACAACGTCCGCATGCGCGACCGCGACTGGACGGTACGCGAGATGCAGAAGAGTCACGCGCGCTTCGCCGAGATCTTCGGCGCGCCGCCCGTCACGCACGGCGCGGCCGGCTGGCAGATGAACGATGCGGCGTTCGAGCAGATCGACGCATGGGGCATGCGTTATGCGTCCGACGGGCGCGGCCACTCGCCGTATCTGCCGGTCGTCCGCGGCCGCACGCTGTCGCACGTGCAGATGCCGACCACGCTGCCGACGCTCGATGAAGTGCTCGGCGTCGACGGCGTCGACACGCACAACGTCGCGGCGCACATTCTGCAGTTCACCGAAACCAATCCGCACGACCAGGTGTTCACGCTGCACGCGGAGCTCGAAGGCCAGAAGCTCGCGCCCGTGTTCGAACAGCTGCTCGCCGGCTGGCGCGCGCAGGGTCATACGTTCGCGACGATGGGCGACTACCACGCGACGCTGGACCGCGATTCGCTGCCATCGTACCCTGTCGCGTGGGGCGAAATCCCCGGCCGCTCCGGCGAACTGATCGTCCAGCCCGACTGAGTTCGCACGCGAGCCCGCGCTGCGTGCGGTGCGCGGCGCGCTCCGAATCGCGCCGCCGCGGCGGCGCCTTTCCATAACAACAGGAGAAACACGTGTCCGTCGAAGTAGACCGTCAAGTTCCCGATTTCACCGCGCCGGCCACGGGCGGCGATATTTCGCTGTCCGACCTGCGGGGCAAGAAGCTCGTGCTGTATTTCTATCCGAAGGACAATACGCCGGGCTGCACGACCGAAGGGTTGCAGTTTCGCGATCTCTATCCGAAGTTCAAGAAGGCCGGCGCGGAAATCGTCGGCGTGTCGCGCGACAGCCTGCGCTCGCACGACAATTTCAAGGCGAAGCTCGAACTGCCGTTCCCGCTGATTTCCGATGCCGACGAAGCGCTGTGCACGCTGTTCGATGTCATCAAGATGAAGAAAATGTATGGCAAGGAAGTGCGCGGCATCGAGCGCTCGACGTTCCTGATCGACGCCGACGGCGTGCTTCGTCAGGCATGGCGCGGCATCAAGGTACCCGGTCACGTGGACGACGTGCTAAGTGCTGTACAAGCGCTTTGAGGCGCGTTATATTGGGCCGCAATGAATGCCAGTTCGCCCCATATTTCTCGTAGCTGCGCCGGTGCTTTCCGGCATCTGACGCGCATCACGACGGTATCAGCCGAGCCGCATGTCCCTGTCCACGGGGCAGCGGCTTTTTTTATGGACTGCGCGCCGGCACTCGGTCCGGCCCCTACCCCGTCAAGGAGTTGATCGACACTTAGGCGAACCGGCTAGACGAAATTCCTGTGCGCCACCGCGCGCAAACTGCATGCGTCATCACGCAGGATGCGATCAGCGGCGCACGTCATGCGACACGATTCCTCCCGAGGGACACCATGCCTTTGCCTACTGCCCCCAGCAAGCTCGGCAGCCTGCTGCCGCCCGATGAATACAAGGCGAAAGCGCGGCCCGCGAAAGCCGCGAAGAAAACCGCCGAAGGGGACGCATCCACATCCGCAGACTACGGCGCGGCCAGCGTGGCCCAGCCGATGACCGAAGCCGCGAACGCCGCCGCGCCGCTGCGAGCCGTCGCGTCGGCGCAGGAAGCCGCGAGCGCGACCGCGCGCACGCGCAAGACGCGCCAGACCGCCGCGCTGCTGCAGCCGATGCCGGCCGCCGCGGAACCGGCGGCACCGGTCGTCGCACGCGACGAGCGGCCCGCCGCCGCCAAACCCGCTGCCGCACCGGCGCGCGACACGGGCGCGACGACCAAGGCGCGCGGGCGCAAGACCGCCGAAGCCGAACTGCAGAAGCTGTTCGTCCTCGACACGAACGTGCTGATGCACGATCCGAGCAGCCTGTTCCGGTTCGAGGAACACGACGTCTATCTGCCGATGATGACGCTCGAGGAACTCGACAACCACAAGAAAGGAATGTCCGAAGTCGCGCGCAACGCGCGTCAGGTGAGCCGCACGCTCGATGCGCTCGTCGCCGACGCCGGGCCGATCTCGGCCGGCATTCCGCTGTCGCGCCTCGGCAATCGCGATGCGCTTGGCCGCCTGTACTTCCAGACCAAGCTCGCCGATATCGCGCCCGTCGAGGGACTGCCGGAAGGCAAGGCCGACAACCAGATCCTCGGCGTCGTGCGCGCGCTGCAGCGCGACCGGCCCGATCGTCAGGTCGTGCTGGTGTCGAAAGACATCAACATGCGGATCAAGGCGCATGCGCTCGGCCTGCCCGCGGAAGACTACTTCAACGACCAGGTGCTCGAGGACAAGGATCTCCTCTACACCGGCGTACGCGAACTGCCGCAGGACTTCTGGACCCGCCATGCGAAAGGCATGGAGAGCTGGCAGGACACGAAGACGGGCACCACGTACTACCGCGTGACGGGCCCGCTCGTCGCGTCGATGCTCGTCAACGAGTTCGTCTATCTCGAGCCGCAGAACGGCGAGCCGACGTTCCATGCGATCGTGCGCGAGCTGAACGGCAAGACGGCGCTGCTGCAGACGCTGCGCGACTACAGCCACCACAAGAACAACGTGTGGGGCATCACGGCGCGCAACCGCGAGCAGAACTTCGCGCTGAACCTGCTGATGAACCCCGACATCGACTTCGTCACGCTGCTCGGCCAGGCCGGCACCGGCAAGACGCTCGTCGCGCTCGCGGCCGGCCTCGCGCAGGTGCTCGACGACAAGCGCTACAACGAGATCATCGTCACGCGCGCGACCGTGCCGGTCGGCGAGGACATCGGCTTTCTGCCGGGCACCGAGGAAGAGAAGATGCAGCCGTGGATGGGCGCCTTCGACGACAACCTCGAAGTGCTGCAGAAGACCGACGACGCAGCCGGCGAATGGGGTCGCGCCGCGACGCAGGAGCTGATCCGCTCGCGCCTGAAGGTCAAGAGCATGAACTTCATGCGCGGCCGCACGTTCGTCGACAAGTATCTGATCATCGACGAAGCGCAGAACCTGACACCGAAACAGATGAAGACGCTCGTCACGCGCGCGGGCCCCGGCACGAAGATCGTGTGCCTCGGCAACATCGCGCAGATCGACACGCCTTATCTGACCGAAGGCAGCTCAGGCCTCACCTACGTCGTCGATCGCTTCAAGGGCTGGGGCCACAGCGGCCACGTGACGCTCGCGCGCGGCGAACGCTCACGCCTCGCCGACTACGCGTCCGACATCCTCTGACGCACGGCGCCGGCCGCTCGGCCGGTTTCCGACGCCTGACGGCGCTCCGCTTCCGGAGCGCCGTTTTGTTTCGAGGGTCGGATTCGTCGATAACGCGCCGTTACGAAAACGACGACGATTTACGTGCGAAACTTCAAGTAAATTCTCAGGAATGGTTGCGCAAGCCCCGTCGGAGCGTCTACCATCGGGCCTATCCGTTGTCATACGAATCAGGGCGCGCCGCGCCCGTTGCGTCTTTCATGCTTCGAATCTGGGTTCCCGTCGCCGTCGTTTCGCTGCTTGCGGCCTGCTCCGGCGTGCCGCCGCAGACGGCATCGCGCTCGTCCGGCATGACGATCAAGACGCCGCGCGCGTTCCCGCCGCCCGCCAACTTCCCGAAATTCGTCGATCACAGCGTCGGCCAGGAAGAAATCTCGATCCAGGCGATGAGCCTCGTCGGCGTACCGTATCGCTGGGGCGGCAACACGCCCGCGAGCGGCTTCGACTGCAGCGGGCTCGTGCGCTACGTGATGGACCGCGCGGCCGACGTGAACCTGCCGCGCACGACGGCCGACATGAGCAGCCGCGGCGTGTCGATCGAACCCGACCAGATCGCGCCCGGCGACCTGATCTTCTTCAACACGACCGGCCGCCCGCATTCGCATGTCGGCATCTATGTCGGCAAGCTGCGCTTCGTGAATGCGCCGTCGACGGGCGGCACCGTGCGGCTCGATTACCTGACCAATCCGTATTGGGCGAAGCGCTTCGACGGCATTCGCCGCGTCGCGCCCCCGCGCGCGAAGCCGACGCCGTTCGATGCGCCGACGTACGAAGCGCGGCGCGACGAGTCGCGCACGCCGGCGGCCGCTGTATCGGCGCCGACGCCGGCCGCCCCCGCACCCGTCGTGACGGCTGCGGCATCGCAGCCGCCGGCTTATGCGGCGACGCAAACAGCACGCGTATCGGCGGCACCGTCCGCGGCCGTCGCCGCGGCAGCCGCGCCCGTCTCGACGGTATCGACTGTATCGACTGCGGCGGCCGCGCCTGCGGATCCGTACGAGCCGCCGCCGGCCCGCTTGTCCGCGGCCCGGCAACAGGCGGCGTCCGCAGGCAGCGATGCGATCGCCGCGACGTCGAACCCGATGCCGGCCGGCACACCGGAAGTCGGCACGCCGATTCCGACGACGGCGCTGACCGCCGCAGAAGCCGCCGCATTCGATGCCGAACCGCCGGCCGCCGCCGCGCCGTCGCGCAACAGCGAGCCGGCCGCGGTTCAGGTGCTGCGCGCGTCGACGCAGTCCGCGCCGGTCGGCGCCCGCACCGGCACGGCCGACGACCCGATCGCCCGCTTCGCGAACGGCAGCTACTGACGCCCTCGGGCCGGCACGCTGGGTTCACGTACGTCGAGGGATCCCCACACCATCGTGGCGCGCTGTCCGCATTGAGCGGCTTAAGCCGCCATCGTTTCACCTGCTTCCCGATCGCATCGGTGACCGGCTTCCCTGCCGATTCATCGTCTACGACCACGGACCGCTATGCTTCGCAGACACGCGCTGCCGCACGCAAAAAAAAAGCGCCGCAGCCTGTTCGGCATGCGGCGCCCTTTTCTCGAAGCGGCGACCGGATCGCGCGCCGGAATCAGAAGATCCGGTGCCCGAGCCACCAGCCGCCGGCGGCGATCAGCGCGGATGCGGGAATCGTCAGCACCCAGGCCCACACGATGTTGCCGGCGACACCCCAGCGCACGGCCGACAGCTTCTGCGTCGCGCCGACACCGACGATCGCGCCGGTGATCGTGTGCGTCGTCGACACCGGAATGCCGAGGAACGACGCGACGAACAGCGTGATCGCACCGCCGCTCTCCGCACAGAAGCCGCCGACCGGCTTCAGCTTCGTGATCTTCTGGCCCATCGTGCGCACGATGCGCCAGCCGCCGAACAGCGTGCCGAGGCCCATCGACAGATAGCAGGCGCCGATCACCCAGGCAGGCGGCGCATCGGACGTCGCCGACGCGTAGCCGGACGCGATCAGCAGCATCCAGATGATGCCGATCGTCTTCTGCGCGTCGTTGCCGCCGTGGCCGAGGCTATAGAGCCCGGCCGACAGCAGCTGCAGCCGGCGGAAGCGCCGGTCGACCTTGCTCGGTGCGGTACGGAAATACAGCCACGACACGCCGAGCATGAACAGCGAGCCGAGAATGAAGCCGAGCAGCGGCGAAATGAAGATGAACGCGACGGTCTTCATCAGCCCGTCGACATTCAGTGCGCTCCATCCCGATTTCGCGAGCGCGGAGCCGACCAGCCCGCCGATCAGCGCGTGCGACGAGCTCGACGGAATCCCGTAGTACCACGTGATCACGTTCCAGCCGATCGCACCGACCAGCGCGCCGAACACGACGTAGTGATCGACGATCTCCGGATCGATCGTGCCTTTGCCGACGGTCTGCGCGACTTTCAGGTGGAAGATGAAATACGCGATCACGTTGAAGGCCGCCGCGAACACGACGGCCTGCTGCGGCTTCAGCACCCCGGTCGACACGACGGTGGCGATCGAGTTCGCCGCGTCGTGGAAGCCGTTCATGAAGTCGAATACGAGCGCGACGAGCACCAGCGTCGCGACCATCCATAGGGCGAGTTGTATCGAATGCATCGTGATCCGCTCAGGCGTTTTCCAGCACGATGCCTTCGATGATGTTCGCGACGTCCTCGCACTTGTCGGTGATCTCCTCGAGCAGTTCGTAGATCGCCTTCAGCTTGATGAGCGTCTTCACGTCGTCTTCCTCGCGGAACAGCTTCGACATCGCCGCACGCAGCACGCGGTCGGCCTCGGACTCCCAGCGGTCGATTTCCTCGCACTGCTTGAGGATCTGCGCGGACTGCTTCATGTCGGACAGCAGCGCGACGGCCTGCTGAACGTGCTGCGCCGACTGCGTGACGATGTGCGCGAGCTGGCTCGCTTCCGACGTGACGGACTGCACGTCGTACAGCGACACGGCCGTCGCGACGTCTTCCATCAGGTCGAGGATGTCGTCCATCGTCGTGATCAGCTTGTGGATCTCGTCGCGATCGAGCGGCGTGATGAAGGTCTTGTGCAGCAGATCGATCGCTTCGTGCGTCAGCTTGTCGGCGGCTTTCTCCGCCGTCTGCACGTTTTGCTTGTGAATCTCGGCGTCGGCGAGATTGTCGATCAGCAGTTCGAGCTCGCGGCCACCGGAAACGATGTGCTTCGCGTGCGCATTGAAGAGTTCAAAGAACTTGCCCTCGGTGGGCATGAATCGACCGAACATGGGATTCCTGAGAGATTGTCAAACGACTGTCACGAAAACGGGCGACATTGTACCGTTTCCGCTGACGGCGCGACGCGCGCATGCGCGCGCGCCGGACGGGATACAACGTTTGGCTAAATAGGGGTTTACATCCGGCGTTACTCGCCGTAGAAGTTCTGCGCCCCTGCAAAGTTGTCGAACTTCGTGTATTGGCCCAGGAACGTGAGCCGAACGGGACCGATCGGGCCGTTACGCTGCTTGCCGATGATGATCTCGGCCGTCCCCTTGTCCGGGCTGTCCGGATTGTAGACTTCGTCGCGATAAATGAACAGGATCACGTCCGCGTCCTGTTCGATAGCGCCCGATTCGCGCAGGTCGGACATCACCGGGCGCTTGTTCGGACGCTGTTCGAGGCCGCGGTTCAGCTGCGACAGCGCGATCACCGGCACGTCGAGTTCCTTCGCGAGACTCTTCAGCGAGCGCGAGATTTCCGAGATTTCGGTGGCGCGGTTTTCGCCCTGCGACGAGCCCGACATCAGCTGCAGATAGTCGACGATGATCAGCCCGAGCTTGCCGCACTGCCGCGCGAGACGCCGCGCGCGCGAACGCAGTTCCATCGGGTTCAGGCCACCCGTCTCGTCGATGAACAGCTGCGCTTCGCTCATCTTCTGCACCGCGTGCGTCAGCTTCGGCCAATCCTCGTCGGTGAGGCGGCCCGTACGCATGCGGTGCTGATCGAGCCGGCCGATCGAGCCGAGCATCCGCATCACGAGCTGCGTGCCCGGCATTTCCATCGAGAACACCGCGACCGGCAGCCCGTACTCGACCGCAACGTATTCGCCGATGTTCATCGAGAACGCGGTCTTGCCCATCGACGGCCGCCCGGCGACGATGATCAGCTCGCCGCCGTGCATGCCCGACGTCATCCGGTCGAGATCGACGAAGCCCGTCGGCGTGCCGGTGACGTCGCTCGGGTTCGCGGTGTGATAGAGCGTGTCGATCCGCTCGACGACCTGCGTGAGCAGCGGACCGATCTCGAGAAAGCCCTGATTGCCGCGTGCGCCCTCTTCGGCGATCGAGAATACCTTCGCTTCGGCTTCGTCGAGCAGCTGGCGGACTTCCTTGCCCTGCGGATTGAACGCATCGGCCGAGATTTCGTCGGCGACCGACACGAGCCGGCGCAGCACCGCACGGTCGCGCACGATCTCCGCATAGCGGCGGATGTTCGCCGCACTCGGCGTGTTCTGCGCGAGCGCGTTCAGATAGGCGAGGCCGCCGACTTCGTCGGCCTTGCCGGACGTCGTCAGCGCTTCGAACACCGTCACGACGTCGGCCGGACGCGTGGCGGCGATCAGCCGGCCGATATGCTCGAAGATGATCCGGTGGTCGTAACGATAGAAGTCGCTCTGCGACAGGAAATCGGCAATCCGGTCCCATGCCGCGTTGTCGAGCAACAGGCCGCCCAGCACCGACTGCTCGGCTTCGACCGAGTGCGGCGGGACTTTCAGCGATTCGATTTGTGGATCTTGCGGCGCGTTCATGGGTTGGGATTATCGCGAATTGCGGGCCGCGACGCCAGTTCGTCGCCGGCGATCGGCCAACAAAAAAGGCAGGCCCCGGTTGCCCGGGCGCCTGCCCCTGTCCGGGCGGCGTGTGCCGCCCGGCAAGTGTTGCGTACGCTTACGCGTGGTCGCCGATCACGTTGATCGTGACGTCGACGACGACGTCCGTATGCAGCGCGACCTGAACGCCGTGCTCGCCGATCATCTTCAGCGGGCCTTCCGGCATGCGAACCTGCGACTTCTCGACGTCGAAGCCGGCCTTCTTCAGCAGTTCCGCGACGTCCGCGTTCGTGACCGAGCCGAACAGACGGCCGTCCACGCCCGACTTCTGCGTGATTTCGAACGACTGGCCGTTCAGCTTCTCGCCGACAGCCTGCGAAGCCGCCAGCTTTTCAGCGGCGATCTTCTCGAGCTCTGCACGGCGCACTTCGAATTCGGCGATCGCTTCCTTCGTCGCACGGCGAGCCTTGCGGTTCGGGATCAGAAAGTTGCGAGCGTAACCGTCCTTGACCTTGACGATATCGCCGAGGTTGCCCAGATTGGCGACTTTTTCCAACAGAATGATTTGCATTCGAATTCTCCTTATTGCGTCGCCTGATTACGCCTTGTGCTGATCGGTGTACGGCAGCAGCGCGAGGAAGCGTGCGCGCTTGATTGCCGTGTCCAGCTGACGCTGATAGTGCGCCTTCGTACCCGTCAGACGCGCCGGCGTGATCTTGCCGTTTTCGCCGATGAAGTCCTTCAGCGTTTCCGTGTCCTTGTAGTCGATCTGCTCGACGCCGGCTGCCGTGAAGCGGCAGAACTTCTTGCGCTTGAAGAGCGGGTTTTGTTGCTGACGACGCTTGTCGAATTTCTTACCAGTGGGGCGGGCCATGTTCAGTCCTTTCCAATGTCCTGCAATGCTGTGATGTGAAACACCAAGGTTCGCGCGTTGCGGCTTTTCTTTGCCAGGAAGCCCGTGAACAGCGTCTCGACGCCGAGTTCACATTGCTCCAGCCTGCCGCTCGCGTCGCCGGCCGCCACCGCCTCGATCGTCATTTCGACCTGACGGGGAATGCCTGCTTCGACGACTTCCGTGCGGTGCTGCAACGTCGCGCTCGCGATCGGAACGCCGGCGGGCGTGTATCGCACCGCTGCGCGCTCGACGACGCTTGCCGTCAATTGCAACCTGTTCACGTGAGTGGCGTGCTCCTTGGTGGCTTAATCGAGACGAGCTTAAGCCTGCGCTTCGGTCGGCTGAGCGGCAGCCGCCTTCTTGGCTTCTTCGCGCTGAACTTCCTTCATCATCGGCGACGGGCCGGTTTCGGCCTTCTTCATCTTGACGATGAGGTGACGCAGCACGGCGTCGTTGAACTTGAACGCGTGTTCGAGTTCGTCGAGCGTCGTCTGGTCGCACTCGATGTTCATGCAGACGTAGTGAGCCTTCGCGAGTTTCTCGATCATGTAGGCCAGCTGGCGACGGCCCCAGTCTTCGACACGGTGGATCTGGCCGCCGTGCGAGGTGATCGTGGTCTTGTAACGCTCGATCATCGCGGGCACTTGCTCGCTCTGATCGGGGTGCACGATGAAGACGATTTCGTAATGACGCATTACACACTCCTTGTGGATAGAAGCCACCCGGGCGTCTGAACCGGTGTGGCAAGTGAGAAGCCGAAGATTCTAACCCGGATACGCGCCGCGTGCAATGCCGATCGACGATTTGCCGGCCGATTCGGCCGTGTTTTCAATCACTTGAGCGGCTGCCGTGCCGCGCGGCGCTCGCGGCGCGCGTGCGTTCTGGAATATCGGGACGGAGCGCGGCGTGCGTCGGTGCCGAGCTGCAGCGCAGCCGGGACGGTCGGATGCCCGGCGTTCACCGCCCCGCCGCCTCGCCAACCGGCGTCATTGTTCGCCGCCGGCCGCGCCGATGCGCGCCGATAGCGCCGCGCGGAACGCCGCGAGCGCCGACGGCTCCGCGTCCGTCACGGCCCACCAGGTCATGCCGGCCGCCGTCCAGCGATCGACCGCGTAGCCCTGCGACACGGTCGCGTACGGCGCGGCGCGTCCGTCGCCCGCCGGCGACACGTAGACGTCGATCACGTGCTGCCGGTAGCGGTACACGAGCACCGCGACGCGGCGTCGGTCGACATAGTCGAGCCGACCGCCGACGAGCACGAAGCCGTTCGCGCCGAGATCCTCGACCGGCGGCGCGTAGTCGAGCCGCCCGTTGAACCACGGCTTGACCGTGTGCCGATCGGTCGAGATCACGTCGATATCGCGCGCCGACAACCCCGCGCGCACGTGGCTCGCGACCAGTTCGTCGACCGTGCGGTCGGTCGCTGCGCGATGCGCGGACATCGCGATGCCGCCCGCTGCCGCCAGCGCGACGACGAGCGCAACGCCCCAGCCGAGCCCCGGCAGCGCCGGCGCGCGCGTGCCGGATGCCGCGGCAGCCGGGCGCGCGGACGCACCGCGACCGCCGCGCCATGAAAACGGCCGGCGGCCGCGCGGCTGCGGCTGGGGCGGCGCCTGAAATTCGCCGTCGCGCGCCCGTTCCGCCCCCGTTCGCTCGCCCATCGGCGCAGTCGCCGTCTCCGGCTGCAGCGCCGCGATCCGCGCGCGCAGTGCGTCCGGCGCGCGATGATAGTCGGCTGCCCGCACGGCATGCGATAGCGCGACGATCCGCTCGCGCTCTCGCCGGCACAGCTCGCATTCGTCGACGTGCTGCTGGACCCGCAGCGCGTCCGGCGGCGACAGCTCGCGGTCGACGTCCGCATCCAGCAGCGCGCGCGCTTCGTTACAGTCCATCGATAGCCTCCGATGCCGATCCGCCGGCCGGCGTGCCCGCCGCCCGCTCGCCGCGCGCCGGCACGGCTTCCTCGCCGAGCAGTGCGGCGAGCCGCCGACGGCCGCGCGCGAGCCGCGACATCACGGTGCCGATCGGCACGTCCGCGATCGCCGCGATTTCGCGATAGCTGAGATCCTCCATCTCGCGCAGCACGAGGACCTCGCGGTACTCGGCAGGCAGCTTCGCGAGCGCCGCGTTGACGAGCCGGACGTTTTCGCCGCGCAGCAACTGCGCGAGCGGATCGGCCGTCGCCGGCTGCCAGTCGTCGGGCACGTCGGCGTCCTTCAGCGTGTCGGGCGCGGCGACTTCGTGCGCGTGCGTGCGCCGCCGCCATTCGCTGTACCACGTGTGCCGCACGATCGTCAGCAGCCACGGCCGCGCGTTGTCGCCGCGGCACGAATCGACGAAGCGCAGCGCACGCATGCACGCCTCCTGCACGACGTCGTCCGCGTCGCTCGCGCTGCCGCTCAGCCAGCGCGCAAGGTTGTACGCGGCATCGAGGTGCGGCAGCACAAGCGCGCGAAACCGCTCGCCGCGCGCCGCCGCATCGCCTGCTGTCTGCCCATCGACCGGCCGTCCGGCTTGCCTCACATGGCCTCCCTGATCCCGGCGGCCGAAGCCGCGCCCGCCGCGCACGCGATGCCGGCCGCCCGAGGCCCGAGGCCAAACCCGAGCCCAGACCCGAGTCCCCGAAACCGGAGTCCCGAAGCCCAAAGCCAGCCGTCCGCCGCCGCACGCTCGACCACCTTACCGGCGTTGCGTCGAGTTTATTCCCGCCGCACGGGCCCGAAACGAAAAAAACCACGACCGGCGCGCCCGGCCGTTACGGCGACGTGCTCCAGTACCCCGGCCGCGCGTACGCATCGCGCAAGTAGTCGATGAAGTAGCGCACGCGCGCCGGCACGTAGCGCTGCTGCGGATAGACGGCGAGGATGTCGTAGTCGGGCAGCGCATACTCGTCGAGCACCGTTTCGAGCTCGCCCGTCTCGAGTTGCGCGGCGATTTCCCATGTCGAGCGCCAGCCGAGCCCGAGCCCCTCGGCAACCCAGCGGTGCAGCAGCTCGCCGTCGTTGCAGTCGAGGTTGCCGGTCACGCGCATCGTGACGATCTTGCCGTGACGCTGAAAGTACCAGCCGCGGTTCTGCCCGCCCTGCAGGTTGAACGCGAGGCAGTTGTGCTTGAGCAGATCGTCGAGCGACTTCGGCCGGCCGTGCCGGCGGAAATAGTCGGGCGTGCCGCACACGACGCGCCGGTTCGATGCGAGCTTCACCGCGACGAAGTTCGGATCCACTGCCCCGCCGATCCGGATCGACAGGTCGTAGCCTTCGCGCACGAGATCGACCACGCGATCGGTCAGGTTGAACGACAGCTGCATCTCGGGCTTGTCGGCGAGAAAGCCCGGCGCGTGCGGCGCGACGTGCTTGCGGCCGAACGCGGCCGGCGCCGATACGATCAGGTGACCGCTGACCGCGCGCCGCCCGGCGGCCAGCTCGTTCTCGGCCTGATCCCATTCGGACAGCAGCCCGCGGCAACGCTCGAGGAACGCGGCGCCCTCCTCGCTGACGACGAGCCGCCGCGTCGACCGGTACATCAGCTTGACGCCGAGCCGCTTCTCGAGTGCGTCGATGCGCCGGCCGAGCACGACCGGCGACACACCCTCCTCGAGCGCCGCCGCCGCGAGGCTGCCGGCGTCCGCGACGCGCACGAACGTCTCGATCTGCTTGAAGCGATCCATCTCCCGTCTCCGTTCCGACGCCGGCGGAATGCCCGTCCGGCCGTCATTCCATACTTTTAGTTTCGAAATAAGCGACTTCGGCTGATCTTATCAAACCTTTCCTGCATCCCTAAAGTGTCCCCAACAGACCGATTACCGAGATCCACCCCATTTCAGGTTCAAGGAGACATTCATGGCCAAAATGAGAGCTGTCGACGCCGCCGTGCTCGTGCTCGAGAAGGAAGGCATCCAGACCGCGTTCGGCGTGCCCGGCGCCGCGATCAACCCGTTCTACTCGGCGATGCGCAAGTCGGGCGGCATCAGCCACGTGCTGGCGCGCCACGTCGAAGGCGCGTCGCACATGGCCGAAGGCTTCACGCGCGCGGCACCGGGCAACATCGGCGTGTGCATCGGCACGTCGGGCCCGGCCGGCACCGACATGATCACGGGCCTCTACTCCGCCTCGGCCGACTCGATTCCGATTCTCGCGATCACGGGCCAGGCGCCGCGCGCGCGGCTCTACAAGGAAGACTTCCAGGCCGTCGACATCGAATCGATCGCCAAGCCCGTGACGAAGTGGGCCGTCACCGTGCGCGAGCCGGCACTCGTGCCGCGCGTGTTCCAGCAGGCGTTCCACCTGATGCGCTCGGGCCGTCCGGGCCCGGTGCTGATCGACCTGCCGATCGACGTGCAGCTCGCGGAAATCGAATTCGACATCGACACGTACGAACCGCTGCCGGTCTACAAGCCCGCGGCGACCCGCGCGCAGATCGAGAAGGCGCTCGCGATGCTCAACGACGCGGACAAGCCGCTGATCGTGTCGGGCGGCGGCGTGCTCAACGCGGCGGCCGAAGACCTGCTCGTGCAGTTCGCGGAAACCGTCGGCGTGCCGGTGATTCCGACGCTGATGTCGTGGGGCGCGATTCCCGACGATCACCCGCTGATGGCCGGCATAGTCGGCCTGCAGACGTCGCACCGCTACGGCAACGCGACGATGCTCGCGTCCGACTTCGTGCTCGGCATCGGCAACCGCTGGGCGAACCGCCACACCGGCAGCATCGACGTCTACACGAAGGGCCGCAAGTTCGTGCACGTCGACATCGAACCGACGCAGATCGGCCGCGTGTTCGGCCCCGATCTCGGGATCGTGTCGGACGCGAAGGCGGCGCTCGAGCTGTTCGTCGCGGTCGCGCAGGAATGGAAGGCGGCCGGCAAGCTGAAGGACCGCAGCGCCTGGGTGGCCGAGTGCCAGCAGCGCAAGCGCACGCTGCAGCGCAAGACGCACTTCGAGAACGTGCCGATCAAGCCGCAGCGCGTGTACGAAGAGATGAACAAGGTGTTCGGCCGCGATACCTGCTACGTGAGCACGATCGGCCTGTCGCAGATCGCCGCCGCCCAGTTCCTGCACGTGTTCAAGGCGCGCAACTGGATCAACTGCGGCCAGGCCGGCCCGCTCGGCTGGACGATTCCCGCCGCGCTCGGCGTGCGTGCGGCCGATCCGGCACGCCCGATCGTCGCGCTGTCCGGCGACTACGACTTCCAGTTCATGATCGAGGAGCTGGCGGCCGGCGCGCAGTTCAAGCTGCCGTACGTGCACGTGGTCGTGAACAACTCGTACCTCGGGCTGATCCGCCAGGCGCAGCGCGCGTTCGACATGGACTACTGCGTGCAGCTCGCGTTCGACAACGTGAACGCGCCCGAGCTGAACGGCTATGGCGTCGACCATGTGGCCGTGGCCGAAGGCCTCGGCTGCAAGGCGTTGCGCGTGTTCAAGCCGGAAGAAATCGAACCCGCGCTGAAGCAGGCGCAATCGCTCGCGGAAGAGTTCAGCGTGCCGGTGATCGTCGAAGTGATCCTCGAGCGCGTGACGAACATCTCGATGGGCACCGAGATCGATGCGATCAACGAATTCGAGGACCTCGCGGAGAAAGCCGAACACGCGCCGACCGCGATCTCGATGCTCGACTGATCCGCGGGATTTTTTTGACTGACCGACCGAAGAGGCTTAGCTCATGCCGAAGTTTGCTGCAAACCTGACCATGCTGTTCAACGAAGTGCCGTTCCTCGACCGCTTCAAGGCGGCCGCGGACGCGGGCTTCGATGCCGTCGAGTTCCTGTTTCCGTATCCGTATGCGAAGGAGGAACTCGCCGAACGGCTCGACGCGCATCGCCTGCGCCTCGTGCTGCACAACCTGCCCGCCGGCAACTGGGATCAGGGCGAGCGCGGGATCGCGTGCCTGCCCGATCGCGTCGGCGAATTCCAGGAAGGCGTCGGCCGCGCGATCGAATACGCGAAGGCGTTGAAGGTGCCGCAGTTGAACTGCCTCGTCGGCATTCCGTCGGCGAGCACCGCGCGCGACAAGACCTTCGTGACGATCGTCGACAACCTGCGCTTCGCGGCCGATGCGCTCAAGCGCGAAGGCATCCGCCTGCTGGTCGAGCCGTGCAACAGCTTCGACATCCCGGGCTTCGCGCTGAACCGTTCGGCCGAAGGGCTCGACGTGATCCGCGCGGTCGGCTCGGACAACCTGTTCCTGCAGTACGACATCTATCACATGCAGCGCATGGAAGGCGAACTGGCCGCGACGATCGAACGCAACCTCGCGTCGATCGGCCACGTGCAGCTCGCGGACAACCCGGGCCGCCACGAGCCGGGCACCGGCGAGATCAACTACGCGTTCCTGTTCGCGCTGCTCGACCGGCTCGGTTACACCGGCTACGTCGGTTGCGAATACAAGCCCCGCACCACCACGACCGAAGGGCTCGGCTGGCTGCAAAGCGTCGCCGGCTGCACGTCGGGCGCCGCGCGCCGCGCCGCCTGAGCGCCCCTTCCGTCATTCGCCCCTATAGGAGACTTTCACATGGCAACCATCGGTTTCATCGGCCTCGGCATCATGGGCGCGCACATGGCGCGCAACCTGCTCAAGGCCGATCATCAGCTCGTCGTGAACGGCGCGTATCCGGTGCCGGACGATCTGCGCGCGAGCGCGAAGGTCGTCGCGAACTCGAGCGAAGTCGCGAAGAACGCGGACATCATCATCTCGATGGTGCCGGATACGCCCGACGTGCGTAACGTGCTGTTCGCCGACGACGGCGTCGCGAAGGGCCTGACGGCCGGCAAGCTGGTGATCGACATGAGCTCGATCTCGCCGCTCGACACGCAGGAATTCGCGAAGCAGATCAATGCGCTCGGCTGCGACTACCTCGACGCGCCGGTGTCCGGCGGTGAAGTCGGCGCGCGCGAAGCGTCGCTGACGATCATGGTCGGCGGCCCGGAGCAGGCGTTCGAGCGCGCCAAGCCGCTGTTCGAGAAGATGGGCAAGAACATCACGCTCGTCGGCGACAACGGCGCGGGCCAGACCTGCAAGGTCGCGAACCAGATCATCGTCGCGCTGAACATCGAGGCCGTCGGCGAAGCGCTGCTGTTCGCCGCGCGCTCGGGCGCGGACCCGGAGCGCGTGCGTCAGGCACTGATGGGCGGCTTCGCAGCATCGCGCATCCTCGAAGTGCACGGCGCGCGGATGACCAAGCGCACGTTCGATCCGGGCTTCCGCATCGAGCTGCACCAGAAGGATCTGAACCTCGCGCTCGAAGGCGCACGCAAGCTCGGCCTCGCGCTGCCGCACACCGCGAGCGCGCAGCAGCTGTTCAGCGTGTGCGCATCGCACGGCGGCAAGGCATGGGATCACTCGGCGCTCGTGCGTGCGCTCGAGATCATGTCGAACTTCGAGATCGAGAAGTCGGCAAGCTGAACGCGGGCCGCGTCGGGCGGCTGCCATGACGCACTATCCGTCGCGCTCGCGGCGGATGGTGCGCGAAATTCACGTGCGCCGGCCGCTGCCGGTGCATCGATGTGCGCGACACGCGCGCATCACGGTGGGGCGCCCCGCCGCGCATCGCGTCGATGCGTGCGCGGCGGGGCGAAAAACGTCGCTCTGGGCTGAGAGCGGCGTGGTGGGGTCCGCAGCGGCACCCGGCGACGCCGGGGAAGCCTTGGTCGGTCAGACGTCGTCGTCGGGTGTCCGCCTGTCGGATTTCGCGTATTACATTTCTTTACGTTCGTACCGTCGATTTTTCATGCAATCGTCGCGACGAACGCCTACACTTTCGCCACGCCTTTCGAGAAAACCGCCGCGCTCGCGTTCACCTTCGGTGGCCGCCCCCAGCGCGGTGTTTTTTTCGCCACTTCACGGCGCGTTTTCGTTTCAACCACCTAAGGAGTGCAACGATGGGTCTTCTTTCGTTTATCAAAGAGGCGGGTGAAAAACTGCTGGGTCATGCCGACGCGCAAGCGGCGGAAAATCCGAATGCCGCGAACCAGACCGCGGCCGATGCAATCAAGAACTACATCAACACGCAGGGCCTCGACACGTCGAACCTGACCGTCGCGTTCGACGGCGCGTCGCGCACCGTGTCGCTGTCGGGCAGCGTGCCCGATCTCGACACGAAGGCGAAGGTCAAGGTCGCGGCCGGCAACGTGCAAGGCGTCGCGGGCGTCAACGACGACGGCCTGCAGCCCGACGATCCGGAAGTCCGGTACCACGACGTGAAGCCGGGCGACACGCTGTCCGCGATCGCGAAGGAAGTGTACGGCGACGCGAACAAGTACCCGGTGATCTTCGAGGCGAACAAGCCGATGCTGTCGAGCCCCGATCGCATCTATCCGGGCCAGAAGCTCGTGATTCCGCCGCAAGCCTGAGCGTTTGCACGCGTCGACATGAGAAAAGGCAGGCCGTTCGGCCTGCCTTTGTCGTTTACGGCATCGATTCGGCCGGCACGCGGCCGCGTGTGGGTCAGCAGCGATCGAACAGCCGCTGCAACGCGTCGCGCTCGCGAATGCCGTTCGCCAGCGCGAGCATCAGCAGCACGCGCGCCTTGAACGGGCTCAGCGAGCCGGCGCTGACGAAGCCGAACGCATCGTCGTTCGCGGCGCCGTTGCGCATCACGTGCCCGGAACCGACGCGCGACGCGCGCACCACCGCAACCCCGGCGTTCACCGCGTCGGCCAGCGCCGTCTGCAGCGTCGCATGGATCGAGCCGTTGCCCGTGCCCGCGACGACGAGGCCGCGCACGCCGGCCGCGACGAGCGCATCGACGGCCGTGCGCGTGACGCCCGCATAGCTCGCGACCACGTCGACCGGCGGCCACGTCTCGGGAATCGTCAGTTGCGCATCGCGCGCACGCGTGACGCGGCGCGCGAATTCGACGCGGCCGTCCTGCACCCAGCCGAGCGCGCCGAGCTCCGGCGAGTGGAAGGCGTCGACCGCATAGGTGCTCGTCTTCACGACGTCGCGCGCCGCATGGATCCGGTTGTTGAACGCGACGAGCACGCCCTGCCCGCGCGCGGCCGGATGTCCGGCGAGCGTCACCGCGTTCAGCAGGTTCAGCGGCCCGTCCGACGACAGCGCGGTGGCCGGCCGCATCGCGGCAGTCAGCACGACCGGCTTGTCGCCGGTCACGACCAGATGCAGCGCATAGGCGGTTTCCTCGAGCGTGTCGGTGCCATGCGTGATGACGATGCCGTCGACGGCCGGATCGGCCATCAGTGCGTCGATCCGCGCGGCGAGCGTGTTCCAGAGCGGCAGTGCGAGATCCTTGCTGTCGATGCTGGCGACCTGCTCGGCATGAATGCGCGCGACCGACGCGAGCGCCGGTACCGCGTCGAGCAGGAAATTGACGCCGAGCGCGCCGGCCTGATAGCCGGCCGTGCTCGTCGCGTCGGGCGCGGCGCCGGCGATCGTGCCGCCGGTCGCGAGGACGGCAATGCGCGGCAGGTGCGCCGCGGAGGAAGAAGAAGCGGGAGTCAGCGTATTCATGGCCGCGATTGTAATGGCTCGCGGCCCGGATTCGAGCGATTCGGTGCGAACAAACGCGCGCGACGCGCGCCGCTCATGGTTTATCCCGATCGCCGGCGCGTGTGCGACGTCAACGCACGGTGGCGCGACGGCGTTATAGGAAGTGCCGTTTTGGTGTTTTCACATTGGTTTGCCATAATCGGAACGCGGCGCGATGCGACCCTACTCCGTATCGTGCCGCATCGGCTTCGTGACGGCGTCGATAAAACGCAATTCACCCCATGGGAGTGTCAAAATGAAAATCCAATCGCTCGTGGCCGCAGTGCTTCTCGGCGGCATGCTGGCTTCCCCCGCGTTCGCGGCGAACAGCCAGCAGGACAAGATGAAGGCCTGCAACACCCAGGCCGCCGGCAAGACGGGCGACGAACGCAAGGCGTTCATGAAGGACTGCCTATCGGCGAAGCCTGCCAAGAAGATGACGCAGCAGGAAAAGATGAAGGCCTGCAACACGCAAGCCGCCGACAAGAAAGGCGACGACCGCAAGGCGTTCATGAAGAGCTGCCTGAGCAGCCAGCCGGCCGCCTGATTCCGGCACACCGGCCGCGAATGCCGCGCTCCGCTTCGGCGGGCGCGGCATTTTTGCTTTCGTTGTACGCGCATCGACGCCGGCGCCGCGCGCGCCGCCCGGCGCGGCCGCCCGCGCGCGCACGCGGTGCGGCAATTCGCCGCGTTTTCTTCTATGATGGCTGCAACGCGGCCCATCCAAGTACAAGAAGCGCCATCGGGCCGCCCTCGACACGGACGCGCATGCCGCGTCAAACGGAGGCATGGATGGCATGGAGACAACACCGCTGGTTCCGCCGCTGGGTGATCGTGGTCGCATTCTGGGCCGTGCCCGTCGCGATCGTCGCGGTGCGCGAGATTCGCGAGGAGATGGCCTACAACAAGGCCGATCTGCAGCTTGCGCTGACCACCTGGCAACTGACCGATGCGCAGCAGGCCGCCGGCGCGGCCGCGAAGTGCCACGGCGACGCCGATGAAGCGCGTGCAGCCGGCTGCCCGGCCGAGGTGCTGGCCGCCAACGCGCCGCGCCAGCAGGCCGCGCGCGACGAATACGTGGTGCGCCGCAATACGCTCGCAAGCTATCTGTGGCATGCGTTCGTCGGCTACTGGGTCGTGCCGGCCGTGTTCCTGTTCGGCTGCGGCGTCGTGATCGCGCTGATCCGCCGCGCGCTGCGGCGGCCGCCGATCAAGCCGCCCGTCAAGCCACCGATGGAGCCGCCGGTTCCGCCCGTTGCGCGCTGACGCCCCGCCCTTTTCCCCAGCCGCGCCCCGACGCCGCACGCGACATCGGTGCCGCGTTGGCACGCCGCGACATCGGCACCCGATTTGACGCTTTTTCACGTCCGAACGAAAAGCCGCTGCATGTCGCTGTGATATAACTGCCGACGTGGGCCGCTCTCTGAGCGAGACTCACTCCGAACATCATCCGATGGAGAAGAACGATGCAAAAACGGACTCTCGCGCTGAAACTGGCCGCTGCGCTCGTCGTCGGTAGCCTCGCGCTCACCGGCTGCACCACTACCCCCGACAAACCCGACAACGCCGCGACCAACGCGTCGAAGCGTCAGGCGATCGATTCGAGTGTCGACGCGACGCTGTCGCGCCTGTATTCGACGGTCAAGGGCTCGCGCGAACTCGTCGCGAAGTCGCGCGGCGTGCTGGTGTTCCCTGAGGTGCTGCAGGCCGGCTTCATCGTCGGCGGCCAGTCCGGCAACGGCGCGCTGCGCGTCGGCGGCAGCACCGTCGGCTACTACAACACGTCGTCGCTGTCGGTCGGCCTGCAGGCCGGCGCGCAGTCGAAGGCGATCGTGTTCCTGTTCATGACGCAGCAGGCGCTCGACGAATTCCGCAACTCCGAGGGCTGGGCCGCCGGCGCGGGCGCGTCGGTCGCGCTCGTGAAGATGGGCGCGAACGGCGCGGTCGACACGAACACGGCGACCGCACCGGTTCAGGTCATCGTGCTGACCAACGCCGGCCTGATGGGCGACGTGTCGATCAACGGCACGAAGGTCACGAAGCTCAAGCTCTGACGCTGCGCGTCCTGCCCGTCCGCGCGTGCTGCGCGGACGATGTGCAAACGGCGATGTCCTTGCGGAGCATCGCCGTTTTTTATGCGCGTCGCGCGCATGCGTCATGTCGTCGAGTCGATCACCTTGAAGCGCGAGCGCTTCTGCGCGCGGATCATCGACTGATAGATGTCGACGTACTGCTGCGCCATCCGGCGCGACGTGAAACGCTCCTCGAAGCGCCGCCGCACGCGTGCACGCGGCAGCAGGTGCAGCCGGTTCACGGCCGCCACCGCGCTGATCTCGTCCTCGACGATGAAGCCCGACACGCCTTCGTCGATCACTTCCGGCACCGCGCCGCGATTGAACGCGATCACGGGCGTGCCGCACGACATCGCCTCGATCATCACGAGCCCGAACGGCTCCGGCCAGTCGATCGGAAACAGCAGCGCATGCGCGCCCGACAGGAATTCGGCCTTCTGATGATCGGCGATCTCGCCGATGTACTCGACGTTCGGCAGCGCGAACAGCGGCTTGATCTCGCGCTCGAAGTACTCCTGGTCGGCCGAATCGATCTTTGCGGCGATCCGGATCGGCAGCCCGCACTGCTGCGCGATGCGAATCGCGGTATCGACGCGCTTTTCCGGCGAGATGCGGCCCAGAAACGCGAGGTAGCGCGGCTCGACCGGCTGCGGCATGTACAGCGTCTCGGGCAGCCCGTGATAGACGGTCGTCATCCACTTCGCCTGCGGCAGCGGCTGCCGCTGCGCGTTCGAGATCGACACGACGGGCGCGCGGCTGAACGTGTCGAACACCGGCTGCTGTTCGGGCAGATCGAGCCGGCCGTGCAGCGTCGTCACGTACGGCGTCTCCTGCCGGTCGAACACCGAAAACGAGTAGTAGTCCATGTGGAAATGAAGCACGTCGAAGTCTTTCGCACGACGCGCGACGGTTTCCATCAGCAGCATGTGCGGCGCGACGCGGTCGCGGATCGACGTGTCGAGCCGCAACGCGCGCGGCCACACGGGCTCGAGCGTCGCACGCGTCGTCGAATCGCCGCTCGCGAACAGCGTCACGTCGTGTCCGAGGTCGACGAGCGCCTCGGTGATGTAGGACACGACGCGCTCCGTACCGCCGTACAGTTTCGGCGGCACCGATTCGGTCAGCGGGGCGATCTGGGCAATCCTCATGGTCCACGTCTCCTTGGTCGGCGTGCGTGAGCGCGTCGGTGCGCGGCGGCTGCCGAGGCGGCCGGCACGCGGCATGCGCGGCCCGGTCCGTCCCTTGGCGCGGACAACCGTCGCCGGCGAACGGCGCTGCCCGGCGTGGCACGGCGCCGGCGCGCTATCCCGCCATTATTAGCGATTCCGCCGCCCGGCACGGCGCGGTCTTGCATTTTATGGGCGATGTTACAGACCGATACACTCGTCGCGCGCAAGCGAGCGCCGCGCGCCGCCGCGCAGCGGCATCCGCCGGCAGCGGCCGCGTCCGCATCAGCGCGACGGCCATTTCCATGCGGGCAGATCGCGCGTATCGGCATCGACGAGCGTCGTCGCGCCGAGCTGCTTGTCGAGCACCAGCGATTCGCACTGCCCGTCGCGCTCGAGCGTTGCGATCAGCCGCGCCGCATGCGACACGACGATCACCTGCGTGCGCTGCGCGGCCTGCACGATCAGCCGCCCAAGCGCGGGCAGCAGGTCGGGATGCAGGCTCGTCTCCGGTTCGTTCAGCACCATCAGCGCGGGCGGACGCGGCGTCAGCAGCGCGGCCGCGAGCAGCAGGTAGCGCAGCGTGCCGTCCGACAGCTCGGCCGCCGCGAGCGGCCGCAACAATCCCGGCTGGCGCATCAGCACGTCGAGACGGCCGCGGCCGCCCGGGCTGTCGATTTCGATCGACGCGCCGGGAAACGCGTCGTCGATCGTCGCGTCGAGCGCCGCGCCGTCGCCGATCTCGCGGATCGTCTGCAGCGCGGCGGCCAGATCGGCGCCGTCGTCGGCGAGCACCGGCGTGTGCGTGCCGATCTGCGATTGCCGCGCGGGCGCCTGCGCGTCGGTCCGGAAGTGATCGTAGAAGCGCCACGAGCGGATTCGCTCGCGCACCGCGATCATCTCCGGCGCGCCGGCCGGATCGGCGAACTCGGTCATCATGCTGTCGAAGCTCGCGACGGGCTGCGGAATCGTGCGCCAGTCGCCCGATGCCGCGCGGGCGCGGATCTGCACGCCGTGCCGGTCGACCAGCAGCGTCGACGGACGCAGCACGGGGCCGCCCCAGATGCATTCGCGCTTGACGACCGGATCGAGCCCGAACATCGACGTGCCGGTCTTCACCGGCAGCCCGAGATCGATCGCATAGCCGAAATCGTCGCACGCGAAGCCGAGCTTCAGGCTGACCGGCCCGCTGCGCACCGTGCCCGTCACCGGCGCCTCGCGGGCCAGCATCGCGCGCGAGAAGCGCTCGGGGCCTGCCCACAGCGTCGACGGCAGCCCGCCTTCACGCGCGAGCGACGGGATCACGCGGCCCTGCGCGGTATCGGCCAGCAGCCGCAGCGCGCGGTAGACGCTCGACTTGCCGCTGCCGTTCGGGCCGGTCACGACGGTCAGCGCCGCGAGCGGCACGATCAGCTCGCGCAACGAGCGGTAGTTGGCAATCGCGAGCGTGGTGAGGGCGGTCATGATGGGATCGTCGCGCGCGCGGCGCTCAGTGGCGGCCGTCGTTGGCCTTCGGGTCGGCCGCGGTGTTCGCGGCGGTGCTGCCGGCCGGCGCCCGCGCATGCGGACGTTCGGGGCTCGGCTCCTTCGGCGCCGCGTCGTGCGGATACAGCTCCATCCGGCTGCGCGGCAGGCACTGCGGATAGTGCGTCTGCAGATACGCGATCAGGCCTTCGCGCACGCGGCAGCGCAGGTCCCAGCACAGCGACGAATCGGCTGCGCTGACGAGTGCGCGCAGCTGCATCGTGCGCTCGGTCGCGTCGGTGACCTGCAGCACCTGCACGCGGCCGTCCCATTCCGGCGCCGCGTGCACGAGGCGCGCCAGTTCCTCGCGCAGCGGCGCGAGCGGCGTGCGGTAATCGACCGACAGAAACACGGTGCCGATGATCTCGGAGCTGCTGCGCGTCCAGTTCGCGAACGGGTTCTCGATGATCCACTGCAGCGGCACGACGAGACGCCGCTGATCCCAGAGCCGCACCGACACGAACGAGCCCGTGATCTCCTCGATGCGGCCCCACTCGCCCTGGATCACGACGACGTCGTCCAGCCGGATCGGCTGCGTGAGCGCGATCTGCAGCCCCGCGATCAGGTTGCCGAGCACGGGCCGCGCGGCGATACCGGCGACGAGGCCCGCGACGCCGGCCGACGCGAGCAGGCTCGCGCCGATCTGCCGCACGTTCGGGAACGTCATCAGCGCGGCGCCGGTGCCGATGATCACGATCAGCACCATCACGGTCCGCACGAGGACCTTCGCCTGCGTGTGGACGCGGCGTGCGTGCAGGTTGTTTGCGGTATCGAGCGGATGCGCGCGGATGATCGCGTCGCCGACGCCGGCCGCGAGCCGCACGAGCAGCCACGTCAGCGAGGCGATCGAGCCGACCGCAGCCGCCGTGCGCATGCCGCGTACGAAGGCCATGCCGTCGTCGGCCTGCAGCCACACGAATTCGAGCGCGAGCAGCACGAGCGCGACGAGCGACGGCTTGTCGATGTAGCGCAGGATCGCGCTCGTCAGCGGATACGGCTGCGCGATGCGCTTGACGATCCGCGCGCCGAGACGATGCCCGATGGTGACGACGAACACGACGGCAATCGACACGAACAGCGTGCCGAGCCATGAATGCAGCGGCGCATCGGCGATGCGCTGAAACTCCTCGATTGAAATCATCGGCGCCCGGGATGCTTCGGTTAGGAGGCGCGTGCGCCTCGTCCTGAATGCGTCGGGAACGTCCGGGCGCCGCGCGGCACACGCGCAGGCCCGGACACGGTCCGGTCGGTCAGTTGCCGCCCCGGCACGGGAAGGCCTTGCCGAGACCGAGCGACACGGCGGTGCTCGCGTTGTAGTCGGCGAGCTTCGGATTTTCGGCGATGTACTTGCGCACCGCGTCGGTCATCTGCTGCGCCTTGATGTCGGGCGGCAGGCAGAAATACTGGCCGACACGCGGCCCCGTCGTGCCGCCGATCGCGTCGATGGTGTTGTAGACGCCGTCGGCGGCGCCTTCGATGTAGGCCGCGCACGACGCTCGCGACTTGATGTCCGTCTTCGCGCACAGACGGTCGAGATCCGCGCCCGTGAAAGCCGCCGCCGACAACGGCACGGCAAACGCCGCGGCACAAAACATAGCCCGCAACATGGTGTTCCTTATGTCAATGCGGCCCGCAACGGCCCACTGCCGTGACGGGCCAGACACGGCCGGGCTGGCCGGCCGCGCCGAAAACCGTCATTTTGCACTCTTTTGCGCGTCTGCCGGTGCCGATGCGCCGACGCGCACCGTACGCTTGCTGAGGATGTCGATCGCGTCCGGCGCCTTGTAGTGCTTCGCGAAGTCGAGCGCGGTCAGCCCGAGCTGGTTCTTCACCTGCGGATCGGCGCCCTGGTCGAGCAGCAGATTGACGGTCGTCGCGTGGTTGCCGCGCGCGGCCATCATCAGCGGCGTCGTGCCGTTCGGCGAGGCGGTGTCGATGTACGCGTCATGATCGAGCAGCACCTTGACGACCGCGTCCTGACCGTTCGTCGCCGCGTAGTGCAGCGGCGCCCAGCCCTTCTTGCTGACTTCCGCGCCCTTGTCGATCAGCAGCTTCACGAGCGCGACGTCGCCGTTCAGCGACGCGAGCATCAGCGCGTTTTCGCCGGCCTTGTCTTCCTTCTCGAGATCGACGTTCGCGGCCGACGCCAGCGCCGCCGCGACCTTGTCGGACTTCTCGCGCGCGGCGATCACGAGCAGCGGATCGCCGTTCGGCGCGACCGTGTTCGGATCGAGGCCGTTCTTCAGCTGCTTGCCGATGTCGGCGATGTCGTCGAACTTGACCGCCTTCACGATCGCGTCCAGCGACTCGGCGTGCGCGCCGGCGGCGCCGAGCAGGCCGCTCGCGACGAGCACGGCGGCGGCGAGCGCGCGTTTCGGCAAATGTTTGGTCGGCTTCGTCATTGTTGTGGGCTCCTTCCCTGGGTTGTCGGCTGTGCGGCGCGTCAGCGGGCGATCTTGAACAGCCGGAAAAAGTTTTGTGTCGTTGCGTCGGCAAGCGTCTCGACCGCGATGCCGCGCTCCGATGCGATAAAGCGTCCGACATGGCTCACGTACGCAGGTTCATTCGGCTTGCCGCGATACGGCACCGGCGCGAGGTACGGCGAGTCGGTCTCGATCAGCAGCCGGTCGAGCGGCACGCGGCGCGCGACGTCCTGCACCTCGGTTGCGTTCTTGAACGTGACGATGCCCGACAGCGAGATGTGGAAATTCTGCGCGAGCGCCTGCTCGGCGACGGCCCACGGCTCGGTGAAGCAGTGCATCACGCCGCCGGGCACGTCCGCGCGCTCCTCGGCCATGATCCGCAGCGTGTCCTCCGACGACGCCCGCGTATGGACGATCAGCGGCTTCATCGTCGCGGTCGCGGCCCGGATGTGCGTGCGAAAGCGCTCGCGCTGCCACTCCATGTCGGCAATCGAGCGGCCTTCGAGGCGGTAGTAGTCGAGGCCCGTCTCGCCGATCGCGACGACCTTCGGATGCGCGGCCAGTTCGACGAGTTCGGCGAGCGTCGGTTCCCGCGCCTCCTCGTGATCGGGATGCACGCCGACCGACGCATAGACGTTGTCGTGCGCCTCGGCGATCGCGAGCACGTCGGGCAGCGTCTCGAAATCGACGGACACGCACAGCGCGTGCGTGACGTCGTGCTCGCGCATGTTCTCGAGCACCGCCGGCAGGCGATCCGCGAGACCCTTGAAATTGATGTGGCAATGAGAGTCGACGAACATCGTGGTTCCTGAATACGTAAAGCCGGCCGCGACGCGCGCGTCGCCTCGCGGCAGGTGTCGGTCATCGTTTCGCAACCCGACGGAAACAATCGAGGATCACGCGAACATTTCGCGATAACCGAGAAACAATTCCTCGAAGACGAGCCGCGCATTGAGCGGATGGTTCTCGACCGTGCGCTGCCGCGTGACGGCCTTCATGAAGCGCGCGAACGCGTTCGCGTCGACCGTCTGCGCGCAGCGCGCGAGTGCCGCCGCGTGCGCGGGGAAATAGCGCGGCGCGCCCGCCATCCGCTGCGCCAGCAGATCGTACAGCCAGCGCTGCAGCCAGCCGAGCACGAGCGGCACCGGCAGCTTCTGCAGCGTCTCGCCGCACGCGAACGGATCGCAGGCCGCGCCGGCCGCGAGCTGGTTCAGCGCGAAGTCGCGCAACGGGCGGTTCTCGTCGCTCGCGAGCGCCAGCGCGGCGAGCGGCGCGCCGCCGGCTTCGGCGAGCAGCGCGCGCGCGTCGTCGACGCCCTGCGTCGCGAGCCACGCGGCGGCCGCCTCGGGCGCCGGCACGCTCATCGGCCACTGCCGGCAGCGGCTGACGATGGTCGGCAGCAGACGGTCGATGCGCGCCGACACGAGCAGGAACACGACGCCCGGCGGCGGCTCCTCGAGCGTCTTCAGCAACGCGTTGGACGCGGCGACGTTCAGCGCTTCGGCCGGATACAGCACGACGACGCGCAGGCCGCCGCGATGCGAGCCGACGCCGCAGAAATCGAGCAGCGCACGCACCTGCTCGATCTTGATCTCCTTGCTCGGCGTGCGCGTCTTCTTGCCGCTGTCGTCCGCCTCGGCCGGCTTCGCATCGTCCGCGGCGCCCGGCGCTTCGCCGGCGAGCGCTTCGGGCAGCACGATCCGGTAGTCCGGATGGTTGCCCTGCGCGAACCACGTGCAAGCCGCGCAGGTGCCGCACGGCTCGCCGTTCGGCTGCGGCGACTCGCAGAGGAAACCCCGCGCCAGATGCTGCGCGAACTGCAGCTTGCCGATGCCGGCCTGCCCGTGCAGCAGCAGCGCATGCGGCCATTGCGCGCGCAACTGCTGCAGGCGGTTCCAGTCGTCGGTCTGCCACGGATAGATCATGAGGTGCGTTCCTTGCGGGTTACAGCGCGGCGAGTACGCGCTCGAGCTGCTGACGGATCTCGTCGATCGACTGCGTCGCGTCGACGATCGCGAAGCGATGCGGCGCTTCTTCCGCACGCCGCAGATATTCGCCGCGCGTGCGCGCGAAAAACGCGTCCGACTCGCTCTCGAACTTGTCCGGCATGCGCACGGCGCCGCGGCGCTCGCTCGCGACGTGCGGCGCAACGTCGAACAGCACGGTCAGGTCCGGCTGAAAGCCGCCCTGCACCCAGCGTTCGAGCGTCTCGAGCTTGTCGCGCGGCAGCCCGCGGCCGCCGCCCTGATACGCGAAGGTCGCGTCGGTGAAGCGGTCCGACACGACCCAGTCGCCGCGCGCGAGCGCCGGCTCGATCACGAGCGCGAGATGCTCGCGGCGCGCGGCGAACATCAGCAGCGCCTCGGTTTCCAGATCCATCGGCTGGTTCAGCAGGATCTCGCGCAGTTTCTCGCCGAGCTGCGTGCCGCCCGGCTCGCGCGTCACGACGACCTGCCGGCCGGCGCCGGCCAGCTTGTGCTGCAGGCGTTCGCAGAACCATTGCAGGTGCGTCGTCTTGCCCGCCCCGTCGATGCCCTCGAACGTGATGAATTTACCGCTCGCCATCATTGACCTCGTATGTACTTGTCCACGGCCTTGTTGTGATCGCCGAGCGTATCCGAGAACACGCTCGTGCCGTCGCCCTTCGCGACGAAATAGAGCGCGTTCGTCTGCGCCGGATTGATCGCCGCCTGCAGTGCGGCGACGCCCGGCAACGCGATCGGCGTCGGCGGCAGCCCGCGTCGCGTGTAGGTATTGTAAGGAGTGTCGGCCTGCAGGTCGCGCTTGCGCAGGCGGCCGTCGTACGCGTCGCCGAGCCCGTAGATCACCGACGGATCGGTCTGCAGCGGCATGCCGATGCGCAGCCGGTTCGCGAATACGGCCGCGACGAAGGCGCGATCGGCCGCATGCCCGGTTTCCTTTTCGACGATCGACGCGATCGTCAGCGCTTCGTAAGGCGTCTTGTACGGCAGGCCGGGCGCACGCGCGGCCCACGCCTCGTCGAGGCGCGTCTGCATCAGCCGGTAGGCGCGCCGGTAGATGTTCACGTCGCTCGTGCCCTTGTCGAACAGATAGGTATCGGGAAAGAACAGCCCTTCGCCGCTGCCGCGCTCGATCGCGCTGTCGGACGCGCCGATCGCGCGCAGCAGTTCGGCGTCGCTCATCCCGGCCGTCGTGTGGACCAGATCGGGGTTCGCATCGAGTTCCGCGCGCATCCGCTTGAAGGTCCAGCCCTCGATCACCGTCGCGACGTACTCGTTCACGTCGCCGCGCGCGATCTTCTGCAGCACTTCGTACGGCGTGACGCCCGTCTTGAATTCGTAGTTGCCGGACTTCAGCCGGCTCGACAGGCCGAGCAGCCGCGTCATCGCGACGAAGCCGAACGGCTCGACCGGTACGCCGCCGCGCTTCAGTTGCAGCGCGACACTCTTCACGCTGCTGCGCGGCTTGATCGTGACGTCGAGCGACGCCGCACCGAGCAGCAGCGGGCGGGTCGCCCAGTAATACGCGCCGCCCGCGCCGGCAGCGGCCACAACGACGGCCAGCGCCGCCACCGTCGCGGCGCATTTCTTCAGTAGGGACATGGAACGTGACTCAGGTAAGACCCATATAATACTTGCTCGCCTCCGTCAAAGTCAGGGTTGACTGTTCCCTCATTCCATGAGCACACCGTTCGCTTCACCGGCTGCCCAGGCTGCCGCATCCGCCCCGCTTCCCGTTTTTCCCCGTCCGTCCGCCGCCGATTTCGATGCGCCGGGCGCGTGCATGCCGCTCGCGCAGTTCGGCGTGATCGACGTGGCCGGCGACGATGCGGCAACGTTCCTGCACAGCCAGCTCACCAACGACATCGAGCATCTGGACGCCGCCAGTGCGCGGCTCAGCGGCTACTGCTCGCCGAAGGGCCGGCTGCTCGCGTCGTTCCTCGCGTGGCGCGCGGGCCACGACGTGCGCCTGCTGGTGTCGAAGGACATTCAGGCCGCGGTGCAGAAGCGGCTGTCGATGTTCGTGCTGCGTGCGAAGGCGAAACTGACCGACGCGAGCGAGGCGCTTGCGGTGGTGGGCTTCGCCGGCGACGTGCGCGACGCGCTGTCGGGCATCTTCGATGCGCTGCCGGACGGCGTGCACGTGAAGGTCGACGGCCCTGCCGGCGCGCTGATCCGCGTGCCGGACGCGGCCGGGCGCAAGCGTTACCTGTGGATCGGCCCGCGCGCGGAAGTCGACGCGCGCCTCGCCGCGCTTGGCGGCAAGCTGCCGGTCGTGTCGCCGGCCGTGTGGGACTGGCTCGACGTGCGTGCCGGCGAACCGCGTATCACGCAGCCGGTCGTCGAACAGTTCGTCCCGCAGATGGTGAATTTCGACGTGATCGGCGCGGTCAACTTCCGCAAGGGCTGCTATCCGGGCCAGGAAGTCGTCGCGCGCAGCCAGTATCGCGGCACGATCAAGCGCCGCACCGCGCTCGCGCACGTCGCGGCCGACACCGACACCGTGCGTGCCGGCGTCGAGCTGTTCCACAGCGACGATCCGGGCCAGCCCTGCGGCATGATCGTCAATGCGGCGGCGGCGCCCGCGGGCGGCGTCGACGCGCTCGTCGAGATCAAGCTCGCCGCGCTCGACAGCGGCAGCGTGCACGTCGGCTCGGCCGCCGGGCCCGCGCTCGCGTTCGACGCACTGCCGTACGCGTGGCCGACCGACGCATGACGCACTGACAACCCGTTCGCGCGCCGCAGCGCCTTGTGCGCCGGCCGCGCGACGTTTCCTGCGAGAGATTCGCCCGATGTGTCTGATTGCCTTCGACTGGCAGCCCGATGCCGCCGCCGGTCCCGTATTTACGCTGGCCGCCAACCGCGACGAATTCTTTCGCCGCACGAGCGCGCCGCTGTCGTGGTGGGAAGACGTGCCGGGCGTGCTCGCCGGCCGCGATCTCGAGGCGGGCGGCACCTGGCTCGGCGTGTCGCGCGACGGCCGCTTCGCCGCGCTGACCAATTACCGCGCGCCGTTCGACATCCGTGCCGGCGCGCCGACGCGCGGCAAGCTCGTGTCCGACTATCTCGGCGGCCCGGCCGTCGCGCCGCTCGACTATCTCGCGCAGCTCGCCGAGCATGCGGCCGTCTACAACGGCTTCAACCTGCTCGTCGGCGACTGGAAACGGCGCGAACTCGCATGGTTCTGCAATCGCGCGCCCGAAGGCGAAAGCCGCGCGGCGCCCCCGGTCGCGGTCGGCGCCGGCGTGCACGCGCTGTCGAACGCGCGGCTCGATACGCCCTGGCCGAAAGTCGTGCGCAAGCGCGCCGAGCTCGGCACGCTGCTGACCGACAACCCGACACCGTCGCTCGACGAGCTGATCGCGCTGATGCGCGATACGCGCGTGGCCGACGACGACGCGCTGCCGCACACCGGCATTCCGCTCGAGCGCGAGCGCGCGCTGTCCGCCGCGTTCATCGAGACGCCCGAATACGGCACGCGCGGCACGACCGCGCTGCGCGTCACGATGAAGGAAGGCGTGCGGCTCACCGTCGAGATCAAGGAGCGCAGCGACGACGACGGCTCGCATCGCACCGTGCGGCCCGGCGAGTTCGAGCGCGCGTTCGCCTTCGACATCGACGTCACGACGCCGCGCTGACGCGCCGCGTCACGGCACGCGCGTCATCTCGACGTGCGGCACGCCGGCCTCGACGAACGGCGCGCCGGCTGCCGAGAACCCGTGCCGCAGATAGAACGGCACCGCCGCCTCCTGGGCATAAAGCCGTACGAGCGGTTCGCCGCGCCGGCGCGCGGCATCGAGCAGCGCGTGCAGCACGGCCGAGCCGATGCCGCGGTTGCGTGCCTCGGCCAGCACGGCGACGCGGCCGATCGTGCCGGACGGCAGCAGCCGCCCCGTCGCGACCGCGCGGCGCGCGCCGGTCGTCGCGTCGATCCGGTACGCGACCGCATGCAACGCGAGCGGATCGTCGTCGTCGAGTTCCCATTCGGGCGGGATGCGCTGCTCGCGCACGAACACCGCGTCGCGAATGCGCGCCGCATCGCCGCCCAGCGTCGTCCAGTCGCCGGTTTCCACCACGCCGTCCGTCATCGCTGCCCTCCTCGCGCGCGGCGCCGTCGCCGCCCGCCGTCAAACGTCGTCGAACGCGGCCCTCAGCGCCGCGACCGCATCGGCATGCGCGGCCTTCACCTCGGGCACGTAGCCGCCCATCTTGAAGAATTCGTGGATCATGCCCGGATAGCAGACCAGCGTGACCGCGTTGCCGGCCGCGCGCAGCTTGTCCGCATAGGCGGCGCCTTCGTCGCTGAGCGGGTCGTACTCGGCCGTCGCGATCCACGCGGGCGCGACGCCCGCGAACGACGGCGCGCCGCGCCGGCCGTCGAGCGGCGCGAAGCGCCAGTCGTCGCGATCCGCCGCGTCGCGCACGTATTGCGCGAAGAACCACTGGATCGTGTCGCGCGACAGCAGGTAGCCGTTCGCGAGCCGCGCATGCGAGGCGGTGTCCTGATGGCCCGTGACGCCCGGGTAAATCAGCAGTTGCAGCGCAAGATCGATGCCCGCATCGCGTGCGAGCACCGCGCAGACCGTCGCGAGCGTGCCGCCCGCGCTGTCGCCGCCGACCGCGAGCCGCGACGCGTCGAGGCCCAATGCGGGCGCCTCGCGATGCAGCCAGCGCAATGCGTCCTCGGCATCGTCGACGGCGGTCGGGAACCGGTGCTCGGGCGCGAGCCGGTAGCCCACCGACAGCACCGCGCAGCGCGCGTCGCGCGCGAACATCCGGCACAGCGCGTCGTGCGTGTCGATGCTGCCGACTGTGAAGCCGCCGCCGTGATAGTAGACGAGCGCGGGCAGCGGCTCGGCGAGGCTCGGTTCGACCGGCAGATACAGCCGCGCGGCAATCGTATGGCCGTCGCGCGTCGGAATCGTGCACGCGTCGACCGCATGCATCGGCGCGGGCGGCACGTCGAGGATCGGCGCGCTCTTCTCGTAGGCGGCGCGCGCCTGCTGCGGCGTCTGGCGATGATAAGGCGGGCGTTTCGCGCGCTCGACCATGTCGAGCACCTGGGCGATCTTCGGATTCAGCGGCATCGGGGTGAACGGCGCGTGCGTGGCGCCGGGAACGAACAAGCGCCACATGATGCCACGCCTGCGTCACACGAGCTGGACGAGCTGCTTGCCGAAATTACGGCCCTTCAGCATCCCGATGAACGCTTCCGGCGCACGCTCGAGCCCGTAGGCGATCGTCTCGCGGTAGTGCAGCTGCTTCGTCGCGACGAGCTCGGCCAGTTCGGCGAGCGCCGGCGGCCACGCGTCCGCGTGCTCGAACACGATGAAGCCCTGCATCGTCAGCCGCGAGCGCAGGATCAGCGCCGGATTCGCGAGCGGCGCCGCGGCGCCGTCGTAGGCGGCGATCATCCCGCACACCGCGATCCGGCCGAACGCGTTCATCCGCGCCATCGTCGCATCGAGCACCACGCCGCCGACGTTCTCGAAGCAGCCGTCGACGCCGTCGGGCGTCGCGGCCGCGAGATCGTCGACGAGCCGGCCGGCCTTGTAGTCGACGCACGCATCGAAGCCGAGCGTATCGACCACGTAGCGGCATTTGTCGGGGCCGCCCGCGATGCCGACCGCGCGGCATCCGGCGCGCTTCGCGAGCTGGCCGACGACGCTGCCGACCGCCCCGCTCGCCGCACTGACGACGATCGTGTCGCCGGCCTTCGGCTTGATGATGCGGTTCAGCCCGACCCACGCCGTCACGCCCGGCATGCCGGTCACGCCGAGCCACGCGGACAGCGGCACGCGCGACGTGTCGACCTTGCGCAGCCCGGCGCCATTCGACGTGCCGTATTCCTGCCAGCCGAACTGGCCGACCACGCGATCGCCGACGGCGAAGTCCGGATGGCGCGACTCGATCACCTCGCCCGCCGTCCCGCCGATCATCACTTCGTTGAGCGGCTGCGGCGGCGCATACGATTTCGCGTCGTTCATGCGGCCGCGCATGTACGGATCGAGCGACAGAAAATGATTGCGCACGCGCAGTTCGCCGTCGGCCAGCGGCGCGAGCGGCGTCTCGACGAGCCTGAAATTGTCGACGCTCGCGGCCTGCTGCGGGCGCGACACGAGCAGCACCTGACGGTTGATCGTATTCATCGCTGTCTCCGGTTCGCGGCCGCCGCGTAACGCGGCGCCGCCGGCGCGGCTGCGCGCCGTCCTGCAAAGGAAACGGCCCTGCCGTCGCCGACAGGGCCGCGCGTACGCCGCTTACGCGTCGCTCGGGCCAGGCTGCGCGTCCGGCGCCGTGCGTGTGCGTTGCCGCTTGATGTCGCGGCCGACCGCGAGCCGCCGCATGTACTTGAACGTGCCGAGCGCCTTCGCGACGAAATTGCCGTCGCTGTCGCGCACCTCGCCTTCGCAATACGCCATCGTGGTCGAGCGGTGCATCACGCGGCCGTAAGCGCGCAGCTCGCCGCGGCCCGGCTGCATGAAGTTGACCTTCATCTCGACCGTGACGACGCCGACGCCGTCGTCGGTCAGGCTGCGCGCGGCCATCGCGAGCGCGATGTCCGACAGCGTCATCGTCACGCCGCCGTGCGCGATGCTCCAGGTGTTCATGTGCCGCTCGTCGAGCGCGAGCGCGATCTCGCTCGCACCGTCCTTCGCGGACACGAGGCGCACGCCGAGCAAGTCGACGAACGGGCTCTCGATCGACGGGCCGTCCGTCCGGGTTCCCGCGTCGCTCATCGCGTACCGTCGACCAGATAGTCGAGGCATTGCCGCCCTTCGACCACGTTGACGACGAACTTCTTCACTTCCTGGTGAACCGGATGCACCTGGTACGCATCGAGCGCCGCCTGATCCGCGAAATCGGACACGAGCACGACGTCGCAGGTGGCTTCGAGACCCGGCGTCGCCACGCCGACGTCGAGTTGCAGGATGCCCGGCACGATGTCGCGGCAGCCTTCGAGCTTTTCCTTCAGCTTCAGCGCGTTCTGCGCGCGCGTCGCGCCCTCCGCCGATTCCTTCAGCTTCCACATCACAATATGTCTGATCACTTCGTTCGCTCCGGTTCGTGAGAATCGCAAAGCCGGCGTCGGTGCGCCGGCTCGTCATGTCGGTCTGCCTGCCGCGCGCGCATCGCGGATCGCGCGCGATCCGCGGCCGGCGCAGGCAGACTCCAAGCCTACCAAACTTGCCGCATGCGGGTGCGCGCATGCGCGGTGATGCGGCGCGATGGCCGAGCCGCGCGGTCGAGCGCGGGTATGCCGATTGCTCGCGACGGCGCTTCATCGGGACGCGGTGCGAGCGGGGCACGCGCAGACTTCAATGAAGCATCGACACCATTGCATGTCGCCCGGACATCGAATCGGCGATACCGGCGTTCATTGCCGTTCCATTTTTCCCAAATCGCATCGCTGCGCGCCGATCGGTTCCGTCAAATTTTCGTATTTTGCCGATTCGTCAGGAAATAATTACAGGAATTTTTTAACCACCATTATTCGAATTCATTCGAAACCGATATTGACTGCCGCTTTATCCGACTCCTAGAATTCGTACGACGGATTACATTCCGTTATCGGCTGCATCGGCTTGGCGCACACGTTGCGCCTGCAACGTTTATTCGAACAACCGCAATTGCGCATTCGGAATCATCGCGTTCAACCGATCCATTAAAAGGCCTCCCGTCATTCTCATTCTATTTCCATCGCTTCTCCTATCGACCGATTAACGTAAAGACGCAATTTCGCACCCGACAAAAAACAAGCCGCGCGCCGATCGCCTCATAACAACGACGTCAGTCATCAGGAGGGATATGACATGCATCGCTTCGCGAAGTCGCTCTGCATCGGTGTCGTCTGCGCCGCGCTGCTCGCCGCGTGCAACGACGACGACATTCAGCCCGCCACCGCGCCGTCGAATCAGGCCGCGCTGTCGTTCCGGATGGACACCGGCGGACAGATCAACGCATTCTTCCGCCAGGACAAGGTGGCCGCGCATCTACTGATGCGCTCGTCGACAAAGCCGCGCCTGCTCGTCGTCTTCCCGGCCGGCAACAGCGGCACCGGGCTGTGGTTCGACGATACCGCGCAAGCGGTGAACTGGAGCCTCGATACGCCGCCGGCCGCGCTGTCGGCGCCCGACGCGCGCGGCCGTCCGCTGTACGGCATCGGCGCGGACGTCTCGGTCGATACGGACACGCTGACGATCCGCGAGGCCTTGCTCAGCAACGTGCGCTTTCTGCGCGACTTCAACGGCGGCGCATCGATTCCGCCGGACATCGTCGTCGCGGCCGCCGTGCAGGGCGGCACCGCGCAATGGCAGCGCGACCGGATCGACGGCGCGCCCGGCTACGCGCTGCGCATCACGCTGCGCGACGGCGGCAGCATCGCGACCGCGTCGGGCGGCAAGCTGGTGCTGCGCGCGGCCGCCGGCTCGCACGTGCTGAAGCTGCACATCGATGCGCTGTCGGGCGAGACCCCGCTGTCGCCGATCACGCACGCCGATCTGCTGACCTCGTCCGCGAACCCCGATCCGGTGAGCCAGAACGTCCTCGAGTTCCTGAGCTTCCACGACAAGCTGCTCGCCGGCTCGTGGCAATACGACACCTACTTCGGCCGCGACACGCTGATCTCGGTGCGCATGTTGATGCCGGTGCTCGAAGCGCCGGCAATCGAGGCCGGGCTGTCGTCGGTGCTCGAGCGGCTGTCGAGCGACGGCAAGGTCGCACACGAGGAAGGCATCGGCGAATTCGCGCTAATCGACAACCGGAAGAACGGCCGCCCCGACGATGCGACGCCGACCTACGACTACAAGATGATCGACAGCGACTATCTGCTCGCGCCGATCGCCGCGGCATGGCTGATCGACGATCCGCGCGGCCAGGCGCGCGCGGCCGCGTATCTCGCGCAGCGCGGCAGCGACGGACGGACGAACGGCAGCCGTCTCGTCGCGAACCTGCTGCACGTCGCCGACACCGCGCGGCCGTTCGCGCAGCAGCCCGCGGTCGCGAACCTGATTCATCTGCGACCGGGCGAGATCGTCGGCAACTGGCGCGACAGTACCGACGGGCTCGGCGGCGGCGTGTACCCGTACGACGTCAACGCGGTGCTCGTGCCGGCCGCGCTGCGCGCGGCGAACGCGTTCCTCGCGCGCGGGCTGCTCGATCCGTATCTCGATGCGAACCAGCGCGCTTCGCTCGCGGACACCTCGAACGAAGCGGCGGTATGGGAGCAGCAAGCGCCGCCGCTGTTCGAAGTCGGCGTACCGGCCGCGCAGGCGGCGGCCGACGTAGCCGCGTATGCGCCGACGGCCGGCGTGCCGGCCGGCACCGCGCCGAGCGCGCCGCTCGCGTTCTACGCGCTGTCGCTCGACGAACAGGGCCATCCGATTCCGGTGATGAACTCGGACGGCGGCTTCGCGCTGCTGTTCGGCACACCGCCCGAGGCGCAGCTGCAGCGGATCGTCGCCGACGCGATCCGGCCGTTCCCGACCGGCCTCGTCACCGACGTCGGGATGCTGATCGCCAACCCCGCGTATGCGAATCCGTCGCTGTGGCCGAAGTTCACGAGTTCCGCGTATCACGGCACCGTGATCTGGTCGTGGCAGCAGGCGATGTGGGTGGCCGGACTCGATCGGCAGCTCGCGCGCCAGGACCTCTCCGATACGACACGTGCGCTGCTCACGCAGGCGCGGCAGACCGTGTGGCAGGTCATCGCGAACGGCCGGGACATGCGCACCTCGGAGATGTGGACGTGGTCCTACGCGAACGGGCAGTACCACGCCGACGCATTCGGCACGCGCAGCGCCGATGCGACCGAGGCGAACGCCGCGCAGCTCTGGAGCACGACGTATCTCGCGATCCGCGATCCGCAGCTGCGCGCGGGCAGGTACTGGTGGCAGGCGTCGCAGCGGCTGCAGGATGATGGCGCGACGCACATCGCAGCGGCCGCGTCGCGCTAGCGCAGCGCGCGTCGATTACGCGGCGGTCGACCACGCGATGGCGCCCCGGCACGGCTTCGCCGTCCGGGGCGACGCACGGGACGGCACGCTCTCGCAGCGGTTCGCGCCAACGTATTGCCCCGCAAAGCGTCACCGCGCGACGACGCGATTGCGTCCTTCCCGCTTGGCCTGATACAGCCGTTCGTCGACGACGCGTAGCAGCGCGTCTACCGTGCTGCCGTCGACGCCGTACTGCGCCACACCGACACTGACCGTGACCTGCACGCGCTTGAAGTCGAGGCCGAACGGCGCAGTGGCGATCGACGAACGCACGCGCTCGGCCGTCATCCGTGCCCCCTCGAGCGGCATCTCGGGCAGCAAGGCCATGAACTCCTCGCCGCCGACGCGCGCAAGCGCGCCGCTCGGCCGGATCGCGTCGAGGCACTGGCGCACGACGCCACGCAGCACCTCGTCGCCGATCTGATGGCCGTACGCATCGTTGATGTGCTTGAAATTGTCGAGGTCGAGCGCGAGCAGGCAGAACGGCATGCCGTCGCGCTCGGCGCGACCGATCTCGCGTTCGACCTGCGCGATGAATTGCCGGCGGTTCGACGCGCCCGTCATCGGATCGGTCGCGGCCATGTATTCGAGCTTCTGGTTCGTGCGTCGCAGTTCGAGCAGCGCGCTCTCGGTGCGCGCCATCGATTCCGCGAGGCGGCTCATCAGATCCTGCTGGCTGTAGATCGCCGAGAACGAGCGCGTCGTCTGCAGCGCCTGCACGACGCCGTAGCTGAGCAGAAAGAAGCCGCCGGCGAAGATCGCGTGCGCGAGCCACCACATGTGGTTCCACGGCTTGCCGAGCAGGAACGCGAGCGACGACAGCGCGAACGCCGTGATCGACACGCCGTAGATCACCATCAGAGGCGAGCGGATGCGTCGCGCGAGCAGTACGGCGACGTTCAGCAGCGAGAATACGAGCGCGCCGCCCTCCATCGCGAGCCGCGTGCCGAGCGCGCCCGCGATCGGCGAATAGGCGAGATACGCGACCGCGACGTCGACGAGCGCGAAGACGACGAGCCACGGCAGCCACGTGCGCACGCTCGTGCGCTTGTCGGCGCGGTCGGGCGGGCGCGAATACGACAGCAGGCCGGTCAGCAGCAGGATCGCCATCACGAGCCGCGACGCGGGCCCGTAGAGCAGAAACAGCCAGATGTTGTGATGCGCGGCGCCGGTAAACACGCCGTGCAGCGCGTAGATCGTCGCGAAGCCGAGAAAGCCGAGCGTCAGCCAGCGCAACAGCGGTTCGCCCGACGATCGATAGCAGACCCAGGTGACGTACGTGACGAACGCGCCCTCGACGGTCGCGGCCGCAATCGCGATTTCATGGAACGCGTGGTTTTCGAAGGTCGCGCGCGGATCGGCGAAGAACCACAGGTAGGCGATCAGATAGGCCGGCAGCAGCGCGAATCCGACCAGCAGGCCTTTCGCGTAAATCCGCGCAGCCGCGCTCACGACGCGGGGCGGTTCCCCGGCTGCAAAGGTCGTACTCAATTCGTTCCCCGATCGATTTGCCGCCGATTCGCGTGTCGCACCCGCATGCGCGCGACCCGGCCATGGCGCGCGCGTCGGCCCCTCTGTTCCGAAAGGCAAATGTCAGAGCAAGTATAGGAGCGGCGATTCGTTTGACAAGTGAGGGGAAACGGCATTACGGCCGGCATGCCGCATGCAGGCGGCGGCCGTCGTGAAGAGCGCCGTGCCGCGCGCGCCGCAGTCGCGCGGCGGCCGGCACGGCAGGCGAAACGTCAGACGATTTCGAACAGGCCGGCCGCGCCCTGCCCGCCGCCGATGCACATCGTGACGACCGCGTACTTGACGCCGCGCCGTTTGCCTTCGATCAGCGCGTGGCCGGTCAGCCGCGTGCCCGACACGCCGTACGGGTGGCCGACCGCGATCGCGCCGCCGTTCACGTTCAGGCGATCGTCAGGGATCCCGAGCGTGTCGCGGCAATAGAGCACCTGCACCGCAAACGCTTCGTTCAGCTCCCAGAGCCCGATGTCGTCGACGCTCAGCCCTGCCTGCTTCAGCAGCTTCGGCACCGCGAACACGGGGCCGATGCCCATCTCGTCCGGCTCGCAGCCGGCCACCGCGAAGCCGCGGAACACGCCGAGCGGCTGCAGCCCTTCGCGCTGCGCGGCCGCGGCGCTCATCACGACGCACGCGGCCGCGCCGTCGGAAAACTGGCTCGCATTGCCGGCCGTGATCACACCGCCCGGCACGGCCGGACGAATCTTCGACACGCCGTCGAGTGTCGTGTCCGGACGGATCCCCTCGTCGGCCGACACCGTCACTTCCTTCGTAAACAGGCGGCCGGTGGCCTTGTCGGCGATGCCGGCGCGCACGGTGATCGGCACGATCTCGTCGCGAAAGCGCCCCGCTTCCTGCGCGGCGGCGGCCTTGAGCTGCGAGTTCACGCCGTATTCGTCCTGACGCTCCTTCGAGATCCCGTAGCGCTTCGCGACGTTCTCGGCCGTCTGCAGCATCGTCCAGTAGATTTCCGGCTTGTGTTCGAGCAGCCAGCCCTCGTACGCCATGTGCCGGTTCATTTCATTCTGCACGCACGAGATCGATTCGACGCCGCCCGCGACGTAGACGTCGCCCTCGCCCGCGATGATCCGCTGGGCGGCGAGTGCGATCGTCTGCAACCCCGACGAGCAGAAGCGGTTCACCGTCATGCCCGGCACGCTGACCGGCAGCCCCGCGCGCAACGCGATCTGCCGCGCGATGTTGCCGCCTGTCGCGCCTTCCGGATTCGCACAGCCGATGATCACGTCCTCGACGCGCGCCGGGTCGAGCTTCGCGCGCTCGAGCGCCGCCGCGACCACGTGGCCGCCGAGCGTCGCGCCGTGCGTCATGTTGAAGGCGCCGCGCCACGATTTCGCGAGCGGCGTGCGTGCGGTCGATACAATTACGGCTTCGGTCATGCGAGTCTCCTTCGTTCCTGCCTGATGTGCTGAATCGAGTGGAAAGGCGGCGCTATGCGCTGGCGCGCACGCCATCGGACGTCACGCGTGCGACGCCCGCCGCCTGCATCTGCTGCCATGCCTGCGCAAGCGAGCCGTTCAGGTCGATCGCGCGGCACGCATCGTCGATCACCGCGGCATCGAAGCCTGCCGCGCGCGCGTCGAGCGCCGACCACGCGACGCAGTAGTCGGTCGCGAGCCCGCAGCACCAGACGCGTTTCGCGCCGATCTCGCGCAGATAGCCCGCGAGCCCCGTGCGCGTCGTGCGATCGGCTTCGACGAACGCGGAATAGCTGTCGACGCGCGCATCGCAGCCCTTGCGTATCACGAGCTGCGCGTGCGGGAGGTCGAGGTCGCGATGCAGCGCCGCGCCTTCGGTGTCCTGCACGCAATGCACGGGCCACAGCACCTGCTCGCCGTACGGCAGCGCGATCGTCGAGAACGGTTCGCCGTCCGGATGATTCGCTGCGAACGACACGTGCTCGCGCGGATGCCAGTCCTGCGTGATCACGACGCGCTCGAACCGCTGCGCGAGCGCGTTGATCACGGGCACGACCGCGTCGCCGTCGGCGACGGCCAGCGCGCCGCCCGGCATGAAGTCGTACTGCACGTCGATCACGAGCAGCACGTCGTCGGTGCGTTTCATTGCGTTTCTCCTTACGAGTCGGTGCGCGGCGCCGCGTAGCGTCAGCCGTTGAATCCGCGGCCGGCCTTCGCGAGTTCCGCGATCGACGGCGCGAGCTGCCACGCATCGCCGTTCGGCGCGGCCGCGTAGCGGCGAATCGCGCGCTCGACGTTGTAAAGGCCGACCATGTCGGCGTACAGCATCGGGCCGCCGCGCCACAGCGGGAAGCCGTAACCGGTCAGATAGACCATGTCGATGTCGGACGCCTTCGACGCGATCTTTTCCTCGAGAATCTTCGCGCCTTCGTTGACGAGCGCGAACACGAGTCGCTCGACGATCTCGTCGTCGGCGATCTTGCGTCGCTCGATGCCGCGCTCCTTCGAATACGCGACGACCATCTCGTCGACGAGCGCCGACGGCCGCGCGCGGCGATCGCCCGGCGCGTAGTCGTACCAGCCGGCGCCCGTCTTCTGTCCGAAGCGGCCCTGCTCGCAGAGACGATCGGCGATCTTCGAATAATGGAGGTCGGGCTGCTCGACGTAGCGGCGCTTGCGGATCGCCCAGCCGATGTCGTTGCCGGCCAGGTCGCTCATCCGGAACGGCCCCATCGCGAAGCCGAACTGCTCGATCGCGCGGTCGATCTGCGCGGGCAGCGCACCTTCCTCGAGCATGAACAGCGCCTGCCGGATGTACTGCTCGATCATCCGGTTGCCGATGAAGCCGTCGCATACGCCCGATACCACTGCCGTCTTGCGGATCTTCTTCGCGACGGCCATCACGGTCGCGAGCACGTCCTTCGCCGTCTGCGCGCCGCGCACGACTTCGAGCAGCTTCATCACGTTCGCCGGACTGAAAAAGTGCATGCCGACGACGTCCTGCGGACGCTTCGTGAATGCGGCGATGCGGTTCACGTCGAGCGTCGACGTGTTCGACGCGAGGATCGCGCCCGGCTTCGCGACTTCGTCGAGCTTGCGGAACACCTGCTCCTTCACGCCGAGCTCCTCGAACACGGCCTCGACGATGAGGTCGGCGTCCTTCACGTCGTCGTAGGACAGCGTCGGCGCAATCAGCGCCATGCGCGCCTCGAGCTTCTCCTGCGTGAGCTTGCCCTTCTTCACCTGCGCGTCGTAGTTCTTGCGGATCGTCGCGAGCCCGCGCTCGAGCGCGTCCTGCTTCGTTTCGAGCAGCGTGACGGGCAGCCCCGCGTTGACGAAGTTCATCGCGATGCCGCCGCCCATCGTGCCCGCGCCGATCACCGCGACACGGCGGATGTCGCGCACCGGCGTGTCGGCCGGCACGTCGGGAATCTTGCTCGCCGCGCGCTCGCCGAAAAACGCGTGCCGCAGCGCGCGGCTTTCCGGCGTCATCATCAGCGCGACGAAGCCTTCGCGCTCGGCGATGCTGCCTTTGTCGAAACCGTGCAGCACGCCGGCCTCGATCGCGTCGATGCACTTGTGCGGCGCCGGGAAGTTCGGCGCGGCGGCCTTCACCGAATTGCGTGCGAACTGGATAAAGCCCGCCGCGTTGTCGTGGACGATTTTGCGGTCGCGCACGCGCGGATGCGGCCCCGGCTGCGCTCCGGCCTTGCGCGCGAACGCGACGGCCGCGTCGAGCAGATCGCCGTCGGCGAGCTGATCGAACAACCCGCTTTCGGCAAGCTGCTCGGAGGGCACCGGCGCGCCCGACACGATCATGTTCAGCGCGGTCTCGAGGCCGACCGCGCGCGGCAGGCGCTGCGTGCCGCCCGCGCCCGGCAGCAGCCCGAGCTTCACTTCGGGCAGCGCGATCTGCGCACCGCGCGCGGCCACGCGATAGTGGGCGCCGAGCGCGAGCTCGAGACCGCCGCCCATCACGACGCTGTGCAGCGCGGCGACGACCGGCTTCGCGCTCGCCTCCACTGCGCGGATCACGGTATGCAGCGTCGGTTCCTGCAGCGCTTTGGGCGTATTGAATTCGGTGATGTCGGCGCCGCCCGAGAATGCGCGGCCGGCGCCCGTCAGCACGATCGCGGCGATCGACGGATCGTGCGCGGCGCGCTCGAGCGCGTCCATGATGCCCAGCCGCGTCGACAGGCCGAGCCCGTTGACGGGCGGATTGTTGAGCGTGATGACGGCGACGCCGTCGCGAGTCGAGTAATCCACTGCCATCTGCCTGCCTCCATGCATCGCGCGCCGGGGTGGCGGCGCTTCCATTGTGCGCGGTCGAACGGCCGCATGTCCGGATCGAACGGAGGCAGCATACAACGAAAAAGCACGGTCGTTCAATTTGAATTTGCGCGCAATCCGGGGGCGGATCGCAGCGACCGGCAAGGGGACTCGCAAGGGGACCGGCCAGGGCAACCGGCCGATAACGGCGCCCGACCGAAGGGCCGGCCGCGCGCCCGCGTTACGGTGCGCAGACCGCCGTCGGCAGCACGTAGTCGCGGAACATTTCGCGCAGCTTCAGCTTCTGCAGCTTGCCGGTCGCGGTATGCGGCAGCGATTCGACGAACACGACGTCGTCCGGAATCCACCATTTCGCGACCTTGCCTTCGTAGAACGCGAGCAGCGCCTCGCGCGTCAGGTTCGCACCTTCGCGCGGCACGACGACGAGCAGCGGCCGCTCGGTCCACTTCGGATGCGCGCACGCGATGCAGGCGGCCTCCGCGACGCCCGGGTGCGCGATCGCGACGTTTTCGACGTCGATCGAACTGATCCATTCGCCGCCCGACTTGATCACGTCCTTGCTGCGGTCGGTGATCTGCAGGAACCCGTCCGCGTCGATCGTCGCGACGTCGCCGGTCGGAAACCAGCCGTCGACGAGCGGCGAGGTGTCGCTGCGAAAGTAGCGGTCGATCACCCACGGCCCGCGCACCTGCAGCTCGCCGTACGCGACGCCGTCCCACGGCAGTTCCTGCCCGTCCGGGCCGACGATCCGCATGTCGACGCCGCCGATCACGCGTCCCTGCTTTTCGAGCAGCCGCCGCTGCACGTCGTGCGGCCGCTGCGACTGCGCCCAGTTCAGCTTCGCGAGCGTGCCGAGCGGCGACAGCTCGGTCATGCCCCACGCATGGATCACGCGTACGCCGTAGTCGTCCTCGAACGTGCGCAGCATCGCGGGCGGGCAGGCCGAGCCGCCGATCACCGTGCGGTTCAGCGACGAGAAGCGCACGCCTGCCTCGCGCATGTAGTTCAGCAGCCCGAGCCAGACGGTCGGCACGCCCGCCGAAAACGTCACGCGCTCGGCCTCCATCAGCTCGTAGAGCGACCGGCCGTCGAGATCCTTGCCGGGCAGCACGAGCTTGCCGCCCGTCAGCGGCACCGCGTACGGCAGCCCCCATGCGTTGACGTGGAACATCGGCACGACCGGCAGCACGGCGTCCAGCGCCGACAGGTTCATCGCGTCGGGCAGCGCGGCGCCGTATGCGTGCAGCACGGTCGAGCGATTCGAATACAGCACACCCTTCGGATTGCCGGTCGTGCCCGACGTATAGCAGAGCCCGCACGCCTGCTGCTCGTCGAGACGCGGCCAGTCGTAGCCGCCGTCCTCCGCCTCGACGAGCGTCTCGTAGCACAGGTACGGCATCGCGCCGCGCGGCAGATGGTCGACGTCGGTCATCGCGATCCAGCCGCGCACGTTCGGACACCGCGGCGCGAGCGCTTCGACGAGCGGCGCGAAGTTGATGTCGAACAGCACGTAGCGGTCTTCCGCATGATTGACGATGTACGCGATCTGTTCGGGAAAAAGCCGCGGGTTGATCGTGTGGCAGACGGCGCCCATGCCGCCGATCGCGTAGTACGCCTCGAGATGCCGGTAGCCGTTCCACGCGAGCGTGCCGACGCGGTCGCCGGCCTCGACGCCGAGCCGCGCGAGCGCCTGCGCAAGCCGCTTCGCGCGCCGCTCGCAGTCGCGATACGTGTAGCGATGCAGGTCGCCTTCGATCCGCTTCGACACGATCTCGGTGTCGCCCGCATGACGCGCGGCATGCGCGATCAGCGACGACACCAGCAGCGGCATGTCCATCATCTGGCCCAGCAACGGCTTGCCCATCGTCTTGTTCTCCCCTGAAGGACGCGAATCGGTGACGGGCCCCGCGGCGGCAGCGGCGCGCGGCGGCCCGGGCGGGCGGCGTGCATCGCGCGGGCCGCCATGCGGGCGGCGCAGCGCCGCCTTACAATATCGGCTTACCCAGAGGCGCTCAACATGTCGTTTTCCCGAAGCGCAGCCGATCCGGCTGACACCCTGCCCGACCTCGCCGCGACGCTCGCCGCGCCTGACGCCCACGCGTTCCTGCGGCTCGGCGACGCGTTTCATACGCGGCTGCCGGCCGCACCGCTCGCGGCGCCGTACGTGGTCGGTTTTTCCGACGAAGTCGCGCGCCTGCTCGGGCTGCCCGCGTCGCTCGCCGCGCAGCCGGGCTTCGCCGAGCTGTTCGCCGGCAATCCGACGCGCGACTGGCCCGCCGAGGCGCTGCCCTACGCGTCCGTGTACTCCGGCCATCAGTTCGGCGTCTGGGCCGGCCAGCTCGGCGACGGCCGCGCGCTGACGATCGGCGAATTGCCCGGCACGGACGGGCGCCGCTACGAGCTGCAGCTCAAAGGCAGCGGCCGCACGCCGTATTCGCGGATGGGCGACGGCCGCGCGGTGCTGCGCTCGTCGATCCGCGAATTCCTGTGCTCCGAAGCGATGCACCACCTCGGCATCCCGACCACGCGCGCGCTGACCGTGATCGGCTCCGACCAGCCGGTCGTGCGCGAGGAAATCGAGACGGCGGCCGTCGTTACGCGCGTGTCGGAGAGCTTCGTGCGCTTCGGCCATTTCGAGCACTTCTTCTCGAACAATCGCCCCGATCTGCTGCGCGCGCTCGCCGATCACGTGATCGACCGCTTCTATCCGGCCTGCCGCGACGCCGACGATCCCTATCTCGCGCTGCTCGAAGCCGCGACGCGGCGCACGGCCGAGCTCGTCGCGCAATGGCAGGCCGTCGGGTTCTGCCACGGCGTGATGAACACCGACAACATGTCGATCCTCGGCGTGACGATCGACTACGGCCCGTTCGGCTTCGTCGACGCGTTCGACGCGAACCACATCTGCAACCACTCGGATACGGGCGGCCGCTATGCGTACCGGATGCAGCCGCGCATCGCGCACTGGAACTGCTACTGCCTCGCGCAGGCGCTGCTGCCGCTGATCGGGCTGCAGCACGGCATCGCCGACGACGACGCGCGCGCGGAACGCGCGGTCGACGATGCGCAGGCCGTGCTCGCGACCTTCCCCGAGCGTTTCGGTCCCGCGCTCGAGCGCGCGATGCGCGCGAAGCTCGGCCTCGAACTCGAACGCGACGGCGACGCGGCGCTCGCGAATCAGCTGCTCGAGACGATGCATGCGAGTCGTGCCGACTTCACGCTGACGTTTCGCCGGCTCGCGCAGCTGTCGAAACACGACGCGAGCCGCGACGCGCCCGTGCGCGACCTGTTCATCGACCGCGAGGCATTCGACGCATGGGCGAACCTCTACCGTGCGCGGCTGTCGGAGGAAACGCGCGACGATGCAGCGCGCGCGGCCGCGATGAACCGCGTGAACCCGAAATACGTGCTGCGCAACCATCTGGCCGAACTCGCGATCCGGCGCGCGAAGGAGAAGGACTTTTCCGAAGTCGAACGGCTCGCGCAGGTGCTGCGCCGCCCGTTCGACGAACAGCCGGAACATGAATCGTACGCGGCGTTGCCGCCCGACTGGGCCGGGTCGCTCGAAGTGAGCTGCTCGTCGTAACCCGTGCGTATCGACCGACCGATCAGGAGAACCCCCACATGTCCCAAGATTCCGACGACAAGACCTATCCGTACCGGAAGGACGACGCGGAACTGCGGCGCCGCCTCACGCCGCTGCAGTACGAGGTCACGCAGCACGCGGCCACCGAGCGCGCGTTCACCGGCGAATACACCGACAAGGAAGACGACGGCATCTACAAGTGCGTCGTCTGCGACACGCCGCTGTTCGAGTCCGGCGCGAAATTCCATTCGGGCTGCGGCTGGCCCAGCTACTTCAAGCCGCTCAACGGCGAGGTGATCGACGAGAAGATCGATTACTCGCACGGAATGGTGCGCGTCGAAGTGCGCTGCAATCATTGCGGCGCCCACCTCGGCCACGTGTTCGAGGACGGCCCGCGCGACAAGACCGGTTTGCGCTACTGCATCAATTCGGCTGCGTTAAACTTCGAGTCCCGACCCGAAAACGACTGAGCGGCGCCGGGCGAACCGGCCGGCAGCCACGACGCTGCCGCAGTTCGCGACGGCGGCGCCTGGCGGGTCCCTACAACGGTGAAAGGCCGCGCATGCGGCCTTTTCACGCAGCCGCGAGCGCCATGAAATTCCTGTTCGATCTGTTTCCGATCATCCTGTTTTTCGCCGCCTTCAAGGTCTGGGGCATCTTCACCGCCACCGCCGTCGCGATCGCCGCGACGCTGGCCCAGGTCGCCTGGGTCGCCTTCCGCCATCGCAAGGTCGACACGATGCTGTGGGTCAGCCTCGGCGTGATCGTCGTCTTCGGCGGCGCCACCCTCGTCCTGCACGACGAGAAATTCATTCAATGGAAACCGACTGTGCTGTACTGGCTGTTTGCGATCGGGCTGCTCGCCGCGCGCTATGCGTTCGGCAACAACCTGATCGAGAAGATGATGGGCAAGCAGCTCACGCTGCCGCACCCGGTGTGGGACAAGCTGAACGTCGCGTGGGCGCTGTTCTTCGCGGTGCTCGGCGTCGCGAACCTGTACGTGGTGCACAACTTCACCGAATCGCAATGGGTGAACTTCAAGCTGTTCGGCACGACCGGCGCCATGGTCGTGTTCATCATTCTGCAGAGCCTGTGGCTCACGAAGTACCTGAAGGACGAGTGACATGACCGACGCGTTTCTCCATGCGTCGCCCGACGCGCGCATCGCGCTGATCGAGGCGCGCCTCACCGCGGCGCTCGCGCCCGTGTCGCTGGCCGTACGCGACGACAGCGCGCAGCATGCGGGCCACGCCGGCGCGGCGGCGGGCGGCCACTATACGGTCACGATCGTATCGGCCGCGTTCGCCGGCAAGTCGCGCGTCGCGCGGCACCGGCTGGTGTATGATGCGCTCGCCGATGCGATGCAGCGCGGCATTCATGCGCTCGCGATCGTGGCTTACACGCCCGAAGAATTCGACGAATCTTCAATCCAGCATTAGGAATTCCCGATGATCCTGAAATCCCCCCGCCTGTGGTTCGCGGCGGCTGCTTTCGCAGCGGCGCCGGCCTTTGCCCAGAACATCGCCGTCGTCAACGGCACGCCGATTCCGAAGTCGCGCGCCGACGCGATGGTCGCGCAACTCGTGCAGCAAGGCCAGACCGATAGCCCGCAGCTGCAGCAGGCCGTGCGCCAGGAACTCGTGAACCGCGAAATCCTGATGCAGGAAGCGATTCGCGAAGGCATCCCGAATCGCCCGGACGTGAAGGCACAGGTCGCGGTCGCGCAGCAGACGGTCGTGCTGCGCGCGATGATCGAGAACTTCCTGAAGAAGAACCAGCCGACCGACGCCGAAGTGAAAGCGCGCTACGACGAGCTCGTGAAGACGGCCGGCGGCAACCGCGAATATCACCTGCACCACATCCTCGTCGACAGCGAGCAGCAGGCGAAGGACCTGATCGCGAAGATCAAGGGCGGCGCGAAGTTCGAGGATCTCGCGAAGCAGTATTCGAAGGATCCGGGCTCGGGCAAGAATGGCGGCGACCTCGACTGGTCGGACCCGAAGGCGTACGTGCCGGAATTCGCGGCAGCCGCGCAGAAGCTGCAGAAAGGCCAGATGACGGACGAGCCCGTGAAGACGCAGTTCGGCTGGCACATCATCCGCGTCGACGACATCCGCGATGTCGCACCGCCGCCGTTCGCGCAGGTGAAGGCGCAGATCGCGCAGCAGCTCGTGCAGCAGAAGCTGCAGACGTTCGAGGAAACGCTGCGTCAGCAGGCGAAGATCCAGTAACGTCGCCGACGCTGCACCAAAGAGAAAGGCCGCTTCGAGCGGCCTTTTTTGTTGCGTGTGACCCGTCCTGAAATAGGTTGACACTTTTTCGCCGAGACGAAGAGGTGGCAAGTGGAACAAGGGATCAAGCGGACGCAGCGGGACTACAGCTTGGCTTTTAAGCTATCGGTGGTGGCCCAAGTCGAAAAAGGCGAGCTGACGTATAAAGAGGCGCAGCGGCGCTACGGCATCCAAGGACGCTCGACCGTGCTGGTATGGTTACGTAAGCACGGCTTGCAGGATTGGGCCGATCCATCCGGCCGTGCGCGATCGGGTTCTACTATGTCAAAGCAAGACGCCAAGCCGCTCACGCCGGAGCAGCGCATCAAGGAATTGGAAACGCAGCTGCGAGAGGCACAGGAGAAAGCTGCGTTGTTCGAGGCCGTGCTCGACGTGATGCGCAAGGACTACGGGATCACCGTAAAAAAGCCTTCGGGCAGGTCGTCGCGCAAAAGCGGATCAAAAAGCTGAGCGTCGAACGAGCCTGCCGCTACATGGGCATCAGCCGGCAAGCGTATTACAAGCGATGTCGCAGCGAGGAACGCCGCAGCACGCAAGCCGAAGTCGTGACGACGCTGGTGCGCGATATACGGCTGCGCCAACCGAGACTCGGGGCACGAAAGCTGCACCATCTGCTCGGGCCTGTCTTGGGTGAGCGCGGCATCAAGCTCGGGCGAGATCGATTGTTCGATGTGCTGCGCGCCGCGCGCCTGTTGGTCGTGCCACACCGGGCGTACCACAAGACGACGCAGAGCCATCATCGCTTCCGGCGACATCCGAATCTGCTTAAACCCGGGCCGGATCAGGTCGTGCCGACTGGGCCCGAACAAGTGTGGGTGGCCGACATCACCTATCTGCCCACGGCTGGCCCGTTCGTGTACCTGAGCCTGATTACCGATGCGTTCTCGCGCAAGATCGTCGGTCATCACGTTCACGACAGCCTACAGACCGAACAGGTCAGTCAGGCGCTGAAGAAGGCGTTGCGCACGCGCCAGACCAGCCAGCCCTTGATCCATCATTCCGATCGTGGGATCCAGTACTGCTCGACCTACTATCAGGACATCCATCGGCGTCACGGCTTGCGCTGTTCGATGACGGACGGCTACGACTGCTATCAAAATGCGCTGGCCGAGCGGGTCAACGGCATCCTCAAGGGTGAGTTCTTGCTGCAGCGTCCTGCTGACCTCGAGCAGGCCACCAAGATGGTCGAACAGTCCGTGCGCACCTACAACCACGAGCGGCCACATGCTGCCCTGAAATACAAAACGCCCGATGCGGTGCATCGGGCGTTCTAGCGTACGGATACTGTCAACCTATTCTAGGACTTGACAGTGCGCGCGAAGCGCGAACGCGGCGCGCGGCAGATCGCAGCACGGCGGCGCTGCTCAGTGCTGCGCCTGCTCCGGATAGAACGCGTCGTGATAGCGGACGATGCCCGCGCGGTGCGGCGCGGCATCGTCGAGCGTCAGCGCCAGAAAATGCGTGGCCGGCGCGTCGGGAAACACGAGTTCGGCGCACGGCGCGAAGCCGAAGCGCGCATAGTAGGCGGGATCGCCGAGCACGACACAGCCCTGCGCGCCGCGACGGCGCAATGCGTCGAGCGCCGTGCGCACGAGGCCGGCGCCGACGCTGCGCCGCCGGCAATCGGCCCGTACCGCGAGCGGTGCGAGCCCGTACCAGCGCGAATCGCCGGCCGCTGCGCCGCCGATCGATACCGGCGAACAGGCGACATGCCCGATCACGCGGCCGTCGCGCTCCGCAACGAGCGACACGGCGAGCGCGCGATCCGCGCGCAGCGCGTCGACGATCCGCCGTTCGAACTGCCCGTGCTCCGGTTCGCCCGCGAACGCGGACACGATCACGTCCGCGATCGCGTCGACGTCGGACGCGCGCTCGTCGCGCAGCGTGACGACTTCGACGGGTGCGTACGGATCGAACGACACGGCGTCAGCCGATCCAGCGGCGCGCGTTGCGGAACACGCGCATCCACGGGCTCGCTTCGCCCCAGCCTTCCGGATGCCAGCTCATCGTGACCGTGCGATGCACGCGTTCCATGTGCGGCATCAGCACCGTGAAGCGGCCGTCGGCCGTCGTGACCGACGTGATGCCGGCCGGCGACCCGTTCGGGTTGAACGGATAGCGTTCGGTCGCCTCGCCGCGATGATCGACGTAGCGCATCGCGACCGCGACGCGCTCGATGTCGCCCTGCTGCGAGAAGTCCGCATAGCCTTCGCCGTGCGCGACCGCGACCGGAATCCGCGACCCTTCCATCCCCGTGAAGAAGATCGACGGCGACTTCTCGACTTCGACGAACGAGAAGCGCGCTTCGAACTGCTCGGACTTGTTGCGCGTGAACTTCGGCCATGCGTCGGCGCCCGGAATCATCGACGAGAGGCTCGACAGCATCTGGCAGCCGTTGCAGATCCCGAGCGCGAACGTGTCGGGACGTGCAAAGAACGCGGAGAACATGTCGGCCAGCTTCGCGTTGAAGCGGATCGTCTTGGCCCAGCCTTCGCCGGCGCCAAGCACGTCGCCGTACGAGAAGCCGCCGCACGCGACCGCGCCCGCGAAATCGGCAAGCGTCGCGCGGCCGGCGAGCAGATCGCTCATGTGGACGTCGTGCGCATCGAAGCCCGCGCGATCGAACGCGTAGGCGGTTTCGAGATGCGAGTTCACGCCCTGCTCGCGCAGGATCGCGACGCGCGGGCGCGCGCCCGTCGCGATGAACGGCGCGGCGACGTCTTCTTCCGGATCGAAGCCGAGCACCGGCGAGATGCCCGGATCGGCCGCATCGAGCAGCGCGTCGTATTCGGCATCCGCACACGCCGGGTTGTCGCGCAGGCGCGCGATGCGCCAGCTGACTTCGCCCCATGCGCGATGCAGCTCGGTGCGCGGCGCATCGAAAATCTTCTTCGCGTCGCGGTACACCTCGATCACGTCGCGGTCGTTGGCCGTGCCGATCACGTGCGAGCACGTCGACAGCCCGAATTCGCGCAGCGCGCCGAGCACCGCGTCGCGGTCGGCCGCACGCACCTGCACGACGGCGCCCAGTTCCTCGTTGAACAGTGCGCGCAGCGTGCGGTCGTCGCGACGTCCGCTCGTCTGCTTCGCCCAGTCCTTCGCGTCGCCGTAGTCCGATTCGTGGTTCGCGTCGAGCGTCAGCATGTCGACGTTCAGCGACACGCCGGCGCGCCCCGCGAACGCCATTTCGCAGACCGTCGCCCACAGCCCGCCGTCCGAGCGGTCGTGGTACGCGAGCAGCTTGCCCTGCGCGTTCAGCGACTGGATCGCGTCGAAGAAGCGCTTCAGGTCCTGCGGATCGTCGACGTCCGGCGTCGTGTCGCCGACCTGCTGCGTGACCTGCGCGAAGATGCTGCCGCCCATGCGGTTCTTGCCGCGACCGAGGTCGATCGCGATCAGCACGCTGTCGCCGGCGTCGGCGACGCGGCGCAGCTGCGGCGTCAGATGACGGCGCACGTCCTCGACCGGCGCGAACGCGGAGATGATCAGCGACACCGGCGCGACGACTTCCTTCGCGACGCCCTGCTCCTCCCACTTCGTCTTCATCGACAGCGAGTCCTTGCCGACCGGGATGCCGATGCCGAGCGCCGGGCACAGCTCCATGCCGATCGCCTTCACCGTGTCGAACAGCGCGGCGTCCTCGCCCGGCGTGCCGCATGCGGCCATCCAGTTCGCCGACAGCTTGAGCTTGTCGAGCGACGCGATCGGCGCGCTCGCGATGTTCGTGATCGCCTCGCCGACCGCCATGCGGCCCGACGCGGGCGCATCGATCACGGCGAGCGGCGTGCGCTCGGCCATCGTCATCGCCTCGCCGCGGAAGCCCGCGTAGTCGAGCGCGGTGATCGCGCAGTCGGCGACCGGCACCTGCCACGGGCCGACCATCTGGTCGCGCACCGACGTGCCGCCGACCGTACGGTCGCCGATCGTGATCAGGAACGACTTGCTCGCAACCGTCGGATGCTTGAGCACGTCGACCGCGACCGCGGACAGCGCGATGCCCGTCACGTCGACCGGTGCGCGCTCGGTATGCACGCGCGTGACGTCGCGGTGCATGCGCGGCGGCTTGCCGAGCAGGACCTCCATCGGCATGTCGACCGGGTACGCATCCGCGCCGGTCGCCTGCTCGTCGAAGAGTTGCAGCTGGAGTTCGTCGGTCGCGACGCCGACCACCGAGAACGGGCAGCGCTCGCGCGCGCAGATCGCCTCGAAGCGCGGCAGGTCGGCCGGCGCGATCGCGAGCACGTAGCGCTCCTGCGCTTCGTTCGACCAGATCTCGCGCGGCGACAGGCCCGACTCCTCCAGTGCGATCTTGCGCAACTCGAAGCGCGCGCCCTTGCCCGCGCCGTCGACGATCTCGGGGAACGCGTTCGACAGGCCGCCCGCACCCACGTCGTGGATGCTGAGGATCGGGTTTTCCGCGCCGAGCTGCCAGCAGCCGTTGATCACTTCCTGCGCGCGCCGCTCGATTTCCGGATTGCCGCGCTGGACCGAGTCGAAGTCGAGTTCGGCCGTGTTCGCGCCGGTCGCCATCGAGCTCGCGGCGCCGCCGCCCATCCCGATCCGCATGCCGGGGCCGCCGATCTGGATCAGCAGCGAACCGGCCGGCACGTCGTGCTTGTGCGTGTGCTGATCGGCGATGTTGCCGAGGCCGCCCGCGATCATGATCGGCTTGTGATAGCCGCGCACGGTGCCGCCGACGTTCTGTTCGTACACGCGGAAATAGCCGCCGAGGTTCGGGCGGCCGAATTCGTTGTTGAACGCGGCGCCGCCGAGCGGGCCGTCGATCATGATCTGCAGCGGCGACGCGATGCGGTCCGGACGGCCGTACGGGCCGTGCTGCTCGTTCGGATTGCGCTGCGCGAGCGGCTGCGCGGCGTCGCGCGCGTTTTCCCACACCTGGCGCGCGCCCGGCAGATCGAGGTTCGATACCGTGAAGCCCGTCAGGCCCGCCTTCGGCCGCGCACCGCGGCCCGTCGCGCCTTCGTCGCGGATCTCGCCGCCCGCGCCGGTCGCCGCGCCCGGGAACGGCGAGATCGCCGTCGGGTGGTTGTGCGTCTCGACCTTCATCAGCGTGTGCGTAAGCTCCGTGTGGCGGCCGTAGCGCTCGCCCGGCTCGCCGGCCGCGCCCGCGCCGCGCGGGAACCAGCGCTCGGCTTCGGCGCCCATCATGATCGACGAGTTGTCCGAATACGCGACGATCGTGCCTTGCGGGCTCAGCTTCTCGGTGTTGCGGATCATCGCGAACAGCGACATGTCCTGCGCTTCGCCGTCGATCGTCCACTGCGCGTTGAAGATCTTGTGACGGCAGTGCTCGCTGTTCGCCTGCGCGAACATCATCAGCTCGACGTCGGTCGGATTGCGCTCGAGCTTGCGGAACGCATCGACGAGGTAGTCGATTTCGTCTTCGGCGAGCGCGAGGCCCAGCTCGACGTTCGCGCGCTCGAGCGCGCCGCGGCCGGCGCCGAGCACGTCGACCGTCGTCAGCGGCTTGGCCGGCAGTTCGTCGAACAGGTGTTTCGCATCGTCGCGCGCGGCCACCACGCTTTCGGTCATCCGGTCATGCAGCGCGGCCGCGACCGCGGCGCGCGCGTCGTCGGACAGCGCCTTCTTGCCGCCGAGCAGGCCCGACTTCAGCGTGACCGTGAACTCGATGCCGCGCTCGATGCGGCGCACGTGCGTGAGGCCGCAGTGCTGCGCGATGTCGGTCGCCTTGCTGGCCCACGGCGACACCGTGCCGAAGCGCGGCAGCACGACGAAGGTCTCGAGCGTCCCTTTCTCGGCCGCCGGCTCGAACGGCGCGCCGTAGTGCATCAGCGCATCGATGCGCGCGCTGTCGTCGGCCGACAGCGGTTCGGCCGCGTTGACGAAATGCAGGTACTGGCCGCGCACCGCGACGATGTTGGCGTCGATTTGCCTGAGCGTGTCGAGCAGACGGGTTTGACGGAAATCGGAGAGGGCCGAAGCGCCGGGAAAACACGAGAAGTGAGCCATGGGCTGGACTGACGTCGATGAGTCGCGCTAGAGGGCGACATGGGGCGAAAGGAAGGCCGTAATTATACCCGTAAGTCGGTCGCCCAAGACCGCCCGTCGGGTGCGCCGCGTGCACCGCCGCGGTGCGCGTGCGGCCGCGCGGCGCCGTCCGGCGCGATTTTGGCGCTATCATTCGCGGTTCCCCGGGCCGCGGGCCCGTCACGCGAATTCTCACCGGGTGGCCGCGCGCCGCCCGTCATCGAAGCAATCCATGGATGTCATCGTCATCGGCGGCGGACTCACCGGCGTCGCCACCGCCTACCAGCTCCGGGCGGCCGATCATCGCGTCTGCGTGGTCGAACGCCACGCGACCGTCGCGCAGGGCGCGACCTACGGCGACGGCGGCGCGCTACTGCCGAGCCCGCTCGACGTCTGGTTCGGGCCGACCTTCATGCACGCGCGCCAGCCGCGCGACAGCGGCATCGTGTACAAGCCCGGTTTCGACGGCGCCGTGCGCCGCTTCGCGAAGCGGCTCGCCGCGTTGCGCGAGCCCGACGCGTTCGTCGCGCAGTATGCGCGGCTGCGCCCGCTGATCGACGCGGCGCGCGAGGCGGTCGCCGACATCGAGAACCGCTTCCGGCTCGAGTTCGAGCAGAAGACGGGCATCCTGCACGTCGTGCGCGACGCGCGCGACTGGGACGCACTGCAGCCGGCGCTGGCGCTGCTGCCCACGCTCGATCAGCCGCACCGGACGCTGAGCGCCGACGCCTGCGCCGCACTCGAACCGTCGGTGCGCGCCGAGCCGGATTTCGCCGGCGGCGTGCTGCTCGAAACCGAGCGCACCGGCAACTGCCCGCTGTTCGCGAAGCTCGTCAAGCAGACGCTCGACGAGCACGGCGTGCAGTTCCGCTTCGGCGCCGACGTCGCGGCGATTCGCGTCGACGCGGGCCGCGCGGCGGTCGAACTCGCGCCGCCGCGCGGCGACCGGCGCGCCGCGCACGCGCGCGAAGTCGACGTGATTTCGGCCGACGCGGTCGTGGTCGCCGCCGGCACCGGCAGCATCGCGCTGCTCGAGCGGCTCGGCTGGCGGCTGCCGCTGCATCCGATCCGCATGCACACGCTGAGCGCGCCGATCGCGTACGAAGAGTACGCGCCGCATCTGAGCATCGTCGATTCGGTCAAGCGGATCGCGATCACGCGGATCCAGCAGCGGCTGCGAATCGGCGGCGGCGCGGTGCTGCAGCGCGCCGCCGATCTCGCAAAGCCGCTCGCCGAACCGCTCGCCGAAGCCGCGCTCGCGCTGCTCGGCCAGGCCGCGCACGACTGGGTGCCGGGCGCCGCGAAGATTTCGGCCGCGTTGTCGTGGCAGGGTGCGCAGCTGCTGTCGCCGGACGGGCTGCCGGTCGTCGGTCCGACCCCGCATCCGCGCGTATTCGTCAATATGGGCCACGGGCCGGCCGGTTGGGCGCTCGCCTGCGGGTCTGCTAAAGTGGTGACCGACTATCTCGGCGGCAACGTGCAGCACTGGCCCGCCGACACGCTCGCCGCGCTGCGCGCCGAGCGCTTCACGACCTGACCGCCGCGCGACGCTTCGCGGCGGGTTCCCGATCCGTCGCCATGCCGCTCGCCCACCCGTTCCCCGATTCCGACCCGATCGCGCTGCTGCGCGTCGCCGATCTGCGCGCCGCCGAAACGGCCGCGGCCGCCGCCCTGCCCGCGCATACGCTGATGGACCGCGCCGGCACCGCCGCCGCGCACTGGCTCGCCGCGCGCACCGGCGGCAGCGGCCGTCCGGTCTGGTTCGCCGTCGGCCCGGGCAACAACGGCGGCGACGCACTCGTCGCGGCTGCGCGGCTGCAGCAGCTCGGCGTCGCCGTGCACGCGTGGATGCCGGTGCCCGTCAAGCCCGACGACGCGCAATGGGCACTCGGCGTCGCACGCGCGGCCGGCGTGCCGATGGCGGCCGAGCCGCCCGCGTCGCTGGACGGCTATGCGTGGGTCGTCGACGGGCTGTTCGGCATCGGGCTCGGCCGCGCGCTCGACGGCGTCTTCGCTGCGCAGGCCGCACGCATCGCCGAGCATGCGCGACGCGGCGGCGCGGTGCTCGCGCTCGACGTGCCGAGCGGGCTCGACAGCGATACGGGGCAGATCGTCGGCGGCGGTGCGGCCGTCGTCGCGACGCACACGCTCACCTTCATCGGCGCGAAGCCGGGCCTGTACATGGTCGAGGGTCGCGATCTGGCCGGCGAAATCGACATCGCGTCGCTCGACCTCGCGCCGCCCGCCTCGCCGGCGATCGTGCTGAACGCGCCCGCACGGTTTGCACACGCGCTGCCCGCGCGCGCATTCGCGTCGCACAAGGGCACGTTCGGCAGCCTCGCCGTGCTCGGCGGCGACACCGGCATGTGCGGCGCGCCGATCCTCGCCGCGCGCGCCGCGCTGTTCGCGGGCGCGGGCAAGGTGCATGTCGGCTTGCTCGGCGCCGGCGCGCCGCCTTACGATCCGCCGTTCCCGGAGCTGATGCTGCATCCTGCCGACACGCTCGAACTCGGCGCGATGACCGCGATCGCAGCCGGGTGCGGGCTCGGCACGCGCGACGCCGCGGCCACGCTCGTACGCGACGCGCTCGCACACGATGCCGCCGCGCTGCTCGACGCCGATGCGCTGAACCTCGTCGCCGCGCACGCGGATCTCGCCGCGGCCGTCGCCGCGCGCGGCGCCCGCGGCCGCGCGTGCGTGCTGACGCCGCATCCGCTCGAAGCGGCGCGGCTGCTCGGCAGCGACACGCGCGCGGTGCAGCGCGACCGCCTCGCGGCCGCACAGGCGCTTGCCGCGCGCTACGCGAGCATCGTCGTGCTGAAAGGCGCGGGCACGGTCATCGCCGCGCCCGACGGCCGGCTCGCGGTGAATCCGACCGGCAATGCGGCGCTCGCGACGGGCGGCACGGGCGACGTGCTCGGCGGCCTGATCGGCGCGCTGCTGGCGCAGCGCGTCGCGCCGTACGAAGCGGCGCTCGCCGGCGTCTATCTGCACGGGCTCGCCGCCGACACGCTGACCGCGGCCGGCACCGGGCCGGTGGGGCTGACTGCCGGCGAGCTGGCGCCGACGGTGCGCACGCTGATCAATCGCCTTTTTCGTTCGTCGCCGCGCGCCGACGCATAACGCCGCTATACTGACTGCCCCGCCGCACGGCGGGCCCTCGTCCGCCGGCCGTCCGATCCCGACGCGCCGGCGCGGCATTCCTCCCGATTCACGCTTCACACGAACCGCCATGACGCTGAATTCGCTCCCCGCCTGGACTGCCCTTCAATCCCACTTCGAACAGATCCGTCACGCGCGTCTGCGCGACTGGTTTGCGCCGCAGAACGACCCCGCGCCGACGCGCGCCGAGCGCTTCACGTTCTCGGGCGGCGGTCTCACGGCCGACTTCTCGAAGAACCGCATCACCGACGAAACGCTGCGCCTGCTCGTGCAGCTCGCGCGCGAAGCGCGCGTCGAAGCGCGTCGCGACGCGATGTTCGCCGGCGAGATCGTGAACCCGACCGAAGGCCGCGCGGCGCTGCACACCGCGCTGCGCGCGACCGATCCGCACGCGCCCTTCCATGCGCAGGTGAGCGCGGAGCGCGCGAAGATGGCGACGTTCGCGCGCGCGGTGCGCAGCGGCACGTGGACGGGCCACACGGGCAAGCGGATCCGCCACGTGATCAACATCGGCATCGGCGGTTCCGACCTCGGGCCGAAAATGGTCACGCACGCGCTGCGCCACGTCGCGACGCGCGACATCTCGATGCATTTCGTGTCGAACGTCGACGGCGCCGATCTCGCGCGCGTGCTCGAGCAGGTCGATCCGGAAGAAACGCTCGCGATCGTCGTGTCGAAGACGTTCACGACGCTCGAGACGATGACGAACGCGCGCTCGCTGCGCGACTGGTTCGTCGCGAAGGGCTGCCCCGAGGATGCGCTCGCGAAGCACTTCGTCGGCGTTTCGGCGAATCCGGGCGAGGTCGTGAAATTCGGGATCGCCGCCGACAACGTGTTCGAAATGTGGGACTGGGTCGGCGGCCGCTACTCGCTGTGGTCGGCGGTCGGCCTGTCGATCATGATCGCGATCGGCCCCGAGCAGTTCGACGAACTGCTCGCCGGCGCGAACGACATGGACCGCCATTTCCGCGAAGCGCCGCTCGAACGCAACCTGCCGGTGCTGCTCGGCTTGATCGGCATCTGGTATCGGAACTTCTTCGGCTCGCAGAGCTATCTCGTCGCGCCGTATTCGGAAGCGCTGCACTATCTGCCGTCGTATCTGCAGCAGCTCGAGATGGAAAGCAACGGCAAGTCGGCGCGCCTCGACGGCCGCTTCGTCGACTATCCGACCGCCGCCGTCACGTGGGGCGAACCGGGCACGAACGGTCAGCACGCGTTCTTCCAGATGCTGCATCAGGGGCCGACGATCGTACCGATCGACTTCATCGCGGTGCTGACGCCCGAGCATCCGCTTGCAAGTCACCATCCGAAGCTGCTCGCGAACTGCTTCGCGCAGAGCGAGGCGCTGATGCTCGGCCGCACGCTCGAGGAAGCGCGCAAGGTCGCCGGCCCCGGCAAGGAAGATCTCGCGCCGCACCTGACCTTCCCCGGCAACCGCCCGACGACGACGCTGCTCGTCGACGCGCTGACGCCGCGCGCGCTCGGCGCGCTGATCGCGCTCTACGAGCACAAGGTGCTCGTGCAGGCGACCGTGTGGGACATCAATCCGTTCGATCAGTGGGGCGTCGAGCTCGGCAAGATTCTCGGCAAGGTCGTCGAGGCCGATCTGGCGGCCGACGCGGTCGATACCGCGAAGCACGACTCGTCGACGACCGCGCTGATCGCGCGCGCACGCGCGGCGCTCAAGCGCTGACGCGCGCCGCCGCGGCCGCGTGCGGACGCTGTCGCACGCGGCCCGGCGACCGAGCCGTCGCGCGCTGCGCCGCGTCATGCGGCGCCATGCGGCGTTATGGCGCCTTATGCCGCGTGCGACGCGACGATGCGCCCGGCATCGAGCGTGACTGTCGTCGCACAGCGGCGCGCCAGCTCGGGATCGTGCGTGACGAGCACGAGCGTCGCGCCGTGCGTGCGGTTCAGTTCGAACATGAGGTCGATCACTGCGTGGCCGGTCGCCGCGTCGAGACTGCCGGTCGGCTCGTCCGCGAACAGGATGGCCGGGCGCGTGACGAAGGCGCGCGCGAGCGCGACGCGCTGCTGCTCGCCGCCCGACAGCAGTTTCGGATAATGCGCGGTCCGCTCGGCGAGGCCGACCTGCGCGAGCAGCGCCCGTGCGCGCTCCGCCGCGTCGCGCGTGCCGATCCCGCCTTGCAGTTCGAGCGGCAGCATCACGTTTTCGAGCGCAGTCAGATGCGGCATCAGCTGGAACGACTGGAACACGAAGCCGACCGAGCCGTTGCGCAATGCGGCGCGCGCGTCCTCGTCGAGTTGGTCGAGTGCGCGGCCGAGCAGCCGAACCGTGCCGCTCGTTGCGCTGTCCAATCCCGCAAGCAGGCCGAGCAGCGTCGATTTGCCCGACCCCGACGCACCGACGATCGCGAGGCTGCTGCCGGGCCGCACGGCGAGCGAAATGCCGTCGAGGATCGTCAGCTCGCCCGTCGCGTCGGCGACCCGCTTGCACACGTCATGCACTTCGATGATCGGATCGGTAATCTTGAACATGGACAGGACACTTCGCTGGAAAAGACGCGCGGCGCTCGTCGCGCTGCTGGGCGGCACGCTGGCCGCGACGGGATTCGCTCGCGCCGCCGCAACGCCGGCCGCGACCTCGACCACGGGACAGCCGGTGATCGCCGTACTCGGCGACAGCCTCTCGGCCGAATACGGGCTGCCGCGCGACACGGGCTGGGTCGCGCTGCTGCGGCAACGGCTCGCGACGGAGCGAATCGATTATAGCGTCGCGAATGCGAGCGTCAGCGGCGACACCACGAGCGGCGGCCGTGCACGGCTGCCGGCCGTGCTGCAGCGGCTCAAGCCCTCGATCGTCGTCGTCGAGCTCGGCGCGAACGACGCACTGCGCGGCGTGCCGCTCGCGACGACCGAGCGCAATCTGCGCGACATCGTCGCCGATGCGCGGCGCGCGCACGCCAAAGTCGTGCTGGTCGGCATGTACGTGCCGTCGAATTACGGCCCCGACTACACGCAGAAGTTCCATGCGGTCTATACGCGGCTGTCGAAGGAACTCGACGTGCCGCTCGTCCCGTTCCTGCTTGCCGGCATCGAGAACAAGCCCGACATGTTCCAGTCCGACCAGATCCATCCGACGCAGCAGGCGCAGCGCGTGCTGCTCGACAACGTGTGGCCGACGCTGAAGCCGCTGCTCGGCAAGCCGCGCGGCTGAAGCGTTCGCCCCAATGAAAAATCCCTGCCGGCGCGATGCCGGACAGGGATCGGAATGCAGCTCGCGCCGCGCTGCCGCCGGGCGGCGCACGACGCACATCGGGTTGCGCGCGAAACGACGCTCAGTCGGCGCTCAGTCGTCGTTGCCCTGCGACTGGCTCGCGGTCGAACCGTACAGCTTGACCTTCGAGCGATCGCGCAGCGCGGTGAGATACGCTTCGCCTTCGCTCTGCGCCTCGACCTGCGCCATCTGCTGCTGCGCGGCCGCCAGCTGCTGCGGATCGACGGCCGAACCGGGGATCACCGCGTTCACGCGATAGATCGCATAGCCCTCCGCACCGAGATCGACGCCGACATAGGCGGGCAGTGTCTTCGGATCGACTTTGTAGACGGCACTCAGCGCGGCCGGGCTCAGGCCCTGCGATTGCGTGCGCGAGATCTTCTGCGCGGCCGCGAAGCCTTCGGTCGACTTCGACTTCTGCAGTTCCGCGAGCTTCGCCGCGCCGTCCTTCTTCGCGAGTTCGGCAGCCTGCTCGGCGACGACCTTCTGGCGCACGGCGTCCTTGATCGCGTCGAGTGCGGGCACGGCGGCCGGCTTGTAGTCGGTCACGCGCGCCGAGATCAGCGTGTTGTTGCCGACATCGATCGCCTGCGTGTTGTTGTGCGCCTTCACCGAGTCGTTCGCGAACACCGCCGCGAGGAACTTCGCGTTGTTCAGCGGGCTCGTGGCCGGCAGTTGCGGATTCGGCGTCGGCGTGACGGTCGCCGTCTGGATCGTCAGCTTGTACTTGTCGGCGGCCGGCTGCAGGCTCTTCGCCTTCTCGTAGACGGTCGACGTGAAGCCTTCCGCGTTGTCCGAGAATGCCTTCGCCGCGTATTGCTGCTTCAGGGTCGCGGCGATTTCGTCCTTCACTTCCGCGAACGGCTTGACGATCGACGGCTTCACGTCGGTCGCCTTCAGGATGTGGAAGCCGAGATCGGACTGCACGACGCCGCTGATCTCGCCTTGCTTCAGCGCGAACGCCGCGTCGTCGAATGCCTTGCCGCCCGCGGTCGAGCCGCGCGTGATGAAGCCGAGATCGCCGCCCTTCGCCGCCGACGGCGCGTCCTGCGAGTTCTTCTCGGCGATCTGCGCGAACTGGTCCGGGTGCGCCTTCACGTCGGCGAGCAGTTGCTCGGCCTTCGCCTTCGCGGCCGCCTTGTCCGCGGCGCTCGCGTCGCTCGCCGCCGCGATGAAGATGTGGCTCACGCGAACCTGCGCTTCGGTGCGGAAGTGCGTCGGGTTGTCGTCGTAGAACTTCTTGATGTCCGCGTCGGTCGGCTGCGCGCTCGCGGCGGCCGCGGCCGGCGAATAGACGAGATACTCGATCGTCGCCGTCTCGGGCGTCGCGAACTGCTGCTTGTGCGCGTCGTAGTACGCGGCGAGCTGTGCGTCGGTCGGCTGGACCTTCGACGCATAGTCGCTCGTCTTCAGCACGAGCGCCTGCACTTCGCGCTGCTGCGCGGCGAGCTCCGACAGCCGCTGCGCGAGGCTCTTCGGCGTAAACGCGCTCGACACGATGCTCGCCGGAATCTGCTGCAGCGCGAGGCTGTAGCGCACGCGCTCCTGATACTGCTCGGGCGTCATGCCCTGGAACGACATCAGCTGCGCATAGCGCTCGACGTCGATCGAGCCGTCGGGCTTCTTCAGCGACGCGATCATCGGGTCGCTCAGCAGCGCTTCGCGCACGGCGTTATCCGAGGCCGTCAGATGCAGACGCTGCGTTTCATCGGCGAGCACGCGCTGCTGGATCAGGCCGTCGAGCACCTGCTTGCGGTGTTCCGGCGTATCGAACGCCTTGATGTCGAACTGAGCGCCGAGCGCCTGACGCGCCTGATCGATCTGCTGACGAAACGCGCCGTCGAATTCGACGCGCGTGATCTTGTGCCCGTTGACCGCCGCGACGTTCGCGCTTTCGTCGAAGAAGCCGCGGAAACCTTGGATCCCGACGAAACCCAGCCCCGGCAATACGATCAGGAGCAGGAGCGCCATCATCAGGCGCTGGTGATTACGGAAGAAATCGAGCATGCGTGACGGGGTGTATTGGACAAAACGCCCGATATTACAACAGTGGGCGGGAAAAAAGGCGAACCGGCAGGACAGCGCGCCGCCGCGGGGCGCCGCCGGCTCGTCGCGGCGCACGGTCCGCGCGCCGCAATCTGCCCGCTGCGGGCAGGCTCGCCGCGATATGTCCCTTGTCCCAAGTACGGCGAAAACGCCGCGCGGGCGGGCCGCCGCCGCGACGCATCGCCGCGCGGCCCCGCCCGACCACCGCCTTACGCGACGTCGGCCTGCGCCGCTTCGACGCTTCGTTGCGCATGCACCGGCTCGAGCGGGCGCATCAGGCCGACGGCGACCATCGCGATCAGCCCCGGCACGGCGATGGCCAGGAAGTTCTGCTGAAGCGGCAGCGCCTGACTGACCAGCAAGCCGATCACGATCGGCGCGAGAATGGCGCCGCTGCGCCCGACGCCGGACGCCCAGCCGATCCCGGTCGATTTGGCGGCCATCGGGTAGAACTGCCCGGCGAACGCATAGGTGACGATCTGCGTGCCGATCGTCGATGCGCCGGCGAGGCCGACCAGCACGAACAGCACGGGCTCGGGCACCTTCACGCCGAGCAGGCCGATTGACACGGCCGCGAGCCCATACATCGCGACCAGCACGTGCTTCATGTTGAAGCGGTCGGCCAGCCAGCCGCCGCCGATCGCGCCGATCATCGCGCCGAAATTCAGCACGAGCACGAACGTCAATGCCGAGCCGAGGCTGTAGCCCGCGCCGGCCATCAGCTTCGTCAGCCACGAACTCAGCGCATAGACCATGAACAGGCACATGAAAAAGGCGACCCACAGCATCACGGTGCTGAAGCCGCGTCCATCGGCAAACAGGCTGCGAATGCCCGGCGCGTCGCCCTTCTCCTGGCCCGAGATCGAAAAGCTGTCGCCCTGTTGCGGCCGATACCCAGGCTCGATGCGCGACAGCACGCGCCCGACGGTCTCGGTGCGCCCCTTGCGGATCAGAAAACTCATCGATTCGGGCATGTACGCGAGAATCGCGGGCACGAGCAGCACCGGCAAACCCGCCGCGATGAACACCGACTGCCAGCCGTAACGGGCGATCATCGCCTTGCCGACCAGCGCGGCCAGCATGCCGCCCACCGAGTAGCCGCTGAACATCAGCGTGACCAGCGTGCTGCGGATGCGGCGCGGCGAGAATTCGGTCATCTGCGCGACGACGTTGGGCATCACGCCGCCGATGCCGAGGCCGGCGAGAAAACGCGCGATGCAGAACGTGACCGGCTCGTGAGCGACGCCCGCCGCCGCGGTAAAAATACTGAACAGCAGAATGCAGATGACGATCGCACGCACGCGGCCGATGCGATCGGCGATCGTGCCGAGAAACACGGCGCCCAGCATCATGCCGAACAGCGCCGAGCTGACCATCAAGCCGGCGCCGGTCGGACCGACCTTCATCTCGGCCATGATCGACGGCAGCGCGATGCCGACCACCGCGAGGTCATAGCCGTCGAAAATGATGATCAGCGCGCACCAGAACAGGATGCCGGCATGAAACCGGCCAAACCGCGCGCCGTCGGACAATTGGCATACGTCGATATTTCGCATTCGGGTCTCCATTTAAACCTGAGGTTCTCGTGCCGAATGCGGCGATCCGGCACGCGTCCAGTTGTATTGCTTGTTTTTGTGTGGCCCCGTCGCGCTCGCGTGGGGCTGTGCCGGCTTTGCCGGATTGCTGTGTCGCTGCTGTCGATACACACGGGCTGCCCGGCAGAACGCGAGCCTGCGCACGTTCTGCGCCGCGTTCAAAACATGTGCCGGATGCCCGCCATCACGCCGAGTTGACCGACACCTGCGGCGGGCGTCGTGCCGCCGCCGCCGGAACTCAGGCTGTAACGCGCGTGGGCGCTATTCCACAGATATGAACCCTGCAGATAGGCGGCCGTGGCCTTCGACAGGAAATACGTTCCGCGCAGCGTCGTCATCGTCGCTCGCGTGTTCTGCTCGCGATTGACGATGCGGAACGCTTCGCCGTCGAGCACCGCCGCAGGCGTCACCTGATACGCGGCGCCGACGAAGAACAGGTCCGAGCACACATCGGGCACCGACGGCGACACGGTCTCGACGTGACGTCCGACCCAGCCGGCGCCGAGTTTTACCGGGCCGATATTTCCGTATCCGCTGACCTGCATGCGGATGTCCTTGTCGCCCTCGCTGGTCAGTGCCAGCGGCGCCGCGCCGTTGAAAAAGTTCGCGGCCGCGCCCGCGCCGCCGCGCTGTTCGTCGTAGGCAGCCGACACGCCGAACGTCTGCGTGTCGTACTTGATCATCGCGCTCCACTGGCGGCACTGCGTGAAATGCCCCGCCACCGAACCCGCGCAGGTGCCCTGCCCCGGCGAATTGCCGGTGCCGGCGGAATCCCGGCCGAACGAGTACATCGCGCCGAGCGTCAAGCCTCGAAACGTGCCCATGTACGCGATCGCGTTGTCGCTGCGGGCGTTCGGAATATACGCGTCGAGCGACGCGCTGCCGTAGATGTCCGGGCCGAGGATGTCCGAGTCCGTCAGCCCCCAGAACGTCATCGAGTACTGACGTCCGAAAGACAGCTTGCCCCACGGCCCTTGCAGCCCGACCCACGCCTGACGGCCGAACAGTCTGCCACCCTGACCGAGATCGCCGCCGCGCGGATTGAAGCCGCTTTCGAGCTGAAACACCGTCTTCAATCCGCCGCCGAGTTCCTCGCTGCCGCGCAGCCCCCACCGCGACGGCAGCTCGCCGGTGATGCCCGGCATGCGGACCAGTCTGTCGCCTGCCGCATTCGCATGCGTGACATACTCGATGCCCGTATCGATGACGCCGTATAACGTCACACTGCTTTGCGCGAACGCGGGCATGCTCAGCACGCCCAGTCCACCGACCACCCACTTCGCAAGCTTCATCGGTCTCCACTCCATGTTGAATTATTCTGATTCTTCGGACATCGCTTATATATAAAAAGCATGCCTAATCATTGTCCGCATGATTGCGTCTGGACTTGTTTCGTTCGGCCGGTTTTCCGGCACGACGACGCAATGCGGGATGTCATGCACGGCCGAACAGCCTCGCCCGCGCACGACCCATCGAAAGTTAAAGTAAAGCGGAGCAAGCGTCCAATACCGACGCGATCTGCATTCATACCTGGCAGGCATCGGTGTACGGGCCGATTGTCGTATACCCGGATGGTGATTGCGGCACGCAGCTTTGGGTCAACGTCCTTCGTCGGCAGCCTGTCGTGAGGCTGGAACCGCATCGCGGATGCTCTCGATGATTACTTCGGCGTACCGAATATAAATACCGCGGCAATGCGTACTGCGATTACGTTCGTCGACTCGCGTTGCGCATCGGCAACCGGAAGCACAAACGAAGAAGCCCGCACGAGGCGGGCTTCTTCGTTTGTTTGGCAAAGCGGACGGGACTCGCCTACATCCTGCAGGCCGCGGATGCGCGTGCACGCGCATCCCTTCGAGCCCCGCCGGAAGCCGCGCAGGCGGCTTCCTCCGCTCCCCAGTCGCGCGCCCGCAAGCGGGCGCAACCCGACAGCACAAATGAAAAAGCCCGCGCAAGGCGGGCTTCTTCATTTGTTTGGCGGAGCGGACGGGACTCGCCTACATCCTGCAGGCCGCGGATGCGCGTGCACGCGCATCCCTTCGAGCCCCGCCGGAAGCCGCGCAGGCGGCTTCCTCCGCTCCCCAGTCGCGCGCCCGCAAGCGGGCGCAACCCGACAGCACAAATGAAAAAGCCCGCGCAAGGCGGGCTTCTTCATTTGTTTGGCGGAGCGGACGGGACTCGAACCCGCGACCCCCGGCGTGACAGGCCGGTATTCTAACCGACTGAACTACCGCTCCTTGGTCTTGCCGAACCGGGAAACTGGTGGGTGCTGAGGGGATCGAACCCCCGACCTACGCCTTGTAAGGGCGCCGCTCTACCAGCTGAGCTAAGCACCCGTTTCCGATTCGATCTGGCTGCGATCTGCGTTTCAGCATCAACAACCAGCGAGCCTGCGATTCTAATTCATCCCCGAATACTTTGCTAGCCCCGAGCACGATTTTTTCGTCAGCCGACGCACACGCTCCCGACGACGCACATAAAAAAACCCGCGGACACGCCGCGGGTTTCGTGAACAACCGTCAGGACGGTGTTCCGGTCAGTGCTTGACGACCTCGGTCGAGCCGGCATCCTTCGACGCATCGGCTACCGGCGCCGACGAAGCCTTCGCTTCCTCTTCCGGCGGCAGCGGTGTCGGCAGACGTTCGAGCGCGAGTTCCAGCACCTTGTCGATCCAGCGGACCGGCACGATCTCGATCGCGTTCTTCACGTTGTCCGGAATCTCGGCGAGATCCTTCACGTTCTCTTCCGGGATCAGCACGAGCTTGATGCCGCCGCGATGCGCCGCGAGCAGCTTCTCCTTCAGCCCGCCGATCGGCAGCACTTCGCCGCGCAGCGTGATTTCACCCGTCATCGCGACATCGGCACGCACCGGGATACCGGTCAGCACCGACACCAGCGCCGTCGTCATCGCTCCGCCGGCGGACGGACCGTCCTTCGGCGTCGCACCTTCCGGCACGTGGATGTGGATATCCTGCTTCTCGAACGCTTCGTCCTTGATGCCCAGACGCCGGGAACGCGACCGCACGACCGAACGCGCTGCCTCGACCGACTCCTTCATCACGTCGCCGAGCGAACCGGTGCGAATCACGTTGCCCTTGCCCGGCATCACCGCGGCTTCGATCGTCAGCAGATCGCCGCCGACTTCCGTCCACGCGAGGCCCGTCACCTGACCGACCTGGTTTTCCTTCGCCGCGAGGCCGAAGTCGTACTTGCGCACGCCGAGGAACGTGTCGAGGTTGTCGCCGTCGACCTTGATCGCGCCCGATGCCTTCTTCAGCAGCAGCATCTTCACGACCTTGCGGCAGATCTTCGACACTTCGCGCTCGAGCGAACGCACACCGGCTTCGCGCGTGTAGTAGCGGATGATGTCGCGGATCGCCTGCTCGGTGACCTCGATCTCGCCGTCCTTCAGACCGTTGTTCTTCTTCTGCTTCGGCAGCAGGTAACGCTGCGCGATGCTGACCTTCTCGTCTTCCGTGTAGCCGGACAGACGAATCACTTCCATCCGGTCGAGCAGCGGCGGCGGGATGTTCAGCGAGTTCGACGTCGCGACGAACATCACGTCCGACAGATCGAAGTCGACTTCGATGTAGTGGTCGGCGAACGTGTGGTTCTGTTCCGGATCGAGCACTTCGAGCAGCGCCGACGACGGATCGCCGCGGAAATCCATGCCCATCTTGTCGACTTCGTCGAGCAGGAAGAGCGGATTGCGCACGCCGACCTTCGCGAGGCTTTGCAGGATCTTGCCCGGCATCGAGCCGATATACGTGCGGCGGTGACCGCGGATCTCGGCTTCGTCACGCACGCCGCCGAGCGCCATCCGGACGAACTTGCGGTTCGTCGCACGGGCGATCGACTGGCCGAGCGAGGTCTTGCCGACGCCCGGCGGCCCGACGAGGCAGAGGATCGGCGCCTTCACCTTGTCGACGCGCTGCTGCACCGCGAGATACTCGAGGATCCGTTCCTTGACCTTCTCGAGGCCGTAGTGATCCTCGTCGAGCACCTGCTCGGCGTTCGACAGGTCGTTGTTGACCTTGCTCTTCTTGCGCCACGGCAGGCCGATCAGCGTGTCGATGTAGTTGCGCACGACGGTCGCTTCGGCCGACATCGGCGACATCAGCTTCAGCTTCTTCAGCTCGGCGTCGGCCTTCTTCTTGGCTTCCTTCGGCATGCGCGCGGCGTTGATGCGCTTCTCGAGCTCCTCGAGATCCGCACCCTCTTCGCCTTCGCCCAGCTCCTTCTGGATCGCCTTCACCTGTTCGTTCAGGTAGTACTCGCGCTGGCTCTTTTCCATCTGGCGCTTCACGCGCCCGCGGATGCGCTTTTCGACCTGCAGGATGTCGATCTCGGCTTCGAGCTGCGCGAGCAGGTGCTCGAGACGCTCGATGACCGGGAACATCTCGAGGATGTGCTGCTTCTGGTCGAGCTTCAGCGGCAGACGCTCGGCGATCATGTCGGCGAGACGGCCTGCTTCGTCGATGCCCGACAGCGACGTGAGGATCTCCGGCGGGATCTTCTTGTTCAGCTTCACGTACTGATCGAACTGCGACACGATCGCACGGCGCAGCGCTTCCGTTTCGGCGCTGTCCGCATGATCGGGCTCGAGCGGCATCACTTCGCAGGAGAACTGCGTCTCCTGTTCCTCGATCGACAATGCCTTCGCGCGCTGCAGCCCCTCGACGAGCACCTTCACGGTACCGTCCGGCAGCTTCAGCATCTGCAGGATGTTGGCAATACAACCGACTTCGTACATGTCCTTGTCGGTCGGTTCGTCCTTCGCCGCGGTCTTCTGGGCGACGAGCATGATGTGCTTGCCGCCTTCCATTGCTGCTTCGAGGGCCTTGATCGATTTCGGCCGGCCCACGAAGAGCGGAATCACCATGTGCGGGAAAACGACGACGTCCCGCAGCGGCAGCAGCGGGAGCGTGATGCGTTCCGGCGGGAGAAGTTGGGTGCCTGACATTTCATTTCCCCATGAGTGGAATCAATTGTTCGGTAATTGAGGCCGGCACATCGGATTGCAAGCCTTCAAGTGCGGGAAATATTCGGTAAGAAAGTAACCACCGCGTGTCGAGTCAGAGTTACCCACAAGATAAACGAAAAAAAGCCGCCCACGTTTTCATGAACGGCCCTTTTTCGCAGAACATCGTCGGCAAGCCGGTCAGTTCGAACCCGCCACCTTCGGCGTGTCCTCGTAGATCAGCAACGGCTTGCCGTCGCCATCGATCACGTTCTCATCGATGATGACCTTGCTGACCCCTTTCATCGTGGGCAGCTCGTACATCACGTCGAGCAACGCCTGTTCGATGATCGAGCGCAAGCCGCGCGCGCCGGTCTTACGACGGATCGCCTTGCGGGCGACCGCCTGCAGCGCGGCCGGGCGAATCTCCAGCTCGACGCGCTCCATCGCGAACAGCTTGTGATACTGCTTGACGAGCGCGTTCTTCGGCTCGACGAGGATCTTCATCAGCGCGGCTTCGTCCAGCTTGCCGAGCGTCGCGACCACAGGCAGACGGCCGATCAATTCGGGGATCAGACCGAATTTGATCAGGTCTTCCGGCTCGACGTCGCGCAGCACTTCGCCCGCGTCGCGATCCTGCTTGCTCTTGACCGTCGCGCCGAAGCCGATGCCCGTCTTTTCGGTGCGATCGGTGATCACCTTTTCGAGGCCGTCGAACGCGCCGCCGCAGATGAACAGGATGTTCGTCGTGTCGACCTGGATGAAATCCTGGTTCGGGTGCTTGCGGCCGCCCTGCGGCGGCACCGACGCCATCGTGCCCTCGACGAGCTTCAGCAGCGCCTGCTGCACGCCTTCGCCCGACACGTCGCGCGTGATCGACGGGTTGTCCGACTTGCGGCTGATCTTGTCGATCTCGTCGATGTAGACGATGCCGCGCTGGGCCTTGTCGACCTCGTAGTTGCAGTTCTGCAACAGCTTCTGGATGATGTTCTCGACGTCCTCGCCGACGTAGCCGGCTTCGGTCAGCGTCGTCGCATCGGCGATCACGAACGGCACGTTGAGCAACCGCGCGAGCGTCTGCGCGAGCAGCGTCTTGCCGGAGCCGGTCGGCCCGATCAGCAGGATGTTGCTCTTCGACAGCTCGACGTCGTCCTTCTTGTCGAGATGCTTCAGACGCTTGTAGTGGTTGTACACGGCGACCGCGAGGATCTTCTTCGCGCGCTCCTGCCCGATCACGTATTGATCGAGGATGTCGCGAATCTCCTGCGGGCTCGGCAGATCCGAGCGGGACAGGCTGGCCTCGACGCCGGCGGCGGCCGCCTCGTCGCGAATGATCTCGTTGCAGAGGTCGATGCACTCATCGCAGATGAACACCGACGGGCCCGCGATGAGTTTTTTCACCTCATGCTGACTCTTCCCGCAAAACGAGCAATACAACAGCTTCTCGCTGTTCGAACCTTTTTTGTCCGCCATGAATGTAGAGCCTCCGGACAGGTAAATGACATGATACGCCGATTACTCCGGACACCGCGCGCGGGACGCGGCCGAAGCCGGCTGATGCGCTTGCCGCAGATGCTCAGGGCATTTCGGGACACTGCCGGGGCGCCGCACGAAACGGGGCGGCACCCCACTTAAGTTCAGGGACGCTTCAGCAGCACCTGGTCGATCAACCCGTACGCCTTCGCGTCCTCGCTCGACATGAAGTTATCACGGTCGGTGTCGCGCGCGATGCGCTCGACGTCCTGGCCCGTATGCTGCGCGAGCAGGTGGTTGAGCCGCTCCTTGAGGTACAGGATCTCGCGCGCCTGGATCTCGATATCGGACGCCTGGCCGCGCGCGCCGCCGAGCGGCTGGTGAATCATCACGCGCGAGTTCGGCAGCGCAAAACGCTTGCCCTTCGCGCCCGACGCGAGCAGGAACGCGCCCATGCTGGCCGCGAGCCCCATGCAAAGCGTCGACACGTCCGGCTTGATGAACTGCATCGTGTCGTAGATCGCCATGCCGGCCGACACCGAGCCGCCCGGGCTGTTGATGTACAGGCTGATGTCCTTGTCGGGATTCTCGCTCTCGAGGAACAGCAGTTGCGCGACCACCAGGTTGGCCGTCTGGTCGTTCACTTCGCCGACCATGAATACCAGGCGCTCCTTCAGGAGACGCGAATAGATGTCGTACGAACGCTCGCCGCGGCCGCTCGTTTCGACGACGATCGGCACGAGCCCCAGCGCTTGCGCCTCGAAACCCTGCGGCGCGTTCGAAGCAAGCATGTCCAGCAATTCAGCGCGAGTGATCATTCAATGAACCTTGTTCGAATGGAAAATTGAACGGAGGGAAGCCGCCCGCTCAATCGCCATATTAATGGCAACCGTGCGCCCGACGTAAAAACGGCGTGCAGGCCGTCGCTCCGACAGCCGGCACGCCGCTGCTGCGACAGTTACGCTTGCGCCGATGCGCTTGCGAGTGCCTCGAAGCTCACTTCCTTGTCCGTCACCTTTGCCTTGCCCAGCACGAAGTCGACGACGTTGCTTTCAACGACGAACGCTTCCATCTCGGCGAGGCGCTGCTGGTTGGAATAATACCAGCGGACCACTTCCTTCGGGTCTTCGTAGCTCTTCGCGAACTCGTCGACTTCCGCGCGGATCTGCTCCGGCTTCGCTTCCAGGCCGTTCGCCTTGACCAGCTCGGCGAGCACGAGGCCCAGCTTCACGCGGCGCTCGGCCTGCTCGGCGAACATTTCGGCCGGAATCGGCGCGTCCTTCGCGTTCGGCACGCCGCGCTGCGCGAGATCCTGACGCGCCATCTCGACGAGACGCTGCTGATCCTGCTCGATCAGCGCCTTCGGCACGTCGAGTTCGGAGATCTTCAGCAGCGCGTCCATCACCTGGTTCTTCACGATCGCCTGCGTGCGACGCTTCGCCTCGCGCTCGAGGTTTTCCTTGATCTCGTTGCGCATCTTCGCGAGATCGCCGTCTTCGATGCCGAGCGACTTCGCGAATTCGCCATCGATTTCCGGCAGGTGCGGCCATTCGACCTTCTTCATCGTGACCGTGAACTGCGCGGTCTTGCCCGCGACGTCCTTGCCGTGATAGTCGTCCGGGAACTTCAGGTCGAACGTGCGCGATTCGCCGGCCTTCAGGCCGAGCGCCGCCTGTTCGAATTCCGGCAGCATGCGGCCTTCGCCCAGCACGAACGGGAAGTCTTCGGCCGTGCCGCCCGGGAACGCGACGTCGTCGATCTTGCCGACGAAGTCGACCGTCACGCGGTCGCCGTTCTGCGCCGCGGTGTCCGCGCCGCCGTCGCCGTGCTCGCCCGCTTCGCCGCGTGCGTGGAAGTGCACGCGCTGCTTGCGCAGGATGTCGAGCGTGCGGTCGATTTCGGCGTCGCCGATCGTCGTCGTCGAGCGCTCGACTTCAGCGGTCGACAGATCGCCGATCTTCACTTCCGGGTAAACCTCGAACGTCGCGTCGAACGCGTAGGCGTCGTCCGACTGCTCCTGCTTCGGCGCGAAGCTCGGCTGACCGGCGACGCGCAGGTTTTCCGCGCGGCTGATCGTGAAGAATTCCTGGCCGATCTTGTCGCTCAGCACTTCCGCCTCGACCTGACCCGCGTACTGCTGCGCGACCATCTTCAGCGGCACCTTGCCCGGGCGGAAACCCGGCATGCGCACGTTCTTCGCGAGTTTCTGGATACGGGCGTCGATTTCCTTCTGCACCGTCTCTTTCGGCAAAGAAATCGTCACGCGGCGTTCAAGCTTGCCGAGGTTCTCAACAACGTTAGCCATGGCTTCAATCGTCCTAAAATTATTCGAGCGAATCGGTTTTTCCTTGCCGTGCCTGCCTGGCGCGCGCACACGCCGCGCCGGAGCGCCACGCCATCCCTGCACGCGCCGGATGGCTAGCGCAAGCGGCTCGGAGCACGGCTTTGGCCGGAAGAATCGACTATTCTAGCAAACAATTTTCGTCATACCGCCAGATCGGCGCGTCGCGGCAGTCGTTCGCCGCTTCGTGCGCGCGACGCTCCGGCTCCCCGGCTTGCCGCACGCGATCCGGCGCACGTTGCGTGCCGCGCCGCGCGCTCGGCGCGATGGATTACCGTTATGCCGTGCGCCATATCCATCGCGCGCCGCCATCCTGTAAGCTCCGAATGAAGGTGCGCCGTCATCGCACCCCGATTCCTCACACCAATCACGCTTTCCGGAGACACCATGCCGCAACACCCGTCCGCGCCTGTCGTCGTCATCGCGCCCGATTCGTTCAAAGGCTCGCTTTCCGCCGAGCAGGTCGCGGACGCGATCGCGACCGGCATCCGCCGTGCGCGCGCCGACGCCGTCGTGCGCTGCTGCCCGATGGCCGACGGCGGCGAAGGCACGCTCGACGCGATGCTCGCCCGCGGCGGCACGCGGCGCACGCTGCGCGTGGCGGGCGCGTCGCTTGCGGCGCGCGACGCGGCGGTCGGCGTGATCGATGCGCGCACTGCGATCGTCGAGACGGCCGAGGTCGTCGGCATCACCGATCCGGTCGGGATGAGCGTGCCGGTCGACGCACGCAGCACGCGCGGCATGGGCGAGGCGATCCGCGCGCTGCTCGACGAAGGCGTGCGCCGCTTCTTCGTCGCGCTCGGCGGCAGCAGCACGAACGATGCCGGCGCGGGCCTGTTGGCCGGGCTCGGGCTGCGCTGTTTCGACGCGGCCGGCCAGCCCGTGGAGCCGGTACCCGCGCGGCTCGCCGACATCGCGCGAATCGATGCGTCGGCACTCGATCCGCGGCTCGCGGAAGCGGAATTCGTCGGGATGTCCGACGTCGACAACCCGCTGACCGGCGCGCATGGCGCGACCGCGGTGTTCGGGCCGCAAAAAGGCGTGACGCCCGAGCAGGTCGCGACGCTCGACGCGGCGCTCGGCCGCTTCGCCGATCTGCTCGAGGCCGCGCTCGACCGCCGCGCGCGCGACCTGCCCGGCGCCGGTGCCGCGGGCGGCCTCGGCTTCGCGCTGCGGATGCTCGGCGCGCAGTTCGAGGCAGGCGCGGAGGTCGTCGCGCGGCAGATCGGGCTCGACGCGGCGCTCGAGGGCGCCGACTGGCTGATCACCGGCGAAGGGCGCTCGGACGTGCAGACGCTGCACGGCAAGGCGCCTTTCATCGCGTGCCGTCACGCGCAGGCGGCCGGCGTGCCGGCGTCGCTGCTGTCCGGCGCGATCGATCCGGCCGCGCTGCCGCGGCTGTCCGAATACTTTTCCGGCTGTTTTTCGCCGGCGCCGGGCCCGATTTCGCTCGACGTCGCGATCCGCGACGCGGCGACGCTGCTCGCGAACGAAGCCGAACAGTTGACGCGCCTGAAATACGGCGCACACTGACCGTTGACCCGAGCGCGCGATACAGGAACAATCGGGCCCGCCATTTTTCTTCAGGATGCGACATGAAAGGCCGACAAGCCGGGCTCGATCAGTTTCTGACCTATCGCCTTCACGCGCTGACCAAGCGATCCGACCGCGGCATCGGCGAGGTGTACCGGCACAAGCTCGGCATCTCGCTGCCCGAGGCGCGCGTGATCGCGGCCGTCGGTGCGTTCGGTCCGTTCTCGATCATGGATCTCGCGCGCCACACGAATCTCGACAAGAGCCAGGCGAGCCGCGCGGCCGAAGCGCTGCTGCGCCAGGGCCTGCTCGAGCGCAGCGCGAGCGACGAGGACGGCCGCATCGTGCTGATCGCGCTGACCGCCGACGGCCGCGCGCTGTACCGGAAAATCATGCCGATCGTGCGCAAGTGGAACGACGGGCTGGTCGCGTGCCTGTCCGAGAGCGAACGGAACACGTTCGAGCGGCTGCTCGACAAGGTCGTCGCGCACGCGCTCGAACGCGACAACTGACGCCGTCGCGCGACAAGCGCGTCAAATCGTCCGCACCGACGGTGCCGGTCGGCAGGACGCATACGCTTTGTTCAGATCAATGAAGCCGATGCCGGCGGCGCGCGCGGCGCCGCTCGCGCACCGCGCGATAGCCGGCTATAGCCCGCTGTTCGCGGCGCGCTGACGCAGCAGCCCGAGCACCGCGTCGCAGTACGGCGTCGGCACGTTCAGCCTGCGCCCCAGCTCCGGGAACACGCCGAGAATCGGCCCGATCTCCAGCGGCCGCCCTGCCTCGAAATCCTGCAGCATCGACGTCTTGAACGCGCCGAGCTTGCGCGTGACCGCGATGCGCTCGGGGCCGCTCATGCCGGTCGACAGCCCGAGCTTCGCGCCGATCTGCGCGGCCTCCTCCATCATCCGCAGCGCGAGATCGTGCGTGAACGGATCGTCGAGCAGCTGTTCGGCCGTCGAGCCCGTCAGCGCGCTCAGCGGATTCATGTTCATGTTGCCCCACAGCTTCGCCCAGATCTCGGTGCGGATCGCGGGCGTCGATTCGACGTCGAATCCGCCAGCCGAGAGCAACGCCGCGAAGCGCGCGGCGGCCGCCTCGAGCCGGCCGTCCGGCGCGCCGACGATCAGCCGGTTGCCGCGTCCGCGCCGGACGACGCCGGGCGCGTCGGTGCTCGACGACAGATGCACGACGCAGCCGATCGCCTGCGCGGGCGGCAGCGCGGCCGACACGGCGCCGGCCGGATCCACTGCTTCGAGCGGTACGCCGTCGAGCGGGCCGGCGAGCCCGTGCGTGAACCACCACGGCAAACCGTTCATCGCCGCGACGATCACCGTGTCCGGACCGACGAGCGGCGCGATCCGCGCGGCCAGCGCCGGCAGCGCCTGCGCCTTCAGCGCGATCACCACGTAGTCCTGCACGCCGAGCGCGGCCGCGTCGTCGCTCGCGTGCACGGCGACCGTCGAGGTTGCGCCCGCGTCGTCGATCACGCGCACGCCGTGCGCGTTCAGCGCGTCGAGCGTCGCCCCGCGCGCATACGCGCTTACCGCGACGCCGGCGCGCGACAGCGCCGCCGCGAGCAGCCCGCCGATCGCGCCGACGCCGACCACCGCCGCGCGCACCGCGCCTGAATTCGTGTCGTTCATGATGGAATGTCCGTATGCCGGGAGTTCTGGAGCATAACGCCCAATCGTTGCGGATACAACGACCTCCGGTGCGTTCGATCGCCTTCAGCGCAGGTCGCGCGGTGCCGCGGCCGGCCGCTCGTCCGGCACGTCGGCGCTCGCGCCGAGTACGCCCGCGATCTGGCTCTTGTCGTGCATGCCGAGCTTGCGGTACGCGCAGCGTAGATAGTGGCGCACCGTCGTCGGCGAGATCGCCATCTGCTGCGCGACCTCCTTGTGCGACCGCCCCGCGCCGTAATAGCGAATGGCAGCGAGCTCGCGCGGGCTCAGCCGGTCGAGCAGCGAGCGCGGCCGCGCTTCGAGCTGGAACAGTCCGGCGACCGGCACGCAGCCTATCCGCAGCGCCGTGCCGACGAAAGGCTGTGTTGCGTGACGCCGCAGATGCGCGACGAGCGGTTCCGGCACGCGCGTGCCCGACCATGCCGGCCATTCGGCGCGCAGCACGTCGTCGAAGCCGTGATCGGCATGGTGCAGCACGCCGAAGTTGTCGCACAGCGCACGCGACGCCGGCGCGCCGGCATCGCCGCGCTCGCGCGTGAGCTGTGCGGCACGGTTGATCGTCAGCGCGGCGGCCAGGTGCGGAATCACTTCTTCGAAACGTTGCGCATCGGCGTCGCCGAACGGACGATTCAGCCCCTGACGGTAGATCGACATGAAAGTCGTCAGCCCGAAGCGCCGATCGAGCGTGCACACGCACATCAGCTGCGCGAGCCCGTATTTCACGCACCAGTCGCGAAAGCGCGGATCGAGCCCCGGCTCGACGACCGACAGCCGTACCGCGCGGCCATGCGCGCCGCGCAGCGTGCGGTGCGCGAGCGGATCGCAGTCGCGCACGCGTTTCCAGTCGCCGAAGAACGCGTCCGGAAGACGGTACAGGAAGCTGTTGTGCATCACGGGGCCGGTCGCCATGTGCGTCGCGACGCCCGTCCACGCGGCATCGAACGAAATCAGCGCCTGCAGCAGCGAAAAGAAGCGGCATTCGAATTCGCCGATGGCCGACTGTGCGGCGAGCGCATAGAGGTCGAGCAGCATCAGGCCGAGTTCGCGCTGCGCGGTGTCGCCGTGCGCGACGCCGTCGAAGTCCGCGCGCCGCGGCGACGGCGGCGGCCACGCGGCCTCGTCGAGCACGATCGCCGCCGGCACGTCGCGCAGCGCATCGAGATCCTGCCCGGTACCCGTCGTGATCCTCACCTTCCGCTCTCCTGCCCGTGCGGGCCGCCGATGTGCGCAACGCAGACCGGCCGATTATAGCGAGCGTCATTTTTGACGGGCCGGCGCGCCGCCACGCGGCGCAATCCCATCCATTTGAACGGGGCGCGACGCATTGCTGCCGCGCAGCACGCGCGCCCGCGGCACCGCGACGCTACGGCGCGGCGCACCGCGGGTTTTCCGCAACCTCCATCTGAACGGCTGTTCGGCGCCTTTGCGGCCGCCGACACTGCGTCGCGATTCCCCACGACCACGATGCGCCCGCATGGAGAACCCGACGTGATTACATCGCGCTTCATCCGCACGGCAGCCGCCGCGACCGTCGCCGCATGCGGCGCGGCCGCACACGCGCAGTCGACGCTCACGCTGTACGGCGCGCTCGACGTCGGCGTGCAGTACATGACGCATGCCGACGCCCATCGCTCGGCCGTGCAGTTGCAGAACTACGGAATCGTGCCGTCGCAGATCGGCATCAAAGGCAGCGAGCCGCTCGGCGGCGGCTGGCGCGCGCTGTTCAAGCTCGAACAGGGCATCAACGTGAACGACGGCACGGCGACCGTGCCCGGCCTCGCGTTCTTTCGCGGCGCGTACGTCGGCATCGCGGGGCCCATCGGCACCGTCACGCTCGGTCGGCAGTTCAGCGTGCTGTTCGACAAGACGCTGTTCTACGACCCGCTCTGGTATGCGTCGTACAGCGGACAAGGCGTCATCGTGCCGATGTCCGCGAACTTCATCGACCGCTCGGTGAAGTATCAGTCGCCGACGTTCGCCGGCTTCGATGTCGAGGCGCTCATCGCGACGGCCGGCATCGCGGGCAATACGCGCGCCGGTCGCGTACTCGAGCTCGGCGGCCAGTACGCGAGCAACGGACTGTCGGTCGGCGCGGTGCTGCATCAGTCGCACGGCGACATATCGGCGACGGACGACGCATCGGGCCGACGACGCGAACTCGGCACGCTCGCCGCGCGCTATGCGTTCGCCGCGCTGCCGCTGACCGTTTATGCGGGCGTCGAGCGCCGGACCGGCGACCTCGATGCGGCGCGCACGATCGTCTGGGGCGGCGCGCGCTATCTGACGACGGGCGGCATCGGCCTCAATGCGGGCATCTATCACACCGATTCGCGCACGCCGGCGATCGGTCATCCGACGCTGTTCATCGCGAGCACGACGTACGCGCTGTCCAAACGCACGGTCGCGTACGTGAACCTCGGCTACGCGCGCAACGGCAACCGGAGTTCGCAAACCGTCTACGAATACGACCCGACACCGCTCGCCGGCGCATCGCAGTTCGGCGCGATGGTCGGCATGTACCACCTGTTCTGAACCCACTGCGAGACGCCGCGATGAAGCCCCTTGCCTCCGATACCGTGCGCGCATCCGATGCGCACGCCGCACCGTTCGCCCGCGCGACGCTCGTCGCACTCGTCGTGTTCGCCGCGATCACGCCGCTGCTGCTGCTCGTCGCGCCGGCCGTCGCCGCTCAACTCGCCGTGCAGCTTCGCTTGTCCGCGTCCCAGATCGGCACGTACTTCTTCGTCGAACTCGGCGCGTTCAGCGCGGCGACCGTGCCGTCGTATCTGTGGCTCGGCCGCGTCGATGCGCGGCGTGTCGCGGCGTGCGCGATCGCGCTGTTCGGCGCGGGCAATCTGCTCACCGCGCTGTGGATGCCCGACTTCGCGACGCTGCTCGCACTGCGCGCCGCGACCGCACTCGGCGGCGGCACGCTGATGGTGCTCTGCATGACGAGCGCCGCGACGAGCGAGAACAGCGATCGCGTGTACGGGCTGTGGGTCGTCGGCCAGCTGATCGCCGGCGCGATCGGACTGTTCGTGCTGCCGCACGTGTTCGTCGCGTTCGGCTTGCGTGCGCTCTACTTCGCGCTCGCGGCACTGGCGCTGGCCGCGGCGCCGCTGTCGCGCGGCTTTGCGCGCTCGACCGGCATGCACGTCGCGCGACACGCACGCGGCGCCGCGCTCGGGATGCCGGCCGGCTGCGGCGCGCTCGCGATCGGCGCGGTGCTCGCGTTCTATCTCGCGATCGGCAGCGTGTGGACCTTCGCGAGCCGCGCCGCGGCCGACGCCGGGCTCGATTCGCGAGCGGCCGGCACCGTATTGGCGATCGCGAGCGTGATGGGGATCGCCGGTGCGGCGCTCGCGTCGTGCGCGGGCGGCCGCGTCGCGCGCCGCACGATGCTTTGGACCGGCTACGCCCTGCTCGCCGCGTCGCTCGTCGCGCTGGCCGCGCAGCCGCGCGCGACCGGCTACAGCGCCGCGATCTTCACGTTCAAGTTCGCGTGGACGTTCGTACTGCCGTTCATCCTTGCGACTGTCGCGCAGATCGATACGTCGGGCCGCCTCGTCGCGACGCTCAACTTCGTGATCGGCGCGGGCCTCGCCGTCGGGCCGCTGCTCGCCGGGCTGATGCTCGATGCCGGCGGCACGATGCGCGCCCTGTTCGTCGCCGCGACCGCGGTCGCCGCCGTGTCGTTCGCCGCGCTGCGCGGCATCGAACGCACGGCACGCCGCTCCGCTTCTTCCCAACCTTGACAGGTCATACCCATGAAACGCACCGCATTCTTCACCGACGAACGCACCTTCTGGCACACAGGCGGCACGCACGCGCTGTTCTTTCCGGTCGGCGGCTGGGTCCAGCCGCCGTCGGGTGCCGGCTATGCCGAATCGCCCGACTCGAAGCGCCGGCTGCTGTCGCTCGTGCACGCGTCGGGGCTCGCCGCGCAGCTCGACATGCGGGGCGCCGCGCCCGCCGCGCGCGAGGATCTGCTGCGCATCCACCCTGCCGGCTACCTCGATGCATTTCGGGCGCTCAGCGACGCGAACGGCGGCGACCTCGGCGATCTCGCGCCGTTCGGCAAGGGCAGCTATGAAATCGCCGCGCTATCGGCAGGGCTCGCGATCGCAGCGGTCGACGCGGTGGTCGACGAGCGCGCAGCGAATGCGTTCTCGCTGTCGCGGCCGCCCGGCCATCATTGCCTGCGCGACCGGCCGATGGGCTTCTGTCTGCTCGCGAACATCCCGATCGCGATCGAGGCCGCGCGCGCGAAGCACGGCATCGGCCGCGTGGCCGTAATCGACTGGGACGTGCATCACGGCAACGGCACGCAATCGATCTATTACGACGATGCGGACACGCTGACGATCTCGCTGCATCAAGACCGCTGCTTCCCGCCCGGCTACGGCGGCGCCGAGGATCGCGGCGCCGGTGCCGGCATCGGCGCGAACCTGAACGTGCCGCTGCTCGCCGGCAGCGGTGACGATGCGTACCGCCATGCGTTCGAGCGGATCGTGCTGCCGGCGCTCGAACGCTTCCGGCCCGAACTGATCGTCGTCGCGAGCGGGCTCGATGCGAGCGCGGTCGATCCGCTCGCCCGGATGCTGCTGCATACCGACAGCTACCGGTTCATGACGCGCGCCGTCAAGGAAGCCGCGCAGCGCCATTGCGGCGGCCGGCTCGTGATCGTGCACGAAGGCGGCTATTCGGAAGCGTACGTGCCGTTTTGCGGACTCGCGATCGTCGAGGAACTGGCCGGCGTCCGCACCGCGGTCGCCGATCCGATGCTCGAGCTCGCGGTTGCGCAACAGCCCGGCGAGCGGTTCCTCGCGTTTCAGCGCACGCTGATCGACGAACTGGCGGCATCGTTCGGGCTGCCGGCCGCGCGATGACGGCAGCGGGCCGGCGTCGGTTCGCGGCCGGCCCTTGCGCGATCGGCGCGGATGCGGTCTCCTGTGCGTTTGATCAAACAGGCCCGAGGCCGTCTTCTTCCGATGAAATCCTCCCCGCGCGATAACGATGCCCAACGCAATGCGCGCCGCCAACCGTCGAAACTGGTTCTCAATATTGCCGCCGTGCTGGTCGGCCTCGTCACGTTCGCCGTGGGCGCGGGATGGGTGATTTATAGCTGGCTCGTCGACCGCGAAGTGCAGTATTTCGCGATTCCGCTGGTGTTCTCGGTGCCCGTGATCGTCGCCGTCGCGATCCGGAGTTTCTGGGATTAGCGGCGGCGGCGATCGCGAGCAAGATGCGCGGAAACGAAAAAGCGCTGCGGTCGGGGACCGGCAGCGCTTTTTTTCGGAATCGGGCCGTGCGGCACGTATTCGATGGTGCGTGAGGCCGGACTCCGCTTTCCTTCAAAACAAAGGCCTGCATGCGATATTGCGTAGAAAATGCGTAAGTCGCGGAATCCGAGTGCCAGATCAGGCGGGGACAATGCTGAAATTGTCGGTTGTACTGGTACGGATCAGACTGCCGTCGCCCGACGCAACGCTCCACAGGCTGCCGTTCCAAGGCAGCACGATAACGCCACCAGTCGTGTTGTTCCGCACCGACACATTGCCGTTCCAGCGGCAACCCGCGGACACTTGCCAACGCGGCATGGGGTTGGCAATCGGCCTAAAGGGCGCGAGCGGACGGGCTTTCCCAGATTTTGCGAACGGGAAAACCATCCGTCCATACCTGGGCGGCGAGTTGCTTGAAAAAATCAATAACCCATTGATTTTTAACAGTTCGCCCGTGGGCGGCGTCGGCGCCGCTGAACTCGAGACCGCGCGCCATTTTGCACGGCTACGGTTAATCTATTTCGCTACCGTCAGCGCATCGTAGTCGCGCTCGCACTGCTGGCCGGCGATGCGGGCGCGGTCAGCATATTCCGCCAGCTCTCCCGCGCGCTGGTCAGCGCGGCCGAGCACGTCGGCAAGCAGATCGAGGGCGTCGCCGGCTGCCGGGCTTCCGGCGGAAGTGGCGGGATGGCGGGCGGCTGCGACGAGCTGGTCGACACGCTGCTGCAGGCTGCCAGCGGCAGCACGAGCAGCAAAAGCATCCGCGAGCGCGGCTGTTCGTTGTTGGTTTGCATCTTTCGCAATCTCCGATTGAGCCGCGGTGCGGCGTTGTTCCTCGGCGCGCGCGGCCTCGACAGCCTTCGCTTGAGCCTTCGCGGCGTCGGCCTTCATGTCGGCGATCTCGCGCGCGCTGATCAGGTGCTCACCGTAGACGCCGGCAGCGACGCCGAGCAGCAACGCGAGCACGTACGGCAATACGAGCTTCAAAAGGGTCATTTCCGCTCCTTCGCATGCAGCTGCTTCAGCTCGTCCGGCGAGTAGATGAAGCCGGGCAGCAGGAACGCCTGCACGCTCCAGACCGGATCGCTTTCCTCATGCCGGCCGTGGTCCTTGCCCCGGTGATGGAGCGCGCACAGCAGCAGTTGGTTGTATGTCGAGTCGACGAACGTCTCCGGCCGGGCCGGATCGAACGCCTCCCAGTCGAACCCCTGCGTCAGCCTGATCACATCCCAGACGGGGTGCTGGCGCGGGATCGGCACGACGCGCTGCAGCTTGTGGCTGAACATCGTGTCGATCTGGTTCAGCGCGACGCCGCGGATCCACTTCCAGTCGATCGCGTGCGAGAACGCCCACTCGAAGAACCGATGGTGCGACTCGACCGCCTGGTCGTCGCCGCACACCGCGCAGACGTAGCCGCCGGCCGCCTTCATCGCGCGCTTGCTCGCGCGGAACGTCGGCGATTCCGTGCGCGGCTCGTGGTCCGGGTAGAAGACGTCTTCGGCGAGCGTGCGCCGCGTTTCGTGAGTATTCGTCGTCATAGGTCACGCTCGCAGAGGGCACGCTCTTCCGCGCGCCGTTTCACCAAACCCGGCAGCACGCGGCCGCCGGCCGTGACCCACTGCGGCCGGCCGTTGTCGGCCTCGTTGAGCGCACGGCACGCGCCCTTCCAGTCGCCGGCGTTGAACCGCTTCGCCGTTGTGCTGCTGCAGTACGCACCGCTGCCGACGTTGTATGCGAAGCTCACGGCGGCCGCGAGCTGGTACGTGTGGCCCTTCAGGCTCGGCGTGCACTTCAGCACTGGCTCCGCGTGCTCGATCAGACGTTGCTCGAGGCGCGCGCGGCACTCGTCCGGCGTGAAGCGCTGGCCGGCGCGCACGTCCTTCGTATCGCCGTAGCACGCCGTGATGATCCCGATCGGGTCCGCACGCGCAACCAGCTCGAGCCCCTCGAACTTCGGGACGATGGAAAAAAGAAGGGCTGCCGCAGCAGCCCCCACAACACCAGCGAGTGTTTTCTTCGGTACGTTAGCCATCGAGCAGCGCCCTCTTCCCCTTGTTCTTGACCAGGTAGTACGCCTGCAGCCCGATGTACGCGATCGTCGCGACGGCTACCCACCAATTGATGTCGTGGCTGGTCAGCCACAGCCAGAAATTGCTCCCCACCGCAGGCGCCACCTTCGCAGCGCTCGTCGCGAGATCGCTTTTCATCGATTCCCCGTAAACGAAAAAGCCGCCTGGCGGCGGCTATGGATTGATGGCGGCTGCATATATTTTCGCGCTCGCCATGATGATGTAGACTTGCGCCTCGATTACATACGCGTTACAACAGCCACTTATGCGCGAACAAATTACCGATCGTCAGATCTCCGAGGTAACTAGAGGGCCCGGCAAAGCTTTGCCTCTGGAGGGATTGCGTGGTGTAGCGGCTCTCGCAGTCGTGTTCTCGCATTGCTTTTATACGTTCTTCCCGTTTTTGCAGACGGGTGAAGCCACCGACTTGCATTACGCATGGGAATATTGGCTTCTTAATAGTCCATTACGATTTTTCTATAACGGAACGTTCGCCGTTACAGTTTTCTTCGTGATGAGCGGATACGTTTTAACACGTAAGTTTTTCGAAAGCGGTGATCTCGGAAGCTTGCAGGATGGCGCGTCTAAACGCTACCTCAGACTCGGAATTCCAGTGGCGGCATCTGTGATGCTTTGCTACGGTATCATGTCTCTAGGCGTATTCCCGTCAAACTTCGCAGATCTCGGCCCATTTATTCGATCGTTTTACCAGTTCGATCCGAGTATAAATACTGCCTTGCGCGATGCAATATATGGGTCGCTGGTATTCGGACAGTCTCGCTACAACTACGTTCTATGGACAATTGGCGTTGAGTTTTTGGGATCCCTCATGCTCTTCGCTTACCTAGCTCTATTCGGCCGCTCGCGCTTCCGATCTTGGGTAGCTGTCGCCATTAGCATTTTGCTCATGATAGCGAGTCCGACTAATGGAATTCTATACGCCCTGTTTTTCGTTGGTGCTTTTATGCATACGTGGCGCGCGCCCGAATCACCGTGGTCGGTGGCCACGTGTGTCATGATCGGTCTTTATCTCGGCGGATACCACTGGTACAGCGTTCCTTATCAACCTATTGTCGCAGTGGCGGAATGGATCGCATCAACAGGCGTACATATCGAGTGGCCGATTGCGATACCGGCCATCGGATCGGTGCTACTCGTCTACGCCGTGCTCGGCAAAAACACGATCTCGGAACTTCTGTCTACACGCCCCGCTGTATGGCTGGGCGACAAATCGTTTTCGCTATATTTGACACATACCTTCGTCCTATCCTCTCTCGGAATATACGTTTATCTGTGGACGAGTGGGCAGTCTCATCAGCTGCGAGCATGGGCTGCGACAGCCTCCGTCGCGGTTGCGAGTATGGCGTTTTCGTCTATCTTCGCGCGCTTTGTTGACGCGCCGTCGGTAAGGCTGGCTCAGCGGTTTGGAAAGGTATTCCGGGCGGCAACACGAGCCGATAGGACAAACGCACCATCCCGCATGGAGGCGCACAAATGAGCGCGACCATATGGTCCGCAATTCAACGCTGGCTCGGACTGGGGCGATCGAAAGAGCACCGCAAAATAGACGAATTCGCTTACCGTCGAGGATATGCAGATGGAGAACTTGGCAGATGCATTAATCCTTATACGAAAGGATCGGTCCTGCATTGGTCTTGGGAAAAAGGACACAAAGCCCAGCGAGACTACGAACTCTCGTTATGGTAGAGCGATACGCCGATCGCACTACGAGCTTGCCGGCTCAGTCGGCCACACCGGGTTGACGAGGTCAACTCGATTGAGAGCGACTCGGTACTGCTTCCAGCCGGTCAGGAGCGACTTCTCGCCGTCCGTTGCGATGCCAAGGTCGACGGCATCCTGCAACGGTGCAATGTGGTCTGCGGCGTCCGCGAGTTTGCGGCGCTGCACCTCGGCGTTGAAGTTCTTTGCATCCTCCGGAGTCGGCGGCGGCTGGTCGACGTTCTGCGGCACTCCGTGCTCGTCGAGCGCGACGGCTTTTCCCGCCTGAACGCCGCGCATCAGCGACTCGTACTTCTCATCGGTCAGCAATACTGCATCTGCAGGAATCGCGCAGTCCGGATTCGGAACCTCGATCATACGGACGCCGTTCTTCTCGACGTCGTCCGCCGATTGCGCTGGATCGGGGACCAAGATCGTACGGCAGCCGTGCAGCGCTTCGCTATAGAACGCTGGAACAGGTGTGGAAGAAAAATAATTTCGCATCATCAATTCCCAATGATCAAATACCCGACCGACTCAGACGAACTGCCGTAATTTTGAATTTGAATTTGCGATTTCCCGACGGGATTCGCATTGACCGAAGCGTTCGATCCTCCGGCGAACCGGCTCGCGACACAGGAGAAGGCACCATTGATGAAACTGGTCGAAAGGCTGTACGAGTTGTTCGAATTCGCCGGTGCTGTGATGACACCCCACTGAATAACGATGGTTCGGTATATGCCAGACGTATTGGGAAAACTAACCCATCCGTTGGTCGTAAGAGCACCTTGAAACTGGTCAAGACGAACCGCCTGATTGTTCAGAAGCCCCTGCGCAACGTTGAACGCTTGTGAAGCATTCCCTGCGAGAGCGGCATACAGCGCATCGGCCTGATTGCGGGGAACTACCTGTTGAGTTCCGGGGCTCGACCACTCAGCGGAAAACACCTGACCAGTGTTTCCTGCGATCTGTGCGTAGCGAGCATCAGCATACTGGCCATTGATCGCCTGAGTGCCAATGGAGGTCGGGTTCGCAACGTCAAACGTCTGGGTGCCGCTGCCCGCGAGCGCAGCATAACGAGAATCGGCTGTTTGTCGATTGAGCGCGTGCGTGCTGGCCGTCGCGTTCGCCACGCTGAAAACCTGCGTTGCGAGACCTGCCAGTTGGGCATATCTCGCATCTCCCATCGCCTGGATCGACGCCGAGAAATTCGATTCCAACGTCGCGATCGTACCGTCGTCGACGGCGCTTTGGCCGCTCTTGTCAACGATGAACTGGCCGATCATTGCGGCGATGATACTGGCTTGCCGCAGAACCTTATTGACCTGTTCCGATTTTGCGGTACCCGATTGAAAACCGCTGACGAGTGCTGCAAGAGCCGCGTAATCGGCTTGCGTCATAACATTTGCGTTCGGGCCGCTCGCAAATACTTTGAAATCGTTCGAAGCCATCGTTGCTCCAAAAATAAAAAAAGCCGCGTGAACGCGGCTCGCGATAGGCTTGAAATCCGGGCGCTTACAGGGATGTCCCCCACACTCCCGTGTCAAACCCGGCGATCAGATGGTTATCCATGTCGAATCCGAACAGCGGGGCACCATCAACACTGGTCACGATGGTGTAATCAACACGTACGCCCTCGGGTTTAAGCGGGATGTAACCACCCGCGAGCAGCGCTAGGAACACGGCCGAAGGCACCTTGCCCGCTATCCCGATCGTCATCGACATGTCCTGATGGTCTTCGATGAACACGTGCGTGTCCGCGCCGAAGATGCTGTTCAGGATCGCCGCGCTCGGCTCCAGCGTCCCGTCCCAGTGATTCGCGCCGATCTTCGCGCGGATGACGAGCCGGTACGTGTCGTCGTCCAGTACGGTCAGGCCCGTATCCGGATCGAACGGCCCTTTCCACGTCCCCTGATCGAAGCCGAGGCCGTTGATGTCGAACGAGAAGTAGATTCCGGTCAGCGGCGTGCGGATCTTCCGCGACACGCCGACCCAGAGGCCGACGTCGTCCAGCTGCACGCCGACCGCGTTGTCGAGGTCGAACTTGCCGGGCATGCTCTGCAGCATGTTCATCTGGTCGACGATCGGCTGCACGAGCGCGCCGAGGGTGGCCGTGAACCGCGGCTTGTCACGATGCTCGGACGTGATCAGTGCGGTGTAGTCGGAAAGAGACGCGGCCATCAGTTCACCACCAGAGTCACATCCGCCGGCGTACAGGACGCGGCTTCATTGAACAGCAGCGCGACGTCGGGCGCCCCTGCGCCGCGCGGGCCGCTCAGCGTGAGGCCGGACAGCTTGAACGTGATGCCGCCACCCACGCTGTTCGCCGCGGTCAGGGCATCACCCCATTCGACGCTACCGGACAGGCCGCCGCCGATCTGCACGCCGTTGATGTAATCCGACACGGCCTGCTGGATCTGCTGGCCCGTCTGGCTGGTATAGCCGGTGAGCGCCTTGATCGTCACCGTGGCACCGACCGGCGCGCCCACCGGCCGGAAGAACCTGATCGTGATCGGCCGACCGTAGATGTCGGTGACGATGACCGCAGTCGTGCCATACGTGCCGGATCCAGGCGTTTTCTTCGCTGCGATCGCGTTTGCGACCGCCGTGGCGTCGCCCCCCTCGACGACGAGCGAGATCGAGTGCGACGGGATCCCGTTGGCGTCTGTCGCACTGGTGTCGTTCTCGTAGGCGACGTACCGCGTGACGCCCGGAACGTTCGCCACCGCGCCGATGATGCCGTCGAGCACCGTGAGCGAAGGCAGCGCGGTCGACACCGTCTGGCGCTGCCGCAGCACGGCATCGTTCTCGACCGGCGCGCCCTCGGCGGCATCCGCCGGGTTCGTCACCGACTGCCAGCCGAGCGCCGGCGTCGCGATCTGGTTGATCGTGCCGGCTCGCGCGGATACGTCGCCGATCGTCGCGCACGTGGCGGTGACGGTGATCGTGCCGCTCGGCGGGATCGTCACGGTGGCCGGCAGTAGCCATTGCACGCCGTTCGTGTCCTTCGCCGCGCCGTTCGTGATCGTCGCGCCCGCCTGGCCAACGAGAACCAAGTCGGCGCTCGAGTACGACGCGACCTTGCGCGCGATGCCGTTGATCTTGACGTTGCTCGACAGGGCATCATCCTGCGCGGTCGCCGGGCTGAACGACCGGTAGATGGCGATCGCGACCGAGTTGACGTCGCTGATCGCCTTCGCGAACACCCCGAGTAGCTGCCCGTCCTGGCTGTCCGGCTCGAGGTACGTATCGGCACCGTAGATCGATCGGTACTGGTCCTGCAGATACGCAAGCACGTCCGCATACGTCGGCGCGGTGATGCCGTTCGCGTCGATAGTGGGTGCGATGGTCGTGAGAGTCACAATGTCGCCTGTACCGTGGTGGTGCCGTAGATGGTGTTGATCGTCGCGGTGACCGTGAGCACGCGCGTCTCCGGATCAGCCGTGCTTGAGTAGCTCGTCAGCTCGTTCACGCCCTGCGTGCCGAGAATGCACTGCCGGATTGCTGCGTCGTACTTGCCGCTCGTGTACTTCCCGAGCACGTCCGTTGCCCACGGCATGCCGGCCGTCGTATCGAGGAACCATTCACCGCGCAGCAGGCGCAGGCGCGTCAGCACGGCCTGCGCGACCGTTTCTGGCGCGTTCACGAGGAAGTCGGCCGCGCCACCGCCGAACGAGTAGTCGCCGTCAGCGTCGAGTTTTCGGTATCGCATGGGAATCTCAGTTGACCGGGCCGGTGTTGCCGCCCTGCGCATCCGGGTGCGTGTGCGTGTCGTCGACGCGCTTGCCGTTCGCCGTGATCTGGCCGATCACGTTGAGGATGCCGTTGAACACCGCGGCGGCACCGCTCGCCGCGCTACCGACCATCCCTCCGACGAACGTCAGCAGCCCGGTGATCGTCACGGCCGCCGAGAACGTCGACAGCGGCGCGACGACATCGAAGCCGCCCGGCGCGACGATCTTCACCTTCTGCAGCGTCGGGTTCAGGTCGATGTACGTCGTGCCGTCGTCGCTTCGAAGCTGCGTCGAGCTGCCGCTAACGCCGGCCAGCGCCCGCGGTCGCGACCGAAAGCCGAGCAGCGCGAATCCATCCGACAGGTCGTGCATGCGCAGCTCGGCCTGTTCTTGCACGCCGCCCGACTGCCACCACGCGTCGATGCAGCGCGAGGCAAACACGACCAGGCATTCGTCTCCCTGCTTGACCGGAAACGTCAGCGTACAATTCCCGCCAGCAGGGAACTGAACCGGGCAGTCGACCAGCATCGGCAGCGCGACGCTCTGGATCGTGCCGTCGATGCCGCGGACCTGCGCCTTGATGGCGGGCTGAACCTGACACGTCATAGCCGCAGGATCGAACGCGACTACAATGCCCGGCAAAGCCGTCCACAAGTCGCCTCGTGACGCGCGCATAGCCGTTCCTAGCGCCGCCATCGGGTCGCCGTACTTTTGCAGTTTGTCCATCGGGGGAAGAATGAAAAAGCTTGTTGCACTCGCAATTACTTGCGCAGCACTATCGGTGCATGCCGAACCGGTCTATGTTCTGACTCAAAAATGCGTCGGAGACAAGATCAAACTCGCCGATGAATACGAAGTTCTCTACCCGAAGAGGGCATGCAAACTACCCGTCACCAATCAAAAGGATCTTCGGCATTTTGAGCAGAACATCGGCGGCGAAAGGTTTTATGGTTGCTGGGGCCTCGCTCTCGGCAGCAAGGTTATCCTCATCGGATCAGGTGGGGACCAGACAACCGAGCTTGTCGATATTTTCACCAAAGCCGATGCCTTACCGGATGGCACTGCGGTCGTCACGAAATCCCCGCTTACCGGGACGATAGCCGAGAAAGCTCAACGCCTCTGCCATTAACCCCAAGGCTTGACCGGACCCGGCCCAGCAACAGTTGCTTTTTTAAACTGAGCGGGATTCATGGAGAGATCCACATCGATACACGTTAGGGTCGTGTACCAAGGATTGTCACGAGTATCACCCTCATGTTCAGCGACAAGAATCTTGTACACGCCATCGTTATTCAGTCGGCTAAAGTACTTCAGATAGGCATTCGATTTTGCGGCTGCATCGCTCACGGTCAACGAATACTCCGCGCGCTGAATGCTCTTGTTGTCGATCTTGACCAGTCCGGAAATCCGCGCGTTCGGGTTCAGCAGGCACTTGACCGTGATGCCGTTCTGGTCCTGCGTCGGCAGGCCGATCATTCCGGTTTCTGCCGTCAGGACCAGCGCCTCGCCGGGGATGTAGCTGTTCTGCGGGACCATCTGGAACTGCGTGTCCTGAATCGACCAGTCGGCATTGAGGTTCAGCGCCGCGTTCCGCAGAACGTCACGCGCCATCCCGAAGATGACCCTCCCGCGCGGCAGCGGCTTGACGTCGAACTCGGGAAGATAGCCGACGGTCAGCCCGTACGGCTTCATCGTTGCGATCGCGGCTTGAACGTGGTCCATGTACGTAGAGCCGGCCGCGAGCGTCGTGTTCACGACAGCGTGGTTGTACCACATGTCGCCGCTCGCAGCCGTCACATCGACCACCGTCTCTGTCGGGCTGTATCGGCCACGACGGACCTGCTTCACGGTGCCGTCGAAGATCACGCCATACGGGCCGTTCTCATAGCCGGCTTGCAGCACGACGCGCGTGAACTCGCCCTGAATCCGCTGCGCCGTAGCGTCAGCAACGTTGAAAATCCGGATGCGCGCGCTGTTCGGCGTCTGTATGTCGCCGCGTCGAATCTCGAAGCTGAATCGGAGATCCGAGAAGTCGAGCGCGTCGCTGTCGTCGCCGATGATTAGCGAGGCCTTCCGAAGGTATTGGGTTGTCATTCTCGTCTCGAATGAATGCCCTCGGACTTGCCGAGGGCTACTGCATCGTCACCCAGAAAACAAAAAACCCCGCCGAAGCGGGGTTCACTGAGACTCTGGTATGTTTACTGGCTCCTACACCCGAACCACACCAGAGGCCATGGTTACATCCAACAACAAGCAGCCCGTACCTCGGCCGCAACCGGAGCCGATTTACAAAGGCCCGCATCCGACCAGAGACGGTGCAATCAAGCAGCCACCGAGAAACATTCCCACACCTTCCACACCATCGAAGCCGCGATAAAAATTGCCGGACTGAAGATCGCGAACTTTCGTGCCCGATTCAGCCGCTCGGCGTATTGGGCATTTCTTTTTGCCGTCCGCGAGATTCGCTCCTGTAAGCTGAGCAGTTCGCACTGTCGCAGGTATTCGAACGTGTCCTCAGGAGCATCCAGATTTTTCGGATCGTTATAGACTTGATCGATCGTGGACACCATCAGGCACTTCGTCGTGATGTACCAGCTCGTGAACAGCAGCCACGCGGTAAAAGCACCCGCTCCCACGGATAGCCACGACCAGTGGTGCGCCTCGATCGCTTTGGCGGCATAGGCGAGTCCCCCGCCCATTCCAGCCAAGGTAATCGTCAAGGTTGTCGACGCTTCCTTGATGAGGTAATCGGCGCAAGCATGCTGCGTCTTCATGTTCTCGATGCCGGCCTTTTCGATCCAGTCGAGCCGGTCCTTCATGTTGGTTTCGTCGCTCATTCAGGTTCTACCTCAATCGGTGACCCAATATACCTTACTGCCTATCCCGAGGTCCTCGAACGTCGGAACGTCGTCCGGATTCTCGGCGCCCTGAACCCACAGACGCCCCTGGAAGCCCAGATACTTGTACTGGGCGAGCAGGTCGACGCCAGTCACCAGCGGGATGCCGGACACCAGCGGGTTGTCCGACGCGTCGGCAATGTCGAGCACCCATCCGGCCGGCCCGCGATAGACGAGCGTCAACCGATAGATTGTGCCGCTCAGCGAGATGTTGAATGTCTGTACATCGGCCGAAAGCGGCATCTCATAGATCTGCATCACCAGCTCCCCGAGGGCACCGCACCACCCGGTGACGGATTGCCTGCTATGAGACGCTTTGTTCCCATGTCCTGCACTTCGGACGTTGCGGAAGGATCAGCCTGATTTGCTTTTGGTGGCAGCGTCGTTACTTTAGACGTGACCAATCGGAGCTCACGAACAGCCCAGCGAGGATCACGGAAAGCGCGATCCAGGCGCTAAGGGCATACAGGAGCGTGCTCATGCCGTCACCTCGTCTTCGATGTCGTCGGTGATGGGGAGGCCTGACACAGGGCGAAGATATGCGTCTGGGAATGCGCGCTCTGCTATCTGGTCGTCACCCCATTTCAATCGATCCCCCCGAATGACCCAGCAAACTCCCCATCCCTCCAAGTCGGCCGCGATTCGCTTGCCTTCTCGGGTGACGAAGATTTCCCCATTCACTGCGAGTCGGACTACTTCCACGATCTTGCCGACACCTTTCCCGCACCGCGTACGAGTCACGATCGCGATATCACCCGGTTTGCAGTTCATACCCCACCCCCATACACGCCAAAGGCGAACGCGATCAGCGTGCGCACCCACATGTCGATGAAGAAGTCGATCACGATGACCTCCGGTCAGCGAAGGCCGCACTCGCCGGCGCCCTGCCGTGCGCACTCGCACGCAGCGCCGACCTTGCAGAGCGTCGCGATGGCGTCGAGATACGGCCGGCTCACCAGCGCGTAGCCGGCGACGTCGATCGCCCTGTCGATTTCGCCGATCATTACGCCGCGCTGGCCATTCAGAAAACGACTGACTTCCGACGGATCCCAGCCGAGTGCTTCGGCCGCGCGCTTCCGGTCCGGTCCGTTCAAGACATCCCGGAGAGCCTTTTCGATATTCGGTTTAGCCATGACTGGCAACCTCTAGCAAAAACTGTTGAGTGCCGTTGCTGCGGGGCACAAATACGATGCGGTAAACGTCAACCGCGCCTTTCGGGAGGAACCTCCAGCCATGTCAGAATCGCGTACCCCTACGTCAATCCATTTCATGAAAGGAGGCTCCTATGGAGTACTGTCACGACGCATTCACGTTGACTGCGGCGGTTCTTCGGGCCGTTTGCTCTGCAATGACGCAGGAGCAAAGGCTAGTCGTCGCCGAAGAGTTGAGAGTTCAAGGCGAGCGGCTGAACGAGCTGAAGGACGAATCCATGGTGCGCCTGGCCGCGACACTCTCTTCTTTTGCTGCCCTCGCACGGGGAGAACCCGACGAGGCGTCGGAAGTGTTTCGCGCGATTCGGCCCCGGTAAGGACGGCGAGGGTTCTCATGTTTCTTTCGAGCCAGGTGGTCATTTCGTATCTCCAGGCCAAGGCAGCCAATGGATCAACCATAAGAGGACGCAGAAGCCCAGCACGAAGACATGCAGTATCAACAGAACGGCGAGCAACTCAGAAAAAATTGGATGCCCGCTTGCTGGGCCGAGAATGCGCTCGATGAATGCCAGGAGGCGTTTCATGCGGCCACCTGAGCAAGTTGGATAGCGGGCGGCAAGCCGTCGAGCTCGTTCGGGTAGATTTCCGGACAGAGCTGGTGCGGTGTCTTGCGCCAGCCGGTTTGCTCGGCCAACCACAAAACCCGGCCCGGCGGAATGCTGCGCCGCCACTTGCTGATCGCCCATGGGCGAACGTTGAGAAGGCGCGCGACTGCGCTATCTCCGCCGAGCAGATCAAGCGCCTCGGCAACGTTCGGATTGGGGGTTTGATTGAACGTGTCCATGCGCCGCAGAGTACTACTTAAAGTAGATTTCCGCAAGGATGAAAAGTAGAAATGACGCCGATCCCTACGATTGATAGACTTCTACCAATGGTAGAAAGCAAACAACTCCCGATCCGATACCCCGAATTCGCGGCCCGGCTGTCGCAGGCAATGGCAGCCGTCCCGATCGAGGTTCAGGGGATCGTCGACTTCTTCAAGGCGCGCGGCGAGAAGATCACCTACGAGATGGTCCGCCGCTACACGCTCGGACAGGCCATGCCGCGCCAGGAGAAACTGAACCTGATCGCCGAAGCGGTCGGACGCAGCGCATCCGAGCTGGTGTACGGCACCAGCGAGAAACCGTCAGGGAAGTACGCGCTTCCCGAAGATCAGGGGAACGTCCTGGTGTGGGAGCACCCGGACGACCTGCCGCCTGACGAAAACCGCGTCTGGCTGGACAGGTACGACTACAGATTCAGTGCGGGGACCGGTTTGATTCAGTGGGAAGTACGGCAGAAGAAGGCTTTGCCGTTCGACATCGGCTTTTTCCGGGCTCTAGGGTCGAAGCCCAAGGATTGCAAGCTCGTGCGCGTGCATGGCGACAGCATGGAACCATACCTGTTCGATCGCGACATGATCATGGTCGATACGGCGAAGACACATATACGGGACGGCAAGGTGTACGCGATTTACTTCGAAGGCGAACCGCTGGTGAAGCAGATCTTCAAGCAGGCCGGCGGCGCGATCACTCTCCACTCAATCAATTCGGGGAAGTATCCGGACAAGACCATCGCACCCGAACATCTTGGTTCGGTCTCGATAATGGGCGAGGTGATCTATCGCTCGGGATCCGGCTGGGCCGGTGGCAACTGATCGCGACGTTCCGCCTCACAAGATAGAAAAATGTAGAAAAATGGATCCGAGCAGCCTTACCGACGATGTGATCGAACACCTGCTGAGGAAATCCAAGCAGGTTGTCAACCCGCGGGCGCGCGAGGTCCCAAAGGCCAAACACCTCGAGAGGAATTTCGACGTCAAGTCGATTGAGGGTGATGACCATTTCACGCTGATAACGCGTCAAAGCACACTGATTCCGGAGAATTTTTCGTGCGGGCTAATTTGGCATGCAGCACCGGGCCAACGCGTAATCCTTACTCGATATAACGGCTACGACCACGAGCATGGGAACCCCATCGAAGGGACCAAGTTTCAGTTCAGCTGCCACATTCATCGGGCAACCCAGCGATACATCCAGGCTGGGCGCAAGGCTGAAATGTATGCTGAAGCGACGGAGCGCTACAGCACATTGCCTGATGCGATTGAATGTCTCTTGATCGATTGCAACATCAGTGGATATCCTCGAGGGCGTGACACTGGCAACGAGCGCCAGCTATCATTGTTGTAATGGAAGCCACGACTCAACTCCTCCAGGCCGAACTTTGCAAAGCGCTCTGCTCTGAAGTGAGCCTTCAGGAGCGCTCAGATGGGCTCGTCCATGTGCGTACGCCATTCCATTTCCCTGATGGCGATTCGTTCTCGATGTATTTGCGAAGGCTGCCTAGCGGGGGCTTTCGTATCAGCGACATGGGCGGCACGCTGATGCATCTGAGCTACGAGCAGGATATCGACAAGCTCAGAGAAGGCACGCGCAGCCGGATCTTTTCCCAGGTGCTAGCGGAAATGGGGCTAGTCGACGAGGATGGCGAGCTTGTCATCGAAGTCCCCGGCGATCAGTTGGGCGCCGGCGTATTTCGCTTCGGGCAAGCGCTCACGCGCGTTCACGACCTTACATTCCTAAATCGGGTGCAGGTCGAGAGCACGTTCTACGATGATCTGTATGAACGAATTGCCGAGGTTGCCGGGGCCGACCGCGTCCAGCGGGACTATGCGGCACCCGGGGTTCCTGATGCGGATCGCTATTTGGCGGATTTCGGCATTGTTACGCCTCGCGCTCCGCTCTTAATTTTTGGTGTTCCCAGCCAAGCAAAGGCCCGATTGGCCACTATTGTGATGCAGCATCTACAGATGCATCACTTCAAGTTTCGCAGCATGGTCGTGTACTCCGATATGGCGTCCATTTCCAGAACGGATGTGTCACGACTGACATCGGTTGCCAATGACCAAGTTCCGTCGCTCTCCGAGGCAGAGGCGCTTGTCCGCAAGATCAAGGAGGCCTTGGAGCCATCCTAAGTAGGAATCCGCTCAAGCCCTCACCCAAGCCCGCCAAGCGCGGGGCTTGTCATTTCTGACTCCGCCCGAATCCCCCCCCCCTCAGCCCGCCTGGCGCGGCTTATGCGCCGTCAAGCCGTCAGCTTGAATTCCATCCGTTTCCCCAAGGCCGTCAACGCACTCGCCAACGTCGTCAGCGTGAGACTCGCATCCTCTTCATCCAGAAGTCGATTGAGCGCAGCGCGGCTCGTGTGCATACGAGCGGCCATAGCGGTCTTGGACAGCTTCTGGGCCTTCATTTCCTGCTCGATCTGCCACGCGATTAGCCGCTTCATGGCAGTCGCCGTAGCTTCTTCGAGCCTACCTTCCTCGGCAAGGAAATCGTCAAAGCTACTTCCGATGTGCTTGTTTGCCATGATGTGACTCCTTCAGTTGCTCAGTACCAGCCGAGTCGCGCAACTGGCGCAGTCTTGTCCGGGCCAGTTTCAGGTCGGTCTGGGGCGTTTCCTGAGACTTCTTGATGAAGCCGTGAAGCAAGACCATCTTGTCCCCGACGACCGTAAACAGTACCCGGGCAATCCGCTGATATAGGTCGACCCGGACTTCCCACAGATCCGCTTCCATCTTCCGAACCAACGGCATCCCGAGCGGCCAGCCAATCTCTACCGTCTTGATGTCGTCGCCAATGGCCTTGCGGTCCTGAACATCCAGCCCGCGAAGCCATTCGCGGACGGGCTCGTTACCGCTCTCGGTCCGAAAGAAATGGACAGAGAGCACGCGACTGACCGGCTCGACCATAGGGGAATAGGATTGGGGAATGCCTCAATCGTACCAAAGTTGGTACAGAAAGCAAGTCGTTTCCCTTCCCGCCAGCCAGGGGCTTCGCCATCCACCAGCCGCCCTCCCACGGGCTTTTTTGCGTCCGCGCGCCCGGACTTCTACTTTCCCCCCACAACATTTCTACTTTTAGTTGTTGACATCCTGACTACTTAAAGTAGAATTCCCATCAACGCAGCCCACACGGCGCTGCGCCACCGCCCCGGCGGACCGCTCTCTAACCCTGACGGAAGATGAATAGGTGCTCAGCACCCAGCCCTTGGCCTCGCGCGGCTGAATGTAAAAGCGCGGGAAATGGCGGCCAGATGAGCTGCTACCGCATTGCGGCGCCCAGCGATGAGTGGCGTGGTAACTCGTCGCAACCTCGCGCGGCCCGGAGCCGGCACGACCGGGAGTAGCCGGGCGCGCGAGAGCAACACCACTGCCCTGATGAGCGGATATGCATCCCGCGTATCCGCCCATCAGTGCAGTCAGTACCGCCGGCCATGTCTCCCGGCAAACCTGTTAGGAGTGCATATGCTCAATCCTCACGTAACAGAGCGTGCCGCCGAGTTCTGGACCGATCGGCAGAAACGCGAATATGACGATGCTGCCGAAGCCGAAGAAGCTGCCTTCCTGCGCGCATCGGAAGAAGTCGAGTTCGACGACGTGATCGAAGCGATTTACGACCTGCCGGAGTCCTTCCGCAACAGGGTTTTCACGGCATACCTCGACAAATCGGACCGCAAGCATTTCGTCTACCTGCTCGAGCTGCTGTTCGACGATGCGTTCGCTGCGGCAGCCGAAGGTATTGCGAAACGCAAGGGGTACTGACATGACGACCGCGATTATTGGTTTCGTGCTCGGGATTTTCGCCGCCGCCCTTCTGATGATTGCGGCACGCGATGTGTCGCGCAATCGGAAATGGGAAGGCTGACCAACCCCACCCGCTACAGGATACGACGATGACAACCGACACGAATATCGGCAGCGTCAAGACCTTCTTCGAGTCGCAAAAGGCAACGCTCGCCGCGGTGCTGCCGCGCCACGTCAGCCCGGATCGCATGCTGAAGATCGCGCTAGGCGCGCTGCGCACGACGCCGAAGCTGATGGAGTGCACGGTCGAATCACTGATGGGCGCTGTCGTGCAGTGCTCGCAGCTCGGCCTCGAACCGAATACGCCGCTCGGCCACGCCTACCTGATCCCGTTCGAAAAGAAAAAGAAGGTAGGCGGTGAATGGGTGACGGAGAAGGTCGAGACGCAGATCGTCATCGGCTACAAGGGCCTCATCGATCTCGCGCGCCGTTCCGGCCAGGTCGTCAGTATCGCCGCGCATGCAGTGTACGAGCACGACCACTTCGACTACGCGTTCGGCCTGGACGAAAAGCTGGAGCACAAGCCGGCCATGTCCGCGCGCGGCCGCGTGATCGCTTTCTATGCCGTCGCAAAGCTGGTCGGCGGCGGCCATGCGTTCGAAGTGATGAGCGCCGAGCAGGTCAACGAGATTCGCGATGCCAGCCAAAACTACAAGTTCGCGCGCGACAAGGAAAAGACCGTATGGGGCCAGCACTACGAGGAAATGGGCCGCAAGACCGTGCTGCGCCGCCTGTTCAAGTACCTCCCGGTGAGCATCGAGCTTGCGAGCGCGGCTGCACTCGATGATGTCGGCGCATCCGGCCGCTCGCAAGCTCTCGACACCGTGCTCGATGGCGACTACATCACGCCGACCGACGACGAGCCGGACGACGACGGCGAGATCGATCCGCCGTCCGGCCTGACAGATCAGCGCCAGCAGCAACGCGACATGACCCTGCCGTCCTATGACGACCTGCTCAGCCAGATCCGAAACGCGAAGGACGAGGAAGTGCTCGCCCTCGTGCTGGACAGCGCTCGTGATCTCCCGCAGACCGAGTACGTGAAGCTTGAGCAGGCGTATCAGGATCGCCGCGAAGTGCTGCTCAATGCGTAACGGGGCACCGCGCGGCACCCGTCGCGCGCCATTGAGGCTTTATCTGTAGAGGAAGCGACCATGAAGCGACAGCCATGGACGACCAACCATACGAGAACGCTATGAAACTGACCATCGAAGATCTCGAAACGCTCACCATCCATCACGGCGGCCATAAATCGCCTGACGAGGGGCATTGTCTGCTCGAGGTCGTCAGCATGTTTGCCGGCGAGCAGTTCAGCGACTCACCCAAGTGCGTCGATCCGATCCTCGCTCAGTTCGGCAGATCGTGGAACGACGGCATGCGATCCGATGAAGAACGCGCGCAGTTGAAGATCTACATCACGCGTCTGCCAGGTACCAACAAGGGCCCCGAGCTTTCCCAAAAACGCGGCTGGATGGCGATGGATTGGATCGTGCGCACCTACTGCGCCGCATGGCTCGCGCTGAATCCGCGGCTCGCGCACCATGCCGACGCGCTGAAAGCCTTGCCGCCGATCACCTGCGTTGCCGACTTGCAGGCGGCGCATCCGAAGCTGGATGCCGCCAAGAAGGGCGCGGAAGCCGCATGGTACGCCGCACGGGACGCAGCATGGTACGCCGCAGGGGCCGCCGCAGGGGAAGCCGCATGGGCCGCCGCACGGTACGCCGCACGGGCCGCCGCATGGGCCGCCGCATGGGACGCAGCATGGTACGCCGCACGGGCCGCCGCACGGGCCGCCGCATGGGACGCCGCACGGGCCGCCGCAGGGGCCGCCGCAGGGGCCGCCGCAGGGGAAGCCGCATGGTACGCCGCACGGGCCGCCGCACGGGCCGCCGCATGGGCCGCCGCACGTGAGGCGCAGGATGAAATGTTCAAGCGCATGTGCCTTGGGACAGCGCCATGGCAGCAGGAAAAGGCGGTTGCCTGACTACCGCTTCCACTAACGTGGCCTATGTCGAAGGTTATGCAGAGAACTTTCTCTCGGCAGCAGTAGGAAGTCCCGATGACGTTCCGGCATTCGTCGGCCAAACGGTCACTGAACTGCGCACCAAGCTAGAAGCAGCGGAGAAAGATGCGGAGCGGTATCGGGCGCTGCGACGCGGCCAGCACTGGAGTGTGCTCAATGGCATTGGCGACACGCTGCGCGCGGATGAACTGGACGCAGCCATCGACGCCGCCCTCGCGCAACGACAGGGAGAATGATCGTGAGCAGATACCCATACACCGAAGCGTGCGACTTTATCCGTGACCGCGTGACGGACTTCGATGAGCGACTCGGCATCCGAGTTCCGACGATTTCGCGTAGCGAAGCCAGCCAAGCACGGCAAGCGATAGCGCTTGCGCTTGGCATGGCCGACGAAGAACTGGCGAAGAAGATCGCCGACTATGCACGAAAACAGAATGGCATCGGAGAAGGATCATGAGCTTCAGCTACGTGATTTTCTGCCAGTCCTACACTGATCCAGTGTGGGGCGAGCAGATAATCGATTGGATACATTCTGGCCTTGTCCGCATTCATCGGAATCGGCTTCAAAAAGCGACGTTCGAATGGGTCGGGAACTCGCGCCAAACGTTCGATCTTGAACAGGTTCGTCGTGCTTACCCGATCTGCATGTTTGCCCCGGAAAACGACAGCCCACTTTCGTATGCGGATAGGGTCGCGCCTTTACCGGACAGGAGAAAATCGTGAGCGAACTGAAGCCTTGTCCGTTTTGCGGCGGCTCTGTATCTCTTGAGCGCGCGCGTAGCACCACAGACTTTATCCACGGGACGCGTCAATGGTGGGGCGTAGTTTGCCGGAACACAATCAATCTCGGCGGCACATGCGCTATCGAGCAGCGCCCTAGTGCATCGCCGGAAGCAGCTATCGAACGTTGGAACCGCCGCGCCCCTGCTAGTGAGGGAGAACAGAAATGAGCGATACAGACGACGACTGGACTGAGCCCGAGAAAGAGATCGACGACGGCTATGCCCGATGCCCGCACGGCATGCCGAAGTGGGATTGTGATTGGTGTGGAGAGAGTGAAAATGACTGAAGAAAGCCTGATTGAGCGCTTGGCTCATGAACTCGACAAGCACATTAAGCCAGCGATCCCGATCCAAATCGCCCTGTGGTCGACAAAGGAGATCGGCGAATATCTCCAGCGGCCTGCGCAGGTTGTGCGTGAGCGAATTGTTACCCTCCCCGGCTTTCCGGAAGCAATACGCCTACCGAACGGGGCCGGCGGCCGCAGCTTTCCCCGCTGGAAGGCTGCAGAGGTAATCGCTTGGGTCGAATCGCATCAAGGGGGTGTCCGTTCGCGCGGAGGGCGGCCGCGCAAGTCGGATTAACCGATCCGCGCCGCGATGTCTGCGGCCGTCTCGTTGTAATAGGTCAGCAGTTCATTCAAATTCGTATGGCCCGTCATGCGAGCGAGATCCAGCGGTTGGAGCTTCTTTGCCAACCGCGTAATCGCTTCATGGCGGGTATCGTGGAATGTCAGTCGCTCTTCCGGGGGCACCTTTGGGAATGCCTTGTCCCGTGCCTTGCGAAAGAGTGCATCACGGGTTTTGTCCGTCAGCCCGAACAGCGGCATCCCATCCTCGACCTTCGGCAGCATCTCGATCAACTCGATTGCACGCGTCGACAGCGCAACGCTGCGCGCGCTACCGTTCTTTGTCAGCGGCAAGCGAGCCACGCGACGCTTGAGGTCGACTGTATGGCCTGTAAGCCCAAGAATCTCACCAGATCGCATAGCCGTCTCAATGGCGAATAGAAACGCCACTGCTACGCGCTGCGAGGCGTATTGCACTGGCATGCCCTCCTGATAGCCCAATGCGAGAGTAATTGCCTCGATCTCGGCGGCGGAAATCAGACGCTCGCGGCCGGGACCCGGTGACGGGCGTTTCACGTCCTTCATGGGCGTTGAAGCGAGCCAGCCCCATTCCCTGCGCGCGGTATCTAGCGCGTGAGAAAGTAGCGTCATTTCACGGTTGACGCTCGCTGGCGATACTTCCTTCAATCGCGCGTCGCGCCAAGCGGCAATATGTGCCGGTCTCAGATCTGCAAGGCGAATCTCGGAGAATGGTCGACCGTCGATCCGCTTCCGCCCGATCAGATCGAGGCGAAGGCGCTCCCAACGTTCACCACGTTTCATCGGACTGACCTTGTCACGGTATTCCGAGAGCACGTCGCCGACTGTATGGGTTTTACTGCCCTGCCCGGTCGCGATTGACCGCAACTCCGTTTCGCGCTTGAGCGCCCATGCCTGCGCTTCAGCCTTCGTGTCTCGAACCGCGGAATCGCGCACGCCTTTAACGTAGACTTCTGCACGCCAGCCGCCACTGGCCATCTTGCGGAACGATGCCATGCGTAACCCCTTGCGTAATTTCTGCGTAGTGGGGCGTAGTTTAACGTGTTTTCGTGTGGTATTTGATGGGTTAAACGCTACGCCAGATATTGGCGTAACTCATTGAAAACACGCGATTTGCGGTGCCGCTTGGCGTTGTGTGTTGATGCTTGATGGTGCGTGAGGCCGGACTCGAACCGGCACACCCTTGCGGGCGTCAGGACCTAAACCTGGTGCGTCTACCAATTTCGCCACTCACGCGGATCCTTGCGTCGCCAGAGCGCGCGGGCACATCGTCTGCGCCCCGCACGTCGGGGTTTTCGGCCGGCGACACCGGCGCCCCGATCAGGCGAGCGCGAGATTCTACCCGATCTGCGCGGCGTTGTCTCGCTCGCCGGCACCGCGCGGTCGGCGGTGCTAGAATGCCGCGCTCGACGTGACGGCGGCACCGGCGGTGCGCGTCCGTCCCTGCCCCGACCCGAATCTGCCCCGTGAACTTCGACGATTACTGCCAGCAAAAGGCCGCCCCCGCGGGCTCCAGCGTCTACTACGCATTGCGTCAGGCGCCGGCCGCGGTCGAGCCGCGCCTGACCGCGCTGTTCGCGCTGCGCCGCGAACTCGAGGAAACCGTCAAGGAAATCAGCGACCCGACCGTCGGACACACGAAGCTCGCGTGGTGGCACAAGGAACTCGCGGCGCTCGCGAACGGCCAGCCGTCGCATCCGGTCACGCAGGCGCTCGCGCGGCACCATCCGTCGATCGCCGCCGAAGCCGACGCGCTGCGCACGCTCGTGAACGGCTACGGGATGGATCTCGAGCAGGCGCGCTATCTCGACTTTGCGAATCTGCAGCGCTACGTCGCGCAGGTGGGCGGCACGTTCGCCGCGCTCGTCGCGCGTGCGGCCGCCGCGCAACCGGGCGCCCCGCAGCCCTGGGCGGCCGACGTCGGCCGCGCACTGATGCTCGCGCAGTTCGTGCAGGAGCTCGGCAACGATGCGCGCCACGGCCGCATCTATCTGCCGATCGACGAACTGCAGCGCTACAACGTGACGGCGGCCGACCTGCTGAACCGGCGCTACAGCCCCGCGTTCACCGAATTGATGCAGTTCCAGACGGCCCGCGCGCGCGAAGCGCTCGACGCAGCCGACGCTGCGATTCCGGCCGCCGAACGCCGCGCGCAACGCACGTTGCGTGCGCAGATCGCGCTCGCGCGCGCGCTGCTCGACGAAATCGAGCGCGACGGCTATCAGGTGCTGCATCAGCGCATCGCGCTGACGCCGATCCGCAAGCTGTGGATCGCCTGGCGCGCCGCGCGCCGTCGCTGACGCGGCGCGACCGGCATCACGCCTTCAGCAGCGGCAGCGTATCGAAGCGCTGCTGCAGCACGCTCGTCGCATCCAGGCCCCACCACGGGCCGAGCACGGTCGCATAAAGCTGACGAAAATCGACGGCGACCGGCAGATTGCCGTTGCCGTCCAGTCGCGCCAGCGCCGGCGGCGCGCCATACAGGCCGCCGATCACGCGACCGCCCATCACGAAGTGCGGCGCGGCCGTGCCGTGATCGGTGCCGTTGCTCTGGTTCTCACGCACGCGCCGCCCGAACTCCGCGTAGGTCATCACGAGCGTCGTATCCCAGCGCCCGAGCTCGATCAACGCGCCGCGCAGCGCCGTCATCCCTTCCGCGAACTGCTTGAGCAGCGCCGCATGCTGGCCCGGCTGATTCTGGTGCGTGTCGAAGCCGTTGAGCGTCAGCCGCAGCACCGCGACGCCGTCCTGCGTGCCGCGCCCGTTCGCATCGCACGCGGCCAGTACCTGCATCGCAGTCTTCACCGACGTGCCGAACGCGCCGCCCGGAAACGCCGTCGCGAACGCGCGCATGCCGCCGCGCGGACGCAGCCGGTCGGCGGCCTTCACGATATCGTTCTCGACATCGATCACGTGCGCGAGCGCCGGATTGCGTTCGCGCAGCGACGACGGTTCGGCGAGCCGCGCCGCGCGCACGAACTGCGCGGGATTGACGAGCGCGATCGCACGCGCGCCGTTCGCGAGCGGCCCCATCTCGGCGCTGCCGAGCACCACGCCGTCGGCCGCGAAGCCGAGCGGCACGGGCGCCTGCGCGAACGTGCGCGTGAGCCAGCCTTCGTGCAGATACTGGTCGGCGCGCGACGCGGTGTCCCAGATCTCGATCGAACGGAAATGCGACAGGTTCGGCTGCGGATAACCGACGCCCTGTACGATCGCGAGCTGCCCGTCGCGCCACAGCGGCATCAACGGCGCCAGCGACGGATGCAGGCCGGTCTGCGCGTCGAGCTGCAGCACCTGGTCGCGCTTGACGCCGATGCTGCGCCGATACTGGTAATAGAGCGGATCGGCGTACGGCACCACGGTGTTGAGCCCGTCGTTGCCGCCCTTCAGCTCGACGAGGATCAGCACGTTCTCATAGCGGGCCGCGAACGATTGCCCGGCAGCCGCCGCGCGCGACACCGAGGGCCATAGCGACACGCCCGCCGCGGCTGCGGCTCCGGTCAGCGTCAGAAAATTTCGTCGGTTCATCATGCATCCTTCGGCCTGCCGCGCGGCTTGCGCGCCGCAGCGGCAACGGCCCGTGTCGTCGTCATTTCAATTGATAGGCCGGGTCCATCAGCAGCGCCTGCAGATACGCGCTGCCTGTCGACGCCGTGTCGATCGCGGCGACCGGCGGCACCGGCAACACCGCATGCTGCAGTTGCAGCTCGGTCGACAGCCCGACGACCGCCTGCGGGCGCGCACGGTACTGCGCAAGCCAGCGCTCGAGATCGAAGCGCAGGCCGCCGCGCGCGGGCGACGCCGGCCACGCCGCCACACCGCTCGTCATCGCGGCGGCGACGGACGGCCCGGCGCGTGATGGCGCATTCGCCGCGACGCCCGCGCGCATGCCGGCCGTCTCGGTCGCGCGGAACAGCTGCTCGACGAACTGCTTGCGCGCGAGCAACGTCGTGCTGTTGATCCACATTGCGCCGCCGGGCCAGCCCTTCACGTTCGGCGGATAGAACAGGTTCTGGCCGAGCGTGCGCACGGTGTTCGCGAGCATCTGCGGATCGCCGTACGCGACGTCGAACATCCGCACCGACCCGACGACGAATTCGGCCGGCGACTTGACCAGCACGCCGCGGTTGCGCGGATCCCAGAACGCGTCGGTCGACCACAGCGCGGCGAGCGCTGCGCGGATGTCGTAGCCGCTCGCGCGAAAGCGGTCGGCGACGATCTCGAGCTCGCGCGCATCGGGCGCGTCGGACACGAACTCGCGCCACAGCTTCGCAGCGACGAAGCGGGCGGTCCCGCGCTGCTTCAGCAGGATGTCGAGAAACACGTCGCCGTCGAACGGGCCGGTCTCGCCGAGTATCGTCTTGTCGCCGGCATCGTGCCAGTCGGTGCGCACGACGAAGCGCAGCGTGTCGGGATCGACGGTCCAGCCGGTCATCGCGCGCGCCGCTTCGGTCACGTCACGCTGCGTATAGTGCCCCTCGCCCAGCGTGAACAGCTCCATCACCTCGCGCGCGAAATTCTCGTTCGGTCGCCCGTTGCGATTGCTCGCGCCGTCGAGGTACTGCAGCATCGCCGGATCCTTCGCGACCGCATGCAGCAGCGTGCCGAAATTGCCGAGCGCCTCGCGGCGAAACAGCGCGTTCTGCGCGGCCATCGTCTGCGGGTACGGCACCTTGTCCTGTCCCGACGTGAAGTGACCATGCCAGAACAGCGTCATGCGCTCGGTGAGCGGCGACGGCGTCGCGACCATCTCGCCGACCCACGCGGCCCGTAATGCGTCGTAACGCCGATCGCGCAGCCGACGCGCTTCGCGCCGCATGTCGGGCGTGAGCGCACGGCGCAGCGCGCGCGGCGGCGGCGGCTCGTCGATCCAGTCGGGCCATGCGGTGACCGGCGTGCGCCGGATGTTGCCGAGCGTGTCGGCGACGAGCTGCGCGCGCGTCATGCCGACCGCCCGCGCGACGTCTGCCGGCGCCGGCGAGAAGCCGGTGCGCGTGAGGAAGAACAACGCGTCGTCGGCATCGAGCGGCGTCTGCATCGCGGGCGACGATGCCGCGCCGGCTGTATTCGCTTCCATCGTGATCGGCTCCGGGAACGCACGCAGCGTGCGAATGCCGGTTCAACGGCACGCGTCGCCGCGGCGTTGACGGAGAAATTGCTACGGTGTATTTCCGCAGCGCGGCGCAGACGACGGCGCGCTCAGCGCTTGTAGAGCTCGCGCACGGCGTCCTCGATGTGCTGACGCAGCAGATGACGCTCTTCCGGCGTCATGTGGCCGTCGCGGCGGCGCTGCTCGAGATCGGGGGGCACGGCGGAACGGACGGACGGATCGGCGGCGCGATCGGGCTGCGGCGCCTTGCCGCGCGGCGCCTTGCGCGACCATGCGCCGTGCTCGGGGCGTTGCGCATACGCGAAGTTCGACGCATACGGACCGGCGAGCGCGATCGTCAGCATCAGTGCAATCCGGGCAGATCGCATGACCGTCCTCGCTTCTTTGGTCGATTTGTTCCCTTCGTCACGCGGCAACCGGCTACCTCTGGTACTAGAAAAACCCTGCGGAATTCGGGTGTGCAAAGATGAAAGATGGAGTGCAGCGAGTATCTACCGAATTTCGGCTTCGAGTAAAGGAATCTCTATAGCCTGCCTTTACTCCGCGCGACACCACGGGTAAATTTTGTAACTGACTGTAACGCGCCAAAATCCTCGACGGCGCGCCATTTCTCATTCGCGATAAGATGCCGCTCATGGAAACGAAAAACCCCTCCAAGATTCTCGTCGTCGACGACGACCCGCGCCTGCGCGATCTGCTGCGCCGCTATCTCGGCGAGCAAGGCTTCAACGTCTACGTCGCGGAGAACGCGACCGCCATGAACAAGCTCTGGGTGCGCGAGCGCTTCGACCTGCTCGTGCTCGACCTGATGCTGCCCGGCGAAGACGGCCTGTCGATCTGCCGCCGTCTGCGCGGCAGCAACGACCGCACGCCGATCATCATGCTGACGGCGAAAGGTGAAGACGTCGATCGCATCGTCGGCCTCGAGATGGGCGCCGACGACTACCTGCCGAAGCCGTTCAACCCGCGCGAGCTCGTCGCGCGCATTCACGCGGTGCTGCGCCGCCAGGCGCCGGCCGAGCTGCCGGGCGCGCCGTCGGAAACCACCGAGGTGTTCGAGTTCGGCGAGTTCTCGCTGAACCTCGCGACGCGCACGCTGACGAAATCCGGCCAGGAAATTCCGCTGACCACCGGCGAATTCTCGGTGCTGAAAGTGTTCGCGCGTCATCCGCGCCAGCCGCTGTCGCGCGAGAAGCTGATGGAGCTCGCACGCGGGCGCGAATACGAAGTGTTCGACCGCAGCCTCGACGTGCAGATCTCGCGTCTGCGCAAACTGATCGAGCCCGATCCGGGCAGCCCGCGCTTCATCCAGACCGTCTGGGGTCTCGGCTACGTGTTCATCCCGGACGGCGCCGCCTGATCGTCCTTCTTTCCGGTTTCGCCCGCTCACGGCCCGTCCCATGCGTATCGACCGGCGCCTTCTGCAGCTCGCGTTCGGCGGGCTGTTCTGGCGCACCTTCCTGCTGATCGCGCTGCTGATCTCGGTCAGTCTCGCCGCGTGGTTTCAGAGCTTTCGCGTGATCGAGCGCGAGCCGCGCGCGCAGCGCGTCGCGCTGCAGCTCGTCGCGATCGTGAAGCTCACGCGCACCGCGCTGCTCTACTCCGATCCCGATCTGCGCCGCGCGCTGCTGCAGGATCTCGAGAGCAACGAAGGCGTGCGCGTGTACCCGCGCGAGAAGACCGACAAGTTCCGGCTGCAGCCCGACGAATCGCTGAACCGGCTGATCGAACACGACATCCGCAGCCGCCTCGGCGACGATACCGTGATCGCACAGTCGGTCAACGACATTCCGGGCGTGTGGATCAGCTTCAAGATCGACGACGACGACTACTGGGTCGCGCTCGACCGCGATCAGCTCGATACGGTCACGGGCCTGCAGTGGGCCGGCTGGGGGCTGTTCGCGCTCGCGCTGTCGCTGTTCGGCTCCGCGTTCATCACGAGCCTCGTCAACCGGCCGTTCTCGCGGCTCGCGCTCGCCGCGCGCCAGGTCGGTTCGGGCCAGGCGCCCGAGCCGCTGCCCGAGCGCGGGATGGGCGTCGCGGCCGAAACCAACCGCAGCTTCAACCAGATGGTGCGCGACCTCGAGCAGCTCGAGGCCGACCGCGCGCTGATGCTCGCCGGCATTTCGCACGACCTGCGCACGCCGCTCGCGCGGCTGCGTCTCGAAACCGAAATGAGTCCGTCCGATCAGGCGACCAAGGACGCGATGGTCGACGACATCGAGCAGATGGACCGCATCATCGCCGCCTTCATCGACTACGCGCGGCCGACGCAGCGCAAGCCCGAGCCGGTCGATCTGTCGACGGTCGCGCAGGACGTGGCCGCGCGCGTGTCGAGCGAGGACGGCGTCGAGATCCGCCTGCGGCTCGCACCGGCCGCAATCATCGAGGCCGACGAAACCGACATGCGCCGCGTGGTCGGCAACCTCGTCGAGAACGCGCGCAAATACGGGCAAAGCAAGCACGACGGCATCTCGCGGATCACGCTCGAGACGCGCGTGTCGCATGCGCGCGTCGAACTGTCGGTCAGCGACGAAGGCCCCGGCATTCCCGAAGATCAGCTGCCGCTCGTGATGCGGCCGTTCTACCGCGTCGACGCCGCACGCTCGAAGGCCGACGGCACCGGCCTCGGGATGGCGATCGTGCTGCGCCTCGTCGGCCGCTATCGCGGCACGCTGCGCCTGCGCAACCGCAGCCCGGAAGCGGGGCTGGAAGTCACGCTCGAATTCCCCGGCACCGGCAAATTGCGCGCGACCGCATGACGCGGGCGCGCACGTTTATTGCGCGTCACACTATCGCCGCGGTTGAGAAAATCTATGGGGAGTGTTAGTCAAAATCTATTGAATCGCTTCACTAATAGTGTTATAGTCTCCCCATGCTGTCACATGATCGTTGCAGCACCGAGGTAGCTTGACTCAGTCTTCTTCCCAACTCATACAGGAGTATCCGCATGAAAACCGTGGGCGATAAACTCGAAGCTTTCACCGTCGTAGCCGCGAAGCCGGGCTTCAACAATCACGAGGAAAACGGCCAGTCGGCGTTCGAGACCGTCACCGAAGCGTCGTTCCCGGGCAAGTGGAAGATCATCTACTTCTATCCGAAGGACTTCACGTTCGTGTGCCCGACGGAAATCGTCGAATTCGCAAAGCTCGCGAAGCAGTTCGAAGAGCGCGACGCCGTTCTGCTCGGCGGCAGCTCGGACAACGAATTCGTCAAGCTCGCATGGCGTCGTGAGCACAAGGACCTCGACAAGCTGAACCACTACTCGTTCGGCGACGTCAAGGGCGAACTGATCGACCAGCTCGGCGTGCGCGACAAGGAAGCCGGCGTCGCACTGCGCGCAACGTTCATCGTCGATCCGGACAACACGATCCAGCACGTTTCGGTGAACAACCTGAACGTCGGCCGCAGCCCGGAAGAAATCCTGCGCATTCTGGACGGCCTGCAAACGGACGAACTCTGCCCGTGCAACCGCGCAATCGGCGGCGCAACGCTGTAAGCGCATCGATGCACGAAAGCCCGCGGCGCGCGTCCTGCCTGCGGGCTTTTTTCACGGCCAACTCATAGGAGATATCAATGGAATTCATCGATTCGATTAAGGCACGTATTCCCGACTACGCGAAGGACATCCGTCTGAACCTCGACGGCACGATCTCGCGCTCGTCGCTCGAAGGCAACGATGCGGTCGGCGTCGCGCTGGCCGCGGCGGTCGCCGCGAAGAGCACGGTGCTCGTGAAGACGATCCGCGAAGCGAACGTGCTGTCGCCCGAAGAAACGCATGCCGCGCTGACCGCGGCCGCGCTGATGGGGATGAACAACACCTGGTATCCGTACGTCGAGATGGCCGACGACGCCGATCTGAAGACGCAGCGCGCCGAACTGCGCATGGGCGCCTATGCGTCGCACGGCGGTGTCGACAAGCGCAAGTTCGAGATGTACGCGCTCGCCGCATCGATCGTCGGCAAGTGCCACTTCTGCGTGAAGTCGCACTATGCGCTGCTGAAGAACGAGCAAGGCATGACCGTCACGCAACTGCGCGACGTCGGCCGCATCGCGTCGGTGATCAACGCCGCCGCGCAGGTCATCGCCGCCGAAGGCGAATAAGCGATACCGCAGCGTCCGGCCTCGCCGGACGTGCGCCGCAAACGAAAATGCCACGCATCCGCGTGGCATTTCGCTTTTCCGGGCGCCGTGCAGCGCCGGCTGCCGCGCTGCGCGGCACGCCGTTGTCACGCGCCCTGCTTCACGAGCAACGCCGCCGCCTGCGCCTCGATTCCTTCGCCGCGACCGAGATAGCCGAGCTTCTCGTTGGTCTTCGCCTTCACGTTCACGCGTTCGAGCGGCAACCCGAGATCGGCCGCGATGTTCGCGCGCATCGCTTCGATGTGCGGCGCGAGCTTCGGCGCCTGCGCGATGACCGTGCTGTCGACGTTCTGGATCGCGAAGCCGGCCGCCTTCACGCGCGCGACGCATTCGCGCAGCAGCACGCGGCTGTCGGCGCCCTTGAACGCGGCGTCGGTGTCGGAGAAATGACGGCCGATGTCGCCGAGCGCAGCCGCGCCGAACAGCGCGTCGGTGATCGCGTGCAGCAGTACGTCCGCGTCCGAGTGGCCGAGCAGGCCGCGCTCGTACGGAATCGACACGCCGCCGATGATGAGCGGGCGCCCCGCGACGAGCTGGTGCACGTCGTAGCCTTGTCCGATTCTGAAATCCATGCGTGTTCCGATTGAGGAGAAATTGACAATCACGAAGCGTTCGCGGCGCGCGCGAGAATTGCCTCCGCCAGCGCGAAATCTTCCGGATACGTGACCTTGAAGTTGCGCAGGCTGCCCTGCACGACGCGTGGCGTATGGCCGGACCATTCGATCGCGCTCGCCTCGTCGGTCAGGTCGTGCCCTTCGCGCTGCGCGCGCTGGATCGCGTCGCGCAGCATGCCGATGCGAAACATCTGCGGCGTCTGCGCCTGCCACAGTGCGTCGCGCGGCTCGGTGCGCGCGATCGCGTCGCCGCCGGCCGGCACGCGCTTGAGCGTATCGGCGACGGGCAGCGCGACGATGCCGCCGACCGGATCGTCCTTCAACGTCGCGACCAGCGTGCGGATCAGTTCCGGCGTGATGCCCGGGCGCGCGGCGTCGTGCACGAGCACCCAGTCGTGATCGGCCGCGCCGAATTCGGCAAGGCCGAGCAGCCCGTTGAGCACCGAGGCCTGCCGCGACGCGCCCCCGCAGCGGCGCACCGCGAAGCGCAGCCCCGCGAAGCGGCGCGCATCGAAGTGCGTGTCGTCGGGGGCGAGCACGACGAGCGTCTGCGCGAATTCGCTGCACGCGTCGAACGCGGCCAGCGTGTAGTGCAGCAGCGCGCGGCCGGCGAGCGTCCGGTATTGCTTCGGCACGGCCGAGCCGGAACGGCTGCCCGTGCCGGCGCAGGGAATCAGGGCGAAAAGTCGGGGAGTCACGAAGGAGAACGCCGGAAAGGTGAAATCGAGAAGCGGATTTTATAATAGGTCTTTCGTCTCGGCCGCCGCCTTGCCATGCGCGCGCGTCCGCCACCCTGCCGTCCCTATGCCAGACAACGCTTCCACCCCGTTCGCTTCGCCCGTTGCCCGCGTCAAGCCCGGCCAGCGGTTCGCCTTCGACGGCACGCACGGCTCCGCCGATGCGCTCGCCATCGCCCGCTACCTCGCCGACAACCGTGAACACGTGCCGCTGCTCGCCGTGATCTGCGCGAACGCGGTCGACGCGCAGCGTCTTTCGCAGGAAATCGGCTATTTCGCGCCGGACGCGCGCGTGCGCTTGCTGCCGGACTGGGAAACGCTGCCGTACGACACGTTCTCGCCGCACCAGGATCTCGTGTCGGAGCGTCTCGCGACGCTGCACGATCTCGGCGAAGGCCGCTGCGACATCCTGCTCGTGCCGGCGACGACCGCGCTGTACCGGATGCCGCCCGCGTCGTTCATGGCCGCCTATACGTTCGCGTTCGCGCAGGGCGAGCGTCTCGACGAAGCGAAGCTGAAATCGCAGCTCACGCTCGCCGGCTACGAGCACGTGAGCCAGGTCGTGCGGCCCGGCGAATACTGCGTGCGCGGCTCGCTGATCGACCTGTTCCCGATGGGCTCGCCGCTGCCGTACCGGATCGACCTGTTCGACGATCAGGTCGACTCGATCCGCGCGTTCGATCCCGACACGCAGCGCAGTCTCTACCCGGTGCGCGACGTGCGGCTGCTGCCGGGCCGCGAATTCCCGTTCGACGAAGCCGCACGCACCGCGTTTCGCAGCCGCTGGCGCGAAACGTTCGAAGGCGACCCGAGCCGCGCGCCGATCTACAAGGACATCGGCAACGGCGTGCCGTCGGCCGGCATCGAGTATTACCTGCCGCTGTTCTTCGACGAAACCGCGACACTGTTCCACTATCTGCCGCAGAACGCGCATCTCGTGTTTGCCGGCGATCTCGACGCGGCGATCCGCCGCTTCACGGCCGATACCAGGCAGCGCTATGCGTTCCTGTCGCACGACCGCGAGCGGCCAATTCTCGAGCCGCAGCGGCTGTTCCTGTCGGACGACGATTTCTTCACGCTCGCCAAGCCGTTCGCGCGTCTCGTGCTGCCCGCGCAGCCGGCCGGCGGCTGGGCGACCGCGCTGCCCGAACTGACCGTCGACCGTCATGCCGACGATCCGCTCGCCGCGCTGCGCACCTTCGTCGAGACTTCCGGCAAACGCGTGCTGCTGACCGTCGAGTCGGCAGGCCGCCGCGAGACGATCCTGCAGCTGCTCGCCGAACATCGTCTGCGCCCCGCGTCGAACGATCATTTCGCCGGCTGGCTCGAGAGCGACGCGCGCTTCGCGCTCGGCGTCGCGCCGCTCGCGAACGGCTTCGCGGTGCCGGGCGAAGGCTATGCGATCGTCACCGAGACCGAGCTGTACGGCGCGCTCGGCCGTCGCGCGGGCCGCCGCCGGCAGGAACAGGCGAGCAACGTCGACGCGATGGTGCGCGACCTGTCCGAGCTGAAGGTCGGCGACCCGGTCGTCCATGCGCAGCACGGGATCGGCCGCTACATGGGCCTCGTGTCGATGGATCTCGGCGAAGGCGAAACCGAATTCCTGCATCTCGAATACGCGGGCGAAAGCAAGCTGTACGTGCCCGTCGCGCAACTGCACGTGATCTCGCGCTACAGCGGCGCCGATCCCGACAGCGCGCCGCTGCATGCGCTCGGCTCCGGCCAGTGGGAGCGCGCGAAGCGCAAGGCTGCGCAGCAGATCCGCGATACGGCGGCCGAGCTGCTGAACCTCTACGCGCGCCGCGCGGCGCGCGAAGGCCATGCGTTCGCGCTCGATCCGCGCGACTACGTGAAGTTCGCGGAAAGCTTCGGCTTCGAGGAGACGCCCGACCAGGCCGCGGCGATCGCGGCCGTGATCGGCGACATGACGAGCGGCAAGCCGATGGACCGCCTCGTGTGCGGCGACGTCGGCTTCGGCAAGACCGAGGTCGCGCTGCGTGCGGCGTTCATCGCGGTGATGGGCGGCAAGCAGGTCGCGCTGCTGTCGCCGACCACGCTGCTCGCCGAGCAGCATACGCAGACCTTCGCCGATCGCTTCGCGGACTGGCCGGTGCGCATCGTCGAGCTGTCGCGCTTCAAGACGACCAAGGAAGTGAACGCGGCGATCGCGCAGATCAACGAAGGCAGCGTCGACATCGTGATCGGCACGCACAAGCTGCTGTCGTCGGACGTGCAGTTCAAGCGGCTCGGCCTCGTGATCATCGACGAGGAACACCGCTTCGGCGTGCGCCAGAAGGAAGCGCTGAAGGCGCTGCGCGCGGAAGTGGACGTGCTGACGCTGACCGCCACGCCGATTCCGCGCACGCTCGGGATGGCGCTCGAAGGGCTGCGCGATTTCTCGGTGATCGCGACCGCGCCGCAGAAGCGGCTCGCGATCAAGACCTTCGTTCGCCGCGAGGAAGAAAGCGTGATCCGCGAGGCGATGCTGCGCGAGCTCAAGCGCGGCGGCCAGGTGTACTTCCTGCACAACGAGGTCGAGACGATCGAGAACCGCAAGGCGATGCTCGAGGAACTCGTGCCCGAGGCGCGCATCGTGATCGCGCACGGCCAGATGCACGAGCGCGAGCTCGAGCGCGTGATGCGCGATTTCGTCGCGCAGCGTGCGAACGTGCTGCTGTGTACGACGATCATCGAAACCGGCATCGACGTGCCGAGCGCGAACACGATCATCATGCACCGCGCGGACAAGTTCGGTCTCGCGCAGCTGCACCAGCTGCGCGGCCGCGTCGGCCGCTCGCACCACCAGGCGTATGCGTACCTGCTCGTCCACGATCCGCAGGCGCTCACCAAACAGGCGCAGCGCCGGCTCGAGGCGATCCAGCAGATGGAGGAACTCGGTTCGGGCTTCTATCTGGCGATGCACGATCTCGAGATCCGCGGCACCGGCGAGGTGCTCGGCGACAAGCAGTCGGGCGAGATCCACGAGATCGGCTTCCAGCTCTATACGGAGATGCTCAACGATGCGGTGAAGGCGCTGAAGAACGGCAAGGAGCCCGACCTCACCGCGCCGCTCGCCGCGACGACCGAGATCAACCTGCATGCGCCCGCGATCCTGCCGGCCGACTACTGCGCGGACGTGCAGGAGCGGCTGTCGCTCTACAAGCGGCTCGCGAACTGCGAGCACGCCGATGCGATCGACGGCATTCAGGAAGAGCTGATCGACCGCTTCGGCAAGCTGCCGCCGCAGGCGCAGGCGCTCGTCGAAACGCATCGGCTGCGGCTCGCCGCGAAACCGCTCGGCATCGTGAAGATCGACGCGAGCGAAGCCGCGATCGGGCTGCAGTTCGTGCCGAATCCGCCGATCGATCCGATGCGGATCATCGAGATGGTGCAGAAGCATCGGCACATCAAGCTCGCGGGCCAGGACAAGCTGCGCATCGAAACGCGCTCGCCCGATCTCGCGATCCGCGTGTCGACGATCAAGGAGACGCTGCGCGCGCTCGGGCATCGGCAGGACGCGGCAAGCGCCGCACGTTGACGCGCAACGCGCGGCCCGCGCGCGACGGGCGACGGTGTGCGGCATGGTCCGCGCATCGGAGGCCCGTTTGCGGGCGGCGATACGGCGCGGCGATGCTGCACCGCACTGCGTGCGACGAAGGCGGGCCGGGGCGTTTTTGAGTATGATTTTCCCATTCATCTGACGGAGTTCTGCCATGTCCACTCTCGACGCGACGACCCAACCGGCCGCCGATTCACGCGATCACGCACTCGTGGGCCTGCCCTGGGTCAAGCAGCTGGTGTCGATGGACACGACGAGCCGCGTGCCGAACCTCGGGCTGATCGAGACCGTGCGTGACGCGCTCGCCGCGAAAGGCATCGCGTCGACGATCACGCGCGATGCGCGCGAAGGCTGGGCGAACCTGTTCGCGACCGTGCCCGCGCACGACGGCTCGACGAACGGCGGCATCGTGCTGTCCGGGCACACCGACGTCGTGCCCGTCGACGGCCAGCAATGGGACAGCGATCCGTTCGCGCCGGACGTGCGCGACGATCGCCTGTACGGCCGCGGCACCTGCGACATGAAGGGCTTCATCGGCACGGCGCTCGCGCTGCTGCCCGAGATGCAGGCGACCAAGCTCGCGAAGCCGATTCACTTCGCGCTGTCCTACGACGAAGAGATCGGCTGCGCCGGCGCGCCGCTGATGATCGCCGATCTCGTGAAGCGCGGCGTGCAGCCGTCGGGCTGCATCGTCGGCGAGCCCACGAGCATGCGTCCGATCATTGCGCACAAGGGCATCAACGCATACCGCTGCTGCGTGCGCGGCCATGCGGCGCATTCGTCGCTCACGCCCAAAGGGCTGAACGCGATCGAGTACGCGGCGCGCCTGATCTGCCATATCCGCGACATCGCCGATCGGTTCCGCGCGGAAGGCCCGTTCGATACGCTGTACGACGTGCCGTTCACGACCGCGCAGACGAGCACGATCCAGGGCGGCAACGCGATCAACACGGTGCCGGCCGAATGCCGATTCGACTTCGAGTTCCGCAACCTGCCGACGCTCGACCCCGAGCAGATCTTCGCGCGCATCGAAGCGTATGCGAACGAGACGCTGCTGCCGCAGATGCGTCGCGAGCATCCGAACGCGGCGATCGAGTTCTCGAAGATCGCGGCCGCGCCGGGGCTCGATGCGACCGAGCAGGCCGCGATCACGCAGCTCGTACGGGCGCTGACGGCCGACCAGGACAAGCGCAAGGTTGCGTACGGCACCGAAGCGGGCCTGTTCGAACGCGCGGGCATTCCGAGCGTCGTGTGCGGACCCGGCAACATCGAGCAGGCTCACAAGCCGAACGAATATGTCGAACTCGCGCAGCTCGCCGCCTGCGAGCAGTTCCTGCGCAAGTTCATCCGCAGCATGTCGGTCGACGCACACTGACCGCTCTCTCGCCCGCCGGCCCGTGTGCGCGGGCCGGTTCATCTCCGCCACACGCCACGCCATGTCGACTGAACCGCAGGGCCTCGTTCATACGACGATCGACGGCGAGCCGATTCCGACGCTCGACGAAATCGCCGCGCAGCATTTCGCGCTGACGCCGTGGGTCGCGCGCACGCCCGTGTTCGAGCGCGCCGATCTGCCGTCGCTCGAGGGCACGCACGTGAACTTCAAGTTCGAACTGCTGCAGGTGAGCGGCAGCTTCAAGGCGCGCGGCGCGTTCACGCACCTGCTCGCGCTCGACGACGCGCGCAAGAACGCGGGCGTCACCTGCGTATCGGCGGGCAACCATGCGGCGGCCGTCGCGTATGCGGCGATGCGGCTCGGCCACGGCGCGAAGGTCGTGATGTTCCATACCGCGAGCCCGACGCGCATCGCGCAATGCAAGCAGTACCGCGCCGAAGTCGTGCTCGCGGGCAGCGCATCGCAGGCATTCGAGATCGTGCGGCGGATCGAGGCCGAGGAAGGCCGCTTCTTTATCCATCCGTTCAACGGCTATCACACGATTCTCGGCACCGCGACGCTCGGCTACGAATGGGCGACGCAGGCACCCGACCTCGACGCGGTGATCGTGCCGATCGGCGGCGGCGGGCTTGCGGCGGGCGCCGCGACCGCACTGCGTCTGGCGAATCCACACGTGCACGTGTACGGCGTCGAGCCCGAAGGCGCCGACGCGATGAGCCGCAGCTTCGCGGCCAATCACACGATCAAGATGAGCGCGATGCAGACGATCGCCGACTCGCTGATGGCGCCGCACACGGAGGAATACAGCTACCAGCTGTGCCGTCGTCATATCGACCGGATCGTCACGGTGTCCGACGACGCGCTGCGCGCGGCGATGCTGTTCCTGTTCGCGAACCTGAAGCTCGCGGTCGAGCCGGCGTGTGCGGCTGCACTCGCGGCGCTGCTCGGGCCGCTGCGCGAACCGCTGCAAGGCAAGCGCGTCGGCGTGCTGCTGTCGGGCACGAATACCGATCCGGCGACGCTCGGCATGCATCTCGCGCACGCGAAGCTGCAGCGCTGACGCGCGCGCGAGCGACCTAGGGTTATCCCCAGTTTGTGTTGACAGCCCTGTTGATAACTCGCCGAACAAACCCGCAAGTGGTTGAACGGGCAGTGTTTTACGCGCGAGAAACGCGCTGGGCGCGAAATGGGCAGATGCGGTGTGCGCGGCTGCGCATGCGCGCTGCCGCGTGGCGACGACGCGCGCGGCTCGCGATCGGCGCCGCGGCAATCGCGCTCGTCGCCGGTTGCGCGGGCACGCCCTCGCCTGTCGCAGGCATAGCGGGCGCATGTACGCAGCCCGGCCAGCACGCAGCGCTGCAGGCCGATCTGCTGTTCGGTCGCGACATCGCGGGACGCGCGCCCGTCACCGATGCGGAGCGCGCGGCGTTCCTCGCGGATGTCATCACACCGCGATTTCCCGACGGCTTTACGTATTGGGACACGCACGGACAGTGGCGCGATCACGCGAGCGGGCGGATCACGCAGGAGGCAAGCTTCGTCGTGCGTATCGTCGCCGACGATACGCCGGACACGCGCACGCGGCTCGATGCGATCCGCGATGCGTATGCGCAACGGTTTCAGCAGGAATCGGTGGGTATTACGCTCGTGCCGGCGTGTGTGTCGTTCTGATTGGCCGCTCCGGTTGTCAAGAACGCGCGCCGGCGACGCGTGCCGGGCTGCCCTATCGTTTCGATGCGCAAAAAGGTTCTTCGTGGAAATCCGGGGTGTCGCTTGTCGTGTCGTAGCGGTCATTCGACATCGACACTTCGGTAGTCGACAATCGGTGCCACACGCCTTCCCCGAATCACCCAGAGCATGTCCACGCCTACGCTGCGCCTCATCGACCGTCAGCATTCGAGTGACATAGAACGATTGCAACCCGTGTTAGAGGGCTGCATTGGCCGATAAGCAATGCTCGCGTGCTGTGGGACAATAGCACTTCCGATAAAACAATACATGGGGCCATGCAGAATCTATTCTTCGTTTCCAGGCAAACGCACCTCCAGGTGCCGACTGAGATTCAGCCCGGGGGATGGGCTCGAGGCTACTCCGCCTACAGAGTGAGCCGAATGAACGGTGGCGACCCATGGTGGATCGTCATCGAGCAGGCCATCGAACTTGAGCGCTTGAAGATCGACCCGAGGCTCCCGAGCCGCTTGAGAGCTAGCTTCCTCTTCACGTCGATCGACGATGCTATGCAGACGGCAAGCCCGCATTATTGGGGAAAGCAGCCGCTCTTGATATGGAAAGCGGTGATCTCGAACGCCGACGCGCCGACGCATATCGGCGATGCAGATCTGTTCAGAAACTTCGAAGGACTCTCGTATCCGCAAATCTGTGAACGCGCCAGAGCTTACTGGTCGACAGAAGCGCAGCATCCATACCGCGAACTCATCACCGAGTCGCCTATCCGAATCACACAACCGTTGCTCTTCTGGACTGGCCAAGCGTGGCAACCAGTGGCCCCCTGTCAGCCGAACAAGTAACGCCTTGTATTTCCCGCGATGCCCAGACAGCGGCATCGACTCAATGAAGAGCCAGTCCAGCACATTCCATCAAGTTGGCACCGAGTGACCTGCTCCCCGCGTTTAGTACGGTGACGGTGTAGAGTCCGTTCCAGAGAGGAACGGCAATGAAAAAGCGATTCACCGAAGCGCAAATCATCGGCACCTTGAAGGAAGCCGAGGCTGGCCTGAAGCCGGCGGAGCTGTGCCGCAAGTTCGGCGTCTCGGAAGCGACCTACTACAACTGAAAAGCGAAGTTCGGCGGGATGACGGTCTCCGAAGCGCAGCGCCTGAAGGAACTGGAGCAGGAGAACAGCAAGCTCAAGCGTCTGCTGGCCGAATCCATGCTCGACAACGCCGCGTTGAAGGACCTGCTGGCTCGAAAGTAGCAAGCCCGCAGGCCAAGCGCGAAGCGGTCCGGATATTGATGACCGAACGCGATTGGAGCCGTTCCGACGGCAGTTTCCCCGCTCGCTGAATGGCCGTTTGTGGCCGAAAACCGACCTTGCCCCACCGCTCCGCAGGAATCCTGCGATCAGCAAAAAAAACGGGCACCCGAAGGCGCCCGTCGCATGCATCAAGAACAGCGCACCGCTTACTTGCTCTCGAACATGTCCATAATCTGCTGCTTCTCCTGCGGCGTGACTGGCGGCGGCGTGAGCCCTTCCGCCCCGGCCGAGCCGAGCGCATCGTTCGCGCTGATCGCATTCGCCGCCGGGTTGATGTCGACGCTCGCGACGAACCCGTTGCCCGGCGTGCGATCCGCGTAATACAGCTCGCCGTCGATCGTCGTCAGGCCGTCCGGCATCGGCATCTGCTGCTCGGGCACGCCGTTCAGCGCGGTACGCATGTAGTTCACCCAGATCGGCAGCGCGAGCTGCGCGCCGAATTCGCGGCTGCCGAGGCTCTTCGGCTGATCGAAGCCCATCCACGCGACCGCGACGAGCGATTGCTGATAGCCGGCGAACCAGCCGTCCTTCGCGTCGTTCGTCGTACCGGTCTTGCCCTGCAGGTCGTTGCGGCCCAGCGCGTTGGTGCCCGCGCCCGTGCCGGCCGTCGCGACCGTATGCAGCAGGCTGTTCATCACGTACGCGTTGCGACCTTCGATCGTGCGCGGCGCCGTGCTGCCCGCGATCACAGGCTGCGACTTCTGCAGCGGCTGGCCGCGCGCGTCGTCGACTTCGGCGATCAGATACGGATCGACCTTGTAGCCGCCGTTCGCAAACACCGCATAGCCGGTCGCGAGCTGCAGCGGCGTCACGAGGCCGGCGCCGAGCGCCATCGGCAGATACGGCGGCGTCTTCTTCGGATCGAACCCGAAGCGCTGCGTCACGTACTCCTGCGCGTACTGTGTGCCGATCGACGCGAGAATCCGGATCGACACGAGGTTCTTCGAGCGCTGCAGACCGGTGCGCATCGTCATCGGGCCGTCGGGCTGATCGTCGTCCTTCGGTTCCCACGCGGTGCCGCCCGGCACGCTCGGCGGGAAGTACAGCGGCGCGTCGTTGATGATCGTCGCCGGCCCGAGCCCCTTGTCGAGCGACGCCGAATAGATGAACGGCTTGAACGACGAGCCCGGCTGGCGCCACGCCTGCGTCACGTGGTTGAACTTGCTCTTGTTGAAGTCGAAGCCGCCGACGAGCGAACGGATCGCACCGTCCTGCGGCGCGATCGCGACGAGCGCGCCTTCGACCTGCGGCAGCTGCACGATCTGCCAGCCGGTCTTCGCGTCCTTCAGCACACGCACGATCGAACCGGGCCGGATGCGCAGCGTGTTGTTCGCGCGCGCGCTCAGCGCGCCCGACACGAAGCGCAGCCCGGCCGCGCCGATGCGCGTCGTCGCGCCGCCGACGAACTGCACGTCGACCGCGTTCGGTGCGGCCGACAGCACGACCGCCGATTGCAGGTCGCCGTTGTCCGGGTGATCGGCGAGTGCGTCGTCGATCGCTTCGTCGCGCTCGTCGCCGGCCGGCGGCAGATTGATCGTGCCTTCCGGCCCGCGATAGCCGTGCCGGCGCTCGTAGTCGAGAATGCCGCGACGCACGGCCTGATACGCGGCCTCCTGGTCGGCCGAGTTGATCGTCGTCGTGACGGTCAGCCCACGCGTGTAGGTCTCATCCTTGTACTGCTGGTACATCATCTGCCGCACCATTTCGGCGACATATTCGCCGTGCACGGCGTACTGGTTGCCCGGCGTGCGCACATGGATCTCTTCCTTCACGGCCTGCTCGTACTGCGGCTGCGTGATGTAGCCGATCTCGAGCATCCGCTTCAGGATGTATTCCTGACGCACCTTCGCGCGCTTCGGATTGACGACCGGGTTGTACGCGGACGGCGCCTTCGGCAGCCCCGCCAGCATCGCGGCTTCCGCGAGCGTGATGTCCTTCAGGTCCTTGCCGAAGTACACGCGCGCGGCGGCCGCGAAGCCGTAGGCGCGCTGGCCCAGATAGATCTGGTTCATGTACAGCTCGAGAATCTGGTCCTTCGTCAGCGCCTTCTCGATCTTGTACGCGAGCAGCATCTCGTAGATCTTGCGCGTGTACGTCTTCTCGCTCGACAGGAAGAAGTTGCGCGCGACCTGCATCGTGATCGTGCTCGCGCCCTGCCGCGCACCGCCGTGCATCAGGTCGGCCACGCCCGCACGCAGGATGCCGACGAAGTCGACGCCGCCGTGCTCGTAGAAGCGGTAGTCCTCGATCGCGAGCACCGCCTTCTTCATCACGTCGGGAATGTCCTGGAAGCGCACGAGGCTGCGGCGCTCCTCGCCGAACTCGCCGATCAGCACGTGGTCGGCCGTGAAGACGCGCAGCGGCACCTTCGGCTGATAGTTCGTCAGCGCGTCGAGCGACGGCAGCTGCGGCGCCATCACGACGAGCGCGTAGCCGACGATCAGCGCACCGACGATCGCGATCGTCGCGAACAGTCCGACGAACCACAGCGCGATGCGTCCGCCGAACGAACGGCCGCCTCCGCCTGCACTGCGTGCGGCGTGGCGGTCGTCGCCGCGATCGTCGTCATCGGTGTAATAGGCGCCGGACGGCGCACGGCGCAGCGAGTAGTGAGGTTCGGTCCGGTCGGACGAGGAAGGCGGTCGTTTGATGATTGGCATGTCGGAATGGCGGGCTGCGTGGTGCCCTCGGACGCATGCGGAAAATGCAGGCGGATGAGTCGGAGTGGTATGTCGTGGCTACAGTCACGTCGACAGACCGCGCCATGCGTCGATCCGTTCCCGCGACGTGACAGCGCATTTTAATGAAATCGCCCGCGTGCCTTCGCGATTTTTTGTAAAAATTCCCGCACATCGGTATCGCGCCGCGCGTATCGGCGCGATCCTCGGCCTATCATGGACACGCAAACGCGCCTGCACGCGCGCGTTTCTTTCAGTCGCGAAAGGTTTGGCGCAGGTGCGCACGATGCGCTTGAAGCCGCGCGTTTAAGCCGTATTTAAGTGAACCGGTGGTGTAATATCCGCCGGCTCGCACGGGTCGCCAGCGGCACGCGGCGAGCGATGCCGCGACGCGCGGCGCCTTTCAACCAGGGAGGATTTCATGTCGCTTTTCGACTCTATTTCGCGCACGATCAAGGGCCTGCTGAACGACGCGGCCGATTCGGTACAGGATCCGTCGCGCGACGCACGGCAGATCGTGCGGGAGCTCGACGACAGCATCGGCCGTGCCGAGAATTCGCTGATCGAGATCGAAGCGCAGGTCGCCACGCAGCGCAGCAAGCGCGACGCGGCCGACGACAAGGTGAAGAAGTACGAAGACGGCGCGAAGCGCGCACTGCAGGCCGGCGACGAAGCGCTCGCGCGCGAGGCGCTCGCCGCGCAGGTGAACGCGGAAGCCGAGCGCGATGCGCTCGCGGCCGAGCTCGCGACGCTCGAACCGTCGGTCGAAAAGCTGAAGGGGCAGATCGCCGACATGCGCCAGCGCCGCAACGATCTGAACGCGCGCTCGAACATCCTGCAGGCGAAGCAGGAAATCGCGCAGGCGAAGGACGTCGCCGCGAGCGCGCTCGGCGGCATCGGCGGCAAGAACCTGTCCGAAGACTTCCGCAAGCTCGAAGACAAGGTCGCGCTGCAGAACGCACGCTCGGACGCACGGCTGAATTCGGCCGACACGTCGAGCGGCAAGGCGCTCGACGACAAGCTCGCCGCCCTGAACAAGGGCCCGTCGGTCGAGGATCGCCTCGCGGCGCTGAAAAAGCAGATCGACACGCCCGCGCAGTAAACCGGCGCGCCGCGCGGCGCGTGTCGTGCGCCGCGCAGCGAACCGATCGTCAGGAGACGGGCCTATCGCGCCCGGTTCGACCATGAAGAAATCTCTCGCCGCTCTCGGCCTCTCGCTGATGCTGCTGTCGTCCGCCGCATTCGCGGTTCCGTCGCTGCAGCAAGTCGAGCAATCGATCGCGCAGCGCGACTGGCAGCGCGCGGACGCGCAGTTGTCGCAAGTCGTCGACGCGCATCCGAACAACGCGCACGCGCGCTATCTGTATGCGCAGGTGCTCGATCGCGAAGGCCGCGCGGCCGACGCGCTCGTGCAGTTGCAGCGCGCGAAGACGCTCGATCCGCAATTGCGCTTCACCGACGCGTCGCGCTTCGCGCAAACCGAAGCGCGGATTCGTGCCGATGCGTCGCGCACGGCCGGCAACGTGCCGTCGGCTACGCCGTCCGGTTCGCTGCAATCGTCGCTCGCGCCGTCGTCCGCACCGGCCGTCAAGCACGGGCCGTCGACCACGATGTGGATCGGTCTCGGCCTGCTCGTCGCGGTGATCGCGCTGGTACTGCGCTGGACGCTGCGGCGCGCGCGCTCGGCCGGCGACACGCGCGCCGACGACGAACGGCGCGCGCAGCTCAAGCGCGCAACCGACGTGCTGAACGACATCCGGCCGCTGAAGCTCGACGCGAAGCTCTCGACGCTGCCGGGCGCCGCCGCCCTCGCGGGCGAACTCGACGCGATCGAGGCCGACGCGCGCACGCTCGTCGAATCGCTGTCGAACGGCAAGAATCCGGTGCCGCCGTACCGGATCGACGAGCTCGAGCAGCGTCATGCAAGCGTGAAGGCGCGCGTCGAAGGCCGCCCCGATCCGGCCGCGCAGCCGGCCGCACCGGGCAACGGCAGCGGGTCCGTGTACGCGCAGGAAGCCGATCGCGTGACCGGCGCGCAAGGCCAGCCGTATCAGCAACAGCCCTACCCTCAGCAACCGTATCCGCCGCAGCCGTATCCGCAACAGCAGCCGCCCGTCGTGATCCAGCAAGGCGGCGGTTTCGGCGGCGGCATGGGCGGCCTGCTGACCGGCGTGCTGCTCGGCGAAGCGATGTCGGGCGGCCGCGATCGCGTGATCGAACGCGACGTGATCGTCGACGACGAGCGTCGCCGTCAGCAGAATGCGGACCCGGGCTTCGATCTCGGCCGCGGCGACGATTCGAACTGGAGCGACGGCAATGGCGGCGGTGTCGATCTCGGCAGCAACGACGACGGCTGGAGCGACGACAACACCTGAGCGCCGCGGCCGATCGGCTCGGCGTTGCACAAACGGGGCGTCCATGCCATGCATGGCGCCCCGTTCTCTTGATGGCGCGCGCACCGCCCGTCGATTTGTCAATCATTTCAAGATGGACTACCGGCAAGCCGACGCGTTCGCTATCATGCGACCATCGGTGTGCCACCGACCCTTTATTCGACGCCCCGCCCCGACGTGCGTCCCGGCACGCCTTCCCCCGCCCCAACCAGGAGAAAGCCGCTCATGAGCATAATCAAGGAATTCAAGGAGTTCGCCGTCAAGGGCAACGTGATGGATCTCGCCGTCGGCGTGATCATCGGCGGCGCGTTCTCGAAGATCGTCGACTCGGTCGTGAAGGATCTGATCATGCCGGTCATCGGCGTGCTGACCGGCGGTCTGGATTTCTCGAACAAGTTCGTTCTGCTCGGCACCGTCCCCGCATCGTTCAAGGGCAATCCGGATTCGTTCAAGGATTTGCAGGCCGCGGGCGTCGCGGTGTTCGGCTACGGTTCGTTCATCACCGTGCTGATCAATTTCATCATCCTGGCCTTCATCATTTTCCTGATGGTGAAATTCATCAACAAGCTGCGCAAGCCCGCGGAAGCCGCACCGGCCGCAACGCCGGAAGACATCGTGCTGCTGCGCGAGATCCGCGATTCGCTGAAGCAGCGCTGATCGCGCCCGTCGCGCTCACCCGAAAGGCCCGCTCTCGTGCGGGCCTTTTTCTTGCGCACCTGCGACGGCGACCGCGTGCGGTGCATCGCACTTTTTTGTGACAGGCGAACGCACGCGCGCGGAAAGCAGGTCTATGATGGAGACTAACGACAGTACAGGCGCCGAGACGCTGGCTGTGTCGATCGTGGCAAGCGGGTCGACGGGAGGCATCGATCGTCGTACCGCACGAATGCTGCATTTTCGTGTGCTATAACGGATCGGCATGCGGCGTACATAGCCGGGAGTGGGTCGCATGAAAGTGCCGCATTTCTTGCAATTGTTTTTGAGGCGAGTGTTTATGTCCTTCCCGAAAAAACGTCGACGTGCGCAACAGGACGGCCAGGAATCGTTCCTCGCGGTATTGCGCCATTCGAAGCCGTTCGCGCAGCTCGACACCAAGATTGCCCGCGCCCGCGCGCAGGACGAGCCCGTCCTCTACGCGCACGTGCTGCCCGGCCTCGACGTCCTGCTATGCAGCGTGCGCGGCGCGCAACCGCCGTATCCGGCGATCGCCGATTTGCGCAAGCGCTGCATCGAGTCGATTGCCAATGCGCTCGAGCAACCGCTCGACGGCCTCGAAAACGGCGGATACTGGTACGAAGCGAACGGCTTCGGCTTCCTCGTCTTCGCGAGCCGCGCCCGCGCACGTATCCTGCCCGAATTTGGTGCAGGCACGAAAGCGAGCCTGCGCGGCGGTCTCGGCCGGCAGAACGCCGGCGACACGACACCTCGCTCCCTCGGCTGAACCGCCAACGATTCGATGGGCCGCCTCCGCGCGGCCCATCGGCCGTCTGCACACGCCGCGCGCGCAACGCGCGGCGTGCGGCCTGCGTCAGCGCGCGTGGCGTCCGTTCTGCGGGCGCACGATGTCGATGAACGCCGCGAAGTCCGCGCTGGCGAGCCCCTGTGCGGCGCCGAGCCGCAACACCTGCTGGACCGTCGCCGATACGGGCATCACCGCGCCCGTGTCGCGCGCGGCGTCGGCGATTGCATCCACATCCTTCTGGAACGTGCCGAGCGCGCCGATCGGCGCGTGCGCGCCCGACGTCATGCGCGGCACGAAGGTCTGCAGCAGCACCGAGTCGGCCCAGCCGCCGGCGAGCGCTTCGGCGAGGCGCGCCGCATCGATGCCGCTTGCCTGCGCGAGGCCGACCGCCTCGGCGATTGCCGTGACCGTGGCCGTCACGATCGCCTGATTGCAGAGCTTCGCGGTCTGCCCGGCGCCGGCATCGCCCATGTGCGTGATGCGCGACGCGTACGTGTCGATCAACGGCCGCACCGCATCGAGATCGGCTGCGCGGCCGCCCGCCATCACGGCGAGCGTGCCGGCCTGCGCGCCCGGCACGCCGCCCGACACCGGCGCGTCGACCCAGCCGACGCCGAGCGCAGCCGCGCGCGCCGCATAGTCGCGCGTCGCGGCCGGCGCAATGCTCGAATGATCGACGATGCGCTGCAGCCGCCGGGCCGACGCGTCGCCCGCGAGCAGGCCATCGGCGCCGAATACGACGTCGCCGACCGCGCGCGTGTCGAGCACGCAGACGAATACCGTCTCGACACGCTGCGCGAGTTCACGCGGCGTATCGACGACCTGCGCGCCTTCCGCCGCGAGCGCCTCCGCCTTCGCACGCGTCCGGTTCCACACGCTGACGCGATGCCCGGCCGCCAGCAGATGCCGAATCATCGGCGCGCCCATCAATCCCGGTCCGCAAAATCCGACTTCCACGATTGTCCTCGTCTCCGATAAGGGTTGCACTTGCCGCCCATCATACCTATCACTCAAGAAGCCGGACACGCGCGACGCCGCTTCGGGCGCGCGGCTTGCGCCGGCGCTGTCACCGACATTCCAGGGAGTGCATCATGAGCGACCACGTCTACAAGCTGATCGAGCTGACCGGTTCCTCGCGGCAATCGTGCGACGACGCGATCCGCAACGCGATCTCGAAGGCCGGCAAGACGCTGCACAACCTCCACTGGTTCGAGGTGACCGACACGCGCGGCCACATCGAAGGCGATCAGGTGATCCACTGGCAGGTGACGCTGAAAGTCGGCATGCGTCTCGACGACTGACCGGAGCCCCTCGACACACCGCGCTACGCCGCGCCACACCGCTACACGCGCTTCGCCGCACCGATGGACGCGCACCGCCGCATGCGCGCGGCGGCGCGCGCCGCGTTCGTCTTCTCTCTCCGTTCCGGCCGTCGCCGCGGCCCGAACGGCGCCCGTCTGCGGGTATCCATCTCTTGACGCTGGTTTTCGTTCATATTAAAAGCCATATACCCCCAACGCCCCTCGATCAGCCCAGACATATAAACCGGAGAAATCATGAGTCAGCAACGCGAGGCGATCGACACGTACCTCTTGCGCGTCTTGCACACCCTGTTGATGGAACGCAGCGTCACGCGCGCGGCCGTCAAACTGAATCAGTCGCAGCCGGCGATCAGCGCCGCGCTGCGACGCCTGCGCGACATCACCGGCGATCCGCTGCTGGTGCGCGGCAAGTCCGGCATGGTGCCGACCGAATACGGGCTGCGCCTGCTCGAGCCCGTCCAGAACGCATTGCGCGAAATCGAACGGATCAAGTTCCAGCAGCACAACTTCGATCCGGCCACGTCGATCCGCTGCTACCGGATCGGCTGCCCCGACTATCTGAACGTGCTGTTCGTGCCGACCGTCGTCGAACGCTTCCGCCAGGCCGCGCCGAACGCGACGCTCGAGTTCCATTCGCTCGGCCCCGCGTTCGACTACGAACTCGCGCTCGAGGACGGCAAGCTCGACATCGTCGTCGGCAACTGGCCGGAGCCGCCCGAGCAGCTTCACCTGTCGAACCTGTTCGTCGACGAGATCGTCTGCCTGATGAGCAACACGCACCCGTTCGCGAAACGCGGCGGGCTGACGCTCGACCAGTACCTGAACGCGCCGCATCTCGCGCCGACGCCGTACTCGGTCGGTCAGCGCGGCGCGATCGACGTGCATCTCGCGCGCGAGCGGCTCAAGCGCCACGTCGTCGTCACGCTGCCCTACTTCAATCTCGCGCCGTACGTGCTCGTGAAGTCGGACCTGATCTTCACGACGACGCGGCTGTTCGCCGATCACTACGCGAAATTCCTGCCGCTGTCGGTCGTGCCGGCGCCGCTCGATTTCCCGCCGATGCAGTACTACCAGCTCTGGCACGAGCGCTGCCACTACTCGGACGAGGTGCGCTGGCTGCGCGGCCTCGTCGCCGAAGCGACGCGCACGCTGATCGAACCGTAAGCGGCCGCGCGCCAAACGCCGTGCAGCGCGCGCGTGCACGCGCCGCGCGTCGTGCGTCGTGCTGCGGTCGCGGCGGTGGTCAAGACCGCCGCCACACCGGCTAGCGCGACGCTTCGACGAGCATCTTCGCGAGCGCGTTGTGACGTTCGATCACGGGCGGCAGATCGAGCGTCGCGAGCCGCCCTTCACGCACGACCACCTTTCCGTTCACGACCGTATAGGCGGTCTGCGACGGCGCACAGAACACGAGCGCCGCGACCGGATCGTGCAGCGCGCCCGCGAACAGCGGCTGACGCAGGTCGAACGCCACGAAGTCGGCGGCCATGCCCGGCTTCAGCGCGCCGATGTCGTCGCGGTTCAGCACCTTCGCGCCGCCGAGCGTCGCGATCTCGAGCGCTTCGCGCGCGGTCATCGCATCGGGGCCGAAGCCGACCCGCTGCAGCAGCAGCGCCTGCCGCACTTCGGCGACCATCTGCGCGCCGTCGTTCGATGCCGAGCCGTCGACGCCGAGCCCGACCGGCACACCCGCGAGCCGCATCTTCTTCACCGGCGCAATGCCGGACGCGAGCCGCATGTTCGAGCACGGACAGTGCGCGACGCCGGTGCCCGTGCGCGCGAACAGGCCGATGCCCGCGTCGTCCAGCTGCACGCAGTGCGCATGCCAGACGTCGTGGCCGACCCAGCCGAGATCTTCCGCGTATTCGGCCGGCGTCATCCCGAACTTCTCGCGGCTGTACGCGATGTCGTTGACGTTCTCGGCGAGGTGCGTGTGCAGCGACACGCCGTACTCGCGCGCGAGCAAGGCGGCGTCGCGCATCAGGCCGCGGCTCACCGAAAACGGCGAACACGGCGCGACCACGACGCGCAGCATCGCGTAGCGGCCTTCGTCGTGATAGGTCTCGATCAACCGCTGCGCGTCGCGCAGGATGTCGGGCTCGCGCTCGACGACCGAATCCGGCGGCAGCCCGCCGTCGCGCTGGCCGACGCTCATCGCGCCGCGGCTCGCGTGAAAGCGCATTCCGATTCGCTGTGCGGCCGCGATGCTGTCGTCGAGCCGGCTGCCGTTCGGATAGATATACAGATGGTCGCTCGACGTCGTGCAGCCTGACTGCAGCAGCTCGGCCATCGCGGTCAGCGTCGAGACTTCGATCATCTCGGGCGTCAGGTTCGCCCAGATCCGGTACAGGTTCGTGAGCCAGCCGAACAGCTCGGCGTTCTGCGCGGCCGGCACCGCGCGCGTGAGGCTCTGATACATGTGATGGTGCGTGTTCACGAGCCCCGGAATCACGAGATGGCCGCGCAGATCGAGCACCTCGTCCGCGGTATCGGGCAACTCGGCGCTCGGGCCGACCGCGACGATCCGGTTGTCTTCGATGTAGAGCCCCGCGTCGCGCAGTTCGCGCCGCGTGTCGTCCATGGTCACGAGCACGTCGGCGTGCTTGACCAGCAAGGTGGTCGGGCGGGATGGGGAGGATTGCGGCGCGCGTGCGCCGGCGTGCTGCTCGAGGTTCATGCGTTCTCCGCGTCGGTGTACCCCCGACCGCTTGCGGGGGCGCTCACAAAGCCGTTCGAACGCTGCGTCGCGGCACGCTCCGGTGCCTGCGTCCGTTCGAACGCCCTGGCCCGGTTACCCGGCGTGCTCGCCGTCTTCGGGGTGCGGCGCCGGCCGTCGGCCGACGCGCACGGCGGGAGGATCGCCGATGCGCGCGCCGCGCACAATGCGCGACGACGAATACCGGGCTTCACGGTCGCGATATGGTACGCCGCGCAGCGGCCCCGCGGCGGGCCGCACCCGCGCGCGGCGGGCCGCGCCGGCAAGGCGTCGACAGCCGGTCATGCGCGGCGCATTATCTTTGCTATCGCGCGCGTATTTGCCGCAGGAACCTTCTTACAATGCCTGCACGGCGCTCGCTTCAACTTCGCCGACGGGTATGTAGCCACGTGACGTGGAGCCTCGATCCGCCGCACTGTCATTGGATCGAGCCGCCGCCGAACATCGCATTCACACAAGGACAATTGCGAATGGGAAAGCTCACTACCCACGTACTCGATACGGCGAACGGTCGTCCGGGCGCCGCACTCAAGGTGGACCTCTACGCGCTGGACGGCGACTCGCGCCGCGCGATCAAGACCGTGCTGACCAATAGCGACGGCCGCTGCGACGAACCGCTGCTCGAAGGCGCCGCGCTCACCGCCGGCGAATACGAGCTCGTGTTCCATGCCGGCGACTACTTCGCGTCGCTCGGCGTGAAGGTGCCCGAACCCCGTTTCGTCGACCGCGTCGTGCTGCGTTTCGGCATCGCCGATCCGGGCGCGCACTATCACGTGCCGCTGCTCGTATCGCCGTGGTCGTACAGCACCTATCGCGGCAGCTGACACACGCATCGGCTGCCCGCATCAAGACAACGATCTGAGTCTGGAGGAGTTTCATGGAAGGCTTCATCACCGACTGGCTGAACCTCGCGCTGCGATGGCTGCACGTCATTGCAGCGATCGCGTGGATCGGCGAGTCCTTCTACTTCGTCGCCCTCGACAACAGCCTGAAACCGCCGACCGACGCGAACCAGCGCAAGCGCGGCGTGTTCGGCGAGCTGTGGCACGTGCACGGCGGCGGCTTCTACAACATGCAGAAGTACACGGTCGCGCCGCCGGAAATGCCCGAAGACCTGCACTGGTCGAAGTGGCCGTCGTACACGACGTGGATGTCGGGCTTCTCGCTGTTCTTCGTGCTGTACCTGCTCGCGCCGAATACCTATCTGATCGACAAGAGCGTGCTCGACATGGGCCCGGTCGTCGCCGTCGCCTCCGCGCTCGGCTTCCTGATGGCCGGCTGGATCGTCTACGACTCGCTGTGCCGCCTGCTCGGCACCAACGATCGCGTGCTCGGCATCTGTGTGGGCATCTACGTCGTCGTCGCGGCCTACCTCGCGTGCCATATCTTCGCCGGCCGTGCCGCGTATCTGATCGTCGGCGCGATGCTCGCGACGATCATGTCGGCGAACGTGTTCTTCGTGATCATTCCCGGCCAGCGCAAGATGGTCGACAAGATGCTCAAGGGCGAAGAGCCGAACCCGATCTACGGCAAGCGCGGCAAGCAGCGCTCGGTGCACAACACCTACTTCACGCTGCCGGTCGTGTTCGCGATGCTGTCGAACCACTACGCGATGACGTACGCGAACAAGTACAACTGGGTCGTGCTCGTGCTGATCATGCTGGCCGGCGCGCTGATCCGCCAGTTCTTCGTGATGCGTCACCGCGGCCAGCAGCTGTGGTATCTGCCGCTCGGCGGCGTCGCGCTGATGGCCGGCGCGCTCGTGTGGACGATGCCGAAGCCGGTCGCGCCCGAAGCGCAGGCGGCAAACGCACCGAAGATCGCCGTCAAGGACATCATGCCGATCCTGCAGCAGCGCTGCGTCGAGTGCCACTCGTCGAAGCCGACGCTGATGGGCAGTGCGCCTGCCGGCGTGATGTTCGACACGCCGGACGAAGTGTCGAAGAACGCGCAGCGCATCTACGAGCAGGCCGTGCGCCTGAAGACGATGCCGATCGGCAACGTCACGCACATGACGGACGACGAGCGGACCAAGCTCGCCGCGTGGTTCGAGGGTGGCGCGGTGAAGTAAGCCGCCGCGCGCCGGGCGACGAAGGAAGTCCGGCGCGATTCTCTCCGTTCTCGGGGCCCGGAAACGGGCCCGTTTTTTTGCCTGCGGCGTTTGTGGCAAATGTGCTGCGGCCGGTTGTCGACGCGTCGCATCGTGTCTCGGCGTGATCGTACGCGGCAACACGCCGTGTGCACGCGGCGCGACGCTCGCATCCGCGACCGCGAGACTTCATTCGCAAGCCAGTCGCGCCACGCGACGATGCGCCGATCGCCACACGAGCGCTTCGGATACACGACGCGATACGCGACGCCGGCGCCACCGCCATACTTAAGTCGAACCGGCACACGAGCCGGCTGTCCGCGATGCACGCGCGATCATTCGCAGCGGCCCGAGGCAGCCGCTGCATCCTCCGTCGCCGCCTGCACGATGTGACTCGAATCCGGCAACGCGATGCAGTGGCCCGCATCGAAAGGGGCCACGCCCGCTGCAGCGATTCACGACAACCGATGCGATCACATTACGCCGCCGACATCGCAATTCACATTGGCGCGCGATGCAGCAGCTCACGCGCCTCGCCATCGTGCCGCACGATCGCGACCATGAGATACGCCCATACGAACGAGGAATCGTCCGTCGCACCATAACGCCACACAGCACGCATAAAAAAACCCGCGCGAATCGCGCGGGTCCATGTATCGCACTACGATCGACCAACCACTCAGGCCATCACTGCGTCGAGCGCCTCCTCGGTCAGCCACAGCGATTCGCGCAGATCCTGCTCGTTCAGATTCAGCCCGTCACCGCCACGATCGACGACGATGAAATCGCTGACTTCGCCGAGCGCGATGAGTGGATGATGCCAGACGCCTTTCGCATAGTTCACGCCCTGCCATCCGCTCGTCACGAACGCACGAATCTTCGACTCGTCGAGATCGCCCGCGGGCGCGACGACGACCAGATACGGCCGGTCGTTCAGCGGCACGAAGGCCTGGCTGCCGAGCGGATGCCGCTCGAGCATCTTCACTTCGAACGGCAGCGTGCGCGGCTGACCGCGGAACAGGTTGATCAGCGTGCGCCCGCCTTCGTCCTCGACGTCGACTTTCGCGAGATCGTGAAAGCGGATCGTCGTGCCGAGATTGATCGGGATCTGCTTGGCGCCTTCCGTCTCGATCACGTCGCCGAACGGCGCGAACGCTTCCTTGGTCAGCGGTTCGATGGTCAGCGTCTTCATTTGTCGAGCGTCCCCCACAGGCGCAGGCGCGACACGCCGCCGTCCGGAATGATGTTGAGCCGCACGTGCGTGATCGGCCCGAGCGACGCGATTTCCTGTTCGAAGTAGTGCTGCTTGTCCATCTGCAGCTTCTGCTCGCCGAGCAGCACCGGCCAGAACATCGACTGCGTGATCAGCGAACTGTCGGTGCCGCCCGACACGTACGCGGCCTGAATCGAGCAGCGGTCCGGATAGTTGCCCTTGAAGAACGCCGTATCGACTTCGATGCGGCGAATCACGCCCGGCTGCGCGAGCGCGATGATCGCCCAGTCGTTGCCGGGCTCGCGGCGGCGACGCGTTTCCCAGCCGTCGCCCATGTTCACGCCGCGGCCGGGCAGCAGCATGTTCGATGCGGCGCCGAAGTGCTGGTTGTTCGCGGCCACCACGTAGCCGCCGTTTTCCATCGCCGCGAGATCGAACTGCTCGGTCGCGCTCGCGCCGGCCCAGTCGAGCTGCGGCTGGCCGTAGACGCGCAGCCGTGCGATGCCGCCGTCCGGATAGATGTTCACGCGCAGATGCGTGAACGCGCGCACGTCGGTGGTTTCGACGTAGTGGTGGCTGTTGCCCTGCAGTGCCGTCGACGCGACGATCTCGACCCATTCGGTCGCATGCGTCGGCGCGCCGTCGGCCACGTACGCGGCCTCGATCGACGCGGCCGGCGGGAAGTTGCCCGTGAAATGGCTCGTGTCGATGTCGACACCCTTGATTACGCCGGGCCGCGCGAGCTTGACGATGCACCAGTCGTAGCCGGTCGTGCGCTTGCGGCGCGTTTCCCAGCCGTCCATCCACTTGCCGTGATCGTCGTACTTGCCGGGGATGAACACCGCCGGCTCGGGGTTCAGCATGCGCTCCTTCGGCGCGAAGAAATCGTCGCTGGCCTCGAGCGCCTGCGCACCGAGACGCGGATCGGCGAGATTCACGTAGCGCCGCGTGAAATCGGGTGCATCGGGATCGAGAAGCGGGAGGGCCATGATGTTTCCTTGTCAGTGATGCCAGTGATGCGTGGAGGCCGCTGCCACGCAGCAGGCCGTGTTGCGGTGTCAGGCGTCGATCAGGTCGTCGAGGCGGAAGCGCGCGATCCGGTAGATCTGGTCGAGACTCGTGCGCAGTTCCTCGTCGCGCGAATGATTCACGCGCTTTTCGAAATTCGCGATGATCCCGTGCCGATCGTAGCCGCGCACGGCGAGGATGAACGGGAAGCCGAACTTCTCGCGATACGTGCGGTTCAGCGTCTGCAGCTTGTCGAATTCTTCCTGCGTGCACTGGTCGAGGCCCGCGCCGCTTTGCTCGCGCGTCGACTCGGCCGTCAGTTCGCCGCGCACCGCCGCCTTGCCGGCGAGCTCCGGGTGCGCGTTGATCAGCGCGAGCTGGCGTGCGTCGCCGCCCGCCTCGACCGCGCCCGACATCGCCTTGTGCAGCGCGTCGACGCTCTCGAACGGACGGTCGGCCGCGACCGCTTCGGCGACCCACGGCGAATGCTCGAAGATCCCCGACAGCGCCGCGACGAATGCGCCCGGCGCCATCGTGTTCAGTTGTTCCAACGTGTAACGCATCGCCTTCATGCTTTCCCTTCGTTTTGATGATTGGGCTGATACGGATGATGTTCACGCCAGTGACGCGCGATATCGACACGGCGCGTCACCCATACGCGGTCGTGCTTTTCGATGTGATCGAGGAAGCGCTGCAGCGCACGGAACCGGCCCGGCCGGCCGAGCAGGCGGCAGTGCATGCCGATCGACATCATCTTCGACGCTTCGTCGCCCTCTTCGTACAGCACGTCGAACGCGTCGCGCAGATAGTGGAAGAAGTGGTCGGCCGTGTTGAAGCCTTGCGGCGTCGCGAAACGCATGTCGTTCGTGTCGAGCGTGTACGGGACGATCAGCTGCGGCGTCGTGCCGCCGTTCGACACCGCGACGTCCATCCAGAACGGCAGATCGTCGCCGTAGTAGTCGGAGTCGTACAGGAAGCCGCCGTATTCGGCGACGAGGCGATGCGTGTTCGGGCTGTCGCGGCCCGTGTACCAGCCGAGCGGGCGCACGCCCGTCACGCGTTCGATCGCTTCCATGCCGAGCCGCATGTGCTCGGCCTCGAGCTCCGGCGTCGCGTTCTGATAATGGATCCAGCGCCAGCCGTGGCACGCGATTTCATGGCCGAGCTCGACGAATGCGCGCGCGACTTCCGGATGACGCTCGATCGCCATCCCGACGCCGAACACCGTCAGCGGCAGCCCGCGCTTCTCGAACTCGCGCAGGATTCGCCATACGCCGACCCGCGAACCGTATTCGTAGATCGACTCCATGCTCATGTGACGATCCGGATACGCGGCCGCGCCGACGATTTCGGACAGGAACTGCTCGGAGCCCGGATCGCCGTGCAGCACGCAGTTCTCGCCGCCTTCCTCGTAGTTCAGCACGAACTGCACGGCGACACGGGCGCGCCCCGGCCAGTTCGCCTGCACGGGATGACGACCGTAGCCGATCAGGTCGCGAGGATAGTTGGAATCGTATGCCATGGTTCGAAGTGCGACGAAAGCTTGCTGAAATAATGGGTTCGCACCGCCCGCGCAACGCCGGAAGCCGGCTGCACGGGCCGATGCGACGACGGCCCAGTGTAGCGAAAACGCCCATACGCGCCCATACAGCGGCGCAGATAGTGCATGTCAGACGGCGTGTATGTGCGGTTGCGGCAAATCGGGCGCCGGCTCCGCTGCGGCCGCCCCGCTTCGCGCGCCGGCGCCGGCCGGCGACGCCGCGAGTGCGTCGTTCGGCGGACTGAAACGCGCGAACTCGCCGTCGTAGCGCTTCGGCAGCGGGCGCGCGTAATCGCCGCGCTTGGCCGTCGCGAGGCGCAGCGCGACGAGCGCCTCCGCCCACTTGACGGCCGCGGTCACGCCCTCGACGACCGGTGCACCGATCTGCTGTTCGATCTCGTGCGCGAACTCGGCCATGCCCGCGCAGCCGAGCACGATCGCGTCCGCACCGTCCTCCTCGAGCGCGCGCCGGCATTCGTCGACGATGATCGCGCGCGCGGCCGAGCCGGGCCGGTCGAGCTCGAGCACCGCGACGTCGGTCGCGCGCACGTTGCGGCAGAACCGCTTCATCCCGTAGCGCTCCGCGAGGTGCCACGCCATGCCGCACGTGCGCGCGAGCGTCGTGACGACCGAAAAGCCCGGTGCGAGCACGCTCGCCGCATGCATCGCGGCTTCGGCGATCCCGATCACGGGGCCGCGCGCGAGTTCGCGCGCCGCGTACAGGCCCGGATCGCCGAAACAGGCGATCACGTACGCGTCGACACCGTCGCGTTCGCCCTGCGCGATCTCGGCAAGCAGCCCGGGCGTCGCGAGCGCCTCGTCGTAATAACCTTCGATCGACGGCGGACCCATCGTCGGGCTCACCGCGACGATCTGCGTGCCGGGCGCCACGACTTGGCGCGCGCAGCGGCCCATCGCGTCGGTCATCCGCTGCGTCGTATTCGGATTGATCAGCTTGATCTGCATGGCGCGCTCCTCAACGCTGCGTGCCGGCGAGCACGCGGTAGAACACGAAGCCGAGTGCCGCGCCGATGAACCACGAGAAGTTCGCGACGCCTTGCCAGCCCGGCATCATCACGCAGACGATCGCGATCACCGCGGCCGGCAGCAGTGCGGCGAGCGCGCGGCGGTTCACGCCGCCCGTGTACCAGTAAGTGCCGCTCTCCGACATCGTGTAGAGATCGTCGCGCACGAGCCGGCCGCGCTTGACGAGATAGAAGTCGGCGATCAGCACGCCGTACAGCGGGCCGATGAATGCGCCGAGCACGTCGAGCGTGTAGTGGATCACGGCCGGGTTGTTGAAGAGATTCCACGGCGTGATGAACACCGACGCGACGGCCGCGAGCATCCCGCCCGCGCGCCAGCTGATCAGCCGCGGCGCGACGTTCGAGAAGTCGAATGCGGGCGACACGAAGTTTGCGACGATGTTGATGCCGATCGTCGCGATCGTGAAGGTCAGCGCGCCGAGAATCACTGCGGTCGGATGATCGATGCGGCCGACCGTCTCGACCGGATCGGTGATCAGCTCGCCGAACACCGGCAGCGTTGCGGCCGTCGTGATGACGGTGACGAGCGAGAACGCGAGGAAGTTCACGGGCAGCCCCCAGAAGTTGCCGCGCTTCACTTCGCCGAACGACCGGCAGTACCGCGAGAAGTCGCCGAAATTCAGCATCGGTCCGGAGAAGTACGACACGACGAGCGAGATGGCCGTGATCATCACCGGGATCACTTCTGCGCCGTGATACTTGACGCCGCCGAGGTTGATCCCGATGTTGCGCCAGCCCGCGCGCCACACCATGTAGCCGGCGAGGATGAACATCACGACGTAGACGGCCGGACCCGCGAAGTCGATGAACTTCTTGATCGTCTCCATCCCGTTCCAGAACACCAGCGCCTGCAGCACCCACAGCAGCATGAAGCCGGCCCAGCCGACGGCCGACAGGCCGAGGAAGCCGTAGCGATGAACGTCCGCATACGGCAGCCACTGCGGGAAGAACTTCAGCACGACGATCACGAGCGCGCTCGATGCGAGATACGTCTGGATCCCGTACCACGCGATCGCGATCAGCCCGCGAATCACGGCCGGCACGTTCGCGCCGAGCACACCGAACGTCGCGCGGCACGCGACGGGATACGGCACGCCGATCTGCTGGCTCGGCCGCGCGATCAGGTTGCAGAGCACGTTGACGAGACTGATGCCGACGATCAGCGCGATCAGCACCTGCCAGCTCGTGAGCCCGAGCGCGAACAGGCTGCCCGCGAACACGTAGCCGCCGACGCTGTGCACGTCGGACATCCAGAACGCAAAGATGTTGTACGATCCCCACGTCTGATTCTTCAGGGGTGCCAAATCTTCGTTGTACAGACGCTCGCTGTAACCGCCCGGCAACGCGGGGCCGCCGCCCTCGCCGCCTTCTTGCGCCGGATAGGCGCTGTCGTGCGCCACACTGAACTGAGCCATGACTTCTCCTTGACGCGGCCGGATGGCCGCTCCACCGTCATCGATAACGCCCCGGATCGTCGTCCGGAGTCGGACCCGCGGCCCGCGGCGCGAGCCGCGGACCTGCATTGCTCTGTGGTGTGGCGCGTCGTCGAGCCCGGGTCGCCGTTCAGGCGCCGCCGAACACTTCGCGCAAATCGACCTGGCCCTGCGCGGGCCGGTCGAGCATCTTCAATTCGACATGTTGCAGGTGCTGCGCCATCAGCGCGGCCGCCCGCTTCGCGTCGCCCGTCTCGAGCGCCGCCAGAATCTCGCCGTGATCGTCGAACGAGCACGGGCTGCGTCCATGCGACTCGTACAGCGCGGACATCAGCGTCGAGCGCGCGACGAGCCCTTCGAGGCACTCGCCGAGCGTCGCATTGCCGGTCAGTGCGGCGAGCGCCGTATGAAACTCGCCCGACAGCCGGATCCACGCGGCGAAGTCGTGCCGCTCGAACGCCTTGCGCTCCTTGTCGATCAGCGCCGCGATGCCCTTGAGCCGCTTCGCGCTCGGGCCTGTGGCGATCCGCTCGACGACTGCCAGCTCGATGATGCGGCGCATCTCGAACACTTCGTGCACGTCCTGCAGCGTCGGGCTCGCGACGAACGCGCCGCGGTTCGGCTCGAGATCGACGAGCTTGTCGGTCGCGAGCTGTGCGAGCGCCTGCCGGATCGTCCCGCGCTTCACGCCGAACACCTCGCACAGCTGCGCCTCCGTCAGCTTCGCGCCGGGCGCGAGCCGATGCTCGAGGATCGCGGTGCGGATCCGTTCGGCGATCGCTTCGTGGCCGGCGGCCGCGGACGGGGTGGATTCGGGCTCGTTCATGATCTGCATCGTGTGATGGTCCTTATCGTAGAACGGACATAAAGATTGTCAACAATTCTTTTCCCGTATTGTGCACACTTCGAGCGCATCGCGCCGCGCGAAACCGGTGCATCGTGCATCAAAATCAGGCGCAGCAAGGCGTTCACACCCGTTTGAGGCGGCTCTCGTCGTATACCCTGCCCGCCATTTTGTCGACAAAATTGGTGCACGGCCCATTCGCCTTCCCGTTTCGGGCGGTAGAAAAAGACGGCCGTTAGTTGCGCAATTGCTCGAAGAAAAAGGCGGGACGCCCCGCCTTGTCCGATCCGCGCCGCCGCTCAGCCGAGATGCGGATAATCCGACAGCGTCAGCCGGAACCCGTGCGCGTTCGCGACGAGCTGCGCACGTGCGCCGAACGGCAGCGTCAACAGATCGGGCACGTGGCCGAACTGCAGCCCCGTGACGACGGGAATGCCGATCACCGCGCGCACCTGGTCGATCATCGCCTGCATGTCGTAGCCGTTGTCGTACTCGAACGGCCGCGCGCCGGTGAACTGGCCGAGCACGAGCGCCTGCTGGCGCGCGAGCACGCCGGACAAATGCAGCTGGTAGATCATCCGTTCGATCCGGAACGGCTGCTCGTTGACGTCTTCGATGAACAGGATCCCGCCCTCGATGTCCGGCATGTACGGCGTGCCGACCAGCGATGCGAGGATCGCGAGGTTGCCGCCCCACAGCGTGCCCGTCACGTTGACGGACTGCACCTGCGGCGCGTCGGCGACGATCGTTGTGGTCGGCTGCGTCAGCGTCTGCCAGAAGTGCTGCATCGTGAAATCGCTCGGCGTTTCCGCGCCGAAGTCCGCGGACAGCATCGGCCCGCCGAAGCTCTTGATCCGCGCCTTGGCGTACAGCGCGAGCTGGATCGCGGTGAAATCGCTGTGGCCGACGAGCGCGATCGGCTGGTCGCGCAGCCGGCGTTCGAGCCCGCGATAGTCGAGGCCGTGCAGGATTCGTGCGGCGCCGTAGCCGCCGCGCACCGCAAGCGCGATGTCGGGCAGCGGCCGCGCCGGATCCGCCAGCCGGTTCAGGTCGCTCGCGCGCTCGCCGTCGGTGCCGCCGAAGCGCTGGAAGCGGCGCTGCGTCGCCTCGATGTTCTCGATGCGCTGTTGCGCGACGCTGAGCCGCTCGAGCGCGCGATTGATCGCGTCCGGATCGTGCGGATAGCCGGACGGTGCAAGCAGGCGGATGGTGTAGGACGCGGCGGGCTGAAAGGACATGGCGAAAGGTGTCGGGATCGTGGAACTGCTTAGAGGGACCGAACCGGCGCCGGTTCACGGAGGCAGCCGCGCGCCGTGCCGGCTACGATTCGCCGGCGGCCGCGTCGCGCGCGAGCCGCGCGTCGCGCAGCGCGCGCCGGCGTTCGGCAAAAAACGACTTCAGCGCGGCGCCGCACTCGTTCGCGAGTACGCCGCCGACGACTTCCGTATGGTGGTTCAGCTGCGGATTCGCGAACGCATCCATCACGCTGCCGCATACGCCGGTTTTCGGATCGGCGGCGCCGAATACGACGCGCGCGATGCGCGCATGCATGATCGCGCCCGCGCACATGAGGCACGGCTCCAGCGTGACGTACAGTTCGCAGCCCGGCATGCGGTAGTTCTGCAGATGCTGCGCGGCCATGCGCAGCGCGGCCATTTCGGCGTGTGCGGACGGATCGTGGCCGCCGATCGGATGGTTGAAGCCGCGCGCGAGCACTTCATCGCCGCGCACGAGCACTGCCCCGACCGGCACTTCGCCGGCCGCGCGCGCCTCTTCGGCCGCGGCGAGCGCAAGGCGCATGAAATGCACGTCGCGCGCCGAGGCCGGCGCGGCTGCTGTCGAAGGGAAATCGGCCGCTGCGTCGTGCAGCGTGTCGGAGCTCACATCGGCCCCGCTTCGGCGGACACCTCGTCGAGCCCGCGCTCGCACAGACGTTCCGCGATGCGCCGGCAGTATTCGCGCGGCATTACCATCGGGCCGCCGCGCAACGATTCGAGCGCCATGTCGAGCGCGAGGATCTTCGCCTGCAGCCGGCACCGCGCGGTGCGGTCGCTGACAGCCTGCAGTTCGTCCTGCAGATTGCGCAATGCGCGCAGCTGTTCGACGGCCGGCGGCACGAACCCCGCGTTCTTCAGGATACGGTTGGCCACCCGCACCTCCTCGGGCACGAGCAGGTCGTCGTCGAGCGCCTGCGGCGCGCCGGTACCCGGCAAATCGTCGAACTCGCCCCGCGCGGCGGCGGCGGCAATACGCTGTTCGACCAGAGCGTCAAGCAGTCTCATCAGTCAATCGGAACAATGCGGCAGCCGAATTCTAGCAGGGTGACGCCCGTATGACAGGCCCCTTCGAGCATATGCTCGATATTGTGGTTTTTAGGGCCGGAATCGCCGCGCATGCCGGCCGATCGGCACGCGTTCCGCGCAGGCATGCGGCTGCTACGCGTGTGGCGTGTGGCGCCCGCCGCGCGGGACGCCAGCCGCCGGCATGCCCGCCGCGCGATGCCGCCGCGCGCGCGATCACGCGGTCACCGCGTCGGGCCGCGCGGCAGGAAACGGACGGAACATCGTCGCAATCAGACAGGCGCCGACGCCGATCGCGAACGAGCCGACATAAAGCCAGCCATAGCTGCCGAACGTATCGACGATCAGCCCGCCGGCGACCGGCCCTGCCGCCATCCCGAGGCTGCCGGCCATCGCGCTGCCGCCGATCACGGTGCCCATCATCCGCAGCGGGAAGTTTTCGCGCGCGAGCACCGCATAAAGCGGCATCACGCCCGCATAGACGAAGCCGAACAGCGTCGCGACCGCGTAGAAGCCGTCGAGCGTGCGCACGAACGCGTAAGCCAGCGCGCCGAGCGCCTGGACCAGCAGCCCGGCGACCAGCATCCGCTTCGCGCCGACGCGATCGCCGAGCACGCCGAACACGATCCGGCCGCCCATCCCCGCGAGCCCTTCGACGCTGTAGATCGACACCGCGACGATCAGCGGGATTCCGCAGGTCACCGCATAGCTGACCGTATGAAAGATCGGCCCCGAGTGCGTCGCGCAGCAGAAAAAGTTGGTCAGCAGCAGCAGTGCGAACTGCGGCGAGCGCAGCGCGTGCGCGACCGTCATCGGCGCTTCCGCGCCGCCCGCGGCGGCCGGTGCACCGTGCGTGCCGTCCGTACCGGCCAGCGCCGGTGCGCGACGCACGAGCAGCGACGCGGGGATCATCGTCGCGGCCGCAACCGCCGCGATCGTCAGCATCGACGTCCGCCAGTCGTGCGTCGACACGAGCCAGGCGGCGAGCGGCGACATCGTCATCGGCGCCATGCCCATGCCGGCCGACACCAGCGACACCGCGAGGCTGCGGTGCGTGTCGAACCAGCCCGTTACGCACGCCATCATCGGCGCGAACATCGCGGCCGTCGTGCCGCCGACCGCCAGCCCGAAGATCGCCTGAAACGCGACGAGCGAAGGCGCGCGGCTCGCGAGCGCGAGGCTCGCGGGCAACAGGATCGCGCCCGCGACGACCACCGCGCGCGTGCCGATGCGGTCCGACAGGCTGCCCCACGCGATGCTCGCGAACGCCATCGCGAGAAAACCGATCGTCATCGCGGCGGAAATGCCGGTCATCGACCAGCCCGTGTCGCGCGCGATCGGACGAAGAAACACGGGCAGCGAAAACATCGCGCCGACCGCGATGCAGCCCATCAGCGCACCCGCGGCGACGATCACCCAGCGGTATCGGGATTCCGGCATGTCACGTCTCCTTGTCGTATCGGATCGAAAGCAAAAGCCGCGCCGCGCAGCGCGGCGCAGCGATCGGGCGCTGCGGCCGCGCACCGGCCGACCTGAACACGACGAACGGCGCCGTGCGAAATCGACATCCGCAGCGACACGGCCGGCGATTTTTTTCGTCGACCGCATCGCGCCGCATGGCCGGAACGCATGCGCTTTTCCGAAATCGGAAAGTGAAAAGCAGAAATGCTTCGTTGGGCCGGGCGATCGCGCTGACTACACTCGAGCCTTCTTGTCATAACAAGTCAGCCGATGCCCGCACCGAACGTCGTACCGCTGTCGCCCGCCCCGCTCTACGTGCAGATCAAGGACACGCTGCGCGCGCGGATTCTCGACGGCACCTATGCGCCGCACAGCCGGATGCCGTCCGAACACGAACTCTGCGCGATGTTCGACGTGAGCCGCATCACCGTACGCCAGGCGCTCGGCGATCTGCAGAAGGAAGGCCTGCTGTTCAAGCTGCATGGCAAGGGCACGTTCGTGTCGAAACCGAAGGCGTTCCAGAACGTGACGTCGCTGCAGGGCTTCGCCGAAGCGATGTCGTCGATGGGCTACGAGATCGTGAACCAGTTGCGCAGCCTGCGCATCGTCAAGGCCGACCGTCACCTCGCCGCGAAGCTGAACGTGCCCGAGCATGCGCCGCTCGTCGAGATTCATCGCGTGCGGCTGCTGAACCGCGAACCCGTGTCGCTCGAGCGCACGTGGCTGCCCGAAGCGCTCGGCAAGCGCATCGCAAGCGCCGATCTCGCGACGCGCGACATCTTCCTGATCCTCGAGAACGACTGCGGCGTGCCGCTCGGCCATGCCGACGTGGCGATCGACGCGATTCTCGCGGACGACGAGATCGTCGATGCACTGCGCGTCGAGGAAGGCAGCCCCGTGCTGCGCATCGAGCGTCTCACGCACGACGCGTCGGGCGCGCCGATCGATTACGAACACCTCTACTTCCGAGGCGACGCCTTCCAGTACCGGCTGCGCATCGACCGGCAGCGGCACAAGGCGCGCAAACCTGCAAGGAATCCGCGATGAACACCCATGTACTCGAATACGACATCGTCGTGGTCGGCGGCGGTACGGCCGGCCCGATGGCCGCGATCAAGGCGAAGGAACGCGACCCGTCGCTGCGCGTGCTGCTGCTCGAGAAGGCAAACGTGAAGCGCAGCGGCGCGATCTCGATGGGGATGGACGGACTGAACAACGCCGTGATTCCGGGCCACGCGACGCCCGAACAGTACACGCGCGAGATCACGATCGCGAACGACGGCATCGTCGATCAGGAAGCGGTCCATGCGTATGCGACGCACAGCTTCGCGACGATCGAGCAACTCGACCGCTGGGGCGTGAAGTTCGAGAAGGACGGCACCGGCGACTATGCGGTGAAGAAGGTTCACCACATGGGGTCGTACGTGCTGCCGATGCCGGAAGGTCACGACATCAAGAAGGTGCTGTATCGGCAGCTGAAGCGCGCGCGCATCGCGATCACGAACCGCATCGTCGCGACGCGCGTGCTGACCGACGCGCACGGCAACGCGAGCGGCGTGCTCGGCTTCGACTGCCGCACGGCCGAGTTCCACGTGATCCGTGCAAAGGCCGTGATTCTGTGCTGCGGTGCGGCCGGCCGGCTCGGGCTGCCTGCGTCCGGCTATCTGATGGGCACCTACGAGAACCCGACGAACGCCGGCGACGGCTATGCGATGGCGTATCACGCGGGCGCCGCGCTCGCGAATCTCGAATGCTTCCAGATCAATCCGCTGATCAAGGACTACAACGGTCCCGCCTGCGCGTACGTGACGGGCCCGCTCGGCGGCTTCACCGCGAACGGCAAGGGCGAACGCTTCATCGAGTGCGATTACTGGAGCGGCCAGATGATGTGGGAGTTCTATCAGGAACTGCAAAGCGGCAACGGCCCCGTGTTCCTGAAGCTCGACCATCTCGCCGAAGAAACGATCCGGACGATCGAGCAGATCCTGCATACGAACGAACGGCCGAGCCGCGGACGCTTTCACGCGGGGCGCGGCACCGACTATCGGCGGCAGATGGTCGAGATGCACATCTCGGAGATCGGCTTCTGCAGCGGCCACAGCGCCTCCGGCGTGTACGTGAACGCGCGCGCCGAGACGACCGTGCCGGGCCTCTACGCGGCCGGCGACATGGCGGCGGTCCCGCACAACTACATGCTCGGCGCATTCACGTACGGCTGGTTCGCCGGACAGAACGCGGCCGACTACGTCGCCGGCCGCGAACTCACGCCCGTCGATGCCGCGCAGGTCGAGACCGAACGCGCGCGCGTGTTCGCGCCGCTCGCGCGCGAGCACGGCCTCGCGCCCGCTCAGGTCGAATACAAGCTGCGCCGGATGGTGAACGACTATCTGCAGCCGCCGAAGGTGACGCGCAAGATGGAAATCGGGCTGCAGCGTTTTGCCGACATCGCTGAGGATATCGAAGCGATCAAGGCCACGCATCCGCACGAGCTGATGCGCGCCGCCGAAGTGCGCGCGATCCGCGACTGCGCGGAAATGGCTGCGCGCGCGTCGCTGTTTCGCACCGAGAGCCGCTGGGGGCTGTATCACCATCGCGTCGACTATCCGCATCGCAACGATGCCGAATGGTTCTGCCATACGTGGCTGCGCAAGCACGCGGACGGCACGATGCGCAGCGAGAAGCGGCCAGTCGAACCGTACATCGTGCCGCTCGCCGACGACGAGCGCACCGCCTACGCGCAATTGCGCATCCGCGAACCGGCCGCCGTCGCGGCCGCCCTCTGAGGAGCCCGCCCGTGTCCCATACCCCGCACGAGATCTTCCTGCGCAGCAGCGCACCGGTCACGATCGACGAGGAACGCTGCATCGCCGACAAGGGCTGCACCGTCTGCGTCGACGTCTGTCCGCTCGATCTGCTCGCGATCGACGTCAGCAAAGGCAAGGCATACATGCAGTTCGACGAGTGCTGGTACTGCATGCCGTGCGAACGCGACTGCCCGACCGGCGCCGTGAAGGTCGACATCCCGTATCTGCTGCGCTGAGCGCGCATCGGTTGCCCATCGATTCCCCTCTACCGGACTCACGACAGATGAACACCACGCTACGGACCTTGCGCCTGCTTGCCGCGTCGCTCCTGCTCGCGGCCGCAGGCGCCGCGCACGCCGAAACGATCCGCGTCGCGATCGGCACGCAGGACACGACGATCAATTGCGCGACCGGCGGCCTGCTGATCCGCGAACTGCACCTGCTCGACAAGTATCTGCCGCGCACCGGCAAGTATCGCGACGTCAAATACGACGTGCAGTGGAAGGACTTCACGTCAGGCGCGCCGCTCACCAACGAAATGGTGGCCGGCAAGCTCGACTTCGGCGCGATGGCGGACTTCCCCGGCGCGCTGAACGGCGCCGCGTTCCGCAAGGCCGGCCGTGCAAGCGTGTTCATCGCGGTGCTCGACGGCAGCATCGACGGCAGCGGCAACGGCATCGTCGTGCCGACGAATTCGCCGGTGCGCGCGTTCGCGGACCTCAAGGGCAAGACGATCTCGGTGCCGTTCGCATCGACCGCGCACGGCATGCTGCTGCGCGCGGTCCGTGCGCAGGGCTGGAATCCCGACACCGACGTGAACATCGTCACGCAGGCGCCCGAAGTCGCCGGCAGCGCGCTGAAGGCCGGCAAGATCGACGCGCACGCCGATTTCGTGCCGTTCGCCGACCTGTTCCCGTATCGCGGCATCGCGCGCAAGATCTACGACGGCGCGCAGACTCACGCACCGACCTTCCACGGCGCGCTCGTCGATGCCGCGTATGCGCAGCGCTATCCGGAAATCGTCGTCGCGTACCTGCGCGCGGCGATCGAAGCGAACCGGCTGCTCGCGCAGAACCCGGAGAAGTACAGCGTGCTGATCGAGAAAGTCACCGGGATCGAGGCGCCGGTCGACTATCTGTATCACGGTCCGCTCGGCATCCAGACGCGCGACCTCACGTGGAAGCCCGAATACCGGCAGGCCGTCGCGACCGCGATCGACACGCTGAAACTGCTGAAGAAGACCGACACCGCGCCCGACCCCGCGACGTTCATCGACGACCGCTACATCCGCGCGGCGTTCGCAGCGTCCGGGCTCGACTACGACGCGGCGCTGAAGCGCTACGGCCGGCAGCCGCTCGTCGCGAACGATGCGTCGACCGGCAAGCCGATCCGCGATTTCAACGACGTCGCGCAAGTCTGGCCGGCCGGCGACGAAGCCGTGCGTCATTACGCGAATCCGGCGTCGGCGTTTGCGGCGCTCGCGAAGCTCGGCGCGTCTGCGAAGGTGCGTGCGGTCTTCGTGCACGACCATGCAAGCGGGCTCAAGCTGTTCGCCGATCAGGCCTGGTACGTGAAGGACGCGCACGGCGCCCTCACCGCGTTCCTGCTCAAGTCGGGCGCCGACGCTTACGCGCAGCGCGTGTCCGGTTCGGTCGTCGACTATGCGGCCGCGCGGACCGGCTCCGCCGCGGCGCTCGCCGCGCGCTGAACGGCGCGCCTCTCCCCTCATCGATACGGATATCCGCATGGCCGCGACCTTCGAGCTTGCCAAACGCCGTCTCTCCGAACCGTCCCGCGCCGGCGACGCGCGCGCCGCCCATGCCGCCGCACGCGGTGCGCCGCCGCTGCTGCGCCGTCGTGCCGCGCGGCTCGCGTCGCTCGTCGCGTGCATCGCGCTGTGGCAGGCCGCCGTCCATTGGCGACTGTCGCTCGGCGTCGTCACGTTCGCGAACGTCCCCGCCCCGGCCGATGTCGGCCCCGCGCTGTGGGCGCTACTGCATTCGCCGAAGCTGCCGATGCACCTGTTTGCAAGCCTTACGCGCGTGCTCGCCGGCTTCGCCGCGGCGGCGGTGACGGGCGTCGGACTCGGTCTCGCGATCGGCCGCTATCGCGCGCTCGAAGACGCGCTGCTGCCGCCGCTCGAGGTGCTGCGGCCGATTCCGGCCGTCGCGTGGATTCCGCTCGCGATCCTGATGTTTCCGTCGTCCGAGCTCAGCATGATGTTCATCACGTTCGTCGGCGCGCTGTTCCCGATCCTGCTGAACACCGTGCACGGCGCGGAAGCCGTCGACCCTCGCCTCGTCGCGACTGCGCGCAGCCTCGGCACACGCGGCTTCGCGCTCTACGCGGAAGTGATCCTGCCCGGCGCGGCACCGGCGATCTTCACGGGGCTGTCGATCGGCATGGGCACCGCGTGGTTCTGCCTCGTCACGGCCGAGATGATCGCCGGCCAGTACGGCATCGGCTATTTCACCTGGGCGTCGTACACGCTGCAGAACTATCCCGACATCGTCGTCGGCATGGCGTTGATCGGGCTGCTCGGCATGGGCAGCAGCCTGCTCGTCAAGCGGATCGGCAGCGCGCTCACGCCGTGGTACGCACCGCGCGGAGGCCGGCGATGAGCGCCGCCGCATCGGCATCGGCCGCGCCCGGCCGCGTCGGCGTGCGCGCGCTGACGATCGAACTCGGTCCGCCGCACGCGCGTTTCGCGGCGCTCGATTCGCTCGAGCTCGACGTCGCACCCGGCGAATTCGTCTGCGTGCTCGGACCGTCCGGTTGCGGGAAATCGACGTTGCTCGGCGCACTGGCCGGGCACGTCGCGGCGACACGCGGCGAGATCGTCGTCGACGGCCAACGCGTCGATCGCCCACACCCCGATCGCGGGCTCGTGTTCCAGCAGCACACGCTGTTTCCATGGAAGCGCGTGATCGACAACGTCGCGTTCGGCCTGAAGATGAAGGGCGTGCCCGCGCGCGAGCGCCGCCGCGAGGCCGCCGAACTGCTCGAACTCGTCGGACTCGGCGCGTTCGGCGCGCACTATCCGGCGCAACTGTCCGGCGGCATGCAACAGCGCGTCGAAATCGCCCGCGTGCTGATCAACCGGCCGCGCGTCCTGCTGATGGACGAGCCGTTCGGCGCGCTCGACGCGCAGACGCGCCGGATGATGCAGACGCTGCTGCTCGACATCTGGTCGCGCATCGGCACGACCGTGCTGTTCGTCACGCACGACATCGAGGAAGCGCTGTTTCTCGGCGATCGCATCGTAATGCTGTCGCCGCGGCCCGCGCGCATCGTCGCCGACATTCGCGTGCCGCTCGCGCGACCGCGCACCGACGACAGCACGACCGAACCTGCCTTCGTCGACATCAAGCGCCGCTGTCTCGCCTTGCTGCGCGATGCGGGCTGACTGCGCGGCGCCGGCCCCTTTACCGATCCGGTTTTCATCCATGACCTTTTCCGCTTCTGCCTTTCCGCCGTCCGGTGCCTACGATGCCTATGACGCCGACCACGCCGCGCTACTCGCGCGGCTCGCCGCAGCCGACGCATCGGTGCGTCGCGTCGCACTGCTTGAACTCGCCGATCTCGAAGATGCGACGCTCGTGCCCACGTTCGTCGCCGTGCTGCGCGACGATCCGTCCGCCGACGTGCGCTGCGAAGCCGCGCGCGTGCTCGGCGCATGGGAGCGGCCCGACGTCGTCGACGCACTGTGCGCGGCGCTGCTCGATCGCGACGACGACGTGCGCGCGAGTGCGGCGCAGAGCCTGTCCGAACTGAAGGAACTCGCGTCCGGCGCCGTGCTGTGCCGCTGGGCCGATCGGGCCGAGCCGTCCGTGCGCGCCGCCGTCCTGCGCGGCCTGCGCGAATTGCGCGATCCCGACGCGTATGCGCCCGCCCTGCGCGCGCTCGAGGACGGCACCGCGGCCGTGCGCGCGGAGGCCGTCGCGGTGCTGGGCTGGCTCAAGGATGCGCGCGCACTCGCGCCGCTCGCACGTATCGCGACCGCCGATGCCGACGCCGCCGTGCGACGGATCGCGGTCGGTGCACTCGGCTTCGCGGCGTCCGGCGACGCCGCCGTTGCCGACGCGCTGCTTGCCGCGCTGCGCGACCGCGAATGGCAGGTACGCGAGGAAGCGGCCGCGACGCTCGGCAAGCTGCGGATCGCAGCCGCGCGCGCGCCGCTCGTCGCCGCGCTCGACGACGATTACTGGCAGGTGCGCCTGCGCGCCGCACGCGCGCTCGGGCAGTTGCGCGACGCCGCTGCGGCACCGGCCGTCGCGGCGCTGCTCGCGCACTCGATCAGCAATCTGCGCAAGGAAGCCGCGCTCGCATTGGGCGAACTGCGCGATCCGGCGTCGCTGCCCGCGCTGCATGCGACGCTCGACGATCGCGATCCGGAAGTGCGCAAAGCCGTGCGCATCGCGATCCGGCAGATCGAGGACACGCAATGATCGCGCCCACCGAAGTCGTGCTCGATCATGCGGCGCGCGCGCTGACGTTGCGCTGGGCCGACGGCGGCACGCAGCGCATCGACTATGCGCGGCTGCGCCGTGCCTGTCCGTGCGCGGCATGCCGCGCGCTGCGCCGTCGCGGCATGGTCGTCGTCGCGCCGGCCGATCTGACGCTGGCCGGCGTGGAGCCGGTCGGCTACGGCATCTGCGTCGCGTTCGGCGACGGGCATGCGCGCGGCATTTATCCGTGGGCGTATCTGGCTGAACTGCGGGATGCCGGAGAGAACGCGACGATCGATGCGTCGTGCGCGGACGTCTGACCCGTTCGCTGCGCGGATCTGCCGATGCATACGGCGCCGCCGCGCGGCGACATGCGGGCGCGAACGCTGCGATACTGGCGAGTGCAGGCCTTGGCCATTCATCGCGCGCGGCACACGGACACGCGAGCCCGTGGCGGTCGCCGCGCCCCGCGTGCGATCGCTGATAGCGCGCGATGAATGCACGCAGGCCGTTTGCGCGTTCGTATCGGGTTCAGATCATGCCGACATCGTCCTCTTCCGCTGCCGACGCCACGGACAACGTGCGCGTCGTTCCCGCCGTGATCGGCGTCGTTCTCCGCGGCCGCGACGTGCTGCTCGTACGCCGCGCGAATCCGCCCGACGCGGGCCGCTGGGGCTTTCCCGGCGGCAAGATCGAAGCGGGCGAGCCGATCCGCGATGCCGTCGTGCGCGAACTGGCGGAAGAAACGGCGGTGAAAGTCGAGGCAGTCGACGTCTTCACTGCACTCGACGCATTCGGTCGCGACGACGACGGCACGCTGCGCCAGCACTTCGTGATGGTGGCGGTGCTGTGCCGATGGTTGCGCGGCACGCCGGCGGCCGGTGACGATGCGCTCGATGCGCGCTGGTTCGGTGTGGACGAACTGGAGCGTCGAGACGATCTGCCGATGAGCGCGGGCGTCGTCGACGTCGCGCGGCGGGCCGTCGAGCGGGCATCGGCGCTCGCCGAACGGCCTCGCCGCTGAACCGGTATCGGCACCGTTGCGTGATGCCGTCAGATCGGCGTGGTCAAGTCGAGCGGCCAGCGACCGATCGCGTCATGGCGCGTCTTGCCGAGCCAACTGTCGATCAACACGAACTCGCTGACCGTCCACGCGATCGGCTCGATCGTGTGCGGCGCGCGCCGGCTGCGGTCGTAGCGCAGCGTGACATGCGGCGTAAAGCTCGCGCGCGACGGTCGAAGGCCCGTCCTTTTCAGTGCCTCGACGAGTTGCCGCTGCAGGTCGATCAGTTCATGCGAAACGTCGGACACGGTCAGCACCCAGGGCCGATCGTCGGTGCGGCCGCTGAAGCTGACGATCCGGTCGAACGACACGTCGAACGGCCGCGCGCGGACGCGCGCGGACGCGCTGTGCCGCGTCGCGGGCACGGGCAATCACGTCCGGCGGTATGTGCATGTACTCGCCGAGCGAATGCAGCGTCACATGCAGGCGCGCCGTATCGACCCAGTGCCCGGTGCGGGCGGCGTCCGGCCCCAGACGACGCGCCGCATCGGCAATCCGCGCAGCGGTATGCGGATCGGGCTGCACCGCAAAAAACAGCCGATGATGCAGCCGCGGCGCTTCGATGCCCGGCAGAGTCAGTTGGGTCACGGCGCGATTAGCGATATGCCGATGGACAAGCGTCCATTATCGTCAATCGAACGACGCGCCGCTTGCGGCGGAAAAAGCGACGCCCGGCAGATCGAGTTGCCGGGCGTCGGTGTCGGCGCAACATGCGATCGGGAAGCGATGCGCATTTATGGTCGGTGGTTTATCGCCAATCGATCATCGGCAAATCGCGCGCCATCGGCATCACGCTGCGGCGCCCGGTGGCGTCTTTGCCGCGGGACGAACTCGGAGCCAGTTGCGCGTCTCTTGTACGCCTGCGCTGCTCAGGACGCCTCGATTCGCTCGAGATCGGCGATCAACCCAGGCCCCGTCGGATTCCAGCCGAGCACCTTGCGCGTCTTTTCGCTCGAGGCCACGAGATCGTGGCCCGCGAATGCCGCCAACCAACCGAAATGCGCAGGCGCCTCTTCCGCGGACAGGGAGGCGACAGGCACTTTCAGCGCACGGCCGATCGCTTCTGCAATATCCCGCATCGGTACACCTTCTTCCGCCACGGCATGATATTTCGCGCCGGCCTCGTTCTTTTCCAGCGCCAGCCGGTAAAGACGCGCGACATCCGAGATGTGCGCTGCAGCCCATCGATTGCGTCCTTCGCCGACGTACGCGGACACCCCCTTCTCCCGCGCGACGGCGACGGCGTAGGTCAGAAGCCCTTGCCGCACCGTGTCGTGGACCTGCGGAAGCCTCACGACCGCGGCGCGCACACCCTTCAGCGAGCGCGCCGTCTGCTCCGACACGCGCGGAAACGGGAAATCAGGCGGCACATCGTCGTCCTCGGTCGCGAGCCGGCCCGGGGCGGCCAATCCCGCCGTGCCTGCCGTCACGATCAGAAGCTTGTCCGAACCGGCGAGGACCGCACCCAGCGTTTCGATGGCGCGGCGATCGATCTCGCAGGACTGCGCAAAGTTCGACCAGTCGTGAACGAAGCCGAGATGAATGACGGCGTCGGCCGCCGCTGCGCCCGCCCGCAGGCTCTCGGTATCTTCGAGCGAACCGCGATGGACGTCCGCGCCAATGGCGGCCAGCGATTTCTCCCCCTCGTCCGAACGCGCCAGACCGAGGACGCGATGTCCGGCCGCGATCAATTCCTTGACGGTGGGAATGCCAACAAATCCGGTGGCGCCGGTAACGAAAACACGCATGATTTGCTCTCCAGGTTTGCCAGGGAGACAAATCTAGGCGCAGAGACTATCCTGGTAAAGTAGTGACGTTATCATATTAAATTGATTAACAGGATCGACGTGGAACAGGCGAACGAAAACCTGCTCGGGACGTATCTGCGGGACCGGCGCATGAAGCTCGACCCCGTCGCGCTCGGCTTTCCCGCGGGGCGCCGGCGCACGCCGGGGCTGCGCCGCGAGGAAGTGGCGCAGCGCGCGAATATCAGTCCCACCTGGTACACCTGGCTGGAACAGGGTCGCGGCGGCGCGCCATCGGCCGACGTGCTCGACCGCATTTCGCAGGCCCTGATGCTGACGGACGTCGAGCGCGAGCATCTTTTCCTGCTCGGCCTTGGGCGGCCTCCGGTGGCGCGCTATCGCGAGACGGACGGCGTCACGCCGCGTCTGCAGCGCGTCCTCGACGCACTGGATCCGAGCCCCGCCCTGATTCGGACGGCGACCTGGAACGTCCTTGCCTGGAATCGGGCGGCGACTGTCATGCTGGGCGACTATGGATCGCTGCCGCCGCATCAGCGCAATGTACTGCGCACGATCTTCCTCGACCCGCGTGCGCGCGCCGTGCAATATGACTGGGAGAGTGTCGCGCGCCACGTCATCGGTGCATTCCGCGTGGACGCGGCGCGTGCGGGTGCGGCGACGGAGGTGGAACCGCTCGTCGACGAGCTGTCGCGGCTGAGTCCCGAATTCAGGGCGATGTGGCGTGACAACGATGTCCGCGAAATCCACGGCGAGCGCGTCAAGCGCATTCGCCATCCGGTGCTCGGGCCGCTTGCGTTTGAATACTCGACGTTCTCGGTCGACGGCCGGACCGATCTCAGCATGTGCGTCTACAACCCGGCGACGCGGGCGGATCTAGAGAAGATCGCATCGCAGATCGGGTTGGTGGCACACCGCTCGCCGCCGGTGAACGGAGGGGCCATCGCGAACGTGGAAGGTAATGGTCGGTGAGACCGTCGAGTGTTCCGCTGCCCTCTTAAGCCGGGGCAATCGCGGGCTTGGGCTTGAGATTGCACGAGACAGGTTCTCAGAGGAGACCTGTACCGTCGTCGAAGACGGATTTAAGGCGATAGTGAACCGGACGATCTTGACGATCCGGCTTTCGGTTCTCGTCGACTTCGCTACAGCCGGCCTGTTCTGCCGGCCGGCGATAGCGGCTGATCGTTGCCGATAGCAGCCGTGACGTGCCTTTCATTGAATCAGCACGTCACGAGCGTTTTGCGAGCGTCCTCGAGGGGCGTGACTTCACTCCCACTCAATCGTCGCCGGCGGCTTCCCCGAAATGTCGTACACCGCGCGATTGATCCCGCGCACTTCGTTGATGATCCGGTTCGACACACGCCCGAGCAGCGAGTACGGCAGATGCGCCCAGTGCGCCGTCATGAAGTCCGTCGTCTGCACGGCGCGCAGCGCCGTCACGTAGTCGTACGTGCGCCCGTCGCCCATCACGCCGACCGACTTCACCGGCAGGAACACCGCGAACGCCTGGCTCGTCAGGTCGTACCAGCTCTTGCCGACGTCCGCTTCGCCGCACAGGCCGGCAGCCGCATCCTGCGCGGTCGCGACCGTGTTGCGCAGCTCCTCGATGAAGATCGCGTCCGCGCGGCGCAGCAGGTCCGCGTACTCGCGCTTCACCTCGCCGAGGATCCGCACGCCGAGGCCCGGGCCCGGGAACGGATGGCGGTACACCATCTCCGGCGGCAGGCCGAGCGCGACGCCGAGCTCGCGCACTTCGTCCTTGAACAGGTCGCGCAGCGGCTCGAGCAGCTTCAGGCCGAGCGTCTCGGGCAAGCCGCCGACGTTGTGGTGGCTCTTGATCGTCGTCGCCTTCTTCGTCTTCGCGCCGCCCGACTCGATCACGTCCGGATAGATCGTGCCCTGCGCGAGCCACTTCGCGTTCGACAGCTTCTTCGCCTCGGCCTGGAACACCTCGACGAACTCGCGGCCGATGATCTTGCGCTTCGCTTCCGGATCGGTCACGCCGGCCAGATGGCCGAGGAACTGCTCGGACGCGTCGATGTGCACGACCTTCGCATGCAGACGGCCTTCGAACATGTCGAGCACCATCTTGCCTTCGTTCAGACGCAGCAGCCCGTGGTCGACGAACACGCAGGTCAGCTGATCGCCGATCGCGCGATGGATCAGCGCGGCCGCCACGCTCGAATCGACGCCGCCCGACAGGCCCAGAATCACTTCCTCGTCACCGACCTGCTCGCGGATCTTCGCGACCGCTTCCTCGATGTGGTCGCGCATGATCCAGTCGGGCTTCGCGCCGGCGATCTGCAGCACGAAGCGCTCGAGCATCTGGCGGCCCTTCACCGTATGCGTGACTTCCGGATGGAACTGCACCGCGTAGTAGCCGCGCGCCTCGTCGGCCATCCCGGCGATCGGGCAGCTCGGCGTCGACGCCATCAGCTTGAAGCCCGGCGGCAGCTCGGCGACCTTGTCGCCGTGGCTCATCCAGACCTTCAGCATGCCGTGGCCCTCGGCCGTCGTGAAATCCTCGATGCCGTCGAGCAGGCGCGTATGGCCGTGCGCACGCACTTCCGCGTAGCCGAATTCGCGATGGTCGCTCCACTCGACCTTGCCGCCGAGCTGCACGGCCATCGTCTGCATCCCGTAGCAGATGCCGAGCACCGGCACGCCGAGATCCCACACGGCCTGCGGCGCGCGCAGCTGATGGTCCTCATACGTGCTCGCGTGGCTGCCCGACAGGATCACGGCCTTCGGCGCGAATTCGCGGACGAATTCGTCGGACACGTCGTTCGGATGGATTTCGCAGTAGACGTGCGCTTCGCGCACGCGGCGCGCGATCAGTTGGGTGACTTGCGAACCGAAGTCGAGAATCAGGATTTTGTCGTGCATGGCTGCGGACGGGATGATGAGAATAAGAAAAGCAGCGCGTTCGATCGAACCTGCGCTGCGTCAATAGCATGGACGGCGACGTCGGGCGGCGGACGGCACGCGCGACGCATCGCCGGTCAATCCTGCGTCGGCGGGCGCTCGTCGAGCGCGACGGTGCCGGACGACGAGCCGGGCCTGGACGGCGCGACGGGCGGAACAGCCGACGACGGCGGCACCGGCGCGGACGGCCGGACGACGACGGGCTCGGCCCGCTGCGGCGCGCGCTCGACGACGGGCTCCGCGGTGCGCTGCGGCGCACGCGCGTCGAGCGCCTGCGCGCGCTCGCGCCGCCGCACGGCCGACGCGAGTCGCACACCGCCGAGGCCGAGCACGATCAGCACGACGCCGGCGATCGCCGACAGCACCCTGCCGGCCGCGGCGAGCGCGGGACCGCTGCCCGTGCCGATCGACCAGACGACCGTCAACACGCCGGTCAGCCAGTTCACATGGCCGACCGCGCGGGCGACGGGCGCCGTCAGATCGCCGTTGACCGCCGCATGAAACGCGAGCCACGCGAGGCCGAGCAGCGCAATGCCGAAGGCCTGGCCGAGCATCGCCGGTTCGACGTTCGCCAGTTGCAGCGCGTTGAACAGCGCATGCCACGGCGTCAGCACGAACAGCAGCCCGAACGCCAGCAGCAGCACGGCATCGACGACCAGCACGGCTCGCAGCAGCGGTTTCATCGGCGATCAGTCCACGTGATAGTTCGGCGCTTCCTTGGTGATCTGCACGTCGTGCACGTGCGACTCGCGCATGCCCGCCGCGGTGATCTGCACGAATTCGGCCTTCTCGTGCAGTTCCTCGATCGTGCGGCAGCCGCAGTAGCCCATGCTCGCGCGCACGCCGCCGACCAGCTGGAACAGGATCGCGTTGACCGAGCCCTTGTAGGCGACGCGGCCTTCGATGCCTTCCGGCACGAGCTTGTCGATGTTCGCCGAGTTGTCCTGGAAGTAGCGGTCGGCCGCACCGTCCTTCATCGCACCGACCGAGCCCATGCCGCGGTACGACTTGTACTGGCGGCCCTGATACAGGAACACGTCGCCCGGCGCTTCTTCGGTGCCGGCGAACATGCTGCCCATCATCACGGCGTTCGCGCCGGCGGCCAGCGCCTTCGCGACGTCGCCCGAGAAACGCACGCCGCCGTCGGCGATGCACGGCACGCCCGTGCCCTTCAGCGCTTCCGAGACGTTCGCGATCGCGCTGATCTGCGGCACGCCGACGCCCGCGACGATGCGCGTCGTGCAGATCGAGCCGGGGCCGATACCGACCTTGACCGCGTCCGCGCCGTATTCGACGAGCGCCTTCGCGGCGGCGGCCGTCGCGATGTTGCCGCCGATCACCTCGACGTGCGGGAACTTCTGCTTGACCCAGCGCACGCGCTCAAGCACGCCCTTGCTGTGGCCGTGCGCGGTATCGACGACGATCACGTCGACGCCCGCCTGCACGAGCAGCTCGACGCGCTCTTCGTTGTCCGGACCGACGCCGACCGCCGCGCCTGCGCGCAGCTTGCCGTGCTCGTCCTTGCACGCGTCGGGGTGCTCGGTCTGCTTCGTGATGTCCTTGACGGTCATCAGGCCGCGCAGCTCGAACGCGTCGTTGACGACCAGCACGCGCTCGAGGCGGTGGCTGTGCATCAGCGCCTTCGCTTCCGCGAGCGGCGTGCCTTCCTTGACGGTGACGAGACGCTCGCGCGGCGTCATGATCGACTTGACCGGTTCGTCGAGGCGCGTTTCGAAGCGCAGGTCGCGGTTCGTGACGATGCCGACGAGTTGCGGACCTTCGACGACCGGGAAGCCCGAGATGCCATGCTGGCGCGACAGCGCGATCACGTCGCGCACCTTCATTTGCGGCGGCACCGTGATCGGATCGCGGACCACGCCCGACTCGAAGCGCTTGACCTTCGCGACCTCGCGCGCCTGTTCGGCCGGCGTGAGGTTCTTGTGAATGATGCCGACGCCACCCTGCTGCGCCATCGCGATCGCGAGGCGACCTTCGGTGACCGTGTCCATCGCGGCGGACACGAGCGGCATGTTCAGGGAGATGTTGCGGGTCAGCTTGGTCTTGAGGCTGGTGTCGCGCGGCAGAACGTCGGAGAAGGCCGGGACGAGGAGCACGTCATCGAACGTGAGTGCTTTTTGGATCAGACGCATGGCAAATCCTATGGGCGCAAAAGCGAATTATACGCGAAGCGCGGCGAATTTTCACAACACGAACAACGGCTTAGCCGTTTTCCGCCGTTCCGGGGCCGAATCGTTCGAATCGCCGTTCGCTTCGTTTTCGATCGCCTTTCGTTTCGGCCCCGCATCGCCCCGTTCGCGCAATCGGACGGCCCGGTCCGCATCGGCGGACCGGCGTGCCGGCCGCGCGCCGGTCGAGTCGCGTCCCGACGCGTGCCAATGTCCTCCCCCTCTATATCGCGCCGGCTGCACTCGCGAGCATCGCGACCCCGCCCACGAGCATCGCCGCGCCGACGATCCGTGCCACGCGATGCCCGTGCGGCAGCAGCCGCTCGGCCGCGATCGCCGCAGTCGCGACCGCCATCACGCGCAGGTCCATCGCGCCGGCCGCCAGCGCCGCGGTCATCAGATTGCCGCAGCAGGCGGCGCAGTGCAGCGCGATACGCATGCCGTGCCGCCACGCATCGGCGGCGTCGGCACGCGGTGCCGACGCGCCGACCGGCTCATTGCGGCAACAATCGAGGCGATGGCGCTTCCAGCCGGTCAACTGCAGCGTGCCCGCCGCGAAGACCGTCGCGCCGCTCGCAAACGGCAGCGCATACGCGAGCGCCGACAGCCGCAGCGCCGCCGCTGCAAGCACGTCGCCCGCCATCCAGACGAGCACGCCGATCGCCATCCATACCGAGAAATACGCACCGCCCGCGATCGCGACGCGCGCCGTCCGATGCGCAGGCCCGGGCACGTGCGCGCCGATCAGCTGCCGGTAATGCCACAGCGCAGGCGCGAGCACCGGCAGCATCATCGCGACGACCATCGTGCCCCACATTCCGGCGAACGCGGCGAGCGCACGGTCCGCGCGCCATCCGCACGGATGGCCCCACGCGGCCGGCGCAAGCCAGCCGCCTGCCGCGATGCCGCCGCCCATCGCGTCCATCGACGCGTGCCGGTTCAGCAGCACGGCCACGGCCGTTGCCGATACGGCAGCCAGCACCGCGCCGAATGCTTGCCGCTCGCGGCCTGTCGCGCGCGCGTTCATCGCGGGCTCGTCGTCGGTCGGCGACGCCGCGCGCTCAGCGCTGCGCATACTCGTCGTGCCGGCGCCACCATATGCCGGTTTCGTTGCGTCCGAGCGGCGCACGATCGAGCCACGCGTACATGCCCCACAGCGCGTCGAGCCCGCGCGCGTACGTCGAATACGTGTGATAAATCGCATCGTCCTCGCGCACGAACGCGCTCATCCCCGGCCGGTCGCGCGCGTAGGTCCGCGCATCGGTACCGCAGGTTGCCGCGAACTGCGCGACCGGCGCAGGCGGCGGATCCATGTCCATCGCGTGCTTGCCGCGCGCATAGTTGTAGTCGACGTCGCCCGCGCGCTGCTGCGCCTCGGTGAACGACACGTTGAAGTCGAAGTTGAAATCGCTGTCCGCCGACGACGCCCACGGAAACGTCCATCCCATTCGCCGCCGATAGCCGAGCAGCTTCTCGAGCGGCGCACGCGAGACGGCCGTCAGCGTCACGTCGTGATGCGCGAGGTGGACGACGAATCCGTCGAAACCGTCGGCGAGCGCCGAGCACGACGGACAGCCTGCCTTGTAGTCGGGGCCGAACATGAAGTGGTAGACGAGCAGTTGCGAGCGGCCGCGAAACAGGTCCGCAAGCGTCGCCGGGCCGTCCTCGGTGTCGAACCGGTAGGTCTTGTCGACGCGCACCCACGGCAGCGCCGCACGCCGCCGCGCGAGTTCGTCGCTTTGCCGCGTCAGCGCCTTTTCGGCGTCGAGCAGCGCACGGCGCGCGGCCAGCCATTCGTCGCGCGTTCCGGTGAGATGGGTCGTCATCGTAGCTTCCTCCTGTCGATCGGTATCGGGCACGGCCGGCGGCCGTGTGCGTGGTGCTAGATTAGGAGCCGTCGCATCGCCGGAGGGAGTGACAAGTGTGTCGGGATTCCGATGGATTCGCTGATTACCGCGGCCGCACGCGCGCTCGCGGGCGGTGACGCGCTCGGCGCGCTGAACCGCGTCGCGCTGCGCGACGATGCGCCGGCGCTCGCATTGCGCGGCATCGCGCTCGCGCAGCTCGGCGACTTCGAGCGTGCGCGTGCGCTGGTGCGCGCGGCGACCCGCGCATTCGGCGCCCGGGAAGTCGTCGCGCGTGCGCGTTGCGTCGTCGCGGAAGCGGAAATCGCGCTCGCGGCGCGCGACCTCGGTTGGCCGTCGCGCGCGCTCGACGCCGCGTGCACGACGCTCGACGCGCACGGCGATCGCGCCAATGCCGCACTCGCGCGCCATGTCGGCGTGCGGCGCCTGCTGCTGATCGGCCGCGTCGACGAAGCCGAACGCCGGCTCGCGACGCTCGATCCGACGCCGCTGCCGGCCGCGTCGCGCGCGGCGCACGAACTGATCGCGGCCGGCATCGCGATGCGCCGCGTGCGCGCCCACGCGGCACGCGCGGCGCTCGCACGCGCACGCGAGGCTGCGCTGGCTGCCGGCATCGCCGCACTGACCGCCGAGATCGACGCCGCCGGCCGAATGCTGGCCGCGCCTGCCGCGCGGCTCGTCGCGCAGCACACGTCGCGCGCCGTGGGACTCGATGACGTCGAGGCGCTGTTCGCGTCCAACGCGCTCGTCGTCGACGCGTGCCGATACACGGTGCGCGATCCGCGCACGACGGTGCCGCTCGCGCGCCGCCCGGTGCTGTTCGTGCTCGCGCGTGTGCTCGGCGAAGCGTGGCCGGCCGACGTGCCGCGCGACGCGCTGATCGCCGCCGCGTTTCGCACACGGCATTCTGACGACACGCATCGCGCGCGGCTGCGCGTCGAAATCGGCCGGCTGCGCGCGCTGCTGCGCCCGCTTGCGAACGTCACCGCGACGCCGCGCGGATTCGCGCTCGAACCGCTCGGCACGCGCGACGTCGCCGTGCTCGCGCGCCCGGTCGACGACCGCCATGCCGACGTGCTCGCGCTGCTCGCCGACGGCGAAGCATGGTCGAGCTCCGCCCTCGCGCTCGCGCTCGGCGCGAGCCAGCGCACCGTGCAGCGCGCGCTCGACGCACTCGCGGAAGCAGGCAAGGCGCACGCGTTCGGGCGCGGCCGCGCGCGCCGCTGGACCACGCCGCCGCTGCCGGGATTCGCGACGACGTTGTTACTCCCGATGCCGGTCGCGGGCGACTAGGATCGACTTGCATGACGAACCGCCCCGGCGACCGGCCGACCGAACGACAAGGTGATCACGATGACACGATCGAAAGCAGACATTCTTCGCGAATACGGCCCGTTTCCGGGCGTCGACGGCGTGCACGGCGTCACGTTCGACGGACAGCGGATCTGGTTCGCGTCCGGCGACAAACTCAACGCGCTCGATCCGGAGCGCGGCACGACGGTTCGCACGATCGACGTCGCCGCGCATGCGGGCACCGCGTTCGACGGCCGTCATCTGTTCCAGATCGTCGAAGACCGCATCGAGAAGATCGACCCCGAATCGGGCCGCGTGCTCGCGACGCTGCCCGCGCCGGGCGGCGGCGGCGATTCGGGTCTCGCGTGGGCCGAAGGCACGCTGTGGGTCGGCCAGTACCGCGAACGCAAGATTCATCAGGTCGATCCGCAGTCGGGCGCCGTGCTGCGCACGATCGAGTCGAACCGCTTCGTGACCGGCGTCACCTGGGTCGACGGCGAGCTGTGGCACGGTACCTGGGAAGCCGACCGCAGCGAGCTGCGACGCATCGATCCTGAGTCGGGCCGCGTGCTCGAGCAACTCGACCTGCCCGACGGCGTCGGCGTGTCGGGGCTCGAATCGGACGGCGGCGAGCGCTTTTTCTGCGGCGGCGGCAACAGCGGCAAGCTGCGCGTCGTACGTCGCCCGGCGCGAACAGCGCCGCCGGACGACGCGCAACGCGAATCCACCGACGACTGACGCGAATCGCGCACCGCGCCGCGAGTGCAGGAATGGACAAGACGCGGCCGCACGAGCGCGGCTACCATGCGCGCTCGTCAGTAATTCGTCGGGAGCAGTGAATGCAGCGCGGTGTGGTGTACGGCGTCCTCGCGGGCGCCATGTGGGGCATGGTCTTTCTCGTTCCGCGTTTGCTGACCGACTTCTCGCCGCTGCTGCTGAGTGTCGGCCGCTACGCGATGTACGGGCTCGTGTCGGTGGCCGCCGCGTTGCCGGCGGCGCGCTCGCTGCTCGCACGGCTCACGCGCGGCGACCTGATCGCGCTCGCGAAGCTCGCGCTCGTCGGCAACGTCGCGTACTACATGCTGCTGTCGGCAGCCGTGCATCTGATCGGCATCGCGCCGAGCTCGCTGATCGTCGGCGTGCTGCCCGTCACCGTCACGCTCGCAGGGCTCGGCGACCGCGGCGCGGTGCCGCTGCGGCGGCTTGCCGCACCGCTCGCGCTCGTCGTCGCCGGCATCGCCTGCATCAACGTCGATCTGTTCACGTCGGAAGCGGCGCACGCGACGACGCTCGCGCAAAAGCTCGCCGGCATCGCCTGCGCGGCCGGCGCGCTCGCGAGCTGGACCTGGTATGCGGTCGCCAACACGCGCTATCTGCAGCGCCATCATCGTTTCGACGGCAACGAATGGTCGGTGCTGTGGGGCGTCGTGACCGGTGCGATCGGCGCGCTCGGCTGGGCCGTGATCGTCGCGCTGCCGGCCGGCACCGTGCAGGCCGCGCTGCCCGCGTCGCGCTGGCACCTGTTCTGGCTGCTGAACCTCGGCCTCGCGATCGGCGCGTCGTGGCTCGGCAACGGGCTCTGGAACGCGGCGTCGAAGCGGCTGCCGCTCACGCTGTCGGGCCAGTTGATCGTGTTCGAGACGGTGTTCGCGATGCTCTATGCGTTCATCTTCGATCAACGCATGCCGCGCGTGCTCGAAATCGCGGCGCTCGCGCTGCTGCTCGCGGGCGTGTACGGGTCGGTGCGGCGGCACGGCGATGCGGACGGTAACGGCAACACGCCGACGCGCGCCGCGATCGATCCGAACGCCGCCGCGCACTGAGCGCGGCCGCTTCGATCGGACGAATGAAACAAACGCACGCGGCTCAGCGCGCGTCCTTGTGCATCCACTTGCGCCCTTCGACGGAGCCGTCGCGGCGCGCCTTGTCGACACGCCGTTGGCGCGCGATCTTCGGATCGACGATCAGCGGCCGATAGATCTCGACGCGATCGTGATCGGCGAGCGGCGCGTCGAGCAACGCGAGCTTGCCGTAGATGCCGGTTTTCGCGTGCGCGAGATCGATTTCGGGATGCAGCGCGAGCACGCCGCTCGCCTCGATCGCCGCGCGCACGGTCGCGCCTTCGGGCAGCGACACCGGAATCAGCGTCTGACGGTCGGGCAGCGCATAGCAGACTTCGATCGACAGCATCGCCTCACCCTTTACCGTAGCGCTGGTCCGCGCGCTTCACGAACGAATCGACGAACGTGTTCGCGATATGGTTGAACACCGGACCGATGATCTTTTCGAGCAGGATGCTCGAGAACTCGTAGTGCAGCGAGAATTCGATCTTGCACGCATCTGCGCGCAGCGCGGTGAAGCGCCACGAGCCCGTGAACTTCTTGAACGGGCCGTCCGCGAAGTCCATGTCGATCCGCGTCGGACGCTGCTGCGTATTGCGCGTCGCGAAGTGCTGCTTGATGCCCTTGAAGTTGATGTCGATGCGCGCCTCCATCCCGCTCTCGTCCTGACGGCGAATCTCGACACCGCCGCACCAGGGCAGGAAATTGGGGTAGTCGGCCACGTCGGTGACGAGGTCGAACATCTGTTCCGCCGAATGACGGATCAATACGGTTTTCTGGACATCTGCCATAAATCGCGCGGCATCGCTGAAGGTGGGAGAGCAAGCCGGGCGATCCGCGCCCCGCTTTGCTAAAATCGTGATTTTAAACGAGTTGGCCCGATCCTTTCATGAGCATCATCGACAACAGGAAAGCGCACTTCGATTACCACATCGAGGAACGCTATGAGGCGGGGCTCGTGCTCGAGGGCTGGGAAGTCAAGGCGCTGCGCGCCGGGCGCGGGCAAATCAAGGAAGGCTACGTCGTGATCAAGAACGCCGAGATCTTCCTGATCGGCACGCATATCAGCCCGCTGCCCGAAGCCTCGACGCACATCAAGCCCGATCCCGTGCGCACGCGCAAGCTGCTGCTGCACCGTGACGAGATCAAGAAGCTGATCGGCAAGGTCGAGCAGCGCGGCTACACGCTCGTGCCGCTGAACTTCCACTACAAGGGCGGCCGCGTAAAGTGCGACATCGCGCTCGCGAAAGGCAAGAAGTTGCACGACAAGCGCGAAACCGAGAAGAAGCGCGACTGGGAACGCGAGAAGGCACGCATCATGCGGGCCGGCGCCTGACGCGGCGCGCGCACATCGCCTGAAACGATACGGCCCGCTTCGAGCGGGCCGTATGTTTTGGTCGACTCGACGATTCGTGCGCGTCAGCCGTTGCCGCGCGGCAGGTCGGCCGCGGCCGGCGTCGCGCGCTTGACGATCGTCAGTGCGGACGCGATCGCCGTGCCGAGATCGGACAGATTGGACGGCACGATCAGCGTATTGCCCTGCTTCGCGAGATTCGAGAACGCGCCGACGTACTGCTCGGCGACCTTCAGATTCACCGCATCCATCCCGCCTTGCGACTGGATCGCGCTCGCGATCTTCTGAATCGCCTGCGCATTCGCTTCGGCGACCGCGAGAATCGCGGCCGCTTCGCCCTGCGCCTGATTGATCGCGGCCTGCCGCTCGCCTTCGGACTTCTGAATTGCCGCCTCGCGCGCACCCGATGCGAGGTTGATCTGCTCCTGCTTGCGCCCTTCGGACGCGGCGATCAGCGCGCGCTTCTCGCGCTCCGCGGTGATCTGCGCCTGCATCGCGTGCAGAATTTCCTTCGGCGGCGTCAGGTCCTTGATCTCGTAGCGCAGCACCTTCACGCCCCAGTTCGCGGCGGCCTCGTCGAGCGCGGACACGATACTGTGATTGATGAAGTCGCGCTCCTCGAACGTCTTGTCGAGCTCGAGCTTGCCGACTACCGAGCGCAGCGTCGTCTGCGCGAGCTGCGTGATCGCGAGCACGAAGTTGCTCGACCCGTACGACGCCTTCATCGGATCGGTGACCTGGAAATACAGCACGCCGTCGACCTGCAGCTGCGTGTTGTCGCGCGTGATGCAGACCTGGCTCGGCACGTCGAGCGGAATCTCCTTCAGCACGTGCCGGTACGCGATACGGTCGACGAACGGCAGCACGATGTTCAGCCCCGGCGACAGCGTCGCGTGATAGCGGCCGAAGCGCTCGAGCACCCACGCGTACTGCTGCGGCACGATCTTCACCGTCTTCGATACGATCACGATCGCGATGACGAGCAGTACGACCCAGATGATCAGCGAATCCATCGACATTTCCTCCTTGTTGTATGCACGGGCACGGACGATCAGCCCGCAGGTTTCGCGACGACCACGAGGCAGTTGCCGCGCACGGCGCTGACCTGATAGACGCGCGCATCGTCGCGCTCGCCGGCCGCCAGCTCGACGTCCCACTCGGCACCGCGATACTGGACGCGCGCGCGGCCGTCATGCCACGCGCCGACCGTGACGGTCGCGCCGATATCGAGGTTGACGTCGGGATTCGTGGACGTATCGCGCTTCTGCTTGCGCCCGAGCCCCGAGCGGCGCAGCGCGATCATTGCGACGAGCGCGATGGCGGCGGCCGCGCCGATCTGCACGTGCGGCGCGAAGCCGGCGAGCTGCAGCAGTCCGCCGGCAACGAAGCCGAGCGCGATCATCAGCAGATAGAACGTCCCCGTCAGCAGCTCGGCCACGACGAGCACGCCGACTCCGACCCACCAGAACAACTGCGCCGACATCATTGCGGTCTCCTGCAAACGAAAACACCCCGGATCTACCGGGGTGTTTATAGCATGAACCTTGCATTTTGCCTTCAACGAAAGTGCGGCCGAGCCGCCCTTTCGTCGAAGCGACGCGATCGACCGTTATTTCCGGTTCGCGAGCGCCTGCCAGGTATCGATGATCGTGTCCGGGTTCAGCGAGATCGACACGATGCCTTCGTCGGTCAGCCACTGCGCGAAATCCGGATGATCGGACGGGCCCTGACCGCAGATGCCAACGTACTTGCCCATCTTGCGGCACGTGTCGATCGCGCGCTTCAGCAGGAACTTGACCGCCGGATCGCGCTCGTCGAAATCGACGGCCAGCAGCTCCATGCCCGAATCGCGATCGAGGCCGAGCGTGAGCTGCGTGAGGTCGTTCGAGCCGATCGAGAACCCGTCGAAGTACTGCAGGAACTCTTCCGCGAGAATCGCGTTGGTCGGCACCTCGCACATCATCACGAGGCGCAGCCCGTTCTCGCCGCGCTTCAGGCCGAACTTCTCGAGCAGGCCGACGACGCGTTCCGCCTGCTTCACGGTGCGCACGAACGGCACCATGATCTCGACGTTGGTCAGGCCCATCTCGTCGCGCACGCGCTTGAGCGCACGGCACTCCATCTCGAACGCCTGCGCGAAGTCGTCGGCGATGTAGCGCGACGCGCCGCGGAAGCCCAGCATCGGGTTTTCCTCGTCCGGCTCGTAGCGCGAACCGCCGATCAGCTTCTTGTACTCGTTCGACTTGAAGTCGGACAGACGCACGATCACGGGCTTCGGATAGAACGCCGCGGCAATCGTCGCGACGCCTTCGGTCAGCTTGTCGACGTAGAACGCACGCGGCGACGCATGACCACGCGCGACGCTCTCGACGGCCTTCTTCAGATCCTGATCGACGTTCGGATACTCGAGGATCGCCTTCGGGTGCACGCCGATGTTGTTGTTGATGATGAACTCGAGACGCGCGAGGCCGACGCCGGCGTTCGGCAGCTGCGAGAAGTCGAACGCGAGCTGCGGATTGCCGACGTTCATCATGATCTTCACCGGAATTTCCGGCAGTTCGCCGCGCTGCACTTCGGTGACTTCCGTCTCGAGCAGCCCGTCGTAGATCTTGCCTTCGTCGCCTTCCGCGCACGACACGGTGACGAGCGCGCCGTCCTTCAGCACGTCGGTCGCGTCGCCGCAGCCGACCACGGCCGGCACGCCGAGCTCACGCGCGATGATCGCCGCGTGGCAGGTGCGCCCGCCACGGTTCGTGACGATCGCCGACGCGCGCTTCATCACCGGCTCCCAGTTCGGATCGGTCATGTCGGCGACGAGCACGTCGCCCGGCTGCACGCGTTCCATTTCCGACGGATCCTGGATCACGCGCACGGGGCCCGCACCGATCTTCTGGCCGATTGCACGGCCGGTCGCGAGCACCTGCGACTGGCCCTTCAGCTTGAAGCGCTGCTCGGCCTTGCCGCTCGCCTGGCTCTTCACCGTCTCCGGACGCGCCTGCAGGATGAAGATCTTGCCGTCGCGGCCGTCCTTGCCCCACTCGATGTCCATCGGACGCTGGTAGTGCTTCTCGATGATGACCGCGTACTTCGCGAGCTCGATCACGTCGTCGTCGGTGATCGAGTAGCGGTTGCGCTGCTCGTGCGGCACGTCGACCGTCTTCACGCGGCCCGGCTCGCCCGGCTGCGTGAATTCCATCTTGATCAGCTTCGAGCCGATCGAGCGGCGGATGATCGGGTACTTGTCCTGCGCGAGCGTGGTCTTGAACACGTAGAACTCGTCCGGGTTCACCGCGCCCTGCACGACCGTTTCGCCGAGACCGTAGCTCGACGTGATGAACACGGCGTCCTTGAAGCCCGACTCGGTGTCGATCGTGAACATCACGCCGGCCGCGCCGACGTCCGAACGGACCATGCGCTGCACGCCGGCCGACAGCGCGACTTCGGCATGCGTGAAGCCCTTGTGCACGCGATACGAGATCGCGCGGTCGTTGTACAGCGACGCGAACACATGCTTCATGCGGTCGAGCACGTCCTCGATGCCGACGACGTTCAGATACGACTCCTGCTGACCGGCGAACGAGGCGTCGGGCAGATCTTCGGCCGTGGCGGACGAGCGCACGGCGAACGACAGCTCGCCCGGCGAGCCGCTTTGCAGCACTTCGAACTGCGCGCGGATTTCCTGCTCGAGGCGCGGCTGCAGCGGCGCGTCGACGATCCACTTGCGGATTTCGGCGCCGGCTTCGGCGAGCGCCTTCACGTCGTCGATGTCGAGCGACTCGAGACGCTTCGCGATGCGGTCGGTGAGGTCGTTGTGCTTGAGGAAATCGCGGAATGCGAGCGCGGTCGTGGCGAAACCGGTGGGAACGCGCACGCCTGCCTCGGCAAGCTGGCTGATCATCTCGCCGAGCGACGCATTCTTGCCGCCCACGATCTCCACATCGGTCATCCGCAACTGCTCGAACGGAATTACATACGCCTGGTCCTTTGCGACGTTTGCTGCGTTAGTCATACAAGCCCCTAAGTGTGAAAAAAATGCTCGATCGCGCAAGTGGGCTTGAACGCGGGCGCTTGCAAAAAGGCGCCGCGCGTCTTGCGCAACCTGTTAGATAAACAATCGCCGACGCGAAGGCTTCCGACCCGATTACAAAAATCCCGGCAGAAAGGCGAATTTTGCAGATGAATCGCCGAACTTGCCGGGAGTTTCGAATCGCTCGCGGCAAGCCTCGGGCATCGTACGCGCCCCGCCCCCGCAATTGCTTATCCAACAGGTTGCCGCTATTCTACCGTGCCGGCTGCAGGATGTGGCACGACCTTGTCACTGCGTCTGGAGGGCGGCCTCGAGCCGCCCGCGCAACCGCCCTTCACGTTCGACGTCCAGATTCATGCTGCCTACCGTTTTCATCGTCTCCGACGGCACGGGGATTACTGCCGAAACCTTCGCGCATTCGATCCTCTCCCAGTTCGACCAGAAGTTCCGCCTCGTGCGCGTGCCGTTCGTCGATTCGCTCGACAAGGCATACGCGACCGTCGAGAAGATCAACGAAGCCGCCGTGCACGACGGCCGCCGCTCGATCGTGTTCACGACGCTCGTCGACAGCGAGTCCAACGAGATCGTCAAGCGCTCGAACGCGCTCGTGCTCGACATGTTCCAGCGCTTCGTCGAACCGCTCGAGCAGGAACTGCAGCTGAAGTCGAGCCACGCGATGGGCCGCGGCCACCAGAACGCGGACACCGAGGAATACAAGACGCGCATCGAGGCGATCAACTTCTCGCTCGCGCACGACGACGGCCAGTCGAACCGCAACCTGTCGGAAGCGGACGTGATCCTGGTCGGCGTGTCGCGCAGCGGCAAGACGCCGACGAGCCTCTATCTCGCGATGCAGTACGGCGTGAAGGCCGCGAACTATCCGCTGATCCCGGAAGATTTCGAGCGCGGCAAACTGCCGTCGGCGCTGGCGCCGCACCGCGACAAGCTGTTCGGGCTGTCGATCGATCCGCAGCGTCTGTCGGAGATCCGCAACGAGCGGCGTCCCGGCAGCAAGTACGCGGCGCCCGAAAACTGCCGCTACGAGATCAACGAGGCCGAAGCGATGATGCGGCGCGAAGGCATCAAGTGGCTGTCGTCGACGCACAAGTCGATCGAGGAAATCGCGACGACGATCCTGCAGGAAATCCGCCTCGAGCGGCAGTCGTATTGATCGTCGCGGCGGATCGTCCCGCCGGAAGCAAAAAGGCCGCGTTCGACGCGGCCTTTTTTCGTTCTCGCCCTGACGCGGCGATCTGCGCGCGAGATCACGCGCGACGCTGCTGCCGGACCTGCTCGAACAGACATACCGCGGCAGCTGCCGCGACGTTCAGCGACTCCATGCCGCCCGGCTGCGGAATCGTCACGCGATGAGCGGCGATGTCGCGCCAGAACGCCGACACGCCCGCGCCTTCGTTGCCGAACACCCACGCGACCGGTTGCGACAGGTCGCAGTCGTAGATCGCCTGCGCGCCGTGCGAATCGGTCAGCGCGACCGGCACGTCGAGCCGCGCCGCGAGCGCCTCGGGCGCGACATCCTCGTGGATCGACAGCAGGAAATGCGCGCCCATGCCGGCACGCAGCACCTTCGACGACCACGCATACGCGGTGCCGGGCGCGCAGAACACGTGCCGCACGCCGGCTGCCGCCGCACTGCGCAGGATCGAGCCGACGTTGCCGGCGTCCTGCACGCCGTCGAGCACGACCGACGTATGGGCGACGCGCGCCGGCAGCGGCTGCGAGGGGCGATCGACGAGCAGCAGGAAGCCGACGCCGTTGACGACGCTCGACAGCTGTCCGAACAGCGCATCGGGCAGCGTCACGATGCGCTGCGCGTCGATGCGTGCGACGATCGCCTGCGCTTCCGCATGGCCGAGCGCGCCTTCGGTCGCGACGCACAGCTCGGGTATCGCGCCCGTATCGAGATAGGCGCTCGCGAGGTGGAATCCTTCGAGCAGCGCCTGCCCGCTGCGGCGCTGATGGGGTGTCGAACCCGCGAGCGCCTTCAGGCGCTTGTAGAGCGGGTTGTCCCTTGACGTAATGGCTTTCATCGAATCAGATCGAGCGCTTCGCGCACGGGCGCGAACGAACGCCGATGCGCTTCGCACGGGCCGTGCTCGCGCAGCGCGGCAAGATGTTGCGGGGTGCCGTAGCCTGCGTGCACGTTGAAACCGTAGACGGGAAAACGTTCGTGCAGATCGACGAGCATGCGGTCGCGCGTGACCTTCGCGAGAATCGATGCGGCCGAGATGCTCGGCACGAGCGCATCGCCGCTGACGATCGCCTCCGCGCGCACGGACAGCGTGGGGCAGCGGTTGCCGTCGATCTGTGCGAGCGTCGGCAGGACCGACAGCCCTTCGACCGCACGCTTCATCGCGAGCATCGTCGCATGCAGGATGTTCAGCGAGTCGATTTCGTCGACGCTCGCCGATGCGACGCAATACGCGCGCGCATTCGACACGATCAACTCGTACAGCGCATCGCGCTTCTTCGCGGACAACACCTTCGAATCGTCGAGCCCATCGATCGGCCGGGCGGGATCGAGAATCACCGCGGCCGCGACGACGGGCCCGGCAAGCGGCCCGCGCCCCGCTTCGTCGACGCCGCAGACGATCTCGTCCGGGCGGTTGAAATCGAAGCCCGCCTGCATATCGGCGAACGTGATGCGGCCCGCCGTCATGCGCGCCTCTTGCGCTGGTCGAGCACGCGCGCGACGGCTTCGGCCGCCTTCGCGGCGGTGTTCTGCCGCAGCGACACGTGCATCTCGGTGAACACTTCGGTCAGCGTGCGGCGGTTCGCGTCGTCGCGCAGCTGCGTAAGCGTCGCGTCGGCGAGCGCCTCGGGCGTCGCGAAATGCTGCAGCAGCTCGGGCACGACGAAGCGGCCGGCGAGAATGTTCGGCAGCCCCACGTACGGCAGATAGCCCTGCCGGCGCATGATCTGCCCCGTCAGCCAGGGCACCTTGTACGAGATCACCATCGGCTTTTTCAGCAGCGCCGCTTCGAGCGTGACGGTGCCGCTCTTCACGAGAATCGCGTCGGCGGCCGTCATCGCGACCTGCGAGCGGCCGTCGGTGATCGTCAGCGCAAGCTGCGGATGCGCGTCGACGAGCGGCTGCAGCAACTCGCGCAGCGCGGGCGTCGCCGCCGGCATCACGAAGCGCAGGCCCGGCTCGCGCTGCTGCATCAGCGCCATCGCCGCGAAGAAGGTCGGGCCGATCAGCGCGATCTCCGAGCGGCGGCTGCCGGGCAGCACCGCGATCACGGGGCCGTCGGCCGGCAGGCCGAGCGCGATGCGCGCGCCGTGCGTGTCGGGCTCGAGCGGAATCTCGTCGGCGAGCGGATGGCCGACGTACGTCGATGCGACGCCCGCCTTGTCGAGAATCGCCGGCTCGAACGGGAACAGGCAGAGCATGTGGTCGACGGACTTCGCGATCTTCTTGATCCGCCCGCCGCGCCACGCCCAGATCGACGGACAGACGAAGTGGATCGACGGAATGCCCGCGTCGCGCGCCGCCTGTTCGACGTTGAAGTTGAAGTCGGGCGCGTCGACGCCGATGAACGCGTCGGGCCGCTCCGCGAGCAGCTGGCGCTTCAACTCGCCGCGGATGCGCAGGATCTCCGGGATCTGGCCGAGCGCCTCGACATAGCCGCGCACCGTCAGCTTGTCCATCTGCCAGTGCGAGTCGAAGCCCTGCGCGATCATCCGCGCGCCGCCGATCCCGTAATAGTGGGTCGACGCGGGCAGCCGCTCGCGCAATCCGCCGAGCAGCGACGCCGCGAGCAGATCGCCGGACGGTTCGCCCGCCACCATCGCGAGCCGGAGCTGAGTGGTCGGCAGCGGCATCGCTTAGCGGATGATGCCGCGCTGCGACGCGTCGATGAACGCGACGAGCGCATTGACCGGTGCATCGCCGTCGCCGCCCGCCTGCGCGAGCTCGCGCAGCTGCGTCTTCGCCTCCTCGAGCGACAGGCCGTTCTTGTACAACAGCCGGTACGCGCTGCGCAGCGCCGAAATCGCGTCCGGCGAGAAACCGCGCCGGCGCAGCCCTTCGATGTTGATGCCGTGCGGCTCGGCCTTGTTGCCGGCCGCGATCACGAACGGCGGCACGTCCTGCACGAGCGCCGACGCGCCGCCGAGCATCGCGTGCGCGCCGATGCGCACGAACTGGTGCACGCCCGACATCCCGCCGATGATCGCCCAGTCGCCGATTTCGACGTGGCCCGCCATCTGCGCGTTGCTCGACAGGATCACGTGGTTGCCGACGCGGCAGTCATGGCCGATATGCACATAGGCCATGATCCAGTTGTCGTCGCCGAGCGTCGTCACGCCGGCGTCCTGCACGGTGCCCGTGTGGATCGTCGTGAATTCGCGGATCGTGTTGCGGTTGCCGATCACGAGCTTCGTCGGCTCGTCCTTGTACTTCATGTCCTGCGGACGGCCGCCGACCGACGCGTAATGGCCGATGCGGTTGTCCTCGCCGATCGTCGTGTGACCTTCGATCACGCTGTGCGAACCGATCGTCGTGCGCGCGCCGATCGTGACGTGCGGGCCGATGATCGCGTACGGGCCGATTTCGACCGACTCGTCGATCTGCGCGCCCGGTTCGACGATCGCGGTGGGATGAATCCTGGTCATGCGCCGTTGCCTCTCGAAATGATGTGTCGCGTTACGTTGCGGATGCGTACCGCGCCGCTCAGGGCGCCGCGTCGGCCGTCTTGACCGTGCACATCAGCTCGGCTTCCGCCGCAACCTTCCCGTCCACTTCGGCGACTGCCTTGAACTTCCAGATCCCGCGGATGTAGCGTTCGAACATCACGTTCAGGATCAGCTGGTCGCCCGGTTCGACGACACGCTTGAAGCGCGCGCCGTCGATGCCGACGAAGTAGTACAGCGTGTTCTCCGGATCCTTCGGCTGCTCTTCGGAGAACGTCAGCAGTGCGGCGGCCTGCGCGAGCGCCTCGAGGATCAGCACGCCCGGCATCACCGGCCGCTTCGGGAAATGGCCCTGGAAGAACGGCTCGTTGATCGACACGTTCTTCAGCGCTTTGATGCCTTTGTGCGGTTCGAGTTCGAGCACGCGGTCGACGAGCAGAATCGGATAGCGATGCGGCAGCAGCGTGAGGATCTTGTGGATGTCGAGATTGATTTTTTCAGTGCTCATGATGGTTCGTCTCACGCAGAGGCTGCGCGGTGGTGAAGCAAAAGCTGAAACGGGCCGCGACGCGGCCCTGTCTGGCGAACCGGGCCGGATGCGCTGGCCGTGCCCGGTTCATCGGTCGCATCGCGCGTCAGGCGTCCGTGTCGCCGCGCTGCGCGGCGAGCGCGGTTTCGAGCGCCTTGATGCGATCGCGCAGTTTGTCGAGGTTGCGCACGAGCGCCGCGCTGCGATTCCATTCGCCGTGATCGACGGCCGGGAACGCGCTCGTATAGATGCCGGCCTTCGGCAGCGACTTCGACACGCCCGATTTCGCGGTGACGATCACGTAGTCGCCGAGCGTCACGTGGCCGGCAATCCCGACCGCGCCGCCGATCATGCAGTGGCGCCCGATCGTCGTGCTGCCCGCGATGCCCGCGCAGCCTGCGATCACCGTATACGCGCCGATCCGGCAGTTGTGGCCGATCTGGACCTGGTTGTCGATCTTCACGCATTCCTCGATGACGGTATCCGCCATCGCGCCGCGATCGATCGTCGTGTTCGCGCCGATCTCGACGTCCGGGCCGATCGACACGCCGCCGACCTGCGGAATCTTGACCCAGGTGCCCGTGCGCGCCTCGCCTTCGCCGACGAAGTCCGGCGCGAAGCCGAAACCGTCGGAGCCGATCACCGCGCCCGCGTGCACGATCGCACGCGGACCGATCTTGCAGCCGTGATAGACGGCGACGTTCGGGTACAGATGCGAGCCTGCGCCGATCGTCGTGCCGCGGCCGACGAACACGTTCGCGTCGAGCTGCACGCCATCTTCGATCACGGCGCCCGCCTCGATCGTCACGTGCGGGCCGATCACCGCGCTGTCGGCGACGCGCGCGGCCGGATCGATCGTCGCGCTCGGATGCACGCCGGCCGCGCGCGGCGGCGCGGCGAGATCGATGAACATCTGCGCGACGCGCGCGAAATACGCGTACGGATTCGGCGTCACAATGAAATTGCGGCCGCTCGCGGCCGCGCCCAGCTTTTTCAGATCCTTCGGCGCGATCAGCACCGCGCCGGCGCCGGTCGTCTCGACCTGCGACAGGTATTTCGGATTCGCGAGGAACGCGAGCTGCCCGGGGCCGGCCTGGTCGAGCGGCGCGAGGCTGGCGACCTTGCATTGCGCGTCGCCGGCGATCTCGCCGCCGAACCGCTTTACGAGTTCCTCAAGCGTCAATGCCATTCGTCGTCTGCTCCGTCAGTTCGTCGAGCCGGACGCGAGTGCCTTGAGCACCTTGTCGGTGATGTCGATGCGCGGGCTGACGTACACGGCTTCCTGCACGATCAGATCGTAATTCTGCTGCTCGGCGATCTGCTTGATCACCTTGTTCGCCTTGTCCAGCACCGCGGCCAGCTCCTCGTTGCGACGCTGGTTCAGGTCTTCGCGGAACTCGCGCTGCTTGCGCTGGAAGTCGGTGTCGAGCTGGGCGAGATCGCGCTGCTTCTGCGCGCGATCGGCCGCCGACAGCGACGCGCCGTTCCTGTCGAGCGAGTCGGACAGCGACTTCAGACGTGCCGCCATGTCCTGCAGATCCTTGTCGCGCTTCGCGAACTCGGCTTCGAGCTTCGTCTGCGCCGCCTTGGCGGGCGCCGACTCGCGCAGGATCCGATCCGAATTGACCGCCGCAATGCGGGCGACGTCCTGTGCGTGCGCCGTCGCGGCGCCCAGCGCCAGCGCAACGGTCAACGCGCACATCACTCGTTTCGAAAACTTACCGGTTAGCAAAATTACCCTCTCGTTGCTGTTGTCATGCGTTCCATCAGAACGCCGTCCCGATCTGGAACTGGAATTTCTGGTACTGGTCGCCTTCGTGTTTCTGCAGCGGGAAGCCGAGGCTCAGCTTCAGCGGGCCGATCGGCGAGATCCACGCGAGACCGATACCGTAGCCGTAGCGCAGGCCGTTCGCGCCGGTACTCGTGCCGCCCGGCGCGTTGCCCCACACGTTACCGCCGTCGAGGAACGTGAACACGCGCAGCGTGCGGTCGTAGCCGGTGCCCGGCAGCGGGAACGTCAGCTCGATGTTGCCGACGACCATCTTCGAGCCGCCGATCGGGTCGTTCGTCTTCGAGTCGCGCGGGCCCAGCGAGCTCGGCTCGTAGCCGCGCACGGAGCCGATACCGCCCGCGTAGTAGTTCTTGAAGATCGGGTACGGGTTGCCGATACCGTTACCGTAGCCGCCCTGCAGGTTCAGCCCGAGGATGAAGCCGCGCGAGAACGAATAGTAGTACTGCGCCTGCAAGTCCGCCTTGTAGTACTGGATCTTGCCGACCGGCACGCCGTATTCGATGTTCGCCTGCGTGAAGTAGCCGCGGCTCGGGATCAGCGCGCTGTCGCGCGCGTCGCGCGACCACGCGACCGTCAGCGGCACCGTGTTCGACACGCGGCCGAACTGGTTCACGTAATCCTGGTAGCTCTGCGGCGTGTTCGAATCGATGTCGAGGCGGTTCTGCTCGAAGCCCGCGCCGAAGTACACGGTATCGACTTCCGAGAACGGAATGCCGAACTTCAGGTTGCCGCCGGCGCTGATGATCCGGAAGCTCGAGTTCGTCGAATAGTAGAGCGGCTGGTACGTGCGGTAGTAGACGTCGGTGATCCGCTTGATCCCGTCGACCGTGAAGTACGGATCGACCTGCGTGACCGTCAGCGTACGGTAGCTCTTCGCGGTGTTCACGTTGACCGCGAGGCTCGTGCCCGAGCCGAACACGTTGTCCTGCGACACGCCGGCCGACAGCACGACCTTGTCCGTCGACGAGAAGCCGGCACCCAGCGTGATCGCGCCGGTCGGCTTTTCGTCGACCTTCACGTTCACGTCGACCTGGTCGTTCGTGCCTTCGACCGGCACGGTCGTCACGTCGACGTTCGTGAAGTAGCCGAGACGGTTCACGCGATCCTTCGACAGCGCGAGGCGATTCGAATCGAACCACGAGCTTTCGAGCTGACGCATTTCGCGACGCACGACTTCGTCGCGCGTGCGCGTGTTGCCGACCACGTTGATGCGGCGCACGTACACGCGGCGGCTCGGATCGACGACGAGGTTCAGGTTCACCTTGTGGTTCGCCTGATCGATGTCCGGCTGTGCGTTGACGGTCGCGAACGCATAGCCGTATTCGCCGAGCTTGTCGACGATCGCCTTCGTCGTCTGCTGCAGCTTCTCGGCCGAGAAACGATCGCCCGGCTTGATCTTGATCAGCTTGTTCAGTTCGGCTTCGCGATCGAGCAGGTTGCCCGACAGCTTGATGCCCGACACCGTGTACGGCTCGCCTTCGTGCAGCGTGACCGTCAGGTACATGTCCTTCTTGTCCGGCGAGATCGACACCTGCGTCGACTCGATGTTGAACTCGAGATAGCCGCGGTTCAGGTAGTACGAGCGCACGGCTTCGAGGTCGCCGGTGAGCTTTTCCTTCGAGTACAGGTCGTTCTTCGTGTACCACGAGAACCAGTTCGGCGTCGACAGCTGCATCTCGTCGCGCAGCGTGCTCGTGCTGAACGCCTTGTTGCCGATGAAGTTGATCTGGCGGATCTTCGCGCTCGGCCCTTCGGCGACCGCGAACAGGATCGACACGCGGTTCGCGTCGACCGGCGTGACCGTCGTCTTCACTTCGGCCGCGTAGAAGCCGCGCGTCAGATACTGGCGCTTGAGCTCCTGCTCGGCCTTGTCGACGAGCGCCTTGTCGTAGTAGCGGCCGTCGGCGAGACCGACTGCGCGCAGCGCCTTGGTGAGGTTGTCCTTGTCGAATTCCTTCGTGCCGGTGAAGTCGATCGACGCGATGGCCGGACGCTCCTGCACCTGCACGATCACGACGTTGCCCTGCGTGGCGATGCGAACGTCGTTGAAAAAGCCCGTCGCGTAGAGCGCGCGGATTGCTTCGGATGCCTTGTCGTCGGTGAACGTGTCGCCTTGCTTGATCGGCAGATATGCGAATACGGAACCCGGTTCGACGCGCTGCAGCCCCTCGATCTTGATGTCTTGCACCACGAACGGTGCCGCTGCGTGGGCCGCGAAGCCGTGCGCGGCGAGCGCGGCCGCTGCAACTGTCTTAGGTACAAAGCGATGAGGTTTGAACAACATGCATCCCCAATATGTAGCTGCATCAAATCAGGCGGCTGCGTTGCGGCGGCCGCCTGATGCTTCAGAAATGGATTAACCGAGCCAGGTCGTTGAACAGCGCGATCGCCGACAGTGCGACGATGCAGATCAGCCCGGCTCTTTGTAGAATCAGTTGCCAGCGCTCCGAAACGGCTTTCCCGGTCGCGGCTTCAACCAGATAATATAACAGATGCCCCCCGTCCAAAACGGGAATCGGCAACAAGTTCAGCACCCCGAGGCTAATGCTGACAAGGGCGAGGAACGACAGGAACGCCGACGGGCCGAGCCGCGCGCTCTTGCCCGCGTAGTCGGCGATCGTCACCGGGCCCGACAGGTTCTTCAGCGACGCGTCGCCGACGATCATCCGCCCGAACATGCGCAGCGAATACACGGCGATGTCCCACGTGCGGTGCGCGCCGAGCCGCACGCTTTCGATCGGCCCGTAGCGCACGTCGACGCTCGGCGTGTGCATCGACAGCGCCGCGCCGATGCGGCCGATCTGCTGCCCGGTTTCTTCGTCGCGCTGCGGCTGCGGCACGATCGACACGGTCTGCACGGCGCCGTTGCGCTCGATCTGCAGCGCGACCGTCTTGCCCGCATCGTGCTTCACTGCATCGATGAACCGCGCGGCGCCGCCGATCGGCGCGCCGTCGATCGCGAGCAGCTTGTCGCCGGCCTTCAGCCCCGCCTGCTGCGCCGCACTGCCGCGCTGCACCGACGCAATCGACAAGGTGCCGCCGCCGGTCTCGAAGCCGAGATGCATCATGAAATCGTCGTCGAGCTCGCTTTCGGGAACGTGACGCAGGTCGACGCGGAAATCGAACGTCGCGTCGCCGTCGCGTGCGGCGAGCACGACCTCGCGGCGATCGAACGCGGCCGACAGCAGCTTCCAGCGCAGGTCCGACCACGAGCGCACGGGCTCCGGCTCGCCGCCCTGCACATCGCGCATCGACACGATCGTCTCGTTGCCGTCGAAGCCGGCGCGCGCGGCCACGGTGCCCGCGGCCGGCGGCGCGAGGATCGCGGCCGGCTCGGTCACGCCGGTGGCGAAAACCGCGGAGAACAGGACGATCGCCAACAGGAAGTTGGCAATGGGACCGGCCGCGACGATCGCGATGCGCTTGCCGACCGACTGCCGGTTGAACGCCTGGCCGAGCTCTTCCGGCTTCACGCCGGGCCCCGGCTCGCGCTCGTCGAGCATCTTCACGTAGCCGCCGAGCGGCAGCGCGGACAGCGTCCATTCGGTGCCCGTGCGGCGGCTGACCCAGCGTGCGACGGGCTGGCCGAAGCCGATCGAGAACCGCAGCACCTTCACGCCGCACCAGCGCGCGACGCGGTAATGACCGTACTCATGCACGACGACCAGCACCCCGATCGCCACCGCAAACGCGATCAGTTCGACCAGCACGTTCATGAGCACCTCATTCAGACAGTGCGCTCCACGCGTCGCGCAGGCGCTTTCGCAATGATCTCGGCGGCGAGGCGGCGCGCTTCGGCATCGGCCGCGAGGACGTCGTCGAGCCCGTCGGGCGCGCGGTTCGGCAGCGCGTCGAGCACCGCTTCGACCGTCGCCGCGATCGCCATGAAGCCGATCCGGCGCTCGAGAAACGCTTCGACCGCAACTTCGTTCGCCGCGTTCAACGCGGCGCTCGCGATACCGCCTTCCGCGAGCGCCTTCAGCGCGAGCGCGAGACACGGGAAGCGCGCATAGTCGGGCTTCTCGAACGACAGCTGCGCGATCTGCGCGAGGTCCAGCTGTTCGACGCCGGCGTCGACGCGCTCCGGAAACGCGAGCGCATGCGCGATCGGCGTGCGCATGTCGGGATTGCCCAGTTGCGCGAGCACCGAACCGTCGCGATACGACACGAGCGAATGGATCACGCTCTGCGGATGGATCAGCACGTCGATCCGGTCGCCCGGCAGGCCGAAGATCCAGTGCGCCTCGATCACCTCGAGGCCCTTGTTCATCATCGTCGCCGAATCGACCGAAATCTTGCGGCCCATCACCCAGTTCGGGTGCTTGCAGGCCTCGTCCGGCGTCACGTCGACGAGCGTCGCCGGCTCGCGCGTGCGGAACGGGCCGCCCGACGCGGTCAGGATGATCTTCGCGATCCCGCCGTGCTCGGCCGCGTCGCGCGGCATGCACTGGAAGATCGCGTTGTGCTCGCTGTCGACCGGCAGCAGGATCGCGCCGTGATCGCGCACCGCGTCCATGAAGATCGCGCCCGACATCACCAGCGATTCCTTGTTCGCGAGCAGGATCCGCTTGCCGGCGCGCGCGGCCGCGAGGCTCGGCGCGAGACCGGCCGCGCCGACGATCGCCGCGACGACCGTGTCGCAGCCGTCGCTCTTCGACACGTCGACGAGCGCCTGCGGCCCGTACAGCACGGTCGTCCGGCTGCCCGCCGCGCGCAGCCGCGCCTCGACGTGCGCGGCGGTCGCCGCGTCGCCGACCACCGCGACTTCGGGCGCGAAGCGCAGGCACTGTTCGACGAGCTTGTCGCCGTTGCGGTGCGCAGTCAGCGCGTAGACCGAGAAACGCTCGGGGTGGCGCGCGACGACGTCGAGCGTGCTGTCTCCGATCGAGCCCGTGGAACCGAGCAGTGTCAGACGTTTTTGCATAACAGAAATAATGGTTTAACCAAGCAGCAGCATCGCGAGCGGCAGCACGGGCAGCAGCGCGTCGACGCGGTCGAGCACGCCGCCGTGCCCCGGCAGCAGTCCGCTCGAATCCTTGACGCCGGCCTGACGCTTGAGCAGCGATTCGAACAGGTCGCCGATCACGCTGTACACGACCAGCAGCGTCAGCGCGGCCCACGCGCCGGCCATGCCGTAGCGCATTGCATACGCGGAAAACAGGGTCGGCTCGAACCGGTGCGCAGCCATCGCGATGCCCGATACGACCATCACCGCGAGCCAGCCGCCCACCGCCCCTTCCCAGCTCTTGCCGGGGCTGATCGTGACGGCCAGTTTACGCTTTCCGAAGGCCTTGCCCGCGAAATATGCGCCGATATCGGCGAGCCACACCACCAGCAGCAGCGAGAGCACGAACGGCACGCCCTGCGCACGCGCCGCGACGAGCGCATGCCAGCACGCGGCGAAAATCACGAGGCCGGCCGCAAGCAGAAACGGCCGCCACACGCGGCCGGCGAGCTCGGGCTTGCGGCGCAGCGCGAACGGACCGGCCAGCAGCCAGAACACGCCGGCGGCGGCAAAAAGGGGACGGGATGCGTCGGCATCGATGCCGAGCGGCGCGGTCGCCGCGAGCGCCAGCGCCGCGACCACCGCATAGACGACCGGCCCGGCACCGGGCAGCTTCAGCAGGCGCGCCCATTCCCATGCGGCGAACACCAGCACGACGGCGATCAGCGCGCCGAACGCGGCAAGCGGCGCGTACAGCGTCACCGGCAGCAGCACTGCCAGCATCGCGATCGCCGTGATCACACGGGTTTTCAGCATGAAAGGGAGTCGGCGTTCTGCGACTGCGGCTCGAGCTGCGCGCTGGTGCGGCCGAAGCGGCGCTCGCGCTCGGTATACGACGCGAGCGCTTCGGCAAGCGCCGCGCCGTCGAAATCCGGCCAGTATTTGTTCGTGAAATAGAACTCGGCGTAGGCGAGCTGCCACAGCAGGAAGTTGCTGACGCGCTGCTCGCCGCCCGTGCGGATGAACAGATCGGGCTCCGGCGCGTACGCCATCGCCAGGTGCGGCGCAAAGGACTCTTCGGTCACTTCGACCTCGCGGCCCTCGCGCGCGGCCTGCTCGACGAGCTTCTTCGTCGCCTGCAGGATGTCCCAACGGCCGCCGTAGTTCGCGGCGATCGTCAGCGTGAGACGCGTGTTGCGCGCCGTCTTGGTCTCGGCGCGGCGGATCAGTTCGCGGATGCGCGGCTCGAAGCGCTCGAGATCGCCGACCACGCGCAGCCGGATGCCGTTCGCATGCAGCTTGCCGATCTCGCGCTCGAGCGCCGTGATGAACAGCCGCATCAGGAACGACACTTCGTCGGACGGGCGCCGCCAGTTTTCCGAGCTGAACGCGAACAGCGTCAGATATTCGACGCCCGCGCGCGCGCAGCCTTCGACCACGGCCCGCACGGCGTCGACGCCGCGCGTATGCCCGGCGACGCGCGGCAAGCGGCGTTCGGTCGCCCAACGGCCGTTGCCGTCCATGATGATCGCGATATGACGCGGCACGACGCCGACGTCAGGCACGCGAACGGTAGAGCTGGTATAGGTCATGGCCGTTGAGACAGGGATGCGGGAAGGAGGCGGCGCGCGACGACGGTCGTCAGACCGTCATGATCTCGGCTTCCTTGGTCTGCACGAGCTTGTCGATTTCGGCGACGTGCTTGTCGGTGAGCTTCTGCACGTCGTCGCCGGCACGGCGCTCGTCGTCTTCCGAGATTTCCTTGTCCTTCACGAGCTTCTTCAGCGCTTCGTTCGCGTCGCGGCGCAGGTTGCGGATCGCGACCTTCGCGGTCTCGCCTTCGCCCTTTACGACCTTGGTCAGCTCGCGGCGGCGCTCTTCGGTCAGCGGCGGCATCGGCACGCGGATCAGGTCGCCGGCCGTCGCCGGGTTCAGGCCCAGATCGGCTTCGCGGATCGCCTTCTCGACCTTCGCGACCATGTTCTTTTCCCACGGCTGCACGCCGATCGTACGCGCATCGACGAGCGTCAGGTTCGCGACCTGCGAAATCGGCACCATCGATCCGTAGTAGTCGACCTGCACGTGATCGAGCAGACCGGTGTGCGCGCGGCCCGTGCGGATCTTCGCCAGATCGTTCTTGAACGCTTCGATCGAGCGCTGCATCTTCTGCTCGACGCCCTTCTTGATATCAGCGACACTCATTTCAACCTCCGAACCTTCAAACCTTCAAAGAACGCGGGCCGCCCGGCGCGCGCAGCGCGCGCCGCAGCCGGTTGCCCACGCCGCTTGCCCGCATCCGCGGGAGTTTACACGTGGACGAGCGTACCCTCGTCCTCGCCCAGCACGATGCGCTTGAGCGCGCCCGGCTTGTTGATCGAAAACACGCGAATCGGCAGCTTCTGGTCGCGGCACAGCGCAAACGCGGTCGCGTCCATCACCTGCAGGTTGCGGCTGATCGCCTCGTCGAAGCTGATCGTCGTATAGCGCGTGGCCGACGGATCCTTCTTCGGATCGGCAGAATATACGCCATCGACCTTGGTCGCCTTCAGCACGACCTCGGCGCCCACTTCCGAGCCGCGCAGCGCGGCGGCGGTGTCCGTCGTGAAGAACGGGTTGCCGGTGCCGGCCGCGAAGATCACGACGCGGCCTTCCTCGAGCTGGCGGATCGCGCGCGGCCGGATGTACGGCTCGACGACCTGGTCCATGCGCAGCGCCGACTGCACGCGCGCCTCGATGCCTGCGTGACGCATCGCATCCTGCAGCGCCAGCGCGTTCATCATCGTCGCGAGCATCCCCATGTAGTCGGCCGTCGCGCGGTCCATGCCCGCCGCGCCGCCCGCGACGCCACGGAAAATGTTACCGCCGCCGATCACGACCGCGAGCTGCGTGCCCAGACGCACGACTTCGGCGATATCGGCCACCATCCGTTCGATCGTCGCGCGATTGATGCCGAAGGCATCGTCGCCCATCAGCGCTTCGCCGGAGAGTTTGAGGAGGACGCGTTTATAGGCATTGGACATAGGGGCTTCCGAGCGACGAGAGGATGACAACCACGAACTGTAGGGGCGAAATACTGATTCGGGCAAGCGCCGCCGGCCGGACCGGGCTCCCCGGCCGCCGGCAGCGCCGCCGGCCGCGGCGGAACGGACGCCCGCCGCGGATACTGCAATGGCTTACTGCTGCTTTGCTGCTGCGACTTGCGCGGCCACTTCGGCGGCGAAATCGTCCTGGCGCTTTTCGATGCCTTCGCCGACGACGAACAGCGCGAACTTCTGCACTGCGGCATTCGCGGCCTTCAGCATCTGCTCGATCGTCTGCTTGTCGTTCTTCACGAACGGCTGGTTCAGCAGCGACACTTCCTTCAGGAACTTCTGGACGCTGCCGTCGACCATCTTCGCGACGATCTCGGCCGGCTTGCCCGATTCGGCCGCCTTCTGCTCGGCGACGCGACGCTCCTTCTCGATCAGGTCCGCCGGCACTTCGTCGGCCGACAGCGAAACCGGCTTCATCGCCGCGACGTGCATCGCGACGTCCTTGCCGACCTGCTCGTCCGCGCCCGTGTATTCGACCATCACGCCGATGCGGCTGCCGTGCAGGTAGGTCGCCAGCTTGTTCGCCGTCTCGAAACGGACGAAGCGGCGGATCGAGATGTTTTCGCCGATCTTGCCGACGAGCGCGAGGCGCACTTCATCGACCGTCTTGCCGTCGAGCGGCAGTGCCGACAGCGCAGCGACGTCGGCGGGGTTCTTCGTCGCGACGAGTTCCGCGACTTGCTTCGCGAACGCGTTGAAATCGTCGTTCTTCGCGACGAAGTCGGTTTCGCAGTTCAGCTCGACGAGCGCGCCGGCATTGCCGCCGACGAACGATGCGACGACGCCTTCGGCCGTCACGCGCGATGCCGCCTTGCTCGCCTTGTTGCCGAGCTTCACGCGCAGCAGCTCTTCAGCCTTGGCCATGTCGCCGTCGGCTTCGGTCAGCGCCTTCTTGCACTCCATCATCGGTGCGTCGGTCTTTGCGCGCAGTTCTGCCACCATGCTTGCGGTAATTGCCGCCATCATTCGCTCCTTGAGTCTGTATTCACAACGCCGCCCGCTTGGACGCGAACGGCCGAGATTCGTTTCCGGACCCGCGCCGCGACGGCGCGATCAGGTCCGGCGCACAAGCTTAAAAAAAGGGGGCCTGTTGAGAGCCCCCTTTTTGCGCCGGCTCGGGGCCGGTTACGCGTTCTCCTCGACGTATTCGTCGTCGCCGCGCACCGCCTGGACCACTTCGTTGACCGCGTTCGCACGGCCTTCGAGGATCGCGTCGGCCACGCCTTGCGCGTACAGCGCGACTGCCTTGCTCGAGTCGTCGTTGCCCGGGATCACGTAGTCCACACCTTCCGGCGAGTGGTTCGTGTCGACCACGGCGATGACCGGCACGCCGAGCTTGTTCGCTTCGGTGACGGCGATCTTGTGGTAGCCGACGTCGACGACGAAGATCGCGTCCGGAATGCCGCCCATGTCCTTCACGCCGCCGATCGACTTCTGCAGCTTCGCGATTTCACGTTCGAACAGCAGCGCTTCCTTCTTGCTCATCTTCTCGAGCTCGCCCGCCTCGACTGCCGCTTCCATGTCCTTCAGGCGCTTGATCGACACCTTCAGCGTCTTGAAGTTGGTCAGCATGCCGCCGAGCCAGCGTGCGTTCACGAACGGCATGCCCGCGCGCTGCGCTTCCTGCGCGATCGTGTCGCGCGACTGGCGCTTCGTGCCGACGAACAGGATCGTGCCGCGGTTCGCTGCCAGCTGACGCACGTACTTCAGTGCGTCGTTGTACATCGGCAGCGTCTTTTCGAGGTTGATGATGTGAATCTTGTTGCGGTGACCGAAAATGAACGGAGCCATCTTCGGGTTCCAGAAGCGCGTCTGGTGACCGAAGTGGACACCCGCTTCCAGCATTTGGCGCATCGTGACTGCCATGTAAATTCTCCACGAGGGTTGGGTCTTAAGCCGGCTGCCGTACCCGCCGCGCGAACGCGCCCCGAAAGGTCGCCTGCTCCGCGCGGCCGGCACCCTGGTTGCGCCGGCTTGCGATTCGGCACGTGCGAAGGCGCGCGTGCCGCAAGCCTTCCACCGCGATGCCGCTCCCCGATGATCGGGAAATCCGGCATTTGGATGTCGACTTAGCCAGAGAGTATAGCACGCCGATTTGTCGGCTCTCAAGTCGCGCACCACTTCCGGCTGCCGCGCGGCGCGCGGCCGGGCAATCCGCGAAAACCCGCATCCGCGCGGCCGCAAGGGGCTGCGACGGCCGCCATAAGGTGCGATAATCCGTCAATTCACCGCATTCCAGGCTCACCTCGATGGCTATTACGCTCAAAAACGAACACGACATCGCCCAGATGCGCATCGCCTGCCGTCTGGCGAGCGAAGTGCTCGATTTCATCACGCCGCACGTCGTCGCAGGGATCACGACCGCCGAACTCGACCGCCTCTGCCACGAATACATGGTCAACGAGCAAGGCACGATCCCCGCGCCGCTGAACTATCAGCCGCCCGGCTATCCGCCGTACCCGAAGGCCACCTGCATCTCGGTCAACGACGTGATCTGCCACGGCATTCCCGGCGAGAAGGCGCTCAAGAACGGCGACGCGCTGAACATCGACATCACCGTGATCAAGAACGGCTATTTCGGCGACACGAGCCGGATGTTCATCGTCGGCGAGGGCTCGATCCTCGCGAAGCGCCTCGTGCAGACTACCTACGAGTGCATGTGGCTCGGCATCGACCAGGTCAAGCCCGGCGCGCATCTCGGCGACATCGGCCATGCGATTCAGAAGCACGCGGAAGCGCAAGGCTACAGCGTCGTGCGCGAATACTGCGGGCACGGCATCGGCACGGTGTTCCACGAGGAGCCGCAGGTCGTGCACTACGGCCGGCCGGGCACCGGCATCGAGCTGAAGCCGGGCATGATCTTCACGATCGAGCCGATGATCAACGCCGGCAAGCGCGACATTCGCACGATGCCCGACCAGTGGACGGTCAAGACGCGCGATCGCAGCCTCTCCGCACAGTGGGAGCACACGGTGCTCGTCACCGAAACCGGCTACGAAGTGCTGACCGTGTCGGCCGGCACGCCCGCGCGCCCGGTGTTCGCGCAGCCGGCCGCCGCGGTCTGAGCGCCGCGTCCCGGTCCCCCGCCCCACCCTCGTCCGAACGGCCGCTCATGAGCGCTCACGCCGCCCCCGCCCCCGCAGCGCTGTCGCAGCGCGCCGCATTCAAGGCCGCCAAGGCCGAGCTCCTCGAGCGCTTTCGCGGCGCGACCAACGTCGCGTCGCTGATGTACGCGCTGTCGAAGCTCACCGACGACGCGCTCAAGCGCGTCTGGGACGACTGCGGGCTGCCCGCGACGCTCGCGCTCGTGGCCGTCGGCGGCTACGGCCGCGGCGAGCTCGCGCCGCATTCTGACGTCGACATCCTCGTGCTGCTGCCCGATACGCACGACGAAGCGCTCGACGCGCGCATCGAGCGCTTCATCGGCATGGCATGGGATCTCGGGCTCGAGATCGGCAGCAGCGTGCGTACGGTCGCGCAGTGCATCGAGGAAGCGTCGCAGGACGTGACCGTGCAGACGTCGCTGCTCGAGGCGCGCCGCATCGTGGGCAGCACCGCGCTGTTCGAGCGCTTCACGGTCCGCTATCACGAGGCGCTCGACGCACGCGCGTTCTTCACCGCGAAGGTGCTCGAAATGCGGCAGCGCCACGCGAAATTCCAGGACACGCCGTACAGCCTCGAGCCGAACGTGAAGGAAAGCCCCGGCGGGCTGCGCGACCTGCAGACGATCCTGTGGATCGCGCGCGCGGCCGGCTTCGGCAGCAGCTGGCGCGAACTCGACACGCGCGGGCTCATCACCGATCGCGAGGCGCGCGAGCTGCGGCGCAACGAAGCGTTCCTGAAGACGCTGCGCGCGCGGCTGCACGTGATCGCGGGCCGCCGCCAGGACATGCTCGTGTTCGACCTGCAGACGCAGGCGGCCGAAAGCTTCGGCTACCGGCCGACGCCCGCCAAGCGTGCGAGCGAGCAGCTGATGCGCCGCTACTACTGGGCCGCGAAAGCCGTCACGCAGCTTGCGACGATCCTGATCCAGAACATCGAGGCGCAGTTGTTCCCCGCGACGAGCGGCATCACGCGCGTGCTCTCGCCCGATCGTTTCGTCGAGAAACAGGGGATGCTCGAAATCGTCGATGACGGCGTGTTCGAGCGCCATCCCGACGCGATCCTCGAAGCGTTCCTGCTGTACGAGACGACGCGCGGCGTGAAGGGGCTGTCCGCACGCACGCTGCGCGCGCTGTACAACTCGCGCGAGATCATGAACAACGCGTGGCGGCGCGACCCGCAGAACCGCCGCACGTTCCTGCAGATCCTGCAGCAGCCCGAAGGCATCACGCACGCGTTCCGGCTGATGAACCAGACGAGCGTGCTCGGCCGCTATCTGTTGAATTTCCGCCGCATCGTCGGCCAGATGCAGCACGACCTCTACCACGTCTACACGGTCGATCAGCACATCCTGATGGTGCTGCGCAACATCCGCCGCTTCGCGGTGGCCGAGCATGCGCACGAATATCCGTTCTGCAGCCAGCTGATCGGCAATTTCGAACGTCCGTGGGTGCTGTACGTCGCCGCGCTGTTTCACGACATCGCGAAAGGCCGCGGCGGCGACCATTCGACGCTCGGGATGGCCGATGCGCGGCGCTTTTGCCGCGAGCACGGCATTGCCGGCGACGATGCGGCGCTGATCGTCTGGCTCGTCCAGCACCATCTGACCATGAGCCAGGTCGCGCAGAAGCAGGACACGAGCGATCCCGACGTGATCCGGCGCTTCGCCGAGCTGGTCGGCAACGAGCGCCGGCTCACGGCGCTGTATCTGCTGACCGTCGCCGACATCCGCGGCACGAGCCCGAAAGTGTGGAACGCGTGGAAGGGCAAGCTGCTCGAGGATCTGTACCGGATCACGCTCGCGGTGCTCGGCGGCGCGAAACCCGACGCGCATTCGGAACTGAAGTCGCGCCAGGAAGAGGCGCTTGCACTGCTGCGCCTCGAGACCGTGCCCGACGACGCGCACCGCGCGCTGTGGGATCAGCTCGACGTCGGCTTCTTCCTGCGCCACGACGCCGCCGACATCGCGTGGCAGACGCGCGTGCTGTACCGCCACGTGAACGCCGAGACGGCGATCGTCCGCGCGCGGCCGTCGCCGGTCGGCGATGCGCTGCAGGTGCTCGTCTACGTGAAGGACCGCCCCGACCTGTTCGCCGGCATCTGCGCGTATTTCGACCGCAACGGGCTGTCGGTGCTCGACGCGCGCGTCAGCACGACGCGGCACGGCTACGCGCTCGACAACTTCATCGTCACGCGGCCCGAAGGCGACGTCCGCTATCGCGACATCGCGAATCTCGTCGAGCAGCAGCTCGCGTCGCGGCTGACCGAGGCCATGCCGCTGCCGGAACCGTCGAAGGGCCGGCTGTCGCGGCTCTCGCGCACGTTCCCGATCACGCCGCGCGTCGACCTGCGGGCCGACGAGCGCGGCCAGTACTACATCCTGTCCGTGTCCGCCAACGACCGGCCGGGCCTTCTCTATTCGATCGCGCGCGTGCTGGCCGAGCACCGGGTCGGCGTCCATGCGGCGCGGATCAATACGCTCGGCGAACGCGTCGAGGACGTCTTCCTGCTCGACGGTGCCGGCCTGTCCGACAACCGGCTGCAGATCCAGGTGGAAACCGAATTGCTGCGCGCGATCGCAGTCTGAACGAACTCCAGCGTTTATGCGCACCAAATTGACCGTCAAGAATCCGCGGCCGGCATCGCCGAGCCGCGCACCTGTCCGTTCGGGCAGCCTCGTCGCCCGCAAGCCGGTGCGCGCCGCACCGCCCGCCGCGGCAGCCAAGCCGGCGCGACCGAAACCGGCCGCCGGCACGCCGGCCGCGGGCCCGCGGCCGGCCAAGCCGCGCGCAGCGGCGGGCGCGAATGCGCCGCGGCCCGATCGCGACGCGGCTGGCGAAGGCGCGAAGCGCAGCGGCTTCGGCGAGCGTCGTGCGTCGTCGGAACGCCCGGCGCGTCGTAATGACGACGAGGCACGTCCGCGTCGTACGGGCGCCGCTGAAGGCGGCAAGCGTGCACCGTATCGCGACGGCGCGGCCGGAGGCGAAGGCGCGAAGCGTGGCAGTTTCGGCGAGCGTCGTGCGTCGTCCGAGCGTCCGGCGCGTCGTAATGACGACGATGCGCGTCCGCGTCGCGCGGGCGCTACTGAAGGCGGCAAGCGTGCACCGTATCGCGACGGCGCGGCCGGAGGCGAAGGCGCGAAGCGTGGCAGTTTCGGCGAGCGTCGTGCGTCGTCCGAGCGTCCGGTGCGTCGTAATGACGACGATGCGCGTCCGCGTCGCGCGGGCGCTACTGAAGGCGGCAAGCGTGCACCGTATCGCGACGGCGCGGCCGGTGGCGAAGGCCCGAAGCGTGGCAGTTTCGGCGAGCGTCGCACGTCGTCCGAGCGTCCGGCACGCCGCAACGACGACGATGCACGTCCGCGTCGCGCAGGCGCTGCTGAAGGCGGCAAGCGCGCACCGTATCGCGACGCCGCGGCCGCCGGCGAAGGCGCGAAGCGTAGCAGTTTCGGCGAGCGTCGCACGTCGTCCGACCGCCCGGCACGTCGCAACGACGACGATGCACGTCCGCGTCGCGCGGGCGCCGCCGAAGGCGGCAAGCGCGCACCGTATCGCGACGCCGCGACCGCCGGCGAAGGCGCGAAGCGTAGCAGTTTCGGCGAGCGTCGCACGTCGTCCGACCGCCCCGCACGCCGCAACGACGACGATGCACGTCCGCGTCGCGCGGGCGCTGCTGAAGGCGGCAAGCGTGCACCGTATCGCGACGGCGCGGCCGGCGGCGAAGGCGCGAAGCGCGGCACCGCCGAGCGCCGCCCGTCCGGCAACGCGCGATTGAAAACCGCCGAACCGGTGAAGCGCCGCGCCGCGGACGTCGATCGCGGCGACGAAGCCGGTCTGATGCGCCTGTCGAAGCGGATGTCGGAGCTCGGCCTCTGCTCGCGCCGCGAAGCCGACGAATGGATCGAGAAAGGCTGGGTGCTCGTCGACGGCGAGCGCATCGACACGCTCGGCACGAAGGTCCGCGCCGATCAGCGCATCGAGATCGACGAGCGCGCGCAGGCCGCGCAGGCCGCGCAAGTGACGATCCTGCTGCACAAGCCGGTCGGTTATGTGTCCGGCCAGGCAGAAGACGGCTACGAGCCCGCGAGCGTCCTGATCACGCGCGAAAACCACTGGAGCGGCGACCGTTCGCCGCTGCGCTTCTCGCCACAGCATCTGCGCGCGCTTGCGCCGGCCGGCCGGCTCGACATCGACTCGACGGGCCTGCTCGTGCTGACGCAGAACGGCCGGATCGCCAAACAGTTGATCGGCGAACAGTCGGACGTCGACAAGGAATACCTGGTGCGCGTGCGCTTCGGCGACCGGCTGACCGACATCGACCAGCACTTCCCGGCCGAACGGCTTGCGCAGCTGCGGCACGGCCTCGAGCTCGACGGCGTCGCACTGAAGCCCGCGATGGTGAGCTGGCAAAACGGCGAGCAGTTGCGCTTCGTGCTGCGCGAAGGGCGCAAGCGTCAGATCCGCCGGATGTGCGAACTCGTTGGTCTCGAGGTGATCGGGCTCAAGCGCGTGCGGATGGGCCGCGTGACGCTCGGCGCACTGCCGCAGGGCCAATGGCGCTACCTGTCCGCCGACGAGCAGTTCTGACCGCACGGCGCGCCCGCACCGCGCGTGCGCCGCAAGAACGGAAAAGCCCGCCATCGCCTGCGGGCTTTTTCTTTTTCCGTTCATCACGACGCGCGCGGCGGCAAGGTCGCCACGCCTGCGACATGGGCCGTCGGTCGTCCGCGGCCGGATCGAGCCCCGGGAACAGCACTTCGGTGAAGCCGAAACGCGTAAAGTCGGTGATCCGCATCGGATACAGCTTGCCGATCAGGTGGTCGTATTCGTGCTGGACCACGCGCGCATGGAAGCCTTCGGCGACGCGATCGATCTTCGCGCCGAACTGGTCGAAGCCGCTGTAGCGCACCTTCGCGTAGCGGCTCACGACACCGCGCATCCCGGGCACCGACAGACAGCCTTCCCAGCCCTCTTCCATGTCCGGCGGCATGTATTCGAGCTTCGGATTGATCAGCACCGTCTCGGGGACGGGCGGCGCGTCCGGATAGCGGTTGTTGCTGCCGAAGCCGAAGATGATGATCTGCAACCCGATGCCGATCTGCGGCGCCGCGAGCCCGGCGCCGTTCGCGTGATGCATCGTCTCGAACATGTCCGCGACGATCTCGTGCAATTCCGGCGTATCGAACCGGTCGACCGGCCGCGCGACTTCGAGCAGGCGCGGATCGCCCATCTTCAGGATTTCGCGAATCATCGCGTGTTGCCCTCCAGGAGTTGATGCAGCCCGTCTTCGTCGAGCACCGGGATGCCGAGCGCTTCGGCCTTCGCGAGCTTGCTGCCGGCTTCGATACCCGCGATCACGTAATCGGTCTTCTTCGACACCGAGCCGGCCACCTTCGCGCCCGCCGCCTCGAGCATCTCCTTCGCGTCGTCGCGCGTGAGGTTCGGCAGCGTGCCGGTCAGCACGACCGTTTTGCCGGCGAGCACGCCCTGCGGCGCCTTCGGCGCGGGCGGCCCTTCCGGCCAGGTGACCTTGCCGGGCGCGCGCAGTTGCTCGATCACGGTCCGGTTGTGCTCTTCCGCGAAGAACTGGTGGATCGATTCGGCGACGATCGGCCCGACGTCGTTCACTTCGAGCAGCTCGTCGATCGTCGCGTTCATGATCGGGTCGAGCGAGCCGAAATGCTTGGCGAGATCCTTCGCGGTCGATTCGCCGACATGGCGAATGCCGAGCGCGTAAATGAAGCGCGCGAGCGTCGTGTGCTTCGCCTTCTCGAGCGAGTCGAGCAGATTCTGCGCCGATTTCTCCGCGAAGCGGTCGAGCTCCGCGAGCGTCGCGAAGCCGAGGTTGAACAGATCGGCCGGCGTGCGTACGAGGTTCAGCTCGACGAGCTGGTCGATGATCTTCTCGCCGAGGCCGTCGATGTCGAGCGCGCGCCGCTGCGCGAAGTGCCACAGCGCCTGCTTGCGCTGCGCGGGGCAGAACAGCCCGCCCGTGCAGCGCGCGATCGCCTCGTCGGGCAGCCGCTCGATCTTCGAGCCGCATACCGGGCACTCGGTCGGCATCACGAATTCGGCCGCATCGGCCGGACGCCGGTCGAGCACGGCGCCCACCACCTCGGGAATCACGTCGCCGGCGCGCCGCACGATCACCGTATCGCCGATCCGGATGTCCTTGCGGCGCACCTCGTCCTCGTTGTGCAGCGTCGCGTTCGTGACGGTCGCGCCGCCGACGAACACGGGCTCGAGCCGCGCGACCGGCGTAATCGCCCCGGTGCGGCCGACCTGCACGCCGATTGCAACCAGCTTCGTCAGCGCCTCCTGCGCGGGGAATTTGTGCGCGAGCGCGAAGCGCGGCGCGCGCGACACGAAACCGAGGCGATCCTGCTCGTCGCGACGGTTCACCTTGTACACGACGCCGTCGATGTCGTACGGCAGCGACTCGCGCTTCTCGCCGACCTTGCGGAAGAAGTCGAGCAGCCCCTGCGCACCGTACACGACCGCGCGCTCGCGGTTCACCGGCAACCCGAGCGCTTCGTACCAGTCGAGCAGCGCACTGTGCGTATCGGGCATCGGCATCCCGTCGAGCACGCCGATGCCGTACGCGAAGAACGAGAGCGGACGCTGCGCGGTGATCTTCGGATCGAGCTGGCGCAGGCTGCCGGCCGCCGCGTTGCGCGGGTTCGCGAACTCGCGCTGCTCGGCCGCGCGCTGGCGTTCGTTCAGGCGCGCAAAATCGCGCTTGAACATCAGCACCTCGCCGCGCACGTCGAGCACGGCCGGCACGCGGTCGCCCTTCAGCTTCAGCGGAATCGAGCGGATCGTGCGGACGTTTTCGGTCACGTCCTCGCCGGTCGTGCCGTCGCCGCGCGTCGACGCCTGCACGAACACGCCGTGCTCGTAGCGCAGCGAAATCGCGAGCCCGTCGAACTTCAGCTCGCACGCGTATTCGACGGGATCCGTCACCGAGCCGGCGAGATCGGTTGTCTTGCCGAGCGCGTCGGCGACGCGCTTGTCGAACGCGACGATGTCGTCGTCGGCGAATCCGTTGTTCAGCGACAGCATCGGCGCATCGTGAACGACCGGCGTGAAGCCGCTCGCGACGGCGCCGCCGACGCGCTGCGTCGGCGAATCGGGCGTCACGAGGTCGGGATGATCGGATTCGAGCTGCTGCAGCTCGCGGAACAGCCGATCGTATTCCGCATCGGGCAGATCGGGCTGGTCGAGCACGTAGTACGCGTGGTTCGCGCGTTCGAGCTGGTCGCGCAGCCAGGCGGCGCGCGCATCGGGTTGACTGGCTGGCGGTTCGGCTTGGGTTCGGGCCATGCTGGCGGCAGATTCTTGCTGAAAAAATCGAATGCCGAATTATCTCAGTTTGGCGCCGTGCCGGGGGCGCGGCCCGCGTACGTGCGCGATGTTGCGTCGCCGCATCGCGATCGCGCGCGGCGACCGGCCGGCGCACGCCGCGCGCGGTCGCCCCAATGCCTGCGTTACTGGCTGAACAGGCGTCGCGTGACCGGCGAGCCGGCCGGAATGCCCGCTTCCTCGAGCTTCGCGTAGAGCTTCATCAGTTGCTGCTCGATCGCGAGCAGCGTCGATTCCGGCAGCGGCCGGCGCGAGTCGTCGACGACGCGCGCACCGATCCGCTCGGACAGCGACTTCGCGTAATCGCACATCAGCCGGAACGGCAGGATGTCTTCCTCGGCGACCGGCACGTCGAGCACGAGCGTGATCATGTCGCCGCCCTTGTACGTGAGGTCGTCGCGCAGGAAGTTGGTGTCGCCGAACTGCAGCATGAACACCGGATTCTGCTTCGCGTCGAGCTTCACGAACCGCGTGCCGTCGCGCGACAGCAGCAGCCCGTCCTGCGACGCAACGGCCTGCACGTAGTTCGCCGACCATGGCGCCCCGTCCGACAGCACGTTGATCGACAGCTGCGCGTCGCACTGCGCGGCAAAGCCGTCGAGCTCGCGCGCCATCGCGACCGTTTCCATCATGTCCGGGAATTCGGGGGCGCCGTCGATCGCGTCCGCGAACTGCTGGACGCCCGTCACGAACTCCGAGAACTCGAGCTCGTTGAGCGCGCCGCTGCGGTTCGCGAGCTGCGCGGCCGCACGCAGCTCCTCGTAGCGCACGCCGTTTTGCAGCAGCTCCCACTGGCCGCCTTCCGGCTTGCCCTCGATATGCACGGGCTTGCTGCCCGCGCGACGCAGCCGCTGCGCGGCCGGCAGGAGCTTGTCGCCCGGCAGCGGCGCGCCGAGCCGGATCGGCACGATGCAGTCGATGCGGCGATCGACGACGGCCGGCGGCGCGGACGAAATGGTCGTCGCGGCCGGCAGCACCGGTTCCGCGCGCTCGGCGGACTCTGCCGTCGCAGCTTGCGCGGCAGGCGCCTCGTGCGCATCGGCGCTCGCGTCGGCCGGCTCGCTCGCTTCGTCGCGCGCGGCGGTATCGACGCGCGTCTCGGCACCGGTCGCTTCGGCCTGCAGATCGGCCGGCGTGTCGGCGGGCGCAGCAGCGGCCGATACGCCGCCGAACGTCGGTTCGACGCGCGCGGCTTCGGCCGACGCGCCGCCGCCGGCGACCGGTGCGGCCGCGGCCGGCTCGCGCCGCACGGGCTGCCGGACCGGCTCGATGAACGGCAGCTCGTCGTCGCGCTCGGGGCGGCCGATCGCCTCGGCCGTCTCTTCCGGCATCGGACGCGGCATCCTGCGCCGCACCTTTGCCCCCTGCCACGCGTTGTAGACCACGACGCCGCCCACCACGACGGCGCCCGCGCCGATCAAACCGAGTGTCAACTCGTCCATGCACGCTCCATCAGCAATTCTTTTACGTCGAACCGCGAGCGGGCGCCCATGCGCCGCGCGCCCGCGGTCCGGTTTGGTCAAACGTCAATTCTGGGCAAAACCGGCGGCGGTTTCCATGTCCACCGCGACGATCCGCGAAACGCCCTGCTCCTGCATCGTCACGCCGATCAGCTGCTGCGCCATTTCCATCGCGATCTTGTTGTGCGAGATGAACAGGAACTGCGTCTTGTCCGACATCGCGCGCACCAGATTCGCGAAACGCTCGGTGTTCGCGTCGTCGAGCGGCGCGTCGACCTCGTCGAGCAGACAGAACGGCGCCGGATTCAGCTGGAACATCGCGAACACGAGCGCGGTGGCCGTCAGCGCCTTCTCGCCGCCCGACAGCAGGTGAATCGTCGCGTTCTTCTTGCCGGGCGGCTGCGCCATCACCTGCACGCCGGCGTCGAGAATCTCGTCGCCCGTCATGATCAGCTTCGCCTGGCCGCCGCCGAACAGGCGCGGGAACAGATCGCTGAAATGACGGTTGACCTCGTCGAAGGTTCCCTGCAGCAACGTGCGCGTTTCCTGGTCGATCTTGTGGATCGCGTCCTCGAGCGTCGTGATCGCGTCGGTCAGGTCCGCCGATTGCGCATCGAGGAACACCTTGCGCTCGCTCGCTGCCTTCAGCTCGTCGAGCGCCGCCATGTTGACGGGGCCGAGCGCATTGATCGCGTTGTTCAGCCGCGTGACTTCGCCCTGCAGATACGACGGCTTCAGATCCGGCGTCAGCTTGTCGCGCAGCGCTTCCTCGTCGACCTCGGCCGCCGCCAGCTGCTCCGCGAACTGCTCGACGGACAGGCGCGCGGCCTGCTCCTTCAGCTGCAGCTCGGTGATGCGGTCGCGCAGCGGCTGCAGCGAACGCTCGGCGACGAGACGCTGCTCGTCCATCGCGCGCAGCTTCGCGGTCAGATCGTCGAGCTCGATGCGCGCCGCCTGCAGCGCGGCTTCCTTCACCGCACGGATTTCGAGCGCGTCCTGCAGCCCGGTGTGCGCGGTTTGTTCGTTGATCGTCTCGAGCTCGGCGCGCGCGTCCTCCAGCGAGGCGGCGACGCGCTCGCTCTGTTCGTGCGCGACCTGGATGCTGCGCTTGAGCTCGTCGATCCGCGTCACCGCGTTGCGGGCCGCGAAGCGCGCGTCGTTCGCGCCGCGCTCGAGATCGCGCGCCTCCTGACGCGCGTGCGTCAGCGACTCGTCGAGCGCCTCGAACGCGAGCTGGTTGTCCTCGAAGCGCGCCTGCAGCTCCGCGAGCTCGCCGTCGAAGCGCTCGAAATTCGCTTCCGACTCCGCACGCAATGCGCGCTGCTCGTCGATCTGCGCGCCGATCTCCTCGAGTTCCTCGCGGATCTGCGTGCTGCGTTGCGTATAACGCTCGTGCGCCTGCGCGAGCTTCAGCACGTCCAGTTGCAGCGCATGCACGCGCTGCGTCGCGCGCTCGGCCTGCGCACGCACGTCGCCGAGCGCCTGCGTCGCCTGCGTATGCGCGGCTTCCGCGCGCACGGCCGCGGTGCGCGCCTCGTCGGCGAGCAGCGCCTGTGCGCGCACCTGGCGCGTCAGGTTCTCGATTTCCTGCTGGCGAGCGAGCATCCCGGCCTGCTCGGAGTCGGCCGCGTACAACTGCACGCCGACGCGCGTGACGATGTGCCCGGCCTTCACGACGAACGCGCCGCCGGCAGGCAGCTGCGCACGCGCCGCGAGCGCCTGGGCGACGTCGTCGGCGACGTACACGTTGCCGAGCCAGTCGTTGAGCACCGCGCGGATGCCGGCGTCGTCGATGCGCACGAGCGACAGCACGGGCTTCAGCCCCGCTGCCGGAGCCGGCGGCTCGCCGGCGGGCGGCGGCGCGTAGAACGCGAGCTTGGCGGGCGGCGCGTCGGTCGCGAACGCCTTCACCCAGTCGAGATTCGACACTTCGAGTGCCGCGAGCCGCTCGCGCAGCACCGCTTCGAGCGCCGCTTCCCAGCCGGGTTCGACATGCAGCTTCTTCCAGAGCCGCGGCAGCGCGCTGAGCTCGTGCTTGTCGAGCCACGGCTGCACCTTGCCTTCGGTCTGCACGTTTTCCTGCAGCTGCTTCAGCGCGGCAAGCCGCGCCTCGAGCTGGTGGATCTGCGCGCTTTCGGCCTGCACGCGCTCCTGCGCGGCGCGGCGCTCGGCGTCCAGACGCGGCACCGTTTCCTGCGCATCGGCAAGCCGCGCCTGCGCTTCGGCCAGAATTTCCTCCTGCTCGGCGAGCTGCATGCGCAGTTCCTCGAGCTGCGCCTCGTCCGGCGCATCGAGCCCGCTAGCCTCGGCCTTCAGCCGCTCGTGGCGCTGCTGCAGCTGCTGCAGCTGCTGATCGGCGTTGCGCTGGTGCGCGGCTTCGAGTTTCAGCGACTGTTCGGTCTGGGCGATCCGCGCGCGCTCGTCGTTGAGCTGCGCCTGCGCGTCGCGCCACTTCGCTTCGAGCGCCGGCAGCGCATCGTGCTTCGCCGCGGCTTCGTCCTCGGCGAGCGCGGCCTTCTCGTCGGCGATCGCGCGCGCTTCTTCGGCTTCCTCGAGCTCGTCCTGCGCCTTCTCGGCCTGCGCGCGCCATTGCTCGCGCTGCGCGTTCAGCGCGGCGATCTGCGCCTGCACGCGGTTGCGCGATTCGACGATGAACTTGATCTCGGCCTCGAGGCGGCTCACTTCGGCATTCGCCTCGTAGAGCGCGCCCTGCGCGCCCTGCATCGCGTCGCTCGCGGCATAGTGCGCGACGCGCAGCGTCTCGAGCTGCGATTCGACTTCGCGCAGCTTGGCGGTCTGCGCTTCGAGGTCGATCTGCGCCTGCTCGATCGCACGCTGCTGCTTCTGCTGCTCGGCCGCGGCCTCGTTCTTGCGCAGCAGCCACAGCAGGCGCTGCTTCTCCTCGCCTTCGGCGACGAGCTCCTTGTACTTCGTCGCGACGACGGCCTGCGCCTCGAGCTTCTCGAGGTTCGCCGCGAGTTCGCGGATGATGTCCTCGACGCGCGTCAGGTTCTCGCGCGTGTCGTGCAGCCGGTTCTCGGTCTCGCGGCGGCGCTCCTTGTACTTCGACACGCCCGCGGCTTCCTCGAGGAACACGCGCAGCTCTTCGGGCTTCGCCTCGATGATCCGCGCGATCATCCCCTGCCCGATGATCGCGTACGCGCGCGGGCCGAGGCCGGTGCCGAGGAAGATGTCCTGGATGTCGCGGCGGCGCGCCGGCAGGTTGTTGATGTAGTAGCTCGACGTGCCGTCGCGCGTAAGCACGCGCTTCACGGCGATCTCGCCGTACTGGCCCCACTGGCCTGCCGCGCGGCCGTCGGAGTTGTCGAAGATCAGCTCGACGCTCGCCCGGCTGCCGGGCTTGCGGGTCGTCGAGCCGTTGAAGATCACGTCCTGCATCGACTCGCCGCGCAGCTCGGAGGCGCGCGACTCGCCGAGCACCCAGCGCACGGCGTCGATGATGTTGGATTTGCCGCATCCGTTCGGGCCCACCACGCCGACGAGCTGGCCCGGAACCTGAAAATGCGTGGGATCGACGAAGGATTTGAAGCCAGCGAGTTTGATCGAGCTCAGACGCACGGCGGTATCGGATGTGAAGAAGAGGTGAAACGAACAGCGGCGCGCGGCGCGGGGGCTGTCAGCCCTGGCGCGCACGCACCCCCGGAATTCAAAAACGGGGCCGCGCACTCAAGCGCCAGGCCCCGCAAACGGCTTCAATCATACCATCGCGCGTGCGCCGTTCTGCCCGTCGCCGGGTTTGTCCTGCGCGGGCGCCGCACGGTGGACGCGGCTCGACAGCAGCGTCGCGAGCACGATGCACGCGCCGCCGGCCCACTCCCGCGCGGTCGGCAGCTCGTTCGCGAACACCCACGCGGACAGCGCGGTGATCACGATCTCGAACAGCATGATGATCGATGCGCGGTTGGCCGGCACGCGCGCGAGGCCGTACTGCACGAGCAGGTTGTTCGCGGCCATCGTCACGCCGATCGCGACGACGATCAGCGCCGCGCCCCCGAGCGCGCCGCTCGCCGGCACCGGCGGCAGCCCCTCGAACAGCGACGCGATCGCACCGAACGCGGCCGCGCCGCCGAACAGCGTCGCGGTACGCATCTCCGCGCGCATCGACGGCAGCTCGCGGCTCGCCTTGATGACGAGCACGTTGCTCATCGCGAAGCTCAGGCCGGCCGCGAGGCCCGCCCATTCGGCCGGATTGGCCGGCAGCGGCAGGCCGAGCCGCGGCGACCACAGCATCAGCATCGCGCCGCCGATCGACAGCGCGGCGAGTCCCGCGCCGGCCCAGGTCAGCCGTTCGCGCAGCAGGAAGTGCGCGTAGATCGCGGTCCAGGCCGGCGTCAGGTAGAACAGCAGCATCACGCGCAGCACCTCGCCGTGGATCGTGCCCCACACGAAGCCGAGATTGGTCACGCCGGCCGTCAGCGCGATGCCGGGCAGCACCCAGTGCCAGCGCAGCGTCGCGATCGCGCTGCGCCGCGCGACGATCACGAACAGGAACGCGACGACGCTCGTCAGCGCGCTCGCGAGCGTGCCCGTCACGCCGAGCGACGCGAGGATGCGCAGCGGATACCAGATCACGCCCCACACCGATGCGCCGATCAGGATCGCGAGTGTCGGCAGGCTGCCGCGTACCGCGTTGTTCATTGTCTCGATACCCTTCGTTCGTACCGCCGGGCCGCCCCGCGGGCCGCCCGTGACCGGATTTCGTCACGCTATAATCGTCCGTTGCGACGCGCGCCGCCGGCGTCCGTTCGCCGTCGCGGCGCGCCGCCGCTCCTTTCGCTCCAACCGGCCGCGATGGCCGCTTCGCCCGTGAACCCTCGACTCGACTCGCTCCAGCCCTATCCCTTCGAAAAGCTGCGCGCCCTGTTCAAGGACGTGACGCCCCCTGCCGGCCTCAAACCGATCAGCTTCGGCATCGGCGAGCCCAAGCACCCGACGCCCGCGCTGATCCACGACGCGGCCGTGGCCGCGCTCGACGGCCTCGCCGCCTATCCGGCCACGGCCGGCTCGGACGCGCTGCGCACGTCGATCGCGCGCTGGCTCGAGCGCCGCTACGGGCTACCGGCCGTCGACGCGGCGACGCAGGTGCTGCCGGTGTCGGGCTCGCGCGAGGCGCTGTTCTCGCTCGCGCAGACGGTGATCGACAGCCGCCCGGCCGAAAGCGGGCAGAAAGCGATCGTACTCTGTCCGAATCCGTTCTATCAAATTTACGAAGGGGCGGCGCTGCTGGCCGGCGCCGAGCCCTATTTCGCGAACAGCGATCCGGCACGCAACTTCGCCTGCGACTACGCGGCCGTGCCGGACGACGTCTGGGCGCGCACACAGCTGCTCTACGTCTGCTCGCCGGGCAACCCGACCGGCGCCGTGCTGACGCTCGACGACTGGCGCGAGCTGTTCGCGCTGTCCGATCGCCACGGCTTCGTGATCGCGTCCGACGAGTGCTATTCGGAAATCTACTTCGACGAAGCGACGCCGCCGCTCGGCGGCCTCGAGGCCGCGAACCGCCTCGGCCGCGGCTTCGAGCGGCTCGTGATGCTGTCGAGCCTGTCGAAGCGCTCGAACGTGCCCGGCATGCGCTCGGGCTTCGTCGCCGGCGACGCGGCGCTGCTGAAGAAATTCCTGCTGTACCGCACGTACCACGGCGCCGCGCTGTCGCCCGTGTGGCAGCACGCGAGCATCGCCGCATGGAACGACGAGGCGCACGTGCGCGAGAACCGCGCGCTGTACCTGCAGAAGTTCAACACCGTGACGCCGATGCTCGCCGACGTGCTCGACGTGAAGCTGCCGGACGCCGCGTTCTATCTGTGGGCGAACGTCGCGCGCACCGGCCTGTCCGACACCGAGTTCGCCCGCCGCCTGTACGCCGACTATAATGTGACGGTTCTGCCCGGCTCGTACCTCGCGCGCGACGCGCACGGCACGAACCCGGGCCGCGATTTCATCCGGATCGCGCTCGTCGCGGGCACCCCCGAATGCGTCGAGGGCGCGCAACGCATCGTCGATTTCTGCCGCGGCATCGCGCAGTAAGACGTCCATCCCGATCAATTCCATCCATCTCCTGCGAAAACGAACATGTCGCAACAACTTCAGCAAATCATCGATAACGCCTGGGAAAACCGTGCGGAGCTGTCGCCGAAGGCCGCGCCCGCCGAAGTCCGCGAGGCCGTCGCTCATGCGATCGAGCAACTCGACAAAGGTGCGCTGCGCGTCGCCGAGAAAATCGACGGCAACTGGACCGTGCACCAATGGCTGAAGAAAGCCGTGCTGCTGTCGTTCCGCCTGGAGGACAACGCGCCGATGCCGGCCGGCGGCTATTCGCAGTTCTACGACAAGGTGCCGTCGAAGTTCGCGAACTACACGGCCGAGGATTTCGCCGCGGGCGGCTTCCGCGTCGTGCCGCCGGCCATCGCGCGCCGCGGTTCGTTCATCGCGAAGAACGTCGTGCTGATGCCGTCGTACACGAACATCGGCGCATACGTCGACGAAGGCACGATGGTCGACACGTGGGCGACCGTCGGCTCGTGCGCGCAGATCGGCAAGAACGTGCACCTGTCGGGCGGCGTCGGCATCGGCGGCGTGCTCGAGCCGCTGCAGGCGAACCCGGTCATCATCGAGGACAACTGCTTCATCGGCGCACGTTCGGAAGTCGTCGAAGGCGTGATCGTCGAGGAAAACTCGGTGATCTCGATGGGCGTGTATCTCGGCCAGAGCACCAAGATCTACGATCGCGAGACGGGTGAAATCAGCTACGGCCGCATTCCGGCCGGCTCGGTCGTCGTCGCGGGCAACCTGCCGTCGAAGGACGGCTCGCACAGCCTCTACTGCGCCGTGATCGTGAAGAAGGTCGACGCGAAGACGCGCGCGAAGGTCGGCCTGAACGAGCTGCTGCGAGGCGACTGATGGCCAGGCCGCGCACCGTGGTCGTCTACGGCATTCCGAACTGCGACACCGTGAAGAAAGCCCGCGTGTGGCTCGACGAACACGGCGTCGCGTTCGAATTCCACGACTTCAAGAAGGCCGGCGTCAGCGCGCCGCTGATCGAGGACTGGCTGAAGGACGTGCCGCTCGACACGCTCGTCAACAAGCGCGGCACGACCTGGCGCGCGCTCGACGACGCCATGAAGGCCGCCGCCGACACGCAGGCCGGCGCCGTCGCGCTGATGATCCACAAGCCGTCGGTCATCAAGCGGCCGGTGCTGGTCGTCGACGGCCGCGTGAAATCGGTCGGCTTCGCGGCCGATCAGTACGCGGCGCTGTTCGCCGCATAGCGCCGCCGGCGCAGCGCGCGACGTCTCATCGCTGCCGGCCACCGCGCCGGCATTTTTTATCGAAAGTGGTCCGAACCATGTCCGCCACCCTAGCCCTTACCGAACAACTGATCGCGCGCGCCTCCGTCACGCCCGACGACCAGCATTGCCAGCAGATCATGACCGAGCGCCTCGCCGCGCTCGGTTTCGATTGCGAGACCGTCGCATCGCACGGCGTGACCAACCTGTGGGCCGTCAAGCGCGGCACCGACGGCCGCGACGGCAAGCTGCTCGCGTTCGCGGGCCACACCGACGTCGTGCCGACCGGCCCGCTCGAGCAGTGGACGTCGCCGCCGTTCGTCCCCGCCCATCGCGACGGCAAGCTGTACGGCCGCGGCGCCGCCGACATGAAGACCTCGCTCGCGGCGTTCGTCGTCGCCGCCGAGGAATTCGTCGCCGCGCATCCCGACCACCGCGGCGCGATCGCGTTCCTGATCACGAGCGACGAAGAAGGCCCGGCCACCGACGGCACCGTGAAGGTCGTCGAACTGCTCGAGTCGCGCGGCGAGCGCCTCGACTACTGCATCGTCGGCGAGCCGACGTCGACCGCCGAGCTCGGCGACGTCGTGAAGAACGGGCGCCGCGGCTCGATGTCCGGCGAGCTGATCGTCAAGGGCGTGCAAGGCCACATCGCGTATCCGCACCTCGCGAAGAACCCGATCCACCTGCTCGCGCCGGCGCTCGCCGAACTCGCCGCCGAGCAGTGGGACGAAGGCAACGAATACTTCCCGCCGACCACCTGGCAGGTGTCGAACCTGCGTGCCGGCACGGGCGCGACGAACGTGATCCCCGGCCACGCGGATCTGCTGTTCAACTTCCGCTTCTCGACCGCGAGCACCGTCGAAGGCCTGCAGGCACGCGTGCACGCGATCCTCGACAAGCACCGGCTCGACTACACGCTGAAGTGGACGGTGAGCGGCCTGCCGTTTCTCACGCCGCGCGGCGAGCTGTCGAATGCGCTCGAGCACGCGATCCGCGCGGAGACGGGCCTCACGACCGAGCTGTCGACCACGGGCGGCACGTCCGACGGCCGCTTCATCGCGCGCATCTGCCCGCAGGTGATCGAGTTCGGTCCGCCGAACGGCAGCATCCACAAGATCGACGAGCATATCGAGGTGCGCTTCGTCGAGCCGCTGAAGAACGTGTACCGCCGCGTGCTTGAACAACTGATCGCCTGACGGAGCCTCGCATGACGACCCCTTTTGCCACCGTGCGCGACCTGCTGCGCTACGCGGTCACGCGCTTCTCGAAAGCCAAGCTCGCGTTCGGCCACGGCTCGGACAACGCGTATGACGAAGCCGCGTATCTCGTGCTGCATACGCTCGACCTGCCGCTCGACACGCTCGAACCGTTCCTCGACGCGCGGCTGCTGCCCGACGAAATCGCGGCCGTGCTCGCGGTGATCGAGCGACGCGCGACCGAGCGCGTGCCGGCCGCCTATCTGACACGCGAAGCGTGGATGCACGGCCACCGCTTCTACGTCGACGAGCGCGTGATCGTGCCGCGTTCGTTCATCGGCGAGCTGCTCGACGACGGGCTGCAGCCGTACGTCGCCGATCCCGAGCAGGTCGGCGCGGTACTCGAGCTCTGCACGGGCTCGGGCTGCCTCGCGATCCTCGCGGCGAGCGCGTTCCCGAACGCCGAAATCGACGCGGTCGATCTGTCGGCCGACGCGCTCGAAGTCGCGCAGATCAACGTGCGCGACTACGGCCTCGAAGACCGGATCACGCTGCACCGTGGCGATCTGTATGCGCCGCTGCCGGCATTCCGCGCGCAGCCCGACGCGCGCTACGACGTGATCCTGACGAACCCGCCGTATGTCAACGCGGCCTCGATGGCGAAGCTGCCGCCCGAATACCGCCATGAGCCCGAGATGGCGCTCGCGGGCGGCGACGACGGCATGGATATCGTGCGGCGTATCGTCGCCGAGGCGCACAACTGGCTGCACGACGACGGCGTGCTGGTCGTCGAGATCGGCAACGAACGCGAGCATGTCGAAGCGGCGTTCGGCGGGCTCGAGCTCACGTGGCTGCCGACCAGCGCGGGCGACGACAACGTGTTCCTGATCCAGGCGGCCGACCTCCCCCGCAAGGGCTGAACCGGCGATGCAGGCGGCGCGGCAACCCGCTGCGCCGCCCCCTTGGGTAAGATGCGCGTACGCGGCCGCCGCGCCGCACGACTTCAGGAGTCCGTCACGCGCCCATGACCCTCGACTGGCTACACCTCGGCACACTGATCCTGGCCGTTCACGTGCTCGGGATCGTCGCGGCCTTCCACGCGATCCTGAACACGCGGACGTCGCAAGGCGCCATCGCATGGGCGGTCTCGCTCGCCGCGATGCCGTACCTCACGCTGATCCCCTATCTGTTTCTCGGCCGCAGCAAGTTCTCCGGCTACGTCGACGCGCGCCGCCACGAAACCGAAGCGTTGCGCACGCACACACCGCGCGCGCCGTGGCTCGACGCGAACGCGGGCGACCGGCCGGCGGCCGATGCGCTCGGCCAGGCTGCGGTACTCGCACTCAGGCGGCTCGGCGGCATGCCGTTCGTCGGCGGCAATTCGGTGCGCACGCTGGTGAACGGCGACGCAACCTTCGCGGCGATTCTCTCGGCGATCGACGCCGCGCGCGATTACGTGATCGTCCAGTTCTTCATCGTGCGCGACGATGCGCTCGGCCAGATGCTGCGCGACGCACTGCTCGCGCGCGCCGCGGCCGGCGTGCGCTGCTATCTGCTGTACGACAGCATCGGCAGCTTCGACCTGCCGCGCAGCTACGTCGACGCGCTGCGGCGCGGCGGCGTCGAAGTCCATCCGTTCGCGACGCATCGCAAGTTCGTCAACCGCTTCCAGCTCAACTTCCGCAATCACCGCAAGATCGTCGTCGTCGACGGCACTCGCGCGTTCGTCGGCGGACACAACGTCGGCGTCGAGTATCTCGGCGGCAACCCGCGCCTGTCGCCGTGGCGCGACACGCACATCGAGATACGCGGGCCGGCCGTCGCGAGCATCCAGTACGTGTTCGCCGAAGACTGGCACTGGGCGACACAGACGCTGCCGTCGCTCGCCGCGCCGCCGGCCGCGCTGCCGGACGACGACATGCATTGCCTCGCGGTGCCGATGGGCCCGGCCGACAAGCAGGAAACCGGCTCGCTGTTCTTTGTCGAGGCGATCAACGCGGCGCGCGAGCGCGTCTGGATCACCACGCCGTACCTCGTACCCGACGAGGCCGTCGTCGCGGCGCTGAAGCTCGCGGTGATGCGCGGCGTCGACGTACGCATCCTGATCCCGAGCCGCCGCGATCACTACGTCGTGTTCGAGGCGTCGAAGCTGTACGCGCGCGACCTCGTCGATGCAGGCGTCAAGGTGTTCCGCTACCGCCCGGGATTCCTGCATCAGAAGGTCGTGCTGATCGACCGCGTCGCCGCGGCGATCGGCAGCGCCAATCTCGACAACCGCTCGTTCCGGCTGAACTTCGAGATCATGGTGCTGACGATCGACCGCGCGTTCGCCGATGAAGTGGCCGCAATGCTCGCCGCGGACTTCGCGCAGTCCTACGAGGTCGATACGAGCGAGTACCGGCAGTCGCCCGCTTGGCGGCGCATCGCGATGCACGTCGCGCGGCTGTTCGCGCCGATCCTGTAGCCGCCGGCCCGCGTGCCCGATGCCGGCGCGCCGCGTGTCAGAGCAGCTTTTCGATATCCGCGGCGATGTCCTCAGGCTTTGTCGAAGGCGCGTAGCGCTTCACGATGCGCCCGTCGCGGTCGATCAGGAATTTCGTGAAGTTCCACTTGATCGCCTTCAGGCCGAAGATGCCGGGCGACTCGTCGGTCAGATAGCGATACAGCGGATGCGCGTTCGGACCCTTCACGTCGATCTTCGCGAATATCGGAAACGTGACGCCGTAATTGCGCTCGCAGAAGGCGCCGATCTGCTCGGCGTCGCCCGGCTCCTGCTTGCCGAACTGGTTGCAGGGAAAGCCGAGCACGAAAAAGCCGCGCGCCGCGTAGTGTTCGTACAGCTTCTGCAGCCCCGCGTACTGCGGCGTGAAACCGCACTCGCTCGCGGTATTGACGATCAGGAGCACCTTGCCGCGATAGACATCGAGCGTGCTCGGCACACCGGCCAGCGTGTCGGCGCTGAATGTATACAGGGAAGACATCGGGTACTCCTTTGACGAAACCGGATCGACGTGAATGCTACGGCAAATCGGGCCGTCGCGACATTGGCCGGACGGCCGATGCGTGCGCGAACGGTGCGCAGTCTAGAATAGCGGTTTTGGCCAGTCATTTCCGTCGTGATCCGTTTCAATCAGTTCAGCCTTGCGCGCGGCACCAAGCCGCTGTTCGACTCGGCCTCGTTCGTGCTCAATCCCGGCGAGAAAGCCGGCCTGATCGGCGCGAACGGCGCCGGCAAGTCGACGCTGTTCGCGGTCCTGCGCGGCGAGCTGCACGCCGACGCCGGCGATTTCTCGATGCCGCCGTCGTGGCGGATCGCGCACGTGTCGCAGGAAACGCCCGCCGTCGATCGCTCCGCGCTCGACTACACGCTCGACGGCGACGCCGCGTTGCGCGAGATCGAGGCACGCATCGCCGCTGCCTCGGCCGCCCATGATGGCGCGGCCGAAGCCGAAGCGCACGCGGCGTTCGCGGACGCCGACGGCTACACCGCGCCCGCGCGTGCGGAAGCGCTGCTGCTCGGCCTCGGCTTCACGCTCGCGCAAACGCGCGAGCCGGTCGCGAGCTTCTCCGGCGGCTGGCGGATGCGGCTGAATCTCGCGCAGGCGCTGATGTGCCGGTCCGATCTGCTGCTGCTCGACGAGCCGACCAACCACCTCGATCTCGACGCAATCGTCTGGCTCGAAGACTGGCTGCACCGCTATCCCGGCACGCTCGTCGTGATCTCGCACGACCGCGAATTTCTCGACTCGATCTGCAACGTCACGCTGCATCTCGAGAATCGGCAGATCAAGCGCTACGGCGGCAACTATTCGCAATTCGAAGTGCTGCGTGCGCAGCAGCTCGCGCTGCAGCAGAGCGCGTACGAGAAGCAGCAGAAGACAGTCGCGCACCTGCAGAGCTTCATCGACCGCTTCAAGGCGAAGGCGACCAAGGCACGCCAGGCGCAGAGCCGGATGAAGGCGCTCGAAAAGATGGAGCTGATCGCGCCCGCGCACGTCGCGTCGCCGTTCACGTTCGAGTTCCGCACGCCGGATGCGGCGCCGAACCCGATGATGGTGATGGAAGACGTGCGCTGCGGCTACCGTGCGGACGACGGCACCGAGATTCCGATCGTCGAGCGCGTGACGCTGTCGATCCAGAACGGGCAGCGCATCGGCCTGCTCGGCGCGAACGGCCAGGGCAAGTCGACGCTGATCAAGACGCTGGCCGGCACGCTCACGCCGCTGTCCGGGCACGTGCGCGAAGGCAAGGGGCTGACGATCGGCTATTTCGCGCAGCACCAGCTCGAGACGCTGCGCGAGGACGATTCGCCGCTCGCGCATCTTGCGCGACTCGCGCCCGACACGCGCGAGCAGGAACTGCGCGACTTCCTCGGCGGCTTCAACTTCTCGGGCGACATGGCGACGAGCGCGGTCGGCCCGTTCTCGGGCGGCGAGAAGGCGCGTCTTGCGCTCGCGCTGATCATCTGGCAGAAGCCGAACCTGCTGCTGCTCGACGAACCGACGAACCACCTCGACCTCGAGACGCGTCATGCGCTGACGATGGCGCTCGCGCAGTTCGAAGGCACGCTGATTCTCGTCTCGCACGATCGGCACCTGCTGCGCGCGACGACCGACCAGTTCATGCTCGTCGCGAAGCACCGGCTGCAGCCGTTCGACGGCGATCTCGACGATTACCGCGACTGGCTGCTCCAGCATGCGGCCGAGCAGCGCGCGGCCGCGAAGGCGGAAGGTGCCGCCGCATCGGGCGCGGCGCCGGCCGTGAACCGCAAGGACCAGAAGCGTCAGGCGGCCGAGGAGCGGCAGCGTCTGTCGCAACTGAAGAAGCCGCTGCAGACGCGCATCACGAAGCTCGAGAAGGAAATGGAGACGCTGCACGCGGAGAAGGCGCGCCTCGATGCGTTCGTCGCCGATCCGGCGAGCTACGAGGCCGCGCGCAAGGCCGAACTGACCGATGCGATTCGCAAGCTCGGCGACGTCAATGCGCGGCTCGAAGCGATCGAGGCGGACTGGCTCGCCGCGCAGGAAGAACTCGAGCAGATCGGCTGAGCGCGGCACGCCGGCCGGCGGCCACGTAGCGCCAATTCAGCGCCAATTCAGCGCCAATTCAGCGCCAATTCAGCGCCGCGGCAGCGTATCGCGCGGCAGCTGCTCGTCGTCGTCCATCAGATGCCGGCGCCCTTCGGTCGGCCGGCGGATCGCCGCGACGACCTCCGCTTCGGTCACATCCTCCGACACGACGCGGCGCGCGAGACGCCCTTCGTCGTCGATCCATTCGACGATCCGGCATCCGCCGCCCCAGGGCTGGCGAATCGGTTCGGATACGCGGCAGCCGCGCAGGTTGTAAAGACGTCCGCCGGGCGCATCCCCATACCGTTTCAACATAGGTTCCCTTCGCATTGCACGGTTCGACAATCCGGCAAAGGATAGGAAAAAGTCGTGTCCGGCAGGTTACCGCGGCCTACATATTCTTTACAGTGAATTACGCGACAGATCGCGCGCCCTGCCGCTCGGCTGCGCGCTCATTCGAGGCCGCGCACGCGGTCGATCGCCTGCTCGAGCCGCTCGACCGCCATCACGTTCAGCCCTTCGATCGCCTGCTTGGGCGCGTTCGCCTTCGGAATCAGCGCGGTCGTGAAGCCGAGCTTCGCGGCCTCGCGCAAGCGCTCCTGCCCGCGCGGCGAGGGGCGGATCTCGCCGGCCAGGCCGACTTCGCCGAACACGATCAGCCCCTTCGGCAACGCCTTGTTGCGCATTGACGAGTGAATCGCGAGCAGCACCGCGAGATCGGCCGCGGGCTCGGCGATCTTCACGCCGCCCACCGCGTTCAGGAACACGTCCTGATCGAAGCACGCGATGCCCGCATGCCGGTGCAGCACGGCGAGCAGCATCGCGAGCCGGTTCTGCTCGAGGCCGACCGCGAGCCGGCGCGGATTCGGCACGTGCGCGGTATCGACGAGCGCCTGGATTTCGACGAGCAGCGGGCGCGTGCCCTCCTGCGTGACGAGCACGCACGAGCCGGGCACGACTTGCTCGTGCTGCGACAGGAACAGCGCGGACGGGTTCGCGACGCCGCGCAGCCCGCGCTCGGTCATCGCGAACACGCCGAGTTCGTTGACGGCGCCGAAGCGGTTCTTGAACGCGCGCACGAGCCGGAACGACGAGTGCGTATCGCCTTCGAAGTACAGCACCGTGTCGACGATGTGCTCGAGCACGCGCGGGCCCGCGAGGTTGCCCTCCTTCGTCACGTGACCGACCATGATGATCGCGGTGCCCGACTGTTTCGCGATGCGCGTGAGCTGCGCCGCGCACTCGCGCACCTGCGCGACCGAGCCCGGTGCGGAGGTCAGCGCCTCCGAGTAGACGGTCTGGATCGAGTCGATCACCGCGACGTCGGGCCGCTCCGCGTCGATCGCGGCCTGGATCTTCTCGAGCTGGATCTCGGCCAGCAGCTTCAGCTCGGCGGCCGGCGCGGCGCCCTCGAGCAGCGCGAGCCGTTGCGCGCGCAACGCGATCTGCGCGGCCGATTCCTCGCCGCTGATATAGAGCGCGCGCCGCTCGCTCGCGATGTCCGCGAGCGACTGCAGCAGCAGCGTCGACTTGCCGATGCCCGGATCGCCGCCGATCAGCACGACGCCGCCCGCGACGAGGCCGCCGCCGAGCACGCGATCGAATTCGCCGATCCCGGTCGAGAAGCGCGGCACGTCGGCCGCCTCGATGTCGACGAGGCGCTGGACGGGCGCCCGTTTCGCGAGCGACTGGAAGCGATGGGCGGTCGGCGATTCGGCGACCGATTCGACGAGCGTATTCCAGGCCTGGCACGACGGGCACTGCCCCTGCCACTTCGGGGTTTGTCCGCCGCACTCGCTGCAGACATAGACGGTTTTCTGTTTTGCCACGCGCGCGCCCTTATTCCGCCCGCACCGGCACGCGGGCCGCGACCGCGCACATGAGCTCGTAGCCGATCGTCCCGCAATGGCGCGCGACGTCGTCGATCGACAGCGCATTGCCCCACAGCTCGACGCGCGCGCCGACGCCGGCCTGCGGACACGGGGTCAGGTCGACCGTGATCATGTCCATCGAGACGCGCCCGACAATGCGCGTGCGGATGCCGTCGACGATCACCGGCGTGCCTTCGGGCGCGACGCGCGGATAGCCGTCCGCGTACCCGCATGCGACGACGCCGATCCGCATCGGCGCCGGCGCGGAGAACGTCGAGCCGTAGCCGATCGCCTGCCCCTTGCCGATCGACTGCACCGCGATCAGTTCGGACGACAGCGTCATCGCCGGCTTCAGTCCGGTGTCCGCGATATCGGACGACAGCCCCGACGGCGACGCGCCGTACAGCACGATTCCGGGCCGCACCCAGTCGAAATGCGTATCCGGATGCCATAGCACGGCCGCGGAATTCGCGAGGCAGCGCGCGCCGGCGATGTTCGCCGCGCCGCGCTCGAAAGTCGCGAGCTGCTCGGCGACGCCGCGCTCGTTGTCGGCATCCGAAAAATGGGTCATCAACGTGATCTGCCCGATGCTCGGACACGCGCGGGCGCGCTCCCATGCGGCGCGGTATTTCTCCGGGGCGTAGCCGAGCCGATTCATGCCGCTGTTCATCTTCAGCTGCACGTTGACGGGCTTCGACAGCCGCGCGGTTTCCAGCATCCGCATCTGCTCGTCGTTGTGCACGGTGGTCGTCAGGCTATAGCGGTCGATGACGTCGATGTCGGTCGAGCGGAAGAAGCCTTCGAGCAGCAGGATCGGGCCCGCCCAGCCGAGCTCGCGCAGCTTCACGGCCTCGTCGAGATCGAGCAGGCCGAAGCCGTCGGTGCCGCGCAGGCCCGGGAACACGCGCGCGAGCCCGTGGCCGTACGCATTGGCCTTGACGACCGCCCAGACTTTGGACGGGCCGGCATAGCGGCGGACGACGGAGAGATTGTTCGCGAGAGCGGCGGTGTGGATGGTGGCGGAGATCGGGCGCGGCATGGGAAATTTACGTAAAGACGCTTGCGAATCATCAGCTTACCGCGCCTTTTGAGCACCGAAGCCGACAATTTGCGGAACGATCGGGGAATCTTGCTAGTCCGAACTGCCGTATTTTCGTGTTATAAAGCCGTGCGCACAACCCATTTCGAACGGAATAAGCCGATCGCATACCTGGCGGCCTACGCGGCCAAGCCGCAGCGACGAAAGCATCGCATCAGATGAAAAAAGGTTTTTACACCATCATGGCCGCGCAGTTTTTCTCGTCGTTGGCCGACAATGCGCTTCTCATCGCCGCCATCGCCCTGCTGAAAGACCTCCACGCCCCGAACTGGATGACACCGCTGCTCAAGCTGTTCTTCGTGTTGTCCTATGTGGTGCTCGCGGCGTACGTCGGCGCGTTCGCCGATTCCCGTCCGAAGGGCCGCGTGATGTTCATCACCAATTCGATCAAGGTGATCGGCTGCCTCATCATGCTGTTCGGCGCGCATCCGCTGCTCGCGTACGGCATCGTCGGCTTCGGCGCGGCCGCCTACTCGCCCGCCAAATACGGCATTCTGACCGAGCTGCTGCCGGCCGACCGGCTCGTCGCCGCGAACGGCTGGATCGAAGGCACGACGGTCAGTTCGATCATCCTCGGTACCGTGCTCGGCGGCGCGCTGATCAGCCCGCATATCGCATCGCACGTGATCGCGCACACGCCGTCGTGGATCGGTACGCCGGCCGAAGCGGCGATGGCCATCATCATGGCGCTGTACGTGATCGCCGCGCTGTTCAACCTGCGCATTCCCGATACCGGCGCGCGCTATCCGAAACAGGAGCGCGGGCCCGTCAAGCTCGTCACCGATTTCGCCGACTGCTTCATGGTGCTCTGGCGCGACAAGCTCGGCCAGATCTCGCTCGCGGTCACGACGCTGTTCTGGGGCGCCGGCGCGACGCTGCAGTTCATCGTGCTGAAATGGGCCGAGGTCTCGCTCGGCATGACGCTGTCCGAAGGCGCGATCCTGCAGGCCGTGGTCGCGGTCGGCGTCGCGGCCGGCGCGATCGCCGCCGCGGGGCGGATTCCGCTGAAGAAGTCGCTGACGGTGCTGCCCGTCGGCATCATGATGGGCATCGCGGTGATGCTGATGGCGTTCTACACGCGCGACCTGTTTCCGTCGCACTGGGCGCTGCACATCGGCCATCTGCGCCTGCCCGTGTATCTGATCGTCGCCTACGTGTTCCTGATCGGCGTCGGCGCGCTGTCGGGCTACTTCGTCGTTCCGATGAATGCGCTGCTGCAGCATCGCGGCCACGTGCTGCTGTCGGCCGGCCATTCGATCGCGGTGCAGAACTTCAACGAGAACCTGTCGGTGCTCGTGATGCTGTGCCTGTATGCGGTGCTCGTCTGGCTCGACGTGCCGGTCGGCGTCGTGATCGTGCTGTTCGGCACGTTCGTGTGCCTGACGATGTGGCTCGTGATGCGCCGCCATCAGGCGAACCAGCGCCAGTTCGATTCGGTCGCGCTGATCGGCGAATCGCGGCACTGAGGCTACACTTCCCGTTTCCGTCCGTTCGCGCCGGCCGTCGAGCCGGCGCGTTGCCATCATGACGCATCCGATACCCAACGTGCTGACGATCGCCGGCTCCGATTCCGGCGGCGGCGCCGGCATCCAGGCCGACCTGAAGACGTTCTCCGCACTCGGCGCATACGGCGCGAGCGCGATCACCGCGCTGACCGCGCAGAACACGCGCGGCGTCACGGGTGTGCACGCGCCCGATCCCGCGTTCGTGACCGCGCAGCTCGACGCGGTGTTCGGCGACATTCGCATCGATGCGGTGAAGATCGGCATGCTCGCGAACGCGCCGATCGTGCACGCCGTCGCCGACGCGCTGCGGCGTTACGCACCGCGCTTCGTCGTGCTCGACACGGTGATGATCTCGAAGAGCGCGCATGCGCTGCTCGCGCCCGAGGCGGTCGACGCACTGCGCGACGCGCTGCTGCCGCTCGCGACGGTCGTCACGCCGAATCTGCCGGAAGCGGCCGCGCTGCTCGGCGACGCGCACGCGACGACCGAGGACGACATGGTGCGCCAAGGCCGCGCGCTGCTGCAGACCGGCGCACGTGCGGTGCTGATGAAAGGCGGCCACTTGCCCGATGCGGCCGCGAGCCCCGACTGGCTCGTCGCGCAAGCGGGCGCCGTGCGGCTCGACGGCCCGCGCGTGCCGGTCAGCAATACGCACGGTACGGGCTGCACGCTGTCGTCCGCGATCGCTGCGCTGCTGCCGCAGCTGCCGGACCTCGAAAGCGCGGTGCGCGAAGCGAAGGCCTATCTGACCGGCGCGATCGCCGCGAGCGGGCAGCTCGACGTCGGCCACGGCGTCGGCCCCGTCCACCATTTCCATCGCTGGTGGTGAGCCCGCGCCGAGGCGCGCTCAGCCGGCCAGCGCGGCAAAGGCCTGCGCTCGCGCCGGCCAGTCGTCCGGCACGATGAAGCCGCGCGCGGTCTCGTACCACGTGCCGTCCGGTTCCGCTTTGTAAACACCGATCAGCGCGGGCGCCGGGCGCTCGGACAGCGCCGCCGGCAACGCGCGCGTGTCGGCGAACGGCACGGGCGGCGTGCCGGCGTTTGCCACGTTCGCCGCGATCCGCCGCGGCGCGAGCCAGGCGAGCCGCGGCAGGACGCTCCAGGCCGCGTCCGCCGGCTGCGCGGCGGCCCATTCCGCCCACTGCGCATGCGTGAGCCAGAAGCCGCGCGGATGATCCGGCGCGATGTCGGCCGAGACGGGCGGCAACGGCGCGCGATGCGGATAGAACAGCCAGCCCTTCACGAACATCTGCGCATCGGACAAGGGGCCGTAGCCGAGCCGCGCGAAGCCGTCGCGGCGACTCAGCGTCAGCTGGTGCTCGACCAGCCGGCTGCGTTTGCGATCGAACCGGTCGACGAGATTCGGTCCGACGAAATCGGCCAGCGTCGCACGCTCCCGCACCGGTGCGCATAGATAGCACTTCACCGCGAGTTCCCAATGCAGGCGTCGGCCGTCCCGTGCATCGACGAGAAAATCGACTTCGCCGAGCGTGTGGCCATGCGTGCGCAGCGGCAGATTGGCCGCGACGAGCGACAGCGACGGGCCGTGCGCGAGGAAGTATTCGAGCAGGCACTCCGCATAGCGGCCGAGCCGCACAGGGCGCAGCCCGTCGAGCGCGCGATGCAGTGGCGCGGGCGACGCGTCGAGCGCCGCGAGCCATGCTTCGGCGGCGCCCCGCTCTGCCGGAGTCGACCATGGCTGAGCCAGCGGCGCGCCGGGCGCGGCAGTCAACAGGCTCGGGCTGGCGAGCAGCCAGCCGAGGTCGCGGACCGCGACGTCGCGCAGCGTATCGATGCAGGCGAACGCCGCGCGCCCGGTCATGGCGCGGCCGGCGGCGGCGCGTCGGCAGCAGGCGACGCCGCGAACGTGTCGCGCGCCAGGCACAGGTCCGCCCATGCCTTCGCCTTGTCCGGCAGGCTGCGCAGCAGATACGCGGGGTGGTACGTGACGATCACCGGCACGCCTTCGTAAGCGTGCACGCGGCCGCGCAGCGATGCGATGCTCGCGTCGGTCTTCAGCAGCGTCTGCGCGGCGAAGCGGCCGAGCGCGACGATCAGCTTCGGCTTGACCAGCGCGACCTGGCGCTGCAGATACGGCTCGCAGCGAGCGACCTCGTCCGGCTCGGGATTGCGGTTGCCCGGCGGCCGGCACTTGATCACGTTCGCGATGTACACGTTCTCGCCGCGCTGCAGCGACAGCGAGCGCAGCATGTTGTCGAGCAGCTTGCCGGCCTGACCGACGAACGGCTCGCCCTGCTTGTCCTCGTTTTCGCCCGGTGCCTCGCCGATCAGCATCCAGTCCGCTTCGCGGTCGCCGACGCCGAATACCGTGTTCGTCCGCTTCTCGCACAGGCGGCAACGCGTGCAGTCGGCCACGCGCGCGGCGAGCGCGTCCCAGTCGAGCATGGCGACCGGCGCTTCGGCCGCGCGCGGCTCGTCCGCCGTTGCCGAATCGCCGGGCGGCGCGGCGTCGAACCACGCGAAATCGTCGTCGATGGCCGGCGGCATGTCGGCGGACGGCGAGGCGGCCTGGGCCGACGCGATCGCCGTGAGCGCGCCGAGCACGTCGTCGGCCGGCTGCGGTGCACGCGGCGTGTCGACAGGATCGCCATCGGCGACGGGCGCAGCAGCGCACATCGGCGCGCCTGTCGACGCACCGTCGTCCGCCCGACGCGCGACCGGTTCGGCAACCTTCTCATGTGCTTCGCGCGCCGCCGCGGGCCGCGACCGCACCGCGTCCGATGCCGCCGCAACGGTCTCCGCGCCGGCGCCGGCGGCTTCCGACTGCGCCGCGACGGCACCGTCGCCGGCCGCCGAGCCGCTCGCGCGCTGGCCGCGCCGTACCCAGATCTGCGCGAGGCCCATCTCCTCGAGCGCCGCTTCAGCCCACGCCATGCGCGCCTCCGTCGTTGTTCAGCGTCAGACGCATCACGATCGCGTCCTCCCGGCTGCGATGCCGCGCCGGATAGTAGTTCTTGCGCCGGCCGATCGTCACGAAGCCGAAACGCTCGTACAGCTGGATCGCGCGCGGATTCGACGGCCGCACTTCGAGCAGCACGCCGTCGAGCCGTTCGGCGCGTGCAATGCGCACGGCTTCGCGCAGCAGCGCGAGACCGGCGCCCGAGCGCTGCGCGGCGGGCGCGACGCAGAGGTTCAGCAGATGCATCTCGTCGATGACGGGCATCAGCACGCAATAGCCGACGAGCGTGCCCGTCACGTGACGCAGGCACACGCCGAAATAGCCGTTGCGCAGCGAATCCTCGAAGTTGCCGCGGCTCCACGGGAATTCGTACGCGGCCTGCTCGATCGCGACGACTTCGTCGAGATCGGCATCCGTCATCGGCGACAGATAACGGTCGCTCAGCAGGACGCCCGTCATCCCTGCGCCCCGTCCGTGCGCGCTGCGCGTGCCGCGATCCGCTCGGCCGTCGTCTGCGCGACCTTGTCGCGCACGTATTCCGGCGCAGCCTGATCGGCCGGCACGACACGCCCTGCGCGGAACGCACGCAGCGCCGCATGCGCGACTGCGAGCGCATGCGGCAGCGCTTCGCCGTCGATCGTCGTCGCGCGCGCGGCCGCGGGCAGCTGCGCGCCGAATGCGGCGGCCGCGTTGCCGGCGAGCGTAAACGGCGCATCGGGCACGCCGACCGCCGCCGGCGCGTCGAGGGACGCCGGATGCAGTGTGCGCCAGTCGTGCGCCTCGTCGTCCCAGGCGAAGTCGGCCCAGTACGCTTCGTCCATCCGCGCGTCGAGCGCCGCCAGCACGCGCGTGGTGCCGGGCGCGCGCAGCCGCGCGTGCTCGGCGCACGCGAGCAGCGTGCCGATCGGCACGACGGGCAGCCCGCGACCGAACGCGAGGCCCTGTGCAATGCCGGTGGCGGTGCGCAGGCCCGTAAACGAGCCGGGACCGGCGCCGAACGCGATCGCGTCGCAGTCGGCAAGCGTAAGGCCGGATTCGGCGAAGAGTTCCTGGAGCGCCGGCAGCACGCGCGTGCTCGACACGGCGCCCGTCATCTCGTGACGGAACCAGGTTTGCGGGGAAGAAACGGCCGCATCGGCCGGGGCCGAGCGCAGCAGCGCGACCGAGCAGTATTCGGTCGACGTATCGATGGCGAGGAGCACTGTTTGCGTCATGGCCGACATTGTAATGCGGCGCCCCGCCCTGACGGGCGATCGCGGCCGATCTTCGCGCGCACGCGGCGCCGTCGGCGGTTTGGAAGGATCGCTCGACCCTGCGCGACGGCCCGCTTGTTAAGATCGGCCGACTCGAAACCCTTACGGAGACACCGATGAGCGACCTCACCGCCCGATTCGATCAGGCCCAGATCGACGTGAAGCAACTGACCGAGCGGCCCGGCAATCTGACGCTGCTGCGGCTGTACGCGCTGTTCAAGCAGGCGACCGACGGCGACGTCCACGGCGACAAGCCGGGCTTCACGGACATCGTCGGCAAATACAAGTACGACGCGTGGGAAGCGTTGAAAGGCACACCGCAGGACACCGCGAAGCAGCAGTACATCGAACTCGTCGAATCGCTGAAGAACGGCACCGCTTCCTGACCGCCGGCCCTCGGCCTTCAAACCGGTGGCGCAGCGCAGCAAAATTCGTTACAATGCCGGCTGCGTCACTTCCGCGCTCGGCCTGTAGGCCGCTCCGGCCGGACGCCACGTAGCGTTAAGCTCCAATCCGGTTTAGAACCTGTCCCCTCCTGCTTCGGCCCTTGCGGTCGTCACTTATCAGGCTGGCGGTCCCGCTCCTGCAGCGCGCCGCACCCAAAACAGCTTCTAATGCCTCGTCCGCCGTCCATTCGGCGGATTGCACCCGTTTCCCGATTTGCTCGCTGAATCCGACGACTTGGGTATGCGCGATTGGCGCCGACGTTTCACCCACTGTGTTTCAAGGATTGTTATGACTTCGAGCATCAACTCCAGCCCGCTCAACGCGATCGCCGACCAGGCGCTCGGTCTCGACGCCGCCGCACCGGCCGCCGACGAACCGAGCTTCGCGTCGCTCGGGCTGTCGCCGGAGATCGTCTCCGCGCTGCAGGCCGCCGGCTACGTGAAGCCGACACCGGTTCAGCAGCGCGCGATTCCGGCCGGCATCGCCGGCCGCGACCTGCTGGTGTCGAGCCCAACCGGTTCGGGCAAGACGGCCGCCTTCATGCTGCCTGCGATCGAGCGTTTCGCGCAGCTCCAGAAAGCGCAGGCGCAGCAACCGCGCGCGCCGCGCGAAGCGAACCAGGGCGAGCGCCGCGCGCGCCGTCCGCAACCCGTCGCGCGCCCGGGCCTGCTCGTGCTGACGCCGACCCGCGAACTCGCGATGCAGGTGACGACCGCCGCATCGACGTACGGCAAGCACCTGAAGCGCCTGCGCACGGTCAGCATCCTCGGCGGCGTCGCCTACGGCCAGCAGCTGATGCTGCTCGCGAAGAACCCGGAAATCCTGGTCGCGACGCCGGGCCGCCTGCTCGACCACCTCGAGCGCGGCCGCATCGACCTGTCCGAGCTGAAGATGCTCGTGCTCGACGAAGCCGACCGCATGCTCGACATGGGCTTCATCGAAGACATCGAAACGATCGTCGAGGCAACGCCCGAGTCGCGCCAGACGATGCTGTTCTCGGCCACGCTCGACGGCAAGATCGGTTCGCTGACGAGCCGCCTGCTGAAGGATCCGGAGCGCATCGAGATCCAGCAGCGCCTCGAATCGCGCGCGAACATCGCGCAGACGGTCCACTACGTCGACGATCGCGACCACAAGGATCGCCTGCTCGATCACCTGCTGCGCGACGCCGCGCTCGACCAGGCGATCATCTTCACGGCGACCAAGATCGACGCCGATCAGCTGGCCGGCCGCCTCGCCGACGCCGGCTTCCAGTCGGCCGCGCTGCACGGCGACCTGCCGCAGGGCGCACGTAACCGCACGATCCGTGCGCTGCGCGAGCGCCGCGTGCGCGTGCTGGTCGCGACCGACGTCGCGGCCCGCGGCATCGACATTCCGGGCATCACGCACGTGTTCAACTACGATCTGCCGAAGTTCGCGGAAGACTACGTGCACCGGATCGGCCGCACGGGCCGCGCGGGCCGTTCGGGTATCGCGGTGAGCCTCGTGCATCACGCGGAGCAAGGTGCGCTCAAGCGCATCGAGCGCTTCGTGCGTTCGCCGCTGCCGGTCAACGTGATCGAAGGCTTCGAGCCGCGCAAGACGCCGCCGCGCAACGATCGCGGCAACGGCCGCGGCCGCCCGGGCGGCGGTAACGGCGGTCGACGTTTCGGCGGCAAGCCGGGCGGCGGTGGCCACGGCGGTCACGGCCGCAGCTACGGCGGCGGCAACGGCGGCGGCTGGAGCGGCAAGCCGGGCGCGAGCCGCGACGGCGGCCGTCGCGACGGTCAGCGCAGCAGCGGCCCGCGACGCAGCAATTCCGCGTCGTAAGCGCGCACGGGCGGCTTGCGAGCCGCCCACGCATCCGATCGACCGGCGCATCCGCGCCGGTTTTTTTTCGTCTCGCCCCGCTTTTCACGATACGAAAAAATCTTTTGTCTCGTAAAAAATCATGCTGCGTGGCACAACCATACCGATTGCAGAATAAAAAAAGACGTTTCTTATCGCGAAACGTCAATCATAACCACATGATTTTCAAAGAATAAAAATTTCACACCATCCCGACATAGCCCCTGTTTCGCGCGACGCGATTTGCCTAGACTCTTATACAAGACTTCACGAAACGGGACGCAGCACAACCGGCTTCGCGAACAGCATCATCACCGTCCGATTCAACCGATAGGCAACACACCACTTCAAGGAGCTCATCATGTCGCGTCAGCAACAGGCACAGGAACTGCAAAAGCAATGGGAAACCGATCCGCGCTGGAAGGGCATCAAGCGCAGCTACACGGCTGAAGACGTGGTGCGCCTGCGCGGCTCGATCCAGGTCGAGCACACGCTCGCGAAGCGCGGCGCCGAAAAGCTGTGGGAGCTGATCAACAACGAGCCGTTCGTCAACGCACTCGGCGCGCTGACCGGCAACCAGGCGATGCAGCAGGTCAAGGCCGGCCTGAAGGCGATCTACCTGTCCGGCTGGCAGGTCGCGGGCGACGCGAACGTCGCCGGCGAGATGTATCCGGACCAGTCGCTGTATCCGGCGAACTCGGTGCCGCTCGTCGTGAAGCGCATCAACAACACGCTGACGCGCGCAGACCAGATCCAGTGGTCCGAAGGCAAGAACCCGGGCGACGAAGGCTATGTCGACTTCTTCGCGCCGATCGTCGCCGACGCGGAAGCCGGTTTCGGCGGCGTGCTGAACGCATTCGAGCTGATGAAGGCGATGATCGAGGCAGGCGCATCGGGCGTGCACTTCGAAGACCAGCTCGCATCGGTCAAGAAGTGCGGCCACATGGGCGGCAAGGTGCTCGTGCCGACGCGCGAAGCGGTCGCGAAGCTCTCGGCCGCGCGTCTCGCCGCCGACGTGATGGGCACGCCGACCGTGCTCGTCGCACGTACCGACGCGGAAGCCGCTGACCTGATCACGTCCGACATCGACGACAACGACAAGCCGTTCCTGACCGGCGAGCGCACGGTCGAAGGCTTCTTCCGCACGAAGCCGGGCCTCGAGCAGGCCGTGTCGCGCGGCCTCGCGTATGCGCCGTACGCCGATCTGATCTGGTGCGAAACCGGCAAGCCGGATCTCGAATACGCGAAGAAGTTCGCGGAAGCGATCCACAAGCAGTTCCCGGGCAAGCTGCTGTCGTACAACTGCTCGCCGTCGTTCAACTGGAAGAAGAACCTCGACGACGCGACGATCGCCAAGTTCCAGAAGGAGCTCGGCGCCATGGGCTACAAGTTCCAGTTCATCACGCTCGCCGGCTTCCACGCGCTGAACTACTCGATGTTCAACCTCGCGCACGGCTACGCACGCACGCAGATGAGCGCGTTCGTCGAACTGCAGCAGGCCGAGTTCGCGGCAGCCGACAAGGGCTTCACGGCGGTCAAGCACCAGCGCGAAGTCGGTACCGGCTACTTCGACGCGGTCACGCAGACGGTCGAGCGCGAAGCGTCGACGACCGCCCTGCACGGCTCGACCGAAGACGAGCAGTTCTTCGACGGCAAGAAGGTCGCGTAAGCGTCGCGCGCCACGCGCCGCCGCTGTCGCGCCCGGACCGGGCCGACCGCGGCGGCGACGACAGAGCGAGAACCAGGGAGGAGACGGCCGGCGCGCACCACGCGACCGGCCGCGCGGCCTGCGGGCCGTTTGCTACGACGCGCGCCGGCACCGTCCGGCGCGCCCTTTTTTCGGCGCCGGCCATGCGCTACTCGCAGCGCCGGCACCGCGATCACCGATAGACGATCACCGGAATCTTCGTATGAGTCAGCACGCGCTGCGTCTCGCTGCCGATCAGCAGGCTGCCGAGCCCGCGACGTCCGTGCGACGCCATGAAAATCACGTCGCAGCCGCCGCGCTCGGCCGCCTCGATGATCCCGAGGTACGGCGACGGATGCACGCTCGTCCACGTATCGCAGACGACACCCGCCGCCTTCGCGGCCGTTTCGACTTCGTCGAGATGCGCGCGCGCCTCGCGCTCGCTGCGCGCACGGAAATCGGCGGGCGGCTCGATGATCACTTCGGAAAACGGCGAATACGGATACTGCGGCAGGCACGCATACGCGGTCACGCGTGCATTGACCGCGCGGGCCAGATCGATCGCGCCGTCGATCGCCTTCTTCGACAGTTCGGAACCGTCGGTTGGAACGAGGATGTGCCGGAACATCGCGCCCTCCTGCGTCAATGGCACGCCGCGCGCCGCCGCGCCGTCCCTGCTCGTCGCGATGCCGCGCGCCTGCCTGTTTCGATTGTAGTGCGCGACGCGGCAGCGGCGGCAGCGGATTGGCCCGCATGTTGCCGCGCGACGCTATTCGCCCCAGTAACCGGGCCGCTCGTACGTGTGCTTCAGGTAATCGAGAAACAGCCGCACGCGCAGCGGCAGGTGCCGGCGCTGCGGAAACACGGCGTGAATGCCGATCGGCGGCGCCGCGAACGCGTCGAGCACGCTGACGAGGCGGCCGGCCGCGATGTCGTCGCCGACTTCCCACCACGATCGCCATGCCAGACCGTGGCCGGCCAGGCACCACTCGTGCAGCACCGCGCCGTCGGAGCACTCCATCGTGCCGCTCACGCGGATCGACACGACCTTGTCGTCTTCCTGGAAAGTCCAGCCGCGCTGCTGGTTCGCGTTCGCAGCGAGCGCGAGGCAGTTGTGGCGCGCGAGTTCCGCGAGCGTCGTCGGCGTGCCGCGCCGCGCGAGATAGGCGGGCGACGCGACGCACACGCGCCGGTTCTCGCCGAGCTTCAGCGACACGAGCGAAGAATCGGGCAGCTCGCCGAGCCGCACCGCGCAATCGAAGCCTTCGTTGACGAGGTCGACCATCCGGTCCGACAGATCGAGCGTGACCGACACGTCCGGATGCGCGCCGCTGAAGTCCGGCACGAGCGGCGCGACGTGGCGGCGGCCGAAGCCGGCCGGCGCCGTGATGCGCAAATGGCCGCTCGCCTTCACGCCGCCGGCGGACACGCTCGCTTCCGCGTTCTGCATGTCGTTGATGATGCGCTGGCAATCCTCGAGGAAGGCGGAGCCCTCGAAGGTCAGCGTGAGCTTGCGCGTCGTGCGCACGAGCAGCTTGACGCCGAGCCGCTCCTCGAGCGCGTCGAGACGGCGGCCGATGATCGCCGGTGCGACGCCCTCCGCGTGCGCGGCCGCCGACAGGCTGCCTTTCGCCGCGACCGCGACGAACGTTTCGATCTGTTTGAACCGGTCCATGAATCGAAAGGGACGGCACGCCGTGCCGCTCTGATGACTGAAGCGGCTCAAGATTAGGTATATGAAAGTAAAAGATCAAGTGATGATTAGCGTCTTTTTTGATACCAGCGATCACGAATAGAATCGACTCGACCTCTGAAACTGGAGCGCAAGGCTATGTCGGCCACAACGACACTCTCCTCTCCCGACGCCATCCTGTTCGACGCATTCGGCACGTTGTTCGACGTGCATGCCGTCGTGGCTGCGGCTGAGCAGATGTTCCCCGGTCGCGGGGAACGGTTGTCGCAGCTGTGGCGACGCAAACAAATCGAATACTCGCAGCTGCGCACGCTCGCCGATCCGGCCGGTGCGCACTATCGCCCGTTTCGCGACATCACGCTCGACGCGCTGCGCTTTGCCGCACGCTCGCTCGGCGTCGCGCTGAACAGCGCGGCCGAAAAGCGGCTGATGGACGAATACGCGTGTCTGTCCACCTATCCCGATACGGTGCCCGCGCTGCGGAGGCTGCGCGCGCTGGAGCCGCGTCCGCCGCTCGCGATCCTGTCGAACGGCAATCCGCAGATGCTCGACATCGCGATCAAGAGCGCCGGCATGACCGGCCTGTTCGATCGCGTGCTGTCGGCCGACGCCGTGCGCGCGTACAAGCCGAGTCCGGCCGCCTATGCGCTCGGCACCGCCGCGTTCGGCGCGAACCCGCGCGACATCGTGTTCGTGTCGTCGAACGCGTGGGACGTCGCAGGCGCCGGCTGGTTCGGCTACACGACGTTCTGGCTGAACCGTACGGGCGCACCGGCCGAAGAACTCGGCGTGCCGCCCGACGGCACCGGCACCGGCATGGCCGATCTGCTCGCATTCCTCGCCACCCCGGCTCCGTCCGGCAGAGCGGCGAACCGCACGCGCCCCGGCCCGGGCGCATGACGTTCGCATCGCTGCCGCCTTCCCCCTTCACCGAAACCGCAACTGACCGACCAAGGAGATGAGACCCATGAGCACCCCGATCACGCTGCCGCAAGGCATGGCGATCACCGGCGAGATCAAGCCGGGTTACGAAGCTATCCTGACGCCCGACGCGCTCGAGCTCGTCGCTTCGCTGCATCGCGCGTTCGAACCGCGCCGCCAGGCGCTGCTGCAGGCGCGCGTCGAGCGCACGAAGCGTCTCGACGCCGGCGAGCGCCCCGATTTTCTGCCCGAGACGAAGGCCATCCGCGAAGGCGACTGGAAGGTCGCGCCGCTGCCTGCCGACCTGCAGTGCCGCCGCGTCGAGATCACCGGCCCCGTCGAGCGCAAGATGATCATCAATGCGCTGAACTCGGGCGCAGATTCGTACATGACGGACTTCGAGGATTCGAACGCGCCGAGCTGGACGAACCAGATCGACGGCCAGATCAACCTGAAGGATGCGGTGCGCCGCACGATCTCGCTCGAGCAGAACGGCAAGTCGTACAAGCTGAACGACAAGGTCGCGACGCTGATCGTGCGTCCGCGCGGCTGGCACCTCGACGAGAAGCACGTGACGGTCGACGGCCAGCGCGTGTCCGGCGGCATCTTCGATTTCGCGCTGTTCCTGTTCCATAACGCGAAGGAGCTGATCGCGCGCGGCTCGGGCCCGTACTTCTACCTGCCGAAGATGGAAAGCCATCTCGAGGCGCGCCTGTGGAACGACATCTTCGTCGCCGCGCAGGAAGCGATCGGCATTCCGCGCGGCACGGTCCGCGCGACGGTGCTGATCGAGACGATCCTCGCCGCGTTCGAAATGGACGAGATCCTCTACGAGCTGCGCGAACACAGCTCGGGCCTGAACGCGGGCCGCTGGGACTACATCTTCTCGGCGATCAAGAAGTTCAAGAACGATCGCGACTTCTGCCTCGCCGATCGCTCGAAGATCACGATGACGGTGCCGTTCATGCGCGCCTACGCGCTGCTGCTGCTGAAGACCTGCCACAAGCGCAACGCGCCCGCGATCGGCGGAATGAGCGCGCTGATTCCGATCAAGAACGATCCGGAAGCGAACGAGAAGGCGATGGCCGGCGTGCGTTCGGACAAGCAGCGCGATGCCACGGACGGCTACGACGGCGGCTGGGTGGCGCACCCGGGCCTCGTGCCGATCGCGATGGAGGAATTCGTCAAGGTGCTCGGCGACAAGCCGAACCAGATCGGCAAGCAGCGCGACGACGTGCAGGTCGAGGGCAAGAACCTGCTCGACTTCCAGCCCGAGGCGCCGATCACCGAAGCCGGCCTGCGCAACAACATCAACGTCGGGATCCACTATCTCGGCGCGTGGCTCGACGGCAACGGCTGCGTGCCGATTCACAACCTGATGGAAGATGCGGCCACCGCCGAGATCTCGCGCTCGCAGGTGTGGCAGTGGATCCGCTCGCCGAAGGGCGTGCTCGACGACGGCCGCAAGGTCACCGCGGAGCTCGTGCGCGAGTTCGCGAAGGCCGAGCTCGAGAACGTGAAGCGCTCGGTCGGCGGCAACACGCAGCCTTACGAGCGTGCGGCGGCGATCTTCGAACAGATGTCGACGTCGGAAGGCTTCACCGAATTCCTGACGCTGCCGCTGTACGAGGAAATCTGATACGGCCGGCCGCCGCGGCGCACCGCCGCGTGCCGGCCGGTCCGTTCGTCAAAAAGCGCCCTGCGGGGCGCTTTCTCTTTTTGCGACAGCCGGCTCGTCGTCGCGGACACCGACGCTCACGCCGCTTCGCGCTCGCGCCGATGCCGGACCCAGTCGCCGGATGCGATCCGCGGACGGTCGGCCGTCGCATGCGCGGCAACCGGGTAATACAGGCACGCATACTGGCGGCCGCCGAGTTCGACGGTCACGCTCTCCTGACGGAACAGCGTGTCGACGCCCGGATAGACGCGCTCGATCTCGTCGAGCACGGGCACCAGCCGCTCGTCGATCTCGTACACATCGCCCCATACGATCGACGTGCCGACGTGCGCGGCCGTCATGCCGGGATACGTGCCGAAATCGTACAGTTCGCCCGGCAGCGCCGCCGCGCCGATCAGCGTCGGCGCGGGAATGCCGTGCCGCGCGGCCGCAAGGCCGATGTCGTTGATCTCGCCGGCCCTCAGCGTGCCGTAGACGAATACGTAGCGCATCGATCTCTCCTTCAGCGATTCGCGTGCAGTCGCACGTCGGGTCAGGTCAGCGACGTCGCGCTCACGAGCACGCCGTCGTCGTCCGCGTAGATCCATTCGCCCGGCGCGATCCGCGTGCCGAGCACCGTGACCGGCACGTCGCGCTCGCCCGCGCCGCGCTTGTCGCTCTTGCGCGGATGCGTCGCGAGCGCCAGCACGCCGACCTTGCATTCGCGCAGTTCGGCCGCATCGCGCACGCATCCGTGCACGACGATGCCGGCCCATCCGTTCTTCTCGGCCAGCGCGCCGAGATTGCCGCCGACGAGCGCGCAGCGCAGGCTCGCGCCGCCGTCGACGACGAGCACGCGGCCGCCGCCGTCCTGCTCGAGCGCCGCACGCACGAGCGTGTTGTCCTCGAACACCTTCAGCGTCGCGGCGGGCCCGGCGAAGCGCGCCGCACCGCCGTACGGCCGTAAGGCCGGCTGCAGCACGCGCAGCGTGCCGGCGGCCAGTTTGTCTTCGTGGGCGTCGCAAAGATCGGTTGTTGCAAACGTCATCGGTTCGTCTCCTTCGATCGAGGGGCGCGCTGCGGCACGGTGAACGCGAAGGCCGTCCCGCCCATACAAAGTTCATTGAAACGCTGCATTATCGACCCAAAAGCCGCCGCCTGCGCTTGCACGGCCCCTTCTACAATAACGGCATCGCCCGCCGCTCCAGTCCGAACCTCATGCATCCGATCGTCCCGGCCGACGCGTCGAATCCGTACGACGTCATCGACATTCCGCCCGAGTTCGCGCCGACGCGCGCGCACCCGATGCGCGTGCGCGCGCGCCACGTCGACGCGGGCAGCCGCATTCCGCTGCACACGCATGCGTGGGCGCAGCTCGCGTATGCATCGCGCGGCGTGCTGCGTGTCGCGACGACCGGCACGACCTGGATGGTGCCGCCGTCCCGCGCGATCTGGGTGCCGCCGCACGTCACGCACGAAGTCGCGATCGTCGAAGAGGCGTACCTGCGCACGCTCTATATCGACGAATCGATCGTTCCGGACGGGCTCGCCGCGTGCCGCGTGGTCGAAGTGACGGGATTGCTGCGCGAGCTGATCGTCGCACTGGACGCGCGCGACCTCAGCGACGGACGCGAGCGCCTGCTATGCGGGCTCGTGCTCGATGAACTGAGCCGCGCGGAGCCGTTGCCGCTCGCGGTGCCGATGCCAGACGAAAAGCGGCTCCGGACGCTCTGCGAATCGGTGCTCGCGCAGCCGGCAAACGCCGAATCGCTCGAACACTGGGCGAGCGAGGTCGGGGCGAGCACGCGCACGATCTCGCGGCTCTTCAAGCAGGAACTCGGAGTGAGCTTCTCGCAATGGCGGCAGCAGGCGCTGCTGGCGCGCGCGATTCCGTTGCTGAATCAGGGGCGCCCGCTCTCGCATATCGCGCGCGAGCTCGGCTACCAGAGCCAGAGCGCGTTCTCGGCGATGTTCCGGCGCGCGTTCGGCGAAAGCCCGCGTGCCTTCATGCTGCGCGGATACGAGCACCGCGGCACCGAGCGCGTCGCACCGAGCGACGACATGCGCGACGACGACGCGCACGATACGGTGCGCTGAGCCTCGCGTCAGACCGGCCGCACCATGTGACGGATCGAGCCGAGTTGCGCGAGGCGCGGCCCTGTCACGTGATAACCCATACGGCGGTACAGACGCGCGGCCGGATTGTCGACGAACACGCGCAGTTGCAGCTCGTGCAACCCGCGCGCACGCGCCCAGCGATGCGACATGTCGAGTAGATAGGTGCCCGCGCCGCGACCGCGATGGCCGGCCGCGATCTGCACGTCGCGGATATGCAGCGAGTCGCCCTCTTCCGTCACGCGCAGCACGCCGATGCGCTGACCGTCGGCTTCGAGAATGAAATTCTCCGATTCGCGCCAGCTTGCGTAGAACAGGTCGCTGCGCCATACGAGCCCGTGCCGCTTGTAATAGCCGCCCATGTTGCCGTGCGTCAGCGCCTCGGCGAACGGAAAATCGCCGGGCTCCGCAGGCCGGAGCTGATACAGGAGTCGCAGGTCGGTCGGATCGAGCATCGCGCGGGGATCAGGAAGGCATGCCGTCACGATAGCGCAGTCGCGTGCGGATGCAATCGCGAATTTCTCGTAGCGCGGGGCGGCGCGCCGATTCGGCGGCAAAGATGGCGCAGCAATAGAAGAAGCCCGCACAAGGCGGGCTTCTTCATTTTCTGGCGGAGCGGACGGGACTCGCCTACATTCTGCAGGCCGCGGATGCGCGTGCACGCGCATCCCTTCGAGTCCCGCCGGAAGCCGCGCAGGCGGCTTCCTCCCCTCCGCAGTCACGCGCCCGCAAGCGGGCGCAAACGGAAAAGCAAATGAAAAAGCCCGCGCAAGGCGGGCTTCTTCATTTTCTGGCGGAGCGGACGGGACTCGAACCCGCGACCCCCGGCGTGACAGGCCGGTATTCTAACCGACTGAACTACCGCTCCAGTCTTGCTGCTTGCCTGGCAGGCGTCGGTTGCTTCCTGCCGGCGCATCGTTTGTTCGAACGACGCCGAAATCTGGCGTCCCCTAGGGGATTCGAACCCCTGTACTCACCGTGAAAGGGTGATGTCCTAGGCCTCTAGACGAAGGGGACAACGTACTGCTTACATCCTTAATACAAAAGCCCGCTCAAAAACGTCTTGAACGGGCTTCGTTCTGGCGGAGCGGACGGGACTCGAACCCGCGACCCCCGGCGTGACAGGCCGGTATTCTAACCGACTGAACTACCGCTCCAGCTTTTCTGCACCGTCACCTGCAGGACGTCGGTCACGTTCCTGCAAGCTTTGCGACACTTCTACGAAACGCCGCTGAATCTGGCGTCCCCTAGGGGATTCGAACCCCTGTACTCACCGTGAAAGGGTGATGTCCTAGGCCTCTAGACGAAGGGGACAACGTACTGCTTACACCTTAATACAAAAGCCCGCTCAAAATGGCTTGAACGGGCTTCGTTCTGGCGGAGCGGACGGGACTCGAACCCGCGACCCCCGGCGTGACAGGCCGGTATTCTAACCGACTGAACTACCGCTCCAGCTTTTCTGCACCGTCACCTGCAGGACGTCGGTTACGTTCCTGCAAGCTTCGCAGCGCTTCTACGAAACGCCGCTGAATCTGGCGTCCCCTAGGGGATTCGAACCCCTGTACTCACCGTGAAAGGGTGATGTCCTAGGCCTCTAGACGAAGGGGACAAAATCTTTTCAGATTTGTCTGGTTTCGCTATCAACTACTCGATAACAGCGAAGCCCGAAATTTTAACTGCTTTAAATCGTTTTGTGAAGCATTTATTACTACATGACTTCGCGAAACGATTCGTTTGTTCTGTTGGTGGAGGTAAGCGGGATCGAACCGCTGACCTCTTGCATGCCATGCAAGCGCTCTCCCAGCTGAGCTATACCCCCTTGCAGAACAGAAATGAGATTATATGGACCTACTTTGCAGTTGTAAATAGCTTTTTGCGAATCGGGCGAATTTTTTTGCGAAGCCACGTCGTCGTCGACGCGCGGCCTCGCGTCGACGCGCACTTACGCGAGCGCCGTCTCGATGCGCGACACGACGACGTCGCGATCGAACAGCGCGAGCACCGCGTCGATCGACGGCGTATGCGTGGTGCCCGCCACGAGCAGGCGCACCGGCATCGCGAGCTGCGGCATCTTCAGCTTGTGCGCGGCAAGCGTCGCCTTCAGCGCGGCCGAGATCGCATCCTTCGTCCAGTCGGCCGCCTTCAGCGCGGCGGCGAGATCGGCAAGCGCCGGCCGCACGGCGTCGGTCAGGTGCTGTGCGAGCGCATCGGCGTCCGGCGCCGGCACGCGGTAGAACATCGCCGCGCCTTCCGCGATTTCCTTGACCGTCGTCGCGCGATCCTTCATCAGCGCGATCACGGCCTCGAGCGCCGGGCCGGCCGCGAGCGCCGCGTCGTCGATCGCCAGCGCCGCGAGGAACGGTTTCGCGAGCGCGGCCAGGCGCGCGTTGTCGGCTTCCTTGATGTAGTGCGCGTTCAGCCAGTTCAGCTTGTTGTGGTCGTACTGCGCGGGCGACTTGCCGAGATGCTCGAGATCGAACCATTCGACGAACTGCTCGCGCGAGAAGATTTCCGCATCGCCGTGCGACCAGCCCAGACGCGCGAGATAGTTGACGACCGCTTCCGGCAGATAACCGGCGTCGCGATACGCCATCACGCTCATCGCGCCGTGACGCTTGCTCATCTTCTCGCCCTGCTCGTTCAGCACGGTCGGCAGGTGCGCATACACGGGCGGCTCGCCGCCGAGCGCGCGCAGGATGTTGATTTGGCGCGGCGTGTTGTTCACGTGATCGTCGCCGCGGATCACGTGCGTGATGCCCATATCCATGTCGTCGACGACCACGCAGAAGTTGTAGATCGGCGTGCCGTCCGGACGCGCGATCACGAGATCGTCGAGTTCCTCGTTCGAGATCTCGACGCGCCCCTTCACCGCGTCGTCCCACACGACGGTGCCCGTCAGCGGATTGCGGAAACGCAGCACCGGCTTCACGCCCGGCGGCGGCTCCGGCAGCACCTTGCCGGGCTCCGGACGCCACGTGCCGTCATAGCGCGGCTTCAGGCCGGCCGCGCGCTGGCGTTCGCGCAGCGCGTCGAGTTCTTCGGCCGACATGTAGCACGGGTAGGCAAGCCCCTTCTCCAGCATCTGCGCGAGCACCTCGCGATAGCGGTCCATCCGCTGCATCTGGTAGATCGGGCCTTCGTCGAAATCGAGACCGAGCCATTCCATCCCTTCGAGGATCGCGTCGACGGCCTCCTTCGACGAGCGTTCGACGTCGGTATCCTCGATACGCAGCACGAACGTGCCTTTCATCTTGCGCGCGAACGCCCACGGATAAAGCGCGGAGCGGATGTTGCCGAGGTGGATGAAGCCGGTGGGACTCGGCGCGAAGCGGGTACGGACAGGACGGGTCATAAACGGTAACTCGAACGCCTGGGGCGCATGAATGATTCGACGCGGGATCGGCGGCGGCCATGCGAGCGGCTGCGTGCCGGCGACGCCCGGAACGGGAAAGAAGCCGGAATTATACTCGCGCCGCCCATCGCGCCAAGCGCGCCGCTTGCTTTATGATGTGCGCGCCGCGGCCGCCTGCCGGCGCCGCGCCGGTCGCGCGAACCTTGCCGCGCCGCCGCTCGCGAACCTATCGCCGCGCGGGCCCCATGGCCCGCCGCCCAGCCGCCGGAGAATCTTCGATGTCGCCCCCTCGCCTGTCGCGCCGCCAGTTCACGATCGCGTGCGCGTCCGCCAGCCTCGCCGCCTGCACTTCGTTCGGCGGCAAATCGCGCTCCGACAGCGCATCGAGTGCGACGCAGCCGCACGACAAGCCGGTCAAGATCGGCATCGCGCTCGGCGGCGGCGCCGCGCGCGGCTTTTCGCATATCGGCGTGCTGAAGGCGCTCGAGGCGCGCGGCATCGCGATCGACCTCGTCGCCGGCACGAGCGCGGGCTCGGTGGTCGGCGCGCTGTATGCGTCGGGAATGAACGGCTTGCAGATCAACAAGATCGCACTCGACATGGATCAGGCGTCGATCAGCGACTGGGCGCTGCCGTTTCGCTCGCGCGGGCTGCTGCAGGGCGTCGCGCTGCAGAACTTCCTGAACAAGGCGCTCAACAATCGGCCGATCGAGAAAATGCCGAAGCCGCTCGGCATCGTCGCCACCGATCTGCAGAGCGGCCAGCCGATCCTGTTCCAGCAGGGCAATACGGGGCTCGCGGTGCGCGCGTCGTGCAGCGTGCCGTCCGTGTTCGAGCCGGTGAAGATCGGCAACCGCGAATACGTCGACGGCGGGCTCGTCAGCCCGGTGCCTGCGTCGTTCGCGCGCCGCATGGGCGCGAACTTCGTGATCGCGGTCGACATCTCGGCGCGCCCCGACGGCGCGGCGACGAACAACCCGATCGAGATGCTGCTGCAGACGTTCACGATCATGGGACAGACGATCAAGACCTACGAACTCGACAAGTACGCGGACGTCGTGATCCGGCCGAATCTCGCCGCGATGGGCGGCAGCGACTTCAACCAGCGCAACGCGGCGATCCTCGCGGGCGAGGAAGCGGTCGCGCGGATCATGCCGGAACTGCAGCGCAAGCTCGCCGCGGCGCGCGGCGTTCCCGTCGCGTAACGTACGGCGCCGCCGTCGCGCCGCACAGACAAAAGCCCCTGCCGCCTTCCGGCGACAGGGGCTTGTTCGATTCCGTCCGACCCGGACGAAAGCGCGTCAGTTGTTCGCGTTGTCCGCGTCGTTGCCGATCGTTGCGCGCACACGCTGGCGCAGATCGTCGGCCTTCATCGGAAACTGCGTCTCGATCCGGCGCGCGCCGGTGAAACGCTTTTCCCAGTAGCTGCTGTCGAGATCGTCGACACGCACGGTGCTGCCCGTCGACGGCGAGTGCACGAACTTGTTGTCGCCGATATAGATGCCGACGTGCGAGAACGTGCGGCGCATCGTGTTGAAGAACACGAGGTCGCCCGGCTTCAGGTTACTCATGCTTACCTTTTCGCCGACTCGGCTCATCTCTTCGGCGCGACGCGGCAGCGACATGCCGAGCGTGTCCTGGAACACGTAGCGCACGAAGCCGCTGCAATCGAGGCCCGAATCCGGCGAGTTGCCGCCCCAGCGGTAGCGCACGCCGATCATGTTGAGCGCGCTGACGACGACGTCGCCCGCCTTGCCCGCCATGCCCGACAGGAACGACTTCGCACCGCCGCTCGACGGCTGGGCATTGGGCTGCTGGAGGGAGGAACCCGACCCGATCTGCGTCGAATTCGTGACATTTTGGTTAAAACTGCTGACTTCGTCGGCGAAAGCGCCGGGAGCTGCTGCGAACAGGGCGCCGATGAACAGCCCGGCGAGGGTGCGCGCGCATGCCTGGGTCAGGGATCGATGCTGCATTGGTCGATGGAATTTGCTTAAAAATCAGCTGATTGGCGGAAAATTTCGGTCGATACTAGCCAGCGCGTAATCGTTTGTCAAAACAAATTAAAAAATTCAATCGAGATAGTCTGACCATTGAGCCCTATCACGCTTTCCAGACCGCTTTCAACAGTTTTTGTGTGTAAGGATGTGACGGCCTCGCGAAGATCTGCTCGACGTCGCCCGACTCCACGATCATCCCGCCCTGCATCACCGCGACACGGTGCGCCATCGCACCGATCACCTCCAGGTCGTGGCTGATGAAGACATAGCCGAGGTTGTATTTCTGCTGAAGATTCGCGAGCAGCTTCAGCACTTGCTGCTGGATCGAAACGTCGAGCGCGGACGTCGGTTCGTCGAGGATCAGCACGCGCGGCTCGAGCACGAGCGCGCGCGCGATCGCGATCCGCTGGCGCTGGCCGCCGGAGAATTCATGCGGATAACGATGCAGCACGGTGCGGTCGAGCCCGACCTCGCGCAGCACCGCGACCGATTTCGCGCGGCGCGCGTCGGGCGTCAGGTCGGGCCGATGCAGTTCGAGCCCCTCGCCGACGATCCGCTCGATCGTATGACGCGGCGACAGCGAGCTGAAGGGGTCCTGAAAGACGACCTGCATGTTCGCGCGCAGCGCGGTCTGCTCGCGGCCGCGATACGTCGACAGCGCGCGGCCCTGGAATTCGATGTCCCCGTGTACGGTCTTCTGCAGCCCGAGCAGCGCCATCGCGAGCGTCGATTTGCCGGAGCCCGATTCGCCGACGATGCCGAGCGTCTCGCCCTGCCGCACCGACACCGACACGTCGGACACCGCCGTCACCGGCGTCGTGCCGAACCAGCCCGCGAGGCCGGGCCGCTTGCGCGCGAACTGCACGCTGACGTGACGCGCGTCGAGCAGCACCGGCGCGATCGGCATCACCGGCGCGACCGCGCGCTGCGGCCGGCTGTTCAGCAGTCGCTGCGTATACGGATGCTGGGGCTCGGCGAAGATCCGCTCGACGGGCCCGCTCTCGACGAGCCGGCCACGCTCCATCACCGCCACGCGTTCAGCGAAACGCCGCACGAGATTCAGGTCGTGCGTGATCAGCAGGATCGCCATCCCGCGCTTTTCCGCTTCTTCGCGCTGCAGTTCCAGCAGCAGATCGACGATCTGCGCGCGGATCGTCACGTCGAGCGCGGTGGTCGGCTCGTCGGCGAGCAGCAGACGCGGCCGGCAGGCGAGCGCCATCGCGATCATCGCGCGCTGACGCTGCCCGCCCGACAACTGGTGCGCATAGCTGTCGACACGCCGATCGGGTTCCGCGATGCCGGTGCGCGCGAGCAGCGCGATGGCGCGCTTGCGCGCCTCCGCGGCGCTCACGCCGTCGTGCAGCACGATCGTCTCCGCGATCTGCGCGCCGATCGTGTACAGCGGATTCAGCGCCGTCATCGGTTCCTGGAAGATCATCGCGATGTCGGCGCCGCGCAGCGCGCGCATCTCGCGCTCGCTCTTCGCGCCGAGGTCCTGCCCCGCGAAGCGGATCGTGCCGCGCACGTCGGCGTCGCGCAGCAGGCGCAGGATCGACAGCGCCGTCACGCTCTTGCCCGAACCCGATTCGCCGACGAGCGCGACGCGCTCGCCGCGGCCGATCGCGAACGTCACGTCGTCGACGGCGACCGTGTCGCCGAAGCGCACGTTCAGATGCTCGAGCGCCAGCAACGGCTCGTCGTGCGTCGATACGGTCGCGCCGTTCATCGCTGCCCTCCCGCCGCACGCATCGAATCGGCGATGCGCGTGTCGAGCGCGTTGCGCAGCGCGTCGCCCATGAAGGTCAGCAGCAGCAGCGTCGCGACCAGCACGCCGAACGTCGACAACGAGATCCACCACGCATCGAGATTGCCCTTGCCCTGCGCGAGCAGTTCGCCGAGGCTCGGCGTCGGCGGCGGAACGCCGAGCCCGAGGAAGTCGAGGCTCGTGAGCGCGAGAATCGCGCCGCTCATGCGGAACGGCAGGAACGTGATCACGGGCGTCAGGCTGTTCGGCAGCACGTGGCGCCAGATGATCTGCCAGTTCGTCAGCCCCATCGCGCGCGCCGCGCGCACATAGTCCTGCGTGCGGTTGCGCAGGAATTCGGCGCGCACGTAGTCGGCCAGCCCGATCCAGCCGAACAGCGACAGCAGCACGATCAGCAGCAGGAAGCTCGGCTCGAAGATCGACGCGAAGATGATCAGCAGATACAGCTCGGGCAGCGAGCTCCAGATCTCGATCAGCCGCTGTCCGACGATGTCGATGCGGCCGCCGAAAAAGCCCTGCACCGCGCCGGCGGCGATCCCGAGCAGCGTGCCGATCGCGGTCAGGATCAGCCCGAACTCGACCGACACGCGGAATCCGTACACGAGCCGCGCGAACAGGTCGCGGCCCTGCGCGTCGGTACCGAGCCAGTTCTCGCGCGACGGCGGCGCCGGATTCGGCTCCTTCGAGAAGTAGTTCAGCGTGTCGTAGTAATAGCGGTTCGGCGGATAGACGACGAAGTTGCCGGGTGCCTCGAGCCGCTTGCGCACGTACGGATCGAGATAGTCGGCCGGCGTCGGGAAATCGCCGCCGAACGTCGTCTCCGGATACGCGTGGAACAGCGGGAAATAGTAATGACCGTCGTAACGGACGACGAGCGGCTTGTCGTTCGACCACAGCGGCGCGGCGATGCTGGCCGCGAACGCGACGACGAAGATCACGAAACTCCAGTAGCCGAGCTTCTGCTGCCGGAAACGCTGCCACACGCGGCGTGCGGGCGACGGCGACACGTGCGCCCGCGCGGCCTCGACGCGGGACGGCGCAGCGACGCGGCTCATCGCGCACCTCGTCGCGACGCGGCGCACGGACTGACGAACGGGCCGCGGCGCGGCAGGCGGACGGACGGTTTCAAGTCAGCGCTCCAGGTTTTCGAATTGAATGCGCGGATCGACCCACACGTAGCAGAGGTCCGAAATCAGCTTGGTCGCGAGCCCGATCAGCGTAAACAGATACAGCGTGCCGAGCACGACCGGATAGTCGCGGCGCACGACCGACTCGTACGACAGCAGGCCGAGGCCGTCGAGCGAGAACAGCGTCTCGATCAGCAGGCTGCCGGTAAAGAAGGCGCCGATGAACGCGGCCGGAAAGCCGACGATCAGCGGCAGCATCGCGTTGCGGAATACGTGCTTCCAGAGCACCGTACGCTCGCCGAGCCCTTTCGCCCGCGCGGTCAGCACGTACTGGCGGCGGATTTCGTCGAGGAACGCGTTCTTCGTCAGCATCGTCACGACCGCGAAGCTGCCGACGACCGACGCGGTGATCGGCAGCGCGATGTGCCACAAATAATCGAGCACCTTGCCGGCGACCGAGAGCTGCGCGAAGTTGTCGGACGTGAGGCCGCGCAGCGGGAACAGTTGCCAGAACGAGCCGCCGCCGAACAGGACGAGCAGCAGCACGCCGAGTACGAACCCCGGAATCGCGTAGCCGACGAGCACGACGAGGCTCGTCGCGACGTCGAACGGCGAACCGTTGCGCACGGCCTTCGCGATGCCGAGCGGCACCGAGATCAGGTACGTCAGAAAGAACGTCCATAGGCCGATGCTGATCGACACCGGCAGCTTCTGGACGATCAGCGACCACACGCTCTGATGGCGGAAGTAGCTGTCGCCGAGATCGAAGCGCGCGAAGCGCTCGAGCATCAGCCAGTAGCGTTCGAGCGGCGGCTTGTCGAAGCCGTACAGCGCCTTCAGCTGTGCGATCTGCTGCGGATCGACGCCCGTATGCGCGCGCATGCCGAACGGCGTCGCGCCCTGCTCCGTCGCGCCCTTGCGCAGTTCCTGCACCGCCTGCTCGACGGGGCCGCCCGGCACGAACTGGATCACGACGAACGTGAGCGTCAGCACGCCGACGAGCGTCGGAATCATGAGCAGCAGGCGTTTGAGGATGTAGCTCCACATGGCGTCGACTCGCGATCGATAGGCTTGGATGAAAGTTCGGTTGAACGACGGGCCGCGGGCGCGGCTTCAATGATCGGGCTTCGCCCACCACGTCGATACGACCCAGCTCTCCGCCGAACAGTACAGCGGCAGCGTCTGCGGATACGCAAGCGTGCGCTTGTAGGCGATCCGATGCGTCGTGCTGTACCACTGCGGAATCGCGTAGTAGCCGTGCATCAGCACGCGATCGAGCGCGTGCGTCGCATCGAGCAGCTGCTCGCGCGTCTGCGCGGCCGTCAGCGCGCGCAGCAGCGTGTCGACGGCCGGCGACTTCAGGCCGATGAGGTTGTCCGAGCCCGGCGTGTCCGCGAACTGGCTGCCGAAGCGCGCGAGCTGCTCGGTGCCCGGCACCTGCACGCCCGGATAGCGGACCGTCGTCATGTCGTAGTCGAATGCGTCGAGACGCTTTTGCAGCAGCGCGAAATCGGCCGTGCGAAAGCGCACGTCGATGCCGAGCTTCGCGAGATTGCGCTGATACGCGGTCACGACCGGCGCGAACGCGGACCCCGCATCGTCGAGGATCTCGAACGTAAACGGATCGCCGTTCGCGTTGCGCAGCGCGCCGTCGCGGTAGGTCCAGCCGGCCTCGGCCAGCAGCGCGCGTGCTTTCAGCAGGTTCGCACGCAGCGAACCGGGCGGGTTCGTGCTCGGCTGCGTCACCATCGGGCCGAACACGGCCGGATCCAGTTGCGCGCGCAGCGGTTCGAGCAGCTTCAGCTCGCCTTCGCCCGGTGTGCCGGTCGCCTGCAGGTCGGTATCGGCGAAGTAGCTATCCAGACGCGTATAGCCGCCAAAGAACAGCTGGCGATTCAGCCATTCGAAATCGAAGGCGAGGTCGAGCGCCTTGCGCACGCGCACGTCGCGAAACAGCGGACGCCGCAGGTTCATGAAAAAGCCCTGCATGCCGGCGCCGTTATGCTGGCGGAATTCGCGCTTCACCAGTTCGCCGCTGTCGAAGCGCTTGCCGACGTCGCGCCGCACCCAGTTGCGCGCGATGTACTCGACGAGCACGTCGTACTCGCCGGCCTTGAACGCCTCGAGCCGCGCGATGCCGTCGCCGTAGAGCTTGTAGACGATCCGGTCGAAGTTGTTCGTGCCGACGCGCACCGGCAGGTCGGCGCCCCAGTACGCGGGATTGCGCCGGTACGTGATCGTGCGGCCGTTGTCGTAATGATCGATCAGGTACGGCCCGCTGCCGATCGGCTGCTCGAACGCGAGCTGATCGAACGGGATGCGCGAGCCGTCCGCGCGCAGCCCCCATTTGTGCGAGAAGATCGGCACGCCGCCCGCGATCAGCGGCAGTTCGCGATTGGCGCTGCGGAACTCGAAGCGCACCGTCGCAGGATCGACGACGACCGCGCGTGAAATTTCGGCGAAGTACGCGGCAAACTGCGGCGCCGCCTGCTTGCTCTTCAGCGTATCGAACGAGTACTTGACGTCGTCGGCCGTCACCGGATCGCCGTTCGAAAAGCGCGCGCGTGGATTCAGGTGGAACGTGACCGAGCGGCGGTCGGGCGCGACCGCGATGTCGTCGGCGAGCAGTCCGTACGCGGACGCCGGTTCGTCGAGGCTGCCCGTGGCGAGGCTTTCGAACAGCAGGTCGATGCCGGGCGCGACGTTGCCACGCAGCGTATACGGATTGAACTTGTCGAACGACGTGAGCCGGTTCGGGTTCGCGAGCACGAGCGTGCCGCCCTTCGGCGCATTCGGATTCACGTAGTCGAAATGCCGGAACCCCGGCGGATATTTCGGCTCGCCGTACTGCGCGATCGCGTATGCGGCATGCGCGGCCGTCGCCGCAAGCGCCGCGTGCAACGCGAACGCCGCGGCGGCGGCGCCGGCCGTGCGCAGTGCCTGTGCGGCGCGGCCGCGCACGCGCGTGGCGGCGGTCCATCGCGAACCCATCGTCATAGAAGCCCTGTCGTTCGATTGACGGAAGTAACGAGGGACGATTCTACCCATTCGATCGCCGATGAAGCCACCGCGGGCCGCTGCCCGGCCGTTGCGCACGCGGCGCACCCAAAAGAAAAACCGCCACGAGGGCGGTTTTCCGGGATGCGACGCGACGTGCGCGACGGCGGACGGCGATCATCGCCAGCCGTTGTGGCGGCCGCGATCGTGATCGCCCCAGCCGCGGCCGTGATGGCGGTACCACTCCTCGCGACGCCAGTAGCGATGGCCGTCCCAGTAACGATCGCCATGCCAGCCGATCACGATCGCCGGCGGCGGTGCATACACGGGCGCCGGCTGATAGACCACCGGCGGCGGAGGCGGCGGCGCATACACGGGCGCGGGCGCGACGTAGACCGGTGCCGGCACGCCGACGTTGATCCCGACATTGACACCCGCCATTGCTGCGCCCGACACCAGCAGGGCCGTCATACCGGTCAGCAGCGACGCAACACGCAAGGTCTTCATGGGTTCCTCTTCTGGTTGTTTCATGTGTGATTCGACTATAACGGGAAGCACCGGCCACGCATATTTCAAGTTTGTAAGAACTGATGCGCGGAATCGCAACACCGAACGCTCGCTAACGTCTTGTAACAATCGACGCAGCCGCGGCCACGCGTCGCCGCGCGCAATCATACTGCGGGCGCGCGTCCGCATGCCGGACGAAAAAAAGGCGGCACCTAGGTGCCGCCCTCTCGTTGCGCGGTCGAGCCGCGCGTCGCGCTGACGCTCAGCGCGACATCATGTTCATGCTGACGTTGTGCATCACCCACAGCGTGCCGACGATCAGGATCGCCGCGGTCAGCACCGTGTAGCTGAACGCCATCACGTTCCAGCGCTGGCCCGACGAGCCGTTCATGTGCAGGAAATACACGAGGTGCACGACGATCTGCACGAACGCGAGCACGGCAAGCGCGACGAGCGACGCATGCGGCGACAGCACGCCGCCCATCACGAGGCCGAACGACGCGGCCGTCAGCAGCACCGACAGGATGAAGCCGGCAACATAGCTGCCGACGCTGCCGTGCCCTTCTTCGAGTTGAGACGAATGCGAATGGGCCATTTAGATCACGCTCGCAAGATAGACAAAGGTAAACACGCAGATCCACACGATATCGAGGAAGTGCCAGAAAAGGCTCAGGCACGTCAGGCGCCGCAGATCGCGATCGGTCAGGTCGCCGCCGCGCGCGACGATCTGCCCGGCCAGCACGATCATCCACAGCAGGCCGGCCGTCACGTGCAGCCCGTGCGTGCCGACCAGCGTGAAGAACGCGGACAGGAACGCGCTGCGCTGCGGGCCGGCCCCTTCCGCGATCAGGTGCGAGAACTCGCGCAGTTCCATCGCAAGAAACGCCGCGCCGAGCACGAACGTCACCGCGAGCCAGCCGAGCAGCGCGCCGCGGCGCTGCTTGTAGGCGGCGAGCATCGCGAAGCCGTACGTGATGCTCGAGAGCAGCAGCGCGGCCGTTTCGATCGCGACGCCCGGAATGTCGAACAGGTCCTTCGCGGTCGGGCCGCCCGCATACTGGTTGCCCAGCACCGCGAACGTCGCGAACAGCGCCGCGAAGATTACGCAGTCGGTCATCAGATACAGCCAGAAGCCGAACACCGAATGCGACGGCGGATGGTCGTCGTGCTCGAGCAGCGTGGCGCTCAAGGTTTTCTGCAACATCAGTTGGCCTCCAGTTCGACGTCGTCGACGCGGGCGATCGCGCGCTTCGACGATTGCTTGTCTTCGGTCTTGCGCACGGTCGACGCCGGGATGTAGTACCCGTCGTTGTCGCGCGAGCTATAGATCACGAGCGTCGCGACGATGCCGACGAGCCCGGCGATCGCGAGCCACCAGATGTGCCACACGAGCGCGAAACCGAGCACGAGGCTGAATACGCCGATCACGAGACCCGCGCAGGTGTTCGACGGCATGTGGATATCGCGGATTGCGGCCGGGTTCGCGCGGGTGTCGCCGCGCGCCTTCATGTCCGCATAGGCGTCGAGCGTGCGCACCTGCGGAATCACCGCGAAGTTGTACTCGGCCGGCGGCGACGTCGTCGCCCATTCGAGCGTGCGGCCGCCCCACGGATCGCCCGTCGTGTCGCGGTACGCCGGCAGGTTGCGGTTGCGGATGCTGACGACGAGCTGCAGCAGCTGGCACGCGATGCCGATCGCGATCAGCACGGCGCCGAACGCGGCGACGAGCAGCCACGGATGCCATGCCGGGTTGTCGTAGTGATTCAGCCGGCGCGTCATGCCCATGAAGCCGAGCACGTAGAGCGGCACGAACGCGACGTAGAAGCCGACCTGCCAGAACCAGAACGCGGCCTTGCCGAGCGTCTCGTTCAGCTTGAAGCCGAACGCCTTCGGGAACCAGTAGTTGAAGCCCGCGAGATAGCCGAACAGCACGCCGCCGATGATCACGTTATGGAAGTGCGCGATCAGGAACAGGCTGTTGTGCAGCACGAAGTCCGCGCCCGGAATCGCCATCATCACGCCCGTCATCCCGCCGAGCGTGAACGTGACCATGAAGCCGATCGTCCACAGCACGGGCGTCGTGAAGCGAATCCGGCCGCGGTACATCGTAAACAGCCAGTTGAACACCTTCACGCCGGTCGGAATCGCGATGATCATCGTCATGATCCCGAAGAACGCGTTCACGTTCGCGCCCGAGCCCATCGTGAAGAAGTGGTGCAGCCAGACGAGGAACGACAGCACCATGATCGCGCAGGTCGCGTACACCATCGTCTTGTAGCCGAACAGCGGCTTCTTCGAGAACGTCGCAATGACTTCCGAGAAGATGCCGAACGCAGGCAGGATCAGGATGTACACCTCCGGATGCCCCCACGCCCAGATCAGGTTCAGGTACAGCATCGCGTTGCCGCCTGCTTCGTTCGTGAAGAAGTGCATGCCGAGGTAGCGGTCGAGACCGAGCAGCGCGAGCGTGGCCGTCAGGATCGGGAACGACGCCATGATCAGCACGTTCGTGCAGAGCGCCGTCCACGTGAACACCGGCATCTTCATCAGCGTCATGCCGGGCGCGCGCATCTTGATGATCGTCACGAAGAAGTTCACGCCCGTCAGCAGCGTGCCGACGCCGGAAATCTGCAGCGCCCACAGATAGTAGTCGACCCCTACCCCCGGACTGAACTGTAGTTCGGACAGCGGCGGATACGCGAGCCAGCCCGTCTGCGCGAATTCGCCGATCACGAGCGAGATGTTGATCAGGATCGCGCTGACGGCCGTCATCCAGAAGCTCAGCGAGTTGATGAACGGGAACGCGACGTCGCGCGCGCCGATCTGCAGCGGCACGATCAGATTCATCAGGCCAACCATGAACACCATCGCCATGAAGAAGATCATGATCACGCCGTGCGCCGTGAAGATCTGATCGTAGTGATGCGGCGGCAGATAGCCGGGCGCGTTGTACGCGAGCGCGAGCTGCATGCGCATCATGATCGCGTCCGCGAAGCCGCGCAGCAGCATGATCAGCGCGACGATGATGTACATCACGCCGAGCTTCTTGTGGTCGACCGTCGTCAGCCATTCGGTCCACAGCCATTTCCAGCGGCCGGTGATCGTCAGTGCGGCGAGAATGCCCAGCACGACCAGCCCCATGAAGGCGCCGGCCCCCATGATGATGGGCTGATCGAACGGGATCGCCGAGAGTGTGAGTTTGCCGAACATGCGTTACCCCTTCGTGCCGCAGGCGGCGTCCTTCAGATCGAGGACGTGGCCGTCGTTGTATTTCGCGATGATGTTGTGGAAGAGCCGCGGATCGACGGACGAGAAGTAGCGCACCGGCGCTTTCTCGCTCGGCTGCGCGACCTGGCCGTACACCGTCGCATCGAGCCGGTCCGGCGAGGCCTTCACCTTCTGCACCCACGCGTCGAACTGTTCGCGCGGCTCCGCGAGCGTGCGGAACTTCATGTCCGAGAAGCCGCGGCCGCTGAAGTTTGCGGACGTGCCGGCATAATTGCCCGGCTCGTCGGCGATCAGGTGCAGGCGCGTTTGCATGCCCGCCATCGCGTACACCTGGCCGCCCAGCTGCGGAATGAAGAACGAGTTCATCACCGAATCGGACGTGATGCGGAAGTTCACCGGCGTGCCGACCGGAATCGCCAGCTGGTTCACCGACGCGATGCCGAGCTCCGGATAGATGAACAGCCATTTCCAGTCGAGCGCGACGACCTCGACGTCGATCGGCTTCACCGACGACTCGAGCGGCTTGTACGGATCGAGCTCGTGCGTGGTCTTCCACGTGAGCACGCCGAGGAACAGGATGATCAGCGTCGGGACCGTCCAGATCACGACTTCGATCGCAGTCGAATGCGACCAGTCGGGCGCATACGTCGCGTTGCGATTCGATGCGCGATACCGCCACGCAAACCACAGCGTCAGCAGGATCACCGGCACGACGACGATCAGCATCGCCCACGTCGACGTCGCGATCAGCGCCTTTTCCGCCGCCCCCACACTTCCTTTCGGATTCAGTACATCTAAATTACATCCTGACAGGCTGAGTACCGCGCCGATCGACATCAGCGTTGCCCAGCCTCTTGAAGCTCTTCTTTTCATCACACCGCCCGAGAGTCATTGGAATCGTTGCGTCTGCCCGATGCGCATTCGATCCACGAAAGTGGCCGCATCATACGTCGCGCGAGCACGATGAAAAACCGATGGCGGCGGCAAATCATCATTGCAGAATCTGTCGTGAGTCAAAGTGTCGCGGGGCGATGGCGCACGTGCGCAGGCGGATCCGACGCACGTCGCGCCGGACCGAGATCGATGTGCATGCAACGGTATTCACGCGCCGCGCGTACGCGGCGCACGCGGGGCTCGTTCAGTCGTGAGCGGCCGCCATGTAAGCCGGCTGCGCGGGCGCCGTATCGTCGCCGGCCGGCAGTTTCGAGCGGCTCGCATCCGCGAGCAGGCGGCCGACGGTCGGATCGATCGCGTCGGTGAACGGCTTCGGATCGATGCCGACCGCGAGCACGATCAGCGCGAGCGACGCGAACATCGCGATCTCGCGGCCGCTCAGATCGACGAGCTTCGCGATGCTCGCGCTCGGCGCCCTGCCCCACACGACGCGCTTGAGCATCCAGAGCGTGTACGACGCGCTGAAGATCAGCGTCAGCGCGGCGGCCGCGCCGATCCAGAAGTTCACGCGGATCGCTCCCATGATCACCATGAATTCGCCGACGAAGCCCGACGTGCCCGGCAGGCCGACGTTCGCCATCGCGAACAGCACGGCAAACATCGCGAAGCGCGGCATCGCGCTCGCGACGCCGCCGTATGCGGTCATCTCGCGCTGCTTCGTGCGATCGACGAGCACGCTCGCGCACAGCAGCATCGCGCCCGCGACGAAGCCGTACGACACGAGCTGCACGATCGCGCCTTCGACGCCGATCCGGTTGAACAGGAACAGCCCGAGCGTGACGATGCCCATGTGCGCAACCGTCGAATACGCGAGCAGCTTGCCGAAATCGGTTTGCGCGAGCGCGAGCAGGCTTGCATAGACGATCGCGAACAGCGACAGCGCGATCACGGCCGGCGCGAAGAAATGGCTCGCGTCGGGCGTGATCGGCAGCGCGAAGCGCAGGAAACCGTAGCCGCCGAGCTTCAGCATCGCGAGCATCAGCGCCGCGCCGGTCGGGCCGTCGGTGTAGACGTCGCGCAGCCAGGTATGGACCGGCCACATCGGCACCTTGACCGCGAATGCCGCGAAAAAGCCGAGGAACACCAGCAGCTGCGGCGCGAAACCGAGCTGCAGCGTGCGCCACGCGGCCATGTCGAACGTGTGCGATTTCGCGTACAGGTACAGCATCGCCATCAGCAGCAGCAGCGATCCGGCGAACGAGATGAAGAAGAACTTCACGGCCGCGTACACGCGATGCTCGCGGCCCCACGTGCCGATCAGCAGGTACAGCGGGATCAGCGTCGCCTCGAAGAAGATGAAGAACAGCAGCCCGTCCTGTGCGACGAAGACGCCGATCATCAGCCCCGAGAGGATCAGGAACGACGCGTAATACTGCGCGACGCGCACCGTGACGGCCTGCCACGATGCGACGACGACCACGAGCGTCGTGAAGGCGGTCAGCACGACGAGCCACAGCGACGCGCCGTCGACACCGGTGCGCCAGCCGGCACCGAACGCCGACAAGCCGTTGCGGTTTTCGACGAACTGCATCGCCGCCGAGTGCGGATCGAAACCGGCCACGATGGGCGCTACCGCGGCGAGCCCCGCGATTGCACCGATCAGCGCGATGAGGCGCGTCCGCTGCAGATGTTGGTCGGACCCGGCGCGCAGCAGGCACGCACCGAACAGGATCGGAGCCCAGATCGCCAGGCTCAGAAAGGGAAAATCATGCATGTCAACAAGGCCTTGAGGATGGCGCGCCGCCGGACGACAGGCGCGACGAAAGAAACGAAACCGAAACGACAGGTAGATTTCGTGAATCGCCAGTGTTGGCAAAATGTAAAGCGACATCTCGCGGAAGCTTGATGCCGCTCAAAGCGCTATCGGGTTAACCAGCATAAAACGGCTGATTATTTTTTGCAGCGCAGCAGTGGGTGTTCTGCGGCCGTCTCGGCAACCTGCTGATTTTTATGTGTAATTTTTTGTATTTCTGCGACGTACAGATCAATGGAACCGGTGCGATGCCGCATTTTTGTCCATCGGGTGGGGTGTAGGCGACGCGGGAAGCGGGATGCGGCGCGGCGATTGCACGGCGTCATGCGGTGCCCGGATGCTTACATCAAAACTTGCAAATCAATTTCAATCAACCAGGCATCGTGCGTCGGACACTGCTCGGCACGATGACGCGCGCACACGGACGTTGAATCGGGCATCGGACATCATTCGCGATGCAAGGCCGGGCGCGCTGCATCGGAATCGAACCCATGCGATCACCCGATCGTTGCGGACACCGAACCGATTGCGCGGCCTGAAAAAGAAAAGCCCCGCAAGTCCGAAAACTTGCGGGGCTTGTTCCGCCATTGCTGGCGGAGACGGAGGGATTCGAACCCTCGATCCAGGTTTTGGCCCAGATGCTCCCTTAGCAGGGGAGTGCCTTCGACCTCTCGGCCACGTCTCCCAAACTTTCGCTCGCACCAGGGAGGCAGTGCGACGAGAACGAGATAATATAGGGTTTCGAACCGCACGTCAATTTCCGTGATGCATTTTCTTCAACGCATCACGAAAATTTCATCACGCCTGCTCGAGCTCGAACGCCTTGTGCAGCGCGCGGACGGCGAGCTCCATGTACTTCTCGTCGATCAGCACCGAGATCTTGATTTCCGACGTCGAGATCATCTGGATGTTGATGCCCTCTTCCGACAGCGTGCGGAACATCTTGCTCGCGACACCGACGTGCGAACGCATGCCGACGCCGACGACCGACACCTTCGACACCTTCGGATCGCCCTGCACCTGCTCGGCGTTCACGTGGCCCTTCACCTGGTTCGTGAGGATGTCCATCGCCTTCTGGTAGTCGCCGCGGCCGACCGTGAACGTGAAGTCCGTCTTGCCCTGCACGCTCTGGTTCTGGATGATCATGTCGACGTCGATGTTCGCGTCGGCGACCGGGCCGAGAATCTGATACGCGATGCCCGGCTTGTCGGGCACACCCATCACCGCAATGCGTGCTTCGTCGCGCTGGAACGCGATGCCGGAAATGACTGCCTTTTCCATGGTCTCGTCTTCTTCAAAAGTAATCAGGGTGCCCGAGCGCATTTCTTCGTCGAGCGCAATCAGCGGATCGGTCAGGCTCGACAGCACGCGCGTCTTCACCTGGTATTTGCCGGCGAATTCGACCGAGCGGATCTGCAGGACCTTCGAGCCGAGACTCGCCATCTCCAGCATCTCCTCGAACGTCACGCGATCGAGGCGACGCGCCTCTTCGACGACGCGCGGATCGGTGGTATACACGCCGTCCACGTCCGTATAGATCAGGCACTCTTCCGCGCCGAGCGCGGCCGCGACCGCCACCGCCGACGTGTCCGAGCCGCCGCGGCCCAGCGTCGTGATGTGACCGTCCGGATCGACGCCCTGGAAGCCCGTGATGATCACGACCTTGCCGGCGTTCAGATCGGCCTTCACGCGCTCGTCGTCGATCGAGTGGATGCGCGCCTTCGTAAACGCGCTGTCGGTCTTGATCGGCACTTGCCAGCCGGCATAGCTCACGGCTTCGACGCCGATTTCCTGCAGCGCGATCGACAGCAGACCGACGCTGACCTGCTCGCCGGTCGACGCGATCATGTCGAGCTCACGCGGGCTCGGCTGGCTCGAAATCTCTTTCGCGAGACCGAGCAGACGGTTGGTTTCGCCGGACATCGCAGACGGCACGACCACCATCTGGTGCCCGGCCTGATGCCATTTTGCGACGCGTTTCGCGACGTTCTTGATGCGCTCGACCGAGCCCATCGAAGTGCCGCCGTATTTGTGTACGATGAGTGCCATTGTCGTTCTGAACTGGAGAAGAGACCGCACGGGCGCGCTGGACAGACCGCGTTGCCGTTCAGTCACGCGGCTTGTGGCTCTGGACGGACGACGAGGGGAACGGCTGGGACGCAACACGCAAGCGTGACGGAGTTTGCCCGGAAGGCCGATCAGGCCGCGCAAACCGGGTACGTCACGCGGAAAACCTGCACAAATCGCTCAAAAATCGAGCCGAGCAAACGCCTGAGCGTACCCGATAGACGCCCGCTTGACAAGCCGCCGGCCGCGTCCGCGCGTGTTCCGGCGCCCTTTACCGGTGCGGCCGTCAGCGCCGCGCGGCGTGCCGTTGTCGACCGGTCGCCGTCACGCGATCAGCAGGTCGGGCCGCCATTCGATGCGCCGCCATGCGTGGCCGCCCTGCGGCACGCCATCGCGGTTCACGCCGAGCCGCGGCACGTAGATCAGCCGGTCGCCCGCGAACAGCAGCGGCACGTCGCGCTGCCACGCGGGCACGCCGCGCTCCTGAAACAGGTTCTTCAGCGTCCGGCTCGGGCCGTCCGGCCACATGCGCATCCGCTCGCCGCCCGCGCGTGCGCGCGCGATCAGCGGCGCGCTGCGCAGCAACGTCTCGGGCAGCGCGTCGTCGCTGCCGGCGTCGGCGCGCGCGAACACGAACGTGCCGCGCCAGCCGGGCAGATGCCAGATCTCCTGGCCGTCCCACGCGAGCGACGCGTCCGCGTGCGGCGTGCCGGTGCCGTCGTCGCACGGCGGCGCGCTGTCGCCGGCTTCCCAGTAAACGGTATCGCGATAGAGGCGCAGGCACTGCCCCGCATGATCGACGCGCAGCGCATGCGCATCGTGCGCGTCGCGCAGCTGGCGCATCATGTCGGCCAGCCGCGCGGCCGACGCGCCCGGCAAGCCGAGCCGGCGCATCCAGTAGCGCAGCAGGTTCGCGCCGCGCACGTCGTCGAACGCGATCAGCGCATCGCGCGACAACGCACGTCCGTCGTCGCGCGCGGCCGCCACGAAATCCAGCTCGGCCAGATCGTCGAGCAGCCGCTGCGCCGCCGCCGCATGCTGTGCGGCGCGGCCGAGCGCGTCGCGAAAGCCGGGGAAATGCACGGCCAGCGCCGGCAGTACGTCGATGCGCAGTGCGTTGCGCGCATAGCGCGTATCGGCGTTCGATTCGTCGTCGATCCACGACAGCGCGTGCTCCGCCGCATAACGCTCCAGTTGCGCACGCAACAATCGCAGCAGCGGCCGCACACGCTCGACGGACGCGCCGTCGGGCCGATAGCGCGGCGCCATCGCGGCGAGCCCGGCAATGCCTGCACCGCGCAGCAGCTGCAGCAGCACGGTTTCGGCCTGATCGTCCGCATGCTGCGCAAGCCAGAGCGCAGCCGCGCCGTGCCGTGCGCACATCGCGTCGAGCGCCGCATAGCGACGCTCGCGCGCACTCGCCTCGATGCCGACGCCGCTGTCGCGCGGCACGTCGACATGCATCGCCTCGAACGCCACACCGAGCCGCGCGGCCTGCTCGCGCGCATGTGCAGCCCACGCGTCGGCGTTCGCGCTCAGGCCGTGATGGACGTGCAGTGCGACGCAGCGCGACGCGCCGGCCACGCGCACGGCCGCGTCCAGCAGTACCGACGAATCGAGACCGCCGCTATACGCGATCGCGATCCGCGCGCCGTCCGGCACACCGGAAAGCGCAACGCCGACCGCATCGAGGACGACACGGTCGGCGGAGTATTGGTTCGGCGGGATCACGAGGCGGATGCGCGCATCGTGACGCGCGCAGCGGGTACGCAGCCGGTCATGCGCCCGGCGTGGTTTCCTTGAACTTGCCGTACGCCATCAGGCGTTCGAAGCGGCGCTCGCGCAGCGCGTCGATGCTCATGCCCTGGAACTGGCGCAGCGAATCGGCAAGCGCGCGGCGCAGCAGCGCGGCCATTCCCTTCGGATCGCGATGCGCGCCGCCGAGCGGCTCGTTGACGATCTTGTCGATCAGGCCGAGCGCCTTCAGGCGATGCGCGGTCAGCCCGAGCGCTTCCGCGGCTTCGGGCGCCTTGGCGGCACTCTTCCACAGAATCGACGCGCAGCCTTCCGGCGAGATCACCGAGTACGTCGAGAACTGCAGCATCATCACGGTATCGGCCACCGCGATCGCGAGCGCGCCGCCCGAACCGCCCTCGCCGATCACCGTCGTAATGATCGGCGTCTTCAATTCGGCCATCACGTACAGATTGCGGCCGATCGCCTCCGACTGGCCACGCTCTTCCGCGCCGATGCCCGGATATGCACCCGGCGTATCGACGAACGTGAAGATCGGCAGCCCGAACTTCTCGGCCAGACGCATCAGGCGCTCGGCCTTGCGATAGCCTTCCGGACGCGGCATGCCGAAGTTGCGCGCGGCGCGCTCCTTCGTGTCGCGCCCTTTCTGGTGACCGATCACCATGCAGGGGTGGCCGCCGAAGCGGGCCAGGCCACCGACGATCGACAGATCGTCCGCGAACGCGCGGTCGCCGTGCAACTCGTGAAAATCGGTAAACAGTTCCGCGACGTAATCGAGCGTGTACGGGCGCTGCGGGTGCCGCGCGATCTGCGACACCTGCCACGGCGTCAGGTTCGCGTACAGGTCCTTCGTCAGTTGCTGGCTTTTCTTCGACAGCCGCTCGATTTCTTCCGAAATATCGACAGCCGAGTCGTCCTGCACGAATCGCAGCTCTTCGATCTTGGCCTCGAGTTCGGCGATCGGCTGTTCGAAATCCAGAAACGTGGTCTTCATGTGTTCGAATCCTTGGGTCTTGCGGCAGCGCGTATTCTACCCGCGCGGCCGACACGCAAAACCGGCTCTCAACTATTGATGTTTAAAATTCGATAGCCGCCGTCACGCGCCGGCATCGAGCGCGTCGAGGCTGCGCCACATATACCAGGTGGCCACGGTGCGCCACGGCTCCCAGTTCGCCGCGACTTCCCGCGCCTCGCTGCGCGTGACGGGCTCCCCGCTGAAGTAATTGACGCTGATCGCGCGGATCAGGCCCGGATCGTCGAGCGGCAGCACGTCCGGCCGCGACAGGTTGAAGATCAGGAACATCTCGGCCGTCCAGCGGCTGATCCCGCGGATCTGCGTGAGTTCCGCGATCACGGCCTCGTCTTCCATCGACGTCCATTTGTCGACGTGCAGCGCACCCGACACGAAGTGCTGCGCGAGATCCAGAATGTATTCGGTCTTGCGCTTCGACAGCCCGCAGGCGATCAGCTTGTCCGCCCCGAGCCGGATCACCGGCTGCGGCGCGAGCTTCGGGCACGCGGCCTGGATGCGCGCCCACAGCGACTGCGCCGACGGCACCGAGATCTGCTGCCCGACGACCGAGCGCGCGAGCGTGACGAACGAATCGCCACGCTTGACCAGATGCGCGGGGCCGAACTTCGGGATCAGCTTCTTCAGGATGCGGTCGCGCTTGACGAGATCGGCGCACGCCTTGTCCCAATATGCGGGACGCACGACGACGTCATCCTCGCCGTCGGCCGCCGCATCGGCCGCGCGCGCCTTGCGCGTCGCGTCGACCGCCTGCATCGCGTGATCCGGCTGCGCGGGTTCCGCGCCCTTCGCACGCGCGTGCTTCGCCGCCGGCTGCACATGACCGTTGAGCGCGCCGTTCGGCACGGCACGCGCCGCGTCGGTCTTCGCTGCCGGCGCGCGTCTGGCTGCCGGACGCGCGGCGACCGGAGTCGCGCGCCTGACCGGCGCTTTTCTGGCCGTTGCCATCCTGCCTCCTACCCGACGGATCGGTCAGTGGAACGCGCCGCGCTCATACGCGACGCCATTCGGTCGATCCGCCCGGTTTGTCTTCAAGTGCGACGCCGGCGTCGAGCAGTTCCGCCCGAATCCGGTCCGCTTCGGCATAGTCCTTCGCGCGTTTCGCCGCGGCACGCGCGGCGATCTTCGCCTCGATCTCGTCGGCCGAGAGCGCGCCCGCCTGCGCGGCGCCGGACGCCTGCTGCAGGAACGCGCGCGGTTCGCGGCCGAGCAGGCCCAACAGGCCCGCGAGCTGCTTCAACTGCCGCGCGAGCGACGCATCGCGCGTGCGGTTCACTTCGCCCGCCAGCTCGAACAGCGTCGCGATCGCCACCGGCGTGTTGAAGTCGTCGTTCATCGCCGCCGCGAAACGCTGCGCGTGCGGTTCACTCCAGTCGAGCGCGAGCGCATCGGGCTCGACGTCCTTCAACGCCGTATACAAACGCGTGAGCGACGCGCGTGCATCGTCGAGGTGCACGTCGCTGTAGTTCAGCGGCGAACGATAGTGCGTGCGCACGATGAAAAAGCGCATCACCTCGGCGTCGTAGCGCTCGAGCACTTCGCGGATCGTGAAGAAGTTGCCGAGCGATTTCGACATCTTCTCGTTGTCGACCTGCACGAAGCCGTTGTGCAGCCAGTAGTTGACGAACGTCTGGCCGGTCGCGCCTTCGCTCTGCGCGATCTCGTTCTCGTGGTGCGGAAACTGCAGATCCTGACCGCCGCCGTGAATGTCGAAATGCTCGCCGAGCAACGTGCAGCCCATCGCAGAGCACTCGATGTGCCAGCCTGGCCGGCCCATTCCGTACTTCGATTCCCACGACGCGCCTTCCGGATCGTCCGCCTTCGCGCGCTTCCACAACACGAAGTCGAGCGGGTCTTCCTTGGCATCGTTCGCGGCCACACGCTCGCCCGCGCGCAGATCGTCGAGCGACTTGCCCGACAGCTTTCCGTAGTTCGCGAACTTGCGCACCGAATAATTGACGTCGCCGTCGGTCGCCTGATAGGCGTAGCCGTTCGCCTCCAGCCGCTCGATCATCCCGAGCATCTGCGGAATGAACTGCGTCGCGCGCGGCTCGATGTCGGGCCGCTGGATGCCGAGTGCGTCTTCGTCCTCGTGCATCGCATCGATGAAGCGATCGGTCAGCGACTTGATCGTCTCGCCGTTCTCGATCGCGCGGCGGATGATCTTGTCGTCGATGTCGGTGATGTTGCGCACGTACGTGACGCGGTAGCCGATCGCGCGCAGCCAGCGCTGGACGAGGTCGAACACGACCAGCATGCGCGCGTGGCCCACGTGACAATAGTCGTACACGGTGATTCCGCATACGTACATCCGCACTTCGCCAGGCTGGCGCGGCACGAAAACTTGCTTGTCACGCGCGAGCGTGTTGTAGATGCGCAGTGATTCCATAGAGATGAACCGTGAGCCGAAGGAAACCGCCCTGGCAAAACTCGCCCTGCATGCGAAACGGACGGGCCCTGCTGCGGTGCGACGCCGGGCATCCTCGATATCACATGGGGCGGTCAGGCTGCAAGCACAGCGGTGACGGCCACGAGAGGCAAAGAAAGACTGTCTGCGGCTCGCCGGAACGCGCAGACGTTTTGTTAGAATGGGTCGGAGTATAACATTCCGATTTACGCCTATGAAACCTCATCGCGGCCGCGCGCCGAGCGCTGCGACCCTCGTTGCGACCGCCGTCATGGGCGTCGCGCTGACGCTGTTCGCAGCGCCCGCCGCCCACGCGCAAAAGGCCCCGGCGACCGCCGACGGCACCCCCGAAATCGACGCGTCGATCGCCGGCAAGCAGTGGACGCAGGCGCTTGCGCAGCTCGATGCGCGGATCGCCGCGAACCCGCACGACGTGCAGGCGCAGTTCAAGCGCGGCACCGTGCTCGCCCGCCTGAATCGCGACGACGACGCGATCCAGCAGTTCGTCGCGATCACGCAGGCCTATCCGGAACTGCCGGAGCCGTACAACAATCTCGCGGCGCTGTATGCGAAGCACGGCCGGTACGACGAAGCGCGCGCCGCGCTCGTCACCGCGACGCAAGCGAACCCCGGCTATTCGCTCGCATACGAGAATCTCGGCGACCTGTACCTGCGCCTCGCAGCCGAATCGTACAAGCGCGCACAATCGCTCGGCCGCACGAGCGGCGCGACGGCACAGCGCCTCGCCGACATCCAGAAAATCGTATCGCCGCCGAAATCCGCGCCGGCCGCACGCGCGGTCGTGCCGTCCACGCGCGAATACACCGATCGCGCCGCCGCGAACGTGAGCACCACGACGCTGCCGCTGTCGCCGACGTTCCAGTTCAGCGGCCCGTCGGGCGCACTCGCGGCGCCGTACGTCGCGCCGTCGCAGTAAGCGGCGCGGCCCCTTCCTTTCATTCCAACCTGAGGATCGCAATGAAACGTCTGTTGCTGGCGCTTGGCGGCGCCGCCCTTCTCGCGACCGCGCCCGCGTTCGCGCAAACGGCCACCGCGCACCCCGTCGTGCAGCTGAAGACCTCGCAGGGCGACATCCGCGTCGAACTGTATCCGGAGAAGGCGCCGAAGACCGTCGCGAACTTCCTCGATTACGTGAAGGCCGGCCAGTACAACGGCACGATCTTTCATCGCGTCATCAAGGGCTTCATGATCCAGGGCGGCGGCTACAAGGCGAACTTCGACGAGAAGCCGACGCGCGCGCCGATCCCGCTCGAAAGCCGCAACGGTCTGAAGAACCTGACCGGCACGATTGCAATGGCCCGCACGAGCGATCCCAATTCCGCGACCGCGCAGTTCTTCATCAACACGGTCGACAACAGCGGCCTCGACTACCCGAATCCGGACGGCAACGGCTATGCGGTGTTCGGCAAGGTCGTGTCGGGTCTCGACGTCGTGAAGAAGATCGAAGCCGTACCGACGACGTCGCGCGGCCCGATGCAGGACGTGCCCGCGCAGCCCGTCGTGATCGAATCGGCGAGCATCGTCTCGAAGTAAAACCCTGCCGGTCCGTCCGGCATCTCACGCGGCCGCGTCGCACGACCGGCCGCGTGCCATTTAAACCGCCTCATCGAAGGAATTCATCATGGTTGAACTGCACACGAACCACGGCGTGATCAAGCTCGAGCTCGACGCCGCGAAGGCACCGAAGACGGTCGAGAACTTCCTCAACTACGTGAAGAAGGGCCACTACGACGGCACCGTGTTTCATCGCGTGATCAACGGCTTCATGATCCAGGGCGGCGGCTTCGAACCGGGCATGAAGCAGAAGCCGACCGACGCGCCGATCGACAACGAGGCGAACAACGGCCTGAAGAACGACAAGTACACGATCGCGATGGCGCGCACCAACGATCCGCACTCGGCCACCGCCCAGTTCTTCATCAACGTGAACGACAACGACTTCCTGAACCACTCGTCGCCGACGCCGCAAGGCTGGGGCTACGCCGTGTTCGGCAAGGTCGTCGAAGGCCAGGACGTCGTCGACAAGATCAAGGGCGTGAAGACCGGCAACGCAGGCTTCCATCAGGACGTCCCGACCGACGACGTCGTGATCGAGAAGGCCGTCGTCGTCTGACGCACGGGACCGGAGGCACTTCGATGCTGCAGGAGAGTCCGCCGCGAAGCGTCTCCGCGGGCGTGCCGGGCGAGCGCGAAACCGCGCACGCCGCACGCCCGTTCCTGTTTCTGTCCGATCTGCATTTGAGCGACGCGATTCCGAAGACGGTCGCCGCGTTCGAGCATTTCGTGAAATACACCGCCGACAGCGCCGACTCGGTATTCATCCTCGGCGATCTGTTCGAATACTGGATCGGCGACGACATGCTCGACGACGATCCGTTCGTCGCGCGCATGGCTGCGCTGATGCATACGTTTTCGGAGCGCGGCATCGCGCTCTACGTGATGCACGGCAACCGCGACTTTCTGCTCGGGCGCCGCTTCATGAAGGCCGCCGGCGCGATGCTGCTGCCAGACCCCTCGCTGATCATGGCATTCGGCCAGCGCATCGTGCTGACGCACGGCGATGCGCAATGCACCGCCGATCGCGGCTATCAGCTGTTTCGCCGCTTCGCGCGCAATCGCGTCGCGCAGTGGCTGTTCCTCGCCTGGCCGTTTCGCTGGCGCCGCGCACTCGCGCAGCGGATGCGTGCGGACAGCGAAGCCGGCCGCATGCGGCCCGTGTCGCCGCGTTACGACGTCACGCGCGAAGGCGTCGCCGCGCTGTTCCGCAAGGGCCGCGCGAAGGTGATGATTCACGGCCATACGCACCGCCCTGCCCGCCACGTCGAAGCGGACGGCGTGCGCTGGGTGCTGCCCGACTGGGATCTCGATCACGGCGCGCAGCGCGGCGGCTATCTGCGCGTCGACGCGGACGGCATCCATCCGATGCCGCTCGACTGAAATTGCATCGGCGGGCCGGCGCCCGCCGCCTGCGTCACGCCTGCCGTTCGACCGCCTTGCCTTCGAGCACCGCCGACAGGCGGCGCAGATCGAGGCGCGCGGCGTCCGCACCCTGCAACGTTTCCAGATGCGTACCGAGCCGCTCGAGCGCCGCGACGATCTCGTCGACGCGCCGGCTCTCCTTCGCCGCATGATCGATGAGGCCGTGTATCGCGAGCGACATCGGATCGTCGGCATTCGGCGTGATCCCGTAGGCGCAGAACGCGGCGCGCTCGGGCTGCGGTTTCGGTTGCGCCGGCATGACGATGCGCGCCGGATTGCCGACCGCGGTGCCGCCCGCGGGCACCGGCTTCACGACGACCGCGTTCGAACCGATCTTCGCGCCCGCGCCGACGGTGAAGCCCCCGAGCACCTTCGCGCCCGCACCGACGATCACGCCTGCTTCGAGCGTCGGATGACGCTTCGCGCCGCGCGTAAGCGACGTGCCGCCGAGCGTCACGCCCTGATAGATCGTGCAGTCGTCGCCGACGATCGCCGTCTCGCCGATCACGACGCCCATGCCGTGGTCGATGAACACGCGGCGGCCGATCGTCGCGCCCGGATGGATCTCGATGCCGGTCAGGAAGCGCCCGACCTGCGAGACGAAGCGTGCGAGCCAGTAGCGCTTCGCGCGCCAACACGCATGCGCGAAACGATGCAGCACGAGTGCATGCAGACCCGGATAACAGGTCAGCACTTCCCAGGCACTGCGAGCGGCGGGATCCCGCTCGCGAATCGTCGCAACGTCTTCGCGCAGTTTCGTGAACATGATCGATCGGATCGGAAATATGCCGGCGCACCACGCCGGCGATGGCCGGCCGTTATCGCGCCGGGTCATTTGCTTATGACGTCCGGCGATTGTAGGGCCAGTCGCGCGCGCCCGCACGACGCCGCGCGTTCTCCCCATCGGCGGCGCGGGTATTTGCGCCGGCGGCGCCGACGCGGTTATGAGCCGCCGTCCGGCGTGCGCGACTTCAGCAGGATGTGCTTCGCGATGCCGCGCAGGATGTTCACTTCCTCGCGCTCGAGGCCCGTGCGCGCAAACAGGCGCCGCAGACGCGGCATCAGCTTCTTGGGATTGCGCGGATCGAGGAAATCGAGCGCGATCAGCGCATTTTCGAGATGCAGATACATCCGTTCGATCTCGTCGCTTTGCGCGAGCGCCCCCGTATCGGCCGCCGGCTGTTGCGCCGGCTCGCTCGTCTGCTCGAGAAATGCGACGCGCAACTCGTAAGCGAGCACCTGCACCGCCTGCGCGAGGTTCAGCGAGCTATATGCGGGATTCGCCGGAATATGCGCGAGTGCACTGCACTGCTCGACATGCTCGTTCGCGAGCCCGGTGCGCTCGTTGCCGAACACGAGCGCGATGTCGCCGCTCTCGACCTGCGTGCGTGCATGGGCGGCGGCAGCGCGCGGCGCGAGGCGCGGCGGCCCGTATTCGCGCGTGCGCGCGGTCAGCGCGATCGACCACTGCACGCCGGACAGCGCCTCGCCGAGCGTCGGCACGACATGCGCGGATGCGAGCACGTCGTCGGCGCCGCTTGCCATCGCGATGGCCTCCGGGTCGCTCTGCACGTGCGGCACGCGCGGCGCGACGAGCACGAGGCGCGAAAAGCCCATCGTCTTCAATGCGCGCGCGGCCGCGCCGACGTTGCCGGGATGACTCGGTTCGACCAGCACGAAGCGTGTCGACGTGAAGCCGCCGGACGGCGACCGGGACGGCGCCGCACCGGACGCGGGCGGCACAGCGGTGTTCTGCAAGGTTTCCACTACCATACGACTCGATTCGTCAGAATGGCCGTATGGTATCGCCATCGGCGCGGCAAACCCACGTGGCCGAACGGCCAGTGGGGGTTTGCCCGTATTCCGCTCTCATAGAACCGGCGAAAATCGGGTAAAATCATGCCGTTACGCGCCGCCGTCGATGCGGCGCGGGTCGTACCGCTCTTTGTCAATTCGCGTCTCATGTCGCCCGGCACGCTCGTGCCGTCCGGGCGGTTGTTCCACTTCCGGCGGCATCTGCCGCCCGCTACAGGATCCAGGCTCATGCATCCCATGCTCAATATCGCTGTCAAGGCTGCGCGCCGCGCCGGGCAGATCATCAACCGTGCGTCCCTCGATCTCGATCTGATCGAGATCCGCAAGAAGCAGCAGAACGACTTCGTCACCGAAGTGGACAAGGCCGCCGAAGACGCGATCATCGAGACGCTGAAGACCGCCTATCCCGACCACGCGGTGCTCGCGGAGGAATCGGGCGAATCGGAGAACGAATCCGAATTCCGCTGGATCATCGATCCGCTCGACGGCACCACGAACTTCATCCACGGTTTCCCGTACTACTGCGTGTCGATCGCGCTCGAGCACAAGGGCGTGATCACGCAGGCCGTCGTCTACGATCCGAACAAGAACGACCTGTTCACGGCCACGCGCGGCCGGGGCGCCTATCTGAACGATCGCCGCATCCGCGTCGGTCGCCGCGATCGTCTGTCGGACGCGCTGGTCGGCACGGGCTTCCCGTTCCGCGAAAAGGACGGTCTCGATGCGTACGCGCGCCTGTTCACGGAAATGACGCAAGCGTGCACGGGCCTGCGTCGCCCGGGCGCCGCCGCGCTCGATCTTGCGAACGTCGCAGCCGGCCGCCTCGACGCGTTCTTCGAACAGGGCATCAACGTGTGGGACATGGCAGCGGGCAGCCTGCTGATCACCGAAGCGGGCGGCCTCGTCGGCAACTACCTCGGCGACTCGGACTTCCTGCATCGCCATGAAATCGTCGCCGCGAATCCGAAGATCTATGCGCAGATGATTCCGATTCTGAACCGCTACAGCCGCATGCGCGCAGCTGCGGAGTAATCTGCCGGCCCGCGTCGCGACGGCCCGTGTTCCGCTTCGAGCGGCACGGGCCGTTGGTGTTTTGGCGGCTATGTACTGCGTCCGGGACGTAAGGCCTCTTAGATAGTCGCCGGCGACATGGTTTGCATCCGGCTGCGCGTGGGGGATGCTGTTGCTATCGCACTGCCGGCGTTTTCCAAACGGATATTGGGAGGTATCCGGAATTCCGTGTGTGAGGCGGGTTGAGATTCAGATTCCAATGTTGAATCGTTCCGGGTAAAGCAGCGCGAACTGGGTCATCGCGCTCTTCCAATCGTGCCGAGAGCCGGTCCACTTGGCCACGACGTTGCGCAGCGCCAGCCAGATCAGTTTGAGCGCGGCCTCGTCCGACGGGAAGTGACCGCGCGCCTTGATGTGTGTGATTCATAGACATCGTTTCAACTAGAATGAAGCGATGGACCGAGAGATCGCCGCGCGATTACGTTGGGTACGCATGTATCACGAGACCGGCAATGCCGGCCTCGTGTGCGCACGGTGCGGCATATCTCGGCCGACACTTCGCAAATGGCTGCGTCGCTATCAGGAAGCTGGCGAAGCAGGTCTCCAGTCTCAAAGCCGTCGTCCACTGCGCAGCCCAAACCGGAAGGTCTCCGAGGCTGATCGGGCGACGGTCCTCCGATTGCGCGCTGAGCGCAAAGGCGCACGGCGGATCCAGAATGAACTGCGACTGCACGAGCAACGAGAGCTATCCCTCGCGACCATTCACAAGATCTTGAGCGAGGCGGGTGTAAAACCGTTGGTTCGATCCAGGCGACCGACGCAGCCGAAACGCTATAGCCGGCCGGTGCCTGGAGACCGCGTCTAGATGGACACGATGAAAATCGCTCGAGGTGCGTACCAGTACACGGCGATCGACGACTGTTCGCGATTCCGGGTACTGGCGATCTACCCACGCAGAAATGCCCGAAATACGCTGCTTTTTCTTAATCGCGTCATTGAGGAGATGCCGTTCCCGATTCAGCGTATCCAGACCGACCGAGGCGGTGAGTTCTTCGCCGAGTCAGTGCAGCGGCGCTTGATGAGCGAGTGCATCAAATTCCGACCGATTCCGCCCCGTTCGCCACACCTCAACGGCAAGGTCGAGCGTTCGCAGCTCACCGACCTCAACGAATTCTGGTCGGATCATCCACCGACCGGGGATGCGATCGACCAACGAATTGAGGAGTGGCAGTTCGACTATAACTGGCGGCGCCCGCACGGCTCACTTGGTGGCAAAACGCCCATCGATCGTATCGCGGAGTTAAGCGAAATTACGCCTCTCGCGGAGGAGGTGGAAAGTGCCTACGACGAAACGAAAGAACGAATTCGCCACCGTGAATGGCGCGTCGACAAGACCCTCGCCGAACATCACCGGCGCGTGGTGGAGCTCGCGTCTCCTAACGGAGCCTCGAGCTCCACCACGGAACGAAAAAGGCGCACCAAGAAGTGAAACGATGTCCGTGAATCGCACAATTCATTCGCTGGTGCGATGACACGCCGGAATACTCTGGATCTATTGCTCCAAATGCGTATGCCGCTCGAGCCGTGCGCGCAGCAGTCCCACGCACCAAGGCAAAAAGTGATTGTCTCCAGAGAGAACAGCTGCTTGCATGGTTCAGCGCCGTACGTCAAATAGACAATCCGGTTATCAGCACGTATCTGCAAGGGCTCCTGCTTACTGGGGCTCGCCGCGAGGAACTCGCCGCATTGCGTTGGAAGGACGTGGACTTCCGCTGGCGCAGTCTGACCATGAACGACAAGATCGAGGGCACGGGCGGCCGCACTATCCCACTCACACCGTATCTGGCAAGCCTGCTGACGAATCTCAAGCAGATGAACGAGATACCTCCGAACAGACGGCAGCTGGCCAGCCTCACCGAAAAGGGAAAATCTTGGTCGCCCTCTGAATGGGTGTTCACCAGCAACAGATCGGAGGACGGAAAGATCGCCGAGCCCAGAAAGGCCCACAACGGTGCACTCGAGGCCGCCGATTTGCCTCACCTCACATTGCACGGACTGCGACGGTCATTCGGTACGCTTTCGGAATGGGTTGAAGTCCCTGTTGGCGTCGTCGCGCAGATCCAAGGACACAAACCGTCCGCGTTGGCAGAGAAACACTATCGACGTCGGCCACTCGATCTTCTGCGGATGTGGCACGATAAAATTGAGTCGTGGATGCTGCTGCAAGCAGGTCTCGACCATCTCGTTACTTCCGCGACGGACGCGTAAACTGATGATGAAGCGGAAAAACGGCGCCCGGACGCTAACGGCCACACCTAAAACCACTCATAGCTGAGAGGTTGCACAAGGCCCGATGATGCAGCAGTACCTGCGCCTTATCTGACAAGGCGCAGCGCACAAAGCTACGCCAAGACTTACGCTCACCCGTTTGGGGAGAGTCCGTTACCGACCCTGAACTGCCCCTCGCCGGTGATCGCGCGATGTCCGGTGTATAGCCCAAAGCGGTCGCCGCACACCGTATGTGCCACCGCCGCTAGGGCGCCTCGTTCAGCACAAGCGTAGCCAGAGCATCCAATTTCTAACTGCTTGCCGTAAAAGCAGCATTTTCCGTAACGATCTTCAGCAGAAAGTCCATGACTGCCCGCACTTGTGGTGACCGCCACAGATCCCGATGCACCGCCATCCAGATATCACGCGCGAACCGTTGACCGTCGTATGGGACGCGTTGCAGGTTCGGATCGAGGTCCGCCAGAAAACACGGCAGGCCAGCTACGCCTGCACCCGTTCGCGCCGCAGCGACGTGACCCGTGATATCGCTGATTTCGCAGGCTATGGGTCTCCCATCTGCAACGCCCATTAGCCACTTTTGTTGGGGCATGTCGGCGAATCCAGCGTCGTAGACGATGAACTCCCAGGCAGAAGGATCATGCAGGTTCGGGTAGTCCTTGCTCGCATAGAGATCGAACGACATACGCCCCAGCTTGCGCACCACACTGGTCGCCTCCTCAGGCCGAACCAGTCGCAGCGCAATATCCGCTTCGCGCCGACTGAGCGAAACCTGTCGCGCCTCGCCAGAAACGGACAATTGCACACCTGGATGCGCAAGCCGGAAGTCTCTCAGGTGCTTCACCAGAAAACTTGCCACGAGCACTGGCGGCGCACTCAGCGTAACTTTGCCGGTCAGCGGGGAAAGGCTCGCGTCCAGGAATCGCTGGATCGCGTAAGCATTCTCTTCCATACCCTGTGCCAGTTCGAAAACACGCTGCCCAGCCGACGTAAGTTTGCAGGCCCTCGGAAGCCGTTCGACCAGCCGGGTTTTGACTTCACCTTCAAGTGCGCTCAAGCGACGGCTTACGGTCGCATGGTCGACCTTCAGTTTGCGTGCGGCTCCCGACAACGTGCCAATGCGAGCGACGGCGAGGAAATGGCGGATATTTTCCCAATCGAACATCTGTGCATTTTCTCAAGGAGAGTGTGCGGTTATACGGAATATTCGCACAAAGCCGAACTGCCTAACATCGAAACTCGTTAGGTAGATAAGGGTTATTTTCAGATGAGCATCTCCATGAGCCGCAATCAACGCGGCACTCTCGCTGCCGCAGGACTGGGCTTCGTCGTCGTTCTGCTGGATGTCAGTGTGGTCAACGTCGCGCTCGACGCTCTGCGGGGTCGCTTTGCGACGGACGTGACAGGCCTGCAATGGGTCGTCAACGCGTACACGCTGGCGTTCGCTTCTCTCCTTCTGACGACCGGAGTTATGGGCGACCGTTTTGGTGCAAGGCGGGTATTCACCGTGGGGCTTACGGTCTTTACGGTCGCCTCGATCATGTGCGGGATGGCCAATTCACTGCCGCTTCTGGTGACTTCGCGCGTCGTGCAGGGCGTGGGCGCCGCGCTGCTCGTGCCAAACTCGCTCGCAATGTTGCGCCAGACGTTCCCGGACACCGAGCAGAGAAGTCGTGCAGTGGGCTGGTGGGGTGCTGCCGGGGGGATCGCGCTTGCTGCAGGCCCCGTGCTGAGTGGACTGCTGGTGACTCATGTGGGTTGGCGCAGCATATTTCTCATCAATCTGCCTATCGGTGTTGTGGGAGTGGCACTGGCTCTGCGTCATGCTGCTTCCACCCCGTCAGCGCGCAGTCGAAACATCGATTTCCCCGGCCAGTTGGTGGCAATCGTTGCGCTCGTCGGTTTGACCGTATGCCTCACTGAGGCAGCCCGACTCGGCTGGCAGCACCCGGTAGTCTATGGCGCGCTGCTGCTGTCCGTGGTTGCCACATTGATATTTGTCTCACTGGAGTCACGCAGTGCGGAACCCATGCTTCCACTGGCGTTGTTTCAGACTGCCGCATTTTCCACCGCAGCAACGGCCGGTGTCGTCGTGAACTTCGCCTACTACGGTTTGATTTTTGTTTTCAGCCTGTTTTTCCAGATAGAACAGAAATTTTCTCCCCAGCAAACGGGTCTTGCATTCCTGCCCATGACCGTCGTACTGATGGCGGTGAACATCCTGGCGGGCCGCCTGCTCAATCGGGTCGGCGCAAGAAAACTGATGACCGGTGGAATGGTGATTGCCGCGTCGGGTTATCTGCTCCTGTTTCCAGTCCGTATCGCTGGCTCGTACTGGTTACTGGTCGTGCCGATGCTCATTGCCGCAAGCGGCATTGCCTTGATGGTTCCCACCATGACAAACATCGCACTGTCTTCCGTCGACGCGTCTCGGTCCGGTATTGCATCGGGCGTGCTGAACTCCGCAAGGCAGGTCGGAGGAATGCTCGGGGTGGCGGTGTTTGGGTTCTTCGTGCGGGATACCAGCCCCGACGCGTTTATGCAGGGTATGCACCTATCCATTGCATGCGCGACGGCGCTACTGCTGCTCGGCAGTGTGATGTGCGCGTACGGAATTCGAGAACCGCACGTTGCCCATACCGAGCTTACATCCGAAAAACTGGCATCGGAAAGATAAGTCCCAAAGTTTCGATCTGGGATTTACGCGAAGCTGATTATGACTCGTTGCTGCGTACGAGCGGACCCTCACGAATTTCGAGCGGATGGCCGTAGATGGCCGGCAGCCGCCGGTCGTGATCTATCATCGCCCGGTTTGGGAATATGTCAGCTTCGTCGGCCGTCACAATCTCTAGCGGCTCCGCTCTAGCAAGTTACTTTGGTTCCGCGACCATTTCGTCTGCCGGATAGAGCTGCAGCATCGCGCGCGCGGCCTCGATGTTCGGCGTTGTCAGCCATTCCTCCCAGTCATCCGGCCGGAGGATTACGACTGAGCGCTTTTCCTCACCCGGCCGGTGCATGTGCCGCATAATTGGATGCTCGCCGGCGTTCACGGTGATCATCGCCATCGCGTGCTGCTCGGTGCCGTCCTCGTACACCAGCGTGCGCCAGATGCCGGCGACGCAGAGCGGCCGCCAGCCGGCGAGTCCGATCCGATAGCGTACGTGCTTGCCCGTCTCCCAATTCGGCTCATAGATCCAGTTCGCCGGGATCAAGCAGCGCCGCCCGGCTCGCCACGCCGGCGCGTACAGTGGCGACTTGCCGATGTTGTCGTCGCGCACGTTCATCGTGCTGCGCATGATCGGCGGCTTGCGCCCCGCCGCCTTTGCCTTTTCGACGTTCGCCTTCTGCAGCGCACGGGGCCAGAAGCCGAAGTTCGCGATCACCGGTCGGAACTCTCCCTCGACGCTCGCGACGATCGGGGCGGCGTAGTCCTGATAGATCTCCGGCTTCCATGGCGTCCAGCGGTACAGGTCGATGAAGCTGTTGATCTTCAGCTCGCTTAGGCCCGGATCCTCGCCCGGCGCTATGTAGTTTCTGCACATTGCGTAGGCCTCGAAAAGACTGGATCACCGATCCGAGTAGACCGCGTCAGGATTTTCCGGCGGCTCCGCGTGCGGGGGAAACGAAACCTGCTCGATCGGGATAGACCCACTCAGCCATTCGTCCAGCGCAGTGCAAATGATGTCGTCATACACTTCATCGAACGCTGCACTTTCAGGTTGGCCGGGAGCATCGGGAAAGTGGTGCCGCCCAATTTCCACCATCCGGGGCTCAAGATACCCATACCTGCCAAGCTCGACGCCTTTGCCAAGGGTGTCGTAGCTGTTCACGTCGTGTGCTACCACCACGATCGACATGTCGTCGACGATCTGGAACTTGCTATATGCGATGCACCAGTCGATAAAAGCTTGCTGCACCACAGTCATCAGCATCGGAGTAAGCCTGATTGCGCCGCCCCAGCACCATCCCGACTCATGTAACTGCTTGATTCCAACCAGCAAGAAAGAGTTCGCCGCCATTGACTCGCACCCAATTATCCAGCGAAGCAATAAATCGATAATTTCATTCAAATAAACAATTATCGATATTACTAACGACCCCCTTTTTTACATTTCGTTTCATTTAAATATATTGATTTTTAAATCCTTAATTACTAGCCTTACCAGGCAGCAATTCCGCTGCACATCAAGGAGATTCCGATGAGTTTCGAAATCAAACTGACTGACATTCTGGAAATTGCGGACGCTGAGTCGGTGAATGCGACCGACAGCACAATGGGCGCCGCCGGGGGCGCGATCCTCGAAGGAATTTCGTGGGTCTACATGGAATAAGCGACTCGATCGATAGCTTTATGACCGCCCCGCAAAAAACGGGGCGGAACGACCATGCATGCACGAGACAATCGGGTTCACATAACGTGGTTTGACGATCAGGTAATCGCGCTCGACCTCAAATCAGATCGCTATACCGTACTATCGCCGGCACAATCCAAAAAACTAGAAACAGTTTCAAAATACAATCTAAAAAACAACGGGTGCAGCCAACTAGCCCCTAAGCACACCGGCGTTCCAGTTAACTGCTGGAAACTCACACCGGGCCAGTTGCGACTAGGCATACCGGCCTTTGACTGGATAAAATTGCTCGCCACACTCCACCGGGTTCACCGCATCTCAAGAGAAGACCGGATGTTAGGTCTTATAGAAGCGATCAATAACGAAAGAACCAAAATCAGGCCGTCCCAGACACGTGTGAGCAAAGAAGATCTTATCAGGTCGCTCAACCTAGCCTGCATGGCATATATCCGAAAGACAAAATGTCTGGAATGGGCGGCAACCCTCATTATTGCCGGGTATCGCTACGGATTCGATTTCAGTCTCGTTATTGGAGTTCAAAACCGTCCTTTCTTTGCACACGCATGGGTTGAATCCGATGGATCTGTCGTTGGCGATCATCCCGATCGCCGTACACAACTCGCTGTAATTTACGAGTTTCCGAAAAATGGTTAACGCGACGATCTTCAATCAGTCAAGTCAATGCGATTCCAACGAACTCGCTCGGGAAAGATTTTGGCGAGCCGACTCTCGCTATCTCGCAAGGTTCAAGCTTTCCTCCCAAGCCACCAATCCCGCCCTTATATTTGGCGAGAATAGCATTGCGCTCTGGTGTATCGCAGGTCGCGTATTGTCTCGCGACAGCGGCAAGGAAGCGCCGCAAGGCGATTTCATTGCGACATTTCTACGAGATGTTAGTGAGGTAGCGGCCCAATTCTGGGGCCCTTTTGCTGCAGTTGTATTTGATCGGAGAAATTCGGCGTCTATTGTTCTTTGCGATTCTTGCGGTCAATTTCCAATTTATTATTCACTCGATCGATCTGGTGATCTTCATATCGCTTCAGACGTAAACGACCTCCCTCCAATCGAACGAGGTCACGCGAAGCCGAATAATTCGTACCTTCACCGTTACCTCGCACACGGGTATGGCAATGTAGGCGAGACGGGAATCGAGGACGTCTGCCTTTTACCTCCGGGAATGTTCCTTACCTATCAACAGGGAAAGATTTCCCTCTCCCGGATGTGGTCTCCAAATGTACGGCCGAGACGATCAGTCGATCGTAATCCGATTGAGATATTGTCGACAGTCCTGCGCTCGCTTATAGAGCCCAGCAGACCTGCAGTTCTCGAGTTGTCGGGCGGTCTAGAGTCGACTGCCCTCGCGATCGCCGCACACCGCGCAGGACTGTCCGAGCAAATTACAGCTGTAACCCACTTCGATCCTGATCGGGCTTCATCAAACGAAGTGTCGGTTGCTCGCGCCGTCGCAGAAAAATGTCGGCTGCGACACGAAACTTACCCACTACTAAGCCAACTACCATTCGCACCGGTCCACGAAGTGCCCTTGACTGCGCGACCATCGACACAACTATGCTTCCTCGCCCAGACCGCAAATTTGGCTCAGGCTGGTGTTCCAGGGCGGAACGACACACTCATAAACGGGCACGGCGGAGATGCACTCTTCTTGGCACCCCCGCCCTTCGGAATACCTGTCGATGCTATGGCCAAACTTCGATTTGTACGAGCGTTCACCGCCTTGCGGGACCTCGCGATTTACTATCGGATACCGATTTGGACCGCGCTCAAACGGTCAATGCACGACGCGCGACAGTATTTTCGCGGCGGGCTTGGACAAAGCGCTGATCCGAGTGTCGTGCATGGATGCCCGAGGGCGATGCCTGCGGGTCTATACGACGATTTGCTAAACAATTGGAGATTGTTGGTACAACCAGGAAGAAGATATCAAATGGCTGCACTGGCGGCGACCCTGGACGAAACTGTGGTCCAGGTCCGCCCCACCATACGCCGCCCCATCTTGCCGTTTCTCGCGCAGCCAATGGTTGAACTCGCCCTCGGCGCTAGTTTGGAAGACTTGTTCACGGGTTATCACAACCGCCTAACCGTCCGACAAGCGGCCTTCGATTCGTCGAATTTGCCCAATCTATGGCGAACCGACAAAGGCGATACAACACACTCAGCCTTACAAGGTCTTTACGTGCACTATGACCACGTGCGAGAAGTTTGTCTGGACGGATTTTGTGTAGCGGAACGAATATTGCGTCGCGATGGTCTAGAGAAGCTACTTAAACGTGCCGCCGATGGGTTTCCCGTCGGTCTTGCCGAAATCACGCGCATCTACGCGACAGAAACGTTTGTCGGAGGAATGTTTAGTCGGCAGAAGTTGACCCACGCTGCACACAGAAGTACAGCGCGTACCGCTCAGTCCTTCCAGTAGAGATACAAGCGAGCATCAGTGAATCACCGTTTCCCAAGAGGGCAAAATGTCGTTTGCGCGAGAAATAACTAAAGATTACATTTCGGCATACCGTGTGGCAACTTCCAGTTACAAGACCCTGCCGATCCACTTCATTTTTGCAACAATCGGAATGCTAGCGATTTCCGCGCTCGGGACTGCGATACCATATTTCATGAGAGAGAGCACCAATGCTCTATCTCATCAAGATTATGGTCTTTCCGAACAATCAGCCTTAATTTTCGCTGCCGCATACGGAGTTTCTTGGACAGTCGCACGAATCGCTGAATGGATCAAAACAGCTTTCTCGGCAGCCATGCTCGCCAGATGTGACGTAGCATTTCAGAAGTCTTACTACTCACACCTGATTCGCGTAGATTATTCCCAATTATCAAAATTAGACCCCGGCACGATAGCGTCAATAATATCTCGAAGTCGCGCAGCCTTCAGCGCGCTCACTTTCACGCTGTTTTGGATCATTGCACCGACCATTTTTCAGCTCGTACTTACCACGACTGTACTTTGGCGACTAACAAGCCTGTCCTTCGCACTCGCTTTTGTAATTTCAATGCTTGTGCTCTTCGTAGCCACATGGACCTTGGCCGCGAGAACCAAAAGCGCTCACGCCGAAATATTTGGTGCGTCCAATCTTCTGTCCAGTCACTTGATCGAAAAACTCGGCTTCATGACGGATATTAAGGTGAATGACGCATACGGCCGTGAAGAGCGTTCATTAGATCGCATCCTAGGGAGATATGTTAACCAGGTGTCGCAAGGTAACGCACGGCTCTCGTTGTTGCTAGCTCTACAAGCGCTACTCACCGGTATCGCTCTCACGGTCTTTACCGTGATCGCAGCAGCAGCAGTGACTCGAGGCAAATTTAGCGTCGGTGATTTCGTAATGGTTACCGGATATATTGTTGCACTGACAGCACCATTCACCAATCTTGCCGCCTCACTCTCCGATCTCCGTCGGAATCATCTCGCCCTTTGCGAAGGTTTCGACATTCTCGCTCTTCCTCGAGAGTCAGATCTCTCCGAAATAGCAGAAAGCACGGGGAAAGGCCCTGTTTTTGAGTTCCGCGATGTAACCATGGCAATAGAAGGTCGCGAGATTCTGCACAAAGTTAATCTCCACGCTTACAACGGTGAAGTGACAGTCCTAATAGGCCCGTCAGGAAATGGCAAGTCGACCGTCATCAATTTGATGCTAGGACTATTGCGTCCGTCCGAGGGACATGTCCGGCTGAATGGAGTAGATATCTCTACGCTCTCCCCCACCGCAATATCTAAGATTGTGGCTGTGGCGCCGCAGAACCCGTTAATTGTCAGTGGTACGCTAAGGGATAATCTCGCCTTCGGTTGCGAAGAACCACCGAGCGATGATCAGTTGCTCGACCTAGTCGACGCACTTGAACTGCGAAGCTTAACCAAAAGCAGCACGGGCAACATACTAGATGCCACGCTCGGCGTTCAAGGCAGAGAACTTTCGGGGGGAGAAAAACAGCGGGTTGCACTTGGTCGCGCACTTGCACGCAGGACCCCCATCATTGTTCTTGATGAGCCCACGTCATCGCTTGATCCCCTTCGTGAAATCAGAGTGTTCGAACAAATACGTCGACGCGTACGTACAATCATCGCAGTCACGCACCGCGAGGCGCTATTGCATGTCGCAGATCGTGTATATCACGTGGAACACGGGAGCGTCATCGAATTCGTACCCGAATCTCCTGACCTAACTGCCCATCAGCGCCGACAACGCATGGATTAAGAGTACGGTCGCGTATCACACCACATCGGTCGCCTACTCCCATTGATGCTGACGACCGCGAAGGGACACAACTTCGCTACTGCAGCACTTTCATTCCTACCACATTGCAGATGACAATCGCGAAACGCCTTTTACTCTACGCTACGTCCCTTTCGTCTGATTTCCGTTGTTGAGGAATCGGTGCCAGCCACATGCGAGCAAATACAGTGTCTTGATCCGATCATACGAGACTCGATATCAGCTGACAGCCACACGTGGCGCGATGGCCGTGACGCGCGATTGGAATGCCGTCATCGGTCATCGATGCGTCGCCCTCTTCGATAACATTGGGTGATACGTCAGGATGCTGAGGGCACGACACATAGTCGCCTTTTCGTGCGACGTAGCGGCCGTCAAAAGACATTGTCGAAGAGGCCGTAATGACCGTGCCTTCGTGGTCAGTGTCATCGTGAAGGCGGATTAAATTTATCATGATATTTCGTCTTGACAAAAAAATTATCCTAATTTTCTGTTTTGCAAGAAGAGAATGAATTGGGGATGGCGACCATCTTAAGATTATCGTCGAGAATGAATTTACGCTCCCGGCACTCGGCAGGCTTTCCGTTCGATGCGTCGATATAGTATTTCGCGACAAGCATCTTGCTGTCTGCCTTGCTTAGCAATTCGGTGATATATGATCTACCATCCTGAATTTTGTTAGGCGCCTTGCCATTTGACGAAAACATATCCAGGGAGTTTAAATCCTTTCCCGTTGAAATATCTGATAAAGTGTAATAACGACACTCCATGCCACAACTATGGACCCCGATGTGATATTTTCCCGCGAAATTTATTACAGGAGGCTCCACTAGCTTGCCATCATCATCTCGCCAGCCGGAATCGGTTTTTTTGTAGTACTTTGGTATATGCAGAGAACCTCGATAAAGAGCGGAAGGATGATTTGCGAAATCGATATCCTGCCCCCAGCACAAGGCATGGCTCATTGCTGTAACCACAATGGCAAATTTCAGTAAAATATCACTCTTCATTGTTCGCTTTTTATTTAATCAAATCATCAAGACCACCAACAGGAACTGCAAGATCGCTATTTCCCGCGAGCTCGTCCGCCACATATTTTTCAAAATGCTCCTTCACTGATTTCATGTTGACGCCACCTTGACCATACTGATCGCCTGGCAGACTGGCCCACTCATTATTGGCATGATGCGTGAAAATCGCTCGTTCCAAGTCAGCATTTTTCACATCATCGAGACAATTTCGTTTGTATTTCATGATCGCAACAATATACCTATCCTGAGAAATTGGCGAGAAATCTTTGACCTTTGCCAATCTTCTGTAGGTTTGCCCCTCTTCCGGGAACCAGTTATATCCCATGATCTGATATGCGCCTGCAGCCGACGAGGTTATGCTCTTTCCGTTATGTTCTCGCGTGACAAATATCTTCGGATGGTCGCTAAAATCTCGATGATAATCTTTGATGAAAGACGGTCCGCCATATAGCCTCTCATATCCTTCTGGCCCCTCGGTGCCTTCGCCGACTCGAAGCATTCGTAAAAACGCACGCACCCTGGCTTCTTCTAGAGTAATACCAATCCCGCTCAGACCGCAGAAGTTACCGATAATCCCAATCGGATGAAAATGCCACGGATTTGGATCATCAGGAAATCCGTCCACTTTTTTCGCAGCAACCGCCTCCCACCATTGAAGCTTCCCGATGCGCTCGATTTCGGCCTTCCACAACCACAGTAGCTTCTTCATTAATGGCGATAACTCCTCCCATTTTCCCAAGCCTCCGCCCCATTCACTTTCACAACGCACGATGAGGTGGGAAAGCGCTTCCGCCGACCAATCTACTTCTTGCGCATGTTTCAATTCTTGTGCAGTCACCTTGCCATCATGGTTTGCATCGAGGGCCTTCTCAAGCTTTGCGATAAGCGGGCTCGAATTGACCGTTGCCGCGCTTGTTTCGAATTCCGTCTTGCTCTCATCGGCAAGAAATTGCTCTCCGACGTGGATGTAACGTTTGAACATGTCTCATAGCGATTAAATCGGCTCAGAACGAATCCACGAGGTGTTAGCTAGTCGACTTTGTCATGGTCGTCAGTGGGCCTTAATCGGCTCCTGACGACTAGACGCCCCGAACCATTTCATCTTCGGTCCGGCGCGCCCAGTCCTCGGCGTCACGTTTGGTGCGGAAAGTCTTGGCCGTAGTCGGCCAACGGATCTTGCGGATGACTGCCTTCCACGTGCCGGAAGGCGTCTTAACGATGGTCGCCATGTACCTGTTCTGAGAGCTGACTGTACCGAAAATGTACTTTTCAACGCCCAGAAAGCACAAGGGGTTACGTGAAATTCACGTAACCCCTTGATTTTACTGGTGGGCTGCAGGAATGGAATTAATGACCAAAACCCTTTTTGCATAAGGTTTCTAGTCATCCGACCAATTCATCATGCCCCCAGAAGTGCCCCCCAATTTTCAGGAGCATTCTGGTTCGATTGCCCACTCAGCTTCAACGATCCAATAGGGCCGGCGGCAACGTCGCACAGCTGGATGCTATTGTAGCGTCCCGGACGATGCTAGACAGGCGACCTCAAACTAATCCGCCCACGCCACTACCCCTAGAGCACGCGGCTCGCGCCGATTAACTAATCCCAGACATGGATACGAATCGAGAAGCCTGCTGAGCCTTATAATCGCCCCACGGCATGAGTTTGACCCGGGGATAGGTGAGGTAAAGTAAGCGCTTTGATCGCGTGACCGCGACAAACGCGTTGCGACTTTCCTCAGCCATCTCGCGCACTTTGCCAACGGCCCGATAGTCGGGGAACGTTCCTTCCGCCATCCCTGCAATAAACACGGCGTCAAATTCCAGCCCTTTGGACGAGTGAACGGTCAGCAGGGCAACGCCGTCGCGATGGGCCTTTTGGGTGGCCCCCAACGCCTTGCTGCTCATAAAACCGGACAAGGTGCGCGACGTGCCGTCGGAGCGAAGGTATTGGTCCCATTCTTGCTGAAAGACGGCTACGTCCTCATAGATCGCGCGCCTAGAATTCTCGTCCAGGGAGTCGGCATAACCCCTCAATAGCTTGAACGCCGGCATAAGGTCTAGGCGTGCCGTGTTCTGAACAATCGAAGCGACCGCTTCCGCCACGGCCTTGGCTCGCTGCTCGGCCGCACTCCGCGCCATCTGCGACAGCGCAACCATGGCGTCCGTTGCCGTTTCAGGCGGCTGCGTCACCCACTTCGTTGCCAACGCCGCCAAATGGAGCCGGTCCCTCGGGTTCGCCAAGATGCGCAACGACAAGTGGAACTCGTCGACGAGGTCGGACTCGTTTTCATGATTAGCGGTCAATCGCTTGTAGAAGGGAACGTTGCGCCGGCGCAGTTCGTTCTCTATTGCGAGCAAAGCGAAACGGGTCCGCCCCAGAATCGCACATTTCGACGGCTCAACACCGCCCTCAACATCGGGGTGTCCTTGGGCAAACAGCAGTTCAAGCTCGTCAACTATCAACCGCGCCTCGTGCTCTTCGTCGTCTCCAACGAACACGCGAGCGTCGCCCTTGATCGGAAGCTGGGCGTCAACCAAGTAATTCGGATCGATGGACCGAGCAACGTTCACCACTGCCTGCGAAGATCGAAAGTTCTCGGTCAGCTCGATCAGTTTCGCTGCGAACTCGAACCGGAACTTCTCCATGTATTCCGGGCTCGAGGTGTTGAATCCATATATCGACTGTTTTGGATCCCCCACCATCATGACGTTTTTATACGAATCTCCGCAGAGCGCACAAAGCAGAGCGTATTGCGCTTCGTTAAGATCCTGCGCTTCGTCAACGCACACGAACCTGTAAAGCCTCCGATAAAAATCCGCCAGCTTGGGATTGTTCGTCAGCAGCCGGTAACCAAGCAGCAAAAGATCGTCGAAGTCGTAAGCACCACAAGCACGCAACCCGGCGTCATAGGCATCCAGGACCCGCTTGTCAAGCTCATCACTGAGCACGGCGCAAGTGATGGGGTGCGCCTTGACGCGCGAGATCATTTGAAGCCAGTTGTCGACTCGCCGATTGCGCTCTTTGCGATCGACGATCTGATTGACCTCCTCGTCAAGAACAGGGTCCTGCCGAATCGCCTCCAACAAAATTTCCTTCCGGTCCTTATGCTGTTCAAAGATGTGCGGCTCGCCTTCCACGCCCACAAGCTTCCCTCGCTCCACCAGCATTTCCAAGCAGAAGCTGTGGAAGGTGCCAATGAATGCGCGCTGCCGATTTTCACCCAAGTCGGAGAGGCGATCACGCATCTCGTCCGCGGCCTTGTTGGTAAACGTCAGCGCCAGCACACGAAAGTGGCCAGGAACACTCGTGAGAAGTGAGCGGACTCGTTCCGTCAACACGCGAGTTTTTCCGGAACCCGGGCCGGCTACCACGAGCAACGCGCCGTCGACATGTTCGACGACCTGGGCTTGCAGCGTCGACAGGCGCAACTTGGTTGGACTGTTCATTGTTCCTCAACCTCCGCCTCTACTGCCAGCTTGTGAATTCCGTGATTCTCTCCGATGACCGCAAATAGCCTCTCGACGTGTTTCGGAAAACGTCTCTCCGGGTCCGTCAAGCCGGAGATCGTTCGGGCTAACGGCTTGGCGAGACGTGTTTTGGACGCTTTCATGGCATCAGCTGCGGCGCGAATTCTACCTCCATCGCTTTTGTAGTCCCTGACGCCCTTCCCCTTCGCCAATTCCAGCCCATGATGCTTGTCGATGAATTCGTCCAAAAACGACTCTCGACCGTGCGCTTCATTCAAAGCGGTTTCGATTTCGGCAAGATAGCCGTCCTCCAACAACTGTGTCTCGAAGTTCTTACCAGAGGACACGACGACCACGTTAGGAGACGAAGCGATGTTCGGCTGCCCCGCTTTTTTCAAGGCCGCCTCCAGGTCGCTGACCGGCTTCTGCTCTCCGTCCCCCATGACATACCACGGGATTTCAAGGCTCTTCGCAAGCCAGATGAACGGGAAGTAGTCTGTCCCGTTCGCCCGCACGAAGCTGAAGCCCAATTCGTGAATCGACGCTCCCCAATACGCTTCCGCCCAAATCGGCAGCGCCTGCTCTTCCGTCTGCCCTTCGAACAAAACCACGGCCCTTGCAAAGAGGATGTCCCCCCGCGATTCGATGACCGTCTCCTGCAACTTGCGGATATCGTCGGCCTTCTCGAGCTTCGACAAATCAAGCTTACGCGCTCCAGTATCTCCGCCCTTCTTGATGAAAAGCCGAAGATCCTCTAATTGAGCTTGGCCGGCGAAATACGGTGAGTGGGTGCTGACAACGCGCTGCCCCTTGATTTTCTTGATATGTGCGAACAGCGACCGTTGCGCCTGCGGATGAAGGTGCGACTCTGGCTCTTCCAAGGCCAGAACAGAATGCAATTTGTCGTTGTTCTTCGCCGCCACGTCCCCGCGCCAAGCGGTAAACGCCCTGAAAACGAGCAGAGAGGCCAAGCTCCGCGTTCCCATCCCGTGGCGTGCGAGCGGGAACGACTGGGCTCCCGCCGTCGAGAACGACACGTCGACGCCTTTCGATAGGTCTCGCAGCTTTCGCGCGACCGGAGCGATGTCGATGCCAGCGCTGTCGGCGGAAACCACTGCCTGCAAGTCCGACAAGTTCGTCTTCAGGCGTTGGAGCATCGAGCTTTTGTCTACGATCTGCTGGTTGATCCCCGTTAGTGCAGCCTCCAATTCGGCCACCTCGTCGCCAGACAACCCAAGATCCTCGGTCATCCGTCGCCAGAACGAGCCTTGGCGGCGCATGTCGTCCTCCAGGTCGCGCTTGGCGTCGATATAATGCAAGGCGACGGGTTCGAGTTGGGCCGCCGTGATTGGCTTGTCTTGCGTCGGCGTGTCAATCCACTCCTCAAACGGTTTCCATTCTTTGAGAAAGAGCCTTTCGACGACGTAGTCTGCTTTTTCGACACGCCAAGCCAGCACCGTGCGAAAGGCCATGAACTCATCAAAATCGTGATCGTCCAGCACGATGCCGGGCCCCCACAAAGCCGTCCAGAAGCTGCCCTCCGGGAACTTGTCGACGACCTTTCCGTTTTCGTCGACAGGGCGAATCCGAATGTCGACCACAACCCGCCGGTCTTTTGGCGGCATCGCCTCGCCGTGCATCAGCCGAATGTCGTCTTGCCCCAACAGCTTGCGCCCGGAGCCGATAGCCGCGAACATCGCGTCAAGGAAGCTCGTTTTTCCAGCATTGTTTGCTCCAATGAGCACGGTCAAGTCGTTGAGCTCGACCTCAATATTGGCCAACGAGCGAAAGTTGCTGACACGGACGTCTGTGATGGCAACGCCGCTTTCTGGCGCATAATTTGGCATAGGTCCCTCTCACTTTCGCAATGCCGATGAGTTTTCGTGCGGTGTAGCGCCCTGGCTATCAGCTTCGGCGCCGAGCGACCGACGCAGTGCGCTGACATCTCACCCCTGATTCAACGCTCATTCTCGTTTTGCTCCCAACAATGCAAGTGGGGCCTGCGTGGCAGTCTGCATGACCTTTGCCGACAGGTCCGCGCCCGACACATCCTCATACCGTGCGGGAATCCGCTCTTTAAGCCGGAAAAGCCGCTGGTGCGCAGAGCGCGTAAGCTGCCCATAAGTGGCGGCAACCACGCGCCCCCGAAGGACGCCCTCTTCTCTGAGCTCCTTCTCTTTCGTGGTCTTCGGAGCAATCTCGTGCCCTACAACAAAGGCCCGGAACATTGGTGTCCCGTCCAACGACCCACTAGACAGGAAGTCCTGTACGTAGCCATCGGCTTGGGTCATCTCCTCGCGACCGATCGTTGATTTGCCCTTCTTGAGTTCGATGATCAAGACGTTCTGGATACGGGTGAGACTCGCATCCGCTGGATCAAAGCCTTCAGTTCCAACGATCGAACAAGTCGCGTCGGCCAACGACATGATATCCGGCCGCTGTTTGTGGTTGACGAAGGCATCCGTAGATACTCGCTTTTTGAAGACCTTCTCTGCTGCCGTCCGTAGACTCACATTCGAAGCGTACTCGCTGCTGTCGAACTCCGGACCAAAAAGCCACCTAGCCTGTGTCACCAACGGGTGAAGGGTGTGCAGCTCGTCGGCTGCGTCATCTCCGCTGAGTTTCTCGATTGCGGCAAGCACCGCGAGCCGATGGTCGATCTCGTCAAGAACTGAAAGGGCATCGCGCACTGTCCATTGGCCCAGCAAACGATCCAGGCCTTCGATGTCCGACTCATCCAGCTTTGTAAGCTTCTCAAGCAAGGCCGCCCCACCTCTCGCCTTCTCCAAGTTGATCAGTGCCTGCACTGCGGCGGATAGAACATCCTGCGAAACCGTGGGAGTCGACTTCACCAGCTCCCGTGCAAAAGTGGCAACCTCTGCTCTGCCAAGCTGCGAGAGTTCCTTGAACTGCTCCCTGTTGCGGACTAGCACCTCCTCCGAACTCTCCTCCACCAATGTCGACGAGAGAGAAGCAAAGACGTGCTGTGCGTACTGGCGCGCCCCCTCAAACAGGGCGTCAGCCTTGGGACCAGGCTTGAAGCGCGACCAATCCGGTTCGACCTCAGCCATCCAGCCATCGCCGGTCTTGACCACGATCGAGTACCGCTTGGCAAAGCGCGCGCGGCCGTCAATCACGGCTTCGGCCCCCACGACCCAGCCAGGGGTCCCCACCAGCCGGCTGTTCACCCAAAAGGCGATGCCTTGGTAGAGTGTCGACTTGGCCGCACGGGTTGAGTCCACAACGTAGGCCTCAGCGGGAGGGCAACCCTCGATTGCCAAATCAGCTCTCTCGATCAACCCAGTCTGATCGGCCAGCGACACCGACTGACCGTTGACGCGCACCACGAATTGCGGATCATGCAGGAACCGCGCCGACAGGATTTCGCGAATCTTGTCCGGGTCGGGTAAGTGGCGCTCTACCACCACGGAGAGCTTCGTGCCGTGCCCTTGGTGCAGAAACGACGTTTCCTTCTCGATGCGGAATGGAGTCTCCTGGCTTTGCGTTCCAATCTCGAAGCCCGCACCTTTGCCGTCGCGCCAAGTCTCCACGGAATACTGGCTCGCGAAGCACAGCAGCCCGTGGCGGCCGACCCCGTTGCGACCATAGGCCCTGCGGCGCCAGTCTCTGCGCTCGGCCGGGAACTCCACAGTCGACCCTTGGTGCTTGATACGGTCGTAGCCTAACCTCATCCACCGGCCTTTGAATTGGGCTGCGCTCATCCCGTGCCCGTCGTCTACGACGGTCAAGGCCAGTTGGTGCGTCGGCGGAATCGTCAGGTCGACCAGCGAGGCACCAGCATCCCAAGCATTGGCCACAAGTTCGGTGAGCGCAACCTCCGGATCGTGCGCAATGCGCCCAAGAGTGCGCACCAGGTAGTCCTCTTCAAAGAACGACGCCGTGGTTGTGTCTGTCATTCTTTTTGGCTTTGCCATCATTCTTCCTCTATCCGTTCGCGCTTCAGCGGAGCGGCGCACGTTGTCTCCACGCATCGCTTGAATGTCATCACCAGACCCGATACTTCGACCGCCTATTCTCGAATACCGACTGGATGTTCTTCACTAGCCACGCCAGCTATAGCAGCACTCGGAAGTGACGCTTGTGCTCACCGAACGAGGCCGTTGAGCCTGCATTCGCTTGCTGCTTCACTCCTAAAATCTCGCCAGTGTCCATTCGCCACTTTTCCGGTCATTTATAAAGTGACACGGAACTAATTTTCAACGCTTCGCCTTTATCAAGCAGCTCATCATCTTCACACCACTCGCCGACCCAACGACTCAATCCCAATCCAGCACCCGGCCGAGTTCCGCCGCGTGACGGCCGGGGTAACTTATCAGCAGCTGCGGCAGAACACAAATCTGTGAAATTTTCAATAAAACCGTCGTGCAACTTTATCTGCCACTTTGTACTTATACCGACAACCACCGCCTGTCGCCTCTTATCATCGAGTTGACGAATAAGCTATAGCAAGCCCGCATCATTCGTCGCCACGAATCCTTCGGCATCTCAACAATCCAAGAGAGATCAAAATCTTCAGTTCGATATTAAATAATCTGCCTATGGAACAATCACGAACTCACCCCACTTGCTCGGTAACACGCAGGCGAAAACAACAACGAATGTATAATCAAGCTGCGCCAATACGCACCAGATCGACCAAGAGAGTCAACTTTTAGCCGAACTATCGCAATTTTTAATATAGTGGATGATTACCAATAAACTTGCCGTCATTGGGATCGATTGCAAAGAAATGATCCACATTCACAAAGACTCCCGTTGGCCCAACCCCACTAACAGACACAACGAATCCGGGCTGCCCTCGTTCAACGAGAGGCAACGAAAAATCGTAATCTTGATTTACTTTATAGCTCGCATGTGTTGGCCATGGGTTATCAAGAGTGTAACGAATCGATGAATCTGCGTTTAAAACCATAGCCTGCGTCTTACCATTTACTCTCGGCTTCGTAACAAGAAACCCGGATCTATCAGGGAGCATCTCATAATTAACACGCCCTCCTTCGAGGTCAAGCGAATACTCGACCCCGTCTAGTGACCACGTAAGCTTCACAACCTTCACAATACCGAGAGGTGGATAAAGTCGACGCCGCTCATCGCTCGACATAGATTCGGGTATACGCTCACCCTTTTCACCGACTCTAATCAAATTTTCAACTTTCATTCTTCACCGTCCGGGCGGAAGAGGATCGATTCCCAACACCTCGAAATAATCTCCACGATTCTTTGGCGGGACCATTAACTCAATTTGATTAGCCTCACCCGGAAGATTACCTTGAGGGCCAACAATTCCTTCTCTGATCATCATACCGGGCCTATTTACCTCCAACCTCGCCACGTATGGCAAATCAGGTTTGTATTCCTCTTTAATTGCCAAATTATTACGCGCAAAGACCTGATCTGGAATCTCATCGGGCGATGCCCACCCTCCAAGATACATTTGCCCATTCTCAATTTTCGCCTTTTGTGCGTCATCGATGACCATATTGTACTGTTCTCCGACTTTGGCCTCTCTCTCGATGACTAACGTTCCTTCCTTATACGGTGGATCCCTCCCCTGGGCAACTGCCTCAGCGTTTACCTCCTCCGCGGTTCGAACTCGAACCGGCTTACGTTCAACTTTTAGCCCGTCACCCGCAGGGTCTGTATCAGCTGACTTCGCTGCCTTAGAAGCGTCGGCGGCACTATCAGCGTCAATTCCCCTAGCGCCCACCGCACCAATTTCAGCGGTCTTGTTGGCAGCATTCGCAGCATCAGACGTCTCACCGACCTTCGCGGCAACATTTGCGACCTCACCGACTTTATCGGCAACGTTCGCCGCCTCTCCAACTTTACCAGCCACATTAGCCGCTTCGCCGGCCTTGCCCGCGGCCCCGACTCCACCGACGAACAGTCCACCGATGTCGACCGCGCCCCGCCCCAGCGCCTCACCATAGTTGCCTTGGCTCCACGCTTCCATGTACGGCTTGGTGATGCCGTCGACAATCGCTCCCGGATGATCGTAGATCGCCTGCACCGTCTTTCCGGCCGAATCCAGCGTCTGTGAATAACCGTGGTAATCGTATAACCCGGTCAGGTCGGACAGTCCTTCGGCGGCTTGCGATATGGGCGTTAGCTTGGCCGCCCCGAGCGCCAATCCTCCGAGGCCCTTTGCCATATCCCAAAGCGCACCGCCGGCCCCTTCGAAGAATCCGCCAACCTGATGCATCACGCCCTTGTCAGGCGGCGGATTGGCATTCCCAACGACGTTCCCGCTTGCATCCACCGAGCTCCCCGGCGCAGGTTCGGTGACATAAGTCCCGGTGCAGTTGCCAGAGTTCATTGTGCACGGGTCACCGTCACGAATAACGGGATGGCCGCCCGCGCGAACCGTCGTGCTGCCCTTCGTCGGCCTGGTCTCGCCGCCCACTGTGCCGGAGCCAACCCCATCGGCCGTCCCCGACTCATCGCCGGTACAGGTCGGGACTACACTCTGATCGAGCACGTACGCCGGCTTTCCGTTGAACCGCACGCTCGGTACGATGCCCGATGACCCGCTCAGGTCCGAGATGACCTGATAAGGCACCGGCGGTGTCGAGCTGCCCATCGGTGTTTTGCAAACGTCGGGAGTACTGCTGACCGCCTTGAAACTACCGTCCTGTCTCGACGCGATCCGATTGCCCTTCGAGAAATGATCGGAAGGCTGCGCCTGATCTTCAGGTTTATAAACACCCGACTCAAAGCGTTTTTGAACCGACTGCGCCGCCTCATCAAATATTTCGCGATCGACAGGTCGCCCTCGCTCACTCCACGGGTTGGGCGTGTTCCATAGCGTGTCCAAGTTGTTCACGGCATCGCGAGCCTGATCCACACTCTGAATGTTGAAATGCTCGCGAAATACATCGCCCGCATCGCCGGCCACTGAAATTTGCAACGGCTCAGCCATGTTGCGTCCCCGCGCGTTGAGTCACGTTGGCCGGAGAAGACGTGGCAAGTCGCTCGATGTCGGTCCGCTCAACAAACCGTGCTTCGAAGCGTCGCGCGCGAATCGACTTCATCAGCGTCCCGCGCCACACCAACGTCAACATAGGCTTCGCAGCATCCGACACGTCGACGGACAACGTATCGAGCAGCAACGGCGCGAACTTCAGCGTCTGGTCGGTGTAGACCCATCCCATCGGCAGATGTCCGGGCAACGCGATGCGAAGGATCGTATTGCCACGCTCGTCGATGGTCGATCCGGGCGTGCCGGCGGGAACAAGGTTCGTCAGCAGGATCGTCTCGTTCCCCTTTAGGTGCGGCACCTGCATCAGCGGATGCGCGCCGTTCCAATACTGAAACTGAAAATCGTCTGGTAAGCCCGGATGGCGCTCGGCAAGCCACGCGTCGTCGTAGGTGCCAGCAAGCTCACGCCTCGATCGCCATGCTTTCGCGACGATACCGAAGCCAGCCGAACGCAGCGACGGATGCGTCCGCCCGTTCGCTGCTGCCAGCCATGCTTGTATCGAAATGGGCTCACTGCTGGCTTCGATCTGCGGCGCAGCAATCTTCTGCTGCTTCGTAGCGGCAAGAAACCAACGCTCGGCAAACCCCAGACCGATTGGATTGTCTTCACAGACCGTATGCGCCACCGGAAGATTATCTTGGTCAGGATGCACGGCCTGCTGTTTGTCATCGAGCCGGAATGCCTTCGGGACACGTTTCGAAGCTGGATCCTGCGCGTCGATCCGACACTGCCCGCCCCATGCGTATTCGTAGCGAACGGGCAGCGCGGCGATTGGTTCCGGAGGCGTCAGACGCCAGTCGATGGGACGCACGATGCCGAGCGATGCGACCTTGGCGAGTCGATTCATGCTTCGTCCAAACATCGACCGTCGAACAAAGTACCTTGGACCCATTATGGATAATCTGCGATCCAGCAAAACTTTCGTCGTCGGCACACCGGCGTCATCGTCGGGTTGTACGGGCGCAGACACAATCCGGACGCCCGCCACAAAGCGCGGCACGGGTCGCCCCTGCGGCGCATAAGCCGTTCCGTTAACCAGCACGTCGCAAAACGGTTTGTACGGCGCAAGATCGCTTTCCTCTGCCACGCTGGACAGATTCGGCTCGCCATGAAAACGGTCGGAAGTGGCGAGCGGCTTTTGCTGCTGCGCCAATACCAGCGAACCGTGACGCAGTTCGAATGTCTGCCGCAGTACGACGGTATGGAAGGACGCGCCGTCGGGTGCAAACGATTCGAACGCCAGTGCAGGGAAAGGCGTGTAATTGGAAAATTCCATCGCGGCCCCGTCAGTTGATGTCAACGTCCCTGCCGTTGATTTGTACCGGCCCAGAGCCTTCGATCAGCAATTGCGTGCCACGTAGTGTGATATGCCCGTTGGACTCCATGATGAGGACGGCGCTACCGGTCTTCAGCTCGATTCGGTCGCCGGCCGTAATCATGTATGTTTTGCCGACCATCGTAGTTTTCGAAAGACCGACTTCCTCTGCACTCGCCAGCCCCGCCGACGTATTCACCGCACCGGCGACCGTTACCTGATACCCGCCACCGACTGTCAGCGCTTTCGCAAGCCCCACGGTCTCCGTCGACGTGAGCGCAATCACGAGGTTCTCCATGCCTTCGATCGTCTCGTTCCGGTTGCCGCCCACCGTCAGCGTCTCGTTGTTCCCGACGCGTTCCGTGCGATCCACGCCGATCGTGATCGTCTCGTTGTTCCCTACCGTCTCCGTGCGGTCGTGGCCGACATGCACCGTCTCGTCGTGATCGACGTTCTTGGCGCGGTCGTTGCCGACCCAATGCGACTCGTCGTGCTCGACCTCGATGCGCTGATCCTTCTCGGCGTGAAGCCAGACCTCTTCCTCGCCCTTCTTGTCCTCGAAACGGATCGCGTTGGCCGTATTGACGTTACCGCCCTTGGTCGATCGCGACAGAATGCCGCTTTGGGTCGCACTAGCCGGCAATGCCCACGGCGGCATGTTCTGCGCGTTGTAAACGCGAGAAATAATTAGGGGTCGATCAGGGTCGCCATCCAGAAAAATCACGACCACTTCGTCGCCGATTCGAGGAATGTTGACCATGCCGAAACCGCTGCCGGCCCACGGTTGCCCCACGCGCACCCAGCACGAGCTGGATTGATTGCGCTGGCCCAGCCGGTCCCACGGAAACTGGACCTTCACGCGCCCGAGGCTGTCCGTGTAGATTTCTTCACCCTTCGGGCCGACCACGACAGCAGTCTGCGGCCCGATGATGGTCGGCTTGGCAATGGTGAACGGCGGCCGGTACGGGATCTTCTTGCGGATGCAGGTGAAGCTGCACGCGTAGGTTGCCGCACCCTCGCCCGCCTGATAGTTGTTCGATCCGGCATGCATGACGCCCGTAATCAGAAACTGGCGATCTTCCGGCTTCCCCTCGTGGTCATAGTGCTCGTCCAGCTGGAAGTACCGGGCAGGCGTCATTCGTCGACTCGTCGTCGTGCCGGTGAAAATCTTGCTATGCGCCGCAAGCGCCTGCGCCCGGAAGCGGGCCAGATCCTCACCGCGATCACTGTCCGGGAAACCGTGCTCGCCCAGATAGTCGTAGATTTCGTAGGCTGGCACATCGCCTTGATCGACGCCCGTGTTTCCGCCCGAGAACCGACGCGCGCCGGGCGCTTTGTAATCGTACGTCTTCAGGCCGACCCGGCTCGACTCAAGCTGCCGTCGTGCAGAGAAGTTCTTCACGACTGCCAGATCGTCGCGTGCCTCCCCTTTCGAGTACTCCAGAATCGGACTCATGCCGTCGATCGGCTTCGCCGCGATCGAGTTGTCGGTGATGATCAGCTTGTGCCCGTCTTTCGTGTGCTCGAAGTAGTAGAACAGGCCGTCTTCCTGCATCAGCCGCTGCGCGAACTCCAGGTCGGTTTCCTTGTACTGCGTACAGTAGCTCCGATTCTGCGTCGCCTTCGACAGACGGAACTCAAAGGACGCCATCGAGCCATAGTCACGGAAAAGCGCCGAAAGAATGTCCTGTGTCGTCTTTTCCTGAAAGATCCGGATGTCCTGCCGGCGGGACAGCATCCAGAGCCACGGCTTGATCACCGCGCTGTATGTCGTGAGTCCGCCGTCGGTGTCAAGATGCGAAAACGCGACGACGTAGCCATGGAAATACCGTTCCTCCGAACTCGCAATGGCATCGGTCAACTGTAGCGTAATTGTCACAGGTTGGCCGATCATCTTTTTCAGTTCGATCGAGCGATCCTGCGACGCGAGCTGCGTGTCAATGTGAAACAGATCGGAAAGATTTTCCGAGCAGGTAAAATTGACTAGAACGAGCTCGGAACGCCCTTTCAACGGCGTTTCAATCGTGAACAGGCGATTGCTTTGAAGCTGAAAAAAGCTCGGAATATCGGACAATTGCATGATTGGCCTCAGCGCTACCCCGGAATGAGTGTCGATATTACTGCTGGTTAATCGTACGATGATAGTGCCCTTTTCATCGATCCGCCAATTTAACGGAACTTCAAGTTTCCCCAGGAGCCAGTATTCCCGGAGTATCGATGGACGAACTGTTGCCGCATTTTGAATACGAGCTTGGACTGCTGGCCCGCAAACTAACGGAATTTGCCGAGCGCTTTCCCAAAATTGCCACCCGGCTCGGCATCCAGAGCGGGCAGGTGGATGATCCGCATATCAGCCGACTGGTCCAGACGTTCGCCTTCATGGCTTCGGCGCTCGATACCCGGCTGACCGACGACTATCCCGAATTTATCGAGTCGTTGCTCGGCGTGATCTACCCGCAATATCTGCGATGCATCCCGTCGTGCGCGATCGCGGAAATCGACCCGACCGGTCAGTTCGGCAATCTGACAGGACCGTTTGTCATTCCACGCGGTACGCCACTGGACGCACGAGCGGCACTCTGCCGATTCAAGACGATTTACGACGTCACTCTGACGCCGCTGCATGTCGACACCGCCCGCTACTCACCAACCACTATCGCCCCCGCCAAGATCCGGCTCGGCACAGATGCGACGGGAATTCTGTCCGTTACCTTCGCCTCGCTGTCTGCGACAGGACACTTCGACGCATCTATTCCATCCGGGCCGATCCGCGTGCATCTCTCGGGAGAACGTCCGGTGATCGCGGCCCTCACCGACACGCTGCTATTGCGTGCGGCCAGTGCATTCGTTGAGGTCGATCACGACGGGCGCTGGCGCGCGCTTTCCAAAGTACCGTTTGAAGCGGTCGGTTTTGATGACAATGAAGCGCTTCTGCCGGACGACGCCGGCAGCGCAGGCCTGTCGTTCCAGTATCTGCTCGAATATTTCGCTTTCCCGGAAAAATTCGATTTCATCGACATCGATCTCGCGCGGATTCGGCGGGCGGCCAGCGCCCCTCACGCACGCCAGTTGACCTTGCACGTTGTGGTACGCGACACGCCGACCGATTCAGCCATCTCGCAAATGCTGGGGGCGGTCAGCGCGCGCACGTTCAAGCTGTTCTGTACACCGATAATCAACCTCTTCGAGCGCGCGGCGGCACCGATCCTCTTGACTGACACCGACCGCGCCTATCCGATTACGCCCCTTCCCCTCGAAGAAAAGGGCGTGCCCCCCGATCTCTATGCGATAGATCAAGTCTTTCTCGGCGAGAAGTCCGCGATCGACGAGCAGATGAAATCGTTCTCGTCTGCATCTCAAACGCCTCGGACGCCCGTGCCGCCATACCGGGCGTTCAGTCACAGCTTGAGTTCGCAAAAGGTCTACTGGCTGCTCTCTCGAGATCGCGACGTCACCTTATTCAATCCCCGCCAAAGCCCGTGGCGGCTGTCGCTCGTCGGACTCGACGGTCAGCCAGCGAGGCCGGAGCAGCCGCAAGTCGAGATCGATTTGCTCGCCACGAATGGCGATCTTCCATCTCGATTGCCGCTCGGCGACCCGCAAGGCGACCTGCTGAACGAAGGGGCCGCGCTGCCTTGCCCAATTCGCTTGCTCACGCGACCGACCGCTCCCATGACGTTGACGCGCGGCGAAGGGGCGCTTTGGCGCGTCCTCGCCACCTTTTCGCCTCAACCGTTCGATCTCTCACGGCAGGGTCTTGGCGAACTCAAGGCCTTTCTTCGCCTTCATGCACCGCGCGCGGCGATCGTCGCACAGCAAGGTATCGACGCGCTACGAAGCCTGGGTTACAAGCCTGCCATGAAATGGATGTCGCTCGACGGCAAGATGCAGTCCTTCGTGCGCGGCATCGAAATTCTCGTATCGATCGACGAGTCCGCGCTACGCGCCATTGCGCTCAACACGTTTGCGCGAATACTCGACCGCCTCTTTGCCCCTTACGCACCGACGAACAGCTATGTGCAACTCGTGATCAGGTCAGCGCAAACCGATCAAGAATTGATTCGATGCGAGGCCCGTCCCGGTACGCGCGCGTTGCTCTAACGCGCTTCAGTGCACATAACCCACCAGCAGTCCGACGCCAAACCCGGCCTGAAATCCATAGGTGCGTCCGTGCGTAATCAGCAAGACCGGGGCGTTGGCGATCGCCTCCTCGGCGAGCATACTCAATGCGGGACTGGATAGTCCGAGCGCGAGCATCGCCGAATCGATGCCCATCAGCATGATGTCGCCCGCCTGACCGATGATCGCCGACAAGGAAGCGTCCAGATACACGGTCGCGCCGCGAAAATCGTTCGCGCTCAGCTCCTTGCCCTGGAATGCGTGGGTCATATAGACCCAACCGCCACTGGGCGTATGTACGCCCGCGCCAGCGGCGGCGGCATCGCGCCCGCCAATGGGCGGCAATTTGATCTCGGGGGTAGTGAATTTCGGAAACCTGATCTTGGGAATTTTCAGCCCCAGGCCGTAACCGATACCGAGTCCGCCGTAGTAGTAGTCATGGTCCTGCTTCGTCGGATCGGTCACCGCCTCGACGCCGCCTGGTTCGGCGCAGGCGCGACATTGAAGCAGAAAGCCTGGGACGAGGCGATGAAGCTTGTCGCATGACGAAGCCCATACCCCCCGGAGGTATCCGGAATTCCGTGTGTGAGGCGGGTTGAGATTCAGATTCCAATGTTGAATCGTTCCGGGTAAAGCAGCGCGAACTGGGTCATCGCGTTCTTCCAATCGTGCCGAGAGCCGGTCCACTTGGCCACGACGTTGCGCAGCGCCAGCCAGATCAGTTTGAGCGCGGCCTCGTCCGACGGGAAGTGGCCGCGCGCCTTGATGATCTTTCGAAGCTGCATGTGCAGCGACTCGATCGCGTTGGTCGTATATACAATTTTCCGGATGTCAGGCGCGAAGGCGTAGAACGGAATCACCTGATCCCAGGCCCGGCGCCAGAGCGCGGCAATCGGAGGGTATTTCGTACCCCACGGGCTCGTATCGAACGCGTCTAGCGCCACGGCGGCCGCTTCGGCCGACGGTGCCCGATAGACCTCCTTGAGCGCCGCTGCGACCGATTTCCTGTCTTTCCAGCTGGCAAAGTCCAGCGAGTTCCGGATCAGATGCACGATGCAGGTCTGGACCGTCGTTTCCGGGAACACCGTGTTGATCGCTTCGGGGAAGCCCTTCAGGCCGTCGACCACGGCGATCAGGATGTCCTGCATGCCGCGCAGCTTCAGGTCGTTCACCACCCGCAGCCAGAACTTGGCGCCCTCGGTCTGCTCGATCCAGAGGCCCAGCACGTCACGTGTGCCGTCGCGGCGCACGCCCAGCGCCAAGTAGATCGCCTTGTTGCACACCACGCCTTCGTCGCGGATCTTGACTCGCAAGGCGTCGAAGAACACGACCGGGTACATCGGCTCGAGCGGTCGCTGCTGCCATTCGCGCACTTCGTCGATCACGGCATCAGTCACCGTGCTGATGAAGTCCGGCGACACCTCGATGCCGTACATCTCCAGCAAGAAACCCTGAATCTCCCGCACGCTCATGCCGCGGGCATACATCGCGATGATCTTGTCGTCGAAGCCTGTGAAGCGTCGCTCGCCCTTGGCAATCAGCACCGGATCGAACGTGCCTTCGCGGTCGCGCGGAATCTCGACGTCGAGCAGGTCATTGTCGGTTGCGATGCGCTTGCGGCTGGTGCCGTTGCGATGGTTCGTGCGGCCTACCGGCTTGGCTTCGCCCTTCTCGTAGCCCAGGTGGTGGGTCAGTTCACCGCCCAGTGCACGCTCGAATATCGCCTTCTTCAGGGCCGCGAATTGCTCGTTGATCGAAGCCCGATCCAGCGTTCCGGGCACCAGTTGCTTGATGAGTTCCGGGTCCAGGTTCAAGCCCTTGCCCGGTTCTACCGGCACTTCTTCCTTGCGTTTGCGTGGCATAACGTGGCTCCTTGGCCATCAGTTTATGCCTCACACACAAAAGTTCGGATAGGCTCGGATATTGCCATTTCGGACGGGCCGCGACGGCTTCACGCGCGCACCCTTCATCGGCCGCTGGAGCAACTTCGGCCGCATATTGCACCGCACTGATAGACTCGGCAGCATAGGCAACTTTCTGCCTGATTCACGACCGCGATGTCTCCCGACGCAATCCTCAATCCCGCGTTGATGACGTAGCGGTGCCATCTGTGGGCCTCTGCAAAAACCTGCGCCGAAATCTGCGTTGCTAATTGAGATTTGAGATCTACCGACACGAACGCAACAGCGGGTTCGATGCGACGCGGCTATTCGACGCGCTCCGTGCATTGTTATAGCGGCTTCGTCATGCATGTCGCCGAGGCCAGACAGAGAGAAGCAAATTGCGAACTGGACTGAATTTCGCCCGGTGCTACCGCCCTGTCGACCCTCTGATATCCCATTTTCTCGAAATAGTCGGCGGCGGTCGTTGTGAGTAAGAATAGACGACGCACACCGTGAGCCAGTGCATTCTGCTCCGCCGCGGTCACAAGGGCACGGCCCAGCCCTTCACGGCGAGCGCCACGAGCGACGGCTAGCGATCGCAGCAGAGCATTCGTCCCGCAATGCTCGATCGCAACACATCCCGTGATGCTTCCATCGGCAACAGATGCAACATAGAAGTGCGGGATTCTCTCGACCGTCACATCCTCACTTGGCAGATCTTCGCTTTCAAGCAGTGTGCGTACGATGGGATAGTCGACTGGGTGCGCGCGACGAATTTGAGGTGCGTTCATACGGATTCCATAGATATCGCCAACAGACACGATCTTCCCCAAGATGGCGGGTTGCTGATACTCCTCCGAATGCTAGTTCCGGACGCAACGAGCTACGGTCGTCGCCGCCGGGGCTCGCATCGCGAACTCGCTCAGAAAAAACAGTAGTCCGGACATCCGGCTTTTACTTGCGTGTTGCGAAGGTGGAACTTTCTCCGACGATTTTCAGCAAGAACTCCATGACTGCCCGTACTTGTGGTGACCGACGCCGGTCGCGATGCCCGACCATCCAGATATCTCGCGAAATCAGGTCGCCGTCGTATGTGACTCGTTGGAAATCCGCATCGGCGTCGCCGACAAAGCACGGTAATCCGGCCACGCCAGCGCCAGCTTGAATCGCCGAAAGATGGCCGCCGATTTCGCATGCAATAGCCCCCCCTTGCAACGCTTATCAACCTCTTCTGCTGTGGCACGTCGCGAATTCGGCGTCGTAGGCGATGAACTCCCCGGCAGACGGATTATGCAGGTGCGGATAGTTCCTCCTTGCGTACAGCTCGAACGGCATATGCCCCACCTCGCGCACCACACTGGTCGCTTCTTCCGGACGAACCGGCCGTAAGGCGATATCCGCCTCTCTTCGCTAAGGGAAACCTGCGGAGCCTGTCCAGAAACGCACAACTGGACGCGAGGATATGCCAGCCGGAACTCTGCCAGATGTTTCACCAGAAAACTGGCAACTAGCAGCGGCAGATCGCTTCGTCCGACAAGGGTCCCGCCACGTGCTGTAGCAATCTCTAGTGCACGAAAAACGGCTCGCGGCAGCAATGCCGCCCGGTATAGCCTGCAGTCGTCTAAGTTCGACCAGATGTCGGTATCGAAGAAATCAGAGCGGCCCCACATGACGTCCTGTGACCGTCGAAGGCGACGGCTCTTCCGTCAATCTGAATGCCCTTATCACCTTCAAGAATTTCGCATTCGCCAAGCCCTACCTGGCAAGTACAACGATCGCCGACCCGAGCAACTGAACGCCCCATTACCACCGATCGTTCGCTACCAGTCTTGACCTGACAACCATGATCCGTCGAATCGCCCACTCGAATCACGCCTCTCATCGACTTACTCTCCGAGGTTACTCAAAACCATACCGAGGATCGAACGCCGCGGCGACTACTTCCGGTCCGGTCCAGACGAGGAAAACAATGCCCGCCATCAGCGCAACGCTATTGACAACATAGCCTCGGTATCCGGGACCGCGCTTTTCCCAAGGCGACGTGATAAAGGCATACACGCAGTGAAGCGCAAGCAACAACGCCGTGCTTCGAAAGGTCCATACCCACCACCAATCGGCACCGTTGACACCGGCCATGCCATGAATGAGCGCCGCGCAAACTCCGAAGGGGTAGAACATCCAAAAGCCGATGAAGGTCGCCATAAACAAAACAGAACGCACCGGCGAAGGCGGCATCCATTCACGAATGTCGTCAGGTTTCGCGTCCGTGGATTGGATCTGATGGTCGGGTTCTTTCACGGCGTTCACGATATAGCTATCATTTGAACGGATTCGCGCCGTTGTTCGCTTGAGCCCACGCCGCTTTACTCGTAGCGTCGGGCGGGCTAATCATGATGATGCTCGCTGTACCATTAGGCCGCCGGTTGACGGTCGCACTCGCTCCACCATCCTGATAGCCTGCAATCAGTGCCAAACCGATTTGTACAAGTGGCGAACTCACACCAGTGTTACCAATGCGAGCGCCGATATCGTAACCATCCTTGACGTCGCTCAGGCTCGGGGCAGCGGTGCCCACTTGCGCGAGCGCCTGATTCAGCGGCACCGCCCACAGCCGATCGCCAGTCGTATCGTAAAACACGCGTTTCGGCTCCTTCCCGTCTGGCAACGTTGCGACGGCCTGCTCCCACCCCGCTTTCAGCGCTGCTGCCTGAGCCGCAGTCTTGAGCGGTTGTCCGTGATCGTCGGTCAACTTCACGTCCACCGGGCGATGGAGATAACCGAGCAGGGGCGCGTCATCGAATTGCTTGACCTGCCATGTCGTCCAGCGCACTGGAATGTACGGCGTCGGCGTGAACTGACCCGGCCCTTTGTTGTCGATGGTTTTCCAGAACTCCGGCAATTTCGCCTGCCACCAAGTAGACGACATCACACCGATCGCTCCCGGATACAGAACGCCAGCCCGCTTTTCCTGCTCGAGGTAATGGGCAGTGAAGCTGTCAGGGCCGCGATCGTCGTTCTGCTCCCAAAAGAAATTCCACAACCTGATGATGTCGTATTCGGTACTATTCCGGTTGATTTGCGCAGTCTGCTCGACGGCGTACGGACGAATAAGTTTGTCCACTCGATCCGAACGGGACACGAGGATGGCACCCATACTGTCCGGCAAGTCCGGAACAACGTGTCCCGCGCTAGAGGGTCCGCCACTGCCAGGCGCAACAAGAAGCGAACGCAGCATCGATCCGTCCTGACTGACGACCAATGCCGCCGGAACATCCGGATGCGAGTCGAAGAATGCGAACAGCTTATCGATCATTGCCGCACCGTCGCTAGTATTGGCGTCCGCCTCCCAAAGGAAAAGTGTCACGCCAAGACTTGCTTGTTGCCGGCCATCAGCAATACTTTTTGCCGCACGGAAACTATTTCCCTTGTCTTTCGGTGGCCCCCAGACAATGGTTGGCACCGGCCAGTATTCGACGGCATGACGACCGCCTTCCTTGAATGACAACGTGGTTGACACACGAAGATCAGCCATTCGGATATCGTCACTATCCGGGTAGTCTTCGGGATTTGCCGATACATACGATGCATGGTTGTCAGCCTTTTTTTCGATCTCGCGCCAGATTTCCTCGTCGGCATATTCGCCCACCACGATCCCCATTCCACGAACCTCAAGCACGTACCTCTGTCCGGTCCGTGACAACATTGTGCGAGAGCCGTTGAAGCCGTGCGTTACGACTGCGCCGCTCTCTTGACTGCCCGGAACCAGCCGGTCGGACGTGGCGGCAGTCGCCACGGGAGATCGATGCAACCAAGCGACGCTCGCGCCGTACGCCAAAGCGGCCAAAGCCAAGACCGCCAGCACACCATTCCGAATGCTACTTCCCATTTGCGGCATCTCCTGCCCTGTCGTTTGCCAATAACTGTAGTGCCGCGCCATCACAAAGATGGTCCAGACTATCGCCACCACAACAAACGCGGCCGCATATGGCCAAATTCGCGGTCTCGCGATCATCGCGGCATCCCTTGGAAGACTTCCCCGATCGTCTTATTCCCATACATCATCTGGGCTTTCTGCGCCTCTTGTTTGTAGTACTCTGCCTGAGCCTTCTCTTGTGCAGCGATGGCCGCTGATGTCAATTCACTGGTTACCAACGGCGGCGGGGTCGAAGACACGTGCGCCTCAGGAAAAGTTCCATACATATAATAGTCGGCACAAGCTTGAATAAAATCCCGCATCTTGGAGTCAAGGCGACCATAATTTGGATTTTTCTGAATCTTGGCGAGTGATGCCGGAACCATTTTCCAGTCCGCCATCAGGATCAGCAATTCTCGCCAAACAGGATCATCGAGCGTGACCGCTTGGCCGATGGCGACGTCCATCGCGGTAACCCACCGATGATTCTCCGTACTGTGCAGCACACCCGAATGGTAGTTATTCGCTTCTCGAGCTTTCGGGTCGTGCTGCATGCGCTCGCGAGCTTCGTTAGGAGTTTCTTCTCGTTGAATAAGTTGCTCGGGCGGCACGACTGGAAGCAGCGCATTTTTGATGAGCGACGTCGCCGAGGTGTTCGGGACCACTCGCCAGTTCTGCGACTGATTGTCAATTGTCTTGCCGTGATTGAAAGCCGTCTTGTAAGATTCAATGTTAGCCAACGGATTGCGCGTCGATTCGACGGTAATCCATTCAAATGACGCGTATTGATTACCCAACGAGACATTCTTCGTGACATCGTCTGGCGTCATCATCCCCGCCACGTCAGCGTGGCCAGAACGTGGACCACCTTTCTCGATTTCGCCACCGTATAAATCTGGCTCGCACGGCGGCTTCAGTTCCTCACCGTTAATAAAGCGGATATCGTTCCGAGTAAATGACGCCTGCAGAGCAGCATTCTTGCTCGACTCAAGCACCGTGCCCAACATGGATCCGTCCGTATCAGGTCCAGGTGTAAGTCGCTCGAACCGGTCGCGCACAGGCACCCGTGCAGGTGATACGCCGACCAGCACCTTCTTGAACTTGCCTTTGCCGCTATCATCGCGCTCCATCCGCGTCCACATGCGCTGATAGAAACGCTTGGGCGCAAGGGCCGTCATGGCGGGCATGGTCTTACCGTGTTTGGCAGCAGCCCCGTCAGCCGGCACTTCATCGGGCACACCGAACGTCCCGATCCCGCGCACTTTCTTGAGACCTACCACCGTGTCTTCAGGGCAAAAGTACAGATACACCTTACCGCGATTGTCTCGCTCGTCGAACGTAATCCAACTCTTACCGTTCTTGTCCAGCCTCTTTCCGCAGGTCTTGCTCCAGTTCGCGCCTGTCCGGCCACCTGATCGCTCCGCAGTAATCAGCAGATCTGCCAGATCGGGAACGGTATGCGGTTCGCTCGTGACCGCATTGACGATATCGATCAGAGTTTTAAGCTTTCCGTGCCCGGTCTGGTTGCCGTCGTCTTCCGTTGCATAGAGACTGTAGGGTGTATCCACCATAATGATGCAATCAACGCAACGCTGCCCCTGCTGCTTGAGTATTGCCTGTGCCAGCAGAGTAATGATCGTCCCCTGACTGTGGCCTAACACTGTAATGGTTTCATGTCGAGGGTCTATGCCGTGCTCAGAGGCCAACGCCTTCGGCTGGATCGCGCGAATCGTCTTGATAAGATTCGCCAGTCGTGTCGCTGCCAGTACGAAATAGCGCCGGTCAGGTGCCCGTCCGGGATACACGCTGTTTCCACCTAATGCGTGAAACGCCACTTGTTTGGTTTTCCAGTCTGGCTCAAAACCTTTACCATACATTTGCGGAATATTGTTGGTCGCGTTGGCAAAGAATCCACCAGACTTTGCAAAGTGTGCATCTAGCCGATTTCCGTTGACATCCTGATACTGGCCACGTGTCATAAGGTTGCCGTGATCGTCTGCTACCCGACTTTTTACGATTCCGGGCTTATTCAATTTGGCGATATCTTGATTATCGACACGCAACCCCCAATAAAACGGAATAAAAAAACTTTTCGTAACGCCAGGGAGCTCGGCACGCTGGTATAGATACATGTCAGGATCGGACAAAATCTCCGCTTGCCGCTTGCCTGGATTTTTTTGAGCCTTTGCCCGCTGATAAAGGGCACCGTAGCTGCCTCCCTTCAAATCGGTCCGCGACAAGCGCTCATTGAGCCCTTGACACAGCCCTTGCTCGACAACGGAATACACGGCCCCCGGATCGTTCACCCCATGAATAAAAATCACGATGCCCGGCAAGTCACCCGGCAACTGCACATTGCGGGCATCGGGACGATTTGAAGTCGTGATGCCAGCGCCTTGAGCATGCACACGATAGTCGTTGTTGGTCTCGGCCATAGAATTCTCCCCGGTCGCCTCAGAGCGACGGCTTCAAAATATCGATCTTGGCGATGCGCATCACGTCGTCCTTCACCAGATCCGTCAGCCCACTGGCATCTGACTTCCCTTCGATGATCCGACCGTCGTTGAGCGCAATGCGATATTGCTGGTTAGCCGCCAGCGCCGGTGTTTCCGGCGTATGTCCAGGAAAGTGCAAACGAAACTGCTGGTCGGTCGGTTGGTTCGTGAACGATGTTTTCGAGGCCTGTTCCGTCGACGGCCCGCCCCACTGATGCGACGCCGACAGCAACTTGATGTCGCCGTTCGTGCCGAGCGTCACGCCACCGCCGATCTTGATATAGCTGCCGTCTTCGGCGACGAAACGAATCGTCGGTGCGGTGACAAGCACCTCGTTCTCATTCGTCGCGATCTTGACGCCCTTTTGAGCATTCGCTGTCAGGATGTCGGCCCGCGCCTGCAGCAACATTGGCCCCTCGCCGGCCACGGCCTGCACGCCAGTGCCGCGCGCGAACAACTGCATTCCCTGTCCTGCTGTGGCATTAAAACGCTGACCGCTCATCAACTGAAGATGCTGCTGCGCGACCTGATCAATGTTCTCGCCTGCGTACGTCACGTGTGTCTTCGGCGTTACGTTCACCGAACCGGCCTGCGCACCGAGCGCCATCAGCGCCTGCGAACCGCCGACAGCGCCACTCGATTCCGATGCGCCGCTGCCCGGCGTCCAGCCCTTGAACGCCTGCGCGACGGCTTGCTGGCCCGACACATCCGCAGTTTGTCCGCCGTGTTGTCCGGCGTAGTCGCCGAGCGACTTGAAGAGCTCAGTGCACTCACCGAGCAACTGCAACAGTTCGTCTCGATCAAGCTGGCCGCCACTTGCCTGCGAACGTGCGTAGGTAGTCAGCAAAATACCTTGCGCTGCCCGCAACGCCGCCGCCGCGTCAGTGCGCAACTCCGCGCCTTCGCCACGATCCTGCCCGACGCCGTTATTGCGCGGCTGGGTCAGGTATCCCAAATTCAACTGCGAATGCGCGTGCTCGCTCGCGAGCTGGGCGCTTATCTGCTGCGGCGTATCGTCGAGCCGGAGCTGGTTATATTTCCGACCCTTAATCTCCTGCGTCTTGATTCCGGACACGAAACGGTTACCCGGCAGCGAGCCTGTATGACTGAACGTCGCGGGCGTGTTCACTCCGTTTCCGAGCACACACAGGATCACCAAACGATCGGGGTCACCAGCGATACAGCCCAGCAAGACCTCCATGCCGGCGCGCGGCAGGAACGATACGCCGAAGCCTGCCCCGGCCAAGCTGGACGCCACTCGAATCGGGGCACTGTCGCCGACATTGCCGTTGGTTCCTGCGCCCTGCGCATGCGCGTGATCGCCTGAATCGAGCCCCGGTATCTGTACGTAGACCCGGCCGAGTTCGTCGCACACGACTTCCTCATCGTCGCGCGTCACAATCACGCCCGTGAGCAGATGGACCGGCGGCAGGTCGATCTTGGGATCGTACGCCGGTGTAAGCGGAACCCCGCGCCGCACGCAGGTGAACGCATTCTCGTAGCGGGTGTCCGACTCTGCGTCAAACGCAGCCGGCAATGCGGGTGCGGCGAGCGTCAGATTGCGGCTCGCGGCAAATAGCGCGTGAGCTCGCTCCGTCAAGCCCTTCGGCAGATTGTTCCAGACCTCGTGATGCAAGGACGTGATCGTGAACTGCCGTTTCTCGGCTGGCTGCATGTCGAGATCGACATCGCCGGCTAGCGTGAACCAGTGCCCGACCGGCATATCCCGCACACTACTTACGCCGTCGTAACGTTCGGCGTCGAATTGATGCGCGAGCATCCGATCACGGGTAATGCGGTCGTGGTCGTCCCACGAATCGCCGACATGCGGAATGTCGATCGCCACGTCCGTTAGCAGGTTCGCAAGGTCGTTGCCGGCTTCGCCTTGGTCGATACTCGCGGTCGCGGCCGAATCGTGGATACGTCCCTGCTTGTAGTCCCACGATGGACGACTCGCCTGCCCGGAAATCAATTGTTGGTGCAGCGCAAACAGCGTAATGGTGTCGCGCTGCTCGGTCGCGGCGTCGCGCGGGTGCAGGCGCACCGTGCCCGCCGGGGCCTCAGGCAATTGCAGCGGGTTGTCGCAAAACACGAGCGTATGGACGGGCGTCTCGTCATGAAGGTTGCGCGGCGACTTCGCGGGACCGGCTTTCGCGAATATGGGAGGTATCCGGAATTCCGTGTGTGAGGCGGGTTGAGATTCAGATTCCAATGTTGAATCGTTCCGGGTAAAGCAGCGCGAACTGGGTCATCGCGCTCTTCCAATCGTGCCGAGAGCCGGTCCACTTGGCCACGACGTTGCGCAGCGCCAGCCAGATCAGTTTGAGCGCGGCCTCGTCCGACGGGAAGTGGCCGCGCGCCTTGATGATCTTTCGAAGCTGCATGTGCAGCGACTCGATCGCGTTGGTCGTATATACAATTTTCCGGATGTCAGGCGCGAAGGCGTAGAACGGAATCACCTGATCCCAGGCCCGGCGCCAGAGCGCGGCAATCGGAGGGTATTTCGTACCCCACGGGCTCGTATCGAACGCGTCCAGCGCCACGGCGGCCGCTTCGGCCGACGGTGCCCGATAGACCTCCTTGAGCGCCGCTGCGACCGATTTCCTGTCTTTCCAGCTGGCAAAGTCCAGCGAGTTCCGGATCAGATGCACGATGCAGGTCTGGACCGTCGTTTCCGGGAACACCGTGTTGATCGCTTCGGGGAAGCCCTTCAGGCCGTCGACCACGGCGATCAGGATGTCCTGCACGCCGCGCAGCTTCAGGTCGTTCACCACCCGCAGCCAGAACTTGGCGCCCTCGGTCTGCTCGATCCAAAGGCCGAGCACGTCGCGTGTGCCGTCGCGGCGCACGCCCAGCGCCAGGTAGATCGCCTTGTTGCGCACCACGCCTTCGTCGCGGATCTTGACTCGCAAGGCATCGAAGAACACGACCGGGTACATCGGCTCGAGCGGTCGCTGCTGCCATTCGCGCACTTCGTCGATCACGGCATCAGTCACCGTGCTGATGAAGTCCGGCGACACCTCGATGCCATACATGTCCAGCAGGAAGCCCTGAATCTCCCGCACGCTCATGCCGCGGGCATACATCGCGATGATCTTGTCGTCGAAGCCTGTGAAGCGTCGCTCGCCCTTGGCGATCAGCACCGGATCGAACGTGCCTTCGCGGTCGCGCGGAATCTCGACGTCGAGCAGGTCATTGTCGGTTGCGATGCGCTTGCGGCTGGTGCCGTTGCGATGGTTCGTGCGGCCCGCCGGCTTGGCATCGCCCTTCTCGTAGCCCAGGTGGTGGGTCAGTTCGCCGCCCAGTGCACGCTCGAAGATTGCCTTCTTGAGCGCCGCGAGCTGTTCGTTGATCGTCGCCCGATCCAGCGTCCCGGGCACCAGTTGCTTGATCAGTTCCGGGTCCAGGTTCAATCCCTTGCCCGGTTCTACCGGCACTTCTTCCTTGCGTTTGCGTGGCATAACGTGGCTCCTTGGCCATCAGTTTATGCCTCACACACAAAAGTTCGGATAGGCTCCGAATATGTTGATGCCCTCGCGGCGCAACAGCCGGCGCACAAACTTCGCGTCCGACTCATTGACCTGCCGGGTCAGCTCACGCACCGGATAGCGGCTCCGATCAAGGTCGGACAGGTCGAACTCGAACGCCGCCGCGAGCGCCGGACTACGACGCCGCCATTCGTTCAACAGGACCGCCAGCACGTCGACGACACTCGTCTTGCGGAACACGCGCGAATTGGTGCGCTTGTCCATCAGCGACAGCGCGTCGCACACCGTGAGCTGGTATACGCACAGCTCGCCGTCGCTCTGGCCGATTTGCACGTCCTTCACGATCGCGTTGATGAAGCGAAGCTGCCCGCGATCGGTGACAAGCCGCAGAGAGATGGGCACCCCAAGGAATAGCCGGGGCGACAGATCATGACGCGTCGATACACAGGTCAAATGCCCGTAGATACCGGTCATCAGCGCTTCGCGAATGCTCGCGTGCTGAAGGGCCAAGAGCGGCCCCAGGCTACTTTGCAGCCGACCGAAATTCAGCGCGACCGGCCGATTATTCCAGTCGACGGCCCCCGCCGCGAAACTGCGTATTGTTTCATTTAATGACACAGCCGCCCTCTCGATTCTTATTGAATACGTATTGGAATTCAGGCGATCGGGCCGCGTGTCGGGACCGGCAAACCGCCGATTTCTGATCAGAGGATACCAAATTCGACGGCAATCGCCGGAAAATGACAGGGGTGGCGCGCCGCCGAATTGTACGCATTCAACCAAGACTGATATGCAGCGGCACCCCGTTTTGTCGCGTCTTTCGCGGCGGAAGGATTCGTAACGTCTGGTCGTTCCGTACACACTAAGTCGGTCCGCGCAGTACCCGCCCCACCACCCTTCAGACGGCAGGTCACTCTGTCGTCCCGAGTGAAAGTCATTGGCACGCTCGGTGGAGACCTAGGAGCGTGTTGCCGCACGGCCTCTCGGCGCCCTGTTTCTCTCGACGCCAATCGGCCCGATGCCGGCGCTATCGCGGCCGATCGGATTCCACGTTGCTGTTCAAGTCGTCTAACTAGACTCGCACTGCTGGCCGGCGATGCCCCGTCCATCAGCGATTCGCGATCTCGTTTTCGAGCCGACGCTCACCCGTCCGGGCAGACCGGCCCATACGTTGGAGACCATCGCGGGGACCACACGGGAGGGAGCCAGCGTCAATCAGCGGCGACGCGCCGTGCTCGCGCAGCTGCCGCCGCGCAAGTCCGTTCTGCCAAATCGGCCGGGAAGTCGAACAGCTTCATCTACACTCGATAGACCCGCCTCTACACTCGATAGACCCGCCACCAACGCGCGAGGATTCCCGCACGCCCCCCTCATCTGCCAATCGGCCAACTTCGGCTCCACATTCGACCGCACTGGTAAACTCGGCAACCAAAGCAACTTTCGGCCTGACCTATGACCACGCTGTCTCCCGACGCCATCGCCAACCACACGCCAATGATGCAGCAGTACCTTCACCCTGCCCAATAAGGCCCGGAGCACAAACCTACGCTCAGACCTACGCTACTCTTTCGGGGATCGACCGTTACCGAACGAGAAGGTCCGTCGGCTCGACAACCGGCGTGACGCCGCGTGGGTCTGGAGCAGCGCTGCGGCCCGGGGTGATCGCGCTCAATTGAGCTAGAGGTTCGAGTGAGAAATGGGACGATCTTATTCATCCAGTATGCAGATGGGCCTCAAGCTTCTGCACCAGCACATGGATCTTCGGCGTCAACTGCCGCGCGACCGGCCATATCAGACTGAGCGGCAAGCCGTCCGTTGCGGCTTCGTCGAGGATAGCGACGAGGCGGCCGGCCTTCAGATCGTCCCGTACCAGCCATGTCGCCAGCTGCGCGACGCCGAGCCCCGCGCGTACGAATGCGAGTTGTGCCTCGGCGTCGCCTGCGACGATGCGTGGCCGCACGACGCGTTGCTCGAACTGCCCGTCGGCCGCGGCATATGACCACAGCGACTGCGCTCCGTCGGGCCGTCCGTAGACGATGCAGGCATGTTCCTGCAGGTCGTCGACCGTTTGCGGTATGCCGTTTTTCTCGAGATAGGCCGGCGCCGCGCAGAAGATCAGTCGTTCGCGCCCGAGAAAACGCCGACCGAGCGACGGCGGCAGCCCCGGCGGCCCGCCGATCCGCACGGCGAGATCGATGCCCTCTTCTGCCAGATCGACGAAGCGGTCCGTGAACAACAGGTGCGGCCGCACGTCCGGATACTGCTCCGAAAAGCGCACGAGCACCGGCACGACGCAGAGACGCCCGAACGAGGCCGGCAACGCGATGCGAACGGTGCCGACCGGCTCGCGCTGTTGCGCGGCGAGCACGGCCTCCGCCTCGGCAAGCTCGGCCAGGATGCGCGTGCAGGTTTCATAGAACGCACGGCCCGCGTCCGTGAGCACGAGCCTGCGCGTCGTCCGCTCGAACAGCACGACGCCGAGCCGCCGTTCGAGCCGGGCGACACTCTTGCTCACCGCTGAATTCGTGAGGTTCAGCCGCTCGGCCGCAGCGGTGAAACCGCCCGCGTCGGCGACACACACGAATGGAACGATGCCCTTCAGATGTTCGGTCGGGAAGCTGGCCATTGTTGAATCCAATTCCATTAAACCCCGAAATACTATCCAAGATGCGAATCCAGGTCTGAAGTACGCTTGTATCACTAACGAACGTGGAGTCACGATGAATCACCGAGCACTGATCGTCGGTGCCAGCGGCATTGTCGGGCGAGCCCTACGACCGACGCGTTCTTCGATCTTTTCGAGCGGCTGAAGGCAGAACGACTCATTCCGAGATAAGGCAAATTGAACAACTGCGGTTCGGGTCGATGGGACAGACCGACAGGTTCGAGACTTGCGCCCCTATGGTTTTCGACAGGAGGCGACGTGGAGACGATTCTGCTGATTGACGACGATGCACGCATTCTCGAACTCCTGCGGACAGTGCTGGAAGCGAGGGGATATCGTGTCCTCGTCGCGTCTGACGGAGAGGCTGCTGTCAGCGTCACATCGGCAGAACATCCAGATCTCATTGTTACGGACTGGATGATGCCAGTGCTCGACGGCGTCGCCTTATGCCGACGTCTTAAGCCACATGCGGCCACCGCACACATTCCAATTGTGATGCTTACGGCCGGGACGCCCGGTCCGCAAATAGAGCCCCTTTGGAATGCGCTGCTTAGTAAGCCTGTACCCATCGCACGCCTGCTCGGCGTGATCGGTGATCTTTTGAACCTCTCACGAGACAGCCAGCGGTGATCCGTTTGCATGTGCTGACCGCTTCTGACCGACAGCGGCGCGGGTGATCACTGCGACTGGCGAACTCCGAGCGGCCCCCTGCACCCCGCTCGACAACCAGAGTCGCCAAAGCGACTGTTCGCCACGTGAGCATGCATCAAGCGACGACCGCAAATCCTCGTGAATCCCACGCCAACAAATTGGACTCCGAGTCCGCGTCTTGACGTGTACAGCAGCGCTGAGCCGCCGGGATCGGATCTGGCCCTGGCGCGCCCTTGGCAGTCGCATAAGTCAAAAATGCTCACAGCGCACGAATTGCCTACGAAACGACTGCAACGGCGGCGCTTATAGACGAATTCCACTTGCGGTTGGCGGGCATACTGGAAGCTCCATCGAACAAATCGGAAGCGGCCATGGCTACTTTAAGTATGCAAGCGGTCGTGGGTCGTAAGACCATCCACGTTGTCTTGATGGGTGATATCGCGACGGTCAATATTTTCGTCACGGATAACGACGATGGCTCTCACCAATCACAGATCATGAAGGTTCGTCAGTACCTCAATGCTGGCATGACTAATGAGAGTGTTGCCCGTCATGTACTCAATGTTGTCGTGGCTGCGATTGAACGGCGCAATCAGCACTGGGCACACTGAATTTCGGCTTGTCCGTCCCGTCGGACCCGATAAGACCGCCCGCACATTGACGTCAGAGGGTCGCCAGCAATCGCAATTGGTGCTCGGTTTCAGTTCCCTTAACCAGCGCATAGCACCGTGTCTGCCGTCGCTCGACGACTGAAAGCCCTTCGGCATCGGAGAAGGCGTTCCATACGGTGCCGTCAATACTCGCAAATTCTCCGTGAGTTCGCGCAAAGGCACGCAACAGCGGACTTGCTGCACGGCGAAGAACTATACGGTCCGCATTTAGCACATAGGTTGACCAGCGACGGCAGAGGATCAGGTAATAGGGTATCGAGAGGTGATCAACTTTCATGAGCAGAGCTGTTTCGTCCATTGTTATCGCTCTGAGGTCTACCAGACCTCTTGGCCGCTGCCGCTATTGAGTCGTCGAGTGGTGCGCGACCACGACGCGATGGTGAAGCTAGCCGGATCGTGGCACTTCTCAATGGCGGACACTTCTGCTCGCCGCACCCACACGGCAGCCCCGCTCTCGACAACCAAACAGGGGGAGCAAGTGCTCTTCGATACGACACAATTCCGAATCGACCCGACGCCCCGCAGGGCTGATGGAGAGTACATCGCACATGCGAGGATTACCATGAGGCTTCTGGACGGAGGTGAGAGAGAGGTGCATGCCAGTGGCGATCTGACCGGTTTCGATAGGCGCGATGACGCGATTGCGTACGCGACGCAATGGGCGGAGAGATGGCTGGCCGCTCAGGGTTGCTCGCCTGTGGTCTAAACTCCAAGCATCGTGGATGCGCTACCACCTAGGGTGCTTCATTTCTTCGGCTTCCATTGCTGCGAGCCGTTCTTCAGTTGCGGATACAGATTCCATGGCTTCGTCGATCGACGACAATGCATATTCACAGGCCAGTTTCGTCTCTTCAACGGTAGACTCTGGCCCCTCTTCGTCGCTCGGCGGAGGGGAAAGCATGTCTTTCAACATCATCCTCAGTTCTGACGTGTCCCATGGCTCGCCCCTTTTCTCCTTCTTCGTTATATAGTGACGGATTTCCGCGTCTTGCTCGGGCGAGAGTGGAAGGTGTCGAAAGGTGTTACTTGGGTTAGCGTCAATCATGATGTTGCTCCAAAGTTCGGATGCGCCCCCCTTGGACTGCTCCCTGCGGCGCAAGTACACCCGGAAAAATGAGGGCGAAGGAGCAGGCTCCTGTTTTCGGAAGCGCGAATCGCGAATCGTGAATGCGTTCAAGCCGGGCCAAAAGCTTGTCCACTTCGAGTGCGCGAACTTTACTTCGCCCGGATTGTGCGCACAGCAAGCGACGAAATGCGCGACGCAACACGACGGTAGGTGAAGGGCGAGCAGTCAAAACAGCAAACGGGCGCTCGAACGAACCCATAATACGCGCATCGCTGATCGGGTGTCGATCTTATTTCGACCGCCACCAAACAGATGACAAAGCGCCTCGTCACACCGCCCCTACAGCACACAATATGCCATCGTGCCCGCGTTAACCGAGATGCTTTCGACGTGGATGGTTGACCAGATAAAGCCCACGCCGACTGCAGCCCGCGCGCTGAACATGCCGATCACTGTCGCCAACAAATTCCGAGCACGCACTGCTTGACCTTTGGCAACTGACAATCCATCCGGTCAAGTCAAGTGTCGGATCGAGGCCGCCAACAGTCTCTCGCAGTCCCCTACAGGTGGCCAAGGCGAACTTCAAGCAATCCCTTTCGGGCCGCTGGTAAACTCGGGCAGCCAGTGCAACTTTTACCGCAGCGCTTCTGGACGGAGGCGAGAGAGAGGTGCACGCTAGCGGCGATCTGGCCGTTCGGAGCGAACGCGTCGCAGATCAGGCAGCAGAGCTATCGTCGTTTGGCGGACCAAGCAGCACGTCGATCGCTGCCTGCCCCGCCACCTCCGCGATGAGGTATGCCCAGCGTCGGGTAAAAGGGCCGTTGCGCAAACGGATACGGCTACCTCGTTCGCCAATGAGGACGAGGTTCTGGCTACCTTTTATCTGAAAACTTACGTCGTATAGGTCCTCTGCCGAGGACGTCAGTTCAACATGAATCTCGAAACCCCGATATGGGATTGTCCGGTACATGATGCGCTCCGTCTATTGACGAACCAACGCGCCTCTTGTCGGGGCTGTGCGAAGGGTGATGTCGATTCATTGTACACGTGATGCCGGCGATATCACCGACTTGTACGTCAGCGGCACAGCGCGAGGCCATGGCTGGGACGCAAATCAGCAAGTCTCGCTAATTGAATTCTGGAGGGCGCATTGAGCCTACTTATCCCCGAACTTTTGCTCGTCGATGAGCATGTGACAGTAGGCGTCAGAGGCAGCGAGGAACAAGCCCTCGGAGATGAACGTGCCCGGCACGTCCATATTCGAAATCACAGCTTCGGTTGTGCCGTTCCAATGACGTCGTCGAATATCAATCGTGCCGCGCCACTCTCCTGCCGGACAGGAATTTGCAGAGACGCGATAGAAATAGCTGCGATACAGCTTGAATCCGTCTAGGTCCATTGCCTACTCCCGATCATTCGGTAATCAATCGTAGCACGTCGCGGAGACTTGGATTGCAGGAAGCGAGAAGTCACACATCGAAGAAGGTCTTCGACGACAAGCCGGGCGTCGGCTGCATAATCTACTTGCCGAAGGTAATCTCGCAGCATCAGGTTCCGGAGGCACGTGAGATTGTTCCTGCTCCGGAGACCAGCAAGGATCAGACCGGCACGATCATCGTCAGTACCACCGATGCTCCCTTCTCGATGAAAAAAGCCCGAACACATCGGGACAGCGAATCGCATCGAGATTCGGCTCGTAGATCAAGACCTCCTTCCCACGTTCGCGAATTTGTAAGCGCAATGCCGGTGCGATGCCATGCGACGGCATCATCGGTTAGAACAGTTCTGCGAGCTGCACTGCGTCGTCCCAACTGAAAGTGATCAGCTCGTTTCGCTCGAGGCCCCTCCCGCCGCCGACCGTGTATTGAATCGGCACGGTCTCGATGTGAAAACCGTCGAACACTCGCCGAATATCGGGATGGTCATTAAGGCTCACGATCGCGCCCCTTTGATCGACCGCAGGCGTTGCGCCATCCGCTCGCACCCGCCGAATGGAAACGCCACGCCATACCCTTACGTCTCGTAATACGGCGGGTCCAAGCAGAACAGCGTATGTGGGCGGTCGTATCGATCGATGCACGCAGCCCAATCCAGCCGCTCGATGAACGCGTTCGCAAGGCGCAGATGCGCCGCTGACAGTTTCCCCTCGATGCGCAGGAGATTCCGGTCGGGCGGCGTTGTCGTCGCCGTGCCGAACGTCTGCCCTTCGAGCTTCGCTCCAAAGCAACTTTTCTGCAGGTAGTAGAACCGCGCGGCACGCTGGATATCGGTGAGCGTTTCGGGAACGGTCTGCTTCAGCCACTCGAAGACCTGCCGGCTCGTCAACGCCCATTTGAACTGCCGCACGAATTCCTCGAGGTGGTGCTGGACGACGCGGTAGAGGTTGATCAGCTCACCATTGATGTCGTTGATCACCTCGACTTTGGCTGGCGGCCGGAGGAAACACAGCGCTGCCCCGCCGGCGAACACCTCGACGTAACAGTCGTGCGCCGGGAAGCGCGGGATGAGATGGTCCGCAAGGCGACGCTTGCCGCCGATCCACGGAATAATCGGATTTGCCATTGTGAAAGCCGTTTTTAAACTTGGTGTAGAATCCGGCCCGCCTACCGGTAGGTAGCAGGGCCTTGGCCGATTCACTGGCATGCTCAGTGGAAAGGCGACCGGGGCGCGTGTTGCCGCACGCACCTCGGTCGCCCTGTTTCTTTCGAGACCCTTCGGCCTCAGCGCCGCTCTATCGCGGCTGGTCGGATTGCGCGTTGCCCGTCAACGCGTCGTAACTGCGCTCGCACTGCTGGCCGGCGATACCGCGCTCGTCAGCGATTCGCGCCAGCTCTCCCGCCGCTTCGTCAGCCCGGCCGAACAAGTCGGCAAGCAGATCAAGGGCGCCGCCGGTTGCCGGGCTTCCGGCCGCAGCGCCGGCACGCCGAGCGTCGGCGACGAGCGCGGCGACTTGCTTGCGCAGGCCGTCAGCAGCGCCATCGGCAGCAGCAGCATCGAGGCGTGCCTGATCACGTTCTTTCGCAGCATGGGTTGCGATCTCCTGTTGAGCCGCCAGCTGGCGGCGAAACTCGTTACGTTCGTTCGTCAGGGATTCGATCTGATGCGCCTGATCCGCGACCTTCGCGGACTGGTCTGCATCACGATGCCCCTTGAAATATCCGCACGCCGCACCGGCGACGACGCCGGCAACGACAAGCAGCCAGATGCGCGGGTCGATCCACGTCATGCGGCCACCTCCCCGCCGGCCGCGCGATACGCGGCCAGCAAATGCTCGATCTTGTTTTCATGCTGGCCGTATCCGGCCCCCGGCAGACTGGCCCATACGTTCGAGACCTTCGCGACGGCCTCGCGGAACCGGCCGGCGTCGATCAGCGTCAATGCGCCGTGCTCGCGCAGCTGCTGCAGCGCATATCGGTCCTGCGACACCGGGCCGAAGTCGGGCAACCTCATCTGCGCCTGATAGATCCGCCACCAGCGCGTGAGAATCTGATAGCGGCCGGCGGCCGTCGACGGCACCGGGATCTGCCGATTGAGCACGTTCGGATGCGCCGCGTAGCCCGAAAACAGCAGCGGGCGCGACGGCGTCGAACCAACGAGCACGTTGTAGCCGTCGTCCGACTTCGCCAGCAACGCGGAGCCAATCTCGCTCACGGCGATCATGTCGAGGAACGCGACACGATTCCGGCCGCCGGCAGCGGTAACAGAGATACGCGCCACCGTCACTTCTCCCCGAACAGTCGCTTCGCGTTCCGACGCAGCAGCACCTCGAGGTACTGCGACCCGATGATGCCGAGCGCGCTGCCGAGACCGAGCAGCGCGATCGGCGGCAGATCCGGGATCTGCAACAGTGCCAGCCCGGCGACCATCGACGTCGCCGAACCCAATACCGCCCTGCCAGCAACCAGCCGGAACGTCAGCTGCTCGCTGCCGACCAGCACCTTCGCGACACCAATCAGTCCGCCCATGACGATCAGCTCCAGAATGGTTTTCTCGTGGTCCTGCATTCCACCCCCGCAATAAAAAGAAAAAGCCGCCCGAGTTGCCTCGAGGCGGCTACCGAAAATCGACCTGCGCGCGTGTTACTTCGGCGGCGCCGGCACAACCAAATCGATCTTCTTCGTCGGCTTCTTGCGATGGCCGACCTTCGCCTTGCCCTTGTTGCCGGCGTTCAGCTCCACCGACGTCTCCCACCCCCGGCCGGCGTACGTGTGTCGGACGGAATCGACCAGAAAATCGCCATCCGCCTCTTGCTTGAAGCCGGAAAGCTTCACGATCTTCTCGGCCGATATGTCCGCGCGCCCCTTCATTCGCAGTACGCTGCGCGCGGTGTGCCTGTTCAGCTTCTCGAGCCGCGACTTCGCGCCAGCCTTCGCAGCCTCCGGGCTGGCGAACGCGTGGCGCTCGGTGTGCACCGCGGCGGCGCCGGGCGGAGCGTCGGGATTCGGGATCGTCAGGTCGATCTTCTTCCCCGTTTTCTTGTCGTGCACCTTCGTCCGTACAGCAACGAAGCTCGCACGATCAGGAAACGAGATCTCGTAGTCCGTCAGATCGTCCGGCGTCAGGGTGATGGCAGGCAACGGCTTGCCGCTGGCGCTCTTGCCGCCGCCGATCGGCCCGACGATCAGCTTGCCCGCCTTCACCGTCGCCGTCGCGCCGTACTGCCCCTTCTTCTCGGCCAGCGTCAGCAATTTGATCTCGCGGTCGACGCGCTCCGTCATCGCGCGCTCTGCGACGAGATCGATGCCGGTCTCGCTCGCGCGGCCGGCAGCGACTTCGCGCAGGTGCCGGATATATGCGACGCGGATCTCGTCCATCGACGCGGTCTTGTAATCGAGCCGAGCCTTGTCGACAAACCGTGAAACGGCCGACTGATCAAGATCAAGATGCTCGGCGATCTGCTGCTGAGTCGGCATGAATATGACCCCCTAGGGAGACTCGCCAGTAGAGAAAAAACGCGGGTGCGAGCCCCCGCATGTCTGGTTCCCTGCAGGGTCCCCGGCTTGCTCAAAAAATAGGCAGCCGGGCCGAAAACGCATCCAAATCGGCCAGTCTGTCGCTGGCCCGTGCGGCGCGACCCGGCACCGCCATGCGATGATGCTGGCTCGCCAACCACCCAGCACTACGCCATGTCAGATCAAGCAACCGCCGACAAGCTCGACGAACTGCAATCTCGCGTCCTCGCTCTACGAACGCTCGTTGCCGCATTGCTGGCAACGACTGCGGCGGAACGTCCGGATGCCGACGAATTCCTAACGAGCCTCGCGGACGCGATATCGAACACGGCTGACAATCTTCCTGTTTGGCCGAAATGGCGCGAACACTACAAAGATGAGGTGCAGTCGACGATTGCAATGGCGAGAACGTTCACGCCGAAGTGAGGGCGGACCAAGACGGCCGATATGGTCCTGCCGAAGTCGTCCGACGCGCTCAGCGCCGCCGACAACGCCCTGAGTGCGTCGACCGGCTCTGCATCCGACAAGCCGCACGAACGCGGATCGTTTTGCGCCGCCTCTTCGACGGCCGCCGCGACCTGCTCGCCAACCATCGCGACCGCCGAGCTATCTATCGGGCTTGTTCCCATTCTTGCGCTCCAATGCAAAAAGCCCCGAGGGCTTGCGCGCTCAGGGCTTTGAAGTAGTCGTTGAAGTTACGGCGATTTCGATGGAGCTTCGTTAAGCGCTATCGAGAACAGCGACAAAACGTTACCGGTGTACCGTATAAAGCCTTGCACCGTCTCAACCACCTGCTCGTAGGTCAGTCCATCAAGGAGAGACACTACCAAGGTTATGTCAGAGTCGTAGTAACCCGCCGCCTTGTTTGTGATCCTCTCCCAACGTAATACCTGCGCAATCTCGGGTTTGAATCGGCGCCTCAGGTCTCTAATTTTCTGTCGCGACAGATCAGCAGCGAAGCGCGCAGCAAGCTCATACATTTGCGGAAGCAACGCCTTCCTCAGATGCTTCCCGAACGCTACGGTCCTATGAATCATCCCTCTGACCGCCAAAGCTTGCGCGAATCCGGAACCCGGACTGGCCTCGAGCGATACAAGTTCTCGTGCCATCTCGTAGTGAAACATCGACACTTGCAGAAAGAAGCCGAGCTTCGGAAGAAGATCGTGATTCTGGGGATCCCTGCACCTGTCATACAGGTCATTCAGATTCGCCTCGAGGACGTCGAGCAATTGGGCCGTGCCGCGCTTGCCACCATCCTCCGCGCTCTGATTTTCCCGATGTTGCCTTGCACTGCCGTCCTGCACCATAAACAGCCTCACGTTGTTGCCATTATGCAAATATAGCGCAGACAGGACCAGCAAAACAAAACCCTGAGGGCTTGCGCACTCAGGGTTTCAGAACTCATTTCGTAGGGACGAACGCCCCCACACGACCTAACGGGCTCCACTATCTATTCTTATGTCCCGAGAGGTTTGCACGACTAACGCGCGGTGCCAGCGAACATCCAGTGCTGCAGTAAAGGATGTGCGAAGTTTACGCGATCCGCTCTTGGAATGGAAGACGTTTCATTCTCGCAATTGCCGGCGCATTGTGTCGTACACCGATCCATTCACGCTATCGAGCAGCGCGAGCATGTCGTGAAAGCGACGCGTCCAGTGTCGTCGGTAGTCGACAAGCGGGATACCGAGCGCGTGCGCGCGTGCCGCCTCATCGATCGGACGCTTGCCTGACCCGGAGCAATCGGGGCAGATATACCGACCGCCCCGGCGCACCACGCCGCGCCCCTCGCACTGCACGCACTGATCATTGACCCATTCATCGAGCAACCGCAGCGCAAATCGCTCGACGATGTCGGCCCTCGCACGCTCTACCTCGTGTCCCGAGCGCTGCTCGCGACGATCGTCTCGATTCAAACCGGTGAAGCGGTTGCGCTTGAACCGGCCAGACGTGCGAATCATTTGCGCCAACAGCAGCGTTGCTCGACGCACGGTCTCGCGCCTGACCTCCTGCCCCGCCTTGATCCGAACGAGCAGCCGACCGAGATCGTTCGCAAAGGCGAGTGCGCCCAAAGTAACTTTCGGATCGGCAATCGGGTCGGTGAACTGACCACGAACGCTCATCGCGACACCCGCTCGCTCCATCAAATCGATCATTCTCTTCTCCTTACCGTCCTAACGTCCCAATGTCCCAATGAAAAAGCCTTGCAGGGGCGCGCGCCCGCGCGACATGCGTCGCCTACGTCGCGCACGTCGCATGCACACACGCGCGCACGGAGCGGGCTTTGGGACGTCGGGACATTGGGACGTCCACAGCGCGCCAAGGCTGGCGCAGCAGCGCGCCGAACACACCGACTCCGCGCGCCACAACATCAAAGCGGACTGTCGTCATCGCCTGCGGCCACTGTTTCAGGGATGCGCTCCGGTTCGTGCTCGTCGCGCACATAGAACCACCCACGCGACCCGGTCGATTCGCGCTTGCGAACCCAACCGAGCGACTTCAATGCCTTGCCGATGCGTCGCTGCTCGGGCAACGTCCACTTAGACGAATCGAGCTTCAGCACGTCGCGCAGAATCTCCTCCATCGTCGTGCGATGCGCGAACTCCAGCTGCTTGCCAATCACATCCTCGTACACGTCACCTTCGTAGCGCTCGGCCTGCTCGACTTCGAACAGCGGTCGCTCGGCCTCAGTGACGTGCCATACGACGCCCGAGCGATACAGGTGTACGGCTTCAGCCCACAGCTGATCGCGCACACGCGCGATCCCGTCGATGTCGACCAGCCCGCCGCATCGCAGCGGCCAGTAACGCCGGTTGCCCGACTCATCCTTCAGGTACGCATCGAAGTTGACCGAGCCGGCGAACACACACTGACGATGGACGTCCGTCGCGCGCTTGCCGTAGAAGTTTCGGAAGCGGTCCGTTTCGGTCGCGAAGAAGCTCTTTGCGGCCGACGAGTCGGTCTTGTTCAGCGAATCGAGTTCAGCCAGCTCGATGATCCATTTGCCAGCCATGACGGCGTACGTGTCTTTGTTGCCGATCTGGATCGGCGTATCGGTGAACCACTGCTTGCCGGCGAGAACCTTCAGGGCCGTCGATTTGCGCCAACCCTGCCGGCCTTCGAGGATCAGCACGTTGTCGACCTTGCAGCCCGGCTCCATGACACGCGCGACGGCCGCGATCATCCATTTCATGAACGCCAGCTGGACGTACTCGCTATCCTCGACGTGGAGGTACGTCGCGGGCATCTGACGCACGCGCTCCACACCATCCCACACGAGACCATTCAGGTACTCGCGCACGTCATGGAAATGCGTCGAATCGGCGACCAACAGCACTGCGCTCATGACGATGTCCGGTCGCACCGATATGCCGTATTTCTGCGACAACCAGAGCGTGCAGCGGTAGTCGTCCATGTCCGTCCACTCGCCGGTGGCCCCCTGCGGAAACGGCGGCGCTTTACGCTTTACGACGCGGCCCGCGAAGTCGTCGTGCGCAATGACGCCCTGCCATGCCTTGTGGTTCGACAGAATGAGGTGCACGTTCCCCAATGTAGGCAGCAGCGTGCCCTTTTCCGAGCGGGCAAGATCCCGCTCCCACGTATATGCGCCGTTCTCCGTTTCACGACCGTCCCATTCGCTCTGTTCGGCGGCAGCGGACGTCGCGGCCGACGCAGGCGCTGCGGGCGCATCCATAACGACCGGCCGGATCTCATCGCTCGCTGGCGCGAGAACGGACAGGATCGCGGACTGGATCTGTCGAGCAACGGCGCCGGTGCCCTCCTCGACGTGCAGGTCGTTGAAGTCGGTCAGCTTACGCTCGCCTCGATTCGCAAACACGGGATGGACTACGGTGACACCGTCGACGGCCGCTGCCGCTTCATGCGCACGTTTCAGGCCCGTGTTCTCGAACCGTTTGCGACGCTGCGGCAGGACGTCGTTGCCATACGTCACCTCGACGTACTCGATGCCATTCTCGTCAGCCCGCTTGTGCGCGGCGATCATGTACCACGTGTTCTTCGCTTCGATCCGAATAGGCGGCGCATCGAACGTCAACATGCCCTCGAACCCGAATTCTTCGGCGAGCCATTCGCGCATGCGCTGCTCGACCTTCCAGTCGTCATCTGCGCAAACGAGAATGTGAACGTCCGGATACGCCGCGCGCAGATGCTGCACGGCGGGCAGAATGCCGCCAGCATCGAAGCATACGGACAGCGCGAAAGCTTCACGCGTCGCCATGCGGATTGAGCGGCCAGTCGCGTAGCCTTCGGCGACCAACACCATCTTGTCGTCCGGACCGACGTCGCCTAACAGATAGGCTGCACCCTTCTTTTGCATGCCTTTGTTGAACCGCTTCGCGCCGTCCGGCGTGATCTTCTGCAGACCAACGAGACGCGCGCCATCGGCGTACTGGTACATCGGCACCAGCATCGTGCCGTCATCATCGAAGCGAACGCCTTCTGCCGTGATCTGCTTGCGCTCGAGGTATGCGGACGTACCACTCTCGGCCGCACGCTCCCACTGATCACGCGCCCGATTGGCAGCGAGCTTCGCCTGCCGCGCCTCCCGCTCGGCCTGCGCGCGCTCGGCGGCTTCCTGACGTCGACGCGTTTCCGCCAGCACCTCGCCGCTCAAAGGCGCACCGTCCCATCGGAAGCGTTCCGTACCGGGATCGTCACCCGAGAAGTGACCGTAAGTGCCGGCGTATCCGATCACGGCGCCCTTGCTGATTACCTCGCGCAGCTGGTACCAGTACTTTTTTCGCGGACCATAGCGATGATGCTTGCCATCCGCGATCGGGTGGCCAGCCGGCAATTCCGGATGCCCCGCTGCCGCGAGCTGCGCCCGGATCTGGTCTAGCGACGACATTCAGCGATTCTCCTTTCCAGTTCACGTTGATGGAGGGTCGAGCGCCATGCCTTACGGCCGGCGCTATACACATCGGTCCCGATCGTCTTGCGTTGCGGCATTGAATGCCGGCGGCGCAGGCCGCTGCTGACGCTCTGCAAAGTCACTTTGCTCCCCCGCTGCATCGGGCTCCGCAACTGCGCCTCAGCGCTCGGCGACTTCTTGGTCGATAGCGTCCGCAGCGGCACAACAGAGGCCGTGAAACAAGGCGTTACCGCCGCACTCACTGCAGGCACTCTGTTCCTGTGGAACACATTGACCAAATAGTTGGTCTGTTAGCGGTCGGCTCCTCACTCGCACACTCATCATTTGCCACGTAGGCGACGCCATTCAGCGGACATGCGCTCATCGAATGCTGAAAGATCGGCCGCACAAAGCTGGCCGACGATCTGATCGCGGAACGCGTGACGTTCCGGCTTGGTGGGAAGTGCGCCGCAGAAACGGGCCGCCGCCGCGATGAACACGTCAACGCGACTGACTCGCTCCGCCTCCGCAAGAAACACGGCGACGCGATCGGGAAATGTCGCCATCAGATCGCCAAGAAATCGGCCAGCGTCGTCAGGCGCAATGGCAAAGCGATGAGCAAGGCTTGCGGTCGCGCACGCGAGCTGCTGCGAGTAGCTGCAGCACAGTTCGACCTGCTCGCGCGCGACACGGCAGCACCCCATGCCGGGTTTGAATCGCTCCATGTCAGCGGCGGCGGCGCTTCGCAAGGTTGCGGGCGGCATGGATGAGGCGCTGGAACAGGCGCTGTCCCTTTCGGCCCGTCGCGATGATCTCTTCGGCCTTGCGATCATCGATCCGCTGATCTTCGAGCGCGCGCGTCACGTCGTCTGCGACGCGGCCGACGTGCGCCTGCAGATGCAGCGCCGTCGAAACCAGCCGCATTGCGCCCGGCTCCAGCGCCTCATCGGCACCGTGCTCGTCCACGTGCTCTGCGACCAATCCGAAACGGGCGTTCAGTGCATGGAGCGCATCGAGTGCGTGCGCCTTGGCCTCGGTCTTTTCCTGCATCCACTCGATCAGCAACTCGAACATTTCCATCGACAGTCAATCGCGCCGAAATGATCATCGACGGCATCGTCAGCAACGAAGGCAAGCGGTCATCGCCGCTCGACCTTGCTGCGGCTATCGCGGAATTGCGTGACGTTCATGGCATGACCATCGCGACGATCTGCAAGCGGCTCAACATCACGGATCAAACCGTCCGTGACGTCGCGCTGCTCGAACGTGCGCCAGCGGAACTGCACCAGATGGTCCGCGACGGGACGGTCTCGGGCACGTTGGCGATCGAACAGATCCGCGACCATGGGGCAGACAAGGCTCTCGACCGGCTCCAGAAAGGCGTGGCAAAGGCTGCTGCGGCCGGTAAGACGCGCGTGACGAAGAAGCACCTCGACATGGCTCCTGCGTCCTCTACGTCTCGCGACGCGGGTGTAGCTGCGTCAACCGCAGCAAAACCGGCCGCGCGCTCGAACGCACCGCGCCAAGTCGCTGACGGGCAGGCCAAGCAACTTTTGCGGGCGCTGCAAGCGGTCCTGCACGACGATGGATTCGGCAAGCTCTCACCTGCAACCATCGAAGCCGTCCACGCAGCGCTGATGCCCGTCGCCGATTTGCTGGACGTTCGACCAATCACCACGACGTCGGCCGCCGCGAAACACGGGCTGCACCCTGCGACCGCATGGCCGTTTCCGACAGGAGTCGCCAATTGACCTCGCGCCCGGCCCTTTCTACCCCTCTTCCGCTGCCGCGAAAGCGGGAACACGCGAAAAAGCGCACGCCTATCGCACTGGCGAGCCTCAACGGCACTTCGTTGCAGTCGAACAACGATGGGCTGACGCCCGAAACAGCGATCCAGAAAAACGAAGCCTTGGCGGATACGCGCCGCGACGGTTTCGACGTGATGTCGATCGCACTGGAACTCAACGTCGCGCGAGGGCAGTAACGCATGACCGTCGCAATGAAGCCGATCTATCTGGATATTGAATCGGTCTCCGCAGCTATCTCGCTTTCGCCCGCCGTCATTCATAAACTGGTTCGCCAAGACCAGTTTCCGAAGCCGCGGGCGCTCTCGGGTCGTCGCGTTGGATGGCTTACTCGGGAAATCGAAGAATGGGCCGAAGCTCGCACGCCCTCGGAGTTTCTGCCCCCGCCGAACTGTGGGACTGGGCGACGCAAGGCTAACGCGCATGCGCCCGACTAAGTTGTATAGGCCGAGACCTCACCGGTCAATCAACGTCAGGTTAGGTCTCGGACAATACGACCGCTCGTCGCCAATGGCAGTGATCGAACCGGAGCGGTCCATCAATTCGACGTAAACCCGCCATTCGTCTTGCAACCTATCGTGGTAGAACCGTCCTGTAATTCCATCCTCGCGCTTGTGTTAGCCATTGATCGTACGTCCTTTGGCGATCTACCAGCTCCATGCTCAGCGCTGCCATGGCCATATACTCCAGCACGCGCCAGTTCGCATCGTCTCCCTTCCTGAAAGCGGCTTCGATGGCGTCCAGCGCCAGTTCGAACTCGTTGTGATTCAAGAACTCCTCAAAATCGGCGATCTCATCTGCGCACACTCCGTCCGCAGTTTCGGAGAGGTGAGCTCGCGCCTCGCGAAGATACTCCGAGGTCTTGCTCCAGGTCGAATGGAAATCGCGATCAGCCGGCATATGAGTTCTCTTTAGATCGGACGCGCCCAATTGTCGGCAATTTGAACCCAAGTGCCGAATGACCGATTGTGGCCGACCTGAGCCAGCCGATCTGACGCTGACCGTTGGATCTAGTCCAACCTTTTACAAGCAAGCTCTTCAAGCTTCGCATCCAGCTTCGTCAACCACTGCCGGCGCTCGGCGTCATACCTGTGACGATTGTAAACGCCGCCGACTCCGGGCAGCATGTGCCCGATGATCGCCTCACCGACCTCGTATGGGCAGCCGAGCGCCGCCAGCATGGTACGCGCTGTCCGACGCAGGTCGTGAGGTGCCCAATGCGTAACGGGTAGCCGCGGCCGAGACTGCTCCGGCCGCGTTTCGCTGTAGGGCATATGGAAATGAACCGCCTGCCCAAACACCTTTTGTTGCATCGGTCCGCCCCTTTCCGCCGGAAATAGCCATCCCTTGCCATAACGCGCGAGCCGGCGGCGCACGATCGCTTCCGCTCGGCCGATCAACGGCACTCGCAGGTCGGTAGCGTTCGCATGCCGTGCGTTCTTCGTCTTTGCCTTGGGAATCGTCCACCACAGGCCGTCTGGCTCCTCGCTAATCTCCGCGCCCTCCATCGAAGCAATCTCTGCGCCGCGCGTTCCGGTCCAGAGGTAAAGAGTCAAAGCGTCCTCAACGTTGCGGCTGAAGTTCGGCAACCAGTTTATTAACGCCCCAACCTCACCCTCATTCAGAAACCGCTTTACGGTCCCGACGGGCTGCCCCTGAATGCGCTTGCCGTTGCTCCTCAGCCTACCGCGCATAATTTGACGCCACCAGTTCGGCGTCGACTCCGGAATCTTGCCGGCGTCTAACGCGTAGTCCCATGCCGCACCCAGCTCGAGCCGGAGCTTCGAGGCTTGCACCGGAATGTGCCGAAAGGCGTCGATTTTGGCGAACGCACGCTCGCGCGTCACCTCGGCAACCGGCAAGTCGGCGATGTCTTCGATCATGGTTCGAAACATGCGGGCGACCTCAGTCGCTCCCTTGATGCCTCGATTTACGTCTATGTGGCCTTTCAGATATGCCGCACATATTTCGCGCACGGTCGGCGAATCCCCTTGCTGTACCATTACGCCGACAGAACCGTTTGCTTGCCGCTTCTTCAGCGCCGGATCGTTGCCTGCGTTGCGCTCGTCCCTCAAGCGCTCCCACTCAACGGCCGCCGCGGCGATCGACAGGGCGGGCCATTCGCCGATCTTGATTTGTCGCATACGTCCATCGACGGGCGACTTGTAACGGTAAATCCAGCTACGGCGCGACGCAGTCGCCTGCAGCCGAAGACCCGGACATCCGTCAATATTCAGGTGTGCACCGGGCAAAAGTTGCTTTGCCGTACGGGCGTCAAACCGCATTCATACCTCAGCGTAGGTTTCCGCCATACGCCGGGGTAGCCCGGCGTAGGCTCGTGTTGTGACAGAGGCAAAAAGCTACGCCGACAACGGAAATTTCGCAAGATGTCGCGACATGGGGAAATTCGATAGCCGATACCCCAAAACGGACGGAATGCCTTGATGGATAAGGACGTGCAGGAAATTACGGAAGTGAAACAGCAGCTTACGGAAGCCGCAATAAGCAATCATACGCCGATGATGCAGCAGTACCTACGCATCAAGGCCGAGCATCCCGACACGCTCGTCTTCTACCGGATGGGCGATTTCTACGAGCTGTTCTTCGAGGACGCCGAGAAGGCCGCGCGCCTGCTCGACCTGACCCTCACGCAGCGCGGCGCGTCGGCGGGCAATCCGATCAAGATGGCCGGCGTGCCGCACCATGCGGTCGAACAATATCTGGCGAAACTCGTGAAGATGGGCGAGTCGGTCGCGATCTGTGAGCAGATCGGCGATCCCGCGATGTCGAAGGGCCCGGTCGAACGCAAGGTCGTGCGTGTCGTCACGCCGGGCACGCTGACGGACGCGGCGCTGCTGTCCGACAAGAACGACGTATACCTGCTCGCGATGTGCACCGGGCACAACAAGCGCGGCGTGGCGATCAACATCGGCCTCGCGTGGCTGAACCTCGCGAGCGGCGCGCTGCGGCTCGCCGAAATCGAACCGGACCAGCTCGGCGCGGCGCTCGAGCGGATCCGGCCCGCCGAAATCCTGACGGCCGACGGCGCGACCGACGCGATTCCGGCCGGCGCAGGCGCGATCAAGCGCGTGCCTACATGGCACTTCGATATTGCTTCGGGTACGCAGCGTCTGTGCGAGCAGCTGGACGTCGCGAGCCTCGACGGATTCGGTGCGCATTCGCTGACGAGCGCGTGCGGCGCGGCCGGCGCGCTGCTGCTGTATGCGGCCGCGACGCAAGGCCAGCAACTGCGCCACGTGCGCAGCCTGAAAGTCGAAAACGAAAGCGAATACATCGGCCTCGATCCCGCGACGCGCCGCAACCTCGAACTGACCGAAACGCTGCGCGGCACCGAGTCGCCGACGCTCTATTCGCTGCTCGATACCTGCTGCACGACGATGGGCAGCCGCCTGCTGCGCCACTGGCTGCATCATCCGCCGCGCGCGTCCGTCGCCGCGCAGTCGCGCCAGCAGGCGATCGGCGCGCTGCTCGATGCGCCGGCGGACGCCAGTCTCGACGCGCTGCGCAGTGCGCTGCGCCAGATTGCCGACGTCGAACGGATCACCGGGCGTCTCGCGCTGCTGTCCGCGCGTCCGCGCGACCTGTCGAGCCTGCGCGATACGTTCGCCGCACTGCCGGCGCTGCGCGAGCGCATCAAGCCGATCGTCGCGAACGCCGATACGCTCGCACGCCTGGACGCGGCGCTCGCCCCGCCCGCCGAATGCCTGGACCTGCTGACGAACGCGATCGCACCCGAGCCTGCCGCGATGGTGCGCGACGGCGGCGTGATCGCACGCGGCTACGATGCCGAGCTCGACGAGCTGCGCGACATCTCCGAGAACTGCGGGCAGTTCCTGATCGATCTCGAAGCACGCGAGCGCGCACGCACCGGCATTGCGAACCTGCGCGTCGAATACAACAAGGTGCACGGCTTCTATATCGAAGTCACGCGCGGCCAGACCGACAAGGTGCCCGACGACTACCGGCGCCGCCAGACGCTGAAGAATGCGGAACGCTACATCACGCCCGAACTGAAGACGTTCGAGGACAAGGCCCTGTCCGCGCAGGAGCGCGCACTATCGCGTGAGCGCGCACTGTACGACTCGGTGCTGCAGGCGCTGCTGCCGTTCATTCCGGAATGTCAGCGCGTCGCCTCGGCGCTCGCGGAACTGGATCTGCTCGCCGCGTTCGCCGAGCGCGCACGCGCGCTCGACTGGGTCGCGCCGACGTTCACCGACGAAGTCGGCATCGAAATCGAACAGGGCCGGCATCCGGTCGTCGAAGCGCAGGTCGAGCAGTTCATCGCGAACGACTGCCGGTTCGGCGCCGAGCGCAAGCTGCTGCTGATCACGGGCCCGAACATGGGCGGTAAGTCGACGTTCATGCGGCAGACGGCGCTGATCGCGCTGATGGCCTACGTCGGCAGCTACGTACCGGCGAAGTCGGCGCGCTTCGGCCCGATCGACCGGATCTTCACGCGCATCGGCGCCGCCGACGATCTGGCAGGCGGCCGCTCGACGTTCATGGTCGAGATGACCGAGGCCGCCGCGATTCTCAACGACGCCACGCCGCAGAGCCTCGTGCTGATGGACGAGATCGGTCGCGGGACGTCGACATTCGACGGTCTCGCACTCGCCTGGGCGATTGCGCGCCACCTGCTCGCACACAACGGCTGCTATACGCTGTTCGCGACGCACTACTTCGAACTCACGCAGCTGCCGCTCGAATTCCCGCAGGCGGCCAACGTGCATCTGTCGGCCGTCGAGCACGGGCACGGGATCGTGTTCCTGCACGCGGTCAACGAAGGGCCGGCAAATCAGAGCTACGGGCTGCAGGTCGCGCAGCTCGCCGGTGTGCCGGCGCCGGTGATCCGCGCGGCACGCAAGCATCTGGCGCACCTCGAACAGCAGTCGGCGGCACAGCAAACGCCGCAGCTCGATCTGTTCAGCGCGCAGCCGGCGCCCGGCGATCTCGAGTGTGCGGATGCGCCCGTCGTCCCCGACACACCGCATCCGGCGCTCGAGAAGCTGCGCGAGATCGATCCGGACGACCTGAAGCCGCGCGAAGCGCTCGACCTGCTGTACCAGCTGCGCGCACTCGTGCGGGACCACGATGGCGACGCACGCGCGTGAGCGCGTGATGTCGCGCCTGCCGGCGTGCGCGATGGCTGCGCTCGCCGCAGCGGCAATCGTGCTGTCGCCGGCCCGCGCGCATGGCGCGCCGGCCGCGCGCGCGTCCGCGCCCTACTCGTTCGCGGTCGTATCGGGCGTCATGAGCACGCCCGCCGACGAGCCCGCCGCGCAGCGCATGCTCGAATCGATCGCACGCGAACGCAATCTCGCGTTCGTCGTCTATGCGGGCAACCTCAAGGGACCAAAAGAAGCGTGTCGCGACGCGATCTATACGCAGCGCAGTGCGATCCTCGACGCGTCGCGCGCGCCGCTCGTATTCGTCCCCGGCCACGACGACTGGGTAACCTGCGGGACACCGACGGGCGGGCATTACGATCCGGTCGAGCGACTGGACTTCCTGCGGCAGACGCTGCTCGCCGAATCCGCGCTGCCCGATCGCAACGCATTGCCGATCACGCGCGAAAGCGAAGTCGCGCGGTTCCGTCCGTATCGCGAAAACGCGCGCTGGATGCAAGGAGACGTCGTCTACGTCGCGCTGAATGCGCCCGCGCCGAACAACCACTTTCTGACGGCCGGCGGCCGCAACGGCGAATTCGAGGATCGCGTGATCGCCAACGCGTTCTGGGTCGACCATGCGGCCGAATACGCGAAGCGGCGCGATGCACGCGCGATGGTGGTGATTTTCGAGGGCGATCCGCAGTTCGATCGCTATGAACGCGCGGAACGCTTTGCGTGGCTGCGCTTCAACCGGCCGCGCGTGCGCGACGGATTCCGCGAGCTGAAACGCACGTTGGTCAAGGCAGCGGCGACATTCCGCGGGCCGATCCTCGTCATTCATGCGAGCGCGGAACCGCTCGCGAACGGCTTTCTGATCGACCGTCCGCTGCGCGCAGACGATGGCGAACCGGTGGGAAATGTCACGCGCGTCGCGATCGGCCCGCGTCAGCCGGCGAATCAGTGGGTCAAGGTGAGCGTGTCGCCGGCGCGGCAGACGCCGTTCGGCGTGAGCTTGCAGACGGTGCCGAAGAATGTGCCGGTGCCGCCCTCGCTGCCGCTCGTCCCGCACGACGACGTGCCGTTGCCGCAAATGCCGGAGATCCCGGCGTTGCCGGCGCTGCCGGACTCGTCGTCGGTCGCGCCGCCGCTGCAGGGCGACGGCACGGCGCCCGGCAGCGCATCATGGCCGGCGCCGCCGCAGGCGACGCCAGGCGAACCGGCGAGCTCAGTGCAGCGTGCGCCCTGACGGCGACGCGTCGTTCGGACGATCGTCTTCGTCGTCTTCGTCCTCGTCGACGATCTCGAGCCCTTCCGCGCCGTGCACGTGCTCGTGTTCGATCTCTTCCTCGGTCGCTTCACGCACGTCCTTCACGGTCAGCGCGAAATGCAGCGCCATGCCGGCGAGCGGATGGTTGCCGTCGAGCACGACCTTGTCTTCGGCGATGTCGGTGACCGTGTAGATCAGCGAGTCGACTTCCTCGTCGCCGTCTTCCGGCGTGCCTTCGAACTGCATGCCCACTTCGAGCGGCTCGGGAAAACGGTCGCGCGGCTCGATCTTCACGAGTTCGGGATCGTAGTCGCCGAACGCGTCCTGCGGCTCGAGCTGGATCTGCGTCTGGTAGCCGGGCTCCTGGCCATCGAGCTGTTCCTCGATCTTGGGGAACGTGCCATCATAGCCGCCGTGCAGATAGACCATCGGCTCGTCGCTTTCCTCGATCAGATTGCCTTGCGCATCCGACAGCTTGTAAGCGATAGACACGACAGTGTTTTTTGCGATTTTCATCCAATTCTCCCAAATACAAGTCTCATTATACGATGCGCAACCGGTCTCAAGCCGAACCGCGGAACGCCGCTGCCGCGCCGCTCGGCGCGCCGCCCCCCGATCTTCCCACTCCGCTGCTCGGCGGTCTCACCCCGGCGCAATTCATGCGCCGCTACTGGCAGAAAAAGCCGCTGCTGATCCGCCAGGCGATGCCCGGCGTAAAGCCGCCCGTCACGCGCGACGCACTGTTCGACCTAGCTGCAGACTATGACGCCGAATCGCGACTGATCACCCATTTTCGTAACAAGTGGCAACTGGCGCACGGTCCGTTCGAGCCGGGCTCGCTGCCGGCCGTGACGCGCGATGCCTGGACGCTGCTCGTGCAGGGGCTCGACCTGCACGTCGACGCGGCGCGCGCGCTCCTCGACCGGTTCCGCTTCATCCCCGACGCGCGTCTCGACGACCTGATGATCTCCTACGCGACGAACGGCGGCGGTGTCGGCCCGCACTTCGATTCGTATGATGTATTCCTGCTGCAGGTCGAGGGCCGGCGCCGCTGGCGCATCGGCGCGCAGCAGGACCTGTCGCTGCAGCCCGGCGTGCCGCTGAAGATTCTCGCGAACTTCGAGCCGACCGACGAATGGGTGCTGGAGCCGGGCGACATGCTCTATCTGCCGCCGCATATCGCGCACGACGGCGTCGCCGAAGGCGAATGCATGACCTGCTCGATCGGCTTTCGCGCGCCGTCCGCCGGCGAACTGGGCGCGCAGTTCCTGTATTACCTGGCGGAGCGCGGCGGCCTTCGCGACAGCGGCGCCGACGACCTCTACCGCGACCCGAAGCAGCCTGCGGTCGCCGCGCCGGCCGAACTGCCGCCGGCGATGGTCGCGCGCGTCGCCGAGATCGTCGATGCGATTCGCTGGCGCAAGCGCGACGTCGCGGAATTTCTGGGCTGCTACCTGAGCGAACCGAAGTCGAACGTGGTGTTCGAGCCGCCGGCACGGCCATTGTCCGAAGCCGCATTCGTTGCGCAGGCATCACGTCGCGGAGTCCGTCTCGACAGACGCGCTGCATTGTTGTATAACGCGCGCTCGTACTTCATCAACGGCGAGGAAGGACCGCTCGAGGAGGCCGGAGAATGGCTGCCCGAGCTGGCAAATCAGCGCCAGATGGAGGCGAAACGGTTTGTAACACTATCCCGGGTTCCCTCCATGACAGCCCTGCTGCACGAGTGGTATCGTGCGGGCTGGATACGGGTCGGAAACCGGAATGAGTGGTAGCCGAACTGTTCGCCCATATGAATCAAATTTTGTATGGGAAAGACAACGTATTGACCCCGCATTTGTCGACGGTCGATAGGAAAGTGCATATAATTTCCGCCCAAGCCGTAGGGAAGATTCACGCTCTAGAAGTGCGTCTCCACCAGCGGCCCAGGTCGGTGTTGGAGCACATTACCGGTATTGTTTCGCGCTGTTGCTTACCTTTAACCATAAAAGGACGTGATCATGAAGAAATCCCTCCTCGTAGCTTCCCTGTTGGCTGCTGTTGCACTGGCTGCTTGCAACAAGAGCGCTGACCAAAGCGCTTCGTCGGCTGCTAGCGACGCTGCTGCTGCCGCTTCGTCGGCTGCTTCGGCAGTTGCCGGTGCTGCGAGCGATGCAGCTGCTGCTGCTTCGTCGGCGAGCGCTGCTGCGAGCGATGCAGCTGCTGCTGTGGCGTCGGCTGCTTCGGCAGAGACGGCTGCTCCGGCTTCGGGCGCAAGCCAGTAAGCGTCAGCATCAGCTGAAAAAAAACCGGCCCGAGGGCCGGTTTTTTTGTGTCCGTCGTTTTTGCAATCGCGCTCGGACCACGTGCTGCGGCGCCCCGCCCTGCTCCTGCGTAGGTTCAGCCGAGCATGAGCCAGTCGAAGCCGGCCTCCTGCGTCGCGACGATCACGTCGTCGCCGTCCGTGCCCAGCACGTCGGCCAGCGCCGCGCGCGCCAGTTCCGGCCGGTTGTTCTGCTGACTAAGGTGAGCCGCGACGAGATGCTGCAGACGGCTGCGTTCCAGCGACGCCAGAATGCCCGCTGCCGCGTCGTTGCTCAAGTGCCCGTGCGTGCCGCCGATTCGCGCCTTCAGCGACTGCGGATAGCGGCTCGCGGCGAGCATCGCCGTGTCGTGGTTGGATTCGAGCACCAGCGCGTCGCAGCCGCTCAGCACGGCCGTGATGTGCGGCGTCGCCATGCCGACATCGGTCAGCACGCCGAGCCGTCGGCAACCGTCCATGAACACGAATTGAAGCGGTTCGCGCGCGTCGTGCGGCACCGTATAGGGCATCACGGCCAGATCGCCGATCGCGGCCGTTTCGTCGCCCCACAGCACGCGCAGATCGACGTCGGCTTCGTCCGCCCCCGCCGCGCGCGCGGTGCCCCAGCTCATGTAGAGCGGCAGCGATGCGCGTCGCGCGAGCGTCAGCGCGCTGCCGACATGGTCGCTATGTTCGTGGGTGATCAGGATCGCGTCGAGATCGTCGACGCAGAGATTCAGGCGGCCGAGCCGGCGCTCGACCTCTTTTGCGGAAAAGCCGCAGTCGAGCAGCACGCGCGTGGTCGTCGTGCCGCTCGTGGCCTCGACGACCAGCGCGTTGCCTTCGCTGCCGCTTCCCAGGCTGGCGAATCGCACGCGCTCAGTTCAACTGCGCGTGGAGCAGCGAAATGATTCGCTTCGCATCCGACGAGTTGTCGACCTGGCCGTTCGCATCGACGACCGCGACCCGCGTGCCGCCGTTGCCCTGCGCGCGCACGTTGACCAGGAACTCCCTGCCCGGCTTCGCGGCCGACGGCCCACCGTAGAACAGCTTGCCGAACAGCCCGTCGCGCTTGAGCTCTTCCATCGAGTTCGCGTAACGGACCGTGTACATACCCTTCTCGCGGTCGCGGTTGTCGACCGTGAAGTTCGTCCGGTCGAGCGCGAGACCGACGCGCAGCCACGCACGATCGAACGATTCGGCCAGTTGCAGCGTCGCCGCGCCGTCGCTCGTGTCGGCCACCTGCGCGGGCGCGGTGGCCGGACGCGCATCGGTCAGCAGCTGCTTCGCCTGCGCATCGGTCAGCCCGAACTTCTGCATCAGCTTCGTCAGGAACACCGCTTCGAGCACGGGGTTGCGCGGACGCTCTTCCCAGCGCGACGACGTACCGCCCTGCGGCCCGACCATCATTTCCTCCATCGCGCTGTGCGTGATCGAGATGTCGGTGTTGCCGCCCGAGGTACGGCTCACCAGCGTGCGGAAGCGGTCGCGCGTGCCCGACGAGTACGCGAAGTCGATCACCTTGCCGATCGTGCGGCGGAACCAGTCGTCGGGAATGTTCGCGCGGTTCTCGGCCCAGTCGGTGACCATGATGCCGGTCGACGGCGCGTCGGTCTTCAGCGAGAAGCCGTTCTCCTGCCAGAACTCCTTCAGGATCGGCCACAGTTGCTCCGGCGTGCGGCCGTCGACGACGAGCCAGCGGCGGTCGCCGTCGCGCTCGATGTGCATGCCGAGCGGATCCTGCGCGTTCGGAATGCCGTCCGTCGCGTTGCCCGCCGCGGTGGTGGCGCGCGGCGGCAGCGTGCCGAGCCCGGCGTTGGTCGGCGGCGCGACGAACTGCTGTGTGGTCGGCACCGGCTTCAGGTCGCTCGGCACCGCGAGCGGCGGCGCCGAACCCGTGTTCTTGTAGTTGACCCGGTCGGGAGCCAGGTAGTCGTTCAGCGTATCGCAGCCGGCGAGCGCGCCCAGCGCAAGCACCATCACCGACATCTGGATGGCGCGAGAGGAAATGGCGAAACGTTTCATGAAATCCTTCGTCTTGCTAGAACGCTCGTCAGGAGCGGCGCCGGACGGAGCCGGCCGGTGCGGGTTGATCAGGGGTCGAGCCGGCGGCCGCAGGACGCGGCCGCCTCCGTGTCAGGCGAGAACGCCCGCCTCGACGAGTGCCGAACGCACGGCATCGTGGCAGCGCTCGTCGAGCGCCGTGAGCGGCAGACGGATGCCGCCCTGCATCTTGCCCATCGCATGCAGCGCCCACTTCACCGGAATCGGGTTCGCCTCGATGAACAGATTCTTGTGCAGCGACAGCAGCTTCATGTGCAGCTCGCGCGCAGTTTGCACGTCGCCGGCCAGCGCGGCGCGGCACAGCGCGCTCATCGCGCGCGGCGCGACGTTCGCCGTCACCGAGATGTTGCCGTGGCCGCCGAGCAGCATCAGCGCGATCGCGGTCGGATCGTCGCCGCTGTAGATCGCGAAATGCTTCGGCGCGGCCTTGATCAGCTGCGCCGCACGATCGATGTTGCCGGTCGCTTCCTTCACGCCGACGATCCCCGGCACCTGCGCGAGGCGCAGCATCGTTTCGTTCGACATGTCGGCCACCGTCCGGCCCGGCACGTTGTAGAGAATCACCGGCAGGTCGACCGCTTCCGCGATCGTGCGGAAATGCCGGTACATCCCTTCCTGCGTCGGCTTGTTGTAGTACGGCACGACCTGCAGCGTCGCATCGGCGCCGACCGCCTTTGCGTGCTTCGTCAGCTCGATCGCTTCGGCGGTCGAATTGCCGCCCGCGCCCGCGATGATCGGAATGCGTTTGGCCGCGTGCTCGACGGCCGTGCGGATCATCAGGATGTGCTCTTCGACGTTGAGCGTCGCGGATTCGCCGCTCGTGCCGACCACGACCAGCGCATCGGTGCCTTCTTCGATATGCCAGTCGATCAGTTTGCGAAATGCCGGCAGGTCGAGACTGCCGTCTTCGAGCATCGGGGTGACGATCGCGGGGATGCTGCCGCGGATTTGAATGCCGTCTTGGGTGCCGTTAGCCATGAAACGCGATTGATTGTGTACCGGTAAACGTTGAGATTGTAGCGGATTAGCCGGGCAGTCCGTAACGTGGAATTCCCGCCCCCGCCTTCGGGGTCGCGTCCTCGCGCACCGCGCAGATGCGCTGAACGAACGCTTCGCGCGGCGCCGCGACGAAACCGTCTTCGTACGCGACCACCCGCAGATGGCCGCGCACGGCGTCCAGCAGCTCGCCCGGCGCAAGCAGGAACGCGGGGTTGGACGGTTTGCCGACCGTTTCGTTTCCGCGCGCGAACGTTTCGTAGATCAAAACGCCGCCCGGCTCGAGCGCGTCGAGCAGATGGGGCCAGAGCAGACGATGCAGATAATGCGTGACGACGACGGCCGCGAACCGCGCATCGGCCGGTAATGGCCATGGCGCGCCTTCGAGATCGGCGTCGCGCGCGTCGACGCCGGGAATCGCGCGCAACGCGGCGAGCGCCGCCGAATCGCGGTCGAGCGCGACGACCGGATGCCCGCGCGACGCAAACCAGCGCGCATGGCGGCCGCCGCCCGCCGCGACGTCGAGTACCGCGCCGTGCGCGCGCACGAGCGCCGACCAGCGCACGACCCAGCGCGACGGCTCGGTGTGGGCGACATGACCGCCCGCGGCGGCAAGGATCGGTTCACGCATGCGATCAGGTGTACGACAGACCCATCGCGTCGCGCACGTCGCGCATCGTTTCGGTCGCGTGCTTGCGCGCCTTGTCGCAGCCGTCCGCGACGATGGCGCGCAGCAGCGACGGATCGTCCATGTATTTCTGCGCGCGCTCGAGCATCGGCTGCTGCTCGCGCAGGATGCCTTCGATCACGGGCTGCTTGCAGTCGAGACAGCCGATGCCGGCCGAACGGCAGCCCTTCTGCACCCACTCGTGCGTCGCTTCGTCGGTATAGACCTGGTGCAGCTGCCACACCGGGCACTTGTCGGGATCGCCCGGATCGCTGCGGCGCACGCGCGCCGGATCGGTCGGCATCGTCCGGACCTTCTTCGTGATCGTCTCGGCGTCTTCGCGCAGGCCGATCGTGTTGCCGTACGACTTCGACATCTTCTGCCCGTCGAGGCCCGGCATCCGCGACGCTTCCGTCAGCAGTGCCTGCGGCTCGACAAGGATGATCTTGCGCGCACCTTCCAGATAGCCGAACAGGCGCTCGCGATCGCTCATCGACAGGCTCTGCGATTCCTGCAGCATCGCCCGCGCCTGTTCGAGCGCCTCGTCGTCGCCTTCCTGCTGATACGCGTTGCGCAGCTCGTGGTAGAGCTTGGCGCGCTTGCCGCCGAGCTTCTTCGCGGCTTCGAGCGCCTTCTCCTCGAAGCCCGGCTCGCGGCCGTACAGATAGTTGAAGCGGCGTGCGATCTCGCGCGTCATCTCGACGTGCGGCACCTGGTCCTCGCCGACCGGCACGAGCGAGCCGCGGTACAGCAGGATGTCGGCGGCCATCAGCACCGGGTAGCCGAGGAAGCCGTAGGTCGACAGATCCTTGTCCTTCAACTTCTCGATCTGTTCCTTGTAGGTCGGCACGCGTTCGAGCCAGCCGAGCGGCGTGCTCATGCCGAGCAGCAGCGCGAGTTCCGCGTGCTCGGGCACCTTGCTCTGGATGAACAGCGTCGCCTGCGCGGGATCGATGCCGGCGGCGAGCCAGTCGATCAGCACGTCCCATACGTTCTTCTCGATGACCTCGGGCGTCTCGTAGTGCGTCGTCAGCGCATGCCAGTCGACGACGCAGAAGAAACACGGGTACTCGGACTGCAGTTTCACCCAGTTTTTCAGCACGCCGTGGTAATGGCCGAGGTGCAGCGACCCGGTGGGTCGCATGCCGGAGAAGATACGATCTGGGAACATGATTGTCGTTAGAAAAGCAAGGCCAAAGGAGTCAGGATGGCGTTCAGGACGTCCGCGCCGACGTTGACGAGCGGACGCAGCCAGAAATTCGTCAGCACGCCCGTCGCAACCAGCACGAGGACGATGATGAAACCGTACGGCTCGATACGCGACAGCGCGATCGATTGTTTCGGCGGCAGCAGCGCCGCGAGGATGCGGCCGCCGTCGAGCGGCGGCAGCGGAAACAGGTTCAGCACGCCGAGCACGAGGTTCGCGCTGACGCCGGCGAACGCCATCCGCGTGAAAAACGGCTCGTCGACGCCCGCCGCGCGCAGCAGGATGCCGATCACGCCCCACGCCAGCGCCTGCACGAAGTTGCACGCCGGGCCCGCGAGCGACACCCACAGGCTGCCCCAGCGCGGATCGCGCAGGTTGCGGAAGGCGACGGGCACCGGCTTCGCATAGCCGAACAGGAACATGCCGCCGGTCAGGAAATACATCGCGAGCGGAATGGCGATCGTGCCGAGCGGATCGATGTGCCGCATCGGATTGAACGACACGCGCCCCATCATGTAGGCGGTGTTGTCGCCGAGCAGGCGGGCGGCATAGCCGTGCGCCGCCTCGTGCAGCGTGATCGCGAAGATCACGGGCAGCGCGTAGACGGCGATGGTCTGTATCAGGGAAGCATCCATATCGCGTTATTGTAACAAGCGCCCCCGCGCAAACATGAAACGGCGCGCTTACGGCGCGGTGAGCCCGAACGGCTCGAGTGCGCCGCGCCCTGCGCGCACGAGTTGCGGCACGTCGCCGGTCAGGTCGATCACCGTCGACGGTTCGCGCGGACACGCGCCGCCGTCGATCACGAGATCGACCTGCTTTTCGAGCCGCGCGCGGATGTCCTCGGGATCGTTGAGCGGCTCGTCGTCCGGCGGCAGGATCAGCGTCGTGCCGAGCAGCGGCTGGCCGAGCGATTCCAGCAGCGCGAGCGTGATCGCGTGATCGGGCACGCGCAGCCCGATCGTCTTGCGCGACGGGTGCGACAGCCGGCGCGGCACTTCCTTCGTCGCCTGCAGGATGAACACGTACGGCCCCGGCGTGACCGACTTGATCTGCCGGTACTGGCGATTGTCGACCATCGCGAAGTTCGCGAGCTCCGACAGATCGCGCACGAGCAGCGACAAATGCTGCTTTTCGTCGAGGCCGCGAATGCGGCGCACGCGCTCGACCGCGTCCTTGTCGTCGAGGTGGCACGCGAGCGCATAGCTCGAGTCGGTCGGCATCGCGACCACGCCGCCCTTGTTGACGATCTCCACCGCCTGCTTGATCAGGCGCGGCTGCGGATTATCCGGATGAATCCTGAAGAACTGGGACATGGGAGCACGTAAAGAGAAGGAGTTCGGACGCCGGCACGGGCCGCGGCACGCACGGCCGCGTGCCGCGGCGGCGCATCAGAGCCAGCGTGCCCAGACCGGTTTGAGATCGGACGGCAGCGGCGGCAGGCCGCCGAGCTCGACGCGGCCCTCGCCGGGCGCGTGAAAGTCCGACCCGCGCGACGCTTCGAAACCGAAGCGGCGCGCCACATCGGCGTATTCGCGATACTGATCCGGCGTGTGGCTGCCCGTCACGACTTCGATCGCGCGGCCGCCGAGATCGATGAATTCGCCGAAAAACGCGTCGAATTCGACCGGCGTATAGCGGTAGCGGCCCGGGTGCGCGACGATCGCCTCGCCGCCCGCGCCGCGAATCCATTGCACGGCGTCCGACAGCGTCGCCCAGCGGTGCGGGACGAAGCCCGGCTTGCCGTCGCCGAGCAGGCGGTCGAACACGTCGGCCGTCGATTCCGCGTAGCCGTTCTCGACGAGAAAGCGCGCGAAGTGCGTGCGCGAGATCAGGTCCGGGTTCGACACGTACTTCAGCGCGCCGTCGTACGCGCCCGGGATGCCGAGCGTCGCGAGCTGTGCGCCGATCGCCTGCGCGCGCGCCGCGCGGCCGTGGCGCGTGCGGAACAGCCCGTCGACGAGCGCCGCGTTCTCCGGATCGATGTTCAGGCCGACGATGTGCACGGTACGCGACGCCCACGTGACCGAAATCTCGACGCCGCTCAGGTAGCGCATGCCCAGCGCTTCGGCTTCGGCGCGCGCCGCCGCCTGGCCGCCGACCTCGTCGTGATCGGTGAGCGCCCAGAGCGTCACGCCGCCGTCGTACGCGCGGCGCGCCACGTCGGCGGGCGACAGCAGCCCGTCGGAAACATTGGAATGGCAGTGGAGATCGGCGTTCATTGTCGGCATGGCAGGTGAAGCTTCATTCTACTGCAATGCGGCATTGCGCCGCCCGCCTGTCGGCGCGCCTGTCCGCCCGCCTCTGCGCGCGCCGGCTCGGCCGTCACGCCGCCTGCCGGCCGCGCCGCTACGCGCAGAACGCCTCGATCAGCGCCGCAATCTGCTCGGGCTGGTCGTGATGCACCATGTGGCCCGCATCCTCGACCAGTTTCTCGCGCCAGTCCGGGAATGCGCGGAAACGCGCCTTGAACTCGGGCAGCGGGATGTCGCCGGCAAGCTGCGCAAGCGTCGGCGAATTGACGGCCTCGACGTGCAGCACCTTCGCGCTGACCTTCGCCCAAATCGCCATCACCTCGTCGAGCCGGTACAGCAACGGCCCCGGCAGCTTGTGCGCGGGATCGGCGAGCAGATGGTAGAGGCCGTCGTCGCCGCGCTTCGACCAATGCGCGGCGAGAAACGCCGCGCGTGCCGGTGCGAGACGCGGATTGGTCTTGATCAGTCGCGCGGCAACCTCGTCGAGCGACGCGTACGCGCGCAGCGCCGGCGGCTCGCGCAGTTCGTCGAGCCAGCCGCGCAGCCGGCGCGGCGCCTGCTCGGCGCGCGCGGGCGCGAGCCCGAAGCCTTCGAGATCGACGACGCGCCGCACGCGCTCGGGACGCGCGCCCGCATAGAGACACACGACGTTCGCGCCCATGCTGTGGCCGACCAGGTTCACGGCGCCGGTCGGCGCATAGTGGTCGACGAGCGCGTCGAGGTCGGCCAGATAGTCGTGGAACCAGTAGTGACCGCCGCCCTGCCGCGCGACCGGCCAGTCCGACAGCCCGAAGCCGCGCGCGTCCGGTGCGATCACCTGCCAGTCGCCCGCAAGCGCATCGACGACGAACTGGAACGAAGCGGCGACATCCATCCAGCCGTGCAGCATGAACAGCGTCGGCGCATCGGGCCGGCCCCAGCGCCGCACATGCAGCCGGACGCCGCGCACGGTAACGAAATCGGAAACGGAACTCGAGGCATTCATTGCGGCCGCCAAAAAAAGAATGATCGTTCGATTATAGCGATCGCGGAGGCCGGCACGCGCCGGGGCACGGCGTTCCGCGCGCGTGTCGAGGCACTTCTCTAGCCTGACGAGAACGACGCGCGGCCGCGCTACTCGCCCGCCGGCCCGGCCGCGGCGTCCTGCGCGGCCAACTCGTCCAGTTCGGCCGGCTCGAAGCCCGCGCTGCGGCGCGCGTCGAAGTTGAACGGGCCGCGCAGCCGCGGCGCGCGGTACTGCTCGGCCAGCAGCCGGTAAGTCGGCACCGGATCGCGCCCGGCGGCCGCGCACAGGTGACGGAACCAGCGATTGCCGATCGCGACATGCCCGATCTCGTCGCGCAGGATCACGTCGAGAATCGCGGCCGATGCGTGATCGCCCGCCTGCGCGAGCCGTGCGCGGATCGGCGGCGACGCGTCGAGGCCGCGCGCTTCGAGCGTACGCGGCACGAGCGCCATGCGTGCGAGCACGTCGTCCTTGGTCCGTTCGCACATCTCCCACAGGCCGTTGTGCGCCGGAAAATCGCCGTACGCATGGCCGAATGCCGCGAGCCGATCGGCCAGCAGCGTGAAGTGATAGGCCTCCTCGGCCGCCACTTTCAACCAGTCCGCATAGAACGTGTCCGGCTGGCCCGCGAAGCGCCAGACTGCGTCGAGCGCGAGATTGATCGCGTTGAATTCGATATGCGCGAGCGCATGCAGCAGCACCGCGCGCCCTTCGGGCGAGCGCATGCTGCGCCGCTCGAGCCGGCGCGGCTCGACGAGCGGCGGACGCGCCGGACGTCCGGGCAGATCGGCCGGTTCGGGCAGCGCGAGCGACGATGCGATCGCGGCCTGCCCGGCCTGGAGCGCGTCGTATAGCGCACGCACGCGCTCGGCCTTCGCGGCGGGCGCGGATTCACGCAGCGCGGCGAGCGCGGCGCGGCGCACGCATTGCGTCGCATCGGGAAAAGAAGACGCCATGTTCGAAAACGGGGACACTGTCGCGCCGCGCGCGCGAGCGCGCACACGCGACGGTTTACAATACGGACTTTCGCCGCGGCGCGACCGGCGCACCGCGCAGACGCGCCATTCTACCGGCGCCCATCATCGAAGAGACAGGGAGACTCCGTGACGATCTACAAGCTGGGCGATACGGCCCCGACGATCCACGAAAGCGTGTTCGTCGCCGATACGGCGGCCATCATCGGCAAAGTCGTGCTCGAGGAAAACGCGAGCGTGTGGTTCGGCGCGACGATTCGCGGCGACAACGAGACGATCACGGTCGGCGTGGGCAGCAACGTGCAGGAAGGTGCGGTGCTGCATACCGACCCCGGCTATCCGCTGACGATCGCCGAAAACGTGACGATCGGCCACCAGGCGATGCTGCACGGCTGCACGATCGGCGAAGGTTCGCTGATCGGAATTCAGGCGGTGGTCTTGAATGGAGCGGTGATCGGCCGCAACTGTCTGGTCGGTGCCGGCGCCGTGGTGACGGAAGGCAAGACGTTCCCGGACAACTCGCTGATTCTCGGGGCACCGGCGAAAGTCGTGCGCGAGCTGTCGGCAGACGACATTGCGCGGCTGCGCGCGAACGCGAAGACGTATGTCGAGCGGCGTGCGCATTTCAAGGAGCAACTCGTGCGGATCGGCTGATCGGCACGGATTTCAAGGAACAAGAGTGAGCGACCAGTTACAGAAATTCATGTTCAACGCAGCGCCCGTGCGCGGCGAGATCGTTTCGCTGCGCAACACGTGGCACGAAGTGCTCGCGCGGCGCGACTATCCTGCCCCGGTGCGCACCGTGCTCGGCGAGATGATGGCCGCGTGCGCGTTGCTGTCCGCGAACCTGAAGTTCAACGGCACCCTCATCATGCAGATCTTCGGCGACGGGCCGGTGAAGATGCTGGTCGTCCAGTGCAGTTCGGATCTGTCGATGCGGGCCACCGCCAAATTCTCGGGCGACGCCGCGCAGACGATCGGCGACGATGCGACCTTCGCAACGCTCGTCAATGCGAGCGGCCACGGCCGCTGCGTGATCACGCTCGATCCGGCCGACAAGCAGCCGGGTCAGCAGCCGTATCAGGGCATCGTGCCGCTGAACGGCGCCGACGGCCCGCTCGAATCGGTGTCGCAGGTGCTCGAACACTACATGCACCACTCGGAGCAGCTCGACACGCGGCTGTGGCTCGCGGCCGACCGCGATCGCGCGGTCGGGATGCTGCTGCAGAAGCTGCCCGGCGACGGCGGCATCGTGCCGCGCAACGCGGAGACGGACATCGACACGTGGGAACGCGTGTGCACGCTCGGCGGCACGCTGTCCGCGAAGGAGCTGCTCGAGGTCGAGCCCGAGGTCGTGTTCCGCCGGCTCTTCTGGCAGGAAAACGTCCAGCACTTCGAGCCGGCCGGCACGCGCTTCCAGTGCACCTGCTCGCGCGAGAAGGTCGGCGCGATGCTGCGCATGCTCGGCCGCGACGAAGTCGACAGCGTCATCGCCGAACGCGGCCACGTCGAGATCCACTGCGAGTTCTGCAACCAGCGCTACGAATTCGATCCGGTCGACGTCGCGCAGCTGTTCGCGGCACCCGAACTCGCGAGCGGCATCACGCCCGCCGCCGAGCAGCGTCACTGAAGCGCGCGCCCGCACCGCGCGGGCGCATAATGACGCACGAGAGCGCCGCACTGCGGTCAGGCGCCGGGGCCTCGACCCACGGCGCCGATCGTTTCCCGCCGGCGGCGCGCTGCAGGAGAATCGCATGAACCGCCCGTTTCGCCTCTTCGTCCTGACGAGCGCCGCCGCCGGTACGCTCGCCGTTGCCGGCTGCGCAGTGCAGCCGTCGTCCACGATCCTGAGCCGGCTGCCGGAGCCGGGCGCATCGTCGGGGCAGCCGCCCGTGCTGTCGGCCGCCGAGCGCAAGCGCTACGACGAAATCGACAAGCAGGTGCTGCGCGACCAGAACAACGCGATGGCAGCCGAGGCCGCCGCCCGCGCGTGGTCGTACTATGCGGCGCCGCCCGTCACGGTGTACGGCGGGTATTACGGCGGATGGGGCAATCGCTGGGGAACCGGCATCAGCTACGGCTATCCGGGCTGGTGGTGGTAACGCCCACCGGAATCGCCGCCGATTGACACTCGGCAGGAAATAAAAAAGCGCGGCATTTCCCGCGCTTTTTCAATGAATCGGCTGCGTCGCACTCAATGATGCGCGGCCTTGCCCTTGTCGCCGCCGTGATGCCGCGACGGCTTCGCGATCGACTGCGGGTTCGGGACGACGCGCACCGGCGCCGCCGAGACGACGCCGCGCGTCGACGTATTCGACGGCGTGTTGCTGACCGGCGCGGGCGGCGCATTCGGCGACACGAACTGCACGAACACTTCGCCGTCCTTCACCATCCCCATCTCATAGCGCGCGCGCTCCTCGATGGCGGCCGTGCCGCTCTGCAGATCCTGCACTTCGCCTGCGATGCGCTCGTTGCGCAGCTTCTCGTCTGCATTCTTCTGCAACTGGTCGTCAAGTTGCTGACGCAACTCGTGCACCCGCAGCCAGCCGCCGTGTCCCCACCATAGGGGGTACTGAATGAGCGCCAGCAGGACAATCAGGACGACAGTGACAAGCCGCATGTAGAAGACGCAGATATAAGAAGCGCCGCTCCGCGCGTCGGCACAGAGCGGCGTCGAGATGACGAACCCGATAGTAGCGCGTTAGCGCAGGTTATAGAAAGCCGATTTGCCCGGGTAGCTCGCGATGTCGCCGAGATCTTCCTCGATGCGCAGCAGCTGGTTGTACTTCGAGATGCGGTCGCTGCGCGACAGCGAACCCGTCTTGATCTGACCGGCGTTCAGGCCGACCGCGATGTCGGCGATCGTCGAATCTTCCGTTTCGCCCGAGCGGTGCGAGATCACGGCCGTGTAGCTCGCGCGCTTGGCCATCTCGATCGCTGCGAACGTTTCGGTCAGCGTACCGATCTGGTTGATCTTGATCAGGATCGAGTTCGCGATGCCCTTCTCGATGCCTTCCTTCAGGATTCGCGTGTTGGTGACGAACAGATCGTCGCCGACGAGCTGAACCTTCTTGCCGAGGCGATCGGTCAGCAGCTTCCAGCCGTCCCAGTCGCTTTCGTGCATGCCGTCTTCGATCGACACGATCGGGAACTTGTCGGCGAGCGTCGAGAGGTAGTCGGTGAATTCGGCCGACGACAGCTGCAGGCCTTCGCCCGCGAGCTGGTACTTGCCGTCGTGATAGAACTCGGATGCCGCGCAGTCGAGCGCGAGCAGCACGTCTTCGCCCGCGCGATAGCCGGCCTTCTCGATCGCCTGCAGGATCGTCGACAGGCACTCGTCGTTGCTGCCGAAGTTCGGCGCGAAGCCGCCTTCGTCGCCGACGGCGGTGCTCATGCCGCGGTCGCTCAGGATCTTCTTCAGCGCGTGGAACACTTCGGCGCCGCAGCGCAGCGCTTCGCGGAACGTCGGCTGGCTGACCGGAACGATCATGAATTCCTGGATGTCCAGGCTGTTGTTCGCGTGCGCGCCGCCGTTGACGATGTTCATCATCGGGACCGGCAGCTGCATCGCGCCCGAGCCGCCGAAGTAGCGGTACAGCGGCAGGCCGGCTTCCTCGGCCGCCGCCTTCGCGACGGCCATCGACACGGCCAGCATCGCGTTCGCGCCGAGGCGCGACTTGTTGTCGGTACCGTCCAGCTCGAGCAGCGTCTTGTCGAGGAACGCCTGTTCCGACGCGTCGAGGCCCATGATGGCTTCGGAGATTTCCGTGTTGATGTGCTCGACGGCCTTCAGCACGCCCTTGCCGTTGTAGCGGCCGGCTTCGCCGTCACGCAGTTCGATCGCTTCGCGCGAGCCGGTGGACGCGCCCGACGGCACCGCCGCGCGGCCCATCGTGCCCGATTCGAGCAGCACGTCGCATTCGACGGTGGGGTTGCCGCGCGAATCCAGAATCTCGCGGCCGATGATATCTACGATTGCACTCATGGGTTTCCTCTGAGAATGACGATGGATTCTTCAAGCTGCGACGGCCTGCGCGCCGGGACTGCTTTCGCTACTGACGCCCGAAGCCGCCGCAAGGTTCATTCGGTCTTTAATTGAAATCGTTTTCCAGGAACGGACCGCGCTTCACCGCCTGGTCGAGCGTGACGAGCGTTTCGAGCAGCGCGCTCATCCGGTTCAGCGGCACTGCGTTAGGACCGTCCGACTTCGCTTCGGCCGGATTCGGATGCGTTTCCATGAACAGCCCCGCGACGCCGGTCGCGACCGCCGCCCGTGCGAGCACCGGCACGAACTCGCGCTGGCCGCCCGAGCTCGTCCCCTGCCCGCCCGGCAACTGCACCGAGTGCGTCGCATCGAACACGACCGGCGCGTTCGTCTCGCGCATGATCGCGAGCGAGCGCATGTCGGACACGAGGTTGTTGTAGCCGAACGAGACGCCGCGCTCGCACGCCATGAAGCGGTCTTCCGAGAGACCGGCCTCACGCGCGGCATCGCGCGCCTTGTCGATCACGTTCTTCATGTCGTGCGGCGCGAGAAACTGGCCTTTCTTGATGTTGACCGGCTTGCCCGAGCGCGCGCACGCGTGGATGAAGTCCGTCTGGCGGCACAGGAACGCGGGCGTCTGCAGCACGTCGACGACCGACGCGACCTGCTCGATCTCGTCGATCGAATGCACGTCGGTCAGCACCGGCAGCCCGAGCTGACGCTTCACCTCGGACAGGATCCGCAGCCCCTCGTCCATTCCGAGGCCGCGAAACGACTTGCCGGAACTGCGGTTCGCCTTGTCGTACGACGATTTGTAGATGAACGGAATGTTCAGCTTCCCGCAGATCTCCTTCAGCCGGCCGGCGGTGTCGATCGTCATTTGCTCCGATTCGACGACGCAGGTACCCGCGATCAGGAAGAAAGGCTTGTCGAGACCGACCTCGAAATCGCAGAGCTTCATGCTTGCACTCCGGCGCGCGCTTCCTTGTTGGCGAGCGCGGCTTCGACGAACGACTTGAACAGGGGGTGACCGTCACGCGGCGTCGACGTGAATTCCGGGTGGAACTGTACGCCGACGAACCACGGGTGCATCGAACGCGGCAGTTCCATCATTTCCGGCAGATCCTCGCTCGGGGTACGCGCGCTGATGATAAGGCCGCCGCTTTCGAGCTGGGGCACGAAGCGGTTATTGACTTCATAACGGTGGCGGTGACGCTCGTTCACGTCCTTGCCGTAAATCTCTTCCGCGAGCGTGCCGGGCTTGATCGGGCAGCGCTGCGAGCCGAGACGCATCGTGCCGCCGAGATCGGAATCCTCCGTGCGCGTCTCGACCTTCCCTTCGCGGTCGTACCACTCGGTGATCAGCGCGACCACGCGTTCCGGCGTGTCCGGATCGAATTCCGTGCTGTTCGCCTGCTTCAGGCCGACGACGTCGCGCGCGAATTCGATCACCGCGAGCTGCATGCCGAGGCAGATGCCGAGATACGGCACCTTCGCTTCGCGCGCATAGCGGATCGCCGCGATCTTGCCTTCGGTCCCGCGACGGCCGAAGCCGCCCGGCACCAGCACCGCGTCGAGATGCTTGAGGCTGTCGACGCCGTTCGTCTCGATCTCTTCCGAGTCGATGTACTCGATGTTGACCTTCGTCGACGTGTGCAGCGACGCATGGCGCAGCGCCTCGATCAGCGACTTGTACGACTCGGTCAGGTCGACGTACTTGCCGACCATGCCGATCGTCACTTCGTGCTTCGGATTCTCGAGCTTCTCGACGAGCTCCGACCACATGCTGAGGTCGGCGTCCTTCGGCGACAGCTTCAGTTCCTCGCAGATGATGCGGTCGAGGCCCTGGTCGTGCAGCATCTGCGGAATCTTGTAGATGCTGTCGACGTCCCACACGGAGATCACCGCGTCTTCCGGCACGTTCGAGAACAGCGAGATCTTCTTCGATTCGTCGTCGGGGATGCGGCGGTCGGCACGGCACAGCAGCACGTGCGGCGAGATGCCGATCTCGCGCAGCTTCTGCACGCTGTGCTGCGTCGGCTTCGTCTTCAGTTCGCCGGCCGTCGCGATGTACGGCACGAGCGTCAGGTGCACGAAGCACGCGCTGTTGCGGCCGAGGCGCAGGCTCATCTGGCGCGCGGCCTCGAGGAACGGCAGCGACTCGATGTCGCCGACCGTGCCGCCGATCTCGACGATCGCGACGTCCGGCTCGCCGCAGGTGGCCGACGCCGCGCCGCGCTCGATGAACGCCTGGATCTCGTTCGTGATGTGCGGGATGACCTGCACGGTCTTGCCCAGATAGTCGCCGCGGCGCTCCTTGCGGATCACCGATTCGTAGATCTGGCCGGTCGTGAAGTTGTTGGCCTTGCGCATCTTCGTGCTGATGAAGCGCTCATAGTGGCCGAGGTCGAGATCCGTCTCTGCGCCGTCTTCCGTCACGAACACTTCGCCGTGCTGAAACGGGCTCATCGTGCCGGGGTCGACGTTGATGTAGGGATCGAGTTTGAGGAGGGTGACTTTCAGACCGCGCGATTCGAGGATCGCGGCGAGAGAGGCGGCGGCAATGCCCTTGCCGAGGGAAGAAACTACGCCGCCGGTGACGAAAACATATTTGGTCATCGCTGGATGCTCGCGGGAAAAACGGATTATACCGTAAAGCCCGCCCTTCTCTCAGCAATCGACGCGATGATCGCGCCCCTTCGCGCCCCTTCGCGCTGTGCCGCGCGCGGGCGCGTCAGCCGCGCGGACCGGCCGCGACCGGCGGCCCGTGCCGGCCTGCGGCGCGGCCGGCGCCGCGCGTCACGCGCTCTGTGCGAGCGGCAGCACCGCTTCGTCCGCGCGCAGCGAATTCAGCATCCGCTGCAATGCGCGGGCGGTCTCGAGCGGGCGCTCCATCGGGAACAGGTGGCTGCCCTCGATCCATTCGATGCGCCCGCGCGCCGCGCGCCGCGTCGCGTCGAGCCCGACCTGCCGCACCTCGCGCGAGCGCGTGCCGGCCAGAAAGCCGAGCGGTACCGGCGCGCCGTGCGCGAGCCGCGGCCCCAGCGTGTGCGGCAGCGTCCGGTAGATCAGGTATTCGATCTGCCGATCGAACGCGAGCGCGCGCGTGCCGTCGGCGTCGACCTGCGGAATGCCGTAGTCGATGTAGTCGGCGAGCATCCGTTCGTCCCAGCGCGCAAACGCCGGCTTCTCGCGAAAGTGCCGCCACGCTTCGTCGCGGTTCGCCCAGTGCGTGCGGCGGTTGCGCGTCGCGGCGGCCGGCGACAGCCGCTCGTCGAGCCCCGCCCACTGCGTCGCGCGCAGCGCGCCGGCACGCCACCCGGCGATGATCGGCGAATCGAGCATCACGACGCCGCGCACCCAGTGCGGCTTCTTCAGGGCCGCCATCAGCGACAGGTATCCGCCGAGCGAATGGCCGACGAGCCAGACGGGACGCTCGTAGCGGCTGCCGATGTCGTCGAGCAGTTGCTCGACGAGATGCGGCCAGTCGCGCGTCACCGGATAGCGACGGTCGTGGCCGATCCGCTCGATGTAGCGCAGCTCGTAATCGTCCGCGAGTTCGGCAAAGAGCGTCCGGTACGTCGAGGCCGGAAAGCCGTTCGCATGTGAAAAATGCAGAATGTCCTTCAAACGCCGTTGTCTCCTGTGTCGCCGCCCGCCCCGCGCCGTCGCATGCCTGCGTCAGCGGTCCATCCAGTACCGGCGTCGCTCATCGCGGTAGCGCGCGAATCCGAATCCGCGCTCGGCCGGCCCGACGTCGAAGCGCACCGCGCCGTCGCGATCGGTGCGCGGCAACGGAATGCCACGCGCCGCATAGCGCGCGATGACCGTGCGGTGCGGGTGCCCGAAATGGTTTCGATAGCCTACAGGAAATACCGCGACGCGCGGCCCGACCGAGTCGAGGAAAGGCTCGACCGACGAGGTCCGGCTGCCGTGGTGCGGAACGACGAGGATCTGCGCGGCCAGCGCGTCGCGCATCGTGTCGACGAGCCGGCGCTCCGCATACGCGTCGATGTCGCCGGTCAGCAATGCCGACGTGGCGCCCGCGTCGATGCGCAGCACGCACGACTGCCGGTTCGACGGCCCCGCGCGCGGGCCGCCCGGCGGCCACAGCACCGTGAAATCGACACCGTCCCAGCGCCAGCGCTGCCCCGCCGCGCACGGCACGCGGTCGGCCACGCCGGCCGCCTGCGCGTCGCGCCATCGCGCGTGGCCGGCCGGAATGCCGGCCAGCAGCTGCCGCACCTCGGCCGCGCCGTAGACGGCCGGCGCGCCGCCCGTATGGTCGCTGTCCGCGTGACTCAGCACGAGCGTATCGAGCGTGCGGATGCCGCGCGCACGCAGCGACGGCGCGACGATCCGCTGCCCGGCGTGCGTCGATTCGGCGCCCGGCCCCGCATCGAACAGCAGCGTGCGGCGCGCCGTTTCGACGAGCACCGACGTGCCCTGCCCGACGTCGAGCACGGTCAGCCGGAACGCGCCGATCGGCGGTGCGTCGGGCGCGGGCGCGACGAGCGGCAGCCACGTGAGCGGCGCCGCCCAGCGCAACGGCCAGCCGCGCGGCATCAGCATCCAGACGACGCCGACGCACGCGAGCACGAGCACGGGCGCGTCCGGCATGCGCAGCCACATCACGCCGGCCGGCCACGCGGCAAGCCGTGCCAGCAGCGCCATCATCGGTTCGAGCGACGCATGCGCGAGCCGCAGCATCGCCGCGTCGAGCGGCGCGGGCAGCACGAGGCCGGCAAGCACGGTAGGCGTCACGACGAAACTGACCCACGGAATCGCGAGCGCGTTGCCGAGCGGCCCCGACAGCGAGATCTGCGCGAACCATGCAGCCGTCAGCGGTGCGAGGCCGATCGTCACCGCATACTGCACGCGCGCGGCGTCCGCGAGGCGGTGCAGCGCACGCATGGTCCACCCATGCAGCCGCTGCATGACGCCGGGCGGTTCACCCTCGCTGTCGTGTTCGCGTACCGCGCGCCAGCCGGCCACGGACAGCAGGATCACCGCGACCGCACCGAACGACAGCCAGAAGCCGGCCGACAGCACGGCCCACGGATCGGCGAGCAGCACGCCGCCGAGCGCCGCGCACAGCACCGCGGACGTCGGCACGCTGCGGCCGGCCAGATACGCGACGCCGCCCGCGGCGATCATCCACCACGCGCGTTGCGCGGGCACGTTGAATCCCGCTAGCGCCGCGTAGCCGCCGGCCGCGGCAAGCGCCGCCAGCGCGGCGACGTACGGTGCGGGCACCGCGAGCGTCGCGGCCCGCCCGCGCCGGTGCAACCGACGCCACACCGCCGACGCGAGCGCGCCCGCCAGTGCGCCGACCAGCCCGACGTGCAGCCCCGAGATCGCGACCAGATGACTCGTGCCGGTATCGCGCAGCACGCGCCAGTCGTCGTCGCCGATTGCCGACTGGTCGCCGATCGCGAGCGCGGCGACGATGCCGCGATGTCGCGCGTCGTCACCGAGCGCCGCGGCGATGCGTGCACGCAATATGTCGCGCAGCCGGTCGACGGACGCGCGCCAGCCCGATGCGCGCGCATCGATCAGCACCGCGCGCGACGGCGCGCTCACGTAGCCGACCGCGCGAATGCCGGCCGCGAGCCATGCGGCCTCGGCGTCGCGCACGCCGGGATTCGCCTCGGCGTGCGGGCGCTTCAGGCGCACGACGAACTGCCAGCGCTGCGCGGCGCGAAAGTCGGGCACGGCCGGCGCGCGATCGTTTCGCCACGATAGGCGGATCAACGGCGGGAACCGCGCGAGCCGCGCGTCATTCGACTCGACTGCGAACAGCAATCGCGCGCCCGTTTCGTCGACAATCGGCAGCCCCCGGATCACGCCCGTCACGACGATGTCGCGCCGCTCCCATTCGACCGGCAGCACGTCGCGCAGCCGCCATTCGGCGCGCGCGGCCGCGTAGCCGAACCCCGACACGCACGCCGCGACCGCACACAGTGTCCATCCCGGCACACCCTTCGCGCAGCGCCGCCAGCGCCGACGTGCCAGGTACAGCGCCGCGCAGGCGCCCAGCACCGCCGCGCCGGCCGCCCACATGCGCGGGCCGGGCAATGCCGCCTGCCGCTGCAGCACAACGACGCCGAGCGCAAACGCCATCCACCACCCACGCATCCCGCCTCCTTACCGAACCGGCGCCGCGCTTGCGCATGCGACGCCCTGCGGCAACGATTATGCGGACGAAAGCGCGAGGCGCGGCAGCGCGGCGAGCGCGTTAGCCGAAGTGGATAGGGACAGCGCGTGCGCGTCGATGCCGCGCAGTTCGGCGAGCACGTCGCCGATGCGCGGAATCTGGTCGGGCGTGTTGCGCGACTTGTATGCCCATTCGGGCGCGATGTCGGGCGCGTCGGTCTCGACGACGATCGCGTCGAGCGGCAGCTGCGTCGCGAGCCGGCGGATCTGCCGCGCGCGCTCGAACGTCACGTTGCCGCCGAAACCGAGATGCAAGCCATGAGCGAGATACGCTTCGGCCTGCTGGAAGCTGCCGTTGAACGCATGCGCGATGCCGCGGCGCACGCCCGCGCGCCGCAGGCCCGCGAGCACGCGATCCTGCGACTTGCGGACATGGCACAGCACCGGCAGGTCGAATTCGCGCGCGAGCCGCAGCTGCCCCTGATAGAAGAATTGCTGCCGGTCCTCGTCGAGGCCCGGCACGAAATAGTCGAGGCCGATTTCGCCGATTGCGACGAAGCGCGGATCGTCGATGCTCGCCTCGATCTCCATGCGCAGCCGGTCGAGATCCTCGTCGCGCGCTTGCGGCGTAAACAGCGGATGAATGCCGAGCGCATAGACGGCGCCCGGCGTGCGGTGCGCGAGCTCGCGCACGGTCGTGAAATTGTCGCGCCCGACGCTCGGAATCACGATGCGCGACACGCCGGCCGTGCGGGCCGCGTGCGCGACCGCGTCGCGGTCGCCGTCGAATTCGGCGGCATCGAGATGACAATGCGTGTCGATCCACATGTCGGCACTCCTGCATCCCGTGCGCCGCGCCGCCGCGCCGAGCCGCACGCGGCAGGCCCGGCACGCGGGCGTTCGTCGTTTACACCGGCAGCGCCGGCTCCTCGTGCAGCACGCCGTCGCGCAGCCGCATCGTGCGGTCGCAGCGCGCGGCAAGCTCCGGATCGTGCGTGACGATCACGAAGCTCGTGTCGAGCGTCTCGGACAGCTCGAGCATCAGGTTGAACACCGTGTCGGCCGTCGTGCCGTCGAGGTTGCCGGTCGGCTCGTCGGCCAGCACGCAGGCGGGCTTCGTCACCAGCGCGCGCGCGATCGCGACGCGCTGCCGCTCGCCGCCCGACAGCTCGCCGGGCCGATGCTTCGCACGCGGGCCGAGCCCCACGCGTTCGAGCATCGCGCGTGCCTGCTCGCGTGCGTCTTCGGTCGTCATCCGGCGGATGCGCAGCGGCATCGCGACGTTGTCGAGCGCGCTGAATTCCGGCAGCAGATGGTGAAACTGATACACGAAGCCGAGCGCGCGATTGCGCAGGTCGTTGCGTTCGCGTTCGGCCAGTTGCGTAAACGGCTTGCCGAGCAGCGAGACCTCGCCCGCGCTCGGCTCGTCGAGGCCGCCCAGCACGTGCAGCAGCGTGCTCTTGCCGGAGCCCGACGCGCCGACCACCGCGAGCTTCTCGCCGCGCCGCACCGCGAGTTCCGTGTTGTTGAGCACCTGCACGTTGAAGCCGCCCTGCACGAACGCTTTCGTGATGCCGCGCGCCTGAAGCACGTATTCCTGCATACCTGCCGAATCCTGTTTGAGGTGTTGTCGTGAATCCGCGAAGGCGGTGGCGCGATCATTCATAGCGCAGCGCCTCCGCCGGCTTCACCTTCGCGCCGCGCCAGCTCGGATAGAGCGTCGCAACCGCCGACAGCGCGAACGCGATCAGGCCGATCTTGATCACGTCGCTCGCGACGAGTTCGGACGGCAGTTCGCTGATGAAATACACGGACGGCGGCAGGAACTGCACGCCGAACAGATGCTCGATCATCGGGATCAGCCATGGAATGCTCCACGCGATCAGGCAGCCGAGTGCGACGCCCGACGCCGTGCCGACGAAGCCGATCGTCACGCCCTGCACGACGAAGATCTTCATGATCGAGCCGGGCTGCGCGCCGAGTGTGCGCAGGATCGCGATGTCGGCCTGCTTGTTGGTAACCGTCATCACGAGCGACGACACGAGGTTGAACGCCGCCACCGCGATGATCAGCGTGAGGATGATGAACATCATCCGCTTCTCGATCTGCACGGCCGAGAACCAGGTCTTGTTCTGCTGCGTCCAGTCGCGGATGTAGAGGCTGCCCGACAGCGTATGCGACAGCTCGAGCGCGACCTGCGGCGCCTTCTGCATGTCCTTGAGCCGCAGCCGTACGCCGGTCGGCGCGGACATCCGGAACAGCGCCTCGGCGTCGCGGATGTCGATCATCGCGAGCGTGCTGTCGTATTCGTAGTGGCCGGACTCGAACACGCCGACGACCGTGAACTGCTTGAGCCGCGGCATCATCCCGGCCGGCGTGATCGAACCTTCGGGCGCGACGAGCGTGATCTTGTCGCCGACGCTCACGCCGAGATTGCCCGCGAGCGCGTCGCCGAGCACGATGCCGAACTGGCCCGGCACCAGCGCGCTCAGTTGCCCGGCCTTCATGTCCTTGCCGATGTCCGACACCTGCGGTTCGAGCGACGGCTCGATGCCGCGCAGCATCACGCCGCTCACCGCATCCTGGCGCGTGAGCAGCGCCTGCGCTTCGACGTACGGCGCGGCGCCGATCACCGACGGGTTGCGGCGCGCTTCCTGCGCGGTCAGCTGCCAGTCGGGCATCGAGCCCGTCGGCGAGAAGATCTCGACGTGCGCGAGCACCGACAGCATGCGGTCGCGCACTTCCTTCTGGAAGCCGTTCATCACCGACAGCACGACGATCAGCGCGGCGACGCCGAGCGCGATCCCGAGCATCGAGACGAGCGCGATGAAGGAAATGAAGCCGTTGCCGGTCGTGCGTTTGCCGGCGCGCGTATAGCGCCAGCCGATTTGCCATTCGTACGGAAGTTTCAAGCGAATCCTTTCTGCTGGTTACGGCGGGAGGGCGGCCGGCGCGCGGCACGCTGCGGCCGCAACGCCGCCGGCCGCGGACGCGGGTCGAAAAACGGCCGCCGGACGCGACCGGGCCGTCGGCCGGCCCGATCACGCGCGCAGTTTGCCATACAATGCGCAGCATCATGCACGACCGACGCCTCCATTTTCTCGTTCCGTTCGCGCTGCCGTCGGCGGCCGATGCGGCCTCGTCCCTGCACACGCTGGACAGTCCCGCGCTCGAAAAGTTGCTCGCGCGCGCGAGCGTCGTCGAGCGCGTGGCCGGCGAGGACTTCCAGCGCACGCTGCCGCACGAGCGCTGGCTGGCGCGCCAGTTCGGCGCGACGCACGGCAGCGCCGCCGACGAGGCGCCGCTCGCGCCCTACATGCTGCTCGCCGACGGCGGCGAGCCCGGCACGCAGCCGTGGGCCTGCGTCGAGCCCGTTCACGTCGAAATCGCGCACGACCATCTGGTGCTCGTCGACCCGGCCGCGCTCGCGCTCGACGACGGCGACGCCGCCGCGCTGCTCGCCGTCGCACGGCCGCTGATCGAGGAGCTCGGCGTGCGCGTCGAAGCGCCGACGCCGGCGCGCTGGTATCTGTCGAGCGATCAGCTCGCGCATCTGGCCGGCGCGGCACCGCTGCGCGCAAGCGGCCGCAACATCGAAATCTGGCTGCCGCACGAGGCGCACACCGGCGAGCGCTCGCGGATGTGGATGAAGCTGCAGAACGAAGTGCAGATGGCGTGGTTCCAGCACCCGGTCAACGAAGCGCGCGAAGCGCGCGGGCTGCCCGCCGTCAATTCGATCTGGTTCCACGCACAGGGCACGCTGAAACCGGTCGGCAAGCCGTTCGCGCGCGTGCTGTCCGCGTCGCCGGCCGCACTCGGCCTCGCGCGTGCAGCCGGCATCGATGGCGGCGCGCCGCCCCGCGCATTCGATGCGCTGGCGGCCGCCGAGGGCGCGACGCTCGTCGAGCTGACGCCCCTCACTACCCCGTTTATCGAACAGGACTGGGCACGCTGGCACGATGCGCTCGCCGCGCTCGAGCGCGACTGGTTCGCGCCGGCGCTCGCCGCCCTGCAGCGCGGCGAACTGGCCGGTATCGACGTCACGCTGTGCGGCGACACGAGTTCGGCCACGCTGCGCGCGACGCGCGGCGCACTGCGCAAGTTCTGGCGCCGCCGCGCGCTCGCCTCCCTGTTCGAATAAGCCCCACCCGATACCGAATGACCCGCATCGTTACCCGTCCCGTCGCGCCCGCCGACGCCGAAGCGCTCGCGCGCCACGGCCTGCATCCGGTGCTCGCGCGCCTGTACGCGTCGCGCGGCGTGCAATCGCCCGCCGACATCGAGACGGCGCTCGCGCGCCTCGTCCCGCCGACCGAACTGAAAGGCTGCGCCGACGCCGCCGCGCTGCTCGCCGACGCGATCGCCGAGAAGCGGCGCCTGCTCGTCGTCGCCGACTACGACTGCGACGGCGCGACCGCCTGCGCGGTGGCAGTGCGCGGGCTGCGCATGTTCGGCGCGCAGATCGACTACCTGGTGCCGAACCGCTTCGAATACGGCTACGGGCTCACGCCCGAAATCGTCGAGCTGGCCGCCGCGCGCAAGCCCGACCTGCTGATCACCGTCGACAACGGCATTGCGAGCGTCGCCGGCGTCGAAGCGGCGAACGCGCGCGGCATCGACGTACTCGTGACCGACCACCATCTGCCCGGCGAAGCATTGCCGCCCGCGCGCGCGATCGTGAACCCGAATCAGCCCGGCTGCGCGTTTGCGAGCAAGCACATCGCGGGTGTCGGCGTGATGTTCTATGTGCTGCTCGCGCTGCGCGCCGAGCTGCGTCGCCGCGGCGCATTCGCGAGCAAGGCCGCCGAGCCGCGCCTCGACGGGCTGCTCGACCTCGTCGCGCTCGGCACCGTCGCCGACGTCGTCCGGCTCGACGGCAACAACCGCGTGCTCGTCGCGCAGGGGCTGCAGCGCATCCGCAACGGCCGCATGCAGCCCGGCATCGCCGCGCTGTTCCGCGCGGCGGGACGCGACGCCCGCACCGCGTCGGGCTTCGATCTCGGCTTCGGCCTCGGCCCGCGGCTGAACGCGGCCGGCCGGCTCTCCGACATGTCGCTCGGCATCGAATGCCTGATCACCGACGACATCGGCCGCGCCTGGGCGCTCGCGCAGCAGCTCGACACGATGAACCGCGAACGGCGCGAGATCGAGGCCGGCATGCAGCAGCAGGCGCTCGCCGATCTCGCCGACGTCGATCCGGCCGATGCGTGCTCGATCACGCTGTTCAATCCCGAATGGCACCAGGGCGTGATCGGCATCGTCGCCGGCCGGCTCAAGGAGAAGTTCCACCGGCCATCGTTCACGTTCGCGCACGCGGACGAGCACGGCACGCGCGTGAAGGGCTCCGGGCGATCGATTCCGGGCTTCCATCTGCGCGATGCGCTCGACCTCGTCTCGAAGCGCGAGCCGGACCTGCTCGTCGCGTTCGGCGGCCATGCGATGGCAGCCGGCGTCACGCTCGACACCGACAACGTGCCGCGCTTCGCCGCCGCGTTCGAGGCCGTCGCTCGCGAATGGCTGTCCGACGACGCGCTCGCGCGCGTGATCGAGACCGACGGCGAACTCGAGGACGCGTACTTCACGCCGCAGTTCGTCGGCCTGCTCGACGAGGCGGTCTGGGGCCAGGGCTTTCCGGCCCCGCTTTTCTCGGGCGAGTTCGACGTCGTGTCGCAAAGCCTCGTGAAGGACAAGCACCTGAAGCTGCAGCTCGCGCGCGGGCGCCAGCGCTTCAACGCGATCTGGTTCAACCGGACCGAGCCGCTGCCGGCGAGCGCGCTGCTCGCGTATCGGCTCGTCGCCGACACGTGGAACGGCGTCACGCGCGTGCAGCTGATCGTCGAGCACGCGGACGCGTGACGGGCACCGCGGCCTGGCGCGATGCCGCGCCGGACGGGCCCGCCGCGGCCGCCCGCATTCGATCGGCGCCACCGGGAGCCTCTGCCGATCGGCTATAATTCCGCTTTTTTACGAAGCACGAAAAGCGAAACGATCATGGAAGCGGAACGTCTCAACGCGATCGAAAGCTCCCTGCTCGACCTGCGCACGCGCGCGGGCGAGCTTCGGGGGTATCTTTGACTACGACGCCAAAGCAGCGCGTCTGACCGAAGTCAACAAGGAACTCGAAGACCCGAACGTCTGGAACGATTCGAAGAACGCCCAGGCGCTCGGCCGCGAAAAGAAGCTGCTCGAAGGCGTCGTCACGACGCTCACCGAACTCGATAACGACCTGCGCGACGCGCTCGACCTGTTCGAGCTTGCACGCGAGGAAGGCGACGAGGACACGCTCATCGCCTCCGAAGAGGACGCCGCGAAGCTCGAAGCGCGCGTCGCCGACATCGAATTCCGCCGGATGTTCTCGAACCCGGCCGACCCGAACAACTGCTTCATCGACATCCAGGCCGGCGCCGGCGGCACCGAAGCCTGCGACTGGGCGTCGATGCTGCTGCGCCAGTACCTGCGCTACTGCGAGCGCAAGGGCTTCAAGGCCGAAGTGCTCGAAGAATCCGACGGCGACGTCGCCGGGATCAAGAACGCGACGATCAAGGTATCGGGCGAATACGCATACGGCTATCTGCGCACCGAAACCGGCATCCACCGGCTCGTGCGCAAGTCGCCGTTCGACTCGTCGGGCGGCCGTCACACGTCGTTCTCGTCGGTGTTCGTCTATCCGGAAATCGACGACTCGATCGAAGTCGAGATCAACCCGGCCGACCTGCGGATCGACACGTACCGCGCATCGGGCGCGGGCGGCCAGCACATCAACAAGACCGACTCGGCGGTGCGGATCACGCACATGCCGACCGGCATCGTCGTGCAGTGCCAGAACGACCGCTCGCAGCACCGCAACCGCGCGGAAGCGATGGCGATGCTGAAGTCGCGCCTGTACGAAGCCGAGCTGCGCAAGCGCCAGGCCGAGCAGGACAAGCTCGAATCGAGCAAGACCGACGTGGGCTGGGGTCACCAGATCCGCTCGTACGTGCTCGACCAGAGCCGCGTGAAGGATCTGCGTACGAACGTCGAAATGAGCAACACGAAGGCGGTGCTCGACGGCGATCTCGACGACTTCATCAGCGCGAGCCTCAAACAGGGCGTGTAAGCGCCGCGGCGCGGCCGGGCCGCGCCGCCCTTCCCGTTTGCGTTGCCGCACCCATTCCGAATTCCGACCATCATGACCGAACCGACCCAAACGCAGCCCGCCGTCGCGGCGGACGAAAACCAGATCATCGCCGAACGCCGCGACAAGCTCCGCGCCTTGCGCGAGCAAGGCGTCGCCTATCCGAACGACTTCCGCCCGACGCACCGCGCGGCCGAGTTGCAGGCGAAATTCGCCGAGTCGGACAAGGAAGCGCTCGAAGCGAACCCGTTCGAGGTCGCCGTCGCGGGCCGGATGATGCTCAAGCGCGTGATGGGCAAGGCGAGCTTCGCGACCGTGCAGGACGGTTCGGGCCAGATCCAGTTCTTCGTGACGCCGAACGACGTCGGCGCAGAAACCTACGACGCGTTCAAGAAGTGGGACCTCGGCGACATTGTCGCAGCGCGCGGCGTGCTGTTCCGCACCAACAAGGGCGAGCTGTCGGTCAAGTGCACGGAGCTTCGGCTGCTGTCGAAGGCGCTGCGTCCGCTGCCCGACAAATTCCACGGCCTGTCCGACCAGGAAATGCGCTATCGGCAGCGCTACGTCGACCTGATCGTCACGCCGGAGACGCGCGACACGTTCCGTGCGCGCACGAAGACGATCGCATCGATCCGCAAGTTCATGAGCGATGCCGAGTTCATGGAAGTCGAGACGCCGATGCTGCATCCGATCCCGGGCGGCGCCGCGGCGAAGCCGTTCGTCACGCATCACAATGCGCTCGATATGCAGATGTTCCTGCGCATCGCGCCGGAGCTGTACCTGAAGCGGCTGATCGTCGGCGGCTTCGAGCGCGTGTTCGAGATCAACCGCAATTTCCGGAACGAAGGCGTGTCGCCGCGCCACAACCCGGAATTCACGATGATGGAGTTCTACGCCGCGTACACCGACTATCGCTGGCTGATGGACTTCACCGAGCAGCTGATCCGCCAGGCCGCGATCGATGCGCTCGGCACCGCGACGATCCAGTACCAGGGCCGCGAGCTCGACCTCGCGAAGCCGTTCCATCGGCTCACGATCACGCAGGCGATCCAGAAATACGCGCCGCAGTACACCGACGGTCAGCTGTCCGACGACGCGTATCTGCGCAGCGAACTGAAGCGCCTCGGCGTCGACGTCGCGCAGCCCGCGTTCCTGAACGCCGGCATCGGCGCGCTGCAGCTCGCGCTGTTCGAAGAAACGGCCGAATCGCAGCTGTGGGAGCCGACGTTCATCATCGACTACCCGGTCGAAGTGTCGCCGCTTGCACGCGCATCGGACACGGTGCCGGGCATCACCGAGCGCTTCGAGCTGTTCATCACCGGCCGCGAGATCGCGAACGGCTTCTCGGAGCTGAACGATCCGGAAGATCAGGCCGCACGCTTCAAGAAGCAGGTCGAGCAGAAGGATGCCGGCGACGAGGAAGCGATGTACTTCGACGCCGACTATATCCGCGCGCTCGAATACGGGATGCCGCCGACCGGCGGCTGCGGGATCGGCATCGACCGTCTCGTCATGCTGCTCACCGACAGCCCGACGATCCGCGACGTGCTGCTGTTCCCGCACCTGCGTCGCGAAGACTGACGATTCACGCGCTCGCGTGCGCCGCCGCTGCGGCGCACGCGTCAGCTTTGTAACGGCGCGTAAATCCTGCCGGCCGATACGGGCCGGCTGTCGATCCTCCCCCGTTTTATTCGCTTCACCGGCGCCGCGCGCGCCCGGCCGCCCTCTCCTTCGCCGCCCCGCCATACGGGCGCGACCGCTGCAATTCGTTACACCTTGATACGGCACGCCGTTTGCGCGTGGACGACACTCCGGATGCGTCACCACGCATTGCAACGGGGCCGGCACGGCGGCATGCACGCCGCGTCCGATCGATCCCGACGCGTGGGATCCGCTTCAGCGCTGCTGCGCAACGCGGATCGACCCTCGGAGAGCCAAAATGGACAATCAGAATCAGACCACACCGCAAAAGCAACGCCTTCATCCGCTGATCGCCACGGCCGCGGGCGCCGTGATCGTCGCGAGTCTCGCGGCAACGGCCGCGATCACGGGCGTATTCCCGAAAGCGAACAGTACCGGCGAGCAGAACGGGCAGACCCAGGCCGCGCTGATCGCCTCGCAGCCGGCCGTCGATACGGCGGCGGCCGCAAGCGCCGCGCTCGCCGCGCAGGCGCAGCAGCAGGCGGCCGAACAGGCCGCGCAGCACAAGGCCGCGGCCGCTCAGCCCGAGCCGAAGCCGGCGCCGCGCCCGGTTCACCGGCGCCATACGCCGGCGCCGCAGCCGCCGCAGTATGCACAGCAGCCGTCCGCGCCCGCGCAGGCCGCGTACTGCCAGTCGTGCGGCACGGTCGTCGCGATCACGCAGACGCGTACGGCCGGCCAGAGCTCGGGCATCGGCGCGATCGGCGGCGCGGCCGCGGGCGGCCTGCTCGGCAACCAGTTCGGGCACGGCAACGGCCGCACCGCGATGACGATCATCGGCGCGCTGGGCGGCGGTCTCGCCGGCAACCAGGTCGAGAAGCAGGTTCGCGCGGAAACCGACTATCAGGTGCAAGTGCAGATGGAGAACGGCGCGACGCGCACGTTCACGTACCGCAACCCGCCGCCGTTCGGCCAGGGTCAGCGCGTACGCGTCGAGAACGGCACGCTGGTCGGTGCATGATCGTCGCGGCCGCCCGCACGGCGGGCGGCTACGCGCTGAGACAATAAAAAACGGCTCGTGACGCAAGTCACGAGCCGTTTCTTTTGCGCGAAGCGCGGGGACGTCAGTCTTCGTCGTCGAAGTCCGATTCGTCGATCCAGTGCGCCTGGATCGCTTCGAGGATTTTCTCGCCGGAGCGGTTCGGATCGTCGTCGAACCCGTCGAGCGCGATCACCCACGCGCGCAGATCGACGAAATTGATCCGCTGCGGATCGACATCCGGATGCTTGTCTGCAAGCGCGATCGCGATTTCGCGCGAATCGGTCCATTTCATGGCCTGCTCTCCCGTATCGATGGCGGGCCGGCCCGGCAGACAGGCCGCCTGTCGCCCCGCCCGTCCGTCCGTCCGTCCGTCCGTCCGTCCGTCAGTGATTTTCCTTCGCGTGATTGATCGAGTACTTAGGAATCTCGACCACCAGATCCGAATCCTCCTTGACGATCGCCTGACACGACAGGCGCGACGTCGGTTCGAGCCCCCACGCCTTGTCGAGCAGATCGTCCTCGTCCTCCTCGGACGGATCGAGTTCGTTGAAGCCTTCGCGGATCACCACGTGGCAGGTCGTACACGCGCACGACTTCTCGCACGCGTGCTCGATCTCGATGCCGTTGTCGAGCAGGTTGTCGCAAATACTCTTGCCGGGCGTCGCGTCGATCACCGCGCCGTCCGGGCACAGTTCGACGTGAGGCAGCACCACCAGTTGAGGCATGTCCGTTCCGTCAGTCAGAGTGCGGCGACGCGCGCCGCACGGTTCAATATCGCGCGGGCCGTCGGGCCCGCGCGCGAGTCGTCGTTCGTTCAGATCTCGTCGAGCCGCCGGCCCGACAGCGCGCGCTTGATGCTCTTGTCCATCCGGCGCGCCGCGAATTCGTCGGTGCCGTCGGCGAGCGCCTTGGTCGCCGCTTCGATCGCGTCCGCGTCGTCGCCCTGCGCGATCGTGCGCAGCGCCGCGACGCGCGCATCGATTTCCGCGCGCTCTGCGGCATCGAGCAGTTCGCCGTCGGCCGCGAGCGCGGCCTGCGTCGCCTCGATCATTCGCTCGGCCTCGACCTGCGCCTCGCGCAGCGCACGTGCGCGCATGTCGACTTCGGCCGTCTTGAAGCTGTCCTCGAGCATCTTCGCGATGTCGTCGTCGGCGAGGCCGTACGACGGCTTCACGACGACCGACGCCTCGACGCCCGAATGCTGTTCGCGCGCGAACACCGAGAGCAGCCCGTCCGCATCGACCTGATACGTGACGCGAATGCGCGCCGCGCCGGCCGTCATCGGCGGAATGCCGCGCAGCTCGAAGCGCGCAAGCGACCGGCAGTCGGCGACGAGCTCGCGCTCGCCCTGCACGACGTGAATCGCCATTGCGGTCTGGCCGTCCTTGAACGTCGTGAATTCCTGCGCGCGTGCGATCGGAATCGTCGAATTGCGCGGAATGATCTTCTCGACGAGTCCGCCCATCGTCTCGACGCCGAGCGACAGCGGAATCACGTCGAGCAGCAGCCAGTCGTCGCCGCTGCCGCGATTGCCGGCGAGCAGATCGGCCTGGATCGCCGCGCCGAGCGCGACGACCTGGTCCGGATCGAGGTTGACGAGCGGCGGCTGGCCGAAATACTTCGCGACCGCCTCGCGGATCACCGGCATGCGCGTCGCGCCGCCGACGAGCACCACGCCCTTGATGTCGGCCGGCGTCACCTGCGCATCGCGCAGCGCCTTGCGCGTCGGCGTCAGCGTGCGCTGCACGAGCGGCTCGACAAGCGTCGCGAACGTGTCGTGCGAGATCGTCTGCGCGAGATGCGTGCCGTTCGACAACGTGACGTCGAGCGCCGCCTCGGGTGCCGACGACAGCGCCTCCTTCAGCACGCGCACGCGATCGAGCAGCAGGCGCACGTCTTCGGGCGCGAGCGTCTTCGCGTCGAGACCGGCCTGTGCGAGCACGTGATCGAACAGCGCGTGATCGAAATCGTCGCCGCCGAGCGCGGAATCGCCGCCCGCCGCCAGCACTTCGAACACGCCCTTCGTGAGCTTCAGGATCGACAGGTCGAACGTGCCGCCGCCGAGGTCGTAGACGGCGTAAAGCCCTTCGGCCGCATTGTCGAGACCGTATGCGATCGCCGCCGCGGTCGGCTCGTTCAGCAGACGCAGCACGTTCAGGCCGGCGAGCCGCGCGGCATCCTTCGTGGCCTGACGCTGCGCGTCGTCGAAGTAGGCCGGCACCGTGATCACGGCGCCGACGAGCTCGTCGCCGAGCGTGTCTTCGGCACGTTGCCGCAGCGTCGCGAGAATCTCGGCCGACACCTCGACCGGGCTTTTCACGCCGTCGACCGTGCGGATCTGCACCATGCCCGGCGCATCGACGAATTCGTACGGCGCGTTCGCCGCCCCTTCGACTTCGGCCTTGCCGCGACCCATGAAGCGCTTGACCGACACGATGGTATTGCGCGGATCGGTGGCGGCCTGCGCCTTGGCGTCATGGCCGATACGGCGGCCGCCGTTCTCGAGATAACGGACCACGGACGGCAACAGCACGCGGCCCGCGTCGTCCGGCAGCACTTCGGGCACGCTGTTGCGCACGGCCGCGACGAGCGAGTTCGTCGTGCCGAGATCGATCCCGACGGCGAGCCGCCGCTGGTGCGGCGCCGGCGCCATGCCCGGTTCGGAAATTTGCAGTAAAGCCATCTTGGTTGGTTCGGGCGCTCGGCCCGTTTGCTGCGCGTGCCGCGAGGCACGCGGTTAAGTTTCGAGGCGCTCGATCTGCGCGCCCACTTCAGACGCGACGCGCTCGATGAACATCAGCTGGCGCACGGCCTCGGCGGCCGCCTGATCGGCGCCGCTGTCGAGCAGCGTGCCGAGCCGCTCGAGACGCGCGCGCTTCTCGTCGCGCAGTTCCGCAAGCAGGGCGTCGAGCGCATCGACGTTGCGGGCTGCCGCGGCGTCCTCGATGCTTTCGCGCCATTCCATCTGCTGCATCAGGAACGCGGGCTCCATCGCGGTGTTGTTCTCCGCGCCGATGTCGACGCCGCGCAGCGACAGCAGATAGGTCGCGCGCTTCAACGGATCGCGCAGCGTCCGGTACGCTTCGTTCGCGCGCGTCGCCCACTGCATCGCGATGCGCTTCTGCGCGTCGCCGGCCGCGGCGAAGCGGTCCGGATGCACCTGCGTCTGCACGGCCCGATAGGCGGCGTCGAGCGCCGCTTCGTCGAGCGCGAACTGCGCCGGCAGATGAAACAGATCGAAATGGCTGTCTTTCAGCGAGACCATCGTCGCGTTCAATTCCGGTTCGTCGTGCGGCGAACGCCGCCCATTAAAAAGGCGGCCCGTGCCGCCTCTTGCCCGCGTCGCGCGGAGATCCGCGTCAGACGCGGAAGGATTCGCCGCAGCCGCACTCGTCCTTCACGTTCGGGTTGTTGAACTTGAATCCTTCGTTCAGGCCTTCGCGCGCGAAGTCGAGCTCGGTGCCGTCGATATACGCGAGGCTTTTCGGGTCGACGACGACCTTCACGCCATGGCTCTCGAACACCTGATCCTCGGGGGCAAGCTCGTCGACATACTCGAGCTTGTACGCGAGCCCCGAGCACCCGGTCGTGCGAACGCCGAGCCGCAGGCCCAGGCCCTTGCCGCGACGGACCAGGTATTTCTGGACGTGCTGTGCTGCTTTTTCGGTCAGTGTAATTGCCATGATGTCCTTGCCGCGGCGCGCCGTCGGCACGCCGCGATTCCCTTCACAAGCCGCTCGATGCGTCAGGCCGCTGCCTGATCGTCCTGCTTCGTGTCGTGGCGCTTCTTGTAGTCGGCCACGGCTGCCTTGATCGCGTCTTCCGCGAGGATCGAGCAGTGGATCTTCACCGGCGGCAGCGCGAGTTCTTCGGCGATCTGCGTGTTCTTGATCGCGAGCGCTTCGTCGAGCGTCTTGCCCTTCACCCATTCGGTGACGAGCGAGCTCGATGCGATCGCGGAACCGCAGCCGTAGGTCTTGAACTTCGCGTCTTCGATCACGCCATCCGCGCCGACGCGAATCTGCAGCTTCATCACGTCGCCGCAGGCCGGCGCGCCGACCATGCCCGTGCCGACCGCATCGTCGTCCTTCGCGAACGAACCGACGTTGCGCGGGTTTTCGTAGTGATCCAGAACCTTGTTGCTGTAAGACATGACTCAGACTCCTTGACTCGTTACGTCTGCGTGCGCGAATCCGCCCGCGGGTATGTTCGATATGCGGTGCTCAGTGTGCGGCCCATTCGATCGTCGACAGATCGATGCCTTCCTGGTGCATTTCCCAGAGCGGCGACAGCTCGCGCAGCTTCGCGATCTTGCTGTTCAGCAGTTCGATCACGTAGTCGACTTCCTGCTCCGTCGTGAAGCGGCCGACCGTGAAGCGGATCGAGCTGTGCGCGAGCTCGTCGTTGCGGCCGAGCGCACGCAGCACGTACGACGGCTCCAGCGACGCCGACGTGCAGGCGGAACCCGACGACACCGCGACGTCCTTGATCGCCATGATCAGCGACTCGCCTTCGACGAAGTTGAAACTGATGTTGAGGTTGTGCGGGATACGGTGCTCCATGTCGCCGTTCACGTACGTTTCCTCGATCTGCGACAGGCCACGCAGCAGCTTGTCGCGCAGCATGCGGATGCGCTCGTTCTCGGTCGCCATTTCTTCGCGCGCGATGCGGAACGCTTCGCCCATGCCGACGATCTGGTGCGTCGGCAGCGTGCCCGAACGCATGCCGCGCTCGTGGCCGCCACCGTGCATCTGCGCTTCGATGCGCACGCGCGGCTTGCGACGCACGTACAGCGCGCCGATGCCCTTCGGGCCGTACGTCTTGTGCGCCGAAAACGACATCAGATCGACCTTCAGCTTCGCGAGATCGATTTCGACCTTGCCGGTCGCCTGGGCGGCATCGACGTGGAACACGATGCCCTTCTCGCGGCAGATCTCGCCGATCGTCTCGATGTCCTGGATCACGCCGATCTCGTTGTTCACGTGCATCACGGACACGAGGATCGTGTCGGGGCGCAGCGCGGCCTTGAACACGTCGAGGTCGAGCAGTCCGTTTTCCTTCACGTCGAGATACGTGACTTCGAAGCCGTCACGCTCGAGCTCGCGGCACGTGTCGAGCACGGCCTTGTGCTCGGTCTTCACCGTGATGATGTGCTTGCCCTTGCCCTTGTAGAAGTTCGCGGCGCCCTTGATCGCAAGGTTGTCCGATTCCGTGGCGCCGGACGTCCAGATGATCTCGCGCGGATCCGCGTTCACGAGCGCGGCCACCTGCTCGCGCGCCTCCTCGACCGCGCGCTCGGCATCCCAGCCGTACGCATGGCTGCGCGACGCCGGGTTGCCGAACTGTTCGCGCAGGTACGGCACCATCTTGTCGACCACGCGCGGATCGACGGGCGTCGTGGCGCTGTAATCCATGTAGATGGGCAGGTGGAGGGTCTGTTGAGTCATCTGTCGCTCCGGGATTCTGTGCAGGGACGATATGCGTTATAGGGTGTGGCGCGGTTCGCGCTCACGAACTCGCGATGTTGAACACCGAATTGGGACCGAGCGGCATCGTGCGCACCGGCTCGGCCGGCGCGGCGACGGGCTCCGGCGCGCGCCGGTCGCGCAGCACCGCGGGCGCGCCTTCGCGTGCGCGCTGCTGATCGACGAGATCCTGCAGCGACACGGAATCGAGGTATTCGACCATTTTCTGGTTCAGCGTCGACCACAGCTCATGCGTCATGCAGTGGCCGTCCGGCTGCTTCGAGCCGTCGCACGTGCCCTTGCCGCCGCATTGCGTCGCGTCGAGCGGTTCGTCGACCGCGATGATGATGTCGGCAACGGTGACGTCCTGCGCGCGGCGCGCGAGGTTGTAGCCGCCGCCCGGGCCGCGCACGGATTCGACGATTTCATGCCTGCGCAGCTTGCCGAACAGCTGTTCGAGATACGAGAGCGAAATCCGCTGGCGCTGGCTGATGCCTGCAAGCGTCACCGGGCCCTGCTCCTGGCGCAGTGCCAAGTCGATCATCGCCGTGACGGCGAAACGGCCTTTGGTGGTGAGTCTCATGGTGTCTAGGGGACTGCAATCTTGACGATTTTGGTCAAGTATAAATATTTGACGATTTTAGTCAAGTATCCATGTCTTCGGCAGGGTATTCGCAGATCGCTGAATACCGCGCCGCGATCAGCGGGCGATGCGCGCGCGCAGCGTGTCGAGCAGGCCCTCGCACGCGCGCTCGACCTGGTCGAGCACCTGTTCGAAGCCCTGCGCGCCGCCGAAATACGGATCAGCCACCTCGGTTTCGGTCGCGTCGGGCGCGAATTCCATCAGCAAGCGCACCTTGTCGCGATGCGCGGACGGGCAGCGCCGCCGCAATTCCGCGAGATTGGCTTCGTCCATCGCGAGCAGCAGGTCGAAGCGCTCGAAATCGTCGGCGCTCACCTGCCGTGCACGCAGCGTCGACAGATCGTAGCCGCGCGTGCGCGCCGCGGCTTGCGCGCGCGTGTCGGGCGGCTCGCCGACGTGCCAGTCGCCGGTGCCGGCCGAATCGATCTCGATATGGTCGCCCAGCCCTGCCGCGTCGACCCGATGCCGCATGACGCCCTCCGCGGTGGGCGAGCGGCAGATGTTGCCGAGACAGACGAAACAGATCGCAACGCGGGTCATCGCACTATCGGAAAGCCGCGGCGGACCGCGTGGAGGAAGAACGCGCCATTATACAAAGGCGCCCGAGATCGCGCCGTCGCGCCATGCGACGGCGACCTGTACTACAGCGTCTTCGGGGCGGCGAGCACGACGTCGCCGGAGGCGGCCGGCAACGGCTGCGACGCGTCGCCGACGAGACCGAACGACACGGCGCGCGCCAGTTCGGCGGAAGCCTGATGAACCGCGACCGGACCGCGCGACGGCGCGTTGTCCATCGCGTGCAGATAAGCGGCCGCTGCAAGCGGTACGACGATTGCAAGCGGCCAGTACGTCGCTATTGTCTTTCTCATGATGCGGACCTCGTTGACCTGATGCCCCGGAAACCCGATTCCGGGGACTACAGGACGTATTCTATAGACCGCATCTATCAGGATAAATACGCAAATAGTGAATGCAGTGTTGCGTCGCGATGAACAGTATCAGCCGAGATGGCTTTGCGACGCCGCGTACAGTTCGCGGAACGTGCGCCCCGTCGGCGTCGGCATGTCGCGCGTGTCCATCCAGCCGCCCATCATCGGCAGCCGTCGCAGCATCCCGCCGTCGCCGCCGAGCCGCTCGAGAATCCGCACCGCCAGCTTCGTCGTCAGCGCGTACAGCATCGGACGGCGCGCGAGGAAGCCCCACGCGGCAAGCGCCGCGCGTTCGCGCCACGGCCGCAGGTGACGCTCCACCTGCTTTTCGCGCAACGTGCGCAGCAGGTGCGACAGCGGAATCCCGACCGGGCACACGCTGTCGCATTCGCCGCAGAGCGTCGCCGCCTGCGGCAGGTCGAGCGCGCGGTCGAGCCCCACGTAGCTCGGCGTCAGCACCGATCCCATCGGGCCGGGATACACCCATCCGTAGGTGTGGCCGCCGACCTTCTGATACACGGGACAATGGTTCATGCACGCGCCGCAGCGGATGCAGCGCAGCATTTCCTGGAATTCGCCGCCGATGAGGCCGGTGCGTCCGCCGTCGACCAGCACGACGTAGTTGTGCTCGGGGCCGTCCTCGTCGCCGGGCCCGCGCGGGCCCGTCAGCAGCGAGAAATAGTTCGACGTCTTCTGGCCGGTCGCGGAGCGCGGCAGCAAGCGCATCGCGGTCGCGAGATCCTCGAGCGTCGGCAGCACCTTCTCGATGCCCGTCACCGCGACATGCACGCGCGGCATCACCGTGCACATCCCCTCGTTGCCCTCGTTCGTGACGAGCGCGACCGAGCCGGTTTCCGCGATCACGAAGTTGCCGCCCGTCACGCCCATGTCCGCCGACAGGAAGTGCGGGCGCAGCATCTCGCGCGCCTCGCGCGTCATGTCCGGGATCTCGGTCAGCCGCTCGCGCCGGTGCGTGCGCGCGAACAGATCGGCGATCTCGTCCTTGTCCTTGTGGACGACCGGCGCAATGATGTGGCTCGGCGGCTCGTTGTCGTTGATCTGCAGGATGTATTCGCCGAGGTCCGTCTCGATCGACTGCACGCCCATCTCGGCGAGTACCGCGTTCACGTGCATTTCCTCGGACACCATCGACTTCGTCTTGATGACCTTCTTCACGTCGTGACGGCGCGCGATGTCGGCGACGAGCCGCGCCGCGTCGGCCGTCGTTTCGGCGAACAGCACAGTCGTGCCGCGGCGCGTCGCTTCGCGCTCGAAGGCCTCGAGCCACACGTCGAGATTGTCGAGCGCGCGGTTGCGGCGCGCCTTCAGCGCCGCGCGCGTCGCCGGAAAGTCGATCGCCGTCATCGCGTCCGCGCGCGCGGACACGAACTTCGTCGACAGTTTCTTCAGGTTCTGCTGCAGACGCTGATCCGCCAGCTTCTGGCCGGCGCGCGCCTTGAAGTGCATCGATTGGACTTGCATCGCGGTATCGGGGGAAAGTGAGCGGAACCGGGCGTCAGACGTCGCCCGCCAGCACCTGCGCGACGTGCAGCACGCGCGTATCGCGGTCGCCGGTACGGCGCAACCGCCCTTCGATGTTCAGCATGCAGCCGAGATCGCCGAGCACGACCGTGCCGGCGCCCGACGCGCGTACGTTCGCGCACTTCTCGTCCGCGATCGCCGCCGAAATGTCGCCGTACTTGACCGCGAACGTGCCGCCGAAGCCGCAGCAATGCTCGCAGTCCTTCATCTCGGTGACCGCGACGCCGCGCTGCGCGAGCAGCGCGCGCGGCTGCGCCTTCACGCCGAGTTCGCGCAAGCCGGAGCACGAGTCGTGATAGGTCACGGGCCCCGCGAACTCGCCGGGCGCCAGCGCGACCTTCGCGACGTTGACGAGGAAATCGGTCAGCTCGTAGACCTTCGGCTGCAGCCGCGCATAGCGGGCCATCAGCTCCGGATCGTCGCGGAACAGGTCGCCGTAGTGCGCGCGAATCATCCCGCCGCACGACCCGGACGGCGCGACGACATAGTCGAACTGCTCGAACTCGCGCAGCATCTTTTCGGCGAGGTCGCGCGCGAGCGCGCGCTCGCCCGAGTTGTAGGCAGGCTGGCCGCAGCACGTCTGCGCGGGCGGCACGAATACCTCGTAGCCCGCGTCGCGAATCAGCTTGAGCGCCGAGAAACCAATTTCGGGACGCATCAGATCGACCAGACAGGTCACGAACAAACCGACTCGCATACGCGCTCCTCCGGGAAAACGGCCCTCATTATCCGCCGTTTGGCCGACAAGACCAACGCCGGCGCGTGCCCCTGCCGCAAACGAGGACTTCCTCGAACAGCGTTCGCTTTTTTCACCATACGAGATACAATCGGTTCAACACCGCTTGCCGCGTCAACTGATTCTCCCGCCGACATGAACCAACCCACCCCGGATTCCAAAACGTCGATCCAGGTGATCGAACGCATGATGAGGCTGCTGGACGCGCTCGCCGCTCACAGCGATCCCGTCAGCCTGAAGGAACTCGCGCAGCGCACGGAACTGCATCCGTCCACCGCGCATCGCATCCTGAACGACATGGTGACCTGCCGCCTCGTCGACCGCTCCGATCCCGGCACGTACCGGCTCGGCATGCGGCTGCTCGAACTCGGCAACCTCGTGAAGGCGCGCCTGTCGGTGCGCGACGCGGCGCTGATGCCGATGCGCGAACTGCACCGCCTCACCGGCCAGACGGTCAACCTGTCGGTCCGGCAAGGCGACGAGATCGTCTATATCGAGCGTGCGTATTCGGAGCGCTCGGGCATGCAGGTCGTCCGCGCGATCGGCGGCCGCGCGCCGCTGCATCTGACCTCCGTCGGCAAGCTGTTCCTCGCGGCCGACGAAACGTCGCGCGTACGCGCGTACGCGACGCGCACGGGGCTGTCCGGCCACACGCAGAACAGCATCACCGATCTGACCAAGCTCGAGCGCGAACTGACGCTCGTGCGCCAGCAATCGTGCGCGCGCGACAACGAGGAGCTCGAGCTCGGCGTGCGCTGCATCGCGGCCGGCATCTACGACGATTCGGGCAAGCTCGTCGCGGGGCTGTCGCTGTCGGCGCCGGCCGATCGTCTGCAGGATGCGTGGATCAGCCAGCTCAGCCGCACCGCGCTGACGATCTCAGAAGCGCTCGGCTACCGACCGGAAGTCGTGAAGGAAGCGGAAGGCCTGCAACGGCAGGCATGATGCGCCGCCGCAGGCGTCGGAATGCAAAAAGCCTCGCTGTCGCGGGGCTTTTTTTCGACTTCGGGCGCGGCGACTGCAACGGCAGCGCCGCGTCGCGCGATCGGGTTCAGGTGCCGCCGGCCGGCGTGTTGGCCGCGGTCAGGCGCTCGCCGCCGCCGGCGTCGAGCCAGTTGCGCAGGCGCGACGCATCGGCGAAACGCGAATACTTGCCGAACGAATCGAGCAGCACCATCACGACCGGGCGGCCGTGAATCGTCGCCTGCATCACCAGGCATTCGCCGGCCTCGTTGATGAAGCCCGTCTTCTGCAGACCGATATCCCACGAGCCGTTGCCGCGGATCAGCGCGTTCGTGCTGTTGTAGACGAGATTGCGCTTGCCCGTATAGACCTCGTAGGTGCGATCGGTCGAGAACTTGCGGATCAGCGGATACTGATACGCGGCGTTGACCATCTTCACGAGATCGCGCGCGCTCGACACGTTCGAGCTCGACAGCCCCGTCGAATTCTCGAAGTGCGTATCCGTCATCCCGAGCGCCTTCGCCTTCGCGTTCATCGCCGCGATGAAGGCCGGACGGCCGCCCGGGTAATAGCGCGACAGCGCGGCCGCCGCGCGGTTTTCCGACGCCATCAACGCGATGTGCAGCATGTCTTCCCGCGACAGCACCGAGCCGACCGACAGGCGCGAGCCCGTGCCCTTCTCGTAGTCGCGGTCTTCGTCGGTGACTTCGATCTGCTCGGTCATCGGCGCTTTCGAATCGAGCACGACCATCGCGGTCATCAGCTTCGAGATCGACGCGATCGGCACGACGGCGTGCGAGTTCTTGTCGAACAGCGGCTCGCCGGTGTTCTGGTCGACGACATACGCGACGCTCGAACGCAGCGCGAGCGCGTCCGGCGTGTCATGCAGGCCGAAGGCCTGGCCGACCGTCGGCTGACGCGGCTGGAACGCAACGCGGCGCACCGCGCCATGGTGGCCGCCGCGCACGTTCGCCGCGAGCGTCACGCGCTTGCGCGACGCCTTCGCGCGCGGCGCCTCGGCCGCAGCGACCTTCGCGGATTTGCCGGATGCCGCCTTCTGCTTCGCGGGCGAAGCGGCTTTCTTGGCGGCGTGGTGAGTCTTCGCAGTGGCGGCAAAGGCGTCAGCGGGCGTGACGGACGCGGCGGTCGCGAGCAGCGCGACGGCGACCGACACAGCCGTGCCGAGCGTCATGCTCTGCAACAATCTGCGCGGTGAAAACGATTCGGCTTTCATTGGGGTCTGGACAAAGCGGGCGGGAGGGTTCCGCCAGTGTAGTTAAAGCTGAAAAAAAGAGCAATATTAGGCACTTACCGAGCGTCGTTAAACCGAATTGTAAGCGTCCGCCAACATTCGGTCGATCGACCTGCGCGCTTCCATCGAAAAAAATCATCGATACGGCGCGACAGCGGCCGTCTCCCGATTACCGCACGGTTAATTGAGATAACGTCACTTCGGGGGCGTTTTAAAGCGGGGTTACTACGTAGTCCGCGCCAGGCCTGCCGCGGCGCGGGCTCGGCACGGGCGAAGGCACGTCGCCACGGGCGCGTGTGTCGAAACGGCGCGCATTTCGACACGGACATAAGCATAACGTTCCACGCGCGTGCGCGGTTTACCTGCGCGCGATCATGGTGCGCCGCGCGCCGGGGCACGCGCCGTGCACCAGCGTGGACAGCCGCTGAAACCGATTCCGGAACGCGGCGGTAAGCCGTTGTTTTGTCGATAATTTGTCATTATTGTGCAATGCACAAAAAATGCTTGACAAGGTTTTTCTCTGCCCTAAAATAGGCTCCATTGCTGCGTTGCACAAAGCACGTCGCCGCAAGATTCCCCAGCGCAGTGCCCTTTACCCCGCGATCGACGCGATCGCTTTCCAGGAGCTTGACATGTCCTTGCTGACCCCCGAGCAAATCGCCGCCGCCCAAAAAGCCAACCTCGAGAGCCTGTTCGGTCTGACCACCAAGGCGTTCGAAGGCGTCGAAAAGCTGATCGAACTCAACCTTCAGGTCGTGAAGTCGACGCTGGCCGAAGGCCAGGAAAACGCACAGCGTCTGCTGTCGGTGAAGGATGCGCAGGAACTGATCGCGCTGCAGGCGAGCCTGACGCAGCCGGTCGCGGAAAAGGTGCTGTCGTACGGCCGTCATCTCTACGAAATCGCGTCGGCCACGCAAGCCGAGTTCGCGAAGGTCGCCGAAGCGCAATTCGAAGAGCAGAACAGGAAGGTGCAGGCGCTCGTCGACAACGTCGCGAAGAACGCACCGGCCGGTTCGGAAACGGCTGTCGCCGCGCTGAAGTCGGCGCTGAACGCCGCGAACACGACGTACGAAACGGTCCAGAAGGCCACGAAGCAGGCCGTCGAGATCGCCGAGACGAACTTCAACGCAGCCGCTGCGGTCGCGTCGAAGGCTGCGACCGCCGCTGCGTCGCGCCGCACGAGCAAGCCGGCCGCGTAAGCGTCCTCTGCTCCCGGAAAGAGCCGCGCACTGCGCGGCTTTTTTCATTTCCGTGACCCGTCCTGAAATAGGTTGACACTTTTTCGCCGAGACGAAGAGGTGGCAAGTGGAACAAGGGATCAAGCGGACGCAGCGGGACTACAGCTTGGCTTTTAAGCTATCGGTGGTGGCCCAAGTCGAAAAAGGCGAGCTGACGTATAAAGAGGCGCAGCGGCGCTACGGCATCCAAGGACGCTCGACCGTGCTGGTATGGTTACGTAAGCACGGCTTGCAGGATTGGGCCGATCCATCCGGCCGTGCGCGATCGGGTTCTACTATGTCAAAGCAAGACGCCAAGCCGCTCACGCCGGAGCAGCGCATCAAGGAATTGGAAACGCAGCTGCGAGAGGCACAGGAGAAAGCTGCGTTGTTCGAGGCCGTGCTCGACGTGATGCGCAAGGACTACGGGATCACCGTAAAAAAGCCTTCGGGCAGGTCGTCGCGCAAAAGCGGATCAAAAAGCTGAGCGTCGAACGAGCCTGCCGCTACATGGGCATCAGCCGGCAAGCGTATTACAAGCGATGTCGCAGCGAGGAACGCCGCAGCACGCAAGCCGAAGTCGTGACGACGCTGGTGCGCGATATACGGCTGCGCCAACCGAGACTCGGGGCACGAAAGCTGCACCATCTGCTCGGGCCTGTCTTGGGTGAGCGCGGCATCAAGCTCGGGCGAGATCGATTGTTCGATGTGCTGCGCGCCGCGCGCCTGTTGGTCGTGCCACACCGGGCGTACCACAAGACGACGCAGAGCCATCATCGCTTCCGGCGACATCCGAATCTGCTTAAACCCGGGCCGGATCAGGTCGTGCCGACTGGGCCCGAACAAGTGTGGGTGGCCGACATCACCTATCTGCCCACGGCTGGCCCGTTCGTGTACCTGAGCCTGATTACCGATGCGTTCTCGCGCAAGATCGTCGGTCATCACGTTCACGACAGCCTACAGACCGAACAGGTCAGTCAGGCGCTGAAGAAGGCGTTGCGCACGCGCCAGACCAGCCAGCCCTTGATCCATCATTCCGATCGTGGGATCCAGTACTGCTCGACCTACTATCAGGACATCCATCGGCGTCACGGCTTGCGCTGTTCGATGACGGACGGCTACGACTGCTATCAAAATGCGCTGGCCGAGCGGGTCAACGGCATCCTCAAGGGTGAGTTCTTGCTGCAGCGTCCTGCTGACCTCGAGCAGGCCACCAAGATGGTCGAACAGTCCGTGCGCACCTACAACCACGAGCGGCCACATGCTGCCCTGAAATACAAAACGCCCGATGCGGTGCATCGGGCGTTCTAGCGTACGGATACTGTCAACCTATTCTAGGACTTGACACCGCCGCTCGCGCAGGCGCCGGACCGGCGCGACCGGCGCCCGATCCAACGAAAAACGCCGCCTGCCGGAAAGCCCGGGCAGGCGGCGTTCGTTTCGACCGGCGCGCGGCCGGTCGTGCGCGTTACTTCTTGCGCTGCGGCGGCAGGTCCGTGCAGACGCCTTCGTACAGTTCGGCAGCCATGCCGACCGATTCGCCGAGCGTCGGGTGCGGGTGAATCGTCTTGCCGATGTCTTCGGCGTCCGCGCCCATTTCGACCGCGAGGCACACTTCGCTGATCAGATCGCCCGCGTTCAGGCCGACGATACCGCCGCCGATCACGCGATGCGTCTCCTCGTCGAAGATCAGCTTCGTGAAGCCTTCGTCGCGGCCGTTCGCGATCGCGCGGCCCGATGCGGCCCACGGGAACACGGCCTTGCCGTACTTGATGCCTTCGGCCTTGCACTGATCTTCCGTCTTGCCGGCCCACGCGACTTCCGGATCCGTATAGGCGACGGACGGAATCTGCAGCGCATCGAAGTACGCCTTTTCGCCGTGTGCGGCTTCGGCGGCGACGTGGCCTTCATGGACGGCCTTGTGCGCGAGCATCGGCTGGCCGACGATGTCGCCGATCGCGAAGATGTGCGGGACGTTCGTGCGCATCTGCTTGTCGACTTCGATGAAGCCGCGGTCCGTGACGGCGACGCCCGCCTTGTCGGCACCGATCTTCTTGCCGTTCGGGCTGCGGCCGACCGCGACGAGCACGAGGTCGTAGCGCTGCGGTTCCGCCGGCGCCTTCTCGCCTTCGAACTTCACGTAGATGCCGTCTTCCTTCGCTTCCGCGCCGACCGTCTTGGTCTTCAGCATCACGTTGCCGAAGCGCTTCGCGTTGTACTTTTCCCAGACCTTCACGAGATCGCGGTCTGCGCCCATCATCAGGCCGTCCATCATTTCGACGACGTCGATTTCGGCGCCGAGCGTCGAATAGACCGTCGCCATTTCGAGGCCGATGATGCCGCCGCCGATCACGAGCATCCGCTTCGGCAGCTGGCGCAGCTCGAGCGCACCCGTCGAATCGACGACGCGCGGATCTTCCGGCATGAACGGCAGCTTCACGGCCTGCGAGCCCGCGGCGATGATCGCCTGCTTGAACTTGACGACCTTCTTGCCGTTTTCGCCCTGCACTTCCATGTGATGCGGATCGACGAACGTGCCGACGCCGGTCACGACTTCGACCTTGCGCGCCTTTGCCATACCGGCGAGGCCCGTCGTCAGCTTCTTGACGACGCCGCCCTTGAAGTCGCGCAGCTTGTCGAGGTCGACCTGCGGCTTGCCGAACGAGATGCCGTGCGCCGCGAGCGCCTCGGCTTCCTCGACGACGAGCGCCGTGTGCAGCAGCGCCTTCGACGGGATGCAGCCGACGTTCAGGCACACGCCGCCGAGCGTCGGGTAGCGCTCGACGAGCACCGTCTTCATGCCGAGGTCGGCCGCGCGGAACGCGGCCGAGTAGCCGCCGGGGCCGGCGCCGAGCACGAGCATGTCGCACTCGATGTCGGCTGCGCCCGCATAGCTGCCCGCTTGCGGCGCGGGTGCCGGTGCGGCTGCGGGGGCGGCCGCCGGCGCGGCTGCGGCGGGCTTGGCCGGCTCCGGCGCTTTCGCCGGTGCCGGGGCGGCTGCGCCTTCCGCTGCTTCGACGAGCGCGATGATCGTGCCTTGCGAGACCTTGTCGCCGGCCTTGATCTTGATTTCCTTGACGGTGCCGGCGACGTCGCTCGGCACTTCCATGGAGGCCTTGTCCGATTCGAGCGTGATGAGCGTCTGCTCTTTTTCGATCACGTCGCCCGGCTTCACGTTGACTTCGATGACATCGACGCCGCTGAAATCTCCGATATCCGGAACCTTGACTTCGATGAGACTCATATACGTCCCCTTCTTGTTTAGCTGCAGAGAGAGGAAGGGAAACTCGCATTGAACTACGGCCTGACCGGAGCACGCCGACACCGGCAGTACCCCCTTTGCCGTCCGCCCAAGGACGCGCCTTTCTTTTGGTTACTTTTCTTTGGCAAGACAAAGAAAAGTGACCGCCGCCCCGCGCAGGGGCGACGCCGGCAGACCGTCAAGAAAGCGAGTTCAACGACAGGGCGCGGATCACCGACATGCGGCCCGCGCCCCTGCGAGCACCCCTCAGCTCATCAAAGAATCACCCGACGGAAGTCGCCGAGCAACGACCCCAGATACGCATTGAACCGCGCGGCCTCCGCGCCATCGATCACACGATGGTCATACGACAGCGACAGCGGCAGCGTCAGGCGCGGCACGAACTGCTTGCCGTCCCACACCGGCTTCATCTGGCCGCGCGACAAGCCGAGGATCGCGACTTCCGGCGCGTTGATGATCGGCGTGAAATGCGTGCCGCCGATCCCGCCGAGCGACGAGATCGAGAAGCAGCCGCCCTGCATCTGGTCCGGCTTCAGCTTGCCTTCGCGCGCGGCCTTCGACAGCTCTGCCATTTCCTTCGCGATTTCGACGAGGCCCTTCTTGTCCGCATCGCGGATCACCGGCACGACGAGACCGTTCGGCGTGTCGGCCGCGAAACCGATGTGGTAGTACTGCTTGAACACCAGGTTGTCGCCGTCGAGGCTCGCGTTGAAGGTCGGGAACTTCTTCAGCGCGGCGACGACCGCCTTGATCACGAATGCGAGCATCGTGAACTTCACGCCCGCCTTCTCGTGCTCCTTGTTCAGCTGCACGCGCAGCGCTTCGAGATCGGTGATGTCGGCTTCGTCGTTGTTCGTGACGTGCGGGATCATCACCCAGTTGCGATGCAGGTTCGCGCCCGAGATCTTCTTGATGCGCGACAGCGGCTTCGACTCGAACGGGCCGAACTTCGAGAAGTCGACCTTCGGCCACGGCAGCAGGTTCAGCTCGCCGCCGCCGGCCGGCGCGACCGCTGCGGCCGGTGCCGCCTGCTGGCCCGTCATCACGCCCTTCACGAACGCCGTGACGTCTTCCTTCGTGATGCGGCCCTTCGGACCGCTGCCCTGCACGCGCGACACGTCGACGCCCAGTTCGCGCGCGAACTTGCGCACCGACGGCGACGCGTGGCTCGCACGGTGTTCGCCCGACGGTGCGGCAGCGGCCGACGCGGCAGCCGGTGCCGCGGCCTTCGCCGGTGCCGGTGCCGGTGCCGGAGCAGGCGCAGCGGCCGGAGCGGCGGCGGCCGGCGCCGGTGCGCTCGCCTGCGGCGCCGCAGCGGCCGGCGCTGCGCCGGCGGCCTCGAGCAGCACGATCAGCGTGCCTTCCGACACGGTGTCGCCGACCTTCACCTTGATGTCCTTCACGACGCCGGCGGCCGGGCTCGGCACGTCCATCGTCGCCTTGTCCGATTCGAGCGTGACGAGCGACTGCTCCTTCTCGACCGTGTCGCCGACCTTCACGCCGATCTCGATCACCGGCACGTCCTTGTAGTCGCCGATGTCGGGCACCTTCACTTCGAGCGTGCCGCCCGATGCGGCGGGCGCAGCGGCCGGTGCGGCAGGCGCGGCAGCCGGAGCCGGCGCGGACGCCTGGGCCGGTGCGGCCGCCGGCGCAGCGGCGCCGTTCGGCTGCGCGGCGGCGCCCCCTTCGAGCAGGATGATCAGCGTGCCTTCCGACACGGCGTCGCCCACCTTGACCTTCACTTCCTTGACCGTGCCCGCGGCGGGGCTCGGCACGTCCATCGTCGCCTTGTCGGACTCGAGCGTGACGAGCGACTGCTCGGGCTCGACCGTGTCGCCCGCTTTCACGAGCACCTCGATGACGGGCACGTCCTTGTAATCGCCGATATCCGGCACCTTCACTTCGATCGCTTGACTCATCTGTCTGTGTCTCCAGGACCGCGCGCCTCCCCGCGAGGCGGCGCGCGGCATCACGCGGCGCGTGTCGTTAAACGGTCATCGGGTTCGGCTTCGACGGATCGAGGTTGTACTTCGCGATCGCGTCGGCGACGATCTTGCGATCGATCGTGCCCTCGTCGGCCAGCGCGTTCAGCGCGGCCACCGTCACCCAGTAGCGGTCGACTTCGAAGAAGTGACGCAGCTTCTCACGCGTATCCGAACGGCCGTAGCCGTCGGTGCCGAGCACGACGTAGCGGCGATCGATCTGGCCGCGGATCTGGTCGGCCAGCGCACGCACGTAGTCGGTCGAGGCGATGACCGGGCCCTGCGTGTCCTTCAGGCACTTCTGCACGTGCGACAGGCGACGCTCCTCGGTCGGGTGCAGCAGGTTCCAGCGCTCGACGTCGTGGCCTTCGCGCGCGAGCTCGGTGAAGCTCGGCACGCTCCACAGATCGGCGGCGACGCCCCAGTCCTTCTTCAGCAGATCGGCGGCGGCGATCACTTCGTTGAAGATCGTGCCCGCGCCGAGCAGCTGCACGCGCGGCGCCTTCGCGTTGGCGTCCGCCTTGCGGAACGCGTACATGCCCTTGATGATGTCGGCCGCCACGTGCTCGCCCTGCGGAATCGCCGGGTGCTCGTAGTTCTCGTTCATCACCGTGATGTAGTAGTACACGTCTTCCTGATCCTGCACCATCCGGCGCAGGCCGTCCTGGATGATGACGGCGAGCTCGTAGCCGAACGTCGGGTCGTAGCTGACGCAGTTCGGCACCGATGCCGCCCACAGCAGCGAGTGACCGTCTTCGTGCTGCAGACCTTCGCCGTTCAGCGTCGTGCGGCCCGCGGTGCCGCCGAGCAGGAAGCCGCGCGAACGCATGTCGCCGGCCGCCCATGCCAGATCGCCGATCCGCTGGAAGCCGAACATCGAGTAGAAGATGTAGAACGGCACCATGATCTCGCCGTGCGTCGAATACGACGTCGCCGCCGCGATCCAGTCACACATGCCGCCCGCTTCGTTGATGCCTTCCTGCAGAATCTGGCCGGTCTGCGATTCCTTGTAGAACATCAGCTGATCGGAATCTTCCGGCACGTACTTCTGGCCTTCCTGGTTCCAGATGCCGATCTGGCGGAACAGGCCTTCCATGCCGAACGTGCGCGACTCGTCCGGGACGATCGGCACCACGCGCTTGCCGAGCGCCTTGTCCTTCAGCAGGATGTTCAGGATCCGCACGAACGCCATCGTCGTCGAGATCTCGCGGCCTTCGCCCGTGCCCTTGAGCAGCGGCTCGAACGCGTCGAGCGCCGGCACCGGCAGCGATGCCGCCTTCTGGCGACGCTGCGGCAGGTAGCCGCCGAGGTCCATGCGCTTCTGGCGCATGTATTCGAGTTCCTTCGAGCCTTCCTCGAACTTCAGATACGGCACGTCGGCGATCTGCTCGTCGGTGATCGGCAGGCGGAACTGGTCGCGGAACTTCTTCAGTTGCTCGACCGGCAGCTTCTTCTGCTGGTGCGTGATGTTCATCGCCTGACCGGACTCGCCCATCCCGTAGCCCTTGATGGTCTTCGCGAGGATGACGGTCGGCGCGCCCTTCGTGTGCGTCGCTTCATGGAACGCCGCGTAGATCTTGTGCGGATCGTGGCCGCCGCGGTTCAGGTTCCAGATGTCGTCGTCGGACCAGTCGGCGACGAGCGCCTTCAGCTCCGGCGTGTTGAAGAAGTGCTCGCGGACGAACGCGCCCGACTCCGACTTGTACGTCTGGTATTCGCCGTCGACGACTTCCATCATCCGGCGCATCAGCGCGCCCGTCTTGTCGCGTGCGAACAGCGCATCCCAGCGGCTGCCCCAGATCACCTTGATGACGTTCCAGCCGGCGCCGCGGAATTCCGATTCCAGCTCCTGGATGATCTTGCCGTTGCCGCGCACCGGGCCGTCGAGACGCTGCAGGTTGCAGTTGATCACGAACACGAGGTTGTCGAGCTTCTCGCGGCTCGCCATCCCGATCGCGCCGAGCGATTCCGGTTCGTCGGTCTCGCCGTCGCCGAGGAACGCCCACACCTTGCGGCCTTCCGTCTTCGCGATGCCGCGCGCCTCGAGGTACTTCATGAAGCGCGCCTGATAGATCGCCATGATCGGGCCGAGACCCATCGACACGGTCGGGAACTGCCAGAAGTCCGGCATCAGCCACGGGTGCGGGTACGACGAGATGCCGTTGCCGCCGACTTCCTGGCGGAAGTTGTCGAGCTGCTCCTCGGTCAGGCGGCCGAGCAGGAACGCGCGCGAGTACACGCCCGGCGACGAGTGGCCCTGCACGAACACGAGATCGCCGCCGTGCTGGTCGGACGGGGCGTGCCAGAAATGGTTGTAGCCGACGTCGTAGAGCGTCGCGGCCGACGCGAACGACGCAATGTGGCCGCCGACGTTCGTGTCCTTGCCGGCGCGCAGCACCATCGCGAGCGCGTTCCAGCGCGTGTACGAGCGGATGCGGTGCTCGATGTCCTGGTCGCCCGGAATCTTGGCCTGGGCTTCGACCGGAATCGTGTTGATGTACGGGGTGTTCGCGGAAAACGGCAGATGTTCGCCATGCATGCGTGCGAATTCGATCTGCTTTTCGATCAGGTAGTGCGCGCGGCCGGTACCCACGGAGGAGATCACGCCGTCCAGCGCCTCGAGCCATTCAACGGTTTCCTGCGGGTCGTCGTCACGCTCGGCGGCGACATACTTCATCACTTCGTTCGGTACAGCGGACATTCTCGTCTCCTGGGTCCTGGAATGTGAGGATCGCTCTCGTGCAGACGACGCGGCGCGGCCGGCTGCGGGCAAGCTCAGCGGATTGTAATGAGCGTGCCGGGCCGCACGCAACAAAATTTTCGAATTATGAGATCTTTTCTCGTAATGCGGAATATTGCTGCGCTGCACCCATGCCGCGGGGCGCTGCGGCCCGCGCCGGCCGCATAAATTCGTTTCGGCTCAACATATCGGGTATAGGTTTTCCATGTATTGCGCTGCGCTACAATCCTGCCATGTTGACCGATCGGCTTTTCGCACGCTCGGCGCGACCGTCGGGCCCGCCGGCGGAGTCGCAGCCGTCCCGTTGGCACCACGGACCGTGGTGGTCCAATTCCTATTTGCTGACGCCGCTGCTGTCGATCCTCGTGTTCCTCGTGGTGATGAGCCTCATTCTATGGAGCCTCAACCGCCGGGAACAGCAGCAGCAGGAAGACACGCTGTTCCGTAACGTCGCGTGGGCGCAGCAGCAGATCCGGCTGTCGATGACGGGCGCGCAGGAACAGCTGCAGGCGCTGTCGCGCGACCTCGCGTCGGGGCGCCTCGACCAGAACGCGTTCCAGATGGCCGTCGCGGACGTCATGCAGACGCATCCGGAAATCCTCTATCTGAACTGGTATACGGCGCCCGGCGTGCAGCGCTGGCCGACCGTGCATCCGCCGCTGCTCGGCCAGCGGCTCGCGAAGCCCGGCGACGCGCAGCTGCAGGACGCGGTGCGCGGCGCCTACGACGAAGCGCGCAGCTCGCGCCGCCAGGCGTATTCGCCGCTGATCTACGACGACTTCGGCAACGGCTACATCACGCTGCAGACGCCCGTGATGCGCGGCGACCGCGACTATCTCGGCTCGCTCGCCGCGGTGTTCTCGGTCGAGGGCATCCTGAAGCACGACATCCCGCAGGAACTGTCGTCGAAGTACAAGATCTCGATCACCGACGCGAACAACCGCGAACTGTCGTCGACTTCCACGCGCCCGCGCCTGCCGCGCGACTCGCACTACGACCTGCCGCTCGATCCGCCCGGCCAGGGGCTCACGGTGCGCGTCTACGCGTTCCCGCAGCTCACGAACCTGACCAACAACACGCTCGTGTGGCTCGTCGCCGGCCTGTCGTGCTTCGTGCTGTGGAGCCTCTGGAGCCTGTGGAAGCACACGCGCCAGCGCTTCGAGGCGCAGCAGGCGCTCTACGCGGAAGCGTTCTTCCGCCGTGCGATGGAAAACTCGGTGCTGATCGGCATGCGCGTGCTCGACATGCACGGCCGCATCACGCACGTGAACCCCGCGTTCTGCCGCATGACGGGCTGGGACGAAAGCGATCTGGTCGGCAAGGTCGCACCGTTCCCCTACTGGCCGCGCGATGCGTATCCCGAAATGCAGCGCCAGCTCGACATGACGCTGCGCGGCAAGGCGCCGAGCTCGGGCTTCGAGCTGCGCGTGCGGCGCAAGAACGGCACGCTGTTCCACGCACGGCTCTACGTCTCGCCGCTGATCGACAGCTCGGGGCGCCAGACCGGCTGGATGTCGTCGATGACCGACATCACCGAGCCGAAGCGCGCGCGCGAGGAGCTCGCGGCCGCGCACGAGCGCTTCACGACGGTGCTCGAAAGCCTCGACGCCGCGGTGTCGGTGCTCGCGGCCGACGAAGCCGAGCTGCTGTTCGCGAACCGCTACTACCGCCACCTGTTCGGGATCCGCCCGGACGGCCATCTCGAGCTGTCGGGCGGCGGCTTCGACCGCGCGCAGGCGTCGTCCGATTCGATCGACATGGTCGATGCGTTCGCGGGCCTGCCGGCCACCGCGCTGACGAACACCGCGGCCGACGCGCAGGAGGTGTACGTCGAAAGCATCCAGAAATGGTTCGAGGTGCGCCGCCAGTACATCCAGTGGGTCGACGGCCACCTCGCGCAGATGCAGATCGCGACCGACATCACGACCCGCAAGAAGGCGCAGGAACTCGCGCATCAGCAGGAAGAAAAGCTGCAGTTCACGAGCCGGCTGATGACGATGGGCGAAATGGCGTCGTCGATCGCGCACGAACTGAACCAGCCGCTCGCGGCGATCAACAACTACTGCTCCGGCACGCTCGCGCTCGTGAAGAGCGGCCGCGGCACGCCGGAGATGCTGCAGCCGGCGCTCGAAAAGACCGCCCAGCAGGCGCTGCGCGCGGGCATGATCGTCAAGCGGATCCGCGAATTCGTGAAGCGCAGCGAGCCGAAGCGCCAGCCGGCGCGCGTCGCGGACATCGTCGCCGATGCGGTCGGGCTCGCCGAAATCGAGGCCAGGAAGCGCAGGATTCGGATCGTCACCGAAATCCTCGCAAGAATGCCTATTATTTATGTCGACCCCGTGCTGATCGAGCAAGTGCTCGTGAACCTGATGAAGAACGCGGCCGAAGCGATGGCAGACGTGAAGCCGCCGTCGGCCGACGGCGTGATTCGCGTCGTCGCCGACATCGACGCCGGCTTCGTCGACATTCGCGTGATCGATCAGGGGCCCGGCGTCGACGAAGCGACGGCCGAGCGCCTGTTCGAACCGTTTTACAGCACCAAGTCCGACGGCATGGGCATGGGGCTGAACATCTGCCGTTCGATCATCGAATCGCATCGGGGGCGCCTGTGGGTGGTCAACAACGTCGAGCCGGACGGCCGCATTTCCGGCGCGACGTTCCACTGCAGCCTGCCCATTGGGGAACCCGCTGATCTCGGCCAAGGGGGGTCCGAGACATCGGCATCACATACCGTTACGGGAGAACTATGAATAGTCCTGTCACCACCACCCAGGAAACCGTCTTTGTCGTCGACGACGACGAGGCCGTGCGGGACTCGCTGCGCTGGCTGCTGGAGGCGAACGGCTATCGCGTGCAATGCTTCTCGAGCGCGGAGCAGTTTCTCGACGCGTATCAGCCCGCGCAGCAGGCCGGCCAGATCGCGTGCCTGATCCTCGACGTGCGGATGTCGGGTATGAGCGGCCTCGAACTGCAGGAGCGTCTGATCGCCGACAATGCCGCGCTGCCCATCATCTTCGTCACCGGTCACGGCGACGTGCCGATGGCCGTGTCGACGATGAAAAAGGGTGCGATGGACTTTATCGAGAAACCGTTCGACGAAGCGGAACTGCGCAAGCTCGTCGAGCGGATGCTCGACAAGGCCCGAAGCGAAAGCAAGAGCGTGCAGGAACAGCGCGCCGCGAGCGAGCGCCTGTCGAAGCTGACCGCGCGCGAGCAGCAGGTGCTCGAGCGCATCATTGCAGGCCGCCTGAACAAGCAGATCGCCGACGATCTCGGGATCAGCATCAAGACGGTCGAAGCGCACCGCGCGAACATCATGGAAAAGCTCAACGTCAACACGGTAGCCGACCTGCTGCGCCTCGCGCTGTCGAAGAAGCCCGCCTGAACACGCGGCGCGCACGCCGGGCCGCGCGGCCCGGTGCGCCCGCTCCCCTTCCGCCCCGAGCGATACGGCCCTCTCGCTCGGGGCGGCGTTGCTTGCGGCGCCCGTGCGCGCCGATCATGACGCATTCCGCGCATTCGCTGTCGGACCGCGACAGGCGAACGGTATAATTGCGTGCTTTGCTGCGGCGTTTCCCGACGCCGCACGCCCGCATTCCAACTTCCCGGCAGAACCCACCACCATGACAGCCCTCCTCATCGACGGCAACGCCCTCTCGAAGACCTTGCGCGCGCAGGCCGCCGAACGCGCCGCCGCCCTGACCGCCCGCGGCCACCAGCCCGGCCTCGCGGTGATCCTCGTCGGCGACAACGCGGCGAGCGAAGTCTACGTGCGCAACAAGATCAAGGCGTGCGAGGACAACGGCTTCTTCTCGCAAAAGGACGCGTACCCGGCGACGCTGTCCGAGGCCGACCTGCTCGCGCGCATCGACGAACTGAACCGCGATCCGAAGATTCACGGGATCCTCGTGCAACTGCCGCTGCCCGCGCATATCGACAGCCACAAGGTGATCGAGGCGATTGCGCCCGAGAAGGACGTCGACGGCTTTCACGTCGCCAACGCCGGCGCACTGATGACGGGCAAGCCGCTGTTCCGCCCGTGCACGCCGTACGGCGTGATGAAGATGTTCGCCGCGCACGGCATTGCGCTGCAGGGTGCGAACGCGGTCGTGATCGGCCGCTCGAACATCGTCGGCAAGCCGATGGCGATGCTGCTGCTCGAAGCGGGCGCGACCGTGACGATCTGCCACAGCAAGACGCGCGACCTCGCCGCGCATACGCGGCAGGCCGACATCATCGTCGCCGCGGTCGGCAAGCGCAACATCCTGACCGCCGACATGGTGAAGCCGGGCGCGACCGTGATCGACGTCGGGATGAACCGCGACGACGCAGGCAAGCTGTGCGGCGACGTCGATTTCGCGGGCGTGAAGGAAGTCGCCGGCTACATCACGCCGGTGCCGGGCGGCGTCGGGCCGATGACGATCACGATGCTGCTGATCAACACGCTCGAATCGGCCGAGCGCGCCGCCGCGGCCGCCTGACCCCATGCCCGCCGGCGCGTGTGCGCGCCGGCTTCCTGCCGGCCGCCGCTCGGCGGCCCCCGCGCGAGCGCCGCTCGCCGCGCGCCTCGCCCATTGCGCAGTGCGTACGCGCCGCGCATCCGACCCTGCCTCAATCGCGCCGTTAGAAACTAACGATTGGAAAGCGCGCGACGCGCCCCAATAATGTCGGTATCGGCGCGCCTCGCGCCTCACCGTTTTCATCCCGGTTCATCCGGCAACAGACAGGGAGTCTTATGTCCGACAGCGCCCACACCAATCCGCTCCTCGATTTCTCCGGCCTGCCCCGCTTCGGCGAGATTCGCCCCGAACACGTGACGCCCGCGCTCGACGCACTGCTCGATGCCGCCAATCGCGCGGTCGAAACCGCGAGCGCGCCGGCGACGCCCGCAACCTGGGCCGACGTCGTCGAAACGGTCGAGCGTGCGACCGAGCCGCTCGGCCGCGCATGGGGTATCGTCGGCCACCTGAACGCGGTCGCCGATACGCCCGAGCTGCGCGCCGCGTACGGCGAAAACCTGCCGCGCGTGACTGAGTTCTGGTCGAGCGTCGGCCAGAATCTCGCGCTCTACGACAAGTACAAGGCGATCGCGGCCGGCGCCGAATATACGACGCTGTCCGCCGAGCGCAAGAAGATCCTCGACAACGCGCTGCGCGACTTCCGCCTGTCGGGCGCCGAGCTGCCCGAAGACCGGAAGCCGCGTTTCGCGGAACTGCAGGAGCAGCAGGCCGCGCTCGCGAAGGCGTTCTCCGATCACGTGCTCGACGCGACCAACGCGTATGCGTACTTCGCGCACGACGAAGCCGAACTGGCCGGCCTGCCGGGCGACGCGATCGAAGCCGCGCGCGAAGCGGCGCAGAAGGACGGCAAGGAAGGCTGGAAATTCACGCTGCACTTTCCCTCGTATTTCCCGGTGCTGCAGTACGCGGACAACCGCGCGATGCGCGAGGCGCTGTACCGCGCGTATGCGACGCGCGCCTCGGAGCTCGGCCCGCAGTACGGCGGCGGCAAGGCCGAATGGGACAACACCGCGATCGTCGCAGACGAACTGAAGCTGCGCCGCGAAGAGGCGCAGATGCTCGGCTACCGTAACTTCGCCGAAGTGTCGCTCGCGCCGAAGATGGCCGAGTCGCCGCAGCAGGTGATCGCGTTCCTCGAGGATCTCGCGACGCGCGCGCGTCCGCACGCGGAAAAGGACTGGGACGAGCTGCGCGCGTTCGCCTCGAAGGAACTCGGCCTCAGCGAACTCGCGCCGTGGGACGTCGCGTACGCGGCCGAGAAGCTGCGCCAGCAGCGCTATGCGTTCTCGGAAAACGAGGTCAAGCAGTACTTCCCGGAACCGGCCGTGCTGAAGGGTCTGTTCACCGTGACCGAGACGCTGTTCGGCGTGCAGATCAAGCCGGACGATGCGCCGGTCTGGCACAAGGACGTGCGCTTTTTCCGCGTCGAAAACCGCGACGGCTCCCTCGTCGCGCAGTTCTATCTCGATCTGTACGCACGCGAAGGCAAGCGCGGCGGTGCGTGGATGGACGACGCGCGTTCGCGCGCGAAGCGCGGCGACGGCGTGCAGACACCGGTCGCGTATCTGACCTGCAACTTCTCCGCGCCGGTCGGCGGCAAGCCCGCCTGCTTCACGCACGACGAAGTGATCACGCTGTTCCACGAATTCGGCCACGGGCTGCATCACATGCTCACGCGCGTCGACGAGCTCGGCGTGTCCGGCATCAACGGCGTCGAATGGGATGCGGTCGAGCTGCCGTCGCAGTTCATGGAGAACTTCTGCTGGGAATGGGACGTGCTGTCGTCGATGTCGTCGCACGTCGATACAGGCGCGTCGCTGCCGCGCGCGCTGTTCGACAAGATGATCGCCGCGAAGAACTTCCAGAGCGGGCTCGGCACGCTGCGCCAGATCGTGTTCTCGATGTTCGACATGCTGCTGCACGTCGATTTCGATCCGGCCGGCGCGCTCGCCGTGAACGACTTTGCGCGCGACATCAACGAGCGCTATCACGTGATCCCGCAGGCACCGTTCTCGCGCTGGCCGAACACGTTCAGCCACATCTTCGCGGGCGGCTACGCGGCCGGCTACTACAGCTACAAGTGGGCCGAAGTGCTGTCCGCCGACGCCTATGCGGCGTTCGAGGAAGCGGCCGCCGCGAACGGCAGCGTGCTCGATGCGGCAACCGGCACGCGCTATCGCCGCGAAATCCTCGAGGTCGGCGGCAGCCGCCCGGCGATGGATTCGTTCAAGGCATTCCGCGGCCGCGAGCCGAAGATCGACGCGCTGCTGCGTCATAACGGGATGGCCGCGCCCGCGCACTGACGGGCCGCGCCGCGTCGCCGCCGCACAGGCACCGCTTCGGCGGTGCCTTTTTCATTGCACGCGCGAGTCGTCGTCGAACAGCGAGAACTGCCCGTGGCGCTCGGGCGTGTTTTCGTCGATGCGCACGCCGACGCCGAGCAGCCGCACCGCCTGCGCGCGCCGCAGCAGCCCTTTCGCGAGCAGCGCGACGGCCGTATCGGCATTCGTGGCGTCGGCCACGCATTCGACCGTCGTGCGCTGAAAATCCGCGAAGCGGATCTTCACGTACAGCTTGCGGATCGCACGTGCGGCGCCTGCGCGGGCGATCCGCGCATCGAGCTGCACGACGAGCCGGCGGATCTCGTCCGCGCACTGCTCGAGGGTGGTCAGATCGGTCACGTAGGTCGTCTCGACGCTGACCGACTTGCGCTCCTGATCGGCCTGCACCGGCCGTTCGTCGATCCCGCGCGCGAGCTCGTACAGCCGCCGGCCGAATGCGCCGAATTCGCGATGCAGATCGATCAGCGACCAGGTCCGCAGCTGTGCGCAGGTCTGGATTCCGAGCCGGTCGAGCCGCATGGCCGTGACCTTGCCGACGCCGTGCAGCTTGCGCACCGGCAGCGCGGCGACGAAGGCGTCGACTTCGTGCGGCCGCACGACGAATAGACCGTCGGGCTTGTTCCAGTCGGAGGCGATCTTCGCGATGAACTTGTTCGGCGCGACGCCGGCCGACACCGTCACGCCGACCGTCTCGTACACGCGCTGCCGGATCTCGCGCGCGATCAGCGTCGCGCTGCCCTGACAGCGCTCGGAGCGACTCACGTCGAGATAGGCTTCGTCGAGCGACAGCGGTTCGACGTCGGCGGTGTAGTCGCGGTAGATCGCCATGATCTGCCGCGATGCGGTGCGGTACTTGTCCATCGCGCTCGGCAGGATCAGCAGATCCGGACACTTGCGCATCGCCAGCGCCGACGACATCGCCGAGTGCACGCCATAGCGCCGCGCCTCGTAATTGCACGTCGCGATTACGCCGCGCTGGTCGGGCCGGCCGCCGACCGCGAGCGGACGATTGCGCAACGACGGATCGTCGCGCATCTCGACCGATGCGTAAAAGCAGTCGCAATCGCAGTGGATGATCTTGCGCACGCGCGGCGGTGCGTCGCCGTCGGGCGGCGGCTCGCGCGGATCGGAAGACGGAATGGCGGACGGATTCACGGTGCCGATACTGTACAAAAACACAGTGGGCGTTTCAACCGCCGCGTGAGGCAGGCGCGGACCGCCGTCGTGCGCTGCCCTGCCGCGCGCCGCCGTCTCGCACTGCGCCGTACCGGCCGGCTTTGCGCGAAGCGTACCGCCGCGCACGCGCACCGGCCCCTATACTCGACTGCGACCATACGAACCAAAGGGCAACGGATGAAGACGATCGGACTGATCGGCGGAATGAGCTGGGAATCGTCGGCCGAATACTACCGGCTGATCAATCGCCATTCGAAAGCGCTGCACGGCGGTCATCACAACGCGAAGAGCGTGCTCGTGACCGTCGATTTCGCGGAGATCGAGGCGCTGCAGCGCGCGCACGACTGGCCTGCGCTCGGCGAACGGATGGCCGACGCCGCGCGGCAGCTCGAAGCGGCCGGCGCCGATCTCGTCGTGCTGACGACCAACACGATGCATCGCGTGCACGACGCGATCGAAGCGGCCGTCACACTGCCGTTCCTGCATATCGCCGATCCGACCGGCGCCGCGCTGCGCGACGCGGGCGTCGAGCGCGTCGCGCTGCTCGGCACGCGCTATACGATGGAACTGCCGTTCTACGCGCAGCGGCTGCGCGAGCGGTTCGGCATCGACGTGCTCGTGCCCGACGAACGCGAGCGCGCCGACGTGCACCGGATCATCTACGACGAGCTGTGCCACGGCATCATCGCGCGCGAGTCGCGCGGCACGTACGTGCGGATCATCGAATCGCTCGCGCAACGCGGCGCGCAGGCGGTGATTCTCGGCTGCACGGAAATCACACTGCTGATCGGCACCGACGATTCGCCGCTGCCGGTGTTCGACACGACGGCACTGCACGCCAAGGCGGCCGTCGAATGGGCCGCGCGCTGACGCAACGACGCGAAACGAACGCCCAAAACAAAAAACCCGGCACGGGGCCGGGTTCCTGTCGACGAAGCGCGCATCGGTCACTTGCGCTGCACATCGTCTGGTGTGCTTGGTTGCGGGGGTAGGATTTGAACCTACGACCTTCGGGTTATGAGCCCGACGAGCTGCCAGACTGCTCCACCCCGCGTCAGAGAAATAAATTATAGGGTGGCTAAGCACTTACGTCAACACTTTTGTCATATTCGTACTTAATGCATCGCGGCGCTTCGCGCGTTCCTGCCCCGTGCTCGCGGTAAGATGGCGGCCTTTGCATTGATCCGCACGCGCGCTTCCCCGTTCATGAAAATCGCCACCTGGAACGTCAACTCGCTCAACGTCCGCAAGCAGCACGTGCTCGACTGGCTCGCGCAAAGCGCCGTCGACGTACTGTGCCTGCAGGAACTCAAACTGCCGGACGAGAAATTTCCGCGCGCCGATCTCGAGGCGGCCGGCTATCGCAGCTGGTTCGCCGGCCAGAAGACCTACAACGGCGTCGCGATTCTCGCGCGCGACACGCTGCCGTTCGACGAATCGGACGTCGTGCGCAATATTCCGGGCTTCGAGGACACGCAGCAGCGCGTGATCGCCGTCACGATCGACGGCGTGCGGATCGTGTCCGCCTACTTCCCGAACGGTCAGGCGGTCGGCTCCGACAAATTCCTGTACAAGATGCAGTGGCTCGACGCGCTGCACGCGTGGCTGCGCGCCGAGATGCAGCGCTACCCGAAGCTCGCGCTGCTCGGCGACTACAACATCGCGCCCGAAGATCGCGACGTGCACGATCCGGCGAAATGGGAGGGCGAGAACCTCGTGTCGCCGCAGGAGCGCGCGCACTTCGCGAAGCTGATCGAGCTCGGCTTCGTCGATGCGTTCCGCCGCTTCGAGCAGCCCGAGAAGACTTTCACGTGGTGGGACTACCGGATGTTCGCGTTCCGCCGCAACGCCGGGCTGCGCATCGATCACATCCTGCTGTCGCCGGCGCTCGCGGGCAGCTGCACGTCGTGCGAAGTCGATCGCGTGCCGCGCACGTGGGAGCAGCCGTCCGACCATACGCCGGTCGTCGCGGTCCTCGGCTGACGCCGCCGCCCTGCCGCTTCTGCCCTGCTCCTGCCCCACGTGCCCTCAGCCGCGCGCGGGCGCGGGCCCGAAATGGGCCCACAGAAAGCCGAATTCCGCCGCGTCGGATTCGGCGCGCTCCAGATCGTCGGCGCTGCCGTGACCGCCGTCGGTGTTCTCCCAGTACCACACGTTGCGATGACCGAGCGCCTGCATGCGCGCGGCCATCTTGCGCGCGTGCGCCGGATGCACGCGGTCGTCGCGCGTCGACGTCGTCAGCAGCAGCGGCGGATACGCGACGCCGTCGCGCACGCGGTGATACGGCGAATACGCGGCGAGCGCCGCCCCTTCGTCGGGATCGTCCGGGTCGCCGTATTCGTCGAGCCACGCGGCGCCCGCATGCAGCTTCGGATAGCGCCGCATATCGAGCAGCGGCACGCGGCACAGCACGGCGCCGAACAGCGCCGGGCGCTGCACCATGCATGCGGCGACCAGCAGCCCGCCGTTGCTGCCGCCTTCGATGCCGAGCTGCGCGGCCGTCGTCACGCCGGTCGCGATCAGGTCCTCCGCGACCGCGATGAAATCGTCGAACGAACGCTGGCGATGTTCGCGCTGTGCGTCGACGTGCCAGCGCGGCCCGAATTCGCCGCCGCCGCGGATGTGCGCGAACGCCGCGACGCCGCCGCGCTCGAGCCAGCCGATGCCGAGCGCGTCGCTGTAGCCGGGCAGGTTCGGCAGCGCGAAGCCGCCGTAGCCGGACAGCAGGCACGGCCGCGCGATGCGCGTAGCGCCGTCGAGCGCATCGCGCGGGCCGATCAGCGTGTACGGCACGCGCGTGCCGTCGCGCGAGAGCGCGCTCGCGCGACGCACGACGAGCCCGGCCGCATCGAACTGCACCGGCGGACGATCGAGCAGCACGCGCCGCGACGCGGCATCCGCCGCGCGGTCGGCTAGATCGGCGAGCCAGCATTCGGGCGGATCGAGATAGGTATCGACGTCCACGTAGACGTCGTCGTTCAGCGTCGGCTCGACGGGCTCGACGTCGATCTGCGCGTCGCCCGGCCAATCGAGCGGCCGCGCATCCCAGGTCCACGTACCGTCGGCCGACTGCCGCGGCTCCCATAGCAGCGTGCGGTTGTGCACGTCGTCGAGCCAGCTCGCGATCAGCGTGTGGCGCGTATGCGTCCACGTGCAGGCGGACGTCGACGGCTGCGGCTCGAACAGCGTCGTGAACGCGCGCGAACCTTCGAGGAACGCGCGCTCGCGGATCGCGAGCAACGACCCGCCCGCATGACGCACGCCGTCGCAGTCCCAGTCGAGCCGCGGCTCCAGCACGAGCCAGCCTTCCCAGAAGCCGACCTCGACGTGCGTCGGCACGTCGTAGCGCGCCCACTCGCCCGCCTCGGTCAGCCGGTAGGTATGCGCGTCGAAGAAGTCGACGCTGCGCCACGCGGCGTGACGACCGTCGATCGGATCGAACCACGCACCGGCGCTGATGTCGTCCGGTTCGCCGCGAAACACGACCGGCGCCTTTGCGAGCGGCGTGCCGCGCACCCAGCGCCGCACGTCGTACGGATAGCCGGCTGCGGTCGAATGCGCGTCGCCGCGATCCCAGCTCACGTACACCGTATCGCGATCGATCCAGCCGACCGTGTGATGGCCCGGCACGTCGATCGTGAAGCCGTCGTCGACGAAGCGCCGCAGCACGAGATCGAATTCCCGGACGACGACCGCATCCGCGCCGCCCGGCGACAGCGACAGCAATGCGCGATCGCCGTCCGGATACAGGATCGCGTCCTGCTCGAACACCCACGATTCGCCTTCGGCCGCACCGAGCGCATCGACGTCGAGCAGCGTCTCCCATTCGGCGCGGCCCGCACGCCAGTCGTCCCAGCGCGCGCGACGCCAGAGCCCCTTCGGATGCAGATCGTCCTGCCACAGGTCGTAGGCCCAGTCGCGCCAGCGCGTCGGAATGACCGGCCGTTCACGCGGCAGATACGCGCGTGCGAGCCGTGCGGCGAGCGCGCGATACGCGTCGTTGTCGCGCAGCGCGGCGCGCGTGCGCGCGTTCTGTTCGTCGACCCACGCGCGAGCGCGAGCGCTGTCGAGCGCTTCGAGAAAACGGAAGGGATCGGCCGCAGCGGGCCAGCGGAAGGAATCGGACATGACGGAATCGCGCGCGCAACACAAAGCGCGATTATGTCCGATCGCGGCATGCGCGGTGCCGCGCATGCCGCGATACAGGCTCAGGGCTCCAGGTGCAGTTCCTGGATCTTGCGCGTGATCGTGTTGCGGCCGATGCCGAGCCGCTCGGCGGCCTCGACCTTGCGGCCGCGCGTGAAGTCGAGCGCCTCGCGAATTACGGCCGCCTCGAAGCGGCGCGCGAGTTCGTCCATCACGCCGGCCGAATTCTCGCGCAGCAGTCGCGCGACTTCGGTGCGCAGCCCGTGCTCCCACATCGGGTAGCCGGCAGGCGCACCGTTCGGCGCAGCCGTGCCCGCCATCGATGCCAGCGGCACCGCGGCGGCGACCGTCGGCGCGGCCGGCGCCTCGTGGCTGCCGGGCGCATTCGCGCCGTCGCCGGCCGATACGGCGATCGGCGCGCCCGACGGGACGAGATCGGGCGGCAGATCCTTGATTTCGACCGTCTGCGCGGGCGCCATCACGGTCAGCCAGTTCGCGAGGTTCTCGAGCTGGCGCACGTTGCCGGGAAACGGCAGCGAGGTCAGATACGCGAGCGCCTCGTCCGACACGCGCTTCGGCTCGACGCCGAGATCGCGCGCACTCTTCTGCAGAAAATGGCGTGTGAGCAGCGGAATGTCCTCGCTGCGTTCGCGCAGCGGCGGCAGCCGCAGCCGGATCACGTTCAGCCGGTGATACAGGTCTTCGCGGAACAGCCCCTGCCGCACGCGCGCCTCGAGGTTCTGATGGGTCGCGGCGATCACGCGCACGTTCGCGCGCAGCGGGCTGTGCCCGCCGACGCGATAGAACTGCCCGTCCGACAGCACGCGCAGCAGCCGCGTCTGCAGATCGAACGGCATGTCGCCGATTTCGTCGAGAAACAGCGTGCCGTTCTCGGCCTGCTCGAAGCGGCCCTGCCGCGTCGTCTGCGCGCCGGTAAACGCGCCGCGCTCGTGGCCGAACAGTTCCGATTCGAGCAGATCCTTCGGAATCGCGGCCGTGTTGAGCGCGATGAACGGTCCGTTCGCACGCGGGCTATGTCGGTGCAGCGCACGCGCGACGAGCTCCTTGCCGGTGCCCGATTCGCCGGTGATCAGCACGGTCGCGGCCGAATGCGACAGCCGGCCGATCGCGCGAAACATGTCCTGCATCGCGGGCGCCTGGCCGAGCATCTCGGGCGCCTCGGCGACGCGGTCGTCCTGCGGCGTGCCGCCGCGCAGGCTCTCTTCGACCGCGCGGCGGATCAGCTCGACGGCCTTGTCGACGTCGAACGGCTTCGCGAGATATTCGAACGCGCCGCCCTGGAAGGCTGCGACTGCGCTGTCGAGATCGGAGAACGCAGTCATGATGATGACGGGCAGCCCGGGCAGGCGCTCATGCACGGCCTGCAGCAGCTCGAGCCCGGACCCGCCCGGCATCCGGATGTCGGATACCAGCACCTGCGGCGTCTCGTGATCGAGCGCGGCGAGCGCGTCGCGCACGTTGGCAAAGCTCTTGGTCGCGAAGCTGTCGCGCGCGAGCGCCTTCTCGAGCACCCAGCGGATCGATTGATCGTCGTCTACTATCCAGATCGGCTTCATAGGTCGGTCAGATATTGGTGTATCGCAATGTCGCCGCTCATGCGTCGAGCGGCAGCAGAATCTGAAATTCGGTACGCCCCGGCCGGCTCTCGACTTCGATCGTCCCGTCGTGCTGCTGCACGAACGTCTGGGCGAGCGTCAGGCCGAGGCCGCTGCCGTCGTCGCGGCCGGAGACGAGCGGATAGAAGATCCGGTCGCGGATCTCGTCCGGAATGCCGGGGCCGTTGTCGATCACATGCAAGTCCAGTGCCAGCCGGTACAGCCGCTTCGCGATCGTGACCTTGCGCGCGACGCGCGTGCGCAGCTCGATCTTCGCGTCGCCCTGCGCGATCCGTTCGCGCAATGCCTGCGCCGCGTTGCGCACGATGTTCAGCAGCGCCTGGATCAGCTGCTCCTTGTCGCCGCGCAGGTCCGGCACACTGACGTCGTAGTCGCGCACGATCGTGAGGCCGCGCGGGAATTCGGCGAGCATCACGGCGCGCACGCGTTCGCATACTTCGTGGATGTTCACGTCGCCGACGATGTGCGGATGCCGGTGCGGCTCCAGCAGCCGGTCGACGAGCGTCTGCAGGCGATCGGACTCCTTGATGATCACCTGCGTGTATTCGCGCAGCTCGCCGCGTTCGCGCTCGCCGAGCTCGAATTCGAGCAGTTGCGCGGCACCGCGGATGCCGCCGAGCGGGTTCTTGATCTCGTGCGCGAGATTGCGGATCAGCTGCTTGTTGACCGCGGTCAGGTCGTGAATGCGCTCCTCGCGATCGGTGCGCGACTGCCGCTCGTTCTCGAACAGTTCGACGAGCACGAAATCGGGCGCGCTCTCGAGAAAGCCGACGATCGCATGCACGTGCAGCAGCTCGTGGCCGGGCCGGTCGAGCACGGTGTCGAGATGCGTCGCGTGAAAGCGCTCCTCGCCGATCGCGGTGATCGTCGAGGCGAGCTCGTTCGCGTTCGGGAAAATCTCGCCCCACGGCCGCTGCGCGAGCTGGCGGCGCGAGATGTCGAGCATCGCCTCCGCGGACGGATTCGCGAAGGCGATCCTGAGCGTCTTGCGGTCGAGCACGAGCACGACCGTCGGCAGCGCCTCGAGCCCGGCGAGCAGGCCGGAACGGGCAAGCCGCTCGTCGTCGGTCAATTGCTCGGGCTGCCCCGTCTTCGCCTTGATCAGATTCTTCAGAACCATCGTGCGTGCGTGTCGCGCGTTGCCGCGCCAAAGATTCGTCCAGTCGCGAACAAAAAAGGGACGGCTGGGCGCCGTCCCCTTTTCAGACTCCGCCGTTCCCGCCGCAAACCGCGCGACGGGAACGAATCGGCATGACGGCGCTGAATCGAAGCGCCATCGCCGATTACAGCGAGTAGTACATCTCGAACTCGATCGGATGCGTCGTCATGCGGAACTTCGCCAGCTCCTGCTCCTTCAGCGCGAGGTACGCGTCGATCATGCCGTCCGTGAACACGCCGCCGCGCGTCAGGAACTCGCGATCCTTGTCGAGCGCTTCGAGCGCCTGATCGAGGCCCGCGCAGACGGTCGGGATCTTTGCATCCTCTTCCGGCGGCAGGTCGTACAGGTTCTTGTCCGCTGCTTCGCCCGGATGGATCTTGTTCTGCACGCCGTCCAGACCGGCCATCATCAGCGCCGAGAAGCAGAGGTACGGGTTCGCCATCGGATCCGGGAAGCGCGTTTCGATACGGCGGCCCTTCGGGTTCGACACGTGCGGAATGCGGATCGATGCCGAACGGTTGCGTGCCGAGTACGCGAGCTTGACCGGCGCCTCGAAGTGCGGGACCAGACGCTTGTACGAGTTCGTCGTCGGGTTCGTGATCGCGTTCAGCGCGCGGGCGTGCTTGATGATCCCGCCGATGTAGAACAGCGCGAATTCCGACAGGCCGGCATAGCCGTTGCCCGCGAACAGGTTCTGGCCGTCCTTCCAGATCGACTGGTGAACGTGCATGCCCGAACCGTTGTCGCCGACGACCGGCTTCGGCATGAACGTCGCCGTCTTGCCGTACGAGTGCGCGACGTTGTGGATGATGTACTTCGACCATTGCGTCCAGTCGGCGCGCTGCACGAGCGTCGAGAACTTCGTGCCGATTTCGTTCTGGCCCTGGCCTGCCACTTCGTGGTGGTGCACTTCGACCGGAATGCCGAGCTGTTCGAGCAGCAGGCACATTTCCGAACGCATGTCCTGGAACGTATCGACCGGCGCGACCGGGAAGTAGCCGCCCTTCGTGCCCGGACGGTGGCCCGTGTTGCCGCCTTCGAATTCCTTGCCGGCCGACCACGGTGCTTCTTCCGAGTTGATCTTCACGAAGCAGCCCGACATGTCCGTGTTCCACTGGACCGAGTCGAAGATGAAGAATTCCGGCTCCGGACCGAAGTACGCGGTGTCGCCCAGGCCCGTGCTCTTCAGGTACGCTTCCGCGCGCTTCGCGAGCGAACGCGGATCGCGCTCGTAGCCCTTGCCGTCCGCCGGCTCGACCACGTCGCAGGTCAGCACGAGCGTCGACTCTTCGTAGAACGGGTCGATGAACGCAGCGCTCGGATCCGGCATGAGCAGCATGTCCGACGCCTCGATGCCCTTCCAGCCCGCGATCGACGAGCCGTCGAACGCATGGCCGCTTTCGAACTTGTCTTCGTCAAACGCCGAAACCGGCACCGACACGTGCTGCTCCTTGCCGCGCGTATCCGTGAAGCGGAAATCGACAAACTTGACGTCCTCGTCCTTCACGAGCTGCATGACGTCGGCGACGGTTTTACTCATAACCTCTTCTCCTGATTGAACAATTCCGGCGGACTGGGAACCGCCTCGTTTATCGAGCTGATCGGGCCCGTGCGCAGCGCCCCGATTCGACCGAATTCTTTAAAGCAGCTTCCGTGCCAGCATGTGCTCTTCGCATGCGAATCGCGCAGAGAGCTTGCTGCGTCGGGGCGCCGCTGCGCAGTTGCGGGGCGTCGCCCGCCGTATTGCGTTGCGCCGATGCACCGTACGAGTGCAGCAGCCGCGCTACGCGCGTCCGAACGTTTCGTTTTGGTGCATGCGCGCCATTCTGCACCTTTTTGGTGAGCGCGTGTGCGCGGTACGCGGGCGCTTGCCGGGAGACGCCCGCGCCGCGCGGCGGCGCTAGAATGCTCGTTTGACCGATACGGAGACTCCCGCCATGAGTACGCTCGAACAGCTTTACGCGAAGGCCGACGAACGCCGCGCGCAAGGCTCGCTCAACTACGCCGGCGCACTGCTGCCGGCCGAGGCCTTCGAACTGCTGCAGCTCGATCCGTCCGCGCGCCTCGTCGACGTGCGCACGCGTGCGGAGCTCGACTGGATTGGCCGACCGCTCGTCGGCGACGGCCAGTATCTGCACGTCGAATGGTCGCGCTACCCGGGCGGCGTGCCGAACACCGAATTCCTCGACGAACTGCGCGCCGCCGTGTCGCCCGACACGCCGGTGCTGTTCCTGTGCCGCAGCGCCGCGCGCTCGAAGCTGGCCGCGGTCGCCGCCGCGCAGGCCGGCTTCCGCAAGGCCTTCGATCTGCTCGAAGGCTTCGAAGGCGCGAAGGACGCCGAAGGCCATCGCAAGACGGTCGACGGCTGGTGCTTCCGCAAGCTGCCCTGGATCGGCGCCTGACCGCACGCCGCTGCCGGTCGCGTCATCGTCGAGCCGCGCGATGACATGCCGATGACGGGCCACCCTGCGCGGCCCGACGCCACCCTACGCCCCTGGCTGGCCCGCGTGCCGGCCGCCGCGATTACGCGCGCGGCGCGGCGGCCGGCTCGACGATGTCGCCGCCGAGCAGATGCACGCCTTCGCGCAATTTCACGAACGCGGCCGCGACCGCTTCGGGCTCGCCCTTGACGCCGAGGTCGATATGGCGGCGCGCATAGATGCCGCCGCGCTCCGCGTCGCCGACGCTCGGCAGGCTGAACACGCGCACGCCGGGAAAGTCGCGCTCGATCTTCTCCATCAGCGGCGTCAGCGTCGATTCCGGCAGCTCGAACACGTACAGCGAGCGCTCCTCGTGCGGCGTCGCGTGATGCAGGTGCGCGTACTTCGTGTCGAGCACCCATTCGATCATCGGCCACGCCATTACCGGAAAGCCCGGCACGAAATGCAGATCGCCGACCGAAAAGCCCGGAATCCGGTTGTAGCCGTTCGGGATGATCGTCGCGCCGACCGGAAACACGCCCATGTTGAAGCGGTGGCGGTTCTCCGGCGAGTCGAAATCCACCGGACGGTCGGGATCGGCATGCGTTTCGCGGATCCGCTCCGCGATCAGCGCCTGCGCCTCCGGATGCAGTTCGAGCGGCACCCCGAGCGCCGCCGCCGCGCACTGGCGCGTATGGTCGTCCGGCGTCGCGCCGATGCCGCCCGTCGAGAACACGATGTCGCCCGAGGCGATCGCGCGCTTGAGCGTCGCGGTGATGCGCGCCGGATCGTCGCCGACGTATTCGGCCCAGTCGAGCGCAAGGCCGCGCGCGCCGAGCAGCTCGATGACCTTCGCGAGATGCTTGTCCTGCCGGCGGCCGGAGAGGATTTCGTCGCCGATGATGATGATGCCGATGCTCATGCGTGCCCCATGTCGATGGTGGTCGCGCGCGATGCCGCGCGCAGGTCTTCGAGCGCGCGCAGGCAGTAGTGCCCGAACCACAGCGCGGAGAAGACGAGAATGAAAGCGTAAACCCAGATCATCGCCGCCGCGACGAACGGAAACAGCACCATCATCCAGACCGACGATACCCACACGAAGGTCGGAACGGTGCCGAGCAGCCCGGTCGCGATGCCGATGCCGATCAGCGGCCAGCGATGGCGCCGCACGAGCGCGCGGCGCTCGTCGCGGCTTGCATGCAGCGCGAGCGCGTCGTAGGTCATCACGCGGTACGTGAGCCAGCCCCAGATCACCGGTGGCAGCAGCGCGAAGAACGGCGGGATCAGCCACAGCGGGATCGTGACGATCAGCAGCACGACGCCGACGATCGCCGCGCCCAGCGAATTGAACACGCTGCCGACGAAGGTGCCGCCGCGCTTCGCCTCCAGCGCGGCGAACTGCCGGTTCGACAGATGCTTGACGACGACCGGCATCGAGATCGACGCGATCAGCAGCAGCACGGTCAGCACGATCAGCGGAATCGCGAGCGACACGACGACGAACGGCGCAACGACCGCATGCAGCTGCGACATCCCGATCGCGTCGAATGCGCGGTACAGCGCGGCGGTCAGCACGAAGCCGTCGAGCGCGCCGCGCGCGGCGTCGACGAGCGTCTGCCACGAGAACCAGAGCACGACGCCCCATAGCAGCGCCGATACGACGAACGGCATCAGGGTGAGCCACAGCATGCGCGGGTGCAACGCGCTCGCCAGTGCGCGGACGAAGGAGCGCAGCAAGTCGTTCATGCGAGCCTGTATCGACGAAGAAAAACGGGGAAAGGATAAACCACACGGCCCGCATGCGCCAAAGCGCAGGCGGGCCGTGCGAGCGGGCGATGCACGCGGGACGGGCCGATCAGGCCGACGACGCGGCGCCGCGCTTGGCGGGGAACAGGCGACGGAAGATCCGCGCGAACGCGAGGCCGTGCTGCGCCCAGAAGCCGTCGCCGTACGACACGCCTTCGACCTGTTCGCGGATGCCGGTCGGCTCGACCGTGCGATTCCACGACGCCGTGCCGAACATCATGTCCCACCACGGAAACAGTACGCCGAAGTTGCAGCCGTACTTCGTGCCTTCGTGCCCGTAGCCGACCGCGTGATGACGGCGATGGAAGGTCGGGCTGACGAGCAGCCGCTCGCCGAGCCGGCCGTACGACAGGCGCGCATTCGTGTGCTGAATGCTCTGCAGGAAGTTCGTGACGGCCGTGAGCACGACGAACTGCGACGGCGTCACGCCGATCACGAGCGCGATCGCCGCGAAGAAGCACGACTGGATCACGTCGTCGAGCAGGTGGTTGCGATCGTCGCACCACAGCGACATCTGCCGCTGGCTGTGGTGCACCGCGTGCAGCTCCCACCAGACGCCGAACTTGTGCTGCCAGCGGTGATACCAGTAGCCGGCGAAGTCGAGCACGACGAGGTAGATCGCGAACGCGACGATCGGCTGCGATGTGACGCCCGGCCACAGATAGTCGAGATTGAAGTTCGCGATGCCGTGCAGTCGCAGCCAGGCCTGGAAGCGGTCGAACAGCGGCTGCAGCGCGAAGAAGAAAAACAGCGAATAGATGCCGAGCTTCGCGATCGCCGTATAGATCACGTCGACGCGCACCGCCTTGCGGTCCTTCCACCGCTCGACCGGCCGCAGCGCCTCGAGCGGGCGCAGCAGCACGAACATCAGCACCATCTGCAGCGCGCCGATGATCACCCAGTACAGCGCGTCGTAGGTGTCCTCGTCATAGTCCATCAGGTTGAACTTGAAGAGGAGCGGCTGCACGACGTCGACGTACAGCCAGGTCTGGATGTCCGAGACGAACGCGTCGATCAGATGCAGCATGTTCCGCCCCCGTCCGTCACGCGCCGTTCGCCGCCTTCCACGGCGCACGGTCGTAAAAGTAGATGCCGTGCGGCGAGCGGCCGACCGCGATCGTCTGCACGAGCTTGCGCGACGCGAGATCGATGATCCCGACCTTCTTCGCGAAGCGGAACGTCACCCACAGCGTCTTCTTGTCGGCCGACAGTTCCATGTCGTCCGGGCCCGGCAGCAGCCCCGTGATGTCGCCGACGTTGGTCAGCGTGTTCTCGTCGATGATGCTGATCGTATTCGCGACGCGGTTCGTGACCGCGACGTGCGTGCCGTCGGCGAGCGAGCGGAAGTTGTGCGCGCCCTTGCCCGTGTAGATCTGCTTGACGACCTTCTGGTTGCGCCAGTCGACGACCGCGACGTAGTCGGCGCCCGTCATGCCGACGAGCAGGTACTTGTCGTCGGGCGTCAGCCAGAGCCCGGCCGGCACCTTGCCGACCTTCATCTTCCACTTGACCGTCTGCGTCGGCAGATCGATCGCCGCGATCTCGCCGGACACCTGCAGCGACACGAGCAGCGTCTTGCTGTCCTTCGTAAACGCGAGGTGGCTCGGCATCACCGCGAGCGGCACGCGCTTCGCGAGATGCAGGTCGCGGCCGTCATACGTGTAGATATCGACGCGGTCGAGCCGCAGGCCAGCCGCCGCGAACCACTTGCGGTCGGGCGAGAAGCCGAGCTGGTACGGATCGTCGATGCCCTCGACGGTACGCTGCAGCTTGCCCGTCTTCGGATCGAGGAACATCAGGCTGTTCGAGACCGAATTTGCGACGATCAGCGACGAATTGTCGGGCGACGCCATCAGATGGTGCGGTTCCTTGCCGGTCGGCATCGTGCCGACGACTTCGCGGGTCTGCTGATCGATCAGGGAAAGCGTGGCTTCGGCCGAATTGAGGACGATCACGTTATTCGCGTGCGCGGCGGGCGCCAGCACGGCGGCGGCCAGCGCGAGCGTGCGGCCGAGGGAAAGGAAATTGCGCATGAAGACTCACGTCGTGGGACAACCGTCATTGTAAAACGGCCGACCGGCCCGGCCGGTTGACCGGCGCCCGGTCTTATTGCGCCACTTCGACGCACGCCGCCGCAGCCGCGCCGGCGCGCGCCGCGCGATACGGCCGACCGCGCCGACGGTATCGCGCCGGAAACGCTGCCGCGCTAGCGCTGCATCGATTCCCAGACCTTGTACAGCCGCTTGACAGAGACCGGCATCGGCGTGCGCAGTTCCTGCGCAAACAGCGAAATGCGCAATTCCTCGAGCAGCCAACGGAACTCGGCGAGCCGCGGGTCGACGACGCCGCCGCGCTGCGACACCGCGCGCTGGTACTGCTGGACGAGCGGCTGCAGCTCGCCGAGCTGCTTCGCGTCGCGGGCCGGATCGGCCTTCAGCTTGTCGATCCGCAGTGCGATGCCCTTCAGGTAGCGCGGGAAATGCACGAGCTGCGCGTAAGGCGTGTCGATCACGAAGCGCTTGCCGATCAGCGCCGACAGCTGCTGCTGCAGGTCCGCGTGCGCCTGCGCGAACGGCTTCGCCTGCGCGAGCTTCTTCACGACGCCCGCGTATTCGGTGAGGATCTGCCCGACGAGCCGCGCGATTTCCTGCGCGAGCAGGTTCAGCCGGCTGCGACCTTCGTCGCGCCGCGCATGAAAGCTGGCGTCGTCGTCCGGCAGCGGGTCCTGCAGGCACGCGCGATCGAGCGCCGTATCGATCAGCTGATCGCGCAGCTCGTCCTGCGTGCCGAGCGACATGTACTGCATCGCCATCTCGCGCAGGCCCGGCAGGTTCTTCTCGAGATACTTGATCGGCTCCTTCAGCTGCAGCGCGAACAGCCGGCGCAGCCCCGCACGGTGGATCCGCGCGGCTTCCTCGGGCGAATCGAACACCTCGACGTCGCAGTGCGTGCCGCGATCGACGAGCGCCGGATAGCCGTACAGCGTCTGGCCGCGCCGCCGGATCTCCAGCAGTTCGGGCAGCTTGCCGAAGTTCCACGTCGTCAGGTTCTCGTACAGTGCGGTCGCGCCCGGCTCGGGCGCGGCGAGCGTCTGCGGTGCGACGGCCTTGCCGCCCTTCGCGCCGCGGCCGTCCTTGCGGGCAGGCTCGCCCGACGCGGCCGGCGCGGTGCCGCCGTCGGCATCGGCGCCGACCGCGAGCGTCGACGCCGCCGCGATCTTCTGGAACTGCTGCTGCGCCTGCGCGCCGAGTTCCTGTCGAAGCTGCGCGAGATTGCGCCCCATCGCGAGCTGGCGGCCGTGCTCGTCGATCACCTTGAAGTTCATGAACAGGTGCGCGGGCAACGTCTCGAGCTTGAAGTCGGCCGCTTTCATCGCGACCTGCGTCTGCTCGCGCACGTCGGCGATCAGCGCTTCGACGAGACCGCCCGCGCCGAAGCGCTCGCGGCCCGTGCGTTCGACGAAGCCGGCCGCGTAGTCGGGCAGCGGCACGCAATGCCGGCGCAGCTTCTGCGGCAGCGATTTCAGCAGCAGCTGCACCTTCTCCTTCAGCATTCCCGGCACCAGCCACTCGCAGCGGCGCGCATCGACCTGGTTCAGTGCGTACAGCGGCACCGCGAGCGTCACGCCGTCGCGCGGCGAGCCCGGCTCGAAATGGTAGGTCAGCGCCATCTCGACGCCCGCCATCGTCGCGCGCTTCGGGAACAGCTCGGTCGTCACGCCGGCCGCCTCGTGACGCATCAGGTCGTCGCGCGACAGGTACAGCAGGCGCAGCTTGTCGTCCGGCTGGCCGCTCTTTTTCACTTCGTCGCGATACCAGCGCTCGAACGCGGCGCCCGTATGGATGCCCGCCGGAATCGCGTGGTCGTAGAACGCATAGATCAGCTCGTCGTCGACCAGCACGTCCTGTCGGCGCGACTTGTGCTCGAGCTGCTCGATGTCGGCGAGCAACTTGCGGTTGTGCGCGAAGAACGGCAGCTTCGTGTCGAACTCGCCGTCGACGAGCGCGCCGCGAATGAACAGCTCGCGCGCGCGTGCCGGGTCCTGCCTGCCGAACGCGACGCGTCGCCGATGGTAGATCGGCAGCCCGTAGAGCGTCGCGCGCTCGAACGCGCTGACCTGCGCCGGCCGCTTCTCCCAGTGCGGCTCCGACAGCGATTTCTTCAGCAGATGCGCGCCGACCTTCTCGACCCATTCGGGCTCGATCTTCGCGAGGCAGCGCGCGTACAGCCGGCTCGTCTCGACGAGTTCCGCCGCCATCACCCAGCGGCCGGCCTTCTTCGCGAGCGCGGAACCCGGCCACAGGTAGAACTTGATCCCGCGCGCACCGAGATAGTGCGGATCGTCGTCGGCCTTCAGGCCGAGGTTGCCGAGCAGGCCCGTCAACAGGGCCAGATGCACCTGCTCGTACGTCGCCTCCGATTCGTTGAGTCGCCAGCCGTGTTCGCGCACGACCGTCAGCAGCTGCGAGTGCACGTCGCGCCATTCGCGCAGCCGCAGATGCGACAGGAAGTTCTGCCGGCATGCGTCGACGAGCTGGCGGTTCGACTTCTTGTGCGCGACCGCTTCCTCGAACCACGACCAGATCTTCAGCCACTGCAGGAATTCCGAGCGCTCGTCGGCAAAGCGCCGATGCGCCTGATCGGCCTGCTCTTGCGCGTCGATCGGACGGTCGCGCGGGTCTTGCACGGACAGCGCGCTCGCGATGATCAGCACCTCGCGCAGCGACTGCTGGTCGCGTGCGGCCAGGATCATCCGGCCGACGCGCGGATCGAGCGGCAGCCGTGCGAGTTCGCGGCCGAGCGGCGTCAGCGCGTTGTCGTCGTCGACCGCGCCGAGTTCGTTCAGTAGCTGATAGCCGTCCGCGATCGCGCGCCCGGGCGGCGGCTCGAGGAACGGGAACGACTCGATCGCCGTCAGATGCAGCGACTTCATCCGCAGGATCACCGAGGCGAGCGACGAGCGCAGGATCTCCGGATCGGTAAAGCGCGCGCGCGCCTGGAAGTCGCTTTCGTCGTACAGGCGGATGCAGATGCCGTCCGCGACGCGGCCGCAGCGGCCCGCGCGCTGGTTCGCGGCCGCCTGCGAGATCGGCTCGACCTGCAGCTGCTCGACCTTGTTCCGGTACGAATAGCGCTTCACGCGCGCGAGGCCCGTGTCGACGACGTAGCGGATGCCGGGCACCGTCAGCGAGGTCTCCGCGACGTTCGTCGCGAGCACGATCCGGCGCGCGTTCGACGGCTTGAAGACCTTGTCCTGATCGGCCGCCGACAGCCGCGCGAATAGCGGCAGGATCTCGGTATGCGGCGGATGATGCTTGCGCAGCGCCTCGGCCGCCTCGCGGATCTCGCGCTCGCCGGGCAGGAACACGAGCACGTCGCCGGGGCCTTCGCGGCACAGCTCGTCGACCGCGTCGACGATCGCGTCCATCAGGTCGCGCTCGGCCTCGCGCGCGGTCTTCGCACGGTCCCGGCTCGCGGTGCCTTCCGCATGCTTGACGGCCGGCCGATCCTCGGCCACCGGGCGGTAGCGCACCTCGACCGGATACAGCCGCCCGCTGACCTCGATCACGGGCGCCGGGTGCGCGTCGCTGCCGAAATGGCGCGCGAAGCGATCGGCGTCGATCGTCGCGGACGTGACGATCAGTTTCAGGTCCGGCCGCTTCGGCAGGATCTCCTTCAGATAGCCGAGCAGGAAATCGATGTTCAGGCTGCGTTCGTGCGCCTCGTCGATGATCAGCGTGTCGTACGCCTTCAGCAGCGGATCGGTCTGCGTCTCGGCGAGCAGGATGCCGTCCGTCATCAGCTTCACGGACGCGCCCGGCGCGAGATTGTCGGTGAAGCGCACCTTGTAGCCGACCACTTCGCCGAACGGCGTGCCGAGTTCCTCGGCGATCCGGCGGCCGGTCGACGATGCGGCGAGCCGGCGCGGCTGCGTATGGCCGATCAGTCCGGTGCCGCCCGCGCCGAGCCCGCGGCCCAGTTCCAGGCAGATCTTCGGCAGCTGCGTGGTCTTGCCCGAGCCCGTTTCGCCGCTGACGATCACGACCTGATGCGCGGCGATCGCGCGCGCAATCTCTTCGCGCCGGCCCGAGACGGGCAGGCTTTCCGGGTAGGTGATCGGCGGAACGGGATTCGGTGCGACCGCCGCACGCGGCGGCCGTTCGCGGCGCGGTGCGCGCGCGTCCTGCGGTTGCGCGGCGCGCGGCGGCTTGCCGGCCTGCTCGTCCTGCTGCCGGCGCGGCGGCTGGCCCTGTTGCCCGCGCGCGTCGGCCGCACCATCCGGGTGCCGGGCCGACGGCGCTTTTGCCCGCGTCGCCGCGGGACTTTTAGGTACATTCGACATGGGGGCGCATTATAATCCCGCCCATGAATTCCCAAACCGACCTCCCCCCGGCGCAGACCGCCGACGCGAACCTGCCGGCCGCCGACGATTCGGCCCTCAGGCACGCGCAGTTCGTCGACTGGATGCGTTCCGTCGCGCCCTATATCCACAAGTTCCGCAACAACACGTTCGTCGTGGGGTTCGGCGGCGAGGTGGTGCAGCAGGGGCTGCTGAACGCGCTCGTGTCCGACATCGCGCTGCTGCAGGCGATGGGCATCCAGATCGTGCTCGTGCACGGCTCGCGGCCGCAGGTCGAGGAGCAGCTGAACCTGCACGGCGTCGAATCGGAGTTTTCGCACGGGCTGCGGATCACCGATGCGCGCGCACTCGAATCGGCGAAGGAAGCGGCCGGCGAAGTGCGCCTCGACATCGAGGCCGCGATCAGCCAGGGTCTGCCGAACTCGCCGATGGCGCATGCGCACATCAGCGTCGTGTCGGGCAACTTCGTCACCGCACGGCCGGTCGGCATTCTCGACGGCGTCGATTTCGCGCACACGGGTATCGTGCGCAAGATCGACGCGGAGTCGATCCGCCATTCGCTCGCGAGCCGCAAGCTCGTGCTGCTGTCGCCGCTCGGCTTCTCGCCGACGGGCGAGGCGTTCAACCTGTCGATGGAAGACGTCGCGTCGGCCGCCGCGATCGCGCTGCGCGCGGACAAGATCATCTTCCTGACGGACGGCCCGGGCATCGTCGACGACGCGGGCGAGCTGATCCGCGAAATGTCGCTCGACGCGGCGGCCGAACTGCTCGACTCGGGCAACATCCAGGGCGACGACGCCTTCTTTCTCAAGCATTCGATTCGCGCGTGCCGCGGCGGCGTCACGCGCGCGCACCTGATCCCGCAATCGCTCGACGGCAGCATGCTGCTCGAGCTGTTCCTGCACGACGGCGTCGGCACGATGATCTCGTACGAGAACCTCGAGAGCCTGCGCGAGGCGACGCCGGACGACGTCGGCGGCATCCTGTCGCTGATCGAGCCGCTCGAGGCGGACGGCACGCTGGTGCGGCGCGGCCGCCACCAGATCGAACGCGACATCGATCATTTCTCGGTGATCGAGCACGACGGCGTGCTGTTCGGCTGCGCGGCGCTGTATCCGTACCAGCAGGAGAAGATCGGCGAAATGGCGTGCCTGACGGTCGCGCCGGAAGCGCAGGGCTCGGGCGACGGCGAGCGTCTGCTCAAGCGCATCGAGCAGCGTGCGCGTGCACGCGGCCTCACGCACATCTTCGTGCTCACGACGCGCACCGAGCACTGGTTCCTGAAGCGCGGCTTCGTCAAGGCGACGGTCGACGACCTGCCGGAAGACCGCCGCAAACTCTATAACTGGCAGCGCAAGTCGCTCGTGCTGATGAAGCAGCTCTGAGCGCAGGCACGCCTGCCCTCCCCCAGACCGATTACAGGAGAAGTACACGATGGCTCGAATGATTCAATGCGCGAAGCTCGGCAAGGAAGCCGAAGGCCTCGATTTCCCGCCGCTGCCGGGCGAACTCGGCAAGCGCATTTACGAGAACGTCTCGAAGGAGGCCTGGCAGGGCTGGCTCAAGCAGCAGACGATGCTCATCAACGAAAACCGTCTGAACATGGCCGACCCGCGCGCGCGCCAGTATCTGATGAAGCAGACCGAGAAGTACTTCTTCGGCGAAGGCGCGGATCAGGCGTCCGGCTACGTGCCGCCCACCGAAGGCTGACGTGCGACAGGCGGGGCCGCGGCACAGCGCGCGGCCCGTGCCCAAAACGAGGCGGCACCGCGCATCGCACGGTGCCGTTTTTCATTGGCGAGGCCGCATGTGCGGCGGCGCGTGTGGCGACCCTGGCGTGCCGCACGCGATCATGCGGTTTCCCCGGCCGGCTTCAGCCTGCGCGCGTCGTCGCGCGGGGCCGCAGCGTCGCCGGCCGGCTCGGCCGCCCATTCGGCCGCATCGCTACGCTCGGCGCTCGACAACGCGTCCGCGCGATGGCCGGTGCGATTGAGCAGCGCGATCATGCAGACGAGCGACACGAGCGCGTAGATGCCCGACGCGATCGCGACGCCGACGATGCTGCCGGTCGAATTCAGGATCGCCTGCGCGAGCACCGGCGTGCCGCCGCCGACGACGAGCGCACTCAACTGATACGCGAGCGACAGCCCCGTATAGCGGACATTGGCCGGAAACACGCGTGCGAGCACCCCGCCGACCGCCCCGTAGAACATCGCGGACGGAATCGTCGAGATGCACATCCCCGCGACCGCGACCCAGTACGAACCGGTGCCGACCGCGTGGAACATCAGCGGCATCAGCACGATTTCCGGAATCAGGATCCAGCACATCGCGCGGCGCATGTCGACCTTCGACACGAACCACGCGCCGACCGGCTGCATCAAGAACTGCACGACGAGCGACATCGAGAGGATGCCGAGGAACGTGCCCTGCGCGTAGCCGAGTTCCTTCGTCGCCCACGACAGCGCGAACGTGCTGCGGAAATACGTGACGTTGATCACCGGCAGCGTGCCGGCCGCGAGCAGCACGACGACCCAGTGGTCGCGTACGACCTCGCGCAGCGGCAGCTTCACGGTGCGCTTGCGCGCGAGCACGCGCTGCATGTCGACCGACTCCTCGAGCTTCAGCCGGATCACCATCCCGACGATCACGAGCACCGCCGACAGCAGGAACGGAATGCGCCAGCCCCACATCAGGAAATCGGGCGTCGGCATCGCGCTCAGCGCGAAGAACGCGCCCGTCGCGAGCAGGTTGCCGGTCGGCGAGCCCTGCTGCGCGAATGCCGCGTAGAGGATGCTCTTGTGCTTTGGCGCGTTCTCGCTCGCGATCAGCACCGCGCCGCCCCACTCGCCACCGACCGCGATGCCCTGCAGCACGCGCAGCACGACGAGGCCCGCCGGCGCCCATACGCCGATCTGCGCGTAGGTCGGCAGCAGGCCGATGCCGGTCGTCGCGAGCCCCATCATCACGAGCGTGATGACGAGCGCGGTCTTGCGGCCGACGCGGTCGCCGAGATGGCCGAACACGATGCCGCCGAGCGGCCGAGCGGCGAAGCCGGCCCAGAACGTGACGAACGCGAGCAGCGTCGCGACGCCCGCGTCCATGTCGCTCGAAAAGAACACTTTGCCGAACACGAGCGCGGCGGCCGTGCCGTAGATATAGAAGTCGTACCACTCGATCGTCGTGCCGACGAAGGCCGCGAACGCGGCGCGGCCGGGCTTCGCGGGCAATGCGGGTTGGGTGTGCGGACCGTTCATCGATGTCTCCATGTTTGTTGTCGGCGGCGCGATGCGGCGCGCCGTCCGTGCGGCCGGGATCGCCGCCGGCCGGCGGCGGCTCGTCAGCCGTGCGGTTCGCTCCCGGCGGCGCGTTCGGCGCAAACCTCGCCGCTGGCCGCTTGCTCACCGGACGCGTCCTTTAGCACGCCGGCATCGAACAGTTGCTGCTGCAGCGCCGGGTCGACGCCCAGCCGATCGAGTACCGCGCGCGTATCGCTGCCGAGTGCGGGCGGCGGCCGCCGATAGGTGGCCGGCGTACGCGAGAGCTTCACCGGCGAGGCGGTGCCGCGATACGCGCCGATCTCGACGAACAGGTGGCGGTGCAGCGCATGCGGATCGCGCGCGACGTCGGCGACCGTACGCACGGGCCCGCACGGCACGCCCGCGGCCATCAGGTCGCGCGCGAGCGGTTCGCACGCATGCGCGGCGAGCCGCGCCTCCAGCGCGGCCTTCAATTCCGCGCGGTGCGCGCAGCGGCTGCGGTTGTCGACGAAGCGCGGATCGTCAGCCAGCGCCGGCACGCCGAGATGCCCAACGAGCCGCGCGAACTGCCGATCGTTGCCAACCGCAAGAAAGATTGGGACGGTCGCCGTCCGGTAGCTGTCGTACGGCGCGATGTTCGGATGCGCGTTGCCGCTGCGCTCGGGCACGCGCGCCGAGCCGAAGAAGTTCGGCAAATGCGGATGCAGCAGCGACACGCCGCAGTCGTACAGCGCGATGTCGACCGACTGACCGCGCCCGCTCTTCTCGCGCTCGGCGAGCGCAAGCAGGATGCCGGCCAGCGCGTTGAGTCCCGTCACCATGTCGACGATCGGCAGGCCGATGCGCGTCGCGTCGCCGTCGCGCTCGCCGTTCACGCTCATCAACCCCGCCATCGCCTGGATCACCGCGTCGTAGCCCGGCAAGCCGCCAAGCGGGCCGTCGGCGCCGAAACCCGTCACTGCACAGTGGATCAGCCTCGGGAAACGCGGCTGCAGGTCGCGCGTATAGTCCATCCCCCAGCGCGCGAGCGTACCAGGCTTGAAGTTCTCGACCAGCACGTCGGCGTCCTCCAACAGCCGCCAGAGGATCGCGCGCCCTTGGTCGCGCGACAGGTCGAGCGCGAGCCCTTCCTTGTTGCGGTTCACGCCCAAGAAGTACCACGCGGTGTCGCCCGCGAACGGCGGCCCCCAGCCGCGCGTCTCGTCGCCGGCGGGCGGTTCGATCTTGATGACCGTCGCACCGTGGTCGGCGAGTGCCTGCGTGCAGTACGGGCCGCCGAGCACGCGGCTCAGGTCGACGACCTTGAGGCCGTCCAGTGCGCCACGCGAAGCGTTCATCGCTCGACCTCCGGCAGCAGGTCGAGCGCGACGTCGAGCGACACCGGCGCGCCACGCAGCAAGGTGTCGAACGCCGCGGCTTCGTCGTCGCGCGACGCCGGTGCGAGCGGATCGACGGGCAGCAGCTTGTGGCGCACGAGCAGATGCGCGAGCGCGAGACGGCGGTAATCGGGCGCGAGCCGCGCGCCTTCGCACGCCATCAGCACGACCGCGCTCGCGTAGTACAGCGCGGAAGCCGCCTGCCGCACGCACGCGTCGTCGCCGTCGGCCGCGACGCGCGCGAGCCCGTCGCAAGCGCGCGCCAGAATGCGCCGCAGCGCGGCGCGGCTCGCGTCCGGCAGCGGCGCCGCGCCTAGCCGGTCGCCGAGGAACGTGCGCAACGCGTCGAGCGCCTGCTCGCGCCGCGCGGCGCGCGCGACGTCGAGCGCGACGATATTGCTCGTGCCTTCCCAGATCGAGCCGAGATGGGCGTCGCGCACGAGCCGCGCATCGCTCCACTCCTCGATGTAGCCGGTGCCGCCGCGCACCTCCATCGCATCGCCCGTCACGCGCCGCGCATCGCGACACGCGCGGAACTTGATCAGCGGCGTCAGGATCCGCACGCAGCGCGCCGCCTGCTCGTCGCCTGCATCGGCCTGCGGCAGCAGCAGCGCGATCTGCATGAACATCGTGCGCGCGGCCTCGGCCGGCAGCAGCATCTTCATCAGCTGACGCTGCATCAGCGGCATGTCGATCAGCTTGCGGCCGAACGCTTCGCGATGCGCGGCCACGTGCAGCGCCTCGTTCATCGCGCGTCGCATCAGCCCGGCCGCGCGCACGCCGTTCGACAGTCGCGACATGTTGATCATGTCCGCCATCTGGTGAAAGCCGCGCCCGATTTCGCCGATCAGATACGCATGCGCACCGTCGAGCACGATCTCGCCGCTCGCCATCGAACGGCTGCCGAGCTTGTCCTTGAGCCGCACGATCCGGTAATGATTGCGCGTGCCGTCCGCTAGCGTCTTAGGCAGCAGGAACAAGGCGAGCCCGTGAATGCCGTCCGGCGCGCCGTCGGGGCGCGCGAGCACCATCGCGAGATCGGCGTCCGCGTTCGAGCAGAACCATTTGTCGCCGTATAGCCGCCACACGGTGTCGCCGTGCGCGTCGGTGTCGCGTGCGGCGCGCGTCGCGATCCGGCCGACGTCCGAGCCGGCCGCCTGCTCCGTCATGAACATCGCGCCCTGGTACAGCGTGTCGAAGTCGCGCGACGCGAGCATCGGCAGATAGCGCGCCACCAGTTCACGATCGCCGAAGCGGCGCAGCGTGCGCGTCAGCGAGTCGGTCATGCTGACCGGGCAGCACAGTCCGAATTCCGCCTGCACGAACAGAAAGGTCAGCGCGTACTTGACGAGCGGCGGCGCGGCGTCCGGCTGATGGCTGAGCGCCGCGAGCCCGAGCTCCGAATACGCGACGCGTTCGAGCGCGACGTACGCCGGATCCTTGTCGATCCGCTGCACGGCCTCGCCGCGCCGATTGCGATGCTCGAGCACCGGCGGATGCTTATCCGCGCGCGATGCCCATTCATCGAGTTCGCCCGACACGCGCGCGCCGAGCGCGCGAAGCTGCGGTTCGAGTTCGGTGTAGTGCGCATCGCCGAGATGCAGCCTCAGCAACGCGCCGAGATCGGGATCGACGGAAAAGAAGTTGAGGCCCCGGCTGTCGGGGATATTGGACGCGCCGGCGGCCGGCGTGTGCGCTGTGTCGTTCATGTGCGTCTCCGATGTGCGCCCGCGTCGCGGCGTGTCGCGCGAGCCGGTCTCGTGCCGGGCGGTTGCCCGGCGCGGTTGTTCGGCCGGCAATCGCGGCGCGGCCGTATCAGGCGTGTCGGACAGCGTAGGCCTGCGGTCGATAAGCGTCCAATACAGGATTTATTCGGTACGATAGATATCGCTTATCGACGCGCGGACGAGGAGGACACACGATGGAACTGAGGCAGTTGCGCTACTTCGTGGCGGTCGCCGAGGAACTGCATTTCGGACGCGCGGCGAAGCGCCTGTTCATCTCGCAGCCGGCGCTGAGTTTCGACATCCGCAAGTTCGAGGAGACGCTCGGCGTGCAGCTGCTGTCGCGCACGAACAAGGCCGTCGCGCTGACCAACGCGGGCGAAGTGCTGCTCGGCGAAGCGCGCCGGCTGCTGCTGCAGGCCGCCGAAGCGGAACGGCTGACGGTGCGGTCCGCATCCGGTCTCGCGGGCCGGCTGCGGATCGGCTTCGTCCACTCTATGCTCTATCGCGGGCTGCCCGATGCGGTACGTCGCTTCGAGGCCGATTACCCCGGCGTCGAGATCGTCCTGAGCGAGATGAACACGCAGGCGCAAGTGCAGGCCGTGCAGCGCGGCCAGATCGACCTCGGCTATGCGCACTGGGGCCGCTTTCCGCCCGAGGTCGAATCGGCGCCCGTCTATGCGGAGCCGTTCGTCTGCTGCCTGCCGGCCGCACATCCGTTCGCGCGGCGCAGAAAGATCGCGCTCGCGGCACTCGCCGCGGAACCGTTCATCCTGTTTCCGCGCGACGCCGCACCGCACTATCACGATCTGATCATCGCGCAGTGCGTGAACGCCGGGTTCAGCCCGGTGATTCGCCACGAGGCGCGGCTGTGGCAGACGATCCTGTCGATGATCGAGTTCGGCATGGGCATTGCGCTCGTGCCGCGCGTACTGCAGCAGGCGAACAGCGAGCGGCTCGCGTTCCGGCCGCTGAAGGACGCGTCGCTCGAATCGCGCACGCTCGAGCTGAAACGCAGCGGCAGCGCGGAGCCGGTCGCGCTGCGCTTCGCCGAATATGTGCGCGCGTCGATCGATGCGCTCCCGGCACGCGCGCGCTGATGATGCCGGCCGCGGCGTGGCGACGGCGCGTTCGGCGTGTGGAACTGTTCGAAAACGAGCGTCGCAGCCGGACCTCGGCCTGCCCCGCGCATGCGCTCAAAAAAATTTGCAGAAAGGGCTTTACGAACCCAAAAAGCTCTGACATAATTTCAGCTTCTTTGGGCGGTTAGCTCAGCGGTAGAGCACTGCCTTCACACGGCAGGGGTCACTGGTTCGATCCCAGTACCGCCCACCAAAGAATTCGAGGGCCTGCGTTTCACGACGCAGGCCCTTTTCGTTTTTGCGGCGCGCACGCGCGCTCCGCCCGCGGTATCGCCCCCCCTGCGCTCGTTCACTCCACTCCCGACCGATGCGGACATTGTTGTAACGAACCGTAACTAATTCGTAATGCCGCATTGATAATGGTCGATTAGAATCGGCCGCCAACAATGTCGATCCATGAATCGACGCTGGTTACCGCGCCGTCCCCATTCCAGTCACGATGACCTCGTACCACTCCCATACCCTGTGGCTCACCGGCCTCAGCGGCGCCGGCAAATCGACGCTCTCGCAACGCGTCGCCGCGCATCTTCGTGAACGCCGGATCCCGGTCTGCATTCTCGACGGCGACGAACTGCGCTCCGGCGTCTCGCCCGACCTGGGCTTCAGGCGCGAGGACCGCTCCGAGAACTGCCGGCGCACCGCCGAAATCGCCAAGCTGCTGAACAGTCAGGGCATCACCGCGGTCGTCGCGCTGATCTCGCCGTATGCGGCCGACCGCCAGCGCGCGCGAGAGATCGTCGGCGACGATCGCTTCGTCGAAATCTATCTGAAAACCGACATCGCAACCTGCTCCGCGCGCGATCCGAAGCGCCTCTACGCAAAGGCGACGACGGGCCAGACGCCGCAGTTCACAGGCATCTCCGATCCGTACGAAGTGCCGGTCTCACCCGATCTCGTGATCGAAACCGGCGCGCTGACCGTCACCGATTCCGTCGCCCGCATCATCGCGTTCGAAGAACAGCGTTTCGCGCGCGCCTAACGGCGCCGACGCAACGCTCACGCGCTCCGCCGCACCCGCTCCGCCGTCGCATCGAATGCTCGCTTCGCGCTGTCGACGAGCGCGTCGATCTCGTCGTCGCGAATCACGAGCGGCGGCGATAGCAGCATGCGGTCGCCGGTCGCGCGCATGATCAGGTTGCCGCTGAAGCAGAAGTCGCGGCAGATCGTGCCGACATCGATCGCGGCGTCGAACCGCACGCGCCGTTCTCGATCGCGCGCGAGCTGGACGCCGGCGACGAGCCCCGCGCCTGCGATCTCGCCGACGATCGGATGGTCGGCGAGCGCCTCGCGCAGCCGACGCTGAAAATACGGCCCCGTATGCCGCTTCACGCGCTCGACGATGCCCTCGTCGCGCAGCAGCTTGAGGTTCGCGACCGCCACCGCCGCGGCCACCGGATGCCCCGAATACGTGAGCCCGTGATTGAATTCGCCGTTGTCGACGATCGGCCGCGCGACGCGCTCGTGAATGCCGACCGCGCCCATCGGCACGTAGCCCGACGTGAGCCCCTTGGCCATCGTGATCAGATCCGGTTCGAAGCCGAAGTGCTGATGGGCGAACCATTCGCCGGTACGGCCGAAGCCGCCGATCACTTCGTCCGCGACGAGCAGAATGTCGTACTTGCGGCAGATTCGCTGGATTTCCGGCCAGTACGTCGACGGCGGAAAGATCACGCCGCCCGCACCCTGGAACGGCTCGCCGATGAATGCCGCGACGTTCTCCGCGCCGAGCTCGAGAATCTTCGCCTCCAACTGCTGCGCACGCGCGAGCCCGAACGCTTCGGGCGTCTCGCCCGGCTGCGCTTCGCCGAAGAAATACGGCTGATCGATATGGACGATGTGCTCGACCTTCGACGGCATCTGCTCGTGCATGTAGCCCATGCCGCCAAGCGTGCCGCCCGCGATCGTCGAGCCGTGATAGCCGTTCTTGCGCGAAATCACGTACTTCTTCTGCGGCTTGCCCTGCACGCGCCAGTACTGATGCACGACGCGCAGCACGGTGTCGTTGCCTTCCGAGCCGCTGTTGCAATAGAAGAAGTGGTTGAAGCCGGGCGGCGTGACTTCGGCCAGCATCGCCGAGAGTTCGATCACCGGCGGATGCGTAGTCTTGAAGAACGTGTTGTAGAACGGCAGCTCCTGCAGTTGCCGATAAGCGGCGTCGGCCAGCTCCTTGCGGCCGTAGCCGACGTTCACGCACCAGAGCCCGGCCATGCCGTCGATGATCTGGTTGCCGTCGGAGTCCCACAAATAGACGCCGTCGGCCTTCACGATCACGCGGCTGCCGGCGCGGTTCAGCGCGCCCATGTCGGAGAACGGATGGATGTGGTGCGCGGCGTCGAGCGCGCGGTATTCGGCGGTCGAGCGCGCGCTCGGCCGTGCGTCGTGACGATCGTTCATGTTGCCTCCGGATGACGATGCCGCACGCTCATACGTGCAGCAGCAGATGGCGGCGCTCCCACGAGCTGATCACGCGGAAGAACGCTTCGTATTCGGTTTCCTTCAGCGCGAGATACGCCTTCACGAACTTGTCGCCGAGAATGTCGGCGAGCGGCGTGCACGCGGCCATCAGCGAGATGCCCTCTTCCAGGTTGCGCGGCAGCTGGTACGGCAGCGAGTAGCCGTCCGAGGCGATCGGCTCGGTCGGCGCGAGCTGCTGCTCGAGACCGAGATAGCCGGCCGCGAGCGTCGCCGCGAACGCGAGATACGGGTTGCAGTCGACACCCGGAATCCGGTTCTCGATACGCCGCGCGACCGGATTCGACTGCGGGATCCGGAAGCCGACCGTGCGGTTGTCGTAGCCCCATTGCACGTTGATCGGCGCAGCCATGAAGCGCGACAAGCGGCGATACGAGTTGATGTACGGCGCGAAGATCGGCATCAGCGCGGGCGTGTATTTCTGCAGCCCCGCGAGATAGCTATGGAACATCGGCGACACGGCCCCGCCTTCGTCGGCGAACAGGTTGCGTCCGGTGCGCGCATCGGCGAGGCTCTGATGGATATGCATCGCCGAGCCCGGTTCGCCTTCCATCGGCTTGGCCATGAACGTCGCGTACATGTTGTGGCGCAGCGCCGCTTCGCGCACGGTGCGCTTGAACAGGAACACCTGATCGGCAAGCGACAGCGCATCGCCGTGCACGAAGTTGATCTCCATCTGCGCGGCGCCGACCTCATGGATCAGCGTCTCGATGTCGAGCCCCTGCATCTCGCAGTATTCGTAGATGTCCTCGAACAGCGGATCGAACTCGTTGACGGCCTCGATCGAATACGACTGCCGCCCGGTCTCCGCGCGTCCGGTGCGGCCGACGGGCGGACGCAGCGGCAAGTCGGGATCGGCGTTCATGTCGACGAGATAAAACTCGAGCTCGGGCGCGACGACCGGCTGCCACCCCTTCTGCTTGTACAGCTCGAGCACGCGTCGCAGCACGTAGCGCGGCGAGATCTCGACCGGCGAGCCGTCGAAGTGCACGCAGTCGTGAATCACCTGCGCGGTCGGATCGACGGCCCACGGGATCAGGCAGATCGTCGACGGATCGGGCACGCACACCATGTCGGGATCGGTCACGCCGGTCAGCGTGCCGTCTTCCGGATAGTCGCCGGTCACGGTCTGCACCATCACGGCCTGCGGCAGCCGCATCGATTCGCCGGATTCGAATTTGTTGCGCGGAATGATCTTCCCGCGCGCGATGCCTGCCATGTCGGGGATGATCGCTTCGACCTCGGTGATGCGGTGCTGGCGCAGGAATTCGGTCAGTTCGGGTTGCATGATCGGCCTCTTTCAGTCGACGTCGGACGCGTTCGGCGGCGGCAACTCGCCGCCGAACGCATGAATGCGATGCGCCATTCGCGCGCGGCATGCCGCGCCGAATGCCGCGAAGATGTCGCGCGACAGCGGCTGCTCCGCGTAGCGCCATTCCGGATGCCATTGCACGCCGAGCGCGAACGCACGCGCACCGCGCACGCTGACGGCCTCGACGAGCCCGTCGTGCGCACGTGCCTCGACGACGAGCCCGGCGCCGATGCGCGCGATGCCCTGATCGTGCAGCGAGTTCACGCGCGCGTCGGTCGTGCCGCGGGCGATCCGCTGCAGCAGTCCGTTCGGCGTGAACTGCACGACGTGCGCGGGGCCGTACTGCCGCTCGAGCGGATCGTCGAGCCGTTCGCGGTGATCGTCGAAGCCGGCCGTCGCGTGCAGCCGCTGATGCAGCGTGCCGCCGTATGCGACGTTCAGCTCCTGCATGCCGCGACAGATCGCGAGCACGGGCACGCCGGCGTCGATCGCCGCGCGGATCAGCGGCAGCGCGGTCGCATCGCGCGCGCGATCATGCAAGGTGTCGCGCGCGCTCGGCGCGCCGCCGTAATGATGCGGCTCGACGTTCGAATAGCTGCCGGTCAACAGCAGCCCGTCGATCGCCGCGACGATCGCGTCGAGCGGCTGGCGCGCACCGAGCGCGGGCAGTACCAACGCGAGCGCGCCGGCACCGTCGACGAGCGCGTCGAGGTACTTCTCGCCGGCCGTATGGTTCGGATGCGGACCGCGCATGATGCGGTCGGCGGTGACGGCTACGATCGGGCGTGCGCGCATGGTCGCGGCTCCGTTGTCTGCGCAACGAACGTCTGCACGCAGTGCGCCACACGCGCATGCGACACCGGCGCACCTGCGCGGCGACGCGCGCCGCACGCGCGCACGCGTCGTCCGCGTGCACGCAGCGGCGGCACGGCATACGACTCGGTTCGCAACGGGAAGAGGACGCTAGGGCAACAACGACGCGCTGCCGTCGCACTGCACCGCGCTGAAGACGTGCGCGGTCGCGAGGTTGAAGCGGCGCACGCCGCAGCGGGAAACGGTCAAGCGGCAAGGCTTGCGCAAACGGGCGGCATGCGCGCCGCGATCAGCAGGCCGGATCGACCCGGCCTGAGTCGGCGCGCCCGCCGACGGACTTCGCGTCCGACGTATCGATGGGCTGGCGGCTTTCACGATCGTTCTCGATGGACAGACGAATGCTCGGACACGCGTCACGATCGGGCGCAAGCGGCAACCGCGCCGCGGCGACGCGTCGGGAAGCCGCCGAAGCCCGGCATCGCGCGGAGCGCCCCTCCCGAGCGCGCTCGCGGCCGATGCACGTGCGGCGACTTCCTGACATTCAGCTTATATCAACGAAAAATTGCGTCAAATTTTCGGGTGACGATCGGACGGTTCGCCGCGGCAAAAAAAACGGCATCGGCCGCAACGACCGACGCCGTGTTGTTGCGCCGCGGCAGCGCGACGTACGCACGAATAGAGGCGCGCCACGCCGCTTCGCCGCACTGCCGCATGCGGCGCGCGGGCGCTCAGCGGTACGCGAGCGCCGTTTCGACGAGCGTGCGCAGCAAGGGCGCGACGCGCGCGGCGCGCGCTTCGTCGTACGCATACGGCCGCGTCTCGTCCATGTACGTGATCTGCGACAGCTCGAGCTGCACGGCCTGCACGCCGGTCTCCGGCACGCCGTAATGACGCGTGATGTAGCCGCCCTTGAAGCGCCCGTTTGCGACCGCCGTATAGCCGCCGTGTTCGAGCACGCGCGCGGCGAGCGCTTCCGCGAGCCCGGGCGCGGCACTCGCGCCGCTCGCGGTGCCGAAATTGAAATCCGGCAGCCGCCCTTCGAAGAAACGCGGCACGTGCGAGCGGATCGAATGCGCCTCCCATACCAGCACGCGACCGTGGTCGCGTTTGAGCCTCGCGATCTCGTCCTGCAGCGCGCCGTGGTACGGACGCCAGTAGCGGTCGCGGCGGCGTGCGATCTCGTCGTCGTCGGGCAGCGCGCCGGCCGGATACAGCGGCAGCTTGTCGAACGTGTCGACCGGCACGAGCCCCGTCGTGTCCTGCCCCGGATAAAGGTTCTCGTTGTCGGGCGGACGGTTCAGATCGACGACGTAGCGCGCATGCGACGGCACGAGGATCGATGCGCCGAGTTCGGCCGCGAACGCGTAGAGCCGCTCCAGATGCCAGTCGCAGTCGTCGACGAAGCGCGCATCGGGCGTCATCGTCGCCGCGATGTCGTCGGGGATGTGCGTGCCTGCGTGCGGAATCGAGATCAGCAGCGGCACGTTGCCCTGCTTCAGCGTGAATACAGCCGGTTGTTCAGTCATGTCGCGTCACCGTGGAAGTCGAGCGGCGCATGCGGATGCGTGCGCCGGTAGCCGCGCGTCAGCGCAGCAGTTGCGCCAGTGCGGCGCGGTAGTCCGCATAGGCGGCCGCTTCGTCGCGATGGCGGCGGCCGCGCACCACGCGCTCGCCGCCCGTATAGACGTCGAGCACCGGCGTATCGCCGTGTTCGGCGAACACCGCGCCGGATAGCCACGCGGTGCTGTCGTGTTCGGCGATCGCCGGATGATCGGGATCCAGCACGAGCCAGTCCGCGCGGCAGCCGTCGCGCAGCGCGCCGATCGGCCGCCCGCTCGCCTGCGCGCCGCCCGCGAGCGAGGCGTCGAACAATCGATCGGCAACGTACGCGTGGGTCTCGCTCGCGAGCACGTTGCGCGCACGATGCACGAGCCGCTGCCCGTATTCGAGCAGGCGCAGCTCCGCGCGCCAGTCGACCGATGCATGGCTGTCCGAACCGATCCCGATCGCGCCGCGTTGCGCGAGATAGTCGACGGCCGGAAAGATGCCGTCGCCGAGATTCGCTTCGGTCGTCAGGCACAGGCCGGCTACCGCGCCGCGCTTCGCGAGCGCCGCCGTCTCGGCGGCGTCGATGTGCGTCGCGTGCACGAGGCACCAGCGCGCGTCGACGTCGAAGCGATCGAGCAGCCACTGCACGGGCCGCGCGCCGTACGCGCGCATGCAGTCGTCGACTTCGGCCGTCTGCTCGGCAATGTGGATGTGCACCGGCGCGTCGTTCGGCAGCCCGTCGAGCAGCACGCGCAGCCCGTTCTCCGACACCGCGCGCAGCGAGTGCGGCGCGACGCCGTAGCGCAGTCCGCCATGCTCGGGTGCCGTGCGGCGCATCGCGTCGAGCAGTTCGAGCAGGCCGTCCGGCGTGTTGATGAAGCGGCGCTGATCGTCGCGCGGCGGCTTGTTGCCGAAGCCCGCGAATTGATACGAGACCGGCAGCATCGTGATGCCGATGCCGGCCGCGCGCGCCGCGTCGATCACGCGCGTGCCGAGTTCGGCGATCTGCGGATAGCGCGAGCCGTCCTGCGCGTGATGCACGTAGTGGAACTCGCACACCGACGTGTAGCCGCACTTCAGCATCTCGACGTAGAGCCAGCGTGCGATTGCCGCGAGCGCGTCGGGCGTGATCTTCAGCGCGAAGCGATACATCAGGTCGCGCCAGCTCCAGAAGCTGTCGGCCGGATTCGCGCGGTATTCGGTGAGCCCCGCCATCGCGCGCTGGAACGCGTGCGAATGGAGGTTCGGCATGCCGGGCAATACGGGCCCGGCCGCGCGCGCGACGCCGGCGGGCGCATCGGTGTCGGGCGTCACGCCGGTCAGCGTGCCGCTCGCGTCCCAGCGCAGCAGCACGTTGCGGCGCCAGCCGTCGGGCAGATAGGCATGGTCCGCGAACAAGGTCATGTCGGTCATCGTGAGTCTCGTCTTGTCCAGGGCTAGCCGATCATCCGCCGAAACACGGTCGTGCCGCCGCGCACGACCTGCTCGCAGAGCGGCCGGCCGATCCAGTATGCGAGTTCCGCCAGCGAGCCGACCGACCACACCGCGAAATCGGCCTGCCGGCCGACTTCGAGCGCGCCGTGGCGATCGGCTCGGCCGAGCGCGGCGGCCGCGTGGCGCGTGACGCCCTGCAGCACTTCGGGCACCGTCATCCGGAACAGCGTGCAGCCGAGATTCATCGTCAGCAGCAGCGATTCGAGCGGCGACGTGCCGGGATTGTGATCGGTCGCGAGCGCGATCGGCACGCCGTGCCGGCGCAGCAGATCGATCGGCGGCAACTGCGTCTCGCGAATGAAGTAGTACGCGCCCGGCAGCAGCACGGCGACCGTGCCGGCCGCCTTCATCGCTTCGATGCCGGCTTCGTCGAGAAACTCGAGGTGGTCCGCCGACAGCGCGCGATACCGCGCAGCGAGCGCGGTGCCGCCCGCGTTCGACAGCTGCTCCGCGTGCAGCTTCACCGGCAGCCCGCGTCGTGTCGCGGCTTCGAACACGCGCTCCGTCTGCGCGAGCGAAAAACCGATGCGCTCGCAGAACACGTCGACCGCATCGATGAGCCCTTCGTCGGCCAGTGTCGGCAGCATGCGCTCGCATACTTCGTCGATGTACGCGTCCGCGCGGCCCGCATATTCGGGCGGCAGCGCGTGCGCGCCGAGGAACGTCGTGTAGACGCTCACCGGAAAGCGTTCGCCGAGCTGCCGCGCGACGCGCAGCATCTTGCGCTCGCTCGCGAGGTCGAGACCGTAGCCCGACTTGATCTCGATCGCGGTCACGCCTTCGGCCAGCAGCGGCTGCAGCCGCGCGGCGGCCTGCAGGAACAGCGCGGTCTCGTCGGCCGCGCGCGTCGCGCGCACCGTCGACACGATCCCGCCGCCCTGCCGTGCGATCTCCTCGTAGCTGACGCCGGCGAGGCGCTGCGCGAATTCGTCCGCGCGCGTGCCGCCGTACACGAGGTGCGTGTGGCAGTCGACGAGGCCCGGCGTCACCCAGGCGCCGTGCAGGTCTTCGCGCCGCCAGTGCGCATAGCCGTGCGGCAGCGCAGCGCATGCGCCGAGCCACACGATCGCGCCGGTTTCGTCGACGGCGATCGCCGCATCGTCGATCGTTTCGTCGGGATGGCCGTGCGGACACAGCCTCAGGTGATGCCAGACAGTCGGTTTCATGCGTTCAGTCTCGTTCGCCGACGACGAGCGACACGGCCAGCAGCGCGCCGCCTCCGCTCACGACGAGGTCAAGCGCACGCGGCGGCCCGTCGAGCCGCAACGTGTCCATTTCTTCCAGTGTGAAGCGCGCGTCGTCGAGCGCGACCTCGACGACGCCCGCCGCGCAGAACAGCAGCACGGTGTCGGCATGCGCGACGCGGTGCGTGCCCGCGCGCCATACGTCGAGCGTGCCGCGCGCGGCCGCGCGACGCGTCATCAGGTTGAAGTCGCGCGTCGGTCCGTCGTGCAGCGTCGCGTCGATCGCCGTTTCGCCCGCGAAGTCGGCACGCGCGAGCGGCGCATCGAGCACGTGACGCCGCCCGCCCGCTTCCGCGAGCGTCATCCCGGCGCCGGACAGCAGCACGAGCGTGCGGTCGACGCCGTCGAAACGCGAGAACGGCCCCGCCGCGCCGACGTCGGCGACGCTCACGCGCCACACGAACGTGTCGAGCGCGCCGCCTCGCGGCGCGGCGGCGCCCGGCGCGTCGGCGCCCGGCGCGTCGGCATGGCCTGCTTCGGGGAATCCGGCGGCGATCTCGCGCGTCACGCCCCCGCCGTTCTTCCACGGCGACGCAACGAGATCCGCCGCGCGGATCAGCGCGGCGGCCATCGGCGCGCGGTCGTGCGCCGTCATGCTCAGCGACCGAGCATCGGCAGCTTCAGGCCGACTTCGCGGGCCGTCTGCTGCGCGAGTTCGTAGCCGGCGTCCGCGTGGCGCATCACGCCCGTCGCCGGGTCGTTCAGCAGCACGCGGCCGAGACGCTCGTGCGCGTCAGCCGTGCCGTCGGCGACGATCACGACGCCCGAGTGCTGCGAGAAGCCCATCCCGACGCCGCCGCCGTGATGCAGCGACACCCACGACGCACCACCCGCGGTGTTCAGCAGCGCGTTGAGCAGCGGCCAGTCGCTGACGGCGTCCGAGCCGTCCTTCATCGATTCCGTCTCGCGGTTCGGGCTCGCGACCGAGCCGGTGTCGAGGTGATCGCGGCCGATCACGATCGGCGCCTTCAGCTCGCCATTCTTCACCATCTCGTTGAACGCCTGGCCGAGGCGGTAGCGATCCTTCACGCCGACCCAGCAAATGCGCGCCGGCAGACCCTGGAACGCGATGCGCTCGCGCGCCATGTCGAGCCAGTTGTGCAGGTGCGGATCGTCGGGGATCAGTTCCTTCACCTTCTGGTCGGTCTTGTAGATGTCTTCCGGATCGCCCGACAGCGCGACCCAGCGGAACGGCCCCTTGCCTTCGCAGAAGAGCGGACGGATATAGGCCGGTACGAAGCCCGGGAAGTCGAACGCATTCTCGACGCCCATCTCGAGCGCCATCTGGCGAATGTTGTTGCCGTAGTCGAGCGTCGCGGCGCCGCGTTGCTGCAGCGTCAGCATCGCGCGCACCTGCACGGCCATCGACTGCTTCGCGAACTTCACGATGCTCTGCGGATCGACCTTCTGCGCCTCGCGCCATTGCGCGACGGTCCAGCCCTGCGGCAGGTAGCCGTTGATCGGATCGTGCGCGCTCGTCTGGTCGGTCACGCAGTCCGGCGTGATCCCGCGCTCGACGAGTTCGGTGAACACGTCGGCCGCATTGCCGAGCAGGCCGACCGACACCGGCTTGCCGGTCCGCTTCGCTTCCTCGATCATGCCGAGCGCTTCGTCGAGCGTCGTCGCCTTCTTGTCGACGTAGCGCGTCTTCAGGCGGAAGTCGATGCGCGTCTCGTCGCATTCGACGGCGATCATCGAGAAGCCGGCCATCGTCGCGGCGAGCGGCTGCGCGCCGCCCATGCCGCCGAGGCCGCCCGTCAGGATCCAGCGGCCCGACGGATCGCCGTTGAAGTGCTGGTTCGCGACCGAGAAGAATGTCTCGTACGTGCCCTGCACGATGCCCTGGCTGCCGATGTAGATCCAGCTGCCGGCCGTCATCTGGCCGTACATCATCAGGCCCTTGCGATCGAGCTCGTTGAAGTGATCCCAGTTCGCCCAGTGCGGGACGAGGTTCGAGTTCGCGAGCAGCACGCGCGGCGCGTCCTTGTGCGTGCGGAACACACCGACCGGCTTGCCAGACTGGATCAGCAGCGTTTCGTTTTCCTCGAGATCCTTCAGCGACGCGAGGATCTGGTCGTAGCATTCCCAGTTGCGCGCCGCGCGGCCGATGCCGCCGTATACGACGAGCGCATGCGGATGCTCGGCGACTTCCGGGTCGAGGTTGTTCTGGATCATCCGGTACGCCGCTTCGGCGAGCCAGGTCTTGCAGGTCTTCTCGCTGCCGCGCGGCGCGCGGATCGTACGCGTCGGATCGAGACGGGGATCGATGTGTTTCGGATGGTTCATGACGACTGCTCCCGAAGGAAAGGAAATATCAATAGGAATCAGAAATGCCCGGTGAAGCGATAACGGCTGCCGGGATGCCACAAATTCGCCACCGAGGCGACGACGCCCTGCGACCAGGTGCGCCGATGTAAAACCAGACACGGCTCGACGTCGTCCATCCGAAGCTGCTCGCGCCGCTCGGGCGCGGGCACCGCCGCTTCGATCCGGTACTCGACGCGCTGCAGCGGCGCCGCGCGCATCAGGTACTGGTTCGGCGTCGTGTTCGTGAAGTCCTGCGCCGCGTAATCCGGCGCGACCGCCGGGTTCACCCAGCGCTCTTCGAGCTGCACCGGTTCGTCGTTCTCGAAGTGCAGCACCTGCGAATGAAACAGCTTGGCGCGCACGGCCACCTGCATCTCGTCGGCGAGCGCGTCGTCCGCGCGGATCGTCTCGAGGCCGAGCACGCGCGCGTGATACGCATGCCCGCGCGCGTCGACCTCCTCGGAGATGCTGCGGATCGCGACCAGCGTCGACTCGTACTTCGGCCGCGCGACGTAGGTGCCGGCGCCCTTCATCCGCGTGAGCACCTGCTCGTCCGTCAACTCGCGCAGCGCGCGGTTGACGGTCATGCGCGCGACCTTGAACTCGCGGGCCAGTTCGTTCTCGGACGGCACCTGATCGCCCTCCGCCCATTCGCCGGCGTGGATGCGGGCCAGGATGAAATCCTTGATCTCCTGGTAGACCGGCGCGCTCATCGGCTTACTGCTCCGATGCGAAGGCGAACGGGCAGTGCTTCGCGAACGCGCGCTCGCCGACGAGCTTCGCGATCACGGCGATGTCCGGCGCGAAGTAGTGGTCGAGTTCGTAATGCGCGACCTTGCTGCGAATCGTCTTCATCACTTCCGCGAGCTTCGGGCTCGTCTCGTTCTCGCGCAGATCGACGCCCTGCGCGGCCGCGAGCAGTTCGATCGCGAGGATGTGCTTCGTGTTGTCGGCGATGTCGGCCAGCTTGCGTGCCGCGAACGTCGCCATCGACACGTGGTCTTCCTGGTTCGCGGACGTCGGCAGCGAATCGACGGACGCCGGATGCGCGAGCGTCTTGTTCTCCGATGCGAGCGCGGCAGCCGTCACGTGCGCGATCATGAAGCCCGAGTTCACGCCGCCATCCTTCACGAGGAACGGCGGCAGGCCCGACAGCGTCGCGTCGATCAGCAGCGCGATGCGGCGCTCGGCCAGCGCGCCGATTTCCGCAGCCGCGAGCGCGAGGTTGTCGGCCGCGAACGCGACAGGCTCCGCATGGAAGTTGCCGCCCGACAGCACTTCGCCGGTATCCGGGAAGATCAGCGGGTTGTCCGATACCGCGTTCGCCTCGACGAGCAGCACGTCGGCCGCATGACGCATCTGGTCCAGACACGCACCCATCACCTGCGGCTGGCAGCGCAGGCTGTACGGGTCCTGCACCTTGCCGCAGTCGCGGTGCGACAGGTTGATCGCCGAGCCTTCGAGCAGCTCGCGATATGCGGCCGCCGCATCGATCTGGCCGCGATGGCCGCGCAGTTCGTGGATGCGCGCGTCGAACGGCTTCACCGAGCCGGCCGCCGCATCGACCGACAGCGCGCCGGCGACGAGCGCCGTGCGGTACAGGTCTTCGATCGCGAACAGGTTGTCGAGCGCAAGCGCCGTCGACGCCTGCGTGCCGTTCAGCAGCGCGAGGCCTTCCTTCGCCTGCAGCGTCAGCGGCGCGAGGCCCGCGACGCGCAGCCCGTCGAGCGCGCTCGCGCGCTCGCCGCGGATGAACACTTCGCCGACGCCGAGCAGCACGGCCGACATGTGCGCGAGCGGCGCGAGATCGCCCGATGCGCCGACCGAGCCCTTCACCGGAATCAGCGGCAGCACGTCGGCGTTGAACAGCTTGATCAGCGCGTCCATCACTTCGCGGCGAATGCCCGAATGGCCGCGGCCGAGGCTCGACAGCTTCAGCGCGATCAGCAGACGCACCGACGAACGCGCCATCGGCTCGCCGACACCGACTGCATGCGACAGCACGAGGTTCTTCTGCAGCAGTTCGAGCTGATCGTGCGGGATATGCGTGCTGGCCAGACGACCGAAGCCCGTGTTGATCCCGTAGGCCGGCTCGCCCTTCGCGGCGATGTCGGACACGGCCTTCGCGCCCGCGTCGATCTTCGCGAAGCTGGCCGGATCCAGTGTCAGCTGCACGGGCTCGCGCGCGATCTGGCGCAGTTGCGGGAGAGTCAGGTGGCCGGGGGTAAGCGTGATCATGTGTGCAATCCTGTCTAGACAAGTTCGGGATGGATTGCAGTGTAGCGACCGTGACTTGTCTAGACAACCCGTTTTCGCCGATTTCGACTCAGGAGTTTCCCTGATGTCCGGCGCGGGCCGCCGGCTCGGCCCGCGGCAGCACGGGTTTAACATATGTTGCAATTATTTTGTCTTTGGCAACATACGAATCACCATTCGCCTACAGAGACCCGCCATGAACTTCCCGTCCCGGCTCACCGCCCTACTCGTCACCGCCGGCGCGCTCGCCGCCGGCACCGCGCACGCCGCCGAACCGCTCTCCGGCACGCTCGAGAAGATCCGGCAGAACAACCTGATCTCGATCGGCCATCGCGAAACCTCGGTGCCGTTCTCGTACGTCGACGCGAATGGCAAGGTGATCGGCTTCTCGCAGGATCTGTGCGACCGCGTGATCGCGGCCGTGAAGGCGCGCATCGGCAAGCCCGACCTGCAGGTGCGCTTCATCCCGGTCACGTCGCAGAACCGCATTCCGCTCGTGCAGAACGGCACCGTCGATCTCGAATGCGGCGTGACGACCAATCTCGCCGCGCGTCATGCACAGGTCGCGTTCTCGACGACCTTCTTTGTCGCAACGACGCGTCTGCTCACGCGCACCCAGTCGGGCATCCGAGACTTTCCCGATCTCGCCGGCAAGACGGTCGTCACGAACCAGGGCACGACGTCCGAACGCCTGCTGCGCAAGATGAACGAGGAAAAGAAGATGAACATGCAGATCATCAGCGCGAAGGACTATGGCGAAGGACGCCTCACGCTCGAATCGGGCCGCGCGGTCGCATACATGATGGACGACGTGCTGCTCGCGGGCGTGCGCCAGCTTGCGGCGAAGCCGGCCGACTGGCAGATCGTCGGCACGCCGCAGTCGTCGGAAGCCTACGGGTTCATGCTGCGCAAGGACGATCCGCAGTTCAAGGCGCTCGTGGACGGCGTGCTCGTCCAGCTGATGAAGCGCGGCGAGATCGACGCGCTGTACGACAAGTGGTTCATGAAGCCGGTGCCGCCGAAGGGGCTGTCGTTCGACTTCCCGATGAGCGACGTGATCAAGGCGCGCTACGCGTCGCCGAACGACCTGGCGCTCGAATGAGCGCCGGCGTCGCTCACGCGCGCGTCCACGCGACGCACGCCGCGTAGTCGGGCGCTGCGTCGAGCCAGGCGGCGTCGAACGCGGCCACGCCGGCGGCCGGCGCAGCCGGATCGACGATCGTGGTTGCGGGCGTCGCCGCGTCGCGCGGCGGCACGACCGCGAACGCGCTCAGGCCGCCGACGATGCCCGTGCCCAGCGCCTTCAGCAGCGCCTCCTTCGCCGACCACACGCGCATGAACGCGGACGCGCGCGCATCGTCCGGCAGGCTGTCGAGATACGCGGTCTCGGCCGGCGCGCACACTTCGCCGGCGAGTGCGCGCCAGTCCGTCGGACGGTGGCAGCACTCGATGTCGACGCCGACGCGGCCCGCCGGCGCCCAGGCGATCAGCGCGTGCTCGCCCGCATGCGACACGTTGAAATCGAGCGGCACGCGATGCGCGGGATCGAGCGACGGGCGCCCCGCCTCGTCGACGACGATCGCGATCGCGTGCGGTGCAACGTGCAGCGCCGCGCCGAGCACGTCGCGCAGCGCGGCCCGCGTCGCGGCGCTGCGCACGGCATCCGCGTGCCGTAGATAGCGCGCGGCCCGCGCGCGCTCCGCCTCGCTCAGCGCCGCATACGCGCGTGCGGTGAGCGGCACCTCCCAGTCGAAATCGACGCGCACGACCTGCACGCCGGCCCGCGCGGCGGCAGGCGGCACGTCGAGCGCGCGCATGCGGTAGGCGGACGGCGAATCGGCCGGGGAAACGGAATCGGGCGGCATGGACATCGGCGGGCGGTGAAACAAAACGTCCGATGGTAATCGATCGGCCGACCGCGGCGGCCGCGGCGATCGGCGCACGGCGTCCGCCATACGAGCACAGCGCGCCGCCGCCACGCGGCGCGTTGTCAGCCGTGGGCGACGGCGCCCGGCACGCGGCCACCACGCTGCGACGCATCGCGCGTCGCGGGATGATGCGCATATGCCTGCCCCGGCGCATCGTCCGGCAACGCCCCGTGCTGCAGCCACGACAGCGCCAGCGGCCACAGTGTCTCGGCGAAGCGGCTGTGGAAGAACGCGAAGTGCCCGATTGCGTCGACACCGATCGCGCGCGGCGCGATCCGCCAGTGCGTGACGTCGCTACCGGTGTAGTACGCGACGAGCCGCTCGATCGCGTCGACGGTGCCGAACGGATCGTCGTCGAGGCCGATCGCGAGCATCGGTGCGGACAGCGCCGCGAAGCGCGCCGGCAACGCAGCACGGCTCGCCGCAGTTTCGGCGAGCAGGCCGCGCGTGTAGGCGTCTTCGAAACGCGGCCGCGAACGCGCCCACGAGAGCGCGACGCCGCGCGGCGTGTCCTCCATCCAGCCGAGCTGCTTCGCGGGCACGTAGCCGAACGCGGCGGCGAGCACGGGCATCGCGACGTGCCACTTCCACCACATCCGCCGCCGCTCGGCCGGCAGGTAGTCGCGCCAGTACGCGAACTGCGCGCCGACCGTCACCGCGTGCCGCACATGCGCATTCGATGCGGCGAGCCCGAGCGCGACGCCGCCGATGCTGTGCGCGACGACATCGAGCGGCTGCCCGGGGAACGCGTCGCGCGCGTATCGCAACGCCGCGTCGCAATCGAGCCGCCCCCAGTCGAGCCAGTTCGCCTGCAGCGATGCGAGCCGCGCGGGCCGCGAGCCGCCGATGCCGCGATAGTCGTAGACGAGCACGTCGCGCCCGTGCGCGAACAGCCAGGCCGCGAACCGGAAGTAGTAGTCGCAGCGCACCGACGTCGCGCAATTGATCACCGTCACGGGCCGCACGGCGCCCGCCCCGCCGCGATGCCGCCACACGTGCGCGCGCAGCGCGTAGCCGTCCTCCGCGTGCAGCGTCACGGATTCGGGCGGCAGCGCCGCGCCGCTGCTGCGCTCGCCGCGCGCCGCGCCGCCACCTTGGTTCGAAATCGTCATGCCGTCTCCTGTCGCGTGCGCATCGGTCGCCGATATGCTGCGCGCGGTCGCCGATGCGCGCCGCGTCGCCCGTCCATTGAACTTGACGGGCGCCGCGTTCTCAACCAATCTTGCTGCTCCGTTCGCATGAGCCCCACGCATGTCAACGCCGCTCGTTCGCCTTCCGTCGCTCGATCTGGTGCGCGGCTTCGTCGCCGTCGGCCGCCGGATGAGCATCACGCTCGCCGCCCAGGATCTGTGCGTCACGCAGTCGGCCGTGAGCCGGCAGATCCATGCGCTCGAAGCGCATCTCGGCGTCGCGCTGCTGCGGCGCGGCTACCGGACGATCGCCTTCACGCCCGAGGGCGAGCGGCTGTTCCGCGCGGCCGATGCGGCGCTGCATAGCCTGCAGGACACCGTCGCGTCGCTCGCCGTCGCGCGCGAGCGTCAGCCGGTCACGATCACCGCGAGCATCGGCGTCACCGCGCTGTGGCTGCTGCCGCGGCTCGGCGGCCTCCAAGCGCGGTTTCCGGACGTCGATCTGCGCGTCGCCGCGAACGACAAGGTACTCGATTTGCGCGCCGAAGGCATCGATCTCGCGATCCGCTACTGCCCGCGCGATCGCGCGCCGGCCGGCGCGCTGCGGCTGTTCGACGAGATCGTGCTGCCGGTCGCGCACCCGGCGCTCGCCGCGCGTCCGCTCGTCGATGCCGCCGCGCTCGCCGAGCACGTGCTGCTCGAATTCGACGGGCCGCCGCAAGCGCAGCTGCAATGGCAAGCGCACCTGCACGCGGCCGGGCTCGGCGATGCGCGGCCGAAGGGCGTGCTGCGCTTCAACCAGTACGACCAGGTGATTCAGGCGGCGATCGCGGGCCAGGGCGTCGCGCTCGGGCGCCTCGCGCTGGTCGCGCCGATGCTGTCGGACGGCCGGCTCGCGGTGCTCGGCCCGCGCATCCGCGCGCGACCCGATACATACGGCTACTGGCTCTACCAGCACGATCCGGCGCCGCGCCGCGAAGTCGCCGACGTGCGCGACTGGATGCTCGCCGAAGCGGCCGAGTGCGACGGCGCGATACGCGCGCACGATGCGGCACGCGACTGAGGCGGCCGTGTCCGGCGCACGAGACTTCGGCGAAACGGACTGCACCGCACGACACCCACCGCGACGCCGGCGCACCGCCGCTCGCATTCCCGCCACGCATGCGAACCTGACCGAATGATCGCTTGAGCGGCGATCGCGCCGATCGTCTAATCGGAAGCGGCGCGGCGCCTTTCGTCGCGCACCTTCATCCGGAGACACACATGAGCCCGATCGAGCAAGACGCCCGACGCCGCTGGCTGCCCGTACTCGCCGGCGGCCTGATCATGGGCGCCGCGCTGGGTATCCGCCATGTGCAGGGCCTGTTTCTTACGCCGGTGACGCTCGACCACGGCTGGTCGCGCGAAGCGTTCGGCCTTGCGCTCGCGCTGCAGAACCTGATCTGGGGCATCGCGCAGCCGTTCACCGGGATGGTGGCCGACCGCTTCGGCTCGGTGCGCGTGATCGTCGTCGGCATGCTGCTGTACGCGCTCGGGCTCGTGACGATGGCACTGGCGGGCTCCGCCGCGCTGTTCACTGTCGGCGCGGGGCTCGTGATCGGCATCGCGCTGTCGGGCTCCGCGTTCGCGTCCGTCTACGGCGCGCTGAGCCGGCTTTGCGCGCCCGAGCGGCGCAGCTGGGCGCTTGGCGTCGCCGGCGCGATCGGCGGGCTCGGCCAGTTCTGCATGGTGCCCGTCGCGCAGACGCTGATCGGCGGAATCGGCTGGCAGCATGCGTTCGTCGCGCTCGCGCTGGTCGCGCTGCTGCTCGCGCCGCTCGCGGTGCTGCTGCGCGACCGCCCCGCACAGGCCGCGAACGCGCAGGCCGACGCCGAACAGTCGATCGGCGAGGCGGTACGCGAGGCGTTCTCGCATCGCGGCTTCTGGCTGCTGAACGCGGGCTTTTTCGCGTGCGGGTTTCAGCTTGCGTTCATCGCGACGCATCTGCCCGCGTATCTGCTCGACCACGGGCTGCCGTCGCGGCATGCGAGCGTCGCGCTCGCGCTGATCGCGTTGACCAACGTGGCCGGCACCTATGCGTGCGGGCACCTCGGCGGCCTGCTGCGTCGCAAGTACGTACTGTCGGTGCTGTATCTCGTGCGCGCATTCGCGATGGCGGCGTTCGTCGCCGTGCCGCTGTCGCCGGCGAGCGTGTACGTGTTCGCGGCCGTGATGGGCCTCACGTGGCTCGGCACGGTGCCGCTGACGAACGGCGTGATCTCGCAGGTGTTCGGCGTGCGCTACATCGCGACGCTGTTCGGCTTCGTCTTCTTCGGCCATCAGCTCGGCAGCTTCTTCGGCGTATGGCTTGGCGCAGTGGTTTACGACGCGACGCATTCGTACCTGCCGCTGTGGATCGGTTCGATCGCGCTCGGCGTGCTCGCGGCGCTGCTGCATCTGCCGATCGACGATGCGCGGATCGCGCGTCGCCTGGACGGCCGCGCCGCGTGGGCATGATTCGCGCGGCGCTTGCGGCCGGTGCGCTCGCGTTCGTCACGTGGTGCGGCACCGCGTATTTGCGGCCGGACGTCGCGTTCGCGCTGCTCGAGCACGTCGCGTTCTGCAATTGATCGGCGACGCCGTACAGTCGCATGCTGTGCGGCGAGTGGCGAGTGGCGGGCGGCAAGCGATGAGCGGGGATTGGTTCATCGATGCCGGATTGCTCGCCGGTCGCGACGCGTCGCGCCGGCGATACGGCACGGCACGGCACGGCACGGCACGGCACGGCACGGCACGGCACGCAGATCGACGTTACATCGATGCGTGCGTTCGCGCATGCAACAGCGCCGGCACCCGCCTACACGGCAATCAGCCTAGCCGGAACGCCGCCTCGAAGCGCGCGACGAACGCGTCGAATTCGCTTTCCGGCAAATGATTGATCCCGCCCGCGCGCTTGCGCCCGCCGCCGGTCGGAAAGCCGCGACAGAATTCGTCCGCGCCCAGCGGCCTGCCGTCGGGTACGCGCACGCTGACGACGAGCCCGCCCTGCGCACGCGGCGACAGCACCGCGAGCGCCGCATGCGGCGCGTCGCGCATCCGCTGGTTCGCGAGCATCCCGGCGACGCGGCGCGCCCACGGGCGATCGGGCATGCGGATCAACGTCGCGCCCGACACCTCGCGCAGGCCCGCGCCATGTCGTCGAGATAGCCGTCACGCAGCGCGGCGAACACCGCGGTGTCGCGCACGAACTCGAGCGGATCCGCGCACGGCAGCATCGCATCGGCGAGCGCGGCCGGATCGAAATGCAGATCGCCGATGCAGTCTCCGTACGCGTTGTAGTTCAGATAGCGCCCGAGCTCGGCGAGCGTGTCGCGCTCCGCTGCATCGATCGCGTGCGCATGCGCGAGCGCGTCGCCGAGCGTCGGCAGCTCGTCGCCGAAGGCCGCGACGATCGCCCAGCGCACATGCCGGCCGCCGAGATAACGGTTCACGAGCACGCTCGTGCAGACGTCGGCCGACGTGTCGATGTGCGCATCGAAGCGCGGATCGTCCGGCAATTCGCCCGCGAAGTGATGATCGAAATAGCGGACCGTCGCGCCGGCCCGCAGGAGCCGCGCGCAGGCGTCGCGGTTCTGGTCGTGCGAGATGTCGAGCACGGTCACGCGATCGCCGGCGCGCGCATCGATCCGTTCCAGCAGCCGGATGTCGCGCTTCACGCCCGTCACGAGCGTGCCGCGCACGCGCTCCGCGAGCCGAAGCTGCTGAAGCGCGCAGAGGCCGTCCGCGTCGCCGTTGAAGGCGAAGAAATGTCGTTCGTCGTCGTGTTGCTGCACCGTCCGTTGCTCCCTCTCATCCCATGAATTCGCGACTGCGACCGCGGCGCACGACGCGCGGCACGCGTCGTGCCTGCGCAATACGCCGCGCCGCCGGCACGCCGCGCGTCCGTGCGGGACGACGTGCGGGCGCGCGCCCGTATTGTGCCGCGATCGGACACGGGCGCGGGCACGCTTCGACACAGCCCGGCGCAGGTCGCCTTCAATCGGCATGCGCGATACGCGCGCGCGACCGGCCTGCATGCGAGGCCCGCAACGCTTCTTCTCCTGCGCCCTTCCGTCTCACGTCGTCGCGCAGGCCGAGACAACATGCCGCCATATCATCGGTCATCCTACCTCCAGGAAACACCGGGACGTACAATGCGCCTCATCAACGACAGTGGACCATAGAGGAAAATCCCGGGTAAACCCGTGACGCCATTGCCCCGCGCTACGCGTACCATGTCGTACGACGACATACTACGTAAATCGCCATCGGCGCACGCACGGCCAGCCGCTCCGTGCGCCGTCGGCTACCGCCGGAGACACGCCTTGACCTCGCCCGCCCCCGTCCTGCCCGAGCGCGATCCGCTCGCGTCCGCCGTGTCGAAAGTGAAATGGCACGTGCTGCCGCTCGTGCTCGTCATGTTCATCGCGAACTACATCGACCGCGTCAACGTCGGGTTCGTCGACCGCCATCTCGAAGCGTCGATCGGCATCGGTGCGGCCGCCTACGGGCTCGGCGCCGGCCTGTTCTTCGTCGGCTACGCGCTGTTCGAGGTGCCGTCGAACCTGCTGATGCAGCGCTACGGCGCGCGCGTCTGGCTCGCGCGGATCATGGCCACGTGGGGCATCGTCGCGGCCGCGATGGCGTTCGTCTGGAACGACACGTCGTTCTACGTGCTGCGCTTCCTGCTCGGCGCGGCCGAAGCGGGCTTCTTCCCCGGCGTCGTCCTCTATCTGTCGCAATGGCTGCCGCCGCGCGAGCGCGGCAAGGCGATGGCGATCTTCCTCGGCGGCTCCGCGTTCGCGTCGGTGCTGTCCGGTCCCGTGACGGGCGCGCTGCTGTCGATCCGCGGCCTCGGCCTCGAAGGATGGCAGTGGATGTTCATCATCGAAGGCCTGTTCTCGGTCGCGCTCTGCGGTGCGAGCTGGCTGCTGCTGAAGTCGCATATCCGCGATGCGACGTGGCTCGACGCGCAGGAGCGCGCGGCGCTCGAGCAGGCGCTCGACGAAGAACGCGCGCGCCGGGACGTGCGCGCGAACGGGCACGTGCCCGCACTCGCGCTGCTGCGCGATCCCCAGATCGTATTGTTCTGCTTCCTGTACTTCTCGATCCAGCTGACGATCTACGCGGCCACGTTCTGGCTGCCGACGATCATTCGCAAGATGGGCGGCCTCAGCGACTTCCAGGTGGGCCTGTACAACACGATTCCCTGGATGATCGCGATCGGCGCGATGTACGGCTTCGCGGTGCTGTCCGCGAAGTGGCGGCATCCGCAGCGCTGGCTCGCCTGCGCACTCGTGCTCGCCGCGTGCGGACTGTTCGCGTCGACGTCGCACGATCCGGTGTGGTCGTTCGCGTCGATCTGTTTCGCGGCGCTCGGCTTCAAGGCCGCGTCGTCGCTGTTCTGGCCGATCCCGCAGGGCTACCTCGACACGCGCGTCGCCGCGGCCGTGATCGCGCTGATCAACTCGGTCGGCAACCTCGGCGGCTTCGTCGCGCCGACGGCCTTCGGCTATTTGAAGCAACATACGGGTTCGATCACCGGCGGGCTGTATGCGCTCGCGATCGCCTCGCTCGTCGCCGCGTTCGCCGCGCTGTTCGCGCGCACGCACCGGCGCAGCGATCCGCCGCGCGGCCTGCCTGCCGCCGATACCGTAACCAACGCTTCGATGCTCCGCCATGCCGAACACTGAACTTCCGACCGTCGTCGTGTCGAACGCCCTCGACGGCGACCTAGCCACATTCTCGCTCGCACACGACGGCACGCTCGCGCCGCTCGCGCGCTATCCGGCCGGCGACGCCACGATGCCGATCGCCGTGCAAGCCGACCGTGCGCGGCTGTACGTCGCGACGCGCGGCGAGTCGCCTGCGATCGTCGCGTTCCGCGTCGCACCGACCGGCGCGCTTGCACGGCTCGGCACGACCGCGATCGATGCGAGCCTCGCCTATCTGTCGGTCGACCGCAGCGGCCGCTGGCTGCTCGGCGCGTCGTACGGCGGCCACGCGTTCAGCGTCTATGATGCCGCGCGCGTGCGCGACGGCGACGGCACGCCGCTGCACGTCGCCGGCGGCATTGCGAACGCCCATGCGGTCATCGTGTCGCCCGACAACCGCTTCGCATACGTCAGCTCGCTCGGCTCCGATCGCGTGTTCTGTTTCGCGCTGATCGAGGATGCGGCTGGGCTGCGCGTGTGTGAGCAAGGTGAAGCGCGCGTGCCGGCCGGTTTCGGGCCGCGTCATCTGCGCTTCATGGAGGGCGGCCGCGCGCTCGTCGCGGTCAGCGAATTCCACGGCATGCTCGCGACGTTCGCGCGCGATGCCGACAGCGGCCGGCTCGGCGATGCGCAGGTCAGCGCACGTCAACCGGCCGTCGCGGGGCTCCCGGCCGGCCATGCGCGACCGCCCGCCCCGGCCGAGCCCGCCGTCTGGGCCGCCGATCTGCACCTGACGCCCGACGAGCGCTTCGCGTACGTCAGCGAGCGCACGACGAGCCAGTTGCTCTGCTATCGCCGCAGCGCGGACGGCCGGTTCGAGCCCGCGCATGCGACCGCCACCGAAACGCAGCCGCGCGGCTTCGCGATCGATCCGTCGGGACGCTGGCTCGTCGCGTGCGGCGAACGCTCGGAGCACGTGGCGGTGTACGCCGTGTCGCGCGACGACGGCACGCTGACGCTGCATACGCGCGTGCCCGGCGGGCGCGGCGCGAACTGGATCGCGATCGTCTGATCGCGTACGGCCCGGCGTGCGGCGCGCGCAGCGTCGCGCGCTCGCGGCGTGAGCGGCCGCGTCAGTCGCCGATCGGCGGCATCGGCTGCCGTCCGCGAATCCACGCCCAGGTCGCGAGCTCGGCCATTTCCTTGTCGCCGCGGCTGTCGCCGTAGGCGAACAGCCGTTGCGGCGGCCGCTCGCCCCACCATCCGCGCAGCCGCGCCACCTTCTGCGGCCCCCAGCAGTTTTCGCCGTCGAGGCGTCCGACAAATACGCCGTGCTCGAACGCGAGGCGCGTCGCGAGCACAGCATCGAAGCCGGCCGCCTGCGCCCACTTGTCGAGATACAGCGACGGCGACGCGCTGACGAGCACGAGCCGATGCCCGCGCGCACGATGTTCGCGCACGCGCTCGAGCATCTCGGGGCGCACGAGGCGCGGCAGATACGTATCGACGAACGTGCGCGCCAGCGCGTCGAGCGCGTCTTCGCGGATCGGCCCGAATGCGAACCACGCGAACTTCGCCTTCGCGTCGCCGCGCGACAGCAGCCCGGCCTTCATCGCGACGAGCCACGGCAGCGCGCGCAGCGCCGCCCACACGAAACGCGGCGTGCCGACGGATCCGCGTACGAAATGGCGAAAGCTGTCGGACGTCGTGATGGTGCCGTCGAAATCGAACGCGGCGACGATGCGGTCAGTCATGAAATGGCAGTGAGCAGGCAACGAGATGCCGGGGAAGATAGCAGAGTCGCGCGCGGTTGCGCCGATCGGCGACCGCCGCCTCCCACCCGCCATCCCAAATACTGATACGTCTCATTGTCAAATGACAATGATTCTTGTTTACGTTAAACTCCGCGCCGCTTTCTCAAAAACAACGCGTCCGCGATCGTACGGACCGATCTTTCCGCCCGGATTCCGACTTGCCGCCCTGGGACGGATCACCGATCACCTCCGTTTTGCGTTCCATGTCGACACCCTCATTTCCCGTTCGGCGTCTCACGCCGATTGCATTCGGCATCGCGCTCGCGAGTGCCGTCCCTGCGGCTGCGTTCGCGCAGGCCGCCGCTGTCTCCGCCGCGGCGCCCGCTTCCGCGGGTTCGTCCGCCTCGGCGCCATCCGCCGACGGCGCCGTCCTGCCGTCGATCGACGTGACGGGCACCGTCGAACCGCTGCCCGGCGACCTCGCACCGACCTACGCGGGCGGCCAGATCGCGCGCGGCGCAGATTTCGGCGTGCTCGGCCGCCAGAAAGCGAGCGACGTGCCGTTCAGCATGACGACCTACACGTCGAAGCTGATCGAGGATCAGCAGGCGCGCACGCTCGCCGACGTGCTCGACAACGACCCCGCGGTGCGCAGCGCGGCCGGCTACGGCAACTACGCGCAGGTGTTCGTGATCCGCGGCTTCAAGCTCGACGGCGACGATATTTCGCTGAACGGCCTGTACGGCGTCACGCCGCGGCAGCTCGTCGAGACCGATGCGATCGAGCGCGTCGACGTGTTCAAGGGTGCGAACGCGTTCCTGAACGGCGCATCGCCGAACGGCTCGGCCGTCGGCGGCGGCGTGAACGTGCAGCTCAAGCATGCGGACGACAAGCCGCTCACGCGCGTCACGGTCGACGGCTCCGTGTCGGGCTCGATCGGCACGCACGTCGACGTCGGTCGCCGCTTCGGCAGCGACGGTCAGTTCGGCATTCGCGTGAACCAGTCCATCAGCGGCGGCGATACGGCCGTCGACGACGAACGCCGCCGCAACAACGTGACGGCCGTCTCGCTCGACTGGCGCGGCGACAAGCTGCGCGTATCGGGCGACTTCCTCTATCAGCGGCAGCGCATCGACGGCGGGCGGCCGACCGTGCTCGTCGGCGGCAACCAGCTGCCGGCGGTGCCGTCCGCGACGCACAACTACGCGCAGCCGTGGAGCTTCAGCGAACTCGAGGACACGGTCGGCATCGTGCGCGCCGAATACGATTTCCTGCCCGCGTGGACGGCCTACGTGGCCGCCGGCGCGCGGCACACGAACGAACACGGCGACTACTACACGCCGACCTACACGAGCGCCGGCACGACGGGCTCGCGGCTCAGCGTGCCGTACAAGCAGGATGCGCAGTCCACCGAAGCCGGCGTGCGCGGCCGCTTCGCGACCGGCCCGGTCACGCATTTCGTGACGGCCGGCGCCTCGTTCATCCGGATCGAGAGCCAGTCCGCATACACGATGTCGAGCGCGTTTCCGACCACGCTGGACGATCCCGCGCCCGTCGCCTTTCCCGCGACCGTGTATGCGGGCGGCGACATGGGCGACCCGGGGACGGTCGCGAAGACATGGCTGCGCAGCGTCGCCGTATCGGACACGCTCGGCCTGTTCGGCGATCGCGTACTGTTCACGATCGGCGCGCGGCGCCAATCGATCTCGGTCGACAACTTCGACTACACGGGCACGCTGTCGGCCGCATACAGCGACGCGGTCACGACGCCCGTGTTCGGGCTCGTCGTGAAGCCGTGGCGCAACGTGTCGATCTTCGCGAACCGCAGCGAAGCGCTCGCGCAAGGCGAGACCGCGCCCAGTACCGCGCGCAACGCGGGCCAGTCGCTGGCGCCGTATCGTTCGAAGCAATACGAGGCCGGCATCCGGTACGACGCCGACAAGATCGGCGCGTCGCTTGCGCTGTTCCAGATCGAAAAGCCGATGGCGTACACCGATCCGTCGTCGAACGTGTTCGCCGCGAACGGCACGCAGCGCCACCGCGGCATCGAGACGGCCGTGTACGGCGAGCCGTGGAAGGGCGTGCGGCTGATCGCGGGCGTCACCTACCTCGACGCGACGCTGCAGCACACCGCCGGCGGCGCGAGCGACGGCAACCGGCCGATCGGCGTGCCGTCGTTCCTGCTCAATGCGGGCGCGGAATACGACGTGCCGCTGCTGCGCGGCCTCACGCTGAACGCGCGCTGGATCCATACCGGGCCGCAGTATCTCGACGTCGCGAACACGATGTCGATCCCCGCGTGGGACCGCGTCGATCTCGGCGCGCGCTATGCAACCGAGTTGTTCGGCCGGAAGACGACGTTCCGCGCGACGGTGCGCAATGTCGCGAACCACGCGTACTGGGCCTCGACGATCGGCGGCTATCTGACGCAAGGCAGCCCGCGGTCGGTCTGGCTGTCGATGACGACCGATTTCTGACGCGCTCGGCCGGCCGGCACGCAGGATCGCGCGGGAGTGGCGAACCGCGGCCGGAGTTTGCTATACTCTCGGTCTTCCCGGAGAGATGGATGAGTGGTTTAAGTCGCACGCCTGGAAAGCGTGTATAGGTTAATAGCCTATCGGGGGTTCGAATCCCCCTCTCTCCGCCAGATGATGGTGGAAAACCCCGTAAAATCAATGATTTACGGGGTTTTTTGTTTTCCGACCCACAAACTGACTATCAAAGTGCTGCTCCGGGCGGATCGAACAAGAGCCGTCTGCTTTTAGCCACCGAGCGCATATCCCGATAGAAAGCGGCAGCGGCGGCGATGTTGCCAGCGGTCCCTTCTTAGGAGAGGAGCCAACATAGCTGACGCTACGGAACGTGCCTTGCCGTTCTTCGGTGAAGTCGAGCACCGCCGGTCAAGACGGCGATCAGCCAGCAAAAGCAAACGAACGCATCGGTCCACGCGTGCTCATGGAAGTTTTCGACGCGCTTATTCTGCGAAGCCCTCGCCCTCGCAGTAAGCAGGAATCATGGGCGGCAATGTGTTAAATTCCTGTAAAAATTCTGTCTAACACTCGCCTTTCATGCGGGGGCATCGGGGTCCAAGTGAACGTCGCATCGATTCGAATGAGCCGCCTCGTTAAGGTCGGTATGTACCTCCTGTCGCTGTGGCTGCTCTTCGTGCTTGTTATTGTTAATAAGGCGGATGTCGACGTAACCATCTGTCTCGGTTGCGCGTTCCTGCCTCGTCCAGCGCTAGCAACTTTGGCACTGAAAAACCTTCTGCCACTGGTTTGCGTCGCAATGCTTGCAGCGTCTTCTATCTTCTATGCTCTCTTTGTTAAGATCATATCAGGCGCAAAAGATGGTCCGATTAAAATCGAAGAGCTAGAAGACAAAAACGCAGAGCATCTTGTTTTTCTTGCGACCTATGTTATCCCTCTCGTGGGATTTAGCTTGGATAGCCCGAGGCAGATGATAAACCTTGCCATCACGTTGCTGTTGCTCGGTGCTATCTATATTAAAACAGACCTATTCTACGCAAACCCCACGTTATCCTTGCTAGGCTTCAAGATATTCAATGTAAAAGCTCAGGGAAACACTGCGATCTTGATTTCCAGAGAGGAGATTGAGATTGGTGATTCGGTCAACGTACTTCGTCTGGACAAGAAAATTTTCTTTGCACGAAAGGCCACGCGCATCTGACATGAAGACCAAACAAGAACTCAAAGACCACTTAGACGCCATCTTCGTAGATGGCGTGAACATGAAGCTCTATTTTGGCCTCGGGGCGCGGGCGGCCAGAATGTACAAGCTTGCTGACTTTGATGACCGAGCCACAAATGCGGTGTTGGCGAACTATGCTGCTAGCGTTCGTGAGTTTTTTGAGCGCGACGAGTTACAGACCGTGCTTTTGTCGCAAATGGATCAGCGCAGCGACGCCTTGGTAATGTACGATCTGCAAGAGCAGCCTATAGAGTTTGCTCAGCTCCAGGCGTTGCAAAACGAGGATGAACCAGACTTTTTCTCGTTCAACGAAAACAACGTTGGCGAAATTCGCAGCATTGCGATAAAGATTGCGTCTGCGCAGCAGTCCGTCGTGTTCTTCAAGACGTTCTACCCTGTTTCGCTTGTCAGACGGGATCAAATACTGCTGTATAAGCTGGAGAATAGATTCACCATCTTCGATGGTGATCTTATTAAGGTAACGCCGGGATTTGATGTTCTCCTTGCTGATGGCGAGTTTTATATAAATGATTTTTCGAAATTCGAGAAAGCTTTCTCGTTTACGGAGATCGCGGAGCGCGCCATGTTGTCAGTTGTTCAATCAATTCTGCAGATGGGGATTGTCAATGACGTAAAGGGTTATCTTGCGGCCTGCGTCGCGCCGAAGCGCGACATTCTGCGTGCCGGACAAAGTGATGTGCTACGGTTGGACGCCGCCGTGATACTCGCTTTTGCAACGCAGAAGGCAGAAAAGATCGGGCTCAAGATTGTGGACGGTCAATTTCACCTTTCTTCGCGCGATAGCGTGAAGAGGTTTTACAAACTGCTAAACGACGATTACTTAACGTCTGGGCTGACCGCTTTTGAATACGAGACGCTCGCTAAGAACAAAATGTAGTGGGCGGAGGGCATCAGGAGCGAACCCGTTGGCGAACCGATGACTTATGCTCCGATAGCCTGCCCGCTTGAATATTAGACCGCCAGCAGTGGTTAAGCCGCAATCGTTGAGACGCTTACCGCTCGGAATGACTTTCGCGTTGAGTACGGTGAGGCTGATGGACCCGCACACCACACGCTCTCGCATTTCAGCGCGCTCATGTCGCCGAGCTTTATCTGCGTTATCTGCCTGCACGATGCTCCCGCAGCAGGCAGAGGCTGGGGCAACTCCCTCAAGCCCAACACGAAGCAGCCGATAACAAACTTAGGGGCGTTATACGCATAGTCTCAGCTTGCCCTGAGCGTGAGCCCATGCCAATGAGCCACACATCGTCAATCCGCATTTGAGTTCGATTGTTGTCGGGTCGTTCGGTAGAACTGCCCGCACACGGATGGTGGGAGGATTATGCAGTACGCACGAGCTGGTAACGGAAAAGTCTGGGAGGCTGCAGAGTTTGCTGCGCTCCCCGCTCAACAACTTGATGATGAACGCCGCAACCTTATCTGCGTCGAGTGCGGAGAGTTCGCATGGTTTAGAAAGCCAAGTACGCACGGACATCCGGCGCATTTTTGCGCCCACCATACGCCGCAATGCAATCTGCGGGTGGAATATGTCATCGTCGGCGAGCCGCGCAACGAGGCTTCAGTCGCAGAAGGCCAGGTGACCAGCGGCGACCTCATCGTCGTTGATCTCGACCAAGAAATCGGTGGCAATGTTGACGTTACGCCTGTGCAGCCGCCCCCTACCGGCGACGGCGAAGGTGGCGGACGAACATATCTGCTCCGTGGAGCAGACCGTCAAGCGTCGCAGCACTTCACTTTGCGCCGGATATTACTGCGACTTGTACAAAGCCCCGATTTCCGTCATTCGGATCGACAAATTCGATTGAACAAGGCTGACGGTGAGGTTCTCATTCAGGGGGCCGTCCGAGACATCGTCGCCAGCTTTGATGAAATCCGCGCCGAAAGACACAATGATGCGCTGGCGCTTTACTGGGGACCCATTTCTACGACCGGGCGCACACCCGACGGGAAACTCTGGCTGAACTCATCGGATCGGTATAGCGGCGCAAGCGTCGTAGTATTTGAAGACATCGTGGAAGACTTTCTGCAGGCCTTCGATATCACCGATCTGGATGATCTAGCAGGCGCGCACGTGCTCGTTGCCGGTCGCTGTACGGTCCGTGAAGGCGGCAGGCCGTTTATCTGGTGCAGTTCGCCCAAGTACATAATCGTTCGGCGTTATCGAGACGAGAGATTGCAAGCTCAGCTATAGGCCATCGGATTCGAGGTCTCTGAGCAGACTATCGACTCGCGCCGGCTTTGATGTAATAGCTGTCAAGACGGCGCACAATCCGAACAGGCTCGCTTGACTGTCGCCGTTCCGATACCGAACTTCTCGGCCGTCTCGCGAATACTTGCGCCCGTTTCCGATCGCCAGGCCTTTATGGCTGCGTAGTCGTACGTTCGAGCTCGCCCCTTGTATTTCCCGTCCGCCTTCGCGATCGCCACGCCTCGGCGCTGCATCTCGGCGCGGTTCAGGTAGTCAGCTTCCCCCTGCGCGGCCATGAACGCCAGAATCGCGTCGCGGGTTGCTTTCGCGATAGGGTCTTCTGCCTTCCCATCGAACACCATTCCATTGAGCGTGCATTCGACACGAACGCCCATTTCCATAAGTCGTCGCATCGTCGCGTGCAACTCGTCGTAGCGGCGGCTGATCCGGTCGAGCCAGCGCACGATAAGAACGCCACCGTGCCGCAGATCGTGTTCGGCTTTGCGCCACTGTTCCCGCGCGTCAGGAGCTACGTGGTAGCCGCTCACGCCCTCGTCAATGAAAACATCTTTGTCCTGCACGCCGTGGGCTCTGGCGTCCTCATACTGGCTCACGGCTGATTGGCCGTCCGTGGTAGAAATCCGCCCGTAGTACAGTTTGCGCATGATTTTACATGGATCATTTAAAATGCTGGATCAATTGTAGCATGGATCAAATGAACAATTGATCCTGTCGATCCAAGCTCAAACGCCCCGGCGCTTGGCTCGTTACCGTGTACCCAATTGAGCTGCTTCTCCCCGGCTAAGCCGAAGTATCCGCCGTCTGATACAGCAAAACGTCCCGAGCATCCCAGCGACCGAACGATCGCCAGCAAGCTGGTGAACTCGCTCGAAAGCCTTGGCGTTGGCGCGAGCGCAATCACGACGTGAATGCTTACCCGCGTGATCGAGCAATCGGAAGGGTATACTTTGCGCACCCGCAGGCATTGCCCTGCGACGCAACTTCTCGAGAATAGGCGAGCGTTAAAATGCCAGAGGTCACGTTGCAACACTTTGCCCGCGCCGCGGCGGATATCGGCGCGCACGGCGACAACGATACTCTCCCGTTTGATTTGGATACTCGATTTGTACAGCAACGACAAGCCGAGTTCGCGAACGTGGCTTTTAGCCTGTTCGACGAATTGCAACGAGATGGTGCAATCAACAGCAAACGCAAGATAGACGCCCTAAGCGTCTTCAATGAGCGCCTTCTCACGCCCACCGGATCGGCTGGGTTTCGCGTTACGACAAAAATCCACCCCTTCTGGTCCGTCTACTTCAACGGCCTGGGTGTTGCAATAGCGGACGCACTGGAAGACCAACGTGACCCTCGCGCGCGTTCCTACCGCTTCCGACGCGACGGCACCGAGGAGTTGTTTGACAGAAGTTTCTCGTGGCGATCGTTCCGAGAGGCTACCGTTGCTGAGGTTCGCCGCATGCCTGACGACGCGATAGTTGTTCAGACCGACGTATCCAGCTTCTACGAGCATGTTTCGCATCATTACGTCCAAAACTCAATCAACGACCTTTTTCCTGACGGTCGGATTGGCAATCAGATCACTGCGTTACTAGGAAAATTTTCGGCGGGCCGTTCGTTCGGGCTTCCTGTCGGCGGCCAAGCGTCGCGCGTACTGGCTGAACTATTCTTGAATCCGGTCGATCAGCGGATGACCGTCAGCGAAATCCGGTGGTTCCGGTACGTTGACGACTATGTGCTCATAGCACCGTCGAACGCCGACGCGTACCGAGCGTTGTCGGTACTTTCCTACACTCTGGCCGACTACGGCCTCACTCTTAACCGGGGCAAAACCGTCATGCTGACGGCGAAGCACTATGTCGACTACGTCACGGCACAACTGGGCGGCGACGAAGACGGTGCATCCCGACTTCGGGCAGTCGACCTGCATTTTGATCCGTATTCGGACACCGCCATCGACGACTATGAATCACTGAAGGAGACGGTCGCGACGTTGGAGGTTCAATCGATTCTGGCGCAAGAGCTTGAAAAAGCTCTGCCGGATAACTTTCTCGTCACCCAAATAAGTAGAACGTTAAAGCTTCAGCAACCTGCAATTGCTCTTCAACTTGTAGCAACGCTTCTCGCGCCGGAGAACCTTCACGCGTTTCGGGGGTCGTGGTCGACGATCATGCGAGGGATAACCGGTCTGCGGGCGGACCCAGCGTTCGATAGTATCGCGCCGCAAGTTGATTCCATGCTTGACGCAATCGCAGACCATTCCTCTCACTTACTTCGGGCAGAGGCCAGCATACTGCACTATCTGCGAACTCTTCAGGCGCGGCGCACGACTGAGCGTGCGACATTCGTCCAGCGCACCTATGAACACGCTCGGTCTGAAACGGTGAAGCGAGGGTGCATCGAGTGCTGGCGGCGCTGGAAGGACCGAGCTGCGTTCACTGCTCTCCGCGGTAGTTGGTCGAGCATGAGCCCCGAATGCCAGCGGCTAGTTTGGCTGGCAGCGGATTCGTTTGGCGATCAGGGCGATGGATTCAGGCGCCAGGTCGAACTCAATTTTAAACACGCCCTCAAATTGGGAATAGAACGGCAGGACAAGGCGACGTTTGCGTCGGTTTACGAAGGATGGTGCTCCGATGCCCAAGCTACTGCATGACCCCCGGACTGTGGCGCGAGATGTGCCCGGTTTGTTTGACGCCGTGTTCCCTCGGTTGACCACCGGGGTTGTTGCGTACCTGAACAAAAGGAAAAGCTCTGCCTCGGGGATGCAGCCGATCTCCGCCGAGTTGATCGAGCAAAGCAGCCTCGACCGAGCAATGTTGTTCGAACTCGGCGTTGCGGCGGGCGAAATGCTTTTAACGTCCGGAAACGCAAACTGGGAAGAGTGCAAGCGGGTGGCGCTGGCGAGGCAGCGCCGATACTTCGACGCTGAGCTACCCGACGAGATCACGGACGTAGACAAAGTTATCGCAGAGTTGGTTGGGCGGAACATTGCCACGAGCATCGGTCAGTTTGCGGCTGAGCGAGCGCAACCTGTCATCGTCGCCCCCGTTATACCTGGTCTTCGTTGGGTTTCCTCCGGCCGCGGTGACTTTTCGACTGGGTCTAGCCTTATTGAAGTCAAATGCTCTAACCGGAATTTTTCAGCCGCGGATTATCGACAGGTAGTACTGTATTGGTTGCTTGCATACGCTGCGGCAGTCGAGAATCGCGGGCAGGAGTGGTCGGAGGGTATTCTGCTTAATCCGCGCTTGGGTCACTATGTTTCGTTCAAATTCGACGAAATCTTGCATGTCATCGGAGCTGGACGAACAAAGGTCGAGGCTCTTCAGCTCTTTATGTCTATGGTTGGAGACGACCGCTTGCGCTAGGCCGGAGTTCGAGCATCGATCGTTGTTGCTCTTGTCAATCGAGGTCCGAGGACATACGCTTATTAGAAGTCGGCAGAACCAGCCGAATGAGAACATCCTAAGGGGCGACCATGGCAACGGGGAAAAAGGCTGCATCTGACGCGGCAAAGATTCTGCGCGATCCGAAGTCAAGCAAAAAGCAAAAGGAAGTGGCGGCTTCCGATCTTTCTCAGCGCAAAGGCGCGACAAAGACCAAGCCAAAAACAAAATAAGAGTCCGCGCAGTTCGGCATGGTATGCCGAAGGCGCAACCGCGTGGGGACAGGATGAGTAAAGACTCATTTGAAGAATGGTTGGCCGAGCGTCCGCGCTGGCTGCAAACGGCGGCTGCACGGTTGCTCGGCTCGCAACGACCGCCTGAGGACAAGGATATAAACGCCCTTGCCGATCTCTGTCTTGCCGAGGCGGCGAAAGATCAAGCCGCCGTATACGAGAACGTACCTACAGGCGCGTTTGCTGCTGCGATCGCGGCGCTGAATATCAGATTGTCCAAAATCGAGAAAGTGAATGGAGTCAACGCTATCCGGCAGGACGCTACGCTCGATTTCGACAACAAGGATTTCGCCATAGTCTATGGCCCGAACGGAGCTGGGAAGTCGGGTTTTGCGCGGCTGGTCAAAAACGCGTGTGGCGCGCGAACGCGAACAGACCTTCTTTCCAACGTCTTTCAAGCGAAGCCCATCGCGCCTTCCGCTGAATTCGTGGTTATGCACAATGGCACTCCTGAGGTCGTCGCGTGGACAGCAGCAACAGGACCTGCGGGCAAGCTCCGGCATATCCACGTTTTCGATTCAGCTGTCGCCGCGTCATACGTTAATGACAAGAATGTTGCGTCTTATGAACCGCGCCGCATGCGGTTCATCTCGGCGCTAATCGAAATATCAGAACGTGTGGTCGCTGAGTTAACGCGACGGAAGAACGAGTTACCAACAAAACTTCCCCACATACCCCCAGATCACACGGACACTAAAGCCGGACTATTCTGGGCGGCGATTAAACCCACGACAACGCGGGATGCCGTCGAAACTGCGTGTGTATGGACGGAAGCAGATGCGGAAGAACGACTCAAGATCGAGAATAGCCTGAAGCAGCAGGACATCTCTGGCCGCCTGAAGGAACTGGAGCGTCAGAAGAGACTCCTCGCACAACTCGAAAGCGAAGTTAAGAGCCTTCGTGATGCGCTGTCTGACGAAAAGGTCCTCGCAGTTATCAATGCCCGACGCGATGCTGCTGAGAAGCGGAAGGCTGCAACTGACGATGCAGAGCGGGTGTTTGCTAACGCGCCGCTCGATGGAGTCGGCAAACAAAGCTGGCGCCTGATGTGGGATCAGGCACGGCAGTATTCCGAAGAACAGGCTTACCCGAAGCGATCGTTCCCTGCGGTCGATGAAAGCGAGGATAGATGCGTCCTGTGTCAGCAACCACTCGATGAAGCTGCACGCAGTAGGCTTTCGGATTTTGAAGCCTATGTAAAAGGTGGGCTTGAAACTAGCGCGAAGACCGCCGAGAAACTGCGCGATACTTTGATCAAGGCTTTGCCCGTACTACCGTCGACCGAAAAATGGCGGTTGGATGTCGGTCTGCTGAAGATTGAGGCAACCGATGCCGATGGTTTGCTCGGAAGCATTCAAGCTCGCCGCGCGGCGGCCGAGACAGCCGCTGTCGAAGCCGACGTGCCCTCTATCAACTGGACGCAATTGGATGACGGAATGGCGACTCTCGCTGCATCGCTGGGGAAAGAGGGAGCGCTCCTGACCGAGTTGCAAAAAGACGGAAAAAAGGCCGAGCATGAAAAAGCATTGAAGGAGCTACGTGCGCGCGAATGGATGGCGCAGCAGAAAGTGGCTCTGGAAGCTGAAATTCAACGGAGAGGCGTAATCCGTAGTATTGAAGATGCCATTCGCTTGGCGGGCACGCATGCACTCACCCGTAAGAAAAACGACCTGGCGGACGAGGAGCTTGCGAAAGGCTATCAGGAGCGTTTCATAGCGGAAATATCGGCGCTTGGTGGAAAGCGTCTTCTCGTAAGTCCGGAGCCACTGCAAGAAGGTAAGGGCCGAATCTCGTTTACGCTTACGCTACGCGATACGAAACAGAACGCTGCGGCGCATGCCGTTCTGAGTGAGGGAGAAAGTCGGATCGTCGCGTTAGCAGCCTTCCTTGCTGACATCACGGGCTCGGGGCAACCAACGCCTTTCGTTTTTGACGACCCAATCTCGTCCCTTGACCAGGAGTTTGAAGAGCGCGTTGCTGATCGACTGGTTGAATTGTCGCGTACACGGCAGGTGATCGTTTTCACACATAGGCTTTCATTGCTGGCTCTTCTGGAAGATGCATTGGACAAGGCCAGCAAAAACGCAGCAGCCACAGGAGGTGCGTTCCCGTCACGGGCGTTCGTATCATTGCGGCGTCTGGGCTCACTGGTCGGTGTGGTAGATACGCTTGATGTGAGAAGGGAGCGTCCGGATAAAGGTTTCACGAAGCTGCGCGATCACCGGTTACCCGTTTTGCGGAAGCTCTTGGACGCGGGCGATGTGGGTTACGACAATGAGATGAAGGCAGTCTGCGGCGATTTTCGAATACTAGTCGAGCGGTCGGTCGAAAAGGTCATGCTGAACGGCTTAATCGAAAGATTTCGGCGCTCCGTTCAGACTCAACAGATTCGCTCGCTGGCAAAGATCACTCAAGACGATTGTGTGCTCGTCGATCAGATGATGACGAAGTATTCTAAGTTTGAACATTCTCAGTCCGATGAAGTCGACGCGAATCTGCCTGGCGTTGACGAACTGTCCGATGATCTCAATTTGATGATTGATTGGATTGGAGAATTTGATAAACGCGCGGTGGCTTAGGACGAGCGGAAATAGACGACTCGGCCTGTACCAGCAACGACACTATCAATTTGGCAATGTTGACCTGAGGCGGAATTTTGTGACCAATCACGCAATGAGTCTCGCGTCGATATTATCGGAATCCAGCCAGGCTCGACGAACCGTGGCGGGAGGTTGATAGCGATGGGCGCTATGGGGTCGGTGTTCGTTGTAGAACTGCCGCCATCGTTCGATGAGCACCTTGGCCTCGGCGCGGCTGCGGAACCATTCGCGGTTAAGCAATTCGTCACGCAGCTTACCGTTGAAGCTTTCGACGAATCCGTTTTGCCACGGACTGCCGGGCGCGATGAAGGCCGGACCGATTGCAGCGTCTCGCAGCGAGCCTATCCGAACTTTTGTGTGTGAGGCATAAACTGATGGCCAAGGAGCCACGTTATGCCACGCAAACGCAAGGAAGAAGTGCCGGTAGAACCGGGCAAGGGCTTGAACCTGGAACTCATCAAGCAACTGGTGCCCGGAACGCTGGATCGGGCTTCGATCAACGAGCAATTCGCGGCCCTGAAGAAGGCGATATTCGAGCGCGCGCTGGGCGGCGAACTGACCCACCACCTGGGCTACGAGAAGGGCGATGCCAAGCCGGCGGGCCGCACGAACCATCGCAACGGCACCAGCCGTAAGCGCATCGCGACCGACGATGATCTGCTCGACGTCGAGATTCCGCGCGACCGCGAAGGCACGTTCGATCCGGTGCTGATCGCCAAGGGCGAGCGACGCTTCACGGGCTTCGACGACAAGATCATTGCGATGTACGCACGCGGCATGAGCGTGCGGGAGATTCAGGGTTTCTTGCTGGAGATGTACGGCATCGAGGTGTCGCCGGAATTCATCAGCACGGTGACCGACGCCGTGATCGACGAGGTACGCGAGTGGCAGCAGCGACCGCTCGAGCCGATGTACCCGGTCGTGTTCTTCGACGCCTTGCGAGTCAAGATCCGCGACGAAGGCGTGGTGCGCAACAAGGCGATCTACCTGGCGCTGGGCGTGCGCCGCGACGGCACACGTGACGTGCTCGGCCTCTGGATCGAGCAGACCGAGGGCGCCAAGTTCTGGCTGCGGGTGGTCAACGACCTGAAGCTGCGCGGCGTGCAGGACATTCTGATCGCCGTGGTCGACGGCCTGAAGGGCTTCCCGGAAGCGATCAACACGGTGTTCCCGGAAACGACGGTCCAGACCTGCATCGTGCATCTGATCCGGAACTCGCTGGACTTCGCCAGTTGGAAGGACCGGAAATCGGTCGCGGCGGCGCTCAAAGAAGTCTATCGGGCACCGTCGGCCGAAGCGGCCGCCGTGGCGCTGGACGCGTTCGATACGAGCCCGTGGGGTACGAAATACCCACCGATTGCCGCGCTCTGGCGCCGGGCCTGGGATCAGGTGATTCCGTTCTACGCCTTCGCGCCTGACATCCGGAAAATTATATATACGACCAACGCGATCGAGTCGCTGCACATGCAGCTTCGAAAGATCATCAAGGCGCGCGGCCACTTCCCGTCGGACGAGGCCGCGCTCAAACTGATCTGGCTGGCGCTGCGCAACGTCGTGGCCAAGTGGACCGGCTCTCGGCACGATTGGAAGAGCGCGATGACCCAGTTCGCGCTGCTTTACCCCGAACGATTCAACATTGGAATCTGAATCTCAACCCGCCTCACACACGGAATTCCGGATACCTCCCAGCGATGTCATGTGATTTTTGATGAACGCCGATGAATTCAACGCAGACGGACCCTCTCTCCGCCAGATCCGAAATGCCCGCGCAAGCGGGCATTTCTCTTTCCGGCGTACGCAGCCCCCGCCTCGCGCATTCAAGGGTGCCGAATATAGTCGACGAGCGCCCGCGTATAGTCGTCGGGCCGCCGATCGAGCAGGCTCACGACGATCGCCACCGCAAACCCGGCCGGCACGCCGAACACGCCCGAACTGATCGGCTCGATCCCGAACCACGTCGGCCCGGCAAAGCCCGTCAGTTGCGTGAAGAACGGATACGTCGACACGATGTAATAGACGCACACCGCCAGCCCCGTCACCATCCCGGCGATCGCGCCGCGCGTCGTCGTGCGCTTCCAGAACACGCCGAGCACGAGCACCGGAAAAAAGCTCGACGCCGCGAGCGAAAACGCCGCGCCGACCAGAAACAGGATCTTCCCGGTATTGAGCGACGCGACGTACGAAGCAAACAACGCGACGCCGAGCAGCAGCACCTTCGAGATCGTGACGCGCCGCTGACTCGTCGCGTCGGGCGCGACCATGCAGTAGTAGACGTCGTGCGACAACGCATTCGTGATCGTCAGCAGCAGTCCGTCCGCGGTCGACAACGCGGCGGCCAGCGCACCGGCCGCAACGAGCCCGGACACGACATACGGGAGCCCCGCGATTTCCGGTGCGGCGAGCACGACCATGTCCGGCTGCATCTGGATCTCCGCCCCATGCACGATGCCGTCGCGGATCTCGTCGATCACGCTGATCAGGTCGGGCTCGAAGTGATGCCACTGCGTAACCCACGCGGGCAATTCCGCAAACGGCCGCCCGACGAGATTCGCGAGGATCTCGTACTTGATCATCACCGCGAGCACCGGCACGCTCAGATAGAACAGCGCGATGAAGAACAGCGTCCAGCCGACCGAGCGCCGCGCCGATGCGACCGACGTCGTCGTGTTGTAGCGCGTCAGGATGTGCGGCAGGCTCGCGGTGCCGAGCGACAGGCACAGCAGCAATGCGAGGAAATTGCGTTCGCGCGGCTTGCGCTCGGCATCGCTTGCGGCCGGAAACGGCTCGTGCATCGGCACCGGCGGTTCGGCGCGCGCGAGCAGTTCGTCGCGCATCTGCGTCCAGACGACGCGCGCTGCCGCCGGGTCGCGGGGAAACTCCGCGAGTTCGCGCTCGCGCAGCGTGATCTCGCGCAGCGGCCCGTTGTGACGCCGCAGGTCGGCGAGCTGATCGGCGAGCTGTCGGCGCGCATCGGCATACGAGCCCGGCAGCCGGTCGAGCTGCGTCTGAATCTGCGCCGCACGCCGCCGGTACGCGTCGCGCACCTGCTGCTCTTCGGCCCCATCGCGCACGCGCGCCTCGTACTCGGCGACGCGCTCCATCAGCTTGCCGTACGTGAACTGCGGCACGGGGCCGAGCCCGTTCTTCATCGCGATCAGCGACACCGGTATCAGGATCGCGCTGATCAGGATGATGTACTGCGCGACCTGCGTCCACGTGACGGCGCGCATGCCGCCGAGAAACGAACAGACGAGAATCCCCGCGAGGCCGCAGAAGATGCCGATCGCGAAATCGACGCCGATGAAGCGTGTCGCGATCAACCCGATGCCCTGAATCTGCGCGACCAGATAGACGAACGAACAGAGAATCGCCGCGCCAGCCGCGAGCGCGCGCACTGCCGTGCTGGAAAAGCGCGTGCCGAGAAAATCGGGAATCGTATAGCGCGCGAGCTTGCGCACGTACGGGGCGAGCAGAAACGCGACGAGACAGAAGCCGCCGGTCCAGCCCATCACGTATGCCAGCGCATCGTAGCCGGTCGCATAGAGCGATCCGGCGAGGCCGATGAACGAGGCGGCCGACAACCAGTCGGCCGCGGTCGCCATCCCGTTGAACGCCGACGGCACGCGCCGCCCCGCCACGTAGTATTCGACGAGATCGGACGTGCGCGACAAAAGCCCGATCACCGCATAGACGGCAATCGGCACGAACAGGAACACGTAGCCGATCCAGACGCCGGAGCCGGTCGCGCGCTCGATGCGCCACAGCAGCAGCACGAAGCCGAGAAAGCCGAGCGTGTAGAGCGCGTACGCGCGAATGAGTCGATGCGTGAGCATGAATCAGCGGCCGCCGCGCGGGTCGTCCGCGCGCGTCGCGTAGAGATCGTACCTGCGGCGCAGCGTGCGATCGGCGCGCTGCATCAGCCCGATATAGACGGCGATCAGCACGAGGTAGACGAGAATCGCGCCTTGCGCGCCGACGTAGAACGGCAGGCTGAAGCCGGCAAAACGCAGGTGCGCGAGCGCGGGCGCGAAGAACGGCACGACGAACGATACCGAAAAGCCGATCGCCATCAGCACGACGATCAGCACGACGTTGAAACGCCAATAGCGCGCATGGGCGCGCGCGAGCGGCTCGGGAACGGGCGGCGGCGCGACGGGCGCCGGGCGGGTGCGAACGGTCATGCCGTTGTTTGACAAAAAGCCCCCGCGCGGACAATCCGGACGGCCGCGCAGGGGCTCATGCGCGCGACGCGCGCGACGGGGACGATCAGCGCGCTTCGGTCAGCTGCTCGAGAATCGCCGGATTCTCGAGCGTGGACGTATCCTGCGTGATGGCCTCGCCCTTCGCGAGCGAGCGCAGCAGGCGCCGCATGATCTTGCCCGAGCGCGTCTTCGGCAGGTTGTCGCCGAAGCGGATGTCCTTCGGCTTCGCGATCGGGCCGATCTGCTTGCCGACCCAGTCGCGCAGCGCCTTCGCGAGCGCCGCGGCTTCTTCGCCTTCGGGCCGCGCACGCTTGAGCACCACGAACGCGACCACCGCTTCGCCCGTCGTGTCGTCGGGACGGCCGACCACCGCGGCTTCGGCTACCAGCTCGTGCGCGACGAGCGCCGACTCGATCTCCATCGTGCCGAGCCGGTGACCGGACACGTTCAGCACGTCGTCGATGCGGCCCATGATCGTGAAGTAGCCGGTCTCCTTGTCGCGCACGGTGCCGTCGCCGGCCAGATATAGCCTGCCGCCGAGTTCCTCCGGGTAGTAGCTCTTCTTGAAGCGCTCCGGGTCGCCCCAGATCGTGCGGATCATCGACGGCCACGGCCGCTTGACAACGAGAATGCCGCCCTGACCGTTCGGCACGTCCTGGCCCGTCTCGTCGACGACCGCGGCCATGATGCCCGGCAGCGGCAGCGTGCACGAACCGGGCACCGTCGGCGTCGCGCCCGGCAGCGGCGTGATCATGTGGCCGCCGGTTTCGGTCTGCCACCACGTATCGACGATCGGGCAGCGCTCCTGGCCGACGTGCTTGTGGTACCACATCCACGCCTCCGGATTGATCGGCTCGCCGACCGTGCCGATGATGCGCAGGCTCGACAGGTCATAGCTCTTCGGATGCACTTTCTCGTCGGCCTCGGCGGCCTTGATCAGCGAGCGGATCGCGGTCGGCGCGGTATAGAACACGCTGACCTTGTGATCGCCGATCATCTTCCAGAAGCGGCCCGCATCGGGATACGTCGGCACGCCTTCGAACACGACCTGCGTGCCGCCGCACGCGAGCGGTCCGTACGTGATGTAGGTATGGCCCGTGACCCAGCCGATGTCGGCCGTGCACCAGAACACGTCGGCGGGCTTCCAGTCGAAGGTCCACTTCATCGTCTGCGCGGCCCACAGCAGGTAGCCGCCCGTGCTGTGCTGCACGCCCTTCGGCTTGCCGGTCGAACCGGACGTGTAGAGGATGAACAGCGGATGCTCGGCGCCGACCCATTCGGGCGCGCAGGTGTCGGATTCGCCGTCGGCCAGTTCGTGCATCCACAGGTCGCGATCGGTATGCCAGTCGATCTTGCCGCCCGTGCGGCGATAGACGATCACGCTCTTCACCGCATCGCAGCCGCCCATCGCGATCGCTTCGTCGGCGATGTTCTTCAGCGGCAGCGTCTTGCCGCCGCGCACCTGTTCGTCGGCGGTGATCAGCGCGACTGCGCCGACGTCGACGAGCCGTTCGTTCAGCGATTTCGCGGAGAAGCCGCCGAACACGACCGAGTGCGTCGCGCCGATGCGCGCGCAGGCCTGCATCGCGACGATGCCTTCGATCGACATCGGCATGTAGATGACGACACGGTCGCCCTTGCCGATGCCGCGTTTCTTCAGCGCATTGGCGAAGCGCGAGACGCGCGCGAGCAGGTCGGCATAGGTGACGCGCGTGACGGTGCCGTCGTCGGCCTCGAAGATCACCGCGACGCGCTCGCCGTTGCCGGCTTCGACGTGGCGGTCGAGGCAGTTGTACGACGCATTCAGTTCGCCGTCGTCGAACCACTTGTAGAACGGCGCATCGGACTCGTCGAGCACCTTCGTAAACGGCTTGTGCCACGCGAGGCCCTCGCGCGCGAGGCGCGCCCAGAACCCTTCGTAATCGCGCTCGGCCTCGGCGGCCAGTGCGCGATAGGCTTCCATGCCGGAAATGGTCGCCGCCTTCTCGAGCGCCGCGGGAGGCGCAAACTGGCGGCTTTCGTGAAGAACCGATTCAATCGCAGACATCGACTACCCCTTGGTGAACATGAATCCTCTGCATGGCGGCGCGATCGTGCGCGCCGCGTCTTGGCCGGCGCCTCGGCGCCGCTGTCTCCCACTCACCCGCGCGCGACCCGGCAGGTCGCGCACGATGCTGCACCGCGTCACGCACACGAAGGCGGTCGGCGGTCCGGCTGTTTCAAGATAAGCGCTTCAACTTACCCGTCACTTACGCGGCGGCCGGCGCTTGGCGCGCCGCCGGCCGCGACCCTACAATCCTAACTGAACTCGCCTTCCGGATTCCAGCTTGAATCGCTACGCATTCTGTCTCGTCCTGTCGATGCTCTTCGTCGGCGTCAACGTCGGCATCGGCAAATCGATCGTCGCCTTCGTTCCCGTTGCCCTGCTCGCTACCCTGCGTTTCGTGATCGCGATCGCCGTGCTGTGGCCGCTGTTCAATCCCGCCAAGATGCGCGCGGTGCGGCGCGCGGAATGGCTGAACCTGTTTCTGCAGGCGTTCTTCGGCACGTTCATGTTCACGCTGCTGATGCTCAACGGCGTACAGCGCACGAGCGCCGTCGCGGCCGGCGTGATCACGAGCACGATCCCCGCGATCGTCGCGCTGTTCGCCTGGCTGTTCCTCGGAGAAAAGCCGAACGGCCGTGCGCTCGTGTCGATCGTGCTCGCGATCGCCGGCGTCGTGACGATCAACCTCGCGAGCGGCAATGCGTCCGCACAGGGCGCGCCGGCCGGTTCGCTGACCGGCAACCTGCTGATCCTCGGCGCCGTGTGCTGCGAATCGATCTACGTGATCCTGTCGCGCCGCCTGACGCAGACGCTCGCGCCGATCGACATCTGCGCCTACACGCACCTGTTCGGCCTGCTGCTGATGCTGCCGCTCGGCGCCGGCGCGTTGTGGCGCTTCGACTATGCGAGCGTGCCGGCCGGCACGTGGGCGCTCGTCGTGTGGTACGGGCTGTCGGCGAGCATCTTCTCGTTCTGGCTGTGGATGAAGGGTATCCGCCACGTGCCGGGCAGCCTCGCCGGCGTGTTCAGCGCGGTGCTGCCGGTCGCGGCAGCCGTCTACGGGATCGCGTTCCTCGGCGAGCGGCCGACGTTCGCGCATGGCATCGCGCTCGCGTGCGTGGTCGGCGGGATCGTGCTCGCAAGCCTGCGCATCAAATCGGCGGACGCCGCCGCCTCCTGATCCGTCCCCCGGCACATCAGCGCGTCGCTGCAGGCGCGCCGGCCGACGCGTTACAATAGCGCGCCCTTTAAGTTACCCACGATACCCACCCACCGCAGCACATTCACCATGTCCGCCCCGCACTCGCCCGGCCGTCCCGCCGCTCGTCCGTTGCGCCCTTTGCCCGCGCTGATCTTCATGAGCCGCTGGCTCCAGGTTCCGCTCTATCTCGGGCTGATCGTCGCGCAGGCGATTTACGTGTTCCTGTTTCTGAAAGAAGTCTGGCATCTGCTGTCGCACGCAACGAGCCTCGACGAAATCAGCGTGATGCTCGCGGTGCTCGGCCTGATCGACGTGGTGATGATCTCGAACTTGCTGATCATGGTGATCGTCGGCGGTTACGAGACGTTCGTGTCGCGTCTCGGCATCGAAGGCCATCCCGACGAGCCCGAATGGCTCGACCACGTGAATGCGGGCGTGCTGAAGGTCAAGCTGTCGATGGCGCTGATCAGCATTTCGTCGATCCATCTGCTGAAAACCTTCATCAACCCCGATCAGCACACGATGCACGCGATCATGTGGCAGGTGATCATCCACGTGTCGTTCCTCGTGTCGGCGCTCGTGATGGCGTGGGTCGACCGCCTCACGACGCACACGCATCCGGCCCATTTCCACGAGACGCAGACAGCCGCTGCGTCGCGCACGCCGGCCTGAACGGCCGGCCCAGCATTCCTACTGTCCCCACAGAGCCTCAGCCATGACCGTCATCAAACAGGAAGACCTGATCCAGAGCATCGCGGATTCGCTGCAATACATCAGCTACTACCATCCGCTCGACTACATCCAGGCGCTCGGCCGCGCATACGAGCTCGAAGAGAGCCCGGCCGCGAAGGACGCGATCGCGCAGATCCTCACCAACAGCCGCATGTGTGCGGAAGGCCGCCGTCCGATCTGCCAGGACACCGGGATCGTGACGATCTTCGTGAAGGTCGGCATGGACGTGCGCTGGGACGGCGCGACGATGAGCGTGACCGACATGATCAACGAAGGCGTGCGCCGCGGCTACACGCATCCGGACAACGTGCTGCGCGCATCGATCGTGAATCCGCCGGAAGGCGCGCGCAAGAACACGAAGGACAATACGCCGGCGGTGATCCACTACGAGATCGTGCCGGGCGACAAGGTCGACGTGCAGGTCGCGGCCAAGGGCGGCGGCTCCGAGAACAAGTCGAAGTTCGTGATGCTCAATCCGTCCGACTCGATCGTCGACTGGGTGCTGAAGACGGTGCCGACGATGGGAGCGGGCTGGTGCCCGCCCGGCATGCTCGGGATCGGCATCGGCGGCACCGCGGAGAAGGCGATGCTGATGGCGAAGGAATCGCTGATGGATCCGATCGACATCCAGGAAATCATCACGCGCGGCCCGCAGGACTGGATCGAGGAACTGCGCGTCGAACTGCACGAGAAGGTGAACGCGCTCGGCATCGGCGCGCAAGGTCTCGGCGGCCTGTCGACCGTGCTCGACGTGAAGATCATGGCGGCGCCGACGCACGCGGCATCGAAGCCGGTCGCGCTGATCCCGAACTGCGCGGCCACGCGCCACGCGCATTTCGTGCTCGACGGCTCGGGCCCCGCGAAGCTCGAGGCGCCGTCGCTCGACGCATGGCCGAAGGTCAACTGGGAGCCGAACACCGAAACGAGCAAGCGCGTCGACCTGAACACGCTGACGCCGGAAGAAGTCGCGAGCTGGAAGCCGGGCCAGACGCTGCTGCTGTCGGGCAAGATGCTGACGGGCCGCGACGCTGCGCACAAGCGCATCGCCGACATGCTCGCGAAGGGCGAGAAGCTGCCGGTCGACTTCACGAACCGCGTGATCTACTACGTCGGCCCCGTCGATCCGGTGCGCGACGAAGTGGTCGGCCCGGCCGGCCCGACGACCGCCACGCGGATGGACAAGTTCACCGAGACGATGCTCGCGCAGACGGGCCTGATCTCGATGATCGGCAAGGCCGAGCGCGGGCCGGTCGCGATCGAGGCGATCAAGAAGCACAAGGCGGCCTATCTGATGGCGGTCGGCGGCGCCGCGTACCTCGTGTCGAAGGCGATCCGCGACGCGAAGGTGATCGCATTCGAAGATCTCGGGATGGAAGCGATCTACGAATTCGACGTGAAGGACATGCCTGTAACAGTTGCTGTCGATTCTTCGGGCACGTCGGTGCACCAGACCGGTCCGAAGGAATGGCAGGCGAAGATCGGCAAGATCCCGGTCGCGACCGCTTAAGCGCAACGACGCGAAAGGCCGGACAGACCCTGTCCGGCCTTTTTCATTCCGGTATGCATTCGCGCGTATCGCGAATCGTTCCTTGCGGACCGTTCGCGGTTGATTCTCATTACGGCCGACAAGCCGATCGGACAAGGCTTCGGCGCTTGGCATTTCGTGTTCCAGCGATTATCGTTCGGTTTCTGAAGCGCTACTGAAGAAGGAAAAGCCATGCAAGGCGACAAGAAAGTCATCGAATACCTGAACGCCCAGCTGAAGAACGAACTCACGGCGATCAACCAGTACTTCCTGCATGCCCGCATGTACAAGCACTGGGGCCTCGACAAGCTCGGCAAGCACGAATACGACGAGTCGATCGGCGAAATGAAACACGCGGACTGGCTGATCGAGCGCGTGTTCATGCTCGACGGCCTGCCGAACCTGCAGGATCTGCACAAGCTGCTCGTCGGCGAGGAGACCGAAGAAATCCTGAAGTGCGACCTGAAGCTCGAGCAGATCTCCCAGGCCACCTGCAAGGAAGCGATCGCCTATTGCGAATCGGTGCGCGACTACGTGTCGCGCGAGATCTTCGAAAAGATCCTCGACGACACCGAAGAGCACATCGACTGGCTGGAAACGCAGATCGACCTGATCGGCAAGGTCGGCCTGCAGAACTATCAGCAGTCGATGATGGGTTCGCCGGAGTAAGCGCCCCCCGCCCGCTCGCCGTTCGCATGACGATGACGATTTCCCCGAGCGCCGCCGAAGCGCACCGCACCGCTACCGCTGCCGCCGCACCGATCGGGATCTTCGATTCCGGGCTAGGCGGCCTGTCGGTGCTGCGTGCGGTTCGTGCGCGGCTGCCCGGCGAGTCGTTCGTCTATGTCGCCGACACGCGCCATGCGCCGTACGGCGAGCGCGACGACGCGTTCATTACCGAACGCACGCTCGCGATCGGCGAGTGGCTCGTCGAGCAACGCGCCAAGGCGCTCGTCGTCGCGTGCAACACGGCAACCGCCCAATCGATCGCGGCGGTACGCGAACGTCTCGCGATTCCGCTCGTCGGCGTCGAGCCCGGCATCAAGCCGGCGGTCGAGCAATCGGCGAGCGGCGTCGTCGGCGTGCTGGCCACGCAAGCCACGCTGCGCAGCGCGCGTTTCCAGGCGCTGCTCGAACGTCACGGCGCCGGGTGTCGTTTCATCTGCCAGCCCGGTCACGGCCTCGTGCAGGCCGTCGAGCGCGGCGACACCGGCTCGCCCGCGCTGCGCGCGCTTCTCGACGGCTATCTGAAGCCGATGCTCGACGCAGGTGCCGACACGATCGTGCTCGGCTGCACGCACTATCCGTTTCTCACCACCGCGATTCGCGGCCTGATCGGCGAGCGCATGACGATCGTCGATACGAGCGACGCGATCGCGCGCCAGCTGGCCCGCGTGCTGGAACAGCACGGGCTGCGTACGCCCGCCGGCATGCCTGCGGCCGCTCCCCGCTTCTGCTCGACGGGCGACGGGCGTCCGTTGCAGGCGCTCGCATCGACGCTGCTCGACCTCGACGCGCCGGTCGAAGCCGTCACCATCGCATCGCCGAACGCGCGCGCTTGCGCGTCCGTCTGACCCGCCCCCTTCGCCGCGCATCGCAAGGTACGACCGCTCGCCGCTATCAGGGTCCGATGGCCTTTAAAAAAAGCGAACCCGCGCTTGTCAACGCCGCAGAATTTAATGATAATAATTCGCATTAACGTTAGCTATCGCACTCATCATGATCGTCTGCGTATGCAAGTCTGTTTCCGATCGGAAGATTCGCGCGTCCCTCGCGGAGGGCGTGGACTCGTTCGACGAGCTTCAGTTCGAGCTTGGCGTGGCGACCTGCTGCGGCAAATGCGAGGAGTCGGTACGCGACCTGATGGCCGAGCACGGCGTGTGCGCGAGCCGGTGCGGTGTCGAGCATCACGCTCATCCGATTCCGGTGACGTTCTACGAACGCAAGGCGGCCTGAGCGGGCCGAGCGTGCGTATGCGGCCCCGGCCGCATTTTTTGTTTTTCCGTCAGCAAGCCATCGTCTGCGCAAGCCAGCGGTTTATTCGCGAAGGAGCTGGACATGGAACTGCTGATCGGTTTTGTAACCACCGTATGCATCTCGCTGCTGATCTTCCGCAAGTGATGCCGTTTCACCCGCCGCGCCCCGGGTGCGACGTCGTTCTTTCAAGCTAACATGCAGCCATCGCATTCCGCTTCTGCCGGCGCCTTGCCGGCTGTTCCACGTATGAATCTCCGAGTCGTCGCCGTCGCGGTCGGTGTGCTGGCCGCACACGCGATCATGCTGACGGCCGCATGGCTCCATCGCAGCGCGCTGCCGCCGAAATCCGTCGAGGTCCAGTCGATCACTGCGCAGCTGATCGCGCCGCCCGCGCCGCCCGCGCCGGTCGCGCAGCAAGTCGCGGCCGAATCGATCCCGCAGCCGGCACCGCCGAAGCCGGTCCCGCGCGTCAAGCCGAAGGTCGAGCCGAAGCCGGTGCCGAAGGTCGCGAAGCCGACGCCGCAGCCGGTCGCGCCGTCGCCCGAACCGTCGCCGACGCCCGCACCGGCCGCCGCCGAGCCCTCGCCCGCCGCGCCGGCCGCGGCAGCGCCCGCCCCCGCACCGGCGCCGGGCCCCGCCCGCGAAACGATGCAGGTCAGCGCGCCGAAGAACGTGCCTACGCTGCAGTGCTCGTTCGTGAAGCCCGACTACCCGGCGATGTCGCGCCGTCGTGGCGAAACGGGCACCGCGTACGTGCACTTCGTCGTCGGCGTGACGGGGAAGATCGAAAGCATCGAATTGCAGAAGAGCAGCGGCTATCCGCGTCTCGACGAAGCCGCGCTCGACGCGATGCGTGCGACCACCTGCCGTCCGTATATCGAAAACGGCCAGGCGATCCGCGCCGCTCGCACGCAGCCCTACAACTTCGGGCTCACCGATTAACCAGCCTTATCCGGAAAGATTCAAGGGAAACAAAAATGCAAAGCTACGGTATCGCGCACGTCTGGGCGCAAGGTGATTTTGTGACGCGCGCCATTGCGATCACGCTGCTCGTGATGTCGATCCTGTCGTGGATCGTGATCGTCGTGAAGGGCTGGAACGTGGTGCGGCTGAACCGCCTGACGAAAAATGCGGAGCAAGGCTTCTGGCATTCGGACGACTTCGAGGACGGCATCAAGAAGCTCGGCCTTGCTGCGTCGACGCCGGCCGACAATCCGTTCCTCGCGCTTGCGCTGTCGGGCAAGGAAGCGGCCGATCACCACCATCAGACGCAGCCGCATCTGCATGACCGCATGGACGTGTCCGACTGGGTCACGCGCTGCCTGAAGGACACGATGGACGAAGGCATCGCCCGCATGCAGAGCGGCCTCGCCATCCTCGCATCGATCGGTAGCACGGCGCCGTTCGTCGGCCTGTTCGGTACGGTCTGGGGCATCTATCACGCACTGCTCGCGATCGGCATGACGGGCCAGACGTCGATCGATCAGGTCGCGGGCCCGGTCGGCGAATCGCTGATCATGACGGCATTCGGCCTGTTCGTCGCGATCCCGGCCGTGCTCGGCTATAACGCGCTCACGCGTGCGAACAAGGGCATCGTCAGCAAGCTGCGCCGCTTCGCGCACGGCCTGCACGCCTATTTCGTGACGGGCGAGCGTCTCGCATCGTCGTCGGATCGCAGCGGCCTGCGTCTCGCCGCGCGCGCCAGCTGAAGCGGGGGCGAACCATGGCAATGAATACCGGCTTCGGCGACGATGACGACGACGGCGTGATGAGCGAGATCAACATGACGCCGCTCGTCGACGTCATGCTGGTCCTGCTGATCATTTTCCTCGTGACGATTCCGGCCATGCAGCATGCGGTGAAGATCGATCTGCCGCGCGCAAGCAGTCAGCCCGTCGACGAGAAACCGCAGACGGTCGACGTCGCGATCCAGGGCGACGGCACGATCCTGTGGAACGACCATACGGTTACGCGCGACCAGTTGCAGGCGCGCATCGCGGAAGCGGCGCAGCATCAACCGCAACCGGAACTGCATCTGCGTGCGGACCGCAAGGTCGCATACGAGCGCGTGGCCGAGGTGATGTCCGACGCGCAGGCAGGCGGCCTGACGAAGCTCGGCTTCGTGACGGAACCGGGCGCGAAAGTGAAGAAGTAACGAAGCGCGCCGCACAAAGTAAAAGGCCTTCATCGCCAGATGAAGGCCTTTTTTCATGCGCACGCGGGCGCCTTCGGGCGGCGGGCTCTTCGGCGGTATCGGTTGCGCCTCGAGCAACGCAAATGCGACTACCGTGGTCTGCACGGGTTGCGCGTTCTGCCCTATCTGGCTCGCAACATATGCGGCCACCTGATTCCGCTCAGAACTTCCTTCGCGAAATGGGATTTCAATATAGGCCTGCCCGCATCGGCATTCAAGTGCCTGTCGATTGAAACTTGCGATTGCCGGCGACGCTTCAATGACAAAACAAATCCGCCGCCTTGCGCGTGCGAGGCTCAGCTCGCCGCAACGTCCGCGGCCGCATCCTTCTTCGCGCGCTCGGGGCAGCTGGGCTGCTTGTATTCGCCGTGATCGAGCTTCTCCACCAGGTAGTCGACGAATGCGCGCACCGCAGGCGGCATCCCCTGTCGCGATACGAACACCGCGTACAGCTGCGGGACCGGCAACGTCCAACCGGGCATCACCGGCGACAATTGGCCGGCGCGCAACGCATTGCCGTACATCATCTCCGGCAGCGCCGCGATGCCGAGACCGTCGAGCACCGCCTCGCGAATCGTCATCAGGTCGGCCGTCACGAGGCGCGGATCGTGTTCGTGCACGTGACGCGTGCCGTCCGGCGCGATCAGGTTGAACACGTGCCGCCCGTCGACGCTCGGCGTATCGAGCGTTTCGAAATGCGCGAGATCTTCCGGCACGAGCGGCGGCGCATTCTGGCTCAACAGGCTCGGCGCGCCGACCAGCATCTGCTCGGTACGCCAAAGCGGCCGCACGACGATGTTCGCGTTCTGCGGCGGCTCGGACCGAACGCGCAGCGCGACGTCGATCGAATCCTCGAACAGGTCGATCACGCGATTCGTCACACGGATGTGCACCTTCACTTCGGGATAACGATGCAGGAATTCCGGCAGGATCCGCGACAGCATCGTCTGCGACAGCGTGACCGGTACGCTGACGCGCACGGATCCGCGCGGCGACGCACGCAGCTGTTGCACTGCGTTCATCGCCGCCTGCGCCTCGGCCAGCATCGCCTGGCAGTGCTGGTAGAACAGCTCGCCGGCCTCGGTGAGCGCGAGCTTGCGCGTCGAACGCTGCAGCAGCCGCACGCCGAGCGCGCCCTCGAGTTCCGTCAGACGCCGCGACAGCCGCGATTTCGAGATGCCGAGGACGCGCTCCGCCGCAGAAAAACCGCCGTGCTCGACGACCTGCGAAAAGTACATCAGGTCGTTCAGGTTATGTGCATCGATGTTCATGTCATCGTTCCAATTTCAGAACAATCCATTGCGGGTCACCGCAAATTCCCAGGCAAATCGGTCCATATAATAGCGTAGTGTTTCAAAAATAATGCTATTCCGTTGATTCGAGGGCTTCCCCATGACGACCGCTCGTTCGCTTGACCGCATCTACCCCGCCGTTCGGACGACCGAAGGCGGCGGCTTCGTGGTTCACCGCCCGTTCCCGACGCGTCAGCTGATGGACTTCGATCCATTCCTGCTGCTCGACGAAATGGGCCCCGTCGACTACGCGCCCGGCGAGGCGAAAGGCGCGCCCGACCATCCGCACCGCGGCTTCGAAACCGTCACGTACGTGCTCGAGGGGCGGTTCCGTCATCGCGACTCGGCCGGCCATGCCGGCACGCTCGGGCCCGGCGACGTGCAATGGATGACGGCCGGCTCGGGCGTCGTGCACAGCGAGATGCCGGACCCCGAGTTCGCGCGAAGCGGCGGCCGCTCTCACGGCTTTCAGCTGTGGGTCAACCTGCCGCGCCGCGACAAGCTGATCGCGCCTCGCTACCAGGAAATGCCGGCCGACCGCATTCCGATCGCGACGTCGCCGGACGGGCGCGCACACGTGCGCGTGATTGCCGGCGAAGCGTTCGGTGCGCGTGCGGCGATCGAGACGCGCACGCCGATCCTGTACCAGCACTTCACGCTTCAACCCGGCGCGACGGTCACGCAAGCGGTGCCGGCCGGCTATCGCGTGTTCGCCTATCCGATCGAAGGAACGGGCCGCTACGGGCCTGAGGCGCAAGCTGTCGACGCCCGTCACATGATCGTGTTCGGCGACGACGGCGATACGGTCACGTTCGCCGCCGGCGACACGTCGCTCGACCTGCTGCTGATCGGCGGTACACCGCTGAACGAGCCGATCGTGCGCTACGGCCCGTTCGTGATGAATACCGAAGAAGAGATTCGGCAAGCCGTCGTCGATTATCAGACCGGTCGCATGGGACGCATCGAAGCGTGATGCGTACGGATGGGACGCGGGTGCCGCGAAGCCGCGCGTTTTGCGTCACAATGACTTCCTGACTTGAACCACACGGCGTCCCGCCACAAGAAGGAAACCGTCCCCTTGAACTTCGAACACCTGATCCAGATCAACACCGACGATCCGGCCATCCCGACCCTCACGCGCGACCAGCTGTGGGAGGGCCTCGTGCTGCGCGCGGAGCAGCCGCAGCTGTTCGTGATCGGCCTCGATAGCTGCGTCGTTCGCGAGCGCACCGCGACCACGCTGGAGCGCGAACTGCATTACGGTCACGCGGTCGTGCGCGACCGCGTGACTTTCACGCCGAATCAGCAGGTCCGCTACGACATTCACGCGGCCGACGGCGAAATCGGCGGCTCGCTGACGATGACGATCGAGGAACGCGACGATCATGAGCTGTTCCTGCGTTTCGAATACCGGACGACGCTGACCGTCACCGACGACAGCGAGGAAGCGCGGCAGACGCACGGCATCGTGAAGGAAGCGTATCGCACCTCGGACATCGATACGGTGCGCCTGATCCGCGAATACGCGCAGGGACGCAAGGACCCGGATCCGCTGCACTGACACGGGCGGCGGCGTGCTCGCCGCCGTTTGCTTCAAGCTATCGACCCCGCTTCCCCGATCAATAAAGAGTTTTTGTAAATGGGAATAGTTATCATTTAGAATTCATTCCATCGTATCGACAGTCACCGATCAAACCGAATGACCGACACCATGCGCCCGACTACGCTGACCTTGCGCCGCACTGCGGGCACTGCAGGCGGCAGCCGTCAGAAGACGGCGGCGGTTACCGCTCCGGCGAAGCCTGCCGGCAACCGCGACAGCGGCACACGGGTCGTCAGCAGCGACGCGCTGCTGCAAGGTCACAGCCACATCAGCATTGCGCACAACGGCGAAACGTATCAGTTGCGCGCAACGCGGCTCGGCAAGCTGATCCTGACGAAGTAACGACAGAGTATTGTGGGGACCACCTCCCTGAGAGGTGTTGGGCATTAGCCAGCGCAACGGCTTGCACGCGAGATCTAGACCCCTTCGTGCAAACACACTCAAGCAGCCGTTGCAGCAAGCCAAGCCACTTTTTTGGTTCTCACGCGGCAACAAAAAAGCGACACGTCCTTCGACGTGTCGCTTTTTATTTGTGCTCTCGGATGCGCTCGCGCTCGCGCGGGAATGGAAAATCCATGAAGGCAGACCAAGCGCCGTTCGACGATCGGCCGCTGTGGCCGACGCGATTCGCGCAGCCGCTCAGAAACCCCAGAACATCAGCCACCACGCGCTATCGATCACCGCCAACGCGGCGGCAAACCACGCGAAAGCCGCGAGCCGGCGCGGCCACGTCGCGTAGCGGCCCGTCACCTTCCATGCGAGCCAGGCGCTCCACGCGTTGGCGCCGATCAGAATCGCAATCCGCACGTCGGCCGCCCAGCCGAGCGGCACATGTTCGGCGCGCAGCAGCGACAACGTTGTCGCCGACAACCCGAGGAACACGCCCGCACCCGCGATCGGAATCAACGCCTGCGCGAGATGATGGAGCCGGACGCGATCGAAGCGGCCGAGCATCAGCGTCGCGCCGGCCAGCAGCACGAGCAGCGCCGTACCGTATACGAGGCCCGTGCCGACGATATAGCCGACGATCAGCCCGCCGTCGAGCCACGAGAACACGTCGTTGCGGTCCGGATAGTGCGTCAGCAGGAACCACGGCGCGTTGGTCTCGAGCGGCCACGTGATGTCGTGGTCGATCAGCCAACCGGCAAGCCACTGCTTGATCTGCACGAACCACGGACTGACCGTCCAGTGGAACGCACCGATCGCAACGCCGAGCAGACCGTAGAGGATCAGCGCGGTATCCCAAGGATTCGCCTGCTGCGCGCCGAGATTGACGACTTCATCGGACGGCGAGCGCCACGACAACGCGATCGCGTCGCGATGCCCGCTGCAGCGGCCGCACATGTGACAGGCGGCGGCGCCCTTCATGTTGCGCAGCGGCACGAGCGGCGCGCAGTTGATCGGAATCACGCGGTGCCCGTGCTCGCCGTTCTTGTACGAGCGGCGCCACGCTTCCTCGTCGACCTTGTAGCGCATCGGCGCGAGCCGAGCGAGCAGCCCGAACACGCCGTTGACGGGGCACAGGTATTTGCACCACACGCGCTTCTCGCGACCGTATAGCAGCCCGATCACGATGGCGGCGGCCGTCGAGCCGCCGAGGACGAGCAGCACGGCAAGCGGATACTGATACACGCTGACCATCTGGCCGTAGATCGTCGTGATCCCGAACGCGACGAACGGCCAGCCGCCCCACCGCATCCAGCGCGGGATGGCGCGCCCGCGGCCGAAGCGGCTTGCATACTCGGCCAGCGCGCCCTCGGGACACAGCACGCCGCACCAGACGCGGCCGAGCATCACCATCGACAGCAGCACGAACGGCCACCAGATGCCCCAGAACACGAATTCCGCAGCGAGCGTCAGGTTGCTCCAGAGATGCGCGGAATCGTCCGGCAGCGGCGTGATCGCCGGCACGATGATCAGGAACGCATAGACGGCGACGACGACCCACTGGATGCCGCGAATCAGCGCCCCGTGGCGCTGCATCCAGTGGCCGGCCTGCGCGAGCCGGCCCGGCTTTGCTGCTGCGACGACGCTCATGCCGCGCGACCCGCTGCGACGGCCGGGCGACGGCTCGCACGCTTCATCAGCAGCCAGACCACCGCCCAGTACAGCGCATAGGCGATCAGGTTCGTCAGCGCCGGGTGCGCGCGATAACCGGTCAGCGTCGCGACGAGCGAGCCGAACGTGCCGGAATCGTCGAGGATCGCCGACGTATCCCACACCTGCGAGATGCCGAGCGGCAGGATTTCCTTGTCGATCAGCTTGTCGACGCCGGTCTCGAACAGGCCCGCGCCGAGGAACAGCAGCATCACTTCGGTCACGCGGAAGAAGTGCCGCCACGAGAAGTACTTGCCGCCGAGCTGCAGCAGGTAGAAGGTCAGGAACGCGAGGCCCAGGCCGATCACGACCGCGAGCATCTGGCTGCCGTCGACATGGCCGGACTGGCCGAAGCCGAGGCCGTACAGGAAGATCACCGTCTCGCTGCCTTCACGGGCAATCGCAAGCGCGACCAGCACCGCGACGCCCCACCAGTTCGAATCGCGCGTGCTTTGCTGGAGCGACTGCTCCATGTCGCGCTTCAGCGTGCGTCCGTGCCGGCGCATCCACAACACCATCTGCACGATCAGCACGCAGGCGATCAGCACCATCGCGGTCTGGAAATAGTCCTGCGCGTCGCCCGACAGCACTTCGGTGAACCCGACGAGCGCGGCGCCGAGGCCGACCGCCATCAGCAGGCCCACGACGACGCCGGTCCACAGGAAAGGCAGGCCGCGGCGCGCGTCGGCGTCGCCGTTCTTCAGCCATGCATACAGAATGCCGACGACGAGCAGCGCTTCGACGCTCTCCCGCCAGACGATGAACAAGATCTGACCCATCGATACCTCCTGACGTGCGAGCGGCGCATCCGCGCGCCAGCACGCAGACAAAACGTTACTTCGCGACGATCACGCCCTGCGCCTGCTGGTGGAAATCGTCGAAAAACTTGTATTCGCCCGGCGACAGCGGGGCGACGACCACGAACGAATCGGCACCCGGCGCAAGCACCTTCTCCTTGCGCAGCTGCACGCTCTCGAATTCGGCGGCGCCCTTGCCGGTGTTCTTGATCTCGATCTTGAAACGCTGGCCGGCCGGGACTTCGATCCGGGCCGGATTCAGCTTGCCGTCCGCCATCTCGAGCTTGAACGTCGGCAAGTCAGCTGCGTACGCCGCGCCGGCAAGCCACATCGCGGCAGCGGCGGCGACGATTTTCTGGGGAAATTTCATCGTGGGTTCTCTACGCCGACGGCGCGCCCGAAGCGCGCCGTCCGTGACCGATCAATACCCGCCCTTCTTGCCGATGCCGGCGAACGGGAAGTCGTATTCGAGCGTGATCGGCTTGAACCACGGGCCGACACCGGTTTCCTTGTCGACGTGGCGGCCGAACGCCATGTGGCCCGACTGCATCGGCGGCTTCACCATCAACGTGAGGTGGTACTTGCCCGGGCCGTTCAGCTTCACGTTGTCGCCGTAGTGCGGGCCGTCGCTCGCAACCATGCCCATCAGGTCGCCCTCGGCCTTCCACTTCGTGTCGCCCTGCTTCGTCAGCTTGTACGACACCTGCAGATACGGCATCCAGTCGCCTTCCGCGAAGCCGGTCGGGTTGTTCTTCACCGCGTGGATGTCGGCTTCCAGATGGATGTCGGAATCGGACGCCTTGCGCATCATCCCTTCCGGATCCATCGTGATCGGCTGCAGATAGACGGCGCCGATTTCCATGCCGCCCTGAATCTGCTGCTTGCCGATCGGATATTCCGCAGCGCAAACCGACATCGCGGCCAGTGCCGCCGCCACCGCCACCGACGTGCGGATAAACGAAGAACCCAACATGGACACTCCTTGTTTTTGTCTGACAACACGTGCGAAACGCCCGGCCGGACGGCTCGCTGGAAACACTAACGCAACGAAGAACGTTAATGCGAACAATTCTCAATAATTGCGCAGTGTAGCACCGAACCGGTTTCCGAACAAACCGGAACGGCGGCAAACCCCTGATGCGACAAGGCTTACACGGCCGTTACCGGCAGGTTTCAGCAGTGTTGGGAAAGATTTACCGGCCGCCGCTCACGTGATCGCCGACATTCGCGCCGAACACGCGCTCACGCAGCAGCGCAAGCTGATCGCGCGTCGCGGCCGCCTTTTCGAATTCGAGGTTCTTCGCGTAATCGGCCATCTGCTTCTCGAGGCGCTTGATTTCCTTCGCGAGCTGCTTCTCCGACATGTCCTCGAATTTCGCGCGCTGCTGCGCTTCCTTCAGTTCGGCGCGCGCGTCGTCCGCGTTGTAGACGCCGTCGATGATGTCCTTGATGCGCTTGACCACGCCGCGCGGCGTGATGCCCATCTTCTCGTTGTACGCGATCTGCTTCGCGCGGCGCCGCTCGGTCTCGCCGATCGCGCGCTTCATCGACTCGGTCATCGTGTCCGCGTACAGGATCGCCTTGCCGTTCACGTTGCGCGCCGCGCGCCCGATCGTCTGGATCAGCGAACGCTCGGCGCGCAGGAAGCCCTCCTTGTCCGCGTCGAGGATCGCGACGAGCGACACCTCGGGAATGTCGAGCCCTTCGCGCAGCAGGTTGATCCCGACCAGCACGTCGAACGTGCCGAGCCGCAGGTCGCGGATGATTTCCACGCGCTCGACCGTGTCGATGTCGCTGTGCAGATAGCGCACCTTGATGCCGTGATCGGCGAGGAACTCGGTCAGCTGCTCGGCCATCCGCTTCGTCAGCACGGTGATCAGCACACGCTCGCCGGCCTTCACGCGTGCGTTGATTTCGGTCAGCACGTCGTCGACCTGCGAACTCGCGGGCCGCACCTCGATTTCCGGATCGACGAGCCCGGTCGGCCGCACGACCTGCTCCGCGATCTGCCCCGTCACGCGCTGCTCGTAGTCGGCCGGCGTCGCCGACACGAACACGACCTGGCGCATCTTGCGCTCGAACTCGTGGAACTTCAGCGGGCGGTTGTCGAGCGCCGACGGCAGCCGGAACCCGTAATTCACGAGGTTTTCCTTGCGCGCGCGGTCGCCGTTGTACATGCCGTTCAGCTGGCCGATCAGCACGTGCGATTCGTCGAGCAGCATCAGCGCGTCGGGCGGCAGGTAGTCGACGAGCGTCGGCGGCGGCTCGCCGGGCGCCGCGCCCGAAAAATGCCGCGAGTAGTTCTCGATGCCCTTGCAGAAGCCGAGCTCCTGCAGCATCTCGAGGTCGAAACGCGTGCGCTGCTCGAGACGCTGCGCTTCGACGAGCTTGCCTTCGCGGTGGAAGAATTCGAGCCGCTCGCGCAGCTCCTCCTTGATCGTCTCGACCGCGCGCATCACGGTGTCGCGCGGCGTCACGTAGTGCGACGACGGATACACGGTGAAGCGCGGAATCTTCTGCCGCACGCGCCCCGTCAGCGGGTCGAACAGCTGCAGCGTCTCGACCTCGTCGTCGAACAGCTCGACGCGCACGGCCATTTCCGCGTGTTCGGCCGGGAAGATGTCGATCGTGTCGCCGCGCACGCGGAACGTGCCGCGCTGGAAGTCCTGCTCGTTGCGCGTGTACTGCATCGCGATCAGCCGCGCGATCACGTCGCGCTGGCCGAGCTTGTCGCCGGTGCGCAGCGTCAGGATCATCTGGTGGTATTCGGACGGATTGCCGATACCGTAGATCGCCGACACCGTCGCGACGATCACGACGTCGCGGCGCTCCATCAGGCTCTTCGTCGCCGACAGCCGCATCTGCTCGATGTGCTCGTTGATCGACGAGTCCTTCTCGATGAACAGGTCGCGCTGCGGCACGTACGCTTCCGGCTGGTAGTAATCGTAGTACGACACGAAATACTCGACCGCGTTGCGCGGGAAGAACTCGCGGAACTCCGCGTAGAGTTGCGCGGCGAGCGTCTTGTTCGGCGCGAACACGATTGCCGGGCGGCCGAGCCGCGCGATCGTATTCGCCATCGTGAAGGTCTTGCCCGAGCCCGTCACGCCGAGCAGCGTCTGGAATGCGAGACCGTCCTGCACGCCTTCGACGAGCGTGTCGATGGCGGTCGGCTGGTCGCCTGCGGGCGGATACGGCTGATAGAGCTGGAACGGCGACCCTTCGAACGTCACGAATTTGGATTCGTCGAGCGTGTCGCCGATTTCGGCATGGTGTTCTGACATGGAGTGCAGCCGGTGCGGAGGCAAAAAAACTATTCTAGCGCTTCGCGACGGCGCGATCTGCTGCCGCCTCCCGACACGCCGCGGCCGGCCGACATCGCGATCGGGTACGTCGCTCCGGCGCGAATTCGCTACAATGTCAGGCTGCTGCGCTTCCCGGCGTCGTGCCTGCCCGTGCGGGCGCTGCAGCGTCCGCCTTGCCGGTTGAAAGCCTGACCCTCTTTTTACTACTGCCGAATCATCATGTCGCTCTTCTCCGCTGTCCAGCTTGCTCCCCGCGACCCGATCCTGGGCCTGAACGAAGCCTTCAACGCCGATACGCGTCCGACCAAGGTCAATCTCGGCGTCGGCGTCTACACGAACGAAGACGGCAAGATTCCGCTGCTGCGCGCGGTTCGTGAAGCGGAAAAGGCACGCGTCGACGCCGGCCTGCCGCGCGGCTATCTGCCGATCGACGGCATCGCCGCGTACGACGCGGCCGTGCAGAAGCTGCTGCTTGGCAACGATTCGCCGCTGATCGCCGCGGGCCGCGTGGTCACCGCGCAGGCGCTGGGCGGCACGGGCGCACTGAAGATCGGCGCCGATTTCCTGCGCACCGTGAACCCGAACGTGAAGGTCGCGATCAGCGATCCGAGCTGGGAAAACCACCGTGCGCTGTTCGAAGCGGCCGGTTTCGAGGTCGTCGCGTATCCGTACTACGACGCGGCCACCAACGGCGTGAACTTCGAAGGCATGCTGTCGGCGCTGAACGGCTATGCGCCGGGCACGATCGTCGTGCTGCACGCGTGCTGCCACAACCCGACCGGCGTGGATCTGACCGAAGCGCAATGGCAGCAGGTCGTCGACGTCGTCAAGGCGCGCAACCTCGTGCCGTTCCTCGACATCGCGTATCAGGGCTTCGGCGAAAGCATCGAGGCCGATGCCGCGGCCGTGCGTCTGTTCGCGGCAGCCGATCTGAACGCGTTCGTCTCGTCGTCGTTCTCGAAGTCGTTCTCGCTGTACGGCGAGCGCGTCGGCGCGCTGTCGATCATCACGTCGAGCAAGGACGAAGCCGCGCGCGTGCTGTCGCAGCTCAAGCGCGTGATCCGCACGAACTATTCGAACCCGCCGACGCATGGCGGTGCCGTGGTTGCTGCAGTGCTCGCGTCGCCGGAACTGCATGCTGCGTGGGTGCAGGAACTCGGCGAAATGCGCGATCGCATCCGCGCGATGCGCAATGGTCTCGTCGAGCGCCTGAAGGCGAGCGGCGTCGATCGCGACTTCAGCTTCATCAACGCACAGCGCGGGATGTTCTCGTATTCGGGTCTGACCGCCGCGCAAGTCGATCGTCTGCGCGAAGAGTTCGGCATTTACGCCGTCGCAACGGGCCGGATCTGCGTCGCGGCGCTGAACACGCGCAACCTCGACGTCGTCGCGAACGCCGTCGCGGCCGTGCTGAAGTAAAGCGGCAGCGGTCGTCGCTGCCCGCCGCTCGGCCGAAACGAAAAACGCGCTCTCCGGAGCGCGTTTTTTTATGCCATTCGCTGTCGCGTAAGCGGCGATGCGCGCAGCAGCGCGGGCTTTACTGCATATACCAGCCGTGGCTGACGACCACCGACTGACCGGTCAGCGCCGCGCTCGGGAACGCCGACAGGAACAGCACCGTCTGCGCGACGTCCTGCACGGTCGTGAACACGCCGTCGACCGTATTGCCGAGCATCACCTTCTTCACGACTTCCTCTTCGCTGATGCCGAGCTCCTTGGCCTGCTCGGGGATCTGCTTGTCGACGAGCGGCGTGCGCACGAAACCCGGACACACGACATGCGAGCGCACGTTGTGCTTCGCGCCTTCCTTCGCGAGCACGCGTGCGAGACCGAGCAGCCCGTGCTTGGCCGTCACGTACGCCGACTTCAGCGGCGACGCCTCGTGCGAGTGCACCGAGCCCATGTAGATCACGACGCCGCCGCGATCGTCCTTGTACATGTGCTTGAGCGCGGCCTTGGTCGTCAGGAACGCGCCGTCTACGTGGATCGCCTGCATCTTCTTCCAGTCGGCGAACGAATAGTTTTCGATCGGGTTCACGATCTGGATGCCGGCATTCGACACGAGAATGTCGACCGAGCCGAACGTCTCCGCGACCTTGTCGATGCCGGTGTTGACCGCTTCCTCGTTGGTCACGTCCATCGCGACGCCGATCGCCTTGCCGCCGGCCTTGTTGATCTCGTCGGCGACCGCGTTCGCACCGTCCAGGTTCAGATCGGCGATCGCGACGGCCGCACCCGCCTTCGCCAGCTCCAGCGCGATTTCCTTGCCGATGCCGCTCGCGGCGCCCGTGATGACTGCGGTCTTGCCGCTCAGATCTGCTGCCATGTCCGTCTCCTTCTGTTATCGGATCGATAAAGCCTGCCTGCGCCGCGCCCGTCTCCACCCAGCGGCCGCACCGGCGAACCAGCCGCTATTGTGCACGATCGGCGCTGCCGGCCGCGCGCAAAACGTCTAAGCTTAAGGTCGATCGAGTCCACGCAGGAGAGTCGCATGCACTATCGGCGCCTTGGCCGCTCCGGCCTGCAGATCAGCGCGCTTTCGCTCGGTTCCTGGGTCACGTACGGCAATCAGGTCGACCAGCGGGTCGCGCGCGAATGTCTCGCCGCCGCGCGGGACGCCGGCGTCAATTTCTTCGACAACGCCGAGGTCTACGCAGGCGGCAGGTCCGAAGAAATCATGGGCCAGGCGCTGAAGTCGCTCGGCTGGCCGCGCGTCAGCTACATCGTGTCGACGAAGTTTTTCTGGGGGCTGGCCGAAGCGCCGAACCAGTACCACACGCTGAACCGCAAATATCTGCTGAACGCCATCGACGGCTCGTTGCGGCGGCTGCAACTCGACTATGTCGACCTCGTCTACTGCCATCGCCCCGATCCGCATACGCCCATCGAAGAAACCGTATGGGCGATGAGCGACATGATCGCGCGCGGCAAGGCACTGTACTGGGGTACTTCCGAGTGGAGCGCAGACGAGATCCGCGCCGCATACGACATCGCCGAACGGCATCATCTGCATAAGCCGATCGTCGAGCAGCCGCAGTACAACCTGTTCCACCGCACGCGCGTCGAGCAGGAATATGCGCGGCTCTACGACGATTACGGCCTCGGCCTGACCACATGGAGCCCGCTCGCGTCGGGCCTGCTGACCGGCAAGTATCGCAACGGCGTCCCGCCCGGCAGTCGCGCGCAGGTGCAGGGCTATGACTGGCTGCGCGATCGCCTCACCGATCCCGCAAGCAACGCGATCGTCGCGCAGCTCGGCGACATCGCGGCCGAGCTCGGCTGTACGACCGGCCAGCTCGCGATCGCGTGGGTGCTCGCGAATCCGCGCGTGAGCTCGGTGATCACCGGCGCCTCGCGGATCGAGCAGATCGGCGACAACATGCGTGCGCTCGACGTCGTCGCGCGGCTCGCGCCGGACGTGAAGCAACGCGTCGAAGCGGTGATCGGCGACGCGTACGAGTAAGGCGCGACGACGCGCGTACCTCGCGTACAATACGCGGCCGCATCGGCGCCCGAGCGCGCCCGATTGCCGCTTTTCCCGATTCACCATTCGTTCCAGGCCGCCCGCCATGCTCAGCTATCGTCACGGTTTTCACGCAGGCAACCACGCGGACGTGCTCAAGCACGCCGTCGTCGTTCAACTGCTGCGCTATCTGAACAAGAAGGACAAGTCGTACTGGTACATCGATACGCATGCCGGCGCAGGCGTGTATTCGCTGCGCGACGGCTATGCGGCGAAGACGGCCGAATACGATACCGGCATCGGCCGACTGTGGAACGACAAGAATCTGCCGCCGGCGCTCGGCGAGTATGTCGACGAAGTGCGCGCGCTGAACGACGACGGCGAACTGCGTTACTACCCGGGCTCGCCGTATCTGGCGTGGCGCTTGATGCGCGAACAGGACCGGATGCGCCTGTTCGAAATGCACACGACCGAAATCGACGTGCTGCGCCACAATTTTCGCGATGCCGGACGACGCGCCATGATCTTCGCCGGAGACGGCTTCGAAGGCATCAAGGCGCTGCTGCCGCCGCCGCCGCGACGCGCGCTCGTGTTGATCGATCCGTCGTACGAGGACAAGAAGGATTACGCGCGCACAATCACTTGCGTGACCGAGTGCCTGAAGCGCTTCGCGACGGGCTGCTATGCGATCTGGTATCCGCAAGTAACGCGGCCCGAATCGCAGCGTTTTGCGGAACAGCTGAAGCGCCTGCAGCCGGACAACTGGCTGCACGCGACGCTGACGGTGTCGAATCCGCCCGCAGACGGGCTCGGCCTCTACGGAAGCGGCATGTTCATTCTGAACCCGCCGTACACGCTTGCCCAAAGCATGAACGACGCGCTGCCCTATCTGGTCGAGACGCTCGGACAGGACAGCGGCTCGCGATGCCAGGTCGAGCACCGCGGCAATTGATCGGCGTTACGGCTGCAGCGGTCGCGGGCGCGGGCGCGGCGTGATGACGGCCGGCGAGCCGGTTCGCGATGCCCCTGCTGCCGGCACGTCGATGTACGGCGCGACGAACAGCGGAATCGACGAAGTGCCGGTCTGCCCTGCCGGCGCGCGCATGCCTGCCGGCTCGACAATCGGCTCCGACGATAGCGGTGCCGTCTGCAGAACCAGTCCGCCGCGGCCGTCCTGGATGCCGCGCTGAGTATCGAGGATCAACGGCTTCGACGACGTCGCAGCCGCGGCGACGATGCCGTGAAGCAGTATCGCGGCACCCGCAATGGCGTGCGCGCGCGCAGCGCGGCGCCCCGTGAAACGCAAGCGCATGATCGTGCCCCCTGATTGAAAAACAGGCCCATACCATAGCGCCATACGGCGAATTTCTCCAGTTTCGCCGCACAAAAAACAAAGCCCCGTCAATACGGGGCTTGCTTTTGGACCGGTGCCGCGCGGCACCTGGCGTTCACGGCAATTACCGCGAGTAGCCGTTGGTTTCGAGCGAACGGATACGTTGCTCGAGCTGGACGATGTCCGACGACGTGGCGAGATAAGCCTCACGGCGCTCGCGCTCTGCGGATTCGAACCAGTTGCTCAGCTTTTCGACGATGTAGGCGATCATGATGTTCTCCAAGGAAGGGGAACCCTGGCGAAGCGAGATTCAGGGATTTCCCGTATAGGGTTATCCCGAATTATAGCGATCCCAGACCGCGATGCTAGTGAAATGCTTGCATGGCAGCCATTCCGTTTTGGAATGATGCGCTGCCGTCCGTTTGTAACCCCTTGATTTTTAAAGGGGTGACGTAAAACCTCGGCTCGACGTGTCGAGCGCGCGCACTAATGTGGTTCACCGACGGGCTCGGCAAGTCGCGCCAAAATCGGGCATTCGGGACGCGCGTCACCGTGACAGTGCGCGGCGAGGTCCATCAGCGTGTTGCGCATATCGGTGAGTTCGGCGATTCGTTTGTCGAGCTCGGCGACATGGCCGAGCGCGATCGACTTCACTTCGGCACTGGCGCGCGACCGGTCTTGCCATAGCGTCAGCAGTTTTCGAATGTCCTCGACGAGAAAGCCGAGTCGACGCGCCTGGCGGATAAACCGCAGCGTATGGATTTCGTCCGGACCGTAGATCCGATAGCCGGCGTCGCTGCGCTTGCTTGGCGTCAGCAGACCGACCTGCTCGTAGTACCGGATCATTTTTGCGCTGACGCCGGATGCGCGCGATGCGTCGCCGATATTCATTCCATGCCCTCTTTCGCGATCTCGTTCGGATGACTGTCCGACAGATCTCGATCGTATCAAATCGTGGGGTTCGGCTTTCGGCTGCCGTTCGACATGGAAAGGGGTGGAGTTCGATCGAATGTCGGGGGCGTCGGCTGTGCTGCGTCGTCGAGCGCGACGCGAGAGCGCATTTCGGCCGCCGCAAATGCAAAAACCCCCGCCTGCTCGGGCGGGGGTTTCTGGCTTAGGGAGCCTGACGATTACCTACTTTCACACGGGAATCCGCACTATCATCGGCGTAGAGTCGTTTCACGGTCCTGTTCGGGATGGGAAGGGGTGGGACCGACTCGCTATGGTCATCAGGCAAAGAGGGTTGTTGCGCCGCTTCGCAGCGCAACCAATCGGGAAGAAGCAGTAATTTTGGGTTGTGCGTATCGCACACGAGAATCCAACATGTCGCTTTGGATCGCAGCCGGTGCTGTCGCACGGCGCCGATCTACAAGGCAGACTTGTTATAGGATCAAGCCTTACGGGCAATTAGTATCGGTTAGCTGAACGCATTACTGCGCTTACACACCCGACCTATCAACGTCCTGGTCTCGAACGACCCTTCAAGGAGGTCAAGCCTCCAGGGATATCTCATCTTAAGGCGAGTTTCCCGCTTAGATGCTTTCAGCGGTTATCTCTTCCGAACATAGCTACCCGGCGATGCGACTGGCGTCACAACCGGTACACCAGAGGTTCGTCCACTCCGGTCCTCTCGTACTAGGAGCAGCCCCCTTCAAATATCCAACGCCCACGGCAGATAGGGACCAAACTGTCTCACGACGTTTTAAACCCAGCTCACGTACCTCTTTAAATGGCGAACAGCCATACCCTTGGGACCGGCTACAGCCCCAGGATGAGATGAGCCGACATCGAGGTGCCAAACACCGCCGTCGATATGAACTCTTGGGCGGTATCAGCCTGTTATCCCCAGAGTACCTTTTATCCGTTGAGCGATGGCCCTTCCATACAGAACCACCGGATCACTATGACCTGCTTTCGCACCTGCTCGACTTGTCGGTCTCGCAGTTAAGCACGCTTATGCCATTGCACTATCAGCACGATTTCCGACCGTACCTAGCGTACCTTCGTACTCCTCCGTTACCCTTTGGGAGGAGACCGCCCCAGTCAAACTGCCTACCATGCACTGTCCCCGATCCGGATCACGGACCAAGGTTAGAACCTCAAACAAACCAGGGTGGTATTTCAAGGACGGCTCCACCGAAACTAGCGTTCCGGTTTCATAGCCTCCCACCTATCCTACACAGATCGGTTCAAAGTCCAATGCAAAGCTACAGTAAAGGTTCATGGGGTCTTTCCGTCTAGCCGCGGGTAGATTGCATCATCACAAACACTTCAACTTCGCTGAGTCTCGGGAGGAGACAGTGTGGCCATCGTTACGCCATTCGTGCAGGTCGGAACTTACCCGACAAGGAATTTCGCTACCTTAGGACCGTTATAGTTACGGCCGCCGTTTACCGGGACTTCAATCAAGAGCTTGCACCCCATCATTTAATCTTCCGGCACCGGGCAGGCGTCACACCCTATACGTCCACTTTCGTGTTTGCAGAGTGCTGTGTTTTTATTAAACAGTCGCAGCCACCAGTTTATTGCAACCCCTTCACCCTTCCAGCGCAGGCTGGTCAAGCTACAAGGGCGTACCTTATCCCGAAGTTACGGTACCAATTTGCCGAGTTCCTTCTCCCGAGTTCTCTCAAGCGCCTTAGAATACTCATCTCGCCCACCTGTGTCGGTTTGCGGTACGGTCATCGTTAGACTGAAGCTTAGAGGCTTTTCTTGGAACCACTTCCAATTGCTTCGCGACCGAAGTCGCTCGCGCCACACCCTTGAATCCTGCGCCCGGATTTGCCTAAGCGCCTTCTCCAATGCAGCGACCGGGACGTCCAACACCCGGACAACCTTCCGCGATCCGTCCCCCCATCGCATCTAACGACGGTGCAGGAATATTGACCTGCTTCCCATCAGCTACGCATTTCTGCCTCGCCTTAGGGGCCGACTCACCCTACGCCGATGAACGTTGCGTAGGAAACCTTGGGCTTACGGCGAGGGGGCCTTTCACCCCCTTTATCGCTACTCATGTCAGCATTCGCACTTCCGATACCTCCAGCACCCTTTACAAGGCACCTTCGCAGGCTTACGGAACGCTCTCCTACCATGCGAGCAAGCTCGCATCCGCAGCTTCGGTATATGGCTTAGCCCCGTTACATCTTCCGCGCAGGACGACTCGATCAGTGAGCTATTACGCTTTCTTTAAAGGGTGGCTGCTTCTAAGCCAACCTCCTGACTGTTTTAGCCTTCCCACTTCGTTTCCCACTTAGCCATATTTGGGGACCTTAGCTGGCGGTCTGGGTTGTTTCCCTCTTGACACCGGACGTTAGCACCCGATGTCTGTCTCCCGTGATTGCACTCTTCGGTATTCGGAGTTTGCTATGGCGGGGTAATCTGCAATAGACCCCCCAACCATGACAGTGCTCTACCCCCGAAGGTGAGACACGAGGCACTACCTAAATAGTTTTCGGAGAGAACCAGCTATTTCCAGGTTTGTTTAGCCTTTCACCCCTATCCACAGCTCATCCCCTAACTTTTCAACGTTAGTGGGTTCGGACCTCCAGTACGTGTTACCGCACCTTCATCCTGGCCATGGATAGATCACCTGGTTTCGGGTCTACGCCCAGCAACTGAACGCCCTATTCGGACTCGCTTTCGCTACGCCTGCCCTATACGGTTAAGCTTGCTACTGAACGTAAGTCGCTGACCCATTATACAAAAGGTACGCCGTCACCCCTTACGAGGCTCCGACTGTTTGTATGCATGCGGTTTCAGGATCTATTTCACTCCCCTCCCGGGGTTCTTTTCGCCTTTCCCTCACGGTACTGGTTCACTATCGGTCGATCACGAGTATTTAGCCTTGGAGGATGGTCCCCCCATCTTCAGACAGGATTTCACGTGTCCCGCCCTACTTGTCGTACACCTAGTTCTTTCATACTGTTTTCGCCTACAGGGCTATCACCTGCTATGGCCGCACTTTCCAGAGCGTTCGGCTAACAATACAAATAAAGAGTACAAGGCTCATCCCATTTCGCTCGCCACTACTTTGGGAATCTCGGTTGATTTCTTTTCCTGCGGTTACTTAGATGTTTCAGTTCACCGCGTTCGCTTCACATGACCTATGTATTCAGTCATGGATACTCCATAAGGAGTGGGTTTCCCCATTCGGACATCCCCGGATCAAAGCTTGTTTGCCAGCTCCCCGGGGCTTTTCGCAGGCTACCGCGTCCTTCATCGCCTGTGATCGCCAAGGCATCCACCACATGCACTTGTTCGCTTGACCCTATAACGAGTCTGTCTCATGTCGGCCATCGTTAGCGCTTCAGCGCTTACGATGGCCCCATCCCCGCATGGGGACGACAGTCGTTACAGGTTGAGTTCTCGCGTGTCGCTCAGCGTTAGTGCTTTAGCACTTACGCGGAGCCCACACTACGTGTGTGCCGTATTCCAATTAGAGCCGAACATGAAGTTCGAATCATCTTGAGATACATCGATACAATCACAACCCGGATAGTTTCCACGTCCATCTCATAAGACGCTTCCGCTATCCAAATTACTTACTTCTTCCTGATTGTTAAAGAACGACAGCCGATACAGTTTCCTGCATCACTCTGACTGGCTCAATCGCCAATGGCAAATGCTCGTCTCACATGTCACTTTCGTGTGAGTCAAACGCTTCCCATTGAAGATTGGTGGAGGCAGACGGGATCGAACCGACGACCCCCTGCTTGCAAAGCAGGTGCTCTCCCAGCTGAGCTATGCCCCCATACAGAGACTACCCAGGTTTCTTCTCGCCAGACAACTTGGTGGGTCTGGTTGGATTCGAACCAACGACCCCCGCCTTATCAAGACGGTGCTCTAACCGACTGAGCTACAGACCCCTGAGTCTGTCTTGATTACAGCCGATAAGCGTGAGCGCTCAACTTCGCGAGATAGCTCTGGAAAGGAGGTGATCCAGCCGCACCTTCCGATACGGCTACCTTGTTACGACTTCACCCCAGTCATGAATCCTACCGTGGTGACCGTCCTCCTTGCGGTTAGACTAGCCACTTCTGGTAAAACCCACTCCCATGGTGTGACGGGCGGTGTGTACAAGACCCGGGAACGTATTCACCGCGGCATGCTGATCCGCGATTACTAGCGATTCCAGCTTCATGCACTCGAGTTGCAGAGTGCAATCCGGACTACGATCGGTTTTCTGGGATTAGCTCCCCCTCGCGGGTTGGCAACCCTCTGTTCCGACCATTGTATGACGTGTGAAGCCCTACCCATAAGGGCCATGAGGACTTGACGTCATCCCCACCTTCCTCCGGTTTGTCACCGGCAGTCTCCTTAGAGTGCTCTTGCGTAGCAACTAAGGACAAGGGTTGCGCTCGTTGCGGGACTTAACCCAACATCTCACGACACGAGCTGACGACAGCCATGCAGCACCTGTGCGCCGGTTCTCTTTCGAGCACTCCCGAATCTCTTCAGGATTCCGACCATGTCAAGGGTAGGTAAGGTTTTTCGCGTTGCATCGAATTAATCCACATCATCCACCGCTTGTGCGGGTCCCCGTCAATTCCTTTGAGTTTTAATCTTGCGACCGTACTCCCCAGGCGGTCAACTTCACGCGTTAGCTACGTTACTAAGGAAATGAATCCCCAACAACTAGTTGACATCGTTTAGGGCGTGGACTACCAGGGTATCTAATCCTGTTTGCTCCCCACGCTTTCGTGCATGAGCGTCAGTATTGGCCCAGGGGGCTGCCTTCGCCATCGGTATTCCTCCACATCTCTACGCATTTCACTGCTACACGTGGAATTCTACCCCCCTCTGCCATACTCTAGCCTGCCAGTCACAAATGCAGTTCCCAGGTTGAGCCCGGGGATTTCACATCTGTCTTAACAGACCGCCTGCGCACGCTTTACGCCCAGTAATTCCGATTAACGCTCGCACCCTACGTATTACCGCGGCTGCTGGCACGTAGTTAGCCGGTGCTTATTCTTCCGGTACCGTCATCCCCCGACTGTATTAGAGCCAGGGATTTCTTTCCGGACAAAAGTGCTTTACAACCCGAAGGCCTTCTTCACACACGCGGCATTGCTGGATCAGGCTTTCGCCCATTGTCCAAAATTCCCCACTGCTGCCTCCCGTAGGAGTCTGGGCCGTGTCTCAGTCCCAGTGTGGCTGGTCGTCCTCTCAGACCAGCTACTGATCGTCGCCTTGGTAGGCCTTTACCCCACCAACTAGCTAATCAGCCATCGGCCAACCCTATAGCGCGAGGCCCGAAGGTCCCCCGCTTTCATCCGTGGATCGTATGCGGTATTAATCCGGCTTTCGCCGGGCTATCCCCCACTACAGGACATGTTCCGATGTATTACTCACCCGTTCGCCACTCGCCACCAGGTGCAAGCACCCGTGCTGCCGTTCGACTTGCATGTGTAAGGCATGCCGCCAGCGTTCAATCTGAGCCAGGATCAAACTCTTCAGTTCAAACCTGTTACTGTTTTCGGTTCTCTCGAACCGGTCGCTCACTCAAAGCTGACAGGTCATATGAATTGCTTCATAAACCTGACTTACTTTAGTGTGAGACTCTTGATACTTTTGCTATCCCGATCCGAAGATCAGGCCTCGCTCACATCAAGCGCCCACACTTATCGGCTGTTAGTTTTTAAAGAACATGTCTGCGAGCAGATCGTCTTGCTCAGCAGCGCTGCGTTGTCAGCAGCAGAGAAGCGAGATTATGAACACCGTTTCGCAGCTCGTCAACAACTTTTTTCACTACATCGTTGCGACTGCGGGGTTCTTCTTCCTTCGTCGGCCGGGCGCTCTATGCTGCAGCACACGTCCGACTTCGCTTCCCCTCTCGCGCCGCGTTTCCGTTAGCGCGAAAGAGGCGTGATTCTATGCAGCTCGCGCAGGATGCGCAAGGGGGTCGACGCACTTTTTTTGATCCCCGCGATTTCATCGCAGCGAGACCCCCGAGTAGCACGACAGCGCTTATGGCGCGCAGAACGGACTAGAATGTGAGGTTCTTCGCCTCTTTCTATACGTATTTAATATGCGCCAGCGAATCGCCAAACGTCTTCCCCCCGATGCCGACAAGCTCGTCGGCCTGTCGCTTGCGCTCTTCGCTTCGGGCAGCCGCATCGAAGATCGCTTCTGGGAAGCGAAGCTCGATGCCCTGCTTGCCAAGATCGTTCGCAACGGCAACCAGACCACGCTCGACGCAGCGCTCGACCATCTGCAACAGAATCATCCCGACGCGTACGGTGCGCTCGCCGACATGGCAGAAACGCACAGCGAGTCGATGGTGATCGAGCACGACGGCCAACCGTACGACGCACTGCTCGTCGCGGTGCCCGTGCTCGCCTGGACGCGCTATGTGATTCCGTCGGGTCCGCTCAAGAGCGACATCGCCGACGCGCTGCGTGCGCACCTGCAGGCTCACGTGCTCGCCAACGGTACGCTGGTCGGGCTCGCGCCGTTCATGTACAGCATCGATCAACTGCCGCGGCACCACGTCGAAACCTACCGGCTCGCGCAGCAGCTCGCGCATGCGGCCCTCGGCCAGCATGCGGCCAAGCTCAATTTCGGCGACCTGCCGGAAACGTCCCCGATCCTGGCCGACCCGCGCTTCCTGCTCGCGGTCGTCGCCGCGCCCGCCGGCGCACCGCTGTTCCGCTGGCAGGAAGAAGAGCACGGCAACCGCATCGAGCGCGGCCAGTGTCTCGAGCAATGGACGGCCCAGGGCGGCCCGAACCTGTCGCTCGCACTGCCCGGCTGCGAGTTCGAGTGCCTGCTTCCGGACGCGTACTATTCGGCATGCCGCGATGCGGACGAACGCATACGTCCTCACACGGTCCGTACCGCGATTCGTTATCTTTTCGACACACTTGGTGCAGCGCCGCAGGAACTGCGCGCGGTCGTCGCCGGCTTCGGCGACCGACGCATCGACGAATATCGCGTGGGCTTCACGCGGCGCGGCAGCAACGACGTGATCTATGGCGTCGTCTGGCCGCTGTACGGCCGCGAGAACGGCGACGTGTCGATCGACAGCGCGACGCTCGAGGGCGAAGCGCCGATCGACGGCCCGCTCGAGGAAATCGTGAGCCTGCTGAAGGAATGCGGCGTCACGGACATCCGCCGGCACGCCGGGCGTTTCGAGCCGGAATACTGCGACGATTGCGGCGTGCCGCTCTATGCCGATCCGCTCGGCGAAATCGTCCATGCCGAGATGCCGGAAGACGCGTCGCCTGCGCAGCCGCATTTCCACTGATCGCCGGCACGGGCCGCCACGACCCGCAACGAGCCATCGCGTAAGCCGCTTCCGCCCCGTGCGGAAGCGGCTTTTTTCTTGTCTGCCTCCTTTGCCGCCAAATTTCGAACTTCTCCTAAGCCATTCAGCCAAGCAGACAACGTGTAAGGTATTTGTCATGATCGGCACTCGACATACTTGCCGACAGATCAACGACACATTCGTAAGGAGGCTGAATATGCGGTTCCTGGTGGTCAATTCGGATGCCGAGCGGCGTGACGGGCTCAAGGCCCTGTTGCGGCAGATCGACCGTCACGCGCGTATCAACGACGCGCCCGACGGTTTCCAGGCGCGTCGCCTGCTGCGCACGCAGCGCTTCGATCTCGTCGCGATCGACTGGCTGGACGTCGGAAAGGTCAGCGAACTCCAGGCGCTGTGCACGGCCTGTTCGCCGACGCCCGTCGCGATGCTGATCGGCGACACGACCCCGGAAGCGGTTCAGAACTTCTTCGACTATGGCGTCGCGGGCGTGATTCCACATGCCACGCGTCCGCATCTGCTGGTTCGCGCGCTCGAGATGGTGCTGCTCGGCGGTCACTATATTCCGCCGATCGCCCTGCGGCTGCTGCCTTCCGCCGCCGTCACCCGTCACGATGCGCGTTTCCAGACGCTCGCGAACGCATTGCCGCGCCGCTCGCCGGCCGGTCTGCTGTCGCCGCGACAAGCGCAGATCATGCGCTTCGTCCACATGGGCAGCACGAACAAGATGATCGCGCGCACGCTCGGCATCAGCGAAGGCACCGTGAAGATCCATCTCGCGAGCATCTTCCAGCAGCTCGGCGCCGCGAACCGCGCCGCCGCGGTCGCCATCTACAACGGCTGGCTGTCGCCGCATCTCGAGGTGCTGCTCGCGGACCGCGATCGCGCGCGCAAGCCCGTACTCGGCGAACGCGGCCCGGTCCCGCTGCGCGCACAACGGAACACGCGCCCGTATCCGCTGCCGAGCGCGACCGTCGACGATCCGGAACTGCCGCTCGCCCCCGAGGCGCTGCCCCGTTTCCGGCGCAGCCACTAGACGAACAGTCTCGATATTGCGACGGTCGACGTGTGCGGATTCCCACCTTTGATGCTCAACGAGTAATATGGACGCATGGGTTTTCTTTTCACACCGCTTCCGCTCTGGGTTGGCATCGGTGGCTGGATCGCCGCCGCGGCGCTGCTCGCGCTCGCGTTCTGGAAGCGCCCGTTCGTCCGCCTGCACGATGCGACGCTGCAGCACGTCTGGCTCGCACTCGTGACGGCCATCACCGTTCTCTGGGCGTCCAACGCATGGCTGGAGGACGGTGTCGTCATGCATCTGCTCGGCGCGACGCTGCTCGTCACGCTGTTCGACTGGACGCTCGCGCTGGTCGCGATGGGCGCCGTCACGGCGATCGCCGCGATTATCTTCGATGCATCGTGGCAAGGGGTCGGCCTGACCTACCTCGTCTACGGCGCGCTGCCCGTCGCGGTATCGGCATTGCTGCAGCGCGCGGCAATCGCATGGCTGCCGCACAATCTGCTGTCGTTCATCGCGGGGCAGGGTTTCGTGTCGCCGGCCGTCGCGATCGTTGCAGCTGCGGCCGCGGCGGCCGGCGTGCAGCTCGCGCTTGCCAACGGCGCGCCTGTCGTAATTCCGGGCGGCTACCTGTTCAACACGGTACTGCTCGCGCTCGGCGAAGCGTGGTTCACCGGCATGACGACCGCGCTAATCGCCGTCTATCGTCCCGCGTGGGTCACCACGTTCGACGTCCGCCGTTATCGTCTGGGTGGCCCGCGCGCTTGAACGTGCTGCGCCCCCGCGCGGCGCCGGCGCGTACCGCTTGCGCAGCGCAGGCGAGTCGGCCGTCTACTGCCGCGCTACTTTTTTACGCTAAGATTGAACTCCTGTTCTTCATCGGGCCTCTATACCTGCCCGATGCCTCATTCGCTCCTCACCAATAACCAGATGGACAGCTCAACTGCCTCGCTCCGGATCGTCCGGACGCTCGGCAAGCTGGCGGCCTGTGTCGCGGGCTTGTCGCTTGCACTTCCGGCACCGGTCTTCGCCGACCTTCTCGACCAGCGTTCCGAGCTGATCAATAAATTCGTCAACGAAATGCACGCCGATCCGCTCGTCGCCGACTGCGCCGCGCACGGCAGCTTCATCGCGAGCACGTCGACTGCCTTCGACCGCGTCGAGTTTGCGCCGAATGCATTCGAAAACGGCAACGCGACGATCACGCCGTGGAACGATTCGTTCGATCAAGGCAAGCAGCGCGTGAAGGTCGACAACATCGTCACCGTCGACGGGCTCGGCATTCGAACGAACGGCGGCGATCCCGAACCGCTGAAGTTTCGCTGCGGCTATGTCGGTCAGCAGATGCTCGCGTTCAGCTGGAACGATCCCGTTCCGCCGCTCAAGCCGCGCGTCGAGCGCCCGGCACCGTCGACGAAGAAATTCAAGGGCAAATCGCACAAGGGCAAGGTGAAGGCCAAGGCGACCGGGCGTCCCGCGAAAAAGGCCGTCACGAAAAAATCGACCGCGACGAAAAAAACCGTCAAGAAAAAGACCGCGAAGAAGTCCTGACGCGACGCAGCGGCAACGTCAGAAGCGAAAAAGCCGGCGCATCGTTCGATGCGGCCGGCTTTTTCGTTACCGACAATGCGTTTACGCGAACGTCTCGATCTGCTTGAGGATCGCCGCCAGCATCGCCGCGCCAAGCGCCGCGCTACGTTCGCCGTTCCAGCCGACGCGCTCGTCCGGCAGATTCGCGTTGTCCTTGAACGGCATCTCGAGCGTCAGCGACAGACAGCCGAACCGGTGTCCGACGTACTTCGACGCGAGCTTCAGCGCGTCCTCCTTGTACTTGCTAGCCGCATAGCCGTGCTCGGTCTGGAAGTCGGGGCTCGCGACCTTGAACGCTTCGATGAAGGCGTCCTGCTCCTTGCGCTGCTGCTCGGTAAAGCTCGGCAACATCTCCGAGCCGGCGACGAACACGTACGGCAGATCCTCGTCGCCGTGGATGTCGAAAAACATGTCGCAGCCAATCGCATGAATCGCATCGCGCACCGCGAGCACCTCGGGGCTGCGCTCGGCATCGGGCGCCATCCATTCGCGATTCAGGTTCGCGCCGGCCGCATTGGTGCGCAGATTGCCGTGCACGCTGCCGTCGGGATTCATGTTCGGCACGATATGAAAGATCGCGCGATCGTAGAGCTTGCGCGCAACCGGATCGCCGGCCCAGTCGCCCCATCCCGCCAGCCGCTTCACGAGCCCTTCGACGAACCATTCGGCCATCGTCTCGCCCGGATGCTGCCGCGCGATGATCCACACCTTCTTCTTCGGCGCGCCATCGGTTTCCGGCGTACCGAGCGTCAGCAGCGACATCGGACGGCCTTCCACCGTACGGCCGAGTTCGACGACGCTCGCCTGCGGCAACTGCTGGACCGCACCGAGAAACGCGGCGTGGCGCTCTTCCGAATACGGTTCGAAGTACGCGTAATAGATGCTGTCGAATTCGGGCGTATGGTCGATCGTCATCGTGCGGCCGTCGAACGTCGTCGGCACGCGGAACCAGTCGACGCGATCGTAGCTCGCGACCGCGCGGTAGTCGCGCCAACCCGACGGATACGCACACTGCGCGGCGTTCTCGAACGTCATCACGCAGCGCTCGCCGCGCGCGCCCGTCAGGCGGAAATAGAACCACTGCGCGAATTCCGAGCGATTGTCGCCGCGCACGCGCAGCCGGATCGCGTCCGCGCTGTCGCAGGACACGACGTCGATTGCGCCCGCGTCGAAGTTGCTGGTGATCGAAAGAGCCATCCGTTTCTCCTTGAGCGGCCGTCACGCGCGGTGTGCCGCGCGCCGCGCCTCATGCATGCGCCGGCCGTCTCGTGAACGGCCGGCAGGGTCACTCGCCGACACGCCGGCGATATACGTAAGTCGAGTCGTTCGACGCGGCCGCGTCGAATGCATAGCCTTCCATCGCGAATGCCTGCAGCGCCTTCGGCTCGGCGATGCGGTTCTCGACGACATAACGCGCCATCAGCCCGCGCGCGCGCTTCGCGTGGAAGCTGATGATCTTGTAGCGGCCGCCCTTCCAGTCCTCGAAGACCGGCGTAATGACCGGCGCGGCCAGCAGCTTCGGCTTGATCGACTTGAAGTATTCGGTCGACGCGCAGTTGATCAGCACGCGCGATGCGCCGCGGCGCGTCTCGAGCTGCTCGTTCAGCGCGCGCGTGATGCGGTCGCCCCAGAACGCGTAGAGGTCCTTGCCGCGCGTATTCGCGAAGCGCGTGCCCATCTCGAGCCGGTACGGCTGCAGCAGGTCCAGCGGACGCAGCAGGCCATACAAGCCCGACAGCACGCGCACGTGTTGCTGCGCGTAGTCGAGATCGGCGGCCGACAGCGATTTCGCGTCGAATCCTTCGTACACGTCGCCGTTGAACGCCAGCACGGCCTGCTTCGAATTGGCGGGCGTGAAGATCGGCGACCAGTCCGCGTAGCGCTGGTAGTTCAGCCGCGCGAGCGGATCGGAGATGTCCATCAGCGTCGCGATGTCCTGCGGCGACAGCTTGCGCAGGCCCGCGATCAGTTCCGACGCGTCGTCGACGAATGCAGGCTGCGTGTAAGACTGCACGTGGGCGGGCGTCTCGTAGTCGAGGGATTTGGCGGGAGAGAGAACGATTATCATAGAGGCTCGCTGGCACGCCGTGCCGTGCGGTCAGACGAAAACCACCGATTGTAACGAATGCCCAGCTCCCTCGCCCCGCCCGCCGCCCGCCGCGTCGTGCTCGACTCGAACGTGTGGATCGACATCCTCGTATTCGACGATCCGGCCACGCGGCCGATTCTCGCCGCGCTGGAATGCGGCACGCTCGCGGCCGTCATCGACGGCCGGTGCCTGACGGAGCTCGAGCATGTGCTCGACTATCCGCAGTTTCGCGCGCGCGCGATCGACAAGGCGGCCGCGCTCGCGACGGTCGCGCGCCTCGCGCACGTCGTCGAGCCGGCGCCGGCCGACGCAGACGCGCCGCCGCTGCCGAAATGCAAGGACCGCGACGACCAGAAATTTCTCGAGCTCGCCCGCGCCGCACAGGCCGAGTGGCTCGTGTCGAAAGACCGCGCGCTACTGAAGCTCGCGAAGCGCACAGCGCGCGATTTCGGCTTCCGCATCGCGCAACCCGCACCGTTTACCGAGGCCTGCGCGCTCGCCGCCGCAACGGCCGCCACTGTCACGCCGGCCTGACGCTGCCGGCATCACCACTTCGACCGTACCGATGAACGCTCCTTCCGACATGCCAACGTCCCCCGTTTTCCCGTCGCGCCTGCCGAACGTCGGCACGACGATCTTCACGGTCATGAGCGCGCTCGCCGCCGAAAAAGGCGCGGTGAATCTCGGGCAGGGCTTTCCGGATTTCGACTGCGACCCGCGCATCGTCGACGCGGTCGCGGCCGCGATGCGCAGGGGCCACAACCAGTACCCGCCGATGGCGGGCGTCGCGCCGCTGCGCGAAGCGATCGCGGACAAGATCGCGCAGCTCTACGGCCGCCGCTACGATGCCAGCACCGAAATCACCGTGACGGCCGGCGCGACGCAGGCGCTGCTGACGGCCATCCTGTGCGCCGTGCATCCGGGCGACGAAGTGATCGTCGTCGAGCCGACCTACGACAGCTATCTGCCGTCGATCGAACTCGCCGGCGGCAAGCCCGTCTTCGTCACGCTGGAAGCGCCGGACTACGCGATTCCGTTCGACCGTCTCGCGGCCGCGATCACGCCGAACACGCGGATGATCCTGATCAACACGCCGCACAACCCGACCGGCACCGTATGGCGCGAAGCGGACATGCGCAAGCTCGAGGACATCGTGCGCGGCACCAACGTGCTGATCCTGTCGGACGAGGTGTACGAGCACATGGTCTACGACGGCGAGCGTCACGAAAGCGTCGCGCGCTATCCGGAGCTCGCCGCACGCAGCTTCATCGTGTCGAGCTTCGGCAAGACGTATCACGTGACGGGCTGGAAGGTCGGCTACGTCGCGGCACCGGCCGCGCTGACTGCCGAGTTCCGCAAGGTCCATCAGTTCAACGTGTTTACGGTCAATACGCCGATGCAGATCGGCCTCGCCGACTATCTGCGCGATCCGGCGCCGTACCTGGCGCTCGCGGGCTTCTATCAGAACAAGCGCGACTTTTTCCGCGCGGGCCTCGAACGCACGCGCTTCAAGCTGCTGCCGTGCTCGGGTACGTACTTCCAGTGCGTCGACTATTCGGCGATCAGCGACCTGCCGGAAGCGGAATTCTCGAAGTGGCTGACGTCGGAAATCGGCGTGGCCGCGATTCCGGTGTCGGCGTTCTATCACGAGCCGCACGAGTCGGGCGTCGTGCGCTTCTGCTTCGCGAAGCAGGAGAGCACGCTCGCGACCGCGCTCGAGCGGCTCGCGCGGCTGTAACGCGCTGGCCGGGCGCGGCGCTGGCCGACGCGCGGTGCCCGGCGATGCCGCGCTCGCGTGGGTAATGCACCTCGCCCGCACGCGACGCGGCCGCCGGCATCGCTCGAGCGCCGCTTACGCGCGCGCGGCGCTCGCAGCCTCCATGTAGGCCTTGCGGTCCGCCGCGACGCGCTGCGCGGCCGGTCGCTCGCCGACCTTCTTCGCATGCGCCTTCCAGTCGATGCCCGCATCGAGCACGAAGTCGCGGCCGAAGATCGTCTTCGTCGCCATCGCGACGATCGGCAAATGGATCGATGCCGCGATGTCGGCAAGACCGAACGACTCGCCGAGCACGTACGGCGAGAACTGCGTCATCCGCTTGAACGCGTCGATCGCGCGCGGCAGCCGCTTCTCGACGTGCGCTTTCGTGCCGTCGCTGACCTTGCCGCCGAAGAACGCTTCCGCATAGACCTCGCGTGTGGTCCACTCGATATACAGCTCGAGCGTCTGGACGAGTTCACGCACCTTCGCGGCCGCGAATGCGCCCGACGGAAAAATCGGCTTCTCCGGATAGCGCGCCGCCAGATACTCGACGATCGCCTGTGACTCGAACAGCGCGCCTTCTTCGGTTTTCAGAAACGGAATCTTGCCGAGCGGCGAATCGGCGAGCTGCGCCGGATCCGTGATCGGCAGACTGCATGCGCATTCCTCGAACGGAATATCGTGCTCGAGCAGCACGAACTTCACCTTGTTGTAGTAGTTCGACAACGGAATACCGCACAGCTGTAGCATCGGAGTCTCCTTCGTTGTCGGCACGGTCGCACACGATTCGCCGCGCCGGGGATGTCGCGCTGAAAAAGCACGTTCGTGCTAGTCTAAAGCAGTTTCACGCCGTCACGACAACATTGCATCCGCCGAAGCAGCCGCTTCGTCTGCCGCCGCACCGAACGCGGCGCGGCCGCCTCGCCATCCGATGGAGACACGCTCGCATGAGTGCCGAACTGCTGGCCACGCGCCCGCCCGAGAGCGAATCGACGCTCGTCCTCACGATCTCGAATCCCGGCGCACGCAACGCGCTGCATCCCGACATGTACGCGGCCGGCATCGAAGCGCTCGCGACCGCCGAGCGCGACCCGAGCATTCGTGCGGTCGTGCTCACGGGCGCCGATCGTTTCTTCTGCGCCGGCGGCAACCTGAACCGGCTGCTCGACAATCGATCGAAGGACCCGTCGTTCCAGGCGGCGAGCATCGATCAGCTCGCGGCGTGGGTGGCCGCGATCCGCGCGTCGACGAAACCGGTGATCGCCGCGGTCGAAGGCGCGGCGGCCGGCGCGGGCTTCTCGCTCGCACTCGCGTGCGACCTGATCGTTGCGGCGCACGATGCGAAGTTCGCGATGTCGTACGCGCGGGTGGGCCTGACGCCCGACGGCGGCGGTTCATGGTTCCTCGCCCGTGCGTTGCCGCGCGCGCTGGCGGCCGAGATTCTGCTCGAAGGCAAGCCGGTCGCCGCGGAACGCCTGCACGCGCTTGGCGTCGTCAACCGGCTCGCGACACCGGGCGCCGCGCTGAGCGATGCGCTCGCGTGGGCCGACACGCTCGCCGGCATCTCGCCGAATGCGCTGACGCGCATCAAGACGCTGCTCGACGATGCGCTCGCGCAGCCGCTCGAGTCGCACCTCGGCACGGAGCGCGATCATTTCGTCGCGTCGCTGCATCATCCGGACGCGCTCGAAGGCATCACCGCGTTTCTCGACAAGCGTCAGCCGCACTACAAGCGCTGACGCCACGCCGCCTGCGCGCGCGGCGCCCCTCCGCGTGTAGAGGCATGCCCTGCAGCGCGCATCGATCCGTGCTGTAATGACCGCCTGCCGCGGCGCGCGCGCCGCTTCCGCTTCCGTTGATGAACCGAAGGAGTTTGACGATGATCGACGTCTACAGCTGGGCGACCCCGAACGGTCACAAGGTGCACATCATGCTCGAGGAAACCGGCCTCGCGTATCGCGCGCATCCGATCGATATCGGCGCAGGCGACCAGTTCAACGCCGAGTTCCTGAAGATCAGTCCGAACAACAAGATCCCCGCGATCGTCGACGATGAAGGCCCGGGCGGGCGGCCGATCTCGCTGTTCGAATCGGGCGCGATCCTGATCTATCTCGCGGAGAAAACCGGCCAATTCCTGCCGACCGATCCCGCTGCGCGCTATGCAACGCTCGAATGGCTGATGTTCCAGATGGGCGGCGTCGGGCCGATGCTCGGCCAGACGCATCACTTCCGCATCTATGCGCCGGAAAAGATCGAGTACGCGATCAACCGCTACACGAACGAGGCGAAGCGGCTGTACAACGTGATGGAAAAGCGCCTCGGCGAATCCGAGTATCTGGCCGGCGACGCGTACACGATCGCGGACATCGCGACGTTCCCGTGGACGCGTTCGTGGCAGAACCAGGGCATCGAGCTCGACGCATTTCCGAACGTCAAGCGCTGGCACGAAGCGATCGCCGCACGCCCTGCCGTGCAGCGCGGCGTCGAGGTGCTCGCGTCGCTGCGCAAGGCGCTGCAGGACGACAAGGCGCGCGAGGTGCTGTTCGGCGCGACGCAGTACGCGAAGCGCTGAGCGGTACGCCGCCGTACGGCTCGGCAGCGGCCATGCGCGGCGTCAGGACGTCAGAAGTAATGCAGCGTGATGAATTCCGCCGCACAGACCGGGAGCGGTCCGTCGGGCCGCTGCGCTTCGATCGAGACCGACCATGTGACCTGCACGCCGCCTCGCGCCGCGTCGGCCGCTTCCTTCACCGCGAACGACGCGCGCACGCGCGCGCCGACCGGCACCGGCTTCAGGAACCGCACGCGGTTCAGCCCGTAGTTCACGCCCATCTTCTGTTCGAAGCGCATCGCGTCGATCATCAGCGCCGGAATCAGCGACAGCGTCAGAAACCCATGCGCGATCGGGCCGCCGAACGGCGACTCGCGTCGCGCGCGTTCCGGGTCGACGTGAATCCATTGATGATCGCCGGTCGCGTCGGCGAAACCGTCGACGCGTCGCTGGTCGATCTCGATCCAGCCGCTCACGAGCGGCGCTTCGCCGACCCGCGCGCGCAGCGCCTGCGCCGACGCGATCAGCGGCAACGTGACGTCGGTCATCCCTGCTCACCTCCCGGATGACGCAGCCCGAAGATCACCTTCGAGCGCACGGTGATCACGGTCTCGCCGCTGCCGTTCACGCCGATCCATTCCGTCGACACGATGCCGCGATCGGGCTTGCTCGCCGACACGCGCTTGTCGAGGATCTTCTGATGCATCGTGATCGTGTCGCCGGCGCGCACGGGCTTGATCCAGCGGATCTCGTCGATGCCGGGCGAGCCCATGCTGGTCGAATCGGTGCCGAGATGTCGGACGAGCAGGCCCATGAAGACCGAACACGTATGCCAGCCGCTCGCGACGAGGCCGCCGAACGGCGAAGCCTGGGCGGCCGTTTCGTCGACGTGGAACGGCTGCGGATCGTAGCGCGAGGCGAATGTCTTGATGTCGTCGGCTTCGAACGTGTAGCGGCCGATTTCGACGGTACTGCCGACTTCGAGATCTTCGTAGCTGATGCCCACTGCGGGTCTCCTGGTGATTGGCGCGCCCGGCGCGCCGACGTCATGCCGCGTCGGTCTGCGCGAAGTCGGGCAGCGCCGCGATGCGCGCAAGATGATGATCGGTATCGCCGAGCGTCGTTTCGATGATCGACAGCCGCTTGAACAGATGCGCGGCCGCCACTTCGTTCGTCACGCCCATTCCGCCATGCAGCTGAACGGCCTGCTGGCCGACGAACCGCGCGGCCGCACCGACACGCGCCTTCGCGGCCGAGATGGCCTTGCGTCGCGCATCGGCATCGCTGCTCGCATAACGCACGGCCGCGAGATACGTGAGCGAACGCGCCTGCTCCGCGTGGATCAGCATGTCGACCATCCGGTGCTGCAACACCTGGAAACGCGCGATCGGCATGCCGAACTGTTCGCGCGTCTTCGTGTAGTCGACCGTCGCACGGTTGAGCTCGTCGAGCGCGCCGACCGCTTCCGCACACAGCAGGAACGTCGCGTAATCGGCGATCTGCTCGAGTGCGGCCGCGTCGCGCGCGCCGCCCGTCAGCCGCCGCGCAGGCGTATCGTCGAATACGATCGTCGCTGCACGCTGGCCGTCGATGGTCCGATAGTCGACGACTTTCGCGCCGGCCGTCTCGCGGTCGACGACGAACAGCGCAATCGCGCCGTCGTCGAGACGCGCGGGAACGATCCACGCATGCGCCTGCGCACCGTGCTGCACGACCGACTTCGTGCCGGACAGCCGCACCGTGCCGCCCTGCTCGTGCGCGCGCGTCGCGAGCTCGAACAGGTCGTAGCGTGCATGCGGCTCGTGAAATGCCATGGCAAGACGCTTGCGGCCCTGCGCGACCGCTTCCAGCAGCGCCGCGTCGTCGCCGGTGCCGGAACCTGCGATGCGCAGCGCTTCGACGCCGACCGCGGTCGCCCAGTAAGGCTCGACCACGAGCGCACGCCCAAGCTCCTGCATCGCGACCAGCATGTCGACTGCGCCGCCGCCGAAGCCGCCTTGCGCCTCGGGCACCGGCAACGCGGTCAGCCCGAGTTCCGCGAATGCCTGCCATTGCGTTTCCGACACGCCCGCGTCGCTGCGCACGATCGCCTGACGCGCATCGAAGCCGTACTGCTCGCCGAGATAACGGCGAAGCGCCTCGGCGAACTGCTGCTGCTCATCGGTAAAGGTGAAATCCATCGTTGTCTCCGATCGCGTGAGCCCGGCTCAGAGCCCGAGAATCATCTGCGCGATGATGTTTTTCTGAATTTCGTTCGAGCCGCCGTAGATCGACGTCTTCCGGTAATTGAAGTAGTACGCGGCAAGCGGCGCCGCGTCATCGTCATTCGCAATGCTGTGCTCGCGCTCGCCTTCGAGAAACGGCACGTCGAACGGCGCGGCAAGCGGTCCGATCGCTTCAAACATGAGCTCGGTAAGCGCCTGCTGCACCTCGGTGCCCTTGATCTTCAGCATCGACGCTTCCGGCCCCGGCCCCTTGCCGCTCGTCTCGCGGCTCACGACGCGCAGCACCGTGACCTCGAGCGCCATCAGCTCGACTTCGAGCGCCGCGACCTTTGCGGCGAACACCGGATCGGCGAGCAGCGGCTTGCCGTTCTTGCGCTGGTTCGATGCGATGCGCTTGAGGAACGCGAGTTCGCGCTTCGATGCGCCGACGCGCGCGATCCCCGTACGCTCGTGGCCGAGCAGGTATTTCGCGTAGGTCCAGCCGCGGTTCTCGTCGCCGACGAGATTCTCGACCGGCACCTTCACGTCCTCGAAGAACACCTCGTTGACTTCGTGATCTTCGTCGAGCGTGATGATCGGCCGCACCGTGATGCCGGGCGTCTTCATGTCGATCAGCAGGAACGAAATGCCTTCCTGCTTTTTCGCGGACGGATCGGTGCGCACGAGGCAGAACATCATGTCCGCATACTGGCCGAGCGTCGTCCACGTCTTCTGGCCGTTCACGACGTAATGATCGCCGCGACGTTCGGCGCGCGTGCGCAGCGACGCGAGATCCGACCCGGAACCCGGCTCCGAGTAGCCCTGGCACCACCAGTCGGTGCCGTCGAGGATGCGCGGCAGGTAATGGCGCTTCTGCGCCTCGCTGCCGTATTTCATCAGCACGGGCGCGACCATCGATACGCCGAACGGCAGCACGGTCGGCGCACCGATGCGCGCGCACTCTTCATCCCAGATGTGTCGCTGCGTCGCGTTCCACCCCGGCCCGCCGTATTCGGCCGGCCATGAGGGCGCGGACCAGCCGCGCCGACCGAGAATGCGGTGCCAGCTCGCGTAGTCTTCGCGATCGAGTCGTTTGTGATCGAGAACCTTCGCACGCAGCGTTCGAGGCAGGTTCGCCTCGAGCCACGCGCGGATGTCGGCGCGGAATGCGTCGTCGGCGGGGGAATAATCCAGATCCATGCGCAGTGTCTCCTGTCGCCAGCGCGCGTACCGGAGGCGGCACTGCGCTGGCCCATGCTTCGCGATCCACCCGATGCGGCGATACGCGCCGACCGGGCCCGGGCAAGGCTTGCCGCGGCCGTCCGGCCGGGCAAGGACACACTGCGTACGTTATTGCAGCGGTTCTTTCAGCGCGGCAGGAATCGGCAGCGGCATCACATCGATGCCTTCTTCGACCAAGGCTTGCGCATCTTCCGGCGTCGTGACGCCACGAATGCTGCGCGCCGGCGCTTCGTTGTAATGGATGCGCCGCGCTTCCTCGGCGAAGCGCTCGCCCACGTTCTCGGTCTTCGCCAGCACCTCACGCAACGCACGCATCACCTGCGCCTGCAGCGCACGCGGATCGATCGGCTGCGCCTGCGTCGCCCCCGACAGATTCAGGCGCGGCGCGGACGGCATACGGCTGACCTCGGTCGTCCCGCACACCGGACATTCGACCAGCTTGCGGGACAACTGCGATTCGAATTCATCGGCCGAAGCGAACCAGCCTTCGAACCGATGACCATGCGGGCACTGTAAATCGAGGACCTTCATGCTGAATCAGGGCGTCTGACGAGTGTAGCGCAAAAAACGGTTTTGTGAACGGTCGTGCTAAATCACGATCGGGCGCGTGATGACGCGCATGTGACCGGATTGTAACGCGCCGCTCCGCGCGCCGCTGACGCTGCGTTCAAGGCGTCAGAACGGCGCCGAGCGGCCATGTGCCGGACAGCACGCGCTCCAGCCACATCGTGCCGATGATCGTTTTCACGTCGCTGATCTGGCCCGTGCGCACCCATTCGAGCAGGTCGGGCAGCGTCGCCGTGAAGGTTTCGAGGAATTCGCCGTCGTCGAGCTTGCGCTCGCCGGCGGTGAGCCCGCGCGCGAGATACAGGTCGATGAATTCGGTCGAGTAGGAAATGATCGGATGAATCCGCGTGAGGAACACGTATTCGCGGGCCGTATAGCCCGTTTCCTCGCGCAGTTCGCGTACGGCGCACGCGAGTGCGCCTTCGTCCGGATCGAGCTTGCCGGCCGGAAATTCGGCCATCACCTTGCCGATCGGGTAGCGGTACTGGCTTTCCATCAGCACGCGGCCGTCGTCGAACAGCGGGATCACCATCACCGCGCCCGGGTGCTGGACGTATTCGCGCGTTGCGCGCTTGCCGTCGGGCAGACTGACGGTATCGCGCTTCAGTTTCAGGAACGCGCCTTCGAAAATCGATTCGCTTTCGAGGCAGGTTTCGGTGAGTGCGGCGTCGTGATTGGGCAATTCGGCCATCGGCGGCTCCGTGATGAGGCGTGACGACGAAGGGCCGGCACGCCGGAAACGTGCTTGCGCCGGCCGTCATGCGAACCGGGCGCAAGGACTGCGCCCGGCCGCACGCGTGTGCGAAGCCGCGACGAGCGCGGCCGGGACGTTGTCAGCGTCGTTTGACGAGATACTGGAACGTGAAGCCGGGAAACGCGAACACGACGAACAGACTGAACGTGATCGCGTAAAACTGCCAGCCTTGTTCGAAGCGGTTGCCGGCGCGCGATTCGAGCCAGAAGCCGAGCGCGCCGACAACGAAATACAGCACGATCAGTTCGCCGATCCGGATCCACGCGCCCTTCTTCGCCGCGCCGATCGGCACGACGGCGAACAGACGCTGGTTCAGAAACGGCAGGTTGGCGCCCGCGAGCGCCAACAGCACGATAAACCAGCCCGCGGCCGACATTACAGCGTCGGCAGCGAGTGACGGAGTGCGTCCAGGCACACCGTCAGCAGCGGGCTCGGGATCAGGCCGAGCACGACGACCGCGATGCCGTTGAGCACCAGGATCGTGCGCTTGCAGAAATCGCCGGCGATCGGTGTCGAGTCTTGCGGTGCGTCGAAGTAGATCAGCTTGACGATGCGCAGGTAGTAGAACGCGCCGAACAGCGACGTGATCACGGCCAGCACGGCCAGCCACGTGAGGCCCGCGTTGACGGTCGCCTCGAGCACCGCGAGCTTCGCGTAGAAGCCGACGGTCGGCGGAATGCCGGCCAGCGAGAACATCATCACCATCATCACGAACGCGAACACCGGGCTGCGCTTGTTGAGGCCCTTGAAGTCGTCGATCGTTTCCGCTTCGAAGTCGCGGCGCGCGAGCAGCATCACCACGCCGAACGAGCCGAGCGTCGTGATCAGATAGACGATCGCGTAGAACATCGCCGAGCTGTACGCGTTTGCCGGTGCGGCCGCGTCGCCCTTCACGATGCCGGCGAGCAGGCCGAGCAGCACGAAGCCCATGTTCGAGATCGCCGAGTACGCGAGCATCCGCTTGATGTTGCGCTGGACGATACCGGTGATGTTGCCGACGATCAGCGACAGCGCGGCGAGGATCACGAGCGCGGTCTGCCAGTTCTGCGCGAGCGGCAGCAGGCCCATCACCAGGAAACGCAGCCCCCAGGCGAACGCCGCGACCTTCGGACCGCCGCCGACGAACAGCGTCATCGCGGTCGGCGCGCCCTGATAGACGTCCGGCACCCACATGTGGAACGGCACGGCGCCGAGCTTGAACGCGATACCGGCCACGATGAAGATCACGCCGAACATCAGCACCGCGTCTTCGGTGCCGCCGCTGCTCACGGCCTTGTACACGTCGGCGAGATCGAGCGAGCCGCCCGTCGCGCCGTACAGCATCGAGATCCCGTACAGCACGAAGCCCGAAGCGAGCGCGCCCAGCACGTAGTACTTCATCGCGGCTTCGCTCGACACCGCACCGTCGCGACGCAGTGCAATCACCGCGTACAGCGACAGCGACATCAGCTCGAGGCCGAGGTACAGCGTCAGGAAGTTGTTGCCCGAGATCATCACGAGCTGACCGAGCAGCGAGAACATGCCGAGCAGGAACACGTCGCCGCGGAACATGTCGCGATCTTCGAGGTACTTGCGCGAATAGATCAGCGACACGGCGAAACCGAGCGACACGACCGCCTTCATCGCGCTCGCGAACGCATCGACGACGACCATCCGCGAGAAGAAGTAGTAATGCTGCGGATCGAGCGCCTGCACCGCAAACCAGACGCCGGCGACCACCGACGAGACCACCGCGATCAGATATGTGAGGCGGCGGCCGGATGCACCGGTAAAGGTGTCGTTCAGCCAAGCGACGATGATGGCGGCCATCACCAGCGCGTCAGGCAACAGGACATTCATAGGAGCGTTCATGATCTTGATTTCCTCCGCTCGCGATTACTGGGCCAGCGGCAGCTTCGACTGCGCGACATGGGAGAGGAGGTTTTCCACGGAAACGTGCATCACGTCGGTGAAGGGCTTCGGATACAGGCCCATCAGCAGCGTGAACGCGGCAAGCACGGCGAGCATCAGGAATTCGCGGCGGCCGATGTCCTTCAGCTTCGCAACGTGATCGTTCGCGACCGCGCCGAAGTAGACGCGCTTGTACATCCACAGCGTGTAGGCCGCGCCGAGGATCAGCGTGAACGCCGCGCCGAAGGCGATCCAGAAGTTGTACTGGACGGCCGCGAGAATCACCATGAACTCGCCGACGAAACCGGACGTGCCCGGCAGGCCGCAGTTCGCCATCGAGAACAGCATCGCGAACGCCGCGAACTTCGGCATCACGTTGACGACGCCGCCGTAGTCGGCGATCTGGCGCGAGTGCACGCGGTCGTACAGCACGCCGATGCAGAGGAACATCGCGCCCGACACGAAACCGTGCGAGATCATCTGCACGATCGCGCCTTCGACGCCGAGCTGGTTGAAGATGAAGAAGCCGAGCGTCACGAAGCCCATGTGCGCGATCGACGAATAAGCGACGAGCTTCTTCATGTCGGCCTGCACCATCGCGACGAGGCCGATGTAGATCACCGCGATCAGCGACAGCGTGATCACGACCGGTGCGAGGAAGTGGCTTGCGTCAGGCGTGATCGGCAGCGAGAAACGCAGGAAACCGTATGCGCCGAGCTTCAGCATGATCGCCGCCAGCACGACCGAGCCGCCCGTCGGCGCTTCCACGTGCGCATCCGGCAGCCAGGTGTGGACCGGCCACATCGGCACCTTCACCGCGAACGCGAGGAAGAAGGCGATGAACAGCAGGATCTGCGGCGTCATGGCGATCTTCGCGTTCTGCCACGTCGCGAGGTCGAACGAGTGCGTCTCGGTGTACAGGTAGATCAGCGCGACCAGCATCAGCAGCGAGCCGGCCAGCGTGTACAGGAAGAACTTGAACGCCGCGTACACGCGGTTCGGGCCGCCCCACACGCCGATGATGATGTACATCGGGATCAGCGTCGCCTCGAAGAACACGTAGAACAGCAGGCCGTCGGCCGCCGAGAACACGCCGATCATGATCCCGGACAGGATCAGGAACGCGGCGAGGTACTGCGCGACGTTCTCGGTGATCACTTCCCACGCAGCGATCACGACGATCACCGTGATCAGCGCGGTCAGCACCACGAACCACATCGAGATGCCGTCGACGCCGAGGTGATACGAGATCTGGAAGCGTTCGATCCACGTCGATTGCTCGACGAACTGCAGCGCAGCGGTGCTCGCATCGAAGCCCGTGATCAGCGGGATCGTGACGGCGAGACCGAGCAGCGAGCCGATCAGCGCGATCCAGCGTGCCGGCCCCGGGTTCTTGTCGTTACCGACCGCGAGCACGAGGAGGCCGAAAACGATCGGCAGCCAGATCGCGGTACTGAGAATCGGAAAAGCGTGCATTAGTTGTCCCCCCGCCTTATTTGCCGCCGAGCGTTACAAACAGGGTCAGGAGCCCCAGCATGCCGATGATCATGGCGAACGCGTAGTGATAGATGTAACCGGATTGGAGGAAGCGGATCACGCTGGCGAACCAGCCGATGAACTTGGCGCTGCCGTTGACGAGGCCGTCGATCACCACGACGTCGCCCTCCTTCCACAGGCCGCGGCCGATCGCCACCGAACCGCGGGCGAACACCACTTCGTTGATCTTGTCCATGTAGTACTTGTTATCCAGCAGCGTATAGATCGGACCGAACGCGCGGCGGATCGACGCCGGCAGATCCGGACGCTTCAGATACAGGAACCATGCGACGACGACACCGGCCAGCGCCAGCCACACCGGCAGGCCCGACACGGAATGCAGGCCCATGCCGACCCAGCCGTGGAACTCCTCGGCCATCTCGGCCAGCGCCGGATGGTTTTCGCCGATGAAGATCACCTTGTCGAACGCGACGCCGTGCTGGAAGAAATCGCCGAACAGCATCGGGCCGATCGCGATCGCGCCGATGATCACCGACGGGATCGCCAGCAGGACCAGCGGCACCCAGACGACCCACGGGGTCTCGTGCGGCTCGTGTGCGTGATCGTCATGACCGTGGCCATGGCCGTGATCGTCGTGGCCGTGCGCGGCCGCCATGCCCATCGGCGACTCGGGATGCTTCGGATGGCGGAAGCGCTCTTCGCCGTGGAACACGAGGAAGTACATGCGGAACGAGTACAGCGCCGTGACGAACACGCTCGCGACGACCGCGAAGTACGCGAAGCCCGAACCCGGCAGGTGCGACAGCTTCACCGCGTCGATGATCGAGTCCTTCGAGTAGAAGCCCGAGAAGAACGGCGTACCGATCAGCGCAAGCGAACCGATCAGCGACGTGATCCAGGTGATCGGCATGTACTTGCGCAGGCCGCCCATGTTGCGCATGTCCTGATCGTGATGCATGCCGATGATCACCGAGCCGGCGCCGAGGAACAGCAGCGCCTTGAAGAACGCGTGCGTCATCAGGTGGAACACCGCCACCGGATAGGCGGACACGCCGAGCGCGACCGTCATGTAGCCGAGCTGCGACAGCGTCGAGTAAGCGACGACACGCTTGATGTCGTTCTGGACGATCCCGAGGAAGCCCATGAACAGCGCCGTGATCGCGCCGATCACCGTGATGAACGACAGCGCGGTATCCGACAGCTCGAACAGCGGCGACATGCGCGACACCATGAAGATGCCGGCCGTCACCATCGTCGCCGCGTGAATCAGCGCGGAGATCGGCGTCGGGCCTTCCATCGAGTCAGGCAGCCAGACGTGCAGCGGGAACTGCGCCGACTTGCCCATCGCGCCGATGAACAGGCAGATGCAGGCGACCGTCAGCAGGCCCCAGTCGGTGCCCGGGAAATGCAGGCTCGCGAGCTCCGCGCGCTTCGCGAACACTTCGCCGTAGTTCATCGAGCCGGCGAACGCGAGCAGCAGGCCGATGCCGAGCAGGAAGCCGAAGTCGCCCACGCGGTTCACGAGGAACGCCTTCATGTTCGCGTAGATCGCGCTCTCACGCGTGAAGTAGAAGCCGATCAGCAGGTACGACACCAGACCCACCGCTTCCCAGCCGAAGAACAGCTGCAGGAAGTTGTTGCTCATCACGAGCATCAGCATCGAGAACGTGAACAGCGAGATGTACGAGAAGAAGCGCTGGTAGCCGTCCTCTTCCGACATGTAGCCGATCGTGTAAATGTGCACCATCAGCGACACGAAGGTCACGACGACCATCATCATCGCCGTCAGCGAATCGACGAGGAAGCCGACTTCGAGCTTCAGCGAGCCGACGTGCATCCATTCGTAGACGGTCGCGTTGAAGCTTGCGCCGCCCATCACGTCGACGAAGACTTTCGCCGACAGCAGGAACGCGATCAATACGCCGAGGATCGTGATCCGGTGTGCGCCCTTGCGCCCGACTGCGTTCCCGAACAGCCCCGCAATCAGCGAGCCGGCCAGCGGAGCGAGCGGAATCGCCAGCAGCAGGTTTTCATTGAGTGTCGTTGACATAACAGCGTTGCCTGAAATTAACCTTTGAGCTGATCGAGATCCTCGACATTGATCGTGTCGAGCTTACGGAACAGGGTCACCAGAATCGCGAGACCGATCGCGGCTTCCGCTGCGGCGACGGTCAGCACGAAGAACACGAAGATCTGGCCGTGCACGTCGCCGAGGTAGTGCGAGAACGCGACGAAGTTGGTGTTCACCGCGAGCAACATCAGTTCGATCGCCATCAGGATGATGATGATGTTGCGGCGGTTCAGGAAAATCCCGACGATCGCGATCGCGAACAGGATCGCGCCGAGCACGAGGTAGTGAGCAAGAGTCAACATGGTTTTCTTTTCCTCCGCTTAGCCGTTCGCGCCCGTACCGGCTTCGCTCTGCGCCGTTTCCGGCTGCGGCTTGTCCGCTTCCATCTTCACGAGGCGCACGCGATCGTCGCGACGCACCTTGACCTGATCCGACACGCGCTGGCGCTTGCTGTCCTTGCCCTTGTGCGAGGTCAGCCCGATCGCGGCGATGATCGCGACCAGCAGCACGAGGCCGGCGATTTCGAACGCGAAGATGTAGTCGGTGTAGATCACCTTGCCGATCAGGCGCGTGTTCGACCAGCCTTCGGTCGCACCCGACGTCATCGCGTGCACGGCATGCGTGTCGCCGTAGCCGCGCCACAGGATCAGCGCCGTTTCGATCACGATGATCGCGCCGACGACGGTCGCCATCGGCACGAAGCGCTTGAAGTCGCGTCGCAGGAAGTCGATGTTGATGTCCAGCATCATCACGACGAACAGGAACAGCACCATCACGGCGCCCACGTAGACCAGCACCAGCAGGATCGCGAGGAACTCCGCTTCGAGCAGCATCCAGATCGCGGCGGCGTTGAAGAACGCCAGCACAAGGAAAAGCGCAGACGCCACCGGGTTGCGCGAAGTGATCACCTTCAGCCCTGATACCACCAGGAGCAGCGCGAAGATGTAGAACAGTACGGTCGTGAATTCCATGATTACCGGTTCATCGTTAGGCCATAGTCAGGCGCGGCTTGCGGGACGCTCTCGCGTGCCGCACCCGTCGCGGCGGCACAGCCCGTACATCGCCGATGCGCGGGCCGGCACTGCAAACACAATCAACGATACGGCGCGTCGGCAGCCTTCGCCGCGGCGATGTCCTTCTCGTAGCGATCGCCCACCGCGAGCAGCATTTCCTTCGTGAAATACAGGTCGCCGCGCTTTTCGCCGTGGTACTCGAGAATCTGCGTCTCGACGATCGAATCGACCGGGCAGCTTTCTTCGCAGAAACCGCAGAAGATGCACTTGGTCAGGTCGATGTCGTAGCGCGTCGTGCGGCGCGTGTTGTCCGCGCGCGTTTCCGATTCGATCGTGATGGCGAGCGCCGGGCACACGGCCTCGCACAGCTTGCATGCGATGCAGCGCTCTTCACCGTTCTCGTAGCGGCGCAGCGCGTGCAGCCCGCGAAAACGCGGCGAAATCGGCGTCTTCTCTTCCGGGAACTGCACGGTGAACTTGCGCCGGAACGTGTAACGGCCGGTCAGCGCGAGCCCCTTCAGCAGTTCGGTCAGGAAGAAGGTCTTAAAGAAGTGTTGGATTGCCGTCATGATTTCGTCCGATTACTTCACCCAGATGTTGAGCGGCGACATCATCCAGAAGCCGACCACGACCACCCAGATCACCGTGACGGGCAGGAACACCTTCCAGCCGAGGCGCATGATCTGGTCGTAACGGAAGCGCGGGAACGTCGCGCGCACCCAGATGAACACCGACAGCAGCGCGAATACCTTCAGCACCAGCCAGAAGATGCCCGGGATGAACGACAGGAATTCGAACGGTGCGTCCCAGCCGCCGAGGAACAGCGTCGCGGCCAGTGCCGAGATCACGATCATGTTGATGTACTCGGCGAGGAAGAACAGCGCGAACGCCATGCCCGAGTAGTCGATCATGTGACCGGCGACGATTTCCGACTCCCCTTCCACCACGTCGAACGGGTGACGGTTCGTTTCGGCGATGCCCGAGATGAAGTAGACGACGAAGGCCGGCAGCAGCGGCAGCCAGTTCCACGACAGGAAGTTCACGCCGTGGCCGGCGAAGAAGCCGTGCTGCTGCGAATTGACGATTTCCGAGAGGTTCAGGCTGCCGGCCGTCATCAGCACGAGCACGAGCGCGAAGCCCATCGAGATTTCGTACGACACCATCTGGGCCGCGGCGCGCATCGCGCCGAGGAACGCGTACTTCGAGTTCGACGCCCAGCCGGCGAGAATCACCGCGTACACGCCGATCGACGAGATCGCCATCGCGTAGAGCAGGCCCGCGTTCACGTTCGCGAGCACCGCTTCGGCCTGGAACGGGATCACCGCCCACACCGCGAACGCCGGCACGACGGTCATGATCGGCGCGATCAGGTACAGCCAGCGGCTGGCGGCGGTCGGCTGAATCACCTCTTTCAGAAGCAGCTTCAGCACGTCGGCGATCGGCTGCAGCAGGCCGGCCGGGCCGACGCGGTTCGGGCCGAGACGCACGTGCATCCAGCCGATCAGCTTGCGCTCCCACAGAATCAGGTACGCGACGCACAGCAGGATCACGACGGCGACGACGAGGATGCGCACGAGCGCCCACACCGTCGGCCATGCGACGCCGAGAAGCTGGGCTCCGCCCGCGTTGATCGTATCGAACAAGCTCATTTACGCCTTCTCCACCACCAGTTCACCGGACAGGCTGCCGAGCGCTGCGCCGGCAGGCGTCGCCGCCGACACGCGAACGACCGTCTCCGCAAGATTCGCGTCGCGCACGGCCGGCAACTGCACCGCACGCTCGCCCTGGCGCACGCGCACCGCGTCGCCTTCCTTCAAGCCCAGCTTGTCGAACAGCGCGGCCGGCAGGCCGACGGTGTTCGCCGCCTTCGCGGCCGCCGTCAGGTGCAGCGCACCCGCACGGCGCACGAGTGCGTCGGCGTGATAGATCGGCACGTCGGCGAGGCGCTCGAGGCTGCCGTTCGCGGCCTTCGCCGCGACGCGCGCCGGCGCGACCGACGTCTTGTTCGACAGACGGCTCGCGACGCCTGCTTCGCCAAGTGCGGCGAGGCGCACTTCTTCCGCCGTTTCGTATTCGAAGTTCGGCAGGCCGAGCAGGCTGCCGAGCACGCGCAGCACCTTCCACGCCGGACGCGTTTCGCCGAGCGGGCGCACGACGCCGTTGAAGCTCTGCACGGTGCCTTCCGCGTTGACGAACGTGCCGGCCGTTTCGGTGAACGGCGCGATCGGCAGCAGCACGTCCGCATAGTCGAGACCGTGCTTGAACGGCGACATCACGACGACCATCTCGGCCTGGTTCAGCGCGGCGAGCGCCTGCACCGGATCGGCCGTGTCGAATTCCGGCTCGACGTTCAGCAGCACGTAGCCCTTGCGCGGCTGCGCGAACGCTTCGCGCGCATTCAGCCCGCCGTGGCCCGGCAGTGCGCCGACGACGTGCGCGCCGACCGTGTTCGCCGCTTCGGTCAGGAAGCCGAAGGTTGCGCCGGTGTTGTCGGCGATCCACTGCGCGACGGCGTGCAGCTTCGCGAATTCCGGATGACGGACGGCCGCGTTGCCGAGCAGCAGCACGCGACGCTCGCCGTTCGCGAGCGACTGTGCGACAGCCTGCGCGGCCGCCGACGCCGTGACGCCCGCGAGCGTGTCCGGCAGCGCGACGCTGCGCAGTTGCGCGACCGCCGCGGCGATGCCGGCGAGTTCGTCGAGCCAGGCGGACGGCGCGGCGACGATGCGCTGCGCGGTCGGGATCAGGGCGTCGTCGCCGGTCGCGTGCAGGAAATGCACCTTCGCGCCGTTCTTCGCGGCCTGACGCAGGCGCGCTGCGAACAGCGGGTGATCGCGGCGCAGATCCGAACCGACGACGAACGCGGCGTTCACGTTCGACAGATCGGCGATCGGCATGCCGAGCCACGGCGCGCCGTCGACGGGCGCCGAGAAATCGAGCTGACGCAGACGGAAATCGACGTTCGGCGTCTTCAGTTCGTCTGCGAGCTGTTTCAGCAGGAACAGTTCTTCAGCGGTGCTGTGCGCGCTCGACAGCATCGCCAGCGCATTCGCGCCGTGATCGGCCGCGATACCCTTCAGGCCCTTCGCGACGTACTCGAGCGCGGTCTGCCAGTCGGTCTCGATCCACTGGCCGCCCTGCTTGAGCATCGGCTTGGTCAGGCGCTCTTCGCTGTTCAGGCCTTCGTACGAGAAACGATCCTTGTCCGAGATCCAGCACTCGTTGATCGCTTCGTTCTCGAACGGCAGCACGCGCATCACGCGGTTGTTCTTCACCTGCACGACGAGGTTCGCGCCGACGGAATCGTGCGGGCTCACCGACTTGCGGCGCGACAGTTCCCAGGTACGTGCGCTGTAGCGGAACGGCTTGCTGGTCAGCGCGCCGACCGGGCACAGGTCGATCATGTTGCCCGACAGCTCGGAATCGACAGTCTTGCCGACGAAGGTCGTGATTTCCGAATGTTCGCCGCGGCCGAGCATGCCGAACTCCATCACGCCGGCGATTTCCTGGCCGAAGCGGACGCAGCGCGTGCAGTGAATGCAGCGCGACATCTCTTCCATCGAGATCAGCGGGCCCACGTTCTTGTGGAACACCACGCGCTTCTCTTCCGAGTAGCGCGACGACGACTTGCCGTAGCCGACCGCCAGATCCTGCAGCTGGCATTCGCCGCCCTGATCGCAGATCGGGCAGTCGAGCGGGTGGTTGATGAGGAGGAATTCCATCACCGACTGCTGCGCCTTCACGGCCTTGTCGGACTGCGTGCGCACGATCATGCCGGCCGACACGGGCGTCGCGCAGGCAGGCACGGCCTTCGGCATCTTCTCGACTTCGACGAGACACATCCGGCAGTTGGCCGCGACCGACAGTTTCTTGTGATAGCAGAAGTGAGGAATGTACGTATCCGCCTTGTGCGCAGCCTGGATCACCATGCTGCCTTCGGGCACCTCGACCTTCTTGCCGTCTATTTCAAGTTCAACCATGATGGTGAATGGTCCTTAACCTATTTCCGCCCGTTCGCGCATTCGCCCGACCGTGCGCTCAAATTCCGCAACCGGTTTCGCGTCAGGCCGCCGCCGCGTGCGCGTGACCGCCGACCATGCAGCGCTTGTGCTCGACGTGGTACGCGAATTCGTCCCAGTAGTGCTTGAGCATCCCGCGCACCGGCATCGCAGCCGCGTCGCCCAGCGCGCAGATCGTGCGCCCCATGATGTTCTCGGCGACCGAATTGAGCAGATCCAGGTCTTCCTGGCGGCCTTCGCCGTGCTCGATGCGGTTGACGACGCGATACAGCCAGCCGGTACCTTCGCGGCACGGCGTGCACTGACCGCACGATTCCTCGTAGTAGAAGTACGACAGGCGCAGCAGCGAGCGCACCATGCAGCGCGTCTCGTCCATCACGATTACCGCGCCCGAACCGAGCATCGAGCCGACCTTCGCGATCGAGTCGTAGTCCATGTCGGTCTGCATCATGATGTCGCCCGGCACCACCGGTGCGGACGAGCCGCCCGGAATCACGGCCTTGATCTTCTTGCCGCCGCGCATCCCGCCGGCGAGCTCCATCAGCGTCGCGAACGGCGTGCCGAGCGGCACTTCATAGTTGCCCGGACGCTCGACGTCGCCCGACACCGAGAAAATCTTCGTGCCGCCGTTGTTCGGCTTGCCGAGCTCGAGATAATTCTGCGGGCCGACGGCGAGCAGGAACGGCACCGCGGCGAACGTCTCGGTGTTGTTGATCGTGGTCGGCTTGCCGTACACGCCGAAGCTCGCCGGGAACGGCGGCTTGAAGCGCGGCTGGCCCTTCTTGCCTTCGAGCGATTCGAGCAGCGCCGTTTCCTCGCCGCAGATGTACGCACCGTAGCCGTGGTGCGCATGGAGCTGGAACGAGAATTCCGAGCCCATGATGTTGTCGCCGAGGAAACCGGCCGCGCGTGCCTCTTCCAGCGCCGCCTCGAAGCGTCGATACACTTCGAAGATCTCGCCGTGGATGTAGTTGTAGCCGACCGTGATGCCCATCGCGTAGGCGCCGATGGCCATCCCTTCGATCAGCGCATGCGGATTCCAGCGCAGGATGTCGCGATCCTTGAACGTGCCCGGCTCGCCTTCGTCCGAGTTGCAGACGAGGTACTTCTGCCCCGGGAACTGACGCGGCATGAAGCTCCACTTCAGGCCGGTCGGGAAGCCCGCACCGCCGCGGCCGCGCAGGCCCGACGCCTTGACGTCGGCGATCACCTGCTCGGGCGGAATCTTTTCTTCGAGAATGCGGCGCAGCTGCTTGTAGCCGCCGCGCGCAACGTAGTCTTCGAGATGCCAGTTCTCGCCGTTCAGACCAGCGAGGATCAGCGGTTTGATGTGACGGTCGTGAAGGGACGTCATTTCGAGAGCTCCTCAAGCAGCTGGTCGATCTTCTCGCGGCTCATGAAGCTGCACATTTTGTGGTTGTTCACCAGCAGCACCGGCGCGTCGCCGCACGCACCGAAGCACTCGCCTTCCTTCAGCGTGAACTTGCCGTCCGGCGTGGTCTCGCCGAAGTCGATGCCGAGCTTCTGTTTCAGGTAGTCGGCCGTCGCCTCCGCGCCGCCGTGCGGTCCGAGCTGGCACGGCAGGTTCGTGCAGAGCGTGATCTTGTGCTTGCCGACCGGCTTCAGCTCGTACATCGTGTAGAACGTCGCGACTTCCTGCACGGCGACGGCCGGCATGCCGAGATAGTCCGCAACGAACTGCATCAGTTCGGGCGACAGCCAGCCATGCTCTTCCTGAGCGACGGCCAACGCCGACATCACGGCGGACTGCTTCTGATCGGCGGGATACTTCGTCAACGCTCGATCGATTTCCTTCAGGCCTTCAGCTGAGATCATTTTCAGACACGACTCTTTCAATTCCTACCGAACGAACAACCTGCCGCACGGCGTGCGTGGACGGCAGACCTGGCGCTCACTGTTGACAGCTTGCGAAGCCGCGCCGGTTCAGCGCGCATCGCGTGTGACTTACTGCTCGCCGCCCGCTCGCGCAGGCGGCGCGACCATTAGCGATCGATTTCGCCGAACACGATGTCCTGCGTACCGATGATGGTGACGGCGTCGGCGATCATGTGACCGCGCGCCATTTCGTCGAGCGACGCCAGGTGCGCGAAGCCCGGTGCGCGAATCTTGAGACGATACGGCTTGTTGGCACCGTCGGACACGAGATAGATGCCGAACTCGCCCTTCGGATGCTCGACCGCCGCGTACGCTTCGCCTTCCGGCACATGGAAACCTTCGGTGAAGAGCTTGAAGTGGTGAATCAAGTCTTCCATGTTGGTCTTCATGCCGACGCGCGACGGCGGCGCAACCTTGTGATTGTCCGTCATCACGGGGCCCGGATTCTTGCGGAGCCACTCAATACACTGTTTCGCGATGCGGACCGACTGGCGCATTTCCTCGACGCGCACCAGATAGCGGTCGTAGCAATCGCCGTTCACGCCGACCGGCACGTCGAAATCCATGCGGTCGTACACTTCGTACGGCTGCTTCTTGCGCAGATCCCACGCGATGCCCGAGCCGCGCAGCATCGGGCCGGTGAGCCCCATCTGCAGCGCACGTTCCGGGCTCACGACGCCGATGCCGACCAGACGCTGTTTCCAGATCCGGTTGTCGGTCAGCAGCGTTTCGTACTCGTCGATGCACTTCGGGAAGCGCGTGAAGAAGTCGTCGATGAAGTCGAGCACCGAGCCGCTGCGCGCTTCGTTCATCTTCGCGAGCGCCTTCTCGTTGCGGATCTTCGACGCCTTGTATTGCGGCATCGCGTCCGGCAGGTCGCGATAGACGCCGCCCGGACGATAGTACGCCGCGTGCATCCGTGCGCCGGACACCGCTTCATACACGTCCATCAGGTCTTCGCGCTCGCGGAAGGCGTACAGGAACACCGCCATCGCGCCGACGTCGAGTGCGTGCGCGCCGATCCACATCAGGTGGTTCAGCACGCGCGTGATTTCGTCGAACAGCACGCGGATATACTGCGCGCGTTCCGGCACCGCGATGCCGAGCAGCTTCTCGATCGCGAGCACGTAGCCGTGCTCGTTGACCATCATCGACACGTAGTCGAGACGGTCCATGTACGGCACGGACTGGATGAAGGTCTTGTTTTCCGCGAGCTTTTCGGTCGCGCGGTGCAGCAGGCCGATATGCGGATCGGCGCGCTGGATGACTTCGCCGTCGAGCTCGAGCACGAGGCGCAGCACGCCGTGCGCTGCCGGGTGCTGCGGGCCGAAGTTGAGCGTGTAGTTCTTGATTTCTGCCATGACGCCCCCTTAATGTTTCAGACCGCCATAGCGATCCTCGCGGATCACGCGCGGCGTGATTTCGCGCGGCTCGATCGTCACCGGCTGGTACACGACGCGCTTCTCTTCCGGGTCGTAACGCATTTCGACGTAGCCCGACACCGGGAAGTCCTTGCGGAACGGATGGCCGATGAAGCCGTAGTCGGTGAGGATGCGGCGCAGGTCGGGGTGGCCTTCAAACACGATGCCGTACAGGTCGAACGCCTCGCGCTCGTACCAGTTCGCGGAATTCCAGATGTCGACGAGCGACGGAACGATCGGCAGATCGTCGTCCGGTGCGAACACGCGCAGGCGCAGACGCCAGTTGTTCGTGACCGACAGCAGGTGCGTGACGGCCGCGAAGCGCGGGCCGTCGTAGGCGCCGTCGCCGTAGGTCTGGTAGTCGACGCCGCACAGGTCGATCAGTTGCTCGAAGCGCAGCTTCGGATCGTCGCGCAGCGTCGTCGCGACGTCGAGGTAATCGCTCGCCTTCACGACGAGCGTCAGTTCACCGATCGCTTCGGTAAGGCTCACCACGCGCGCGCCGAGCGCGGCTTCGAGGTTGGCCTTGAGGGTCTCGATTTTGCTTGCCATATTGGGGGACGCTCGGGGCTTATTGACGGGCGATGGTGTTGGTGCGGCGGATCTTCGCCTGAAGCTGGATCACGCCGTAGACCAGCGCCTCGGCCGTCGGCGGGCAGCCCGGCACGTAGACGTCGACCGGCACGATCCGGTCGCAGCCGCGAACCACCGAGTACGAGTAGTGGTAGTAGCCGCCGCCGTTCGCGCACGACCCCATCGAGATCACCCAGCGCGGCTCGGCCATCTGGTCGTACACGCGGCGCAGCGCGGGTGCCATCTTGTTGCACAGCGTGCCGGCGACGATCATCACGTCGGACTGACGCGGGCTCGGACGAAACACGACGCCGAACCGGTCCAGATCGTAACGGGCCGCGCCCGCATGCATCATCTCGACGGCGCAACACGCGAGCCCGAACGTCATCGGCCACAGCGAGCCGGTACGCGTCCAGTTGATCAGCTTGTCAGCCGTGGTGGTGACAAACCCTTCCTTCAAGACCCCTTCGATACTCATTTGCTTTCCACTCCAGACGGGCGACCGGGCGCGGCCACCCATGCAAACCGGCGATTAACCCATCACTCCCAGTCGAGGCCGCCTTTCTTCCAGATATAGGCAAAGCCCAGCAGGAATTCGAGCAGAAAAATCATCATTGCGATGAAACCGGGCCAGCCGATGTCGCGGAGCGCGACGCCCCACGGAAACAGGAATGCGGTTTCGAGATCGAAGATGATGAACAGGATGGCGACGAGGTAGTACCGGACGTCGAATTTCATCCGGGCGTCTTCGAAGGCTTCGAAGCCGCACTCGTACGGTGCGTTCTTCTCGACGTCCGGCTTGTTGGGACCCAGGAGCTTGCCGATGCTGACCAGCGCTATACCTAAACCAGTGCCCACGAGAAGGAACAACAAGACGGGGTAATAGGCTGCGAGGTTCAAGGCAATCCTCTATCGGTTGGTTCTGAGCGTCCGGAGAATACCACCATCCGGCGGAAGGGATCATTTCGGAGTGCATGCGATCGCAAGACATCCGAAAGCGCACCCCACAAATGAAAAATGCCAGCCACGAGAAGCGGCTGGCATTGAGTAACTTTGGTGCCGACGGCGAGACTCGAACTCGCACAGCTTTCGCCACTACCCCCTCAAGATAGCGTGTCTACCAATTTCACCACGTCGGCACTGCATGCAACCCGGGTTTGACTGCTGTTACCCGCGAATCGCTTCAAGAATTAAATTCTAACCTGACTTCCAGAATTGTTCAACGCACAAACGGAAAAATTTTAATTTTTTATTTCGGGACGTCCTGGCCCGGCGCGCTCGCCGTCGAGGCGGCCGCAGCGGACGCGGGCGCAGCCGGCGTCGATGCCGCCGAAACGGGCGCCGGCGCGGTCGCCACGCCGCCGAGCACGCCGGCCGACGGCGTCGACTTGTACGAGCCAATGTACGTCAGCGCGAGCGTCGCGACGAAAAAGACCGTTGCGAGCACGGCGGTCGTGCGCGACAGGAAGTTCGCCGAACCGGTCGCGCCGAACAGACTGCCCGAGGCACCGCTGCCGAACGCGGCGCCCATGTCGGCACCCTTGCCGTGCTGCAGCAGCACGAGTCCGATCACACCCAGTGCAGACAGCACTTGCACGACAATAATCAGCGTCTTGAATAACAGCATCACATCCACCCGATTGGATCGGGCGACCGGACTCGCCGGCCGCCGTCATGGTTCAATTCGATCGCCGACCGCTCAACGCGCGGCCCGGCAGATCGCCAGAAAATCTTCCGCCTTCAGCGACGCGCCGCCGATCAGGCCGCCGTCGATGTCCGGCTGTGCGAACAGTTCTTCCGCGTTGTCCGGCTTCACGCTGCCGCCGTACAGCACCGATACGTCGGCCGCACCCTTGGCCGCGAGCCGCGCGCGCAGGAATGCGTGCACGTCCTGCGCCTGCGCGGACGTCGCGCTCTTGCCGGTGCCGATCGCCCACACCGGTTCGTACGCGACGACGATGCGCGCGGCTTCGTCCGCGCTCAACACCGCGAGCACTGCATCGAGCTGCGCGCCGACGACCTGCTCGGTCGCGCCCGATTCGCGCTGCTCGAGCGTCTCGCCGACGCAGACGACGGGCGTCAGCCCCGCGGCGAGTGCGCGCTGCGTCTTCGCCGCGACCGTCTCGTTGCGCTCGCCGTGATACGCGCGGCGCTCCGAGTGGCCGACGATCGCGTAGCACGCGCCGAATTCGGCGACCATCGCCGCCGCGACTTCGCCGGTGAACGCACCCTGCTCGTGTGCCGACACGTCCTGCGCGCCCCACGCGATACGGCTGCCGCCGAGCTGCGCCTGAACCTGCGCGAGATACGGGAACGGCACGCACACGCCGATCGCGGTGTCGGCCGCCACGGCGCCCGCACCCTGCACCACTTCGTTCAGCAACGCCTGGTTGCCGGCCAGCCGGCCGTGCATCTTCCAGTTGCCGATCACCCGCTTTGTTCTCTGTTTCGACATCGTGTCTGTCTCGTCATCGACGTGCCGTGCGAGCCGGCCGTCAGGTTTGATCTGGCGAAGCAAACCCGCGATTTTACTGCGCGCGGCTTGAACCGGTCAAACCGCGCATGTCAAGTCCGGCAGCCGCGGCCGTTACGCGCTCGTACCCCAATCGAGCACGATCTTGCCGATGTGCTCGCTGCTTTCCATCAGCGCATGCGCCTGCGCGGCCTCGGCCGCAGGCAGCACGCGATAGATGACGGGCTTGATGCGGCCGTCCTCGATCAGCGGCCACACGCGCGCCTTGAGCTGCGCCGCGATCTGCGCCTTGAACTCGACGGGCCGCGGACGCAGCGTCGAGCCCGTGATCGTCAGCCGGCGGCGCAGGATCTCGCCGAGATTGACTTCTGCCTTGGCGCCGCCGAGCAGCGCGATGATCACGAGCCGCCCGCCGTCGGCCAGCGCGGAGAGTTCGCGCGGCACGTAGGAGCCCGCGACCATGTCGAGAATCACGTCGACGCCGCGATCGTTGGTCAGCGACTTCACGACTTCGACGAAGTCCTCGGTCTTGTAGTCGATCGCGCGCTCCGCGCCTAGCGCCTCGCACGCACGGCACTTCTCCGCCGTGCCCGCCGTCGCGAACACGCGAAAGCCGAGCGCATGCGCGATCTGGATCGCCGTCACGCCGATGCCGCTCGAACCGCCCTGCACGAGCAGCGTTTCCTGCTCGCCGCCCTCGCCCGCGCCGAGCTGCGCGCGATCGAACACGTTGCTCCACACGGTAAAGAACGTCTCGGGCAGCGACGCCGCTTCGATGTCGGTGAGGCCGCGCGGCACCGGCAGACACTGCAGCAGCGGCACGGTCGCGTATTCGGCATAGCCGCCGCCCGCGAGCAGCGCGCACACGCGGTCGCCGAGCTTCAGCCCGAACGGATTCAACGCGGCGTCGGACAGATCGCCGCCGACGATTTCGCCCGCGATCTCGAGACCCGGCAGATCGGACGCGCCCGGCGGCGGCGCATACGCGCCCTTGCGCTGGAACACGTCGGGCCGGTTCACGCCGGACGCCGCCACCTTGATCAGCACTTCGCCGCGCTGCGGCTCGGGGCGCGGGCGCTCCGTCAGCTTCAGCACGTCGGGGGCGCCGAATTCGGTGATTTCGATCGCTTTCATGGTTTCGTCGCTCCTGGGTCGGGATCGGATGCGCGTCCGCCGCGCGCGGACGCATGGCCGGCGCTGCTGCGCCGCACAACGATGCTACAGAAAAAACGGCCGGCCCGCTTTCGCGCAGCCGGCCGTTCGTTCGCCGTTCCGCTTACTGCTGCGGCGGCGTATCCGACTGCGCCGCAGCCGCTGCTTCGTTCAGCAGCGCCTTCGCCGACAGACGCACGCGACCCTTCTCGTCCGTCTGGATCACCTTGACCTTCACCTGCTGACCTTCCTTCAGGTAGTCGTTGATGTCCTTCACGCGCTCGTTGACGATTTCCGAGATGTGCAGCAGGCCGTCCTTGCCCGGCAGCAGGTTCACGATCGCGCCGAAATCGAGCAGCTTCAGCACCGTGCCTTCGTACACCTGGCCGACTTCGATCTCGGCCGTGATGTTCTCGATGCGCTTCTTCGCTTCGGCCATGCCTTCGCTGCTCGTGCTCGCGATCGTCACGACGCCGTCGTCGGAGATGTCGATCGTCGTGCCCGTTTCTTCGGTCAGCGCGCGGATCACCGAGCCGCCCTTGCCGATCACGTCGCGGATCTTTTCCGGGTTGATCTTGATCGTGATCATGCGCGGTGCGAATTCGGACAGCTGCGTGTTCGCGCCGGCCACCGCTTCCGTCATCTTGCCGAGGATGTGCATGCGGCCTTCCTTCGCCTGCGCGAGCGCGACCTGCATGATTTCCTTCGTGATGCCCTGGATCTTGATGTCCATCTGCAGCGCCGTCACGCCCTGCGCGGTGCCCGCGACCTTGAAGTCCATGTCGCCGAGGTGATCTTCGTCGCCGAGGATGTCGGTCAGCACCGCGAACTTGTTGCCTTCGAGGATCAGGCCCATCGCGATGCCCGCGACGTGCGCCTTCATCGGCACGCCGGCGTCCATCAGCGCGAGGCAGCCGCCGCACACCGATGCCATCGACGACGAACCGTTCGACTCGGTGATTTCCGACACGACGCGAATCGAGTAGCCGAACTCTTCGGCGCTCGGCAGGCACGCGACGAGCGCGCGCTTCGCGAGGCGGCCGTGACCGATCTCGCGGCGCTTCGGCGAGCCGACGCGGCCCGTTTCGCCGGTCGCGAACGGCGGCATGTTGTAGTGGAGCATGAAGCGCTCGCGGTATTCGCCTTCGAGCGCGTCGATGATCTGCTCGTCACCCTTCGTGCCGAGCGTCGCGACGACGAGCGCCTGCGTCTCGCCGCGCGTGAACAGCGCGGAGCCGTGCGTGCGCGGCAGCACGCCCGTGCGGATCTCGATCGGACGCACCGTGCGCGTGTCGCGGCCGTCGATACGCGGCTCGCCGTTCAGGATCTGGCCGCGGACGATCTTCGCTTCGAGATCGAACAGGATGTTGCCGACCGTGGCCTTGTCGGCCGCGACCGTGCCGGCCGCCAGCGCATCCTCTTCCAGCTTCGCGGACGTCGCTGCGTACACTTCCTTCAGCTTCGCCGAGCGGGCCTGCTTGTCGCGGATCTGGTACGCGGCGAGCAGTTCCGGCTGCGCGATTTCGGTCACGCGGGCGATCAGCGCCTCGTCCTTCGGCGCCGGCTGCCAGTCCCACTCGGGCTTGCCGCCGTCGCGCACGAGTTCGTGGATTGCGTCGATCGCGGTTTGCATCTGCTCGTGGCCGAACACGACCGCGCCGAGCATCACTTCTTCCGACAGTTGATCGGCTTCCGATTCGACCATCAGCACCGCACGCTCGGTGCCGGCGACGACGAGGTCGAGACGCGAGGACTTGAGCTGCTCGCGGGTCGGGTTCAGCACGTACTGGTCGTTCACGTACGCGACGCGCGCAGCACCGACCGGGCCGTTGAACGGCAGGCCGGACACGGCGAGCGCGGCCGATGCGCCGATCAGCGCGGGGATGTCGGCCGGGATTTCCGGGTTCACCGACAGCACGTGGATCACGACCTGCACTTCGTTGTAGAAGCCTTCCGGGAACAGCGGGCGCAGCGGACGGTCGATCAGGCGCGACGTCAGCGTTTCGTGTTCCGACGGACGGCCTTCGCGACGGAAGAAGCCGCCCGGGATCTTGCCGGCCGAATAGGTCTTTTCGATGTAGTCGACGGTCAGCGGGAAGAAGTCCTGGCCCGGCTTCGCCGACTTCGCGCCGACGACGGTCGCGAGCACGACGGTGTCCTCGACGTCGACGATCACCGCGCCGCTCGCCTGGCGCGCGATTTCACCGGTTTCGAGGCGCACCTTGTGCTGGCCCCACTGGAATTCCTTCACGACCTTGTTGAACATGGACATGGTTGCTCCTTTGTATTCATGCATTTCGTTCGCCGCGCCGGTCATCCCGCGCGGCGGCGTCCCGACCGAATCACCCGGAGCAAGGTGTGTTTTTTATGCCATTCCAGCGCGGCGCTCGCAAAGCGGCGCGCTGGAATGACACAAATCCCGACCCCGGTATCGATCGTTGCGGCAGCCCGCCGAGAACGGCCGGACTGCCTGCGGTGCGCGTGACGCTACGCACCGCGCAAAAACAAAATGCCTGCATCAGCGGACTGACACAGGCATCTTGCTGGCGGCAATCGCCCCGCGATTACTTACGCAGACCCAGCTTCTCGATCAGCGCGCGGTAACGGTCGGCATCCTTGCCCTTGAGGTAGTCGAGCAGCTTGCGGCGACGGCTCACCATGCGCAGCAGGCCGCGGCGGCTGTGGTGATCCTTCGCGTGGGTCTTGAAGTGACCCGTCAGTTCGACGATACGTGCGGTCAGCAGTGCGACCTGGACTTCGGGCGAACCCGTGTCGTTGGTACCGCGGGCGAACTGAGCAACGACTTCCGACTTCTTGATATCTGCAACAGACATGTGATTTCCTTTCAAACTAAACAGGCGGACACGGAAGAATGGCCGTGCCGTGACTTACAACCGGCGCGCATTGTAGCACAACTCCGCGTCGCGCCTAAGCGCTTGCGGTCACGGGCGCTTCATCGAGCAGGTCGACGGCGCCTCCGTGCGCGCCGCCGGCACCGCGAGCACGGTCCGGAACCCGTACCCGGAGCCTTCGTTGTCGAAGCGCACGCCCGGCGTGCCCGCCTTGTCCATTTCCATCACGTAAAGGGGCTGGATCAACTGGTGATCCTGCGCGCGCATCCGCGCCGGGTGAAAGCCGTCGTCGAACGACAGCCCCTCCAGCGCACGCGCGACGGCGACGGGGTCGGCCGAACCCGCACGGTCGATCGCGGCGGCGAGCATTTCGATCATCTCGCTCATGCGCCGCACCGGGTAGTCGTCCTGCGCTGCCGGAAAACGGGCGCGGAACGCGCGGTAGAACGCGTCGGACTTCGCGCCGCCGACGTTCGGATGCCAGTCGGCGACCGCCACCACGCGCGCGACGCCCGCGTCGCCGAGCGCGGCCGGCGCACCGAGACTGTTGCCGTAGAACGTGTAGAACTTCGCGTTCAGCCCCTGCTCGCGCGCCGCCTTCACGAGCAGCGTCAGGTCGTTGCCCCAGTTGCCGGTGACGACCGCGTCGGCACCGCTCGCGCGAATCTTCGCGACATACGGCGAAAAGTCCTTGATGCGGCCGATCGGATGGAACTCGTCGCCGACGATGCGCACGTCCGCACGGCGCGCCGCGAGCGTCTGCCGCGCGAGCGCGCTGACGTCGCGCCCGAAGCTGTAGTCCTGGTTCAGCAGGTACACGTTACGCAGCGCCGGGTCGCGCGCCATCACGTCGGCCAGCGCGGCCATCCGCATGCCCGCGTGCGCGTCGAAGCGAAAGTGCCAGAAGCTGCAGCGTGCGCCGGTCAGCGCCGGATCGTCGGCCGAATAGTTCAGGAACAGCATCCGGTTGTCGGGATCGCGTGCATTCTGCTTGTCGAGCGCCGCCACGAGCGCGGCCGCGACGGCCGAGCTGTTGCCCTGCGCCACGAAGCCGATGTGCCGGTCGGCGGCCGCGCGCAGTTGCATCAGCGCCTCTTCGGGGCTGCCCTTGCTGTCGAGTACGACGAGCTCGAGCGGATGCGCGCCGTCGCGCAGCTTCACGCCGCCCGCCGCGTTGACCTGCTCGACGCCGAACCGCAGGTTGCGCTCGACCGCCGCCCCCGCATTCGCGAACGGCCCGGACATCCCTTCGATCAGCGCGATCCGCACCGGCTCGCCGCCCGCGAACGCGGACACCGCGATCATCCATCCGGCGCTCCATGCGAGCGCGCAACGCTTCCATCCCTGCATCGGTCTTCCGCCCTTCGATCCGTTCCGAGAAGCGCCGAATCATAGGCCCGCTGCCCGCACGCCGGCAAGCGGTCCGCCGCGCTGCCGATCCGCACCGATTTTTTCCAACGCCGCGCGCCGGCGTGCGCCGTCCGTGATACAACTGGACTGTTTTCCCGTGTACTGGAGAATCCCGATGCGCATTCGCATTCCCGCGCGCCTGCCGGTCCTGCTCGCCTGTGCGGCGGCGCTGCTGGCCGGTTGCGCGCAACCGTGGCAGCAATACCAGGCCGGTCAGGACTCGTCGGCGATCGTCGCCCGCATGGGCCCGCCGCGCGAGATCTACGATCTGCCCGGCGGCGGCAAGCGGCTAATGTGGCCGACGCAGCCGATGGGCGAAATCACCGTCGCGGCCGACGTCGACGCGGCGGGCAAGATCCTCAACGTCCGCCAGGTGCTGCAGCCGAGCGAGTTCTATCGCGCCGAGATCGGCAAGTGGACGAAGACGGACGTGCTCGTCAACTTCGGCCGCCCGGTCGAGACGTCGTATTTCCCGTTGATGAAGCGCGAGGTGTGGACGTACCGGTATCTCGAGGACAACGTCTGGTACCTGATGTACAGCTTCTATTTCGACCCGCAGGGCATTCTGCGCATGACGCAGAAGACGCCCGATCCGTTGCACGACCCCGATCGCCGCAATCTGTTCTGAATCGCGCCGATTCATTTCCGGACGATTTTCCGCCGCTTTTTCGAAATGGCCATTCACAAGCGATCGTGAATGGCCATTTGCTTATTTCACCGCTCGATTCAATCGCGCGTCGCAGCTTTCGCGTCGTCGCGGCCGCACGTTCGGCCGCGCCGCTTTGTATGGCGGGCTTCCGCGCCGACCGCCGTCGCCGCGATTGCATGCGTTGCTTTGGTGCGCCGATGCACCTCGATACGTCAATTTGAAACAATTTGTTTCTCCTCACCCGAAGCGCTAGGGCATACCCCTAATATCAGTCGAAACCAACCTTTCAATTCAGAAAGCATGTCGATGCGTCGCTTTGAGCGATATTTCTCTGTCTCGATATAAAAGGAGTCCTGATGAACCGCCCCAAGAGCATGCTGGTTGCCAACATCGCCTGGGCCCGCGAAACGCGCGAACGCACGCCCGGCTTCTTCGACGCGCTCGCGCGCGGGCAGAACCCGCGCGTGCTGTGGATCGGCTGCGCGGACAGCCGCGTGCCGGCCGAGACGATCACGCATTGCGCGCCCGGCGAACTGTTCGTTCATCGCAACATCGCGAACCTGTTCCATCCGGACGACGACAACGCCGCGAGCGTGCTCGAATACGCGGTGCGCGTGCTCGCAGTCGATCACGTGATCGTCTGCGGTCACTACGGATGCGGCGGCGTACGCGCATCGCTGCTGCCGCCGCCCGCCGATCTGCCGCACGTCGCGCGCCGGATCGCACCGCTCTGCTCGCTCGCGCGGCGCCATCGTCACGAGCTCGACGGGCTCGACGATGCGGCCGCCGCCGATCGCCTCGCGGAGCTGAACGTGCTCGAGCAGGTGCGGCTGCTGCGCGCGTCGCCGATCGTGCGCGAGCGCGAACGGCCGCCGCTCGTGCACGGCTGGATCTTCTCGCTCGCCGACGGCCGCCTCAAGGAGCTCGATTCCGGATATGCGGCCGCCGCCGCCGATCCCGCCGCCGCCCCGGCCGCGATGGCCGACGCGCTCGGCTGATGCCCCTTTCCTCGCCCTCAACATCGCCCATCATGAAACTCAACGAGCGTCTCTCCACCGTGCCGCGCGACATCGTCGCCGGCATTGTCGTATTCCTCGTCGCGCTGCCGCTCTGCCTCGGCATCGCGAATGCCTCCGGCGTCGAACCGTTCGCCGGACTGATGTCGGGCATCGTCGGCGGCATCGTCGTCGCGCTGCTGAGCGGCTCGTCGCTGTCCGTCAGCGGGCCGGCGGCCGGCCTCGTCGTGATCGTCGTCGACGGCATCGCGCAGCTCGGCAGCTTCTCCGCGTTCCTGCTCGCCGTGCTGCTGTCCGGCGTACTGCAGTTCGTGTTCGGCATGCTGCGCGCCGGGCGCTTCGCCGCGTACGTGCCGTCATCCGTCATCAAGGGCATGCTCGCCGCGATCGGCGTGCTGCTGATCGTCAAGCAGATTCCGTTCGCGCTCGGCATCGGCGGCGCGTCCGCGCAATCGTTTGCGTCGTGGTCCGCTCAGCCTGCCGCCTGGGCCGCGACCGCGATCGCCGTCGTGTCGCTCGCGCTGCTGGTCGCATGGGATTCGAGCGTGCTGCGCCGCTTCGCATGGGCGCGCGCGGTGCCGGCCCCGCTCGCGGTCGTCGTGCTCGGCATCGGCGCGACGCTCGTGCTCGGCGCAGTCGCACCGTCCGTCGCGCCGGGCGCCGCGCAACGCGTCGCGCTGCCGGAACTCGAATCGTTCGCGGCGTTCGCCGCGTCGCTGAAGCACGCGGAGCTGGGCCCGAACTTCGCGCAGCTCGCCAATCCCGACGTGTGGCGCGTCGCGATCACGCTGGCCGTCGTCGCGAGCCTCGAAACGCTGCTGTGCCTCGAAGCGGTCGAGCAGATCGATCCGAAGCGCCGGCCCGTGCAGCCCGATCGCGAACTGAAGGCGCAAGGCGTCGGCAATCTGGTCGCCGGTGCGGTCGGCGGCCTGCCGATCACCTCGGTGATCGTGCGCAGCTCGGTCAACGTCAATGCGGGCGCGCAAAGCCGCGTGTCGGCCGTCGTGCATGGCGTGCTGCTGCTCGTGAGCGTGTTCGCGCTGACCGGCCTGATCAACCTGATTCCGCTCGCGAGTCTCGCCGCGATCCTGATCCATACGGGCCTCAAGCTCGCGAAGCCGGCACTGTTTCGTGCCGTGCTCAAGCAGGGGCCGGCCGCGTTCGTCCCGTTCGCGGCCACGATCGCCGGCGTGCTGGCCGTCGATCTGCTGTTCGGCATCGCCGCCGGTCTCGCGTGCAGCGTGCTGACGGTCGCGGTCGCGAACCTGAAAAGCCCGGTCACGCTCGCGCAGCACGACGACCACTTCCTGCTGTCGTTCCGCAAGGACGTATCGTTCCTCGGCAAGGTTCAGGTCAAGCACCATCTGCGGCACATTCCGGACCGCGCGGCCGTGATCGTCGACGCGACGCGCGCCGACTACATCGATCACGACGTGCTCGAACTGCTCGACGCGTTCATCGCCGATGCGCCGCGACGCGGGATCGCCGTCGAGTTCCGCCGCCCGCACGCGCAGCCGGGCAGCGCACCGCGACGCTGGGGGTTCCGCGCGCCGGCCGCGGAATGACGCGCGCATAAAAAACGCCCCGGCGGCACGAGGCCGCTCGGGGCGTTTCGGCATGCGCTCGACGCGAGGCTCAGGAGCGCTGCGGGTTCAGCTTGTCGTCCTTCGAATGCAGCTTGTTCAGCGCGGCGATGTACGCCTTCGCCGAGGCGGCGACGATGTCGGGATCGGTGCCGACGCCGTTGACGATCCGGCCGCTCTTCGACAGCCGCACGGTCACTTCGCCCTGCGCCTGCGTGCCGGTCGTGATCGCGTTCACCGAGTACAGCAGCAGCTCGGAGCCGCTGCCCACCTCGCTCTCGATCGCGTTCAGCGTCGCGTCGACCGGGCCGTTGCCGCGAGCCTCGCCCGCCACTTCCTTGCCGTCGACCGAGAATACGACCTTCGCGTGCGGCTGCTCGCCCGTTTCCGAATGCTGCGACAGCGACACGAACTTGAAGTGTTCCTGCTCCTGCGCGAGCGCCGATTCCTGCGACACGATCGCGATGATGTCCTCGTCGAAGATTTCCGACTTGCGATCGGCGAGATCCTTGAAGCGCATGAACGCGGCGTTCAGTTCGGCTTCGCTGTCGAGCGACACGCCGAGCTCCTGCAGACGCTGCTTGAACGCGTTGCGGCCCGACAGCTTGCCGAGCACGATCTTGTTCGCGGTCCAGCCCACGTCTTCCGCACGCATGATCTCGTACGTGTCGCGCGCCTTCAGCACGCCGTCCTGGTGAATGCCGGACGCATGCGCGAACGCGTTTGCACCGACCACAGCCTTGTTCGGCTGGACGACGAAACCGGTGATCTGCGACACGAGCTTCGAGGTCGGCACGATCTGCGTGGTGTCGAGGCCGACGTCCAGACCGAAATAGTCCTTGCGCGTCTTCACGGCCATCACGATTTCTTCGAGCGACGTGTTGCCCGCGCGCTCGCCGAGACCGTTGATCGTGCACTCGACCTGACGCGCGCCACCGATCTTCACGCCGGCCAGCGAGTTCGCGACCGCCATCCCGAGATCGTTGTGGCAGTGCACCGAGAAGACCGCCTTGTCCGAGTTCGGAATGCGCTCGCGCAGCGTCTTCACGAGGTTGCCGTACAGCTCGGGCACGCCGTAACCGACCGTGTCGGCGATGTTGATCGTCGTTGCGCCCTCGGCGATCACCGCTTCCAGCACGCGGCACAGGAAGTCCATGTCGGAGCGGCTGCCGTCTTCCGGCGAGAATTCGACGTTGTCGGTGAACTTGCGCGCGAAGCGCACCGCGAGACGCGCCTGCTCGAACACCTGGTCGGGCGTCATCCGCAGCTTCTTCTCCATATGCAGCGGCGACGTCGCGATGAACGTGTGGATCCGGAAGCTCTCGGCCGGCTTCAGCGCATCGGCCGCACGCTGGATGTCCTTGTCGTTCGCGCGTGCCAGCGAGCAGATCGTGCTGTCCTTCACGAGACCGGCGATCGTATGGATCGCGTCGAAGTCGCCGTTCGAGCTGGCCGCGAAGCCCGCTTCGATCACGTCGACCTTCATGCGCTCCAGATGCTTCGCGATGCGGATTTTCTCTTCCTTCGTCATCGACGCACCGGGCGATTGTTCGCCGTCACGCAAGGTCGTATCGAAAATGATCAGCTTGTCTGTCATGGGGAGGCTCCAGGGCTCTTTATACGGAAGTCAACGTAATGAGATCGCGCCACCGCTGGCGACGCTCAACAACAGACGAGGCTTGACGGAGGGCGAGAACGGTCAGCGCGGCAGGCGCGCCGAAGCTAGCGCGCGTAGCGGCGCACCGGCTAGAAGGAGGGAGAGGCGGGAGAACGCAGTCATGCCGGAGACTATAGCGGCATTCCGCAACGTACGCAATCGGACGGCGCCCGAAGCGCGACGCACGCGCCAGCGAAACAGGGACAAATAAAAACGGCGGCCTCGAGGCCGCCGTTGCATGCAGAGCGATGCGTCAATGATCGCGCTGCGACGAGCGCGCGGGATTCGCGCGTCCGCGCACGGCCATGTAGGCCCAGAACACGTAGCCGGACAGCCCGTACAGCACGAACAGGCAGAACAGCATCAGCGGCGGATCGGACGACACCAGCACGAACGCGACGACGACGAGCAGGATTGCCGCGAACGGCACGCGGTGGCGGACGTCGAGCGCCTTGCCGCTGTAGAACGGCGCGTTCGACACCATCGTCACGCCTGCGTAGATCGTCAGCGCGAACGCGACCCACGGCAGCCAGCCGAGCTTCATCGGCACGCGGTTGTCGGTCGCGAGCCAGACGAAGCCGGCGATCAGCGCGGCGGCGGCCGGGCTCGGCAGGCCCTGGAAGAAACGCTTGTCGACGACGCCGATATTCGTGTTGAAACGCGCGAGACGCAGCGCGGCGCCCGAGCAGTAGACGAATGCGGCGAGCCAGCCCCAGCGGCCGAGATCCTTCAGCACCCACTCGTACATCACGAGCGCCGGCGCGACGCCGAACGACACCATGTCCGACAGGCTGTCGAATTGCTCGCCGAAGGCGCTCTGCGTGTGCGTCATCCGCGCGACGCGGCCGTCCATTCCGTCGAGCACCATCGCGACGAAGATCGCGATCGCGGCGATTTCGAACCGCACGTTCATCGCCTGCACGACCGCGAAGAAGCCGCAGAACAGCGCGGCCGTCGTGAACGCGTTCGGCAGCAGATAAATGCCGCGGGTCTTCAGGAACCGCTGGCGCGCGGCGCGGCGGCTCTCGATCGGTGCCGGCTCGGGCGTGAGCGCCTTGTTGCGGCGGAACGAGCGCGGCGGCTGGTTGACGCCGTTGCGCGGGCGGCGCGGTTTGAATGCGGCCATCGTGCGCCTCGCCGCTTACTGTTCGAGCTCGGCGAGGAGCGTCGACGACGCGTACACCTTCTCGCCGATCGACACCTTCGCGCGGCTGCCGAGCGGCAGATACACGTCGACGCGCGAACCGAAGCGGATGAAACCGTAGCGCTGACCGCGCGACAGCGGCTCGCCGGCACGCACGTAGCAGAGAATCCGGCGCGCGATGAGGCCGGCGATCTGCACGGAGGTCACGGTCTTGCCGCTTGCCGTCTGGATCACGACCGCGTTGCGCTCGTTTTCGGTCGACGCCTTGTCGATCGCCGCGTTCAGGAATGCGCCCGGGAAGTATTCGACCTTGGTGATCGCGCCGTCGACGGGCGAACGCTGCGAGTGCACGTTGAAGACATTCATGAACACGCTGATTTTCAGCGCTTCGCGATTCGCATACGGATCGTGCGCGGTCTCGACCGCGACGATGCGGCCGTCCGCCGGGCACAGCACCGCATTCGGCTGCGCCGGAATCGGGCGCTGCGGATCGCGGAAGAACTGGACGACGAAAACGAGCAGGAGCCAGAACGGCCACGCGAAGCCGAAGCCCCCGACGGCGTGGATCAACAGCGCGATGACGGCTGCAATCGCGATGAACGGCCAGCCTTCGCGCGCGATGATCGGATGAGGATAGTTCATGGATTCGTTCTGTGTTCGGTGAATTGCAAAGCACGTAGCATAGCAAAAGCCGCCCGGGGCACTGCTGCCTTCGGGCGGCTTTTTGACACCGACCCTCCGTTCGAAGGGCCGGAACAGCACGCGGTGCTTAGTTCTTCGTCTGGTCGACGAGCTTGTTCTTCGCGATCCACGGCATCATCGCGCGCAGCTTCGCGCCGACCTGCTCGATCTGGTGCTCGGCCGTCAGGCGGCGACGCGACTGCAGCGTCGGCGCGCCCGCCTTGTTTTCCAGAATGAAGCTCTTCGCGTATTCGCCGGTCTGGATGTCGGTCAGGCATTGCTTCATCGCCTTCTTCGTCTCTTCCGTGACGACGCGCGGGCCCGTCACGTATTCGCCGTACTCGGCGTTGTTCGAGATCGAGTAGTTCATGTTCGCGATGCCGCCTTCGTAGATCAGGTCGACGATCAGCTTCAGTTCGTGCAGGCACTCGAAGTACGCCATTTCCGGCGCGTAGCCCGCTTCGACCAGCGTTTCGAAGCCGGCCTTGATCAGCTCGACGGTACCGCCGCACAGCACGGCCTGCTCGCCGAACAGGTCGGTTTCGGTCTCTTCACGGAAGTTCGTCTCGATGATGCCGGCACGGCCGCCGCCGTTCGCTGCCGCGTACGACAGCGCGATGTCGCGCGCCGCGCCCGACTTGTTCTGCGCCACGGCGATCAGGTGCGGCACGCCGCCGCCCTGCGAGTACGTGCCGCGCACGGTGTGGCCCGGTGCCTTCGGCGCGATCATGATCACGTCGAGGTCGGCGCGCGGGATCACCTGGCCGTAGTGGACGTTGAAGCCGTGCGCGAATGCGAGTGCCGCGCCCTGCTTGATGTTCGCGTGCACTTCCTTCGCGTAGACGTCGGCGATCTGCTCGTCCGGCAGCAGCATCATCACGACGTCGGCGCCCTTCACCGCTTCCGCGATTTCCTTCACCGCGAGGCCCGCGTTCTCGGCCTTGCTCCACGACGCGCCACCGTTGCGCAGACCGACCGTCACGTTCACGCCGCTGTCCTTCAGGTTCAGCGCGTGTGCGTGGCCTTGCGAGCCGTAGCCGATGATCGTGACTTGCTTGCCCTTGATGAGGGAGAGGTCGGCGTCTTTGTCGTAGAAAACGTTCATGGTGGTTCCTTCGCTAATTCAAAAATTCAACGATTCGTTCAAATGGAGTACTGCGGGCCGGGACCTGACGGCGCACCCGGCGTGCCGTGCGGCGTACCGCTCGGCATCACACCTTCAGGATGCGCTCGCCCCGTCCGATGCCGGAGCTGCCGGTGCGCACGGTCTCGAGGATCGCACCCGCGTCCAGCCCCTGGATGAATGCGTCGAGCTTGTCGCTCGCGCCCGTCAATTCGATCGTGTAGGTCTTCTCGGTCACGTCGATGATGCGGCCGCGGAAAATATCCGACATCCGCTTCATTTCTTCGCGCTCCTTGCCCACTGCACGGACCTTGATCAGCATCAGCTCGCGTTCGATGTGTGCACCGTCGGTCAGGTCCACCACTTTCACCACCTCGATCAGGCGGTTCAGATGCTTCGTGATCTGTTCGATCACGTCGTCGGAGCCAATGGATACGATGGTGAGCCGCGACAGCGATTGGTCTTCGGTCGGCGCCACCGTCAAGGTTTCGATGTTGTAGCCGCGTGCGGAAAACAGACCGACCACGCGCGACAGCGCACCCGGTTCGTTTTCCAGCAGGACGGAAATGATGTGTCTCATGTTCGCTTCTTCCAGAATGTGTCCGTGTCGATTCACTCGCGCCGCGCGCCGCCCGGTGCCGCACCGCCCTTCGTGAAGGCGGCGGCCCCGCGCGCTGCGCGCGTCGCGCCGTTACAGATCTTCCGATCCGAGCAGCATCTCGGTGATGCCCTTGCCGGCCTGGACCATCGGCCAGACGTTTTCGGTCGGATCGGTCTGGAAGTCGAGAAACACGGTGCGGTCCTTCAGGCGCAGCGCCTCCTTCAGCGCCGGCTCCACATCCGAAGTCTTTTCGATCCGCATGCCGACATGGCCGTACGCTTCGGCAAGCTTCACGAAATCGGGCAGCGCATCCATGTACGAATGCGAATAGCGCTTGCTGTATTCGATCTGCTGCCACTGGCGAACCATGCCGAGGTAGCGGTTGTTCAGCGAAATGATCTTCACGGGCGTGTCGTACTGCAGGCAGGTCGACAGTTCCTGGATGCACATCTGGATCGAGCCTTCGCCCGTGATGCACAGCACGTCGTCGTCCGGGTGCGCCATCTTGACGCCCATCGCCGCCGGCAGGCCGAAGCCCATCGTGCCGAGCCCGCCGGAATTGATCCAGCGGCGCGGCTTGTTGAAACGGTAGAACTGCGCAGCCCACATCTGGTGCTGACCGACGTCGGAGCACACGAACGCGTTGCCGTCCGTCAGTTCCCACGCCTTCTCGACCACGTACTGCGGCTTGATGATCTCGCTCTCGCGGTCGTACTTCAGGCAGTCCTTCGCGCGCCAGCTCTCGATGTCCTTCCACCATTGCGCGAGCGCTTCGGTATCGGGGCCGTGCTCGGCCGTCTGCAGCTGCTCGATCAGCTCCTTCAGCACTTCCTTCACGTCGCCGACGATCGGGATGTCGACCTTCACGCGCTTCGAGATCGACGACGGGTCGATGTCGATGTGGATGATCTTGCGCGGACGCGATGCGAAGTGCGCCGGATCGCCGATCACGCGATCGTCGAAGCGTGCGCCGATCGCGATCAGCACGTCGCAGTGCTGCATCGCCATGTTGGCTTCGTACGTGCCGTGCATGCCGAGCATGCCGAGGAATTTCTTGTCCGACGCGCGATAGCCGCCGAGGCCCATCAGCGTGTTCGTGACCGGATAGCCGAGCAGATCCGCGAACTGGTTCAGCTCGCGCGACGCATCGGCGAGGATGATGCCGCCGCCCGTATAGATGTACGGACGCTTGGCCGACAGCAGCAGCGACACGGCCTTGCGGATCTGGCCCGAGTGGCCCTTCGTGACCGGGTTGTACGAGCGCAGCGACACGCTCTTGACGGGCTCGTACTGGCACGGCGTCTTCGAGATGTCCTTCGGGATGTCGATCAGCACCGGGCCCGGACGGCCGGTGCGCGCGATGTAGAACGCCTTCTTGACGGTCTCCGCGAGGTCGCGCACGTCCTTCACGAGGAAGTTGTGCTTCACGCACGGGCGCGTGATGCCGACCGTATCGCATTCCTGGAACGCGTCCTGGCCGATCGCTGCGGTGGGCACCTGGCCGCTGATCACGACCATCGGGATCGAATCCATGTAGGCCGTCGCGATGCCGGTGACCGCGTTCGTCACGCCGGGGCCCGACGTCACGAGGCACACGCCGACCTTGCCGGTGGAGCGCGCATAGGCATCGGCTGCGTGCACGGCCGCCTGTTCGTGGCGCACCAGCACGTGCTGAATCTTGTCCTGCTTGTAAAGCTCGTCGTAGATATAGAGAACCGAGCCGCCGGGATAGCCCCAGATGAATTCGACGTTTTCGTCGGCCAGTGCCTTCATGAGCACGGTGGCGCCGATGGAGTCGCTATCGGGAGGGGAAAGGGGTTCCGACGTGGAGAATTCCGCGCTGGGCATGTTCATTTTGACCTTTCGAATTTTCGGCAAAAAATTGATCGGGTGCTCTCTGCCGGGCTTGTGGCTCGGGTTCAAGCGGCGCGTCCAGTTGAAGGGCGGGCTTCATGGGCCAGCCTCAAATGAGACCATCACTTCATGTTGCGAATCGCCGACGATAGCGGCTCGCCGATGCGCCGTCAAGCAAAATATCCCGCAGCGCATCATGCGCGGCCGGACACGCACGACCGGCGCGGCTCGCGCACAACGCGTACGCCGCGCGTCGGTGCCAAGCGGCGCGAAAATTTGTTAGCATCCGCGGGTTTTACGAAATTTTTCGACCTTTCACACCACGCAGCGGTCCGCAGCGCATACCTTCACGGAATGGCATCAGACAAGGAACTCGCCGACTTTCTGGCGGGCGTCGAAAGGCGCGCGTTCAAGCAGGCTGCGTACGCGGTGCGTGACGACGATGCGTCGCTGGACATCGTGCAGGACGCGATGATCAAGCTGGCGGAGAAATACGGCGACCGGCCGGCGGCCGAGCTGCCGCTGCTGTTCCAGCGGATTCTGCAGAACGCGATCCACGACTGGTTTCGCCGGCAGAAGGTCCGCAACACGTGGGTCACGCTGTTCTCGTCGCTCAATACCACCGACGACGACGATTTCGACCCGCTCGAAACGCTCGAGACCGCGGACGACAATCCCGGCGTGGAGAGCAGCGAGCATCGCCTCGAGCGCGAACAGGTTCTGGCCCTGATCGACGAAGAGATCCAGAAATTGCCGGCGCGTCAACGGGAAGCGTTCCTGATGCGTTACTGGGAAGATATGGATGTCGCCGAGACTGCAGCCGCGATGGGATGCTCCGAAGGCAGCGTCAAGACGCATTGCTCGCGAGCCACCCACGCCCTGGCGCTAGCGCTCAAGGCCAAAGGAATCACGCTATGAGCTCCGCTCCCGCAAACCGAGAACTCGAATTCGCGCTGAAGGTGCGTCGCGCGCTCGACGAGCGCGCGGCCGCGCTGCCCGGCGCCACCACCGAGCGGCTGGCCGCGGCCCGCCGCGCCGCGCTCGCGCGCAAGAAACCCGAAGCGGCCACCGCGCCGGTGTTCGTGCCCGCCTTCGCCGGCGCGGCCGGCGCGCATGCGCCCGTCCGCGCGAACCGTCCGCAGGCGTCGTTCGCGCGCCGCCTGCTGCGCGCATGGCCGCTCGCGCTGCTGCTGGCCGGGCTCGTCGGCATCGCGTACTGGGAAGACATGCAGCGCACCGCCGAGCTCGCCGACATCGACGCGGCCATGCTCAGCGACGACCTGCCGCTCAACGCCTATCTCGACCACGGGTTCAACGCGTATCTTTCGCACGCACGCTAACAGACAACAACGAGGGGATCGCACGGGTGAGTCAGAAGCGCGGCCTGGCCGTATTTTTCGGATGCGTGATCGCAGTCGCCGTGTCGTACGTGGCCACGTATCCGCGATTCCACCCGACACCCGCCGCGACCACCGCCGCGGCAACCAGCACGCCCGCGCCGTCGTCGGCGGCGACCGCGCTCGGCGCCGATCTCGCGCCGCTGCCGCTTCCGCTGCCGGTCGCCAACGGCCCGCTGTCGTGGGCGCGCCTGAGCGCGGCGCAGCGCGAGGCGCTCGCGCCGTTCGCCGATCAGTGGGACGGCTTCAGCGAAGCACGCAAGCGCAAATGGCTGAAGATCGCGTCACGTTTCCAGAAAATGACGCCTGAAGCACAGAAACGCCTGCAGGCCCGCATGTCCGAATGGGTGCGGATGACGCCCGAGCAGCGCCGCGTCGCGCGCGAGAACTACCAGAGCGCGAAGGCGCTGTCCGCGCAGGCACGCGAACGCGCGTGGAAGGCGTATCAGCAGCTGCCGCCGGAACAGAAGGAACGCCTGGCGGCCGCCGAGCGCCGTCGCCGGCCGAGCGTGGTCAGCGCGCCGCCGACCGGCGCCGATCGCGACGTGCGCCGGATCGTCAACGGGCGTGTGCAGCCGGCCAGCAGCCCGGCGGTCGTGCCGGCGCCGGCGTCGGCCTCGGCCGGCACCGCGACGCCGCCGGCCGTCGCGTCGTCCGGCGCCGGTACGACGTCCGTCCCCGCGACCGTGACGCCGGTGTCGCCGGCGGACGCGCCGTCGCTCTTCAAAGGCTCCTGAGCGGCCGTGGCCGACACGTCCGCCCTTCCCGCCGCGGCCGACGTGCCGTCCGTCCGCCGGCGGCTCGCCGCGATGCTCTACGAGGCCGTGCTGCTGTTCGGCGTCGTATTCTTCGCGGGCCTCGCGTTCGGCCTGGCGACGCAGCAACGCAACGGCCTCGTCCATCACAACCTGCTTGCCGCCTGGATCGCGCTCGTCGTCGGGGCGTATTTCGTCTGGTTCTGGACGCACGGCGGCCAGACGCTGCCGATGAAGACCTGGCGGCTGCGGCTCGAAGCCGCGAACGGCCGGCCGCTGAGCGCGGGTCACGCGATCGTCCGCTATGCGCTCGGCTGGCTGTGGTTCCTGCCGCCGCTCGCGCTGCACCCGCTGCTCGGGCTGTCCGTGCCCGTCACGCTCGCGCTCGCGGCCGCGTGGATCGTCGTCTGGGCCGGCGCGGCCCGGCTGCACGCGGATCGCCAGTTTCCGCACGACCGGCTCGCGCGCACGCGCATCGTCGCGATGCCGCACTGACGCTGCGCGCGACATCGTTCGCGCCGCGCTCATCCGTCCGACGAAAACGCCGGCCTGCCTGGCCGCGCCGGCCTCGCCCACGTCCAACGCACGCCGCGCAACAGCGCGACATTCACTGCTAAACATACCGCACGGGACGTAATAAGAACGTCTTGTGACTGTCATGGCGCAGTCACGCCCGCATGGCGCAATGCCTGTCATGTCAACCGGCGCGAGTCATGCATGGGCCAGAAAACGTCCGCGACCTCCCTGTTCCGTCACCCTTTCGGCGCCCGCGCCGCCACCGCGTTCCTGTCCGGCGCCGCCGCGACCGACACGCCGTCGCGCGACGCGGCGCCCGCCGAGCCCGTCTCGCGACACGACGATCCGGCGCCGCCCGCGCACCGCTACCGCACGATCTGGCTGTCCGACATCCATCTCGGCTCGAGCGGCTGCCAGGCGTCGTACCTGCTCGACTTCCTGCGCCACAACGAGTCGGAATACCTGTATCTGGTCGGCGACATCATCGACGGCTGGCAACTGAAGAAGGGCTGGTACTGGCCGCAGGCGCACAACGACGTCGTGCAGAAGATCCTGCGCAAGGCGCGCAAGGGCACGCAGGTCGTCTACATCCCCGGCAATCACGACGAGGGCGCGCGGCAGTTCTGCGACCTCGCGTTCGGCGACATCCAGGTGCGCGGCGAAGCGTTCCATACGACGCTCGCAGGCAAACGTTTGTGGATCGTGCACGGCGACCTGTTCGACGGCGTGATCCAGCACGCGAAATGGCTCGCGTATCTCGGCGACACGCTCTACACGCTGATCCTCGTGCTGAACCGCTGGTTCAACCGGATCCGCAGCCGGCTCGGCTTCCAGTACTGGTCGCTGTCGCAGTACCTGAAGCATCAGGTCAAGAACGCGGTCAACTTCATCTCGCAGTTCGAGAGCGTGATGACCGACGAAGCGCGCCGGCGCGGCTGCGACGGCGTCGTGTGCGGACACATCCACAAGGCCGAGATCCGCGACATCGACGGCGTGCTGTATTGCAACGACGGCGACTGGGTCGAGAGCCTGTCCGCGCTCGTCGAAACGCTGGAAGGCGAACTGAAGATCGTCTACTGGACGGTGATGCGCACCGCACCGTCCGCCGCCCCGGCGCGCAAGACGCGCGCCGCGGCCTGACCTCCACCTCTTACAGGACACATGCCGCGATGAAGATCATGATCGTCACCGACGCGTGGGAACCGCAGGTCAACGGCGTCGTGCGCACGCTGAAGAGCACGTCGCGCGAGCTCACCGCGCTCGGCCACCGCGTCGAACTGCTGACGCCGCTCGAATTCCGCACGGTGCCCTGCCCGACCTATCCCGAAATCCGCCTGTCGATCCTGCCGTATCGCAAGCTGCGCGAACGGATCGACGCATTCGCACCCGACGCACTGCACATCGCGACCGAAGGTCCGCTCGGCCTCGCCGCGCGCCGTTACGCGCGCGCACGCAAGCTGCCGTTCACGACCGCCTATCACACGCGCTTTCCCGAATACGTGCAGGCGCGCTTCGGAATTCCGCTCGCGGCGACCTACCGCTTCCTGCGCTGGTTCCACGGCCCGTCGCTCGCGGTGATGGCGCCGACGCCCGTGGTTCGGGAGGATCTCGAAAAGTACGGGTTCACGAACGTCGTGCTGTGGACGCGCGGCGTCGACCTCGACATCTTCCGGCCGATGGAGTCGAAGGTGCTCAATACCGCGCGGCCGATCTTCCTGTACGTCGGGCGCGTCGCGATCGAGAAGAACGTCGAAGCGTTCCTGCGTCTCGATCTGCCGGGCTCGAAGTGGGTCGCGGGCGAAGGTCCGGCGCTCGCCGAGCTGAAGTCGCGCTATCCGGAGGCGAACTATCTCGGCGTGTTGTCGCAGGCCGAGCTCGCGAAGGTGTATGCTGCGGCCGACGTGTTCGTGTTCCCGAGTCGCACCGACACGTTCGGCCTCGTGCTGCTCGAGGCGCTCGCCTGCGGCACGCCGGTCGCCGCCTATCCGGTGACGGGCCCGATCGACGTGCTCGGCGACGGCGGCGCCGGCGCGATGCACGAGGATCTGCAGGAAGCCTGCCTCGAAGCGCTGAAGATCGAACGCTCGACCGCGCGTGCGTGGGCCGAGCGCTTCTCTTGGCGCGCGGCGTCCGAGCAGTTCGCGTCGCACCTGAAGCCGCTGCCGAAGACCGCGTACTCGCCTGCCGAAGGTGCCGCCGTTTGAAACGAGATCTGCACGACAAGACCGCGCTGCCCGCCGCGATGCCGACGCGGCACGGGCCGTTCGACGAGGACGACGCGCATGCCGACACGGACGCGCATGCGCACGAACCGCTCGGGCCCGACGATCCGCTGTCGCCGCTGCCGCCGAATCCGTACAAGCGCCACCGCGGGATCACGCGCGCGTGGTACGCGCTCAAGCATTCGCTGAATGGCTTTCGCGTCGCGATCCGCGAAGAAAGCGCGTTTCGTCAGGAGCTCACGCTGGCGGCACTGATGCTGCCGATCGGTGCATTCGCACCGGTGCCGGCCGCGTCGCGCGCGCTGCTGATCGGCTCGGTGCTGCTCGTGCTGATCGTCGAGCTGCTGAATTCGAGCGTCGAAGCCGCGATCGATCGCATCTCGCTCGAGCGCCACGAGCTGTCCAAACGCGCGAAGGACCTCGGCAGCGCGGCCGTGACGGTCGCGCTGTTCGCCTGCGTGACGACGTGGGGCTTCGTGCTCGGGCCGGTCGTCGCGCGCTGGCTCGGCTTCTAGGCGCGCACCTGCGCACTCTGCGCGTGCGGCGCTGCACCATCCGCGCGCTGCGCACCGAATCACGAAATGCGCGCGGTGTCGCGAAACCCCGGTTTATAATCGTCCGCTAGATTGAGCACAGCAACCCGCGCCGGACGAATCCGCAGCATCTGCAGCGCCCGCCAGTCCGGCACACACAGGGCCGGACGACATGGAAGCGAAACCTCCCCGCCGCACCCGCGAACGGATTCTCGAGTTGTCGTTGAAACTCTTCAACGAGATCGGCGAACCGAACGTCACGACGACGACGATCGCCGAGGAAATGGAAATCAGTCCAGGCAACCTGTACTACCATTTCCGCAACAAGGACGACATCATCAACAGCATCTTCGCGCAGTTCGAGCAGCAGATCGAACGGCGTCTGCGCTTCCCCGAAGATCACCGTCCGACGATCGACGAAACCTGGTCGTATCTGCAGTACATGGCCGATTTCATGTGGACCTACCGGTTCCTGTATCGCGACCTGAACGACCTGCTCGCCCGCAACCGCACGCTCGAGACGCACTTCAAGCAGATCATCAGCCACAAGGTGCGCTTCGCGCGCGAGATGTGCGAACTGCTCGTGTCCGATGCGGAGATGGTCGCGACGCCCGCCGAAATCGAAGTGATCGCAACCAACATGGCCGTGATCTCGACGTACTGGCTGTCGTATCAGTACGTCATGCATCCGCGCAAGTACAACGACCAGGACGCGATCCGCGAGGAGCTGCACCAGGTCAGCATGCATGTGATCTCGGTGATGGCGCCGTATCTGCGCGGGCGCTCGCGCCAGCTGTTCGACGATCTCGTGTCCGGCAAGCTGCCGAAGCGCGAATTCACCGACTACCTGCCGCCGCGCGACGGTTCGCCGCGTGCGGCGGCGGCCGCGAAGGACACGAAGCAATGAAGGCTGTTTGCGTTTACTGCGGGTCCGCGCCCGGCGCGCGTCCCGTCTATACCGAAGCGGCACGCGCATTCGGCCGCGCGCTCGTCGACGCGGGCCTCACGCTCGTCTACGGCGGCGGCCGCGTGGGACTGATGGGCGTGATCGCCGACGAAGTGATGGCGGCCGGCGGCCGTGCGGTCGGCGTGATTCCGGAACTGCTCGTCGACAAGGAAGTCGGCCACACGGGGCTGTCCGAGCTGCACGTCGTGCCCGACATGCATCACCGCAAGAAGATGATGGCCGACCTCGCCGATGCGTTCGTCGCGATGCCGGGCGGCGCCGGTACGCTCGAGGAGTTCTTCGAGGTCTATACGTGGGCGCAGCTCGGCTATCACCGCAAGCCGGTCGCGCTGTACAACATCGATTCGTTCTACGATCCGCTGATCGCGCTGCTGCGTCATACGGTCGACGAAGGCTTCATGCGCGCGACCTATTTCGACGCGCTCTGCATCGACTCGCAGCCGGCCGGGCTGATCGACCGGCTGCGCCGCTATCAGCCGCCCGCCCGCGACAAGTGGGCGCAGGACGCCGCGAAATAACCCGTTCCGCCCGGAGCCGCACGCGATGACCGCACCGTCCGACCGCAAGGCCGTTCTCATCACCGGCGCGAGCCGCGGCATCGGCCGCGCGACGGCCGTGCTCGCGGCCGCACGCGGCTGGGACGTCGGCATCAACTATGCGCGCGACGCGGCAGCGGCCGAACACACCGCGCAGGCCGTGCGCGATGCGGGCGGACGCGCGTGCGTCGTCGCCGGCGACGTCGCGAACGAAGCCGATGTCGTCGCGATGTTCGACGCGGTCGCGGCCGCGTTCGGCCGGCTCGACGCGCTCGTCAACAATGCGGGCATCGTCGCGCCGTCGATGCCGCTCGCCGACATGCCGCTCGACCGGCTCACGCGGATGTTCGACACGAACGTGCTCGGGGCGTATCTGTGCGCGCGCGAAGCCGCGCGCCGCCTGTCGACCGATCGCGGCGGCCGCGGCGGCGCGATCGTCAACGTGTCGTCGATCGCCGCGCGGCTCGGTTCGCCGAACGAATACGTCGACTACGCTGGCTCGAAAGGCGCCGTCGACACGCTGACCGTCGGCCTCGCCAAGGAACTCGGCCCGCACGGCGTGCGCGTCAATGCGGTGCGTCCGGGCCTGATCGAGACCGACATCCACGCGAGCGGCGGCCAGCCCGGCCGCGCCGCGCGCCTCGGCGCGCAATCGCCGCTCGGGCGCGCCGGCGAAGCGCATGAAGTCGCCGAAGCGATCGTCTGGCTGCTCAGCGACGCCGCGTCGTACACGACCGGCACACTGCTCGACGTCGGCGGCGGCCGGTAGGCGCGCTTGCCCGTCGTACCGCGCCCGATAACCGCGCCGTGCGTTGCGGCCCGGATCCGTCACGACACCACAAATCTCCACAATTCCGTGACAGTTCCTGTAAACATCCGTAACAATTTCGTGCTCTACTAGCGGCCAGTCAGACAGACGGCCGCGCCGTCCGTCCTTCGCCGCACCGATGCGGCCCTTTGCCGGTCCCCGTCCGCTGCAGGACCGGCACGATCGACCCGAGATCCCTTTCCATGTCTGGAACCGCCACGTCCAGCCGGCGACGCACGTCCGTGTCCGCCCCGGCTCAGCACGTCCGTTCGGCCGGCACCGCCGGCGCCGACCTCGCCGACACGCACGACGCCGGCGCCGCGACCGCACACGCCACGACCGATGCGGTGCGCAGCGGCAGCCTCGCGCGGCTCGGCTGGCGCGCCTGGCTGCTGGCCGCGATCGTGTTCTGTGCGTACGCGCTGCCGGGCGTGCTCGACCACGACCCGTGGAAGCAGGACGAGACCTATACATTCGGCATCATCCAGCACATGCTGGAGACCGGCGATCTCGTCGTGCCGACCAATGCGGGCCAGCCGTTCATGGAAAAGCCGCCGCTCTACGCGTGGGTCGCGACGAGCCTCGCGTGGCTGCTGCAGCGCGTGATGCCGCTGCACGATGCGGCGCGGCTCGCGAGTGCGCTGTTCGTCGCGCTCGCGTTCGCATTCGTCGCGCGCGCGGCGCGCGTCGCCCATCGCGCGGACAGCGTATTCGACCTGCGCGTGATCGGCACGGTCGCGCTCTGCGCGAGCACGCTCGTCGTGATCAAGCACGTCCACGACATGATGACCGACGTCGCGCTGCTGGCCGGCACCGCGATGGGCTTCTGCGGACTGCTCGAACTCGTGATCGCACATACCGCCGACGCGCGCCGCGTCCGGCATGGACTGCCCGCGCGGCGCGCGAACCGCTGGGCCGCGCCGTTGTTCGGCGCGGGCGTCGGCATCGCGCTGATGGCGAAGGGGCTGTTCGTGCCGCTCGTGTTCGCCGCGACGCTCGTCGCGGTGCTCGCGCTCTACCCTGCCTGCCGGTCGCGCGCGTTCGCACGTGCGCTCGGCGTGGCCGCGATCGTGTTCGCGCCGTTCGCGCTCGTGTGGCCGATCGCGCTGCTGATGCGCTCCGAGACGCTGTTCGCCGCCTGGTTCTGGGACAACAACGTCGGCCGCTTCTTCGGCTTCTCGGTGCCCGAGCTCGGGGCGGAAAACGACAAGCCGCTCTTCATCGTGCGTGCCTTCCTGACGGTCGGCTTCCCGGTCGCGCCGCTCGCGCTCGCGCTCGTGGCCGTCGCGCGCGGCGCATGGCGCGACTGGCGCGCGCCGCGCATCGCGCTGCCGCTGCTGTTCGCCGGCATCGGCCTCACGGTGCTGCAGATCTCCGCGACGTCGCGCCAGCTCTATATCCTGCCGTTCTGTGCGCCGCTCGCGCTGGTCGCCGCGCTGGCCGTCGAGCGGCTGCCGTACCGGCTGCATACCGCGTGGGACTATCTAAGCCGCGTGCTGTTCGGCACCGTGGTCGGGCTCGCGTGGGCGATCTGGTCGATCATGGCCGATTCGTCCGCGTCGCGCGAACGGCTCGCGCCGCTCGGCCGCTGGCTGCCGCTCGACTGGACGATCCCGGTCGAGCCCGCGCTCGTCGCCGGCGCGCTCGCGCTGACGCTCGGCTGGCTGTCGGTCCTGCCGCTGCTGCGCGCGACCGGCCGCTGGCGCGGCGTGCTGTCGTGGGCCGCCGGTGCGCTCGTCGCGTGGGGGCTCGTCTATACGCTGCTGCTGCCGTGGCTCGACGTCGCGAAGAGCTACCGGTCGGTGTTCGACGATCTGAACGCGCATCTCGCGCTCGAATGGAACGACGGCGACTGCATGGCGAGCCTGCACGGGCTCGGCGAATCGGAAGCGCCGATGCTCTATTACTTCTCCGGCATCGAGCACATCCCGACCGACGACGCGAAGGCGACGCGCTGCACGTGGATGATCGTGCAGGGCGTGCGGGCCGTCGATCCGGCGCCCGGCAGCGAATGGAAACTGTTCTGGTCCGGCGCGCGGCCCGGCGACGACGCCGAGTTGCTGCGCGTGTACGTGCGCACGCCGGAGGAGCAGTACGAGCCGTGATCGGCGCCGGCGCCGCCGGCCGTCAGAACGACGAACCGGGCTGCCGCAGAAACGCCGCCTCTTCGTCGGTCGACGCGCGGCCGAGAATCGCGTTCCGATGCGGAAAGTGCCCGAACCGCGCGATCACGGCCGCATGCCGCAGCGCAAAGTCGTGATAGCCGGCGCAGCCTGCCTCGTCGCGGATGCCCGCGCATAGCCGCACGGCCTCGCGCTGACTCTCGTCTGCCTCGTCGTGCTCGAACGGCAGATACGCGAACGCGCGATGATGGCCGCTCGGCAACTGCGCATCCCACCCTGCCGACACGACCCGGCGCGCGAGCGCGAGCGCCTTCTTGTCGGCCGCGAACGCGCGCGGTGTGCCGCGATGCATGTTGCGCGAGAACTGATCGAGCACGATGATCAGCGCGAGCGCGCCGAGCGGCGTCGCGGCCCAGTGATCGCACGCGCCTTCGCAGGCGGCATCGTGCAGCGCGCCGAAGCGCGCACGCAGCACGTCGTCGAACGCCGCGCCGCCCTTGAACCAGATCTTGCGCGCGTGGCCGAATTCGGCCGAGCCCGGCTCGCCGAACCAGAAGTCGAGCACCTCGCGCGCGCGCGGATCGAGTGCCGCCGTGTCGTTCGCCGCTGCGTCGCGCGTCATGCGAACTCCAGCACTAGGCGCCGCGTGCGCGCACTCTTCTTTTCCAGTTTCGCAACGCGCAGTGCGCCGATCTCCGACGTGTTGCGCACGTGCGTGCCGCCGCACGGCTGCAGATCGACACCGTCGATGCGCAGCAGCCGCACGCGGCCGAGCCCCATCGGCGGCTTCACGCTCATCGTGCGCACGAGCTCCGGCCGCGCGGCCATCTCTTCGTCGGTGATCCATTCGGTCGTGACGGGATGCGCGCCGCGCACGAGCTCCGCGAGGCGCCGCTCGACGTCGTCGCGATCGATCGCATCGGACGTCGCGAAGTCGAGCCGCACGTAGTCGGCCGTCACACTGCAGCCGTCGACCGCGTACGGCAGCACCGCGCACATCAGATGCGCGGCCGTATGCAGCCGCATGTGTCGGTAGCGGCGCACCCAGTCGATCGTCGCGACCACGCGCGTGCCCGGCGCGAGCGCCGCGACATCTGCGTCCTGCCCCGACGCGGGCACGTGCACCGCATCGTCGGGCGTCGCGCCGTCGAACTTCGCCTTGCGCGTGTCGGCGATCGCGATCGTGCCGCCGTCCGGCAGCGTCAACGTGCCGGCGTCGCCGGCCTGGCCGCCGCCGAGCGGATAGAACACCGTGCGGTCGAGCCGGATGCCGTCGTCGCCGACGGCCTCGACGATCGCCTCGCAGTGCGCAAGATAGGCGTCGTCGCGAAATAGCGCTTGTGTCGTCATCGGGCAGATCTCGTATCGAAGGGAAAGCGGACAGTGTCGCGCCGCGGCGCGCCTCGGCCCAGCGCCGATCGCCGCACGCGAGAACGGCGGCGTACCGGTCGATCAACCGGGCCGGTTGCGCATCCAGTCGGCCGTGTCGTAGAACGAATGCATGAGCCGCTCGCGCAGCGGCTCGGGCAGCCCGACGTCCTCCATGGCCCACGCCATGCAGCGCAGCCACTGGTCGCGCTCGACCGACGCGATCGGGAACGGCAGATGGCGCGCGCGCAGCCGCGGATGGCCGAACCGGCTGATGTAGTGGTCGGGCCCGCCGAGCCAGCCGCACAGGAACCAGAACAGCTTGTCGCGCGAGCCGTCGAGCGATGCCGGATGCAGCGCGCGGATCTGCGCGAACTCGGGCTCGAGGTCCATCAGGTCGTAGAAGCGGTCCACCATTTCGCGCACGCGGGCTTCGCCGCCCACGAGCTCGAACGCCGTCGGCTGCGACGGCGCATCGTCATTCACATCGGTCATACGGATAGTCTGAATCAGGATCGTCGGAAGCCGCCGGCCACGCTCACGCGTCGCGCAGCGACTGCAGCGCGGGGCGCCGCAGCACATTATGCAGGCTCAGCCAGCCGGCCGCACCGGCGCATGCGACGCCGGCCGCGATGCCGGCCGGTACGAGCCACGGATCGACGGCGAGCTGGAAGTCGAACACGCGCGACGCGAGCACCCAGCCGACCGCGATCGCGCCGGCCGCTGCGAGCACGCCGGCGAGCGCGCCGACGACCACGAACTCCGCGCGCTGCACCGCGTTGACCTGCGCGCGCGACGCGCCGAGCGCGCGCAGCAGCGCGGCCTCGCGCACACGTTCGTCGCGCGAGCCGGCAAGCGCGGTGTACAGCACGAGCACGCCGGCCGCGAGCGTGAACGCGAACAGGAACTGCACCGCGCCGACCACCTGCAGCATCATGCGCTGCAGCTGCGCGAGGATCGGCGCGACGTCGATCGCGGTCAGGTTCGGATAGCGTGCGATCAGCGGGTCCAGCAACGCCGCGTCGGACGCCGGCAGATGGAAGCTCGTCAGATAGACGGTCGGGAAATCCTTCAGCACCGCGGGCGGCATCAGCACGAAGAAGTTGACGCGGAACGTGCCCCAGTCGAGCTTGCGCACGCTCGTGACCGGCGCATCGACGGTCAGGCCCGTCACGTCGAAGCGCAGCACGTCGCCGCGCTTCACGTTCAGCGTCTTCGCGAGGCCGGCCTCGATCGAAATCTGCGGCGTCGACGCGCTGCCGAACCAGTCGCCTTCGACGATCCGGTTGTCGGACGGCAGCACGGTCGTATACGACAGGTTGAACTCGCGATCGACGAGCCGGCGTGCTTCGTCGGACCGATAGGCGTCGGGGTTCACCGGCTTGCCGTTGATCGCGACGAGCCGGCCGCGCACCATCGGCGCCGGCACCGCGTCGCGCACGCCGTGCGCGGCGAGATAGGCCGCGACGTCGTCGCGCTGGTCGGGCTGGATGTCGATCAGAAACTGGTTCGGCGCATCGGGCGGCATCGACGCGCGCCAGCCGGCGACCAGATCGTTGCGCGTGATCGCGATCAGCAAGAGGCACATCAGCCCGAGCGCGAGTGCGGTGATCTGCAGCGCGCTCGCGGTTCCGCGCCGATGCAGCGACGCGAGCGCATAGCGCCAGCCGACGCCCGCGCTCACACGCGCGTTGCGCACCGCGCGCGCGGCCGCGAACAGCGCGAGCCGCGCGATCAGCGCAAAACCGACCAGCGCACCGGCGAAGCCGCCCGCGACGATCAGGCCGAGCGTCAGGTTGCCGGCCGCGGCGATCAGCAGCCCGGCAAACAGCACGACGCCGAGCGCATAGGCGGCCCACGCGGTACGCGACGCGTCGCCCCAGTCGCGGCGCAGCACGCGCACGGGCGGCACGCGTGTGAGCGGCGCGAGCGGTGGCAGCGCGAAACCGAGCAGCAGCACCAGCGCGGCGCCGATGCCGACGAGCGCGGGCCACGGCGTCGGCGCCGGCAGCACGACGTCGATCAGCCCGCCCAATGCGGCGAGCAGCACCCAGTGGCCGCCGTAGCCGAGCGCCGCGCCCGCGAGGCCCGACACGACGCCGACGCCCGCGAATTCGAGCGCGAACAGCGCGCCGAGCGTACGGCGGCTCACGCCGAGGCAGCGCATCGTCGCGCAACCGTCGAGGTGGCGTCGCATATAGCGCTGCGCCGCCATCGCGATCGCGACCGCCGCGAGCAGCGCGGTCAAAAGCGCGACGAGCGTCAGGAAATGGCGCGCGCGATCGAGCGTCTGCCGCACCTGCGGCTGGCCTTCCTGCAGCGATTCGAGCCCGACGCCGCGCAGCTTGCCGCCGTCGACGCGCGCGTGCGCATAGGCTTCGAAGCGCACGACGGCCTCCGGTGCGCCCGCGACGAGCAGCCGGTACGTGACGCGGCTGCCGTAGCCGGCCAGCCCCGTCGCGGCCAGTTCGTCCGCACGCATCATCAGCCGCGGCGAGAAATTGACGAACGAGAATCCGCGATCGAGTTCGCGGGAAATCGAGGCGGCCACCGTGAAGGTACGCTGCCCGACGCGCACGGCGTCGCCGGGTTTCAGATGCAGCGCGTCGAGCAGCGCCGGGTCGGCCCACACGGTGCCGGGCGCCGGAATGGCGGTCGCCTTGCGCGCCGCCGTCGCACCGGCCGGCACGATCTCGACCGCGCCGCGCAGCGGATACGCCGGCGACACGGCCTTCACGGCCGCGAGACGCGCGGGCGCCGCGTCGCCGCCCGACGTCGACGCGATCATGCTCGGGAAGATGGCCGTCGTCGCGGTGCGCAGTCCCAGCGCACGCGCTTCGCGATCGAACGACGGATCGACCGGATGATCGGCGCGGACGACGAAGTCGGCGCCGAGCATTTGCCGCGCATCGCGCTCGAGCCCCTGGCGCAGCCGGTCGGCGAGAAAGCCGACGCTCGTCAGCGCGGCAACGGCGAGGACCAGTGCGAGCACGAGCAGCGTCAACTCGCCGGCGCGCCAGTCGCGCGCCGTCATCCGCGCGGCCTGGCGGATCAGGTCGCGCCGGCCGAAGCGGCCGGCTGGTGCAGTCGGGCGCAGATCAGTGCGCGCGGGCGTCGACGGCTCGGTCAATCGCGCTTGCCTCCGATCGAGTTCAGCCGCGACACCATGTGCGTCGCCATCCCGCGAAAGCCGCCCGACACACCGCGCCACAGCCGCGGCAACGCCCAAGCCGAGCACGCGATGAACGCGATGAGCAGCACGAGGAACACGAGCGGCACGAAGAACGCGAGCGCGAGCCCGCCGAACACGAGGCCGTCCTCGGTCGACGATGCGACCCAGTTCGAGATCGGTTCCGGAGACAGGTTGATCAGCGCGCGCGTGCCGGCCTTCGCGACATGCGCGGCGCCGGCGAGCGAGCCGCCCGCGAGGCCCGCGACCGCCAGCACCGTCGGATCGGCGTGGCCGAGCGCGCCGGCCGCGAGCACGGCGCCGGCCGGGATGCGGATGAACGTATGCACGGCATCCCACAGCGAATCGAATGCGGGGATCTTGTCGGCGAGGAATTCGGTGACGGCCAGCACGGCGGCGGCGCCGATCACCCACGGCGAGGTCAGCACGGCAAGCGTATCGGGCAGATGCAGCCAGCCGACGCGTGCCAGCACGCCGGCGATCAGCACGGTGAGGTACAGGCGCAGGCCGCTCGCCCAAGCGAGCCCCGCGCCGAGCGAAATGGCTTCGATCATGGCCCTCTCCCTTGCACGTGCCGTGCCTTTGCCGATCGGCCGGGTCGAATCGATATATGCGGCCGCGCGGCGCGTGGCGGCCGAGGATGCCGCCGCGCCCTCGAACGGCGGCGAAACGGCTTTCAGACCCGAATGCGTTCCATTATAGACAGCGTATCGGTCCGGCCGCCGCAATTCCCCCATGCGGCGCAAGGCGCGGCGGCCGGCGCAGGCCTCACGCGGCCGACGACAGCTTCAGGCCGATCAGCCCGACGACGATCAGCGCGGCGCTCGCGACGCGCGCGACGGTCAGCGCCTCGCCCATCATCACGATGCCGAACACGAACGCGCCGACGGCGCCGATGCCCGTCCAGACCGCATAGGCGGTGCCAAGCGGCAGTTGACGCATCGCGACCGCGAGCAGCCCGAAGCTGGCCAGCGCCGTGACGATCGTAAACACCGACGGGCCGAGCTTCGTGAAACCTTCCGACGACTTCATGCCGGCCGCCCACGCGACTTCCAGCAAACCGGCGATCAACAACAATACCCACGCCATCTCGACGCACTCCGTATCGGATGGGGCCGTCCCCGTTGAAGCGAATGACCCGGGGTCGTCCCCGGGCGGCGCCGAGTATAGCAAGCCGCCGGTATGCGCGTCGGCCGCCCCGTTACTGCGCGACGCGCTTCGGCACGACGCCGCCGACGCAGCGATCGTCGCGGTACAGCGTCCATTCCTCGCACACGCGACCGTCCTTGAACACGCACATGCCGACCTGCCCGCGCGGCAGGCTGCGGATCACGTGCCGGCCGCCGAGCTTTTCGCAGTTGACCGATGCGGGGTTGGCCAGCGCCGGCCGGGACGTCTGCGCCGGCTGCTGCCCGGGCGGCAGCGGTTGCGCGAGCGCGTCGGACACGGCAAATGCCAGGGCGCAGGAGACAGCGAAACGGACGAGCATGGCACGCTCCTCGTTTATTGTTCCGGAACGGTGAGCATAACGGGGAATGGGCGGCGCTGTGCGGATCCGCGCGTGTCGATGCGCGGCGGACACGATGCCGCGGAAGTCATACGAAAGCCGCGCCGTGACGCAGCGCGGGCCGCTTTCACGCGGCGCCGACCAGCCGGTAACCGACGCCGGTTTCGGTGACGATATGCTCGGGCTGCGCGGGATCGCGCTCGAGCTTCTGCCGCAGGTGCGCCATGTAGATGCGCAGGTAGTGATGGCTCTCGACATGCGACGGTCCCCACACGTCGCGCAGCAGCTGACGGTGCGTGAGCACGCGCCCCGCGTGCCGCACGAGCGTCGCGAGCAGCCGGTATTCGAGCGGCGTCAGGTGGACGATCTCGCCGTCGCGCCACACCTGGCGCAGCGCGAGATCGACGCTCACGGTGCCGAAACTGACCTTCGGCGATTCGTTCGCGCCGCCCTGGTTGCGCCGGCGCAGTTGCGCACGGATCCGCGCGCGCAGCTCGGACACGCCGAACGGCTTGGTCAGGTAGTCGTCCGCGCCCGCGTCGAGCGCGGCGACCTTCTCCTCTTCCTGCGTGCGCGCGGACAGTACGATCACCGGCACCTCGGACCAGCCGCGCAGTTCGCGGATCACGTCGAGCCCGTCGGTGTCGGGCAAGCCGAGATCGACGATCACGAGATCGGGCTGGCGCGTCGCCGCATCGATCAGCCCCTGCTTGCCCGTCTCGGCCTCGAACACGGCGATGTCCTCCTCTTCGAGCGCGGCGCGCACGAAGCGGCGGATCTGCTTTTCGTCCTCGATCAGAACGACGGTCAGGCTCGGTTCACTCATGGTCGGGCGATGATTCGGAGGAGGATGGCGCGGGCAGCGCGTCGGGTTCGTCGTCGGGCGCGGCGGGCGTGTCCGGCGGCGTGTCGACCGGCAGCGTGAACCAGAAGCGCGCGCCCGTCACGCGGCCGTCGGGCGCGGTGCGGTTGAGTGCGCCGATTCTACCGCCGTGCGCTTCGACGATCGCGCGGCAGATCGCGAGGCCGAGCCCGATGCCGGGCGTCGCCGATTCCTTCTCGCCGCGCGTGAACTTGTCGAAGATCCGCGTTTCCATGCCGGCCGGCAGGCCGGGGCCGCGATCGTCGACATGCACGCGCACGAACGGTCTTGCGTCGGGCGCGCCGTCGTCGGTCACGCGCTCCGCGCGGATCTCGATCGGCGTGTCGGGCGGCGTGTACTTCGCCGCGTTCTCGAACAGGTTGGTGAACAGGCGCTCCATCAGTACCGCGTCCATCTGCAGCAGCGGCAGGTCGGGCGGCAGCGCGACGCGCACCGGATGGCGCGCGAGCACGCGCTTGCAGGCGGCCAGCGCCGCGCCGACCGTCTCCTCGAGCAGCGACCACTGGCGCTTGAGCTGCAGGCTGCCGGCCTGCAGCCGCGCCATGTCGAGCAGGTTCGTGACGATGCCGGTCATGCGCAGCGCTTCGTCGTGGATCGCGTCGACGAGTTCGCCTTCGCGCTGCGCGATGCGCGCGGCAGCGGCCGCGTCGCCCGCCGGTGCAGCGGCGCGAGCGTTCGCGAGCATCGAGGAGAAGCCGACGATCGTCGTGAGCGGCGTGCGCAGGTCGTGCGAGATCGCCGACAGCAGCGAGTTGCGCAGCCGCTCGGATTCCATGCTGACGAGCGCGTCGCGCGCGATGTCGACGTAATGCACGCGCTCGAGCGCGAGTGCGATCTGCGCGGCGAACGCGTCGAGCATCCGCCGCTGCTCGGGCACTTCGAGCTCGCGCGGCTCGTTCGACGCAACCGCGAGCACGCCGCGCGTGCGCATCGGCGCCTTCAGCGGCAAGTACAGCGCGATCGTCGCGGGCAGCGTGTCGGTGCCGCGGCCGGCCGGCTTCTGCTGGTCGTATACCCACTGGCCGACGTCGCTGTCGAGATCGGCGCCGGTCAGCGTGACGGTCGCGTCGGGATCCTCGATCTTCTGCTGCACCTGGTCCGCGCTGTCCGGCAGCAGGATCGCGACGCGCGCGCGGAACACCTCGGCCACATGGCGGCTGCCGATCTCGACGATCTGCTCGGTGGTCAGCGCCGCGCCCAGCTCGCGCGCCATCGCATAGATCGCGCCGGTACGGCGTTCGCGGCGCTGCGCGAGGTCGGCCTCGCGCGTGAGGCTCGACGTCAGGTGGCTGATCACGAGCGACGTCAGCAGCATCCCGAAGAAGGTCAGCAGGTACTGCGTATCGCTGACCGACAGCGACATGCGCGGCGGCACGAAGAAGAAATCGAACGCGGCCACCGACAGGAACGACTGCAGCACGCCCGGGCCGCGTCCGAGCCGCACCGCGGAGAACACGACGCCGAGCAGGTACAGCATCACGAGATTGGTCAGGTCGAGCCGCTCGGCGACGACGCTCGCGACGACCGTGATCGCCGCGCAGATCGCGGCCGCGTACGCATAGTGGCGCGGCGGCGAACGACGGCCGCCGAGCCGCGCGAACGCGTCGCGCCAGTCGCGCACGCGCGCGTCGAGCGGCGCCGCGCGCACCTCGTCGCTCGCCGACGCACGGATCAGCATCAGGTCGACGTCGCCGGCGCGCTCGGCAAGCTGGTCGCCGAACGGGCGTGCGAACCAGCGCGCGAGGCCGGTCTTCTGCGAGCCGCCCGCGACGAGCTTCGACACGTTGCGCACCTTCGCATAGCCGATCAGCGCGGCGACCGCATCGCCGCCGGCGAGCGTGGCCGTCTCCGCGCCGAGTTCGGCCGCGAGCTTCAGTGCGTCGAGCGTGCGCTGCCGCTCGGCATCGGGCAGCCGCTGCAGGCGCGGCGTCTCGACATACACGGCAATCCAGTCGGCCTTCAGGCTCGCCGCGAGCCGCGCGGCCGCGCGCACCAGCGTCGGCGCCTCGGGGCCCGGGCCGACGCAGACGAGCAAGCGTTCGCGCGCCTGCCAGATGCGCTGGATCGAACGGTCCGCACGGTATTCGCGCATCTGCGCGTCGACGCGATCGGCGGTGCGCCGCAACGCCAGTTCGCGCAGCGCGATCAGGTTGCCCTTGCGGAAGAAGTTGCGCACCGCACGCTCGGCCTGCTGCGCGAGATAGACCTTGCCGTCGCGCATCCGCGCGAGCAATTCCTCGGCCGGCAGGTCGACCAGCGTGACTTCGTCGGCCGCGTCGAACACGCGGTCGGGCACCGTCTCCCAGACGCGGATGCCGGTAATCGCGCCGACCACGTCGTTCAGGCTTTCGAGATGCTGGACGTTGACGGTCGTATAGACGTCGATCCCCGCGTCGAGCAGCTCGTACACGTCCTGCCAGCGCTTCAGGTGCCGCGCGCCCTGCACGTTCGAATGCGCGAGCTCGTCGACGAGGATCAGCTGCGGCGCGCGTGCGAGCGCGGCGTCGAGATCGAATTCGGCCAGCGTGCGGCCGCGATAGTCGATGCGCGCGAGCGGCAGCACGTCGAGGCCGTCGAGCAGCGCGGCGGTTTCGCCACGGCCGTGCGTCTCGACGATGCCGACCACCACATCGACGCCGTCCTGCCTGCGCTGGCGCGCGGCCTGCAGCATCGCGTAGGTCTTGCCGACGCCGGCCGACGCGCCGAAGAAGATCTTGAGCCGGCCGCGCCGCTGCTTTTCCTCGTCGCGTTGCAGCTTGTCGAGCAGTTGATCGGGATCGGGGCGGTTCATGCTGGCGGAAGGCGGAGCGCCCGGGAGCGCGCAAGTGAAGGCATTGTCGGTCCAAATCGCCGCAAAAGGCAAAGACGGCGCGCGCGCCGTCGAAAAACCCGCATCCGGCGCGGCACGTGTCGCACCGGACGGCACGTGCCGCGCCGCATGCTCAGTGTGCGGCCTGCGCCGCGTCGAGCGCGAGGTTCAGCTTCAGCACGTTCACGCGCGGCTCGCCGAGCACGCCGAACTGGCGCCCCGTCGTGTTCGCGGCGACGAGCTGCGCGACCGTCTCGCGCGCGAGATGGCGCGCGTTGGCGACGCGTTCGATCTGGTAGGCGGCAGCGGCCGGCGTGATCTCCGGATCGAGGCCGCTCGCCGACGCCGTCACGAGATCGACCGGCACCGGTTTCGACAGGTCGGTGCCCGCATCGCGCAGCGCGGCGATGCGCGCCTTCACCTGCTCGGCGAGCGACGGGTTCAGCGGGCCGAAGTTCGAGCCGCCCGAGCCGGCCGCGTTGTACGGCATCGGCGAGGTGGCCGAGAGCCGGCCCCAGAAATACTTCGGCGCATCGAACGACTGGCCGATCAGCGCGGAGCCGACGACCTGGCCGTTGCGCTCGATCAGGCTGCCGTTTGCTTGCCACGGGAACACGGCCTGGCCGAACGCGGTCAGCACCGCGGGATACGCGAGCCCCGTGACGGCGGTCAGCACGACAAAAATCACGACGAGCGGACGAATCAACGATTTCATGATGTTTCCTTCGAGTGGCGCATCAGACCCAGCCGAGCGCGGCGAGCGTCATGTCGATCAGCTTGATGAACGGGAACGGCAGTAGCACGCCGCCGAGGCCGTACACGAGCAGGTTGCGGCGCAGCAGCGACGCGGCGCCGAGCGGCCGGTACGCGACGCCCTTCAGCGCGAGCGGAATCAGCGCGACGATGATCAGCGCGTTGAAGATCACGGCCGACAGGATCGCCGACGCGGGCGAGCTCAGATGCATGATGTCGAGCACCTTCAGCTGCGGATAGGTGGTCACGAACGCGGCGGGGATGATTGCGAAATACTTGGCGATGTCGTTCGCGATCGAGAACGTCGTCAGCGAGCCGCGCGTCATCAGCATCTGCTTGCCGATCTCGACGATCTCGATCAGCTTGGTCGGGTTGGAATCGAGGTCGACCATGTTGCCCGCTTCCTTCGCGGCCTGCGTGCCGGTGTTCATCGCGACCGCGACGTCGGCCTGCGCGAGCGCCGGCGCGTCGTTGGTGCCGTCGCCCGTCATCGCGACGAGGCGTCCGGCCGCCTGATGCTCGCGGATCGTCGCGAGCTTCGTTTCCGGCGTCGCTTCCGCGAGGAAGTCGTCGACGCCCGCCTCCGCCGCGATCGCCGCGGCCGTCAGCCGGTTGTCGCCCGTCACCATCACGGTCTTGATGCCCATCTTGCGCAGCTCCGCGAAGCGCTCCTTGATGCCGCCCTTCACGATGTCCTTCAGCTCGATCACGCCGAGCACGCGCGCCGCGCCCTGCTGCAGCTCGGCCACGACGAGCGGCGTGCTGCCGCGGCGCGCGACGTCGTCGACCGCGCGCCGCACTTCGTCGGGAAAGCGGCTGCCGTGCGTCTCGACATAGCGCTTGATCGCGTCGGCCGCGCCCTTGCGGATCTCGCGCCCCGGCAGGTCGACGCCGCTCATGCGCGTCTGCGCGGAGAAGCCGAGGAACGTCGCATGCAGCTGCGCCATGTCGCGCTGGCGGATGTTGAAGCGCTCCTTCGCGAGCACGACGATGCTGCGGCCTTCGGGCGTCTCGTCGGCGAGCGACGAGAGCTGCGCGGCGTCGGCCAGCGCCTCCTCCGTCACGCCGGGCGCCGGCACGAACAGCGACGCCTGGCGATTGCCGAGCGTGATCGTGCCGGTCTTGTCGAGCAGCAGCACGTCGACGTCGCCGGCCGCCTCGACCGCACGGCCCGACGTCGCGATCACGTTCGCCTGCATCATCCGGCTCATCCCGGCCACGCCGATCGCAGACAGCAGGCCGCCGATCGTCGTCGGGATCAGACAGACGAGTAGCGCGACGAGCGCCGTGATCGTCACCACGTGGCCGGCTTTCATCGCGTCGACCGAGAACATCGAGAACGGCAGCAGCGTCGCGGTCGCGAGCAGCATCACGATCGTCAGCGCGACGAGCAGGATCGTCAGCGCGACCTCGTTCGGCGTCTTCTTGCGCTTCGCGCCTTCGACCATCGCGATCATCCGGTCGAGGAACGCCTCGCCGGGGTTCGCCGTCACCTTCACGACGATCCAGTCGGACAGCACGCGCGTGCCGCCCGTCACCGACGAGAAGTCGCCGCCCGACTCGCGGATCACCGGCGCCGATTCGCCGGTGATCGCCGATTCGTCGACCGACGCGACGCCGTCGACGACCTCGCCGTCGGCCGGAATCACGTCGCCGGCCTCGACCAGCACGACGTCGCCTTTGCGCAGGTCGGACGCGGTCGTGATGCGGATCGGCGACTTCGGATGCGGCTCGTTGAGCTTCTTCGCCATCACGTCTTTCTTCGCGCTGCGCAGCGACGCGGCCTGCGCCTTCGAGCGCCCTTCGGCGAGCGCCTCCGCGAAGTTCGCGAACAGGACCGTGAACCACAGCCACAGCGCGATCGCGAGGATGAAGCCGGCCGGCGCGTCGGCCTGCCCCGTGAGCGCGGCGATCCATAGCACCGTCGTCAGGATGCTGCCGACGTACACGCAGAACATCACCGGGTTGCGGAACTGCGTACGCGGCGTGAGTTTCTTGAAAGACGCCACGATCGCCGGACGCACGAGCGCCGGGTCGAACATGGAGCGGGTAGCGGAATGTTGAGTCATTGCGATCTCTTCGATGCCTTGTCGTTTCGGCCGCGCGTCATGCGCCCAGCCACATCATCAGATGCTCGACGCCCGGGCCGAGCGCGAGCGCCGGCACGTAGGTCAGCGCGCCGACCAGCAGCACCGTGCCGAGCAGCAGCACGACGAACAGCGGGCCGTGCGTCGGCAGCGTGCCGCTCGTCGCGGCGATGCGCTTTTTCGACGCGAGCGAGCCGGCGATCGCGAGCACCGGCACGATCGTGCCGAAGCGGCCGAACCACATCGCGATCGCGGTCATCCAGTTGTAGAACGGCGTGCCGACCGTCAGGCCCGCAAACGCGCTGCCGTTGTTGTTCGCGGCCGAGCTGAACGCGTAGAGGATTTCCGAAAAGCCGTGCGGGCCGGCGTTCGCGATGCCGGCCCTGCCCGCATCGACGAGCACGGCGATCGACGTGCCGACCAGCACGAGCAGCGGCGTGAGCAGCACGACGATCGACACCATCTTCATCTCGTACGACTCGATCTTCTTGCCGACATATTCGGGCGTGCGGCCGATCATCAGCCCCGCGACGAACACCGCAAGCAGCGCGAACACGAGCATCCCGTAGAGCCCCGAGCCGACACCGCCGAACACCACCTCGCCAAGCTGCATCAGCAGCATCGGTACGAGGCCGCCGAGCGGCGTCAGCGAATCGTGCATCGTGTCGACCGCGCCGCACGACGCGGCCGTGGTCGCGACCGTGAAGATGCCGGTCTGCGCGATGCCGAAGCGCGTTTCCTTGCCTTCCATGTTGCCGCCCGGCTGCAGCACGCTGGTCGACTGGTCGACGTGAAGTGCAGCGAGCGTCGGATTGCCGGCCTGCTCGGCGCTCACCTCGACGCCGATCGCCACCGCGAAGGCGACCGTCATCGCGGCGAGCACCGCGACGCCCTGCCGGCGATCGTCGATCATGCGGCCGAACACGAGACACAGCGCGGCCGGGATGATCAGGATCGCGAAGATCTGCAGGAAGTTCGCGAACGGCGTCGGGTTCTCGAACGGATGCGCGGAGTTCGCGTTGAAGAAGCCGCCGCCGTTGGTGCCGAGCATCTTGATCGCTTCCTGCGACGCGACCGGGCCCATCGCGAGCGTCTGCTTCGTGAGCGGCGTGGGCACCGTCACCGCATTGCCCTTGTCGTCCTTCACCGGGTTGCCCTGCGCGTCGAGCTTCGGCGCCGCATAGGTGCTCGCCTGCAGCACCGGCACGTCCTGGTACGTCTTCAGGTTCTGGATCACGCCCTGGCTCATCAGCAGCGCGGCGACGATCGCCGCCATCGGCACCAGCACATACAGCGTCACGCGCGTCAGGTCGACCCAGAAGTTGCCGATCGTCTGGGCGGTGTGGCGCGCGAAGCCGCGGATCAGCGCGATCACGACGACGATGCCGGTCGCCGCCGACAGGAAGTTCTGCACGGTCAGGCCGAGCATCTGCGTCAGGTAGCTGACCGTCTGCTCGGGCGTGTAGTCCTGCCAGTTCGTGTTGGTGACGAAGCTGACGGCCGTGTTGAACGCGCCGTCGACGGTCATCGCGCCGAACTGCTGCGGGTTGCCGGGCAGCATGCCCTGCACGCGCAGCAGCGCATAGAGGAACAGCGCACCGAGCGCGTTGAACGCGATCGTCGCGATCGCATACTGCTTCCAGTTCATCTCGGTGCCGGCGTCGACGCCCGCAATGCGATACAGCACGCGTTCGAGCGGCGCGAACACGCGCACGACGCGCGAACTGCCGTCCATCACGGCCGTCAGATAGCGCGCGACCGGTACGGCGGCCGCGAGCAGCACGACGATGAACAGCAGCGTCTGAAACAGGTTGTTCGCGTTCATTCGATGTCCTCCGCGCGCAGCAGCGCATAGACGAGATACGCGAACAACAGCGCGGCGGACATCCCCGCGAGCCACAGCATCCAGGTCATGCGCGCCCCCCGCGGCCGTATTGCGCGAGCTTCTCGCAACCGGCGATCAAGCCGAGGATCAGCGCGGTGAAGACCGCCAGTGCGCCGATGAAAACCCCATCCATTTTTGTGTTCTCCGTCGTCGAAATCGGACGACTCGAACATTATGGGAAGGCGCGTAAAGAACGGATCAAAGGTGATCGGGTGGATATAAAAAACGCGTAAACGCGCGACGCGGCGAACGCGAGGCGATGCGAAACGGTGGGAAACTGGAAAACGGCGGGCAGGACGGGCGGCAGTGCGACTGCCGCGCGCGAGGACGCGTGCCGGCGCGGCGCCGGCACGCACTAGGCAAAAGCGGCGGTCAAGGAACGAGAATCGTCGAGCCGGTCGTCTTGCGCGCTTCGAGATCGGCATGCGCGCGGCCGACTTCCGCGAGCGGATAGCGCTGATTGATGCTCGTCTTCACCTTGCCCGACAGGATCACGTCGAACAGCTCGGCGGCCGCCGATTCGAGATCGGCGCGCTTCGCGATGTACGAGAACAGCGTCGGCCGCGTGAAGAACAGCGAGCCGCGCGACGAGAATTCCTTCGAGTCGATCGGCGGCAGCGGGCCCGACGCGTTGCCGAAGCTGACGAAATAACCGAGCGGTGCGAGACAGTCGAGCGAGCCGATGTAGGTGTCCTTGCCGATCGAATCGTAGACGACGGGCACGCCCGCGCCGTTCGTGATCTCCTTCACGCGCTGCGTGAAGTTCTCGCGCGTATAGACGATCGGATGATCGCAGCCGTGCGCCTTCGCGAGCTCGGCCTTCTCGTCGGAGCCGACCGTGCCGATAACGGTCGCGCCGAGCGCCTTCGCCCACTGGCACACGAGCAGCCCCACGCCGCCGGCAGCCGCGTGGATCAGGATCGTATCGCCGGCCTTCACCGGATACGTGCGGCGCAGCAGGTAATGGGCAGTTAGACCCTGCAGCATCACCGACGCCGCGTCGTCGTAGCCGATCCCGTCGGGCAGCTTCACGACGCGCTCGGCCGACAGCACGCGTTCCTGCGCATAGGCGCCGGGCGGCTGCGCGACGTACGCAACGCGGTCGCCGACTTTCAGCGCGCCGACGCCTTGGCCGACGGCCGTCACCTCGCCGGCCGCCTCCATGCCGAGGCCGCCGGGCAGCGGCTGCGGATAGAGGCCGGTACGGAAGTACACGTCGATGTAGTTGAGCCCGACCGCATGCTGCTTGATGCGGACTTCGCCCGCCTGCGGCGCGCCGACCTCGACGTCGACCCACTTCATCACGTCCGGGCCGCCGGGCTGGTCGTATCGGATTGCTTTCGGCATCGTTTCGCTCCTCGTTGGGTGGGAATGCAGTGCAGCTGGCGCGTCGGCGTCGGCCGGACGGCGACGCCTTCGTTCGGACGCGCGCACGCACCGCGCGATTCTCGCGCGTCGTGCGCGATTTCGCAGCGCGTCTTCGCAATCCCTACATGCGCGCAGGGGCATCGCGCAGACTGCCGAACGCTTCGCGCGACGCGCGGCTGACGCCCGGCTTTCGCCGGCTGCGCTGCGCCGCGATGCCCGAACCGGTGCGCCGTCGGGCCGCGGCTCGCATGCCTGCGCGACAGCCGCGCCGGCACGTCACGGCTGCGGCACCGGCGAGCGCGGCCGTCGCGGCGCCCTTCACGTCGACCTAACAGACGTCCTGCATCGTCCGCGCCAGATCGTCGAGCAGCATCCGCGCGGTCGCGACGTTGGTCGCGACCGGCACGTTATGCACGTCGCACGCGCGCACGAGCGCGGTGATGTCGGGATCGTGCGGCTGCGCGGTCATCGGATCGCGCAGGAACACGACGACGTCGACGCGCCCGTCCGCCAGTTCCGCGCCGATCTGCAGGTCGCCGCCGAGCGGCCCCGACAGCTTGCGCTCGACCTCGAGCCCGTGCGCGGCCGCGATCCGGCCGCCGGTCGTGCCGGTGGCGACCAGCCGGCATTGCGCGAGTACCGCGCGGTATTGGCCCGCGAGTGCGACGATCTCGTCCTTCTTCGCGTCGTGCGCAATCAGTGCGATGCGGGGTTTGCTCATCTCCAGATCCTTCGTCCTTCAGGGTTGTGATTGTCGTTGACGGTAAGGCGCGCGCAGCGTCAGAACGTGCCGGGGTACGCGCCGCCGTCGAGCAGCCAGTTCTGGCCGGTGATATACGCGGCATGCACGCTGCAGAGGAACGCGCACGCGGCGCCGAACTCTTCGCGCGTGCCGAGACGGCCGGCCGGGATTTCCTTCGCGCGCCGCGCACGCAATTCGTCGACCGTCACGCCTTGCGCCTTCGCGGCTGCGGCGAGCGTCGTCGCGATGCGGTCGGTATCGAACAGACCCGGCAGCAGGTTGTTGATCGTCACGCCGTGCGGCGCGACCTTGCGCGCGAGCCCCGCGACGAAGCCGGTCAGCCCCGAGCGCGCGCCGTTCGACAGCGCCAGCACGTCGATCGGCGCCTTCACGGCCGAGCTCGTGATGTTGACGATCCGGCCGAAGCGCCGCGCGATCATGCCGTCGACGGTTGCGCGGATCAGCTCGATCGGCGTGAGCATGTTCGCTTCGAGCGCGCGGATCCAGTCGTCGTGCGAGAAATCGCGGAAGTCGCCGGGCGGCGGGCCGCCCGCATTCGTCACGAGAATGTCGGGCTGCGGGCACGCGGCCAGCGCGGCAGCTCGACCCTCGGGCGTCGTGATGTCGCACGCGACGGCCGTGACCGACACGTTCGATGCCGCGCGAATTTCCTCCGCGGTTTCCTCGAGCGTCGCGCGCGTGCGCGCGACGATCACGAGATTCACGCCTTCGGCGGCCAGCGCCTGCGCGCAGCCGCGCCCGAGTCCCTTGCTCGCCGCGCACACGAGCGCGGTCTTTCCTTCGATGCCGAGATCCATCGTCGATTTCCCCAGGGTTGCGACGCGCGCCGGCACGGATTCCGTCGCGCCGCGCACCGGCCGCACGGACGCGCGCGGCGCGCGGGTTGTCGTGAGACGTCGATAATATCCGGATCGCGCGGCGCGCCTTGGTAAAATTGCGACCATGCGCGCGCGACCGGCTTGCGCCTGCCGCCGCCCTCCCGATCCCCTTTTGCCGCAAGGCGCTCCCCCGTCATGAAACAGGACAGCCGTTTCCCGAATCTCTTCATCCTCGATCACCCGCTGATCCAGCACAAGCTCACGCACATGCGCGACAAGGACACGTCGACGCGCACGTTCCGCGAACTGCTGCGCGAGATCACGCTGCTGATGGGCTACGAGATCACCCGCAATCTGCCGATCACGACGAAGCGGGTCGAAACCCCGCTCGTCGAGATCGACGCGCCGGTGATCGCGGGCAAGAAGCTCGCGATCGTGCCCGTGCTGCGCGCGGGCGTCGGGATGTCGGACGGCCTGCTCGACCTGATCCCGTCCGCGCGCGTCGGCCATATCGGCGTCTATCGTGCGGACGATCATCGGCCGGTCGAATATCTCGTGCGGCTGCCCGATCTCGACGACCGCATCTTCATCCTGTGCGACCCGATGGTCGCGACCGGCTATTCGGCCGTGCACGCCGTCGACGTGCTCAAGCGCCGCAACGTGCCGGCCGCGAACATCATGTTCGTCGCGCTCGTCGCCGCGCCCGAGGGCGTTCAGGTGTTCCAGGACGCGCACCCCGACGTCAAGCTGTTTGTCGCGTCGCTCGACTCGCACCTGAACGAACACGCCTACATCGTGCCGGGCCTCGGCGATGCGGGCGACCGCCTGTTCGGCACCAAGAACTGACGCAGCGGCGGCCGGCCGCCCGCGCGCATGCCGCGCGGCGCGGCCGGCCCGGCCGTTCGGCCAGGCGCGGCGCGCCGTTCGGGCGGTCGCCGCGTGATAAAATCACGCTCCACTCGACACGCGCGGCCCGCGGCTTCACGCCCGCCACCACGGCCGCCGATTCAACGACACATTGGCACTATCGCCCGCGCGAGCGCGCCCGGGCACGGAGAAACGTATGGCTGGTCACTCGAAATGGGCCAACATCAAGCATAAGAAAGCAGCGGCCGACGCGAAGCGCGGCAAGATCTGGACGCGCCTGATCAAGGAAATCCAGGTCGCGGCCCGTCTCGGCGGCGGGGACGTGAGCTCGAACCCGCGCCTGCGTCTCGCGGTCGACAAGGCGGCCGACGCGAACATGCCGAAGGACAACGTGAAGCGCGCGATCGATCGCGGCGTCGGCGGCGCGGACGGCGCGAACTACGAGGAAATCCGCTACGAAGGCTACGGCATCGGCGGCGCGGCCATCATCGTCGACACGCTGACCGACAACCGCACGCGCACGGTCGCCGAAGTGCGTCATGCATTCTCGAAGTTCGGCGGCAACATGGGCACCGACGGTTCGGTCGCATTCATGTTCGATCACGTCGGCCAGTTCCTGTTCGCACCGGGCACGTCGGAAGACGCGCTGATGGAAGCGGCGCTCGAAGCCGGCGCGGACGACGTCAGCACGAACGAGGACGGCTCGATCGAAGTGCTGTGCGACTGGCAGGAATTCTCGAAGGTGAAGGACGCCCTCGAAGCCGCCGGCTTCAAGGCCGAACTCGCCGAAGTGACGATGAAGCCGCAAAACGAAGTCGAGTTCACCGGCGACGATGCGGTGAAGATGCAGAAGCTCCTGGACGCACTCGAGAACCTCGACGACGTGCAGGAGGTGTACACGAACGCCGTCATCGTCGAGGAATGAGATGCCGGCCGCCGCGCGCACGTCGCAGCGGCGGCCCGCCCGGTTTCGCGGCCGGCGCGCCTGAGCGTGCCGGCCGCCCTGTTTTCTAGTCTGCGGGGAATCCCATGAAACTACTCGTCGTCGGTTCCGGTGGCCGCGAACATGCGCTCGCGTGGAAGCTCGCGCAATCGCCGCGCGTTCAGATGGTCTATGTCGCGCCCGGCAATGGCGGCACGGCGCAGGACGAGCGTCTGAAGAACGTCGACATCACGTCGCTCGACGCGCTCGCCGACTTCGCGGAACGCGAAGGCGTCGCATTCACGCTCGTCGGGCCCGAAGCGCCGCTCGCGGCCGGCATCGTCAACCTGTTCCGCGCGCGCGGCCTGAAGATCTTCGGGCCGACGCGCGAAGCCGCGCAGCTCGAGAGCTCGAAGGATTTCGCGAAGGCGTTCATGAAGCGGCACGGCATTCCGACCGCCGACTACGAGACCTTCTCGGACGCGGCCGCCGCGCATGCCTACATCGACGCGAAAGGCGCGCCGATCGTCGTGAAGGCCGACGGCCTCGCGGCCGGCAAGGGCGTGGTCGTCGCGATGACGCTCGAGGAAGCGCACGAAGCGGTCGACATGATGCTGTCGGGCAACAAGCTCGGCGACGCAGGCGCACGCGTCGTGATCGAGGAATTTCTCGACGGCGAGGAAGCGAGCTTCATCGTCATGGTCGACGGCAAGCACGCGCTCGCGCTCGCGTCGAGCCAGGACCACAAGCGTCTGCTCGACGAGGATCGCGGCCCGAACACCGGCGGCATGGGCGCGTATTCGCCGGCGCCGATCGTCACGCCGCAGATGCATGCGCGCGTGATGCGCGAGATCATCATGCCGACCGTGCGCGGGATGGAGAAGGACGGCATCCGCTTCACGGGCTTCCTGTACGCCGGCCTGATGATCGACAAGGAAGGCAATCCGCGCACGCTCGAATTCAACTGCCGGATGGGCGATCCGGAGACGCAGCCGATCATGGCGCGCCTGAAGAGCGATTTCTCGAAGGTCGTCGAGCAGGCGATCGCGGGCACGCTCGATACGGTCGAGCTCGACTGGGATCGCCGCACCGCGCTCGGCGTCGTGCTTGCCGCGCACGGCTACCCCGACGCGCCGCGCAAGGGCGACCGCATCAACGGCATCCCGGCGGAAACCGAACAGGCCGTGACCTTCCATGCGGGCACGACGCTCGACGGCGACAAGCTCGTCACGTCGGGCGGCCGCGTGCTGTGCGTGGTCGGCCTCGCCGATTCGGTGCGCGAAGCGCAGCAGCATGCGTACGACACGATCAACCAGATCAATTTCGAAGGCATGCAGTATCGCCGCGACATCGGCCACCGCGCACTCAGCCGCAAGAGCGCATGACGCCGGCGGCCGGCGCACCGCCGCGCGGTGCGTCGTGCCGGCTGCCGCGGTTCGCTAGAATGCGCGGCAGAAGCCTTTTTTACGGCCCCCGCCGCGCGCGGGGGCGTTCAGTTCAGACATGACCGATTCGACCTACGACGTGGCGCGCGTGCGCACGTATCTCCAGGGCCTGCAGACACGCATCGCCGATGCGCTCGGCGCGCTCGACGGCACGCCGCTTGCGACCGACATCTGGCAGCGCGGCCCCGCCGAGCGGCTGCGCGGCGGCGGCTGCACGCGGATCCTCGAAGGCGGCCGCGTGTTCGAACGCGCGGGGATCGGCTTCTCCGACGTGGCGGGCGACGCGCTGCCGCCGTCCGCGAGCGCCGCGCGGCCGCAGCTCGCGGGGCGCGGGTTCGAGGCGCTCGGCGTGTCGCTGGTACTGCATCCGCGCAATCCGTACTGCCCGACCGTGCACATGAACGTGCGGATGCTGATCGCGACGAAGCCCGGCGAAGCGCCGATCTTCTGGTTCGGCGGCGGCATGGATCTGACACCGGTTTACGGCTTCGAGGACGACGCGCGGCACTTCCATCGCACCTGCAAGGACGCGCTCGATCCGTTCGGCGCCGAGCTGTATCCGCGCTTCAAGAAGTGGTGCGACGAGTATTTCTTCCTCAAGCACCGCAACGAGATGCGCGGCGTCGGCGGGATCTTCTTCGACGATTTCTCCGAGCCCGGCTTCGAACGTTCGTTTGAAATGATGCAGAGCGTCGGCGACGCCTTCCTGCCCGCGTATCTGCCGATCGTCGAGCGCCGCGCGGCGCTGCCGTACGGCGAGCGCGAGCGCGATTTCCAGGCGTACCGCCGCGGCCGCTACGTCGAATTCAACCTCGTGTTCGACCGCGGCACGCTATTCGGCCTGCAAAGCGGCGGCCGGACCGAGTCGATCCTGATGTCGATGCCGCCCGTCGCGAACTGGCGCTACAACTGGCAGCCCGAGCCCGGCTCGCCGGAAGCGCGCCTGTACAGCGACTTCATCGTGCCGCGCGACTGGGTCTGAGCCCGTCGCCGGCCGCCCCTACGAGAGGACGCGTTTCTGAACACCACCGCCCGCCCCGCCCCGCAGCCGCGCCCGCTATCGCGTCGCATCGGCCTGCTGGGCGGCACGTTCGACCCGATTCACGACGGCCATCTCGCGCTCGCGCGGCGCTTCGCCGACGTGCTCGGCCTGACCGAGCTCGTGCTGCTGCCCGCCGGGCAGCCGTACCAGAAGCGCGACGTGTCGGCCGCCGAGCACCGGCTCGCGATGACGCGCGCCGCGGCCGGCTCGCTTGTGCTGCCCGGCGTGCGCGTCGAGGTCGCGACCGACGAGATCGAGCACGACGGCCCGACCTACACGGTCGAGACGCTCGCGCGCTGGCGGGAACGGATCGGTCCCGACGCGTCGCTGTCGCTGCTGATCGGTGCGGATCAGCTCGTGCGCCTCGACACGTGGCGCGACTGGCGCAAGCTGTTCGACTACGCGCACGTGTGCGCGGCGACGCGGCCCGGTTTCGACCTCGGCACCGCATCGCCGGCCGTCGCGCGCGAGATCGCCGCGCGTAAAGCCGGCGCCGACGTGCTGAAGGCCACGCCGAGCGGCCATCTGCTGATCGACACGACGCTCGCGTTCGACATCGCCGCGACCGACATCCGCGCGCATCTGCGCGCATGCATCGCGCGGCACGCGCACATGCCCGACGCGCCGGCCGAACATGTGCCGGCCGCCGTATGGGCCTATATTCTTCAACATCGTCTCTACCATTCCTGACTCCATGGATATCCGCAAACTGCAGCGCGTGATCGTCGACGCCCTCGAAGACGTCAAGGCGCAAGACATCAAGGTGTTCAACACCAGCCACCTGACCGAGCTGTTCGACCGCGTGGTCGTCGCATCGGGCACGTCGAACCGCCAGACCAAGGCGCTCGCGTCGAACGTGCGCGAGAAGGTCAAGGAAGCCGGCGGCGACGTCGTCAGCTCCGAGGGCGAAGACACCGGCGAATGGGTGCTGGTCGACTGCGGCGACGCCGTCGTGCACATCCTGCAACCGGCGCTGCGCCAGTACTACAACCTCGAGGAAATCTGGGGCGACAAGCCGGTGCGGATGAAGCTCGGCGGCGGCAAGGGCCCGAACGGCGCGACGGCCGCCGACGACGAGGACGAAGACGAAGCCGGCGACGCACCCGCCCGTCCCGCACGCAAGGCCCCCGCGCGCCGTCGCTAAGCGTCGCCGATGAAGCTCTTCATCCTCGCGGTCGGCCACAAGATGCCCGGCTGGATCGCGTCCGGCTTCGACGAATACGCGAAACGGATGCCGCCCGAGTTGCGCATCGAACTGCGCGAGATCAAGCCCGAATTACGATCCGGCGGCCGCAGCGCCGAAAGCGTCATGGCGGCCGAGCGGCAGAAGATCGACGCCGCGCTGCCGAAGGGAGCGCGCATCGTCGCGCTCGACGAGCGCGGCCGCGACTGGACCACGATGCAGCTCGCGCAGGCGCTGCCCGGCTGGCAGCAGGACGGCCGTGACGTCGCGTTCGTGATCGGCGGCGCCGACGGTCTCGATCCGGAACTGAAAGCGCGCGCCGACCTGCTGCTGCGCATCTCGAGCATGACGCTGCCGCACGGGATGGTGCGCGTGCTGCTCGCCGAACAGCTTTACCGGGCGTGGAGCATCACGCAGAATCACCCTTATCACCGCGCATGACGCGTCGTCCTCGCGACGCGCGGCCCGCGCGCTCAACGAGATAACGACACCATGCCGTCCAGCCTGTCCCCCGCCCTTTTCCCGACCCTTTACCTCGCTTCGCAAAGCCCACGCCGCCAGGAACTGCTGCAGCAGATCGGCGTGCGTTTCGAACTGCTGCTGCCGCGCGCCGACGAAGACGCCGAGGCGCTCGAAGCCGAGCTGCCCGGCGAAGCCGCCGACACATACGTGCGGCGCGTGACCGTCGCGAAAGCGGAGGCCGCACGTGCGCGGCTCGTCGCGAGCGGCAAGCCGGCCGCGCCGGTACTGGTCGCCGACACGACGGTGACGATCGACGGCGCGATTCTCGGCAAGCCGGCCGACGCCGACGATGCGCTCGCGATGCTGACGCGTCTCGCGGGCCGCGCGCACGAGGTGCTGACCGCCGTCGCGGTGATCGGCGCGGACGGCGCGCTGCTGCCGCCCGCGCTGTCGCGCTCGTCGGTGCGCTTCGCGGCCGCGCCGCGCGATGCGCTGATGCGCTACGTGGATACCGGGGAACCGTTCGGCAAGGCCGGCGCATACGCGATCCAGGGGCGCGCGGCCGAGTTCGTGGAGCGAATCGACGGCTCCCATTCGGGTATCATGGGTCTGCCCCTTTTTGAGACAGCCGCGCTGCTGCGCGCCGCGCGCGTCGCCTTCTGAACCGCACCATGAACGAAGAAATCCTGATCAACCTCACGCCGCAGGAAACGCGCGTCGCACTCGTGCAGCAAGGCGCGGTGCAGGAGCTTCACGTCGAGCGCACGCTGTCGCGCGGACGCGTCGGCAACATCTATCTCGGCAAGGTCGTGCGCGTGCTGCCCGGCATGCAGTCGGCGTTCATCGACATCGGCCTCGAACGCGCGGCGTTCCTGCACGTCGCCGACATCTGGCAGCCGCGCATCGCCGGCGAGCCGCCGTCGGGCGCGGCCCACCACCAGCCGATCGAGAAAACCGTGTTCGAGGGCCAGACGCTGATGGTCCAGGTGATCAAGGATCCGATCGGCACGAAGGGCGCACGGCTGTCGACGCAGGTCAGCATCGCGGGCCGCACGCTCGTCTATCTGCCGCAGGAGCCGCACATCGGCATCTCGCAGAAGATCGAGAGCGAGGCCGAGCGCGAAGCCGTGCGCGCGCGCCTGACGGCCGTGATTCCGCCGGACGAGAAAGGCGGCTATATCGTGCGCACGATCGCCGAAGACGCGACGTCCGAAGAACTGGCGGCCGACGTCGCCTATCTGCGCAAGACCTGGGCGACGATCGTCGCGCAGGCGCAGCGGCTGCCGGCGACGAGCCTGCTCTATCAGGATCTCGATCTCGCGCAGCGCGTGCTGCGCGATTTCGCGAACGACGACACGACGCGCATCCAGGTCGATTCGCGCGAAACGTATCAGCGCCTCGCGGAATTCGCGGCCGAGTTCACGCCGGCCGTGAGCCCGAAGCTGCACCACTACACCGGCGAGCGGCCGCTGTTCGACCTCTACAACATCGAAACGGAGATCCAGCGTGCGCTGTCGCGTCGCGTCGATCTGAAATCGGGCGGCTATCTGATGATCGACCAGACCGAGGCGATGACGACGATCGACGTGAACACCGGCGGCTACGTCGGCGCGCGCAACTTCGACGACACGATCTTCAAGACCAACCTCGAGGCCGCGCACACGATCGCGCGGCAGCTGCGGCTGCGCAATCTCGGCGGGATCATCATCATCGACTTCATCGACATGGAGAACGCCGAGCATCGCGACGCGGTGCTGTCCGAGCTGAAGAAGGCGCTGTCGCGCGACCGCACGCGCGTGACGGTCAACGGCTTCTCGCAGCTCGGGCTCGTCGAGATGACGCGCAAGCGCACGCGCGAATCGCTCGCGCACGTGCTGTGCGAGCCGTGTCCGACGTGCCAGGGCAAGGGCCAGGTGAAGACGTCGCGTACCGTCTGCTACGACATCCTGCGCGAGATCCTGCGCGAATCGCGCCAGTTCAATCCGCGCGAATTCCGCGTGATCGCCGCGCAGCAGGTGATCGACCTGTTTCTCGACGAGGAGTCGCAGCATCTCGCAATGCTGATCGACTTCATCGGCAAGCCGGTGTCGCTGCAGGTCGAATCGAACCTGAGCCAGGAGCAGTACGATATCGTGCTGATGTAGCAGCCGCGCGCAATCCGTGCGCGCAAGCGCCGCGGCGCCGCATCGTGCGGCGCGCGGCGCATTCCGTTCCCCACTCTCATTCATCCCGCATCATGAGCCAACGCCACAACCGCCGTCAGCGCAAGAAACTCCACATCGGCGAATTCCAGGAACTCGCGTTCAACGCGACCGCGCAATATCGCGGCGAGCTGAGCGACCTCGAGCGCGGTCAGCTGATCGATGCGTTCATCGATTTCGTCGAAGCGAACGGGCTGCTGACCGTCGCGTCCGCCGACGACGGAATCGGCGCGTACGTGATTTCCGGCGCGCCGCGCGGCACGACCACCGAGGCGGACCGTGAAGCGGTACGCGCATGGCTCGCCGCGCGCCCCGAGCTGACCGACGTCGAAGTCAGCGAATTCACCGACGCGTGGTATCCGCTCGCGTAAACGCCGCGCGCGTGCGCGCGTCTGCATGCGTCGTCGTCCGCACGCGCGGCTGACGGCGACGCCCCGTCTTCGCCTCCTCTCCCCCGCCCGTCGCGCGCAGAACCGCTGCGCGACGCGGCCCGCCGCCCGTTTCGCGACCCTTCGCGCGGCCTCCGGCCGCGCGGCGATCGGCGCACCGCTGCGGCGAACCGCCGCCGTGTCGCAACCGAAATCGGTCCTGAAAGGAAGACACGTTAAACTCTCACCTCGCGTGGTGCGCCGCCCGCACCCGCCATCCATCGCCAGCCGCGTGCCTCCGGGCCCGCCCCGACCCTTGGAGTGAGTGTCAATGAGCGGCGGACTTCCGTTTCCCGCATCCCGCATGTCGTTGCCGTCGTCGACGGTCTTCCTGATTCTCGCCGCCGCCGCGCTGCTGTCCGGCTGCGGGCTGCTGCCGGTCCAGAACCCGCCCGCGCCGATCAGCGAGGCGCTGGTCGAGCCGGTCGAGGAAACCGCCGGCGAGCCGCTGACGATGCCGCCCGTGCCCGCGCCGACGCGCCCGGAGGAGCCGGAAGCGCCGAAGAAACAGCACCACGAGGTCGCGCGCCCGAAACCCGTGCAGCGCACCGAATCGCCGACACCGCCGCCGCCTCCGCCCCCGCCGATCGTCGCGACGCGCCCGCTCGATCGCACCCAGATCCATGCGCTGCTCGACAGCGAAGTCGCACGACGCAACGGCAAGGTGATCGGCCGCGCGGTCGACATGGTGGTCGACGCGGGCGGCAAGCCGCGCGAGATGGTCGTCAACCTGCAGGGCTTCATGGGCGTGGGCGACCGCAAGGTCATCTTCCCGTGGAACGTGTTCCGCTTCACGCCGGGCGGCAAACAGGAGCCGATCGTGCTCGATGTGCCGTCGGGCGACCTGCCGCCGGCCGCGCGGCCGAAGCCCGTGCCGCTGTCGGGTTCGGCAGCCGCCTCGCCGACGACGCGGCTGCCGATGCTCGACAGCGACGTCGAGCGCCCGAACGGCACGAAGATCGGCCGCGTCGTCGACGTGCTGATCGACCGCGCCGCCCAGCCGCAGGCCGTCGTGCTCGACCTCGGCGGCCTCGTCAATACCGACCGCCGTTCGATTGCCGCGAGCTGGGGCGCGCTGCGCTTCGTCACGCGCGACAAGGCGCTGCATCCGCAGCTCGACCTGAACGACGCACAGATCAAGGCCGCGCCGCCCTACGCGGCCGACAAGCCGATCGTCGCGGTCTACCCGCCCGTTGCACCGGCACCGGCTTCGTCTGCGAGTACTGCCCGATGACGATCAAGCATTCCGTCAGCGTCCGCAGTCTGCGCGCTCTCGACTGGCTCAACTTCTTCGTGGCAAACGTTCAAACCGGGTTCGGTCCGTTCATCGCGTCGTACCTCGCGTCGCACAAGTGGACGCAGGGCGAGATCGGGATGGTGCTGTCGATCGGCACGATCAGCGCGATGGTGAGCCAGGTGCCGGGCGGCGCCGCCGTCGACGCGCTCAAGAACAAAAAAGGCGCGGCCGCCTGGGCGATCGCGGCGATCATCCTGTCCGCCGTGCTGCTCGCGTCGAGCCCGACGATCGTGCCGGTGATCGCTGCCGAGGTGTTCCACGGCTTCGCGAGCTGCATGCTCGTGCCGGCGATGGCCGCGATCTCGTTCTCGCTCGTCGGTCGCGCCGATCTCGGCGACCGGCTCGGCCGCAACGCGCGCTGGGCCTCGATCGGCAGCGCGGTCGCCGCCGGCCTGATGGGGCTCACCGGCGAATATTTCTCCGCGCGCGCGGTGTTCTGGCTGACCGCGGTGCTCGCCTTGCCCGCGCTGTTCGCGCTCGCGATGATCCAGCCGACGCACGAGGTGATCCCGCAATCGTCGTCGAAACGCGATGCGAGCGATGAAAGCGAAGAGCGCGAAACGCTGCTCGAACTGCTGCGCGACCGCCGGATGCTGATCTTCGCGGCGTGCGTCGTGCTGTTCCACCTGTCGAACGCGGCGATGCTGAACCTCGCGGCAGGCGAAGTGACGGCCGGGATGGGCGAAAACGTGCAGCTCGTGATCGCGGCATGCATCATCGTGCCGCAGGCAATCGTCGCGATGCTCTCGCCGTGGGTCGGCCGTTCCGCACAGCGCTGGGGCCGCCGGCCGATCCTGCTGCTCGGCTTCTCGGCACTGCCCGTGCGTGCGCTGCTGTTCGCCGGCGTCAGCAGCCCTTACCTGCTCGTGCCGGTGCAGATGCTCGACGGCATCAGCGCGGCCGTGTTCGGCGTGATGCTGCCGCTCATCGCGGCCGACGTCGCGGGCGGCAAGGGGCGCTACAACCTCTGCATCGGCCTGTTCGGTCTCGCGGCCGGGATCGGCGCGACGCTCAGCACCGCGGCGGCCGGCTACGTCGCCGATCATTTCGGCAATGCGGTCAGCTTCTTCGGGCTCGCGGGCGCGGGCGCGCTCGCCGTGCTGCTGGTATGGCTGGGGATGCCGGAGACACGCGTCGAGAACGGCGATTCGCCGGCCGACGAACCAGCGGCCGCATCGCCGGAACAGGCGCACTGAACGCGGCACACGCCGTCCTCCGTTTCTTGACCGACGCACGATGGATACGATCCGGACACTCAACGAAGCACGCCAGCAGATCCAGCAGTCGATCTTCGATCTGTTCAAGGGCCTGACGTTCGGCGAGCGGCTCGCGCAAGGCGGCCTGATGGCGTTCCAGGCCGTGTGCGGCGCCTGCCTCGCGTATGCGATCGGCCGCGCGCTACACACCGAGCAGGCCGTGTGGGCCGCGATCACCGCGATCGCCGTGACGCAGCACAATTACTCGGACACGATGTCGCTGTCGCGCGACCAGTTCATCGGCGCGATGGTCGGCGGCGTGCTCGGCTTCGCGGGCGCGGCGCTCGGCGGCGACCGGATGCTCGCCTATGCGCTGACGGTCGCGGTCGTGATCGTCTGCTGCTGGTGTCTGAATGTCGGCAGCGCGGCACGGCTCGGCGGCGTCACCGCGACGATCGTACTGCTGTTTCCGGGCAACGGCCCGCTCTGGGACATTCCGCTGATGCGGCTCGGTGAAGTCGCGCTCGGCACGCTGTGCGCGCTCGGCGTGTGCTGGGTGATGTCGCGCGTCGAACGGCGCTGGTTCCGGCGCGCGGCGGCCGGAAAGTGACGCGGCTGCCGCGCGCACGCGGCAGCCGCATGGGAATCGCGCCGTTACGGGCCGACGCGCAGCACGAGGCCCGAGCCGATCTGCACGAGCAGATAGTCGCCGCCGATGCCGACCCACTGATAACCGCGCGGCGGCGGGCTCAGATGATAGCCGCGCCAGTCGTCGACCACGTACTGGCGCTCGCGGAACTCGGGCGGCAGCCGGTCGCCCTTGTGCCAGTCGCGGCGCGGCTGGTCGGCCCAGCGCGGCGGCACGTCGTGGTCGTCGCCGCGACGCTTGGCCTGGCCCGGCGGTACGTGCTTCGGACCATGGCCGCGCTGCATGCCGGGGCCGCCGTGATTGTCGTGGTTGCCGTGATCCTGCGCGAAGGCTCCCTGTGCGGCGAACCCGGCCGCGATCAGCGCAGCGAGCGCCATCCGGTGCGTCTTCTTCATTGTCGTTCCCTCCGTGTTGTCACGTCGAATCGGAAACAGCGGGACTGCGCGGGGAAGACTAGCATATCGGCGGGACAAGCCTGCGCACATCACGCCGCCTGCTGCTGATACTGGATCCGATGAAGGTGCGCATAGAGACCGCCGTGGCGCAGCAGCTCGTCATGGCTGCCCGATTCGACGATCTTGCCCGCTTCGAGCACGAGAATGCGGTCCGCACGCTCGATCGTCGAGAGTCGATGCGCGATCACGAGCGTCGTGCGGCCTTCCATCAGCCGCTCGAGCGCCGCCTGCACGTGGCGCTCCGATTCGGAGTCGAGCGCGGACGTCGCTTCGTCGAGGATCAGGATCGGCGCATCCTTGTAGATCGCGCGCGCGATCGCCAGCCGCTGGCGCTGGCCGCCCGACAGCCGCATCCCGTTGCCGCCGACCACCGTATCGAGCCCGTCCGGCATCGCGGCGACCGCGTCGGCGAGGTTCGCGGCCTCGAGTGCGGCCTGCACGCGCGCGCGGTCGGGCGTTTGCCCGTATGCGACGTTGGCTGCGATCGTGTCATTGAACAGCACGACGTCCTGGCTCACCATCGCCATCTGGCCGCGCAGCGCATGGAGGTCGAACTCGGCGATCGGCACGCCGTCGAGCAGAATCGCGCCGCCGGTCGGATCGAAGAAACGCGGCAGCAGGTTCACGAGCGTCGTCTTGCCGCTGCCGGACGGCCCGGCAAGCGCGATCATCTCGCCCGGCGCGACGTTGAACGAGATGCGGTCGAGCGTCGGCCGCTCGGTCGCGCCGTAATCGAACGACACGTCGCGGAACTCGATTTCGCCGCGTGCGCGCGCGAGCGGCCGGCCGCCGCCCTGCGGTTCGGCAGGCTCGTCGATCAGCCCGAAGATCAGTTCGGCGGCGGTCATCCCGCGCTGCAGCGGCTGATTCACGTCGATCAGGTGCTTCAGCGGCGAAATCACGAGCAGCATCGACGTGACGAACGCGACGAAGCCGCCGACCGTCGTCTGATCGTTCGACGACTGCACGACCGCGATCGTGATCACGACGGCGAGCGCGATCGACGCGAGGAACTGCGTGAGCGGCTGCGCGAGCCCGCCCGAGATCGTCATCCGCATCGCGTAGCCGCGCAGCCGCTTGCTCATCGCCGTGAAACGGTCGATCTCGTACGATTCGCCGTTGTGCACCTTGACCACCTTGTAGCCGCCGACCGTCTCTTCGACGATGTACGACAGCTCGTTCGTGAGCGTCTGGTGCTCGCGGTTCAGGCGGCGCAAACGCCGGTTGATCTTGCTGACCAGCCAGCCGATGCCCGGCAGGATCACCGCGACGATCAGCGTCAGCCGCCAGTTCAGGTAGAACAGATAGCCGAGCAGGAACACGACCGTCAGCGAATCGCGCACGAGCGTGACCATCACGCCGGTCAGCACCGACAGGATCTGGTTGACCTCGAACACGATCGCATTGATCACCGTGCTCGCCGTTTCGCGCTGGAAGAACGACGCGCCGGTATGGATCATGCGCTGGAACATCTCGAGACGCAGCTGCAGCAGGATGCGGTTCGAGACGTAGTTGAGCAGGTAATTCGACGCGTACTGCGATACGCCGCGGATGAGCGCGAGGCCGATCACCGCGATCGGCACGTACCATTTCGCGCGGTCGCTGCCGTGCGAACCGAAGCCGTGGTCGAGGAGCGGCTTGAGCAGCGCCGGAATGCCGGCTTCGGTCCCCGCCACGATCCCCATCGTGACGATGGCGAGCAGCACGATGCCGACGAGCGGCCGGATATACGGCCACAGGCGCTTGAAGACCGTGACCGGCGACGTGCCCGTGCCGTTCATCGGTTTGCGAAGTGTGTTCTGGGTTTCCAAGGCGATCCTTCTTGAGCCGCGGCGCGGCGCGCGGCGCGCGCCCGCCCGGGATCCTGCCCGTCGGGCCGGCGCCGAAAATGGCCCAACATTATAGCCGCACCGCCCCGTCGCGCCCCGCGGCCGACGCCGCGGGCACGATGCGGGCCGGCGGGTATACTGCCGCTCACGTTTTCTTCGCCTTTCCGACGATTTTCATGGCTGAACCCACCCTCGGCGTCGCTCTCATCGCCCTCAATGCGTCCGCGCGGCTCGCGCAGTGCCTCGATGCGCTGACGTTCGCGGACGACATCGTCGTCATCGACGGCGGCAGCACCGACGACACGGTCGCGATCGCCCAGGCGCACGGTGCGCGCGTGATCGTCGAGCGCGACTGGCCGGGCTTCGGCCCGCAGAAGAACCGCGCGCTCGACGCGCTCGATACCGACTGGATCCTGTCGCTCGACACCGACGAAGTGGTCAGCCCCGAACTTGCGCAGTCGATCCGCGACGCGATCCGCACGCCGGCCGCCGACGTCTATGCGCTCGACCGGCTGTCGAGCTTCTGCGGACGCTGGATCCACCACAGCGGCTGGTATCCGGACTGGGTGCCGCGCCTGTTCCGGCGCGGGACCGCGCGCTTCTCCGACGATCTCGTGCACGAACGCCTCGTGTTCGACACGCCGGCACAGCGGCTGTCCGGCAAGCTGATGCACTACTCCTACGAGGACTTCGAAACGGTCGTGCGCAAGCTCGACGCCTATTCGACGGCCGGCGCCCGCCAGCGCCGCGCGGCCGGACAGCGCGGCGGCTTCGGCAAGGCGCTCGCGCGCGGCGCCTGGGCGTTCGTCCGCACTTACGTGCTGCGGCGCGGGTTTCTCGACGGCCGCGCGGGCTTCATGATCGCCGTCTTCAACGCCGAAACCGTCTATTACCGCTTCCTGAAACTCGGCCACCCGCCGGCCCGCTGATCGGCCGCCGCCGGCCGCAGCGTTACAATGCCAGGCTGCCCCGCGCGGCCGCGCCCTGCGAGCCGCCGCGCAATCGCCGTCCGTCCGACACGACGACCACCGAATCCGACCGCCATGTTCTCCATCATCATCCCGACCTGGAACAACCTGCCGTACCTCAAGCTCGTCGTCGACAGCCTGCGCCGCCATTCTGCCTACGAGCATCAGATCATCGTGCACGTGAACGACGGCTCGGACGGCTCGCTCGACTGGGTGCGCAGCGAGCGTCTCGAGCATACGGCGTCGCCCGGCAACATCGGCATCTGCCACGCGGTGAATCTCGCAGCCGCGCGCGCGACGCGCGACTACGTCGTCTACATGAACGACGACATGTTCTGCTGTCCCGGCTGGGATGCCGCGCTGGCACGGCGCATCGAGCAGATGCCGACCGATCTGTTCATGCTGTCGGGCACGATGGTCGAGCCGGTCGATACGCGCAATCCGTGCGTCGTCGTCGCGGACTTCGGCCGCGATGCCGAACACTTCGACGCGGCTGCGCTCGTCGCCGCCGCACCGCGGCTCGCGCGCGCGGACTGGCTCGGCTCCACGTGGCCGCCGACGCTCGTGCACCGCGACTGGTGGAACCGGATCGGCGGCTACAGCAGCGAACTGTCGCCCGGGATGAGCAGCGACAACGACTTCTCGATGAAATTCTGGGACGCCGGCTGCCGGATCTTCCTCGGCGTCGGCGACAGTCTCGTCTATCACTTCCAGCAGAAGAGCACCGGCAAGATCGTCAAGAACGACGGACGCCGCCAGTTCCTGAACAAATGGGGCATGACGCAGGCGACGTTCGACCGCTACTACCTGCATCGCGGCGAACCGGCCGGCACGCGCCTCGCGCTCGACACGCCGGCCGTCGAAGGGCGCCTCAAGCGCGCCCTGCTGCGCTCGCGGATCAAACGGGCGTTCAGCTGATCCGCGCCAGGCGGCTGGACGGGACGGGGGAACCGGTTCGCGTATACTGCGCGCTTCGGGTCACCGCGCTCGACGCTGCCTTCGCCCCAATCGACAGGTTCCGATGCTTTCGTTCTCCACCCCCGCCTCGCGGCGCCTGACCGCGGCCCGCGCCTTCGCCGTCATCGCACTGTGCATGGTCCCCGTGTCGACCGCGCTGACCAACGTGTTCTGCGCGCTGTTCGCCGTCGCGCTGATCGTCTCGCCCGAGTTCTGGCGCAACCTGCGCACGCTCGTCACCGAACCCGCGTCGCTCGCCGCACTGCTGATCCTGGCCGCGCTCGCGTTGAGCGTCGCGTACACGGTCGCGCCGCACGACAAGGCGTGGAACTGGGTCGCGAAATACGACAAGCTGCTGCTGCTGCCGTTCGCGATGCTCGCGTTTCGTCATTCGGGCTGGGCCCCGATCGTGCGGCGCTGCTGGTTCGGCACGCTGTGCGTGATCCTGCTGCTGTCTACGACGAATTATCTCGGCTTGACGGCGATCGGCCCGGCCCATCCGTTTTCGTTGCCGGTGTCGCGCGCGTGGGTCTTCAAGAACCATATCGCGGCCGGCATGTTCGGCGCGCTGCTGTTCTACCAGGCAGCCGATCTTGCGCTGGCCGCGCGCACCGCGCTGTCGCGCACGGCTTATGCGGCCGTCGCCGCGTGGGCGCTCGTCAACGTGTTCGTGATGCTGCAGGGGCGCACCGGTCAGATCGTCGCGCTGCTGCTGATGCTCGTCGTCGCCGTGCGTTTCGTCCTGCTGCTGCGCCGGCAGTCGGCGTTGCGGGCGGGGTTGGCCGCCGGTGCGCTGTTGCTCGCGGCTGCGGCGCTCGTGGTTGCGGCCTCCACGATCCACGGCGGCCGCCTCGCGCAGATCGTGTCCGAAGTTCAGCAGTATCGGCAAAGCGATGCGGCGACGTCGGCCGGCCTGCGCCTCGAGTGGTACAAGAAGGGACTGCAGCTGTATCTGGCGCGCCCGGCCATCGGCTATGGCGCCGGCGGCCTCGAGTTCGAATTCCAGAAGCTCGCGGCCGGCAAGACGGCCGCCGAAGGGCAGCTGACATCGAACCCGCACAACGAATACATGCTGATGGCCGTGCAGCTCGGCACGGTCGGCGTGCTGCTGCTCGTGAACCTGATCGTGCAGATCGCGCGCGGCAGCGCCACGCTCGACCCGCGCTCGCGTCATTTGCTGCTTGGCTGGCTGGTGATCTTCACGATCGGCAGTCTCGCCAATTCGCTGCTGCTCGATTTCGCCGAAGGGCATCTGACGATGCTGCTCGCCGGCATTCTGCTCGGCTGCCGCGAGCGCAAGGAAGCGCCGCCGCGCGAGACGTCGGCGATTCGGCACAGCGCGTAATTCGGGCACACGCGCGTTCCATCGCGCGAGATGGCCCGCGCCGCCGCGTGACTCGAGCGGCGCTCGCGCGTTCGTGAATCGTGAAAGGAGCGCGGCGGCGCAGATCAGGCGCGGCCCGCGCGATGCAGCCGCGACGTATCGACGACCGCTTCGGTCGGGTCCGGGCGCGCGAGGCCGAGCATCTCCGCGGCCGCCCTCTTCACGCGCTGCGCGTCGAGATTCTCCAGACAGTCGCTACGGCTGTCGACGTGGCGGTCGCAGCCCTCATGCCGACACGGCACGCAATCGCCGTCGCCCTGCAGCAGCCACACGTTACCGTGCCGCCCCGAGCCACGCAGCGGCCACGGGTTCTCAGTGGCCGGCCAGTGCTGCGGCCAGGGCCCCCAGCGCACCGGGTCGGACGGTCCGAACAGCGCGATCGTAGCGGTGCCGGTCGCGGCCGCGACGTGCGTGGCGCCCGTGTCGGGCCCGATGAAGAGCCGTGCGCGTCGCACGAGTTCGGCGCTTTCCCCGAACGTCAGCCGCCCGACGAGATTCAGCACGTCGCCGCCCGCTTCGGCGGCGACCTGCTCGGCATACTCGCGCTCGCGATCGGCGGGACCGCCCGACAACGCGACCGCGAAACCGCGAGCGCGCAGCCAGCCGATCATCTCGACCCAGCCGTCGAGCCGCCATTGTTTGTAGCGGAACATCGGATACGGATGCAGTACGACGAGCGGCTTGCCTGCGCGCACGGCCGGCGATTCGGCGAGCCATGCGTCGAAGCGGGCGCGGCGCTCGGGATCGTCGCCGATACCCGGCGCCACGACCTCGGACACCGGATCGATGCCGATCACGGGCGCGAGCGCGAGCGTGCTGACGACCGTATGCGCGGACTGGTGATGATTGATCGCGATGCCGTTCAGCATCAGGCGCGTGAGCCACGTGAGGCGCTCGGGATCGACGAGCCCGACGCGCTTGCGGCCCGCGAACCAGCTGTAAAAGCGCGGCCGATCGGAGCTCAGCGCCGCGCACGCGAGATCGTAGCGGCGCCACATCGACAACGCGTCGCGCAGCCGCTCGCGAAACCCGGCCCGCTGCGCGACGACGATCACGCGCCGGACGTCGGGATTGTGCTCGAGCACGCCTTCGGTCCCGCGAAACACCAGCATGTCGATCTGCGCGTCCGGCCAGCGGGCCTTCAGCGAACGCACGAGCGGCGTCGTCAGCAGCACGTCGCCGATCCGGCGCGGCGCGGCGACGAGAATGGTTCTGGGCGGTCGGGCGGAGGAAAACAGGGCCACGTCAATCGGTCCGTCAGGCTGGCTAAACAAGGCTGGCAATGTACAGGATTTTGCGGCAGCCGGCGTGTTTACCGGTCGTGCGGCGCAAGCGGCAGCCCATACAAACACGGCCCGTCGTACCGCACGCTGCGATACGCGGGCCACACCTCGCGACGATCGTCAGGAATCGCGGTCAGTACGCGATCTCGACGGCGCCACCGCCGAACGTCGCGCGCAGTTCCGCGAGCAGCGCATCGCTCGGCTTCACGCGCCACGCATCGCCGAGCCGCATCTCGCCCTGCGCGCGCGCGTTGCTGTAGTGGATCTGCACCGCAAGCCCGTTCGGCAGCGGCGCCGCCTGGCGACGCCCGCCTTCTCGATCACGGCCGCCGCGCGACGGCGCAGGCGCGTCGATCGCGTTCGCGGCCGCCGGGTCGTGCTTCGACACATGCGGCTCCAGCACGCGGCGCAGCGCGGCCGCGTCGGCATTGCCGTTCATCGTCAGCCGCACGGCCTGCGCATAGCGGCTGCGCGCGCGTTCGAGATCCATCACCGTATCGGCCGTGAAGCGGATCCCGCCGGTGAACGCGTCGTTGCGCGCCTGCCCCTGCACGATCAACAGTTCGTCTTCCTTGAACAGCGCCTTGTTCGCTTCGAACTGCTCGTTGAAGATCGTGATTTCGCACTGGCCCGTGCCATCGTCGAGCAGCGCGATCAGCATCTTGCCGCGCTGAGTCATCTGCGTACGGAGCGACGCGATGATCCCGGCGACGAGCTTGTCGCGCCCCTCCTTCAGATCGCCGATCTTCTGCCGCACGAAGCGGCGCACCTCGTCGCGATACGCGTCGAACAGGTGGCCGGACAGATAGAAGCCGAGCGCGCCCTTTTCTTCCTGCAGCCGGCGCTTGTCGTCCCATGCGGGCTCGTCGACGAGCGCGTGCGCATGCGGCGATTCGGCGCCCATGTCGAACAGCCCGGCCTGCAGCGCGTTCGCCTCGGCCTGTTCGGCGGCTTCCATCGCGAGCGGCACCGACGCGAGCAGCTGCGCGCGATTCGCGTTCAGCGAATCGAACGCGCCGGCGCGGATCAGCGCCTCGACCGTGCGACGGTTCACGATCCGGCGATCGATGCGCTCGCAGAAATCGAACAGGTCGGTAAACGGCTTTTCTTCGCGCGCACGCAGGATCTCCTCGATCGCGTTCTGGCCGCTGCCCTTCACCGCGCCGAGACCGTAGCGGATCGTGCGCGAACGCTTGCCGTCGGGCTCCGCGACGGGCTCGAACCGGTAGTGCGACTGGTTGATGTCGGGCGGCAGCACGACGAGGTTGTTCATGATGCAGTCGTCGAACAGGATCTTCACCTTGTCGGTGTCGTCCATCGCGAGCGTCATGTTGGCCGCCATGAATTCGGCCGGATGGTGCGCCTTCAGCCACGCGGTGTAATACGCGAGCAGCGCGTACGCGGCCGCGTGCGACTTGTTGAAGCCGTAGCCCGCGAACTTCTCCATCAGGTCGAAGATCTCGTCGGACTTCTCGCGCGACAGCCCGTTCTTCGCCGCACCTTCGGCGAAGATCTCGCGGTGCTTGACCATCTCCTCGGGCTTCTTCTTGCCCATCGCACGACGCAGCAAGTCCGCGCCGCCGAGCGAGTAGCCGCCGATGATCTGCGCCATCTGCATCACCTGCTCCTGATAGACCATGATCCCGTAGGTCTCTTTCAGGACGGGTTCGACGCGCGGATCCGGATAGTCGACCTTCTCGCGCCCGTGCTTGCGCGCGCAGAAGCTCGGAATCAGATCCATCGGGCCCGGACGGTACAACGACACGAGCGCGATGATGTCCTCGAAGCGGTCGGGCTGCGCATCCTTCAGCATCCCCTGCATGCCGCGGCTTTCCAGCTGGAACACGGCGACCGTGTTCGCCTTCTTGAGGATCTGGAACGAAGCGGGATCGTCGAGCGGCACCTGCGACAGCGACCAGTCGGCCTTCGACGGGTCGAGACGGCGGATGTAGCGCTCGGCCCAGTCGAGAATCGTCAGCGTGGTGAGGCCCAGAAAGTCGAACTTCACGAGGCCGACGGCTTCGACGTCGTCCTTGTCGTACTGGCTCACGACGCCGCCGTCGTCGCCCTGCGTGTAGAGCGGACAGAAATCGGTCAGCTTGCCGGGCGCGATCAGCACGCCGCCCGCGTGCATCCCGACGTTGCGCGTCAGGCCCTCGACGCGCTGCGCGAGGTCGAGCAGCTGGTGCACCTCGTCCTCGTTGTCGTAGCGCTCCTGCAGCTGCGGCTCTTCCTTCATCGCGTCGGCAATCGTCACGTGCTTGCCGGGCTTGAACGGAATCAGCTTCGCGACGCCGTCGGTGAACATGTAGCCGAGGTCGAGCACGCGGCCGATGTCGCGCACGGCCGCCTTCGCGGCCATCGTGCCGAAGGTGGCGATCTGCGACACGGCGTCCGCGCCGTACTTGTCCTTCACGTACTGGATCACGCGATCGCGCCCGTGCTGGCAGAAGTCGATGTCGAAGTCGGGCATCGACACGCGCTCGGGGTTCAGGAAACGCTCGAACAGCAGGTTGTAGCGCAGCGGATCGAGATCGGTAATGCCGAGCGCGTAGGCCACCAGCGAACCGGCGCCCGAACCGCGGCCGGGGCCGACCGGCACGCCGTTGTTCTTCGCCCAGTTGATGAAGTCCGCAACGATCAGGAAGTAGCCGGGAAAGCCCATCTTCGTGATGGTCCCGCACTCGAATTCGAGCCGCTTGTAATACGTGTCGCGCTGCGCGTCGCGCTCCGCCTCGTCCGGATACAGCTGCACGAGACGCTTTTCGAGCCCCTCCTTCGACAGCTGGATCAGGTAGTCGTCGAGCGACATGCCGTCCGGCGTCGGGAACAGCGGCAGCTTCGGCTTGCCGAGCTCGAGCGTCAGGTTGCAGCGCTTCGCGATCTCGACCGTGTTCGCGATCGCGGACGGCAGATCGGCGAACAGCGCGACCATTTCGTCCTGCGTGCGGAAATACTGCTCGGTCGTGAAACGCTTCTGGCGGCGCGGGTTCGCGAGGATGTCGCCTTCCGAAATGCACACGCGCGCCTCGTGCGCGGTGAAATCGTCGTCGGTCATGAACTGCGTCGGATGCGTCGCGACGACCGGCAGCTTCAGCGACGCGGCGAGCGTCGCGGCCTGCTGGATGTACGCCTCCGCGCCCGGCTGCCCGTAGCGCTGCAGTTCGATATAGAAGCCGCCGGGGAACACCTTGGCCCAGCGCTGCGCATGGCGGCGCGCGGCTTCCTCGTTGCCGGCCGCGAGCGCGAGGCCGATGTCGCCCTGCTGCGCGCCCGACAGCGCGAGCAGCCCTTCGGACAGCTCGCCCTCGAGCCAGCTCGCGTCGAGCTCCGCGCGGCCGCGGTACTGGTTCGTGAGCCACGCCTTCGACAGCAGCTCGCACAGATTCAGGTAGCCGCGCTTGTTCTTCACGAGCAGCAGCAGGCGCGACGGTTTGTCGCGATCGTCCGGATTCGTGATCCAGACATCGCAGCCGGCAATCGGCTTCACGCCCTTGCTGCGGGCTTCCTTGTAAAAACGGACGAGACCGAATGCGTTGCCGAGATCGGTCAGCGCGAGCGCGCCCTGACCGTCGGCGGCCGCCGCCTTGACGATGTCGTCGAGACGCACGATGCCGTCGGCAATCGAGAATTCGGAGTGAACGCGGAGATGGACGAAGCGAGGATCTGACATGGGCGCTATTGTAGCCGCGTCGCCGCGCAGGCTGCCCAAAAAATCCCCCGTGCCGGCCGTTCGGCCGATGCCTGCGGCGCGCCGTCGCGGCCTGGCCGTTCGGCCGGGTGTCGGCGACGACGCGGTTTGCGGGATAATACGGGTTTTCGAATCTCCGCCCGGCTTCGCACCCTTTTTTGCGGGCCACCGTGCGCTCGCACGGTCGCGGCCGTTTTACCGTCCGACCACCATGACCATCGTCAACCTCGCCGCCTATCACTTCGTGTCGCTCGACGCGAACGAGCAATGGCGTCCGCTCGTCACCGCGCGCTGCAACGAACTCGGCCTGCGCGGCACGATCCTGCTCGCCCCGGAGGGCATCAACCTGTTCGTCGCCGGCACGCGCGAAGCGACCGACGCGTTCATCGACTACATCCGCCACGATCCGCTGTTCGAAGGGAAGTTCGCGACGCTGCAGTTCAAGGAAAGCCTGTCCGACTCGCAGCCGTTCCGCCGGATGCTCGTGCGCCTGAAGCGCGAAATCATCACGATGAAGAAGCCCGCGATCAAGCCGGAGCTCGGCCGCGCGCCGTCGGTCGACGCGCGCACGCTGAAGACGTGGCTCGATCGCGGTCACGACGACAACGGCCGGCCGGTCGTGATGCTCGACACGCGCAACGCGTTCGAAGTCGACGTCGGCACGTTCGACGGCGCGCTCGACTACCGGATCGGCAAGTTCAGCGAGTTTCCCGACGTGATCGACGCGCACCGCGCCGACCTCGAAGGCAAGACGGTCGTGTCGTTCTGCACCGGCGGCATCCGTTGCGAGAAGGCCGCGATCCACATGAAGGAAATCGGCATCGACAACGTGTATCAGCTCGAAGGCGGCATCCTGAAGTACTTCGAGGAAGTCGGCGGCGCGCACTATCACGGCGACTGCTTCGTGTTCGACTATCGCACCGCGCTGACGCCGGAACTGCAGCCGGCCGGCGACGTCACCTGCTTCGCGTGCCGCGCCGTGGTCACACCCGAGGCGCAGCAGTCGCCGAGCTACGTGCCCGGCAAGTCGTGCCCGGCCTGCGCGCACACGGCCGACGCGGCGGCGTAAGCGCGCGCCACGCGCACTGCCGATGAACGGCTATCGCGGCCGCTTCGCGCCGTCGCCCACCGGTCCGCTGCATTTCGGCTCGCTCGTCGGCGCGCTCGCGAGCTGGCTCGATGCGCGCGCGCACGGCGGCGCGTGGCTCGTGCGGATCGAGGACATCGACGGGCCGCGCACGGTCCCCGGCGCGGCTGACGACATCCTCGCGACGCTCGCGCATTTCGGGATGACGCCGGACGAGCCGCCCGTGTGGCAGAGCACGCGCGAAGCCGCGTATGCGGCCGCGTTCGAGCGGCTCGTCGCCGCCGGCCTCGTCTATCCGTGCGGCTGCACGCGCAAGGAAATCGCCGATTCGCTGCGCGCCGCGCACGAGCGCCACACGACGCTCGCGTATCCCGGCACGTGCCGCACGGGCCTGCGCGGCAAGCCGGCGCGCGCCTGGCGCCTGCGCGTGCCGGACGGCGATGCCGCGATCGTCGCGTTCGACGATCGCTGGCAACGTGCGCAATCGCAGAACCTCGCGACCGAAGTCGGCGATTTCGTGCTGAAGCGCGCGGACGGGCAATGGGCGTATCAGCTGGCGGTCGTCGTCGACGATGCCGACGCCGGCATCACGCATGTCGTGCGCGGCGCCGACCTGCTCGATTCGACGGCCCGGCAGATCTATCTGCAGCGCTGTCTCGGCGTGCCGACACCCGCGTACCTGCACGTTCCGGTCGTCGTCGACGCGAACGGCGAAAAGCTCAGCAAGCAAACGGGCGCTGCAGCGCTCGAACGCGACGATCCGCTGCCGCCACTGCAGGCGGCTGCCACGCATCTCGGGCTCGGCACGCCCGATCGCCCGCTGCCCGGTACGACGCTCGATGCGTTCTACGCAGCAGCGACCGACGCATGGGCGCGCCGGTTCGGGCCGCGCGCGCAATAACGGTCGCTACGCCGAGCGAGCGCCCGGCGCGCTTGCGACGCGCAAGCCTATACGCCACGCGGCACGGCATCGCACCGCCGCGCGTGCCGCTCCAGCCCCGAATGCCCAACAAAAACGGGCGCATGCCAAGTCGCATGCGCCCGCCGGGGTTCCGTTCCACACGCTGCGCCGATCCGCGACCGGCGCACCGCTTCAGCGCGTGCTTCAGCTCGTCGGCTTGCGCGGCATGCCGAACCCGCCGAGCAACGCGGCAACCTGACGCTTCGGCGTCTTCTTCTCGGGCTGCGCCGGCTTCGCGTCTTCGGCCTGCTTGGCCGGCGCCGACGGCTCGTACGGCTTGAGGAAGAAATCGTCGACCGGCGGCTCGTGGCGGCGATGATGCCCACGCTCCGCACCGGGCGACCGGCGGCCCGACGCGCCGCGATGCTCGTCGCGATCGCGCCGCCCGCCGCGCTCGCCGCCGCGTTCACCGCCGCGCTCTTCATGACGATGGCGCGCCGGCTTGTCGAGCACGAGCGTCTGCATCTCGAGCGGACGCTTGATCAGCTTCTCGATATCGGCGAGCTGCTTGCGCTCGTTCGGGCTGCACAGCGACAGCGCGTCGCCGGTCGCGCCCGCACGGCCCGTGCGGCCGATCCGGTGCACGTAGTCTTCCGCGTTGAACGGCAGATCGAAGTTGATCACGGCCGGCAGTTCCGCGATGTCGAGACCGCGCGCGGCCACGTCGGTCGCGACGAGCGCCTCGATCTCGCCGCGCTTGAACGCGTCGAGCGCCTGCATCCGCTCGAGCTGCGACTTGTCGCCGTGGATCGCCGATGCGACCACGCCGTCGCGTTCGAGCTGACGCGCGAGCCGGCTCGCGCCGATCTTGCTGTTGCAGAATACGATCACCTGCTTGAGGCCGCGATCGCGCAGCAGTTGCACGACCGCCGCCTGCTTGTCGCCTTCGGCGACGTCGTAGACGATCTGCGTGACGTTCGCGTTCGTCGAGTTGCTGCGCGCGACTTCGATCGTCTGCGGGTTGCGCAGGTACGTCGACGCAAGCTTCTTGATTTCGGGCGAGAACGTCGCCGAGAACAGCAGCGTCTGACGCTCCTTCGGCAGCAGGTTCAGGATGCGCTGCAGGTCGGGCAGAAAGCCCATGTCGAGCATCCGGTCCGCTTCATCGAGCACGAGAATCTGTACCTGGCCGAGGTTCGCGGTCTTTTGCTGCACGTGGTCGAGCAGACGGCCCGGCGTCGCGATCAGGATCTCGACGCCGCGGCGCAGTTCCGCCATCTGCGGGTTCATGTCGACGCCGCCGAACACGACCGCGCTGCGCAGCGGCGTGTGCTTGGCGTATGCGTGCACGTTCGCGGCGACCTGGTCGGCGAGTTCGCGCGTCGGCGTGAGGATCAGCGCACGCACGGGGTGGCGCGCGGGCGACGCGCTCGTGTTCGCCTGCGGCAGCAGACGCTGGATGATCGGCAGCGAGAAGCTCGCGGTCTTGCCGGTGCCCGTTTGCGCGGCGCCCATGACGTCGCGGCCGGCGAGCACGACCGGAATGGCCTGCGCCTGGATCGGCGTCGGCGTCGTATAGCCCTGCTCCGCAATGGCTTTCAGGATATCGGCGGCAAGGCCGAATTGATCGAAGGTGGCGTCGACAGGCTTGGCGACAGAATCGGACATGGTGGCGTTTCGCTCAAAAGGCGCGGCGGGGACATCGCGCGTCAGGCCGGCCGGGCCTGCGCTCATCACATTTCGGAAGTAGACGGAGCCGCGGCGCGCCGCGCGGCGCCGCTCTGGCGCTTGGGACCGGTTCGATGCGAACGTCGGACGCCAGGCCGTGCGGACTCCGTTCGGCGCGAATGCCGGCGGAAAGGGCCGTATTGTAGCACCGTGCGGCCGTCTGTCCGTGACAACGCCGCGAACGGCCGCCACGGCGGTTCGCCGCATGCCTGTGGCGGCTTCGCAGACGGAGGGCGACCCGCGTCCGGCGCAGCGTTCGAGCCCTGATTGAGTCGCAATCCGGCCGGACCCGGCGCGCTTTCGCGCCGCTCGGTCGCCGCTCAGCCCTTGCGCTTTTTCTTCTTGTCGACCTGCACGCAGTCCGCGAGCAGCGGCGGCGATTTCTCGTCGGCGATTTCGTCGCGCAGCGTCGCTTCCTTGCCCTTCGTCCACCACGTATAGCGGCCGGCCTGATAGCGCACGCCCGACGCCGACACGGTATCGACGAACAGCAGCCGCTGTCCGTTCACGGGCACGAGCGCGAAGCTCTGGCCGTTGCCCGCGAGCCAGTACGACACGCGCACCGGCTGCGGCTGGTTCGCGCACTGATACGCGACCGTCTGGCGCGCATCGGCGTCGATTTCCTCGATGGTCAGCTGCGCCGCATGCGCGACGGAAACGGTAAGGCCGGCCAGCGCGAGCGCGGCGACGGTTTGACGAATCATGCAGGTCCTCTCGGAAGACGAATGAAAATGCGCGCCTCGCCGGCGCGCGGCTTGTCGTTGTCGGTTATGGGCAGTGCGCTGTCTGCACGGGTCACGGATCGATCACGTCGGCGCATGCGTCGGTCGGCGCCGCGGCGACGTGGCCGACGACCGGTACGATCTTGAGCCCGGCCGAGGCGATGCGGCACGGCGCGGCGGCCAGCCCGCAGCCGGCAAGGCCCGCCGCAAGCGCCGCTGCGGCGGCCAGTTTTGCGATACGCATCCAGATCGGCGCCATGGCGCACTCCCGGTTGATCAGTTGCCCGCTACGGGCCGGACGGCCGCGGCCGCACGTTTGGCGCGCTCGCGCGCTTCGTCGACGTTCGCGCCCGTCGCGAGCGCGACGCCCATGCGCCGTTTCGTGAAGCTTTCCGGCTTGCCGAACAGCCGCAGATCGGCGCCCGGCACCGCGAGCGCGTCGCGCACGCCTTCGAAGGCAATCCCGCGCGCGTCGAGCCCGCCGTAGATCACGGCCGATGCGGCCGGCGAACCGAGCGTCGCGTCGACCGGCAGCCCGAGAATCGCGCGCGCGTGCAATTCGAACTCCGACTGGCGCTGCGATGCGAGCGTGACGAGCCCCGTATCGTGCGGCCGCGGGCTCACTTCCGAGAACCACACTTCGTCGCCGCGCACGAACAGCTCGACGCCGAACAGCCCGCGCCCGCCGAGCGCCTCGGTGACCTTGTGCGCGATCTCGCGCGATTTCTCGAGCGCCGCCGCGCGCATCGGCTGCGGCTGCCACGATTCGACGTAATCGCCCGCGACCTGCACATGGCCGATCGGCTCGCAGAACCACGTGCGCGTGTCGAGCGTGACAGGATCGATCGCGCGCACGGTCAGCTGCGTGATTTCGTATTCGAAGTCGATGAAGCCCTCGACGATCACGCGACCGTGATTCACGCGACCGCCCGCCATCGCGTAGTCCCACGCGGGCTTCACGTCGGCTTCGGTCCGTACGACCGACTGCCCCTTGCCCGACGACGACATCACGGGCTTCACGACGCACGGCATGCCGATCTGCGCGACCGCGGCCGCGAACTCGTCGAACGACTCGGCGAATGCATACGGCGACGTCGGCAGCCCGAGCGTTTCGGCCGCGAGCCGGCGAATGCCTTCGCGATTCATCGTCAATTGCGTCGCGCGCGCGGTCGGGATCACTTCGGCAAGCCCGGCCGCCTCGATCTGCGCGAGCGCGTCGGTCGCGATCGCCTCGATCTCCGGCACGATCAGGTGCGGACGCTCGGCCTCGACGAGCGCGCGCAGCGCGGCGCCGTCCGTCATGTCGATCACGTGGGCGCGGTGCGCGACCTGATGGCCCGGCGCATCCGGGTAACGGTCGACCGCGATGACTTCGACGCCGAGTCGCTGCAACGCGATGACGACTTCCTTGCCAAGCTCGCCGGCGCCGAGCAGCATGACGCGCGTGGCCGACGGCGAAAGCGGCGTACCGAGCCGCTGACCGATCTGCATGTGATTTCCCGCTTCTGGTGGAGGACGAAAACGGCTCCGATGTTAACACGCGGGCCGGGCCGGTTCGCGCGCTTCGCCGCCGTCGGATGCGGCGCGCGGCCGGGCCGCGAACGTTTTCGCGCGCCGCGTGTCGGCTCGCCTCGCGCGGCGCGGGTGCGTTACTCTTACGCCTTGTTCAGAATCCGATGAGGCACGAGGCCCATGTTCCACCCGTCCGCCACCGCACGCGCACGCGCCGGCCTGCTTCGCCCGCTGCGCGCGCCGCTCTGCGCGTTGACCCTTGCCACGCTTCTCGCCGCCTGCGCGATGCCGACCCACCCCGATTCCGCCGCCCCCGCACCCGATCCGTACAACCCCGCCGCGGTCCAGCTGCTCGACGACACGAGCTGGGAGCTGACGCGCTGGCAGAACGCGGACGGCACGCCGCGCGCGATTCCGCACGGCGACAACGGCGAGCCGATCAAGCTTCAGCTGTCGACGCAATCGGGCGTTCGGCATGCGAGCGGGTTTTCGGGCTGCAACCGCTACATGGGTCCGTACAACGTGAAGAACGGGCTGCTGAGCTTCGGGCCGCTCGCCGGTACGCGGATGGCCTGTCCGAACACGCTCGGCGGCCAGCTCGAACGCGCGTACCTCGATGCGCTCGCGCACATCGCGAAGACCGGCGTGCTGATGCGCGCGCCGCAGCAGTTGCAGATCGTGACCGAAGCCGGCGACACGCTGACGTTCACGCGCCGCGGTCAATGACGTCGCGCGCGGAGATGGCCGACCGGCCGCCTTTCTCCGCGCGCATCGTCCGCATGACCGGTCGCGCGGCGGATTCGCGCCGCGCTGTCCGGGTGTCCTGTTGGTCCTTGTCCGGGTCGTCGGCCGGTTAAACTCGGCGGGTCGCGCATCGCGCTCCCCGCCTTACTTCGTTTCAAAGCATGCACACGGTTGTTTTCGGCTGGTTCGGCATCTCCGCCGTCTGGTTCCTCCTCCTCTTCTGGCGTCTCGTGCAGGCGATGCTGCCTGGCGGCGGCGGCCTCGCCGGCCCCGGCTCGATTCGCCTGTGGCTCGGCTTTGCGGCCGTATTCGTCGCGAGCTGCACGCTGACGAGCGCGCTGTCCGGTCCCGACACGAACGCGCTCGGCCATGCGTTCGCGGGCGGCTTCGCGCACGTGCTCGGCCCGATCGGCACGCCGGTCGCGATGGTCGTGCTGCTGTTCGCCGGGCTGCCGTGGCTCACCGGCATCGGCTGGCGCCGGTTCGCCGCCTGGGTCGACACGTCGTTCGGCGTGAAGCTGGCGCGCGACACCGGCGACGACGATGCGCACGGCATCGCGGACCTGCCGCGCAGCGCGCTGTATCGCGACGACGACATCGTGCAGCCGACCACCGCGCATACCGTCAATCCGATGGCGCCGCGGCAGAACGGCCGCTATGCGCGTCCGACGCTGTGGAAGCCCGACCCGCAGGCGCGGCCGAAACCGCGCAGCAAGCCGGTGCCGCGCCCGCCGGTGGAGCCCGTCGCGCCGTCGGGCTGGCTGAAGCCCGCGTCCGGCACGCGGATGCCGGTGCCGCCCGCGCCGCCGGCGCCCGGCGCAATGCCGCCGCCGACGATCGGCAGCACCGCGAGCCTCGCGCGCGCCGCCGCGAATGCGCAGCCGCGTCCTGACCCGGCACCGCTGCCGGCCGGCTTCGAGCCGATGCGGCCGCGTCCGACGGCCGTGCGCCCGGCCGCCGCACTCCGTCAGCCGGCCGCGCCGCGTGCAACCGTCGCGCCGCGCGCTGCCGCGCCCGCGCCGGCGCGTCCGCTCGCGCGTCCCGCCGGCGGAACCGCGGGCATCGGCGCGTCCGCGGATGCGTCGCGCCGTCGCGTGGCGGCGCCGCCGCAGAAACGCGCGCCGCTCTATGCGTGGGCCGACAAGCCGGCCGCGCCGATCACGCCGGCTCCGAGCGTGCATGAAACGCTGCGCTCGATCGAAGCCAGCACCGCGCAGTGGGCGACGCTGGCCGGCGCCGCGGCGTCGGCAGATGCTGCGCGCACGGCGGCGACTGCGGCGGGAGTGATTGGGGTTGCCAACGCAAGCGCGGCCGCGGGCGTTGCTGCGCCTGGGCCGTCGGCCGCATCGGGTGCCGGTACATCGACGGTGACGGACGACGTCGCGCCGCTGGTCGCCCCTGCCATCGAGCACGACACGGCGGCAACCGCACACGACGACAACGCGCCAATCGTACTGCCCGCATTTGTCGATGTCGCGCCGGCTCCCCTCGCTTCCACGGACGATACCGACGTCGAAGCGCGCGCAGAAGCCGGGTACGACGCGTCCGCAAACCACACGAGCGACGCTCGTGCGTCCGCGGCGCCGCATGCGGACGATGAAACGCCGCAGATCGAGGCCGCGCAGGTCGCTTCGGCAATCGCTAGCGCGTCTGCCCGGCCGGAAGACGCGCCGATCGAACTCGCGCCGTGGGAAGATTTCGTTGCACAGCGGGCTGCGGCCGTCGGTACGTCGATCGGCAGCTCGGCGGCTCTGGCGCCCGGCGTCGCAGACGGGATCGGCACAATCGCCGCGACCGAGCCGCAGACATCCGCGCTTGCCGCCGCGCCGGCAAGCGACACGGCCCGCGTCGATACGGTCTCTGCATCGACTTCGGCGATCGACGACAAGAGCACGGCCGAAACGCAGTCCGCACCGCAAGTTGGCGCGGTGCAAGCGTCAATTGCGCCCTCGGGCGCCGCCGCCGCGCAGCATGATGCCGAACCGAGCGCTCCCCTTCCCGCTTCCGCGAGCAATGCAGCATCGCCGCCGGTGACGCTCGATCCACAAGCGGTCGCGGCGACGGTGCCGGTAACGGCAGCCGCTTCGACGGTCGGCCCCGCAAGCGCTCCGCGGGAGGCGGCGGCAACCGTCGCGGCGAAACCTGCGTCGACCGCGGCGGCAACGCCTGCATCCGCTTCGTTGCCGCCGTCTGGCGATATCGTGTCCGGCACCGCGCCCGTTGCATCCGCACCGGTCGTCGTGCCGCATGATGATGCGCAAACGGCCGCTTCTGCCGTCGTCGCGACTTCGGCATTGAACGACGTCGAGGCCGCGACCAGCACGGCGGTCAATGCGGAAGATGCGGTTGCGCCGACGTCGGTGCCGATACCCACACAGATCGGCTCGGCAACCGCCGCTCAACCGGTTCCGAGCGCACCGCTTGCATCGACGCCGATGAAGCCGTTCGCGTCGGCCGCGGTGTCGGCACCGTCTGCGACATCGACAACGCCCGCAACGTCGAGCCCGACCGCATCTCAGCCCCCGATCACGCAGTCGTTGTCGCGTGCCGCTACGGCACAGCAGAGCGAGCAGTTTGGCAGAACCGCGTCGGCCGCAGCCGCTCCGCAGAGTCCGATCGCCTCACTGGCCGCGACCGCACCGTCGAGCAGCCGCTTCGACATGCCGGCCGCCGTCACGACGACACCCGCACCCGCGGCAACAACGGCTGCCGTCGAGGGCACGCCGTCCGTCGCACCGACGGCTGCTGCGGCTATGTCGTCCGCTAGTGCCGCATCGGTGACGACTACGGCGAGCCCTTCCGCTCCGGTGCCTGCGTCGGCTACGCCGTCTGCCGGTGCCGTACCGGTGACCACTACCGCGAGCCCTTCCGCTCCGGTGCCCGTGTCGGCTATGCCGTCCGCCACTACTGCATCGGGGATGACTACCGCGAGCCCGTCCACTGCGACGCCTGCGTCCGTTATCCCGTCCGGCGCCGCCGCATCGTTGACGACTACGGCGAGCGCGTCCGCTCCGACGCCTGTGCCGGCTACGCCATCCGCCGCTGCCGCATCGGTCACGACGACGGCAAGCCCGTCCGCTCCGACGTCTGTGTCAGCTACGCCGCCGGCGGGTGCCGCATCGGTAACGACTAGCGCGAGCCCGTCTGCGCCGATGCCCGCACCGGCACCCGCTTTCGGCATTGGCAACACGCGCGTTGCTGTCGGCGGCGCCGCCGCGGACACCGCGAGCATCGCCGAACCGGCATCGCCGCGCATGCCGGCCGCGTCGATTTCGTCTTCTGCTGCTGCCACCACCGCCGCACCGCCCACGACCGCTGCATTCGCGGCGTTTGCCGCGAATGCGCCGGCAACCGCACCGGCAACGCCGTCGACGCTTGCCACCGTCACGGCACCGTCTGCACCGACGACGTTCGCGACCACGGTCGGCGTAACTGCGCCGTCGCCGAACCCGACGAACGCGCCGGCCACGACGAATCCGACGCCCCAGACGAACTGGACCGCCACGAGCACCGCGGCTCCGTCGTCCGCACCGTCCTCGACGTCACAGCAGCCAACCGCAACCACACCGGCCGCGATGATTTCGGCCACGACCACGGCGCCGGCCACACCCGCTACCGCGGCAACCCCGCCGGCCGCCCCTGCCGCGACGGTTTCCGGCATCGCGACGGTCCCGCCGAGCGTCGCCTCCGCGCCGCCATCGTGGCCCACATCCGGCGCCGCGCCCGCCGCAGAACCGGCCGCCCCGGCCGCCGATACCGCCGCGCAACCGGCTACGACCGCGCCCGCCCGCCAGCCGCGTCCGAACGCGTTCGAATTCCACGCGCCCGCGTCGTTCAGCGTCGAACTGCCGACGCTCGACCTGCTCGAACCGGCATCCGACGAGATCGAACCGATCACCGACGAACATCTCGCGCAGACGGGCCAGGTGATCGAACAGCGGCTGCAGGAATTCAAGGTGCCGGTCACGGTCGTCGGCGCGTCGGCGGGCCCGGTGATCACGCGCTTCGAGATCGAGCCCGCGCTCGGCGTGCGCGGCAGCCAGATCGTCGGCCTGATGAAGGATCTGTCGCGCGGCCTCGGCCTGACGTCGATCCGCGTCGTCGAGACGATCCCCGGCAAGACCTGCATGGGTCTCGAACTGCCGAACGCGAAGCGCCAGATGATCCGCCTGTCCGAGATTCTCGAGTCGCGCCAGTACCAGCACTCGACGTCGCAGCTGACGATCGCGATGGGCAAGGACATCACCGGCCATCCGGTCGTCACGGATCTCGCGAAGGCGCCGCACATGCTCGTTGCGGGCACCACCGGTTCGGGCAAGTCGGTCGCGATCAACGCGATGATCCTGTCGCTGCTGTACAAGGCGACACCCGACGACGTGCGGCTGATCATGATCGATCCGAAGATGCTCGAACTGTCGGTCTACGAAGGCATCCCGCACCTGCTCGCGCCGGTCGTCACCGACATGAAGCTCGCCGCGAACGCGCTGAACTGGTGCGTCGGCGAAATGGAGAAGCGCTATCGGCTGATGTCGGCGGTCGGCGTGCGCAATCTCGCGGGCTTCAACCAGAAGATCCGCGACGCCGAGGCGAAGGAAAAGAAGATCGGCAACCCGTTCTCGCTGACGCCGGACGATCCCGAACCGTTGTCGACGCTGCCGCTGATCGTCGTCGTGATCGACGAGCTCGCCGACCTGATGATGGTGGCCGGCAAGAAGATCGAGGAGCTGATCGCGCGTCTCGCGCAGAAGGCGCGCGCGGCCGGCATCCATCTGATTCTCGCGACGCAGCGTCCGTCCGTCGACGTGATCACCGGGCTGATCAAGGCGAACATCCCGACGCGCGTCGCGTTCCAGGTCTCGTCGAAGATCGACTCGCGCACGATCCTCGACCAGATGGGCGCCGAATCGCTGCTCGGTCAGGGCGACATGCTGTTCCTGCCGCCCGGCACCGGCTATCCGCAACGCGTGCACGGCGCGTTCGTCGCCGACGAGGAAGTGCACCGGATCGTCGAATATCTGAAGCAGTTCGGCGAGCCGCAGTACGAGGAAGGGATTCTCGACGGCCCGGCCGCCGACGGCGCGACGCAGGACCTGTTCGGCGAAGCGCCCGATGCGGAAGCCGATCCGCTCTACGACGAAGCGGTCGCGTTCGTCGTGCGCACGCGGCGCGCGTCGATCTCGTCGGTGCAGCGTCAGCTGCGCATCGGCTACAACCGCGCGGCGCGGCTCGTCGAGCAGATGGAAGCGGCCGGGCTCGTGTCGGCGATGGGCATCAACGGCAGCCGCGAGGTACTGGTGCCGGCCGCGGCCGACTGACCGTTTCGGCCGCAACCGCCGGCTGCGCCGCGCGTGCCAGGTGCGCGGCCGGCCGCACGAAAGCAACAAGGGCGCCGCGAGCGCCCTTGTTCGTTGTTACTGCACCGGTACGAGCTTGAAATCGACCGGCTTGCCGACCGCCACCTTGCGCGGATTCGCAGCGAGTTGCCCGCTGCCGACGTCGCGGCCGAACACGTAGAACGTGTCGCTGTCCTGGTTGCCGACGATCAGCCATTTGCCGGTCGGATCGATCAGGAATTCGCGCGGCGTCCGGCCGAGGCTCGACTGGCGACCGACGGTCTTCAGCCGGCCGTCGGCCTGGTTCACCGCGTAGATCACGATCTCGTTCGCGTCGCCGCGGTTGCTCACGTACAGGAAGCGGCCGTCCGGCGACAGGTGGATCGCGCCGCCGCCGACCTTGCCCTTGAAGCCGGGCGCGATCATCGACACGGTCTCGATCGGCGTGAGCTTCCCGTCGTGATAGCCGAACACCTCGACCGACGCGTTCAGCTCGCTCGTCACGTACGCGAACCGGCCGTCGGCACTGAATACGAGATGGCGCGGCCCCGCGCCGGCCTTCAGCGGCGTATAGCGCGTGTCGGTCGGGCTGATCAGCCCGCGGCTGCCGTCGACCGTGTAGCGATAGCCGTAGATCTTGTCGAGACCGAGATCCTGCACGAACAGATAGCGGCCGTCGGGCGAGAACACCGTCGAGTGGACGTGCGCGTTGTCCTGCCGCCCTCTGACGGGCCCCTTCCCTTCGTGGTGCACGCTGAGCACGGCCGGCGCGACGCCGCCGTCGTCGCGGACCGGAAACAGCGCGAAGCTGCCGCCCGGATCGGCCGCGACCGAATAGTTGGCCGTCACCAGATACTTGCCGTCGGGCGACAGACTCAAATAGCAAGGATCGTTCCCCTCTGACGAAACGCGGTCGATGAACGTGAGCGCACCCGTCTTCGCATCGAAACGGAAGGCGCTGATGCCGCCGCGCTGCGTCGCGGGCCCGTTATCGCCGGGCAGTTCGTTGACCGCATAGACGACGCGACCGTCGCGGCTCGGCAACAGATACGACGGGTTCACCGTCTTCGCCGACGATACCGGTGCGACACTACCGGTGCTCGTATCGAAGCGGTACACGTAGATGCCGTCGCTGCCGGTGTCGGTGTAGGTGCCGACGAGCAGGTTGTAGACGCCGTCGGCCGGTGCCGGCGATTGCTGCGCGAATGCATGGGTCGCGGACAGGGAAAGCACGAACGCGAAACCTTTCATCCAGTGAGCGAGCCTAAGCGGGAACCCTCGTGTCGAAGCGTGTGCGTCACGCTCGCGTAAACGGTTGGGCATTGAATCCTCCTTGCATCGAGTCGCTTCAAGTGTTGAGATAGGACGAAACGCCGGCCGTCATGCGCTCCGCCTTCGATCGAGTATACGGGGCGCGGCGCCAGCGCGTGAAGCTGTCCGTCCGCGGCCCGCATTGTGAACCCGAAACAAGGATTTGCCCGCCCATGCCCGCCCTGATCGAAGACTATGCCCTCGTCGGCGACGGCCACACGGCCGCGCTGATCGCAAAAGACGGCTCCGTCGACTGGCTGTGCTGGCCCCGGTTCGACTCGGGCGCCTGCTTCGCGGCGCTCGTCGGCACACCCGAGCACGGTCGCTGGCTGATCGGGCCGGCCGCCGACGTCGCGATTACGCATACGACACGCCGCTATCGCGGCGACACGCTGATTCTCGAAACCGATTACGAAAGCGCGGACGGCGCCGTGACCGTCGTCGATTTCATGCCGCCCGGCAACGGCTGGTCCGAGCTCGTGCGCATCGTCGTCGGCCGGCGCGGCACGATGAAGATGCGGATGGAACTCGTGCTGCGCTTCGACTATGGCTTCTCGATCCCGTGGGTCACGCAGCTCACGCGCGAAGACGGAATGAAGGCGATCGCCGGCCCCGACACGGTCGTGCTGCGCACGCCGGTACCGCTCACCGGCAAGAACCTGCATACGCTCGCGGAATTCACGGTAAGCGCCGACGAGCGCGTGCCGTTCTCGCTCGGCTATGCGCCCTCGCATCTGCGGCTGCCGCCCGCGCGCGATCCGCTGTCGATGCTCGCGCGCACCGAGAACTACTGGCTCGAATGGTCGGGCCGCTGCCAGGTGCGCGGCCGCTATGCGGCCGCCGTGCGCCGTTCGCTGATCACGCTGAAGGCGCTCGCGTACGAGCCGACCGGCGGCATCGTCGCCGCGCCCACCACGTCGCTGCCCGAGAAGATCGGCGGCAACCGCAACTGGGACTACCGCTACTGCTGGCTGCGCGACGCGACGATCACGCTGCTCGCGCTGATGCGCGGCGGCTACTACGACGAAGCGCGTGCGTGGCGCACGTGGCTCGGCCGCGTGATGGCCGGATCGCCCGAGCAGATTCAAATCATGTACGGGATCGCGGGCGAGCGCCGGTTGCCCGAGATGGAGCTCGACTGGCTGCCCGGCTATCAGGATTCGAAGCCGGTGCGCGTCGGCAACGGCGCCGCAAACCAGCTGCAGCTCGACGTGTTCGGCGAAGTGATGGCCGCGCTGCATCTCGCGCGCGTGGGCGGCCTGCAGGCCGACGATACGGTGTGGTCGGTGCAGTGCGCGCTGCTCGATCATCTCGAGAAGATCTGGCAGGAACCCGACGAAGGAATCTGGGAAACGCGCGGCGGCCGCCGTCATTTCACGTTCTCGAAGGTGATGGCATGGGTCGCGTTCGACCGCGCGATCAAGTCCGCGGAGATGTTCCGCCTGCCGGGCTCGCTCGAGCGCTGGCGCGCGCTGCGCGACCGCATCCATGCGGACGTCTGCGAGAAGGCCTGGCACGACGGCAAGCAGGCGTTCGCGCAAAGCTACGGCAGCGACGAACTCGACGCGAGCGTGCTGCTGATGCCGCTGCTCGGCTTCCTGCCGCCCGAGGATCCGCGCATCGTCGGCACGGTGGAGGCGATCGAGCGGGAATTGCTGCACGACGGGCTCGTGATGCGCTACCGCACGACCGAGTACGACGACGGCCTGCCACCCGGCGAAGGCACGTTTCTCGCGTGCAGTTTCTGGCTCGTCGACAACTACGCGCTGCTCGGCCGGATCGACGACGCGCATCGGCTGTTCAGCCGCCTGCTCGCGCTGTCGAACGACCTCGGGCTGCTCGCGGAAGAGTACGACCCGGTCGAGGGGCGGCTTGTCGGCAATTTCCCGCAGGCGTTCTCGCACGTCGCGCTGGTGCATACCGCGATGAACCTGATGCACCACGAAGAGGCGATGGCGCGCGCGGCCGGACAGCCGGCGCCGGCCGCCGCGACGGGCCGCTGATCGCGGCCGGTGCTATGGTAAGAGAACGTCAAATCGCAAAAATTTGATGAAAAATCCGGGAAATGTTGCATTGCACCACGGATCGTTGTCCGATATGATCGACACGACTGTCCGGCTGCACTGCAACATTGCCGGACGATGACCCACACGGCACGCCGCGACGCCCCACGCCGCCCTTGCGCACCGTCCCCCACGCGGGAGTAGTCTGCATGCTTTACCAACTGCACGAATTCCAGCGGGCGATGCTGAGCCCGCTCACGGCTTGGGCCCAGGCCGCGTCGAAGTCCTTCGCCAATCCGTCGAGTCCGTTTTCGCTGATCCCCGGCGCGCCGCGCATGGCGGCCGCGTACGAGCTGCTGTACCGGCTCGGCAAGGATTACGAGAAGCCCGAATTCAACATTCATCAGATCGTCAAGGATGGCCACAACATCCCGATCGTCGAGCAGACGATCGTCGAGAAGCCGTTCTGCCGGCTGCTGCGCTTCAAGCGCTATTCGGACGATGCCGATGCGGTCACGCAGCTGAAGGACGAACCGGTCGTGCTGGTCTGCGCGCCGCTGTCGGGCCACCACTCGACGCTGCTGCGCGACACCGTGCGCACGCTGCTGCAGGATCACAAGGTCTACATCACCGACTGGATCGACGCGCGGATGGTGCCGGTCGAGGTCGGCCCGTTCCATCTGCACGACTACGTCGAATACATCCAGGAATTCATCCGCCACATCGGTGCACGCAATCTGCACGTCGTGTCGGTCTGTCAGCCGACGGTGCCCGTGCTCGCGGCGATCTCGCTGATGGCGAGCCGCGGCGAGGACACGCCGCTCACGATGACGATGATGGGCGGCCCGATCGACGCGCGCCGCAGCCCCACTTCGGTGAACTCGCTCGCGACGCAGCATTCGCTCGCGTGGTTCGAGAACAACGTGATCCATACGGTGCCGGCGAACTATCCGGGCGAAGGCCGTCAGGTGTATCCGGGCTTCCTGCAGCACACGGGCTTCGTCGCGATGAATCCGGAGCGCCACGCGCAATCGCACTGGGACTTCTATCAGAGCCTGCTGCGCGGCGACGAGGAAGACGCCGAAGCGCACCGCCGCTTCTACGACGAATACAACGCCGTGCTCGACATGGCCGCCGAGTACTACCTCGAGACGATCCGCGTCGTGTTCCAGGAATTCCGCCTCGCGGAAGGCACGTGGGACGTCAATGGCGAACGCGTGCGCCCGCAGGACATCAAGCACACCGCGCTGATGACGATCGAAGGCGAGCTCGACGACATCTCGGGCAGCGGCCAGACGCACGTCGCGCACGAGCTGTGCACGGGCATTCCGCAGGATCAGCGCCGCAGCCTGACCGCCGAGAAGTGCGGCCATTACGGGATCTTCTCCGGCCGCCGCTGGCGCACGATCATTTACCCGCAATTGCGCGACTTCATCCGCGAGCATGCGCCGGAGCCGAAGAACGGCAGCGCGAAGGATCGCCCGGACGCAACGGCCGGCACGTCCGACACGCCGGCCGCATCGGCGCCCGCGCTCGCGGCCGTCCCGGCCGGCCAGGCGCAGCGCGAAACCGCGAAGGCTGCGGCCACGCTCGCAAAACGCGCGCGCGCGAAATCGTCGGGCGCGCTGTCGCCGAAGGCCGCACCGGCGGCCAAGCGCGCGAGCGGCGCACGCGCGAAGCCGGTACGCGCGCGCAAGGCCGCCTGACGCGCGGCTCGTTCACAGAAAAGCGCCGCCCTGCGCAAGCACGGCGGCGCTTTTTTGTCGACAAGCCGATCGCGCGGGCGCTCGTTCAGCGCCGTAGCAGATACGCGAGCAGCACTTCGGTGTTCATCCGGACCATCTCCGCGCGCTCGTCGGCTTCGCTGAAATCGCGGCCGAGCGTCGCGGCCAGCGTGAAGCGGTTCGACACGATGTAGTAGCCGAGCCCCGACAGCGTCACGTAGAAGCGCAGCGGATCGACGTCGCCGCGGAACAGCCCGGCCTTCTGGCCGCGCATCAGTACGTTGCCGAGCATCGCGACGATCGGCGACATCATCTCGCGGATGCGCGTCGACTTGTGCAGATAGCGCGCTTCGTGGAGGTTTTCGTTGTTGATGAGCCGCAGCAGTTCGGGATGGTCGCGGTAGTAGTCCCAAACGAAATGCGCGAGCCGCGTGACCGCTTCGACGGGCGGCACGCCATCGAGGTCGAGCACGCGTTCGGCTTCGGTCAGCGCGGAAAACGCATGTTCGAGCACCGCGGTGAAGAGCTGCTCCTTGCTGCCGAAGTAGTAATAGAGCATGCGCTCGTTGGTCTCGGCGCGCCGCGCGATCTGATCGACGCGCGCGCCGAACAGCCCTCCACTCGCGAACTCTTCGGCTGCCGCCATCAGGATGCGACGGCGCGTGCCTTCAGGATCTCTTTTGATTTTTGGCTGATTCATGTGGCGTTTTGCTGTGTGAGCCGCGTGATCCGGACCGGCACCCCACCGCATCGGCGCCGGCCGCCTTGGAACGGGCGTACCGCGTACAGTCGCCCTCCTGCTGCGCTCCTGCAAAAAAGCGGTTCGATTATGCGCACAGAAGGCGTCCAGCGCAATGCGGGAAATCGGCGATAATCGGGGTTTGGCAAACCTTTCCGGCCGCGTCCGACGCGGCCGAGAGCCATTCGGCGCGATTGCGCCCGTTGTCACCGTGACCGATTCCAAGACACTCGCGGATCGCATCGAAGATCTGCTTCCCCAGACGCAATGCACGAAGTGCGGCTATAACGGCTGCCGCCCGTACGCCGAGGCGATCGCCGCCGGCGACGCGAACTACAACCAGTGCCCACCCGGCGGCGCCGAAGGCATCGCGCGCCTCGCGAACCTGCTCGGCAAGCCGGTGATTCCGCTGAATCCCGTAAACGGCACCGAGCACCCGCGTGCGGTCGCGTTCATCGACGAAAACCTGTGCATCGGCTGCACGCTGTGCATGCAGGCGTGCCCGGTCGACGCGATCGTCGGCGCGCCGAAGCAGATGCACACGATCGTGGCGTCGCTCTGCACCGGCTGCGACCTCTGCGTGCCGCCGTGCCCGGTCGACTGTATCGCGATGGTGCCCGTCACGGGCGAGCGCACGGGCTGGGACGCATGGACGCAAGAGCAGGCCGACGCCGCGCGCGAGCGGCACGATCGCCGGCTCGCGCGCCAGCGCCGCGAGCGCGACGCGGCCGAGGCGCGCGCCGCCGCACGCCGCGCGGCGAGCGCCACCGCGACGCAACCCGCCACAGCGCCGGCCGCCGCACCGCCCGCCGCCGACGATGCCGACGCGAAAAAACGCGCGATCATCGCCGCCGCGCTCGAACGCGCGCGCAAGAAGAAGGAAGAACTCGCCGCGCAGGGTGCGGCTCCGAAGAATACCGAAGGCGTGAGCGCGGCCGTCCAGGCGCAGATCGACGCAGCCGAGGCGCGCCGCAAGCGGCTCGCCGAACAACAGGCCGCGCGCGATGCGCAGGCCGACGATGCCGATCGAGACGATACCGGCGGCCCGTCCGCGCCGCCCGACGACCAAGCGCCATGAACGCCAGCAAACGACGCGCGATCTACGAAACGCTGCAAAGCCTCAACCCGCATCCGACCACCGAACTCGAATACTCGACGCCGTTCGAGCTGCTGATCGCGGTGATGCTGTCCGCGCAGGCGACCGACGTGTCGGTGAACAAGGCGATGCGCAAGATGTTCCCGGTCGCCAACACGCCGCAACAGATCGTCGCGCTCGGCGAGGAAGGCGTCGCCGAGTACATCAAGACGATCGGGCTCTACCGGACCAAGGCGAAGAACGTCGTCGCCGCGTGCCGGATCCTGCTCGAACGCTACGGCGGCGAAGTGCCGGCCGACCGCGAAGCGCTCGAAAGCCTGCCCGGCGTCGGCCGCAAGACGGCGAACGTCGTGCTCAACACCGCGTTCGGCCAGCCGACGATCGCGGTCGACACGCACATCTTCCGCGTCGCGAATCGCACGGGGCTTGCGCCCGGCAAGGACGTCAAAGCCGTCGAAGCCGCACTCGAAAAGTTCACGCCGAAGGAATTCCTGCACGACGCACATCACTGGCTGATCCTGCACGGCCGCTACGTCTGCAAGGCGCGCAAGCCCGAATGCTGGCACTGCGCGATCGAGCCGCTCTGCGAATACCGGCCGAAAACGCCGCCGCCGAACGACTGACGCGCACCGCAACGCCGCAACGCCGCAGCGCCGCAGCGCCTGACCGGCGTGCAGGCGCTGCGCGGCTGCTACGCGTTCGACGTCGCCGTCGTGTCGTCGGCGGCCGCGCCGCCGGCGCGCACGAGCGCGAGCACGGCCGCCAGAATCGCGACGCCGCCCGCCCACTGCAGCGGCGACAGCGCCTCGCCGAACAGCAGCGCGGCGAGCGCGACCGTGACGACCGGTTCGAGCGTCGACAGCATCGACGTGCGCGCGGCGCCGAGCCGCTCGAGCCCTGCGAAGAACGCGAGCATCGCGGCCACGGTCGACACCAGCGCGATCGCGAGCATCGCGGCCCATCCGCCGGCCGTCGCGGGCCAGCGCGGCGGCGCATCGAAGGCGACGGTCCGCACCAGCGCGATCAGCACGAGCGCGGCCGTCGCCGATACGCAGATGATCGCGGTGGTCGCGAGCGGATCGACGCCGCGCGTCGCCTTCGTGCCGCCGACGATGTACAGCGAATAGACGACCGCCGCGCCGAGCGCAAGCGCGATGCCGAACGGCTCGCCGTGGCCGCCGCCGACCATCAGCGCGGAGCCCGCGACGCACAGCACGAGCGCGACGCCCTTTGCGCGCGTGAGCCGCTCGCCGAGCCACCACGCGGCGAGCAGCGTCACGAAGGCCGGATACAGATAGAGCAGCAGTGCGACGAGGCTCGCCTGCGCATGCCGCAGCGCCGTGAAATAGCAGAACGACTGGCCGACGTAGCCGAGCGCGCCCATCGCGACGAGCGGCATCAGCGCGCGGCCACGCGGCCAGACGACGCCGCGCCGCCACGCGATCGCCGCGAGCACGGTGCCGCCGATCGCGAAACGCACGATCAGCAGGCCGAGCACGTCGACGCCGCCTGCATACGCGTAGCGGCCGAAAATCGCCATCGCGCCGAACGCTGCGGCGGACAACGCGACGTAGAGCGCACCTTGCAGCGCGGCGGACGAGGAACGAACGGCGGCGATCATGGCGAAGCGGGCGGTGGGTAGCGGCGCGAAAACGGGGACCGTAGGAGTGTAGCGACTCGCGGACCGCGAGCCTAGCTCAGGCTTACCCGTTACAAGCGACCCGCGCGGCTACGCGGAATTCGACACGCAGCCCCGCATGGGCGGAGCGCCGGCCGTGCCGCCACCGCCCCGCTCTCCCCCGGCCGTCGCGCACCGTCGCGGCCGCGGCCTGCGGCGCACGCCGACCCGGCGTACAATGCGCGACGCGGCACGACGCCGCGCATCACGACGCTCCCCACCATGTTCAATCCGAGCCGCGACGAAGTCCGTCGCTTTTTCACCGAAACCTGGCGCAAGCAACGCGCCGGCGAGATCCTGACGCCGCTGGAAGCGATGGCCGCCGACTGGATCGTCGAACACCCCGAATACCACGCGGAACTCGAGGACGCGGACGGCGCGGCCGCGCGCAACTACACGCCCGAGGAAGGCCGCACGAATCCGTTCCTGCATCTGTCGATGCATCTGGCGATCAGCGAGCAGCTGTCGATCGACCAGCCGCCCGGCATCCGCGCCGCGCACGACAAGCTCGCGGCGAAGCTCGATTCGACGCACGACGCGCAGCACGCGATCATGGAGTGCCTCGGCGAGACGATCTGGGAAGCGCAACGCACGAACACGCCGCCCGACACGGACGCGTACCTGCAGCGCATCCTGCGCCGCGCATCGCGCGACTGAAACGCAACTGAAGCGCGACTGAGCGCGACGCCGTCGCAACGGCCGGCCGCGCGCCGCATCGGCGCCGTTCGTCGCATGCCGCCCACCGTAATGCGCCGACTGCGGACAAAAAAATACCCCGCCTCGGCGGGGTATCCTGGCCTGCCGGGCACACGGCCCGTCGCGCTTACTTCTTGAACACCAGGTCGCCCTTCAGCGACTCGATGTAGGCAGCGATGTCCTTCATGTCGTTGACCGACAGGTTCTGCACCTGCGCCTGCATGATCGCGTTGTTGCGACCGAGCAGCGGGTTCGTCAGGCCCATCTGGTACTGGCGCATCGCCCACACGAGATAGTCGGCGTGCTGGCCGGCGAGGCGCGGGTACTCGGCGTTGATCGGCTGGTTCAGCTTCGCGCCGTGGCAGGCCGCGCAGTTGTGCGATTCGACCAGATCCTTGCCCTTCGAGAGGTCGGCCGCGTGTGCGGTACCGATCGCGAGGCCGGCCGCGAATGCGATCGCCGCCGCCGTCTTGAATGCGTTGTTCATGAATGCTCCTGTCCCGCTGCTGAGATCAGCGGCGCGCGCTTTACTTGTAGGGATTGTCCTTCGAGTCGACCTTCTGCGCGGCGTAGTAGGCCGCCAGATCGGCGATGTCCTGATCCGTCAGCGAACCGGCGATCGCGTTCATCGACGGGAAATGACGATCCTTCTTGCGGTAGGACTTCAGCGCGTTCTCGAGGTATTGCTGGTTCTGGCCGCCGAGGACGGGAACCCGGTAGACCTCCGGGTATGCCGCGCGGTAATCCTGGATGCCGTGGCAACCGATGCACATGGCGGCCTTGCTTGCCCCGTCCTTCGGGTTGCCGACCACACCGGCCGCCTGCGCGCTGCCCGCGAGCGCCACGAGCGCTGCGACAACGACGTGTTTGCCGACGAATTTGTTCATAGCTCTTGTAACCTAGCTTGAGGGGAAACTGGCGCCGAAGCGGCAACGGCCCGCGCCGTTTTGCTTCTCGGATCGCCACGCAGGCCAAAAAAAACGGCCAGATTGTACCGCGTCGGCGGGGAATGCGTCCATATCGGCGCCCCGGTGCGCCCCGCCGCAGCCCCGCAACGATACGCGGCCGGCGCCCAACCCGACAGCCCTTCTGACTTATACTGGGATTTTTCCCCGCCAGAGAAGACCGCCGCCATGCGTTTCGAAGGGTCCTCGCACTACGTCGCCACCGACGATCTGAAACTCGCGGTCAACGCCGCGCTGACGCTGCAACGCCCGCTGCTGATCAAGGGCGAGCCTGGCACCGGCAAGACGATGCTCGCGGAGGAAGTCGCCGCCGCGCTCGACATGCCGCTGCTGCAGTGGCACATCAAGTCGACGACCAAGGCGCAGCAGGGGCTGTACGAATACGACGCGGTCTCGCGGCTGCGCGACTCGCAGCTCGGCGACGAGCGCGTGAAGGACATCGCGAACTATATCGTCAAGGGCGTGCTGTGGCAGGCGTTCGAGGCCGAGCGCCCGACCGTGCTGCTGATCGACGAGATCGACAAGGCCGACATCGAGTTCCCGAACGATCTGCTGCGCGAGCTCGACCGGATGGAGTTCCACGTGTACGAAACGCGCGAAACGGTGCGCGCGAAGCATCGTCCGCTCGTCATCATCACGTCGAACAACGAGAAGGAGCTGCCCGACGCGTTCCTGCGCCGCTGCTTCTTCCACTACATCCAGTTTCCCGACGCGGCGACGATGCAGAAGATCGTCGCGGTCCATTTCCCGAACATCCGCGAGGAACTGCTGCATGCGGCGCTCGAAAGCTTTTTCGAGCTGCGCGGCGTGTCGGGCCTGAAGAAGAAGCCGTCGACGTCCGAACTGCTCGACTGGCTGAAGCTGCTGCTGGCCGAGAACATCCCCGCCGACGCACTGCGCGGCGCCGACGCGAAGCAGATCGTGCCGCCGCTTGCCGGCGCACTGCTGAAGAACGAACAGGATCTCAGCCTGCTCGAGCGGCTCGTCTTCATGAACCGGCACAACCGGTAACCCTCCGTTCGCAAAGGCCCGGCCATGCTGCTCAATTTCTTCTACGCGCTGCGCGCAGCCAAGCTGCCCGTCTCGGTGAAGGAATACCTGACTCTGCTCGAGTCGCTGAAGGCCGGGCTCATCGCGCCGTCGATCGACGCGTTCTACTTCCTCGCGCGCATGACGCTCGTGAAGGACGAGCAGTACTTCGACAAGTTCGATCAGGCTTTCGGCGCGTATTTCCACGGCGTGTCGGCGCTGCCCTCCGACGCGTTCGACATTCCGCTCGACTGGCTCGAGAAGCGCCTCGAGCGCGAGCTGTCGGCCGAGGAGAAGGCGCAGATCGAAGCGATGGGCGGGCTCGACAAGCTGATGGCGCGCCTGAAGGAGCTGCTCGACGAGCAGAAGGAGCGGCACGAAGGCGGCAACAAGTGGATCGGCACCGGCGGCACATCGCCGTTCGGGCACGGCGGCTACAACCCCGAAGGCGTGCGCATCGGCGGTCCGTCGAACGGCAATCGCACGGCGGTGAAGGTGTGGGAAGCGCGCGCCTACCGCGACTACGACGATTCGGTCGAGATCGGCACGCGCAACATCAAGGTCGCGCTGCGGCGGCTGCGCCGTTTCGCGCGCGAAGGCGCGGCCGAGGAGCTCGATCTGCCCGGCACGATCCGCAGCACGGCCGCGAACGCGGGCTGGCTCGATCTGCGGATGGTGCCGGAGCGCCACAACAACGTGAAGGTGCTGATGCTGCTCGACGTCGGCGGCTCGATGGACGATCACATCAAGCGCACCGAAGAGCTGTTTTCGGCCGCGAAGGCCGAGTTCAAGCATCTGGAATTCTTCTACTTCCACAACTGCGTGTACGACCATCTGTGGAAGAACAACCGCCGTCGTCATTCGGAGCGCACCGCGACGTGGGACGTGCTCCACAAGTTCACGCCCGACTACAAGCTGATCTTCGTCGGCGACGCGACGATGAGCCCGTACGAGGTGCTGCAGCCCGGCGGCTCGGTCGAATACAACAACCCGGAAGCCGGCGCCGTGTGGCTGCGCCGGCTCGCCGATCAGTTCCCCCATCATGCCTGGCTGAACCCGGAACCCGAGCGCCTATGGGAATACCGGCAGTCGGTCGCGATCATTCGCGACCTGCTCGGCCACCGCATGTATCCGCTCACGCTCGCGGGGCTCGAAACCGCGATGCGCGCACTGAGCAAGTAACGAATCCCAAACCAGCAGATACGAGGCCGCCGTCGAGCGGCCCGTTCCGGAGATAGCATGAACCCTTCGCCCACCGCGAGCGCGGGCCGCGCCGGCGGCCGCTTTTTGTCCGATACGTCCGTCTCGGCACTCGTCGCCGGCTTCGTCGCGATGATGACCGGCTATACGAGTTCGCTCGTGCTGATGTTCCAGGCCGGCCGCGCCGCGCACCTCAGCGACGCGCAGATCTCGTCGTGGATCTGGGCGCTGTCGATCGGCATGGCGCTGACGACGATCGGCCTGTCGCTGCGCTTTCGCGCGCCGATCGTCGTCGCATGGTCGACGCCCGGCGCGGCGCTGCTGATCGCATCGCTGCCCGGCGTCCCGTACGCCGAGGCAATCGGCGCGTTCGTCGTGTGCGCGCTGCTGCTGACGGCCGTCGGCGTGAGCGGGCTGTTCGACACGCTGATGCGCCGCATTCCGTCCGGCATCGCGGCCGCGCTGCTCGCCGGGATCCTGTTCGAGATCGGCATCGAGATCTTCCGCGCGGCGCAATACCGCACCGCGCTCGTGCTCGCGATGTTCTTCACGTATCTGATCGTCAAGCGGCTCGCGCCGCGCTACGCGATCGTGACGACGCTGATCGTCGGCACGGCGGTGGCCGGCGCGCTCGGGCTGCTCGACTTCAGCCGGTTCCATATCGCGCTCGCGCAGCCGGTCTTCACGATGCCCGCGTTCTCGATCGCGTCGATCGTCAGCATCGGCATTCCGCTGTTCGTCGTCGCGATGGCGTCGCAGAACGTGCCTGGCATCGCGGTGCTGCGCGCGGACGGCTATCAGACGCCGTCGTCGCCGCTGATCGCGACGACCGGCCTCGCGTCGCTGCTGCTCGCGCCGTTCGGCTCGCACGGCGTGAATCTCGCGGCGATCACCGCGGCGATCTGCACCGGCCCCGAAGCGCACGAAGACCGCGCGAAACGCTACACGGCCGCCGTGTGGTGCGGCACGTTCTACCTGATCGCAGGCATCTTCGGCGCGACGATCGCCGCGCTGTTCGCCGCGCTGCCGAAGGCGCTCGTCGTGTCGGTCGCCGCGCTCGCGCTGTTCGGCTCGATCATGAGCGGGCTCGCCAACGCGATGCAGGACGCGAAGCAGCGCGAGGCCGCGCTCGTCACGTTCATGGTGACCGCGTCGGGCCTCACGCTGCTGTCGATCGGCTCCGCGTTCTGGGGGCTCGTCGCCGGGATCGTCACGCAGGCGATCCTCAACGCGCGCCGCGCGCCGTGACGCGGCGCCGCGCATGCGCGATGCGCGAAAAGGTGCTCGACACGAATCGGGCCTAAAATAGTGGATCGAAGGCGGCGCATGGCGCCGCCTCGCTTCGCCGCCGCGTTCGCGCGGCCCGTGAGAACCCGGCGCCTGTGCGCCCTCCTCCCGAATCGCCATGACTACCGCACTCGACCAGCTCAAGCAGTACACGACCGTCGTCGCCGACACGGGCGATTTCCAGCAGCTCGCGCAATACCAGCCGCAGGATGCGACCACGAATCCGTCGCTGATCCTGAAGGCCGTGCAGAAGGACGCGTACAAGCCGATCCTCGAGAAGACCGTCCGCGACCACCGCAACGAAAGCACCGATTTCATCATCGACCGGCTGCTGATCGCATTCGGCACCGAAATCCTGAAGCTCATTCCCGGCCGCGTGTCGACCGAAGTCGACGCGCGCCTGTCGTTCGACGCCAAGCGCTCGGTCGACAAGGCGCACGAGCTGATCAAGCTCTACGAAGCAGCCGGCATCGAGCGCGACCGCATCCTGATCAAGCTCGCATCGACGTGGGAAGGCATCCGCGCGGCCGAGACGCTGCAGAAGGAAGGGATCAAGTGCAACATGACCCTGCTTTTCTCGCTCGTGCAGGCCGCCGCGTGTGCCGAAGCCGGCGCGCAGCTGATCTCGCCGTTCGTCGGCCGCATCTACGACTGGTACAAGAAGCAGGCCGGCGCCGACTGGGACGAAGCGAAGAACGGCGGCGCGAACGATCCGGGCGTGCAGTCGGTGCGTCGCATCTACACGTACTACAAGACGTTCGGCTACAAGACCGAAGTGATGGGCGCGAGCTTCCGTACGACGAGCCAGATCGTCGAACTCGCGGGCTGCGACCTGCTGACCATCAGTCCCGATTTGCTGCAGAAGCTGCACGACAGCAACGAAACGGTCACGCGCAAGCTGTCGCCCGATGCGCTGCACGACAAGCCGACCGAGCGCGTCGCGATCGACGAGGCATCGTTCCGCTTCCAGCTGAACGACGAAGCGATGGCGACCGAAAAGCTCGCGGAAGGCATCCGCGTGTTCGCCGCCGACGCGGTGAAGCTCGAGAAGCTGATCGAGGCGCTGCGCTGAGCGGCGCGCGCGGCGGCCCGCAGCGGGCCGGCCGCGCGATGCCGGCGCCGAACGCCGCGAGCGGCCGCGAACGACTTCGTTCGCGGCCGTTTTATTTTTCATTCCGCTGCCCGACGCGCGCACTACAATCCACGACACGGGTGCGCCGGCCGCTTCCCGACACGCCCTTTCCCGTCACAACCTCGCATGACGCCGCCCCAGGGCAGGTCCGGCGACGCGTGCCCAAGGAGGCAACGATGCAAGTCCAACCGTACCTGACCTTCTACGGTCAGGCCGACGAGGCGCTTCGCTTCTACGAGAAGGCGCTCGGTGCAAAGACGCAGTTCAAGATCTACTTCCGCGACGCGCCGCCGAATCCCGATCAGCCGATCTCGCCGGAGATGGCCGACAAGGTGATGCACGCGAATTTCACGATCGGCGAATCGTCGATCATGTGCTCGGACGGCAACTGCCACGCGGCCGACCGCCAGCACGCCGGGTATTCGCTGTCGCTGAATCCGGCGAGCGTCGACGAAGGCAAAAAGCTGTTCGATGCGCTCGCCGAGGGCGGCGAAGTGACGATGCCGTTCCAGAAGACGTTCTGGGCACTCGGCTTCGGCATGGTGAAGGATCGCTTCGGCGTGCACTGGATGATCAACGTCGAGGATCTGTCGCAGCGCGAGCACATCCCCAATCGCGCGTAGCGCCGATACACGCCGATACAACCTGAAACGCCCGCCGCTTCGCAGCGACGGGCGTTTTCATTGCGGCATGCTCGACGTGCGACGCGCGGCCGCGCCGGCGCATTCAGCTTTCGACGACGTCGAGATAGTCTTCCGGCCGCGTGCGATCTTCCGCATGCGCCATCCCCATCACGCGCACGAGCACGCTGACCACGATCGACACGACGAGGTTGACGATCAGCGACCACACCGCCGCGTAGCCGGGAATCGCGAGGCCGAACAGGTGAATCGTGAAGATCGAGCCGGCCAGCTTCAGCGAGATCGCCATCCACGTGCCGCAAACGATGCCGGCCGCCCAGCCGACCAGCAGCCCGCGATGATCGAGCACGCGCGTGTAGAGTCCGAGCACGATCGCCGGCAGCGTCTGGATGATCCAGATCCCGCCGAGCAGCTGCAGCTGGATCGCATACGTGAGCGGCAGCCCGAGAATGAATGCCACCGCGCCAATCTTCACGATCAGCGACACGAGCTTCGCGACGTGCGTTTCCTGGTCGTGCGTCATGTTGCGGTTCACGAACTCGCGGTGGATGTTGCGCGTGTACAGGTTCGCGGCCGCGATCGACATGATCGCCGCCGGCACCAGCGCGCCGATCCCGATCGCCGCGAACGCGACGCCGACGAACCACGAAGGGAAGTAGTTCAGGAACAGCGCGGGCACCGCGAAGTTCGGGCCGAACGCCTTGAAGTACGGCGCGTACTGTGGCATGTCCTTCACGCCCGACGCGAGCGCCATGTAGCCGAGCAGCGCGAGCAGGCCGAGCACGAACGAATAAGCCGGCAGCATCGCCATGTTGCGACGAATCGTGTTGCCCGACGACGACGAGAGGATCGCGGTGACCGAATGCGGATAGAGGAACAACGCGAGCGCCGAGCCGATCGCGAGCGTCGCGTAGGCGCTGTAGCCGTTCAGGCTCGTCGCGTCGGGCGCCTTCAGCAGCAGCTTCGCGGGCGGCACGCTCGCGAAGATATGCCCGAAGCCGCCGAGCTTCGCGGGAATCACGATGATCGCGGCGGCGATCGTGATGTAGATCAGCACGTCCTTCACGATCGCGATCATCGCGGGCGCGCGCAGCCCCGACGTGTACGTGTACGCGGCGAGGATCGCGAACGCGATGATCAGCGGCAGATCGCCGACGAAGCCCGTCGTGTCGAAACCGAGCGCGCCGATCACGACCTCGATGCCGACCAGTTGCAGCGCGATGTACGGCATCGTCGCGACGATGCCCGTCACGGCGATCGCGAGCGCGAGCATGCGGCTGCCGTAGCGGGCGTTGACGAAGTCGGCGGCCGTCACGTAGCCGTGCCGCTTCGCGATGCTCCACAGTTTGGGAAAGACGACGAACGCGAACGGATAGATGAGGATCGTGTACGGCAGCGCGAAGAAGCCCATCGCGCCGGCACCGAACACGAGCGCGGGCACCGCGACGAACGTGTACGCCGTGTACAGGTCGCCGCCGAGCAGGAACCAGGTGACGATCGTGCCGAAGCGCCGGCCGCCGAGCCCCCACTCGTCGAGATGGGCGAGGTCGCCGCGCCGCCAGTTGGCGGCGAGGAAGCCCATGATCGTGACGCCGATGAAAAGGAGAACGAAGACGAAAGTCGCGCCGAGATTCATTGCACACCTCCCGGCGTTTTCCACGCGTTCTTGGTCTTGTAGTACACGAAGGCGGTGATCACCGCGCTAATGAACACCCAGAGCAGCTGGTACCAGTAGAAAAACGGAAAACCCAGCCATTGCGGTTCGATCTTGCTGTACGACGGCACCCAGACCATCGCGATCAGCGGCAGTACCAGCAGCCAGAGCCAGCGCTTGGCGGCCCGATTGGCGTCGGCATCGTGAGCCATGACGTCTCCTCATCTTCCCGGTTATCGATCTTGTGAGCGGGTACGGCGGCGAGAGGAGCGGCAAAACGGGTAAGCTGCGGCTCCCCTGGCTTCGCGCCAGTATAGGAGTCGCAAGCATCCGGTCAAGCGGGGGCGAACCCGAGGTGATCCGCCCCCTGACGCGCGGTTGCACCGGCATGCGGGCCGCGCATGGGCGTCAGATCGTGAACGACGCGCCGCGTGCGCCGATCGTTTCTTTCAAACCTTTCACCCACTTGCGGGCGGGCAGTTTCAGCGTGTCCTCGATCAGCTTCGCGCGCGCGTCGAGCTGCGCGAACGGCACGTCGAGCGCGGGGCCGGAGAACGCGATCGCGATCCGGTTGCCGTCGTGCACTTCCGGCAGCGCGATCACGCGGTGATCGAAGGCGGCGTTCAGGTGCTTCATGTTGCGCACGAAGCTCGGGTGATCGCCGAACAGGTTGATCGTCGCGATCCCCGCATCGGTCAGGCAGCCGCGCACCGCGCGGTAGAACGCGACGCTGTCGAGCACCGGGCCGCGCGCGGTCGCATCGTACAGGTCGATCTGGATCGCGCCCGTCGTGCCGCGATTCGCCGGATCGTTGACGAAATCCCACGCGTCCGCTTCGTGCACGACAAGACGCGCGTCGTCCGGCGGCAGCGCGAACATCGTGCGGGCCGCGACGATCACGGCCGGGTTCAGTTCGACCGCCTCGACCTTCGCGCGCGGCAGGAAGCGGTGCGCGAACTTCGTCAGCGCGCCGGTACCGAGCCCGAGCTGCACGATGCGTTCCGGCGTTTCGAGAAACAGCAGCCACGCCATCATCTGCTGCGCGTATTCGAGTTCGATTGCGAGCGGCTTCGAGATCCGCATCGCGCCCTGTACCCATTCGGTACCGAAATGCAGGTAGCGCACGCCGCGCTCCTCCGAGAACGTCACCGGTGCGAAGCGCGGCTTGCGCGGCGCGTCGAGCACGGGCACGTCGTCGTGCTCGTCGAGGTCGGTGCGGCGCTTCACGCGCGGCGGCTGCAGTTTCTCGGAGCCGTTGTAGGCGGACGGCTGGTTGCGCTTGAACGCGCGCGCCTCGGCGGATGCGCGCTTGATCAGTCGGGTCATGGATGAATCTCGCTCGATGAAGCTGGTTTTGGCGGACGAGAGGATAGCATTGGCGCGGCAATCGCCGGCGCCGAACGGATTGCGTCACGCCGATCGGCCGACTTGCGAGCGAGGGCATCGTGGTCGACAATGCATCGCACCGGCGATCCATCGACGACAGCCATACCGTGACGATTCTTGCGATACGTCACCGGCGAGAAAGCGGCTATCACTGACCCGGAGCGCACATGACCTCCACCGACAGGAAAATCTGGTTCCCGGCGAAACGCTACGGATGGGGATGGGGGCTGCCCATCGCGTGGCAGGGATGGGTAGTCCTGTTGCTGTTTACGCTCGGCCTCGTCGCGAGTTCACGCCGCTTCCCGCCGGCACAAGCGCCGTTCGCGTTCGCAGCATGCGTCGTGGGCTTGGTGCTCGCGCTCACGATCGTCTGTTACGCGAGAGGCGAAAAGCCGAAATGGCGATGGGGGAACGACAAGTGACGCGTCGTACGCCGACGCGTGCAATTCGGGCTGTCCAAGCAACGCGCCGCGCAGCAATCGGAACGGATTGAGGTTTCGGTTAATCCGACACGCCGAGGTGCTCGTTCGGCATCGCCCTTCTCTCCCGCGCACTGCAACCCATTTCAACCTGTCTGTTTGGGAACCCGAACGATGGTTCACGTCGCGGCGTTGACCTGGCCCGGCAGATCTTTGCCGCGCCGGCATTCAACGTGGCTTGAATCGCCTTGAAAGAGCGGCCTGGCCGAAACACAACGCGTCGCCCGACTCAACCGGTTATGGGCCGTCGCAGGCCGCTCGTTTTCAGCGCGCTGCGTCTCATCGTCCCTGAAACCGTCGCGGCCGCTCACTCGAACCCATATCGACATCTGCCGAACGGCCGACTTGTTCCGGCTCTTGGCCGACGACAAAAATGCCCGTGCCGAATCGTTCGGCATACGGCGTGACCCACCGCATTCGGCCCGCGCGACCGAACTGTTTTTTCTGCGCGTCACGGTTGCAAATATACACAAATGGGTATAAATTCATCGATGGTTCCGTACACCAAACCGCACTACTGGCTCGGCTCGGCACGCAAGGACTTGAAAGCGATGCCCGAAGCGGTACAGGACACGTTCGGCTATGCGCTGTATCTGGCCCAGACGGGAGGAAAGCACGATCAGGCCAAGCCGTTGAGGGGCTTCGGATCGGCCGGCGTGCTCGAGGTCGTGGAGTCGGAGGACAGCGGCACGTACCGGGCGGTCTATACGGTGAAACTCGGTGGCGCCGTCTATGTGCTGCACTGTTTCCAGAAGAAATCGTGCCGCGGTATCGCTACGCCGAAGCCGGACATCGAACTGGTTCGCGCGCGCCTGAGCGCCGCCGAAGCACACGCAAATGGAGAAAAGTGATGATCGAAATCGAACGGGGCAGCGGCAACGTCTACGCGGATCTTGGCACGCCCGACGCCGAAGAAATGCGCGTCAAGGCTCAACTCGCCGCCAAGATCGCGGAAATCATCAAGACCCGCAAATGGACGCAGCAGCACGCGGCACGATTGCTCGGCATGACGCAACCGAAGTTATCGAACATGCTGCGCGGGCAGTTTCGCGGTGTAAGCGAAGCGAAGATGCTCGACTGTCTCGCCAAGCTCGGGCGCGATGTACAGATCGTCGTAGGACCGGACCGTCATTCGGAAACCGAAGGACACATCGAGGTCGTGTTCGCTGCCTGACGGCACGGCAGGTTCGGGCAGCTCAATTCAATGGCCGCAGCTGCCGCCACGCGGCCAGTTTTTCCGCATACGGGATCGAAGCATAGGCGGGACTGCTCGACGGCAGGCGCAGCAGCCGATACCGGGCGCCCTCTTCACCGAGCGCCGTCATGCCGATTTTGGCGGCCGTTCCGCCGTTAAAGGCGATGGTCGTCAGATTCGGCAACGTCTCGATCAGCGCGATCAGATCGTTGCTCGCGTGATCGCGTATGCGGCTATCGAGGCTGCCGATACGATTCGCCTGGGCCACGACGTCCCACAATCCGATGCGATGTTCGAGCAACGTATCGAGACGCGCCGGATAGCTCATGCCGACGAGATCGCGCTCTATCACGTCGCCGACCAGCGACCAGAACTTGTTTTGCGGATGTCCGTAGTATTGGCGAAGCGCCAACGATCGCTCGCCCGGCAGGCTGCCGAGAATCAAGATCCGCGTGTTTGCATCAACGACTGGCGGAAAACAACGCTTGTTCATTTCGCGATCGACGCTCCCGTTGCGACATCGGGCCCACCCGTGCGCGGCCCATCGCCATGCGCATCGAGATGCCGCCACAGCGCCGGCAGCATGCACTCGGTGACCATCAACGGTGCGCCGTGACGCTGGAACACCGACCGTCGCGCCACAAACGCATGCGGCGCACGCGCGCCGCCGAGCGCATGGCTTGCGAGCGCATAAAGCGGATGGCCGGCGATCACGCGCCGGCTCACCAGCGCCGAGCGCTCGACCTGCGGATCGCTGTACAGCAGCTCGGCGAGCGGCCGCGTGCGTAGCCGCCGCATCGCCTGCCATACGCCCTTGCTCGCGGCGAGCGGCGCGATGCTGTGCGCGGCCACATACGGCGTGCCGTCGACCGACAGAATCACCTCGCGCACCCACATCGGCGCACGCGGCGCGCTGGCGAGCGCCGCGTGTTCGTCGAACCACGGTCGATCGACGGCTTCACGCGTGACACGCACGCTCACGCGCCCGAGCCGCGCGAGGTGCGCGGTCAGCGAACCGCCGCGCGTGAGCCAGTCGCGCTGGTCCGGCGTGCATCCGGGCCGCGGCGTGTCGCGCCAGCCCGCAAGCGCGCCGTCGAATCGCATCCGCGCACTCACGCGGCGCGCGACAGCAGCAGCGCGTTGGTCCGCTTCACGAAGCTCGCCGGATCGTCGAGCATCCCGCCTTCGGCAAGCAGCGCCTGATCGAACAGCAGATGGCACCAGTCGCCGAAATCGGCGCTGTCGGCCTTCAGCTGCTTCACGAGCGCATGCTCGGGGTTGATCTCGAGAATCGGCTGGAACGACGGCGCCTTCTGGCCGGCCGCCTTCAGCATCCGCTGCAAGTAGCCGCTCATGTCGTTGTCGTCCGCGACGAGGCACGACGGCGAATCGGTCAGACGGAACGTGACGCGCACGTCCTTCACCTTGTCCCCGAGCGCTTCCTTCATCTTCTCGACGACCGGCTTGATCGCTTCGCCGGCCTCTTCCTGCGCCTTCTTCTCCTCGTCGTTCAGCGCGCCGAGATCGAGATCGCCGCGCGCGACGCTCGCGAGCGGCTTGCCGTCGAACTCGTGCAGGAACGACAGCATCCATTCGTCCACGCGATCGGTCAGCAGCAGCACCTCGACGCCCTTCTTGCGGAACACCTCGAGATGCGGGCTGTTCTTCGCGGCCTGCCACGTATCGGCCGTCACGTAGTAGATCTTCGTCTGCTCCGGCTTCATGCGCGCGACGTAGTCGGCGAGCGACACGTCCTGCGCATCGGTGTCGCCGTGCGTCGACGCGAAGCGCAGCAGCTTGGCGATGCGCTCGCGGTTCGCGTGATCCTCGCCGACGCCTTCCTTCAGCACCTGGCCGAACGCGCGCCAGAACGTCTTGTACTTCTCCTTGCCGGCATCGTCTTCCGCATTCGCGAGCTCTTCGAGCATCGACAGCGCGCGCTTGGTCACGCCTTCGCGGATCGCCTTGACGTCGCGGCTCTCCTGCAGGATTTCACGCGATACGTTCAGCGGCAGATCGGCCGAATCGACGACGCCCTTCACGAAGCGCAGGTATTGCGGCAGCAGCTGCTCGGCGTCGTCCATGATGAACACGCGCTTCACGTACAGCTTCAGGCCGCCGCGATAGTCGCGGTTCCACAGGTCGAACGGCGCCTGCGACGGCACGTACAGCAGCTGCGTGTATTCGCTGCGACCTTCGACGCGGTTGTGCGTCCACGTGAGCGGATCCTGGTGATCGTGCGCGATGTGCTGATAGAACTGCTTGTACTGCTCGTCGGCGATGTCGCTTTTCGGCCGCGTCCACAGCGCGCTCGCGTGGTTGACGGTTTCGTCGTCGTCCTTGACGACCATCTCGCCCTTCTCCTGATCCCATTCTTCCTTCTTCATCAGGATCGGCAGCGCGATGTGGTCGGAATACTTCTGGATGATCGACTTCAGCCGGTACGAGGACAGCAGTTCGTCCTCGCCTTCGCGCAGATGCAGCGTGATGGTCGTGCCGCGCTGCGCGCGCTCGATCGCGTCGATCGTGAAATCGCCCTCGCCCGCGCTTTCCCAGCGCACGCCTTCGGTCGCGGGCAGGCCCGCGCGGCGCGTCTCGACGGTGATCTTGTCCGCGACGATGAAGCCCGAGTAGAAGCCCACGCCGAACTGGCCGATCAGCGCCGCATCCTTCTGCTGGTCGCCCGACAGCTTCGAGAAGAATTCCTTCGTGCCCGAGCGTGCGATCGTGCCGAGGTTCGCGATCGCCTCGTCGCGGCTCATCCCGATCCCGTTGTCGTCGATCGTGATCGTGCGCGCAGCCTTGTCGTAGCCGATGCGGATGCGCAGGTTCGGATCGTCCTCGTAGAGCGCGTTGTCCGCGAGCGCCTCGAAACGCAGCTTGTCGGCCGCGTCGGACGCGTTCGACACCAGTTCGCGCAGGAAGATTTCCTTGTTGCTGTAGAGCGAATGAATCATCAGGTGGAGGAGCTGCTTGACCTCTGCCTGAAAGCTCATCGTTTCGTGTGCCATGGATGCTGTTTCCTCTTACTTGAACTTGAGTGGTGTGGCGCAGGCGTCCGGCGCGCGATGCCGGCCGGCCCGTCTAGGGACAACCGCCTGGCGCAAGCGGTTTGCGCGCGCAGATGGGGACGGCCGCGCCGATTTCAAGAGCCGGCACGGCCGCCGCGTCACGACGCGCGCCGCGTCGCCGATTCGATATAGCGCGCGAGAAAACCCGGCAGCGCCGGATCGCCGCAGTTCGCGACGTTGAAGCGCGTCCACGTCGACGGCGACTGCTGCGGCGAGAACAGGCTGCCCGGCGTCAGCAGAAAGCCTTCCTCGTGCGCGGCGGCCGCGAGCGCGTCCGAGTCGACACCCGTGTCGGCCCACAGGAACATGCCGGCCGCCGGCATCGCGAACAGCTTCAGGCCGGTGCGCTCGAGCATCCGCGCGGTCTTGTCGCGCACGCCGTCGAGCCGCGCGCGCAGCCGCTCGACGTGCCGCCGGTAGTGGCCTTCGGTCAGGATCTTGTACAGCACGCGCTCGTTCAGCTCGGGCGTCGTCATGCCGACCAGCATCTTCTGATCGGTGATCGCCTTCGCGATTTCCGGCGCGCACGCGACGTAGCCGACGCGCAGGTTCGCGGCAAGCGTCTTCGAATAGCTGCCGAGATAGATCACGCGCTTCAACTGATCGAGGCTCGCGAGCCGCGTGGCCGGATAGCTCGGCGGGCACAGGTCGCCGTACACGTCGTCCTCGACGACGAGGAAGTCGTACTGCTCCGCGAGTTTCAGGATCCGGAATGCCTGCGCGGCCGACAGCGACGTGCCGGTCGGGTTCTGCAGCACCGAATTGATCACGAGCATCTTCGGGCGCCACATCTGCACGAGCGTCTCGAGCGCGTCGAGGTCCGGACCGTCGGGCGTATAGGGCATCCCGACGAGCTGCGCGCCCTGCGACGCAAAGCGGCCGAACATCTGGAACCACGCGGGATCGCCGACGATCACCGCGTCGCCGGGCCGCACGTAGATCCGCGCGATCAGGTCGATCGCCTGCGTGATGCCCGAGACCATCACGATCTGCTCGGGCGTCGCGCCGATCTCGACTTCCGCGAGCCGCGTCTGCAGCTGTTGACGCAGCGGCAGGAAGCCCTGCGCGGTACCGAAGCCGAGCATCTGCGCGCCCGACTGGCGCCCGAGCGCGCGTAGCGCGCCGGTGATCAGCTCGCCGTCGAGCCAGCGTCCCGGCAGGTAGCCGAGACCGGGCCCCTTTTCCGGGCTGACCGTATGCAGCATGTTGCGCAGCAGCCAGACGACGTCGATCGTGTTGTGCACGGGCGTCGCTTCGGCGCCGCGCATCGCGCCGTCGGCGACGGGCTGCGGGCCGACCGTGCGCTCGCGCACGTAGAAGCCCGAGCCGCGCCGCGAATCGAGATAGCCCTGCGCGACGAGGCGCTCGTACGCTTCGACGACGGTAAAGCGCGACACGCTCTTGTCGAGCGCGAGCTTGCGGATCGACGGCATGCGCATGCCGGGGCGGAACACGCGCTCATCGATGCGGCGGCGCGCCCACTGGACGAGCTGGTCGACGAGCGTCAGCGTGGCGGTGTCGTGCGGGGCGGGAATCTGTGCGAGCGGAACGGACGACATGGGCGGCGGCTCCAACTGTACCGAAGGGTATCGCGCCGATTGTACCGTTACTGTGCCGGTGCGCACGATTACAGTTGATCGACAACCGGCCGTTCGCGACCGGCCGCCGCGCGCCCGCGCGCCGCCACCGAGCGGCGCGGCTGCACCGGCGGCCGCTCGCGAGCGGCCGGTTGGCCATGACAGTTCCGCTTCCCGACCGACGCCGATGCCTACCCGCTCCCTGACCCTCGACCATCTCGTGATTGCCGCGCGCACGCTCGACGAAGGCGTGCGCCATGTCGCCGACGCGCTCGGCGTCGCCCCGGCCGGCGGTGGCCGCCATCCGCTGATGCGCACTCATAATGCGCTGTTCGGCCTCTGGGGCGGCGCGTATCTCGAAGTCATCGCGATCGATCCGGACGCACGCGACGACGCGACGGGCGGCGCGCCGCCGCGCGCGCGGCTGTTCGCGCTCGACGATCCGGCAATGCAGGCACGCGTCGCGCAGGGTCCGTTCCTCGCGCATTGGGTCGCGCGCGTCGAGCGCCCGCGCCGGCTCGCGCTGTGGCAAAGCCAGTACCCGGACCGCATTCCGCCCGTCGTCGCGATGCAGCGCGGCGATCTGACGTGGGGCCTGACGGTGCCCGACGACGGCGCGTTCCCCGCGTGGCAGCAGGCCGGCGACGGCCTCGTGCCGTCGCTGATCCAGTGGGACGGCCCGCGCCACCCGGCCGATTCGCTGCCGCACGACGGCGTCGCGCTGACGGCGCTCAAGGGCCGCCATCCGCGTGCGGACCTGATCGGCGAGCAGCTCGACTGGCTCGGCGCCGCCCATCTGCTCGACCTCGAGGCGGCCGACGGCCCGCCCGCGCTGATCGCCGAATTCGACACGCCGCACGGCCCGCGCGCGCTGCGCTGAACGCACGCCGCGCCGCGTGCCCGAACCCCACGATACGGAGACACCCTCGACATGAATTCGCGCGAAACCCGGGGCATGCTGCTCGGCCTGATCGGCGTGATGATCTTCAGCCTGACGCTGCCGATGACGCGCATCGTCGTCGCCGAGCTCCATCCGCTGCTCAACGGGCTCGGCCGCGCGCTCGCGGCCGCGGTGCCGGCCGGCCTGCTGCTGTGGTGGCGCCGCGAGCCGCTGCCGACGCGCACGCAGCTGAAAAGCCTGGCCGTCGTGTCGGCCGGCGTGATCGTCGCGTATCCGGTGTTCTCCGCGTGGGCGATGAAGACCGTGCCCGCGTCGCACGGCGCGGTCGTCAACGGGCTGCAGCCGCTGTTCGTCGCGCTGTATGCGGCCTGGCTGTCGCACGAACGCCCGTCGAAGGCGTTCTGGGTCAGCGCGGTCACGGGCAGCGCGCTCGTGATCGCGTTCGCGCTGCGCGACGGCGGCGGCACCGTGCAGCCCGGCGACGCGCTGATGCTCGTCGCGGTGGGCATCGGCGCGCTCGGCTACGCGGAAGGCGCGCGCCTCGCGCGCCAGATCGGCGGCTGGCAGGTGATCTGCTGGGCGCTCGTCGTGTCCGCGCCGTTCCTCGTGCTGCCGGTCGGCTGGCTCGCGTGGCTGCAGCACGCCGCCCATCCGGGCCCGCTCGCGCCGCGCACGTGGCTCGCGTTCGGCTACGTGACCCTCTTTTCGCAATTCATCGGCTTTTTCGCGTGGTATGCAGGGCTGGCGATCGGCGGCACCGCGCGCGTGGGCCAGGTGCAACTGCTGCAGATCTTCTTCACGATCGCGTTTTCCGCGCTGCTGTTCGCCGAAACGGTCACGCCCTCCACGTGGCTGTTCGCCGCCGCCGTGATCGCGACCGTGATGCTCGGCCGGCGCTCGGCGGTCGCCACGGCGCCGCGTCCCGCTCGCGCCGGCTGATGAGGTACGCCATAATGTCCGCTTTGCCTGAACGGTTCTGCCCACCCGGCCGCGACGGCACGCACGCGCTCGCGCATGCTCACCCGGCTGCGTCGACGCGATCGGCCCGATCGACCTTTCTTGACTGACCACGATATCCGAACGAGGAGACTATGAATCCGAGCGACCTGCACCCGCCGCACTGGCAGCTTTCCGAACGCGCCCGCAAGCTGACGAGCTCGGCGATCCGCGAGATCCTGAAGGTCACGGAACGCCCCGAGGTCATCTCGTTCGCCGGCGGCCTGCCCGCCCCCGCGACGTTCCCGGCCGAGCGCATGCGCGCGGCCGCCGACCGCGTGCTGCGCGACGCGCCGGCCGCGGCGCTACAGTACAGCGCGACCGAAGGCTATCTGCCGCTGCGCGAGTGGATCGCCGAGCGCTATCGCGTGCGCGTGTCGCAAGTGCTGGTCACGACCGGCTCGCAGCAGGCGCTCGACCTGCTCGGCAAGGCGCTCGTCGATCCGGGCAGCCCGATCCTCGTCGAAACGCCGACCTACCTCGGCGCGCTGCAGTCGTTCTCGCTGTACGAGCCGCGCTACGTGCAGGTGCCGACCGACGAACAGGGCCTGCTGCCCGACGGCCTGACGCCCGCGCTCACGCAGGGCGCGCGCCTGCTGTACGCGCAGCCGAACTTCCAGAATCCGACGGGCCGCCGCCTGCCGGTCGAGCGCCGCCGCGCGCTGGCCGCATTCGCGCAGACGAGCCCGTTCCCGGTGCTCGAAGACGATCCGTACGGCGCGCTGAACTATCAGGGCGAGCCGCTGCCGACGATGCTGTCGATGGCGCCCGACCACATCGTGCACCTCGGCACGTTCTCGAAGGTGCTCGCGCCTGGCCTGCGGATCGGCTACATCATTGCGCCCGAGGAACTGCACTTCAAGCTCGTGCAGGCGAAGCAGGCCACTGACCTGCACACGCCGACGCTCACGCAGCGCATCGCACACGAGGTGATCAAGGACGGCTTCCTCGACGAGCACATCCCGACGATCCGCCAGCTGTACGGCGCGCAGTGCGAAGCGATGCTCGGCGCGCTCGCGCGTCACATGCCGGAAGGCGTCACGTGGAACCGCCCGGAAGGCGGGATGTTCATCTGGGTGAACCTGCCGAAGCAGATCGACAGCATGGCGCTGCTCGCGACGGCGGTCGAGAATCACGTCGCCTTCGTGCCGGGCGCGCCGTTCTTCGCGAACGACGCGCAGCAAAATACGCTGCGCCTGTCGTTCGTGACGGTGCCGCCCGAGAAGATCGAGGAAGGCGTCGCGCGGCTCGGCAAGCTGATCCGCGAGCGCCTCTGATCCGCCCTTTTTCCTGTCAAGACTCACTACGAGGAACGAACGCATGGCTAACGTCTACGACAAACTGAAATCGCTGGGCATCGAACTGCCGAGCGCCGGCGCACCGGCTGCCGCCTACGTGATGAGCGCGCAAAGCGGCAACACGGTCTACCTGTCGGGCCACATCGCGAAGAAGGACGGCAAGGTATGGGCCGGCAAGCTCGGCGCCGATCTGACGACCGAAGACGGCAAGGCGGCCGCGCGCGCGATCGCGATCGACCTGCTCGCGACGCTGCACGCGCACACCGGCGACCTGAACAAGGTCACGCGCATCGTGAAGCTGATGAGCCTCGTGAACTCGACGCTCGACTTCACCGAGCAGCACATCGTGACGAACGGCGCATCGGAACTGATCGCGGAAGTGTTCGGCGATGCGGGCAAGCATGCACGCTCGGCGTTCGGCGTCGCGCAGATTCCGCTCGGCGCCTGCGTCGAGATCGAACTGATCGCCGAAGTCGCGTAATACGCCGATGTCCGGCCGCCTCGTTCGCTTCGCGCAGGTCGACGTGTTCACGTCGGTGCCGTTCAAGGGCAATCCGCTGGCGGTCGTATTCGACGCCGATTCGCTCGACGACGACGCGATGCTCGCGATCGCCCGCTGGACGAACCTGTCGGAAACGACGTTCGTCTGCGCGCCGAGCGATCCGGGCGCCGACTATCGCGTGCGGATCTTCACGCCGGCCGGCGAGCTGCCGTTCGCCGGCCACCCGACGCTCGGCACCGCGCACGCGTTCCTCGCGAGCGGCGCGCGGCCGCGCACGGCGGGCCGGCTCGTTCAGCAATGCGGCGTGGGCCGCGTCGTGCTACGCGAACAGGGCGACGGCTGGGCATTCGCCGCGCCGCCGGCGCGCTTCACGCCGGTCGATCGTTCGGATTACGCGGCGCTCGCCGCCGCGCTGCGCTCCGACGCGATCGATCCGGATGCCGAACCGTGCGCGGTCGACAACGGCGCGCCCTGGCTCGTCGTGCGCCTGACGTCGGCCGACGCGTGCATCGGCCTCGCGCCCGATCCGGCCGCGCTCGAAGCGATCACGCATCGCTACGGCACGCACGGGCTCGCCGCCTATGCGCCGCATGCGGCCGGCGGCCCCGCGACGTTCGAAATCCGCTGCCTGATGACGGGCGGCAGCTTCGGCCTCGGGGAAGATCCGGTCACCGGCAGCGCGAACGCCGCGCTGGCCGGGTTGCTCGCGCGCCAGCAACGGCGCCCGGGCCCGTCCTATACGGCCCGCCAGGGCACCGCGATCGGCCGCGACGGCCGCGTGTCGGTCCACTACGACGCCGACGGCACGACGTGGATCGGCGGCAGCACGATCACCGTCGTCGACGGCACGTTCCGTCTTCCCGCCTGACGGTTTCCCGTCCGGAGCGCGCCCGTCCGCGGCGCCCTTCCCCCCGCTATCGCAAAACCGCACCAGCCAGTAATATCGGGCCTAATCCGTTGCTTCGGACGTTTGCCCGGTATTCGCTCGCCGCGAACCGGCGGACGCCGCTGCGATCCCACCAGCCGGCCATCCCCCGACGATGGCGTACGCGAGAGCAGGACGCCGCCCTTCGATGAGCTTCGCCCGGTCATCCCACCCGCCGCCGCCGCGGCTGCGCACGCCGCGCAAGTCGAGGCGCCGGGCGCTATTCGCGATCCCGCTGCTCGGGATGCTCGCGCTGGCGCTGCTGTGGGCCGTGATCATCGCGCGGCTGTCGGTCGAGAAGGACAGCGCGTACAAGGAGGCGGCCGCGTCGGCGGCGATCCTGTCGTCCGCGCTCGAACAGCACACGGTCAAGGCGATCCACCAGGTCGACCAGATCACGCGCTTCGTCAAGTTCGAGTTCGAGAAGTCGCCCGCGCACTTCAATCTCGCGAGCGCGGTCGAGAAAGGCGTCGTGCCGAGCGACACGCTGATCCAGGTCTCGCTCGTCAACGCGAAGGGCATGCTGTTCGCGAATACGGCCGAGACGCGCCCGCAAGCGATCAACCTGTCCGATCGCGAGCACTTCCAGGTGCATCTCGCGCACAACGACGACCGTCTCTACATCAGCAAGCCCGTGCTCGGCCGCGTATCGGGCCACTGGACGCTGCAGATGACGCGGCGGCTGAACAATCCGGACGGCAGTTTCGCGGGCATCGTCGTCGTATCGGAAGACCCGAGCTACTTCACGAACGACTTCTACAACAACGCGGCGATCGGCAAGGAAGGCGTGATCGCGGTCGTCTCCGACACCGGCGCCGTGCTCGCGCGCCGCACCGGTTCGGTCAGCAATGCGCCCGGCGCGTTCTCCGCATCGGGCGTCTATCCGATCGCCGAGCGCGTGACGGGGACGATCGCCGATCCGATCGACGGCGTCACGCGCATCGTGTCGTACCGTCACCTCGACGGCTATCCGCTCGCGGTGATGGTCGGGCTGTCGCAGGCGGAAGAGTTCGCGGACTACTACCACACGCGCAACGTCTATCTGCTGATGACGAGCTTCATCACGCTCGCGATGCTCGCGTTCTTCGGCGTCGCCACAGGCCTGATCGGCAAGCTGCTCGGCCGCGAGCGCGAGATGACGCAGCTCGCCGAATACGACCTGCTGACGGGCCTCGCGAACCGCTACGCGACGCTGCGCGGGCTGCGCAACGACGTGTCGATGCCGTCGAGCCTGTCGCGGCTCGGGCTGCTGTTCATCGATCTCGACAACTTCAAGACCGTCAACGACACGCTCGGCCACAACGCCGGCGACATCGTGCTACAGATGACGGCATCGCGCCTGTCGGATGCCGTCGGCGACGAAGGCACGCTCGCGCGCATCGGCGGCGACGAGTTCGTCGTCGTGATGAAGGGCGACGACGTCGAGCGGCGCGCGGTACGGCTTGCCGAGGCGATCATCCGGATGTTCGCCGAGCCGTTCGACGTGCGCGGCAGCTCGTTCGTGCTGCACGCCAGCATCGGCATCGCGCTGCACACGGTCGCGAACGAAAGCGAGATCGACCTGCTGAAGAAGGCCGACCTCGCGATGTACAGCGCGAAGGACGCGGGCAAGAACTGCTACCAGTTCTATGCGCCGCATCTGTCGCACCGTGCCGATCACCTGATGCGCTGGGAGCAGCAGCTGCGCGTCGCGCTCGCCGAAGGGCAGCTGTTCCTCGCGTACCAGCCGAAAATCGATCTCGCGCACCGCACGATCACGGGCTTCGAGGCGCTCGCGCGCTGGGATCACCCCGAGCACGGGATCATCTCCGCGAACGAGTTCATTTCGATTGCCGAATCGACCGGGCTGATCGTGCCGATCGGCGATTTCGTGATCCGCACCGCGTGCCGGCAGATTGCGCGCTGGCGCGAGGAAGGCCACGACACGCTGACGCTCGCCGTCAATATCTCGCCCGTGCAGTTCTGGCGCGGCGACCTGATCGAGACGATCTCGGGCGCGCTGCGCGAAACCGGCATCGACGCGAACCGCCTCGAGATCGAGATCACCGAGACCGCGATGATGGAATATCCGGAGCTCGTGTCCGAGAAGATCGTCGCGCTGAAGAAGCTCGGCATCCGGATCGCGCTCGACGACTTCGGCACCGGCTATTCGTCGCTGTCGTACCTGCACCGCTTCTCGGTCGACACGCTGAAGGTCGACCGCTCGTTCGTGCAGGCGATTCCGCACGATCGCAGCGTATGCGTGATGGTCGCGTCGATCGTGCATCTCGCGCGCTCGCTCGGGTTGACCGTCGTCGTCGAAGGCACCGAGACCGACGAGCAGATCGCGTGGCTGTCCGCGCTCGGCGAGATCGAGGCACAGGGCTTCCTGTTCTCGCGGCCGGTGCCGGCCGATGCGATCCCCGCGCTGATCGCGCGCTTCGGCGTGCGCGGCGACCATCCGAACGTCGTACCGCACCGCGCGGCCGGCGGCACGAGTGCCTGATCGCACAAGCCGCCGCGCCCTTCCCTCCCCGTGCACCGGCACGCCGACCGATGCGGCCGCATCGATTGGTTCAATTTCCGCGCCAATTGCGCCATTCGTTTACTAGCGTTTTCGCGCATGGAAGTGTCACGATCCGCGGCGGACAATCGGAAGGCCTTTCGTGCCGGCGGGCCGCCGGCACCTGACACGCGCGAGAGATCCGGCCTGCCGGCCGACTACAACCATGACGACCACCGTCGAAATCGAAACGCCCGAGCGCATCGACCGCGCATCGCTGTTGACCTTGTTCAAGGTCGTGCTTGGCATTTCCGCGGTGTCGTGGGGCGGCCTGTCGATGATGGCGCAGCTCGAACGCCACTACGTGCATCGCGTGCAGCGCATCGACGCGCAGACGTTCGCCGATCTCGTGTCGCTCGCCTGGCTCGTGCCGGGCCCCGTCGGCTGCAACGTCGCGGTGCAGGTCGGCCAGACGCTGCACGGCCGCGCCGGCGCATGGATTGCCGGCATCGCGAGCGTGCTGCCGTTCTTCGCGCTGATGACGCTGTTCGCGGTGTTCTACCGCACGCCGCTCGTCCGCTCGCTCGCCGCGCCGATGCTGCTCAATCATTTCGGGATGGTGCTCGCCGCGCTGATCGGCGTCACGTGGGTCAAGCAGCTGCGTACGCTCGCGCGCACGCGGCGCGAGCAGGCGATCGCCGCGCTGTCGACGATTCTGCTTGCGTTCGCGCATAGTCCGGCGGCTTTCGTCGGGATTCTTTTCGCGGCGTTTGCCGCCGGTTGGTTGAGTGGGCCGCAGCAGGAGGACGCGGTCGGCTTCGCGTTGTCGCGACGCGACCGCAACCTGCTCGTGCTGCTCGCGATCCTCGTCGCGCTGTTCGCGCTGCCGCTGCCCGGCCATTACCAGGCGACGCTGCTCTGGCCGCGCCTCGCCGGCGCCGGGATGACGCTGTTCGGCGGCGGCTTTTCCGCGCTGCCGGTGCTAAAGACACTGTTCGTCACGCCGGCGACCGGCATCTCGGAACACGACTTCACGCTCGCGTTCGCGCTGTCGCCCGTATCGCCCGGGCCGCTGCTGAACGTCGTGCCGTTTCTCGGCTATCTGACCGACGGCTGGGTCGGCGCACTGCTCGCGACCGCGGCGCTGTTCATTCCGTCCGGCTGCCTGGTCGTGTTCGCGCAACGCCATCTGCAGCGGCTGCGCCGCCATTCGCGCTTCGAGCACGGCATGCGGCTGCTGCGCGCGGCGACGACGGGCTTTCTCGTCGTCGCGGTCGTGAAGATCCTGCATCGTGAGCCGGCCAACCCGGCCTACTGGCTGACCGGCGCGTTCGCCGCGCTCTGCTTCGCGCGCTTCAAGGTGCCCGTGTATGCGGTGTACGGCGCGGTCGCAATGGCCTGCGGCGCCTGGCTGCTCGCCGCACATTGAACGACGGGCGCCGCCGCACGTAGGCGGCCGCGCCCGTCGCTTCGCCGATCAGCCTGCCTGCACCGCGACGCGGCGCGCGATCCAGCGTGCGCGCAGCGCGTCGTACGCGAGATTGAAGCAGAACGTGTACGGCAGGAAGAACAGTACGATGCCGAGGTCCAGCAGCAACGCCTCGATCAGGCTCACGTTGAGCCACCACGCGGCGAGCGGCACCACCATCGCGACGAGGCCCGCCTCGAAACCGACCGCATGCGCGATACGCACGCCGATCGTGCGCGACAGCCCCGCGCGGCGCTCGAAGCGGTCGAACAGCGTGTTGAAGATCATGTTCCACGCCATCGCGATCAGCGACACCATCACCGTCAGCACGCCGACGTGCGCCACCGGCATGTCGAGCAGCCACGCACCGATCGGCGCGCACAGCGCGATCGCGACGAGCTCGAACGTCAGCGCGTGGACGAGCCGCTCCATCACCGTCTTGTTCGTCTGTTTCATGATTCGCTCCATCTGAGTGTGTTTCGTCGATGGAGTGCATTTTGATCGGTCGATACGGATACATCCAGTTTGTTATCATCGGTTTTACCGATATATCAACGACAGGACAACCCGATGCGCCATCCGCCCGAAGCCCTCGTCGCGTTCGCCGAAGCGGCGCAGCTCGGCTCGTTCACGGCCGCCGCGAAGAAGCTCGGCAAGCGGCAGTCGACGGTGTCCGAGGCGATCGCCAACCTCGAGATCGATCTCGGCGTGCAGCTGTTCGACCGCTCGACGCGCTCGCCGACGCTGACCGACGCCGGCCGCGCGCTGCTGCCGCACGTGCAGCGCACACTCGAGGCCGGCGCCGCGATCGATCGCGTCGCCGCGCGGCTCGCGCGCGGAGAGGAAGCGCGGCTGACGCTCGTCGTCTCCGACACGTATCAGTCGAAGCGCTACGAAGAAACGCTCACCGCGCTCGAACAGCGGTTTCCGGCGCTCGAACTCGAATGCCAGATCGCCGAGCACGACGACGTGCTGGACCTGATTCAGCAAGGGCGCGCGCAACTCGGGCTGATGGCCGCGCGCGCGAGCTACCCGCCCGACATCGGCGCGGCAACGGTGGCGGAGGAATCGGAAATCGGACTGTTCGTCGGCCGCACGCATCCGCTCGCCGACTACCGCGATGCCGAAGTGCCGCATGCGGCGCTACGCGATGCACGCGAGCTGCGGCTCAATACGTACGTGATGCCCGAAGGTCGCAGCAGCGATCACCGGATCGTCGTCGGCACGCAGCGCTGGCTCGCGCCGAGCTATCTGATGCTGCTGGAAATGGCGGTGCTGGGATTCGGCTGGGCCGAACTGCCGCGCTGGATGGTCGAGCATTTCGCGCGCGACCGGCTGTGCGAACTGCGTGCGCGCGGCTGGCCGCGGCGCGTGCGCGTCGATGCGGTGTGGTCGCGCAACCGGCCGCTCGGGCCGGCCGGCTCGTGGCTGCTCGACGCGATGCTCGCCGCATAACGCGGCGTCGCGCGAGGCCGGCCTGCGCGAGAGGCGTTCAGAAGCCGCGCGACAGCACGGCGGCGCCGATCGTCACGACGCCGAGCACGAGATTGACGATGACGAGCAGGCGCACGCCGTTGACCGCGCGCGCGCCGTCCGGCCAGTTCTGCGCCTGCACCGCGCGGCGGATGCGCGGAAACAGCGCGAAGCGGATATGGCCGAAGATCAGCATCATCACGACGCCGAGGCCCGCCATCGCGTGCAGCGGCCAGGTCGCATGCGCGCCGCCGAACTGCATCAACAGGAAGCCGCCGGACAGCAGGATCACGATCACCGCGCCCGCGACCCAGTTGAAGAAGCGGCCGAACACGCCTTCGATCAGCGGCAGCCGAAGCTGCGGCGCGAGATCCGACAGCGCGGGCCGCAGGCAGAAATGCGCAAATACCATCCCGCCCACCCACACGGCGACGGCCAGCAGATGAAGAAACAGCGCGACGGTAACGGCATGAGACATGGCGACGATCCTGTGACGGGTTGAATGTGGGAACGCGAGCCGGTGCGCGCCGTACGACGCGACGCACGCGGCATCAAGCGACGTTCGACCGGCGCGCCGCCGCGCGGTTCAGGCGCCGCGCCCGATTTCACACTATTTTGCATGTTACGCGCGACGATGCGCGGCGCGGCACCCGTGCCCAGCAAAAAAGCCGCACGCCCGCCGAAGCGGAACGTGCGGCTTTGGGATGCCGGGCGCGCGGCCTGTCAGCCGAGCAGCGGACGCAGCTCGGTCACGACCTTCAGCTTCGTGTCGGGTGCGCGCCCCTTGCGCGCGCGCTTGCCGATATGCGGCGCGAGACCCGCATACGACAGCGTCTCGTCCTGCACCTTGCCGCCACGGCCCGTGCCGATCAGCACGACGCCGGCCGGATCGATCGCGAGCGCCTGCACGAGGGTTTCCTTGTCGTCGAGCGCCATCAGCGTCACGCCGCGTCCACCGCCCGACAGCGTCTTCATCTCGTCGATGCCGAACACCAGCAGCCGCCCGCCGCTCGACAGACACGCGACCTGCGTCGCGTTCGGCAGCACCGGCATCGGCGCGAGCGGCACCGCGCCCGGATCGATCGTCATGAACGACTTGCCGGCCTTCACGCGGCTCACCATGTCGCCGACCTTCGCGATGAAGCCGAAGCCGTTGCTCGAGGCGAGCAGCAGCGGCTGGTCGGCCGACGCCGCGTAGTAATGCATCAGATGCGAGCCCGTTTCGAGCTCGATCAGCGACGTGACCGGCACGCCGTCGCCGCGGCCGCCCGGCAGCACCGACACGTCGACCGAGTACACGCGGCCGCTGCTGCCCCACGCGATCAGCCGATCCGGCGTGCGGCACTGGAACGCCGCATACAGGCTGTCGCCGGCCTTGAACGAGAAGCCCGCCGGATCGAGCCCGTGGCCCTTCAGTGCGCGCACCCAGCCCTTCTGCGACACGACGACCGTCACCGGTTCGTCGACGACCTTCGCCTCGAACGTCGCGCGCTTCTCCTGCTGGATCAGCGTGCGGCGATCGTCGCCGTACTGCTTCGCGTCGGCCTCGATCTCCTTGATCATCAGCCGCTTCATCGCGCTGTCGTTCGCGAGCAGTTCTTCCAGCTTCGCCTTCTCGTCGCGCAGCGATTCGAGCTCCTTCTCGATCTTGATCTTCTCGAGCCGCGCGAGCTGACGCAGCCGGATTTCGAGGATGTCCTCGGCCTGACGGTCCGTGAGTCCGAATGCACTCACCAGCGCGGCCTTCGGCTCGTCCGACTCGCGGATGATGCGGATCACCTCGTCGAGATTCAGGAAGACGATCATCCGCCCTTCGAGGATGTGGATGCGATCGTCGACCTTGCCGAGACGATGGCGGCAGCGGCGCGTCATCGTCATCTGGCGGAACTTCACCCATTCGTCGAGGATCGTCAGCAGCCCCTTCTGGCCCGGCCGGCCGTCGGCGCCGATCATCACGAGGTTCAGCGTCGCGTTCGATTCGAGGCTCGTATGCGCGAGCAGCGAGTTGACGAATTCCGTCTGGTCGATCGTGCGCGACTTCGGCTCGAACACGAGCCGCACCGCCGCTTCCTTGCCCGACTCGTCGCGCACCGCGTCGAGCAGATCGAGCATCGCCTTCTTCGTGTTCAGCTGTTCGGGCGTCAGCGTCTTCTTGCCGAGCTTGAGCTTCGGGTTCGTCAGCTCCTCGATTTCCTCGAGCACCTTCTGGCACGACGTGTTCGGCGGCAGCTCGGTGACGACGAGCTGCCACTGGCCGCGCGCGAGATCCTCGATCTTCCAGCGCGCGCGCACCTTCAGGCTGCCGCGGCCCGTCTCGTAGGCCGACGCGATTTCGGCGTCGCTCGAAATGATCTGCCCGCCGCCCGGGAAATCGGGGCCCGGGATCAGCGTCATGAGCTCTTCGTGCGTGAGCTTCGGGTTGCGGATCAGCGCGACCGCGGCGGCCGCGACCTCGCGCAGGTTGTGCGACGGAATTTCGGTCGCGAGACCGACCGCGATGCCCGATGCGCCGTTCAGCAGCACGAACGGCATGCGGCTCGGCAGCGTCTTCGGCTCCTCGAACGAGCCGTCGTAGTTCGGCATGAAGTCGACCGTGCCCTGGTCGATCTCGTCGAGCAGCAGCTTCGAGATCGGCGTGAGCCGCGCTTCGGTGTAGCGCATCGCCGCCGCGCCGTCGCCGTCGCGCGAGCCGAAGTTGCCCTGACCGTCGATCAGCGGGTAGCGCAGCGAGAAGTCCTGCGCGAGACGTACGAGCGCGTCGTACGCCGACTGATCGCCGTGCGGGTGGTACTTGCCGAGCACGTCGCCGACCACGCGCGCCGATTTCACCGGCTTGGCGTCCGGGCCGAGGCCCATTTCGTTCATCGCATAGAGAATGCGGCGCTGCACCGGCTTCTGGCCGTCGCAGACGTCGGGCAGCGCGCGGCTCTTCACGACGCTGACCGCATAGCTGAGATACGCCTGCTCCGCGTAATTGCCGAGCGTCAGCGCATCGGCCTCGGGCGAGTCGGACCCGGCAAAGAGATCGGAGGTGTTGTCGTCCATCTGAATTCCGTATTCGTAAGTGGCGTGAGGGCGCGCCGCGCATCATGCGCGGCCGCGCTCGGGGCGCTTAGATATCCGCTTCGACGTCGTTGCCCTTTTCCTCGAGCCAGCCGCGCCGTGCGGCCGCCTCGCCCTTGCCCATCAGCATCGTCATCCGCGCGACGGTCGTCTCGTAGTCGAGCTCGCCGAGCTTCACCGGCATCAGGCGGCGCGTATCGGGGTTCATCGTCGTGTCCCACAGCTGCTCCGCGCTCATTTCGCCGAGACCCTTGAAGCGGCTGATGCTCCATTGCGTTTCGCGCACGCCGTCCTTGCGCAGCTTGTCGAGGATCGCCTCCAGTTCGCCTTCGTCGAGCGCGTAGAGCTTCTGCGCGGGCTTCTTGCCGCGCGCCGGCGCGTCGACGCGGAACAGCGGCGGCCGCGCGACATACACGTGGCCGCGCTCGATCAGCTGCGGGAAATGCTTGAAGAACAGCGTGAGCAGCAGCACCTGGATGTGCGAGCCGTCGACGTCCGCGTCCGACAGGATGCAGATCTTGCCGTAGCGCAGGTTCGACAGATCGACGCTGTCGTCCGGGCCGTGCGGATCGACGCCGATCGCGACCGAAATGTCGTGCACTTCGTTGTTCGCGAACAGACGGTCGCGCTCGGTTTCCCACGTGTTCAGCACCTTGCCGCGCAGCGGCAGGATCGCCTGGTATTCCTTGTCGCGGCCCATCTTCGCGGAACCGCCCGCCGAGTCGCCTTCGACGAGGAACAGCTCGTTGCGCGCGATGTCTTCCGTCTCGCAGTCGGTCAGCTTGCCCGGCAGCACCGCGACGCCCGAGCTCTTGCGCTTCTCGACCTTCTGGCCCGCGCGCGTGCGCGCCTGCGCCTGCTTGATCACGAGCTCCGCGAGCTTCTTGCCGTGCTCGACGTGCTGGTTCAGCCACAGCTCGAGCGCCGGACGCGAGAACGACGACACGAGCTTCACCGCGTCGCGGCTGTTCAGCCGTTCCTTGATCTGCCCTTGGAACTGCGGATCGAGCACCTTCGCGGACAGCACGAACGACACGCGCGCGAACACGTCTTCGGCGAGCAGCTTCACGCCCTTCGGCTGCAGGTTGTGCAGTTCGACGAAACTCTTCACCGCCTGATAGAGACCGTCGCGCAGGCCGGATTCGTGCGTGCCGCCGGCCGGCGTCGGGATCAGGTTGACGTACGACTCGCGTACGAGCGAGCCTTCCTCGCTCCAGGCGACGACCCACGACGCGCCCTCGCCTTCGGCGAACGTGTCGTCGCCCGAACGCGAATCGGCGAAGCGTTCGCCCTCGAACAGCGGAATCAGCAGTTCGCTGCCGTTCATCTCGTCGAGCAGATAGCCGCGCAGGCCGTCCTCGTATTTCCAGCTCTGGCGCTCGCCGCTCTTCTCGTTGACGAGCACGACCTCGACGCCCGGCAGCAGCACGGCTTTCGAGCGCAGCAGGCGCTGCAGTTCGCCGAGCGGCAGGTTTGCCGAGTCGAAGTACTTCGGATTCGGCCATACGCGCACGCGCGTGCCCGACTTCTTCTCGCCGCGGCCGGCCGGCTGCGTGGACAGCGGCTTGACGACGTCGCCGTCGGCGAAACCGAGCTCCGCGATCTTGCCGTCGCGCCAGACGGTCACGTCGAGCCGCGTCGCGAGCGCGTTCGTCACCGACACGCCGACGCCATGCAAGCCGCCCGAGAACGTGTATGCGCCGCCCGCCGCCTTGTCGAACTTGCCGCCCGCATGCAGGCGCGTGAACACGATTTCGACGACCGGCACGCCTTCGTCGGGATGCAGGCCGAACGGAATGCCGCGGCCGTCGTCCTCGACGGAGACCGACTGGTCCGCGTGCAGCGTGACCGTGATCTGCTTGCCGTAACCGCCGAGCGCCTCGTCGGACGCGTTGTCGATGACTTCCTGGATGATGTGCAGCGGATTCTCGGTGCGGGTATACATGCCGGGCCGCTGCTTGACCGGCTCGAGACCCTTGAGCACCTTGATCGATGCTTCGCTATAGGCCGCGCTGGGCTTCTTCGTTGACATAGGCGCTGAATATCGTCATGCGTCCGGGCGTTGTCCACATCTCGTGTGGATAACGTCGTGGACAAAACGTTGAGTTCCGTAAAAAAGCGAATCGAAACAACGGTGTGCTTGGACTGCTCCGAAAGCGGGCGCGCCGCATGCGCGGCGCGGCCCGGGACGCGCGGTATTTTACTGGTTCCGCGTCGCGCGCCGTCGCGACAAGGCGCGCGCGGCGCCGGCACGCCGGCCGCGCGCGCGAGCCGCAGGCTGCCGACGCGCGCCGCGCGTCATACCGGCTTGCGTTTCGCTTCGAGCGTTTCCCAGCGTTCGAGCGCCGCGAGCAGTTCGTCGTCGATCGCCGAGAACCGCTCGGTGAGGCGCGCGCCTTCCTGCGGGTCCTTCGCGAAGATCGAACCGTCCTCGAGCTGCGCGCCGATCGTCTTTTGCTCGGCCTCGAGTGCGGCGATCTTCTCCGGCAGCGCATCGAGTTCGCGCTGCTCGTTGAACGACAGCTTCACCGTGCGCTGTGCGTTGCGGCCCGCCGCGCTTTTCGCCGGCTCGTCCTTGACCGGCGCCGCTTCCTTGACCGCGCGCTTCGCGGCTTCCTGCTGCGCGAGCTGCTCGGCGCGCTCGCTCTGGATCTGCCAGTCGGTGAAGCCGCCGACGTACTCGCGCCACTTGCCGTCGCCTTCGGATGCGATCACCGACGTCACGACGTTGTCGAGAAACGCGCGATCGTGGCTGACGAGCAGCACGGTGCCGTCGTAATCCGTCAGCAGTTCTTCGAGCAGTTCGAGCGTCGGGATGTCGAGGTCGTTGGTCGGTTCGTCGAGCACCAGCACGTTGGCCGGACGCGCGAACAGGCGCGCGAGCAGCAGGCGGTTGCGCTCGCCGCCCGACAGCGACTTGACCGGCGAACGCGCGCGCTCCGGCGCGAACAGGAAGTCGCCGAGATAGCTCATTACGTGCTTGCGCACGCCGCCGATCTCGACCCACTCGCTGCCTGGGCTGATCGTATCCGCGAGGCTCTTCTCCTGATCGAGCTGCGCGCGCATCTGGTCGAAATACGCGACCTGCAGGTTCGTGCCCGTGCGCACCGTGCCTTCGTCCGGCTTCAGTTCGCCGAGGATCAGCTTGAGCAGCGTGGTTTTCCCCGCACCGTTGGGGCCGACGAAGCCGATCTTGTCGCCGCGCATCACCGTTGCCGTGAAGCGGTCGACGATCGTGCGGCCGCCGTAGCGCTTCGTCACGTCGGTCAGTTCCGCGACGATCTTGCCGGACTTCTCGCCCTGCGCGACGTCGAGCTTCACGTTGCCCTGCGCGTTGCGGCGCTCCGCACGCTCGCGGCGCATCTGCTCGAGCCGCGCGATGCGGCCGACGCTGCGCGTGCGACGCGCCTCGACGCCCTTGCGGATCCACACTTCTTCCTGCGCGAGCAGCTTGTCGAATTTCTCGTTCTCGACGCGCTCCACTTCGAGCTGCTGCGCCTTGCGCGTCTGGTACGCGGAGAAATTGCCCGGATACGACAGCAAGCGGCCGCGATCGAGTTCGACGATGCGCGTTGCGACGCGATCGAGGAACGCGCGATCGTGCGTAATGAACAGCAGGCCCGCGCGCTGCGCGACGAGCAGTTCTTCGAGCCAACGGATACCGTCGAAGTCGAGGTGGTTCGTCGGTTCGTCGAGCAGCAGCACGTCCGGCTGCAGCACCAGCGCACGCGCGAGCGCGACGCGCTTCTGCATGCCGCCCGACAGCGCGTCGACGCGCGCGTCGCCGTCCTGCAGCCCGATCTGCGCGAGCGTCATCGACACGCGCGTGCGCCAGTTCCACGCGTCGTGCGCATCGAGCGACGACTGCAGCGCGTTCATCCGCGCGAGCAGCGCATCGTGCTCGGCGCCTTCCGGCGTCTCGGCGAGGCGATGCGCGATCGCGTCGTATTCGTCGAGCAGTTCGCGCGTGTGCGTGAGCCCCGACGCGACCGCGTCGAACACCGTCGCACCGGGCTCGAACTCCGGCTCCTGCGGCACGTAGACCGTCACGAGTTCCTGCTGCCGCGTGACGAGGCCGTCGTCGGGCTTCGCGAGCCCCGCGACGATCTTCAGCAGCGACGACTTGCCCGCGCCGTTGCGGCCGATCAGACCGACGCGCTCGCCGGCTTCCAGCGAGAAATCCGCGTGATCGAGCAACGCGACGTGACCGAACGCGAGTTGCGCGCCGGTAATGGAATAAAGCGACATGGGGAAACGGCGAAGAGAAATCGGAAGCGCCCATTGTACCGGTGGCGCGCGTCGCCGACCGTATGGCCGGATGGACGAGTGCCGCGGCGGAGCACGCCGCGGCGAAGCGGCGCGCATCGCGCGCGCCGCGCAATGGCGGTTACTTCACGTTGACGGTGATCGTCGAGCTCAATTCGGGACCGTACGAGCGGTGTGCGCCGTCGCCGAGCTGGAGTGTGAGCGTGTGCTGGCCGGGCGGCAGCGTGACGTCGGTTTCGGTCTGCGCCTTGCCGAAATGCAGCGAATGTTCGGTGGCGGGGATCACGTCGCCCTTCGGCACCGGCTTGCCGTCGATCAGCAGATGGTGATGGCCGGTGTCCGGCGTCATGTCGCCGGCCGGCTTCAGCTCCATTCCTTCGAGGCCGAACTTGACGTGCACGGGGTTCGACACCGTCGCGCCGTCCTTCGGCTCGACGAAGAACACGCGCGCTTCGGCGCGCGCGAGCGTCGACACGGCGAATGCCGCGACGCATACCGCACCCGCGATCCACTTTTTGTTGAGCATCGTTGACTCCTTTCAGATTGACAGGCTCACGAAGCATACACTGCGCGGCGATCGCTGGCGACGAGGCGCGCTGTTCGCGATGCGCACGTTTAACACGACGTTGGCGCAGAGATCGGCGAAATTCCGGTACCATTGCGCCTTTCGTCCGGCGGCCGCGCCGCGGACGGCATTACACGGACTTTCATCTTTCGAGCGCGTCATGAGCGAAGTAACCGAATACCAGAGCTGGGTCTGCCTGATTTGCGGGTGGGTCTACAACGAAGCGGAAGGGCTGCCGGACGAGGGCATCGCGCCCGGCACGCGTTTCGCGGACATTCCCGCCGACTGGCGCTGCCCGCTGTGCGACGTGGGCAAGGAAGATTTCGTCGTCGTCGACTTCTGATCTTCCGATCTTCTGATTGCGACGGCCGCTTGACCCGCGCATCGGCGCGCATTCCGTCCGCCGATGCGTCGCGCGTTTGCTATACTCTGCGCGCTGTCCACACCGCCGTCCGGCTCGCGCGCTCGCGCGATGTCTGCCGGACATGGCTCTCCCCGTAGTTCAATGGATAGAACAAGCGCCTCCTAAGCGCTAGATACAGGTTCGATTCCTGTCGGGGGGACCAGCCGAGCTTCCAAACCCTCCCCGAGACCTTCCTGCTTTAATCCCGAACACACGTCTAGCGCCCATCGCGATGTGACGTTGCCCGGAGCAACCCGAAAGTGTTAGTGCTATCCGTCGGTTTCAGCCGATACCGATAACGGCCGGCGGCCGCAAATTGCATCGGCCCGGTTCGAGATCGCAGCTTCGTTGACCGACGAGGCTGCCCAAACCACCGCAGGCCGCAATCCCGGCCTTCCAGGCACACCCAATGCTCGCCCGCATCCACCGCGGCGCCGCCTCACCACGACGAGGCAGAAATGACGCGCCACATGACCGCACCTGCCCTGGAAGGAGAACCCCAATGACCGCCCGCACCCCCACCCCCGCCGACCCATCCGACCCGGCCAACCAAACCCCACCGCCCCAAACCGACGAAGTCAGCACCGACCGCAAAGGCAACGTGCATCAAAAGGGCCACGGCAGCATGGACGAAACGATGATCCCGCAGAAGCCGGAGCCCGACAAAGGCCCCTACGAGCCGCCGCCCGGACACCTCGACAACCCGAAAGACGTCGAGCCGCCTAGCGGCGGCGACCTGTCCGCGTGACGCCAGCCGATCGCACGCCGCGCTACGCGCCGCCCCACTGCATCGTGAGCCCGCCGTCGATGGTCCACGTCTGCCCCGTCACGTAGTCGCCGTCGTCGGACGCGAGAAACAGCGCGACACGCGCGATCTCTTCCGGTTGCCCGGGCCGATGCCACGGAATCACCGACATCGACGCATCGCGCTGCTGCGGGTCGTTGAGGCGATCGCGCGTCATCGGCGTGTCGATCAGGCCCGGCGCGATGTTGTTCACGTTGATCCGGTCCTCGGCTACTTCGCGCGACAAACTGCGCGCAAGCGAGCCGAGCCCCGCCTTCGCCATCCCGTACGGCGCGCTTTCCGGTGTCGGCAGATGCTGCGCGACCGACGAAATGTTCACGATCCGCCCGCCGCCGCCCAAGGCGCGACGCTGCCGGACGAACGCGCGGCAACAGTACAACGGCCCCAGCAGATCGGTCCGCAGTACGGTATCGATCTGCGCATCCTCGAGATCGGCGACGGCCGCACCCGGCGCACCGACGCCCGCATTGTTCACCAACACCTCGAGTCCACGGAGCGTATTCATCGCTTCCGCGAAGAACGCGTCGACCGACCGCGGGTCGCCCACATCGCCCTGGATCGCGCACGCGCGCCGGCCCACTGCCTGAATGCGCCGCACCGTTTCCTGAGCGCCGTCATGGTCCGTGTGGTAGACGATCGCGACGTCCGCGCCTTCCTGCGCGAACAGCGTCGCGATCGCCTGGCCGATTCCGGAGTCCGCGCCCGTAACGAGCGCGCGAATGCCTTGCAGTTTCATGTACCTGTCCCTCCTGGCAAGTCGAGTTGCGGTCAACGCGCCGCGGCACCATCGAGCGCAGCGCGCACCATGCGCGACATCAGCCGGCGCATGCGCCGTTCCTTCCCGCGGCACGCACGATGCTGCGCGACTCGACACTCACGACAGCGATCGAACACCATGAACCCATTCGACGAAGCACGCGAGCAGATGGTGGAACGGCAAATCGCGGCGCGCGGCGTGCGCGATCCGCACGTACTCGACGCGATGCGCACCGTCGCTCGCCATCGGTTCGTTCCCGCGGAACTCGTGGAATTCGCATACAGCGACACGCCGCTTCCGCTTGCCGACGACCAGACGATCTCGCAACCGATCGTCGTCGCACGCATGCTGGAAGCCGCGACGCTCTCGCCGACCGATCGCGTGCTCGATGTCGGCACCGGTTCCGGATATGCGGCGGCGGTCGCATCGCGCATCGTCGCGCACGTCGACAGCATCGAGCGGCATGCGTCGCTCGCCGCGTCCGCACAGCGCACGCTCGCGGAGAACGGCTTCGCCAACGTCGATGTCCATCACGCGGACGGCACGCTCGGCTGGCCGGCGCATGCCCCGTTCGATGCGATCGTCGCGGCCGCGGGCGGGCCGGACGTGCCACGCGCATGGCGCGAGCAACTCGCGATCGGCGGGCGCATCGTGATGCCGATCGGCGACGAGCGCGACGCGCAGCGGCTCGTGCGGATCACGCGCACCGGCGCGACGCAGTTCGAGCACGAAGATCTCGGCGCGGTACGCTTCGTGCCGCTGATCGGGGAACAGGGCTGGCCCGAGCAAGATCCCGTCCGCGACGACGACACCGCGCAAGCCGCGCACGACGTACAGCACGACGCGCAGGCCCGATACGTCGCAGCGCCGCCGACACCGCTCGCGCGCACGATCGCACGCGCGGCGCGACCGCTTCCCGAGCCGGAGGATCCGACGTTCGCGGATGCGTTCGATCATCTCGCCGACAAGCGCGTCGTGCTGCTCGGCGAATGCAGTCACGGCACGTCGGAGTTCTATCGGGCGCGCGCGGCAATCACGCGGCGGCTCGTCGAGCGGCACGGCTTCAACATCGTCGCGGTCGAAGCGGACTGGCCGGACGCGGCAATCGTGCATCGCTACGTGATGCTCGACGAGCGGCGCGACGCCGATCCGCCGTTCCAGCGCTTTCCGACATGGATGTGGCGCAACGAGGAATTCGCCGCGTTCGTCGAATGGCTGCGCGCGCACAACGGCCGCACGCGACGCGATGCGCGCTGCGGCTTTCATGGTCTGGACATGTACAGCCTATCCGCGTCGGTCGAGGCCGTGCTCGACTATCTCGATCGCTCGGACCCGAACGCGGCGCGCATCGCGCGCGAGCGCTACGGCTGCCTGACACCGTGGCAGAAGGATCCGCTCGTGTACGGGCGCGCCGCGATGTCATCCGAATTCGAGAATTGCGAGGACGCCGTGATCGCGCAGCTGCAGGACATGCTGCGCGGGCGCATCGCGCGCGCAGGCGACGACGACCTGCATTTCGACGCGACGCAGAACGCGCGGCTCGTCGCCTCGGCCGAGCGCTATTACCGGACGATGTACCGCAGCGCCGCGCAAAGCTGGAACCTACGCGACACGCACATGTTCGAGACGCTCGAAAACCTGCTCGCGGCGAAGGGCGACGGCGGCCGCGCGGTGGTGTGGGCGCACAACTCGCATATCGGCAACGCGGCCGCGACCGAAATGGGCGACATCCGCGACGAGCTCAACGTCGGGCAGTTGTGCCGTGAGCGCTTCGGCGACGACGCCGCGCTGATCGGTTTCGGCACGCATGCGGGCACGGTCGCCGCAGCGACCGACTGGGGCGGCCCGCTCGAAGTCATGCGCGTTCTTCCGTCGCGCGACGACAGCTACGAGCATGCGTTTCACGAGTCGGGGCTGCCGCGCTGTTTCGCCGATCTGTCGGCCGACGGCGATCGCGCGCTCGTCGAATCGCTGCGCGAGCCGCGGCTCGAGCGCTTCATCGGCGTGATCTACCGCCCCGATTCGGAGCGGCACAGTCACTACGCCGAAGCGCGGCTGTCCGGGCAGTTCGACGGCTATGTATGGTTCGACAACACGCACGCGATCACGCCGCTGTCGACGCGCGCGACCGAGCGTTCGGTCGATCTGTATCCGTTCGGCGTGTGACGGCGTCGGTAAAACGCGATTGTAGAAAAGCACCGATTCGGCACGGAGAACGCCACTCGCACGCAATCCGTCGCCGCCGCCGTCGCACATGATCTGCCCGGCCCGCACGGAGCCGGGCAGCGGGCTCACGCGTTCGCGCCGCCGTCGATCGTCAGCCCGGTCCCGTTGATCGACCGCCCTTCCGGCCCGACGACGAACGCGACCAGCGCCGCGACGTCGTCCGCCTTGCCGTAGCGCGGAATCGCCATGCGCGCGAGCTGCGCATCGGCGTGCTCGCCGTCGGCCGGGTTCATGTCGGTATCGGTCGAGCCCGGATGCACGATGTTGACCGTGATCCCGCGCGGGCCGAGATCGCGCGCGAGACCCTGCGTCCAGCCGATCAGCGCGGCCTTGCTTGCCGCATAGAGGCTCATCCCCGCATCGGGCACGCGCGTCGCGAGGCAGCTGCCGGTCGACACGATGCTGCCTCCTTCGCGGAGATGGCGCGCCGCCGCCTGCGACGCGACGATCACCGCGCGCACGTTGACGTTCAGCGTCGCGTCGATGTCGTCGAGCGTGAGCGCGTCGAGCGAGCCCGCGCGGAAGATGCCCGCGTTGTTCACGAGGATGTCGAGACCGCCGAGCGTGTCGGCCGCACGATCGACGGCCGCGCGAACGGCAGCCGGATCGGCGCTGTCGGCCTGGATCGCGACGGCGCGCCGCCCGAGCGTCTCGATCTCGGCGACGACGGCCTGCGCCCGCTCCGCCGATTTTTCGTACGTAATCGCGACGTCCGCGCCGTCCGCCGCGAGCCGTTTCGCGATGGCGGCGCCGATGCCGCGGCTGCCGCCGGTAACGAGTGCACGCTTGCCTTGAAGCCGGTTCATGAAAGCTCCTTTCACAATTTATGTAACGGTCGACACAGAATGTGGCAAGTTGCGCGGCGCTGTCAATTGAATTATTTTATCGATCGATACAGAAATTGACGATGGAGCATATGCCATGGCCGAACGGGGCCGACCGAGAAGCTTCGACAAGGACGCCGCGCTGGAACGCGCGATGCAGGTGTTCTGGCGCCTCGGCTACGAAGGCGCGTCGATGGCGGACCTGACGTCCGCGATGGGGATTGCGTCGCCGAGCCTGTATGCGGCGTTCGGCAGCAAGGAAGCGCTGTTCCGGCAGGCGCTCGAGCACTACCGCGAGACGGAGGGGCGCGAGATCTGGGACGGCGTCGAACGAGCCGACACGGCCTACGACGCGATACGGAACTATCTGATGCAGACCGCGCGCGTGTTCACACGGCGCTCGAAGCCGGCCGGCTGCCTGATCGTGCTGTCGGCCCTGCATCCGGCCGAGCGGTCGGACACGGTGCGACAGACGCTGATCGAGATGCGCGAGCAGACGGTCGAGGCGTTGCGCGCGCGTCTGCGCGAAGCGGCGGCGGCCGGCGAGATCGCCGCGCAAGCGAATGTGGATGCGATCGCGCGTTACTACGTGACGGTTCAGCAGGGCATGTCGATCCAGGCGCGCGACGGCGCGAGCCGCCGCGATCTGGAAGCGGTCGCGCACGCCGCGCTGGCCGCATGGCCGGCGCTGACGGGCACGGGCGCGGGCGCCGCGCCGCCCGCGCAGTCGTGATCGCGCGGCGCCGCGCCCGGCGAATGCGTTAGCGGCCGACTGCCTGCTGCACGTCCGTCGACGCGTGCCATACGCGATAGCGCACGTCGAAACCGTCCGGCACGTATACGACGAGCGGCAAGCGGCTGTTGTAGCGCAGCAGCTGCCCGTCGGTGCGCACCTGCACGAAGCGCTGCTGCGGCGTCTGCCCTGGGCAGGCCATCATCGTCGCTGCCGGCCCTTTCACGTCGGTCAGCCGATAGTACGGATAGCCCCAACCCTTCACGTCCTCGGCAGTGAGCTCGCCGCCGAACCAGTGCTGGTTGCAGTCGGTCTCGAGCGTCTTGCCGATCATCAACTCGACGCGCGCATCGCCTTCGTTCTCGAGCGCGGGCAGCGCGATCACGAAGCGCTGCTGGCCGGCTGCCGGTTGCGGAAACATCTTGATCGACTCGGCCGATACGGCCGGCGCCGACGCAGGCGTAGCCGCGCACGCGGCAGTCGTCACGCAGAACGCGGCCAGCGCGGCCCGGATCGCGAATTTCATCGATGTGCTCCTTGCAAACAAAAGAGCCCGGGATGCTAACACTTTCCCCGCAACACCTTACGCCGCTGTAATTTCGCGACACAATTGCGAACAGCCGGCAACGCTCGCGCGCGGTATTTATAGCGGAACCAACGGAGAACATCATGCTGAAGCTCATTGCTGCCGCGGGCGCCGCCACACTGCTGGCCGGCTGCGTCGTCGGACCGGACGCCGGATACGGCTACGGGCAGTCGTACTACTCGGATCCGGGCTACGCGTACGGCCCCGCTTACGCGCCCTCGCCCGTCTACGGCACGGTCAACATCTGGGGCGGCGGAGGCGGCGGACGCGACTGGGATCGCGGCCATCGCGACTATCGCCGCTGGGACCGCGACCGCGGCGATCACGGCTGGGGCGGCTGGGGCCGCGGCGGCCGCCGCGGCGACTGGAACGACGGCGGCGGAGGCGGCGGGCACGGCCGCGGCGACGGTGGCGGGCATCGCCACTGACGGATTTGCAACCGTTTGTATCCGCGCACCGGCGCATCGAGCGCGACCGACGCACGGCACAGCCAGCAAAAAGGCCCTCGCACGACGCGAGGGCCTTTTGTCATTCGAACTCCACGTATCGGCAGGCGCCGCTTACCAGCCGGCCGGCTGCGCATAGCCGCCCGACACGGGCGCACCGCACACGTACGCACGCTGATAGCGGTCGTAGCAATAGCGCGGGCCGTCGTCCTGATACTGGGCCTGCTGATAGGCCGGATACGCAGGCGGCTGATACGCGGGCGCCTGATAGTAAGTCGGCGGCTGATAGGCTGGCGCCTGGTACACGGGCGCCTGATACGCGACGGGCGGATTCAGCGCGGACGTGACGATCGCGCCGAGCACGGCGCCGCCGATCAGCGCGCCGATCAGCGCGCCGATCACCGCGCCGCCGTCGCGGCCATGCGCGGACGCCGGGCCGGCTACCGCAAGCGAACCGGCGAGAACACAGACTACAGCGATTTTTTTCATGGTGAGGCTCCCACGCGAAGTGGTACGAGATGCGATGCATTGTGGGCGCATGCGGCGGTAATAGATGCAGCAAGTGGTAACGCGCGATTACGGCGGCGCGGCATGCCGAAACGCGGCACCGCCGTGCTACGATTTTCGGCACTCAGGAGACGCTCATGCAGCCCGAAACCGCCCGCCGTTTCGATACCGAGTTCGCGCCGCGCATCGCGCAGGCGATCGCCGCCTTCTTCGCCGATCACGTGTCGACCGACGTCGTGCCGTACGGCGGCCACGGGCACCCCACACGCGTTCGCATCCGCAGCGCACCGCACGAGCACGTGAGCGGCTTCGCGCATCCGCTGAACCTCGAGCTCACGTGGGATACCGACGAAATCGAGCGGCTGATGGAAGCGGACGGCGCGCAGCGCTTCGAGCACTACTTGGCCGCGCTGCCGAAGAAGCTGAATGCGTGGCAGGGCGCGCGCGACATCGATCTCGCGTCGCGCACGCAGGCCGATCCGCTGGTGCGGCTCGGCGGCCTCGACTTCGAAGGCTGAGGGGGCGCCGCCCGGCATCGCGTGTCCGATACGCGCGACGCGGGCCGGTGATACACTCGGCCGGTCCGCTTCCGGCGACATTGCGCCGGGCCGGACGCATCGCCGTCATCGCCCGTCTTCATCGTTGCGTACGCAACCGGGCGCCGCTGCCGGACAACCTGCTTTCACTCCCGCCATGAACGCCGATACCGGCCTGCCGCTTCCGCAACGCTACTGGGCGATCGTCTGCGTCGCCCTCGGCATCACGCTTGCCGTGCTCGACGGCGCGATCGCGAACGTCGCGCTGCCGACGATCGCGCGCGACCTGCACGCCTCCGATGCCGGATCGATCTGGATCGTCAACGCGTATCAGCTCGCGGTCACGATCACGCTGCTGCCGCTCGCGTCGCTCGGCGAACGGATCGGCTACCGCCGCGTCTACATCGCCGGCCTCGCGTTGTTCACCGCTGCCTCGCTCGGCTGCGCGCTGGCCGGCTCGCTGCCGACGCTAGCCGTGATGCGCGTGATCCAGGGCTTCGGTGCGGCCGGCATCATGAGCGTGAACGCGGCGCTCGTGCGGATGATCTACCCGTCGTCGATGCTCGGGCGCGGGCTGTCGATCAATGCGATGGTCGTCGCGCTGTCGTCGGCGATCGGGCCGACGGTGGCGTCCGCGATCCTGTCGTTCGCATCGTGGCCGTGGCTGTTCGCGGTGAACGTGCCGATCGGCATCGCGGCCGTGCTCGGCAGCGTGCGCGCGCTGCCGACGAACCCGCTGCACGACGCGCCGTACGACATCCCGAGCGCGCTGATGAACGCGTGCGTGTTCGGGCTGCTGATCATGGCCGTCGATGGTTTCGGCCACGGCGAAGGCCGCCTGTATGTCGCGGCCGAACTGATCGTCGCGCTCGTCGTCGGCTACTTCTTCGTGAAGCGCCAGTTGTCGCAGCCGGCGCCGCTGCTGCCGGTCGACCTGATGCGCATCCCGATGTTCGCACTGTCGATCTGCACGTCGGTCGCATCGTTTACGTCGCAGATGCTCGCGTTCGTCGCGCTGCCGTTCTGGCTGCAGAATTCGCTCGGTTTCTCGCAGGTCGAAACGGGGCTCTACATGACACCGTGGCCGCTCGTCATCGTGTTCGCCGCGCCGCTCGCGGGCGTGCTGTCGGACCGCTACTCGGCCGGCATCCTCGGCGGCATCGGGCTCGCGCTGTTCGCGGCCGGGCTGCTGTCGCTCGCGACGATCGGCGCGCATCCGGGCACCCTCGACATCGTCTGGCGGATGGCGCTGTGCGGCGCGGGCTTCGGGCTGTTCCAGTCGCCGAACAATCGCGCGATGCTGTCGTCCGCGCCACGCGCGCGCAGCGGCGGGGCGGGCGGCATGCTGAGCACCGCGCGGCTCACCGGCCAGACGCTCGGCGCCGCGCTCGTCGCGCTGATCTTCGGGCTCGCGCCCGACCGCGGGCCGACCATCGCGCTCTATGTCGCCACCGCGTTCGCGGCGACGGCGGCCGTCGTCAGCATGCTGCGCATCGCCTCGCCGCAGCCCGATGCGTCGGCCTGAACGCGGCGCGCGCCGACGCGCCGTTCAGGCCGTGTCGAGCGCGTCCAGTACGAAGCGCACGCGCGCTTTCACGCTCGCGCGCGGCAGTTCGATCAGGCGGTAACCGTAACGCGTATAGCAGGCGACCATCGCGTCGTACGTGCGCACGGCCTCGTCGAAATCCTGTCGCCGCTCGGCATCCTGCGCATAGATGTCGCGCCACGGCGGCGCGATGAACACGCGACGGTGATAACGGAAATGCCGCGCGGCCGTCTCCGCATGCGGGGGTACCGCGATGCCGGTCAGTTGCAGATAGCCGATCACGTCCGGCACGCCGCGATCGAAGAACACCGGCCCGCGCGCGTGCCGCGCGAGATCGTACGAGCGCATCTCCCAGCTCAGCATCAGCTCCGCGAACGCGGCGCGATCGTCCCACGGCAGCGCGCGGCCGCCGATCGCCATCTGATCGCGGATCACGCCGCGCCCGGCTTCGGCGGAACGCGCGAAGCCCGCCCGTTCGAGTGCGTCGAGCAGCGTGCTCTTGCCCGAACCGGGCCCGCCCGTGACGACGAAAAAACGATCGAGCGCATCGCCGTCCGGCGCGCACCGGGCGGCGCCGGACGCGCTCGCGTGCTCACGCATGCGCGATGCGCCGGCCCGCACGCTGCGTGACCGAGGCCGCCGCCGCGACGCTGCGCAGATCGGCGACGAAGGTATCGCGCCACACCGACAGATCGTTCGCGCGCAGCCGCGCGAGGTTCTCCTCGTGACGCGCCTGCCGTTCCGCGAGCGGCATCGACAGCGCGCGCTCGAGCGCGTCGGCCATCTGGGACAGGTCGTACGGATTGACGAGCAGCGCGCCCGTCAGCTCCGCCGCGGCGCCCGCAAATTCGGACAGCACGAGCACGCCCGGATCGGCCGGATCCTGCGACGCGACGTATTCCTTCGCGACGAGGTTCATCCCGTCGCGCAGCGGCGTCACGTAGCCGACCTGCGACATCCGGAAGAACGCCATCAGCAGATTGCGCTCGTACTTGCGGTTCAGATATTGAATCGGCGTCCAGTCGAGCTGCGAAAACCGTCCGTTGATGCGACCCGCCTCGCCTTCGAGCGTTTCGCGGATCCGCTGGTACGTCTGCACGTCGGAACGCGTCGGCGGCGCGATCTGCACGAGCGACACGCGCCCCTGCCAGCCCGGCGCATTCGCGAGCATGCGCTCGAACGCCTGGAAGCGTTCGACGAGCCCCTTCGAATAGTCGAGACGATCGACGCTCATCACGAGCTTGCGGCCGCCCAGTGCGTCGCGCAGCATCTTCACCGGCTTGCGCGCGCCGTACTGGACGGCCGCCTGCGCGATCGCGTCCGGATACACGCCGATCGGATACGCGGCCACCTTCACGACGCGGCCGTGTGCATGCAGCATGCCGTCCTCGCTTGCGGTGCCGATCCCGCGCCGCTCGATGTAGTCGGTGAACGCCTGCTTGTCGGCATCGGTCTGGAAGCCCGTCACGTCATACGCGCACATGAACTTCACGAGCTCGTCGTGCGGCGGTACGAGCCGCAGCACGTCCGGCGACGGAAACGGAATGTGCAGGAAAAAGCCGATCGGATTCTTCACGCCGAGCTCGCGCAGCGCGTGCGCGAACGGCAGTAGATGGTAGTCGTGCACCCAGATCAGATCGTCCGGGCGCAGCAGCGCGGCGAGCTGCTTCGCGAGCATCGCGTTGACGCGCAGATAGCCGGCGTACTCCTGTCGGTCGAAGCGCGCGAGATCGCCGCGATAGTGGAACACGGGCCACAGCGTCGCATTCGAAAACCCGCGATAGTACTGATCGTAGTCGCGGCGCGTCAGTCCGACCGTCGCATAAGTCACGTTGCCGTCGCGCCGGATCGCCGGCGCCGCGTCCGGCGTCCCGACGATCTCGCCGTTCCAGCCGAACCAGACGCCGCCCGTTTCCCGCAGCGCGTCCATCACGCCGACCGCGAGGCCGCCTGCGCTCGGGCGTGTGTCCTCGCCGATGGCGACACGGTTCGATACCACGATCAATCTGCTCATTCGGCTTCCCCTCCTCGATTTCGATTGAATGGCGTGCGGTGCACGCCATGACGGGCGCGGCGGCGCAAACGCTGCCGCGCGGCGGTTCAGACGTCAGAGATGCGATGAAAGGCGACCGCGGCGGGACTCAGGCGTCCTGCTCCTGCCCGAGGTCGCGCTGATACTCGAGCCCTTCCGGGCGCGCACCGCCCTGGTTGTGATCGCCGTCGGACGGCGTTTCGCCGGGCGCGCCGGCAGGCGGTGCGGATGGTGCGTCGGTCGGTGGACGCGAGCGGTCGTTGCCTGCGTCGGGCGGCCGGTGCGAGAACCGTTTCGAACGACGCATGACGGGATGTCTCATAGCATGCGATGCGGCACGAGGCCGTCGTTGAAACAAGTGATGACAAAACAGTGTAGGCAGCTTCGTTTTGCGCAACGGTAACAAAACCCTTCAATTTGTAACGCTTCGACCCCTGCCTCGTCAACTCGCCCACAATGGCGGCGCGCGTGCGCGCGGGCCGGAGCGGCTGGCGGGGTTCGTCGATGCAAGGCGTGCCGATGCAGGAAGCGCCTACCGGCCGCAGTGGCCAGCCGCCCCATTTGTCAAAGCTTTGCAGTTTTCCTGTGACGATTGCGAAACAATGACACGGCGCGTGCCGCGCACGCGCCGCCGCTTCCCCAGACAGGATTTGCACTCAGGGATGAACACTCGTTTCGAATCGCCGTACCGGGCCATGCCGGTGCGCATCGCGCTGGCAGTCACCGCTGCGGCCGCATTGCTGTCCGGCTGCAATTCGCTGTACAGCGAAGGTGCGACGGCCGGCGCCGGTATCGCCGGCGCCGCGATCGCCTCCAAGGTTACGAACAACGCCGCCGTCGCGACGGGCATCGGCCTTGGCGCGGTCGCCGGCGCACGCGCGGGCGTGCAGTACACGCAGCGCGTCGCGCACCGTTATACGCAGGAACAGATCGCGAAGGCCGCGGGCCCGCTGGACGTCGGTGGCGTCGCGCCGTGGTCGACGAATCATTCGTTTCCGATCGAGGACGACGAGCACGGCCGCGTGACGGTCAGCCGGATGATCAGCGTCGGCCCGCTCGACTGCAAGGAAATCGTGTTCGCGGTCGATACGCCGGCGAAGCCCGACAAGCCTGCGCAATCGGCGTTCTACGTCGCCACGATCTGCCGCGACGGCCCGGTCTGGAAATGGGCCTCCGCCGAACCCGCGACGGAACGCTGGGGCGCGCTGCAATGAGCGTCGCGATCCGTATCGCGGCGCTCGGCGCGCTGTGCGCGACGGCCGTCGCGCTGTCGGGTTGCGGATCGGTCGGCGCGGCGAGCGGTGCGCTCGCGGGCGCGGCGACCGGCCTCGTGACCGCGAATCCGGCGGTCGGCGTCGGGGTCGGCATCGCGGTGCAGGCCGCGACGGACGAAGCCGTGAACCGCACGATGAAGCAGCTCCATCAGAACCAGCAGGATGCGATCGCGCAGGCGGCGGGCAGCCTCGCCGTCGGCGAAGTGAAGCCGTGGAAGGTCAAGAACACGATTCCGCTCGACAACGGCGAAGGCGAAGTGCGCGTGACGCGCGCCTATTCGACTGCCCTCGCGCTCTGCAAGGAGTTCGCGTTCTCGGTGAAGGACGGCGACAAGGCCGACTGGTATTTTGCGAATGCGTGCCAGCAAGGCACGCGCTGGAAATGGGCGTCGGCCGAGCCGGCGGTCGATCGCTGGGGCAATCTGCAGTAACGGCGGTGTCCATGCACCGCCGCCGATGCGCGGCGCAGCGGGCCGGGGCGGCGTTCCGGCCGGCGTGCTTCAGGACTCGACGTCCTAGCGTCTCAATACTTGCTCACGCATAAAACCCAAAACTATCATAGCGTTACAAAAACCCGCCAGCAGAGAGCTCGGCTGTTTATAGTGTCTTGTAGGCACTATGTAGGCATTTCGATTCTCCATCAATCCATGTAAGTCCATGTCGACAAATAGGACATGATCAAATTGAATCGAGTTTTGACCTGCTTGCCGTACCGGCCGAGGTCCATGACCATGCGACGCTAGTCGGGAACAACGTAAAAGCTTTGCAGAACGCCAGCTATCGTCAAGTCCTGACTCTCAATGGTCGGGATGGTCAATTTTGGGCCTCGGTGTGGCGAGTTAGAAATAGCCTATCGCTTGCCAGCGGTCCATTAACCATCAAACACGCCTGTTAGCCAAGAAATGAAAGGGACTTCACGTATCCGTTCAGTGCGGAACGATGAAAGCCTTTGTCACGAGGGCTGCGACACTAGAGCCAGGCTGTCGAAGAGCTGAGACAGTGATACCGGCCGAACCATCCGGCATACAACCCCTCAAGCGGCGGATCAAACTGCAAAGTAGCTGTGCCAGGCAGCTGCAAGCCGCTCCACTGAACCTCACGGCGGTCGTTCACCTGCCTGATCGTTTGTCCGATCAGCTTGCTTCCCTTCGGAATGGCAACGTTGCCAAAACGGTCATAGACGTTGAGCGACACGATGCCGATCATCATGCCGCCAATTCCGGGATCACCCGTTTCCAAGCCAACAGCGATGGGAGTGTCATCCGTGATTTCGTACGGCCGGATGTGATGGAATTTCGCCACGATGGGCGCATCCGGATCCGTGCCATCGGCGGCTTGGGCCCGCGCTCCATCCGAGAGCATCAACATCACCACGCACGACAGGATGATCAGGGGCAACTTCACGGCGAACTTTTCCGTTGCTGAAGGGTCGGTGCCAGCCACATGCGTGCGAGCAAATACAGTGTCTTGATCCGATCATACGAGACTCGATATCAGGTGACAGCCACATGTGGCGCGATGGCCGTGACGCGCGATTGGAAGGCCGTCATCCATCATCGATGCGTCGCCCTCTTCGATGACGTTGGGTGATACTTCAGGATGCTGAGGGCACGACACATAGTCGCCTTTTCGTGCGACGTAGCGGCCGTCAAAAGACATTGTCGAAGAGGCCGTAATCACCTTGCCTTTGTGGTCAGTGTCATCGTGAAGGCGGATTAAATTTATCATGATATTTCGTCTTGACAAAAAAATTATCCTAATTTTCTGTTTTGCAAGAAGAGAATGAATTGGGGATGGCGACCATCTTAAGATTATCGTCGAGAATGAATTTACGCTCCCGGCACTCCGCAGGCTTTCCGTTCGATGCGTCGATATAGTATTTCGCGACAAGCATCTTGCTGTCTGCCTTGCTTAGCAATTCGGTGATATATGATCTACCATCCTGAATTTTGTTAGGCGCCTTGCCATTTGACGAAAACATATCCAGGGAGTTTAAATCCTTTCCCGTTGAAAGATCTGATAAAGTGTAATAACGACACTCCATGCCACAACTATGGACCCCGATGTGATATTTTCCCGCGAAATTTATTACAGGAGGCTCCACTAGCTTGCCATCATCATCTCGCCAGCCGGAATCGGTTTTTTTGTAGTACTTTGGTATATGCAGAGAACCTCGATAAAGAGCGGAAGGATGATTTGCGAAATCGATATCCTGCCCCCAGCACAAGGCATGGCTCATTGCTGTAACCACAATGGCAAATTTCAGTAAAATATCACTCTTCATTGTTCGCTTTTTATTTAATCAAATCATCAAGACCACCAACAGGAACTGCAAGATCACTATTTCCCGCGAGCTCGTCCGCCACATATTTTTCAAAATGCTCCTTCACTGATTTCATGTTGACGCCACCTTGACCATACTGATCGCCTGGCAGACTGGCCCACTCATTATTGGCATGATGCGTGAAAATCGCTCGTTCCAAGTCAGCATTTTTCACATCATCGAGACAATTTCGTTTGTATTTCATGATCGCAACAATATACCTATCTTGAGAAATTGGCGAGAAATCTTTGACCTTTGCCAATCTTCTGTAGGTTTGCCCCTCTTCCGGGAACCAGTTATATCCCATGATCTGATATGCGCCTGCAGCCGACGAGGTTATGCTCTTTCCGTTATGTTCTCGCGTGACAAATATCTTCGGATGGTCGCTAAAATCTCGATGATAATCTTTGATGAAAGACTGTCCGCCATATAGCCCCTCATATCCTTCTGGCCCCTCGGTGCCTTCGCCGACTCGAAGCATTCGTAAAAACGCACGCACCCTGGCTTCTTCTAGAGTAATACCAATCCCGCTCAGACCGCAGAAGTTACCGATAATCCCAATCGGATGAAAATGCCACGGATTTGGATCATCAGGAAATCCGTCCACTTTTTTCGCAGCAACCGCCTCCCACCATTGAAGCTTCCCGATGCGCTCGATTTCGGCCTTCCACAACCACAGTAGCTTCTTCATTAATGGCGATAACTCCTCCCATTTTCCCAAGCCTCCGCCCCATTCACTTTCACAACGCACGATGAGGTGGGAAAGCGCTTTCAACGACCAATCTACTTCTTGCGCATGTTTCAATTCTTGTGCAGTCACCTTGCCATCATGGTTTGCATCGAGGGCCTTCTCAAGCTTTGCGATAAGCGGGCTCGAATTGACCGTTGCCGCGCTTGTTTCGAATTCCGTCTTGCTCTCATCGGCAAGAAATTGCTCTCCGACGTGGATGTAACGTTTGAACATGTCTCATAGCGATTAAATCGGCTCAGAACGAATCCACGAGGTGTTAGCTAGTCGACTTTGTCATGGTCGTCAGTGGGCCTTAATCGGCTCCTGACGACTAGACGCCCCGAACCATTTCATCTTCGGTCCGGCGCGCCCAGTCCTCGGCGTCACGTTTGGTGCGGAAAGTCTTGGCCGTAGTCGGCCAACCGATCTTGCGGATGACTGCCTTCCACGTGCCGGAAGGCGTCTTAACGATGGTCGCCATGTACCTGTTCTGAGAGCTGACTGTACCGAAAATGTACTTTTCAACGCCCAGAAAGCACAAGGGGTTACGTGAAATTCACGTAACCCCTTGATTTTACTGGTGGGCTGCAGGAATGGAATTAATGACCAAAACCCTTTTTGCATAAGGTTTCTAGTCATCCGACCAATTCATCATGCCCCCAGAAGTGCCCCCCAATTTTCAGGAGCATTCTGGTTCGATTGCCCACTCAGCTTCAACGATCCAATAGGGCCGGCGGCAACGTCGCACAGCTGGATGCTATTGTAGCGTCCCGGACGATGCTAGACAGGCGACCTCAAACTAATCCGCCCACGCCACTACCCCTAGAGCACGCGGCTCGCGCCGATTAACTAATCCCAGACATGGATACGAATCGAGAAGCCTGCTGAGCCTTATAATCGCCCCACGGCATGAGTTTGACCCGGGGATAGGTGAGGTAAAGTAAGCGCTTTGATCGCGTGACCGCGACAAACGCGTTGCGACTTTCCTCAGCCATCTCGCGCACTTTGCCAACGGCCCGATAGTCGGGGAACGTTCCTTCCGCCATCCCTGCAATAAACACGGCGTCAAATTCCAGCCCTTTGGACGAGTGAACGGTCAGCAGGGCAACGCCGTCGCGATGGGCCTTTTGGGTGGCCCCCAACGCCTTGCTGCTCATAAAACCGGACAAGGTGCGCGACGTGCCGTCGGAGCGAAGGTATTGGTCCCATTCTTGCTGAAAGACGGCTACGTCCTCATAGATCGCGCGCCTAGAATTCTCGTCCAGGGAGTCGGCATAACCCCTCAATAGCTTGAACGCCGGCATAAGGTCTAGGCGTGCCGTGTTCTGAACAATCGAAGCGACCGCTTCCGCCACGGTCTTGGCTCGCTGCTCGGCCGCACTCCGCGCCATCTGCGACAGCGCAACCATGGCGTCCGTTGCCGTTTCAGGCGGCTGCGTCACCCACTTCGTTGCCAACGCCGCCAAATGGAGCCGGTCCCTCGGGTTCGCCAAGATGCGCAACGACAAGTGGAACTCGTCGACGAGGTCGGACTCGTTTTCATGATTAGCGGTCAATCGCTTGTAGAAGGGAACGTTGCGCCGGCGCAGTTCGTTCTCTATTGCGAGCAAAGCGAAACGGGTCCGCCCCAGAATCGCACATTTCGACGGCTCAACACCGCCCTCAACATCGGGGTGTCCTTGGGCAAACAGCAGTTCAAGCTCGTCAACTATCAACCGCGCCTCGTGCTCTTCGTCGTCTCCAACGAACACGCGAGCGTCGCCCTTGATCGGAAGCTGGGCGTCAACCAAGTAATTCGGATCGATGGACCGAGCAACGTTCACCACTGCCTGCGAAGATCGAAAGTTCTCGGTCAGCTCGATCAGTTTCGCTGCGAACTCGAACCGGAACTTCTCCATGTATTCCGGGCTCGAGGTGTTGAATCCATATATCGACTGTTTTGGATCCCCCACCATCATGACGTTTTTATACGAATCTCCGCAGAGCGCACAAAGCAGAGCGTATTGCGCTTCGTTAAGATCCTGCGCTTCGTCAACGCACACGAACCTGTAAAGCCTCCGATAAAAATCCGCCAGCTTGGGATTGTTCGTCAGCAGCCGGTAACCAAGCAGCAAAAGATCGTCGAAGTCGTAAGCACCACAAGCACGCAACCCGGCGTCATAGGCATCCAGGACCCGCTTGTCAAGCTCATCACTGAGCACGGCGCAAGTGATGGGGTGCGCCTTGACGCGCGAGATCATTTGAAGCCAGTTGTCGACTCGCCGATTGCGCTCTTTGCGATCGACGATCTGATTGACCTCCTCGTCAAGAACAGGGTCCTGCCGAATCGCCTCCAACAAAATTTCCTTCCGGTCCTTAGAGACGGTTTCAAAAAGGCCCGGTGGGGCTGTTAACTTGCGCGGCGAGCTGTTAACCTCAGGCATCGGAACAACTGAGACCGAGGAGATGGCCAAGCCGATCATTGACGACGAACTGTGGACATTGATCGAGCCGTTATTGCCGCCACCCAAGCCGCGGCGCGAGAAAAACCCAGGCCGCCTGCCTGTTTCGAATCGCGCCGCGCTGACCGGCATCCTGTTCGTTCTCAAGACCGGACTGCGCTGGCGCGACCTGCCCGCCGAGATGGGCTGCGGCTCGGGCGTGACTTGCTGGCGACGGCTACGCGATTGGCAGGCTGCGGGCGTATGGGATCGCCTGCACGAATTGCTGCTTGCGAAGCTGCGAGCAGCAGACCAAATCGATTTCTCGCGAGCCGCAGTCGATTCCTCATCGATTCGCGCCGTTGGGGCGGGCCAAAAACTGGGCCAAACCCCACCGATCGCGCGCGACCAGGTTCTAAGCACCACATCGTCACCGACGCCAATGGCACGCCGCTCGCGGCGATCCTGACCGGCGCGAACGTTCACGATGTCACGCAGCTGCTGCCGCTGATCGATGCGATTCCGCCAATTCGTGGGTTGCGCGGCCACCCACTGCAGAGACCGCGCGTGGTCTACGCCGATCGCGGTTACGACTCTGAGCGGCATCGACGCGCGTTGCGCGATCGCGGTATCGAGCCGGTTATCGCCAAGCGCCGCACCGAACATGGCAGCGGCCTTGGAAAATATCGCTGGGTCGTTGAACGCACGCATGCCTGGCTGCATCACTTCCGTCGTCTCCGCATTCGTTTCGAGCGCCGTGCAGACATTCACGGCGCGTTCCTCAAACTCGGTTGCTGCCTGATCTGCTGGAATACCCTTCGGCGGGCCGACCAGTCTTTATGAAACCGTCTCTTAAAAGATCTGAATTTCAATGAAAGCACATGGGACGAACGCGAAGACCTGATAGGCTGATTCGAGACTTTCGGATCGCCGCCGAACCGGTCGCGATCGCCATTTCAACACGCTGTCCGTCACGTTCCATTGCCATGAAACCCTACGTTGCTTCACTTCTCGCCGGCGTCGTCTACGCGCTGATCGGCGTGCCGTCTCCGGCGCCGCCCACCATCGCGCTGGCCGGCTTGCTGGGCATTCTGGCGGGCGAGCAGATTCTTCCCGTCGCGCGGCGGATGATCGGCGGCATTCGGCTCGGGACCGCGTGGCGCGAGGCGAAGTGCAGTCAGCATATGTTCGGTGCGCTGCCGGGCGGTCATGCGGCGGATGCTCGGGTGAAGCGCGACTGATGGCAGGACAGCCGGCTTGCGTGAGATCCCGGCGAGGTCTGCAGACGACCGTCGGATTTGGACGTGAGGCGTTGCCGCATGCGGCTCTGAGCGGAGAGCCCGGTGGCTTTTGCACGAAGCGGACGATTGACGATCGACGCGCCTCGACGATGTCGCGGCGCACACCGTCACGACGTCACGTTCTGCGCGGCCAGGCTCGCGTCGGTCGTACGCGGCTGCCAGAGCACGCCCCCCGCCGCCGCATGCGCGTCAGAACCGATGCCGGATCCCGACCGCCATCACCAGCTGGTTCGCGCCGGATGCGCGCGAGAAATTCGAGATCTGCGCACCGGCAATGCCCGTTCCGGCCAGTCCGTTCGCATGCTGGAACAGCGCTTCCGTATAAACGTCGGTGCGCGGCGACAGCGCATCGATCGCGATGACGCCCGCTTGCTGCCATCGCGGCCGCGCCGCGCCCGCCGCACCGTCGAACGACGCGACGGTGAACACGTAGTCGGCCGCGACGGTCCATTTGCGCGTCAGCGCGTAGCGTGCGTTGATCTCCGCGTTGTGGAACGTGAGGTTCGCGCCGTGCAGCACGATCGGCGCATCGGCGACGTTGTTGATCGACGTGACCGCGTCGAGCCGCGTGCGCGTCGCGATCGCGGACACCCGCAGCCGGTCCCACGTATAAGCGGCCGCCGCGCTGACGGTGCGCTGCCGCGCCGCGTTGAACGGCGCGCCGGCCGGCTCCGCGCCATCGGCATTGGCGGGCGGCAGATTGCCTTCGCGGTCGAATGCGAGGTAGCTCGCGCCGGCCGAAAACGGCCCGTGCTCGTAGGAGGCCGCGAACGCGTAGCCGCGGTTGTCGCCGAAGCCGCCGGCCTCGTTCGAGAACCCGTAGGTCGCGCCGAACCGGAAGCCGCCGAGCAGCGGGCTCGTGTACTTCAGCGAGTTGTTGGTGCGCGTGTAGTTCGCGAGGTTGTCGTTGTCGAACGGATGCGCGAACGCGACGCCGCCGAACGGCGTGCCGGCCAATGCGAACGGCTGGACCAGTTGCAGCGTCGAATCGAACTGGCGGCCGACCGTCACCGTGCCGTACCGGCCGGACGCGAGCCCCACGTAAGACTGGAAGCCGAACAGCCGCCCTTGCTGCCCGAGCGCGCCGCTGGTGACCGCAAAACCCGTCGCGAGCAGAAACAATGCGTTCAGATCGGCGCCGAGCGGCTCGTTGCCGGAGAGCGTCAAGCGGCTCACGTTGGCGTCGCCGGATTTCGCCTGGAACGCATGCGCGTCGCCGCGGTGGCTGCCGATGTCGTCGACGAACGCGATCCCGCCGTCGATCAGGCCGGAAATCGCGACCGTGCCCTGCGCACGCGCGACGGCCGGAATGAACAGCGCGACGATGCAGCCGCGCACGGCGGCCCGAATCCGTGGGTTCATACGCGCTGCCGCGATGCGCTCGACGGCTTGCCGGACGCCGCTTCCGCACGGCGCAACGGCGCGCGCTGCACGGCCGAGATGCGCGAACGCAGCGCATGGACGATCCACGCGCGCTCGGCCACTTCCCGCTGAATTTCGCGCGCGTGGCCTGACGCGTGATCGACGTCGCGCGGGCTTTCCGGCCGCATCGCGTGCGCGTGCGCGGGCGCGGCGTCGGCGATCAGGCGCGCGGCGTCGCGCGCGGCGGCGGCAATCGTCGCCCGGTCCAGCGCGTCGAGCGTATCGTCGAGATACTCGACCGGCGCGAGCGCGCCGACCAGCGCCTTCATCTGCTGCATCGCGACGGTTGCACTCGCGGTGCGCGGGTCGGACGCAATCGACTCGAAGCGCGTCGCCGCGATGGTCGCATCGAGTCGGTCGATCGCAACGCACGCCTGGCGGCGCAGCACGGTCAGCGATTCGCGGCGCACACGCGCGTGCGCGGGCGCGTCGTCGCCGACCGCGCGCAGGTAGGTCGCGGTAGCCGCCATCGCGAGATCGGCCACCTCGCCGATCCGGTGATGCTCGCGGTCCGGCCATGCGAGCAGGCTGATGACCACGCCGACCAGCACCCCGGCAAAACTGTTGCCGACCCGCAGCGCGGCCAGCATCCATGACGGCCCGATCGGCGTCCCGACATGCGCGACCAGAATGAAATGCGACGTCAGGAACAGGATGTACGACACGTAGCTCACGCTGCGCGTCGCGAGCGTGCCGGTGGCGAGCGGCAGCACCGCGAGCGCCAGCAGCAACGGATCGTGAACCAGCAGCGACACGGCCGACGCGAGCACCGCACCGAGCAGCGTGCCGCCGATGCGCAGCCCGGACAGCTTCACCGTCTGCGACAGCGTCGGCTGCATGATGAACATCGTCGTCAGCGCGAGCCAGTATCCCTGCTGCACGCCCGAGCTGCGCGCGAGCGCGACGGCGATCATCGCGGCCACGGCAAGACGCGATGCATATCGATGAAACGGATTCGGCGCGACGATCTCGCGGCGCAGCGCGGCGAGCCGGCCCGCGCCGCGCGGGGGCTTGCCCGGTGCCGGCGCGGTGAGCGCCGCAGGAACGGTCGCGGTAGAAGGCGACTCCACCGCCGGATGAAGCAGCACTGCCGCGTATCGCGCGATCAGCGTTTCGCACGCGCGCAACCACGTCAGCCCCGCGTCGTCGCGATGCGCAACACGAAACTCGGCGACGCGGCCGGCGAGCGTCGCGCGCAGTCCGGCGAGGTCGTTCGCGAGCGACTGCGCCGCGTCGGCGGCCGCGCCGTCGCGGCCGACGGCGCGCGGACACGCTTCCACCAGCCGCGCCAGTTGCGCGAGCACGGGCGCGAGCAGCGCGGCGGCTTCGCGCCGCTCGCCGACGCCGGCCGCGGCGATGTGCGACTCGAGGCCGGCGAGCAGCGCCATCGCGCGCTCCGCATCGGCGCGCCACTTCCGCGCAAGCGGTGAATCACCGCCGCGCGGGTGCATCGACACGGCGATCATTGCGTCGAGGCGCGCGCGCAATGCCGCGCGGCCGCGCTCGAGCGAGGCGGAATCGCCGTTCGCGGCCCGTGCGAGCCGTTCGACGAAGTTCGCCATCGCATGCAGGAACGCCATCGTCGCCATCCGCGCGCGTGCGCTGCCGTCGATCTGCCACAGGACGATGCCGGCCAGCGTCGCCCAGACGCTGCCGCCGAAGTAGAACAGCGCGTACTGCACGGCCGACGCGCCGCCATGGACCGGAAAGCATGCAGAGACGGCGCATGCGGTCGCGGTCAGAATGCCGCGCGTGCCGGCCGCGCCGCCCCACTTGCGCGCCGACGCGCCCAGATACGCGACGGCCCCGACGATGACGATCGACAGCGGCGGCAGCGCATGCGTCGCGATCGCGCTGGCGGACGCCAGGCCGCCCAGCATCCCGAACGACAGGCCGGTGGCGAGGCGGCCGGCGGCCGGGCGCTCGGACTCGTCGGCGAGGCAGGTCCAGAACGCGGCGATCGCGGACCAGCACAGCATCGGCATATGCAGCCGCGCCGCGGCGACGGCCGGCACGACACAGATCAGCCCGCCGCGCAGCGCTTCGGCGAGCGGCAGGTAGTGTCCGCCGAGATTGACGAAGCGCCGCAATCGGTCGCGAGCGGTTGAGACTAGACCCATCGTCGATCCTGCGCGCTCAACGTGCGTCGCCTGCGAGCGGGACCGGAATCACGGTCAGCGACCGGATGCCCTGCGCACCGCGGATCAGCACGCCTTCGATGTCGGCCGTCGCGGACGGCCCGCTCATCAGGCACGCGTAGCGCGCCGCGAAGAATTCGGGGCGGTGATACGCGTGATGCAGGTTGCCGACGATCTGCGCCGGGTCGAGCAGCGCGACCAGATGTTGCGACAGGTAGCCGAGCGCGTTCACGCGATACTCGCGCTCGCTCAGATAGAGCGAGCCGGTTTCCGCGACCGCGAACGCCGGCCGCACGATCCCGACGTCGACGTCGTTCAGCTCGTGCGGCCGCTCGACGGCTTCGATGCGCCGCGTGCCGGCCACCTCGGGCACCGCCGAACAGACCACCCGCGCATCCGGAAAGCGCGCGCGGAGCAGCGCGTCGAGGTCGCCGTCCGCCGGCGGCTCGCACCAGATGCCGCCGACCCGCGCGAGCGCCTGCTTGAACGCGTCGAGCGCGGGCGGCAGATCCTGATCGAACAACGGCACCGCCGGCAGCGGCGCCGGCGTCCGGCCGGCCGCGCGCAGGCGGGAAAGGATCAGGTCGCGGCTGCTCATTTCTTGTTCCTCTTCAGATACCAGTCACGGAAAGTTTCGGCCGGCGGCTCCGGCAGTTCGCGCTGCTTGCCCCACTCGTTGAGCGGGTTGTACAGCACCGCGCGCGGCAGCGTCGAGATCGCGCCGGCGGCGCCCTTGATCGCCGCGCGATAGAGCTTCGGCCGGGACAGCACCTTGCCGGCGACCGTCATCGCTTCGCGCTTGACGAACGGCAGCGCGTGCCGCTCGGCGATGATCTGCCGCCACTTGTAGATCTGCTCGTGGATGTTGATCTTGACCGGGCACACGTTCGTGCAGCTGCCGTTCATCGTCGACGCGAACGGCAGCGAGCTGTATTTCTTGAAGTCGTAGGTCGGGTTGATGATCGCGCCGATCGGACCGGAGTAGACGCCGCCGTAGCTCAGCCCGCTGCTGCGCCGGTAGACCGGGCACGTGTTCATGCACGCGCCGCAGCGGATGCACTTCAGCGAATACCAGAAGTCGTCCATCGCGAGCCGCTCGGAGCGGCCGTTGTCGACCAGCACGAAGTGCATTTCGCCGCCGTCGCGCGGCCCGCGGAAATGCGACGTGTACTGCGTGATCGGCGAGCCGAGCGCGTTGCGCGACAGCATGCGGATGAAGAGCCCGAGGTGCTCGAGCTTGGGAATCAGCTTCTCGATGCCGATCGACGCGATGTGCAGCGGCGGCAGGTTCGCGCTGAGGTCGGCATTGCCTTCGTTCGTGCAGACGGTGATGCCGCCCGTCTCCGCCACCGCGAAGTTGCAGCCCGTCATGCCCGCTTCCGCGGCGAGGAAGTGCGGGCGCGTGGCCTGCCGCTGCGCCTCGGCCAGCCGCGGAATGCTGCTTTCGGCCGGATCGGTGCCGAACGAGGCCGCGAAGGTCTGCGCCACGTCCGTCGCGAGCTTGTGTACGGCCGGCACGACGATATGCGACGGCATCTCGTCGTCGAGCTGCTGAATCCGCTCGCCGAGATCGGTCTCGACCACCGCGATGCCGCGCGCCTCGAGGTACGGGCGCATCTCGCACTCCTCGGTCAGCATCGACTTGCTCTTGACCAGCGTGCGCACGTTGCGGCCCTGCAGGATGTCGTAGACGATCCGGTTGTGCTCTTCCGCATCCTTCGCCCAATGCACGACCACGCCGTTCGCGGTCGCATTGCGCTCGAACTGCTCGAGATAGTCGGGCAGATGCGTGAGCGTGTGCTCTTTGACCGCGGACGCGAGCGCGCGCATCGTTTCCCATTCGGGGATCGCATGCACGGCCTCGTCGCGCGCGGTGCGCAGCCCCCAGAGGCGCTTGTCGTGGAACTCGACGTGTTTCTCGTCGGCGATGAACTTCTTCGAGTAACCGACGTGGTCGACGCGTTTCATGCTCGTGCTCCGTTCAGGATGCTCGCGATGTGGATGAACTTCAGGCCGAGTCCGAGGCGCTCCGAGCAGCCCTTCTGGTGCATCAGGCACGACGAATCGGCCGACACGACGTACTCGGCGCCGTTGCGCGCGTGATCGCGCACCTTGTCGGCGCCCATCCGCGCGGATACCGGCTCCTCCGAGACGCAGAACGTGCCGCCGAAGCCGCAGCATTCGTCGGGACGGTCGGGCTCGATGAACTCGATGCCCTTCACGCCCTTGAGCAGCGTCAGCGGCTTCGAGAAGAACGGGCCGCCGATTTCGGACATGCTGGCGGTCTTCAGGCCGCGCAGCGTGCCGCAGCTGTTGTGCAGGCCGACCTTGTGCGGAAATTCCGCCCACGGAAAGTCGCGCACCTGCAGCACGTCGTGAATGAACTCGACCAGCTCGTAGGTGTTGCGGCGGACCGCGAGCGCGTCGGGCGTCTGATCGGCCGCGCTCAGATGGTCGCGCACGTGATGCACGCAGCTGCCGCTCGGCGCGACGATGTAGTCGTAGCCGGCGAAGTTGCGCACGAACAGGTTCTCGGTGGCCGCGGCCTGCTTTTCACAGCCGCTGTTTCCCATCGGCTGCCCGCAGCAGGTCTGGTCGAGCGGATAGTCGACCTCGCAGCCGAGGCGCTCGAGCAGTTCGAGCGTCGCGACGCCCACGTCGGGAAAGAACGCGTCGATGAAGCACGGGATGAACAAGGCTACTTTCAATGCAGCGGCTCCTGAAAACGGTTTGCTGGTTCGGGGTACGGCGCGGCCGCGGCGGATCAGTCGTGCGCTTCGCGGTACTTCGCGAACTTCGACGTCTGGCCGATCCCCGGGTTGAAGCAGTTGCACGGGTCGAGCCCTTCGTAGAACGCCTTGAGCGCCGGCTTCGCGTGGTACAGGTGCCCGACGTTGTGCTCGGCCGGATATTCGGCGCGGCGCGCGTCGAGCAGCTTCCACATCGCGTGTTCGAGCGCGAGGCAGTCGTTGCCCTTCTTGACGATGTAGTCCTGGTGGAACACGTGGCACAGGAAGTGGCCGTAATACAGCTTGATCGCGATCGGCGCGTCGATGTCGGGCGGCAGCGTCTCGAACCAGTCGCGATCGTTGCGGCGAAGCGCGATGTCGAGCGCGACGATGTCCTCCACGTCGCGCGTATGCACGTTGCGGTAGCGGATCGCCGCGCCGGCCGCCGCGAACCGGTGCAGGAACGCCTTGTCGCCTTCCGCCGGCGTGCATTCGAAGAACGCGCCCGTGCGCTTCGCGAAGAACGAGGTCAGGAAGCTGCGCGCTTCGTCCGCGGTATCGGCCGATACCTTCAGCATCAGATGATGTTCGTAGCGCTTGCCGTAGTCGCGAATGCGCGGCGGCAGGTGATTCGGAAACAGGTTGCTGACGGCCTGCATCACGCGATCGCTCAGATGCCGCGGCAGGAAGCCGAGCCGGTCGAACCACGCGTCGCATTTGCTCTTGAAGCCGAACAGCATCGGCATGCGCTTCGTGCCGAAGTGGCGGATCATCAGGAACGTGTCCTTGCCGTACTTCTGCGCGATGTCGAACGCGTCGCGGTGCAGGTATTCACCCGCGATCGGCAGGCGCTTGAACTGCGTGAGCGCGTGGCGGCGGATGTCGGTCAGCTCGTCGATGTCGTTGGTGCCGATGTAGAACACCTTCGCACCGGCTTCGATCGGAAACGTGTCGAGGCGCACCGCGAACACCATCACCTTGCCGGCCGAGCCCGATGCTTCGTGCAACCGCAGCGGATCGGCGTTGTAGCGCGCGGGCGTGTCGGCATCGACGTCGCGCACGTGCTCGGCGTAGTGGTGATCGGAACCGGACGCATCGCCGTCGACGATGTCGCGCTCCGAGAAGTCGCCGTTGTCGAGGCGCGCGAGGATTTCCTCCGGCACCGCGCCCAGGCGCACGTCGAGATGGTTCACGAGCTTCAGGCGCCCGTCCGCACCGACCTGGGCGAACACCGACATCTCCGTATAAGCCGGCCCGCGCTGCACCAGCGCGCCGCCGGAGTTGTTGCAGACGCCGCCGATCACCGATGCGCCGATGCACGACGAGCCGATCACCGAGTGCGGCTCGCGCCCGAGCGGTTTCAGCGTCTGCTCGAGCTGATCGAGCGTCGCGCCCGGCAGGCAGATCACCTGCTTGCCGCTCTTGATGACGTGCACCTTGCGGATCCGCGCGGTGCTGACGATCACGATGTCGCGGTCGTAGTCGTCGCCGTCGGGCGTCGAGCCGCCGGTGAGGCCCGTGTTCGACGCCTGGCAGATCACGATCACGTTCGCGGCCACGCAGGCCTGCAGCACCTTCCATTGCTGGAGCAGCGTGCCGGGCCGCACCACCGCGAGCGTCCGGCCTTCGCCGAACCGGAAGCCGGTCCGGTAGCGCCGCGTGTCCCGCTCGTTCGTCAGCACGTCCTGCTGGCCGACGATTTCTGTCAGCGAACGGATGAACGCCTCATGCCGCCCGGTGGGCGGCGCAAGCGGCGAAGACGATTCGCCTGATACGGTTGACACGTGAATTCTCCTGTTGGCCGAGCGCGAAAAATGAATTGAACGGCGCCGCAGCGGCGTCCGATCGGAATGCCGTAAGGCTAGGCGTGCGGGGCGGTGAAGTCCAATATCGCGTGGACGCGATTTCAAGACGAAATGCATATCGCTGGCCGCGTGGGCGGGCGTGCAGGCGGCGCGGCCGGTCGCGCGGCGGCGGCGATTGGGGCTTGGTGCGGGGCTTGGTGCGGGGCTTGGTGCGGGGTGGAAGGCGGGTGGTTTGCGAGCGGTTTGCCTGCGGATTCCCCGCGGTTTTCTGCTCCCGCGCGGCGTGCCGCGTCGAATCGACGGGCCGATGCCGATAACGGCGCCCGTGGGCGCAGGCGGTCATGGCTTTCACGGCGTCGCGGGGCCGTCGGCCGTTTCGCGCGCGAGCGTGCGGACGGCGCGCACGAGATTCTGAATCACCGGCGATTTTTCGCGCGGGCGGTGCACGAGCACGATCGGCGAGCGCAGCGGCTCGCCCTGCAAGCCGTGGTAGGTGACGCGATCCGTCGGCGCCTGGCGCACCGACTCGGGGATCAGCGTCACGCCGAAGCCGGCCGCGACGAGGTTCACCGACGCGGGGATCTGCGGCGACTCCATTTCGACGGTCGGCGTGAAGCCGGCTGCCCAGCATGCGCCGACGATCGCGTCGTACAACGCGGGGCCGATCGCGCGCGGGAACAACACCAGCGGGTCGTCGGACAGCGCGTGCAGCGCGAGCACCGGCTCCGCGCCGTGGCGGTGGCCGGACGGCAGCACGGCCAGAAAGCGCTCTTCGACCAGCGGCTGCACGGCCAGGCCGCGGCAGTCGAGCGGCAGGCGCACCAGCGCCGCATCGACGCGCGCCTCGAGCACCTTGTCGATCAGCGCCGGGCTGTTGCTCTCCTCGCAGTGGATCAGGACGTCCGGATAGTCGCGCCGGAAGCGTTGCATCAGCGACGCGACGAACGGATGGAACACGATCGAGCCGGCGAAGCCCAGCACGAGCCGGCCGCTCAGGCCGCGCCCGGCGTTCTGCGCTTCGGCGAGCGCGAGTTCGGCTTCTTCGACGATATGCTTCGCGCGCTCGCGGAACAGGCGGCCGGCGTCGGTCAGTTCGACGCGCCGCGGATGGCGGATGAACAGGCGTGTGCCGATCTCGCGCTCGAGCTTCAGGATCTGCTGACTCAGCGGCGGCTGCGCGATGCCGAGAAACTCGGCGGCCTCGGTGAAATGCAGATACTCGGCCACCGCGAGGAAGTAGCGTAGCTGACGGAATTCCATGCGGGTGTCGGGTCGGGAAAGCGTGGGGCTCGGGGCCGGGGGAAGGCTTGGGGGGCGATTTTAACTCGGGCGAGCGGGGGGTGCGTTTTGGCGCGGTATGGGACGCTCGGACAGAGTTCGCTACCTGGACCGGCGCCGAGATCGCGTGACCAATGCGGTCGATCCGGCAGCGGCGAGACCACCGCGCAAGAAGCCGACGCCGTGCGAGTCGTCGTCCGCGGTGGCTCGCACGTTTCGATGCCGCATTCGTCGTCGCGAGGCGCGGCTCATGCGGACAGCCTCGTCGCCTTCCCCGCCCAACGCTTACCCCACCCGAAACCCACCCTGCTCCACCGTCAACCCCGCAAACACCGACCAATCGCAATCGCCCATGCCCGCCTCGACGGCTTCCGCCATTCGGTCCCGCACCACGGCGAGCATCGGCAACGTGCGGCCCGCCTGCGCGGCGGCGTCGCCTGCGAGGCGCAGATCCTTCAATCCGAGCGACGCCTTGAAGCCGGGCCGATACGCGTTCTCGACGATATTGCGCGAATAGGTCCGATACGGACGGCTGCCGAACAGCGTGCCGAGGATCAACTCGAAGAACCGCGTGCGCGAAAGCCCGTTCGCCTCGGTGAGCACGACCGCTTCGGCCATCGCCTCGATCGCCATCGTGATCATCATGTTGCACGCGAGTTTCGCGGCATAAGCGGCGGGCGGCGCTTCGCCCAGGTCCCACACCTGCTTGCCGATGGCGTCGAGCGCCGGCATGACGCGCGCGAGCGCCGCCGGCGCGCCCGCGGCCAGCACGTTCAGCTCGCCCTGCGCCGCGACGTCGGGGCGCCCGAGCACCGGCGCGGCCACATAAGCGACGCCCGCCGCGCGATGAAGCGCGACCAGCTCGTGCGCGAACGCGACCGAGATCGTCGATGCGACCACATGCACGAGCCCCGGCCGCGCCTGCTGCAACAGCTTCGCATCGAGCAGCACGGCGCGGATCGCCGCGTCGTCGGACAGCATCGTCAACGCAACGTCGGCCTGCAGCGCATGCACCGGCGCGGCGACCATGCGCACGCCGTCGACGGCGCCGCCCGACCGATTCCACGCCGTCACCGCATGGCCGGCGGCGACCAGATTGCGGGCCATCTCGCGCCCCATCGAACCCATCCCGATGATGCCGATTTCCATTCGACTCTCCTTGCGCACACGCGCGTTCACGAGGCACTGTGCAGCGGCCCGGCTGCCTCGGTATGTTCGACGAGCCAGTTCAGCATCGGCGTTCTTCTCGTAGATGAGCCCGTGGTCGTTGCCGAACTCCTGCCACGATACCAACGACAGCCGCTCGTCCGGCACTGCGGAATCTCGGCCGTGACGATGAAACAGTGCAATCGCGCGAATACCCTGCTTGTAGCCTTGCCACTCGGGATTGGGAATGATGCACATCGCCGCAGCGGGTAGTTCGATCATGCCGATCGGCACGTCGTCTGCGATGTACGCGCCGTCGAGCAATCGATGCAGCGCGGCGGTGGGCTCGTACATCGCGCCGTCGCTCGCGAAGTAGATTTGCCACACCAGGCTGCGGTGCGCAAGCTGCGCCGACTCCTCGTTCAAGCCGAGCGGAAGCGAGTGAGCCCACCCCTTCAGAAAACGCGGAAACTCCTTGTACAGCACCGCAAGCGGAAACCTGCGCATGCCATCCAAAAAATCCGCATCGCCCGTCTTGTGCCCTTCCTGCATGACGCGCTTCCACGCCTCGATCGCACCGGTGGCCCGGTAGCGCACCGGCGGCGGTAGACGCGCGTAGAGCGGATCGTCGGCCTCTATCGTTTTTTGGATTGCCCCTTGCAACAGCGCGGCGACAATCGCGCGGGGATCAAAGTAGGTGTAGCGGTTGGCAGGTTCCACTTCGAGCTTCATCCGAATTCCCAAACACAGCAAACCATTCGTCAGACGTCATCCCGAACCCGCATATTAGGCCGACTCTACGACACCGGGCAACGCTGGCTCCTGTACACGGCCGCGCCCGATGTCCGTGGCGATCGAGAAGGCATCGACCGATGCATTCAAAAATCTTTCAGTCACATATCACCTTCCAGAGCACGGTCAGCTAAGGCCGCTCCGCCAGGGCATTCCCGCCCTGGCGCACTTCGCTCGGAGGTTTCATGTCTTCCCCCTATGCATTTGCCGCCATCATGGCGGCATTTCTCTCACTGGGTATCGCGGTCGCCTTCTTCATCTGGCGCCGCAGATACCGCGTTACGCCACCCAGTGTCCCACCGGCCGGCGCAGCAGCGCCGGTTCTCTCCGCGCCGCCGGTACGCTATCCGTTCGATGACGAATGGGAAGCGCACGCGCCCTATCCCGATCATGCGCTGCACGCCATCCGGCCGGAGGGGGCCGCGTCTCGACATGCGCCCTCGTTCGACACACGGACTCGCCCGCGCGAGTCATTCGAGTTCGATGACGTCGAGCCGTTCGACCTGGACGAATCCCCACCCTTTCGTCGCGCCGACCGACACACGCCGCACGATCCCGATTGCTTTTCGTTTGCGCCGGACACCGCACCCGATTTACATACGCCGACGTCGGACGAGAGTGCGCCGCACTGCCCACACTGCCGTTCACCGCGCGTCGAAACGCTCAACGTCGCGCGCAAGGCGGGCGGCACGATTGGCAGCGTCGCCGGCGCCACCGGCGGCATGGCGATGGCGCTGTCTGGAGCCGAAGCCGGTGCGGCGGTCGGCGCGATTGGCGGACCGATCGGCTCAGTGTTCGGTGGATTGGCCGGCGCGGTAATCGCCGGCCTGCTCGGCAGTGCCGCTGGCTGCGCGGCCGGCTCCGCCGTCGGTTCTGCCATCGATGACGCCGTTCTCGACAACTACCGGTGCCGATCATGCGGACACGCCTTCGGCACACAACACGGCTGATCGTTGCGCTCGCCGCCTTCGTCGCGACGCTGCGCGTCGTCCGATCGTCATTCCTTCAATCCGACCTGCCCGGCGTGTGCCGGGCGTTATGCCTTCTTTTTCGAACAGGAGTCTTCAATGCATCTCGTCCAAACCATGGCCTACGTCGGTGCCGAACCCTGGCACGGTCTTGGCAACAAGCTCGCCCCCAGACAACCGCTCGAAGTCTGGGCGCGCGCCGCCGGCATGGACTGGCGAATCGAAGAAGCCGAAGTGCGCTTCGTCGCCGCCGGCGAACGCAATCTCGGCTCGATCCACGCGTTTCCCGAACAGAAAGTGCTGTACCGCTCGGACAACAAGGCGCCGTTGTCCGTCGTCTCCGCGCGCTATCAGGTCGTGCAACCCGAAGAGATTTTGGAGTTTTATCGAGACCTCACGGAGATCGGCGGTTTCCAGCTCGAGACGGCCGGCGTGTTGAAGGAAGGCCGCAAGCTCTGGGCGCTGGCACGCACGGGGCAGTCGGGCACCCTCAAGGGCAAGGATCAGGTCAATGGCTACCTGCTGTTGGCCACGGCCTGCGACGGGACGTTGGCCACTACCGCGCAATTCACGTCGGTGCGCGTCGTCTGCAACAATACCTTGCAGATCGCACTGGGCAACAGCGCTGGCGCAATCAAAGTCTCGCACCGCTCGCAGTTCGACGCGGCGGCTGTCAAACGCCAGCTCGGCATCGCCGTCTCCACGTGGGACGCGTTCATGGTCCGAGCCAAGGCGTTGTCCGAACGCAAGGTGACCGACTCGGCGGCCGATGCATTCCTGCGGCGCGTCTTGACCTACTCGACGACCAATCTTCCCGATCGTGAAGCAGTGGCTGTCAACGAGCGCGCGATCAAGGCGGTCGGCCAGCTCTATGCCGGACATGGAAAAGGCTCGGATTTGGCTTCGGCGTCGGGTACGGCGTGGGGCCTTCTGAACGCAGTCACGGAGTATGTCGATCACCATCGCCGCGCACGCACTGACGATCACCGCCTCGACGCCGCCTGGTTCGGCGCAGGCGCGACATTGAAGCAGAAAGCCTGGGACGAGGCGATGAAGCTTGTCGCATGACGAAGCCCATACCCCCCCTTGCCGTCGACATGCGCATTCAGATTCCGCGCGGAGCAGGGCTACGATTCGGCGGCCGTTACGCCACGATCCTGCAAATCAAACCTCAGGGTACGACTGTCCATCTCGGAAACGGCAAGCTCGTGACGTTCGCGCACGACGCATTGCAGGACGCCTTTCGCCGTATCGGTTCCGGATAGCCCACCCATCCCGTCACCTCTCGCCCGGCCAGATTTGCTCTGCCGGGCTTTTTTGTTTTCGGAGCAAACCATGACGACACCTCACCCTGAACCACCCCGTGCACGTAAGCCCGCACTGAAGCTCGTCAAGACGCAAGAACTGAGTCGCGACGACTGGCTCGCCGTGCGCCGAACCGGCATCGGCGGATCGGATGCCGCTGCTGCGGTCGGCCTGAACCCCTACATGAGCGCGTTGGAATTGTGGCTCGACAAGACTGGCCGTGCGGACGGCCTGCCCCGCCCCGATCCAGACGATACGACGTCGCCCACGTACTGGGGCACGCTGCTCGAACCCATCGTCGCCGCCTCGTACACGAAACAGACCGGCAACCGGGTTCGACGCGTGAACGCCGTGCTGCGGCATCCCTCGATCCCGTTCATGTTGGCGAACATTGATCGCGAGATCGTCGGCGTTCCGGACGTACAGATTCTGGAATGTAAAACGGCCGGCGAGTTCGGTGCGCGGCTCTGGCGAGAAGGCGTGCCCGAGTACGTGCAGATCCAGGTGCAGCACCAGTTGGCCGTGACCGGCAAGACAGCGGCGCACGTCGCCGTGCTGCTCTGTGGTCAGGCGCTCGAAGTGCATCGGATCGAACGCGACGATGCGCTGATCGGGCGCCTGGTCGAACTCGAAGCACGCTTCTGGCGGTTCGTGGAAACCGATACGCCTCCGCCGGCTGACGGGTCGGAGTCGGCCGACCGTGCGCTGCGACACCTGTATCCCGGCAACGGCGGCATTGTGGATTTTACGGACGATCCGCGCCTGTCGGCCGTGTTCGCTGATCTGGTTGCCGTACGTGCCGAGATCGAGACGCGCCAACAGCTCGAAGCGCAGTTCAAGCAGACGATCCAGCAGGCGATGGGTGACGCAAACCGGGCCGTATTCCAGACCGGCGCCGTGTCGTTCAAGCGCAGCAAGGATTCGTCTGGCGTCGATCTGGCTCGTCTGCTGGCCGACCACCCCGAGTTCGAAACGCAGTACGCCATCTCCAAGCCGGGTTCCCGGCGTTTTCTCGTTTCCACCTGATTCCAATCCCCATGACCAACCTCGAATGTCTCACGGACATCATGACGTTCTCGCGATACGGCGCGCTCGCACAGGCGTTCGTGATGGATGCGCTCAGCCAGTACGCGGAGCGCGTTGCGACAACACCACCCGATCAGTTGCAAGTCAACCCAATGGTCAGTGCTCGTGCCTGGCAGGGCGTCGCCTTGGAAATCCACGCCAAGCTCGAAGCGCATTTTTCCCGATAGTCCGCATCGCTCGCAGTTCTCTTCCCCCCAATTTCTATTTTGAGGACCACCATGCTCAAAGGTCTCGCCATCACGCCGCCCGTTGTCGGGCGAATCTCCATCGGCCGCATTGTCGAGAAGAATGGCAAGCGCGTTCCCGAAAAGGATGACCAGTTCACCCTCACCACCCAGGTGCAACAGCGCGGTGAGTGGATGCTCCACCCATTGAACGAAACGCTGCGCAAGGCAACGGCCGGCAAGCTGCGCGCGATTCCCGTGCGTGTGCTGTTCAGTGATCCGGACTTGAACCTGCGCGCCGAATATTCCCTGTTCGATCGCGATACCGGCCGCCCCGTGTGCGTCGGCAACGGCGAACAGTGCCGACGTGTGACAGATGCCGGTATCGAAACCCTCCCCTGCCCGTCTCCGGATGGCTGCACATTCGGTCGTCAAGGCAATTGCAAGCCTTACGGGCGCTTGAACGTAATCGTCGGTGATGACGATGAGATGGGTTCGTTCATCTTCCGCACTACGTCCTATAACTCGATTCGTACGCTGGCTGCACGGCTGCACTACTTTCGTGCCGTATCGGGCAACCTGCTCGCCTGCTTGCCGCTGGAGTTGAAGCTGCGCGGCAAGTCGACCACGCAGAGCTACCGGTCGGCGATCTACTACGTTGACCTCGGCGTGCGTTCGGGCAATACGCTCGAACAGGCGCTGATCGAGGCGAAGGAACTGGATGCGCGCCGCCGCGCCACCGGCTTCGATCAGGCCGCGCTCGATGCCGCTGCGCGTGCAGGGTTCGCCAACGGCGCGTTCGAGGACAGTCCGGATGAAACGGCGGCTGTCGCGGAAGAGTTCTATCCAGGTACGACCAACCCCGATACCGGGGACGGTCGCACCGACGAGACGACCGGAACGCCGACGTCGACCCTGCGCGACAAGCTCGAACGCAAGGCCGTGCTGCTCGGCGGCAAGGCAGCATGAGCGCGCGTCGCTGGGCGTTCGTCCTGGCGGTCGCCGCAACCACCACGGCGCTCTGTCTGTCGGTACTCGCCGGTTGGCAGCGCGGCGGCACATTACCGGAACGGCTCATCTGGATCGCCATCGGCATGGTGCTCGTCACGAGCGCGCACCTGTTGCCGGCGCTGATCCGCGAGATGCCGATCGCTATTCGAGGTGTAGGTAGCGTGTTATGGGGCGCTTGCCTGCTGGCGGCATGCTTCGGTCACGCAGTGTTCTTCACTTTAGCCCAGCAGCATGCCGGTGAGCTGCGGGCGGCAACGGTACAGACGATCTCGGTATCGGAGACTACTCGTAGTCTCACGACCGTCATGGCAGAACGCGCGACGGTGACGGCGCAACTCGCGGTCGCGCGGGCGCGTAACTGCATCGGAAACTGTACGACGCTCAAATCCCGTCGCGTTACGCTTGCCGCACGACTGGATGCGCTGAACGCCGAAGCCGATGACGTGAGACGCCAGCGGGCCACAGTGGATCGAGTCACGGCTCAACGTGACACATTACTCGTCGATCCAGTCACGTTACGACTCGCCGCGTTAGTCGGGATCACGGCGGGGCGTGTCGACCTGCTGACTGGTCTGACCTTCGCTGCGGTACTCGAAGGCGTCGCATGCCTGTTGTGGACCGTCGCGCTTCGATCACCGCGACGGACGCCGCTACCGGTCGTGACTGGCGTTGCGTCGACAGCAGTCACAGTGACGTCCTCCGTGACTCAGCCAGTCGTCATGCCAGTCACGGACGCGCCAAACGTGACTGAACCCGTAGTCACGACAGTCACGGATGCGGTCGGCATGACTCGGCCTGTAGTCATGTCAGTCGCGGCCAGTCACGACGACCAGACCGTTAGTCGCAATTCCGTAACACCGAGTCACGATCATACGACCGACAGTCATGCGCCGCGCGACGATCCGATTACCCCGTTATCGGCCGTATCTCCCATCGACGACCACCTGTCGCAGCTTGTTCGAGATGTTACAGCGGGTCTCGTCCGTCCGACCGTTGCCGACATTCGCCGCCACCTGGGTTGCTCTCAGGCACGGGCAGCCGAGCTACGCCGCCAGTTTGCCGACCTTAACATAACGGCATAAACAGCCGGGCCACGTGCCCGGCTTTTTCTTGTCGTCCTTTTTCCACTTCCACATCGACATGAAAAATGGACCAACACAATCTCGTTCCCAGCGTCAGTATCGCCAACCTCGCCAACCAGCGCGTCGCCGTTGTCGAACGCGTGCGCGCCGCGCTCGACCTGCTCGGCGAAGCTCAGCAACTCGCCAAGGCTGCACATCTCGGCTTTCCTCGGCTCGTGCTAGATGAAAGCTACGGCTGTCGCGGTCGACCCAGCATCACTGGAGAGTATGCGAAGCGCGACGAAGCCGAAGCCGCTATGGTGCGCATCGTCGACGTACGCGGTTGGGACTACCTGCTGTCAGAGTCGGGCCTGCGCACCTTCATGGATGCCAAGGCTCGTGATCAGTGGAGCAACCAGATCGCCGAAGGCGACGTGCCCGAACTAACTGCCGCCAACATCGAAGCGACCTTCGCCCAGCTCTATGGCGCGCGCGGCGACATGTTCGAGCGCGGCGTGCTCCAGTGCTTCCAGCGGCTGTCGTGGGACTACAAGAGCAATCAACCCTTCAAGTTCGGCCAACGCATCATCGTTCGGTATCTCCTCTCGCAAGGTAGCTCGAACTATCACGTCACGAATGAACTGGACGATCTGATGCGGGTGTTCAGTGTGCTCGATGGCAAGCCGGAGCCGGATCATCGGCATGGCATGTCGACACTCATTTCGGACGCACAACGTCAACGGAAGACAGAAGCCGAGCACGGCTATTTCCACCTGCGCTGGTTCAAGAACGGCAACGGCCACCTGACGTTCAAACGCGCTGATCTGGTCGACAGAATGAACCTGATTCTCGCGAAGCACTATCCGAACGCCCTCGCGTCCGAAGCCCGGTAGTTCCGGGACGCGTCCTGCGTCTCGTCTTTCCCTTATCCATTCAGCGAATTCGGTATCCGGCTTATCCGGAGGCTCGTGTTCGTCCATCACCTGGAGAATTTCGTGAATTTGCCATCCACCGTTCACGCCGGACCGCGCTTCAAGCTCGGCCGGATCTTCGCCACGCCCGCCGCGCTGGAAGCCATCGCCGACGCGCACGTGTCGATCATCGACCTGTTGATCCGCCATGTACGCGGCGACTGGGGCGACCTCTCCGAATCCGACCGCCAGCAGAACGAGTTGTCGATTGATGCAGGGCTGCGTCTGCTGTCCAGCTACGTTTTGCCCGGCGGTCAAACCGTCTGGGTCATCACCGAATGGGATCGGTCCTCAACCACGTTCCTGTTGCCGGGAGATTATTGACATGTTGATCCAGAAATTTCATCCGGGTCTCCGGCTCGGCCGACAGCCCGTCGTCGCAGCATCGGGCAATCCGATTTTCAGTCGTCAAGGACATTGGGACGGCGGCAGTACGTTGCACGGTGTGGCGATGGGGCTCGCGTTACTCGGCAAGCTCGCCGATCCGATCTATCTCCCGTATCACGTATCCGGCCCGGAACAAGTCGTGTGGGACGACGCATGGCCACATTACCTGAGCGGAATGACGATGGATGAGCTCGCCAACTTCGTCACCGACCTAAGTCTTGGCGTTCGTGCAGCAAAATCTGCCGCCTCCGGTATCGATTTCCTTCGCTTCATCTACGACGAATTGCTTGCGGGCTGGCCAGTCATCATCGGCTGGCATCAGCGCCATGTCGTCAAATGGCGAGCCGCTCTTGTCGTCGGTATCGAAGGTCATCAGAGTGACGGCGCGTTTGAGCCGCACGCCATATTGCTGATCGATCCGGCAGGCAACGAGCCAGGGCTCGCCGGATTCAATGCACGTCTCGACAGGCACGGCAGCGATCTATTCCGCTACCGCACGCCTGCTGCTGCACGCGCCGTGAAATTGATGGGCGGTGTGGCGATCCGCGACGTGATCGGCACGACTGCTGACACGTGATCTTCGGCAGCGCCGCGTTCTCGCGGCGCCTCTCCGCCATCAATCATGCTGAAAAATGCGTGCTAAAAAAACGATAGAGCCGCCTCGAAAACGACCGCAATCAACCCGAAGTTGCCGCTGGAAATACCCGAAGGACAAGCTCAGCCGCGATACGCCGCGCCGCGATCAAAATACTGAGGCTTAATTTCACTGCCTGCGCTCAGAATCCTCGAAAGTCTCCGACAGCACTGTGCCACTTTTTTCGAATCGATAGTAAACGCTGGTAAACCGCAGTGAAATCCGCGACAACACCATCGTCATTGCCATGAGCAAGCCTATTCCGGATTACAAATTGCCCTTGAAGATCGTTTAAATAATCCTTGAACCAAGCTTGCCCCTGCGCCGTCCGCCATCGATTCAGGATGGTGCTCAGCTTTGCAAACGTACCCACTTGATTTTCCGCAAAGGCTTTGAACTGGGCTTGATACAACTGCCCATTGCTCCCCTTTCCGCGCAATGGGCGTCGGCACGGATACCGCCCTCGCACGTCGCGTAGAGCGCCAGTAACGCGAAGCGATCGCTCCGGTCTCTCATGCTTCGAAATTCGTCAACAACCTCTTGCGACGTATAGCCAAAAAATCGATCCCCTGGCTTTCCAGCCTGGAATCGATTTTTCAAAACCTGCCTCTCCATTAATTGAAAACCGTCGGCGACCGTCCGATACCAGTCCGCCGTATTTTCGATCTCTTTACGGGCCGCCATGTTATTTTAATACCGTGTCGAACAGATATTCGATTTTTTTCCTTGGAGAAACCTTCGAAATGAAGCGGCCGATTGGGATCGGTGATGACCCATTGCCATTTTCGAGAAGAAACGGGAATATCTTCGTTATCCTTCTCACTCGCGTCGATCGCAATCAACCGTACTCGGTTTGTCAGACTCGTAACGTCCACGCGCCCGAAGCCGCCTATGATAAGCGTTGCGATTGGGTCAAACATGACTGTTGCCGCTCCCAAATGCACGGTCATGCGCTCGACGCTATAGGAGCCGATGAAATCTTCCCGGATCGTTTTTGGTTCATACGAGACGTCGTCGGAGTCCAAGCCCGCGTCAAGAAGTGCACGGTTGATGAGTGCATACAAACCGTTCAGTTCGCTCTTCCAACGCTCAAGCCTTGCCGACCAATCGACGCTTTGCTGCTCAACGTCCTTCTTGTGCTTTTGGATTAAGTGGCTGAGTGACATCGCGCTTTCCCCGTGGAAGTACTAAACAGTATCAGTAGGCATGTTAGCACCGCAGCATCGCCCGTGTATCGCCACTTGCCCGACACAGTAGCCGTTTCCCACGAATGCTAATGGTCGCCGTGTGCTGACTGTCCAACTATTACGTTACTACCTTGACATCTCGCAGCGTCGGCGCAAGATGCCGCCTTCTCAAACGTTCGTCGCGGACGGCGCTTCCTGAAATGTCGCGGCGGCTCCGCTCTTCGAAGTGGCGACAACGAATGCAGGACATTGCGGCGCCAAAAGTACAGGCCGAGCACTTCAAGCCATCGTCACCGTAACCGTCTGCGCTTGACCTCGGGCGGCGTCGCGGCGTTCGCGCGGCGCTCGCCCGTCGGCTTCAATGACACTCCTTCCAGCGGCCCAAACAGTTCCGCCAGCGTCACGTTCAGCGAATAACAGATGTTCGCGAGCGTCTCGATAGACGGATTCGCGATACCGCGCTCGATCGCCGAGATATAGGTACGGTCGACGAGCGCTTCGAAGGCAAGCGTTTCCTGGGATTTCTCAGCCGCATGCCGACACTCCTTGATCCGTTTGCCCAAGGCAATCGAGATCGGAGCCGGTCGGCTAACGGACGGGGATGAGCGCTTCACAGTCATGGCGTGCAGGATGCCGCGCCGTCGACTGATTCACGACGTAGTATACACATCGCTATCAGTCGTGTTTACTCTACAATTCCCTCGCAATTGATCGCCGGGATGCCGGATCGTCCTCTGTCACTCATGGCCGAGCGCATCATCGCGCCCCATATTGTCGAGTAAACACTACAAATCGCACACAGCAGCTGACAAGAACAATCATGACCAAAACCCTTTCTGTACCGGCCACGGCGGCAGCCGGCACGCTCGTCTACCGGCCCGACATTGACGGCCTGCGCGCCTTCGCGGTGCTCGCCGTCGTCGTCTTCCATGCATTTCCGTCCGTGCTACCGGGCGGCTTCGTTGGCGTCGACGTCTTCTTCGTCATCTCCGGCTACCTGATCACCGGCATCCTGCTCGCCGATCTAGGGACAGACCGATTCTCCTTCGGCCGTTTCTACGCACGGCGGATTCGTCGGATCTTCCCGGCACTGGTCGTCGTGCTGCTCGCGACCTACGGGATGGGCTGGTTCAGCCTGTACGGAGACGAGTATCGCGAGCTCGGCAAGCACATCGTTGCTGGCGCTGGATTTGTCTCGAACTGGGCGTCGTGGACCGAAGCCGGGTATTTCGACCAAGCGGCCGAAGCCAAGCCGCTGCTGCACCTGTGGTCGCTCGGCGTCGAGGAACAGTTCTACATCGTCTGGCCACTCGTGCTGTGGGCCGCATACCGGCTCCGACTCACCGGATGGGTGTGCGCCATCGTCGGTCTCGCCTCGTTTGCCACCAACGTCATCCTCATCAGTCACCACGCGTCCGCTGCCTTCTACTGGCCAGTCACGCGTACGTGGGAACTGCTGGCGGGCGCCGCGTTCGCGATAAGCGCGGGCGCGGGTCGACCGATCACGGGCAACCGCGCGAATGCGTGGTCGGCCGGCGGTGCGATGCTGTGCGTCGCCTCCTTTGCGCTGCTCACCGCGCGTGACGCTTTTCCGGGCTGGTGGGCGGTGTTACCGGTCGTCGGCACAGTCGCACTCGTCGCGGCTGGTCGAGACGGCTGGATCAACAGGCACGTGCTCGCGCATCCCGTATCTGTCTGGCTCGGCAAGATCAGTTACGCGCTGTACCTGTGGCACTGGCCGTTGCTGTCATTTGCGTTCATCGTGGCAGGTCGGACGCCCTCGTCGGTCGTGCGAGGCGCGTTGCTGGTCATTGCCGTCGTACTGGCGTGGTTGACGACCGCCATCATCGAGCGGCCGATCCGTTTTGGGGTGGCGAAGCGCTGGAAGCTCGTCGCGCCGTGTCTGCTGATGATCGGCATCATCTATCTCGGCGGGATGACGTACGCGCGCGGCGGCCTCGGGTTCCGCAAGGGCTACAGCCCGGATGCCGATGTGACGACCGCGAAGCTCGGTGCGGGTCACGAGTTCGTCAATCTCACGTGCGGCGTGTCGCCGGACGAGCAACGGCTGTTTCCGTTCTGCGCGACCGACAAGCGCGTGCGCTCCCATTTCGCCGTATGGGGAGACAGCAAAGCCGACGCGCTGTATTGGGGACTTGTGCGTGAATCGGCTCCCGGCGAAGGCTGGACGCTGATCGCGCGTCCGAGCTGCGCGCCAATGGCGGGCGTCTGGCGCACGTCGTCGAACGCGGGCGACGATCCGGCGCTGTGTCGCGACGCCAACATCACGGCGCTGCGCATGCTGCTGGACACGCCCGAGCTCAAGACCGTCGTGCTCGTCATGACCGATCGCGACGTAATCGGACAGACTTTCGCCGATCGCGACCAGACCACACCCCGTGAATCCGCCGCGCTCGACGGGCTTGATCAGGCCGTGACGGTGCTCGAGCGGGCTGGCCGGCGCGTCGCGTTGGTGCTCGACAATCCACGCCTGCGCGATCCGCGACAGTGCATGGATCGACGCCCACTCGCGTGGCCGTTCGTTCGGCATGCACTCGGTGTCACCGACATGAGCGCAGCGCAACGCTGCGCGATCGGCTACCGCGAGCACGTTGCCCGCATGGCACCGTTCACGGCGCTCGTTGACGCGCTGAGGCGTCGCCATCCCGCGCTGCTGGTCTCCGACCCGGCAAATGCCCTGTGCGACAGCAGCCGCGACGTGTGTCCAATGACAAAGGACCGCCACTACCTCTACAGCTACGGCGATCACCTGTCCGACTACGGAAACGGACTCGTCGCCCGGCAGTTCCTGCCCCTGCTGCGTCAGTGAGTGCGCATGCAGTTTCACGCTCGTCCAGTTCGTTGCCTGGGTTCTGGCACACATCAGCCTCGGATTGCCAGAACCATTTCGTCGGCCGGTTCGCCGGTCGGCGCTTTTTATTCGGTGGGCCGGCTACGGCCGGCCTCTTTCTGCTCTTCACTTCCGGCCCGCAACGGGTCCTTTTAAGCAAGGTGCCAACAATGAAAGTCAAAAACCATACGGGGTTCGCCAAGCACATTCTCGGCGTATCAATCGCGGCATCGCTCGCTGCGTGCGGCGGTGGTGGTGATTCCGGTCAGCCGTCAGCAGGCGGCACCACGCCAACGACGCCCGCGCCCACCATCACGGGCAAAGCCATCGACGGCTATCTGGCAGGCGCAACCGTCTGCCTCGATCTGAACAACAATGGGGTCTGCGATGCCGGGGAGCCGAGCGCCATCACCGACGCAACCGGCCAATTCTCGATTTCATACAGCGGCGATGCTACGGGTAAAACGCTGCTGGTCCAGGTTACGTCGGCAACCAAGGATCTTTCCCGTCCGGCTGGCTTCCAGTTCCCGGCCTCGTTCACTCTATCGCAGATCGTGCAGCCCGCCTCGTCCCAGGTCGTCAGCCCGCTCACAACGCTTGTCTCCGCTCAAATGCAGACCGGTTTGGGTCGTACGCAGGCGATCGCCGCCGTGCAGCAGTTGGTCGGCAGTCAGGTCGATCCCAACGCCGACTACTTGGTAAATCACGACACGGCGACGCAAACACTCGCGGCACAAGTCGTCGACACGCTCGGCACGTTTGCGGCGAATGGCACGGTCGATGCCGCGACGCTTCGTAACGTGCTCAACGCGATGGTGGCCAAGGGCAGCGTGACGGCGATCACGCAGGACGATCTCGCTGCTCAGGCGGACAAACCGGTTTATCAGGTCGCGGATGCATCACAGGTGCTTTCCATGCCGACCTACAGTTTCGTGGACTACCTAGTCTCGTTCTTCGGCGGATACAACCAAACGCCAGGCTCAACCAATCAAGCTTTGGTCCGCGATGTCCGCCAGATCGTCAATGGCGCACTGCAAGTCGATCAACAGGAAAATCTGCCGGCCGGAAGTGACTCGTGGACCACGGTTGGGCTCGGAGCCTACAACGGCGGAAAATACGACGGGCTGGCTGGCGAGTACGTGCTAAAGGCAGATGGGACATGGTCGGATCTCGTTTCGGAGACTCAGCGACTTGTCCCGCAGCCGCTTTCCCGTATCGGCACGACGCTCTTCGGCACCGACCCAGCATCGGGTATCGGGTTCACGTACGAGGCACGTTCGGTTGATCTGTCTGGCAAACCGCTGTCGCTCGCCGCGCCTGCCGTGCCGGGCCTTTACGACTTCTCCCATGCGTCGCAGTTGACAGGCACCACATTTCCGCGCGGCACCCGCGCCTACCTCGGCATCCAGGCCTATTCGGCCGACCGCATCGTACTGCCGGTGTCTGTGCCATATTGCGATAACGCCGTAGTACAGAGCGGTGTGGTCTGCGGTGGAGTTCCCGCCTACATGGACGGCAGTACGATCGTTATGACCGCCGGCAACTCGAACACGGCCTACACTTCGATTCAGCAAGCAATCGGCGCGGAGCTGGCCGCGCTGAATGTCGGGTTGGGCTCCATTCAGTTGTCTGCCGATCATCATGCAACGGTCGACGACCAACCGGGCACCTGGTCGGTCTACGCCAACAATCCGAACGTGCTGGTGTTCGACTTCGCGCCGACCGACCTCTCGGCACTGGCGGCTAACAACGGCCGGATGCAACCGCTCGTCCAGGGCGCGAAGTTGATCCTTGCGCTGCGCGCCGGCCGCTTGCAGGTGGGCTGGCTGTACCCGTCGACATACACCGAGACATCGCTTCAATTCGCGAGCGGTCTGCCCGCTTCGCTCATGACGGCGCTCAACGCGGTGATCACCGCTCGATAACTGCTCTCAGCACCTCACCACTTTGGCTTGGGTTCCGGCATCTTCCCCTCGGATCGCCGGAACCCTCGTTTGCCGACCAGTTCGGTCGGCTTTTTTACATCTGCGATTAACTGATATATGACGAACAAACAGAAACTCATCAGCGCTTATCTTGCGATCGGCATCCTCTTCGCCCTGTATGGCTGGCAGTTCGGTGAGACCGGCTACCGGGGTTTTGCGTACAACCTCGGCCGGGGGCTGTTCTGGCCCACGATTCTGTTTCCCTTCCTTGGCAGCGTGCTCGGCGTCATCGTCCTGGTGATGATCATTGCCGTGATCAACCGCGCTCGGATGTCGCCCGCGGCCTGTGGTTCTTCGACGGCATGCCGCACCGGGCCATCGTCATGGACCGCCTGCGCTCGCCGCCCGCGACCGGACACGTGACCGGCGAGACGCGCAAGGGCGGCGATGCGATGAACGCGCTGTTCGACCAGATGCCTGAGGACACGGTGATGTGCCTGACTCTGGTCGCCACGCCGCAGGATGTGCTGGAGGCGCACCTCAACCACCTGGCCCGCAAGGCGGTTGGCGAGACGCTCGCCAGCGAACAAACACGCCAGGACGTGCAGCAGGCCCGCGGCCTCATCGGCAGCGCGCACAAGCTGTACCGGGGCACGCTGGCGTTCTACCTGCGCGGCCGCGACATGGCGCAGCTCGACGCCCGCAGCCTGCAACTGGTCAATGTCATGCTCAATGCGGGCCTGCAGCCGGTGCGCGAAGAGGACGAGGTGGCCCCGCTCAACACCTACCTGCGCTGGCTGCCCTGTCTGTTCGACCCGGCGGCGGACAAGCGGCAGTGGTACACGCAACTGATGTTCGCGCAGCACGCGGCCAATCTGGCGCCGGTGTGGGGGCGCAGCCAGGGCACCGGCCATCCAGGCATCACCTTCTTCAACCGGGGCGGCGGCACGATCACCTTCGATCCGCTGAACCGGCTCGACCGGCAGATGAACGCCCACCTGTTCCTCTTCGGCCCCACCGGCTCCGGCAAGAGCGCCACGCTGAACAACATCCTCAACCAGGTCACGGCGATCTACCGGCCCAGGTTGTTCATCGTCGAGGCCGGCAACAGCTTTGGCCTGTTCGGTGACTTCGCCGCTCGGCTGGGCCTGAGCGTGCATCGCGTGAAGCTGGCACCCGGCGCGGGCGTGAGCCTGGCGCCATTCGCCGATGCCTGGCGACTGGTCGATACACCGGGCCAGGTGCAGACGCTGGATGCCGACGCTCTGGACGAGGACGGCGACACCCATCCGGCCGACGACGGGGATGACCAGCGCGACGTGCTCGGCGAACTCGAAATCACCGCCCGGCTGATGATCACCGGCGGCGAGGACAAGGAGGAAGCGCGCATGACGCGCGCCGACCGCAGCCTGATTCGCCAGTGCATCCTGGGCGCCGCCCAGCGCTGCGTGGCACAGGCGCGCACGGTGCTGACCCGCGACGTGCGCGACGCGCTGCGCGAACGCGCTCGCGACGCCAACCTGCCGGATGCCCGGCGCGCGCGGCTGCTGGAGATGGCCGATGCGATGGACATGCTCTGCCAGGGCGCAGACGGCGAGATGTTCGACCGTCCGGGCACGCCCTGGCCCGAGGCGGACATCACCATCGTGGATCTGGCCACCTTCGCGCGCGAGGGCTACAACGCGCAGCTCTCCATTGCCTACATCTCGCTGATCAACACGGTGAACAATATCGCCGAGCGCGACCAGTTCCTGGGCCGGCCGATCATCAACGTCACCGACGAAGGCCACATCATCACCAGGAACCCTCTGCTCGCGCCCTACGTGGTCAAGATCACCAAGATGTGGCGCAAGCTCGGTGCGTGGTACTGGCTGGCGACGCAGAACATCGACGACCTGCCCAAGGCCGCCGAGCCCATGCTCAACATGATCGAGTGGTGGATCTGCCTGTCGATGCCGCCCGACGAGGTGGAGAAGATCGCCCGGTTCCGCGAACTTTCGCCCGCGCAGAAGGCGCTGATGCTTTCCGCGCGCAAGGAGGCGGGCAAGTTCAGCGAGGGCGTCATCCTGTCCAAGTCGATGGAAGTGCTGTTCCGCGCCGTGCCGCCCAGCCTCTATCTGGCCCTTGCGCAGACCGAACCGGAAGAAAAAGCCGAGCGCTACCAGCTCATGCGCCAGTACGGCATCGGCGAACTGGATGCCGCCTTCAAGGTGGCCGAAAAGATCGACCAGGCGCGTGGCATCGCATCACCGCCGCTGTCCCTGCCGAAATGACCGGAGCGCGTCATGTCCTCGAAGCAAACCACCTTGCCGGGCCGGGTCCAGGCCCTTCGCAAGCGCGCCGGGCGCCTGCCACGGCTGCACTGGATGGTGGCTGGCATCCTGGTTGCGGGCCTGCTGGGCTGGCTCCTGTACCGCACGCCCGGTGCGCCGGCACCACGCACGGGGCCTGAGGCCGCGCAGGCGCATCCGGCCGGCCCACCCTGGCGTCACGGCCCAGCCGATGCTCGCTTCACGCTGACGCTGTACGCCGACCTGGAGTGTCCGTTCTGCAAGGCCTACTACCCGACCCTGATGGCCTGGATCGATGCCCATCCCGACGCCAGCCTGCGGTGGCATCACCTGCCGCTGGCGATGCACGATCCCGAGGCGAGTCGGCTGGCCCGCATGGCCGAGTGCGCAGGCGAAGCACAGGGCCACGAGGCCTTCTTTGGTGCCATCGCATGGCTCTACCAAAATACCCGCGGCGATGGCCAGGGGCTGCCGGCTGACCTGACCTGGCCAGGCCTGACGACCGCCATCCAGGCATGCCTGGACAGCGATCGTTCCGCAGCTATCGTTCGCGCGCAGGCCGACGAGGCCCTGCGCAGCGGTATCAACGCCACGCCCACCGTGCGGCTGGAAGACAGCCTGACGGGAGGATCACTGCTGCTGCATGGGCCGATCGACGGTGATGCGCTTCTGTCGGCACTCGATCTGGTCGCCAGCGATGCATCGCGCGCTCCAGGACCCACCCATGCCGCCGACGCGGCACTCAGCGGAGACACCCGCACCCCCGCAATAACGACCATCCGGTGATGTCGTCACCCGTACCCGAGTTCGCGGCCTGTCCAGGCCTTGCCATGGGTCCGCGCGAGAAGGTCGCTTAGCGAGGGGGCGGCCGATCGCCAACAGCCGATTCGCACTGCCTGAAACCTCGCTTGACCTCAAGTTGACCTGAGGTTTAACCCTGATGCTGGAAGATTGATACCTCACAACCGTTGCGGGAGACGGCCGCCCCAGATCGGCCATTCGGCTTCTGGAAGGCTGCCGCCTTCCAGTGGGGCAATCCCAAGGCGTGCCACCATGGCCATCGGGGCCATTGCCACCTACTCAGCCACCGAGGGCGGCGCGCTGGAGGTGATGGCCATCGCGGCCCTCTACGCCGTTGTCAACGGACCGGCGCCGCCTGCGCATCTTCAACATCGCGATGGCCGTGCTGCTCGTGATGTCCCTGTATCCGCTGCTGTCGGGACACTCACAGGCTTGATCAGCGCACCCATCATGGCCTCTTTCCATGCTCCGCATTGGGGTCGCCACTACATGAAGACAAGTGAACAAGCTTGCCGTCTTGTCCCGGACCTCGTCCTACTCCCTCGCACCTACCTACGCCTTTTCGAGGTTAGGCATCGTGGTTTCTCGCAATCGTTCGACGAAGCTCCGCAACTGCACCGAGTCTTCGGCATCCCGGCGCAACAGGTAGGTCGTCAACGGGGGGACTTCACCGGCCAACGGACGCGAGACGACATCCGGGTGCCGCCACAGGGACAGATGCGTGCGGGTGGTGATCCCGAGGCCGTAGCCCGCCGCGACCAGCGCCATCAGCAGGTCATGGGATGCCACCCTTTCGGCAATCCTGACCTCGCATTCCGCGGCACGCAACAGCCTGTCGAGTTGCCGGCTGCATCCTGCGCACGCGTTCGGGTCACACAGCACCAGTGGATGGGAAAGCAGCTCCATCAGGGAAAGCTCGGGATGGATCAAGGCGGGATGCCGCGCCGGCACCGCGACGACCAGAGGCTCGCTCCACGCCGGCGTGGCCAGCAATCCTTCCCCCGGATGCTCCGCCTTCGCGAACCCCGCGTCGTAGTCGCCCTCTCTCAGGCCTTTCAGCTGCTGTGCGAGTGTCACTTCGAACAGGCTGATCTCGACCTCGGGCGACTCTTCGCGGCAGCGAGCCAGCAGGTTGCTCAAGTGCGATGGCGAGATGCCGTCGGACAGCGCGATTCTCAGGAGCCCGCGGTATCCGGTCGCGGCGGCCCTTGCGCCGGCACGGGCCTGCTCGACCGCTGCCAGTACGCGCCGTGCCTCCTCAAGGAAGACTTGTCCAGCCCAGGTGAGCCGGGTGCCATGGCTGTTACGCTCGAAGAGCCGGACGCCAAGATCATCCTCCAATTGGCGGATGGATCGCGACAGAGGCGACTGTTCGATGTGAAGTCGCTCCGCAGCACGGGTAAAGCTAAGTTCCTCCGCCACGGCGATGAAATACCGGATATGGCGCATCAGCATCGTTACGCTCCGGAATCTCGCCCCGCGTCCTGCTGGCCCGTGCCGGCAGGCAGGTTCGCACGTCCGGGGACATGAAGGACTTTCCGCTATCGTGCTAGACCGGCTTCACAAATGCCAACACAGCTATGGTTAGCATCGCAATCACGATGCCGAGATCAGCACCGGGAATTCTTCTTATAGCTGCTCCAGTTCGAATGCAATGACGTATTCGCCCGGAACGGAACCCATGCAAAGCCGAGAGCGCGACGACGAAAGCCAGCTTGACCAGCAACCATCGTGACGACAGCCATCCTGCGCTGAGCGCTAGTGATAACCCGAAGATCCAGGTCAACAACAATGCAGGTGTCGTGACAAGGAGATCAAAGCGCTGCAATGCAGCCAGCATCCCTGCTTGTTCTTCCGGTGGGGACTGCGAAATGGCATTTACTATCCTTTCTTGCGCAAGCAAGCCGCCTACCAGAAACACCACCGCTGTCACGTGCGTCGCCACCAAATAGGGATAGAGCGCCGCAATCATCATCAGGCCTGTCCGATATCGTTGAATATTCTCGCCCGTTCACGTAGCCACCGGATATTGAGATAGCCGCCGAATGGCAGGAACGCAACTGCGAACAATCGAAGCATTTCACGTTTATGCCAGCCGCCGCCGGCTACAGTTTGCAAGGCAGTCCATAGGTACGCCAAGAATGCGATCCCATGTATTGGCCCAAGTAGCTTCGAGCCATACGGCCAATCCCCGAAATGCCTGAGAGGTGCCGCAACGAACACTAGCAGGATCAGAGTTGTCGCCTCGACGATCGACGCCTTCTCCAGGCGCCTCAGTTGTTTGGATTCAATACTTCTGATTTGATCGAGTGAGTTCTTTTCTGCCTGTGCGCTTGTGGTCATGACTCATCCGCTGGGTGGCTCAATATGTCAGAACAATCCAGGCGCCTGATTGATGCAGGCATGCCTCGACCTTGTTCAATGGTTATGTTTTCAGCGACTTTCCTCTCGCCGGAAGCGCAAGTATGTCGACATGTCGGAAGTTCGCCAATTGGCTAGAATGCCATCTATCGAAGGATTCTCGCCAATCAAGGGAGCGAGTTCTGTGAAGCAAAGTGCAGTACACAGGGTAGCCATCCTGGCGTTTGATGGCGTTGTGCCGTTTGACCTGACGATGGCCTGCGAGATGTTCGGGCGCGCGCCCCTCCCGCCGGGGAAGATCCCATACGAGGTTCTCGTATGCGCCCAGTCGAATCGTATTCGAACAAAGTTGTTCGACATGCGTATCCGCTGGGGCTTGAGCCATGCCGTGAATGCCCAGACTGTCATCATTCCGGGGCTCGACGATGTCCTTTCCCCTATCCCCAACACCCTGCTGGAAGCCATCCGAGCAGCGGAAAAGAATGGTGCGAGGATCGCATCGTTGTGCAGTGGCGCCTTCATCCTGGCACGCACGGGGCTGCTAGATGGCATGCGTGCCACCACCCACTGGCGTGGTGTACAACTTCTGGCAGATCTCTTCCCACAGGTCACAGTCGACCCCAATGTTCTTTTCGTGGACAACGGTCGGATACTCACCTCGGCAGGCGCGTGCGCCGGAATGGATCTGTGCCTACACATGATTCGACAAGACTGCGGCAATGCCGTTGCAGCAGACACAGCACGATGTGCCGTCATGCCTCTTGCACGAGATGGCGGGCAGGCGCAGTTCATCGCTTACGATCCCCCAGACGCATCTTCCAATCTCAGCCCATTGCTGCAATGGATCGAAGAGCGGCTAGATCAAGATTTAACCCTGAAGGACATGGCTGGGCGGGCTGCGATGAGTAGCCGCACCTTGAATCGACGGTTTCAGGAACAACTGAACACTAGCCCTCTCCAGTGGCTTCTAAGGGCGCGTGTCAGGCGTGCGCAGACTTTGCTAGAAACGACAAACCTACCCGTTGAGCACATCGCTAGTGCAGTGGGCTTTGGAAGCCCCACCTCCCTGCGGGAACATTTCGGCCGGATCGTGGGAGTCAGCCCAACGGCCTATCGAAAATCCTTTAATCCTGTGCGCTGAACTGTCTGGACGAGTTCTCACTTGAACTCCGCACTGAACTTCCTTCGCTTCGACATGAACACTCCTCAGGGCCTTCATCGGCCTCCTTGTAAGTGTCCGTGATATCGGGGGTGAACCCGATCGGACGCGTCTTCGGACACGTCGAGCAGTTGGCCGATCACTCGGAAAGCGGCAGCCAACCGCAGGAACTTGGGCGGTCGCGCTATCGCCAGCTCATCAAGCCGCCTTGCTGTGTCCTCTATCGCTTCGATGGGTACGCAGTCCGGTGAAAATGGTCAGCGCGGCCACCAGCAGTACATCGTCGCGGCGAGACACACGCCACGCGCCCCGCTCGCGTCGAACACTGCGCCACCCGCCGCCGCACCCACCGCGATCGACAGTTGAATTATCGCTACCAGCAGGCCGCCGCCGCTCTCGGCTTCGTCCGGCACGGTGACTGTGATCCAGGTGGACCAGGTCACCGGCACTGTGCCGAAGGCCATGCCCCACAGCGCCACCAGCAGCCCGTCCGCCAGCGGCGCCTGGCCTAGGGCGACGAAGGCCAGCCCCATCAGCCCCATTGCCAATGGCATCAGCAGCAGGGTCAGCCGCAGGTTCCGCTGCAGCAGTGCGCCGGCCAGCGATGTGCCCGCGAAGTTGGCCACGCCGAAGCCCAGCAGGATCGCCGACAACCCGTTCACGCCCACTCCGGCCACGTGCTCGAGGAACGGCCGCAGGTAGGTGAAGAAGGTGAAGTGGCCGACGAACACCAGCAGCACCGCCATCATGCCGCGCGCCATCTGCGGCCGCCGCATCACTTCCAGTAGCGTGCCCAGGCTGGCCGAGCCGCTGGGCGCCATTCTGGGCAGGGTACGCCACTGCCAGGCCAGGGCCAGCACGCCGATCGCCGCCGCCATCAGGAACACGTTGCGCCATCCCACGGCATCGCCCAGGTAGCTGCCCAGCGGCGCCGCCGCGATGGTGGCGACGGAGACACCGCTGAACACGATCGACAGCGCTCGCGGCACGTCCTGCTCCGGCACCAGGCGCATCGCCGTGGCCGCGGCCATGGTCCAGAAGCCGCCCAGGGCGATGCCCAGCAGCCCACGTCCCAGCAACACGGCACCGAGGCCGGGGGCGAAGGCAACTAGCAGGTTCGAGCCGATCAACATCGCCGAGAAGGCCAGCAGCACCCAGCGCCGGTCGATGCCGCGGGTCGCCGCCGCGATCACCAGGCTGGTGGCCAGGGCCAGCGCCGCGGTGGTGGTCACGGCCTGGCCGGCCATGCCCTCGGTCACGCCGAGGCTGGCGGCCATCGGGGTCAGCAGGCTGGCCGGTAGGAACTCCGCTGTGACCAGGCCGAACACGCCCAGGGCCAGGGCGAATACGGCACCCCAGGCCGCCTTCTGCGGGGGCGCGGGCGTGGCGTGGCCTGGCTGCGCGGGATGGCTGGACTCGATCATGTCGTCGTTCTCTGCAAGGGGAGGTCAGCGTCTCGGCAACGGAATGTTCCGGAATGAGGGGGGCATGCTGCTTCGCAACAAGCCTGATCGGACCGGAGGGCCGCCACAGCCCCGACGCAGATGGCCGGACCGTGGAGCGACTCCGCTGGCTACATGCCGATAGTCTCGACCCTCACACCAATGTGAGAGTCAAGCGGGTGAAACGGCGTATCCATGCCCCATGAACCGGGCCCCCACGCGCTCCTCTCCATCGGCGAACTGGCGTGCTGCAGCGACGCCAGCGTCGCGCTCAATCCACCACTACGAGAGCACGTCCTGTTGCCCTCCGCGCGTGCCGGCAACGGTTACTGCACGTTCCCCGGGGCCACGGTGTCCCAGGCGCGTGAGCCGGAATGGATCTGTGCCTACACATGATTCGACACGACTGCGATCAACGGCCTGTACAAGGCCGAGGTCATCCACCGGCGGTCCTGGCGGAACCTGTATAACGTCGAGTTGCCCCCCCTGGAGTGGGTAGCCTGGTTCAACCACAAGCGGCTGCTTGGGCCGATCGACGACATCCCGCCGGCCGCCGCCGAAGCAAACTACTATCAACAGACGCGTGAGATCGCCATGGCGGCGTGACTCACACCAACAAGTCTCCGGAAATCTCGGGACGGTTCACTGACGTCGGTCGACTATCGAGGATAGGGGTACTTCAGAAGCCTGCTAGGCCTCTTCTACCAGCATCTGGCGCAGCCGTGCGCGTCGCTGTTCAAGGTCCGCGATCTGCCGCTCTATGGAAGCGAGTCTCCGGCGTTGCACTTCACTCGTTTCAGGACACGCTGCAGCGCCTTCGATCATGCGCATGCAATCGGGAAATCCGCGGATTTCCGCCAAGCTGAAGCCTGTGGCGATCAATCTCTGGATCTGACGGACCTGAGTGACGGCGACTGGGAGAAACATCCGATAGCCGTTTTCCGCGCGTACGGAAGCTAGCAGTCCGTTGTCGTCGTAATGCCGGATCGAGCGCCGGCTTGCTCCTGTCTTGTGGGCGAGCTCGCCAATGGTCATGGGGCTTTGAGGCTTGGACATGGGCCCACTGTACCATTTCCCCGCTTGACACTCACATCAATGTGAGGCTTGAGACTAGGCGTGTTCTAGGAACCGAGGAGTACGTGTCTATGTCTTTGTCGAAGCTTCGTGGTGCACTCGGCGCACTGATAGCGACATTCGCGCTACTAGCCGCCGCACCGGCTACGTTCGCCGCAGCCCGGGATTACACCGTCACTGCCCCCGATGGAGTGGTGCTGGCCGTCCAGGAAGCTGGTGATCCCGAGGGTTCTCCCATCATTTTCATTCATGGCCTGCTGGGTAGCCGGCTGAACTGGAGTAAGCAATTACAGGACCCTCGACTCCAGCATTACCGATTGATCACTTACGACCTGCGCGGGCACGGCCTGTCGGGCAAGCCGGCCGAGGCCAGCTCCTACACCGACGGACGCCGCTGGGCCGATGACCTGGCCGCGATCATCGAATCGACACACGCGCGCAAGCCGGTGCTCGTGGGATGGTCGCTGGGCGGTGCCGTGATATCGAACTACCTGGCGGCCTATGGCGACAAAGGTATCGCCGGCGCCGTCTATGTCGACGGAGTGATCGAACTGAAGCCCGACCAGATCGTGGCGCACCCAGAAGTCTATCGCGACATGATCGCTTCGGACTTGCAAACCCACTTGGACGGCGAGCGCGCTTTCCTGAGGCTGTGCTTCCACCGCCAGCCCGACGCGACCACGTTCTCCTTGCTGCTGGCCAACGCCGCGCTGGCATCGTGGGACATGCAACGTGCCGTGCGGTCGATGACGGTCGAGGCAGCCAAAGGATTGAGCAAGGCCGAGGTTCCGCTCCTGCTGCTCTACGGCGCCCAGGACGCGCTCGTGAAGGCCAAGCCCAGTATCGCCAGGGCCAAGAGCCTCAACCCACGAATCCGCAGCGAGCTGTATGCCGATTCGGGACACGCGCCATTCCTCGAAGAACCGGAGCGCTTCAACCGGGACCTGTCGGATTTCGTTCGCATGGCTCTTTCACGCTAGCGATCCATACCGTACGGAGTTGATGATGTCGGGTATCGACGGCATTGCATCGTGGAACTCATTTGCTGGATTCTCAGAGTTGCACATCGAGGCGGGCGGCGTGGCGTTCCGCGGCGTCACTGGCGGCTCCGGAGGACCGCCCGTGCTGCTGCTACACGGCTACCCACAAACCCATCTTGCATGGCGTCATGTCGCGCCACGGCTGGCACAGTCGTTTACGGTCGTGGCGCCGGACCTGCCCGGCTACGGTAGCAGTCGGGCTGACTCGGATCGGCCGCGCTGGACCAAGCGCCGCGTGGCCAACGCCTTGATTGCCTTGATGGCCAAACTTGGACACCGCCGGTTTGCCGTTGTGGGACACGACCGGGGGGCACGCGCCGGATACCGCCTTGCGCTCGATTACCCGGGGCATGTGACGCACTTCGCCTCGCTGGCCGTGATTCCGACCCTGGATGCATGGGATCTGGTGGACGAACGATTTGGACGCACCAATTTCCATTGGTTCTTCCTGGCCCAGCCATTCGGGCTCCCGGAAAAGCTGCTGTCCGCCGACCCGCAGGCATTCATCGATGCTGCGCTGGCCCGTATGGCGGGCGGGCTGGGCAATGTCGAGCCGTTCGCTCTCGAGGCCTATCGGCGTGCGTTCCAAGATCCCGATGTTCGGCACGCCATCTGCGAGGACTATCGGGCAGCAGCGCAGGAGGACCGCGCCTGCGATGCGGCCGACCGTGCCGTAGGCAGGAAGCTGTCCTGCCCCGTGCTTGTGCTTTGGCCACAAGGGTGGGAAGGCCCGTCCCCCATCGACATCTGGTGCCGATGGGCCAACAACGTCCAAGGCGTACCCATCCGGGGCGGCCACCTTCAACCGGAGGAGTCGCCAGAAGAGGTATTGGCAGCGATGCTTCCATTTCTTATGGGCACAGGGGCTTCCGGCATGCCGATCGCAGACTCGTCAGCCTAAGAATTCGACTAACTTGCACGCGACTGCCTCCGGCTATTATTCCGGCAAGAATTGACTGCGGTGGACGTAGTTGCGCCCATGAGAAGCATCCGCTCCAGCCAATGGGATGATGCCCTGCATGGAACTCAACAGCCCTCCGTTGGAACGGCTCGATCACACTCGCCAGCAGCTTCCACGGCACAATTTCCTGCATACGCCCCAGGAATGCTTTCCATCGGGTCACGGTTTCCTGCCTGCAAACTCGGCCGATGCGAAACTCAACTACCCGTGGGCTTCGAGCCCCTTGAGTACCCGTCATTTCATGCGTTAGAAGGGCCTCACCGCAATCAGCTGTTCACGCAGCCACTGATGTCCTAAATCTTCGTCAAAGCGCGGATGCCAACCGACCTGCAGCTGGAACGGATCGAATGCGAATGGGAGGTCGAAGCGGTCGATCATGTGATCAAAGCGGTGTAGGAAGCGCTCAGGCAACGTCGCCAGGCAGTTCGTGCGCTCAAGTATCGGTGGCACCGCTGTGTAGTACTGCACGGATACCGTGGTGTGTCGATAATGCCCCAGCTCTGCAAGAAAATCATCGATCCCACTGTGATAACTGCCATTGGTAGACACCAGCACATGCTCATAAGCGCAGTATTGCTCCAGCGTCATTGCAGCCGTGCCGCGAGGATGCCCTTTGCGTTGGGCCACCTGAAACCTGTCGTAGACCAGATCATGGGTGCGCAAACCAGGGGGCATGAAGGCTCGGGTGCCGATCACCAGGTCGATGCGGCCGCGAGCTGCAAGATCCAGGACCTCATCCCGGGGTATCTGGAGCATGGCCAATCTAATGCCTGCATACGACTGCTTCCGAATGCACTCGATGAGATCCAGTCCAATCGTCATCGCGGCATTGTCATTGAGGGCGATCGTGAAATCGCGCTTGGCCGTGCTGGGATCGAAAGCGTAGGGCGCCTCGACAAGATCCTCAAGCCGTGTCAGCAACTCATGCAGGGGTGATTTCAGCTGCGCTGCACGTGGCGTCAACCGCATACCTCGGCCGCGCTCGGCCGGCACCAGCAAAGGATCATCAAGCACCTGCCGCAAGCGGGCCAGTTGGGCTGAGAGTGCAGGCTGGCTGATGGCTAAGCGTCGTGCTGCACGAGTGACGTTGGCCTCTTCAAGCAGAACATCCAACGACACCAGTAGACCCATGTCGTGCTTCTTCATAACTTTAATCTATTGCTAGCTACTATCAAATATCAATTTTACAGATCCATTCCTGGCGCTGTCTAATCTCGCTGTACACCCTGCTACAGGAGAATAGTCATGCATACCTACGAAACAAAGCTTGCTTTGGCCAAGCAGTTTCATGCCGCACTGACCCGCCGCGACTGGCAGGCGATCCGTAAGCTTCTTACCGACGATGCCACCTGGGTTCTGCCCGGAGACAATCAGATCTCTGGTCCAGCGGTCGGTGCGGAAGCAGTCGTTGCCAGAGCTGAGCTAATTGCCAGCTTCGGCCTGAATTTCGAGCTCAAGCACATTCTGGTAAGCCGGGATAATGTCGCGCTCTCGCTGCATAACACTGCACGCCGGAATGACCTCGTACTGGACGAGCATCTGGCTACGGTCTGCACCTTGCGCGATGGCAAGATCGCTGCTATCGAGACCTACCTGTCCGACCTGCCGGGCATGAATGCCTTTTTTGCCAGGGACTGAAGGTTCGAGGTCAAGGCGACGCCCTCGGTCGAGAGTGGAGCTTGGCCGAGCTTGCCGATGCCCATGCCGTCATAGCCCGATCGGCGAACTCGGCCCGCCATTGCTATCGCGCCGAGTCAGGCCTGCGCTACCGGCTCCTAGGAAACCATCATGGCGTCGACTTGGTCACGTCAGCGCAGTTCACTTGCGCTACGGCCAAGACGACTATATGATTCGTATATGTCTCATATACGACTAGATACATGGGCATCGTGAACATCGACGACGATCTGCATGACCAACTGCGCAAGGCCAGCGCAGTATCGTGCCGGTCGATCAACGCACAGGCAGCCTTCTGGATCAGGATCGGCATGCTGTGTGAAATGAATCCAACGCAAAGCTTCAACGATATCGTTGCTCGTGAACTGCGAGCCGCGGGCGTTGTGGCGCAACCCATCAAGATGGGGGCGTCATGACCAAACGGCCAGAAGAAATCGCGCTGATGGCGGAGTCAGGCCAGCTTTTGGCACAGGTGTTCAGCCATCTTGATCGGCTGAATCTGATTGGCATGTCCACGATGCAGGTCAATGATCTGGTCGATGACCTCATCGTCCATGAATTCAACGCACGCCCGGCCAGCAAAGGGCAATACGGTTACGCCTACGCGCTAAACGCCTCCCGCAACCATGTGGTCTGCCACGGCGTTCCTTCCGCCGAGGACATCCTGCAGGACGGGGACATCGTCAATTTCGACATCACGCTGGAGAAGAATGGCTACATCGCCGATTCCAGCAAGACCTATCTGGTGGGCCAGGTGTCGCAGCCGGCACGGCGGCTCGTGCAAGTGGCTTATGAAGCGATGTGGAAAGGCATCCAGGCTGTCCGCCCAGGTGCCACGCTCGGCGACGTGGGCCACGCCATCGAGCGGCATGCCCGCAGGAATGGCTATTCAATCGTTAGGGAATACTGCGGGCACGGCATCGGCCGGGAGATGCACGAGCCGCCGCAGGTGTTGCATTGGGGCAAGCCGCGAACGGGGCTAGTACTGCGCGAAGGCATGGTTTTCACCATAGAGCCGATGGTGAACCAAGGACGACGTGCCATTCGAACTGAGGACGACGGCTGGACGGTCGTCACGCGCGACGGGCAACTGTCGGCTCAGTTCGAGCATACCGTTGCCGTCACCGGGAGCGGCGTGCGTGTCTTGACACTGCGCCCGGGCGAAAAAGCGTTGCACTGATCCAGTGTGGTAGCGATACGGACTTTCGCTCAGGACCTGACTTTGCCTTCGGATAAGAACACGCCGTTGCCGGCGTGCTCTCGGTGCGTGTCAAGGTAGTTGTCGCCTGATCTCATGCAGCTAATCGGTTACTTTCATGCTGTCGGCTTTGCCTCGGCGCGCCCGCATCGCGGTCGGGATTGAGGGTGACGGCGCCAACGCGGCTCCAGTTGCGGGTCGGTCCGGTCCAGCGCTGCGGATGGCGCTGGCGGGCAAGCTCGTATACCTATCTGCGTGCCTGCAACTGGACCTCATCCTGACCGGCATGGCGAACGGCCGGGGCCACGAAGCGCAGCCCGCTGTGCAGGTGCTCGTGGTTGTACCAGTGCACGAACTGCGCCGCCCATGTCCGTGCAACGCCCTTCGGGGGGCGAGCTTTTCGCCGCGTATTAGCTGCGAGGCGCTTCGATTGCGCACCGCCGCGATGTCCGCTTCACCCCTTCCCAGGCAGTGAACGGCAGAAATTCTCAATCAATGGAGTCAATGCATCCGGTGTTTCTAACATAGGCAAATGCCCTGCACCTGGTACTACGGTCATGACGGCTTGCGATACGCGAGGAAGTAATTCTTTCCTCAGTACCTCGGGCGAATCCACGCGATCCCGCTCGCCCGTAATAACAAGCGTAGGTACGTCGATGGCACCTACCTGTCCAGTGATGTCTTCCAAGCTGGTCGCTCTGGGCCAAGCTAGCTTAGCCGCTGGCGCGCCACGCAAGCTGTCCGCGATCACTTGTTCGCGATCCTCCGCTGACAGTGGGAGGGCCGTCAGCACGTTGTCGATAGTCGCCTCCACTGTTTCGCGATTTGCGTAGGCTCCTGCCATCATTTCGCGTGCCTCTTTCGGCAAGATCATTGGCGATGGCGGTGAAGGAGCGACGAGAACCAGCCCGGCCAGTCCGACAGGCCGCCGCGACGCCATAAGCTGAGCAACCTTGCCTCCCATAGAGTGACCGATCAGAACGTAGCGCTTCGGGTGCAGCGCTGCGATCACGCCCTCCGCATCGGCTGCAAGGTCTGCCAGCCCGTAGCCCATCGAAGGCGCGTCGGATCGACCCCAGCCGCGATGATCGAGAGCAAGCGTATGGAAGTTCGGCGCCAGCCCGGAGCAGACGTGCTTCCAAGTGCGGGACGAGCCGCCCCAGTAATGCAGAAAAACGAGTGACGGATCGCCTTGCCCTTGTTCCTCGACATGGATCTCTATGCCGTTCGATTCGACCTTCATTGGAACATCCTTTTGCTAAAGCCCACCGGGGATCGGCTGGCTACAGTGCTAGGCTAGACCCATTCCGTTCGGCCGATAATTGGCCTAGATTTATTACCACCTGATAATCAGGATATCGAATGAGGTGGTATGGATAGATTGCTCAGCATGGCGGTGTTCGTCTCCGCAGTCGAAGAAGGTAGCTTGGTAAGCGCCGCTCGACGGTTTGGCCTGTCACCCTCGATGGCGGGCAAGCACGTTTCCGCGATCGAGGAGCAGTTGAAAGTTCGGTTGCTTCAACGCAGTACGCGCAAGTTGACGCTAACGGATGTAGGAAGGTCCTACTACACGCGATGCAAGCGCTTACTGGAAGAATACGAGGACGCGAACCGCGAAGCCCAGGACGCGCAACAGAGTGTGCATGGTATTTTGCGCGTGGCTGCGCCGACAACCTTTGGGGCACTGCATCTTGGTCGTGTTGTATCGAGTTATCTGGCTGAATACCCCGATGTCTCGATCGAGACCACGCTGAGCGATCGCTATGTCGATCTACTGGCAGATGGCATCGACGTTGCTATCCGCATCGGCCGTCTGCAAGACTCCGACCTCGTTGCTCGGCGGCTCGCCTCGTGTCGCATGATGTTCTGCGCAGCGCCATCTTTTTTGGCACGACATGGCGAGCCGAAAACCGTCGAACAGCTCCGCCAGGCACCTCGGCTCGCTTTCTCCCAGGCAGTTTCAGCCGGAGACTGGAGCGTCACGGATGCTAACGGCCAGACCCATCACATTGATGGTGCGATCCGGCTCGCTGCAAACAACATGCAGATGCTGCTAGCGGCAGCGCTGACAGGGGCGGGAGTGGTCTACGGCCCCAGCTTCGTGTTCGAGCAGTCCATCGCCAGCGGTGCGCTTCGTGTCCTGCTGCCCGACCACAAAACAACTGATTTGGCGATTCATGCCATCTATCCGAGCAAGCGGCATGTGTCGTTGAAAGTTCGCCGCTTCATCGAGCATCTGAGCATGAGCTTCGGCGACATGCAGCCATGGGATCTCATGCATAGGAGCACTACGGCTTGAGGTTGCCCCTGAGCCCTGGAATGCATAGCCCCAGCCCTGAGAATGCCGGGCGTTGGACGCGCCCCAAACGTAACGTGGCAGTTGCCTTGCTCAAACAGCAGTCGAGCGCTTGTCTTCGTGGTGCATCCGCCGGCCTTGCCTCTATGCCGGCAGAAGCCCGGTTGCCCTGTAGCTCGTGATCAACGTATCGAAAAGACTTAAGTCGAAACGCCCACGTGCCATCAGCTGCGCTCCTGTGATTGCAGCATAGATGGCCTGCGCGCGTTCTTTCGCGATATTCGGATTGACAATCCCGGCGCTCGCCAAAACCTTAGCCAGCCATGTGATATGCACATCAGAGAATGTTCGAACTTCTTGCCTCACATTCTCGGGAAGGTCATCGTATTCAGCCGTCATGAAACTGCACAGGCAGATGCGGTTGTCGTTCTCCAGCGCCTTCCTGAACATATCGGGATATCTGCGCAAGCAATCTGTGGGGTCCGGAAACCGATTCAACAGTTCTTCCAATTGCGTCGCCGAATTGTTCCAGTATCGTCTGGCAACTGCAGCAGCAAGAGCCGCCTTGCTCGGGAAATGATGGTAAAGACTTGCAGGTTTGACACCGACTTCTTCGGCCAAGCGGCGAACGCTCAAGCCACCGTAACCGTGCGCCTGGGCGATTCGTGTTGCAATGGACAAGATCTTGTCACTGGAGTTCGTGTTTCTCTGACTCTCCACAGCCGTTGCCTTCGATTTGTTTGAGGATGTTCCGCGGCGGCATTTTTATTATTCAAACACCCGGTTGCAATGATCGTCGAACGGCCTATCTGCGAGCAAATGCGGGTTGGCTCTTTACGCTGGGGCGCATTTTCATCCTTTCGTACCATGCCAAGAGTGCCGTGCATTCGGCTGGTACTGTCAAGTCGACAATATCAGCGAATACCAGTCCGGCGATGACCGTAATGTCGGCCATGGAGAACGCGTCGCCGGCAACATAAGCTTGCTTGCGAAGCAAGTCGTCGAAATAATGCATGCCACGCAAGGCCTTGTCACGCTGCCTGAACCCCCATTCCGGGTTCTGGTATCGCTCCACCAGCGGACCCAGGCCCGGCGTCCCATGGTGGAAGTAAACACTGATGGCGTCGAGCAACTCGAGTTCGGCACGTTTGCTCATCATGTGAATCATCCCCTTCTCAAGCGCAGTGGAGCCCGTCAAGACAGGCTCCCCGACGAGCGTATCGAGATACTCTGTGATGGCAGTGCACTCGGCAATGCAAGTTCCATCCGCAAGCTCAAGTACCGGAACCGTGCCAGAGTAGTTTTTCCCCGCAATGAATTCTGGATCCTTGTGTTCCCCTTTACGCAGATCGACCATCACGAATTCCACGCGCGACTGGAGGCTCTTTTCCGCCAGAGCGATCCGGACACGGGTCGGATAGGGTCCTTTGGGGAAGTCATAGATCTTCATTGCTGGCTCACCATCAACCGCCATTGCAACAGTATTCATTTAAGGGCTCTCCACGCGACGATTTCGTATCAATGAGGCAGCAATTTCATGCCACCTAACGATCGTTAGGTGGAATGCTATTGGGTAGCAATGCCAATGTCAACTGTGCTTTGCCGTCGCAACTGCCGCTCAAGCCATGCAATCGTTTGCGCTCCTCCGTGATACCTCATTCGCTTCCGACCGCTGGGTTGCATGCTTGCGTGACCACGCGTACCAGGATGAGGGAGCGTCAACAAGATTGTGCGCATCACAAACGAAGCCTTGAAGTCCGTTGCCGCGGCTGTTGCTGGACTCTGGCGGCGCACCCTTGGCGAGGAGGGCTCAAGCGCGATCTCATCCAGCGCAGTCTGCTGCCGGAGATGGTGGAGTCGGCGTTGGCGATGGGGCATTGCAACAACGTCGATGTGTTATCTGCCGGCATCGGCCCCTGGATGACGACTGCATCCACATCGGCAACGCCGATTGAGCGCGTAATCGCCCTTGGCGTCACGATGACTCCCATAATGCTTATTGCTACCTTTTGATAGCGTTTCAACTCATCGTCAAATATTCTGCTATGAAATCAACGAACGCGCGCACTTTGGCGGACGACACCTCGCTGCGCTCCAGGTAGGTCGCGTAGATGTCAGCGTTGGGTAGCTTCCAGTCACCCAGCAATGGGATCAGTTCGCCCCGGGCCAGGTAGGGCGCGATTTCCCACGCTGAGCGGATGGCGATGCCATGGCCGTCCAGCGTCCAGCGCAGCACGGCGTTGCCATCGTTGCTCGATAGCACACTGTCGACTTTGACCGTCTCCGTGGACTTTCCGCGACGGAAATGCCAAGCGCCGTAGGCCGCATCGTTTTCCCGAACGATCAAGCAGGCGTGACGCACCAAATCATGCGGAACGGCCGGTCTGCCGTTCCGGGCGACATAGGCCGGCGAGGCGCATACAAGGCGGTGATTGCGCTGCAGCAACCTTGCGTTGATCCGGGTGCTGGGAGGATCGCCGAAGCGGATGCCGATGTCATAGCCGTGTTCGCGCAGGTTCAAGGGCTGGTCGGTCAATTGCAGTTGCACCCGTATGGCGGGATAGCGGGCAACGAACGCCGAAATGGCCGGTGCCACCCGTACACGACCGAAACCGTATGAGGCATTGACACGGAGCAGTCCGGCCGGTTCGGCATGGCCGCGGATCAGCACTTGCTCAAGTTCCTGCAATTCCCCGAGCAGGCGTGATCCCTCGGCCAGGTAGCGTTCGCCCTCCGGCGTGAGTGTCAGGCGTCGTGTCGTGCGATGGGTCAGGCGCACGCCGAGCCGCTTTTCCAAATGCGCCAGGCGCTTGCTGACCGCTGGCGGGGTGACGCCAAGTTCGCGCGCGGCCGCAGCCAAGCTGCGATGGCGCGCCACTAGGGTGAAAAGGCGGATGTCGGAGAACTCGGACATGATGCTCCAATTCGTTCTTATAAGTTATTAATTGAATAATTATAATTCAATAACGCCGTTCTGATGCAGGAATAGAATGGCCGTCGGAACATGGAGGCAAGGGATGTTCGAAGGCTTTTCCGACGTATCCGCCACGGTCGATGGCATCAAGATTCATGCGTTGATGGCCGGCGCCGGGCCGGCGCTGCTTCTGCTGCATGGACACCCTCAGACACACGCGATCTGGCACAAGGTGGCTCCGACGCTGGCGCGGCAATTCACGATTGTCGTTGCGGACCTGCGCGGCTATGGCGACAGCGGGAAGCCGCCAGGCGAGCCAGACCACGCCAACTATGCCAAGCGTCGGATGGCCTTGGACCAAGTGCGATTAATGCAGGCGCTGGGCCTGCCGACGTTCGCGGTGATCGGTCATGACCGGGGTGGTCGGGTCGCGGCGCGGATGGCGCTGGATCATCCAGATGTGGTATCCCGCCTGGTCACGCTGGATGTGGCACCCACGCTGGCGATGTACCAGCAGACCTCATTCGAATTCGCGCGCGCCTACTGGCACTGGTTCTTCCTCGTGCGACCGTCGCCTTTCCCAGAGACGTTGATCCGGGCCGACCCGGATCTCTACCTGAAGCAGACCATGGGAGCCCGCAGTGCCGGCCTGAAGCCTTTCGCGCCGGAGGCCTATGCTGCCTATCTGCGTTGCCTGTCCGATCCGGCAACCGCACATGGCATCTGCGAGGACTACCGTGCCTCGGTAGGTATCGACCTCGAACACGATCAGGCCGATCTTGCCGCGGGCAAGCAGATCCAATGTCCCTTCCTGGCATTGTGGGGACGCGATGGCGTGATCGAACGGTGCTTCGACCCTCTGGCCGAGTGGCGCCGCTGGAATCCCGGCGTAAAGGGTATGGCGCTGCCCTGCGGCCACTACATCCCGGAGGAAGCACCCGAGGTGTTGCTCGATCACGTCCTCGCCTTCCTGCCTTCATGAATGTCCTCGAGCCTGCCCATGCCAGCGACGACGCTTTACCGAAAACTGGTCGATTCGCACACCGTCGAACGCCTGGATGTCGACAACGTGCTGCTATATGTCGACCTGCACATCATGAACGAATACACCAGCCCACAAGCTTTTGCAGGACTGGCGCAACGTGGATTGCGGGTGCGGCGCCCACACCAGCAAATGGGCGTGGTCGATCACGTCATCCCCACGCGCCCGGTGCCGATCGCGGCGCGTACGATCGACATCGCCCCCGCCGCACGGCAAGCGGCGAACTTTGCCGCCAACTGCGCTGAGCAGGGGATCGAGCTGTTCGACGTGCGTGATCCGATGCAAGGAATCGAGCATGTCGTCGCGCCGGAACTTGGCCTGATCCGTCCCGGCATGGTCGTGTTGTGCGGCGACAGCCATACCACGACCTACGGTGCCCTCGGGGCACTCGGGTTCGGGATCGGCACGTCGGAAGTGGAGCATGTGCTTGCCACGCAGACTCTGGTGTATCGCGTGGCCAAGGACATGCGAATCCAAGTCGATGGTCGACTGCCTCTGGGGACGACGTCCAAGGACCTGATCTTGCACATCATCGCCAAGATCGGAGCACAAGGCGCGCGTGGCTATGCGGTCGAGTATGTCGGCGAAGCTATCGCCGCACTGTCCGCCGAGGCGCGCATGACCTTGTGCAACATGACCGTGGAAGCCGGTGCCCGCGCGGCGCTGATCGCGCCTGACGCGATCACATCCGACTACGTGTCCGAGCGGATCTGCGATATGGACGACGCTGCGCTGGCGGCCGCGCACACGGCATGGAAGCAACTCCGCACGGACGCATCGGCGCGTTTCGATGCCGAGCATCGATTCGATGCTTCCGAGGTCGCTCCCTATGTCACCTGGGGTACCAGTCCCGACCAGGCGGTGCCGGTAGACGGCACCGTGCCGCCGTTGAGCGATGCCGCGGGTGACATCGAGAGGGCGACTTGGCGTAAGGCACTGGATTACATCGGCTTGGCGCCCGGCACGCCGATCGAAGGTATTCCGATCGACCGCGTGTTCATCGGTTCGTGTACCAACGCCCGCATCGAAGACCTGCGCGAGGCAGCTCGGGTGGTGCGGGGGCGCAAGGTTGCCCCGGGCGTGCGGGCGATGGTGGTGCCTGGCTCCGGGCTGGTCCGTGACCAGGCCGAACGCGAAGGGACCGCACAGGTGCTGGTCGAGGCGGGATTCGAATGGCGGCAACCGGGCTGTTCGATGTGCCTGGCGATGAACGACGACGTACTCGCGCCGGGCGAGCGGTGCGCCTCCACGACCAATCGCAACTTCGAGGGCCGTCAGGGCCGGGGCAGCCGCACGCATCTGATGAGTCCGGCCATGGCTGCCGCTGCCGCGATTACCGGACGCATCGTGGACATTCGCAAGGAGTTCCGCGCATGAGCGAAACGCACCGTATCACAGGCGTGGCGGCGCCATTGCCAATCGGCAACCTGGACACCGACCAGATCATGCCCAAGCAGTTCCTGCTGGGGATCGACAAGAGCGGATTGGCAGACGGACTGCTGCATGACCTGCGTTTCGACACCGAAGGGCGGCTTCGCCCGGACTTCGTGCTCAACCGTCCGGAATATCGCGGCGCGCGCATTCTGTTGGGCGGGGCGAACTTCGGCTGCGGATCGAGCCGGGAGCACGCGGTATGGGGATTGCAGCAGGCCGGGTTCGATGCTGTCGTCGCGCCGAGTTACGGAGAGATCTTCTATTTCAATGCGATGAACAATCGCCTGCTGCTTGTCACCTTGCCGCCGGAGCAGGTCCAGGCGTTGATGGACAGCGTGGCGCATGGCCAGGAAAAGCGCCTGACCATCGACGTGGAGAAGCAAATCGTTTCCACGCCGCAGGGCGATGAATATCCCTTCGATTTGCAACCCAGGCAGAAGCGGATGCTGGTCGATGGCTTGGACATGATCGGCATGACCTTGCGCGATGCAGCAGCCATCGACCGGTTCGAAGCTGAGCATTGGCAGGTATCTCCTTGGTGCAGGATCGACCTCACCCAGGTGCGGGAAAGATAAAACGGTACGCCTCCCAGGTCGCACGAGCGGCCGCCAGCTCAACGTCCCGCGCACATTGGAAGTGACATTCCTCTTCAGCAGTGATGACGGCTCGCCCAAACCTCCGGTGAAGTGCTATATTAGGAAGCGATCGATTCCATATAATGGCCAGCATGGTTGTCCAATCTTCCTCATCGCCTCCACGCAGCCGGGGCCGTCCCCGCGAATTCGACGCCGACAAGGTGCTTGACCAAGCGGTACGCGTCTTTAGCGAGCGCGGCTATGCCGGTACGTCTATCACCGACCTGACCCGCGCCATGCGGCTGGCCCAGGGTAGCCTCTACAAAGCGTTCAAGGACAAGCAATCGCTTTTCCTGGCGGCGTTGGATCGTTACCGCGCCCAGCGAACGCAAAATCTGCGCCGGACCATTGACGACGGCGGCACAGGCCTAGAGCGCCTGCGCGCCGCGCTGACCTTCTACGCCGAATCCGCCCACGGCGCCACAGGACGGCAAGGCTGTCTGGTCGTCGCCAGTACGGTGGAGCTTTCGACGTTCGACCAATCTGTAGGTGATCGGGTCGCCGCTGCGCTGGCCTGCAACGAGGCCATGCTGGCTCACCTGATCCGCCAAGGGCAGGCGGACGGCTCGATCAAGAACCATGTCGATGCCGAAGTCACGGCGCAGATGCTGCTATGCCTGACGCAAGGCATGCGAGTGGTCGGTAAGACCGGGCGCAGCCGTGCACAGATGCAGGCCGTCGTGGCGACCGCGCTCAAGGCGCTGGCCTGATTTTTTTGCCAATTTAGGAAACGATCAATTCCTATTGAATCAGAGAGAAACTTCATGAAGATCGCTTTTCGAAAGCCTCGCGCACGGCGAGAGCCATCTGTACTGGGCAGCGTTATCGCGCAGCCCAGTGCGCCGGGCCGGACAGACGTGACGGGGGAAGACCATGCCCCAACTGCATCGGCAGGCCTGACGCTGCTGCTGGCAGTGGCCTGCGGCCTGGCCGCCGCCAATTTGTACTACGTGCAGCCGCTGGCCGGCCCGATCGCCGTGGCGCTGGGACTGTCGCCGCAGGCAGCCGGCCTGAGCGTGACACTCACCCAGCTTGGCTACGGGCTGGGCCTGCTGTTGCTCGTGCCGCTCGGCGACCTGATCGAGAACCGCCGGCTTACGCTTGGTTTGCTGGGGCTGGCGGCAATGGCACTGCTGGGTGCAGCGCTGGCACGCCAGCCATTGCCGTTCTTGGCGGCGGCGCTGGGCATCGGCCTGGGCACTGTAGCTGTGCAGGTGCTGGTGCCCTATGCTGCGCACCTGGCGCCCGAAGCGTCGCGCGGCCGGGCAGTGGGCAACGTGATGAGCGGACTGATGCTCGGCATCATGCTGGCGAGGCCGGTCGCCAGTTTCATCGCTGATCTGGCCTCGTGGCATGCCATGTTCCTGCTGGCGGCAGCCGCTATGCTGGTGCTGATCGTAGTGTTGGCCCGCACGCTGCCGGCTCGCCAGCCCAGCCTCGGCCTGCGCTACGGTGGCCTGCTCGCTTCCATGGGACATCTGCTGCGCGATACCCCGGTGCTGCGCCGACGCGCACTCTACCATGCCGCGCTGTTCGCGGCGTTCAGCGTGTTCTGGACGACAGTGCCGCTACTGCTGGCCGGCCCGGCGTTCGGGCTGTCGCAAAGCGGCATCGCGCTGTTCTCTTTGGCAGGGGCCGCAGGCGCGGTCGCCACGCCACTGGCCGGGCGCATTGCCGACCTGGGTCACAGCCACAGGGCCACCGCACTGGCGATGGGCATGGTGGCGCTGGCGTTCCCCTTGACGCACCTAGCGCAACCCGGTTCCGGCTGGGCGCTGGGCCTGCTGATGCTAGCCGCAATCGTGCTGGATTTTGGCGTCGCGGCCAATCTGACGCTGGGTCAGCGCGCCATCTTCACGCTGGACGCGAACATGCGTGGTCGACTCAATGGCCTCTATATGGCGGCGTTCTTCCTGGGCGGCTCGCTCGGCTCGGCGTTTGGTGCATGGGCCTATGCCCACGGCGGCTGGACGTGGACCTCCGGTCTGGGTGCCGCACTGCCGGTGGCGGCCCTGGCGTATTGGACGACGGAGAAACGTCTGGGGCGATTCCAACAAGTCACAACCAACGGAGCATGTCGATAACGACGATTGCATGGAACGGCTTCATGAAGATGACATTGCGCGTGGTCCGCAATCATCAAGGCTCAGGCGTTGCCGAAGCACGCAAGTCGGCCTATAAACTGCTGATGGATTTCGGCCAGGAGGTCGGGCAGCGCAAGTCCAGCCCGCAGATCGCCGGGCTCTACACGCCGGACAGACTGGTAGATAGTTGGTGGTGGTGGTCAATTTTCCACCCAAGCAGATCGGGCTGATCACATTGGAGTGCCTAGTGACAGGTATTCACTAGCCCACGACGCAGGTCAATGATCTTGGTCGATGGCCCCATCGTCCATGAACTCAAAGCGTGTCCGGCCAGTAAAGGACAGTACGGGTACGTCTACGCGCTCAACGCCTCCCGCAACCATGTGGTTTGCCACGGTGTTCCTTTCTCCGAGGACATCCTGCAGGACGGGGACATCGTCTAGGCCCAAGTCGCAAAAGCCAAATGCGTGGTTGTTGTCATCGCCGATATCAATCTCAGTCAGCAATCAAGCCACATCGGCGTCCGATGTGAACAGCTTGGGCCACGGGGCCGGATCGGCTCATACCCATCCACTGCACACAGTCAGCCTATGGCAAGCGCGCAGGTCCGATCAGCGAGTCGGGGCGGACAGGGATGGCGAAAACGGGGCGAGGTCGTCTCCGCTTTGTTTGTCGCGTCGAGGCCTGGTTTCGGTTCGACTGTCACCGGATTGGCTTCCCTCCGGTGTTGTCTCATGGACTCTCGCGCTGTTCCTCATGCCGCTCGCGCTCGCCCAGCATGGTTTGCTGCGGGCATTGCCTTTCTGGCGCTGGCGACGCGCGCCGCCGCTGCGGAAGTATGGCTCGTCACTGACTCGCATCATCCGGTCCTTGGCCAGGCTGACCGACACGTCGTCCTGGACGCGGGCGCGGTGCTCGAAGCGGAACTGGCCGCCAACTTGCCCACCGATCAAGAACGCGCCAGCGCCATCGTCCAGCAACGCCTGAAGCTGGGCGGTGCAGACATGCAGCGCCGGATCGGCATCGCTTACCAGGGCATCGTCGATGCCTGGAGCCTTGGCGTCACCAAAGTTCCGGCCATCGTGGTGGATCGCCGATACGTGGTCTATGGCGAGACGGACGTGGCCCGTGCGGTTGCCCGCATCGACCAATACCGGAGGACGCAGCCGTGACGAGGCGTCTGTCCGCGCCATCGCGACGCCAGCGGTTGGCCATCGCAGCGCTGCTGCTGGGGTGTTCCGCATCGTCCTTCGCACTGAACACTGCCACTATCGTGGCCTCCACTCTGTCGCCGGATTGCCTGGAATACCGCGTCACCGGCATCTGCTACTGGCTCTATTGCACCTGGACGGGCTGCACCGTGCGCACCTCGGTCAAGGTGCGCCACTACATCCCCGATGCTGTGGTGTCGAGCTACTCGAACACCGGCGAGAACCCCTGGGTCGAGGTGCGGGCGATGATCCTGCCGAACCCGACCGCGAAGGCCGGCGGCGACGGCACCACCAACGAGGATCACGAGAACAACCTGGCGAAGTTCAAGAACGCCGACGTCATCGGCCATCCCGGTGGCCATGTGTTCAGCCAGTTCGCCAGCGCGTCCGGCTACACCTGCGAGGGCGCCGGCACCGCCCAACATCCCCGAGGCGCTGTATCCGGAAGCACTGATTCCCGGCCGGCGCGAGATCGGCACGCGTACGGACATGAATCTCTGGGGCAACGTCTATCCGCGAGGCGGCTTCCTGCATCAGGTCGATGACCACAAGGCCGCAGCCGTGGTCGCCCAGCGCGCGGGTGACATCGTGACGCGCCGCAACCAGATCCACGTGTACCAGCCGCTGCTCGCCAGTTCGCGCGATGGCTACTGGCCAGCCGGCGCCCTGATGGAAACCGATGCCGCCACGGGCAAGTGGCAGGAGCTGACCCCCACGCTGTCCAGCAGTTGCGCGGTATTCCCCCACGGCAATGCCAAGGTGCAGGCCCGGCAAGGCGACTACGCCTGGGCATTGTGGCGTCCTTATAGCTGCTGCCAGCGCCGCGGCCAGATATTCCTCGGCAGCGTCGATTTCCTGTGAGGCCCGATGCCATGACGAATTCATTTCCGAACGCCCGTCGATTTCTGCACGTCGCATTGGCCGTTGTCGCAGCGCTGTGCTGCTCCAGCGCCGGGGCACAGACCAGCGTCAACGAGTACGGCGTCCAGCATCAGGGCAGCGTGATCGGCGATGACGTGCTCTACAGCATTGGAGGCGGCCGCGCGGTGTCCATGAGCGGTGCGGCCAACATGCACTCCATCGGTGTTGGCGTCGGCTGGAACAGCAACCTGATCTGTGGCGACATGAGCATCACCACCACGCTGCAGAACCAGTTGAACGGCATCACCAACGGCTTCCAGGCCATCATGTCCTCGGTGATCCAGAACGCCACCGCTGCCGTGGCGTCGCTGCCCGCGTTGATCATCCAGCGCGCCGATCCAGGGCTGTACAACCTGCTGACCAATGGGGTGCTGCAAGCCAGGCTGGATTTCGATCGCAGCAAGCTGACCTGCCGTGCCATCGCCAACCGCATGGCCGACATGGCGGGTGGGCAACTCGGTTGGGACCAACTCGCCGAAGGCATGGCGCTGAAGCAGGCCGTCGCGAGCACCGATGCGGTCTCGGCGATCGACGACGCCGAGGCGAACCGTGGCAACAATGGCGTTCCGTGGGTCGGCGGAGACAACGCCGGCGGCGCGGGCCAACGTCCGGTGCGCGTGGTCGGCGACGTGACCCGCGCCGGCTACAACCTGCTCAACGGCCGTGGCGTCGGCGACACCAGTTCGATTCCGCAAGCCAGTTGCGGCGGCAACCTGGCATGCCAGACCTGGAGTTCGCCCGATGCCGCCGCGGCCTGGGCAGTTCGCGTGCTGGGCGAGCAGGAGCAGCGCACCTGCGACGCATGCACCAAGACCGTCACCACGCCGGGCGTTGGCCTGACCCCACTGATCCAGGAGGAATACGAGGACAAGCTGCAGGCCCTGCAGGAACTGGTCGCCGGCAGCCGTCCAACCACGGCGCAGAACCTGCAGGCTGCGAGCAGCGCGTCGCTGCCCATCACCCGTGGCGTGGTCGAGGCCCTTCGCGACGAGACGGACCAGGACATCCTGGCTCGGCGCCTGGCCTCGGAGGTCGCGCTGGCCAGCGTGCTGGAGAAGGCACTGCTGCTGCAACGCACGCTGCTGACCGGGCGCAAGGAGCCCAACGTGGCCGCCAACGAACTGGCCCAGAAGGCCGTCACCCACGAAAGCGACATCCTCGATCGCGAGATTCACAACCTGAAGGCGGAGCTGGAACTGCGCCGCGAACTGGCCAGCAACTCGCCGATGGCGATCATCCAGCGCCACAGCACCCGTGCCGCCGGTGCGCGTGGCATCTACGAGGGCGACCCGGTACGCAATCGGATCGATGAACTGCAGCGGCCGCCGTCCGGCGGAAGCCATCCATGAATACCGTGGGGCGGTGCCTGCGCTGGCTGTCCAGCCGGCGTGCCATCCTGGTGCTGGTATGGGCGGTGTCGCTGCTGATCGCCGCGACCGCCGTCAATGTGGTCGGCATCCGCATCGCGGGCGGCATCGAGGGCTGGCAGCGCTGGATGGCGGCGCAATCCGGGGCCCTCCTGGCCTGGCGGTTGTTGCTGTACGCCGTCACCGCCTGGGGTTGGCTCTGGATGCACCATCGCCTGCGCGCGCGGGAACCGGAGCGCGCTGCCGGGCAGCGGCTGCTGCGCGCGGAGGTTGCGGCCATCGTCGCCGTGATCGTGCTGGAAGCCAGCTTGCTGATGCAGGCACGGTAGCGCAGGGTTCGCCATGACGCTGTTCACGACCGACTACCTGGAGTACTACCTGACGCTGGTGTCCTGGGTGGTCCACAACGGCATCTGGTCGGTGCTGGTCGCCAGCGGCATGTTCGCCGTCCCGTTCCTGGCGATCGTCATCCAGGAATGGCTGAAGGCCCGCGCGGAAGGCGCGGACGAGGGCAACAAGGGCGTGCTGTCCTCGGCTCGCATCGAGAACCGCGTCTTCGTCGCCATCGTGGTGATCATGTTCGCGGGCATCCCCTTCATCGACGTCGATCTCAACACCATCAAGTACGACCGTTCGCGTTCGACCCAATGCCAAGTGAATGTCCCGGAGCCGACCGATACGGGCTGGTCGCAATCGTTCAGCACGATCAACAACCAGTCGGCCAAGGTGCCGGTGTGGTGGTTCGCCATGCACGAGATCTCGCGCGCGATCACCGGCGCCTCTGTCGCGGCCATTCCCTGCGGCACCGACCTGCGGCAGATCCGCATGGACATCGACGCGACCCGCATCGACGACCCGGTGCTGGCCCAGGAGGTCAGCGACTTCACCCGCGACTGCTATGGCCCCGCCCGCGCCAAGCTGTTCATGACCCGGCCCAGCCTGAGCGAGGAGCAGATGCACGACGTCACCTGGATCGGCTCCAGCTACTTCGTCGGCACTGCCGGCTTCTACGACAGCTACCGCTCCAGGACACCGCGCGATGCCTGGCCGTTCGACGCCACGCGCGACGCCGGCCTGGCCCAAGTGCCCGGCGGAGGCGGCTACCCGACCTGCCGGCAGTGGTGGTCCGACGGCGGCCACGGCCTGCGGGCACGATTGCTGGCCCAGGTCGATCCCAACCTGCTGGCGCGACTGGCCGGCTGGGCGGGCTTCCTGAGCCAGGCCGAGGTCAACGACTCGGTGATCCGCGCCGTCGCCAGCCCTCGCCAGCAGAAGCTCAACCAGGGGGCGGTCTACACCGACTACGGTGGCCAGATCGACATGACGCTGCCCAACATCGTCACCCGCGCTGCTAGCGACGTGGGGCTGACCGTCGGATCACTGGGCTATTTCCCGGCGATGGACGTGGTGCGGCAGGCGCTGCCGATGGTGCTGTCCCTGCTCAAGATGGCGCTGGTCATCTGCATCCCGCTGGTGCTGCTGATCGGCACCTATGACCTCAAGACCGTGGTCACGGTGAGCGTGGTGCAGTTCGCGCTGTTCTTCACCGAATTCTGGTTTCAGCTCGCCCGCTGGATCGACTCGACGATCCTCGATGCGCTCTACGGCTGGGGGTGGGGCTGGAACCGGCCGCACACGAACTTCGATCCGCTGGTGGGCCTCAACAACACCTTCGGAGACATGCTGCTAAACTTCGTGATGGCCACGATGTTCCTGGTGCTCCCGGCATTCTGGATTGGCGCATTGACTTGGGCTGGGATTCGGGCCGGAACTGTCGCAAATGCTTTCTCGGCAGGCACCAAGGACGCGGGCAACGCAGGCGGCAAGGGGCCAGGCGTCATGTCGAGGAAGCTGAAATGACTCAGCGATGAACGGCTTCAATCGTCTTCGCTGTACATCTCGTGAGAGGTGTCGTTGTAAAGGTTTGGATCGTAGCCAGGCGTTTGACGTAGTTCATCCAGACTCGCAGGAAATTGCAGGTCAAAATCGTCGTCGCCCCCGAGCCTATCCGAATGTTTGTGTGTGAGGCATAAACTGATGGCCAAGGAGCCACTTTATGCCACGCAAACGCAAGGAAGAAGTGACGATAGAACCGGGCAAGGGCTTGAACCTGGACCCGGAGCTGATCAAGCAACTGGTGCCCGGGACGCTGGACCGGGCGACGATCAACGAGCAGCTTGCGGCGCTCAAGAAGGCAATCTTCGAACGCGCGCTGGCCGGCGAACTGACCCACCACCTCGGCTACGAGAAGGGCGATGCCAAGCCGGCAGGCCGCACGAACCACCGCAACGGCACCAGCCGCAAGCGCATCACGACCGACGACGACCTGCTCGACGTCGAGATTCCGCGCGACCGCGAAGGCACCTTCGATCCGGTGCTGATCGCCAAGGGCGAGCGACGCTTCACCGGCTTTGACGACAAGATCATCGCGATGTACGCACGCGGCATGAGCGTGCGGGAGATTCAGGGTTTCCTGCTGGAGATGTACGGCATCGAGGTGTCGCCGGACTTCATCAGTACGGTGACCGATTCCGTAATCGACGAAGTGCGCGAATGGCAGCAGCGGCCGCTCGAGCCGATGTACCCGGTCGTGTTCTTCGACGCCTTGCGAGTCAAGATCCGCGACGAAGGCGTCGTGCGCAACAAAGCGATCTACCTGGCGCTGGGCGTGCGCCGCGACGGCACACGCGACGTGTTGGGCCTTTGGATCGAGCAGACCGAGGGGGCCAAGTTCTGGCTGAGGGTAGTGAACGACCTTAAGCTGCGCGGCGTGCAGGATATCCTGATCGCCGTGGTCGACGGCCTGAAGGGCTTCCCGGAAGCGATCAACACGGTGTTCCCGGAAACGACGGTCCAGACCTGCATCGTGCATCTGATCCGGAACTCACTGGACTTCGCCAGCTGGAAAGACAGGAAATCGGTCGCAGCGGCGCTCAAGGAGGTCTATCGGGCACCGTCGGCCGAAGCGGCCGCCGTGGCGCTGGACGCGTTCGATACGAGCCCGTGGGGTGCGAAATACCCTCCGATCGCCGCGCTCTGGCGCCGAGCCTGGGATCAGGTGATTCCGTTCTACGCCTTCGCGCCTGACATCCGGAAAATTGTATATACGACCAACGCGATCGAGTCGCTGCACATGCAGCTTCGGAAGATCATCAAGGCGCGCGGCCACTTCCCGTCGGACGAGGCCGCGCTCAAACTGATCTGGCTGGCGCTGCGCAACGTCGTGGCCAAGTGGACCGGCTCCCGGCACGATTGGAAGAGCGCGATGACGCAGTTCGCACTGCTTTACCCGGAACGATTCAACATTGGAGTCTGAATCTCAACCCGCCTCACACACGGAATTCCGGATACCGCCTCGCCCCCCGACGTCTGCTCCGCCATCCTTGCTGCCACAGCGAGAGCGACCAGCATCAGCGCCACCCAGAATGCGACGTACAGCAACACCCCGAGGATCGCCAGCTTGACCACCCAGATCAGCACCCTTGCACCGCCTGCCGGCAGTCCCTGCGCCATCAGCCATCGATGCACTCGACGCTCCGCGCGCAGGTAACCACCCCATACGCTGCCCAGCCAGCGGCCGAGTCGCGCTGCAGTGGTCATGCCTGCGGTCTGCTTCATGGTGGCTACCTCATGGTCGTTCCACGGCCGCTGGGCAAGGCGGTGCCGGTCTCCTTCATCCCTGCCGCGCCGCGAATGCTTCGGCGGTCATGATCAGGCCGGGAAAGTCCTCTCGCATGGCGAGAATGTCCGCATCGCCCGTGATCAACGCATCCGCCTTGCCGACATGCGCGAGCACCAGGAACACCTGGTCCTTCTCGTCGCGGCAGACCGGCAGGTCTGGCCATGGTGCCGGAAGTTCCACCACATCGGCGTAGGGCAGGAAGTCCGCCAGCAACTCCTGCTGTTCCAAGGTAGACAGCTTGAACTTGGGATAGGCCAGGACGCGCAGGAGTTCACTGGCCGTCTCCCGGCAGACCAGCGGCTGCAACTGCTGTTGCTGCCAGGCTTGGCGTATCCAGGCCAGGCGTCCGGCATTGAAGATCAGCGCCGACAGCACGATGTTGGTGTCGAGCACGACCCTGTGCATCAGCGCCGTGCCCAGGCCACGGCATCCTCGACGTCCTGTTCGGTGATCCCGAGTTGCTCCAGCTTCTCGCGCACGGCCTGGGCCTTCTGGACCCGCACCGGCGTCAGGACGATCCGGCCGCCCTCGACGGTCACGTCGAAGTACTCCGCCGCATCCACGCCGGACACGGCCGCCTTGGGCAGCGTGATCTGATTTTTAGAGGTGAGCTTGGCAAGCATGGGAGACCTCCGTCAGTTACAAAGGAAATCTTACTTCCTTACTCCATTCTCGACAAGCATGTCTTTGGGCGTAGGGGTTTCAGGGCCTGCTGCGCTTCCAGCGCCGGTTGAAGCGGCCTGGTCCGGTGAAAACACAGTGCCTGTTCCGTCCGATCCTGGAGCGCACGAGATCCGCATTGATTGCGGCACAGGAAGCCGACTGCCCCTATACCAAAGGGCTTGTCGAAGGCCGAAGGGCTGGGGAAGGGGCAAGGGAATGGCCTCGCCCTACCCGAAAAGGCCAAAAGGCTCCTCCGGCCAGCCCATCACCAGGATGTCGCCATGCTTTCGCTGTTCCAGCGCAAACGGGTGCCGCTGACCACAGCCGCCGCGCCACCTCCCGTCGAGCCCGCCAAAGGGCTGACGCCACCGCAGTCGGCCACATCGCTGCTGGCGGAGCCGCGCCGGCAGCGGCTGCTGGAACACATCTGGCAGCGCACCTCGCTGTCGCGTCGGCAGTTCCGCTCGCTGTACCTGGCGCCGCTGGAACGCTACGCCGAGCTGGTCCAGCAGTTCCCGGCCTCGGAGGCGCATCACCATGCCTGGCCGGGCGGCATGCTGGACCACGGCCTGGAGATCGTGGCCTACGCGCTCAAGCTGAGGCAGTCCCACTTGCTCCCGGCCGGCGCCTCGCCCGAGGCCCAGGCCGCGCAAGCCGAGGCCTGGACCGCCGGGACCGCCTACGCCGCGTTGCTGCACGACATTGGCAAGATCGCGGTCGATCTGCACGTCGAGCAGGCCGATGGCCTGGTCTGGCACCCCTGGCACGGGCCGCTGCGCCAGCCGTACCGCTTTCGTTACCGGACGGATCGCGAGTACCGGCTGCATGGCGCCGCCACGGGGCTGCTCTACACCCGTGTGCTCGATGCCGGCATCCTCGACTGGCTGAGCGACTACCAAGACCTGTGGTCGGCGCTGCTGTACGTGCTGGCGGGCCAATACGAGCATGCCGGCACGCTGGGCGAACTGGTCATCAAGGCCGACCAGGCATCGGTGGCCCTGGCGCTCGGCGGTGATCCGGCCAGGGCCATGGCGGCGCCGAAGCATGCGCTGCAGCGCAAGCTGCTCGATGGCCTGCGCTACCTGCTGCGCGAGGAATTCAAGCTGAACCAGCCCGGCGGCCCGTCGGATGGATGGCTGACCCAGGACGCACTCTGGCTCGTCAGCAAGACGGTCAGCGACAAGCTGCGCGCGCACCTCCTGTCGCAGGGCATCGAAGGCATTCCATCGAACAACACTGCCGTCTTCACGGTGCTCCAGGACCATGGCATCGTGCAGCCCGCCCCGGATGGGAAGGCGATCTGGCGGGCGACCGTCACGAGCGGCACAGGCTGGTCGCACAGCTTTACCTTCCTGCGCCTGTCGCCGGCCTTGATCTGGGAGTCGGGAGAGCGTCCCACATCGTTCGCTGGCACGGTCACGACGGAAGAGCCCCTCCCTGGCGAAGATGACGCGTCGACCCCCTCCGGTATCCCGGCCACCTCACCGTCCCCTGGGGTAGCGGATTGCCCGGCAGGGATCGCGGACCCGGTCTCCGATCTGCTGTCGATGCTCGATGCGTCCGACGCAGCCACCACCAGTGCATCGTCCGCCAGCGCGGAACCGCCATCACCATCCACCGCCGCACCTGCGACAGTGACCCATTTGGCGCCGACCAGTCCTGCCACCATGCCGGCTCCCGCGAAGGCCACGCCGTTCGGGGAAGCCTTCATCGCCTGGCTCAGGCAAGGCATCGAGTCGCGCAAGCTCATCATCAACGACGCGAAGGCACTGGTGCATACCGTCGATGGCACGGCGTACCTGGTCAGCCCCGGTGTTTTCCAGCGCTACGCGCAGGAACATCCGGAGATCCAGGTGCTGGCCCGGCAGGACAATCTGCACGACTGGCAATGGGTGCAGAAGCGCTTCGAGAAGCTGGGACTGCACCGCAATCAGGACAGCGGCCTGAACATCTGGACCTGCGAAGTCACCGGGCCGCGCAAGTCGCGGCGGTTGCACGGCTATCTGTTGATGGCGCCTTCGGCATTGTTCGCGGAAGTCCCGCCGGACAACCCCTACCTGTCCCTGGTGCGTGGCTAAGAGTCTCCTCGCTACACACGGGCAACGCACCTGCCGACCCTATGTCTTGCATCGTCGATCCCCCTCATGCTCGATGGGCGACCCAACCCTTGAAGGTGAACGCGCAATAGAAAAGGTCGATGTCCGTGAATCCAGCCTCGCGGAGCAGATCGACATCCTGCGCGGGCGAAAGCACGGGCAGCCGTTCCTTGATCGCCGCGATGCTGCCTTCGGCTTGACGCACTGGTACGCCGGAAGCAGCCGCAAACGCCGCATTGCGCGAGAGCCATCTGTCCCTGACGGGATCGTCGCCGGGAAAACTGTGATGCGTGACGACAAGGGACGCACCGGGCTTGAGTCGCAGGTGTATTTGCTGCAGCGTCTTCAGCCGCTCGGCTGGCGGCAGGAAATGCAGTGTCAGCAGGCAGGTCGCGCCATCGAAGGGCCCCTTGGGGGCGCTGTCGATATAGATGCGCGCGTCGGCCGGCGCGCGTTCGGCCAGCAGCACGCCCGCCATCCGGTGCAGGTCGCGCAGGCCCGGCACGATCCTCGCGGTTCTTTCCGCATAACCCGATACCGCCGTCGGGTCGGAGAACGACGTCATCGAGCGCGGCCTTCCGCTTGCGCTGGCTCGATCGTCTCGGGCCAAAGCAGTGATCGGTGAATCTGGGCGCCGGTCATGGCACCGTTGCCCACGGCCAGCGACACCGAATGCGGTGCCCGCGCGACATCGCCGCAGGCAAAGATCCCAGGCACCGAGGTCTTGCTCTCGGCATCCGTGCGGATCTGGATGCCCATGGGCGTTTCTTCCAGTGCACAGCCGATTGTCCTGGCCAAAGGGTCGGAGGGAACGGTTCGCGTTGCAACAAACAGGCCCGCAAAGCTCAGTCGCCTTCCGTCCACCAATGTCACGTCGGCATGCCCCTCGATTTTGTCGATGCGCGCCTCTTCGATGACCACGCCTCGGCGTTCCAAAGTGGACCTGATTTCCTCATTGAGTTCCAATGCACCGTTGACGAACAAGGTGACATCCCCCCAATCCGTGAGCAGTTCAGCCTGATGGATGGACATCGGGCTGGCACCGACGATGCCGATGCGGCCTTGTCCAAGTTCATAGCCATGGCAGTACGGGCAGTGAAAAACCGTCTTCCCCCAGCGTTGCGCGAGCCCGTCGATGGCTGGAAGCTGGTCGGTCACCCCCGTCGCCAACAGAATGCGTCGCCCCAGGTGCGACTCGCCATCAGCCGTCGTGACGGTGAATTCATCCGCCTGCCCGGCGACAGCTTCCACCCGACCTTCAAGCCAGGTCAGCGTTGGATAGGCTTGAAGCTGGCGGCGTGCGTTTGCAGCGATTTCACCTGGCGGCACACCATCCTGGCCGAGAAATCCGTGTGAATGGCTGGCGAAGCGGTTGCGCCGCTGGCCCGCATCGATCACCAGCACTGACCTGCGTGCGCGCACCAGTTGCAGGGTCGCGGCCATTCCTGAGTAGCTTCCGCCGACGACGATCACATCGTGATTCATGATTGATTCCTTGAATGTCGTAAAGCCGCATGCCGGCGTGCGAAGTCAGAGGCCAGATCGGCAAGGGTGATTTCCGAGAACCGCTTCAGCAGCAGCGCCTCGGCTTCGGCAAACGTGCCTTCGAGTGCCGCATTGACCGTCTGCTCGACCAGACACTCCGGTGTCTCGTTGCGGTTGCCGATGGCAAACGTCGCCGGCTCGCCCAGGGCTTCGTGCAACTGACGCAGGGTGACGCTGCCAAGGTCGGCGTGGATACGCCATCCTCCTGAGTGACCTCGTTCGGAGGTGACGATCCCCGCTTGCCGCAGGTATCCCATCGTGCGCCGAACGACGACCGGGTTGGTTCCCAGGCATAGCGCCAAGGTTTCTGAGGTAACGGGTCCATCCTGCTCGGCCATGTGCAGCAGCGCATGCAGGACAGACGAGAGGCGGCTGTCTCTTTTCATGAAACAAATGATGTTACGAAAAAGGTCGCGTGTCAAATGCGAGGTGGCAATGAACGCCTGGCAAGTCACAACCTTGACGTACAAGAACGTTGTTGACGCCTCACCGCCATGACGGCATGGCTATTCGGCGTCGTTCTCTTCCTCGGACAGTTGCGCCTCGGTCGCGGCCATCAGTGCCGCGGCCGAGCACCCCAGCCCCTTCGCGATCCGCAGGATCAACACCAGCGTGGGCATGTGCTCGCCGCGCTCGATCTTGCCCATGTGCGACCGGGCGATGCCCGCCTGTTCCGCGAGCACCTCCTGGGCCAGCCCCTGCGCGGTCCGTGCCTCGCGCACGGCAACGCCGAAAGCGCGCGCTGGCTCGCTTTCATAGGTTCTTGTCCCTGCGGGTCTGCCGCGTTGCACCGATCGCTTCTGCATCAACAGAAGCGTCACGCGCCAAGCGAATTTAAACCACGTTAAACTTATCTCATCAACCGGTTGCGCCCGGTTTTTTCCAGTGTCGGCGTTGTACAGGTGACACGATGATCGCTTCCGAGCCCTTGAACATTGCCCTGTCGGACTGCCTGGCCTATCCCCGGTTGTCGGTGCCGATGGCGGAACATCGCCGGCGCCATCCGGACCACCCCATTCGCCTTCATAAAGAACGCCTGGAGGACCTGCATCGAGGACTGCTCGCGGGGGCTTTCGAGGCGGGCCTCTGCCAGTCGCCCGCAGCCCCTGAAGGCATCGATGTCCGCCCCGTCTGGCGCGATGCGCTGGCACTGGCCGTGTCTGCCCATCACCCCTTGCTGGCCTTCGCGTCAGTGTCCCTGGAGCAGGCCGCCGACCACCCTTGGATCGCCCTGGATGCCCGCGACTGTGTGGGCTACTGCGGGCAGATCGACACGCTGCTGACGGCGGCCGGCGTCTTCCCCTCGGACGTCACGACGGCCACATCGTTCGGGTTGATGATGACCCTGGTGGCCGCCGGCTACGGCGTCTGCCTGGCACCCGCCGCCCGCATCGAGGGCCATCGTTCCCTTGGCGTTGTCCAGCGTCCCTTGCAAGAGGGCGCGCTGACGCTCACCACCTACTTCCTGAGCCGTCGAAATACGGACAGCACCCACCTGGAGCGGTTCTTCCAATCGCTCCAGGCAAGCGCCTGACCGAACTTCGGCGCGACCCTGGCTTGATCAGTCTCCGGGCGTCGCTTCGGCGACATCGGCAGCGACGGCTTCGCGCACCAGCCGCTGCACGCTTTGCCGGACCTGCTCAGGAAACTCGGTCGTCACGACTGGCTCGCTCGCCTGCATGCACTGTGCGGCCACCAGCCGCGCGGCAAGGTGCAGGTTCGTTGGGTTGACGGCTTCGATGGCCGGCCGTGTCCCGAGGGCCTCATATGAGCGCAGGAGAGCGTGGTAGATGTCCCAGGTGTCGATGCCCCGTGGCAGTTGCTTCAGGACGGACTGGACCAGCCTGCGCTTGAGCGGATCGAGTTGCCAGTCTGGCACTCGCTGCCCGCGATGCCCCATGTGGATCGACAGCAGGTTGCCGGCCTGGATCTCGTAGGTGATCCAGCGGCGCGACTTGCCCGCGAGCCTGGCGTAGTCCGCCACCGAGAGGTTGTGCGGCGCCTCGAAGATCTCCAGCACCGGCTCGTTGCGGATTTCGGCGATGGTGATCAATCGTTTCGGCGAACGTGATCAGTCTGGAAGGTGGTGTTGCGCGGTCAATGGATTATAGCGACGGTGATCACGATCAGGCGTCAGCGGACTCGGATTTCGTTTTCTTTCTCATCGAATCGCCCTTGACCGGAAGCTTGTGGGCCTGATGCACGAGCCGATCGAGAATCGCATCGGCGAGCGTGGGGTCCTGCAGCCACGCGTGCCAGTGTTCGAGCGGCAACTGGCTGGTGATCACAGTCGAGCGCGTACCGACACGATCATCAAGTACCTCAAGCAGATCATTGCGCGCCGCCTGGTCGAGATCCTGCAAGCCCCAATCGTCGAGGATCAGCACATCAATCTTCGCGAGTTGCGCAAGCCGACGTGTGAAGCTGCCGTCGCCGTGCGCGATTTTCAGCTCTTCGAACAGCCGCGCGACGCGCACATAGAACACGGAGAAGCCCTGCCGGCACGCCTGCTGGCCGAACGCGCAAGCGAGCCACGTCTTGCCCGCGCCGGTGGGGCCGGTCAGGATCAGGTTCTGAGCATTGCGCACCCAGTCGCAGCCGGCGAGCGTGGCGACGATGCGCTGGTCCAGCCCACGGGTTTGCCGGTATTCAATGTCTTCGACGCAGGCCTGTGGGTTCTTGAGCTTCGCGGCGCGCAGCAAACGTTCGAGTCGTCGCGTATCACGCCAGGCCAGCTCGCGATCTACGAGCATGCCCACGCGTTCCTCGAATGACAGGCTGGTGCTTGCCGTGAGCGTTGACTGCTCCTCGAACGCGCGAGCCATGCCGTCCAGTTTGAGCGCCTTTAGCTGGGTAAGGGTGTGCTGCATCAACATCGTGACCTCCTTCGGGTCAGTGGTAGTAGTCGGGGCCGCGCACGTTCTCGTGCTCGGGCGAGCGCCATTCGGCGGGCGTGGTCGGGAGCGAGGGCTGCAGGTCAAGTCCCGCTTCCAGGATTGACAGCACGGAGCGACGCGTGGGCGAGCCGATCTTCAATGCACGCTGGCATGCGGCCTCGAGGCGGTGTTTGCCGTACTTGCGCGCGAGCGAGAGAAGACCGAGACAGGCGCGATAGCCCATCTCGGGGTGAGGTTTGTTGGTCAGCAGATGCCGCACGACAGCCTCGGCGCCGGGGCCGACGGATGCGCCCCAGTTGAGCAGGCGCCCAGGCGTCCATTCCATGTGCGCGCGATGCGCAGCCGGCATGTGTTCGGCGATGGTCGTGTGTTTGCCTTTGAGGCGCGAGCGAGCGTGCGCAGCGACACGCTTGCCGCCATGCAGGATCTCTACGCCGTGGCGTGTGATACGCGCCCAGACCTCCTGCCGTGCGAGGCTATGCGGGACGCTGTAATAGTGGCCGCCGACATCGACGTGGTAATCGATGTTCACACGGCACTTCTGGAAGGTGGCGATCTCGTAGCGACGCACGGGCAACGGGCGCAGGACGGGTTGGTCCAGCCGTTCGAACCATTCACGCCGGTTGCCTTCGAGCCGCTTGAACGGGCGCTGGTTTAGGTCGGCGATCAGTTCTGCAATCGCCTTGTTGAGTTCAGCCAGACTGTAGAAGCGATAGTGGCGCAGTCGGGGCAGCACCCAGCGCTCGACGATCTGCACGCCGACTTCGACCTTGGCCTTGTCCTGCGGTTTGCGCGGACGCGCCGGCAGCATCGCGGTGCCGTAGTGGTTCACGAAGTCCTGCGTGGTCGTGCCGAGTCCGGGTTCGTAACGGTCGGGTCGCGCGATCAGCGCCTTCGGGTTGTCGGGCACGAGCAGCTCGGGCACGCCGCCAATGAACTCTAGCGCATCGCACAGGCTGCCGATCCAGTCCGCCATCGTCTCGGTGCGCGTCGCGCACGCGAACGTGTTGTTGGATGCGCCGAGCACGGCAACGAACACGTGCGCCTCGAACTCGACGCCGCCATCGCTCGCCAGGACCGGCACGGTGGGACCCGCGAAGTCCGCGAACAGCTTCTCGCCGGCGCGGTGCTGCTGACGCATCGAGCGCTTGATCGACTTCGCCCAGTCCTTGTACTTCTGGCAGAACTGCGTGTAGCGGTACGTCCGCTGGCCGGGGTTCGCTTCAGCGTATTCTTCCCACAGCAGTTGCAGCGTCACGCCCTTGCGGCGCAGCTCGCGATGCAATGCCGTGTAGTCGGGCTCGATGCGTCGCGTCGTCGTCGCCGCGGCATTGGTTGCCGCAGGCCTCAGGCGCGCGTCCAGTTCGTCGTCGGACATTGCTTCGGCTGCCGCCCAATCGAGTCCCGCCTGGCTGGCTTGGGCCGCGAACTTCGAGACGGCACCGACGCTGATGCCGATAGCCCGGCTGATCTGCCGATGCGTCAGGCCACACGCCCACTTTAGTCGCAGGACTTCCTTCAATTTGCGCATGCTCATCCGAGGTGTCGGCATCGGCACTTCTCCCGCAAAAAAGGGAGCAGGCTAACGCCGTCGGTGAATACATGCGCAACGCCACCGCCAGACTCAAACCCGGATTACGTTCCGGTTACGTGATCACCCGTTTCGGTCCCGTGATCGCTCATTCCGGCATCGTGATCACGCGTTTCGGAAACCTGTGATCAGCGATCACGATCAACCGAAACGGGTGATCACGATCATTCGGAATCCATGATCACGATCCGCCGAAATGCGTGATCACGTTCGCCGGAATACGCAAACACATTCCATTCAATTGCTTGATCGTGTGTCAGACAGGACCGTTAGCGGCCAGCCCCCAGCCCGCCACAATATAGTGTCCCGCCATGTCGTAACCGCGTTCGAGCCTCGCCGACACGAGCTCTGATCAATTCGAGCAACTCATGCCTCTTCGGCAAACCTACACTCATATGCAGGCAACGCACGCCTGTGCGAGTGGCTGATCGGCCGGACTCGCCCTCCCCTGGAATAGCGCGGCCCGAGCATCTTGCGCTGCATACAACAAATGTTGGCAGGCGATGAGCATTGCCGAGAGCGCCGCGCTCGAATAGCCGCACCGACTACATTCGACGAACATGATTGATTTTGCGGAAGAGCAGATAGCTGCCAGAGAGCTCCGAAACACCGCGTGCCACGAAGCGGGTCACAAGATGCTTTACGAGCGCTTCGGCGGCGCTGGCGACGCAGTCGTGTGGAAAAACGAGAACGGCAATCCAGACGAGAGCGCATGGCTGGGCCAGTTCCGTCCCCGTACCTGTCCCGAGCTGATGCGCAAGGCGGCGCTGAACCATGGGTTTGCCGCTCCCAAGCTACCTGCGAACTGGAAGATGCTCGTCGGCATGGCTGGCATGTTGGCCGACGAAATCCTGAGCGGCGAAACGGATGATACCGGCGCTATGGCGGATTCCCTGTTTTGCAGAATTTCCTTTGGAGAGGCATCGGCCTCCGACCTCGCGCTCATGGGCGTCACAGATATCGATAGCTGCGGACTGAGCTACGACGTTGTCGACGAAGTCGTGCGGATGCTGCGAGAGGGATGGCCGGTCGTGCAGGAAGAAGCAGAGTATTTGATAAAGTCCGCTGCAAGCTGAACCGGCTTGCGACGGGACGGTGTGAGACATTACGCGAGTAACCCACCATGGCGCACACGAAGACCAACATTGCTGGCAAGGACGTCTACATCGTCGAATCGCACCATCACGTCTTGCAATCGTGGGGGGAAATCCGTCGGGCCTTGTCGGCCGCACCGGTACTCCTCACGCTCGATCATCACACCGACACCTACGAACCGTTCTACCGGCACTTGTTCGACGCCACGCGCCGGCAGTCGGGTGAGGCTCGGGCTACAGCCATGGAGGCGTTGTTGCCTGGCTTGATCGCAGCCCTACGCTTCGACGACGAGGCGTCTGTGCTGAACGCCATCGGCAAGCTCAGCAACGACGAGCACATCACAACCGCGATCGCGGCAGGGATTCTGTCCCGCGCCTTTGTCATCAACCTCTCCTACGAGACATGCAGCCAGGCGGGCGTACTCTACGAGGCGGGGTCCATGTGCGCCGTGGGTTGCGCAAAGGCGTCGCACGACGACGCGTGCACGTCGGTCCGTTCCGCGCAGGTGCTGGAGTCGGTCTACCTCGACCGCGAACTTAATGTCCTCAGCACGATGGCCGGAGACGACGGCGTGCCGGCGCCGGAGGCCGAACCCTACGTATTGGACATCGACCTCGACTACTTTCATTCCGAGAGGTCTATCGCCCCGGATGACCCCGCGACCTTCTACCGCCTGGTGCGCAACGCGATCGCGGTCACGATCGCCACAGAGCCCGAGTACGTCGAGGACTGCCGGGACGATGGATCTGACGTCACGGGCGAATCACTCCTCGAACGCATGAAGCAGCACATCGCCGCGGCCATCGCCTGACCGGCGGTCGTCGGGCGACAGGGGACCACGGGACGGGAGGGGTTGTATCCTGGTGGGCTCACCATCGCATCAGCAGGGCAGCAGGCATGTTCCACGATACCTTCAACATCGGCGGCAAGAACATCTTCGTCGTCGAGTCGCATCACCACGTCCTGCGAGGCTGGGCGGAGGTGCGGCGGAGTCAACCGTCTTCGCCGCCGCCGGCGCTTCTCACGCTCGACCACCACACCGACTTGGAGGAGCCGTTCGACGACCATCGCTTCTACGCGACCCATCAACGGATGACCGATCAAAACGCCGCGGCGAAGAAAGCGCTGTTGCCTGGGATGATCGCGGCGATTGACTGGAATATCGAGGCAACAGTGGAGGCGGCGATCGACAAGCTCAAGCACGACGAGCACATCCGCACCGCGGTCCAAGCCGGAATCCTGTCGCGCGCGTTCGTGGTGAACCTAGAAAGCGAGTACATCGCGGACGAGGAAGTCTACGGGGTTCGCGCTGACTACGATGAAATCGGCTGCACACGGCCAAATACCGATCCTCTCATCGAAAAGGAGCGAATCGATCGGGTCCTCGAATCGATGTATCTCGACCATGTGCTGGCGAGTTTGGACAGCATGGCGCAAGGGGGCGGCGCGCCGGCCGTCACGGCGCAACCTTACATCCTGGACATCGATCTCGACTACTTCCATTCCGAGAAGGCGATCGAACCAGACGACCCAGAGACCTTCTACCGGCTCGTGCAAAACGCTCTCGCCATCACGATCGCCACTGAGCCGGGGTGCGTCAAGGCCCTTCGCTGGCCTGGGTCGAAGATCACAGGCAAAACGCTGCTCGCGCGAATGGAGCAGCATCTCCGGACCGCCCTGACCTGAGCGTTGCCGGGCGTCGCCTCAACGCGCCACCGGCAGGTCGCCCCAGTCGGTGGTGTAAGACGGGGTCTTGGCGTTCTGCGCCATGTGCCACGCTTGGTGCCCCTCCACATTGCCAACGCGCAACGTGTTCCGTCCGAATCGGTCGTTAACAGCATCGAGCTCGGCCATCAGGCGGTCTCGCTTGCTCGCCTCGGGCGCGAACAGATCTCCCTGCTCGACGCCTTGCGCCTGCAACTCGGTCAGCATGAAGCGGGCCTTCGCATACTTGAACCCCGGTTTGTAGATGCGCTTCAACCCGTACAGCGCCGCGGCGACCAAGCGAAGCGTGTCCGACGTCGGCACGGTCACCGCGACGTCACTCGTGCCTTCGTAGTTCAGGTAGGTCGTATCCGGACGAGCATCGGCGGGCGGCGTCAGCACATGCCAATGGCTATCGAGAAAGGCCGCCCGTCCCAGTCCATTGTCCTACGGTAAAAGCCGCGGCTGGCGTTGCAACAGCCGGCGCCGACACGGGTTGAGCAGGTATGGCCGTGGGCGGGGCAGTTGGGACGCTATCGGCAACTTGGGCAGGCTGTGTACTGCGCAAAGCGGCGTCGATAAGTTGGTCGCCAAACTCGCTCGACTCCTGGCGACTCATCGCCATATTCATCAGGATGAGCCCGATGAGGGCTGCCCGAGACCGTATTGTAGCGGGTAGAGATCTCTGTCCGAGGCCTCGAGGCGCAGAGATGCCGTTGCGTGAATTCTGCCCCGGCTTCCATGGCCTACGACTGCGGGAGCCCCCGTCGTGCATGGGCTGCATGGCCTACAGATGTGGGCCGGCATATACGTGCAAAGACCACTCATGGACATGCCCAATGCAATCCAAAGCAACTCGAGAAGCTCACGCTGGAACCGTCGACGCACTGGTATCCTTCATGGATGACTGCCGGTTCTGCGCCTCAGGCTTGACGGCCGCGACCGTTTCGCTCGCACTTGAGTACGTCTACCAGCCTCACCCGCGCTTCTGGCGGGACTTCAACATTGCATTCCTTGTCCGGGCGCTCACTCTGTGTGTTCCCGATTGGCGCGCCGCCATTAATCGCGCTGGTCATGCCTCAGGCGGCGCGACCAGGCTGCTCGCGGATGTCGAGGAATACGTGCGCGTCAACGCGTTCGACGAAGCGAATGCCGAAATGCTGAGGGCGTTGCCGGTCCACATGCGACCGACGGACGGAGCCACCGCGTTCGAGTGGCTTTCCGCTCAACTGGCCAGGAAAGGAAAGATGGAGGAACTCGATTTCGCGCGGCGAGACGGCGATGTCTGCGGCGAAGGCGCGCTCGATGCACTGCATTGCATCGAGGAAGCGGCAGCCGGGCGACACATCGAGAGGACCGGGATGCTCGTGGCGAAGGTGTATCGCGAGGCGGTAATGAAGGAGCATGTCGCTCACTGAGGGGCCAAGCCGTTCTTCGATATTCACCAACGCTATAAGCGAAAAGCTGGGATTTTTTGAGCTCAGTACATGCATCCCTCCGCCGTCGATGAGCGCTCAACGATGCATAGTCGCATTGAGAAAATGCAATGTACGATTCGTTGGTTTGAGCGGCGCGGCGCAGCCCGTAGCATGGGCGCGTCACCCGTCCTCCAGCATCGGAATGTCCGCGCAAACAGACAAGGTCGTCCATTGGCTGCTGTCCAGCCTGGAGCCGAGAAGCCAGCTTTTTCATGTCGGCCAGTATTGCGGCGACTGGCAGGCGTCCACCGCCGGCCGTGCGAAAGCGAGCTTCCACGTGATCCTGCATGGATCGGCGTGGCTGCACTTCGCCGACGGGCGCGACAGCATCCCGGTCGCCGCCGGTGAAGCCGTCTTTCTGCTGCGTGACGTGCCGCACGGGCTATCGCCGAGCCCGGTCAACCCGCAGGTCTGCGCCGTCGCGGGCGGCCACCCGCTCGAGCGACGCGGGTCGATGCAACCGCTCGACCCGTCGGTCGACGGCAGCGTCGGGCTCGCCTGCGGCTTCATCGAATTCCACTCCACCGTGTCGCGCGCGATCGTGTCGCTCTTTCCCGAGTACCTGATCGTGCGGCGCGGCGACGACGCCTATCGCGGCATCCACGGGCTGTTCGACCTGATTCGCGCCGAAGGCCGTTACGGCGTCGACGCGCCTTCCCCGCTGATCGACAAGCTGGTCGAACTGCTGCTGTTCTATGCGGTGCGGGACGCCGCAGGGCACGATACCGTGGCCAGCGGGCTCGCGTCGCTGATGCAGCGGACCGGTTTCGGCACGCTCATCGCCGCGATCATCGACGCGCCGGCCGACGCATGGACCACGGACTCGATGGCCGCATTCGCGAACATGTCGCGCACCGCGTTCTGCAAGCACTTCAGCGAAGCGTCCGGCCATCCGCCGATGCAGTTCGTCACGATGGTCCGAATGCGGCTCGCGGCAGACCTGTTGCAGCAGGGGCTGCCGATTTCGCGTGCGGGCGAACTCGTCGGCTATCAGTCCGAGTCGGCGTTCGCGCATGCGTTCAAGCGCACGATGGGCATGCAGCCCGGCGCATGGCGCCGGGACCGTGACAACGCGTCGCAATCGGCGGCGCGCCAGCACTAGCCGGGCGGCGCGACGTCGGGACGCGTGGCGCGGGACGAACGCACAGGAATCGCGGATGTTCGCGCATTGTCCGGCGGTGACGCCGCCTCGACAATGATCTCACTGCCTTTCCGGAGAATCCTGTGAGCCGCCTGCCCTTGCCCACCATCGAAACCGCCCCCGCGCCCAGCCAGCCATTCCTGGAAAAGTCGCAGCGCGCGAATGGTTTCCTGCCGAACCTCGTGCGCTCGCTCGCGAACGCGCCGGTCGCGCTCGAAACCTATCTGACCGTCGCGGAGATCAACAGCCGCGCGGGCCTCACGTTCGCCGAGCGCGAAGCCGTGCAGATCACCGCGGCCGCCGTCCACGGCTGTGCGTTCTGCGTGGCCGGACACACCGCGGCGGCGCTGAAAAAGGCCCACGTCGACCACGCCGACGTCGATGCATTGCGCGACGGCGAACCGGTCGCCGATCCGCGGCTCGACGCCGTCGCCGCATTCACGCGCGCCGTGATCGCGACGCGCGGCGGCGTGCCCGACGACGCGCTCGACGCGTTCCTGGCCGCCGGCTTCACCGAGGCGAACGCGCTCGAAGTGGTGCTGGGCGTGAGCCTCGCGACGCTGTGCAACTTCGCGAACAACCTGTCGCGCAACGAACTCAACCCCGAACTGGCGGCATACCGATGGGAACCCCGGACACAGGCCGCCTGACGGCGCCCGAACTCGACGCGTCGCTGGTCGACTGGCTCGACGCGAACGCCACGTCGCTCGACACGCGCGCCGCGCTGAAAGCGGAAGTCGTGCCGCGCCTCGCGGCGGCCGGACTGTTCCGGATCGGCGTGCCGGCGGGCCTCGGCGGCGCCGGCGGCACCACCGCGGACGCCATTGCCGGCATCGCCGCGGTGGCCGAGCATTCGCTGACCGCGGCATTCGTGCTGTGGGGCCAGCGCAGCTTCATCGAGTACCTGTTGCAAAGCCCGAACGCCGCACTGCGCGCGCGCCGGCTGCCGGCGCTGCTCGACGGCCGTTGCGCCGGCGCCAGCGGGCTGTCGAACGCGATGAAGTATCTGTGCGGCATCGAGTCGCTTCAGATCGACGCGACGCGGCACGCGGACAGCGCCGACGACTGGCGGCTGACGGGCAGGATGGCGTGGGTGACGAACCTGCGCGCCGAACGGTTCGTGGTGGCGGCAGCCGTCGCGTTCGACGATGGCCGGCCGTCCGCGATCGTCGCGATTCCGGATGACGCGCGCGGCCTGGCCCGCAGCACGGATCTCGACCTGATCGCGCTGCGCGGCAGCAACACCGCCGCGCTGCATCTCGACGACGTGCCGAGCGACGCCGCATGGCTGATCCATCCGGATGCGCAAACCTTCCTGCCCGCGGTACGACCGGCATTCCTCGGCTTGCAGTGCGGGCTCTCGATCGGGCTCGCGCGGCGCTCGCTGGCCGAAGCGCGGCGCGCGGCGGAGACGACGCGCGGCATTCTCGGCCCCGAAGTCGAATCGTGCGCGGCCGAACTGGCCGCCGCGTGCGCGCAGTTGTCGGCCGGCATCGCCGACGGCAGCCTGCGCCTGCATCCGAACCGCCTGTTCGAGCTGCGCATCGCGCTCGCGACGCTAGTGGCCACCGCCGTGAACCTCGAACTCGAGGCGAGCGGCGGCCGCGGCTATCTGCGCGATGCGGGGCTCGGCTTCGAGCGACGCTGGCGCGAAGCGGCGTTCATTCCGATCGTCACGCCGAGCGTGGTGCAGTTGAAGGCGCAACTCGCCGCGCGGACGCGGAGCATCGCCGCATGACGCCCCCGCTGCTGGACGTCCGTCACCTGACGCTCGGCTACGGCGACGAGCCGCGCACGACCGTGCTTGCCGACGTGTCGCTGTCGGTCGAGTGCGGCGAAATCGTCGCGTTGATCGGCCCGAGCGGGACCGGCAAGTCGAGCCTCCTGCGCGCGCTGGCCGGGCTGGAGCGGCCGCAATCCGGCACCGTGTCCGTCGACGGCGCGCTGCTGCAGGGCCCGCACCCGAGGATCGCGATCGCGTTCCAGGACCCGTGCCTGTTGCCGTGGCTGTCGACCGAAAGAAACGTCGCGTTCGGGCTTGCCTTCGCGCATCAGGAACGCCTCACGCGCGATCAGCAACGCGAACGCGTCCGCTCGGCGCTGCGCGCAGTCGGGCTCGACGCCGCCGCGTCGCTGCGCCCGGCTCAGCTTTCCGGCGGGATGGCGCAGCGTGCGGCGCTGGCGCGCGCACTGGCGCGTCAGCCGCACGCGCTGCTGCTCGACGAGCCCTTTTCGGCGCTCGACGAAGTCACGCGCGCCGCGATGCAGCAGTTGCTGCTGAACATCGTCGCGACGACGCGCTGCGCGACGGTGCTCGTGACCCACGATATCGACGAGGCGCTGCTGGTGGCCGATCGCATCGTGCTGCTCGGCACGCAGGGCCGCTTCATCGACGCGTGGCAGGTCGATTTCCCGCATCCGCGCGACGCGTTCGTCAGCGAACTCGGCACGATGCGCATCGACATCCTGAAGGCGTTGCAGGCCGGCATGAAGCGCCCGCACGCGTCCGAACCCCATCCCTTGAACTGACCTCCCTATCCATGTGCCAGATTCCGATGTCGCGCCGCGAATGGCTGAAGCTCGCGGCCCTGTTCACCGCGACGGGCGCCGCCCCGTTGCTGTCGATGGCGAACGCGCACGCCGCGGCCGAACCGGATGCGCCGGTTCGCATCGGCTATCTGCCGATCACCGACGCGGCCCCGCTGCTGGTCGCCCACAACAACGGCTATTTCGCGTCCGAAGGGCTGACGGTCGAGCAACCCAAGCTGCTGCGCAGCTGGGCGCAACTCGTCGAGGCGTTCCTGTCCGGCCAGGTCAACGTCGTGCACCTGCTGTCGCCGATGACGCTGTGGGCACGCTACGGCAGCCGCGCGCCGGCGAAGGTGGTCGCATGGAACCATGTGAACGGCTCCGGGCTGACGGTCGCGCCCGACATCGATTCGCTGCGCGATCTCGGCGGCAAGACCGTCGCGATTCCGTTCTGGTACTCGATTCACAACGTCGTGCTGCAGGACATGCTGCGCGAGCAGGGGCTCGTCCCCGTGCTCAAGCGGCGCGGCACGCCCGCGGCGAACGAGGTCAACCTCGTCGTCATGGCGCCGTCGGACATGCTGCCCGCGCTCGCCGCGCGCTAGATCTCCGGGTATATCGTCGCGGAGCCGTTCAACGCGACCGCGGAATTGATGAAGATCGGCAAGATCCTGCGTTTCACCGGCGATGTCTGGAAGAACCATGCGTGCTGCGTCGTGTTCATGCACGAGCACGATCTGACGCAGCGCCCCGCGTGGTCGCAAAAGGTCGTCAACGCGATCGTGAAGGCGCAGCTGTGGGCGCGCTCGCATCCGCAGGAAACCGCGCAACTGCTGTCGAAGGACGGCACGCACCGCTATTCGCCGCACACGCTCGCGTCGCTCGATCGCGTGCTGGTGCCGTCGGCGTCGCTGGCCGATACCTATCGGGCGAGCGGCGCGATCCGCCACGCCGACTGGCACGCGAAGCGGATCGACTTCCAGCCGTATCCGTTCCCGAGCTATACCGAGGCGCTGGTGCAGCGGCTGAAGCGGACGGTGGTCGACGGCGACAGCGCATTCCTCGCGTCGCTCGATCCGGCGTTCGCGGCCCGCGACCTGGTCGACGACCGGTTCGTGCGCAAGAGCATCGACGCGGTGGGCGGGCTGACCGCGTTCGGTCAATCGGGCGGGTTCCGCCGCGAGGAGATCGTCGTTGTCTGATGCGCTTGCTACCCGCCGCTCGTCCGCACCCGGCACGCGCCGGACCGGCGGCGCCCGTTCCCCGGCACATGCGGCCGCGGGATGGCTCGGCGTGGCCGGGCTCGTGGCGACGGTCGTGGTCTGGTGGGCCGCGATCCATGCGTTGACCGAGCCTGGCTCGCTCGGCCGGCAGTTCGCGCCGGACAGCGCGCTCGTCAGCCTGCGCTCGCTATGCGCAGACGATCATCTGCTCGAACACGCGCTCGTCAGCCTGCGACGCATCGGCGTCGGGCTCGGCGCGGCGCTGCTGGCCGGCGTCCCGCTCGGCTTGTTGCTCGGCCGCGTGCAATGGGTCGAGCGGATGCTGTCGCCGACGTTCCAGTTCCTGCGCATGGTGTCGCCGTTGTCGTGGATGCCGCTTGCGGTCATGTCGTTCGGCATCGGCGACCGCGCGATCTACTTCCTGCTCGGGTTCGCCGCGTTGTGGCCGGTGCTGATGAGCACGGCGGCCGGCGTCAAGCAGATCGACCGGCGCTGGCTGCAACTCGGCGCAAGCCTCGCGGCCACCCGCCGCGAGCTGCTGGTCCATATCGTGCTGCCCGCGATCGCGGGGCCGCTGCTCAACGGCACCCGGCTCGCGATCGGCATCCTGTGGATCGTGCTGGTGCCGGCCGAGATGCTCGGCGTCAACGCGGGCCTCGGCTACCTGATCCTCGATACGCGCGACCGGCTCGCGTACGCGGAGCTGACCGCGGTGATCGTCGTCATCGGCGCGCTGGGTTTCGTACTCGATGGCATCACTCGGTTGCTAGCCCGCGCTTTGCTTGCACCGGGACACTAGTACGGTCAAAGATAAATCCCGAAGGCGACGCGCACCAACGGACGAGCGTCTTCAGATGTGTAGTGGGAAGCGAAGATCGTAACCGTACGTCGGGTACGATTCTTCGCTCTAGCAAATGTGTGCCCGAGTCCAACTCGAAAGGTATCTCGCGAAGCTCGGGTTATCGGCTACATCAACGGCTTGAAACTAAAGGTGTCCTGCCTCGTGAATCTCAACGCCGGGGATTAATCATGCAGTCGGCCAGCACGGTTCCCGGGAGATCTATTCGACCCACGATGCACGAATAGCCTATTAAGGCAGAGCGTTATAGTGAGCCATTGCGCCGTCGCGATAGGAACGAACCATCGTTTCCATCATGCCCTCGAACGCGGAGACCAGTTGAGGCCCAGCACTCTGTGGCGTCCCAGTCTTGTAAGGCGGATGCGGGTCATACTCGATGATCAGTTCCGCTAACTGTGCGGCCGGCTCGCCGAACGCCTTCGCCGCGACGAGCAGCGACGCCTCGAAACTGCCGATCCCTGGCCCAGCGGTGTAGAGGTTCCCGTCGACGACCGTGCCGCCGCCCTCGCGAACGACCTCGGACGCCCCCAGACTCTCGACGATCGATAGCGAGTTGTAGCTCGACGTCACTCGCTTACCTTTGAGCAGGCCCGCGGCGCCGAGAAGCACTACTCCGTTGCAGATACCGATAACGTATTTCGCGTCCTTCGCCTTGTCCGCGACGAAATTGACAACCTCGGGATCGTTCTGAATTTCAGGCGGAAGCATTGGTACCGCGAGCACGTCCACATCCGGGCATGTTGAAAACGTCTCGTTCGGCTTGGTCCACCACGACGGGAAACCTTCAACGAGGTCATAGTTCTTCCAAACCAATAGGATTTCGGCCCCGGGCATCAACCCGAACACCGTCTGTACGCCCACCATATCCATCGGGATAAATCCCGGTCCGACTACGATGGCAACCCGAAATGGTCTCTCCGCCCGCGCTGCAAGATCTTCCCGCAGAGCTCTGACCGACGGGAGGTCCGTCTCTCTCGGCAAATTGTCTTTCATCCTTCTTCCTTTTCGAATTCAATCCAGACAAAGCGTCGTCGCCGGCCGGCTACTCAAGTCGCACCGCTCGACGCCCCTTCGGCAGATCAGTGTCGCGTGCGACCTTCCCCAAGCTCGTTAGCGAACTTCCGAATGCGGGCAGAGATCTCGGTCGGCGCCTCAAGAGGCGACAGATGGCCGACCCCGGGGAGAATTTCGAGCCGAGCGTGCGCAACACGGGGCAGAAGTTCTGCTTGAAGTGTCTCGACACGGTCGACCTGGTCTCGTTCGCCGGCGATCACCAGGACAGGGATATCGATCGCTGCGACGTCGGCGGTAATGTCTTCCTTCATTGCGATGTTCGGCCATGCAAACTTCGCATTCGGTGCTCCGCGGAGACTATCCTCGATGACCTGTTCACGAAGCTCGGCAGCAAGCTGACTACCCGTCAACACGTTGTCGAGCACCCAGCTGATCGACTCCCGTGAATCGTAAGCGCCCGTCATTGTCGTACGTTGCTCCTCGGACAGCGCCATCGGGGACGGCGGCGACGGTGCGACCAGCACCAGTCCCTCCAAACCCTTGAGGCGACGCGACGCAATGAGCTGCGCGACCTTTCCCCCCATCGAATGGCCCACGAGAATGTAGCGCGACAGCCCCAGACCCTCGATTACACCCTGCGCGTCATCAGCCAGATGCGAGATCGAGTAGCCTGCCTTGGGCGCCTCCGAGTTCCCCCAGCCGCGATGATCGGTCGCGACGGTCCGGAACTCGTTCGACAAGTCGTCCGTAACCATACTCCACGTGCGCGACGATCCGCCCCAGTAGTGGAGGAAGACCACTGCCACGTCGCCATGCCCCTTGTCGGCGACGCGAATTCGTACGCCGTTTGATTGAATATCCGTTGCCATCCTTGCTGCACTCCATGTCCACTACCGATTGCGACACGACCCACGCTGACTGCGCCAGCGTTGAATCCGTAGCGGCATCGTAAAAGTTGGTGCCCCTAGAGACAATTCACGTTTCGAGATATGCAGTCGATAATGTAGGTATCGAATCGGCGAGACGCTCATGGATCAATTCACATGCATCAATGTCTTTGTGGCCGCAGTTGACGAAGGTAGCCTCGCTGCGGCGGCGCGGCGCTTCGGTTTTTCCGCAGCTATGGCCGGCAAGTACGTCAGCGAACTGGAGTCCACGCTAAATGCGAGACTTCTTCAACGCACCACCCGACGTTTAAACCTGACCGATGTCGGCCGAGCCTACTACGACCGATGTGTACAAATTCTGGATGCCCTTGCCGAAGCAAACCGCGAGGCAAGTGACTCTCAGACCATTGCACGCGGAGTCCTGCGAATTGCGGCGCCTGTCACGTTTGGCGCGTTGCATTTGGGCAATGTGGTTGCGCGCTACATGGAGCGCCACCCTCATGTCAATGTCGACGTTTCGCTGAGCGATCGTTATGTGAATCTGCTAGAAACGGGAGCGGACCTTGCAATCCGAATTGGAACGCTTGCCGACTCCAGCATGGTCGCGCGGAAGATTGCTCCCTGCCGCATGATTGTGTGTGCATCTCCAGCGTACTTGAAACGTCACGGCACACCGCATACGCCGGAGGAATTAGGACAAGCACAACGCCTTACTTTCAGCGAGGCTGTTTCGAGCGGGGACTGGACGCTCAGGGACGAGAAAGACCGGCCCCATGTCATCGATGGAACCTGTCGTATGTCGGCAAATAACATGCAGATGCTACTTGCCTCAACGCTTGCTGGCGCAGGTATAGCTTACGGCCCGACGTTTGTTTTCGGTAAGTACGTTGCGCGTGGCGAACTGGTTGCCTTATTGCCCACGTACCGCACGACGGAATTGACGATTCAGGCTGTCTATCCCAGCACGCGCCATGTCCCACTCAAAGTTCGCGAATTCATTGATGATCTCGTCGAGTCGTTTGGAGACGAACCATCCTGGGACAATTGGCGTCAGGTGTGACACGAGACTGCGGCGAAACGCCAAAGGGTTCACCCGAGAACGGTGAATTGATCATCGCCCCAGGCGTCGGCGATTCAATCACACTTGGACGCGACTTCTAGCTGTGGTGAAGCCGCTCGACGTCGCACCAGTGATTTTTGCATTGTGGTATCCACCAGGAAAAGGCGCCAAGCTCAAATGACGCCTTTGCCGCGAGCCCGTTTCTCACGGGCGCTCAACTCCGATGGATCGACTCCTGTTACCTTACTTCCGGACCATCGGAATCTGCAGATTAGTCGGTCGGTTGAGTTCGGTATCGAAGCCCCGACCATCTATGTTTCGAGCACCCCAGAACATCATCCCGTGCGAAAGGTAAACCAGATCGTATTCCTTAAAATACTTTCCGGCTGACAGACCGAGAGGGACAAAGTCCTTGTCGAAGACGCTCTGAGTCTGCCCGATCTCCCATTTCGCGTAACCATGAGAAGCGACCGTATTCAGCACGTTCGCAAACCCTTGCATCAAGGGTGTCACCGAATAGGCCTCATCAGCAATGAAATCCACCTTCTGCGCGCCCGGCGCAATCGGGTGCTCGCCGCGCCAAAGCATGTGACCCTTGATCTGCATCCGCGCAAGGGGTGCCTTTCCATAAGGATCCGCAAAGGTCACAACGGTTAACTCAAACCGGTTATCCGGCAACGCTTTGAAGTCACGCGCGGAGATAAAACGGTTTGATCGTGCCGTCGGCATTCTTTTGGGCGCTTGGGCGGACTTCCGGTGCGATGCTGGTCCATTCACCAAGCACTGCTTGCTGCGTCTGTTCGAGTGACATCGGTGCAACTCCTTGTGAAGCAGATGATGACGCGGAATTAGGAAGCGTTGAGCAGGCGGTGAACACGGGCGACAGGAGCGCCAAGATAACGAGAACAGAGCGACGTGTAAGCATCGTGGAAGTCCCCTTGGGCGATTATGATGGTCGTCATAGTAGCATGCACTATGCTACCCATCATAGTTGACCTGCCCCCTTCAATAGGGCCAATGGGCTTCTAGCAAAGTCCCTTTAAACCAGCTCCTGGAAAGCGGCAGGAGCATCCGCGGTTGCCCGATGTTTCGCCGCAAACTCTGACGGCGCAAGGTAGTTCAGTGCACTGTGCGGCCGTTGCTCGTTGTAGTCCTGACGCCATGCCGCGATGACAGCCCGAGCGTGCGCGAGCGTCGTGAACCAGTGCTCGTTAAGGCATTCGTCGCGGAATTTGCCGTTGAACGATTCGATGTACGCATTCTGCGTTGGCTTGCCCGCCTGAATCAACTTCAGAGTGACGCCGTTCGCATATGCCCACTGGTCAAGCGCGCGGCTCGTAAATTCGGGTCCCTGGTCTGTTCGCACCGCCTTGGGATAGCCACGGAAGCGAGCTGCACGGTCCAATGCTCCCGGGCGACATATAAACCTGAGATACCATGGTCGACGACGATGTCGACAGCCTCTTTCGTGAAATCGTCGACGACGGTCAGGCACTTCACGCGCCGGCCGTTGGAAAGCGCATCCATCACGAAATCGATTGACCACACCTCGTTGGGTGCGCCTGGCAATGCCAGTTGCTCGCGCTCAATCATTACGCCGTGGCGCTTGCGACGGCGCCGCACAGCCAGCCCTGCGTCACGGTACAGGCGATAGATGCGCTTGTGATTGGCGTGCGTGCCTTCGCGCTCCACCAGGGCATGCAGTCGGCGGTAACCGAATCGACGACGTTCGTGCGCCAACTCCACCAGACGCGCCGCTAGCACATCATTCTCATGGTCCGGCTTCGCGTCGTAATGCAGCACGCTGCGAGAAAGCCCGACAAGCCGGCAGGCGCGGCGCTCGGAGAGGTTGACCTTCTCCCGAATCGCCGACACTGCCTCGCGTTTGGCTTGCGGGCTCAGGGCTTTCCCTTGACGACGACCTTCAACGCTTCCATATCGAGCATTGCTTCGGCCAGCAGTTTCTTCAGCCGGGCATTCTCCACCTCGAGGTCCTTGAGCCGGCGGGCTTCCGAGACCTCCATGCCGCCAAACTTCGCGCGCCAGGTGTAGAACGACGCGTCACTGAACCCGTGCTTCCTGCACAGTTCCTTGACCGGCATACCGGCCTCGGCTTCCTTCAGAAACCCGATGATTTGCTGTTCCGTAAAGCGCTTCTTCATGTTCGTCTTCTCTCCGAAAACGAACTTTACTAGACTCCAGCTGGCCCTGTTTGCAGGGGGCAGGTCAGACGCGTCGCTTTCTTCCAATACTGCCGTCAATGTCGCCGGCGATGCGGAATACGTCGGCGATACCAAAGAGCTGCGTTGGCATGCATCCGTCATAGGCAAGGACCGCAATCCGCACGTTCTTCATGGGCTTCCTGAAAACGCATCGAGTGACCATTTTCACCTAATTATAGTCAATATTGACATACACCCACGTCGATGACCGGGACGATAATCGGTTACATGGGTTGGTGTGCCTCGCTCGACGTTGGCACCCTCGAACAAGCAAACCGACACGGATCGAAATCATGGACAAACCTCAGATCATTACTATCTCAATCCTTCCATTTGGGATGGTTCATTGCCACCTGGTCATCAGCTCCAAGGGCTGCGTGTTAGTCGACACGGGCATTCCCGGCTCGGTTGACAAAATTGGGCGCGTGCTCAAGAAGCACGGTCGCAGCTTTCGCGACATTAATTTGATCATCATCACCCATGCTCACACTGACCACGCCGGTTCGGCAGCGCAAGTGCGCCAACTGAGTGGAGCACCGATTCTGGCGCACGCTGGAGACCTCGACTACTACGAGCGACGTAAGGAGATGACGTACTGCGTGGCCCATTGGTGGGGTCCGCTGTTTCTGCGGTCGGGGCTGCCCGGAGAGCCGTACACCGCATTCACGCCCGACATCTTGCTGCAAGACGATGCGAGTGTCGATCTCAGCCCCTATGGTCTCGACGGCGTGGTGCGGCACACTCCCGGACATACTGATGGCTCTGTGTCGGTCGAACTGGTGAGCGGTGAAGCGCTGGTCGGGGATTTGCTCGCTTCGGGCATCCTCATCGGCGGCATGATGCGCACCGGCCACGCGATGCGTCCGCCTTTCGAAGAAGATCCGCAAGCTGTCACCGTGGAGCTGTTGGGCATGGTCAACACCGGGATGAAACGGTTCCACATGGGCCATGGCGGACCGCTTGGCGCCGAAGAGGTACGCCGGCACGCCAAATCGCTGCAGCAATTGGCGCCGGGGCCCCGCTACGGGATGCAGCCCGTCGGGTGCTCCTGCTCGAAGCGCAAGGTAGCGCTGATTGCTGACTGACAGTACAGGTCACAGTGCGGCCCCGTTTCTGCCGATGACGCTCACCGCCAACGACTTTTCGACGAGCTGCCAGAGAGTGCAAGAGCCGCCCCACTCGTTCAGGTGTTGATTTTTGGTGCGCGAGGTCAAGGCCCGCCGGACGATGCAACGGTATGCGTGCCGGTGTCGACATTCTCTCCGCATTCGATACAGAGCGACCGTCTACGCGCTGGAGCAGGTTGTTCATGCGAGTGAGGCGACCGGCTGTCGTTTTCGAATAACTCAGGACAACCGATCTATCAATTGATCGACGACACGTCTAACTTGGAAGAGTGACGATAGGTGTCGGAGCAATCGACACGTTCGCGACGACGCAATACCGCCGACGCGATATCGCGGCGTCCTGCCTTTCCAACTCAGGTTGGCGCCTTGCACTAGCCTTATCGTGGTCGATGTGAGACCGGTCTCGTGCGCTGAGTAATAGCGCCAGTCCCGTTCGCATTCGTAAACGTCGAGAACGGAGGTCGTTATATGAACGAGCAGGGGTTTGCGGCGCGCGAACGGAAAGCTATCACAGAGCAAGCTCAAGTGACCTTTCCGCCAACCCATTGCGTCGAGGTTAGTGGACCGGACAGCTTCGCAAAGTACTCGTACGTGACTGCACAATCCGGGCAGAAGAGTCAATCTGAACGGGAACTACGGTCAACATGGTGGATTTGTGGATTCGTACCATCTTCTTCACCACCCCTGATTGGAGAACAGTTATGACCATCAATCACCCGCGCTATGTGGTGGCTGCCGTTCAGGCGGCCCCCGTGTTCCTGGACCTCGAAGCAACGGTCACTAAGACCATCGAGCTCATCGAGGAAGCCGCCCGCAACGGTGCCACCTTGATTGCCTTTCCGGAAACCTGGATTCCCGGATACCCGTTGTTTTCCTGGCTCGGCTCGCCGGCTTGGAGTCTGCAGTTTTTTCAGCGCTATCATGACAATTCGCTTGTCATCAACAGCGAGCAATACCGTCTCATCGAACAAGCAGCAGCTCGCAACAAGATCATGGTGGTGCTGGGATTCAGTGAGCGTGACGCCGGCTCGTTGTACATCTCCCAATCGATCATCAACAGCGAAGGGATCACGATTTCCACGCGCCGCAAGCTGAAGCCGACCCATGTCGAAAGGACCGTGTTCGGCGAAGGGGACGGGAGTGACCTCTCTGTTCACGAAACGGAGCTGGGCCGTGTAGGCGCACTATGCTGCTGGGAACATCTGCAACCGCTTACTCGGTACGCGATGTTCGCGCAGAATGAACAGGTGCACATCGGCGCGTGGCCCAGTTTCTCCCTCTATGCCGGCGCAGCCTATACGCTCGGCCCGGAAGTCAATACGGCCGTCAGCCAGATCTATGCTGTCGAGGGCCAGTGCTTCGTCGTAGCACCCAGCGCTGTCGTGTCCGAACAGATGATCGAGCTTCTGTGCTCGACGCCTGAGCACCACGCGCTGCTGCAAGCGGGCGGCGGCCATGCACGCATCTTCGGGCCGGATGGCCGCTCGCTGGCCGAACCCATACCGGAGAATGTCGAGGGCATTCTCTATGCGGAAATCGATCTGAGCGTGATCAGCCTCGCCAAGGCTGCGGCGGACCCTGCCGGCCACTATTCGCGACCCGACGTCACCAGATTGCTGCTAGACCCCACGCCCAAATCTCGTGTAGTCCATGTCCGGGCGGAACCGGCAGCGCCTGAAATGCAACCGGCAACTGCAGTTGTTCAAGTCGATCAGCCAACCGAGCCGCTCGAGCGCGTCACACCCGCTTAAAACGAAGGCGCCTTGCTCCCGCATCACCGGATGGCCGGTGCGGGAGTCAGATTATTTCCGCGTGCGCAACGCGTTCGGACTCTCGCCGAATTTCCGTCGAAAAGCCCGGCTGAAGTGCGCCGGGTCGTTAAATCCCCAGCTCATTGCGATCTGCTTGGCGCTCAGGTTGGCGCACGATTCGTCCAGCAGCGCCTTTCGACAAGCATGCAGGCGCTGATCCCAGATCCACTGCGACAATGGACACCCCTCGGATGCAAATGCACGATAGAGCGAACTCACGGACATCCCCAAGGTCTGTGCGATTCGTGCGATGTCCAGCTCCGCGTCCGAGAGGTTCTCAATCACATACGATTTGATCCGATTGAGATGAAACTGCTTCAAATTGGACGCTGGCGCGGGGATCGGAGACGGCAGGCCAGCGAGTGCCGTGGCAACCAGATCAAGGACGCTGTTCGAGACGGACTCGCGAACCTGCGCCGTCATGGACTCGAGATTTCGCGGGATACTGGTCACCAAATCAAAAAACAGCGATCCAAGACCGTTGACCCCTCGTATGGGGATGGCCGTGAGACGATCCGCAGCGGGGATTCGTATCCTTAAGCGGTCGCGCGGGATCGACAATACGAGCTGTTCGAAGTCGTCCCGGAAGCTGAGATGATATGGGCGCGTCGTATCGTAAAGCGAACAATCACCAGCTGAAAGGACGGCTTGACGGCCATCCTGTTCCAGCTCTCCCCGCCCCGCTACCTGGACGCTGATCAGAAACAAGTCCGCATCTTCTTGCCGCACCAGCCTGCTCGTCCGATGCACTTCCTGAGCACGCGAATTGACGACCGCGACGTCGACGTATGCCAAGGATCCTTGATCGATATGGCCCGTAAAGGGGCGGCCGGACCGGGAGGTAGTCGGTTCGAAGTCGAGCTTGACGAAGGAACTTGCCAAGGCCGCCGACCAATAGTCGGCTTGCTCTGCGGCGGGTGCTTCGTCGGTACTGAAATGCTTCATGGCAGACGCTTCATCGAGATAGAGCCAGACCGAGATTCGGCTGCACCTTCGTGCCTCTCATTATGCGAATGTTCGGACACCGGTGTCAAGCTGAAAAGCTCAGTCAATCTTGATGCGAAGTTGATCCAATTCGCAAGGAATATTGTCTCCCGACAATCCAAAACAGCATTGAAGGAAGGATACCTTCATACGTCTTTTACGAGAAATATATTGTTTGGAGAACGAATCATGAAAGGGTTTGCGGCAAAGGTAGCAATTCTTCTTGTTACAACCATCACACTAATCCGCCCCGCAAGCGCGGTGGTGCTGGAGACAGATCCCGCAGACTATGTGGCGCTGCCCCAGGGTGTCAATTTAGCGTTGCTCTACTACCAGCATGCCAACAGCACGGCCGCATACTCAAGCGGCAACCGCGTCGATCAGCCCTTCCACGTTCAGTCGGATATCGGCATCGCCCGCTTCATCCACTATGGAAAACTATTCGGGTTCACAGTAACCCCTCAAATCATCTTGCCATTCGGCAGCGTACGGATGAGTGAGCCGGCCAGTTTGCGATCGAACGGCATTGGCGATCCGTTCGTGGGTTCTGCGATATGGCTGATCAATGATCCGGCTTCGCAGCGTTACCTGAGTCTTGCGGCATTTGTGTCGCTTCCTCTCGGGACATACGACGCGAACCAGGGCGGCCTCAACATCGGGGCACATCGTTGGTCAGAAGTCACCCATCTGAACTATTCACAACGCGTATACGGTCCGCTTTTTCTTGACGTAACGGGGGAATTCGCGTTTTATTCGACAAATCACGACTACGCTGGGCAACGCTACTGGCAAGCACCGACGTTCGACTTACAAACGCACCTGCGCTACGAGATCGATAGCCGCACGCGGGTCGCCTTCAGCTACTACCATACGGCGGGCGGGCGCACTGAGCTTGACGGCAATGGCGCCAGCGGCAGCCTGTCCACCGACACCTATCTCGTTACGTTCGCTCGCTTCCTCACTCCGACGTTTCAGGTACAGCTTCAGGCCGGGCAGGACATCCACGTATCCAACGGGCCCAAAAACAAACTGAGGTTGAACCTGCGAATGGCCAAGGCGTTCTGACCGATCACTGGCCGTTACGGCAGAGGTGAATTGATGACGGCGCCGGCAGTCCATCTCGAATGGTCGACCAGTTGTGACTTCGACGTCTCATGGCCGAGCCTGTGTGAAAACGCACTGATCGCCTAAACTGAATCAACGCATTCAGATCGGGTGACTCATGAAGCGATTCGTTGAAGGCGATGACCGCAAGCAGGTCGCACTACTTCCCGAATGCGTCGATGATTACATCGGCCCGGACAATCCCGTCAGGATCATAGACGTGTTCGTCGATGAACTGAATCTTGCGGAACTCGGTTTCAACGGCGCTACGCCTGCACTCACGGGCCGCCCGTCGTACCACCCGGGCGTAATGCTCAAGGTCTATATCTACGGATATCTGAACCGTGTACCGTCGAGCCGGCGTCTTGAGCGCGAATGCCAGCGTAACGTCGAAATGATGTGGCTAACAGGACGGCTGGCACCGGACTTCAAGACGATCGCTGACTTCCGGCGCGATAACGGTGCGGCGATTCGTAACGTATGCCGGCGCTTTGTCGAACTATGCCGTGGACTGAAGCTGCTCTCCAGCGACATGGTGGCCATCGACGGCAGCAAGTTCAAGGCCGTGAACAGCCGCGACAGGAACTACACAGCAGGCAAGATCGACAAGCGTCAGCAACAGATTGAGGAAAGCGTTCAGCGATACCTCGACGCGATTGATACCGCGGACCGGACGAGCCCGACAGGCTTCGATGTCAAGACCGTGCGCCTGTACGAGAAGATTGCCCTCCTGCGCCAGCAGATGCGTGAACTCGAGCAGATCCGCGAGCAACTGAAGACGCAACCGGACAAACAGCTATCCCTTACCGATCCGGATTCCCGTTCCATGACCAGCGGCGGCAAAAGAACCGGAACGGTAGGCTACAACGTACAGGCCGCCGTGGACACGAAGCACCACCTGATCGTCGAACACGAGGTGACCAATGTCGGAGGCGATCATGGACAACTCAGCAGGATGGCCCTGGCAGCAAGGGAGGCGATGGGCAAGTCTGGACTGAAGGTGCTAGCCGATCGGGGCTACTTTAGCGGCCCTGATATCCGCGCGTGCGAACTGGCCGGCATCAAGGCGTATGTCCCCAAGCCACTCACGTCGGCCTCCAGGAAGAAAGGTCTCTTTACAAAACGCGACTTCATCTACATCGCCAAAGACGATGTCTATCGATGCCCAGCTGGTGAGCGTGCCGTTCATCGATTCACGACTGTTGAGCATGACATGAATCTGCGGGTGTACTGGCCCAGCGCCTGCCCGCGTTGCCATCTCAAGGAGCGCTGCTCGCCGAGTGACTATCGCCGCATCCGACGATGGGAGCACGAACATATACTGGAATCCATGCAGCGGCGGCTGGACCGCAAGCCAGACGCAATGACCATCCGCAGAAGTACTGTCGAGCACGTCTTCGGCACGCTCAAGCACTGGATGGGTGCCACACACTTCCTGACCCGCAAGCTTGGACCGGTGAGTACCGAAATGAGCCTTCAGGTGTTGGCTTACAACCTCTGACCTGCCCCCTTCAATAGGGCCAATGGGCTTCTAGCAAAGTCCCTTTAAACCAGCTCCTGGAAAGCGGCAGGAGCATCCGCGGTTGCCCGATGTTTCGCCGCAAACTCTGACGGCGCAAGGTAGTTCAGTGCACTGTGCGGCCGTTGCTCGTTGTAGTCCTGACGCCATGCCGCGATGACAGCCCGAGCGTGCGCGAGCGTCGTGAACCAGTGCTCGTTAAGGCATTCGTCGCGGAATTTGCCGTTGAACGATTCGATGTACGCATTCTGCGTTGGCTTGCCCGCCTGAATCAACTTCAGAGTGACGCCGTTCGCATATGCCCACTGGTCAAGCGCGCGGCTCGTAAATTCGGGTCCCTGGTCTGTTCGCACCGCCTTGGGATAGCCACGGAAGCGAGCTGCACGGTCCAATGCTCCCGAGCGACATATAAACCTGAGATACCATGGTCGACGACGATGTCGACAGCCTCTTTCGTGAAATCGTCGACGACGGTCAGGCACTTCACGCGCCGGCCGTTGGAAAGCGCATCCATCACGAAATCGATTGACCACACCTCGTTGGGTGCGCCTGGCAATGCCAGTTGCTCGCGCTCAATCATTACGCCGTGCCGACGTGCAACGGCCGACACCGATGCTCCCGGCTCCAATGTTTCCTGCACGATGGCGATTTTTTCTTGCGCCGTGCGCCGCCGACGGCGCTCCGGCTCGGTCAGAATTTCGATGCTTTCCACGTAATGACCAGGCTTACTGATAGGCACAAGACTATCCCTTATTTTAAGAGAGTCCTCGTGTCCTCAGATACGTGGGGCCGCTCCAATAGCAGATTAAAAGCCACGGCGGAAAATACATCTATATTCCCCGTCGTGGCCGATGCTTCATGTCGTTCTCGCTCGATCTAGTCACTCTGACCAATATCGAACTTAGTTGCATTTACATCCACCTCATCGGACAGTACATACACGGGACAAGTCGCTACTCGTCTCGTTCATTTCAGCCTCAACACGCGGACGTCCCGTCTTCCCTTTCTTCGGCACCTGGCCCATGTCGAACGTTCGGATACGATTGGCACTCTTGAGCATCAGGTACTGCTCCGACTTGGCGAGATACACGAGGTTCTTACGCAGCGCTTCTCGCTTCTTCGTGTCCTTCCAGTCGATCTGCCCCACACCAACACCGTGGCCGCGCTTCTCATAGCTTCTCTTCAACCACGCGGCATTGCTGTTCCAGTAATCGCCCTTGCCTTCAGTGACTACGTTCACCCAATACTCACTGATCTGCTTGGCAATATGCTCGTCGTGGTTGTGCTCTGCCGAGTAGAACAAGATCACATGCAAATGCAAGCCCGTGTCCTCGCCTTGTTCGATAGCCCATACGTAGTTCGCAATACCTGACATCAACGTATTAAACCGACGAGCGGCGAAGAAGCGGTCACGATGCTGCTGGATCACTTCCGGCGTAATCCAGCGACGAAACTGAGGTTTGTAGCGCAACGTCAATGACAGCACCAACCAACGCGATCTACCCGTCTCCTTCGAGAACATGGCCTCCTCCAACGCGAGTACATTTGTCTTATTCTTCCTTGCGTTTGCCTCTCTTAGTCGTTCACGCTCCTTGAATGCACGCGACTGGCAACGCTCACGAATCTGCTCGATCAGGATATTGAACGCATCCATGCATCGCATGCCATCAGTTCGAATCACTTCATCAGGCTGACCGAGTGCAAACGGATACTGATGACCAATCAGTCCAAGCTCCTTGCAGACATCGTAGAACACCTCTACTCTTGCCGAGTAGTGATAGACGTCTGAATAACGTTTCAGCCAGTCGTTCATGAACCGGTAATAGCGCTTTCCTAGAAAGAGTTCGCGAATCACTCGCACTCGACTGTAGCGCGTGATTTCATCAACGAACCCACCCCATCCCTTCTCAACAGCCTTAACAAACTTCTCTATCTCGAACAGGTGTCGTGACGCGTAGCCCTTGTGAATGAAGACTCGCCTCTCGCCATCTATGTCAGTTTCCTCGATGTTCGTACGCTCATCAAGACGAGCAATTACCTCCAATGCCTCCTGGTCCTCAGTTTCCATGACCTGATAATGGTATGTCGTTACAGCATGGCAACGTTGTTGATGCCGAGTCTCTTGATCTCACGTATAGCTGAACTGCCTGCAAGCCATGTCAGCCAATAATGAGTACGAGACCGTCCTTTCGCTTTCGATTGACCGTAGCAACGATCATTGTGGATTGATCTTCTCTCCTCCTTGATACAAATAGGGTATGACATTGACTTGTCACTCATCCCTCTCACCCATGAATACAAGGCCACATCGTCTCGACCACTGATACACTTGGCTCTAACGAGAGCAACATTTTGCCTTTAGTATTACATTGAATTCAACAGGCTGGAATTTCCTATCGCTTATTATCCTTTGGCATTCCATATGAAGCAATATCCAAGCATCGCTCAATCACGCGTTAATCACGGAAATTCGATCATCGACAACCAAGAGAAGCGCGGTTATTCATGACGCCCCTCATATACATACATACGCACGCAGTAGAGAGGCATAAGTAAAGCAGCACAACCATCGGCTTCCGGTAGATACGGTCCATTCAGGCAGATTCAGACCAACCGCGTGCACGGGCACACGGAGGACATCACCAGCCAAACGATGCGTTGCATTGGCCCGACAGTGAGGAATCAGGCCAATGTCAAACGCATCCAAGCTCATGTGCAGCCGAAGTACATCGTCGCCACGACTCAAACGAGCATCTACTGCGCGCACTACCGACGACCAGGTCAGCAATTTCCTATTCGACGTTGTCGCACTTCCGCAAACCTCAGCATCAATTCGACGATTTCTCAGCAGAAGCGACCATCGACATGAAAGGCAACAGCCGGTCGACGGACCACGGCCCCTCGGGCTTAGCGAGATCCTTGCCCGGAATCGGATGTCGTCGCATCCTCATGCCAGCCGTCCGAAGACACAACACTGAAATCTAACAGTGCGTCACCATATTGCCTCAAGACCATGCGATTTTTGCGACTAGTCGCATGAATCGCACTAATTCCGACGGTCTGCCGAAAATTCCTGCGCAGCAGGTATTGCGATGCCAGCCTGCTTCAACCTCTGCTGACCAATCCCGATGTGGCTCCACTGATCCCAATCCATCGACACGCTCAGTCCATGACGATTTTCACCGCAGCGTGTTGATGCGACATCCGTTGGCTTTGATTTGATTCGAGCCGGATTTCGTACACGCAATGGTACTGCGTGGTGCTGACTTGCCTCACTCACACCCATCTTTAGCCTGGCATCGGTCGGTACAGCCCGCAAACAAAGCTGATGCAAAGCGGCACCCGCGCGCCCCGCTTCGCATTTCGATTGCCTTTCTCGGCGTGATCTGGCCGTGGCTCTTGCAACACACTGATTTCGAGATTGACTACAACGGCATCGATCCGCATCGCAATCTCACTGGCGGTTCCAATATCTCCCGGTGGCGAGCACCGTCGACGACTACGATGCGCCGCTCCCCTGGTAGATGCCGGCCGACCTGCGCTGATCCGCTTCCTTACCGCACCTCAAACGTCCCACCGGTTTGCTCTGTAGGAGGTCGTTAGCGAATCGCACATAGTGAAATTGAATTGGATGTAGCGCTTGCGTTTCGCATCGACCACGATCCACACGCGGTTCATAGCGCACAGATAATCGAGCGCAGCATCGAGTCGCTGTCGAGGTCGCAACGGGCCATTCCGGAGCACTGCATTCTTTGGTGCTGCCGTGAAGCCACGGCACCTGTACTGGGAATGCAGGTAATTTTCAAGCGTCTGCGCATCGGTCTGAATCTGCGACACCACGCTCTGCGGTGAAAAGATGCGCTTGAACTCATGCAGGTGCCATTCAACAATTGCGTTTGCACGGTTCAACGAATCAACCGAGATCTTCCCTTCCTGCCTGGAAAACACGTGTAGCAGCGCGGCAATGCGCCCTGTAATCTCCAACGCCTTCGACCCGAAGTCCTTGATGTCGTGCATGTATGCGTTGGGTTGCAGCATCTGTTCGATATGATTCGCGATCACGATCCAGCGAGCCACAGCGTCGTCCGAAAACTCCAACGTCGTGCGTGCCACCTCACCGGCGTCGACACGCCGCCCGAATTCGTCGAGCAGCTCGTGCATACGCTCGTGGAATTTCGGCAAATGGATCCATTCATCGTTGAGACTGTACGTAAAGCGCACTCCCTGAGTCGAAACTGGGCAACCGATTAGATAACGCGCCAAATGCCCTGAACCCCGCATGACGTCACCCCGTCGGTCGACCATTTCCTTGAACACCTTGGGCTGGACCATGTACGAAACCGATACACGTGGATTGCGCACCACGACACTGACGCCATCGCGGCGGTCCAACGTCAACATCGGCGCACCGTCCCATGCCTTGTTAAGCACCCCCGTTTGATTCAACGCGCCGCCTTTGATGATGACCTCCCCCTCGTCCGAGACGAATGCAATCGATTCACCGTCGCCCTCGAGAGCGTCCATCAGTGCCCGTTCGGTCACGTTCTGTCGCATGATACGGCGCGCCCGAGGCTTGATCGGCTTACGCGCATTGTGGTCGGACAGTTGAATACGCGGTTCTTCGATCGACTCGCCCTCCTGCGTCAGCTTCGTGATCCGTCGATGAAGACCCGCCCCCTCCGACTTCCAGATGCGGTGCTCCTGTTCGTACTTTGCAAGATCGTCCTTGTACTTCTTCATACGACTTGTATCGAACTCGTAGAGCGGTTTCGCGACCAAATTGTGCACGCGTGTTTTGCGCTCACCGGACTCCGCCACTACGAGTAAATTCAAGGACAGCGGGCGTACCTGTCCTGTTGGCAACCGCACCTCGTAAATGCCTTGTGCTGAGACCGCCATGTCTGTCAGAAACTCCATGGCGATCAAAGCGTCCGGTGCCTGCGTATTTGTCCAAACTTCGTTGATCGCATCCCTGATGATCAGGTAAAACGCATCAATCGGATACCGCCGCGGCGACGTAAGATCAAAACTCATACGACCTCCGGCGTGTTCGTCACGTGATTGCCTTGGCTGCCACTCGCCAGGCGTTCTCGGCGTAGCCCATGCGACAGGGCAGCGACGCTCAGCATGGGAAGTTTCGTTTTTTTCATCTGCATTCCTAAATTCTACGATTTGAAATCTTCTAAACTTATGTCGATCTTATCTACACCACTGATGACCGAACATGATTCCGGCCCGGCCGGCCTTACACTGACGTTTACGTGGTCGCGTTTGTTTGCGAACCTTCGTCATTGACATGCGGGAGATTCGAACCGCAGCGCTCGCAGCGCACACGCTCTCCGGTTTCCTTGCGCTGCTTGCGTTCAGCTTCCAGCAGCGAACGGAAACCTCCCATGGAGAGCCGCAATCCCGATTTCTCCAATTCTTCGACAATTTGCTTCTGTGGAACTTCGCGCCCGATGGCGCGCTCGATGGCCAGATACGCCTTCTCGAACAGTAGAACCTTTTGCTGTTGTTTGCTGGGCTGCAAAGCGTCGAGCGATTCGACGAGGCGCTGCGCATCGGAGGATGTGCTGGGGAGTTTATTGTCGTCGTTCGTATTCATTCTTAACCTTGATTGAATAGTTCGCGGCCTGACGCCGCAATATAGGCTCCAAAATCGAAACACCTATGCTTGGCGATTGATCAGCTGCGCGAGCGCGTCGGCCGGCCAGAGCAGACGGCGGTTCGGCAATTTGACGGGGCGGAGTTCGAAGTAGCTCCCGGTCTGTGCGTAGCGCTTGCGGATCGATTGCGCGCTCAGGGAAAGCGCCGTTGCCAGTTCTTCGGTCGTCAGAAACGTGCGACCACCGAACGTTATTACTTGGTGGATGTTGCCCATATCGCCTCCTGTAGTGATGAGCGTTGACGTACACACCGTACAAATCCCCACCTTTCTTCGAGGATCAACGTCGCGATGTGGATCGTAGTTTCGCTCGATATAGGAACATCCCCTCTTACCATGGGAGGTTCCACCTAGCATTGGCGCGAGTTCACGTGGTTCAGGACGGGAAGTGGTTGTGAAGTTCGGCGTGAAGTTCGGATAGTTCGCACGGGCCGCGGAGCATAGCGGCGGTGGAAGATTCTCTGGATATACGGGTGCAGAGTTGCACAACTGGGGCAAGGCCGACACGGCGCGCAAGTCGAATCGCGCTGACGTAAAGGTGTCGCCCGAACAGATGGGGATTGCTCGGCTTCGAGCAGAACTGGTGCGGGTGAAGATCAAGCCACGACGTAGATCGCGAAGGCGTCAGCACGGATCGCACGAAACTGGTACGCCGCGCAGCGAGCGGCATAATGGCTCAGCTACTGGATTGGATACGAAAATGGCGGGCGTCCTCAGCGACCAGACTTTACGCTGGGACGGGCGCTGAGGACATCAGCGCCCGGCGATAGACTATGGCCGGGAGGATGAATCCGATCAAGCAGGAAGCATGGGCGCGACACCGACCAAAACTCAACCAATAAATCCTGACCGATTGCGCAGACGATCGGATTCCTTTTCCCAATCCGACCGCCACGCCTCGAGGTCTTGTTTCTTAAGAAAGATCTCGTCCAATTCGCGAAGCCGACGCTTTCGAACCGTGTGCAGCCAGCTTGCAACCGCGACAGGGTTCCAATGCGCCTCAACGCCTTGAGCGGGCTTCTTCTCTATACGCGCAGACTCTTTTAGCCCTTGAGGCGGGTTGGAAAAGGTTCTGTTCCATTTGCGTTGCTCCTCCTCCGACAGCGTTTTTTTTGCGAATAGATTGACGATGACTCTGGTTTGAATGCCTTTCCACGGTTGACCATCCGCAGCACCCGACATGCTGCCGTCACGAGACGAAGTATCCGATTCGGTCCCTGGCTGGGGAACAGCATCAACCGCCTGAGGCAACATGCTGCTATCGCCAGCCGAAGTATCTGCTTTGGTCCGTGACCGCGGCTTAGGAGCAGAGTCCCAAGGTCCTTCGGTAGCACGCCCCGGTCTCTGATACCCCCACTCGTCGGCCGAAAATAGCCCGGCATATGTGCTATAAAGGTGCCCGATCGCCTCGCGATCGCCGTATTGCGATGGATCGAGCCGCTTGTAGAGATCCGGTGCAAATTGGTTCACGGACGCCAGAAATTCACTTATATCAACGTTCTTGAACCTGCACCAAGCAAGAAAAAGGGGCGGCTGAACTAGACCGGATGACATTAGATGACTCTTCCAGTACGCAAAAAGCCGAAGCGCATCGCGGACCCGCCTGGATAGGAAACTCAATGTATCCCATTCGGCCAACAGTTCCTTGTCGGGAACATCTATTGGCTTGACGCCATAAACAAGGCACGCAGCGGCCAATGGCGTCCATTCCCTTTTGTTCAACCACTGAACCACTGTTTCTTCGTCAAGGTGTTCGCTAATGATTCTGGCCATTTTCGCTCGCCCCGCGTTGTTCGGGGACTATTTCGGTGACTGTGGCTGTGTTGTGGTTGGCTTGACGTCGATATTTGCTTGCACCAACAGCCACGCTTCAATCTTATCGTGCCACATCCGAAGCAGATCAAGCGGGCGCCGCCGATAATGCTTCTCGGCGATGGCGGAGGGCTTGTGCCCCTGGATCTGCGCAACAACACCGACCGGCACCTCGACCCACTCCGACAGCGTACCGAATGAGCGACGAAGTCCGTGCAATGTCACATGGGGTAGGCCTGCGACCGCCAATGCTTTACGGTGCGCAACACCGGGATCTGCAATCTTGCCATCGGCCGCTTTGGCACTCGAAAAGACCCATTGCGAAGGACTCCACTGCTCCCCCTTCGCTGCCAGCCGGGCGACTTTTTGGCTACTCGGCGGCGTCTCGTTCAATCGCTTCAGGTTCAGAAGAAGGCTCGCCAAGTACGGAGTCAGGGGTATTGTCCGGCCGCCAGAGCCCTCGACCTTGTCGTCAAGGACAAGACTTCGCCACTGGAAATCGACATCTTCCCAGCGAAGTGACGCCCATTCCTCGCGCCGCGCACCAGTTATCAGAAGGCCTTGCAGATAGGCACTGATGACCGGATTCTCGATGTCCCGTACAGCACAGAACCAGGTCTTGAGTTGTTCGCGCTGCAGAGAATCGCCCTCCTTCGCTTTGACGCGCGGCACCACCTCCTTCACTGCTCGCGACGAATAGGCATCCGCCGGAATGATTCCAGCGTAGGCCGGTGTGTCCGCCGCCCATCGAATAAACCCTCGCAATAGACGAAAGGAGAGGGCGGATACGGTAGGACGCTCCGATGACTGTGCCGCGAGCCACTGGCTCACGCACTTTCCCGTCAGGTCAGAAAGCTTGACCGGACGCAACGGCGCAAGCGGTCCCGCCTTTCTTGTGCCCATGCCGCTCTTTCGAGGTTGGCCACCAACGCCGCCGTGTTGGAGGTGATCACGGTAATGCAGCGCACCCCAAAAGGACTTACGCGTTTCGACGTAATCGTCCCACGCTTCACCAAACGTTACGTCCTTCCTCCGAGCCTCTGCCCGCCGAGCTTCATGAGCCGCCCGCTGGTCAGCCCTCACTTCCCTGGGATCTTTGCCCTCGTCAACCAGCGTTTTCAACTTGCTGGCCTCGATGCGAGCCTTACCGAGATCCCAAGCTCGAGCATCGCCGATGGTCACTCGGACTGTTTTGCCGAACAGCCTAGACTCAAAAACGTAGGCCCGCGTGCCAGCCGCAGTAACGCGCAAGCCTAGGCCAGGCGTCCTTGCGTCCCAATGGATTGTCTGCTGCTTTCCTGGCTCACACCCGAAGCCCTCAACCCGTGCCGCTGTAAAACTTTGCTTTGCCATTCCAGCCCCAAGTAGGCACCATGTAGGCAAATTGTGCGAACATAAAGGTATCTAAGTCAACGTAAAAATCGGGACGCCGTCACGTTAGACATTGTTTTCTATTGATTTTTTCGCTTACATGGATGCCGCTCCATATTCATCCATCCGCAGTCTTCAGGACTCGACGTCCTCGAGACTGAAGATCTCCGTCTGATCGTTATACGAGAAGATCTCGCCGTACCGCCCCCAGTCGATCACCGCGTCGAGCGTTTCCTCCGCCGCGCCGTCCGACAGGAAATCCTCCAGCTCCTGCTCGAAGCGCACACGCGGCGCGCGATGGCCCGGGCGCTCGTTCAGCACCTTCTTGATCCGCGCGGCCAGCGGCACGTGCTTGAGCAGATGGTCCGCGAACATCAGCTTGCGCTCCTGCGTGCCGAATTCCGCGAACACGCGCCCCGGCGGCGTCAGGAACACGTCGCCTTCGCGCACGTCGGCAAAGCCCAGATGCTGCAGCACTTCCGCGATCGGGAACAGATCGTCCACCTCCAGATGCAGCGAGCGCGCGATCTCGGGCATATCGGCGCGGCCGTGATACGGCGCCATCGCGAGCGTTTCGATCAGGCCCGCCATCAGGTTCGTCGACACCTGCGGCAGCCAGCTGCCCAGCTCGAGCCCCTTCTTCGTCGCCTCGCCGATCTGGCGCGCGGTCATCTTCGCGTAGATGTCGTCGACGAGCTTGCGGAATGCCGGATCCAGCCGGTTGCGCGGATGCTTGAACGGCACCTTGATCTCGGCGATCACGCGCCCCGGATTCGACGACAGCACCAGAATCCGGTCGCACATGAACACCGCTTCCTCGATGTTGTGCGTGACGATCAGCACCGACTTGATCGGCATGCGGCCCTGCGTCCACAGATCGAGCAGATCGGTACGCAGCGTCTCGGCCGTCAGCACGTCGAGCGCGGAGAACGGCTCGTCCATCAGCAGGATCGTCGGATCGACGACGAGCGCGCGCGCAAAGCCCACGCGCTGGCGCATGCCGCCCGACAGCTCGCGCGGATACGCGTTCTCGAAGCCGTCGAGGCCGATCAGGTCGATCGCGGCGAGTGCGCGCTCGCGCCGCTCGCGGGCGCCGACGCCGAGCGCCTCGAGGCCGGCCTCGACGTTCTGCAGCACGGTGAGCCACGGGAACAGCGCGAACGTCTGGAACACCATCGCGACGCCTTCGGCCGGCCCGCGCAACGGCTTGCCGAGATACGTGACTTCGCCGCCGGTCGGCTCGATCAGCCCCGCGATGATGCGCAGCAGCGTCGACTTGCCGGAACCGGAACGGCCGAGCAGCCCGACAATTTCGCCTTCGCGCAGCGACAGGTTCGCGTCGTCGAGCACGAGCAGTTCGCCCTGCGTCTTGTTGAAGCCGCGGCAAACGTGCTCGACGCGCAGGATTTCTTCGCCGATGCGCGGCGGCTGGGGCGTCTGAACGGGGGCGTTTACAGCATTCGGATTGTGCATCGCGTTTCGCTCTCAATCAGTCTCAGTCGAGCCGCAGCTTCGCTTCGGCGAAGGCATACAGCGGGCGCCACAGCAGGCGGTTGAACAGCGTGACGAACAGCGACATCACGGCGATGCCGAGGATGATCTTCGGGAAATCGCCGGCCGCGGTCATTTGCGCGATATACGCGCCGAGGCCGTGCGCAACGACTTTCGTGTCGCCCCACTGCACGGCTTCCGACACGATGCTCGCGTTCCACGCGCCGCCCGACGCCGTGATCGCGCCCGTCACGTAGTAAGGGAAGATGCCCGGAAGAATCGCCTGCCGCCACCATTGCCAGCCGCGAATCCGGAAGTTCGTCGCCGCCTCGCGATAGTCGTTCGGATAGGACGTCGCGCCGGCGATCACGTTGAACAGGATATACCACTGCGTGCCGAGCACGATCAGCGGCGACAGCCAGATGTCCGCGTTCAGGTGAAAGCGCGCGATCACGATCACGAACACCGGGAACAGCAGGTTCGCCGGAAACGCGGCGAGAAACTGCGCGAGCGGCTGCATCTTCTCGGCGAGCGCCGGACGCAGCCCGATCCATACGCCGATCGGCACCCACACCACCGATGCGATCGCGATCAGCACGACCACGCGCAACAGCGTGATCAGCCCGAGCACGAACACATGGCCGACCTCGTCCATCGTCACGCCGGTCGCGACGAAGCTCATCACGCGCCACAGCACGTAGGCAGTCGCGAGCAGCACGACGACGGCCCATGTGACGTCCGCGACGCGCGACGCCTTCTTCTCGACGCGCGGCAGCGTGAAGCGCATCGCGCGCGTCGGCGAAAGGCGCAGCGGAATGCGCGCGGCCTTCGCGAACAGCCAGCCGGCCGGCACGAGCAGCTGATGGATCAGCCGCGTGCGGCGCACGAGATCGAGCAGCCACGATTCCGGCGCGTTGCCCGAGCTCGTGTTCTCCATGCGGAACTTGTCGGCCCACGCGACGAGCGGCCGGAACAGCAGCTGGTCGTAGGCGAGGATCACGACCGTCATCGCGAGAATCACCCAGCCGACCGCGCCGAGATTGCGCTCGACGATCGCCTCCGCGAGGTACGCGCCGATGCCCGGCAGCGTGATCGTGTGGTTGCCGACCGTGATCGCCTCCGACGCGACGACGAAGAACCAGCCGCCCGACATCGACATCATCATGTTCCAGACCAGCCCCGGCATCGAGAACGGCACCTCGAGCTTCCAGAAGCGCTGCCAGCCGGTCAGGTGAAAGCCGCGTGACACCTCGTCGAGATCGCGCGGCACCGTGCGCAGCGACTGGTAGAAGCTGAACGTCATGTTCCACGCCTGGCTCGTGAAGATCGCGAAGATCGCCGCGAGTTCGGCGCCGAGCACGCGGCTCGGGAACAGCGCGAGGAAGAACGTGACCGTAAACGAGATATAGCCGAGCACCGGCACCGACTGCAGGATGTCGAGGATCGGGATCAGCACCATGCCGGCGCGGCGGCTTTTCGCGGCGAGCGTGCCGTACACGAGCGTGAACGCGAGCGACGCGACCATCGCGGCAAGCATCCGCAGCGTCGTGCGCAGCGCATATTCGGGCAGGTTCGACGGATCGAGCGAGATCTTCTGCGACTGCAGCGTGCCGATCGGCGCCATCGTCTCGTGGAAGCCGACAACGGCCATCGCGATCAGGCAGATGATCAGCGGAAACGCGATAAAGTCCCACCGGTTCGGCAGGACGCGCCACGCGGACGCGTTGGCGGTCCGGTTCGGATCGAATCCGACGTCCATCAGGCGCCCTCTCCGGTTAGGCCGAACGAAGCCGGCAGACGATGTTGATTCATGGCTAAGCGCACGGGCGCGGTAATTCGGTTGACTCACGATCTCACGCAGGCGCGGCGCGCTGCGTGCAAGCTGCGCCGCCGCGCGTGCTCCGGCCGAGTCGGCCCGCGACGGCACGACACTACACCAACCCGTATGTCAGGTCCAACCGTCCTGCGGGCGGCAGGCGGCGCCGCGGCGGCGCACGGAGCGTACCCGGCGCGCGGCCGGACGGGCAGGCGCGCGGGGTCGGGCAGCCCGGCCGCAGTCCCGGCCGGCATGCAGGCCCCGAATTATGCCGTGATCCGGCCCGGCCGTGAACCCGCCCGATCCGGCCCGCGCGCAAACCGTGTGCGGCGTCAGCAAGCGGACACGGCGAAGCGGGTATGATCGGGGCTTGCCCCATCGGGGTCGATCGACGCGCAGGAGGAAGGGAATGGCAGGAAACTTGGTAATCGTCTGTCGCGATCAGGACGCCGATGCGTTCTACGAGCTGATGCAGGAATACGGGTCGTTTCAGACGCGGCTGTCGTCGACGGCATGGTATCTGAACATGAACGTCGTGCCGGAATCGTTGCAGGACGAGATCCTCGAACGCCTCGGCCGCTATACGACCGTCTATATCTTCGAGGCCACCAGCGTGACCTACAACACGATCGACAGCAACGCCGCCGAGACGCTCGGCACGCTGTTCGGCGAGTGACGCCGCGCGGCGCGGCGCCCGCCCGGGCGCCGTTTCGGCCGCTTACGCCGCCTGCGCGTGCGGCTCGCCCTTCGGCACCGCGTCGAACGGGAACGTCATCGCGACGCGCAGCCCGCCTTCCGGACGGTTGCCGATGTCGCACGTCCCGCCCAGCCTGAGCACCAGCCGCTCGACGATCGCGAGCCCGAGCCCGCTGTGGCCGTTGCCGCCGCGCGCCGGATCGAGGCGTACGAACGGCCGCGTCGCGGCCGCCAAATCGCGCGGCGCGATCCCGCTGCCATGGTCGCTGACGGCCAGCACGTAGCCGGCCGGCGTGCGCGCGGTTTCGACGAGCACGGGCGGCGCGCCGTACGCATGCGCGTTGTCGAGCAGGTTCGACAGGATGCGGTCGAGCGTCGCGGTCGGCAGACAGAAGCCGGGATCGGCGGCGAGCCGCGTCTGCACCGTCGGCGCGTTCGGCGCGACCGCGCGATAGGTGCGCGCGATCCGCTCGCAGGCCTGGTCGACCGGCACCGGCTCGCTGCGGTCGGCGCCGCCGTGCGCGAACACGAGGAACTGGTCGACGATATGCGTCATCGAGTCGACATCGCGCACGACGCCGTCGCGCAGACGCGCATCGTCCATCATTTCGGCGCGCAGCCGCATCCGCGCAAGCGGCGTACGCAGGTCGTGCGCGACACCCGCCAGCATCACCGCGCGGTCGTTTTCGGCCTGCGACACCTGCTCGACCATCTGATTGAAACCGTGCGTGAGCTGGCGCAGTTCGCGCGGGCCGCGCTCGCGCAGCGGCGGCACAGGCTGCCCGCGGCCGAAGCGCGCGACCGCGCGTGCGAGCGACCGCAGCGGCTGCTGCAGCTGCCATGCCGCGAACAACGCGGCGATCACGCCGGCCGAGAAAATCGTGCCGAGCCACAGCAGCATCCGGTCGAGCGAGCGCGGCGGCCGCAGCGGCTGCACCGGCACGACGATCCAGCTACGGTCGCTCGGCTCCTTCACCCATAGCACGGGCGGCCGGCCCGGCGCGCCGATCCGCACCTGCGTGCCGGGCGGCATCCGCTCGCCGACGTCGTCGCGAAAGCGCTTGAGCGGCGCCGGCAGCGGCGGGTCGTCGTCCTTCGGCACGTCGGGGCTGTCCGGCGCGACGAGCCGCACGCGCGACGGCAGCGGCTGATCGGGCGAACGCGCGACGTGCTGGCGCACGGCGTCGACGAGGAACGCGGCCTCCTCGACCGCGTAACGCGTCTGCATCTGATTGCGTTCGAGCCGCATCGCGAAATACCACGCGAAGTGCGACAGCAGCAGCACGCCGACGACAAGCAGCGCGAGCCGGCCGAACAGCGAATCAATGGGTTTGCGCATGGGCCTCGCCGTCGGGCACGAACACGTAGCCGCGCCCGCGGACCGTCTGGATGAAGCGCGGCGTCGACGGATCGGTCTCGAGGATGCGGCGCAGGCGCCACACCTGGACGTCGATGCCGCGGTCGGTACCGTCGTACTCGGGCCCGTGCAGCAGCTCGAGCAGCCGCTCGCGCGTGAGCGTGCGCAGCGCGTGGTTCACGAAAATCTTCAGCAGCGCGAATTCGCTGCTCGACAGCGTCGCCGGCTTGCCGTCGATCGACAGCGTGCGCGCCTGGAAGTCGAGCACGAAGCGGCCGAATGCGAACGGCTCGCGCTGCTCCGGGGCGGCGGCGGACGGCGTCGCGCGGCGGCGGCGCAGCACGGCCTGCACGCGTGCGAGCAGCTCGCGCGGATTGAACGGCTTGCCGAGGTAATCGTCCGCGCCGAGCTCGAGCCCGACGATGCGGTCTACGTCGTCCGCGCGCGCGGTCAGCATGATCACCGGGATGTCGTCGCCCGACGCGCGCAGCTGACGCAGCGCGGTGAGGCCGTCCACGCCCGGCATCATGAGGTCGAGCACGATGAGGTCGGGGCGCTCGCGCTCGAGGCGCTTTTCGAGCGTTGCCGCGTCGTGCAGCACGGACACTTCCATCCCCTGGCGCACGAGATAGTCGCGCAGCAGGTCGCGGAGTTCTTGGTCGTCGTCGACGATGAGGATCTGGGTAGTCATGGCTCGAAGTTTACCGCGCACGGGCGGCGTCGAAGAACGAAACAAAGGGACGAAAGGGTTACTGCGGGTTACCGTGCAAGCGAACTGTAATGGGCGGTAACCCGGCCGCCACCCCGCGTAACATCGGCCGGCGCCTGCGCCGCTAACCTGCGTCTTACCGGATGCGGCAGCCGGGTCGCCCCGCGGCCGCATCGCCGGACCCTCTGAATACAAGGAGTTTCTGAAATGTATAAGAAGACTTCCCGCGTGGCCATGGCGGCCGCCACCGTGCTCGCCCTCGCATTCGGCACCGCGCATGCCGCCCAGTCCGCCGACGCGCCGCCGCAACGCGGCCCCGGCATGCACCACATGCACGATCACGACGGCGGCCCGTTCGGCGTGATGCTGAAGCTGCACGATCAGCTGAAGTTGAACGCGTCGCAGGAACAGCAGTGGCAGACCGCGCTCAACACGATGAAGCAGAACCGCGAAGCGATGCGCAAGAGCCACGAACAGATGCGCGAGCAATTCAAGGCGCAGCAGAACCAGCCGATCCTCGACCTGAACGCGATGCACACGGCGCGCCAGCAGGCCGAGCAGCAGAACGCACAGCTGCGCGAGCAGACGTCGGCCGCATGGCTCGCGTTCTACAACGGGCTGAACGACCAGCAGAAGGCCACGGTCAGCACCGCGCTCAAGCAGCAGTTCGCACGCATGGAACAGCGCCACGAGCAGATGAAGGCGCGCTGGCAGCAGCATCGCGAAGCCGCGAAGGCGGCGAAGGCCGCTTCGGCGCCGGCGCAGTAAGCGCCCGGCTCGCCGCCGCGCGCGGCGGCGCGGGGGACGCGGCCTTGCGGCCGGCGTCCCCTGTTTCGTTTCAGGCGTCGTGGCCGGCCACGTCGAACAGCAGAACCTCGGCCTCGCGCCCCTGTGTCAGCGCAACGGTATCGACGCCGGCGATCCGCACGCCGTCGCCCGCACCCAGCGGATGACCGCCGATCTCGACGTCGCCGCGCACGACGTGCGCGTAGACCCGGCGCCCGGCCGGCACGGCGTGGACGACACGCTCGTCGCCGTCGATCAGTGCCGCGAAGATGCGTGCATCGGCGTCGACGCGCAGCGCCCCGTCGCGCGCGTCCGGCGACGCGATCGGCTGCAGCCGGCCGCGCTTGTCCTCCTCGGCGAAATAGCGATGCGCGTAGTCGGGCGCGCCGCCGCGCGCGTCCGGCGCGAGCCGGATCCGCAACAGCCGCACCGGCCGCTCATGCGACGCGTTGGCTTCGCTGACCATGATGCCGGCGCCCGCGCGTGTGCGCTGCACGCCGCCGGCGCGCACGATCGCGCCGTTACCGAGCGTGTCGCGATAGCCGAGCGCGCCGTCGAGCACGATCGTCAGAATCTCGACGTCGCGGTACGGCTGCATCCCGAACCCGCGCGTCGGCGCGATGCACGCTTCGGTGAGCTCGAGCAGCGCGCCGTAACGCGGCGGCACGCGGCCCGCGCCGTCGCACGGAAAACTGTGACGGGATTCGTGCCAGCCGTAGCTGCGCTGATCGCGATCGACGGCGCGGCGGATCTGGAACATGAGGCGACACTCCGTGAAACCTGTTTTTCTGGATAGGCTGCACTGTAGGGGCGCGCCGATTCGGCAACAATCCGCGCGCACGCACCGCATCGTTGCATTCGCGCACGCAATCGACGCAATGACCGTTGCCAATAGAACGATTACCGCAACAGCCGAAGCAAAGAATCGCGCGGCCGGCCCGATTGCCGTTTTCCGGGTATCGCGTTCGGGTAAAATACCGCCCTTTTGGCGTCCGCCGATCCGGCGGCCGCCGCCGCCAAAGCGCCGAACGGCGAATTTTGGCCGTCTAGAATACGCCGCGACGCCCGGCCCGACCGGCCGCGTGCGCGCCCGGAACGTCAGCAACAGAAGGATGGAAATGAAGAAGGCCGCCCTGTGCGCCGCCCTCGCCCTCGTGGCGGGCAGCGCCTTCGCGAAGGAGTGGAAGACCGTGCGGATCGGCGTCGACGCGAGCTACCCGCCGTTCGAATCGACCGCGCCGAGCGGCGAGATCGTCGGTTTCGATGTCGATCTCACGAAGGAAATCTGCAAGCGCATCGGCGTCAAGTGCGTATGGGTCGCGCAGGATCTCGACGGCATCATCCCGGCGCTGAAGGCGAAGAAGTACGACATCATCGTGTCGTCGCTGACGGTCACCGACAAGCGCCGCGAGCAGATCGACTTTTCCGACAAGGTCTACGACGCGCCGGCGCGGATGATCGCGAAGGCCGGCTCGCCGCTGCAGCCGACGGTCGCGTCGCTGAAAGGCAAGCGCGTCGGCGTCGAGCAGGGCTCGACGCAGGAAACCTACGCGAAGACGTACTGGGAACCGCAGGGCGTCACGATCGTTCCTTACCAGAACCAGGACCAGGTCTATGCCGATCTCGGCTCGGGCCGCCTCGACGCGACGCTGCAGGACGAACTGCAGGCCGACTACGGCTTCCTGCGCACGCCCCGCGGCAAGGGCTTCGCGTTCGCGGGCCCCGAGGTGAAGGATCCGAAGACGATCGGGGACGGCACCGCGATCGGGCTGCGCAAGGAAGATACGGACCTGAAGATCCGCATCAACAAGGCGCTGGCCGACATGCACAAGGACGGCACGTACGACCGTCTGTCGCACAAGTATTTCTCGTTCAGCGTCTACTCGGCGCGCTGAGCGCCGCGACGGGCGCAGCGGATGCGGGGGCGGCCCCGCCCCCGCGCAGTACAGGCAGTCAACCACGCGCCGCCCGCCTCCTCGCCCGCCGCTTGTATCGCGGGCGCGCCCGGCTCCGATGCCGGGGCGGACGGCATGATACGTACGGGGCGTTCCGCGCAGCTTGGCGGGCGCGTCTTTCGCGGCGCAGCCGATGCGCCGTCAGGGACCACATATGTTTCTACAAGGTTACGGCCCGCTGATCCTCGCAGGCACCTGGCAAACCGTCAAACTGGCGGTGCTTTCGCTCGCGCTGTCGTTCCTGCTGGGTCTCGTCGGCGCGGCCGCCAAACTGTCCCGCAACCGCATCGCGAACGGCGTCGGCACCGTCTATACGACGCTGATCCGCGGCGTGCCCGATCTCGTGCTGATGCTGCTGCTGTTCTACAGCATCCAGATCTGGCTGAACATGGCGACCGACGCGCTCGGCTGGGATCAGATCGACATCGACCCGTTCCTCGCCGGCGTGCTCGTGCTCGGCTTCATCTACGGCGCGTACTTCACCGAAACGTTCCGCGGCGCGTTCCTGTCGGTGCCGCGCGGCCAGCTCGAAGCGGGCAGCGCGTACGGCATGACGAACTGGCAGGTGTTCACGCGGATCATGTTCCCGCAGATGATGCGCTTCGCGCTGCCGGGCATCGGCAACAACTGGCAGGTGCTCGTGAAGTCCACCGCGCTCGTGTCGATCATCGGTCTCGCCGACGTCGTGAAGGCGTCGCAGGATGCCGGCAAGGGCACGCTGCGGTTCTTCTTCTTCACGCTGATCGCCGGCGCGATCTACCTCGCCATCACGACGATCTCGAACTTCGTGCTGATGTGGCTTGAAAAGCGCTACTCGACCGGCGTCCGCAAGGCAGACCTATGATCGAACTCATCCAAGAATACTGGCGCAACTATCTGTACACCGACGGCTACCGGATCACGGGCGTCGCGATCACGCTGTGGCTGCTCGTCGTGTCGATCGGGCTCGGGTTCTGCCTGTCGGTGCCGCTCGCGGTCGCGCGCGTGTCGAAGCGCAAATGGCTGTCGCGCGCGGTATGGCTCTATACCTACGTGTTCCGCGGCACGCCGCTCTACGTGCAGCTGCTGCTCTGCTATACGGGCCTGTACAGCCTGCAGGTCGTGCGCGGCACGCCGATGCTCGATGCGTTCTTCCGCGAAGGCATGAACTGCACGCTGCTCGCGTTCACGCTGAACACCTGCGCGTATACCACCGAGATCTTCGCGGGCGCGATCAAGGCGACGTCGTACGGCGAGATCGAAGCCGCGCGCGCGTACGGGATGTCGACGTTCACGATGTACCGCCGCGTGATCCTGCCGTCCGCGCTGCGCCGCTCGCTGCCGCTCTACAGCAACGAAGTGATCCTGATGCTGCACGCCACGACCGTCGCGTTCACCGCGACCGTGCCCGACATCCTGAAGATCGCGCGCGACGTCAACTCGGCGACCTACATGTCGTTCCACGCATTCGGGATCGCCGCCCTGCTCTATCTCGTGATCTCCTTCACGCTCGTCTGGCTGTTCCGCCGCGCCGAGCGCCGCTGGCTCGCGTATCTGCGCCCGCAAGGCAAGTAAGTTTCCGCAGGACTATTCATGAATTCCCAGACCCAGAAGCTTTTCGTCGACGATCTTCACAAGCGGTACGGCAGCAACGAGGTGCTCAAGGGCGTGTCGCTGAAGGCGAACGCCGGCGACGTGATCAGCGTGATCGGCTCGTCCGGCTCCGGCAAAAGCACGATGCTGCGCTGTATCAACTTCCTCGAGCAGCCGAATGCGGGCCGCATCTTCGTCGACCGCGAGGAAGTGCGCACCGCGGCCGACAAGACGGGCGCACTGCGCGCCGCCGATCCGAAGCAGCTGCAGCGCGTACGCACGAAGCTCGCGATGGTGTTCCAGCACTTCAATCTGTGGTCGCACATGAACGTGATCGAGAACGTGATGGAAGCGCCCGTGCACGTGCTCGGCATTTCGAAGAAGGAAGCCGAGGAGCGCGCGCGCGAGTATCTCGAGAAGGTCGGGCTCGCGCCGCGCGTCGAGAAGCAGTATCCGTCGCACCTGTCGGGCGGCCAGCAGCAGCGCGTCGCGATCGCGCGCGCGCTGGCGATGCATCCGGACGTGATGCTGTTCGACGAGCCGACTTCCGCGCTCGATCCGGAACTCGTCGGCGAAGTGCTGAAGGTGATGCAGAAGCTCGCCGAGGAAGGTCGCACGATGATCGTCGTCACGCATGAGATGGGTTTCGCGCGCAACGTCTCGAACCACGTGATGTTCCTGCACCAGGGGCGCGTCGAGGAAGAAGGCGTGCCGGCCGACGTGTTCGCGAACCCGAAGAGCGAGCGCCTGAAGCAGTTCCTGTCGGGCAGCCTCAAGTAACGCGCCGCGCGTCCCGCCGCGCAAAACGAGCGCCCCGCGGTTCGCCGCGCGGCGCTCGTTTTGCGTTTACGCGGCGTCGACCGGCGCGTCGGCGGCGAATGCGCGCAAGGCGTCGCCGGCCAGCCGGTAGCGCACCCACTCGCTCTGCGGCGCCGCGCCGACGCTTTCGTAGAAGCGGATCGCCGGTTCGTTCCAGTCGAGCACGCTCCATTCGAAACGGCCGCAGCCCGACTCGACGGCGATCCGCGCGAGCGTCTTCAGGAGCCGCAGGCCGGCGCCCGCGCCGCGAAAGCGCGGCGAGACGTACAGATCCTCCAGATACAGCCCCTGCCGGCCGAGCCAGGTCGAATACGAGAAAAAATACACGGCGAAGCCGGCCGGCTCGCCGTCGACTTCGCAGATCAGCGCATGCGCGGGCGACGCGTCGCCGAACAGGCTGCGCTCGAGCGATGCAGGCGTCGCGACGACCTCGTGCTCGGCTTTCTCGTAGACGGCCAGCTCGGTAATGAAACGCAGGATCAGCGGCACGTCGGCGACGGTCGCGCGGCGGATGTCGATTTGCACGGCAGGAGCCCTCCTTCGGCCCGGACGAAAACGGAGAGAGCGCCGCGATTCGCGCTGGCGCTCGTCGAACCGACATGCTACGTTCGCGTGGCGCCTGCAGGAAGTGCAGTTTTTTCATTCCGATCTGAACGCCATGCATCACGATTTGCGCCGTCTCGACCTGAACCTGCTGCTCGTCTTCGACGCGCTGTACCGCCACCGCTCGGTGGCCGCGGCCGCACACGAGCTCGCGATGAGTCCGTCCGCGCTGAGCCACGCGCTCGCACGGCTGCGCGACGCAATCGGCGACGCGCTGTTCGTGCGCCTCGGCAACGAGATGCAGCCGACCGTGCGCGCGGAGGACATCGCGACCTGGGCCGGCGACGCGCTCGACGCGATGTCGAAAGGGCTCGCGCGGGCGCGGCGCTTCGATCCGGCGCACAGCGACCGCACCTTCGTGTTCGCGGCGACCGACTACACGGCGTTCGCTGTGCTGCCGGCGTTCGTCGCGCAGATCCAGGAGGCGGCGCCGCGACTGCGGATCCGCGTCGTCCATTCCGACCGGAAGATCGCCGTCGACGAACTGGCCGCCGGCCGTATCGATTTCGCGCTCGGCTATCACGAGGAAGCGGTCGCCGATGCGCCGGGTATCGAAGACTTCGACTGGTTCTCGGACGACTATGTCGTGATCGCGAGTGCCGCCCACCCGACGATCCGCCGACGCCTGACGCTCGACCAGTATCTGGCGGCGCGCCACGTGGTCGTCACGCCGTGGAACGAATCGCGCGGCGTGATCGATTACGTGCTGGACCGGCTCGGCCTCGCGCGCGACGTCGCGGTGCAACTGCCGACCGTGCTGGCCGCGCCATTCATGATCGCGCAATCCGCGCTGCTGATGACCGTGCCGAACCGCGCCGCGCAGACGCTGCGGCACGCCGCGCCGATCCGCCTCTTTCCCGCGCCGTTCGAGATTCCGCGCTACACGCTGAAGGTCTACTCGCACGCGAAGCATGCGCGCACCGACGCGCACCGCTGGATTCGCGCGCGCCTGCTGGAGGCGCGGCCGCACGCCTAGCGCGCCGCACGGAGCGCGGCGAGACATCGCTGCCGAACGCGCGAGCGCATCCCTTACCCGCGGAAATCATTACGAATTACTTACCAATTCCGCGCTCTGCCCGCTTACGCCGGCGTTTTATCGACGTCAATACTGGCAATCCTTGATCCCGATTCGCCGAAATCGTGTCTCCCTTGTCGGACAAGGGTTTTCCGGCGATCGGCGGCGCGCGCACGGCCGTCGCGGGCCGTGTTGCATGGCAATTTGGCGACACGTGTTAGTCAAACAACGATTTCCGTCGCCACAAAATTGTATTTTTGCTAAATTAGTAACCAAAGTAGCAAAACGAAGTGCGTGAAATGTAGTTTAGCTTCACGACACAACAAGGAGACCCCGCAGACCCACCCGGCCGCGCGGGACCGCTCAACGGCACTCCCGTCCGCTTGCCCCGCGTGCTGCGCCGACCCGGCCCTGCACGAGGTCTCCCTGGTTATCCCGCTTTTGCCCGCCGCTCGCCGCGTCGGGCATCTCGTGCAGTCTGGGTTGACTTTTTGACAGGGTATGGAGGAGATGATGAAGAAAGCTTTGGTCGCGGCCGCGCTGATGGCTGCTGGGGTGGTGACGGCGCATGCACAGAGCAGCGTGACGCTGTACGGTCGCCTGGATGCCGGCCTCGAATACATGAACGGCTTCCAAAACGGTCACCAATTCCGCGCGGAAAGCGGCGACTGGGGCACGAGCCTGTGGGGCTTGAAGGGCACCGAAGACATCGGCGGCGGCAACAAGATCCTGTTCCACCTGGAAGGCGCGTTCAACACGATGACGGGCGGCTTCAGCGGCTCGATCTGGGATCGTTTCGCGACCGTCGGTATCTCCAACGACCGCTACGGTACGCTGCTGCTCGGTCGCGAACTCGCGATCGCAAACGGCGTGTGGGACTTCGACCCGTTCGGCCAATCGAACTGGTCGACCGCGTCGCTCGTGCGCGGCCGCAACTGGAACAAGACCAGCAACAACGTGTCGTATCAGTCGCCGCAGTTCTACGGCCTCGACTTCTACGGCCAGTTCTCGTTCTCGAACTCGACCAGCTTCAACGGCAACACGACGGCCGGCCAGCCGGGTCGTGCAGCCGGCGCGCAGATCACGTACACGAACTCGCTGTTCCAGTTGCGCGGCATCTATGACGAAACGCGCGACAGCAACGGCCGCTTCTCGGACGTGTTCAACTACTCGCGCGAATATTTCGCGGGCCTGAACGTGTTCCTCGGCCAGTTCAAGCTGCAGGCTGCTTACCAGGCCTCGCGCGCCGACGGCAGCGGCGGCCCCGCAGCGAACGCAGGCGTGACCGGCACCCAGCAAGTCTGGGGCGGCGTGACGTGGCAGGCGACGCCGGCCGCGGCACTGATCGCAGCCGTGTATCACGTGAATGCGAACCACGGCGGCGGCAACGCGAACATCTATACGGTCGGCGGCTCGTACAACATCTCGAAGCGCACGCTGTTCGACCTGCAGGTCGCGACGGTGCACAACAGCTCGACGGCGAACTTCGGCCTGAACGCGAACCCGGCCGGCACGGCCGTGTCGACCGGCAATCCGCATCCGGGTGGCAGCCAGACCGGCGTCTACGCCGGCATCCAGCACCTGTTCTGATCAGGCGCCGTCCAAAGAACGATTCGACAACGCTTTCCACGCTGCTGCGAGAGGCGCGTATCGGTGCGGTACCCAATCGGGTATCCGCACCGTTTTTTATTGGCGGGCCGGATTGCGCGGCCCATGCCGTGAAGCGATGCGGCGCTCAGACGGCCGCTTCGTTCTCCTCGCCGGTGCGGATGCGGATCACGCGCTCGACGTCCGACACGAAGATCTTGCCGTCGCCGATCTTGCCGGTGCGCGCCGCACCGATCACCGCGTCGATGACCTGATCGACCTGCGCTTCGGCGACGACCACCTCGATCTTCATCTTCGGCAGGAAATCGACGACATATTCGGCGCCGCGATACAGCTCGGTATGCCCCTTCTGGCGGCCGAAGCCCTTCACTTCGGTCACGGTCAGCCCGGTAAGCCCCACTTCGGCGAGCGCTTCGCGGACTTCGTCCAGCTTGAACGGCTTGATGATGGCAGTGATGCGTTTCATGATGGTTGTCCCTCAATGCTCGTGTGGAATGAAAAATCGCGATCCCGATTGTAAGCCGCCGACGTCGCGCGCGGCTCAGTCAAGGCCTTCGCCGAGGCGTTCGCCAAGGCGTTCGGCAAAGCGCGACGTGATGGGATAACGCCAGTCGCGCCCGAACGCACGGTGCGTGACGCGAATCCCGATCGGCGCCTGGCGCCGCTTGTACTCGTTGAGCTTGATGAGCCGCGTCACGCGCGCGACGTCGGCCGGCGCGTAGCCGGCCGCGACGATTTCGGCGAGCGGGCGGTCCTCTTCCATGTACATCCGCATGATCGCGTCGAGCACGTCGTAAGGCGGCAGGCTGTCCTGGTCGGTCTGGTTCTCGCGCAGTTCGGCCGACGGCGCGCGCGTGAGGATCCGTTCGGGGATGATGTCGCGCCGCCCGTAGTCGGACGTCGCGTTCCGGTAGCGGCACAGCCGGTAGACCAGCGTTTTGGCGATGTCCTTCAGCACCGCGAAGCCGCCCGCCATGTCGCCGTACAGCGTGCAGTAGCCGACCGCCATCTCGCTCTTGTTGCCGGTAGTCAGCACGATCGAGCCGAACTTGTTCGACAGCGCCATCAGCAGCGTGCCGCGGATGCGCGCCTGGATGTTCTCCTCGGTCGCGTCTTCCGCGCGGCCCACGAATTCGGCGGCGAGCGCCGCCCGGAACGCGTCGAACATCGGCGCGATCGCGATCTCGTCGTAGCGCACGCCGACGCGCCGCGCCATGTCGGCCGCGTCCGTCGTCGAGATGTCGGCCGTGTAGCGCGACGGCATCATCACGGCGCGCACGCGCTCGGGCCCGAGCGCATCGCACGCGACGGCCAGCACGAGCGCCGAATCGACGCCGCCCGACAGCCCGATCAGCACGCCCGGAAAGCCGTTCTTGCCGATGTAGTCGCGCACGCCGAGCACGAGCGCGCGATAGACCTGCGCGTCGACCGGCAGCGGCGACGCGATCGCGCCGGGCAGCGGCCGCGCGCCGTCGAATTCGACGATCGCGTGCCCCTCGTCGAACTGCGGCATCTGTGCGACGAGCGTGCCCTGCCCGTCGAGCACGAACGAGCCGCCGTCGAACACCAGTTCGTCCTGCCCGCCGACGAGGTTCACGTACACCATCGGCAGCCCCGTCTCGCGGATCCGCGCGCGCAGGATGTCGACGCGCATCGCTTCCTTGTTCATGTGGTACGGCGAGCCGTTCGGGATCAGCAGCACCTGCGCGCCGGCCGCCTTCGCGATCTGCGCGGCCGACGCGTGCCACGCATCCTCGCAGATGATCGCGCCGAATTTCACGCCGTTGAGCTCGAAGACGAGCGGCTCGGCGTCGGTCGCGAAATAGCGCTTCTCGTCGAACACCTCGGCGTTCGGCAGATCCTGCTTGCGGTAGGTGCCGACGATCCGGCCGCCGACGATCAGCGACGCCGCGTTGTACGTGTCGACCGGCGGCACGCCGCGCTCGATCGGGCGGTTTGCATTACCATCGACGCCTGGCGCACCGCGCAGCGGATGACCGACCAGCACCGCGAGCCCGTCGAGCGGCTTGAGCGCATCGGCGAGCGCGTCGAGCGCGGCGGCCGCTTCCGCGTAGAACGCGGGACGCAGCAGCAGGTCTTCCGGCGGATAGCCGGACAGCGCGAGTTCCGGCGCGATCATCAGGTGCGCACCATCTTCGTGCGCGGCACGGGCCGCCGCGACGATGCGCGCGACGTTGCCGGCAAAGTCGCCGACGGTGACGTTGATCTGGGCGAGAGCGAGTCGGGTCTTCATGACGGGAGCGGCGCAGCCGGGCGGCGCGCGGTGAACGGCTGACGAAAACGTCGCGGGGCGCGCACGCAACCGGCGACATCCAAACGGTACGGATTCACGCTTGAAACACGAACGCATCGATTATCGCACGGGCATCCTGTCGTCCCCCGCCGAGGTCGCGGCAGACGAATGGAACGCGCTGCTCGCGCGCGACGCGCAGCCGACGCCGTTCCTGCGCCACGAGTTCCTCGACGCGCTGCATGTCGCGCGCTGCGCCGTCGACGAAACCGGCTGGTCGCCGCACTTCGTCACGCTGACCGACGCGCGCACGGGCCGGCTCGCGGCGGCCGCGCCCGTCTATGCGAAGCAGCATTCGTACGGCGAATACGTGTTCGACTGGGCCTGGGCCGACGCCTATCAGCGCAACGGGCTGTCGTACTACCCGAAGCTGCTGTGCGCGGTACCGTTCACGCCGGTGCAGGGCACGCGGCTGCTCGCCGTCGACGACGACGCGCGCCGCCGTCTCGCCGCGACGCTGCTCGCGTTCGCCGAGCAGAGCGACGCATCGTCGCTGCACGTGCTGTTCCCGACCGGCGACGAGGCGCGGCTGCTCGAATCGATGGGGATGATGCTGCGCGAAGGCGTGCAGTTCCACTGGGTCAACGACGGCTACCGGCACTTCGACGACTTCCTCGGCACGCTCGAACAGAAAAAGCGCAAGAACATCCGCGCGGAGCGCCGCAAGGTGCGCGACGCGGGCGTCACGTTCCGGCGGCTCACCGGCGAGCGCATCACCGATGCGGACTGGCGCTTCTTCACGCGCTGCTACCGGCAGACCTATCGCGAACACTATTCGAGCCCGTACCTGAATCTCGACTTCTTCCGCGCGATCGGCGCGACGATGCCCGAGAACCTGCTGCTCGTGATCGCCGAAGCCGACGGGCAGCCGATCGCGAGCGCGCTGGCCGTCTATCGTCGCGGCGAGCATGGCGGCGGCACGCTGTACGGCCGCTACTGGGGGGCGCTCGAGCACGTGCCCTGCCTGCATTTCGAGACGGCGTACTATCAGCTGCTCGAGTTCTGCATCGAAGCGGAACTCGACACGTTCGAAGGCGGCGCGCAAGGCGAGCACAAGCTCGCGCGCGGCTTTCTGCCGACCGTCACGCACTCCGCGCACTGGCTCGCGCATCCGGCCTTCGCCGACGCGGTCGCGCACTTTCTCGAACGCGAGACCGAGCATATCCACGCGTACGTCGACGAATTGCGCGAGCACGATCCGTTTCGGCGCAGCCGAAGCTAGCGTCGCCGCATCCCGCCCGACGTCTCGGCGCGACGTTCGTGCGGCAACGCGAACGTCGTCGATGCGCGGTCGATCGGTGCGCCGGCGCGATACGGAGGCCCGCGATTCGCGATGTGGCACGAAACGACGCATCGGCAATCACGTCGCGACCCGGCCGGATTCCGCGCGTTCGTCGCCCCGCCCCGCGCGCGCCGCGTTCGCACCCTTCGCCGCTTGCCCGCGATCGCGCATGCCATTTCTGAGACACTTGCGGTTCCGCACTCCGCCGATTGGTCATGTCCTGGTTTCTGTATCTGATCGAATGCGTCGACGACAGCGTCTACACGGGCATCACGACCGACGTCGCCGCGCGCTTCGACGAACACGCGGCCGGCAAGGGCGCGCGCTACACGCGCTCGCGCAAGCCGCGCGCCGTGCTCGCGTCGTTTCCGTTGCCCGACCGGTCGATCGCGTCGAAGGCCGAATACTGGGTGAAACGGCTGACCGCCACGCAAAAGCGCGAACTGGCCGCCGGTATCCGGACGCTTGCGTCGGTCTTGCCGGCCGCGCTGTTCGCGGTCGAAGACGAAGTGGAGCGCGTTGCGGCCGGCCAGCCTCCGCGTACGGGTGCCGGCCGGCGACGTGGCGCGAAAGCATCGGTTGCCGTGGAGAAATCGGCCGACGCGATCGGGCCATCGAAGGCCGCACGCGCAGCGACGCGCGCGCAGCAGGCCACGGGGGCCGAAACGCCTGTCCCGGCCATCCGCAGCGCGAAAGCGCCGCAGGTCGAGAAGGCGACGAAGACGAAAAGGACGGCCAAGCCGACGAAGGTACCGGCGCCGGCACGCGCCGAAAAAAGCACAAAGCCCGCAAAAGCCGCACAACCGGCAACAGCCCCCAAAGCCCCGACATCCGGACCGAAGCGCCCGCCATCCGCGCGCTCCATCGCCGCCGCGCCACGCAAAACCGTCCGCACAAAACAAAACCGCGCGGCCTCGTGACGAGACTCGCGCGGTTTGCCTGCACCGCGAACCGGCCGCCGGGCCGGCGCGCCGCTTACTTCTTGTAGTTGGCGACGCCGTCGGTGATTTCCTTGTGCGCGGCATCGATGCCGGCCCAGCCTTCGACCTTCACCCACTTGCCCTTCTCGAGCGCCTTGTATTGCTCGAAGAAGTGCTTGATCTGGTCCTTCAGGTACTCCGGCACGTCGTCGATCGACTTCAGGTTCGCCGTCATCGGGCAGACCTTGTCGTGCGGCACCGCGATCAGCTTCGCGTCGACGCCCGACTCGTCCGTCATCTGCAGCATGCCGAGCGCGCGCGAACGCACGATCGAGCCGGCCAGCAGCGGGAACGGCGTGATCACCAGCACGTCGACCGGATCGCCGTCGCCCGACAGCGTCTGCGGGATGTAGCCGTAGTTCACCGGATAGCGCATGCCGGTGCCGATGAAGCGGTCGACGACGAGGAGGCCCAACTCCTTGTCCGCCTCGTACTTCACCGGATCGCTCTGCGCGGGAATCTCGATGATCACGTTGAAATCTTGCGGCAGGTCCTTGCCGGCCGGAACATGATTGAAGCTCATGAACGCTCTCTGTTGGTCGATGGGAAGTCGGGACAGGGCCGCCGCGGCCGGTGCGCGACGCGGGCGTCCCCGCAGGGAATGCGCCATTATAGCCAATCGACCGGTGGCGTCCGGACGACGATCGGCCGATAATCGTTCCCGATGTCCGGCGCTCGGACACGATCCGGCGCGGCACCGCCGCGGCCGCCGCGACACGACAGCACGACTCCGACCCACCGACCGGCCTCGCAGCCGGGCACCGGCGCCACGTGGCCCGGCACGACAGGAGCAGGCATGGAAGAGGCAAAGCATTTCATCGCGGGCGAATGGACGTTGCCCGCGCAACTGGAAACGATCGCCGTCATCGATCCGTCCGACGGCCAGCCGTTCGCGACGATCGCGCGCGGCACCGCGCCGGACATCGAGCGCGCCGTCGCCGCCGCGCGCGACGCGTTCGCCGGTGCGTGGGGCGCCGCGAGCGCGGCCGAGCGCGGCCGCGTGCTGATGCGGCTTTCGATGCGCGTCGCCGATCATCTCGACGAACTGGCCGCGATCGAGGCGCGCGACACCGGCAAGCCGCTCAAGCAGGCACGCGCCGACGCAGCCGCGCTCGCGCGCTACTTCGAGTTCTACGCGGGCGCCGCCGACAAGCTGCACGGCGAAACGCTGCCCTATCAGGCCGGCTACACGGTGCTGACCATACGCGAGCCGCACGGCGTGACGGGCCACATCGTGCCGTGGAACTATCCGATGCAGATCTTCGGGCGCAGCGTCGGCGCGGCGCTCGCGGCCGGCAACGCGTGCGTCGTGAAGCCGGCCGAGGACGCCTGTCTGTCGCTGCTGCGCATCGCGCAGCTCGCGGCCGAAGCCGGGCTGCCGGCCGGCGCGCTGAACATCGTCACCGGTTACGGCCACGAGGCGGGTGCCGCGCTCGCGCGTCATCCGGGCATCGACCACATTTCGTTTACCGGCTCGCCGGCAACCGGCAAGCTCGTCGCGCAGATGGCCGCCGAGAACCACGTGCCCGTCACGCTCGAGCTCGGCGGCAAGTCGCCGCAGATCGTGTTCGCCGATGCCGACCTCGACGCGGCGCTGCCCGTGCTCGTGTCGGCGATCGTGCAGAACGGCGGCCAGACCTGTTCGGCGGGCAGCCGCGTGCTGATCGAGCGCGCAGTCTACGAGCCGCTCGTCGAACGGCTCGCGACCGCATTCAACGGGCTGCGCGTCGGCCCGAGCCGCGCCGATCTCGACTGCGGCCCGCTGATCAACGCGAAGCAGCAGCAGCGCGTGTGGGACTTCCTGTCCGATGCGCAGCATGACGGCATTCCGATGGCCGCGCACGGGCAGGTCGTCGCGGACGCGCCGGAAACCGGCTTCTACCAGGCGCCCGCGCTGCTGCGCGACGTGCCGCCGTCGCATCGCCTCGCGCAGGAGGAAGTGTTCGGGCCCGTGCTCGCCGCGATGCGCTTCGCCGACGAAGACGAAGCGCTCGCGCTCGCCAACGGCACGCCGTACGGGCTCGTGGCCGGCATCTGGACGCGCGACGGCGCGCGTCAGATGCGGCTCGCGCGGCGCGTGCGCGCGGGCCAGGTGTTCATCAACAACTACGGCGCCGGCGGCGGCGTCGAGCTGCCGTTCGGCGGCACCGGGCATTCGGGTCACGGTCGCGAAAAGGGCTTCGAGGCGCTGTACGGCTTCACCGCGCTGAAGACGATCGCGATCCGGCACGGCTGAGCGGCCACGCGGGCGGCGGCGCGCGCATCCGTGCATGCCGGCCGCGGTGCAGCGCATCGGCTGCGCAGCAATACGACGACAACGAATCGAATACAGGAGACAGACCATGCGGTTGAGCGGCAAGACGGCGATCGTCACGGGCGGCGGCTCGGGCTTCGGCGAAGGCATCGCGAAGACGTATGCGCGCGAAGGCGCGAACGTCGTCGTCAACGATCTGAACGGCGCGGCGGCCGAGCGTGTCGCGAGCGAGATCGCGCTCGCGGGCGGCAAGGCGATCGCGGTCGCGGGCGACGTGTCGCAAAGCGACGACTGGCGCGCGCTGCTGCAGGCGGCGCTCGACGATTTCCACGCGGTGCAGATCGTCGTGAACAACGCGGGCACCACGCATCGCAACAAGCCCGTGCTCGACGTGACCGAAGCCGAGTTCGACCGCGTGTACGCGGTGAACATGAAGAGCCTGTTCTGGAGCGTGCAGACCTTCGTGCCGTATTTCCGCACGCAGGGCGGCGGCGTGTTCGTCAACGTCGCCTCGACGGCCGGCGTGCGGCCGCGCCCGGGCCTCGTCTGGTACAACAGCACGAAAGGCGCGATGATCACCGCGAGCAAGTCGCTCGCGGCCGAGCTCGGCGCCGATCGCATCCGCGTGAACTGCATCAACCCGGTACTCGGCGAGACCGCGCTCATGACCGAGTTCATGGGCTGCGAAGACACGCCCGAGAATCGCCGCCGCTTCCTCGCGACGATTCCGCTCGGCCGCTTCTCGACGCCGCAGGACATCGCGAACGCGGCGCTCTATCTCGCGTCCGACGAAGCCGAATTCATCACGGGCGTCTGCCTCGAAGTCGACGGCGGCCGCTGCATCTAGCGTCCGCCGCTTCCGGACCCGGCGCGCGAGCGCCGGCATCGCTGCACCGCAATGCCTAGCACGACAACCGGCGCCGCACCCGTGCGCTGCCGGCTCACGACAAGGACAGGAGACAACATGGCAACATCGACGCAGTCGCTGCCGGGCTCGTCCGGCGCATTCGAGGAAGCAACCTACCGGAAGGTATCGTGGCGGCTCACGCCGCTGCTGCTGCTCTGCTACGTGGTCGCGTATCTCGACCGCGTCAACGTCGGCTTCGCGAAGCTGCAGATGGCGAGCGACCTGAATCTCAGCGATACCGTGTACGGGCTCGGCGCGGGTATCTTCTTCTTCGGCTACTTCCTGTTCGAGGTGCCGAGCAACATCATCCTGCACAAGGTGGGCGCGCGCGTCTGGATCGCGCGGATCATGGCGACGTGGGGCGTGATCTCGATCCTCACGATGTTCGTGACGACGCCCGCGATGTTCTACGTGATGCGCTTTCTGCTCGGCGTCGCGGAAGCGGGCTTCTTTCCCGGCGTGATCCTGTACCTGACCTACTGGTATCCCGCGCACCGGCGCGGGCGCATGACGACGTTCTTCATGACGGCCGTCGCGCTGTCGGGCGTGATCGGCGGCCCGATCTCGGGCTTCATCCTGAAAGCGTTCGACGGCATCAGCGGCTGGCACGGCTGGCAGTGGCTGTTCCTGCTCGAAGGCATTCCGTCGGTGCTCGCCGGCGTGCTCGTGTTCTTCGCGCTCGACGACCGGATCGCGAAAGCGACGTGGCTCACCGACGAGGAAAAGGCGCTGCTCGCGCGCAACGTCGACGCGGAGGAAGCGACGAAGGAAGACCTGCCGCTCGGCGCGGTGATGGCGAGCCCGCGCGTATGGCTGATGGCGCTGATCTACTTCTCGTTCGTGATGGGGCTGTACGGCGTCGGCTTCTGGCTGCCGACCATCATCAAGGCGACCGGCGTGACCGACACGCTCGCGATCGGCCTGCTGTCGGCCGTGCCGTATGCGGCCGCGGTCGTCGCGATGATCCTGATCGCGCGCAGCGCGGACAAGCATCGCGAACGGCGCTGGCACCTCGCGATTCCGGCCGCGCTCGGCGCGGTCGGCCTCGTGCTGTCGGTCGTGTGGGCACACGAGACGGCGCTCGCGATGCTCGGCCTCACGCTCGCGACGATCGGCATCCTGACGACGCTGCCGCTGTTCTGGAGCCTGCCGACCGCGTTCCTCGGCGGCGCGGCCGCCGCTGCGGGCATCGCGATGATCAACTCGATCGGCAACCTCGCGGGCTTCCTGAGCCCCTATCTGATGGGCTGGCTTAAGCAGGCGACCGGCGCGAACGACGCGGGCATGTACATGCTGGCCGGCTTCCTCGTGCTCGGCGGCCTGCTCGCGCTGTCGGTGCCGAAGCGGCTCGTCGATAAATGATGCCGGTGTACCGCAGCCGCGACTAAGCGGCCTGGCCGCGCGCGACCGACAAGAAAAATGCCCCGAAAGCCGTCAGGCGTCCGGGGCATCGTTTTTTGCTGCGCGTGCCACAAGCGGCAAACGCCGCGCGTCACACCACGGTGATCGCGAGCGCGCTTTCGCGGTAGTGCTTCGCGGCCTTGTCGGTTTCGCCGAGATGCTCGAACAGCCGCGCGAGCGCGCGGTGCGCGCGCACCTTGAGCGCCTCGTTGTCGGCGAGCTTCAGCGCCGCCTCGAGGAACGACTGCGCCTTGCCCCACAGCTGCTGCTGCTGGCAGAGGCGGCCGAGCGCGAACAGCAGGTCTGCATCCTCCGGATGATCCTTCTTCCACCCTTCGGCCTTCTGGATCAGCGGCAGCGCATCGGCGCCGGCCGTGTCCGGATAGCGGCGCAGCAGACGCGCGTCCCAGTTGTGCGCGAGCGCATCCTCGACGATGCGGCGCGCTTCGGTACGGCGCTCGAGCGCGACCAGCAGCTCGGCCGCGAGATCGGCGAGGCGCGGCGACTGCCGCTCGGCCGGCGACAGCGACTGCCAGATCTCGAGCAGCGCATCCGCATCGTGACGGCGTTCGCGCAGCAGATTCTCGGCGGCCTGCTGCCGCAGCCGCACGGCCGCCGCCGGATGCAGCGCCTCGCGCTTCTCGAGCGCCTTCGCGAGCTTCAGCACTTCCGCCCAGTTCTTCAGCTGCTGCTGCGCGCGCAGCGCGACCTGCTGCGCATGAATGCGCTTGCCGCCCGCCTGCAGATCGGCGAGCGCGGCGAGCGCGCCGTCGGCATCGCGCGCGTCCGCACGCATGTCGGCCGTCGCGAGCAGCCGCGCGTCCTGCCATTCGGGCGCGTCGACCTTCGACAGCCACTCGTCGCGGCGCGTGTACTCGTGCATCCGATGCGCGGCGGTGGCCGCGACGAGGCTCGCCGCGCCCTGGTTCGCGTCGACGGCGAGCGCTTCGCGCGCGGCCTTCTCCGCACGCGAGAAACGGCCTGCGTACAGGTTCGCGATCGCATCGCGCAGCGATGCCTGGGCCTTCTCGTTGCGCGTACGCGCGCGATAGGCGGCGACCCGCTGCGGCATCCGCCAGATGTTGCGCACGATGCGCAGCAACGCATACACGACGATGAACAGCACGACGACGGATATCACGAACAGGTTCAGCGACACGTCGACGCGATACGGCGGATAGACGATCAGCACCTGCCCGGCGTCGAAACGCCCGACGGTGGCGAGCGCGACGGCGATCGCGAACAGGACCGCGAGCCAGACGATTCCTCGAAGCGTCATCGTTACCCCCGGCTCTTGAACTGCTGAACGGCGTTCAGGCTCGTGTTCAGGTTCGGCACCGCGACCGTCAGCGACGCGCCGTCGACCTGCTTGAGCAGATCCTCGACCGTCTGCGTGTCCTTCGACGCCTGATCGAAATACTTGCCGACCGACGCCTGCGCGGCGTGCAGGTCGGCCTTCATCGCGCTCTCGTTGCGCGCGAGCAGCGACAGCCGCGCGGCGAGCAGCCGCAGCTTCACGTTCTCGCGCACGAAGTAGCCCTGGTCGGGCGACGCGAGCATCGCGTCCGCGTTGTCGATCCGGCGCACCTGCACGAGGCCCTTCAGCTGCTGCGTCAGACCCGACGAGAAGTCGTGCCACCACGTCTTCCAGCGCGGTTCGCCTGCGGCGGCGGCCGATGCCGTGTCGGCAGGCGCGGCCTTCGGCGCCGCGTGCGGCACGATCGCCTCGCCGGACAGCGGCAGCGCGTCGATCCGCGCGATCGCGTCGTCGAGCTTGATCGCGAGCCCGGTCAGATCGGCCGACGGTGCGGCCTTCAGCTTCTCGATGTCCTGCGCGAGCGCCTTGCGCACCGTCACGGCCTGCGCGCTCTGCGACGTCGCGAGCCGCGCATCGGCATTCTGCAGCGCAATCAGCGCGAGCTGCGTATTGCCGGTCAGCTGCAGCTGCTGGCTCGCGCTCGACAGCATCTGATCGACTTCCTCGAGCATCCACGCATCGCGGTTGCGCGACAGATCCTGGTACTGCTGCTGCAGCGCCTGCTGCGCGCTTTGCGCATCGGCGAGCTTGCCGTCGAGCTGCGCGAGCTGCGTGTCGACCTGATGCGTGCTCGCGAGCGCCTGCTCGGTCTTCGTGCGCGTCTCGGCGACCTGCGCGTCGAGCGTCTTCTGGCGTGCGACGAGCGCATCGTCGAGCCGGTCGATCTTGCGGTTCAGCGCGTAGCCGCCGACACCCGCCGCGCAGCCGAGCACGACGACGACGAACCACAGCACCGCACTGCCGCCGCGGCGCGCGGGCGGTTCGGACGCGGTATACGAAGGTTGCGACGGCGGCGCGGAAGCGGCGGCCGGCTGGGAAGCGACGCTTTTGGAATCGTTGGTATCTGTCATGCGTTTAGTCACCGGTGCGGCTGTCGCCGGTTGGACGGCCTCGTCGGCCATCGTTCGAAACGCGCGGACGATGCGCTCATCGCCCGCGCCGGTCAGCGTAATCCTATCAAAACCCAATGCGCGCGCGGTCTGCTCAATCCGCGGATGCGGCGTCACGAGCGGCGCGTGCTTCAGCGCTTCGATCTCGGTGTCGTTCAGATGCGCGCGCGCGAGTTCGTGCAGGTTGCGCACGCCCTCCGAACTCGTGACGAGCCACGCGTGCGGCTCGCCGCCGAGCAGCGCATGCACGCGCTCCCACGTGCCGATGCGCGGCTCGGGCACGACGCGCCGGTAGGCGGCGACCAGCGTCACGTCGGCGCCCGCTTCGCGCAGTCGATCGGCGAGCCATTCGCGGCCGCCGTCGCCGCGCACGATCAGCACGCCCTTGCCGGCGAGCGCCGAGGCGCCGCCGAACGCGGCCTCGATGCTCGCGAACAATCCTTCGGAATCGTAGTGCGGTGCGCTGCCGTCGCTGCCCGGCTGCGGCGCGATCACGCGATACGCGGGCGGCGCGATGCCGTGACGCTCGAGCGCGGCGACGCTGCCGGGGCCGACCACGCCGACCGGCAGAGCGTTCGGCCAGATCGCGCCGTACTGCGCGAGTGCACGATCGATCGCGTTCGGCGACACGAAGATCACGAGCGCATAGTCGGCCAGCGCGGCGAACGCGGCCGCGAGCGGCGCCGGATCGTCGACCGGCGCGATGTCGATCAGCGGAAATTCGAGCACGTCGCAACCGGCGTCGGCCAGTTGCGCGGCGAGCCCGGCCGACTGGCCGTCGGGGCGCGTGAGAACGGCGGTGAATGCGCGCGCGCCGCCCGCCATCAGGCCTCGCCCTTGCCGGCCTGCGAGCCGGCGAGCAGTGCGCGGACGATCTCGAGCGCGCCCTGCGCCTCGAGTTCGTCGGAAACCGCGCGGCCGAGCGCGAGCGCATCGGCGACCGTCACGACGGACGCGCACTCCTCGGCCGTCAGCACGCGTGAGCCGTCGATCGTCGACACGCGGCCCGTCAGATAGAGCTCCCCGGCCCGCCACACGGCATGCGCGGCGAGCGGCACCTCGCAGCTGCCGCCGAGCGCGCGCGACACCATCCGCTCGGCCTCGACGGCGAGCGCCGTCTGCGCGTCGTGCAGCGGTTCGAGCCACGCGGCGACGTCCGCGCGGTGTGCGGCGATCTCGATGCCGAGCGCGCCCTGACCGGCTGCGGGCGGGCTGTCCTCGACGTCGAGCAGCGCGCGAATCCGCGCCTCCAGACCGAGCCGCTTCAGGCCCGCGGCGGCGAGAATGATCGCGGCGTAATCGCCGCGATCGAGCTTCGACAGCCGCGTATCGAGATTGCCGCGCAGCGGCAGCACCTGCAGGTGCGGATAACGCGCGCGCAGCATCGCTTCGCGGCGCAGGCTCGACGTGCCGACGACCGCGCCGGCCGGCAGCGCGTCGAGCGACGCGTAGTCGTTCGACACGAACGCGTCGCGCGGATCCTCGCGCTGCATGATCGCGGCGAGCGCGAAGCCGTCCGGCAGCATCATCGGCACGTCCTTCAGCGAGTGCACGGCGAGATCGGCGCGGCCGTCGGCGAGCGCGCTCTCGAGTTCCTTGACGAACAGTCCCTTGCCGCCGACCTTCGACAGCGTGCGATCGAGAATCTGATCGCCGCGCGTCGTCATCCCGAGGATTTTCACGTCACAAGCTGGATATAATTTGCGCAGCGCATCACGCACATGTTCGGCTTGCCACATCGCCAGGCGGCTTTCGCGCGAAGCGATCGTCAGCGTCGCCGGCGGCTGTGCCGGTCGCGGCCCGGCCGCGAGAATCTCGGAATTCATTGCAGGAACATCGAAGGACGGGATTGAAGATCGAACAATGGTAGCACGCACGCTTCGGCCCGCCCGGGCCGGGCGCCCGCGGCCGCCGCGCCCTCGCGCGGCCTGCGGCGCGGATGCGCGGATGCGCCGTACGTAGCTGGTTGCTTGACCGCAGTTCCCGCAGTTTCCGCAGTTCCTTTTGACTCGAGCTTTCCCAAGGAAACCCATCGTGAAGTCTTCCGGATCGGTGCGCGCGACGCGCCGCAATGCTGCCCTGCCCTCCTCCGACGCCCCGACGAGCGCCGTCGCCACCGCCGCGAACGGCCGTGCGAAACCGGCAACGAAACCGAAAGACCCGATACGTCGGACAAAACGTGCGGCCACGACGCGCACGGCGAGCGCGCGCACGGCAGCAACGCCGAAGTCGGGCGGGCGCACGCGCGAAGACAAGGATCGTCCGCTGTTCGAAGACATCCGTTTCCTCGGCCGCCTGCTCGGCGACGTCGTGCGCGAGCAGGAAGGCGACACGGTGTTCGACGTCGTCGAGACGATTCGTCAGACCGCGGTCAAGTTCCGCCGCGAGGACGACCGCGAAGCCGCGCAGACGCTCGAGAAGAAGCTGCGCAAGCTGACGCCCGAGCAGACGGTCAGCGTCGTGCGCGCGTTCAGCTATTTCTCGCACCTCGCGAACATCGCCGAGGATCGCCACCACAACCGCCGCCGCCGCATCCACGCGCTCGCGGGCTCGGCGCCGCAGCCGGGCACGGTCGCGCACGCGCTCGACAAGCTGAAGACGACCGGCAATGCATCGAAGCGCGTGCTGCAGCGCTTCTTCGACGACGCGCTGATCGTGCCGGTACTGACCGCGCACCCGACCGAAGTGCAGCGCAAGAGCATTCTCGACGCGCAGCACGACATCGCGCGGCTGCTCGCCGAACGCGATCAGGAACTGACCGCGCGCGAGCGCCAGCACAACGAAGCGATGCTGCGCGCGCGCGTGACCGCGCTGTGGCAGACGCGGATGCTGCGCGACGCGCGCCTGACGGTCGGCGACGAAATCGAGAACGCGCTGTCCTACTACCGCGCGACGTTCCTCGAGGAATTGCCCGCGCTGTACGGCGACATCGAGGCCGCGCTCGCGGAGCACGGGCTGGCGGCGCGCGTGCCGGCGTTCTTTCAGATGGGCAGCTGGATCGGCGGCGATCGCGACGGCAATCCGAACGTGACGGCCGCAACGCTCGACGAAGCGATCAATCGCCAGGCGGCGGTGATCCTCGAGCACTATCTCGAGCAGGTGCACAAGCTCGGCGCCGAGTTGTCGGTGTCGAACCTGCTGGTCGGCGCGAACGACGCGGTGAAAGCGCTCGCGGCCGCGTCGCCCGACCAGTCGCCGCACCGCGTCGACGAGCCGTACCGGCGCGCGCTGATCGGCATCTACACGCGCCTTGCCGCAAGTGCGCGCGTGCGGCTCGGCGAAGGCACGGTGCCCGTGCGCAGCGCAGGGCGCGGCGCCCCGCCCGTGCGCGCAACGCCGTATGCGGATTCCGACGAATTCGTCGCGGACCTGAAGGTACTGACCGCATCGCTCGCCGAACATCACGGCGCGTCGCTCGCCGCGCCGCGCCTCACGCCGCTCATGCGCGCGGCCGAAGTGTTCGGCTTCCACCTCGCGAGCATCGACCTGCGCCAGAGCTCCGACATTCACGAAGCGGTGGTCGCGGAGCTGTTCGCGCGCGCGGGTGTCGTGGCCGACTACGCGTCGCTCGAAGAGGCGGACAAGCTGCGCGTGCTGCTCGCCGCGCTGGCCGATCCGCGTCCGCTGCGCTCGCCGTACATCGAATACTCGGCGCTCGCGCAAAGCGAGCTCGGCGTGTTCGAAAAGGCCCGCGAAGTGCGTGCGCAGTTCGGCGCGCGCGCGGTGCGCAACTACATCATTTCGCACACGGAAACGGTCAGCGATCTCGTCGAGGTGCTGCTGCTGCAGAAGGAGACCGGCCTGCTCGAAGGCGCACTCGGCGCGCCGGACGGCCATGCGAAGAATGCGCTGATGGTGATCCCGCTGTTCGAGACGATTCCCGACCTGCGCGACGCGTCGCGGATCATGCGCGAGTATTTCGCGCTGCCGGGCGTCGATGCGTTGATCCACCATCAGGGCGACGAGCAGGAAGTCATGCTCGGCTACTCGGACAGCAACAAGGACGGCGGCTTCCTGACGTCGAACTGGGAGCTGTATCGCGCCGAGCTCGCGCTCGTCGAACTGTTCCGCGAGCGCAAGATCACGCTGCGGCTGTTCCACGGCCGCGGCGGCACGGTCGGCCGCGGCGGCGGCCCGACCTATCAGGCGATCCTCTCGCAGCCGCCGGGCACCGTAAACGGCCAGATCCGCCTGACCGAACAGGGCGAAGTGATTGCGAGCAAGTTCGCGAACCCCGAGATCGGCCGGCGCAACCTCGAGACGGTCGTCGCAGCGACGCTCGAGGCGTCGCTGCTGCCGCAGTCGAACGCGCCTGCGCAGCTGCCGGCGTTCGAGGGCGCGATGCAGACGCTGTCCGACACCGCGATGGCCGCGTACCGCGCGCTCGTCTACGAAACGCCGGGCTTCACCGACTACTTCTTCGCGTCGACGCCGATCACCGAAATCGCCGAGCTCAACATCGGCAGCCGCCCGGCGTCGCGCAAGCTGCAGGATCCGAAGAACCGCAGGATCGAGGATCTGCGCGCGATTCCGTGGGGCTTCTCGTGGGGCCAGTGCCGGCTGCTGCTGACCGGCTGGTACGGCTTCGGCAGCGCGGTCGCCACGTATCTGGACGGCGCGGCCGACGAAGCGGAACGCAGCAAGCGGCTTGCGTTGCTGAAGAAGATGAACAAGACCTGGCCGTTCTTCGCGAACCTGCTGTCGAACATGGACATGGTGCTCGCGAAGACCGATCTCGCCGTCGCGTCGCGCTACGCGGAACTTGTGCCGGACCGCAAGCTGCGCAACGCGGTGTTCGGACGCATCGTCGCCGAGTGGGAGCGCACGTCGCACGCGCTCGCGGAGATCACCGGACACGAGGAACGGCTCGCGACGAATCCGCTGCTCGCGCGCTCGATCAAGAACCGCTTCCCGTATCTCGATCCGCTGAATCACCTGCAGGTCGAACTGATCAAGCGCCACCGCGCCGGCGACACGAACGCGCGGCTGCGCCGCGGGATTCATCTGACGATCAACGGGATCGCGGCCGGGCTGCGCAATACGGGCTGACCCACGCGTGCCGCGCGCGCCGCATGGCGGGCGCTGCGCTGCCGAAGCCGCGACACGCGAATGCGCGTGTCGCGGCTTTTTTCATGCGCGGCGCGTCGATGCGCCGGGCGTCGCTACGTCGGGCGTCGATGCGCCGCGCGTCGACACGCCGCGCGCGTTCAATGCGCGTCGATCAGCAGCGCGTCATGTTCGAACGATCCGTCGCCCTGCACCGCGTAGTACGCGCGCACTTCGTCCGGCGCGTGGGCCCAGAGCGCGCGAATGCCGGTCACGCTGTCGGCCGGCGTGCGGATCCGCGCGACCCACGTATCGAAATCGATCGGCAGCCGCCAGCGGCTCTTCACCTGCGCATCGAAGCCCGCGTCGCGGAACATCGCGAGCCACTCGTCGGCGCGATAGTCGCGCACGTGCGACGCGTCGCGCAGCACTTCGGCCGCCTGCAGATACGTGTCGAGCAGCGGGTGGTCGTTGCCGGCGATGTCGATCATCAGCACGCGTCCGCCCGGCTTCAGCACGCGCCGCACTTCGGCGAGCGCCGCGCGCACGTCGTGCCAGTGGTGCGCGCTCATCCGGCTGACGACCCAGTCGAAGGTCGCCGCGTCGAACGGCAGACGCTCGGCCGGCCCCTGCCGCGTGCGAACGTTCGCGAGCCCGCGCTCGCGTGCGGCCGCATCGACGGTCACGAGCATCGGCTCGGCGAGATCGTAGGCGACGACCTCGCGCACGTGCGGCGCGACCGCGAAGCTCGCGTGGCCCGCGCCGCAGCCGAGATCGAGCACGGCCGCCTCGGGTGTCGCGCGCACGGTATCGGCGAGCGTCTGCAGATCGGCGCCCGTCGCGTGAACGGTGCTCGTCAGATAGGCGGCGGCCGTCGAGCCGAATGCGTCGGCGACCTGATCGTGGTGTTTCATCGTGCACTCCTGTCGTGGGCGGGACGGGCGCTGACTCGCAGCGCGCGAATCGCTACAATAGGGCGGCGTTTGTACCAGTACAAGTCAAGCAGTTATTCTGGTATTCGTTACACCCGTCTGATCGTCGTGACGCTGCGGTCCGGTGCGTGTCGTGCGGCGCCCGTTGTACGTCGCACGTGGCCCGCGGCACGTTGCACGCCGCCCCTTTTCTCATTTCCCGCATGAACCGTCCGTCCTCCGCTCCCACCCCGCCGCTCGATGCGACGCCCGCCCGCGCGCTGGGCGAATTCATTCGCGCGCACCGCGAACGCCTGTCGCCGCAGGCAGTCGGCCTGCCGCCCGGCCCGCGCCGTCGCACGCCGGGGCTGCGCCGCGAGGAAGTCGCGCAGCTGTGCGGCGTCAGCCCGACCTGGTACACGTGGATCGAGCAGGGGCGCCCGGTGTCGGCGTCGGCCGACGCGCTCGCACGAATCGCGGTCGCGCTGCAGCTGTCGAAGGCCGAGCGCGCGTATCTGTTCGAGCTCGCCGCGCAGCGCGATCCGGCCGAGCCCGACGTCGCGGCCGGCGACCTGCCGCCGACGCTCGCCGCCACCGTCGCGGCGATCGCGACGCCCGCGTACGTGCTCGATCGCCAATGGAACGCGCTCGCGTGGAACGCGCCGGCCGCCGCGCTGTTTACGGGCTGGCTCGACGGCGAGCACGACCGCAACCTGCTGCGCTTCACGTTCATGTCGCCGGCCGCACGCACGCTGATCGTCGATTGGGAAACCCGCGCGCGGCGCCTCGCGGCCGAATTCCGCGCCGATTCGATCCGTCATCTGACCGACGCGCCGACGCGCGCTCTGATCGACGCGCTGACGGCCGGCAGCGACGCGTTCGCGCAGTACTGGGCGTCGCAGGACGTATTCGAGCGCGAAGGCGGGCTGCGCGAATTCGACCATCCGGCCGACGGCCGGCTCGTCTATCAGCAGATCACGCTGAAGCCCGCGCATCGCGAGGATCTGAAACTCGTCGTGCTGGTGCGCGACTGACGCGAACGACCGACGCGCGCCTGCGGCGGACAGCAGCCGCGACAGCGGCGGCGGCCCTGCGCGCGAATGTTAGAATCGCGGGATTCCTCGGCGGCGCAAGCCGCCCAACTCCCTCGAAGAATCGCCATGACGTCCCAACTGCACAAAAAGGGCGAGGCCTGGTCGGCCCGCTTCTCGGAACCGATGTCGGAGCTGGTCAAGCGCTACACGTCGTCGGTGTTTTTCGACAAGCGCCTGGCGCTCGTCGACATCGCCGGCTCGCTCGCGCACGCGAACATGCTCGCGGCGCAGAAGATCATCAGCGCCGACGATCTGGCCGCGATCGAGCGCGGGATGGCGCAGATCAAGGGCGAAATCGAGCGTGGCGAATTCGAATGGCAGCTCGATCTCGAGGACGTCCACCTGAACATCGAGGCGCGCCTGACCGCGCTGATCGGCGACGCAGGCAAGCGCCTGCATACGGGCCGCTCGCGCAACGACCAGGTCGCGACCGACATCCGTCTGTGGCTGCGCGGCGAAATCGACCGCATCGGCGGGCTGCTGAACGATCTGCGCGGCGCGCTGATCGACCTCGCCGAGCAAAACGCGGACACGATCATGCCGGGCTTCACGCACCTGCAGGTCGCACAGCCCGTCACGTTCGGCCATCACCTGCTCGCGTACGTCGAGATGTTCTCGCGCGACGCCGAGCGCATGCGCGACTGCCGCACGCGCGTGAACCGTCTGCCGCTCGGCGCGGCCGCGCTCGCGGGCACCAGCTATCCGATCGACCGTCATGCGGTCGCGAAGTCGCTCGGCTTCGACGGCATCTGCGCGAACTCGCTCGACGCGGTGTCCGACCGCGATTTCGCGATCGAATTCACGGCCGCGGCCGCACTCGTAATGACGCACGTGTCGCGCTTCTCCGAAGAGCTCGTGCTATGGATGAGCCCGCGCGTCGGCTTCATCGACATCGCCGACCGCTTCTGCACGGGCAGCTCGATCATGCCGCAGAAGAAGAACCCGGACGTGCCCGAACTCGCGCGCGGCAAGACGGGCCGCGTGAACGGCCATCTGATGGCGCTGCTCACGCTGATGAAGGGCCAGCCGCTCGCGTACAACAAGGACAACCAGGAAGACAAGGAGCCGCTGTTCGACACGGTCGACACCGTCGCCGACACGCTGCGCATCTTCGCGGAGATGGTCGCCGGCATCACGGTAAAGCCGGCCGCGATGCGTGCGGCCGCGCTGCAGGGCTTCTCGACCGCAACCGACCTCGCCGACTATCTGGTCAAGCGCGGGCTGCCGTTCCGCGACGCGCACGAAGCGGTCGCGCATGCCGTGAAGATCTGCGACGACCGCGGCATCGACCTCGCGGATCTCTCGCTCGACGAGATGAAGCGCGAGCTGCCGAACGTCGCGCACCTGATCGGCGACGACGTGTTCGACTATCTGACGCTCGAAGGCTCGGTCGCGAGCCGCAACCACCCGGGCGGCACCGCGCCCGACCAGGTGCGTGCGGCCGCGCGGGCCGCGCGCGCCGCACTCGGCAAGTAAGCGCAGCACCCTCACCGCGGACGCCTGCACGGCGTCCGTTTTTTTTCGCATGCGCCGCCGCGCACCGCCCTTTTCCGGATGCCCCCGATGACCTTCTCCGCCGCGCTCTTCGACATGGACGGCCTGCTCGTCGATTCGGAGCGGACCATCATGAACGCGTGGATCGACGTGTCGAACGCGCACGGCGTCGCGCTGACCGTGGCCGACTACCTGCAGATCGTCGGGCGCTCGTTCGCCGAGGGACAGACGATCCTCGCGCGGCTGATCGGCGACGCGGACACGTTCGACGCCGTGCGCATGCGCGTACGCGAACAGCTGGCCGCGCCCGAACCGCATCCGAAGTTCCCGCTGAAACCCGGCGCACTCGCGCTGCTCGACACGCTCGCACAGGCCGGCATTCCGTGCGCGGTCGCGTCGTCGTCCGCGCAGGAGGTGATTCGCGCGCGGCTCGACGCGGTCGGCGTGCTGCCGTACTTCCAGGCGATCGCGAGCGGCACCGAGGTCGCGCGCGGCAAGCCGGACCCGGCCGTGTACCGGCTCGCGGCCGAGCGCCTCGGCGTGCCCGCTCACGCGTGCGTCGCGTTCGAGGACAGCGACTTCGGCGTGCAGTCGGCAGCCGGCGCAGGCGCGTCGGTCGTCACCGTGCCCGATCTGAAGGCGCCGACGCCCGAGGTCGTCGCGCTGAGCCTGCACGTGCTCGCGTCGCTCGACGATGCGATCGCGCTGGTGCCGGCGTGGTTCGGCCGGCACGATACGCAGCTCGCGTAGGCACCGGTTCACCGCGCGGCACGCGAGAGCGCCATGCAAAACGGGCACCGCAGGGTGCCCGTTTCGTTTTGCGTTTCGTTTTGCGTTCCGCTTCGCGTCGCGCCGGAAAAAGCCGCGGCGGTCAGCGGTTGCCGGCCGTCTCGGACAGCCGCTTCATCGTCGCGATGCGTGCGCCGATCAGATCGACGCGTCCGTCCTCGCCGACGAGCGGCGCGGTCGCATCGCGAAACGCGAACCACGCGCGCTGCGCGCGCACGAGCGTCGCGGCCGAATGCGCGGGCATCTTGCGGCGCAGCTTCTGGTAATAGCGGTTCAGATCGAACACCGCGTGCTCGCATGCGGCGTCCTGGTCGCACGGCCGCACGCGGCCGACCGGCGCATCGCGCGTGACGTTCGCCGGCTTGCCGTTCGCCGGTGCCGCAGCGGCCTGCGCGCCGCTTCCGACCGCCGCCGGTATCGCGGCAGGCGGCGCGTAGCGTTCGGCCGCCGCACGCAGCGCGAGCGCGCGGCTGCGCACGGGCTGCAGCTGCATGTCGGCGCTCGCCATCGTGTACATCGTGCCGCTCGTCGTGTCGTAGACGGCCTTCAGCAGATGCGCTTCGTCCTTGCGCCACGTGAGCCAGCGCCGCTGGCTCTCCTGCCAGCCGCGCTTCGCGTCGGCCGGTGCATTCTTCAGCAGGCGCGCGTAGGCGTCGTCCATCGCGGCCTGCCACTGCTGCTGCGCTTCGTTCATGCACTGGATCTGGCCGGCCGTCGACGACCGGTCGCGCCGCGCGAGGCACTGCCGCATCGCGACGTCGATCGGATCGGCCGCCGCGACTTCGGCATGCGCGAGGCCAGGCGCCGCCGAGCAGACCGCCCAGACGGCGAGCGCGGCGGCCGCCGCGCGCACCGCCCGGATTCGTCCCTGCGCCGCCATCAGTCGCGCACGCAGTCGACGAAGTACTCGACGCGGCCGTTCACCTCTTCCGCGACGAGACCGTGGATGTCGGTATGGAAGCCCGGGAAGCGCTCGTTGAAGTCGCGCGCGAACCGCAGGTAGTTCACGATCGTCTTGTTGAAGCGCTCGCCCGGAATCAGCAGCGGAATGCCCGGCGGGTACGGCGTCAGCAGGATGCTCGTCACGCGGCCTTCGAGCTCGTCGAGCGGCACGCGGTCGATCTTGCGGTGCGCGAGCTTCGCGAACGCGTCCGACGGCTTCATCGCGGGCTCCATGTCCGACAGATACATCTCGGTCGTCAGGCGCGCGATGTCGTTCGCGCGGTAGACGTCGTGGATCTGCGTGCAGAGATCGCGCAGCCCGACGCGCTCGTAGCGCGGATGCTGCGCGACGAATTCGGGCAGCACGCGCCAGAGCGGCTGGTTGTTGTCGTAGTCGTCCTTGAACTGCTGCAGCTCGGTCACCATCGAGTTCCAGCGGCCCTTCGTAATGCCGATCGTGAACATGATGAAGAACGAGTACAGGCCCGTCTTCTCGACGATGATGCCGTGCTCGGCCAGGTACTTGGTGACGATCGCGGCCGGAATGCCGGTCTCGCCGAACTCGCCGTCGACGTCGAGCCCCGGCGTGATGATCGTCGCCTTGATCGGGTCGAGCATGTTGAAGCCTTCGGCGAGCGGGCCGAAGCCGTGCCAGCGGTCGTTCGGCTTCAGCATCCAGGCCTCGCGCGAGCCGATCCCTTCTTCGGACAGATCCTCCGGGCCCCACACGCTGAAGAACCAGTCGTCGCCATATTCGGCGTCGACCTTGCGCATCGCGCGGCGGAAGTCGATTGCCTCGGCGATCGATTCCTCGACGAGCGCCGTGCCGCCGGGCGGCTCCATCATCGCGGCCGCGACGTCGCACGACGCGATGATCGCGTACTGCGGGCTCGTCGACGTATGCATCAGATACGCCTCGTTGAAGCGATGCTTGTCGAACGTGCGGTTCTCCGAATCCTGCACGACGATCTGCGATGCCTGCGAAATGCCGGCGAGCAGCTTGTGCGTCGAGTGCGTCGCGAACACGAGCGCGCCCGTGCGCGGACGGCCGTCGCCGATCGCGTGCATGTCGCGATAGAACGGATGGAACGCCGCGTGCGGCAGCCATGCTTCGTCGAAGTGCAGCGTGTCGAGCAGATCGCCGAGCAGGTCCTTGATCATCTCGACGTTGTACACGACGCCGTCGTAGGTGCTCTGCGTGATCGTCAGGATGCGCGGCTTCAGGTCGGGGTTCTGACGCAGCGCTTCGCGCGCGAACGGGTTCGCCTCGATCTTCTTGCGGATGTTCTCAGGCTTGAACTCGTCGCGCGGAATCGGGCCGATGATGCCGAAGTGGTTGCGCGTCGGCGTGAGGAACACGGGGATCGCGCCCGTCATCGTGATCGCGTGCAGGATCGACTTGTGGCAGTTGCGGTCGACGAGCACGATGTCGCCCGGCGCGACGGTCGCGTGCCAGACGATCTTGTTCGACGTCGACGTGCCGTTGGTCACGAAGAACAGATGATCGGCGCTGAAGATGCGCGCCGCGTTGCGCTCCGACGCCGCGACGGGGCCCGTATGGTCGAGCAGCTGGCCAAGTTCGTCGACCGCGTTGCAGACGTCCGCGCGCAGCATGTTCTCGCCGAAGAACTGATGGAACATCTGGCCGAGCGGGTTCTTCAGGAACGCGACGCCGCCCGAATGGCCGGGGCAGTGCCACGAATACGAGCCTTCGTCCGCGTACTTGACGAGCTCCTTGAAGAACGGCGGCGCGAGCGAGTCGAGATAGACCTTCGCCTCGCGGATGATGTGGCGCGCGACGAACTCCGGCGTGTCCTCGAACATGTGGATGAAGCCGTGCAGCTCGCGCAGGATGTCGTTCGGCAGATGGCGCGACGTGCGCGTCTCGCCGTACAGGAAGATCGGGATGTCCGCATTGCGGCGGCGCACTTCGGTGACGAACGCGCGCAGCTCGATGATCGCGGTCGCGAGCTCGGGCAGTTCGCCGTCCGGGCCGATTTCGCCGAGCATGAGTTCGTCGTCGTCGATCGACAGGATGAAGCACGAGGCGCGGCTCGACTGCTGCGCGAACGACGTCAGATCGCCGTAGCTCGTGAGGCCGAGGACTTCCACGCCCTCCTTCTCGATCGCTTCGGCCAGCGCCCGGATGCCGGAGCCCGAGATGTTCTCGGAGCGGAAATCTTCGTCGATGATCACGACGGGGAAACGAAACTTCATGGGCGATTCTCCAAAAAGAACGACCGCGGCGCGTCACGCGCAGCGGTCACCCGGAAACTGGTGAGACGTTATGCAAGCAGATCAGGTTTTCGGCAGCGTGACACCGCGCTGCCCCTGATACTTGCCGCCGCGATCGGCATACGACACGTCGCACACCTCGTCGCTCTCGAAGAAGAGCACCTGCGCGACGCCTTCGTTCGCGTAGATCTTCGCGGGCAACGGCGTGGTATTCGAGAATTCCAGCGTGACGTAGCCTTCCCATTCGGGTTCGAACGGCGTCACGTTGACGATGATCCCGCAGCGCGCGTACGTGGACTTGCCGAGGCAGACCGTCAGCACGGTGCGCGGGATGCGGAAATATTCGACGGTGCGGGCCAGCGCGAACGAGTTCGGCGGGATGATGCACACGTCGCCCTTGAAATCGACAAACGAGCCCTCGTCGAAGTTCTTCGGATCGACGATCGTCGAGTTGATGTTCGTGAAGATCTTGAATTCGTCCGCGCAGCGGATGTCGTAGCCGTAGCTCGACGTGCCGTAGCTGACGATCCGGCGACCGTCCTCGGACGCGCGGACCTGATCGGGCACGAACGGCTCGATCATCTTGTGCTCTTCGGCCATGCGCCGAATCCATTTGTCGGACTTGATGCTCATATCGGGGCGCCAGGAAACGCTGCGTGACGGTAAACGAAAACGAAGGCCGCCGGTTCGACGCGGCGGCCGCAGAAGGCGCACATTTTACGCGATCATCGGCGCGCGCACGCGGCGGCCGTCACCGGATCACGCCGCAGGCAAGCGCGGGCCCCGCGCCGTGCTGCGGAAACGCGGGGTCGCTCGCGTCGCGATGGACCAGCGCCGAGCGGTTCAGCGCCGAGCGCACGCCGTCGAGGGCCAGATCGGGCGCGACGATGAAACCGGCCGCGACGCCGTTCGCGTCGGCGTGGATGTTGCCGAGATCGCCGGCGACGCGCGCGCCCGCGCGCAGCCGATCGGCGGCGGGCGCGAACACCTGGCCCGCACTCGAGCCGTCGCCCGCATTGCAGTCGCCGCGCTCGTGCACCTGCAGCGCATGATCGCTGTTCGGCGGCAGGCCGACGAGGTTGTAGGTCACCTGGACGCCGTCCGGGCGCTCGACGAACGTCACCGTGCCGCGCGTTTGCGAACCGACCGTCGGCTGCAGTTGCGCGTCCGCGCGTTTTTCGTGCGACGAGGAAAAGGAGGTGCAGCCGGCCAGCAGGCCCAGCACGGCGGCCGCCAGCAGCGCGCGTCGCGCGCGGCCCGCGTACGCGCCGAGATGTCGTTCGTTCATTCGATCCTCATGCCGGCCGGCGGCCGTTCGATGCGGCAGCCGTGCCGGGCGGGTAAAGGGACCCGGGGGAAAGTCGCCATGATACCGCGCCTTCCGGCGCCGTAAACAGCGGAAGGGCCCGCCCCGCAAGGGTTTTACGTATTTTGAACAACGATCGACGGGAACTTCGACGTCATGTCGCGCGCGCGCTCGGCAATCGCGAGCGCGACGCCGCGTGCGATGTCGCGATAGCGCCGCGCGAGCGCGCCGTCGGGCTCGGCCGCCACGGTCGGCGTGCCGCTGTCCGCGCGCTCGCGGATCGCGATGTCGAGCGGCAGGCTGCCGAGCACGGTCACGCCGTAGTCCTTCGCCATGCGCTCGGCGCCGCCGGCGCCGAAGATGTGCTCCTCGTGGCCGCAGTTCGAGCAGATGTGGATGCTCATGTTCTCGACGATCCCGAGGATCGGAATCCCCACCTTCTCGAACATCTTCAGCCCCTTCTTCGCGTCGAGCAGCGCGATGTCCTGCGGCGTCGTGACGATCACGGCGCCCGTCACCGGCACGCGCTGCGCGAGCGTGAGCTGGATGTCGCCCGTGCCGGGCGGCATGTCGACGATCAGGTAGTCGAGCTCGCGCCAGTTCGTCTGCCGCAGCAGCTGCTCGAGCGCGGACGTCGCCATCGGGCCGCGCCACACCATCGGGTTGTCTTCCTCGATCAGAAAGCCGATCGAGTTCGCCTGCAGCCCGTGGCCGACGAGCGGGTTCATCGACTGGTTGTCCGGCGATTCGGGGCGCTGGCCGTGGATGCCGAGCATCGTCGGCAGCGACGGGCCGTAGATATCGGCATCGAGGATGCCGACCGACGCGCCTTCGGCCGCGAGCGCGAGCGCGAGATTCACGGCCGTCGTGCTCTTGCCGACGCCGCCCTTGCCCGACGCGACCGCGACGATGTTCTTCACGTTCGGCAGCAGCTTCACGCCGCGCTGCACCGTGTGCGCGACGATCTCCTGCGACACCGCCACGCGCGCGTCGCGTACGCCCGGCACGGCCGTCAGCGCGGCCGCGATGCGCGCGCGCACGTCGTCGTACTGGCTGCGCGCCGGGTAGCCGAGCACCACGTCGACCGTCACGGCGTCGCCGTCGATCGCGACGTTGCGCACGCCCTTGTTCGCCGCGTACGGGCGGCCGGTATTGGGGTCGACGACAGCCGCCAGCGCGGCGTCGACTTGGGCCCGATCAATGCTCATCGAAACTCCGTCAAAAACGTTTTTTTCGCGCGCAAACGTCAAGAAATATCAAATAACGCGGCGAATATCGAGAAAAGTGAAAGAATCTGTTGCATGCCATTGCGCGAACGCGCGAGCCGGCGCACTCTTCGCGTGCGGCACGCTATGGGGCCAAATCGGCCACCAACCGCCTATATTGTAGAGGCTGACGCGTCGCGCTGTCCGAACAGCCACGCTGGCGGACAGGGCATGCGGCCGCCTCGGCGGCTGCCGCCGGCGCAGGCCTGCGGGCGGCCGTGCAGGGAGCCGTAACTGTTGTTGTTGTCGACTCGTTCAACCAAGAGAGGAATCCAAGATGAACATGAAAATCGCGACTCGCCTGTCCGTCTTCGCACTCGCCGGCGCCCTGCTGGCGGGCTGCGCATCGCAGCAAGGCACCAACACGGCCGTCGGCACGGGCACGGGTGCAGCGCTGGGCGCGGGCATCGGGGCGCTTGCCGGGGGCGGCAAGGGTGCGGCGATCGGCGCGGGCGTCGGTGCGCTGGTCGGCGGCGTGACGGGTTACAACTGGCAAGCGATCAAGAACAAGCTCGCGCCGTCGGCTGCGCAGACGGGCACGCAGGTCACCGAGCAGCCGGACGGCTCGCTGAAGCTGAACGTGCCGAGCTCGGTCACGTTCGCGACGAACCAGTACGCGATCACGCCGGCCTTCACGCCGCTGCTGAACGACCTGGCAACGACGCTGAACCAGAACCCGCAAGTGACGGCGTCGGTGATCGGCTACACCGACAGCACGGGCTCCGCGCAGCTGAACCAGACGCTGTCGCAGAACCGCGCGCAAAGCGTCGTCAACGCGCTGGTGCAGCGCGGCGTCGCGGGCAACCGCCTGTCGGCACAGGGCATGGGCCCGTCGAACCCGGTGGCCGACAACTCGACCGAAGCCGGCCGCGCACAGAACCGCCGCGTCGAGATCTACCTGCGCGCGCCGCAGCACCAGTAAATCGCGCACGACGCGCGGGGCTGCGCCGCAGGATGCGCGCGCAGCCCCGCCGGACAAGGGATTGGAGGCGGCCGGTAACAAATCGAAAAAAATTTCGAACTTCTGTCGCGGTCCGTGGTCTTTCTTTACGGTACGCGGCTGGTGTTACCGGCGCGTCACCATTCTCCTCTTGTCGTTGTTGCTCCGGGGCCGAATTCGCCCCGGTTTTTTTGCCCGCCGCTCGTCTGCTGCAACGCAACATCGTACCGCACTGCCGGCCCGGCTGCCGAGCCGCCGCGCGCCCGCGCCGGCGCCGCGCCTGCCCGGTCCGCGCCCCTGCTAGAATCGCAGTTTCCGTCGTTTTCCGCTGTTCCTCTACAGACCCTATGTCCGCATCCGACCTCACTTCCGTGCAGGCCGCGGCGCCGCAAGGCCGCCGCCAGATCCTCGTTACGTCCGCCCTGCCCTATGCCAACGGCCAGATCCATATCGGCCACCTGGTCGAGTACATCCAGACCGACATCTGGGTGCGGACGCTGCGAATGCACGGGCACGAGGTCTACTACATCGGCGCCGACGACACGCACGGCACGCCGGTCATGCTGCGCGCCGAGAAGGAAGGCCTGACCCCGAAGCAGCTGATCGAGCGCGTGTGGGCCGAGCACAAGCGCGACTTCGACAGCTTCGGCGTGTCGTTCGACAACTTCTACTCGACCGATTCCGAAGAAAACCGCCAGCTGAGCGAGAAGATCTACCTCGCGCTGAAGGACAACGGGCTGATCGCCGAGCGCGAGATCGAGCAGGCGTACGACCCGGTCAAGGAAATGTTCCTGCCGGACCGCTTCATCAAGGGCGAGTGCCCGAAGTGCCACGCGAAGGACCAGTACGGCGACAGCTGCGAAGTGTGCGGCTCGACCTACCTGCCGACCGAGCTGCTGAACCCGTATTCGGTCGTGTCGGGCGCGACGCCCGTGCGCAAGACGTCGAAGCACTACTTCTTCCGCCTGTCCGACCCGCGCTGCGAGACGTTCCTGCGCGAATGGGTAAGCGGCCTCGCGCAGCCGGAAGCGACCAACAAGATGCGCGAATGGCTCGGCGACGCCGGCGAAGCCAAGCTCGCCGACTGGGACATCTCGCGCGACGCGCCGTATTTCGGCTTCGAGATCCCCGGCGCGCCGGGCAAGTACTTCTACGTGTGGCTCGATGCGCCGGTCGGCTACTACGCGAGCTTCAAGAATCTGTGCGATCGCAACGGCATCGACTTCGATGCGTGGATCCGCGCCGGTTCGAGCGCCGAGCAGTACCACTTCATCGGCAAGGACATCCTGTATTTCCACACGCTGTTCTGGCCGGCGATGCTGCAGTTCTCGGGCCACCGCACGCCCACCAACGTGTTCGCGCACGGCTTCCTGACCGTCGACGGCGCGAAGATGTCGAAGTCGCGCGGCACGTTCATCACCGCGCAGAGCTATATCGACACCGGCCTGAACCCCGAATGGCTGCGCTACTACTTCGCCGCGAAGCTGAACGCAACGATGGAAGACCTCGACCTGAACCTCGAGGATTTCCAGGCGCGCGTGAACAGCGACCTGGTCGGCAAGTACGTGAACATCGCGAGCCGCGCGGCCGGCTTCCTGCTCAAGCGCTTCGACGGCCGTGTGCAGGACAGCGCGATGAACCATCCGCTGGTCGCGAAGCTGCGCGAAGCGATTCCGCAGATCGCCGCGCACTACGAGGCGCGCGAGTACGGCCGCGCGCTGCGCCACACGATGGAACTCGCCGACGAAGTGAACGCCTACGTCGACGGCGCCAAGCCGTGGGAGCTCGCGAAGGATCCGGCCAACGCGGTCGCGCTGCACGAAACCTGCAGCGTGAGCCTCGAGGCGTTCCGCCTGCTGTCGCTCGCGCTCAAGCCCGTGCTGCCGCGCGTGGCGGAAGCGGTCGAGGCGTTCTTCGGCATCGCGCCGCTCGCGTGGGCCGATGCCGCGAAGCCGCTGTCGTCCGCGCAGCCGATCAAGGCCTACCAGCACCTGATGACGCGCGTCGACGCGAAGCAGATCGAAGCGCTGCTCGCCGCCAACCGCGATTCGCTGCAGGCCGACGCAACGGCCGCCGGCGGTGCGGGCGCCGCGGCCGCGAAAGGTGCGAAAGCCGCGAAGGCCGATGCGAAACCGGTCGCCGGGAATCCGGTCGCCGGGAAACCGGCCGCCGCGAACGGCGCCGACGACGCAACGATCTCGATCGACGATTTCGCGAAGATCGATCTGCGCATCGCGAAGATCGTCGCGTGCCAGGCCGTCGAAGGATCGGACAAGCTGCTGCAGCTGACGCTCGACGTCGGCGAGGAGAAGACGCGCAACGTGTTCTCCGGGATCAAGTCCGCGTATCAGCCCGAGCAGCTCGTCGGCAAGCTGACGGTCATGGTCGCGAACCTCGCGCCGCGCAAGATGAAGTTCGGGCTGTCCGAAGGGATGGTGCTCGCGGCCTCGGCGGCCGACGAGAAGGCCGAACCGGGGCTCTATATCCTCGAGCCGCACAGCGGCGCGAAGCCCGGCATGCGCGTGAAGTAAGCAGCGCGCCTCGCCCGCCCGAACCGCCCCGCACCGCCCGTGCGGGGCTTTTTTTCGTCGGTCAGCAGCGCGGGCCGGCGAGCGTGTTCTCAGCGCCGCCCGAACCAGCGGTCGAAGCGCCGCGTGTAGTTGAGATCGACGCCCTGGAACGTGCCGCCGTACGCGGACACCGACCAGAAACGCGTCAGGTTGATCGTCGCCTTGAACGCGTTGCTCGCCGACTGCAGCCCCTGCTCGTAGCCGAGCACGAAGCGTTCGTTGATCGCCTTCGAGATCTGCACGACCTGCGGGTCGGTCAACCCGACGTCGCTGCGGCCGATCGAGAATTCGTCGAGCCCGAAGGTCTGCGCGACGCGCTTGCCGGTCGCGCTGCCGAGCAGCGCGAGCGCGGCCGTCATCGTGTTCTGCTGGCCGATGTTGTTGCCCTGGTCGGTGCCGTGGCCGAACAGCAGCCACGACAGCTTTTCGTTGTCGGTCACGTTCGGCTCCGACACGAGCTTGACCGTCGGCGACTGGATCGTGCCCGTCACCTGCACGCCCGCTTCGACTTCCTGATTGCGCCGCATCGCGAGAATGTTGACGCCCGGATTCGATACCGGGCCGTTGAACGTGAAGAAGCCGTTCTCGATCGCGAGCTTGCGGCCGAACGACGTGTAGGTCGACCCTTCCGTCACGCGCACGTTGCCGATCGCGCGCAGCGGCACGCCCGGCGCGCTCATCACGGTGATCGTGCCGCGCAGGCCGAGATCGGCGCCGTGCCCTTTGAAGCGGAAGTTGTCGCCGAGGCCGATGTCGATGTTCGCGCGCGGCGCGAGCGACGGCGCGGGCTTGTCCGCGGCCTTTTGCGGCTTCGCGGCCGCGGTGCCGGTCTGCGTTTCGCCGCGCACCGTGCCGTCCGGCCGCACGATCACGACGTCGTCCGACAGATGCGGTGCCGATTCTTCCGGCAGATCGAACAACGCGCGATCGACGACGAACTTGCCGTCGATCGACAGCGCGCCGCGCGGCCCGTCGTTGGCGACCGTCGCCTTGCCGGACAGCGACAGCTTGCGGTCCGGCGCCGCGAACAGTTCGAGCTTGTCCGCGACGATGCTCGCGGTCAGGTCCGGCGCTTCGCCGTCCAGACGCACGCGACCGAGCGCGCGCAGCGTGCCGTCGCCGCCGTGGAACTCGACCTGCTGGAATTCGACGAGGTTTTCCGCGAGCCGCACGCGCACGACGCCGTCCTTCAGCTGCACGCCCTGATCGACGAGCGTCGCCGAGAGATCGTCGCCGGTCAGCATCCCGGACACGTTCGGCTTCGCCGGCGTGCCGGCGACCGTCAGCTTCAGCGCGGCGCGCCCGCCGAGCAGGTAGCTCGGGCCGAACAGGTTGCCGGTCGCCTTCAGCGACGGAATGTCGGCGTCGATGCGGCCCGACAGCGGCCCGTCGTCGGCGACCGCGAGCACGCCGTCGCGCGGCGCGAGCGGCACCGCGACGTTCGCATCGAGCGTGCCGATCCGGTTCGCCTTCGCGGCCGCGGTCACGTTCACGCGGTTGCCGGGGCCGAACGCGGCGCGCGCCGACAGATCGGTCAGCCCGAGCGATGCGATCCCGCGGCCGGTCTCGATCGTCACGTCGCCGCCGCGACGCTTCATCTGCAGATAGCCGGTCGCGGTCGCGCCGAGCGAAAAGTCCCAGTCGGCATCGAGTACGACGTCGGTCCGCACCGGCGGACGCTCGCCCGTCAGTTCCTGGCGCACTTCGAGGAAACGCGCGACCGATGCGCCGCTCACCGCACCGGCCGAACGAATCTGGCCGTGGTCGAACACGAACGACTTCAGGTCGATCGCCGCACCTTCGAGCGTGAGGCGCGCCGCACCGAGCGTCACGCGGCCCGTGCCGGCCGACACGGTCAGCGGCGTCTGCAGCGCGACGGCCGGCGTGCCGCGGTTCGCGAGACGCGTGACCGTGCCGTCCCAGCGCATGCCGTCGCGGCCCTCGGTCACGCCGCCGTTCGCCGCGAGCGTCATGTCGATCACGCGGCCGCCGGCGGCGCCGAGCGCCGATGCGTCGAACGTATGCTTCGCGCGCGTGCCCTCGAGGTTCGCGCGCAGCGACTTCAGCTGCAGCGAGCCGAGTGCGATGTCGCTCGCGTCCGCGGTGAACACGAGCGCGCCGTGCGCGCCGTCGCGGATGTCCGCGCGGCCCTGCGCGGCGCCGATCCGGTTCGACCCGACGACCACGTGCTCGGCCTTGTACGTGGCCGTCACGTTCGGGTGCGCGAAGCTGCCCGTCAGATCGCCCTGCGCCTGCACGAGCCCCTGCACGCCGAAGCCGAGCCGGTCGAGCTGCGGCGCATCGACGACGAAATTGAGCCGGTCGCCCGGCGCGCCGAAGCTGCCGTGCAAATCGACGCGGTTGCCGGCGATCGACAGATTCGCATTGCTCGGCAGGATGCGCGCGCCCGCGAGCTGCACGACGCCCGCGCCGGTCAGCGGCACGCCGTCGTAGACGCTGTCGCCGAGCTTGAACGTCGCCTTCGTCGACAGTTGCGGCGCAAACGCGCCCGATGCGGTCAGCGTGCCGTTCACGCGCGTGTCGCCGCGGCCGGCCGGCGCCTTGCCCTTCGCGGGCGCCGTGCCGGCACCCGCCTTCGGCGCGCTCGCCGCCGCGAGCAGCAGCGGATCGAACGCGGTCAGCGTGGCCTTCGCGTCGTAGCTCGAATGCGCGTCGTGGCGGAACGCGCCGGTCAGGTCGATGCGTCCCTTGCCGGCCGTCACGCGCGCCTCGCTGATCACCGTCTGCTGCGCGGTCAGCGCGACCTTCGCGCGCGCGCCGAGCGCGAGCTTCGGATCGGTCAGGTCGAAATCGACGGTCGTCGCGTCGCCGGCAAGCGTCACGCCGAGCGGGCCGCCGAGCCGCATCGGCCGCAGCGCGGCGACGAACGCGTTCAGATCGAGGTTTGCGACCTTCAGATCGAACCGGCCCTTGCCGCCGCTCAGCGTGCCGCCGCCCGTCACGCTCCCGTCGCGGATCAGCTTCAGCGCGAGTCCGTCGATGCGCTGCGCGTGCGCATCGAGATGCACGGTCGCGTGTGCGTCGACGATCGGCAGCAGATGATCGCCGAGCGTGCCGGGCTTCGCGTTCACGATCGACACCGGCCCCGTGACGGCGAAGCCGTGCGGCTGTGCGGCACCGGCCGGCGCCGTCACCGGCTCGAGTGCGGCGCGCACCGCGAGATCGGCGGCCGGCGCGCTCGGCGAAATCGCCTTCGGGTTCACGTGATCGAACGCGAGCGACGCGCGCGTGAGCGGCACCGTGCCGAACGGCGCGGCCTCGACGTGCGCGCGTCCGTTGAGCTTCATCCCGCTCGCGTCGACGTCGGCGACCAGCGCCTCGAGCGAGCCCGACACGCGCGCGCGCGCATCGATCGGCTCGTCGGCGAACTTGCCCGCATAGGTCGCGTCGCCCGTCAGCGCGAGCGGCTTCATGCCGTCGAGCTTCGCACGCGCGGTCAGCGAGCCGTACGGCGTATCGATGCTGTCGAGCGCCAGTTCGTGATGGCGGCCGTCGCTGCGGCCGTTCAGCGCGATGCGATCGAGCTGCGTCGTCGAGGCGCCTTCGTGGATCGCCAGATGATCGATCCGCAGATCGCCGATCCGCAGCTGCAGCGGCAGCCGCAGGTCCTGCGGCGCCGCGCTCGGCGTCGACGGGCCCGGCGCGATCCGCACGTCGATCGTCCCCGCGCGCAGGTACGCGATCGACAGCCGCAGCGGCGCGCGTGTCAGTGCCCAGCGGCCGTCGAGGCGGTCGACGCGCACTTCGGTGCCCGCGCCGCCGGGGCTCGTCCACGCGACGTCGCGCAGCCGCACGCCGGTCGCGAGCGCGCCGCCCTCCAGCGTGCCGGCGAGCCGGCCGCCGAGCACGCGCACGGCCGTCTGCCACGCAAGCCGCGTGCCGCGCTCGGTCGTCGCCGCGGCGAACACGAGCGCGAGTGCGAGCACGACGAGCAGCACGAGCGCCACGAGCGTCCAGCCGGCCACCCGCAGCGCACGGCCGCGCCGCCGCGGGCGCGGCGGTTCGGCCGGCGCGCCGTCGGGCGAATCCGGATCGTGGGGCGGCGGCGTGTCGTTCGGGTCCTTCGTCATGCGGATCGTCGTCGGTGTAGCGGTTCGTTCAGAATGCGATGCCGAGCGTCAGGTACGGACGCACGCTGCGGTTGCGCAGCCCGTACGCGACGTCGACGTTGATCGGGCCGACCGGGCTGCGCCAGCGCGCGCCGATGCCGACGCCCGGATAGAACACCTTCTCGCCCCACGCATCGGTCGCGGTGCCGATGTCGAAGAACGTCGCGGCGCCCCAGTCGCGGTTGAACCAGTGCTGGTATTCGGCGGTGCCCGTCATCAGGTACTTTGTCGGCAGCACCGAGCCGTCGACGCTATTGCCGATGCTCTGGTAGCCGTAGCCGCGCACCGAGTTCGAGCCGCCCGCGCGGAACAGCAGCGACGCCGGCACCTGGGACGAGCTGCCGCTCGTGAATACGCCGCCGAGCTCGGCGCGGAACACGAACAGGTCGCGCTTGCCGATCGGCACGTACTGCTGGCCGCGCGCATAGCCGCGAATGAAGGTCTGGTCGGTCAGCACGCCCTTGATCGCGAAGCCGGCCTCCGCATGGATCAGGTTGCCCGAGCGCGGAAACAGCGGATCGTCGACGTTGCGGCGCGTCCATGCCCACTGCGGCACGAGCGCGCGGCTCGTGGTCGGGCCAGCGCTGTTCTGGTCGAGCCGGTCCTGATAGAACATCAGCGAGTACGCATAGTCGATGAACTGCCCGGTACGCGTCCGCTGCGCACCGACGCGCGCACTGTAGATGCGCGTGTCCGACACGTTGGTGTTCGTGTACGACGCGAGCACGCTGTTGGTCCAGCCGCGTTCTCCCGGCGGCATCGACAGCTGGATCTGCCCGTACTGCTGGATCTGGTCGAGCCGGCCCGATACGGTGAGCGGCCACGCGGCGCCGAACGTGTTGAGGTATGTGTACGAGCCCTGCACGTGCGGGCCCGTATCGGTCGCGTAGCCGACGCCGCCGCGTATGCTGTTGTACGGAAACTCGCTGACCTTCACGTGTACGGGCGTGCGCTCGGGCTTGCTGACGTCGTCGCCGACGTCGATCGCGACGCTCGCGTAGTACGGCGTGTTCTGCAGCTGCCGCTGCAGTTCGTTGATCCGCTGCACGTCGTAGATCTCGCCTTCGGACAGCGGATTCACGTTCGTGACGATCCGCTCCGGATAGCGGCGCACGCCGTCGACGTCGACCTTGCCGATCGTAAACGTCGGGCCGCTGTCGAACGTGACCGCGAGCGCCGCGCGCTGCGTGCGCGGGTCGATCCGCGCTTCGGACGACACGATCTTCGCGCCGAGGTAGCGGCGCGACTGCAGCTGCCGCAGCGCCGCGTTCTTGGCGCCGTCCCAGTCGGACTGCGTAAACGGGTCGCCCGTCTTCAGCGAGAACGCGAAACGCGTGGCGGCCTCCTGCTTCGGATCTTCGGTGTCGACGGGTCCCTTGAACGTCAGGTCGACCGACGACACGAACGTCTGCGGTCCCGGATCGACGGCGACGCGCACGTCGCGCTTGCCGTCGCGCGTGCGCACGTCGGTGCGCACGACCGGCGAGAAATAGCCGGCCGTCGCGGTCAGGTCGCGCACCTGCTGCGGCGTCGCGGTGACGAGGAAGTCGAACTGGTCGTCGGTGATGTCGTCGCGCTTCGCGAAGCGCGCGATGTCGAGATGCGCGCTCAGCAGCTTGCGGATGGCGCGCGGCGCGTCGATGTCGACCTGGTACTTCGCCTGCGCCGGCAGCGCGAAACAGGCGACGAGACAGCCTGCGAGCGCGGCGCGCGCGGTTGCGCCGGCGCGGCGCGGTGCCGGATCGCGCGAGGCGCGGCGGGCCGCGTCATGCGCCGGAAGTCGTTGCTGGTTCGCGTGCCCCGCCAAATATGACCTCGCCCTCGGTTGTCACGATTTCATGGAAAACCCTGTATTTGACCACAGGGTAGCGGCCGCGCCCGCGCGGACGCCGCTTTGATGCTTGGGCGCAACGCCCGGTGCGCGCCGCCGGACGCCGCGCACCGGGCGCCGGCCCGCCGATTCGACGCGCGATTGACGCCGGCTGTTCCCCGCGATGCGGTAAAATCCCGCCATCGCAGAACCCGGCGCGTCGTGCGCCATGCCAACGGAAAGCCAAGCCATGCCGTACCAGTCCGACGTCACGCAATTCCTGAACCAGCTCAAGCAGCAGAAGCCGACGCTCGAAGAAGAGCAGCGCAAGGGCCGCGCGCTGCTGTGGGACAAGCAGCCGATCGACCTCGACGAGCGCGCCGAGCAGCAGCAGTCGCGCGTGAAGCAAACGCCGTACGTCTACTACCAGAACTTCTGACGACGTGAGCACCGCCGACGAGGCCAGCGCCGCTCGCGAGGACGACGCGGTCGCCGCGCCCGCGGGTGCCGATTCGACGCCCGACACGGTCGACGGCGTCGCGGCGTTCGCTCGCCTGTACGGCGAGCCGTTGTTCAAGCTGCCGCAGGATCTCTACATCCCGCCCGATGCGCTCGAGGTGTTCCTCGAAGCGTTCGAAGGCCCGCTCGATCTGCTGCTGTACCTGATCCGCAAGCAGAACTTCAACGTGCTCGACATCCCGATGGCGCAGGTCACCGCGCAGTATCTCGGCTACGTCGACCAGATCCGCGCGTCGAATCTCGAACTGGCCGCCGAATATCTGCTGATGGCCGCGATGCTGATCGAGATCAAGTCGCGCATGCTGCTGCCGGTGAAGAAGGCCGATACCGGCGAGGAAGCGGAAGATCCGCGCGCCGAGCTCGTGCGCCGGCTGCTCGAGTACGAGCAGATGAAGCTCGCCGCGCAGCGCCTCGACCAGTTGCCGCAGCTCGGCCGCGACTTCCTGCGCGCCGAGGTCTACATCGAGCAGAGCATCACGCCGCGCTTCCCGGACGTGAACGCGGACGACCTGCGCGCCGCCTGGGCCGACGTGCTCAAGCGCGCGAAGCTCGTCCAGCATCACAAGATTTCCCGCGAGGAACTGTCCGTTCGCGAACACATGAGCCTGATCCTGCGCCGGCTGCAGAACGCGCGCTTCATGGAGTTCGCGGATCTGTTCGACACGTCGCGCGGCGTGCCGGTCGTCGTCGTCAACTTCATCGCGATGCTCGAGCTCGCGCGCGAATCGCTCGTCGAAATCACGCAGGCCGAGCCGTTCGCGCCGATCTACGTGCGCCTCGCGTACCTGCCCGCATAACGCGCGGCCGGCCGCGATCGGCGAAATAGAACGACCGTTCCCTTTTCGGTGCGTCCGCCGGCCAAATCCACTACAATCCGCCGACGCCCGCCGCGTGGTCTGCGCGCGGGCGCGTTTCACTCCGACCCCGACGCCGCCTGCCGCGGCGGCAACGCGCGCACGCGCGAGGAATTCGCTACCCGATCATGAAAGTCATCAGCTCGATCCAGGAACTGCGCGACCAGCTGCGCGGCCAGAACCGCACGGCGTTCGTGCCGACGATGGGCAATCTGCACGAAGGCCATCTGTCGCTGATGCGCCTCGCGCGCCAGCACGGCGATCCGGTCGTGGCGAGCATTTTCGTCAACCGCCTGCAGTTCGGTCCGAACGAGGATTTCGACAAGTATCCGCGCACGCTCCAGGACGACATCGAGAAGCTGCAGAAGGAAAACGTCTACGTGCTGTTCGCGCCGACCGAGCGCGACATGTATCCGGAACCGCAGGAATACCGCGTGCAGCCGCCGGACGATCTCGGCGGCATTCTCGAAGGCGAGTTCCGGCCGGGCTTCTTCACGGGCGTCTGCACGGTCGTCGCCAAGCTGATGGCCTGCGTGCAGCCGCGCGTGGCCGTGTTCGGCAAGAAGGACTATCAGCAGCTGATGATCGTGCGGCGCATGTGCCAGCAACTCGCGCTGCCGGTCGACATCGTCGCAGCCGAGACCGTGCGCGACACGGACGGCCTCGCGCTGTCGTCGCGCAACCGCTATCTGTCGGACGCCGAGCGCAGCGAAGCGCCGGAACTCGCGCGCACGCTGCAGCGCGTGCGCGAGCGCGTGCTGGCCGGCGAACGCGACCTCGGCAAGCTCGAGCACGACGCGCGCACCCATCTCGCGGACCGCGGCTGGGCGCCCGACTACATCTCGATCCGCCGCCGTGCGAACCTGATCGCACCGAACGCCGCCGAACTCGACGCCGGCGAGCCGCTCGTCGTGCTCGCAGCCGCGAAGCTCGGCGCGACGCGCCTCATCGACAACCTGGAAATCTGACGGCCGCCGAGCGCCCCGTCACGACGCATCACGGAGACATCATGCAGCGCCACATGCTCAAATCGAAAATCCATCGCGCGGCCGTCACGCACTGCGAGCTGCACTACGAAGGCTCGTGCGCGATCGACGAAGACCTGCTCGAAGCGGCGAACATCGTCGAAAACGAGCGGATCGACATCTGGAACATCAACAACGGCGAGCGGTTCTCGACGTACGCGATCAAGGGCGAGCGCGGCAGCGGGATGATCTCGCTGAACGGCTCGGCTGCGCGCCGCGCGCAGCTCGGCGATCTGGTCATCATCGCCGCGTTCGCGATGGTCGAGGAGGCCGAACTGCAGGCCGGCTGGAAGCCGAAACTCGTGTTCATCGACGAAGGCAACAAGATCAAGGGCCATCGCGATCACGTGCCGACGCAAACCTGGACCTGAGCGGCCCGCCGCAACGACGAAGGGCTGGATCTCCGCCACGCGCGGACATCCAGCCCTTTTTATTTTTGGCCGTGGCCGGCGCTGCGCGCTCGGGCCGCCGGCCGGCATTCACGACGCCTTCGCGACCTTCGCCCCCTTCCCCGCGCTGCGCTCCGCCCATTCGACGATCGGCCCCCACTGCTCGAGATCCTTGTCGACGCGGCTTTTCGCGACGTCCCAGAGCGTCAGGCCGTGCGCGGCGATCTGTACGTAGTTCTGCGTGTCGCGCAGGTAGCCGAGCACCGGCAGTCCGAGCCCCTCGACGAAACGGTGCAGCTGGTCGGACGAACGCGTGCGCGCGTCGACGCGCATCCCGACGATGCCGACCTCGACGCTGCCCTTGCGTACGGCCTTCTCGGTCGCGAGGCGTTCGAGAAACTGCTGCGTCGCGAGAATATCGAACATCGACGGCTGCAACGGCACGATGACCTTGTCGGCCAGCTGCAGCGCGACGTTCAGCCGCGTGCCGTGCAGGCCGGCCGGCGTGTCGATGACCGCGTATTCGAGGCCGCGCGGCGGCTTCGACGGCGCGTCCGGGTCGAGATTCCACGCCTCGATCGTCGGCAGCCCGGCCGGCCGCAGGTCGAGCCACGCATGCGCGGACTGCTGCCGGTCGAGATCGGCCAGCGCGACCCACGCGCCCTGCGCCGCGAAATAACCGGCAAGGTTGGTGGACAGCGTGCTCTTGCCGACGCCGCCCTTCGGATTCGCCACCACGATGACCGTCATGAATTCCCCCGAAAAAGCCGCGCGGCGCCGGCTGCATGGCCGGCGCCGCTCATTGCGGATACAGGGAGCGATGATATCGGTAAAACGGGTATCGCCGAAACGGGTTGCACCGATCCGCTGCCGTGCGCGGCCGGTACGCCTTCCCTATGTCGCTTACGCGCGTCGCGGTTCGGCGCCCGCTGCGCCGAGCGCGAACGCGCCGCCGCCGAGCAGCGCCTGCACGACGAGCGTCACCGCCCAGAACGCCGGGTATTCCCAGCCGCCGTGCGGCGCGCCGAAACTCCAGCCGTTCGGCAGATGCGCCGAGACCGCGCCGAGCATGAACGGCAGCAGCACGAGCGCGGCGAGCCGCACGCGCACGCCGGCGAGCAGCGCGAGGCCGCCCACGAGCTCGACGAGCGTCGTCAGATAGGCGAGCCAGCCCGGCAGGCCGATCGACGCGAAAAACTGCGCGGTGCCGGGCAGCGTGAAGACGAATACCTTTTGCGCGACGTGCGCGAGATACAGCACACCGAGTGCGACACGCAGCAGCGTCGCGGCGAAATCGTTCAGGCGATCGGAATTCATGGCGGGTTCCTGTGAGAGTGAGTGATCGAATGGATCGCACTCTATTCGAAGCGATTTCTCGGATAAACACGCCGTTTCGCTTTCACTCGTTCTCAATGGGAATTAATCGAGGCAGGTGCCACGGGGCATGAGCCATGAGCCATGAGCCGTGAGTCACGAGTCAGAGCCGCGAGCCGCCGCTCGCCGGGCCTCGCCGGGCCTCGCCGAGGCTCGCCGGGCGGGGCCAGGCCGGGCCGGGCCGGGCCAAGCCAAGCCAAGCCAAGCCAAGCCGAGCCGAGCCGAGCCGAGCCGAGCCGAGCCGAGCCGAGCCGAGCCGAGCCGAGCCAAGCCGAGCCAAGCCGAGCCAAGCCAAGCCAAGCCAAGCCAAGCCAAGCCAAGCCGAGCCAAGCCAAGCCGAGCGGGGCTGAGCCAAGCCAACCACGCCGAGCCGGGACAAGCCGCACCGAGCCAAGCTAGGCCGCTCCGAGCCCCACTCCCGCCCGCCGCCGCGCGACTCAGCGAAACGCCGCGTACAGCGCGCCGAGGTCCAGATGCGCGGCGAACGTGTCCGCGAGCCGCTCCAGCGACGCCTCGCGCAGCGCCGGATAATCGATCCGTTCGGCGCGGTCGAGCCCGGCCCACGCGAGCAGCGCCGTGCATGCGTCCGGCGCGTCGAACAGCCCGTGCACGTAGGTCGCGAGAATCTGCCCGTCCGCCGACAGCGCGCCGTCCGCACGCATACCACCAGCCGCTGCGCCGTCTTCCGCCAGCTCGAGGGCCGGCGACGCGAGCGCGGGCCCGCGCGTGTCGCCCATATGGATTTCGTAGCCGTGTACCGCGGCGGCGCCCGGCAGCGCGAGGCGCCCGGTCACGTTCTTCAGCGTCTTGTCGGGCTGCAGCGTCGTCGCGAAATCGAGCAGCCCAAGCCCCGGCACGCTGCCGGGCGCGCCTTCGAGGCCGAGCGGATCGTCGAGCGTGCGGCCGAGCATCTGCATCCCGCCGCAGATGCCGATCACCTTGCCGCCGTAGCGCAGATGGCGCTGGATGACCGCTTCCCAGCCCGCCTCGCGCAGCCACGCGAGATCGCGCTGCACGCTCTTCGAGCCGGGCAGGATCAGCAGGTCGGCGTTCGGCACGGGGCCGCTTTTCCAGTACGTGAATTCGACCTGCGGATGCGCGCGCAGCGGATCGAAGTCGGTGTGATTGCTGATGCGCGGCAGCGCCGGCACGACGACGCGCAGCACGCCCGCGTCGCTGCGCGCGGCCGCGCTGCGCGCCTGCGCGGGCAGCATGTCCTCAGCATCGAGCAGCAGCCCGTGCAGATACGGCAGCACGCCGATCACCGGCTTGCCCGTCTGCGCGCGCAGCCAGTCGAGGCCCGGCTCCAGCAGCGCGATATCGCCGCGGAAGCGGTTGATCACGAAGCCGCGCACGCGCGCGCGCTCGCTGTCCGACAGGCATGCGAGCGTGCCGACGAGATGCGCGAACACGCCGCCGCGGTCGATGTCGGCGACCAGCACGACCGGACAGTCGACGCGCTCGGCAAAGCCCATGTTCGCGATGTCGCCTTCGCGCAGGTTGATCTCGGCCGGGCTGCCGGCACCTTCGACGATCACCGCGTCGTAACGCGAGCGCAACCGCGCGTACGATTCGAGCACCGCATCGAACGCGACCGGCTTGTAGTCGTGATACGCGCGCGCGTTCAGGTTCGCGCGCGCCTTGCCGTGGATGATTACCTGCGCGCCGCGATCGCTGGTCGGCTTCAGCAGCACCGGATTGAAATCCGTATGCGGCGCGACGCCGGCGGCCAGCGCCTGCAGCGCCTGCGCGCGGCCGATCTCGCCGCCGTCGGCCGTGACCGCGCTGTTGAGCGCCATGTTCTGCGGCTTGAACGGCGCGACGCGCACGCCGGCGCGGCGCGCAAGGCGGCACAGGCCCGCGACGAGCGTGCTCTTGCCCGCGTCGGACGTCGTGCCCTGGATCATCAGCGTGCCGCGCGGCAGCAGGTCGGGTGCATTCATCGTGAGAAAAATCCGGAGCGACGCAAAGGCGGCATTATCGCCCGCGTCGCGACGCGCGGCGCCGTTACAATCACGCGATGATTCCGCACGACCTCACCTTCGTTCTCGGCGGCGCGCGCTCGGGCAAGAGCGCCTACGCCGAACGGCTCGCCGCCGACAGCGGCCGCCCCGTCACCTACATCGCGACGGCCGCCGCGACGGACGACGATGCCGAATTCGCGAGCCGCATCGCGCACCATCGCGCGCGCCGGCCCGCGGACTGGGGCTTCGCCGATGCGCCGGTCGCGCTCGCCGAGACGCTCGCGCAACTCGACGATCCGCGCGCATGCCTGCTCGTCGACTGCCTGACGCTGTGGCTCGCGAACCTGCTGTGCCCGGCCGACGGCGAACCGCTCGACGCGGCACGCTACGCGGCGCACGTCGATGCGCTCGACGCGGCACTGCGCGGCGCGCGCGCGAAGGTGATCGTGGTCAGCAACGAGATCGGCCTCGGCGTCGTACCGCTCGGCTCGGTCACGCGCCGCTACGTCGACGAACTCGGGCGGCTGAACCAGCGCATCGCGGCGCTCGCGACGCGCGTGACGCTGCTCGTCGCGGGCCTGCCGCTCGACATCAAGCCGGGAGCGCCGACATGCTGATGCTGTCGCTGCCGATCGTCGCGATGCTCGCGGTCGCGGCCGCGTTCGTCGACCGCGTATTCGGCGAGCCGGCCGGCTGGCATCCGCTCGTCGCGTTCGGACGGCTCGCGGCACGCATCGAGGCCGCGCTGAACACCGGCCGGCGCGGCCGCATCGCCGGCGTGGCCGCATGGGCGGCGGCCGTCGTGCCGCCGGTCGCGCTCGCCGTCCTGCTCGCGGCCGCACTGCCGTGGCCGCTCGCGGCCGCGCTGCACGTCGCGCTGCTCTGGTTCGCGCTCGGCGCGAAGAGCCTCGCCGAACACGTCGCGCCGATCGCCGCCGCGCTGCTGCGCCGCGACCTCGACGCGGCGCGCACGCTGACCGCGCGCATCGTGTCGCGCGACACGAGTGCGGCCGACGAAGAAGCGCTGTCGCGTGCGGCCGTCGAATCGGCGCTCGAAAACGGCAATGATGCGATCTTCGGCGCGCTGTTCTGGTTCGTCGTCGCCGGCGGCCCGGGCGCATTGCTGTTCCGCCTCGCGAACACGCTCGACGCGATGTGGGGCTACCGCACGCCGCGCTTCGCCACGTTCGGCTGGGCCGCCGCCCGCATCGACGACGCGCTGAACTGGATCCCCGCGCGTCTGACCGCGGCGAGCTACGCGCTGCTCGGCGACACGGCCGCCGCGTGGCGCTGCTGGCGCACGCAGGCGCACCGCTGGGACAGCCCCAACGCGGGCCCCGTGATGGCGGCCGGCGCCGGCAGCCTGAACGTGCGGCTCGGCGGCCCGGCCGTCTATCACGGCGCGCTCGAGGATCGCCCCGCGCTCGGTACCGGCGCGCACGCGACGGCGGCGCACGTCGTCGCCGCGCTCTCGCTCGTCACGCGCACGCTCGCACTGTGGCTCGCGCTGCTCGTCGCGAGCGCCGCGCTCGTCATGGCCGCTCATCATGTCTGATACTCCGATCGCGCACGGCGGCAATCTGCACGAAGCCGCGCGCCGCTACGGCATTCCCTACGAGGCATGGCTCGACCTGTCGACCGGCATCAACCCGGTCGGCTACCCGGTGCCGCCGGTGCCGGCCGACGCATGGCGGCGGCTGCCCGACGACGGCGATGGCCTCGCCGGCTGCGCCGCGCGCTACTACGGCGTGCGCGACGATGCGCACGTGCTGCCCGTCGCCGGCAGCCAGGCCGCGATCCGTGCGCTGCCTGCGCTGCTGCCGCCCGGCGACGCCGGCGTCGCACCGCTCGCATACGGCGAATATGCGCCCGCGTTCGCGCGGCACGGCCATCGCGTCGTGCCGCTCGACATCGCCGCCGACGCACTGCCGGCCACGCTGCGCCATGCGATCGTCGGCAACCCGAACAATCCGACCGCCGAATCGGTTTCCGTCGGGCGCCTGCTCGGCTGGCATGCGCAGCTCGCTGCGCGCGGCGGCACGCTGATCGTCGACGAAGCGTTTGCCGATACCGGCGCGGTCGATTCGCTCGCGCCCTACACCGATCGGCTCGGTCTCGTCGTGCTGCGCTCGGTCGGCAAGTTCTTCGGTCTCGCCGGCATCCGCGCGGGCTTCGTGCTCGCACACCCCGCGCAAATCGGCGCGCTGCGCGCCCTGCTCGGCGCGTGGACGGTCGGCGGTCCCGCGCGCCACGCGGTCGCCGCCGCGTTCGCCGATCGCGCCTGGCAGGCCGCCGCGCGCGAACGGCTCGCGGCCGACGGCGCACGACTCGCCGCGCTGCTGCGCGCGCACGGCTTCGCGGTGCGCGCGACGCCGCTGTACAGCTGGACCGACGACGCGCGCGCGGCGGCGCTGCATGCGGCGCTCGCGACGCGCGGCATCTGGACGCGCTACTTCGCGCAACCGTCGAGCGTGCGCATCGGGCTGCCGGGCAGCGAAGCCGAATGGCAGCGCATCGCCGACGCGCTCGCGCAATGCGTGCCGACGCTGGAGCGCGCATCGGCATGAACACCCGCTCGTTGCGCCCGCTGCTGTCCGCAGCCATGCTCGCGCTGCTCGCCCACGCGCCGCTCGCACACGCGGACGTCAGCGCACGCGACGACGCCGGCCTGACCGTCACGCTGTCCGCGCCCGCGCAACGCGTGATCAGCCTCGCGCCGCACGTGACCGAACTCCTGTACGCGGCCGGCGGCGGCGCCAAGCTCGTCGGCACCGTCACGTACAGCGATTACCCGCCGGCCGCGAAGTCGGTGCCGCGCGTCGGCGACAACAAGGCGCTCGACCTCGAGCGGATCGCCGCGCTGCGGCCGGACCTGATCGTCGTCTGGCGGCACGGCAATGCCGAGCGACAGACCGATGCGCTGCGTGCACTGCACATTCCGCTCTTCTTCAGCGATCCGAAGCATCTGGACGACATCGCGTCGTCGCTGCGCCGGCTCGGCACGCTGCTCGGCACGCAGCCGGCCGCCGATGCGGCGGCCGCGTCGTTCGAGCGCGATATCGCGGCCCTGCGCGCACGCTACGCGGCGCGCGCGCCCGTCACGGTGTTCTTCCAGGCATGGGACCGCCCTCTGATGACGCTGAACGGCACGCATCTGATCAGCGACGTGATCGCGCTGTGCGGCGGCCGCAACGTGTTCGCGTCGTTGAAGCCGCTCGTGCCGACCGTCACCGACGAAGCGGTGCTTGCCGCGAATCCGGAAGCGATCGTGACGACGAGCGGCGGCGCGACGCGCTCGGACCAGGCGCTGCCGAGCCTCGAACGCTGGCGTGCATGGCCCGCGATGACGGCCGTCGCGCGCAACAACCTGTTCGCGATCGACGGCGATCTGCTGACGCGACCCGCGCCGCGCATCGCGGACGGCGCAGCCGCGCTCTGTACCGACCTCGATGCTGCACGCGCGCGCCGGCCGGCGCACTGAAAGACGATCGCGGCCGCCGTTCTGCGCGCCGGCGCGTGAACCGGCGCATGCCGTGCCGATACCGCGCTACGCGTCGTCCCATTGCACGACGTCCCACGCATCGCCGCCATCGTCCGCTCGCAGCCAGACGACACCGCCCGTCGGCACGGGCCGCGCGAGCAGCGTGTCGAGCGGCACGCGCAGCACATGGGCCGCGAACGCGCGAATCACGCCCGCATGCGTGACGATCCATTGCGGGACGCCGAGCCGCGCGATCGCGTCCGCGCGCTGCACGACGCGTGCGGCAAACTGCGCGACGCTTTCGCCGCCGTGCGCACGCGCATGCATCAGATCGGCAGCCCATGCATCGAGCGCCGCACGATCGATGTCGTTCCAGCGCTGCATTTCCCACGCGCCGAAATCGAGTTCCTGCCAGCCGGCGTCGCGTTCGCACGGCACGCCGCACATGTGCGCGAGCCGGTCGGCGACCGTCGCGCAGCGCGTGAGCGGACTCGTGCCGATGCACGCGGGCAGCGGCGCGCCGAGCGCGGTCAGCCGATCGTGCAGCAGGCGCGCGGCCGCGTCGGCAGAACCGGCCAGCGGCACGTCGGTGCGTCCGTAGCAGACCCCCGACGCGACCGCGACGGCCGGATGACGGATCAGGACGACATCCATCCGAGCATCACCAGATAGATCGCGAGCTCGCTCGCCTGCTGCGCGAAGCCGAGACAGTCGCCCGTATAGCCGCCGATCCGCTTCACGAAATAGCGCGCCGCACACGCGCGCACGAGCGCGAGTGCGACGAGCGCCGCGACGCCCGCGCGCCAGTCCGGCCAGAACAGCCACGGCAGACCGAATGCGGCCGCCATGCACGCCGCGCGCGCGTTCATCCGCTGCGCGACCGGCTTCGCCTTGCCTTCGGGCCGCACGTAGTCGAGCGACAGCAGCAGGCTCACGGCCGCCGCGCGGCTCGCCGCATGCGCGGCGATCATCGTCCACGCCGCGCGCAGCGGCGGCATCGCGGCCAGCGCCTGCCACTTCAGGCCGAGCGCGACGATCAGCGCGACCGCGCCGAACGTGCCGATCCGCGAGTCGTGCATGATGCGCAGCACGTCGTCGCGCGTATAGCCGCCGCCGAACGCGTCGCAGCTGTCGGCGAGACCGTCCTCGTGAAACGCGCCCGTCGCGAGCAGGGTCGCGGCCATCGACAGCCCGACGGCGATCGACGCGGGCAGCACGCGCAGCGCAGCGAGATAGACGAGCGCACCCCATGCGCCGACGCAGGCGCCGACGAGCGGGAAATAGCGCGCGGCCTGGTCGAGATCGCCGGCCGCGTAGCCGATCGCCTTCGGCACCGGCACGCGCGTGAAATAGCCGAGCGCGACGAAGAAGTACCGCACTTCCGCGCGCACGCCGCGGGCCGGCTCACGCATCACGATTGTCGACGCCCGCGGATTCGAAGCTCGCCATCTCGGCGAGAAACGCGGCGGCCGCGCGCACGAGCGGCAGCGCGAGCGCGGCACCCGTCCCTTCGCCGAGCCGCAGGTCGAGCGCGAGCAGCGGCTTCGCGCCGAAATGCTCGAGCATCCGCCGGTGGCCCGCCTCGTGCGATGCGTGCGAGAACACGCAGTAGTCGCGCACGCCCGGCGCGAGCCGCTCGGCGACGAGCAGCGCGGACGTCGAGATGAAGCCGTCGACGAGGATCGTCATCCGCTCGCTCGCGGCCGCGAGGTACGCGCCCGTCATCATCGCGATCTCGAAACCGCCGAACGTCGCGAGCACGTCGAGCGGCGCAATCGCGTGCGAGTGCCGCGCGAGCGCACGCGCAAGTACCGCGCGCTTGTGCGCGAGACCCTGATCGTCGAGACCCGTGCCGCGGCCGACGCACGCGTCGATCGGCACATCGAGCAGCCGGCTCATCAGGCACGCGGCCGCCGACGTGTTCGCGATCCCCATCTCGCCGAAGCCGATCACGTTCGTGCCGAGCGCCGCGTGATGACGCACGCGCGCCGCGCCGGCCGCGAGCGCCGCCATCGCGTCGTCGCGCGTCATCGCCGGCTCGACCGCGAAATTGCGCGTGCCGCGGCCGATCGGCAGCGACACGAGCCGCTCGGACGCCGGCAACGACGACGCGACGCCCGCATCGACGATCTCGAGCTCGCTTTGCGCGACGCCCGAGAACGCATTGATCGCCGCGCCGCCGGCGAGAAAGTTGGCGACCATCTGCGCGGTCACCGCTTGCGGATACGGGCTCACGCCTTCGACCGCGATCCCGTGATCGCCGGCGAACACGATCATCGCCGGGCGCTGCACGCGCGGCTGCTCGGTGCGCTGGATCAGCCCGATCTGCAACGCGAGCGCCTCGAGCTGGCCGAGACTGCCGGGCGGCTTCGTCTTGTGGTCGATCACGTGCTGCAGGCGCTTGCGCAGCGCATCGTCGAGCGGCGCGATCGGCGGAAGGAATTCGGTCGGAGTGGTCATCGAAAGGAAGCCTCGTCGGCGCGGCTTGCGCCGTACGCCGGAACAATGGAAATCATGCGCGCCGCTCGGGCCACGCGGGCAGCAATGCATCGCGGCCGTTTTCACGGATCAGCACGAGCGGATAGCCGAACGCGTCGCTCGCCCGTTCGGGCGTGAGCACGTCGCATACCGGCCCCGACCATGCTCGGCCGCGGCCGTCGAGCAGCAGCGCATGCGTCGCGAAACGTCGCGCGAGATTCAGGTCGTGGCACGAGAACAGCACGGTGCGCGCGCGCGCGTGAACCCAGTCGGTCAGCGCGGTCAGGCAGTCGATCTGGTGATGCAGATCCAGATGCGCGAGCGGCTCGTCGAGCAGCATCAGCGGCGCGTCCTGGCACAGCGTCGCGGCCAGTGCGACGCGCTGCCGCTCGCCGCCCGACAGCGACAGCACGTCGCGCCCGGCGAGCGCGCTCAGGCCGAACGTCGCGAGCGCGGCGCGCGCCGCCTCGCGGTCGCCGTCGCGCTCCCAGCCCCAGCCGGCGAGATACGGAAAGCGGTTGAGCAGCACCGTGTCGAACACCGTCGCGCTGAATGCGTCGTGCAGTTGCTGCGGCATCAGCGCGCGGCGCTGCGCGAGTTGCGCGGGCCGCCATGCGGACAACGGCCGGCCGTCGATCTCGACACTGCCGCCGGCCGGCGGCCGCAGTCCCGCGAGCGTCGCGAGCAGCGTCGTCTTGCCGGCGCCGTTCGGGCCCGCGACGCACCAGATTTCGCCGGGCCGGAACGCCTGCGTGAACGCCGCGAGCAGCGTGCGTGCGCCGGCCTTCAGCGTCAGGTCGCGCGCTGCGTAGGCGCCTTGTTCTGCGGCATCGAACCTGGCCGCGGTCATCGTGTCGGCCTCCTCAGCAACATCCACAGGAACACCGGCACGCCGATCAGCGCGGTCATCACGCCGACCGGCAATTGCGCGGGCGCGATCGCGCTGCGCGCGAGCAGGTCGGCCGCCATCACGCCGCTGCCGCCCGCGAGCATCGCGGCGGGCAACAGCATGCGCTGATCGTTGCCGAACGCGAGCCGCAGCGCGTGCGGCACGACGAGGCCGACGAAGCCGATCGTGCCGGCCGTCGTGACCGCGGCCGCGGCGGCGAGCGATGCGGCGAGATAGACGCGCACGCGCAGCCGCGCGACCGGCACGCCGAGCGCGAGCGCCGCCGCGTCGCCGCGCAGCAGCACGTTCAGCTGCGGCGCGGCCGGCAGCGCGACGACCGCGGCGAGCAGCAGCGCACCCCACGCGAACCATGGCGCGCTCGCGCCGTTCAGATCGCCGGTCAACCAGAACAGGATGCCGCGCAGCCGCGCATCGGGCGCGATCGACAGCAGCAGCGTGACGAGCGCGCCCCAGCCGGCGGCGATCACGACGCCGGTCAGCAGCAGCCGCGGCGATGCGTCGCGCGATTCGCCGCGCCACAGTTCGCGACGTGCGAGGCCAAGCACGAGCGCGATCGACACGAGCGCACCGGCGAACGCCGATGCATCGACGAGCCACCACGCACCGCCCGCAATCATCGCGACGAGCGCGAAGCCGGCCGCGCCGCCCGACACGCCGAGCACGTACGGCTCCGCGAGCGGATTGCGCAGCAGGACCTGCAACAGCGCGCCGGCGAGCGCGAGCAACGCGCCGCACGCGAAGCCGGCCAACGCACGCGGGAGCCGCAGCGTGCGCACGATGTCGGCGAACAGCGCGGCATCGCCCGTCGCGTCGCTGCCGTGCGGCACGAGCGCCGCGAGCGCCTGCCATGGCGACATCGCCACGCTGCCGATCGACAGCGACGCGACGAGCAGCAGCGCGGCGGCGGCCGCGAGCGCGGCCCACATCGCGGCGGCGCGACGCGCGTTCATACGGCGCGCAGCGCACGGCATGCCGCGCGCTGCGTGTGTGCGCGAATGCGCGCGATGGCCGCAGCCGGCACGGACGCGGCGGCGCGGGAGGTCACGATGATCGGCAAACGAATCGTCCTGGTCGGGCGGGTTGGCGAAGCGAGGTGCGCGGCGCGGCGGCCGCGCGCGATCTGCGCAATATAGAGGAAAGCGCCGGCATCGACGCTGCCGCGCGGACGTCGGCCGCAGGTCGAGCATGTGGCGGCGTGCGCGAGCCAAGGTCGATGCTGCGGCGCCGCTGCGCGCGAGCGGCTGCCGCCCGCAGAGCGACGCGCACCATGGCGCCCGCCGCGCACGCATGCACACGCACCGGCGCAAACGCAGACGCGGGCACGAACGCCGCCGCAGCGAACGGCGAAGCCGCACGCGGCACGCGGCGCCAGGCGGACGATTGGGGTCGGCATCGAAGAAAGTCCCGTGAAGCACTGCGCGTCCCGCCTCCCCGCAGGCCGCGCGTCACGAAGCCCGCACGGGCTCCCCGCCTCGGCCGGTATCCGGGCTGGCGGCGCACCGGCTCGCCTTCCCGCGCGAACGAACGCGCAGTGGCCCGCGCTTGCGTGCATTGCACGCGAAACGCGCCCGAGCCGGCCTGCATCGAACGACGCGGCCGCTTACCGTTGCGGGGGCAGCGCAGGTGAGCGGCGTCCTGGCGAACGCGCGCATTCCTGCTTCCCGTTTAACCGCGCGTGTCACGCGCGAGCACCGAGGCGGCGCCAGTTTAGGAGCGGGCCGCCCGAGCGTCAAGAATCGCGCCTGGCAAGCGCGAATCGCGCGCACGATCCGCGGATTCGCGGCAAGAAGCAGGGGTGTTACGACTGGAAACGTTACAGATGTCGGAATGCGCGTTATTCCGCGCTAAAATGCTGGGTCTTTAGAGGACGCAGCAGATGCTCAACGAACTCGAAACCCTATCTCAAAATATTGGCCGGCTGATTTCGCTGAACAAGCGCTATCACTCGGAACGGCTCGCGCTCGAGGAGCAGGTCGCGCAACTGCGCGCGGAAGCGGAAGCGGTGCGTGCGGAACTCGCGCAGCTGCGCGACGAACGCAATGCGCTCGAGGCCGAACGCGACACGCTGTCGGCGAAGATCGACGACGCGCAAGTCAAACTGAACGCGATCCTCGAAAAACTGCCGCGCACGAAGAGCGCGGAGCAAGCCGACAATCAGCTCGACCTGCTGGATGCGCAGGCGCGCACCGATAGCGACGACGCGGCCAGCCACGGAGAACATGCATGAGCACGAAGCAGATCGAAGTCTCCATTCTCGGTCAGAGTTATCGTCTCGCCTGCTCGGCCGAAACGGAAGCGGCGCTGCTCGAAGCGGTCGCGCGCGTCGACGCGGAAATGTCGAAGATCCGCGCCAACAGCTCGGTGCGCGGCACCGATCGCATCGCGGTCATGGCCGCGCTGTCGCTCGCATCGGAATTGCTGCGACTGCAAACGAGCGTGCGGCACGGTGAAGCATTTCCGGCCGAGGAAATCCGGCGTACAATGCGCCAGATGAACGAACAACTCGGTGCGGTGCTCGCACAGCACGAGACGCAGTAAATCTTCGAATCGATGCGTCGATTCCCCTTGATCTCCACGATCAACGGTGGTCAAATTGGCGCAACGATTCACAGTTCAGTCAGCTTCCCTGCCTGGTTCGCCAAGGTCATATATTCCTTGAACCAATGCCATGTGCACGGTTGCGGAAATTTGTAGCACGGGCGCGCGCGTCACTCTGTCTGATGTACCCGAAGTGCTGCTAACTGCGACCAATTCTGAACCTCAGGTTCAGGATGCCGGCCTAGCGGCTAAGGCGGGGGCCTATCCAACGGCATCGGGCGAGTCCCGATGCCGTTTCCTTTTTCAGGGTCCGTCTGCGTATCGCCTGCGCACGCACGCTGTCGCTGCCGCGCGTGAACGCGCCGATCGCGATCGCCCTCACACTGCCTCTTTTTGCGTCGATTACGATCCATGCAATTCTGGCTGATGAAGTCCGAACCGGACGAAGCGAGCATCGACGATCTCGCGCACGCCCCGCAACGCACGCTGCCGTGGACCGGCGTGCGCAACTATCAGGCGCGCAATTTCATGCGCGACACGATGAAGATCGGCGACGGCGTGCTGTTCTATCACTCGAGCTGCCCCGAACCGGGCATCGCGGGCCTCGCCGAAGTCGCGTCGACGCCCTACCCCGATCCCACGCAATTTGATCCGAAGAGCCCGTACTACGATCCGAAATCGTCGCCGGAATCGCCGCGCTGGCTGCTCGTCGACGTACGCTTCGTGAAGAAGACGCCGCTCGTGCCGCTCGCCGCGCTGCGCGAGCACGACGAGCTGGCCGACATGCGCGTGCTCGCGCGCGGCAATCGGCTGTCGATCACGCCCGTCACGCGCGCCGAATGGAAATTCATCACCGAAAAGCTGATGAAGTGACGATGTCGAACGTCAAATCCCGTCAGCTCGCGCCGCCCCGGCGGAACTCGCGACGCGCTCGCGCAGCCTAAGCATCCGCTGCCGGACCGATCGGGTGCGGCAGCGTTTTCGTTGCGCGGCCAGCCCGCGTCGTGCACGCGCGAACCGCGTGCGCGCCCTCGCACAAGGAGAGTCCAACAATGACCAAGAAGTCCGCCGTCGCGCTGTCGCTCGCGCTCGCCGCCGCCGTTCCCGTCGCGTTGACGCTTGCGTCGCCTGCCGCGCACGCGCAGGCCGTGAACCCCCATTTCCCGGAACCGGCCGGCGTGCTGTCGCTGTCGTCGCAGGCGAGCGCCGACGTGCCGCAGGACATCATTCACATCACGCTGTTCTACGAGCAACAGGCGAAGGATCCGGGCAGCCTGACGTCCGCGCTGAATCAGCGCGCCGACGCCGCGCTCGCGCAGGCGAAGGGCGTGTCGGGCGTATCCGCGCACACCGGCGCGTTCTCCGTCTATCCGAGCACCGATCGCGACGGCAAGATCTCCGCATGGCGCGGCCGCACGGAAGTCGTGCTCGAATCGCGCGATTTCGCCGCGGCGTCGAAGCTCGCGGGCCAGCTGTCGAATCTCATGCAGGTCGCGAACGTCGAGTTCTCGCTGTCGCCCGAAGCGCAGCGCGCGGCCGAGCAGAAGCTCACGACCGAAGCGATCAAGTCGTTCCGTGCGCGCGCGGACGAAGCGGCGAAAGCGTTCGGCTACAGCAGCTATACGATCCGCGACGTCAACGTCGGCAGCGGCCGCAACGTGCAGCCGTATCCGCGGATGATGGCGATGGCCGCCGCACCGATGGACAGCGCGAAGATGAGCGCACCGATTGCGGTCGAAGGCGGCAAGGCGACCGTGTCGGTGACGGTCAACGGTTCCGTGCAGATGAAGTAACCGTAGCGCGCGGGTCGCGCCGCGCCAGCAGCATGTAAAAACGCCGGCCCGCAGGCCGGCGTTTTTTGTTGCGCGATGCCGATACGCGCGCTTGCGCGCATCGGCCCCGCATCGGCTCGCATTACGCGGCGGCCGCAGCCGTGCGGCGGCGCCGATACGCCCACACCATCAGTGCGATGCCCGCGACGATCATCGGCAGCGACAGCCACTGCCCCATCGACAGCCCGAGTGCAAGCAGACCGAGGAAATCGTCGGGCTCGCGCGCGAATTCGACGGTGAAGCGCGCGAGGCCGTAGCCGATCAGAAACAGCGCGGAAACGGCGCCCATCGGCCGCGGTTTGCGCGCGAAGAAGAACAGCACGAAGAACAGCGCGATCCCTTCGAGCGCGATCTCGTAGAGCTGCGACGGATGACGCGGCAGCATCTGGTATTGCATGAACACGTCGGCGAGATGCCACTTCTCGACGAGCTCCGGGTGCTTCGGCAGCCACGCCGCATCGTCGCGCATCGCGCCGGGAAACAGCATCGCCCACGGCGCGCCCGGATCGGTCACGCGACCCCACAGCTCGCCGTTGATGAAGTTGCCGAGTCGCCCCGCGGCGAGCCCCGTCGGCACCATCGGCGCGACGAAGTCGGTCACCTGCAGCCAGTGGCGCTTGCGCTGCCACGCGAACAGCACCATCGCGAGCGTCACGCCGAGAAAGCCGCCGTGAAACGACATCCCGCCTTCCCACACCTTGAACACGTCGAGCGGATGCGACAGGTAGAAGCCGGCCTTGTAGAACAGCACGTAGCCGAGCCGGCCGCCGAGCACGGTGCCGAGCACGCCGTAGAACAGCATGTCGTCGATGTCCTTCGCGGTCCAGCCCTGCGCAGCGACGTGCGGCAGCTTCAGCCGGATCCGGCCGACGACGATCGCCGCGATGAAGCCGACGAGATACATGAGGCCGTACCAGCGCACGGCCAGCGGCCCGAGGTGGATCGCAACGGGGTCGAAATTCGGGTGAATGATCATGGATTAGCGATGAAGTTTTCGAATGCGGCACGGCGCCGGCCGACGCGCGGCACCGCGCATTGGACGGCACACGCGCGCCATCGTTCACGTCAGGCGGCGGGCGCCTGCGCACGCACGACCTCGATGAACGCGGCCAGCACGGGGCTTACGTCGCCGGTGCGCCAGACGAGGCCCGTCTCGACGACGGGCGCGTCGCCGGCGAGCGGCCGGTAGACCACGCCGGTGCGCCGCAGATTACGCAGCGATTGCGGCACCAGTGCGACGCCCATGCCGGCCGACACGAGGCTGACGATCGTCTGCATCTGGATCGCCTCCTGGCCGATGCGCGGTATCGCGCCGGCCGCGCCGTAGCAGCCCGTAATGATGTCATAAAAGCCGGGCGCCAAACGGCGCGGAAAGATCACGAGCGGCAGCGCGGCGATCTCGGCGAGGTGTACGGGCGTGTCTTCCGGCGCGTCGGACGCGCCCGCCGGCATCGCGACGACGAGCGGCTCGCGCACGACCGGCAGATACGACAGCCCGGCCGCATGACGCGGCGGCACGGGCGGAATCACGAGCCCCGCGTCGATCCGGCCCGCGACGAGCTCGTCGATCTGCACGTCGCTCGTCGCTTCCGCGAGCTGCAGGCGCACCTGCGGATAGCGCGCGCCGAATGCGCGCAGCAGCGACGGCAGCAGCCCGTAGTCGGCCGTCGAGACGAACGCGAGCGCGAGCGAACCGGCCTCGCCGCGCGCGAGGCGCCGCGCGAGCGGCGGCAGCGCATCGGCCGCCGCGAGGAGGCGCCGCACGTCGGGCAGCAGCGCCGCACCGACCGCCGTCAGCGCGACCGAGCGTTTCGTGCGGGCGAACAGCGCGACGCCGAGCGCGTCCTCGAGCGCGCGGATCGCCTGCGAGAGCGGCGGCTGCGTGATCGACAGCCGCTCGGCGGCGCGGCCGAAATGCCGCTCGTCGGCGACGGTCACGAAATAGCGCCACTGGCGCAGGTCGGGCGTCGGTTCGGTCATCGCTCACTCATTCGCAAAAAGACTTAATAAGCGACAAATAATATATTGGACACGCGAATACGGAAACGCCATCCTTGTTCGAGCCGCACCGCACGGCGCGCCCGCGCGATTGGTCCGGCCCCACAACAATCGATGGAGCTCCCCATGTCGTACAACCGTCGCTCGAAGCACATCACGCAAGGCGTCGCCCGCTCGCCGAACCGTTCGATGTATTACGCCCTCGGCTATCAAAAGGAAGATTTCGACAAGCCGATGATCGGCATCGCCAACGGGCATTCGACGATCACGCCGTGCAACGCAGGGCTGCAGCGCCTGTCCGACGCGGCCGTCGAGGCGATCAAGGCGGCCGGCGCGAATCCGCAGATCTTCGGCACGCCCACGATCTCGGACGGCATGTCGATGGGCACCGAAGGGATGAAGTACTCGCTCGTGTCGCGCGAGGTGATCGCCGACTGCATCGAGACCTGCGTGCAGGGCCAATGGATGGACGGCGTCGTGGTGGTCGGCGGCTGCGACAAGAACATGCCGGGCGGGATGATCGCGCTCGCGCGGCTGAACGTGCCGGGCATCTACGTGTACGGCGGGACGATCCGCCCGGGCCACTGGAAAGGCAAGGATCTGACGATCGTCTCGGCGTTCGAGGCGGTCGGCGAATTCACGGCCGGGCGCATGTCGGACGAGGATTTCGAAGGCATCGAGCGCAACGCGTGCCCGACGTCGGGCTCGTGCGGCGGCATGTACACCGCGAACACGATGAGCTCGTCGTTCGAGGCGCTCGGCATGTCGCTGATGTATTCGTCGACGATGGCGAACCCCGATCAGGAAAAGGCCGATTCGGCCGCCGAATCGGCGCGTGTGCTCGTCGAAGCGGTGAAGCGCGACCTGAAGCCGCGCGACATCATCACGAAGCAGTCGATCGAGAACGCGGTGTCGCTGATCATGGCGACCGGCGGCTCGACCAATGCGGTGCTGCACTATCTCGCGATCGCGCATGCGGCCGAGGTCGACTGGACGATCGACGACTTCGAGCGGATCCGCAAGCGTGTGCCGGTGATCTGCGACCTGAAGCCGTCGGGCCAGTACGTCGCGACCGACCTGCACCGTGCGGGCGGCATTCCGCAGGTGCTGAAGATCCTGCTCGATGCGGGCCTGCTCCACGGCGACTGCGTCACGATCACGGGCCGCACGCTCGCCGAAGAGCTGAAGGACGTGCCGTCCGTGCCGCGCACCGACCAGCAGGTGATCTTCCCGATCGAGCGCGCGCTATACAAGGAAGGCCATCTCGCGATCCTGAAGGGCAATCTCGCCGAGGACGGCGCGGTCGCGAAGATCACCGGGCTGAAGAACCCGGTGATCACGGGCCCGGCGCGCGTGTTCGACGACGAGCAAAGCGCGATGGACGCGATCCTAGGCGACAAGATCCGCGCCGGCGACGTGCTCGTGCTGCGCTATCTCGGCCCGCAAGGCGGCCCCGGCATGCCCGAAATGCTCGCGCCGACGTCGGCGATCATCGGCAAGGGGCTCGGCGAATCGGTCGGCTTCATCACCGATGGCCGCTTCTCCGGCGGTACGTGGGGGATGGTCGTCGGCCACGTCGCGCCCGAGGCCTTCGTCGGCGGCACGATCGCGCTCGTGCAGGAAGGCGACTCGATCACGATCGACGCGCATAAGCTGCTGCTGCAGCTGAACGTCGACGATGCGGAGCTCGCGCGCCGCCGCGCCGCATGGAAGCAGCCGGCGCCGCGCTATACGAGCGGCGTGCTCGCCAAGTATGCCGCGCTCGCACGGCCGGCGAATCGGGGCGCGGTCACGGGGTGACGTGCGGCCCGTCATGCGGGCTGTTTTCGGCGGTGCGGCGGCTCGGCGGTGCGGCAGTCCGTCCGCCGCGCCCCATCGGCAGCGCGCCGAACCGGCGTCTTCTTTGCTCTTATAATGCGCGGACCGTGAAGCCGGCCGTGCCGCCGGCGGAGAACCGCATGAAACAAACGATATTGCGCGCGCTGCTCGCGACGCTGCTGGCCGGCGGCGCGGCGGCCGCGTCGGCGCAGCAGGCCGACGGACTGACGCTCGCGCAACGCAAGAACTGCATGGCCTGCCATGCGGTCGGCAAGCCGCTGATGGGCCCGTCGTTCCACGACATCGCGCGCCGCTATGCGCCGCGCGGCGATGCGGCCGACTATCTCGCGCAGTCGATCGTAAAGGGCAGCGTCGGCGTGTGGGGAAACGTGCCGATGCCGGCCAATACGCAGCTGACGACCGCCGAAGCGCATACGCTCGCGCAATGGGTGATGTCGCTGCACTGATTCGAATCGGATGAAAACCGGCTGCGGCGCGCTCGACATGCGGCCGCATCGCCGCTGCGCCGCTGCGCCGGAGTGGCCCGCTCGCCGTTCAGTCGGAACGCGTGCCGCGGCGCCGCGCGATTTCCTCGTCGACCGCGTCGCGCACCCAGTCCATCACCTCGGTTTCGAGCGCCAGCGCCACTTCGCGCGTGATCTGGCCGACCAGCCACGCCGAATGGTCGTGCAGCGCCTCGCGGCAGCGCGCTTCGATCGCGTCGCGCCCTGCGCCGGTCAGATAAGCGGTCAGACGGTTGCGCAGGCGCTCGGCGACATGCTGCGCATCCTCGGCCGTCAGCACTGCCACCGGCTCGTCGGCGGCGGGCACAACGGCTTCAGGCAGCGTGTCGTCGACCACGGGGCGGCCCGGCGACCGTGCGGCTGCACTGGCGGCGGCGTCCCCCAACGGCACGTCGGCGGCCAATGTCGATGACAGCGGCGCGCCCATCGCCGCGTCTTGCGCGACGACCTGCCGCGCGGCGCCCGGCTCGGCCGGCGCATCCGCATCGCGCGCCGCCGCCGCGGCGGCCAGCGGCCATTCGACTGCCGGCACGTCGGGTGTCGGCACCGGATGCACGGCGACGACTTCGGGATCGGCTTCGGCTTCCGGCGCGGCGGCCGGCACGGTAGACGACGCGGTAGCCGGCGCCGCGGCCGCGCCGCCCGGCACGAGCACATCGGTCAGTAGCGGCAGCGCCGCGTCGTCGTGCAGCGAGTGCGGCGGCTGCGGCGCCTGCGGCGGCACATCGGCTTCGCGCGCCTGCGCGCGTTCCGGCCGGCCCGGCACGAGTACGTCGGTCAGCGTCGGAATCGAGGATGGGTCGGGTTGTGTCACGCGAGCACTCCGTCGACGGTTTCGGCTAGCCGCCCTGCTTGTAATTGTTCAGCGCATAGCCGCGATCGCGGTAGAAACGATAGCGTTCACGGCCTGCGGCCAGTTCGTCCGGCGCATTGCCGACCACTTCGAGCAGCCGCTCGAAGCGCGCGAACTGCGCGGGCACGGCCGCGCCGAGGTTCAGCAGCACGTGGTAATGCGGCGCCTTGTCGAGGTCGGCGGCGAGCACGATCGGCGTGCCGGCCGCGTGCGCGCTGTCGACGCCGCAATGCGGAATGAAGTCGAGCGGCGAAAACGTCCACAGCCGCTCGTCGAGCGCGCGCAGGCGTGCGGGCTCCGCGACCACGACGACCGGCTGCCCCGCCTGGTAGGCCTTGCGCAGCAGCCGGCACGCATACGCGAGCGAATCGCCGACGTTCGAATGGAAATCGATCCGCGTCATGACCCGCGTACCCGCATCGTCGTCGCTCGCGCCATTACTGGCCGGCGCGGTCGATCAGGAACTGCGCGAGCAACGGCACCGGACGGCCGGTCGCGCCCTTCGCCGCCCCGCTCTTCCACGCGGTGCCCGCGATGTCGAGGTGCGCCCACGGGTAGTTCTCGGTGAAGCGCGACAGGAAGCAGGCGGCCGTCACGCTGCCGGCCGGACGCCCGCCGATGTTGGCGAGATCCGCGAAGTTCGACTTCAGCTGATCTTGATACTCGTCGTCGAGCGGCAAACGCCATGCCGGATCGTTCGCCTCGCGCGACGCGTCGAGCAGTTCGCCCGCGAGCGCGTCGTCCTTCGAGAACAGCCCGCTGTTGTGGTGGCCGAGCGCGATGATGCAGGCGCCCGTCAGCGTCGCGATGTCGATCACCGCGGCCGGCTTGAAACGCTCGGCGTACGTGAGCGCGTCGCACAGGATCAGGCGGCCTTCGGCGTCGGTGTTCAGCACCTCGATCGTCAGCCCCTTCATGCTCGTCACGACGTCGCCCGGCTTCGTCGCGTTGCCGCCCGGCATGTTCTCGCAGGTCGGGATGATGCCGACGACGTTCAGCTTCAGCCCCATCTCGGCGACCGCGCGAATCGTGCCGAGCACCGAGCCGGCGCCGCACATGTCGTACTTCATTTCGTCCATGCCCTCGCCCGGCTTCAGCGAGATGCCGCCCGTGTCGAAGGTGATGCCCTTGCCGACCAGCACGATCGGCGCGGCCTTCGCGGCGGCGCCCTGATAGTGCAGCACGATGAACTGCGGCGGCTCGACCGACGCGCGCGCGACCGACAGGAACGAGCCCATCTTCAGCGCCTGGATCTGTTTCAGGCCGAGCACCTCGGCCTTCATCCCCCAGTCCTTCGCGAGCTGCTTCGCGGTGTTCGCAAGATAGGTCGGCGTGCAGACGTTGCCCGGCAGGTTGCCGAGGTCGCGGGTCAGATCCATCCCGTTCGCGAGCGCGACGGCCTGCTTGACCGCGACCTTCGCGGCCTTCTCGTCGGCCGGCTCGACGCTGAACACCACGCGCTTCAACGTATGCGAGACCGGTTCCGGCTTGCTCTTCATCTGCGTGAACCGGTAGGTCTCGTTGCGCAGCGCGAGAATCGCCGCGCGCACGCCCCAGTCCGAGCCGCGCTCGTCGACCGGCAGCTGCGCGAGCGTGAACGTGACCTGGACGACCTTCGTCGCGAGCAGCGCGCGCCATGCGGCCGTGACGGCGTCGTTGTAGGCTTTCTGGTTGAAAGCATCCTGCTTGCCGAGGCCGACCAGCAGCACGCGCGACGCGCCGATGCCCGACACCTCCGGCAGGAACAGCGTCTTGCCGCGCTTGCCGTCCATGTCGCCGGCCTTCACGACGCGCGAAATCAGTCCCTTGGTGGCCGTGTCGATGTCCAGCGCTGCGCCCGACAGCGTCTGCGCTTCGAAGATGCCGAGCACGATGCAGTCGGACTTCCCGGTCAGGAACCCCTTCGCCTCGCCTTTGCTCCAATCACAGCCTTTTATGCTAAAGTCCATCGCGCTTGTCCTCGGATAAAATCTGGGCTAAGGATGAAAGCCGCAATTATCCGCTATTTTTCCCGTGGCGGCGCGAGCGCCGCACCACGCGGGCGCTGCCTCCCGCCCTCTTCTCTTCAAGAATGATCTTCGAACGCTCCCTCCAGCGCGAGCTTGCGTATACGGCTGGTGCCGTGTTCATGGTGCTGCTCACGATCATGCTCACGACGATGATGATCCGCATCGTCGGCTATGCCGCGTCCGGCGAAGTCGACCCGAAGGACGTCCTCGTGCTGATCGGCCTGACCGTCATCGGCTATCTTGCGGTGATGCTCGTCGTCACGCTGTTCGTGTCGATCCTGTTCGTGCTCACCCGGTGGTACCGGGACTCCGAAATGGTCGTCTGGCTCGCGTCGGGCGTGAGCCTCACGCGGCTCATCAAGCCGATCGGCGTGTTCGCGACGCCCATCATCGTGCTGATCACGTTCTTCGCGTTCGTCGGCTGGCCGTGGTCGAACCAGCAGAGCCGGCTGATCAAGGCGCGCTTCCAGCAGCGCGACGAGATCTCGCTGCTCGCGCCCGGCCAGTTCCGCGAATCGGCGTCGAACCATCGCGTGTTCTTCATCGAGAAGATGACGCCCGACCAGAGCAAGGTGCAGAACGTGTTCGTCACGTCCACCGAGAACGGCAAGGTCAACGTCGTCGTGTCGCAGACGGGCCACACCGAAACCACGAAGGACGGCGACCGCTTCGTCGTGCTCGAGGACGGCCGCCGCTACGACGGCACGCCCGGCCAGCCGAACTTCAAGATCATGGAGTTCGAGCGCTACGGCGTGAAGATCACGAGCAAGCCGGTCGTCAACGTGCCGACCACGAGCAGCACGCCCACGCCCGAGCTGCTGCGTAACCCGACGCGCGACAACCTCGCGGAATTCGCGTGGCGCGCCGGCCTGCCGCTGATCGCGATCAACCTGATGGTGCTCGGCATTCCGCTCGCCTATCAGAACCCGCGCCGCAGCCGCACGATCAACCTCGTGATGGCCGTGCTGATCTATCTGACCTACTCGAACCTGCTGAACGTCGTGCAGGCGCAGATCGAGCAGGGCAAGATGTCGTTCGGCGTCGGGCTCGTCGCGCTGCACGTGGTCGTCGCGGCGATCGTCGCGTTCATCTTCTGGCTGCGGGTGCGCAATCGCCCGCTTTTCACACGCGCGCTGTTCGGCCGCTCGGGAGCATGATCGATGCGGCTCTATGAAAAGTACTTCGCGCGGCAGATCTACGTCACGTTCGTCTTCATCCTGTTCGCGTTCTCGGGCCTGTTCTTCTTCTTCGACCTGATCAGCGAACTGAACTCGGTCGGGCACGGCAACTACAAGTTCGGCTACGCGGTGCTGCGCGTCGCGCTGCAGACGCCGTCGCGCTTCTACGAAATCATCCCGGTCGCCGCGCTGATCAGCGCGATCTACGTGTTCGCGCAAATGGCCGCGAACTCGGAGTTCACGATCTTCCGCGTCTCGGGCCTCGCGACCAACCAGGCGCTGCGCTCGCTGCTGAAGATCGGCGTGCCGCTCGTGATCGTCACCTACCTGATCGGCGAGTTCGTCGGCCCGTACGCCGACCAGCTGTCCGAGCGCGTGCGGCTGCAGGCGCTCGGCGCATCGGTGTCGTCGAACTTCCAGTCCGGCGTATGGGTGAAGGACACGCTCGCCGCGCGCGAGAACGGCGAGCAGGTCACGCGTTTCGTGAACGTCGGCAGCCTCGCGCCCGATTCGACGATCAGCAACGTGCGGATCTACGAATTCGACGCGAAATTCCAGCTGAAGAACGTGCGCATCGCGCAGACGGGACGCTACGAGCCGCCCGGCCACTGGCTGCTCAAGGGCGTGACCGAGACGGAACTGACGCCGATCCGGCCGATCGCCGGGCAAGCGCCCGATGCGCTGAACCCCGTGTACCGGTCGCAGCAGGTGTCGCTGCCCGAATACCGGCTGCGCTCGGATCTCACGCCGCAGATCCTGTCCGTGCTGCTCGTGTCGCCCGAGCGCATGTCGATCATCAACCTGTTCCGCTATATCCAGCACTTGCGCGAAAACCATCAGGACACGCAGCGCTACGACATCGCGCTGTGGCGCAAGCTGCTCTATCCGTTCGCGGTGTTCGTGATGCTCGTGCTGTCGCTGCCGTTCGCGTATCTGCATACGCGTGCGGGCGTGGTGGGCGTGAAGGTGTTCGGCGGCATCATGCTCGGGATGAGCTTCCAGCTCCTCAATACGCTGTTCTCGCATATCGGTACGCTGAACACGTGGCCCGCGCCGCTCACCGCAGCCACACCGGGCCTGATCTATCTCGCGCTCGGGCTGTTCGCACTGAAATGGGTCGACCGGCACTGAGCGCCGCGCGCCCGACGGAGGATTCGACATGAATGCGCACGGCATCGTCCTGTTCGGTCATGGCGCGCGCGATCCGCGCTGGGCCGAGCCGTTCGAGCGGCTCGCCGCGCGGCTGCGCGCCGCCGGCAGCGCCGCGCAGGTATCGCTCGCGTTCCTCGAACTGATGACGCCTTCGCTCGACGCCGCGGTTGCCGCACAGATTGCGGCCGGCTGCACGCGCGTGACCGTCGTGCCGGTGTTCTTCGGCCAGGGCGGCCACGTGCGGCGCGATCTGCCGCAACTGATCGACGCGTGCCGTGCCGCCCATCCCGGTGTCGAGATCCGCTGCGCGACGGCCGTCGGCGAAGACGACGGCGTGCTCGACGCGATCGCGCGCTACTGCATCGACCAGCTCGAACGCGACGCCTGAAAGGCAATGCGCAGCGCATAGCGCACCATGACAAACGCCGGCAGATGCCGGCGTTCGTATTTTGGGGGACGGCGCGAAGCCGTCGCATGCGGCGCCGTCGTCAGGCCGCGTTGCGCAGCCGGCCGCCCTCCGCTCCGCGTTGCGGCTGCCGCTCGGCGAGCGCATCGCCGATCATCAGCAGGCTCGGCTGCGCCGGATCGAGCCACGCCTGCGCCGCGCCGGCTGCCATCTCGGCGAGCGTGAGCGTCAGCGTACGCTCGCGCGCGGTGCTGCACGCCTCGACGATCGCGACCGGCGTCGTCGGCGCACGGCCCGCGTCGATCAGCTCCTGCGCGATGCCCGGCGCGCTGTCGCGCCCCATGTAGTAGACGATCGAGTCGGCACGCGCCGCTTCGCGAATCTCGTCGCTGCCCGGCGCGCGGCTGTGCGTCGCGAACGCGACGCTGCGTGCGACGCCGCGCAGCGTCAGCGAGCGCTTCAGCGTCGCCGCGCTCGCCAGTGCCGCCGTGATGCCCGGCACGACCTCGTAGTCGATGCCGGCCGCTTCGAGCGCACGCATTTCCTCGTCCGCGCGGCCGAACAGCATCGGATCGCCGCCCTTGAGCCGCACTACGCATGCGTGTTCGCGCGCCGCGTCGACGATCTGCTTGTTGATGAACTGCTGCGCGGTCGAGCGCTGCCCGCAGCGCTTGCCGACCGCGATCCTGCGTGCGTTCGGCGCGTAGTCGAGCATCTCGGGCTCGACGAGCGCGTCGTGCAGCACGACGTCGGCCGCGGCGAGCAGCCGCGCGCCGCGCACCGTGATGAGGTCCGCCGCGCCCGGCCCTGCGCCGATCAGATACACCTTGCCCATGTTTGTCGCTTCGCCTTCATGCGGGCGACGCTACCGGCGCGCGCCGCCGCGTGGCGGCAGCGCGATGCCGGTTACGCCGAAAACGCCCGGATCATCCCTGCGGCGACCGTATGATGGGTCGCCTCGTCGATCAGCACGAACGCGCCCGTGCCCGGATGCGCGTCGTACGTGTCGCACACGATCGGTTTTTGCAGCGTCAGCGCGACGCGGCCGATGTCGTTCATCTTCAGGTCCTGACGGTCGGTCGCGTGCGACAGCGTATGCACGTCGAGCACCTGCTTGACGCCGCCGATCTTCGCGAACACCGTGCTCGTCGTCTGCTTCAGCAGGTACTTGCGCTGCGGCGACAGCGGCGTCTCGTCGAACCAGCACAGGTCCGCCTCGAGCTTCTTCGCGGGCGCGACCGGCTCGGCGGCCGTCACGAACATGTCGCCGCGCGACACGTCGACGTCCTGGTCGAGACGGATCGTCACCGTCTGACCCGCGAACGCGTGCGGCACGGCCGCGGTGCCGCCCGGCACCGGCGCGATGATCTCGGCGACCGTCGCGGGACGGTTCGACGGCAGCACGACGATCTCGTCGCCGACCTTCACCTCGCCCGACTCGATGCGGCCCATGTAGCCGCGGAAGTCGTCGGCCGAGCTGCCGTCCTGACGCGCGACCCACTGCACCGGGAAGCGCAGCGCATCGTGCGCCTGCGTCGCGACCGGCAGCGACTCGAGCACGTCGAGCAGCGGCTCGCCCGCATACCACGGCATGCGCTCGCTCGCGCCGACGATGTTGTCGCCCTTGAGCGCCGACACCGGCACGAAGCGCACGTCGGTCAGCCCGAGCTGCTTCGCGAGCGCGACGTACGCGTCGCGGATCTCGTTGAAGCGCGCTTCGCTGTAGTCGACGAGGTCCATCTTGTTGATCGCGACGATCACGTGCTGCAGCGCGAGCAGCTTCACGATCGCGCTGTGGCGCTTCGTCTGCGGCAGCAGTTCGGCAACGCCGTTCTCGACCGTCACGCGCGTCGCGTCGATCAGGATGATCGCGGCATGCGCGGTCGACGCGCCCGTCACCATGTTGCGCGTGTACTGCTCGTGGCCCGGCGTGTCGGCGATGATGAACTTGCGCTTGGCCGTCGCGAAATAGCGATACGCGACGTCGATCGTGATGCCCTGCTCGCGCTCGGCTTCCAGCCCGTCGGTCAGCAGCGCGAGGTCGAGCTCGTCGCCGACCGTGCGCTTGTTCTTGGCCCGCGACAGCGCGGACAGCTGGTCGGACAGCACGGCCTTGCTGTCGTACAGCAGGCGGCCGATCAGCGTGCTCTTGCCGTCGTCGACGCTGCCCGCGGTGATGAAGCGCAGCACGCCGAGGTCTTCGGTGTTCTCGATGATGCTCATGATGTGAATGTCCCCGTGTGCTTCAGAAATAGCCTTGCTTCTTGCGCTGTTCCATCGCGGCTTCCGACGTCTGGTCGTCCATCCGCGTCGCGCCGCGCTCGGTGATCTCGGTCACCGCCGTCTCGGCGATGATCTTCTCGACGTCGTCGGCGTCGCTCTCGACCGGGCAGGTGCAGGAAATGTCGCCGACCGTGCGGAACCGCACCTGCGCGATCTCGCTCGTCTCGCCCTCGCGCATCGGCGTGAGCGGCGTGACCGGCACGAGCAGCCCGTTGCGGCGGACGATCTCGCGGCGATGCGCGTAGTAGATCGACGGCAGCTCGAGGTTTTCGCGCGCGATGTACTGCCACACGTCGAGCTCGGTCCAGTTCGAGATCGGGAACACGCGCAGATGCTCGCCCTTGTGCAGGCGCGCGTTGTACAGGCTCCACAATTCCGGACGCTGCGCCTTCGGATCCCACTGGCCGAATTCGTCGCGGAACGAGAAGATGCGCTCCTTCGCGCGCGCCTTCTCCTCGTCGCGGCGCGCACCGCCGATCATCGCGGTGAAGCCGTGCGCGTCGATCGTCTCGAGCAGCGTGACGGCCTGCGCGGCATTGCGCGAATCGGTCTCGCGGCGCAGCACGACCGTGCCGCGCTTGATCGAGTCCTCGACGTGACCGACGATCAGCTCGGCGCCGATCTCCTTCGCGCGGCGATCGCGGAAGTCGATCACTTCGTCGTAGTTGTGGCCCGTGTCGATATGGACCAGCGGGAACGGCAGCGTGGTCTTGCGGTTCGCGCCGAGACCGAACGCCTTCAGCGCGAGGTGCAGCACGACGACCGAATCCTTGCCGCCCGAGAACAACAGCGCCGGCTTGCTGCATTCGGCGACCAGCTCGCGCAGGATGTGGATCGACTCGGCTTCGAGCCAGTCGAGATGGCCCATGCGGCTGTCGGCGCCGGTGGGCGGGGCAAAGGCGGATTGCTCGAGCGTCGTGCTCATGGTTTCGGTCCTTCTCTTCTGGGTTCGTGCCGCCCGCTGTCGCGAGCGGCGCAATATTCGATCTTGTCGTTCGGGCTTCAGTGCGATGCGTCGGCGCTTGCGGGAATCGGCGTGATCGCGATGTGCAGACCGCATTCCTTCGTGTCGCGCGACTCCCACCACCAGCGGCCCGCGCGGCTGTCCTCGCCGGGACGGATCGCACGCGTACACGGCTCGCAGCCGATGCTCGGATAGCCGCGCGCATGCAGCGGGTTGACCGGCACGCCGAATGCGTCGAGGTACGCCCACACGTCGCGCTCGGTCCAGTCGGCGAGCGGATTGTACTTCGCGATCCCGCGCGCCTCGTCCTGCTCTTCCTCGTGCAGCTCGGCACGCGTGACCGACTGCTCGCGGCGCTGGCCCGTGACCCACGCATCGACGTCGGCGAGCGCACGGTTCAGCGGCTCGACCTTGCGGATGTGGCAGCACGATTTCCGCAGCTCGACGCTTTCGTAGAATGCGTTCAGTCCGTGCTCGGCGACATAGCGATCGACCGCATCCTGCTGCGGGTGGAACTGCTCGATCTCGTACCCGTAGCGCTCGCGCACGCGGTCGATCATGCCGAGCGTCTCGGCATGCAAGCGGCCCGTGTTCAGCGAGAAGATGCCGATCGCGAGACCCTTCGACAGGATCGCGTGCGTGAGCAGCATGTCCTCCGCGGCGAGGCTGCTCGCGAGCTTCACGTTCGGATGACGCGCGGCGATCTGCGCGAGCAGCGCATCGAGCCGCTCGACCTTCGCGGCGAGTTCGGGCGTCAGCGCGGTGGCGGTCGCGTTGCTCATGCGCTCACCTTGGCAGCGGACGTCGCTACGTCGGCCGTCGCTGCGCGGCGACGGAACAGCGGCGCCGGCTCGTCGAACGCGCCCTGATAGCGCTGCGTGAATTCGCCGAACGCGTTCAGCGCATCGTGGATGTCCTTGTCAGCGCGCACCGCGAACGCGTCGAAGCCGCAACGCGACATGTACAGCAACTGGTCGCGCAGCACGTCGCCGATCGCGCGCAGCTCGCCGGTCCAGCCGTAGCGCTCGCGCAGCAGCCGCGCAATGCTGTAGCCGCGGCCGTCCGCGAAGCGCGGGAAGTCCACCGCGATCAGCGAGATCGCGTCGAAGTCCGGCGCGAGATCGGCCGGTTCGCTGTCCGGCGCGAGCCACACGCCCAGTTCGTCCTTCGTCTTCGCGGCGACGAGCGCCGCGCGCTCGGCCTGCCACAGGGCGAACGGCACCAGCACCTTGCCGGCCGGCAGCGCATCGACCGCGGGCAGCGCACCGTCTTCCGCCGCGCGCACGACCTGCCATGCGTCGTCGATCACTGCGCGGTTCTTGATAATCGAAGCCATCTGCAAATTCCTTCTACCCGGTTGGTTACGCGTTCACGGCCTGGCGCGCGGCATACACGCGCTCCTTGAACGGCGCGATGCCGATGCGATCGTACGTGTCGATGAAGCGTTCGCCGTCGATGCGCGCTTCGACGAACGTGTCGATCAGCGTCGACACGACGTCGGGCACTTCTTCGGCGGAGAACGACGGGCCGATCACGCGGCCGAGGCGCGCGCCGTTCTGGCCCGTGCCCTGCTCGCCGCCGAGCGACACCTGGTACCACTCGGCGCCGTCCTTGTCGACGCCGAGGATGCCGATGTTGCCGACGTGGTGGTGACCGCACGAGTTCATGCAACCGGAAATGTTCAGCGACAGGTCGCCGAGGTCGTACACGTAGTCCAGATCGTCGAAGCGCTGCTGGATCGCGAGCGCGATCGGGATCGACTTCGCGTTCGCGAGCGAGCAGAAATCGCCGCCCGGGCACGCGATGATGTCGGTCAGCAGCCCGATGTTCGGCGTCGCGAAACCGGCGGCCTTCGCCTTTTCCCAGATCGCGAACAGGTCGCGCTTCTTCACGTTCGCGAGGATCAGGTTCTGTTCGTGCGACACGCGCAGCTCGCCGAACGAATAGGCGTCGGCCCAGTCGGCCACCTGCTCCATCTGCTCGGCCGTCGCGTCGCCGGGCGCCGCGCGGTGATTCTTCAGCGACAGCGTGACGGCCGCATAGCCCGGCACCTTGTGCGGCGCGACGTTGCGCTCGACCCAGCGCGCGAACGCCTTGTTCTCGAGCAGATGCTGTTCGAACGAGGCATCGGTGTCCGCGAGCTTTTCGTAGACGGGCGGCCGGAAGTACTGCGACACGCGATCGACTTCCGCCTGCGTGAGCGTCGACGGGCCGTCCTTCAGGTGCTGCCACTCTTCCTCGACCTGCTGCGCGAACTTCGCCGGCGACAGCGCCTTGACGAGGATCTTGATGCGCGCCTTGTACAGGTTGTCGCGGCGGCCGTAGCGGTTGTACACGCGCAGCACCGCTTCGCAGTACGTGAGCAGGTGCTGCCACGGCAGGTCTTCCTTGATCACCGCGCCGACGATCGGCGTGCGGCCGAGGCCGCCGCCCGCGAGGATGCTCGCGACCACTTCGCCCTGCGCGTTCTTCTTCAGATACACGCCGAGATCGTGGATCTGCACGGCCGCGCGGTCGTGCTTCGAGCCCGATACCGCGATCTTGAACTTGCGCGGCAGCCACGCGAATTCCGGATGAAACGTCGACCACTGACGCAGGATCTCGGCCCACGGACGCGGATCGATCTCTTCGTCCTGTGCCACACCGGCGAACTGGTCGGCCGTGATGTTGCGGATGCAGTTGCCCGACGTCTGGATCGCGTGCATCTGCACCGACGCGAGCTTCGCGAGGATCTCGGGCGTTTCTTCCAGCTTGATCCAGTTGAACTGGATGTTGGAACGCGTCGAGAAATGGCCGTAGCCGCGATCGTGCTCGCGTGCGATGCGCGCCAGCATCCGCAGCTGGTCGCTGCGCAGGTTGCCGTACGGAATCGCGATGCGGTGCATGTACGCGTGGCGCTGCATGTACAGGCCGTTCTGCAGGCGCAGCGGGCGGAACTCGTCTTCGCTCAATTCGCCCGACAGCCGGCGGCGCACCTGATCGCGGTACTGCGCGACACGCTCGTCGACGATCGTCTGGTCGTACTGGTCGTACTGATACATTCGGGGACCCCAGGGTTTTCGTGGTGACCGCGCGACGTCCTAGCCACGTCGCGCCCGAATCTCCGTTCCGCCTGCCGCCGGCCTTCCGCTGCCCGGTGGATTGCTAATGACGAAAACAGATATCCATATTTGAAAAACTCCGGTGAATCGTAATAAACTCGCCTTATATTTCAAACGACTAAAAAATTCTGTTGATATGCGGAAGGGTTATAAATGAACCTGCACCAATTTCGCTTCGTGCGCGAGGCCGTCCGGCAGAATTTCAACCTCACCGAGGCCGCCAAGGCGCTGTACACGTCGCAGCCGGGGGTCTCGAAGGCGATCATCGAGCTGGAAGACGAACTGGGCGTCGAGATCTTCACGCGCCACGGCAAGCGCGTGCGCTCGCTGACCGAGCCGGGCCGCATCATCCTCGCGTCGGTCGAGCGGATTCTGCAGGAAGTCGAAAGCCTTAAAAGGGTCGGAAAAGATTACGCCGCGCAGGATCAGGGCAACCTGACGATCGCGGCAACGCACACGCAGGCGCGCTATTCGCTGCCGGCCGCGATCGCCGAGTTCAAGAAGCGCTTCCCGAAGGTGCATCTGTCGATCCTGCAGGGCAGCCCGACGCAGGTCGCCGAGATGGTGATCCACGACCAGGCCGATCTCGCGGTCGCGACCGAGGCGATCGCCGACTACAAGGAGCTCGTGTCGCTGCCCTGCTTTCAGTGGCATCACGCGGCCGTCGTGCCGCCCGATCACCCGCTGCTCGAACGCAAGCCGGTCACGCTCGACGATCTCGCGCAGTATCCGCTGATCACGTACGACGACGCGTTCGCGGGCCGCAAGAAGATCAATCACGCGTTCGCGCTGCGCGGGCTGTCGCCGGACATCGTGCTCGAGGCGATCGACGCGGACGTGATCAAGACCTACGTCGAGCTCGGCCTCGGCGTGGGGATCATGGCCGACATCGCTTTCAATCCCGAGCGCGACCGCAACCTGCGGCTGATCCCGGTCGGCCATCTGTTCGGCAGCAACGTGACGCGCGTCGCGCTGAAACAGGGTGCGTATCTGCGCAGCTATGTGTATACGCTCGTCGAACTGCTGTCGCCGACGCTGAACCGCAAGCTGATCGAGCAGGCGCTCAAGGGCGAATCCGAATCGTACGAGCTTTGAGCCGCGTGTATAACGACAGGGGCGCATATCGCGCCCCTTTTTGTTGCTCGACGGAGAATCCCGCATGACGCTTTCCGCCCTGCTGCGCCGCGCCGCCGGCGCCGCCCTCGTGCTCGCGTGCGCGACCGCGCATGCCGACCTGAAGGTCGGCGTCGACCTGTCGTCGACCGGCCCCGCCGCCGCGATCGGCATCACGAGCAAGAACGCGATCCTGATGTGGCCGAAGACGATCGCGGGGCAGCCGCTGCAGGTGACGGTGCTCGACGACGCGTCCGACCCGGGCGCCGCGGTGCGCAATATCCGCAAGCTCGTCGACGAGGATCACGTCGACGTCGTGGTCGGGCCGAACATCACGCCGGCCGCCCTCGCGGCGCTCGACGCGGTCGCGGCCGGGCAGACGCCGATGATCACGCTGGTCGGCTCGGGCGCGATCGTCGACCCGCAGGAAGGCGCGCGCACCTGGGCGTTCAAGATGGCGCAGAGCGACCGCGCGATGGCCGACGTGATGACGCGCTACATGGCGAACCACGGCGTGAAGACGGTCGGCTTCATCGGCTTCGCGGACAGCTACGGCGACAGCTGGCTCAACGAGTTCACGCGCTTCGCCGAGCTGCGCAAGATCCGCGTGGTCGCGACCGAGCGCTTCAACCGCACCGACGCGAGCGTGACCGGCCAGGCGCTGAAGCTGATCGCGGCGAAACCCGACGCGATCCTGATTGCGGGCTCGGGCACGCCGGCCGTGCTGCCGCAGCGCACGCTGATCGAGCGCGGCTACAAGGGGCCGATCTACCAGACGCACGGGATCGCGACGCCAGAGTTCATCAAGCTCGGCGGCAAGGACGTCGACGGCACGCTGTTTCCGACGCAGCCGGTCGTCGTCGCGCGCACGCTGCCGGCCGACCATCCGGCGCGCAAGGCCGCGCTCGCATTCGTCGACGCGTACGAGGCGAAGTACGGCACCGGCACGGTCACGCAGTTCGCGGGCGATGCGGCCGGCGTCTATCCACGGCTCGCCGATGCGGTCGGGCGCGCGGTGAAGCTCGCGCAGCCCGGCACGCCCGCCTTCCGGGCTGCGCTGCGGCGCGAGCTCGAGCGCGCGCACGAGCTCGTCGTGCCGAACGGCGTCGTGAATACGAGCGACAAGGACCACGTAGGCCTCGACCAGCGCGCGAGCGTGATGGGGATCGTCAGGCACGGGCAGTTCGTCTATCTGAGCCAGTGACGGCGCGGCCGCGCGGCTTGCCCGGCGCGCGGTTTTCGGCCATAATCCGCGTTTCGCCGCGCACGATCGCATGCGCGGTCCGAACAAGCCCAGGTGGTGAAATTGGTAGACGCAGGGGACTCAAAATCCCCCGCCGCAAGGCGTGCCGGTTCGATTCCGGCCCTGGGCACCAGACAACGGAAGCGCAGCTTCTCCCCGCCGCAACACCAGCGCGCGGCGGCTGCCTCCACCACGCGCTCGCACCGCGACGCACCCGCATCGAGCCCCGTGTCGACGACCGGGGCTTTTTCTTTATCCGCGCCGTCCGCGCGCGGCCGCGCTCAGTTCGTCAGCTCGCGGACGAAATCGAGAAACACGCGCACCTTCGCCGACACGAGGTTCGACGCGTGGTAGTACGCGTAGAGCGGAAAGGTCTCGTCGGTCCAGTCCGGCAGCAGCAGCGTCAGCCGCCCTTCCGACACGATGTCGCGCGCGTACAGCTCGAGCAGCTGCGCGACGCCCGCCCCGCCGAGACACGCACCGAGCAGCGAACCGGTATCGTTGACCATCAGCCGGCCGGCCGCCGCGAACGGCACCACCTCGCCGCCGCGATGGAATTCCCATTCGAACGGCCGCCCCGTGACCGGATCGCGGATCAGCACGCAGCGATGGCCATCCGCGAGGTCGCGCGGATGCCGCGGTTCGCCGTGGCGAGCGACGTACGCAGGCGACGCGCAGGTCAGCACGCGCGTCTCGAGCAGCAGCCGTGCGCGGTACGACGACGGCTCCGGCACGCCGAAGCGCACCGCGACGTCGAAACCGTCGGCGACGAGGTCGCCCATCCGGTCGCGCACGCTGATCTCGACGGACAGATCCGGAAAGCGCTCGAGGAACGCGGCCAGCTTCGGCGCGAGCACGTAGTGGCCGAAGGTGCCGTCGACGTTCACGCGCAGCCGCCCCCTCACCTTCTCCTTCGCGCGGCCGGCGTCGAGCGCGGCATCTTCGATGCCGGCCAGCAGCGGCGCGACCGCTTCGTAAAAGCGTCGCCCTTCGTCGGTCAGCGTGATCGCGCGCGCGGTGCGGTTGAAGATCCGGATCCCGATCCGCTCCTCGAGCCGCGCCACCGCGCGGCTCACCGCCGGCTGCGTCAGGCCGATCGCTTCGCCCGCGCGCGCGAAGCTGCCGGCCTCGATCACGGCCGACAGCACGCCGATTCCGCTCAAAAGCCTGCTGTCGAATCGCATCAGACGTACTTTTTGTCATTCATGATCTGAGCATTATTCATTATTTTTATTGGCTGCGGCGGCTTACATTGGTCCTGTCGCCGGCCCGGCCGGCATCCGCGAACAAGGAGCAGGACATGAACACATCGAACCAGGTCGCCGTCGTCACGGGTGCGTCGCGCGGAATCGGCGCGGAAATCGCGCGCCGTCTCGCGGCCGACGGATTCAAGGTCGTCGTCAACTACGCGGGCAACGGCGACGCCGCACGCGAGGTGGTCGACGCGATCGCAGCGGCCGGCGGCGAGGCGCTCGCCGTGCAGGCCGACGTCGCGGACGCGAACGCGGTTGCCGCACTGTTCGACGCGGCGACGCGCGCGTTCGGCGGGATCGACGTCGTCGTCAACAGCGCCGGCGTGATGAAGCTCGCGCCGATCGCCGACTTCGACGACGCCACATTCGACGAGACGATCGCGATCAACCTGAAAGGCACGTTCAACGTATGCCGCGAGGCGGCGAAGCGCGTGCGCGACGGCGGCCGCATCGTGAATCTGTCGACGAGCGTGATCGGCACGCGCCTGCCGACCTACGGCGTCTACGTCGCGAGCAAGGCGGCCGTCGAAAGCCTCACGCAGGTGCTCGCGCAGGAGATGCGCGGGCGCGCGATTCGCGTGAACGCCGTCGCGCCGGGACCGGTCGCGACCGAGCTGTTCCTGCGCGGCAAAGGCCCGGAGCAGATCGAGCGGCTCGCCAAGATGAATCCGCTCGAACGGATCGGCCAGCCCGGCGACATCGCGGGCGTCGTCGCCTTCCTCGCCGGCCCGGACGGTGCGTGGATCAACGGTCAGATCCTGCGCGCGAACGGCGGGATGTGCTGATCGCGGCGCGTCAACGCTGCGCGCAGAACGCGAGGATCGCATCCGCGACGGCCGCGGGCGCCTCGCGCTGCGGAAAATGCCCGACGCCGTCGAGCAGCTGCCGCTCGTAGCGACTGCTGAAGAACCGCTCGCGCCCCGCCGAGCTGTCCGGGTGATTGCACGTATCCGCGCCGCCATGCAGCACGAGCGTCGGCACCGACAGCACGGGCGCCGGATTCAGCCGCGCGTCGTCGTCCGCATAGGCCGGCGTGCCGGGCACGAAGCCCCAGCGATGCCGGTACGAGTGCAGCACGACGTCGATCCAGTCCGGTCCGTCGAAAGCGACGGCGGCCGCGTCGAACTCGTCGGGCCGATACCAGCCGGGCGGCGACCACGTATCCCACATCAGGCGCGCGAACGCGCGGCGATCGTCGCGCAGCGCCTGCTCGCCGCGGGCCGTCGCGAGGAACCAGTGGTACCAGTAGTTGCGCGCCTGCTGCAGCGACAGCGGCTGGTGCGGATCGTTGGTGCCGTATCCGACCGACAGCATCACGAGATGCGAGGCGGCGCCGTCGCGCAGCCCGCACGCGTTGGCGGCCGCCCGCGCGCCCCAGTCGTGCCCGACCAGCACCGGCCGCTCGATACCGAGCGCATCGGCGAACTCGAGCACGTCGCGGCCGAGCGCGGCGAGCTGCCCGCTGCGCGGCACCGACGCATCGCGAAACCGCGTCGGCGCAAAACCGCGCAGTGCGGGCGCGAGCACGCGATAGCCGCGCGCGGCGAGCGCTTCGGCGACCGGCGTCCAGCCGACGGCGCTGTCCGGCCAGCCATGCAGCAGCACGGCCGCACGTTGGCCGCGCGGATTCCATTCGAGATAGGCGATGTCGAGCGACGCAGTGGTCGCATGGGCGTAGGCAGTCATCGTGTGCCCCCGTCGATCGGATCGTTCGATGGTAAGCCCGCATTTCGTCACGATTCACGGAGTATCATCGATCACTCATCACATTTCATGTTGAATTGGCCGATGGAACCGCTGACCGATCCCGCGTCGACGTCGCTCGACATTGCGCTGCTGCGCACCTTTCTCGAAGTCGTCGACAGCCGCGGCTTCGCGCCGGCCGCCGAACGGCTTGCGCTGACGCCGTCCGCGGTCAGCGGCCACATCAAGCGGCTCGAACAGGCGGCCGGTACCGTGCTGCTCGCACGCACCACGCGGCGGATCGCGCTCACGCCGGCCGGCGACACGCTGTACGCGTATGCGCGCAACATCGTCGACATGGAGCGCGAGGTGCGCGCGCGCCTGCGCGGCGCGCCCGCACACGGGCGGCTGCGCGTCGGCGCGTCCGAGGACTTCGCAGCCGCGTGGCTGCCGCAGGTGCTGCGCGCGTTTCGCGATCGCGATCCGTATGCATCGATCGAACTGAAGGTCGGGATCACGGCGTCGCTGCTGCGCGAGCAGGCGCTCGGCCGGCTCGACGTCGTGTTCGGCAAGCAGTGCCGGCAGGTCGAGGCGGCCGGCGAACTGCTGTGGGAAGAGCCGCTCGAATGGGCGTTCGCGGCCGACGCGACGCTCGATCGCGACCGCGAAGTGCCGCTCGCGCTGTTCCCCGAGCCGTGCGTGTATCGCGACGCGGCCGTGTCGGCGCTCGCCGCGTCGCTGCGCCCGTTTCGCGTGCTGTTCGAAAGCGGCAGCATGGCGGGCTGCGTGTCGGCCGCGCTCGCGGGCTTCGCGGTCACGGCACTCGCACGCAGCCAGCTGCGCGCCGGACTGCGCACATGCGGGCCGGCGGACGGCCTGCCCGCGTTGCCGGCCGCGCGGTTTTACGCATTCGCGTCGAAACCGAACGGCGTCGGTGCGGCACTGATCGATGCGGTGCGGGACACCGGTCGCACGCGGCAGTTCGCGGCCATGCCGCGCTGAATGGCGTGATGCGGTGCGCGTGTTGCCGCGGGCATCGCGTCGCGTGTCGTATTGCGCCGGATCGTGCCGTACCGCGCCGTCAGTCGCGATCCGCGTCGGCGACACGCTCCGTCAGCGCATCGGCCATCAATTCGCCGAACCACTCGACGAACGCGTTGAGCCGCCGCGACCGATGGCGGCGATGCGGATACACGGCCGAGACATCCATCGGCGCGGGTCGATGCGCGCGCATCACTTCGACGAGCGCGCCGCTCTCGAGCAGATGCGCGACGTCGAAACGCGGGATCTGGATCAGCCCCATCCCGGCGATGCAGCTCGCGATATACGTTTCCGCGTTGTTCACGACGACGCGGCTCGGCAGCGTCAGCGTGTGCCGGCCCGCGTCCGTACCGTACTCCCAATCGACCTCGCGCCCCGTCGTCGGCGATGCATAGCCGATCGCCCAGTGTCCGTGCGCGAGCGCGTCGGGGTGCTCGGGCACGCCGTGCTCGCGCAGATAGTCGGGGCTTGCGCAGTTGATCAGCGCGAACTGCCCGAGCGGGCGCACGACGAGGCTGCTGTCCGCGAGCCGCCCGACGCGAATCGCGCAGTCGACGCCCTCCTGCACGAGATCGATCGACCGGTCGGTCGAGCCGAGCGACAGCTGCAGCTTCGGATGGCGGCGAAACAGCGCCGGCAGGGCGGGCGCGATCACGCGGCGCGCGATCCGGCTCGGCACGTCGACATTCAGCCGGCCGATCACGTCGCGGTCGCGGCGCCGGAACAGCCGGTCGAGTTCGTCGGCTTCGGCCAGCAGGCGCCGGCCGCGCTCGAGCAGCACCGTGCCGTCGGCGGTCAGCTGCACCTGGCGCGTCGTGCGATGCAGCAGCCGCGTGCCGAGCGCCGCCTCGAGCTGCTGGACGGCCGCCGACACCGTCGCGCGCGGCACGTCGAGCGCGTGCGCCGCCTTGATGAAGCTGCCCATCTCGGCAACCTGAAGGAAGATCCTGACCTGATCGAGCTTGTCCATGTGGCTGCGTGCGCCGCCGGCGCCGAAAACGAAAAAGGCGCGCGGGCATGCCCGCACGCCTCTCGATTGTCCACGCAAACCGCCCAGTATGGCGCGGCCGCGCGGTATCCGGCGCGTACTTGGTCGCCTACTTCGTCGCTTACTTCGTCGTATAGCCGCCGTTGATCAGGATCGTCTGGCCCGTGATCCACCAGCCGTCCGTCACGAGATGGCGGATGAACGGCACGACGTCCTCGATGTCGGTCAGCCCCGTCTTGCTGAACGGCGACAGCGCGGCCGCCGTCTTGTGATACGCGACCGCATCGGCGCCTTCGGCCGGATAGAAGAACGGCGTATCCATCGGGCCCGGACCGACGGCCGTCACCGAGATCCCGCGCGCGCCGTATTCCTTCGCGGCCGCACGCGTGAAGTGCTCGACGGGCGCCTTCGATCCTTCGTACGCCGCATAGAACGGCGTGAACGCGCCGAGCAGCGACGTGACGAGCGTGACGAGCTTGCCGTGATCCTCGAGATGCCGGCCGGCTTCCTTGATGAAGAAGAACGCCGACTTGCTGTTCACGGCGAACATCTCGTCGTACTCGGCCTCGTCGATCTCGACGATCGGCTTCTTCAGCACCTTGCCGACCGTGTTGATCGCGATGTCGATCTTGCCGAAGCGCTGCTTCACGTCGTCGAAGAGCTTCGCGACCGCGGCGGCCGTCGTCAGGTCGGCCTGGAACGTGTCGGCTTGCGCGCCGGCGGCGCGCACCGCGGCGGCCGTCTCGTCGGCCTGCGCGCGCGTCGCCGCGCTGTTGTAGTGAATCGCCACGGCCTTTGCGCCGTGGCTCGCGAGATCCCGCGCGATCAGGCCGCCGAGGTTCTTCGCGCCGCCTGCGATCAGGACGACCTTGTCTGCGAGCGTGTGAGTGGCCACGGTTGACTCCTTTCCGGTTGAAGAAGCTCCGAGTTTAGGCATGCGCGCCGCCGCGGTCAGCCGGCCGCGGCTGGATGGATTATCCAGAAAAGCCGCCCAATCGCAGCAGGCGGCCGGCGGCGGCGCCGAACGGTGCGCGATCGCACCGACCGGCGCGGAAAAACGGCGTTGCGCTCAGCGCGCGTGACGCTGCGCGTCGATCTTGCCGAGCAGCCATTGCATGCCCGCGAGATGCTGCTGATCGTGGCTGCACAGGTAATGCAGCAGCCCGCGTACGGTGAGCGGGCCGTAGCCTTCGAATTCGCCCGTGCGCGCGAACTGCTCCGGCGTGAGACGCGACACGATCTCGAGCGTCGTGCGGCGCGCGTCGCGAAACGTCGCGAGCACGTCCGATGCGTACGCGGCGTCGTAGCGCCGCTCGATCGCGAGCGCATCGCCATCGACCGACACGAGCAGCGGCCGGTCTTCGTCGAGCATGCGCTGCAGCCGCACGTGATAGCCGTCGATCTCGATGTCGCGCACATGGCACAGCTGGCCGAGCGGCGAGAAGCGTTCGCTCGGGATGCCGGTCCAGTCGTCCGGCGTCCAGCGCGCATAGCCGTCCGGCACGGCCGCGAAGTGGGCTTCGAGCAGACGGGGGAAATCGGCAAGTGCATCGAGCGTCGTCGGGTTCATGCGAGCCTCCGGGTCGGACGAGACGATGGCGAACGCGGCGGTGCGCCGCGCGCTTCCTATTTCACGCTGAAAGCGTAGCTTCCCTGCGTGCGGTGTCCGTCGGTCGCGACGGCCACCCATTTCACCGTGTACGCGCCGGCGCCGAGTGCGCTCAGCGGCACGGTCATCCGCTTGCGGTCGCCCGCATCGACGCGGGCACGCCCGTCCGACACCGTCTTGCCGCCGCCGTCCACGACGACGATCGAGCTGAACGCCGGTTCCAGCGTTTCGGTGAAGTCGATCGTCACGGCGGCCGGCGCGGCGGCAAGCACGGCATTGGCGGCCGGATCGCTTTTCGCGACGTGCGCGTGCGCGAACGCAGCCGAGGAAACGGTTGCGGCAAACAGGACGGCGGCCGCGCGGCGGCCGAGCAGACGGGGATCGAAACGCATGGATTCTCGGTCGGGAGTGAACGAACGTGATGCGCAGCTTACCAGCGCGCACGGCTTCATGCCGGTGCGCGCGTGCCGCTTGATAGAATGCGCGCGCTATGGATCTCGAAAGCATTCTCTACACGCAGGGCTTCGGCTCGCGCCGCCAGTGCCGCGGGCTGATCGAAGCGGGCCGCGTCGCGATCGGCGGCGCGCCGGCGACCGACCCGGACGCCGAACTCGACACCGACGGCCTCGTCTTCACCGTGGACGGCACGCCGTGGCCGTTCCATGCGCGCGCGTACGTCGTGCTGAACAAGCCGGCGGGCTACGAATGCTCGCGCGATCCGCAGCATCATCCGAGCGTGTTCAGCCTGCTGCCCGCGCCGCTGGTCGCGCGCGGCGTGCAGTGCGTCGGCCGGCTCGACCAGGACACGACCGGGCTGCTGCTGCTCTCCGACGACGGGCAGTTCGTGCACGCGTACACGTCGCCGAAGCGCAAGGTGCCGAAAACCTACGTCGCGACCGTGCGCCACGCGCTCGATGCCGCGCAGCTCGACGCGCTGCGCGGCGGCGTGCAGCTGCACGGCGAGCCGAAGCCGGTCGCGGCGGTCGCCGCCGACGCGCGCGATCCGCATACGCTCGCGCTGACCGTCCTCGAAGGCAAATATCATCAGGTGAAGCGCATGGTCGCGGCGGCCAGCAACCGCGTGGAAGCGCTGCACCGCGAAAGCGTCGGCGGCCTCGCGCTGCCCGCCGACCTCGCGCCCGGCGCATGGCGCTGGCTCGGCCAAGCCGAGCTCGCCGCGCTGCGCAATCCCGTCAAAACCCTGTAAGGGAAAATCCGCACGACCGTTCGCCCTTGCGCCCCACCGTGCGCGGCGGATCCCCCGCTATACTGAAATCACAAGCTGTACGAGCAGCGATGCAGGGGAGACGTCATGCAAACCACTCAGTCATACGTGATGATCGCGTTCGCGATCCTTGGCGCCGTCGCAATCGGCGGATTGCTGGCCGCGATGCGCGCGAAGCACCGCTACCACCCGAACCTGATCGGCGCGCTGCTCGGCGCGCTGATGTGCTTCCTGCTGATCGAGGCGCTACCCGCGCTCACGTGAGGCGCCGCGCGGCGCCAGCGTTTGAAGGAAATCGTCTACGGTCGGATAGCGCAAGCTCACGCACAATTCGGCCTTGAGCCGCGCATTGGACAGGCGCCGCGACTCGCGCATGAACGACAGCAGCGTCGGTTCGAGCTGCCGCTCGGCGTCCGCACGACTGATCCGCGGCGGCGGCGGCAGGCCGAACGCGTGCGCGACGCGGTCGAAATACTCCCCCATCCGCAGTTCGCTGTCGTCCGACGCGTGCACGACGCGCGCGGGCCGGCCGCGCTGTGCCGTGCGGCGCAGGATCGCCGCGAGATCGTCGGCGTGGACGTGGTTCGTGTAGACGTCGTCGGCGGGCTCGAGCGCGGGCGTTCCGCGTTCGAGCCGCGCGAGCGGCAGCCGGTTCGCCGCATAGATGCCCGGAATCCGCACGATCGATGCAAGCAGCACGCCGCGCACCGTCGCCGCACGCAGTTGCCGCTCGGCCGACACGCGCCGGAACGCGCGGGGATTCGCCGGGCGCAGCGGCTGCGTTTCGTCGATGCGCGCGCCGCCGCAATCGCCGTAAACGCCGGTCGTGCTCGCGTACACGAGCCGCGGCGCGCGAAGGCCGTCGGGTACAATACGCGCTTTGCGCGCGGGCGCCTGCAGCGGGCCTTGCGCGGCGCGCAGCCGGCGTAGCCGCCCCGTCGCGGGCTGCGGCAGGCGCCGCCGCGCGGGCATGGTCAATGCGGCGACGAGCGCGCGCGTGCGCCGATCGTCGCGGCCGTCGGGCTGCGGCGGCGCGAGGTGCAGGATCGTCCGTGCGAGACCGCGGAGCCGGCGCAGCGTCCGCGGCCGGTCGAGATCGCCGACGATCGGCGTCGCGCCGGCCGCGCGCAGCGCGTCGCGGCGGGCCGGATGGCTCGTCAGCGCGACGATCCGCAGGTCGCGGCGCGTGGCGCGCCATTGCGCGACGCACCGCAGTCCGACGTCGCCGCAGCCGACGACCAGCACGCGCGGCCGGCGCAGGATTCGAGTCGCGATCATGTTGGTTGCGAGATCAGTAGCCACCGTTGCGCGGCGCGCAACGGATTTGCATTGTAGCTGCCGTGTGCGACATGCACGGTCCCCACATTTTGTTCTAGTTGGTTCTATGGCATTCAACGTCACTCTCAAGCAAAGCGGCCGGCAATTCCAGGTCGAGTCGGACGAAACCGTGCTGGCGGCCGCGCTGCGCCAGAACGTCCATCTGCCGTACGGCTGCAAGAACGGCGCGTGCGGCTCCTGCAAGGGGCAGATCGTGTCGGGGCAGATCGAACAGGGCCCGCATGCCGCGTCGGCGCTGTCGAACGACGAGCGCACGCGCGGCCTCGCGCTGCTCTGCTGCGCGACGGCGCAATGCGATCTCGAGATCGACGTGCGCGAGATCGCGGGCGTCGACGGCGTGCAGGTCAAGAAGCTGCCGTGCCGGATCGCCGCGCTCGAACGCAAGGCCGACGACGTGATGGTCGTGAAGCTGCAGCTTCCGGCGAACGAGCGTCTGCAGTATCTCGCGGGCCAGTACATCGAATTCATCCTGAAGGACGGCTCGCGCCGCAGCTACTCGATGGCCAATGCGCCGCACGAGGAAGGCCCGGTCGAGCTGCACATCCGCCACATGCCGGGCGGCAAGTTCACCGATCACGTGTTCGGCGCGATGAAGGAGCGCGACATCCTGCGCTTCGAAGGCCCGCTCGGCACGTTCTTCCTGCGCGAAGACTCCGACAAGCCGATCGTGCTGCTCGCATCGGGCACGGGCTTCGCGCCGATCAAGGCGATCATCGAGCACGTCAAGCACGCCGGCATCACGCGGCCGATGACGCTCTACTGGGGCGCACGCCGCAAGAAGGACATCTATCTCCGCGAGCTCGCCGAGCAGTGGGCGCGCGAGATCCCGAACTTCAAGTACGTGCCCGTGCTGTCCGAGCCGGACGACGCCGATCAGTGGACGGGCCGCACCGGCTTCGTGCACCGCGCGGTGATCGAAGATCTGCCCGACCTGTCGGGCTACCAGGTCTACGCGTGCGGCGCGCCGGTGATGGTCGAGTCCGCGCAGCGCGACTTCACGCAGCACCACGGCCTGCCCGCCGACGAGTTCTACGCGGACTCGTTCACGAGCGCCGCCGATCTCGCGCATCCGGTCTGAGTCCGGCGCCGGCCCGCGCCGCCGCGCGTCGCGATGTCACATGCGTGGCATCGCGGCGGTTTACAGTCGGGCGCGGGATGCCTTATGCTTGCGCACATGAACCGCTTCCTGTCCGCTCTCCGACGTCGCCGCTCGCCGCTCCGCCCGGATGCCGCCGGCTCGTCACGGACTCGCGCGTAACCCGCCCCGCTTCACCGGTTACGCACAAGCTGTTCGATCCACCAGCCACGGCATTCCGTGGCTTTTTTATTGCCCGTTTCCGTTTCCACGTCCGCCGGAGTCTGCTGCCATGCCCCTGAACGATTACCCGATCGACTCGCTGATGTACATCACGAACCGCCCCGACATCGTGTTTACGCACGGCAAGGGGTCCTGGCTCTACGATCACACGGGCAAGCGCTATCTCGACTTCATCCAGGGCTGGGCCGTCAACAGCCTCGGGCACTGCAACGAAGGGATCGTCGAAGCGCTGAAGTCGCAGGCCGAGAAGCTGCTGAATCCGTCGCCGGCGTTCTACAACGAGCCGATGGCGAAGCTTGCCGATCTGCTCACGCAGCACAGCGTGTTCGACAAGGTGTTCTTCACGAACAGCGGCGCCGAAGCGAACGAAGGCGCGATCAAGCTCGCGCGCAAGTGGGGCCGCAAGTTCCGCAACGGCGCGTACGAGATCATCACGTTCGATCACAGCTTCCACGGCCGCACGCTCGCGACGATGTCGGCGAGCGGCAAGCCGGGCTGGGACACGCTGTACGCGCCGCAGGTGCCGGGCTTCCCGAAGGCCGAGCTGAACAACATCGAGTCGGTCGAGAAGCTGATCAACGAGAAGACGGTCGCGGTGATGCTCGAACCGATCCAGGGCGAAGGCGGCGTGATTCCGGCGACGCGCGAGTTCATGCGCGCGCTGCGCGAGCTGACGCGCCAGCACAACCTGCTCTTGATCGTCGATGAAGTGCAAAGCGGGTGCGGCCGCGCGGGCACGCTGTTCGCCTACGAGCTGTCGGGCATCGAGCCGGACATCATGACGCTCGCCAAGGGCATCGGCGGCGGCGTGCCGCTCGGCGCGCTGCTGTCGAAGGCCGACGTCGCGGTATTCGAAGCCGGCGATCAGGGCGGCACGTACAACGGCAATCCGCTGATGACGGCGGTCGGCCATTCGGTGATCTCGCAACTGGTCGCGCCGGGCTTCCTCGAGGGCGTGCGTGCGCGCAGCGAATACCTGAAGCGCAAGCTGCTCGAGCTGTCGGAGGAGCGCGGCTTCGAAGGCGAACGCGGCGAAGGGCTGCTGCGCGCGCTGCTGCTCGGCAAGGACATCGGCCCGCAGATCGTCGAGAAGGCGCGCGACATGCAGCCCGACGGGCTGCTGCTGAACGCCGCGCGCCCGAACTTGCTGCGCTTCATGCCCGCGCTGAACGTGACGACCGACGAGATCGACCAGATGATGGCGATGCTGCGGTCGGTGCTCGACACGCTCTGAGGAGAACCCGCCGATGGATGCCGCCGCCGATGCCGTCGTTATCCGCCCGTTCGAACGCGCCGACACCGATGCCGTGCTCGCGGTGTGGCGCGACGCGTTTCCGCATTACGATGCGGCCGGCGCGCCGCCGCACCGCGATCCGCAGCGCTCGATCGAGCTGAAGCTCGCGACGCAGCCGGAGCTGTTCTTCGTCGCGGTCTGCGGCACGCGCGTCGTCGGCACGCTGATGGCCGGCTTCGACGGCCATCGCGGCTGGCTCTATTCGTTCGGCGTCGCCAACGACGTGCGGCGGCTCGGCGTCGGCCGCGCGCTGATCGCGCATGCCGAGCGTGCGCTCGCCGCGCTCGGCTGCCCGAAGATCAACCTGCAGGTGCTGCCCGGCAACGACGACGCATGCCGCTTCTACGCGGCGCTCGGCTATCGCGTCGAAGAGCGCATCTCGTTCGGCAAGACGCTGCCAGCGGCCTGACGCGACGGCCGGCAGCGTCGCGTCAGCGCGTGATCGGCCCGGCGTCCGGCAGCGGGTTGCCGAGCGCGTCGGTCGGCACGGCCTGCTTTTCGAACGCGGCGAAATAGGCGGCCCACTGCGTATCGCTCACGCGCACGATCAGCGCGCCGTCCTGCCAGACGTCGTTGTGATCGTTATGGTCGTTGCCTGCGCGGTGCAGGTAGTTCGGGCCCGTCGAGCCCTGGTTCATGTGCGTGTCGTGTATCCCGTTGCCCTGCGCATACGTGCGGCCGAACACGACCACGTCGAACTGCTCCGCCTGCGCGGCGTTCACGAGCCGCAGCAGCGACGGGATCGGCTCGGGATGCTCGGTGCCGTCCATCACCGCGCTCGCGCGCCACGTGCCCGTTTCGTTCAGGATGTCGCTGCGCAGATAGTCGAGCGCCGGCAGCGCGCTTTGCCCGGTGAGATCGGTATAGCCTTCCGGCGCGGCCGCGAGCGTCTGCGTGACCGGATGATGGAAATCGTAGACGAGCTTGTAATACAGCAAATCGTCCGCGTCGTTGGTGCCGACGTTGATCGCGACGTCCCAGTCGCCGCCGGGCACGGCCAGCGTCAGGTGGACGTGATACTGCGTCTCGCCGCCGTGCGGTGAACCCTTCAGTCTTGCGACGGCCTTCACCTTCGCCTTTACGAAACCGTAATCGAGACTCATGCGTGCTCTCCATGCGCCGAGGGGGCTCATCATGCTACGCGCTGCGCGTGTCGGCTTGCCGACAGCCGCGCGCCGCCTGCCGTGCCGCATGCGCGGCACGATCGTCGAATGGAGTCGGAATCGCGCACACAGTTCGATGCCGGGCACCCGACATGAAAAAAGGCCGTCACGACATCGCGTGACAGCCTTTCGAAAGCCCTCGCATGGCGCGGCCTGGCGGCCGCGTCCACGTGTTCGCTCATTCGCCCAGATACGCGGCGCGCACCTTCGGATCGTCGAGCATCTGCTTCGCGTCGCCTTCCATCGTGACCGTGCCCGAATCCATCACGTAGCCACGATCGGCCGCCTGCAGCGCGAGGCGCGCGTTCTGTTCGACGAGCAGCACCGTGATGCCCTCCTTCGAGATCTCGCGCACGACTTCGAAGATCTTCTCGACCATGATCGGCGACAGCCCCATCGACGGCTCGTCGAGCAGCAGCAGCTTCGGCTTGGAGAGAATCGCGCGCGCCATCGCGAGCATCTGCTGCTCGCCGCCCGACAGCGTGCCCGCGAGCTGCGACGCGCGCTCCTTCAGACGCGGGAAGAAGCCGAACATCCGCTCGACGTCCTTCTTGATCTGCTCCTTGTCGCTGCGCAGATACGCGCCCATCTGCATGTTCTCGACGATCGACATCCGCGCGAAGATCCCGCGGCCTTCCGGCACCATCGCGAGGCCGCGCTTGAGCAGCTCGTGCGGCGGCACGCCCTTGATCGACTTGCCGTCGTATTCGATGTCGCCGGCCGAGTACGGCTTCAGCCCCGTGATGGCCTTCATCGTCGTGGTCTTGCCTGCGCCGTTCGCGCCGATCAGCGTCACGAGCTCGCCCTGACGGACTTCCATGTCAACGCCCTTGACGGCCTGAATGCCGCCGTAGTTGACCTGCAAGCCCTTGATTTTCAACATTGCCGCTGCCATCAGTGCACCCCTGCGCCGAGATATGCCTCAATCACCTTCGGATTCTTCTGCACGTCCTGCGGCAGACCCTCGGCGATCACCTTGCCGTAATCGAGCACCGTCATCCGGTTGCACAGGCCCATTACGAGCTTCACGTCGTGCTCGATCAGCAGGATCGTGCGGCCGTCCGCGCGGATCTTGTCGAGCAGACGCGTGAGTTCGACCTTCTCGGTCGCGTTCATCCCGGCCGCCGGCTCGTCGAGCGCGAGCAGCTTCGGATCGGTCGCGAGCGCGCGCGCGATCTCGAGCCGGCGCTGGTGGCCGTACGACAGGTTGCGCGCGGTGTAGTCGGCATACTGCAGCACGCCGACGTATTCGAGCAGCTCGATCGCGCGTTCCTTGATCTCGCGCTCTTCCTGGCGTTCGGCCGGCGTCTGGAACACCGCGCCGAGCAGCCCGTGCTTGGTGCGCACGTGGCGGCCCACCATCACGTTCTCGAGCGCGGTCATCCCGCCGAACAGGCGGATGTTCTGGAACGTGCGCGCGATGCCGGCCTTCGCGACCTGGTGCACGGCCGTCGGCGTGTAGTTCTGGCCGTCGAGCTTGAACTCGCCGGAGTCCGGCGTGTAGAGGCCCGTGATCACGTTGAAGAACGTCGTCTTGCCGGCGCCGTTCGGGCCGATCAGCCCGTAGATCTCGCCTTCGCGGATCTGCAGCCCGACGTCGGACAGTGCCTGCAGCCCGCCGAAGCGCTTGTTCACGCCCTGCACGGACAGTCGGATTTGCTTGTCGCTCATGTGTGGATCCCCTTGTCCGTTGATTACGCGCGCACCGGCTTCTTGCCGTTGCGCTTCGCCAGCTTCGCGATCTTGTCCTCATGCTTCGGCGCGGGCCACAGGCCTTCCGAGCGATACAGCATGATGATGACCATCGCGAGGCCGTACAGCGCCTGACGGATCACTTCGGTATCGACGACGTCGTGGCCGAACAGCGCGTGCTGCAGCGGGCTCATCGTCGAGCGCAGGAATTCCGGGAACACGGCGAGCAGCACCGCACCGAGGATCACGCCGGGGATATGGCCCATGCCGCCGAGCACGACGCACGCAAGCACGACGATCGACTCCCAGAACGTGAACGATTCCGGCGACACGAAGCCCTGGAACGCACCGAACATCGCGCCCGACAGCCCGCCGAACGACGCGCCCATCGCGAACGCGAGCAGCTTCACGTTGCGGGTGTTGATGCCCATCGCCTTCGCGGCGATCTCGTCTTCGCGGATCGCGGCCCACGCACGGCCGATACGCGAGTGCTGCAGGCGCGTACAGACCCAGATCACGAGCAGCGCGCACAGCACGAACAGGTAGTAGTACATGTACACGGACGGCAGCTGGAAGCCGAACAGCGTGTGCGTCTGCGACAGGTTGAAGCCGCCGACGTGCACCGGATCGATGCCCGTGATCCCCTTCGGACCGTTCGTGATGTTGACCGGACGATCGAGGTTGTTCATGAAGATCCGGACGATTTCACCGAAGCCGAGCGTGACGATCGCCAGATAGTCGCCGCGCAGCCGCAGCGTCGGCGCACCGAGCAGCACGCCGAACGTCGCCGCGAGCGCCATCGCGATCGGCACGATGATCAGGAACGGCACGTGCAGCCCGTTCGGCGCGAGCGCCGCGATCCACTCGAACTGCGAGGTCAGGTGCGGCGAGCTGAGCAGCGCCGCCGTATAGGCGCCCACCGCGTAGAACGCGATGTAGCCGAGGTCGAGCAGGCCGGCGAAGCCGACCACGACGTTCAGGCCGAGCGCGAGCATCACGTAGAGCATCGCGAAGTCGAGCACGCGGACCCAGTAGTTGCCGCCGGCCGCGCCGATCACGAGCGGGGCGGCGATCACGAACGCCGCGGTCAGGATGCCGATGGTGACGGTCTTCGCGGTGTTGCGCTCTTCGACGAGCGTCGTCGACGATTCGATCGGTTGAATGGATGTCATGTTGTTTGCTCCCTTCCGTTACGCGCGGTCTGCGACCCGTTCGCCCAGCAGGCCCGACGGACGGAACACCAGCACGATGATCAGCACGATGAATGCGAACACGTCCTGGTAGTTACTGCCGAACACGCCACCCGTGAGATTGCCGATGTAGCCGGCCCCGAGCTGCTCGATCAGGCCGAGCAGCACGCCGCCGACCATCGCACCGCCGAGGTTGCCGATCCCGCCGAGCACGGCGGCGGTGAACGCCTTCATGCCGGGGATGAAGCCCATGTAGAAGTGCACGTTGCCGTATTCGGACGCGATCATCACGCCGGCCAGCGCGGCGAGCGCGGAGCCGATCATGAAGGTGGCCGAGATCACGAAGTTCGGGTTCACGCCCATCAGGCTCGCGGTGTTCGGGCTTTCGGCGATCGCACGCATCGCGCGGCCGAGCTTCGTCTTGTGCACGAGCAGCAGCAGGCCGCCCATCACGATGAACGCGACGGCAATGATCACGATTTCGGTGACCGAGATCACGGCGCCGGGCGTCGTGTCGGTCGCCTTGATCACGTTGATCGGATCGGTCGGCAGCAGTTGCGGGAACGGCAGCGGGTTGCGCGACCAGATGATCATCGCGGCCGTCTGCAGCAGGATCGACACGCCGATCGCGGTGATCAGCGGCGCGAGACGCGGCGCGCGGCGCAGCGGCCGGTACGCGACACGCTCGATCGTGAAGCCGACGAACGCGCAGACGATCGCGGCGATGCCGAGGCCGATCGTCAGCGTCGCGATGTTGCCGAGTTCGGGGAAATGGTTCTGCAGCACGGTGATGGCGGACAGCGCGACCATTGCGCCGATCATCAGCACGTCGCCGTGCGCGAAGTTGATGATGCCGAGAATGCCGTACACCATCGTGTAGCCCAACGCGATGATGGCGTACACACTGCCGAGCACCAGCCCGTTGAGGATCTGCTGGACGAAAATATCCATTTAAAGCTCCTTGGCCCGTGCGGCCGGAGGACGTTGCGCCCCGCGGGTAAGCGAGGAATCGCGCCTTCTCGGCGACACTGCGGGTACTAGTCGATACCGGTAAGGGTTGATCGTCCCGGCGCGCGCCGCCCGGCCTGTACGGCCGGACCTGCCGCCGGAGCGGATACAAAAACGGCACCGCACTGTTCCGGTGCCGTCGTGAGTCCCGTCGCTAAATCGTTACGACATCGAGGACGGTGGTGTGGGCCTCCTTGAAGTCGTAGGGCAGCATGCCGAAACGGCCGGCGTCCGGTTTCCCGAAAGCCGCGCCTGGTTCCGTCCGGGCCGGGGCGAACCCCGTATCCCGCCCGATCAGGTTGCGCACCGCGCCGCGCGCGGGCTCGACCGCCTTGCCGGCGCATGCGCTGCCGCCGCCAAGGGTGTGTGCTCCGACGCCGGACGCGCGCACCGCACGACGCGTTGCCGCGCGGCGCGCGCCTCCGATCCCGGTCGGGACTGCGTCGGAATTCAGCGGACGAAGCAGGCCGCGCGCGATCGCGCGACGGGCCGTCGCTACGCGCTGCTTCGTCGAATCGGAATGAGCGGACACGGAGATCGGCGACGCGGCGACGCTCGCGCGGCCGCCATCCGCCGCCGGCGCGCATTGCGCGGCAACCCGCGTGCCCGCCGTCGCGCCGCGCGCGCGGCAGGCCGCGACGGATGCGTGCGGCGAGCCGGCGTGCGTGCGGCCCGCTACGTGGATGTCCTCGATCGTCAAACGTGTCCCGTCTACATTGCTCGGTTGCGCGATACGGCGCCCCCACGACGCCGCACGACCGGTTCTGGCGACGCGCACGTCGCTGGCCGGCGGTGCCGCGCACGCCGCAGCCTCCCTGCCCGCCTCGTCGTCGCTCTTTTTGCTGCAGCCGGCGACCATTGCAACCGGTGCGGCGACGGACACGGCGTAAGCCAACTTCACATGCATCGAATAGGTCTCCCGCGCCTTGCCAAAACCTGCTTTCGAAGCCATTCCGGCCTCAAAACGGGCGCATTGTAACTCCATTTAGAACGCGCCAATATTCCTGATTCGATGGGGTTTTCCTGCATTGCAACCAATTTTGAGAGGCCGTTTGGAACGGACGGAGCAACCGGGTTGCACCATGCCGGGGAACGATGGTTGCGAGTGGGGAATTCGACGGACAAAAAAAAAGCGCGCCGTCAGGCGCGCTTCGGTGCATCGCGATTGCAATGCGGCAATCAGGCGGCGGGCAGGTTGAGCCCGCGCGGCAGCGGGAACGAGACGTTCTCCTCGATCCCCTCGAGCGCGCGCACGTTGCGTACGCCGAGCTCGCGCAGCCGCGCGATCACGGCCTGGGCGAGCACCTCCGGTGCCGACGCGCCGGCCGTCACGCCGATGCGGCGCTTGCCGGCGACCCATGCCGGGTCGATCTGCTCGGGTGCGTCGACCATGTAGGCCGCGACGCCGCGCTTCTCGGCCACTTCGCGCAGACGGCTCGAATTCGAACTGTTCGGGCTGCCGACGACGATCACGACGTCGCACTGCGGCGCCATGAACTTCACCGCGTCCTGACGGTTCTGCGTCGCGTAGCAGATGTCCTGCTTCTTCGGTTCGCGGATCTTCGGGTACTTCGCCTTCAGCGCCGCGATGATCTCGGCCGCGTCGTCGACGGACAGCGTGGTTTGCGTGACGAGCGCGATGCGCTCCGGATCGGCGAGTTCGAGCTTCTGCACGTCCTCGACGCTCTCGACCAGATGCATCCCGCGCTCGACCTGGCCCATCGTGCCTTCGACTTCCGGATGGCCCTTGTGGCCGATCATCACGATGTCGACGCCGTCCTGGCGCATCTTCGCGACTTCGACGTGCACCTTCGTGACGAGCGGGCAGGTCGCATCGTAGATGCGCAGCCCGCGCACGCCGGCTTCGTCGCGCACGGCCTTCGACACGCCGTGCGCGCTGAAGATCACGGTGTTGCCGGCCGGCACTTCCTCGAGCTCCTCGACGAAGATCGCGCCTTTCTTCTTCAGATCCTCGACCACGTACTTGTTGTGGACGATCTCGTGACGGACGTAGATCGGTGCGCCGTGCATCGCGATCGCGCGTTCGACGATCTCGATCGCGCGATCGACGCCTGCGCAAAACCCGCGCGGCTGCGCGAGCAGGATTTCGGCGTCGGCGGCGACGGTCTGTCCGGACAGCGTATCGGTGGTGCTCATGATTACAGGATTCCGATGATTTTCACTTCGAACGTGAGCGCTTGGCCCGCGAGCGGATGATTGAAATCGAACAGCGCGGAGGTTTCGCCGACTTCCTTCAGCACGCCTGCATATCGGCCGCCGTCCGGTGCGTTGAACTCGATCAGTTCGCCCGGCGTGAAGTCCTCGTCGACCATGCCGTTCTCGCGCAGCGTCGCGAGCGTCACGCGCTGCAGCATGTCGGGATTTCGGGGACCGAACCCTTGCTCTGGCGTTAGCTGAAAAGTCGAATGGTCTCCGACCTTGAGCCCCAGCAGAATCTGTTCCAGCGACGGCGCCAGTTGCCCGGCGCCCAGCAGCAGCGTCGCGGGTTTGTCGGCGAAGGTGTTGACGATGTCGGCGCCGTCGGCCAGTGCAAGCCGGTAATGCAGCGTGACATGGGAACCGGGCTTCACTTCGGATAGATCGATGAGGCTCATGAATTACTCGTTCAGTCGGCGCCCGAAACGGCCGCGAGGCCCAGCGCAAAGCCAATATTGTAAGTCACCTGAGCGCGCAAGGCTGAAAGTGCGACGACGTTGCACGTGCGGCCGCCGCCAATGGAGTTTCGACGATGCTCATATCCTGCCTTCTTCCGCCCGTCGAATGCCGCGACGCGCACGACGTTCCGCCGGCCCCGCCCGCGCGTGCGCAGCCCGGCGCGCCGCGCCGGCGCCGGCCCGGCAACTGGCGGGCGAATTTGCCGCGCGAACGGCTGCTCGAGCGCGGGCCGGCCGCGCTGACCGACGACGAGCTCGTCGCGCTCCTGCTCGGCTCCGGCGTGCGCGGGCACAGCGTGTTCGCGAGCGCCCGCGCGCTGCTGGTGCGGTTCGGTTCGCTGCGCGGGCTGCTCGACGCGACGCCGGCCGATTTCGGCGCATGTCCGGGCATCGGGCCGGCGCGCGCGGCGCTGCTCGGCGCGATCACCGAGCTCTCGCGCCGCGCGCTCGCGGAAAAGGCGCTGCTGCGCCGGCCGATCGACTCGCCGGCCGCCGTCGACGACTATCTTCGGCTGAAGATCGGCACGCGGCCGTACGAAGTCTTCGTCACGCTGTATCTGGATGCCCGGCACGGGCTCATCGACATGGAGGAAAATGCGCGCGGCTCGCTGACGCGCATGGCCGTCTATCCGCGCGAGATCGTGCGCAGCGCGATGCGGCTGAACGCGGCCGCGCTGATCGTCGCACACAATCATCCGTCGGGCGCGGTGCAGCCGAGTGCCGAAGATCGGCGGCTTACGCGCATGTTGCGCGACGCGCTCGCGCTGGTCGACGTGCGGCTGCTCGACCACGTCGTCGTCGGCAAGGCCGACACATTCTCGTTCGCGCGCGCCGGTTGGCTGTAGACTGTGGCGCGGCGCCCCTTCGCGGAGCGCCGCAACGGCGATGCGAAATTAGGTTTGATTTTCCTGATATTTTTCTGCTAGAATCGCCGTCTGTCTTTTTTCCAACCAGTTCTAGCCATCGAAGGGCCTTGTCTGCAAGGGCTTGTGCGTTCGGAGTGCGGCCATGGATCACGTGGCGGCGCGATGAGAACCTTCACCGGCGATCGAACCCCGAATTTAGCGTATTAGGAGTGCTCTCATGGCACGCGTATGCCAAGTAACTGGGAAAGCGCCGATGAGCGGCAACAACGTTTCCCACGCGAACAACAAGACCAAGCGCCGCTTCCTGCCGAACCTGCAAAACCGCCGGTTCTGGGTGGAAAGCGAAAACCGTTGGGTGCGCCTGCGCGTTTCGAACGCCGGCCTGCGCCTGATCGACAAGAACGGCATCGATTCCGTGCTCGCTGACCTGCGCGCACGCGGCGAAGCCTAAGCCCAAGGAGCACAATCATGGCAAAAGGCGCACGCGACAAGATCAAGCTCGAGTCGACCGCTGGTACGGGTCACTTCTACACGACCACGAAGAACAAGCGCAACATGCCGGAAAAGATGGAGATCATGAAGTTCGATCCCGTCGCCCGCAAGCATGTGGCATACAAGGAAACGAAGATCAAGTAATCTCCGCTTCCTGCACAGCCTGTTGACACGAAAAGCCCCGCTCATGCGGGGCTTTTTGTTTTGCGCGTACGCAGCTTCGTCCGACGCGGTATGCTCTCCCCTTTCCCGCGGCGCGGCCGCCGGAACGCACGAGCCTCACAGCACAACGATGGAGATGCAGCATGAAATTCGACGTGGCGATCGTCGGCAGCGGCCTGGCAGGGCTGTCGGTCGCACTCAACCTGGCCAGCACGCGACGCGTCGCGCTGATCGCGAAGCGTTCGATGATGGAAGGCGCGAGCGATAACGCACAAGGCGGCATCGCCGCTGTCCTCGATTCGGCGGACAGCATCGAAAACCACGTCGACGATACGCTCGTCGCAGGCGGCGGCCTGTGCGACGAAGCTGCGACGCGCTACATCGTCGAGCACGGCCGCGAGGCGATCGAATGGCTGATCTCGCAGGGCGTGCCGTTCACGAAGGACGACGCGGCCGAACTCGGCTTTCACCTGACGCGCGAAGGCGGCCACAGTCATCGCCGAATCATCCACGCGGCCGACGCGACCGGTCATGCGGTGCTCGCGACGCTGTCGGAGCGCGCGCGCCGGCATCCGAACATCACGTTCTTCGAAAACCATCACGCAATCGACCTGATCACGTCGGACCGGCTCGGCCTGCCCGGCCGCCGCTGTCACGGCCTGTACGCGCTCGACGTCGAGCACGACCGCACGATCACGATCGAGGCGCCGCACACGGTGCTCGCGACGGGCGGCGCCGGCAAGGTCTACCTGTACACGACCAACCCCGACACCGCGACCGGCGACGGCATCGCGATGGCGTGGCGCGCGGGCTGCCGCGTCGCGAACATGGAATTCATCCAGTTCCATCCGACCTGCCTGTTCCATCCGTACGCGAAATCGTTCCTGATCTCCGAGGCCGTGCGCGGCGAAGGCGGCCTGCTGAAGCTGCCGGACGGCACGCGCTTCATGCCCGCGCACGATCCGCGCGCGGAGCTCGCGCCGCGTGACATCGTCGCGCGCGCGATCGACTTCGAGATCAAGAAGCGCGGGATCGACTGCGTCTATCTCGACATCAGCCACCAGCCCGAAGCGTTCCTGCGCGAGCATTTCCCGACGATCCACGCGCGCTGCCTCGAATTCGGCATCGACATCGCGAAGGAGCCGATCCCGGTCGTGCCGGCCGCGCACTACACGTGCGGCGGCGTCGTGACCGACCTTGCCGGACGCACCGATCTGGCCGGCCTGTATGCGGTCGGCGAAACGTCGTACACGGGCCTGCACGGCGCGAACCGGCTCGCCAGCAATTCGCTGCTCGAATGCCTCGTGATCGGCCGTGCGGCGGCCGGGGCGATCGAAGCGGCCGGCTTCGACGTCGAAGCGACGGGTCCGTTGCCCGCATGGGACGAGAGCCGCGTGTCCGATGCCGACGAAGAAGTCGTCGTCGCGCACAACTGGGACGAGCTGCGCCGGCTGATGTGGAACTACGTCGGCATCGTGCGTACCGACAAACGCCTCGAGCGCGCGAAGCATCGGCTGTCGCTGCTGCGTGACGAAATCCATGAGTACTACGCGAACTTCCGTGTGACGCGCGATCTGCTCGAACTGCGCAATCTCGTCGACGTCGCGACGCTGATCGTGAAGAGTGCGCAGTCGCGCCGCGAAAGCCGCGGGCTGCACTACAGCCGCGACTGGCCGAACACGCTGCCGAAGGCGCTGCCGAGCGTGCTGCAGCCGCGTTCGCGTCGCTGAGCCAGGCACGCGTCGACCGGAAAGAGAAAGGCCGCCGGCGCATACGCACCGGCGGCCTTTTCGTTGCGTTGCCGCGCGTCGCGCGATCAGGCGACGATGCGCATCGAATAATCGGTCGCGCGCACGTCCTTCGTCAGCGCGCCGATCGAGATGCGGTCGACGCCGGTTTCGGCGAACGTGCGCACCGTGTCGAAATTGACGCCGCCCGAGACTTCGAGCACCGCCTTGCCGGCCGCTACGCGCACCGCTTCGCGCATCATGTCGAGCGTGAAGTTGTCGAGCAGCACCGACTGCGCGCCGTGCGCGAGCGCCGTGTCGAGCTGCGCGAGCGTCTCGACCTCGATCTGCACGGGCACGCCCGCGTCCAGCGCGAATGCCGCATCGAGCGCCTCGCCGACGCCGCCTGCGGCCGCAATGTGGTTTTCCTTGATCAGAATGCCGTCGTACAGCGCAAGACGCTGGTTCTCGCCGCCGCCGACGCGCACCGCGTATTTCTGCGCGAGCCGCAGCCCCGGCAAGGTCTTGCGCGTATCGAGAATCTTCGCGCGCGTGCCCTCGATGCGATCGACGTAGCGGCGCGTCGCCGTTGCGACACCCGAGAGCAGCTGCAGGAAATTCAGCGCATTGCGCTCGGCGGTCAGCAGCGCGCGCGCCGGCCCTTCCAGTTCGCAGACGATCGAGTCGGCCGTCATCCGGTCGCCTTCGCGGTAGCGCCACTGCACGGCGATCGACGGATCGATCTGCGCGACCACCGCGTCGAACCACGGCACGCCGCACAGCACGGCCTCCTCGCGCACGATGATGCGCGCACGACGCCGCTCGTCGGCCGGCACGAGCCGCCCGGTCTGATCGCCGGGGCCGACGTCTTCGGCAATTGCGTCGGCGACGTTGCGCGCGATCGCGTCGTCGAAGGCCGCGCCGTATTGCGCGCGGATCGCGTCGTAAAGCGGAGAAACGGCGCTCGTCATGCCGCCCCCACGTTCGCAAACAGTGGCTGGTCGCGCTGCAGATCGCCGCTCGCCTGCACGCGCTTCTTGTGCGCGGCCGCGAACGCGAGCATGCGGTCGATCGGCAGACGCGCGCGTTCGCCGATCGCCGGATCGACGAAGATTTCGTTGTGGCCGCGTTCGAGCACGTCGGCGAGATTCGCGAGGCCGTTCATCGCCATCCACGGGCAATGCGCGCAGCTCTTGCAGGTCGCGCTGTTGCCGGCCGTCGGTGCGGCGATGAAGGTCTTGCCGGGCGCCGCGAGCTGCATCTTGTGCAGGATGCCGAGATCGGTCGCGACGATGAAACGCGTCGCGTCGAACTTCACGGCCGCGTCGATCAGCTGCGTGGTCGAGCCGACGACGTCGGCCTGCGCGACGACGCTCTCCGGCGATTCCGGATGCACGAGCACCTTCGCGTCCGGATATTCGGCGCGCAGCAGGTCGAGCTCGATGCCCTTGAATTCGTCGTGAACGAGACAGGAGCCCTGCCACATCAGCATGTCCGCGCCGGTTTTCTTCTGAATATAGCTGCCGAGATGGCGATCCGGCGCCCAGATGATCTTCTCGCCGCGCGCATGCAGATCGGCGACGATCTCGAGACCGATCGAGGATGTGACCATCCAGTCCGCGCGCGCCTTCACGGCTGCGCTCGTGTTCGCGTAGACGACGACGGTGCGATCGGGATGCGCATCGCAGAACGCGGAGAACTCGTCGACGGGGCAACCGAGATCGAGCGAGCAGGTCGCGTCGAGATCGGGCATCAGGATGCGCTTGTGCGGGCTCAGGATCTTGGCCGTTTCGCCCATGAAGCGCACGCCGGCGACGACGAGCGTCTGCGCGTCGTGATCGCGGCCGAAGCGCGCCATCTCGAGCGAATCGGCGACGCAGCCGCCGGTTTCGTCGGCCAGCTCCTGCAATTCGGCGTCGACATAGTAATGCGCGACGAGCACGGCCTTTTCACGCACGAGCAACGCCTTGATGCGCGCTTTGAGCGCCGCACGCTCCTCCGCGGACGGCGTCTCGGGCACCTTCGCCCACGCCTGCCCGACGCCGCACGTGGCGCCTGCCGCGAGCGGCCGATCGTATTCGACGGACTTGATCGTCGATTGCATCTCACAGTCTCCTGTCGGCCGCCGCACGCGCTTGCGCATGCCGCGACCCCATGCTTCGCACCGGCCGGCGTGCGCGCGCCGCGCGTGCCGGCCCCAAACACCATTCAGCGTCGCCCATCGCGACCGCGAAAACCGGCGGCCGAAATGAAAAAACCCCGCCAGCGCGGGGTTTGTGACGTCCTGAGATTCTAATCGATTTCGAATCAGGCGTAGCGGCGCAGGCGCATCGCAAATTCCTGCAATGCCTTGATGCCGCTTTGTTCGGCGCGATGACACCAATCTTGCAATTGTGCGAGAAGCTGTTCGCGCGACGCGGTCGAACGATCCCAGATCGCGGCCAGATCCTGGCGCAGCTGGAAATACGTGTGCAGCTTCTGGCTGTTCGCGAAGATCTCGGGCAGCAGCTTCTTCTGCGGCTCGTCGAGCCCGTCGGCGTCCTTGTGGAACCACTTGCGCGCACCGCGCATCAGCTGATACTTCTCGCCGCCGAGCGCCTTCAGATGGGCAAGCTCCTGACGATACGCACGCTTCACGGCCTTGCCGTAACGCGCCATCACTTCGTAGCGGTTCGACAGCACGGCTTGCAGCGTTTCCTGGTCGAGCACCGTCTTCGGCTTGTTCAGGCGCGGCGTCGGTGCGACCTTCTTCACCTTCGCGAGGCCGAACGCCGACATGATGCGGATATACATCCAGCCGATGTCGAATTCGTACCACTTGTTCGACAGCTTCGCGGACGTCGCGAACGTGTGGTGATTGTTGTGCAGCTCTTCGCCGCCGATCACGATGCCCCACGGAAAGAGGTTCGTGCTCGCGTCGGCCGAATTGAAGTTGCGATAGCCCCAGAAGTGGCCGAAACCGTTGACGACACCGGCCGCCCAGAACGGAATCCAGACCATCTGCACGGCCCACACGGTGAGGCCGATCACGCCGAACAGCGCGACGTCGATCACCATCATCAGGCTCACGCCGAGGATCGGGTATTTCGAATAGACGTTGCGCTCGATCCAGTCGTTCGGCGTGCCGTGACTGTACTTGCGCAGCGTCTCTTCGTTCTTCGCTTCCGCGCGATAGAGCTCCGCGCCTTCGAGGAACACCTTCCAGATCCCGCGCGTCTGCGGGCTGTGCGGATCCTCCTCGGTTTCGCACTTCGCGTGGTGCTTGCGGTGGATCGCCGCCCACTGGCCGGTGAGCATGCCGGTCGTCATCCACAGCCAGGCGCGGAAGAAGTGGCTGGCGATCGGGTGCAGCTCCAGCGCGCGGTGCGCCTGGCAGCGGTGCAGATAGACCGTCACGCCGATGATCGTGACGTGCGTGACGGCCAGCGCGAACAGCGCGACCTGCCACCACGAAAAACGCAGAAGCCCGTGAGAAAGAAAATCGAGCAGGGAATTCAGCAAGGCAGTTACCTGTGGTGAGTGCGACGCCGGCAACGGGCCGACGTCATAAAAATGAAAGCATACCGCGAATAGACCGAAATTTTACTTCAACCGTTCCAAGTCTTTGTAAAAAATGAATATTTTCTTGTCGAGAAGCAACGGGAACGGTCCACGGACGGACGCCGCGCCCGCCGCGCTCCCGTTTCGGCCGCTGCACGTCACGCGGCCGGCTGCTGCGCGCTCGACGCGGGCGCCGCGTCGGCCGCACGGCCGTCCACGGGAGGCTCGTTGGCCGCCCGCACCGTGCCGCCCAGCGCGTCGGGCAGCCCGATCACGCGCACCTCGCGCTGCGGGTACGGAATCGAGATCCCGTGCTCATGAAACAGCCGCCAGATGTTCCGGTTCACGTTCGAGCGCACGCTGCCGGTGCCCGTCGCCGCGTCCGCGATCCAGAAGCCGAGCTCCAGGTCGATCCCGTCGGCGCCGAAGCCGACGAGATACGGCGTGGGCGCCGGCTCGTCGAGCACGCGCGGCACGCCGCGCGCGGCCTCGGCAAGCAACGCGAGTGCCTGCTCGACGTCGTTCGTGTACGCGACCTGCACCGCGAGCTTCGCATAGCCGCGCGTCAGGTACGACGACTGGTTCTGCACGACGTCGGTGATCAGCTTCTCGTTCGGAATCAGCGTCTCGTTGCCGTCGAGGCCGCGTACGACCGTGTAGCGCGTGCGGATCTGCGTGACGACGCCCTGCAGCCCGCCGACGCTGATCGCGTCGCCGAGCCGCAGCGAGCGGTCCAGCAGGATGATGAAGCCCGACACGTAGTTGCTCGCGATCTTCTGCAACCCGAAGCCGAGGCCGACGCCGACCGCGCCGCCGAACACGCCGAGCACCGTGACATCGATGCCGACCAGCGACAGCCCGATCAGCACCGCCGCGAACACGAGCAGCGCGCGGCCGACGCGCGAGAGCACGACGCGCAGGTTCGCATCGAGCGTGCTCGCGCGCGCGAGCCGGTCCTCGAGCACCGAGCCGAGCCACATCGCAACCATCAGCGTCACGCAGACCCACAGCGCGCCGGAGATCAGCGACAGCAGCGTCAGGTGCGCGTTCGCGACGCGGAACTGCACGCTGTCGAGCCAGTCGAGCACGTCGCGCTGGATGCCGAGCACGGTCAGCACCATCGCGGCCCACACGATCACCGACACGAGCTTCTCGACGATCGAGAGCCACGCATGCGAGTGGCCGTCGCGCGCGAACACGCGCCGCGCGAAGAAAAACAGCACGTAGATGAGCCCGATGCCGAACAGCGGCACCAGCGCGAGCGACAACAGCGATGTCGACATGAACGGCTCGAACGCCAGCTGCGCGGCCAGCACGAACAGCCCGCCGAACAGCGGAAAGAGCGCGCGTTTCAGGCTTTGCGCGCCCGCGCCCGGCAGGCGGCCGGCCGCCCGCCGGCGTGCGTCGATCCGGCCGTGCATGAAGCGCGCGGCGACCCAGGCAAACGCAAGCGCGCCGACGAGAATCGCGGCCTGCCAGATCATGACCAGCTCGTTGAAGTCGCGGATCACCGACGCAAGCCGGTGCGACAGCAGTCGGTTCTCCATCGTCCGTGCCCTGCTGCGTTACTGCGCCGCGCGCCGCTCGAGCACCGCCGCGAAGAAGCCGTCGGTCGCGTGGCGGTGCGGCCACAGCGAGAGGTAGTCGCCCGTCTCGAGCTCGATGCGCTGATCGGCGAGCACCTTCTGCGCCGGCACGAGCACGAAGTCCGGATGATCGGCGAGGAACTGCTCGACGATGCGCTCGTTCTCGGCGTCGAGCACGCTGCAGGTCGCGTAGACGAGGCGGCCGCCCTTCTTCACGAGGCGCGCCGCGCTCGCGAGGATCGACGCCTGCTTCGGCGTGAGCTCGTCGACCGACGTGCGCGTCTGGCGCCACTTCAGGTCGGGATTGCGGCGCAGCGTGCCGAGACCACTGCACGGCGCGTCGACGAGCACGCGGTCGATCTTGCCGGCGAGCCGCTTGATCTTCGCGTCGTGCTCGCTGTCGATCAGCACCGGGTTCACGTTCGACAGCCCGCTGCGCGCCAGGCGCGGCTTGAGCTTCGCGAGACGCTTCTCCGACACGTCGAACGCATACAGCCGGCCGGTCGAGCGCATCATCGCGCCGAGCGCGAGCGTCTTGCCGCCGGCGCCCGCGCAGAAGTCGACGACCATCTCGCCGCGGCGCGGCGCGACGAGCGAGCACAGCAGCTGGCTGCCCTCGTCCTGCACCTCGATCTGCCCTTCCTCGAAGAGCTTCAGGCGCGTGAGCGCCGGCTTGCCGACCACGCGCACGCCGTGCGGCGCGAACGGCGTCTCGCCCGCGTCGATGCCGTTCGCGCGCAGCGCGTCGATCACCTGCTCGCGCGTGGCCTTCAGCACGTTCGCGCGCAGATCGAGCGGCGCGGGATAATTCAGCGCGGCCGCGAGCTGCGCGAGCTCCTCGGCATCGAAGCGCGTGGACAGCGCCTGCTGGATCCAGTCCGGCAGGTTCGTGCGGATGCGCAACGGCAGGCTCGCCGGATCGATCTTCGATACATGCTCGAGCCACGCCGCCTCGGCGGGCGACACGAACGGCTTTAGCGCGTTGCGGCCCATCGTCTGCATCAGGCCGAGCAGCGTCAGGCGTCGCGCGGGGCTGCCCGTGCCGCTCTCGGCCAGATGCGCGAACTCCATCTTGCGGCGCAGTACCGCGAACACGGCTTCGGCGATCACGCCGCGCTCCGCGTGGCCGAGCTTCGGATGCGCGCGGAAAAAGCGGCTCGTCGTCGCGTCGGCGGGACCGGCAAATTTCAGCACTTCGGCCAGCAGCGTCTCGATCTGGCCGATCAGGAATCCGTGCAGCTTCATACACCCTCGCTCGTTTCGGTTTGCGGTTGATCCGCGAAAATCCAGCGCGCCTCCTCGGGCGCGACGACCGCACGGTCGCCTTCGAGGCGCAGGCGCCCTTCGACGAACCAGCGCACCGCCCGCGGATACAGCACGTGCTCGACCGCCAGCACGCGCTGCGCGAGCGCCGCGGCGTCGTCCCCCGCGCGCACCGGCACCGCGCCCTGCGCGACGATCGCGCCGCTGTCGAGTTCCGGAATGACGAAATGGACCGTCGCACCGTGCAGCGCGACGCCCGCGTCGAGCGCCTGCTGGTGCGTGCGGATGCCCTTGAAGCTCGGCAGCAGCGACGGATGAATGTTCAGCAGCCGGCCCTCATATCGTCTGACGAATTCGGGCGTCAGGATGCGCATGAAGCCGGCGAGCACGACGAGATCGGGCGCGAACCGGTCGATCTCGGCGGCGAGCGCCGCATCGAAGCTGTCGCGGCCGTCGAACGACCGATGGTCGACCACCGCGGTCGCAATGCCGTGCGATGCGGCAAAGGCGAGGCCGGCCGCGTCGGGCCGGTTGGCGATCACGGCGGCGACCTCGGCCGGCCAGCGTTCGTGCGTGCATGCGCGGACGATGGCCTCCATGTTGCTGCCGCGACCGGAAATCAGGATCACGAGTTTTTTCATCCGCGAATTTTACCATTCGGCCCCGCGTTTCCCGCCTCCTGAGCCGCCGCGCCGCCCGAACGTTTATAATCTTCTGCTTTGCGGCATCCCACCGCCCATCCCCGACGCTGCATCCGCTATCGTGAAAGTCTTCCGCGGCCTGCCCAACGCCGAGAGCCGCGCGCCTTGCGCGCTGACGATCGGCAACTTCGACGGTGTCCATCGCGGGCATCAGGCCCTGCTCGCGCGCGTGCGCGCGGCAGCGGACGCGCGCGGCCTGCCCGTGTGCGTGATGACGTTCGAGCCGCATCCGCGCGAATTCTTCAACCCGGCCGGCGCACCGCCGCGCATCGCGATGCTGCGCGACAAGCTCGAGGCGCTGCGCGAGCACGGCGTCGATCGCGTGGTGGTCGAGCATTTCAATCACACGTTCGCGAGCCAGTCGCCGCAGGCGTTCGTCGAACGCACGCTGGTCAACGGGCTGCACACGCGCTGGATGATGGTCGGCGACGATTTCTGCTACGGCGCGAAGCGCGCGGGCACCTTCGACACGCTGAAGGCGGCCGGCGAGCAGTACGGCTTCGAAGTCGAGCAGATGGGCACGATCGCCGGCAGCGACGGCACGCGCATCTCGAGCTCCGGCGTGCGCACCGCGCTGGCCGCGGGCGATCTCGAGGCGGCCGCGAGCGCGCTCGGCCACAGCTATGCGATCAGCGGCCACGTCGCACACGGGCTCAAGCTCGGCCGCGACCTCGGCTTCCCGACGCTGAACCTGCCGATCGCGCACAAGCGCCCTGCGCTGTCGGGCATCTTCGTCGTGCAGGTGCACGGCCTCGGCCCCGCACCGCTGCCCGGCGTCGCGAGCCTCGGCCTGCGGCCGACCGTCGACGATTCCGGCCGCGTGCTGCTCGAGGTGCACCTGCTCGACTGGCACGGCGACGCATACGGCAAGCTCGTGCGCGTCGAATTCCTGAAAAAGCTGCGCGACGAGGCGAAATTCGACGATCTCGAGGCGCTGTCCCGCGCGATCGCGCAGGACGTCGCGAACGCGCGCGCGTACTTCATCGAGCGCGACCGTGCGCCGGGCAGCCGCGCGACCGGCTTCTCGACGTCGGCGACCGACCGAATTAGCTGATCCGGCCGGCGGCGCGCAGCGCGCCGCACACCTCGCGCCGCGCTGCGCGCGCGCCCGATTCACGACGCACGTGCGTCCCCCGATTTAGATAGCGATCCCATCATGAGCAACAAGAAAGCCGATTCGAAACCGCAGGCCAAGTATCCGGTCAACCTGCTCGACACGCCGTTCCCGATGCGCGGCGATCTGCCCAAGCGCGAGCCGCAGTGGGTCAAGGAGTGGGAGGAGCGCGGCGTCTACGAGAAGATCCGCGCGGCCAGCAAGGGCCGGCCGAAGTTCATCCTGCACGACGGCCCGCCGTATGCGAACGGCGACATCCACCTCGGTCACGCGGTCAACAAGATCCTGAAGGACATCGTCGTGAAGTCGCGCAACATGGCCGGCTTCGATGCGCCCTACGTGCCGGGCTGGGACTGCCACGGGATGCCGATCGAAATCCAGATCGAGAAGCAGTTCGGCAAGTCGCTGCCGGCCGCCGAAGTGATGAGCAAGGCGCGTGCGTACGCGACCGAGCAGATCGAGAAGCAGAAGGCCGGCTTCAAGCGCCTCGGCGTGCTCGGCGACTGGGCCGATCCCTACAAGACGATGAACTTCGTGAATGAAGCGGAAGAAATCCGCGCGCTCGGCAAGATCATCGAGAAGGGTTACGTCTATCGCGGGCTGAAGCCCGTGAACTGGTGCTTCGACTGCGGCTCGGCGCTCGCTGAAGCGGAAGTCGAGTACAAGGACCGCACCGATCCGACGATCGACGTGATGTTCCCGTTCGCCGAACCGGAAAAGACCGCGCAGGCGTTCGGGCTGCCCGCGCTGCCGCGCGCCGAAGGCGGCATCGTGATCTGGACCACGACGCCGTGGACGATCCCCGCGAACCAGGCGCTGAACCTGCATCCCGAAATCGTCTACGCGCTCGTCGATACCGAGCGCGGGCTGCTGATCGTCGCCGAAGAGCGCGTCGCCGCGTGCATGGAAGAGTTCAAGCTGACCGGCCGCGTCGTCGCGACCGCGCCGGGCGTGAAGCTCGTCAACCTGCGCTTCCACCATCCGCTCGCGTCGGCCCACCCCGGCTACAAGCGCACGGCGCCCGTCTATCTGGGCGACTACGTGACGACCGACACCGGCACCGGCGTCGTGCACTCGTCGCCCGCGTACGGCGTCGAAGACTTCATCTCCTGCAAGACGCACGGCATGACCGACTCCGACATCATCAATCCGGTGATGGGCGACGGCCGCTACATCGAATCGCTGCCGCTGTTCGGCGGGCTGTCGATCTGGGATGCGAATCCGAAGGTCGTCGACGCGCTGCGCGACGCGGGCACGCTGCTGCGCAGCGAGAAGTACACGCACAGCTACATGCACTGCTGGCGCCACAAGACGCCGATCATCTACCGCGCGACGTCGCAATGGTTCGCCGGGATGGACGTCACGCCGCGCGAAGGCGGCAAGACGCTGCGCGAGACCGCGCTCGAAGGCGTCGAAGCCACGGCGTTCTATCCGTCGTGGGGCAAGCAGCGCCTCTTCAGCATGATCGCGAACCGGCCGGACTGGACGCTGTCGCGTCAGCGCCAGTGGGGCGTGCCGATGGCGTTCTTCGTGCACAAGGAAACCGGCGAGCTGCATCCGCGCACGCTCGAGCTGCTCGAGGAAGTCGCGAAGCGTGTCGAAAAGTCGGGCATCGAGGCGTGGCAAACGCTCGATCCGCGCGAGCTGATCGGCGACGACGCGAACCTGTACGAAAAGAACCGCGACACGCTCGACGTGTGGTTCGACTCGGGCACGACGCACTGGCACGTGCTGCGCGGCTCGCACAAGGATCAGCTGCAGTTCCCGGCCGACCTCTACCTCGAAGGCTCGGACCAGCATCGCGGCTGGTTCCATTCGTCGCTGCTGACCGCGTCGATGCTCGACGGCCGCGCGCCGTACAAGGGGCTGCTGACGCACGGCTTCACGGTCGACGGCGAAGGCCGCAAGATGAGCAAGTCGCTCGGCAACGGCGTCGATCCGCATGAAGTCGCGAATCGCCTCGGCGCGGAAATCATCCGCCTGTGGATCGCATCGACCGACTACTCGGGCGAGCTCGCGATCTCCGAGGAAATCCTGAAGCGCGTGACGGAAGGCTATCGCCGGATCCGCAACACGCTGCGCTTCCTGCTCGCGAACCTGTCCGACTTCGACTACGCGCAGCATGCGGTGCCGGTCGACGAGTGGCTCGAGATCGACCGCTATGCCGTCGCGTTCTCGGCGCAGCTGCAGACCGAACTGCTCGCATACTACGAGAAGTACGAGTTCCACCCGGTCGTCGCGAAGCTGCAGACGTACTGCTCGGAAGACCTCGGCGGCTTCTATCTCGACGTGCTGAAGGACCGCCTGTACACGAGCGCGCCCGACTCGCGCGCGCGCCGCTCCGCACAGACAGCGCTGTACCACCTGACGCAGGGCCTGCTGCGCGTGCTCGCCCCGTTCCTGTCGTTTACGGCCGAGGAAGCGTGGAAGGTGTTCCAGCCGGCGAGCGACACGATCTTCACCGAAACGTATTACGCGTATCCGGACGTCGCCAACGCCGATGCGCTGATCGACAAGTGGTCGCTGCTGCGCGACGTGCGCGGCAACGTGACGAAGGCACTCGAGGAAGCGCGCACCGCGAACCGCATCGGCTCGTCGCTGCAGGCCGAAGTGACGGTGCACGCGAGCGGCGCGCGTTACGACGCGCTCGCGAGCCTCGGCGACGATCTGAAGTTCGTGCTGATCACGTCGGCCGCGACGGTCGTCAAGGTCGACGACGAAGCGCAGGAAGGCGTCGACGTGGCCGCGTCGAAGTATCAGAAGTGCGAACGCTGCTGGCACTATCGTGAAGACGTCGGCGCGCACGCCGATCATCCGACGCTGTGCGGCCGCTGCTTCTCGAACCTGTTTGAAAACGGCGAAACCCGGAGCGCTGCGTAAATATGGCGAAAACCCTGTCGAAACCGGCCAGCGGCGCACTCGCGCCGTGGCTGGGCATTTCGCTGATCGTGATCCTGTTCGACCAGCTGTCGAAAATCGCGATCCTGAAGACGTTTGCCTACGGCGCGCAGCATGCGCTGACGTCGTTCTTCAACCTCGTGCTCGTCTACAACCGCGGCGCCGCGTTCGGCTTCCTGTCGACCGCGAGCGGCTGGCAGCGCTGGGCGTTCACCGCGCTCGGCGTCGGCGCGACGCTCGTGATCTGCTTCCTGCTGAAGCGCCACGGCCACCAGCGGCTGTTCAGCCTGTCGCTCGCGCTGATCCTCGGCGGCGCGCTCGGCAACGTGATCGACCGGCTCGTGTACGGCCACGTGATCGACTTCCTCGATTTCCATCTCGGCGGCTGGCACTTTCCGGCATTCAACCTTGCCGACTCCGCGATCACGATCGGCGCCGTGCTGCTGATCTACGACGAACTGCGTCGCGTGCGCGGGGCGCGCTAAGCGCGCATACTCTGCGTCGACGGCCGGCGTGCGTGCCGGCCGTCTCGTTCGACCCTTGGAGGCCTGAGTTGGCACACGCGGAACTCGCAGGAAAACACCTCGTTCTCGGCCTGACCGGCGGCATCGCCTGCTACAAGATCGCCGAGCTGACCCGGCTGCTCACGAAAGCCGGAGCGACCGTGCAGGTCGCGATGACGGAAGCCGCCACGCAGTTCATCACGCCCGTCACGATGCAGGCGCTGTCCGGCCGTCCCGTCTATACGAGCCAGTGGGATGCGCGCATCGACAACAACATGGCGCACATCGACCTGTCGCGCGAGGCCGACGCAATCGTGATCGCGCCGGCGTCGACCGATTTCCTCGCGAAGCTCGCACATGGCTTCGCGGACGATCTGCTGTCGACGCTCTGCGTCGCGCGCGACTGTCCGCTGCTCGTCGTGCCCGCGATGAACCGGCAGATGTGGCAGAACCCGGCTACGCAGCGCAACGTCGCACAACTGCGCGCCGACGGCGTGTCGGTGCTCGGCCCCGACTCCGGCGCGCAGGCGTGCGGCGAAGTCGGCGACGGCCGCATGCTCGAACCCGAAGCGATCTACGAAGCGATCGTCTCGCACTTCCGGCCGAAGCGGCTCGCGCATCGGCGCGTGCTGATCACGGCCGGCCCGACCTTCGAACCGCTCGATCCGGTGCGCGGCCTCACGAACCGCTCGAGCGGCAAGATGGGTTTCGCGCTCGCGCGCGCCGCGCAGCAGGCAGGCGCCGAAGTCCATCTCGTCGCCGGCCCGGTCGCGCTCGACACGCCGTGGGGCGTGTACCGCGAGGACGTCCAGACTGCGCAGCAGATGTACGACGCGGTGATGAACGCGATCAACGATGCCGACATCTTCATCGCGGTTGCCGCGGTGGCCGACTGGCGCGTCGCGCAGCCGGCCGAGCACAAGATGAAGAAGACGGCCGACCGCAAGATGCCGCCGCTCGAATTCGTCGAGAATCCCGACATCCTCGCGTCGGTCGCGGCGCTGCCCGATCCGCCGTTCTGCGTCGGCTTCGCGGCCGAAAGCGGCGACCTCGACGTGCACGGCGACGAAAAGCGCAAGCGCAAGAACGTGCCGCTGCTGGTCGGCAATCTCGGCCCGCTGACGTTCGGCCGCGACGACAACGAAGTCGTGCTGTTCGACGAAAGCGGCCTCACGCGGCTGCCGCGCGCGCCGAAGGACGAGCTCGCGCACGTGATCGTCGACGAAATCGCGAAGCGCCTGCCGGACAACAGCCTGATCTGAACTCGCGCGCGGCGGCACGCGCCGCCGCGCCCTTCCCGACCGATTCGAACCGCATGAAACTCGACCTGAAAATTCTCGACGCGCGTATGCGCGACTACCTGCCCGCCTACGCAACCGCCGGCAGCGCGGGCCTGGATCTGCGCGCGTGCCTCGACGCGCCGCTGACGCTGAAACCGGGCGACACGGCGCTCGTGCCGACGGGCCTCGCGATCCATCTGGCCGACCCCGGCTACGCGGCGCTGATCCTGCCGCGCTCGGGTCTCGGCCACAAGCACGGGATCGTGCTCGGCAATCTGGTCGGGCTGATCGATTCCGACTACCAGGGCCAGCTGATGGTATCGACCTGGAACCGCGGGCAAACGGAATTCGTGCTGAACCCGTTTGAGCGCCTCGCGCAGCTCGTGATCGTGCCGGTCGTGCAGGCGCAGTTCAACATCGTCGACGACTTCGCGCAAAGCGAACGCGGCGCGGGCGGCTTCGGCAGCACCGGCCGTCACTGAACGATGCGTCGGATGCGCGAAAAAGGGGCCGCATGCCCCTTTTTTGTCGATCGGCGCTCGCGCGCCCCGCATCAGTCCTGGACGCGCTGCGCGATCCGCGCGGCCGTCAGGTCGCGCTGCCGCTGCTGCGCGAGCATCGCGTAGACGACCATCGCGACGAGCACGCCGAGCAGCACCGCCGACGATCCGACCGTGCCGAGTGCGAGCCCGCCCTTGGCGGTCGGCTTCGTCAGCAAGTCGCCGACCGTCGCACCGAACGGCCGCGTGAGCACGAACGCGCCCCAGAACAGCAGCACGCCGGAGATTCGCGTGAAATAGTGCGCGACGACGATCGCCGCGAGCAGGCCGCCGATCAGCAGCGCGCCGCCGCCGAAGCCGAGGCCGGAGCTGTCCGCGAGGAAGTCGCCGAGCGCGGTGCCGAGCGTGTTCGAGAACAGGATCGCGATCCAGTACAGCATCTCGACCTTGCGCGTGCGGATCCGGTCGACCGACAGCGATTCGCCGCTCAGCCGCCAGATCGCGAAGATCGACAGCAGGATCGCGACGAGAATCGACGTGCCGAGCGCGTAGCCAAGCCCGAGCGTGCGGTCCATGAAGTCGGACATCGTCGTGCCGGCCGTGCTGGTCGCGACGATCACCGCCCAGTAGACCGCCGGCCGATAGCGCGTGGTGCGCAGCTGCGCGCCGAGCGTAACGACGAAGAAACCGAACAGCAGGATCGAGCTCACTGCATAGCCGACGTTCAGCGTCATCGACAGCAGGTCGCCGCCGGTTTCGCCGAGCGTCGTCGCGCAGATCTTCATGATCCAGAACGCAAGCGTGATTTCGGGAAGTTTGTTCATTCGAGCCCTTTTGCAGGAAAGCGGCGAACCGGGCGAGCCGGAACGCGTTGCAGACAGGATCGAATGTAGCCGCCGCCAGCTTAACGCAACCTTAGCGAGCGGCCGCGCGGGAACTCAGCGTGCGTGCTGATGCCGGTAATGCAGCGCGTAAGCAAGCGTCAGCAGCACGACGAACACGACGCCGACCACCATCGTCATCCGGAATTCGCGCGTAAAAGCGGTCGTCAGCAGGATCGCCGCGACGAGCCCCGCGCCGAGCAGGCTGCCGAACGGATGCGCCCACATCCGGAAGGCGAGCGCAGGACCACGATATTTCGAACGAAAACGCAGATGCGTGACGAAGATCATCAGCCACGTGAACAGCGCGCCGAACATCGCGATCGCCATCATCACGGTAAACGCCGTATCGGGCGACAGCGCGACCAGCACGGCCGCGACCGCGACGCCGCTCGTCGAGATCCACAGCGCCGCGCGCGGCACGCCGTTCGCGCCGAGCTGGCCGAACACCGCGGGCGCGAGACGTGCGCGCGACAGGCTGAACATCATCCGCGTCGTCACGTACAGCTGGCTGTTCATCGCCGATAGCGCCGCGATCAGCAGCACGAAGTTGATCACGCCGGCCGCGTACGGCACGTGCGTCGCGGCCATCACCTTCACGAACGGACTCTCGTCGGTGCCGGCCTGCGTCCACGGAACGATCGCGAGCATCAGCGACAGCGTCAGCAGATAGAACAGCACGAGGCGAAACACGGTCGAGCGGAACGCGCGCGTGACCGCGTGCTGCGGATCGCGCGCTTCGCCGGCCGCGATCGCGACCGCCTCGATGCTCATGTAGCTGAAGATCGCGACGATCACCGCGACCCAGGTCCCCCACGGCCCCTTCGGCATGAAACCGCCGTGCGCGGTGTAGTTCGCGAAGCCGATGCCGGATGCGGGCGGCGCGGACCACACGAGGTACGCGCCGAGCACGATGAATACGACGATCGCCGCGATCTTCAGCAGCGAGAACGCATATTCGACCGATCCGTACAGCGTGACGCTCGCGAGATTCACCGCAATCAGCAGCGCGGAGAAGCCGATGACCCAGTACCAGCCCGGCACGGCCGGAAACCAGTACTTCATGAACACGGCGATCGCGCTGATCTCCGTGCCGATCGCGAATACGACCGCGAACCAGTACGCGTAACGGACCAGAAAGCCGGCGAGCGGGCCGACGTAATGTTCGGCATACGCGCCGAACGAGCCGGCCGTCGGATGCGCGACCGTCATTTCGGCCAGCGCGCCCATCAGCAGCAATGCGATCAGCGCGCCGACCGCATAGGACACGAGCACGCTCGGGCCGGCGAGCCCGATCGCGAAACCGCTGCCGAGAAAGAGTCCCGTGCCGATCGCGCCGCCGATCGCGATCATCGCCATCTGCCCCGACGTCAGCGCGTGGCGCAGCCCCTGTTCGCGCTCGACGATGTTGTCGAACGACTGCTGTTGTCGTGTCACTGCGTTGCCACTCCCTGCCCTACGAACGCGCCGCCGGCGCCGGATAAAACGAAACGGCGCGGAGAACTTCCCGCGCCGTTCGGATGAACCCGCAATTATCGCTTATTCGACTTCGACCGTCTCTTCGTTCGGCTTGTGCGGCGGATTCGGCAGCTTGTCGAACGAGAGCTGCACCTTGTCGTTTTCGTCGACGTCGACCGTCACGCGGCCGCCGTTCACCAGCTTGCCGAACAGCAGCTCGTCGGCCAGCGCACGACGGATCGTGTCCTGGATCAACCGCTGCATCGGCCGCGCACCCATCAGCGGATCGAAGCCGTGCTTCGCCAGATGCTTGCGCAATGCGTCGGTGAACAGCGCGTCGACCTTCTTCTCGTGCAGCTGTTCCTCGAGCTGGATCAGGAACTTGTCGACCACGCGCATGATGATTTCCTCATCGAGCGCGCGGAAGCTGATGATCGCATCGAGACGGTTGCGGAACTCCGGCGTGAACAGACGCTTGATGTCGGCCATCTCGTCGCCGGTCTCGCGACGCGTCGTGAAGCCGATCGTCGCCTTCTGCATCGACTCGGCGCCCGCGTTCGTCGTCATGATGATGATGACGTTGCGGAAATCCGCCTTGCGGCCGTTGTTGTCCGTCAGCGTGCCGTGGTCCATCACCTGCAGCAGCACGTTGAAGATGTCCGGGTGCGCCTTCTCGATTTCGTCGAGCAGCAGCACGCAGTGCGGCTTCTTCGTGACGGCTTCGGTCAGCAGACCGCCCTGATCGAAGCCGACGTAGCCCGGCGGCGCGCCGATCAGCCGGCTCACCGCATGGCGCTCCATGTATTCGGACATGTCGAAGCGGATCAGCTCGATGCCGAGCGTGAACGCGAGCTGACGCGCGACCTCGGTCTTGCCGACGCCCGTCGGGCCCGAGAACAGGAACGCGCCGATCGGCTTGTCCATCTTGCCGAGGCCCGCGCGCGCCATCTTGATCGACGCCGCGAGTGCGTCGATCGCCGGATCCTGACCGAACACGACGCTCTTCAGATCGCGATCGAGCGTCTGCAGCTTGCTGCGGTCGTCCTGCGACACGCTCTGCGCCGGCACGCGCGCGATCTTCGAAATGATTTCCTCGATCTCGCTCTTGCCGATCGTCTTCTTCTGCTTCGACTTCGGCAGGATGCGCTGCGCGGCACCCGCTTCGTCGATCACGTCGATCGCCTTGTCGGGCAGATGACGGTCGGTGATGAAGCGCGCCGACAGTTCGGCGGCGGCCGACAACGCGCCCGACGAATACTTGACGCCGTGATGCTCCTCGAAGCGCGACTTCAGCCCGCGCAGGATCGCGACCGTCTGCTCGACGGTCGGCTCCGTCACGTCGACCTTCTGGAAGCGCCGCGACAGCGCTGCATCCTTCTCGAAGATCCCGCGATATTCGGTGAACGTCGTCGCGCCGATGCACTTCAGCGTGCCCGACGACAGCGCCGGCTTCAGCAGGTTCGACGCATCCAGCGTGCCGCCCGACGCGGCGCCCGCGCCGATCAGCGTGTGGATCTCGTCGATGAAGAGGATCGCGTGCGGGCGCTCCTTCAGTTCCTTCAGCACCGTCTTCAGGCGCTGCTCGAAATCGCCGCGATACTTGGTGCCCGCGAGCAGCGCGCCCATGTCGAGCGAATAGACCTGCGCATTCGCGAGGATGTCGGGCACTTCGCCGCGCGTGATGCGGTACGCGAGCCCTTCCGCGATCGCGGTCTTGCCGACGCCGGCCTCGCCGACGAGCAGCGGATTGTTCTTGCGACGGCGGCACAGCACCTGCACGACGCGCTCGACCTCGGGCTCGCGCCCGATCAGCGGATCGATGCGGCCGTCCTTCGCCATCTGGTTCAGGTTCTGCGTGAACTGCGCGAGCGGCGTTTCCTTCTGCGCGTTCGCGTCGTCGCTTTCCGCGCTCGGATCGCCCGACTTCGCGGCCTCGCCGCTGTTGGTCTTCGCGATGCCGTGCGAGATGAAGTTCACGACGTCCAGACGCGTGACGCCCTGCTGCTGCAGGTAGTAGACGGCATGCGAATCCTTCTCGCCGAAGATCGCGACCAGCACGTTCGCGCCGGTCACTTCCTTCTTGCCGTTCGACGTCGACTGGACGTGCATGATCGCGCGCTGAATCACGCGCTGAAAGCCGAGCGTCGGCTGGGTATCGACGTCGTCGGTACCGGGGACGGTAGGCGTGTTGTCGTGGATGAAATTGCGCAGGTTCTGACGCAGATCCTCGATGTTGGCCGCGCACGCGCGCAACACCTCGGCTGCCGTCGGATTATCCAGCAGGGCGAGCAGCAGGTGCTCGACCGTAATGAACTCATGGCGCGCCTGGCGTGCTTCCATGAACGCCATGTGCAGGCTGACTTCCAATTCCTGGGCAATCATGCTTCCTCCATCACGCACTGCAGCGGATGCCCGGCCTGCCGCGCATGGGTAACGACTTGCTCAACTTTGGTCGACGCGATGTCCCGCGTATAGACCCCACAAACCCCTCGCCCTTCGCGATGGACCTTCAGCATGATCTGCGTGGCCGTCTCGCGATCCTTCTTGAAATACTCCTGCACGACCATCACGACGAATTCCATCGGCGTGAAGTCGTCGTTCAGCAACACCACCTTGTACATCGAAGGTGGCTTCAGCTTCTGTTGCTTGCGTTCCAGGACCGTGCTGTCCTGCTTGTCCGGGATAATCGCCATACACCCATTCTAAACAACTCGGACAGGCCCGCAATCCTGCCATTACCCGACCGACCGGCCGGCGCCCTCCCCGGTATCCCGGAAACACGCGATCGTCTTCGCGCCATGCGAAAGCCGGCTGCGGTGCCGGCTTTCACGCGTGGCGCGGAACGCGAATCGTCGCCGGGTGTCGCGCCGGAACGTCGTGTTCGCATCCAGTATCCCACAAGCCGGGACGACTCGAACGCGTGTCACTCGAGCCTGGTATATGAGCCGATTATGCGACTTTTCAAGTTGTCGCGCTTGCCGCCGTGCTGCGAAGCAAAGCCGGAAAAACCCTGAAAATGGGTTCTTTACAACGTCCCCCTAACCGTCTAAAAATTTCCTTGACACTCAAATAAAGAGCGCCAACAATCAAGCTGGCACTTTTTTCAAATTGCCTGCGGGCGAAATGAAAGAGGCCGAGGTGAGCTTGTGAGGGGGGAACGGCTGCAGTTTTCCGGTCGTTTAGCTTTTCGAGCGTGCTCGTGGTAAGTAGCGACTGTGTGACAGGGGAAGTAGGTATGGCAACTGGTATTGTCAAATGGTTCAACGACGCAAAGGGCTTCGGTTTCATCACTCCCGACGAGGGCGGTGAAGACCTGTTCGCGCACTTCTCGGCGATCAACATGCAGGGTTTCAAGACCCTGAAGGAAGGCCAGAAGGTGAGCTTCGAAGTCGTCCAAGGACCGAAGGGCAAGCAAGCTTCGAATATCCAGGCCGCCTGAGGGCAACGGATTTCGGACGAAGAAACCCGGCGAGATGCCGGGTTTCTTTTTTTGTGCGTCGTACGTGCGCCATGTCGATTGATCGGCGAGTTTGCACAATGGCGGCGCAAGCTTTGCGATTGTCCGCATAGGCGTGCAAATCGATTTTGTCGACGCGCGCGACCGTTTTACCGATTCACGATCGCGCGCGCCGTCATCATCGCGCAATATTTACATGCGCGTTTATCGAGCGCATGTGTCGCCGTGGCGTTACCAGCTGTATGAGGCGCCCGCGCCCCACGTCGTCGTCGCGGCATTCAGGCTCGCGCCGGCACGCAGCTTGAGGTTCTCGCCGAACCGCACCGATGCGCCGAGCGCGACGGCCTGATAGCCGAGGTAGCCGCCCGTACCGATCCCGACGGCGATCGTCTTGCCCGTGTCGACGTCGGGAATCATCGACAGCGCGGTCGCCGCCGCGACGCCGCCGTATGCGCGCCGTGCAACCGAGTGAAGCTGCCGCATGTTGACCGCATCCGAAGGCAGCACGCCGTCCGCGACATGCACGATCTTCCGCTCGCGCCCCGCTGCGCCGACCGACACCGTATCGTCGCGATCCGCGACCGACGCGCGGCCGAGCGCGACCGAATTCGTGCCGCTCGCCACGGCGTCCGAACCGAGCGCGATGCTGTGTGCGGCCGTCGCCGACGCGCCGTTTCCGACGCTCGTGCTGCGATCGCCGACCGCCGTCGCGTCGGCGCCGATCGCGGTGCTTCGGAAGCCGGCAGCTTGTGCGCGAGCGCCCGTCGCGAGGCCGTCGTTGCCCGTTGCGGTCGCCGCTACGCCGACTGCGACTCCGCCGGTGCCACCTACGCGCGCACCGGCGCCGAGTACGGTGCTGTCTGCGCCTTCCGCGTGCGCGCCCACGCCAATCGCGATGCCGCTGCTTGCCGTCGCATGCGCATCGGCGCCGATCGCAACGTTGCCATCGCTCGTCGCGATCGCGCGACGGCCCATCGCGAGGCTCGCGTCGCCGAGCGCCGACGCGTCGATGCCGAATGCGGCACTGTCCGCGCCTGCCGCGCGCGACGCCGCGCCAATCGCGGCACCGTTCGCGCCGTTCGCATTCGCGTTCGCGCCGACTGCGATGCCGTGCTCCGCCGATGCGCTCGCGGCAACGCCGATCGCGACACCATCCGACGCCGACGCGTTGGCGCCGCCGCCGATCGCGAGGCTCCCGTCGCCGAGCGCCGATGCGTTCGTGCCGAATGCCGCGCTGTCGACGCCCGCAGCGTTCGACGACACACCGACGGCCGCCGCACCGCTCCCGCTCGCATTCGCGCTCGAACCGAGCGCAATGCCGTGCTCCGCCGACGCGTCCGCCGCGACGCCCATCGCCACACCGCCCGATGCCTGCGCGTTTGCGCCGTGGCCCACCGCGACGCTGCCGTCGTCAAGTGCCGATGCCTCCGCACCGAGCGCGATGCTGCCCGTGCCCTCCGCGCTCGCCGAGCCGCCGATCGCGACCGTCTCGTCCGCGAAAGCGTTCGCCGCCGTCCCCAGCGCGATGCTGTCGAACTCGTTCGCACTTGCGCCGCTGCCGAGCGCGATGCTTCCGTCGCCGAACGCCGCCGCGTCCGCGCCGAGCGCGGTGCTCGCCGCACCCGTCGCACTCGATTGCACACCCACCGCCGTACTGCCCGACGAGGCGGCCAGCGCCAGCGTACCGGCAGCCATGCTCTGTTCTCCCTTCGCCTTCGCGCCGGCACCGACCGCAACGGCATCCGCATGATGCGCCGCCGCCGCGACACCTGCGGCCAGGCTTGCATCGCCTGCCGCCCACGCCTGCGGACCGAGCGCGATGCTGTCGGCGCCGGCAGCGAGCGCGTTGCCGCCGGTCGCGAAACTGTTCGGCCCCGGCGCGCGTGCACGCGTGCCGTTCATGTCACGCGCGTTGCGCGCATCGACGACGATCGCGATGCCGTCGCCGGGTGCCAGCACGTTCGCGTCGGCTCGCAGGATCGTGTCGGCGGACACGCTGCGCGACAGCGGCGGCGCATCGGCATACCGCTGCGCGTATGCGTCGGGAACGGCCCATCCGAGCATGCCGGCCACGCCGGATGCCAGCGCGCGGCGGGCGCGCGACCGCGCGGAGCACCCGCATCGCGACTCGTCTTTCGCACTGAAGGTGTTCGTGTTGATGCCTCGGTCTCTCGTATTTTTCATCGTTTTCCTAATCGTATTTTTCGGTCTTCGGCACATGTCGAATCCGCATCGGAAATTGGAAGCGACTTGCGCCGCACATGAACCGCCGCGAAGCGCACCGACGCCCGACGCTCAGGACTTCGCGTGCGAGCCGGCGGCGGAAATCGAGTATAGGGACGGCGACACGTCACACATATCTGACACGTACCAATATTTATGGGACAACTAACTCAATTCGCATTTGACCGATAGGACAAGACAAATCATTACGTTGCGCGCTCCAGTGTCACCAGAGAAAGAAAAAGCCGCGCATCGACAACGATGCGCGGCCTGCTTTCCCGAGAACGGCGAACGCCGGATGTCGACGACACCCGGACGACCGATACGTCAGACGACCTTCAGCGTACCCATCATGCCGAGGTCTTCGTGTTCGAGAATGTGGCAGTGGAACATGCGTTCGCCGGCCATATCCTGCGTCGTCAGGATCGTCACGGTCTCGCCGCTGCGGACGTTCACGGTGTCGCGCCATGCGCGGAACGGCTCGGCCGTGCGCGCGCCTTCCGTCGCGCGCTCGATCACCTGGAACTGCGTGCCGTGCAGATGGAACGGATGATCCATGTCGGTGGCGTTACGTATCGTCCAGCGTTCGACGTCGCCGCGGCGGCTCGTCAGCGTGATGCGCCCCGGCGCATAGGTGTCGCCGTTGATCGTGAAACGCATGCCCGCCGGACGACCATGCGCGCCAGGCTTCATCATCGCGTCCATGTCCATCTCTTCGCCGAACGCGACCTCCTTGTGCGCGACCGGCTCGCCGAGCGGCGGCACCGTGCGCAGCGTCGCGGGCAACTCGCGCGGCGCTGCCGGCGCGAACACGACGTCGGCCAATGCGCGGGCGGGATCGGGCGGCAGGCTGCCGTGGCCGTCGTCGTGCGACATCGCCATCTTGCCGCGGTCGTATTCGGCTGCCTGCAGCACCGCGCGCGACGCGCGGTCGCCGGCCCGAACCAGCATCTCCGCGCGCTCGCCCGGTGCGAGCAGCAGCGACGTGACGCGACGCGGTGCGCCGAACAGGCCGCCGTCGGTGCCGACATGCTCGAACGCGCGGCCGTCGTCGAACGCGACGCGCAGGTAGCGCGCGCTGCACGCGTTCCACACGCGCCAGCGTTCGTCGCCGGCGACCTCGATCCGCGGCCGGCGCGCACCGTTGACGAGCACGAACTGCCCTTCACGACCGTTCATCCAGTCCATCATGTCGTTCGGCGGAATCGTCCCGTCGCGCGCGAGCTTCAGATCGGACACGAACAGGTGGCGCTCGGGCCAGCCCGCGAGCGGATCGTCGGCCGCACGCACGACGAACGGCCCCGCGAGCCCGCGGAACACCTGTTCGGCCGTCATCATGTGCGGATGCGGGTGATACCAGTACGTGCCCGCGCTGCCCTTCGGCAGCGTGAAGCGGTAGACGCGCGACGCGCCCGGCGCAACGGCATCGGACGGATTGCCGTCCTGATCGGGCGGCACCGGCAGGCCGTGCCAGTGAATCGTCGACGGCTGCGGCAGCTTGTTCTCGAACCGGATCTCGACCGTATCGCCCTCGCGCACGTCGATCAGCGGACCGACGACGGGGCCGTCGGCGCCGGCGCCGAACTGCCAGAACGTCGTCGGGCGCGCACCGCGCAGCAGCGGCCGCGCGACCGGCTGCGCGGTCAGCGTCGCGCGAAACGTGCCCGGCTCGCGACTTTCGTTGACGAGCGTGCGCAAGACGGCCAGCGGCGCGCCGGCCGGCAGCGCATCGGCTGCCGCCAGCGCCGCAGGCGCGGGCCGGTTAGCGTGCTGCCCGTGCCCGGACATGCCGCCCATTCCCGGCATGTCCCGCATGTCGTCCATGCCCGCCATACCGGCATGTCCCGCATGTTGCGCCCATGCACCGCGTGCGACGAGCGATGCCGCCGCGACCCCGATCGCGCGCGACAGAAAGGTTCTTCGAATCATCAATCGTTCCTCGTTATTCGTGCGGCGGCAGCGGCGCCACGCGGACGGGCCGCATACCGCGGGCACGATGCGAAGCCGTGCCCCGCGCCATCATAACCGCGCGTCCGTACCGCGACGCGCGAGCGCCGGTCGAGCGGCGATACGTCGCAGTGCAGCCTGCGCATCGCGCGCCGGTTCTGCGCTCAGCGCATGGCGATTCCCACCTATTGGGCGCGCCCGCATACTCGTCGATCGCCAAACCGCCCGTTTTTTCACGATGCGGAAAGAATCACTGCGTTATAAAAATTCGTGGTGCACGGCACAAATTCGCCGTTTCGCGATGCCGAAAAACGTTCCGCAATACAAAACGAAGCGCGTATCTCTTTGTTTTTACAAGAACAATTTTCTATCGAGTCGCCGTTCTACGCGCACCATCCGGACCGTCGCCGGACGTAGACTTTGTTCCATGCACTGACGCTTCGCGAGGATGGTCGATACCGGACCGGACGCAAGCAGCCAGTCGAGCCAGGGCCGGTCGAACCGGCGGCACGCACAGAATCGCTTGTGATCAGAAAGGGAGAACGGAAATGATGGGATTTCGCTTTGGTTCAGCGCTCGGGTCGTTCTACATCCTGCCGGGTAAGGGCGGCTGGGAAGCGACGTTCGGCAACGCCGTGCTCGGCGCATTCTCGTGCCCGGAACACGCGGCAGACCACATCTCTCGCGGCGACTGCCCGCAGTTGTCCGACCTCGATACCGCGACGCTCGAAGTGCCGCACGAAATCGCCGAGTGGGAAGTCGTCCACGTCTGAATGACGCGGGCTGCCCAAGCAAAACGCCCCGGACCTCCGGGGCGTTTCTCGTTGCGCTCGGGCTGCCGTCCGTCGGGCGGCAGCCGGTCAGCGCCGCCGCATCCGCCGGCCGGCGCCGGTCGCGATCAGAGCGCGTCGACGATCGCGTTGAGCGTCGCGCTCGGGCGCATCGCCTGGCTCGTCAGCTCGACGTTCGGGCGATAGTAGCCGCCGATGTTCTGCGGCTTGCCTTGTGCGGCCGACAGTTCCTCGAGAATGCGCGCCTCGTTGTCGGCGAGCGCCTTCGCGACACCCTCGAACTGCGCCTTCAGCGCCGCATCCTCGTCCTGCGCGGCGAGCGCCTGCGCCCAGTAGAGGCACAGGTAGAAGTGGCTGCCGCGGTTGTCGAGGCCACCCACCTTGCGCGCCGGCGACTTGTTCTCGTCGAGGAACTTGCCGGTCGCCTGATCGAGCGTCTTCGCAAGCACGAGCGCCTTCGGGTTCTGGTACGCGTTGCCGAGGTGTTCGAGCGACGCCGCGAGCGCGAGGAATTCGCCGAGCGAATCCCAGCGCAGGAAGCCTTCCTCGACGAACTGTTGCACGTGCTTCGGCGCCGAACCGCCTGCGCCCGTTTCGAACATCCCGCCGCCCGCCATCAGCGGCACGATCGACAGCATCTTCGCGCTGGTGCCGAGCTCCATGATCGGGAACAGGTCGGTCAGGTAGTCGCGCAGCACGTTGCCGGTGACGGAGATCGTGTCCTTACCCGCGCGGATGCGCTCGAGCGAGAAACGCGTCGCTTCGACCGGCGTCATGATGCGGATGTCGAGACCGTTCGTGTCGTGATCCTTCAGGTAACGCTCGACCTTCGCGATGATCTGCGCGTCGTGCGCGCGCGCCGGATCGAGCCAGAACACGGCCGGCGCGCCGGTCGCGCGTGCGCGGTTCACCGCGAGCTTGACCCAGTCCTGCACCGGCGCGTCCTTCGTCTGGCACATACGCCAGATGTCGCCCGACTCGACCGCATGCTCGAGCAGCACGTTGCCCGCTTCGTCGATCACGCGCACGACACCGTCGGCCGGGATCTGGAAGGTCTTGTCGTGCGAACCGTATTCCTCGGCCGCCTGCGCCATCAGGCCGACGTTCGGCACGCTGCCCATCGTGACCGGATCGAACGCGCCGTGCTGCTTGCAGTCCTCGATCACGGCCTGGTAGACGCCCGCGTAGCAACGGTCCGGAATCACGGCCTTCGCGTCGTACAGTTCGCCGTCCGGGCCCCACATGCGGCCCGACTCGCGGATCATCGCCGGCATCGATGCGTCGACGATCACGTCGCTCGGCACGTGCAGGTTCGTGATGCCCTTGTCGGAGTTCACCATGGCGAGACGCGGACGCACCGCGTACTCGGCCTTGATGTCGGCTTCGATCGCTTCGCGCGTGTCGGCCGGCAGGTCCTTCAGGCGCGCGTACAGATCGCCGATGCCGTTGTTCGGGTTGAAGCCCGCCTTGGCCAGCACGTCCGCATGCTTCTCGAGCGCGTCGCGATAGAACACCGAGACGACCTGACCGAACAGGATCGGATCGGACACCTTCATCATCGTCGCCTTCAGGTGCACGGAGAACAGCACGTCCTGCGCCTTCGCGTCCGCGATCTGCGCTTCGAGGAAGCTGCGCAGCGCCTTGCGGCTCATCACCGACGCGTCGATCACTTCACCGGCCTTCACGGCCGTCTTTTCCTTGAGGACCTTCTTCACGCCGTCGGCCGTGGTCAGCTCGATCTTCACGCTGCCCGGCTCGGCGATCAGCGCCGACTTCTCGCTGCCGTAGAAGTCGCCTTCCGTCATGTGCGCGACGTGCGCCTTCGAGCTCGACTGCCATGCGCCCATCTTGTGCGGGTGCTTGCGTGCGTAGTTCTTCACCGACAGCGGCGCACGGCGATCGGAGTTGCCTTCGCGCAGCACCGGGTTTACCGCGCTGCCCTTGATCTTGTCGTAACGGGCCTTGATCGCCTTCTCTTCGTCGGTCGACGGCTCTTCCGGATAGGCCGGCAGCTTGTAGCCCTGTGCCTGCAGCTCGGCGATCGCAGCCTTCAGCTGCGGCACCGACGCGCTGATGTTCGGCAGCTTGATGATGTTCGCCTCGGGCTTCAGCGTGAGCTGGCCGAGCTCGGCCAGATCGTCGGAACCCTTCTGCTCGGGCGGCAGGATGTCTGCAAATGCCGCGATGATGCGGCCCGCGAGCGAAATGTCGCGCGTTTCGACGGCGACGCCGGACGAACGCGTGAAGGCCTTGACGATCGGCAGCAGCGAATAGGTCGCGAGCGCGGGCGCTTCGTCGGTGAGCGTGTAGATGATCTTGGGCGAAGTGGACATGGTCGATGCGTTGCTACGTGAAAGTGGGACTGAAGATCGCCGGCGGTAACCGGCGGGGAGCGACCGGGTCGGTCGCGAAAAGGGGCGCGCCGGCTAGCCGGGCGGGAATGTTGCGAGGGCCGTCATGTTCTACCTTGCAGGGCTTGCGGGCCGCCTCGCGGCGCCGCGGCCCGGAGCCCGGGCCGCCCTGCCAAAGCTGCCATTCACGAAACGCCCCGGCGCCGGCAGCAGGCGCCGGGGCGGCCGGCTGCGCGCCGGCCCACCCCGGAAGGGGTCTTACATGTTCTCGATCAGCACTTCGCCGAAACCGGAGCACGACACCTGCGTCGCCCCTTCCATCAGGCGCGCGAAGTCGTACGTGACGCGCTTCTGCAGGATCGACTTCTCCATCGCGGCGATGATCGTGTCGGCCGCTTCCGTCCAGCCGAGGTGGCGCAGCATCATTTCGGCCGACAGGATCTCGGAACCGGGGTTCACGTAATCCTTGCCCGCGTACTTCGGCGCCGTGCCGTGCGTCGCTTCGAACATCGCGACCGAATCCGACAGGTTCGCGCCCGGCGCGATGCCGATGCCGCCGACCTGCGCGGCCAGCGCGTCCGAAATATAGTCGCCGTTCAGGTTCAGCGTCGCGATCACGTCGTATTCGGCCGGGCGCAGCAGGATCTGCTGCAGGAACGCGTCGGCGATCGAATCCTTGATCACGATCTCGCCGCCCGTCTTCGGGTTCTTCACGCGCATCCACGGGCCGCCGTCGATCAGCTCGCCGCCGAATTCCTTCTGCGCGAGCGCGTAGCCGGCGTCACGGAACAGGCCTTCCGTGAACTTCATGATGTTGCCCTTGTGCACCAGCGTGACCGACTTGCGATCGTTGTCGATCGCGTACTGGATCGCCTTGCGCACGAGCCGCTCGGTGCCTTCCGTCGACACGGGCTTCACGCCGATCCCCGACGTTTCCGGGAAGCGGATCTTCTTCACGCCCATCTCGTCGCGCAGGAACGCGATCACCTTCTTCGCCTGCTCCGAACCGGCCGGCCATTCTATGCCGGCGTAGATGTCTTCCGAGTTCTCGCGGAAGATCACCATGTCGATCTTTTCCGGCTCGCGCACCGGCGACGGCACGCCCTTGAAGTACCGCACCGGCCGCAGGCACACGTACAGATCGAGCTCCTGGCGCAGCGCGACGTTCAGCGAACGGATGCCGCCGCCGACCGGCGTCGTCAGCGGCCCCTTGATCGACACGACGTATTCCTTCAGCACCTGCAGCGTCTCGTCCGGCAGCCACACGTCCGGACCGTACACCTTGGTCGCCTTCTCGCCCGCGTAGATCTCCATCCAGTGGATCTTGCGCTTGCCCTTGTACGCCGCCTCGACCGCCGCATCGACCACCTTGATCATGACCGGCGTGATGTCGAAGCCCGTCCCGTCGCCTTCGATATAGGGAATGATCGGCTGATCGGAAACGTTGAGCGTGAAATCCTGGTTGACGGTGATCTTGTCACCGCCGTCCGGAACCTTGATGTGCTGATACGGCATGATCGACTCCAGTGACGTGGCTGAGCAGGTGTTGCTGGTCGAAGCTGCGCGCGCCGCAGGAGCAAGGCCTGAGCTCCCCGGCGCCGACAGCGAGCCGCTATTCTAGCGCCCCAACCGGGCACGGCGGCACGAAGCGCGGTGCTGCGTATCAAGTCTTCACTTATGTCTTATATAAGACAGATGACTTGCCGTTCCGTATTATGCATTAAGATTCCGCCATTTGCCATAGAGCGCCCGCCGCCCCGCGCGCCGCGGGCCTGCGTGCCGCCCATGACCCTGATCGCCCTCAACAAGCCGTTCGGCACGATTTGCCAGTTTTCCGCGCACGAAACGCGGCCGTCGCTCGGCGACTGGGTAAAAGCGCCCGGCGTCTATCCGGCCGGCCGCCTCGACGCGGACAGCGAAGGCCTGCTGCTGCTCACCGACGACGGCGCGCTGCAGGCGCGCATCGCGGAGCCGCGCCACAAGCTCGTGAAACGCTACTGGGCGCAGGTCGAGGGCGCGCCGGGCCCAGCCGACCTGAAAGCGCTCGCGCGCGGCGTCGATCTCGGCGACTACGTGACGCGCCCGTGCCGCGCCGAATTCATCGAACCGCCCGAGACGCTATGGCCGCGCAACCCGCCGATCCGCTACCGCGCGGCGATCCCGACGACCTGGATCGAACTCGCGATCACCGAAGGCAAGAACCGGCAGGTGCGCAGGATGACCGCGGCGGTCGGCTTCCCGACGTTGCGCCTCGTGCGCGTCGGCATCGGCGCGCTCGACATATTCGCGCTCGGCATTGCACCCGGCGAAACAATCGCGCTGCCGCCGCGCGCGCCGTGGGACGGTTTCGCACGCGAAACCTGAGCGGCACGACGCGCGCGCACTTTTCCTCATCTTTTTCGTCAACCGCCTGCGAAGATCGCGCGTTAAACGACGCAGATGCCACCCTGAGCTATCCGGCATTGGCGGCCGAATCCGCGTTTGCGTCACGAAACCGACGTTTTCGTCGAATACGATTCGGCGCCCGCAGCGCAAAGAGAAATTTCTCGGAGCGTCTGTCAACCGAAAGGTGGATGGCACCGTTAGACGTCATGACTCCTATGCCGGGTCATTTGGTTAATTAACTAAAGCTGAGGAACACAACATGAACAAACTGATCGCCGCTCTGGTCGCTGGTCTCTTCGCAACGGCTGCTTTCGCACAAGCTTCGGCTCCGGAAGCTGCTTCGGCTGCTGCTCCGGCAGCTGCTTCGGCACCGGCAAAGCACAAGGCTGCGAAGAAGCACCACGCCAAGAAGCACCACGCAGCGAAGAAGGCTGCTAGCGAAGCCGAAGCCCCGGCAGCTGCTTCGAACTAAGCAAGCTGGTTGTAATAACGCAGTCAAGAACACACGTTCGTGCCGTTCTTACGGCGTTGAAAGGCAGATCGCCGCGAGGCGATCTGCCTTTTTCTTTTTGTGCCCGGTGGTGCGGATCGCGTACCATTCGGTCTCGTTTTCCAGATAGGAGCCCTGCTGTGCGATTCTCCCTGCGCTCGTCGCTCGGCCGCCTTGCGCGCGCCGCCGTGTTTCCCGCCGCACTCGCCGTGCTCGCGCTCGGCATGCAGAGCGCCGGCGCGCAAATACCGCCCGGCGCGAAGCAGCCCAGCGAGTTCCCGCGCGTGAAGCTGCGTGCCGGCATGTACGTGATCGATGCGGCCGTCGCCGCGAACGACGCCGACCGCGAACAGGGGCTGATGTACCGCTCGCAGCTCGCGCCGAACGAAGGGATGCTGTTCGTGTTCAACGAGAACGCCGTGCACTGCTTCTGGATGAAGAACACGCTGATCCCGCTGTCGATCGCGTTCATCCGCGCCGACGGCACGATCACGGACATCGACGAGATGCAGGCCGAGACGACCGACAACCACTGCCCGCGCAACAACGGCGTCTATGCGCTCGAAATGAGCAAGGGCTGGTTCGCCGCGAAGGGCATCAAGCCCGGCATGAAGCTCGAAGGGCTGCCGAAGCCGCAGTAACGCGCAGCGCCCGCGCGCGGGCCGCGCCCTGCCCCGCCCGAAACCGGCTGCGTCGCGCGCCGGTTTTTTTTCGTCCGCCGGCGGCGGCGCCGGCTTGATTCCGCGGTCGCGGCCCGCATCTGCAAAAGCCGCGCGCAAGCGCTATCCTTGAAGTCTCGCTTGTTTCCAAGCCCGGACCGGCGCAGCCGGCCCGCTTACGATCCGAACCACCAGGAGGTTCACGTGCCCCGCAAAACCCCCATCGAGCGCTATCGCAACATCGGGATCAGCGCTCACATCGATGCCGGCAAGACCACGACGACCGAGCGCATCCTGTTTTACACCGGCGTGAGCCACAAGATCGGTGAAGTGCACGACGGTGCGGCCACGATGGACTGGATGGAGCAGGAGCAGGAACGCGGCATCACGATCACGTCGGCTGCGACCACCGCTTTCTGGAAAGGCATGGCCGGCAACTATCCGGAACACCGGATCAACATCATCGATACGCCCGGGCACGTCGACTTCACGATCGAGGTCGAGCGCTCGATGCGCGTGCTCGACGGCGCGTGCATGGTTTACGACTCGGTCGGCGGCGTGCAGCCCCAGTCCGAAACCGTGTGGCGCCAGGCGAACAAGTACAAGGTGCCGCGCATCGCGTTCGTCAACAAGATGGACCGCGTCGGCGCGGACTTCTTCCGCGTGCAGCGGCAGATCGGCGAGCGGCTGAAAGGCGTCGCGGTGCCGATCCAGATTCCGATCGGTGCGGAAGATCATTTCCAGGGCGTCGTCGATCTCGTGAAGATGAAGGCGATCGTCTGGGATGACGAAAGCCAGGGCGTGAAGTTCACGTACGAGGACATTCCCGCGAACCTCGTCGATCTCGCACACGAGTGGCGCGAGAAGATGGTCGAGGCGGCCGCCGAGGCGAGCGAGGAATTGCTCGAGAAGTATCTGCACGACCACGAATCGCTGACCGAGGACGAGATCAAGGCCGCGCTGCGCCAGCGCACGATCGCCAACGAGATCGTGCCGATGCTGTGCGGCAGCGCGTTCAAGAACAAGGGCGTGCAGGCGATGCTCGACGCGGTGATCGACTATCTGCCGTCGCCGGTCGACGTGCCCGCGATCCTCGGCCATACGCTCGACGATCAGGAAGCGGAACGCCATCCGAGCGACGACGAGCCGTTCTCCGCGCTCGCGTTCAAGATCATGACCGACCCGTTCGTCGGCCAGCTGATCTTCTTCCGCGTGTACTCGGGCGTCGTCAACTCGGGCGACACCGTGCTGAACGCGACGAAGGACAAGAAGGAGCGGCTCGGGCGGATCCTGCAGATGCACGCGAACGAGCGCAAGGAAATCAAGGAAGTGCGCGCGGGCGACATCGCGGCGGCCGTCGGCCTGAAGGAAGCGACGACCGGCGACACGCTGTGCGACCCGGCCAAGCCGATCATCCTCGAGAAGATGGAATTCCCGGAGCCGGTGATCTCGCAAGCCGTCGAGCCGAAGACGAAGGCCGACCAGGAAAAGATGGGCCTCGCGCTGAACCGCCTCGCGCAGGAAGATCCGTCGTTCCGCGTGCAGACCGACGAGGAATCGGGGCAGACGATCATCTCGGGGATGGGCGAGCTCCACCTCGAAATTCTGGTCGACCGGATGAAGCGCGAATTCGGCGTCGAGGCGACGGTCGGCAAGCCGCAGGTCGCGTATCGCGAGACGGTGCGCACGACGGCCGCCGACGTCGAGGGCAAGTTCGTCAAGCAGTCGGGCGGGCGCGGCCAGTACGGTCACGCGGTGATCACGCTCGAGCCGAATCCCGGCAAGGGCTATGAATTCCTCGACGAGATCAAGGGCGGCGTGATTCCGCGCGAATTCATTCCGGCGGTCAACAAGGGCATCGAGGAAACGCTGAAGAGCGGCGTGCTCGCGGGCTACCCGGTCGTCGACGTGAAGGTGCATCTGACGTTCGGTTCGTACCACGACGTCGATTCGAACGAAAACGCGTTCCGCATGGCCGGCTCGATGGCCTTCAAGGAAGCGATGCGCCGCGCGAAGCCGGTGCTGCTCGAACCGATGATGGCCGTCGAGGTCGAGACGCCCGAGGACTTCATGGGCAACGTGATGGGCGACCTGTCGAGCCGGCGCGGCATCGTGCAAGGGATGGAGGACATCGCCGGCGGCGGCGGCAAGCTCGTGCGCGCCGAGGTGCCGCTCGCGGAGATGTTCGGCTATTCGACGGCACTGCGCTCGGCCACGCAAGGTCGCGCGACCTATACGATGGAGTTCAAGCACTACGCGGAAACGCCGACGAACGTGTCCGAAGCGGTGATCAACGCGAAGACGAAGTAAGCACGACGTTCGTCGCGACGCATGAAAGCCCGTCCGGTTCCGGACGGGCTTTTTTCCGCGCGCCGGCCGCCGTCGCGTCGTGCGCGCCGCGCCGTCCGCACGCCGCGCATTTTTTTCGCGTGCCACAATGGCCGGCGTATCGTCCGATGGAACCTGCCGATGTTGTCCGCCACGCCTGCGCTGCGCCGCCTGCTGATCCTCTATGCGGGGCTGATCGCCGCCAATGCGGCCGTCTGGCTATGGGCGCTCGCGGTGCTGCGCGCGCATCCGCTGCTGCTCGGCACCGCGGCGATCGCCTACGGGCTCGGGCTGCGTCATGCGGTCGACGCCGACCACATCGCGGCGATCGACGTCGCGACGCGCAAGCTGATGCACGACGGCCGGCGCCCGCTGACGGTCGGCCTCGCGTTCTCGCTCGGCCACTCGACGGTCGTGATCGCCGCGACGCTCGGTATCGCGCTCACCGCGTTCGCGCTGCGCACACACTTCGATGCATTTCGCGACATCGGCGGGACGATCGGCACGGCCGTGTCGGCGACGTTCCTGCTCGCGCTCGCCTGCGTGAACCTGATGATTCTGCGCGACGTCTGGCGACGCTACCGCCGCGCGCCGGCCCACGCACACGACGGCGCGCATCGGCATCGGCGAGACGGCCTGCTGTCGCGCCTGCTGCGCCCGCTGTTCCGCTTCGTCTCGAAGAGCTGGCACATGTATCCGATCGGCGTGCTGTTCGGTCTCGGCTTCGACACCGCGACCGAAATCGGCCTGCTCGCGATCGCGGCCGCGCAGGCGAGCCAGGGCTTGCCGATCTATACGGTGATGCTGTTTCCCGCGCTGTTCACGGCCGGCATGACGCTGATCGATTCGACCGACAACGTGCTGATGATCCATGCGTACGGGTGGGCAATGGACGACCCGCAGCGCAAATTGCTCTACAACGCGAGCATCACGCTCGTGTCGGCGATCGTCGCGCTCGCGATCGGCGGCATCGAAGCGGCCGGGCTGCTCGCCGACAAGCTCGCGCTCACGGGCCCCGTGCGCGACGCGCTCGATGCGCTCGGCGAACGCTTCGGCACACTCGGCTACGCGATCATCGCGCTGTTTATCGTCTGCTGGATCGCGTCGATCCTGTTCCACCGCTGGCAGCGCGCGGCAGGCGCGCCGGCGCGCTGAGCACCGCGCGCGCCGCCGCTCACAGCATCTCGAGCGGCCGCTTGCTGCGCGGCGCGCGGAAATACGCGTCGAGTTGCGCGTGCTCGTCGTCGGTCAGCACCAGCTCGAGCGCCGCGCGATTGTCGCGCACATGCTCGATCCGCGACGCCTTCGGAATCGCGAACACACCCGGCTGCGCGAGCACCCACGCCAGCGCGACGCGCATCACCGACACGCCGCGTTGCCGCGCGATCTCGTCGAGCGGCGAGCGTTTCGGCAGCCGTGCGTGATCGACCGGGCTGTACGCCATCGCCGGCATCCGGTGCTCGGCAAGCCACGGCAGCAGGTCGAATTCGGGGCCGCGCCGCGCGACGTTGTAGAGGATCTGGTCGGTCGCGCACGCGGCGCCGCCCGCTTCGTCGACGAGTTCGATCATGTCGGCCGTGTCGAAGTTGCTGACGCCCCAGTGGCGTATCTTGCCGGCGCGCCGTAACGCCTCGAAGCCTTCGACCGTCTCCTCGAGCGGCACCGAGCCGCGCCAGTGCAGCAGATACAGGTCGAGACGGTCGGTGCGCAGACGCTTCAGGCTCGCCTCGCACGCGGCGACGACGCCGCGCCGGCTCGCATGGTGCGGGTAGACCTTGCTGACGAGAAACACGTCGTCGCGCAAGCCGTGCAGCGCTTCGCCGACGAGCGCTTCGGTCGCGCCTTCGCCGTACATTTCCGCGGTATCGATCAGCGTCATCCCGAGCGCGATGCCTTCGCGCAGCGCTGCGATCTCGTCCGCGCGCCGCGCCGGCCGTTCGCCCATTTCCCAGGTGCCTTGCCCGAGCTTCGGGATCGTCTCGCCGTCGGGCAGGACGACCGTGGCCATCGTGTCTGTCATGAATTCCTCGCTGCGGATTCGTGGCCGCGCACCGCGGCCGAAGCATCGAATGCGACGTATCAGTGTAGTCAATCGCCGCCACACGCACCTGCAGGATCGCAAAAACCGGCTATAACGGCGCCGCATGATGACTTAGAATGGCCGCAACCTGATCGATACCCATTCCATGAAGGCACCCACGGACGACCGCTGGCAGGACCTGCGCCCCGACCCCGACAACGACACGCCGCTCTATCTGCAACTCGCACGCAAGCTCGGCGATGCGATTCACGACAATCGCTGGGCGGCCGGCGAGGCGCTGCCTTCCGAACGTGTGCTGTCCGAGGCGCTCGGCGTGTCGCGGATCACCGCGCGCAAGGCGATCGCGCTGCTGGTCGAACAAGGGCTGATCCGTCGGACGCAAGGCGCCGGCAACTTCATCCGGCCGCGCTATGAAGATCCGCTGTCGCGGCTGTCGAGCTTCAGCGAAATGCTCGAGCGCCGCGGCTTCAAGCCGAGCTCGCAGTGGCTCGCGCGCGAGATCCAGCCCGCGAACCGCGACGAGGTGATTCAGCTCGGGCTGTCGCCGGCCGCGTCGGTCACGCGCCTGAAGCGGCTGCGGCTCGCGGACGGCATCGTGATGGCCGTCGAGAACTCGACGTTCCCCGCGACGCTGATTCCCGATCCCGAAGCGATCGGCGGATCGCTCTACAGCTATCTCGAAGCGCGCGGCACGCCGATCGTGCGCGCACTGCAGCACTTCCGCGCGGTCAACGCGACCGACGAGATCGCCGCGCAGATGGGCATCGCGCCGCACGACGCGCTGCTGCTGATCACGCGTATCGGCTATACGGCCGATCAGCGCGCGATCGAGCTGACCGACACGTATTGCCGCAACGACTACTACGACTTCGTCGTCGAACTTCGCAAATAGGCCAGCCGCGCTTCGCGCGCGGCGTTCAGAGCCAGCGTGCGTCGTCGCTGCCGAGCGGCACCGGCGGGCGCGCGAACGACGGCGGCGTCGCCGACAGCCGCTCGGCCGGCCGGACCGTATCGATCGTGCCGAACGTCGACGCGATGCGCTCGATCCGGTCGCGTACGTCATCGAGCGCGAGATCGCGCGCCTGCATGCCGTCCGGCACCGCGCCGAACGATTGCAGCCAGTGCCCGGTCTGCGCGAGCGACACGCGCACATGCCAGCTTCCTCCTTCGCGCGCGCGACGTATCAGCGCGATCATCGCGCCGAATGCGGCCAGGTATCCGGTCGCATGATCGAGCGCCTGGCAGGGCAGATGGCGCGGTGCGTCCGCGTGCGCGGCCTGCTGCTCGCGCCACGCGATGCCGCTCGCCGATTGCACGAGACTGTCGAAGCCGCGCCGTGCGGCCCACGGGCCCGCATGCCCGTACGCCGACACCGATACGCAGACGATGCCCGGACGCGATGCCGCCAGCGCCTCCGGTCCGAAGCCGCGCGCGGCGAGCGCGCCCGGGCGATATGCCTGCAGGAAGATGTCGGCGTCGCGCACGAGTGCACGCAGCGCGTCGACGCCCGCCGTCTCGCGCAGATCGAGCCACGCGGAGCGCTTGCCGCGACCGTTGTCGATCACGAGCGGCGCGATGTTCGGCAGGTGCGGCCCGTTCACGAGCAGCGTCTGCGCGCCGTGCGAAGCGAGCGTGCGCCCCGCGACCGGCCCCGCGATGATGCGCGTCAGATCGAGCACGCGTACGCCGTCGAGCGGGCGCGCGGCGATGCCACTGCCGATCGGCTCCGGCGGCGCGTCGCCGATGCGTTCGATCTCGAACAGCGGCAGCGCCGCGATCGCGCGCGCCTGTTCGTGCGCGGCCCACTCGTCAGGCGTTCTGATCAACGCCGCGCACAGCCCGGCGTCGGCCAGCGCGGTATCGAGCGCGGCGCCGTCCCAGGTGCGGATCGCCGCGGCGACATCGGCCGGCCGTTCGCCGCAATCGAGCACGTCGAGGATGCCGTGCAGATGATGCGCAAAGTTCGCGTGCAGTTGGATCCAGCGGCCGTCGCGCGCCGCGTAGAAGCCCGTGACCGGATGGCGCAGCTCGGGCGGCGGTCCGTCGTCGACGCGCAAATAGCGTTCGCTGCGAAACGCGATGAGCGCGTCGCGCACCGACACGTCGACACGCTGCGCCACGCCGGTACGCAACCGATGGCACTCGGCCGCCGCGAGGCCGGCCGCCGCAATCGTCGCGGCCGCGAGCGTACCGATGCGAAACGTCGAGGGCAGGACCGGATCGTGTCCGGTCACGGCCGCTCGCGACAGCGCGTCGGCGTCGCCGTGCGCGCGTTGCCACAAATGGGCCAGGGCGTGTTCGGGTGTCATGGCGGCAGTCCGTCGTTGCGAAGACGGAATCGAGTCTAGAATTCGCCACACACGCGATCAATCTTGATTGCGCGAATCAATACATAACGAATAGTTGTAGCGCGAGCGCGTCTTATGCGCGCCGACAGGAGCGATCGACATGACGTCTCTCAGCGCGCCCGAAGCGGCCGATCGACTCGGCATCAGCGTGAGCACGCTCTACGCATACGTGAGCCGCGGGCTGCTGCGCTCGCTGCCGGACGGCGCGGGCAAGCGGCGTCGCTACGACGCCGACGAAGTGCGCCTGCTCGCGCGCCGGCGAGCCGATGCGAAACGGGCAGGCGGGGTCGCGGAGCGTTCGCTCGACTGGGGCGTACCGGTGCTCGAATCGCGGATCACGCAGATCGCCGACGGCCGCCTGCGCTACCGCGGCGCCGATGCGATCGCACTCGCAAACGACGCGACGCTCGAAGCGACCGCCGCGCGGCTCTGGGACTGCGCACCGGCGCGGCTCGCCGCCGCCTCGCTCGACGCGAGCGGCTTCGATCGCGCGCAATGGGACGACTGGGCGCGCCGCTGGGCGCATCTCGCCCCGCTCGACCGCGCGCTCGTGCTGCTGCCGGCCGCCGCCGCGTCGCTGCCGCGACTGTGGGCGCAGGAGCGCGACGCGCAGCTCGATTCGGCCGCCCTGCTGCTGCGTGTCGCGGCCGCCGCACTCGCCGGCTGTGCGCCGTCCGACGCGCCCGTGCATCGGCAACTCGCCGCTGCCTGGCGCGTGCGTCGAGGCGATCACACCGACTTGCTGCGCCGCGCGCTCGTGCTCTGCGCGGATCACGAACTGAACCCGTCGACGTTCGCGGTGCGCTGCATCGCGTCGACCGGCACGCACCTGTTCGGCGCGATCGCGGGCGGGCTCGCCGCGCTATCGGGACCGCGCCACGGCGGCGAGACGTTCCGCGCGGCGACGCTGCTCGACGAAGCGGCGCGCGCCGCCGATCTCGACCGCTACCTCGCGCTGCGGATCGCGCACGACGAACGCGCGGACGGCGGCCGCACCGCGCTGGCCGGCTTCGGGCACCCGCTGTATCCGGACGGCGATCCGCGCGCGCGGGCGCTGCTCGACGCATTGCACGCGGCGATGCCGCAGCGGCCGGCCCTGCGCGCGGCGCGCACGTTGGCCGCACGCGTCGAAGCGGCGACCGGGCTGCAGCCGACGATCGACTTTGCGCTCGCGACGCTCGAACGCGCGCTCGCGCTGCCGGACGGCGCGGCCTTCACGCTGTTTGCGGCAGGCCGCACGGCCGGCTGGATCGCGCATGCGCTCGAACAGTCGGCGAACGGCAAGCTGATCCGGCCGCGCGCACGCTACGTCGGCAACGACGCGGCCGCGTGACGCCGTCCGTCGGGCGCGTGCCGCACCGCCGGTGCGGCGCGCGCAACGGGCGCGCGACGCGGCCCGAACGCGAACGTCGCACCGCCGCGCTCCGCGCCGATCCAGACGCGCATGCCGGGCGCGAACCTCAGCGCATCGCCTGCGCGCAGCCAGTGATCGTCGAGCCGGCCTTCGATCGTGACCCACAGCACGCCGTGCGTCACGTGCAGCGTGGTACGGTCGACGATCCGCCACCGGCCGGCCGGCTCGTCGCCGTCCATCGCGTAGAGTCGCCATTCGCGCATCGCCCCTCCCGGTCGCCTGTGTCCGATGACGTCAGTATTTCGGACGGCAGCGGCACGCCGACAGATACGCCTGCAGACACTTTCGACAGAACTGTACTGCCGCGCGCACGAGACAGCGCCGCGCGAGGTGACGCCCGTCTGCACGGCGCGAGCGCTTTCCCTACAATGTCGGGTGTCCTGCGCCCCCGCCCTCGCCTCATGTCCGACCGCCCGTCTGCCGCCGCCCCCGGCGAAAAGAACCTCACCGTCATGCTCTGGCTCGTCGCCACGGGCTTCTTCATGCAGACGCTCGATTCGACGATCGTGAACACCGCACTGCCGTCGATGGCAGCGAGTCTCGGCGAATCGCCGTTGCGGATGCAATCGGTCGTGATCGCCTATTCGCTGACGATGGCCGTGATGATTCCGGTGTCCGGCTGGCTCGCCGACACGTTCGGCACGCGCCGCGTCTTCTTCAGCGCGATCCTCGTGTTTTCGCTCGGCTCGCTGCTGTGCGCGAACGCACATACGCTGCCGCAACTGGTCGCGTTCCGCATCGTCCAGGGCGTCGGCGGCGCGATGCTGCTGCCGGTCGGCCGGCTCGCCGTGCTGCGCACGTTTCCGGCCGAGCGCTATCTGCCCGCGCTGTCGTTCGTCGCGATTCCGGGGTTGATCGGCCCGCTGATCGGGCCGACGCTCGGCGGCTGGCTCGTGAAGATCGCGTCGTGGCACTGGATCTTCCTGATCAACGTGCCGGTCGGCATCGTCGGCTGCGTCGCGACGTTCTTCTCGATGCCCGACGCGCGCAACGCGGCCGTCGGCCGCTTCGACGTGAAGGGCTATCTGCTGCTGACGATCGGCATGGTCGCGATCTCGCTGTCGCTCGACGGGCTCGCCGATCTCGGGATGCAGCACGCGGCCGTGCTCGTGCTGCTGATCCTGAGCCTCGCCTGCTTCGTCGCATACGGCCTGTACGCGGTGCGCGCGCCGCAGCCGATCTTCTCGCTCGAACTGTTCAAGATCCATACGTTCAGCGTCGGGCTGCTCGGCAACCTGTTCGCGCGGATCGGCAGCGGCGCGATGCCGTACCTGATCCCGCTACTGCTGCAGGTGAGCCTCGGCTATTCGGCGTTCGAGGCCGGGCTGATGATGCTGCCCGTCGCCGCGGCCGGCATGTTCTCGAAGCGGCTCATCACGCGGCTGATCATGAAGTACGGCTACCGCAAGGTGCTGCTCGCGAACACGATCATGGTCGGCGTGATGATGGCGAGCTTCGCGCTGATGCGCGACACGATGCCCGTCTGGCTGAAGGTCGTGCAGCTCGCGCTGTTCGGCGGCTTCAACTCGATGCAGTTCACCGCGATGAACACGCTGACGCTCAAGGATCTCGGCACGGGCGGCGCGAGCAGCGGCAACAGCCTGTTCTCGCTCGTGCAGATGCTGTCGATGAGCCTCGGCGTGACCGTCGCTGGCGCGCTGCTCGCGACCTTCACCGGGATGCTGCGCACCGTGACGCCGAGCAACACGCTGCCCGCGTTCCACGCAACCTTCATCTGCGTCGGGCTGATCACGGCCGCGTCGGCATGGATTTTCGGCCAGCTCGCGCCCGAGGTACGCGGCCGCGCGCACAAGACCGATCCGTCCGAGCGCACATGACGCGCAGCGCGCACCAGCGCGGTGCGAGCGGGCGCGTCCCGTGCCCGCGCAGCGCGTGCGCGCCGGGGTCGCAACCGTGCATGCTTCTTGCTGGCCTATTCTGTAGGTAAACTGGCAGCTTCCCACGGCCGACATCATGAGCATGCTCGACATCGACCCTCCCGGCTTTCAGCCGCCCCGCCCGGTCGCCGGCGACGACGGAAACCGGCGCACCGTGCTGTACGGCGGCTACACCGTGTTCAGCGTGTTCCAGCCCGTTTTCTCGGTGTCGCACCGCCGTGCGATCGGCTATCACGCGTCGCTGCGCGCACACGACGAGGAAAACCGTCAGGTCGCGTCGCACGAGGTGTTCACGCAGGCCGCGCGGCGCGGCGATCTGCTCGAGCTCGGCCGCCTCGCCGAATCGCTGCATCTGGGCAACTTCCACGCCTTCGACAGCCACGACGAATGGCTCTTCCTGAGCCTGCATCCGGCCGCGCTGATGGATACCGTGTACGGCGACGCGCTGCTCGCGAACCTGAAGACGCTCGGACTGCCGCCGCACCGCGTCGTGCTCGAGGTGCCCGAGCAGGCGGGCGGCGAAACGCCGCGCTATGCGGCGATCGTCGACGGGCTGCGCAAGGCCGGCTTCCTGATCGCGCTCGGCGGCTTCGGCGCGAAGCATTCGAACATCGACCGCGTCTGGCATCTGCATCCGGACATCGTCACGCTCGATCGCGGCATCCTCGCGCAGGCGAGCGAGCACTCGCATCTGGAGCGCGTGCTGCCGGGGCTCGTGTCGCTGCTGCACGAGTCAGGTCAGCTCGTGCTGATGGGCGGCCTCGCGACCGAGCGCGATGCGCTGATCGCGCTCGAATGCAACGTCGATTTCGTGCAGGGCCAGTACTTCGCGGGGCCGAGCGTCGATCCGGTGCAGCCGCAGGCCGCCGCGGGCTGCATGGACACGCTGTCGGCCGCGCTGCGGCTGCGCGTCGCGCAACGCGAGCGCACGCAGGCCGAGCGGCTCGCGCCGTACGTCGCCGCGCTCGAGGAAGCGAGCGCCCGGCTCGGCGCCGGCGACACGCTGATCGCGGCGGCCGCCGGCGTGCTCGGCTTGCCGGACACCGCGCGCTGCTTCCTGCTCGACGCGTCGGGCCGGCAGATCGGCGACAACGTGCTCGCGCGCGGCAGCGTCTCGCAGCGCGCGAAGCGCTTCCGGCCGCTGCTGCATTCGGAAGGCGCGAGCTGGGAGCGTCGCCCGTACTTCATCGACGCGATGCGCACGCCGGGACGCGTGCATCTGACCTCGCCGTACCTGTCGATCAACGAGGCGCACCTGTGCGTGACGGCGTCGATCGCCGCACCGGGCGCGACCGGCATGCAGGTGCTGTGCGTCGACATCAATTGGGAAGCGGCGCTGAACCGCGAATGACACGCGCGGCTACGCGGCCGCGTCCGCCTTGCGTGCGATCAGCCGATGCACGCGCTTGCCCGACGACGCGCTGACGACTTCATGTTCGTCGATCACCCGCATGTCGGCGCCGAGCGCGGCGCGCATGCGCGCGGCATCGAGCGACGCGTACAGCCGGCCGCGCTCGTCGCGCGACGGGCCGCTGCCGGCTACGCGCCAGCTCAGGTACAGCGTGCCGCCCGGCATCAGCAGATCGGCGAGCCGCGCGGCCGCGGCCGCCGCGTCGGCCGGCTCGAGGTGCATCACGACCGTCTCGCAGAGCACGTTGCGAAACGCGCGCGACGGCACGCCGGTGAGCGCCGGCAGCGCAGCCACTTCGAACTGCAGCGACGGATGATGGCGCCGCGCCTCGTCGAGCAGCGCCGCGCTCGCGTCGTAGCCGCGCACGTCGAAGCCGCGCGCGGCAAGCCACGCGGTGTCGCGCCCGGCGCCGCAGCCGACGTCCGCCGTCGGGCCCGGCGCGAAATGCTGCTCGAGCAGCGCGTACATGTCGTCGGGCGGCGCCTGGTCGAGCCAGTCCTGCGCGTACTGCGCGGCGTGCGTGTCGTAAGCGTCGAGAGTGGGACGATCCGCCATGGCGATTGCTCCGCAGGCGCGTCTTGCGACGCATGCTCCGCATCTTAGTCGTTGCGCACGACGCGTGCGCGGCACGCGTTCCCCGCCGCTCAGACGTGCGAATGCCTGCCGCCGTGCGCCGGCCCCGCGCGCCGCTCGACTTCGCGCCGCACGTCGTCGCGCCACCCCGCGAAAAAGGCGAGTTCGGCGACGACGAACAGCGGCCCGATCGCCAGGCCGATCAGATCGTCGACGAACGCGGGCTTGCGCCCTTCGAACCAGTGGCCGACGAACTGCACGATCCAGCCGATCACGAACGCACCGACGCCGATCGCGAGCCACTGCGCCGTGGGCAGCCGCGCGACCGTCTGCGCGGCCCACAGTCCGAGCGCGAGCAACGCGGCCATCGCGATCCCGAAGCGCAGGTCGAGCCGCACGTAGAACACCGCGATCGCCACCGCGAGCAGCAGCGCCGGCGACAGCGCGACGCCGGCCGCGACCGCGAGCGCCGGCCGCGACAGCAGCACCTCGACCGCGAACACGATCAGCGGAATGCCGACCAGATGCGTCGCGATATTGCGCGCATCGCGATGGTAGGCCGCGTATTGCGACAGATGGTCTTCGAGCGTCTTCATCGCGTCTCCTGAAACGGTCGTTGGCGCTATGATGCCCGTCACGCCTGCGTCCCTCTGTCAGCTACCCGACATCGCGCCCCATGCCTGCCTCGCTCGCCCCGTACCTGCCGCAACTCGACGCGCACCCGTGGTTCGCCGCGCTGCCGCCGGCGCTGCGCGCGCAACTGCTCGCCGCCGCCGAACTGCGCCGCCTGCCGGCCGGACACGCGCTGTTCCGGCGCGGCGATCCGCCGTGCGGGCTGTACGCGGTGCTGGACGGCTCGCTGACGATCGGCGCGGTGGACGCGCACGGCAAGGAAGCGCTGCTGACGGTGGCGGATCCCGTCACGTGGTTCGGCGAAATCGCGCTGTTCGACGGGCAGCCGCGCACGCACGACGCGGTCGCGCTCGACGACGCGCTGCTGCTGCACGTGCCGCAGCCCGCGCTGCTCGCGATGCTCGACGCGACGCCGCAATACTGGCGGCAGTTCGCGCTGCTGATGGCGCAGAAGCTGCGCCTGAGCTTCCTGACCGTCGAATCGATGAGCGTGATGTCGGCCGCGCAGCGTCTCGCCGCGCGTCTGCTGATGATCGCCGACGGCTACGGCGGGATCAGCGCGGGCCGCACGCGCGTGCGGCTGTCGCAGGAGAAGCTCGCGGCGATGCTGTCGCTGACGCGCCAGACGACCAATCAGCTGCTGAATGCACTGCAGGCGGACGGCGTCGTGCGACTGCATGTCGGCGAGATCGAAATCGTCGACGTCGACGCGCTGCGCCGCGCGAGCGGGCTGCATGACGGGCCGCGCTGAGCGCGCCGCCGCCCCGCCGCGCGCGCATTGCGCTATCGTGGCGGCTCGTCCGATCGGCCGATCGCCGCTCATGTCCCATTCGTCTACGTGAACCGCCAGTGCGCCCCGCCTTGAACCCGTCGACGCTGTCCGCCTCCGGCCGCAGCCCGTGGCCCGTGTTCATCGCATTCCTGCGGCTCGGGCTCACGTCGTTCGGCGGCCCCGTCGCGCATCTCGGCTATTTCCGCGACGAATTCGTCACGCGGCGCGGCTGGCTGACCGAGCGCGCCTATGCGGATCTCGTCGGCCTGTGCCAGTTCCTGCCGGGCCCGGCGAGCAGCCAGGTCGGGATGGCGATCGGGCTGTCGCGCGCCGGCTATGCGGGGATGTGCGCCGCCTGGCTCGGCTTCACGCTGCCGTCGGCCGTGCTGATGATGCTGGCGGCGCTCGGCATGCACGCGGGCGGCGCGCCGCTCGGCGCGGGCGCGCTGCACGGGCTGCGGATCGTGTCGGTCGCGGTGATCGCGCAGGCGGTATGGGGCATGGCGCGCACGCTGTGCGCCGATGCGCGGCGCGCGACGCTGATGGCCGCGGCCGCGTGCGTCGCGCTGCTCGCGCCGGCCGCATGGACGCAGATCGCCGTGATCGCGGCGGCCGGTGCGGCGGGCGTCGTGCTGCTGCCGCAAGCGGCGCGCGATGCGCACGATCCGCTGCCGCTGCACGTGTCGCCGCGCGCCGGCGTGCTGTGGCTCGCGTCGTTCGCGGCGCTCGTCGTCGCGCTGCCGCTCGCCGCCAGCGCCTTGCATGCCGACAGCCTCGCGATCGTCGACGCCTTCTTCCGCACGGGCGCGCTCGTGTTCGGCGGCGGTCACGTGGTGCTGCCGCTGCTGCAGGCCGCCGTCGTCGCGCCGGGCTGGGTCGACGATTCGACCTTCCTCGCCGGCTACGGCGTCGCACAGGCGGTGCCCGGGCCGCTGTTCACGTTTTCGGCATTCCTCGGCGCGTCGCTGCGCATCGAGCCGAACGGCTGGCTCGGCGGCATGATCGCGCTCGTGTCGATCTTCGCGCCGTCGTTCCTGCTCGTGGCCGGCACCGCGCCGTTCTGGGCGCGCATGCGGCGCAACGCACGGATGCAGGCCGCGCTCGCGGGTGTCAACGCGGCCGTGGTCGGGCTGCTGCTCGCCGCGCTCTATCACCCGGTCTGGACCGACACGATCGTGTCGCCGCGCGACTTCGGCGCCGCGCTCGTCGCGTTCGTCGCGCTGACGTTCTGGCGCGTGCCGCCGTGGGCCGTCGTGATCGCGAGCGCGGCGCTCGGCTGGCTGGCGACGACGCTCGCGTGAGGCGAACGCGAACGCGGCGCCCGAAAAGAAAAAAGCCCTCGAAATCGAGGGCTTTTCGTCGACGTCGCGCGCCGCACGGCGCGGCGACGCAGGGACTTACGCGAAGTTCTTCGCGGCGAAGTCCCAGTTCGCGATGTTCCAGAACGCTTCGACGAACTTCGGACGTGCGTTGCGGTAGTCGATGTAGTACGCGTGCTCCCACACGTCGATCGTCAGCAGCGGCTTGTCGGCCGTCGTCAGCGGCGTGGCGGCGTTGCTCGTCGACACGATGTCGAGCGAACCGTCGGCCTTCTTCACGAGCCATGCCCAGCCCGAGCCGAACGTGCCGACTGCGGCCTTCGTGAACGCTTCCTTGAACGCGTCGAACGAACCCCACTTCGCGTTGATCGCGTCGCCGAGCGCGCCCGACGGTGCGCCGCCGCCGTTCGGCGACAGGCTGTTCCAGAAGAACGTGTGGTTCCAGACTTGCGCGGCGTTGTTGAAGATGCCGCCCGACGACTTCTTCACGATCTCTTCCAGCGGCATGTTCTCGAACTCGGTGCCGGGAATCAGGTTGTTCAGGTTCGTCACATAAGCCTGGTGATGCTTGCCGTAGTGGTACTCGATCGTCTCTTTCGAGATGGTCGGCGCGAGTGCGTCTTCAGCGTACGGGAGCGGCGGGAGCGTATGAGCCATGGCGATTCCTTCGTTGAGTATGTAGGGAGGCTGTGTTGAATGCTGCCGAGCGTCCGATTGTAGGCGAGGACGAATAACCCCGCAAACTCGTGGGCCATTTATCCGCGGTATGCGGAAAAGCGGCGTTCGCGCAACGGGCGGCACGCGGGCGGCACGCGGGCGAGACGCGCAGCGCGCGTGCCCGCGCCGCCGGCGTCCGCGCGGCGCGTTCGACGGCGCTCGCGCGTTGGGTTGCAGGTCAGGTCAGATCGTATCGGTCAGCCGCGGCTGCACGTCGGCCAGCGACACGTCGGCCGAGCCTTCGGCGAGATGCACGGTCAGCCGGCGCTGCGGTTTCAGCGCGCTCGGCGCGCGCACCGCGCGGCCCGTCTGCGCATCGATCAGCGCCGCGTAACCGCGCTCGAGCGTGCGCTGCGGGCTCAGCACCTCGAGCCGTGCCGCGCATGCGGCGACGCGCGCGGTATCGCGCTCGTGACGGCGCTGCAGCGCAACCGCGAGACGCTGCGACAGCCCGGCGAGCACGTGGCGCGCATGCGCCGGATCGGGCCGCGCGCGCTGCCAGCGCAACTGCGCGAGCGCAAACCGTGCGCGTGCGTCGCGCACCGGGCGCGCGGCCGCGGTCGCGAGCCGCACCGCGAGCTGGCCGACGTGCGCGCGCTGCCGCTGCAGCCGTTCGGCCGGGCTCACGAGCCGGCGCGCGAGCCAGTCGAGCTGCTGCGCGCGCTGCTCGAGCCCGCGCGCCAGTGCGCGGGCAAGCGCCCGTTCGCGCTCGGCCAGTTCGCGCAGCAGCAGCGCGCGCTGCGGGCTCGCGAGCTCGGCCGCGCCGGTCGGCGTCGGCGCGCGCACGTCGGCCGCGAAATCGGCGATCGTGAAATCGGTTTCGTGCCCGACGCCGCAGACGACCGGCAGTTCACTCGCCGCAATCGCGCGCGCGAGCGCTTCGTCGTTGAACGACCACAGATCTTCGATCGAGCCGCCGCCGCGACAGACGAGCAGCACGTCGACTTCGCGCCGCGCGTTCGCCGTTTGCACGGCCGCGACGAGCTTCTCCGCCGCGCCGGCGCCCTGCACGGGCGCCGGATACACGATCACGGGGACATGCGGCGCGCGACGCGCGAGCGTGGTCAGCACGTCGCGCAGCGCGGCGGCCTGCAGCGACGTGACGATGCCGATCGCGCGCGGGTGCGCGGGCAGCGGCCGCTTGCGCTCGGGCGCGAACAGCCCTTCGGCCTCGAGCTGCGCCTTCAGCCGCAGAAACGCCTCGTAGAGCCGTCCCTGTCCGGTGCGCCGCACGGCCTCGACATTCAGCTGCACCTCGCCGCGCGGCTCGTACATCGTGACGACCGCGCGCACTTCGATGCGGTCGCCTTCGCGCGGCATGAACTCCGCGTATTGCGCGCGGCCGCGGAACATCACGCAGCGCATCTGCGCCTGCTGATCCTTGATCGAGAAATACCAGTGGCCGCTCGCCGCGCGCGTGAAGTTCGATACTTCGCCCGAGATCCACAGCAGCGGGAACGAGCGTTCGAGCGTCGTCGAAATCGCGCGGTTCAGCGCCGAAACGGGAATCACTTCGTCGCCGCCGCGCGTCGCGCCGGGTGCGGCAAAAGGAGAGTCGGAGAGCATGGAAGGTCGATTGAATGCTGGCGGCGACACGATAGTCCGACATCCGCGCGGCGTCCAGCGTCATGCCGCGCCGCTGCCATGCACCGAAGTGTCCACACTCTGGCAAGCGCCGGCGAAAACCGCTGAAAAATCGCGCAAAAAACCTGACTATTTGGTTTAACTCGTTGATTTATAGCTCTTTTTAAACCTTTCGAAATGATTCTCATCCGATTCGAGGCCCGTCCGGCGGGCCTTTGCGGCCAATGGCAGGCAAGTTTTTCACAGAGTTATCCACAAGCTCGCGCGTTCCGTCCCCGTCTCGCGCTGCGTCGGCCCGCGCTTGCGGCGAGCGCGGCCGGCGCGCTAGAGTGCCGCCTTCCGAACCCCTTGCGGCACGCGCCGCCCAACGGAGAATCCGCCTTGACGAACCCGTCCCACGCTGCGGCGCCTGCGATGCCGCGTCCGGCCCGATGAGCGCGGCCGACGGCCTGCTCGCGCGGCTCGAAACGCGCGTGACGCGCGAATGGCAGCGCCGCGGCGCGTTCGCGTGGGCGCTCACGCCGTTCGCGTGCGCCTTCGGCCTCTGCGCGGCGCTGCGGCGCACGGCGTACGCGCGCGGCTGGAAACAGGCGGTCGACGTCGGCGTGCCGGTCGTCGTGGTCGGCAACGTGACGGTCGGCGGCACCGGCAAGACGCCCACCGTGATCGCGCTCGTCGATGCGCTGCGCGCGGCCGGCTTCACGCCGGGCGTCGTGTCGCGCGGCTACGGCGCGAACGTGAAAACGCCGACCGCCGTCACGCCCGCCTCGCGTGCCGGCACGGCCGGCGACGAGCCGCTGCTGATCGCGCGCCGCACCGGCGCACCGGTGTGGGTGTGCCCGGACCGCGTCGCGGCCGCGCAGGCGCTGCGTGCCGCGCACCCGGACGTCGACGTGATCGTCAGCGACGACGGCCTGCAGCACTACCGCCTCGCGCGTACGGTCGAACTCGTCGTGTTCGACCACCGGCTCGGCGGCAACGGCTTTCTGCTGCCGGCCGGGCCGCTGCGCGAGCCGCTGTCGCGGCACCGCGATGCGACGCTCGTGAACGACCCGTACAGCGGCGCGCTGCCGCCGTGGCCCGACACCTATTCGCTCGCGCTGACGCCGGGCGCCGCATGGCATCTCGACCAGCCGACGCTGCGCCGCCCGCTGTCGCAGTTCGCGGACGAGCGCGTGCTCGCGGCGGCCGGGATCGGCGCGCCGGAGCGCTTCTTCGCGACGCTGCGGGCGGCCGGCCTCGCGCCGGCGACGCGCGCGCTGCCCGACCATTACGCGTTCGCGGACAACCCGTTCGTCGACGACGCCGTCGACGCGATCCTGATCACCGAGAAGGATGCAGTAAAATTGGGCGCTTCCTGGCGCGACGCTCGGCTGTGGGTCGTCCCCGTCGAAGCCGCGCTCGATCCCCGCCTCATTGCCCTCGTTGTGGAGAAACTCCGTGGACGCTCGCCTGCTTGAAATTCTTGTGTGCCCTATCTGCAAAGGCCCGCTCCACTATGACCGCGCCGCGCAGGAACTGATCTGCAACGCGGACAAGCTCGCCTATCCGGTTCGCGACGGCATCCCGGTGATGCTCGTCGACGAAGCGCGGCAGACCGTCGAAGGCACGCCGGTCGATCCGTCCGGCCGCTGAGCGCCGCGTCGCCCCACGCGGCCGCGCGCCGCATCCCGGCCGCCGCGGCCGCCGGGCGCCCCGCCGTCGCGACGGCGGCGCCCGTCCCGACCTCCTCTCACCGCCCGATTCCGATGACTCATCCGCAACCCTTCATCGCCGTCATCCCTGCCCGGCTCGCGTCGACGCGCCTGCCGAACAAGCCGCTCGCCGATCTCGGCGGCAAGCCGATGGTCGTGCGCGTGGCCGAGCGCGCGCGCGAAGCGGGCGCGCAGCAGGTGCTGGTCGCGTCCGACGCTCAGAGCGTGCTCGACGCGGCGTGCGAACACGGCTTCGACGCGGTGCTCACGCGCGCCGATCATCCGTCCGGCACCGACCGGCTCGCGGAAGTCGCGGCCGCGTGCGGCTGGCACGACGACACGGTGGTCGTCAACGTGCAGGGCGACGAGCCGCTGATCGATCCCGCGCTGGTGCGCGACGTTGCGTCGCATCTCGCCGCGCATCCGGCCTGCGCGATCGCGACTGCCGCGCACCCGATTCACGACGCGGCCGACGTGTTCAACCCCAACATCGTGAAAGTCGCGCTCGACGCGCAAAGCGTCGCGCTCTACTTCTCGCGCGCACCGATTCCATGGAGCCGCGACGCCTATCAGCCGCACTGGCCCGACGTCGCCGCGATGCCGGCCCCGGCCGCGCCCGTCTATCGGCACATCGGCCTGTACGCCTATCGCGCGCGTTTCCTGCGCACCTATCCGTCGCTCGCGCAGGCGCCGATCGAGCAGGCCGAGCAGCTCGAACAGCTGCGCGCGCTGTGGCACGGCGAACGCATCGCGGTGCTCGTCACCGAGCGCGCGCCCGCGGCCGGCGTCGATACGCCGGCCGACCTCGCGCGGGTGCAGGCCCTTTTTCGGCCGGATTCAAAATAACCCATGGCATAATCGGGCGATTGTGCGAGCCGTCTGCGACCTGCGCGTGCTCGCTTGCTCCCGCCGCGGCCCCTGCCGGCAGCCGCGCGTCGCCCGATCGACGCGCCGCGTCAGACCGGTCCGCCGCCGCGCCGCGCAAGCGCCGTGCACGCTGTCGCCGACACCGTCGCGTCTCGCCATACGAATCTACATACCGGAGATATCATCATGCGTTTGATCCTGTTGGGCGCGCCCGGCGCGGGAAAGGGCACCCAGGCAAACTTCATCAAGGAAAAGTTCGGCATCCCGCAGATCTCGACCGGCGACATGCTGCGCGCGGCCGTCAAGGCCGGCACGCCGCTCGGCGTCGAAGCGAAGGGCTACATGGACGCCGGCAAGCTCGTCCCGGACGCGCTGATCATCGGCCTCGTGAAGGAACGTCTGAAGGAAGCGGACTGCGCGAACGGCTATCTGTTCGACGGCTTTCCGCGCACGATCGCGCAGGCCGACGCGATGAAGGAAGCGGGCGTCGCGATCGACTACGTGCTCGAGATCGACGTGCCGTTCTCGGAAATCATCGAACGGATGAGCGGCCGCCGCACGCACCCGGCGTCGGGCCGCACGTATCACGTGAAGTTCAATCCGCCGAAGGTCGAAGGCAAGGACGACGTGACGGGCGAGCCGCTGATCCAGCGCGACGACGACAAGGAAGAAACCGTGAAGAAGCGCCTCGAGGTGTACGAGGCGCAGACCAAGCCGCTGATCACGTATTACGGCGACTGGGCGAAGCGCGGCGAGGAAAACGGCCTGAAGGCGCCGCAGTATCGCAAGATCTCCGGTCTCGGTACCGTCGAGGAAATCCGCGAGCGCGCATTCGACGCGCTGAAGTAACCGGCGCGCATACGTTGCGCCACGCAAGCCGCCCTTCCGGGCGGCTTTTTTTGCGCGTTTGTGCCGCATCAGTCTTCGGCGTCGCGCTGCATCCGCTGCCGCAACTCGCTGACCTGCGACTCGACGACGGTCGCGTCTTCGGCGTCCGGCCGCTCGCCGAGATACTGTTCGAGATCCTCGAGCGCGGGGCGCAGATAGTCGAGCCGCGCATACGCGAAGCCGCGATCGCGCACCTCGTCGACATGATCGGGCAGCAGGATCACGAGCCGCTGCTGGACCGCGAGCAGCCGCTGCCAGCGTTCCGTCTGCAGATAGATCGTCTTCAGGTTGCGCAGCATCCGCGCGATGATCTCGCGGCTCGTCGCCGGCTGCAGCAGCGCGCGCAACGCGCTGTCGACGGCGCCCGCCGCACGCGCGACGTACGGCTCGAGCATCTCGACCATCTCGGCTTCCGACAGCGAATGGCCGTTGGTCGGATCGATGATGAGGTCGCCGTCCGGCAGCGTCACGCGCAGCAGGAAATGACCGGGAAACGACACGCCGCGCGCCGGCACGCCGATCTGCTCGGCCAGTTCCAGATACAGCACCGACAGCGAGATCGGAATCCCGCGCCGCCGCTTCAGCACCGCGTTCAGGTGGCTGTTATCGGGGTCGTAGTAGTCGTTGTGATTGCACGCGAAGCCGAGTTCGCGAAAGAAGAAGTCGTTCAGCGCGACGACGCGGTGCTTCAGATCCGCATCGTCGGCGAGCCGGCGCCGCAGCCGCGCGGCGAGCATGTCGATCTCGGCGAGCGTGCCCTGCAGATCGAGGTCGGGGTACGCGTCCTGCGCCAGCGACAGCGCGGCTTCCGTGACGGGCAGGCTCTCGTCGTCCGCCACGAGCGTGCTGAAGTAGTCGAGGACGCGGGTCATAGCGGTCGTCACTTGGCGCGCCTTCTGAAGTAAGCGTATTTGAAGCCCATCAGCCACAACATACCGAAATATAGTGCAGCGAACAGCACGAGGCACGCGCCCATCAGCACGATGCGCTCGAGCGGCTGCGTGCGCATGCCGGTCCAGTCGAAGCTGATCGAGAACCAGTGCATCAGCCCCGCCAGCACCAGCGACGCGCCGACGAGCTGCACGAAAAAGCGCAGCCAGCCCGGCGACGGCTGGTAGATCCCGCGGCGGCGCAGCCCGAAGAACAGCAGCAGCGAGTTCAGGCACGCGCCGACGCCGATGCTGAGCGTAAGCCCCGCGTGCCCGATCAGCGGCACGAACACGTAGTTCGACAGCTGCGTGACGATCAGCACGCCGACCGCGATCTTCACCGGCGTCTTGATGTCCTGCTTCGCGTAAAAGCCGGGCGCGAGAATCTTGATCAGGATGATGCCGATCAGCCCGATGCCGTACGTCGCGAGCGCGCGCGCGACCATCGTCACGGTGTGCGCGTCGAACTTCCCGTAATTGAACAGCGTCGCCGTCAGCGGCGTCGCAAAGAAGAACAGCGCGAGCGCGCTCGGCGCGGCAAGCAGGAACGTGACGCGCAGCCCCCAGTCGAGCAGCGCCGAATATTCGTGCGCATCGGCGTCGACGTGCGCCTTCGACAGGCTCGGCAGCAGGATCGTGCCGAGCGCGACGCCGAGCAGCGCCGTCGGGAACTCCATCAGGCGGTCCGCATAGTTGATCCACGACACGGCGCCCTGCCCGAGCCGCGACGCGATGTTCGTGTTGATGATCAGCGACAGCTGCGCGACCGACACGGCGAAGGTCGCGGGCACCATCTTCGCGAGCACGCGCTTCACGCCGCGGTGACGCAGCGCGCGCAACGGGTTCAGCCCGATCAGCGGGACCATGTCGATCTTCTTCAGGCCCGGCAACTGCACGAGGAACTGCAGCACGCCGCCGGCGATCACGGCCCACGCGAGCGCGAACACCGGCACCTTCAGGTGCGGCGCGACGAACACCGCCGCGACGATGAACGCGACGTTGAGCAGCACGGGCGCGAACGCGGGCAGCGAGAAGCTCTTGTACGTGTTCAGCACGCCGGACGCGAGTGTCGTCAGCGAAATGAACACGATGTACGGAAACATGATGCGCGTCATCGTGACCGCGAGCGGGAACGCCTGGCCGTCGGTGCGCAGGCCCGAGGCGACCGCGAACACGACCCACGACGCGCCGGCGATCCCGACGATCGACAGCACGGCGAGCGCCCACGCGAGCACGGTCGACATCGCGTCGACGAGCGCCTTCGTCGCATCGTGGCCCTGCTGGTTCTTGAACTCGGCGAGGATCGGCACGAACGCCTGCGAGAACGCGCCTTCGGCGGACAGCCGGCGCAGCAGGTTCGGAATGCGGAACGCGACGTAGAACGCGTCGGTGTATTGACTGGCGCCGAACGCACGGGCGATCAGCGTCTCGCGGGCCAGTCCGGTCACGCGCGACAGCAGCGTGAAGCCGCTGACCGTCAGCAGGGCTCGGAATAGATTCATGGGGCGCTTATTATACGGACGTTGCGCGACCGGACGCGGCGCGATGCCGAAAACGCGCCGCGCCGCCGGCGCCCGTGTCCGGCGGGATTACGCCGAACTTGCCACGCGCTTGATTTTGTTGCTATAATCGCCGGTTTCTGAGCCTGTTACATGCACGGCGGCTGCCGTTTCCATGTCTCGGCCTCGGTTAAAATCACCGTTTTTTTATGCGCCCCTGGGCAATCGTTCTCAGGGGACGGATCGAAAAGCAGCGCTTGGCCGTCAGGCTCCAAGCTCTGGAAACAGGACAGGATAAGGAACCGTCATGGCTAACTCCGCACAAGCACGCAAGCGCGCCCGCCAGGCCGCGAAGGCAAACTCGCACAACTCGGCGCTGCGCTCGAAATTCCGTACCGCGATCAAGGCTGTTCGCAAGGCCGTCGACGCCGGCGACCAGGCAAAGGCTGCCGAGCTGTTCAAGGCTGCCGTCAAGACGATCGACACGATCGCCGACAAGAAGATCGTTCACAAGAACAAGGCCGCTCGCAGCAAGAGCCGCCTCGCCGCAGCCGTCAAGGGCCTGCAGGCAGCAGCGTAAATTCCGGCGTGCCCGCCTCGTGCGGGCACTCCTGTTTCCTGCGATCGCAAAAAAGCCCGCTTCGGCGGTAATGCCGTTCAGTTAAGCAACTGAACGGCATTTTTGTTTTGGGGAAGGAGTGGTTGTAAACGCTGCTCTGAGATGTTAACTTTTGGCGCGATGCTGACCGACCACCTGACCTTCATGCTCGATGCCGAACCTACCGACCTGAGCCGGTTGGCGGAGCATCTTCCCCATGCATGGATCGAACAGGCCATCGAAGCGACAGGCACGGCGAGCATTCGTCGCCGTCGCTTGCCGGCTGAACAGGTGGTCTGGCTGGTGATCGCGCTGGCGATCTATCGTCATTGGTCAGTCAGCGAAGTGGTGGACAGTCTGGAACTGGTGCTGCCCAACGAGACCACGTTCGTCAGCAAGAGCGCCGTCACCCAGGCCCGGCAGCGCTTAGGCCACGCCCCGATAGCTTGGCTGTTCGAGCAAACCGCGCAAGCATGGTGCAAGCAGGATGGTGCGCGCCATGCCTTCAAAGGGCTTAGCTTGTGGGCCATGGATGGCACCACGCTACGCACGCCGGACAGTGCCGCGAATCGGGAGCATTTCGGGTCCCAAAGCTACGCGAGCGGCAAGGTGGCCAGCTACCCGCAGGTGCGGGCCGTCACGCTGACCTCGATCCCGACGCATCTGGTAGCAAACATTGCGTTTGGCCGCTACGACACCAACGAGATGATCTACGCCAAGAATCTGCTGGCGCAGATTCCCGACCATTCGCTCACGGTCTTCGACAAAGGCTTCCTGGCAGCCGAGATCCTGTGCGGCCTGAGCTCGGGCGAACGCAATCGCCACTTCCTGATTCCGGCAAAGTCCAATACGCGTTGGGAGGTACTGTCGGGCAAACCGGACGATGCATTGGTGCGCATGCGCGTCTCGCCTCAGGCTCGGCAGAAATGCCCCGATCTGCCGGAGTGGTGGACGGCGCGTGCAGTGCGCATTCAAGATGCACAGGGGCGGGAACGTGTACTACTGACGTCGTTGACCGATCGGCGCCGCTTCAAGTTGGCCGATCTGGTTGCTTGCTACGAGCGGCGCTGGCAGATCGAGACCAGCTATCGCGAACTGAAGCAGTCCATGCTCGGTAGCGAACTGACCCTACGTAGCCGAACCGTCGACGGCATCTACCAAGAGATCTGGGGTGCGCTGATCGCTTACAACCTGATTCGCCGCGAAATGGCTTGCGCCGCCTTCGAGGCCAAGTGCGAACCGACCGAACTGAGCTTCGTTCGCTCGTTCCATCTCATCCAGCACGAGATGATGTGGGCTGCACGCACGCCTGCCTTCGCCAAGCTGCCCGCCGTGCTCAAGCGACTTCGCGAACACCTCAAGCTGCTCATCAATGTAAAACGGCCTGATCGCAAATGCGATCGGGCCGTCAAGTCCCGTCCTGCTCGTTATGCCGTCCGGTTCCTCAGAAAGAACCTTAACTGAACGGCATTACCGCTTCGGCGGGCTTTTTTGCGTGGGCGCTGCATACCTGCGCGGTGTCATGCAATACCGCAACAGGCGCGGCGCGCCCGTGCGCCTCACTTCTTCTCGTTATAGTCCGGCAGTTCGCACGCCTCGGTCACGACGAGATTGTTGTCCTTCGCGAAGTTCATCACGAAATCGAAGGCCATCGGCTCGACATCGCGCAGCCGCGAGTCGAGGATCACGCATTTGGTGTCGCCGAGCAGCGTCGGGCGCACGTAGAGCGAGTACTGGAGACGCGCATTCGGCCCGCTCGCCCCTGGCCCGAAACAGGACATCACGCCGGCCAGACGTTCCGACCAGTCGCTCGGGCGAAACTTTTTCCCGTCTTTCGTGACGCCCTGGATGAAGTATTCGGTCGGGGGGGTTTCAGCCATGTGGTTACCCAAGTGACGGCCCGGCGATACCCACGCGACAGTGCGTGAGCACGCGAACACAAAGCTGGAATCGACGCCGCTCGCGCGTGCCGGCGCGCCGAAAAACGGGCGATCGACACGTGCGGCCGGCACGCCGCACGGGATTTGTGCAGCGCACGGCTTGTGTCCGGCAGAACCGCGAAACGGCTTGCGTGCCGGGCTGGAGAAAACTTCGAAATTATACCGCAGCGCGCCATCGCGCGTCGTTTCGCCGCCCCTGCCGGACAGCGGGCCGCGCTGCGCCGCGATCGATCCCCGTTCGCCTGCGCGGCTCGTCAAAGCACGGAAAATCCTTTATGCTGCTTTGAGTTATTCACATCCGACGGCGGCGCCGTCCGGCGTCGCCGCCGGGTGAAGCCCGCCGTATTTCGTTTCATGACCGCCAAAACCATTCGTCACTACCTGCAGTTCAAGGATTTCTCGCTGGAAGACTACGAGTACGTGCTCGAACGCACGGGTATCCTGAAGCGCAAGTTCAAGAACTACGAGACCTACCATCCGCTGCACGACCGCACGCTCGCGATGATCTTCGAGAAGAGCTCGACGCGCACGCGCCTGTCGTTCGAAGCGGGGATCTTCCAGCTCGGCGGCCACGCGGTATTCATGAGCACGCGCGACACGCAGCTCGGCCGCGGCGAGCCGGTCGAGGATTCCGCGCAGGTCATCTCGCGGATGGTCGACATCATCATGATCCGCACGTTCGAGCAGGACATCATCCAGCGCTTCGCGGAAAACTCGCGCGTGCCGGTGATCAACGGGCTGACCAACGAATACCATCCGTGCCAGGTGCTCGCCGACATCTTCACGTACTACGAGCACCGCGGCCCGATCGCCGGCAAGACGGTCGCATGGGTCGGCGACGCGAACAACATGCTCTATACGTGGATTCAGGCCGCGCAGATCCTCGGCTTCAAGCTGCGCCTGTCGACGCCGCCCGGCTACGCGCTCGACATGAAGCTCGTGTCGCCCGACAGCGCACCGTTCTACGAGGTGTTCGACGATCCGAACGAAGCATGCAAGGGCGCCGATCTCGTCACGACGGACGTCTGGACGAGCATGGGTTTCGAGGCCGAGAACGAGGCACGGATGAAGGCGTTTGCCGACTGGTGCGTCGACGAGGAAATGATGGGCCACGCGAATCCGGACGCGCTGTTCATGCACTGCCTGCCCGCGCATCGCGGCGAGGAAGTGACGGCCGGCGTGATCGACGGCCCGCAGAGCGTCGTGTGGGACGAAGCGGAAAACCGCCTGCACGTGCAGAAGGCGCTGATGGAGTTCCTGCTGCTGGGCCGCCTCAAGCACTGAACGCAGCCGCTGCGCGGCCTGCGCCGCGCGCATCGCATGAAAAACGCCGATCGTCCGATCGGCGTTTCCTTTTGTACGGCACGGGAAACCGGCGCGCCGGCCGCAGTCGGCCGGGATCCGTCCGCACTACAGGCAGACCGGCTCGGGCTCGAGCTCGACGCCGAACTGCGTGCGCACGTCGTGCTGGATCGCGCGCGCGAGCGCGAGCACGTCCGCGCCCGTCGCGCCGCCGCGATTGACGAGCACGAGCGCCTGCCGCTCGTGCACGGCCGCCGCGCCGAGCGCGCGCCCTTTCCATCCGCAGCGGTCGATCAGCCAGCCCGCCGCGAGCTTCACGCGGCCGTCCGGCTGCGGATACGACACGATGCCCGGCGCGCGCGCATGCAGCGCGTCGAACTGCGCGCGATCGATCACCGGATTCTTGAAGAAGCTGCCCGCGTTGCCGAGCTCGCGCGGATCGGGCAGCTTCGCGCGCCGGATCGCGACGACCGCATCGAACACGTCGCGCGGCGTCGCCGCGTCCGGCGAGATGCCGCGCGCATCGAGTTCGCGCGTGACGTCCGCATAGCCGAGCCGCGGCGTCCAGCGTTTCGGCAGCCGGAACGTCACCGATACGATCGCGAAGCGCCCGCGCCCGTCGCGCTTGAAAAAGCTGTCGCGATAGCCGAACGCGCAGCGCGCGGCGTCGAAACGCTCGCTGCGCCCCGTCGCGAGTTCGATCGCGACGAGTGAATCGAAATACGCGTTCATTTCGAGGCCGTACGCGCCGATGTTCTGGATCGGCGCCGCGCCGACGGTGCCCGGGATCAGTGCGAGGTTCTCGAGGCCCGCCATGCCCTGCTCGAGCGTCCAGCCGACGAACGCATGCCAGTTCTCGCCGCCGCCTGCTTCGACGTACCACGCGTCGTCGTCGTCGCGCACGACCCGGCGCCCGGCGATTTCATCGAGCAGCACGAGGCCGTCGAAGTCGCGTGTGAACACGACATTGCTGCCGCCGCCGAGCACGAGATGCGGCAGCGTCGCGACGCGCGCGTCGCGATGCAGCGCCTCGAACTGCGCGGGATGTGTGATGCGCGCGGCATAGCGCGCCCTCGCGTCGATGCCGAACGTGTTGTGCGCGGCGAGCGGATGGTCGGGGAGCAGCGACAGGGCGGATTCGTCAGGAGGCATCGGCATTCGCTCGCGTCCGCCCGACGGGCCGCACGGCGCGGCCTTGGGCAAACGGAAGGGCATCGGTAAAATGGCAAACAGTCCGCAATTATAGCGAGTGCCCGCGCGCCGGCCGGGCACCGTGCCTCAAGTCTCAAGGGAGAATGCCATGCCATCGTTCGACGTCGTTTCCGAAGCGAACATGATCGAAGTGAAGAACGCCATCGAGCAGTCGAACAAGGAAATCTCGACGCGCTTCGACTTCAAGGGCTCCGACGCGCGCGTCGAGCAGAAGGACCGCGAGCTGACGCTGTTCGCCGACGACGATTTCAAGCTCGGTCAGGTGAAGGACGTGCTGATCGGCAAGATGGCCAAGCGCAACGTCGACGTGCGCTTCCTCGATTACGGCAAGATCGAGAAGATCGGCGGCGACAAGGTCAAGCAGGTCGTCACGGTCAAGAAGGGTGTGACGGGCGACCTCGCGAAGAAGATCGTGCGGCTCGTGAAGGACAGCAAGATCAAGGTCCAGGCCAGTATCCAGGGCGACGCCGTGCGCGTGTCCGGCGCGAAGCGCGACGATCTGCAGAGCGTGATCGCGATGCTGCGCAAGGACGTGACCGATACGCCGCTCGACTTCAACAACTTCCGCGACTGACCGGTCGCGAGACGGGCGCCGGCACGCTGCTGCCTGCAGCACGCGGGCGCCCTTCCCGCTGCATTACGCTTTCCCGCCGTCCTGCGCGTTGCCGTTCGCGGCCGCCTTCTTCTTGTCGCCGATCCGGCTCTCCTCCCCCGCCAGCAGTTTCGCGATGTTGCCGCGATGACGCCACACGAGCAGCACGCTCATCGCGAGCACCGCCCATGCGATCGGATTGTGATTCGTGCCGAACAGGAACACGTCGAACAGCGGCGCGAACACGGCCGCGACCAGCGCGGCGAGCGACGAATAGCGGAAGAAGAACGCGATGATGAGCCAGGTGAGCGCGGTGGCGAGCCCGAGCACCGGATGAACGGCGAGCAGCACGCCGGCTGCGGTCGCGACGCCCTTGCCGCCCTGGAAGCGGAAGAACACCGGATACAGGTGGCCGATGAACACCGCAATCGCGACCCACGCGATCGCGACGTCGGGCAGGCCGTAACGGCGCGCCAGCCACACGGCGATCCAGCCCTTGAACGCATCGCCGATCAGCGTCAGGATCGCGGCCTTCTTGTTGCCGCTGCGCAGCACGTTGGTCGCGCCGGGGTTCTTGGACCCGTACGACCGGGGATCGGCGAGGCCCATCGCGGCGCTGACGATGACGGCAAACGACACCGAGCCGATCAGGTAGGCAATGAGGGCGGCGAGCAGGATCTGCATGCGGGAAACTCTTCTTTCAACGTATCGGTGAAGGGACGGCTCGCGCGCGGCGGCCGCGCGATGCGACGCAGGCGCAGCAGTGCGGACCGCCGGCCGGCGCCGACGCGGCGCGGCGAGCCGAAACGGCGCCCATTCTACCGAACGCGCGCGACCTGCCACGAAGGTGAAACCCTCAGTCGACGCTCGCGCACTGCACGGGCTTCGCGCCGAGCAGCGCCGTCAGCACCGACGGCGCGATGCTCACGAGATAGCCGCGGCGGCCGCCGTTCAGGTAGATCGTCGGCAAGTCGAGAATCGTCGACTCGACGTAGACCGGCATCGGCTTGCGCGTACCGAACGGCGACGTGCCGCCGACCAGATAGCCGGAATGACGGTTCGCGACCTCCGGCTTGCAGGGCTCGACGCGCTTCGCGCCGATCTGGCGCGCGAGATTCTTCGTCGACACCGTGCGATCGCCGTGCATCAGCACGATCAGCGGCTTCGCATGCTCGTCTTCCATCACGAGCGTCTTCACGACGATGTGCTCGTCGACGCCGAGCTGCCGCGCCGATTCGCCGGTGCCGCCGTGTTCGACGTATGCGTACGGATGCTCGCCGAACGCGACGCCGTGCCGGCGCAGCAGCTGGGTCGCCGGCGTTTCTGATACGTGTCTCGATTTGCTCATGGCGGCATTCTAATGGCGAACGGCGCGCGACGAACCGCCGGCGCGCGCCGGGCTATACTCGCGGCCCGCTGCGCGGCGCACGGCACGCATCGGTCCGCTCATGATCGTTGCGAATCGCGCGAAGCGCCATTGACCGAACGGCCGATTGTGGCGCGCGCGCCGTCATGGCACGATCGTTCGCATTCTCATGCCGCCGCGCCGATGCCGCCGGCCCCTTTTCCGGAGACGCCATGACTTCATCGATCCGTTCACCCGAGCCCGACGTCGACGCGCTGCTCGCCGCGCTGCCGCCGCGCATCGCCGACGTGCCCGCGCGCTGGGCCGCCCAGGCGCCCGAGCGGCCCGCGCTGATCGAGGACGCGCGCCGGCTCTCGTACGCCGAGCTCGCGCAGGCCATCGATGCCGTCGCGTCGCGGCTCGCGGCGCTCGGCGTGCGCGGTGGCGACCGCGTGATGATCGTGGCGGAAAACAGCGTCGCGCAGGTCGTGCTGCTGTTCGCGGCCGCGCGCATCGATGCGTGGGCGCTCGTGTCGAACGCGCGGCTGTCGGCGGCCGAGCTCGACGCAATCGCCGCGCACGCGCGCCCGAAGCTGACCGCGTTCGTCACCGACACGTCGCCCGACGCTCGCGCGCATGCCGCGCGGCACGAGGCCGCGCGTGCCGATGCACTGCCCGTCGACATCGGCGCGTGGTCGTATCGGCTCGACGCGCACGCCGGCAGCGAACCGGTGGCCGCCGACGGCGCCGCCCAGTGCGCGGCGCTGATCTATACGACCGGCACGACCGGCACACCGAAAGGCGTGATGCTATCGCACCGCAACCTGCTGTTCATCGCGGCGATGTCGAGCACGCTGCGGCGCGTGTCGCCGGACGACATCGTCTACGCGGTGCTGCCCGTGTCGCACGTGTATGGGCTCGCGTCGGTCTGTCTCGGCAGCCTCTATGCCGGCGCGACACTGCGGCTCGCGCCCCGTTTTTCGCCCGAAGCCGTGCGCGTCGCACTGGCGGACGAGCGCGTGACGATCTTCCAGGGCGTGCCCGCGATGCATGCGAAGCTGATCGAGCACCTCCACACGCACGGCCATGCGTGGCATGCGCCGCGGCTGCGCTTCGCGTATTCGGGCGGCTCGCCGCTCGACGCGGCGCTGAAGGCGCGCGTCGAGCGCGTCTACGGCATCCCGCTGCACAACGGCTACGGCATGACCGAAAGCAGCCCGACGATCACGCAGACGCCACTCGATGCGCCGCGCGCCGACTGCTCGGTCGGCATGCCGATTCCCGGCATCGAGATGCGCATCGTCGGGCCCGACGGTGCCGACGTGCCGCGCGGCGAAGTCGGCGAGATTCGCGTGCGCGGGCCGAACGTGATGCTCGGCTACTACCGCAACGTCGATGCGACGCGCGCGGCCGTGTCGCCGGACGGCTGGCTGAGCACCGGCGATCTCGCGCGGCAGGATGCCGACGGCGCGGTGACGATCGTCGGCCGCAGCAAGGAGCTGATCATCCGCTCGGGCTTCAACGTGTATCCGGTCGAAGTCGAGCAGGTGCTGAACGCGCATCCGGACGTCGTGCAGGCCGCAGTGATCGGGCGCCCCGTCGAAGGCAACGAGGAAGTGCTCGCGTTCGTCGAGCTGGCGCCGGGCGCGACGGCAACCGACGCGACGCTGCACGCGTGGTGCGCGGAGCGGCTCGCGCCGTACAAGCGCCCTGCGCGCATCCGCGTGCTCGATGCGCTGCCGGCCGCGTCGACCGGCAAGGTGCTCAAACACAAGCTGCGCGAACTCGCATGATGCGGGCGCATGCGCGCGCGACGGTGCGCGCGGGCGGTCGTCAGGCTTTCTCGTACGGCCGCCGCCCGCCGTGCGCACCGGTGCCGGAGCGGGAGCCCGCGTGCAAGCCCCAGCCCGAGCGCAAGCCTGCGTTCAGCCGCGCGGATGATGCTGCGCGTGCAGCGTGCGCAGGCGCTCGCGAGCGACGTGCGTATAGATCTGCGTGGTCGAGATGTCCGCGTGACCGAGCAGCAGCTGCACGACGCGCAGGTCCGCGCCGTGGTTCAGCAGATGCGTCGCGAACGCGTGCCGCAGCGTGTGCGGCGACAGATGCGCACGCACGTCCGCCTGCTGCGCGTGGCGCTTGATGATGTTCCAGAACTGCTGACGCGTCATGCCGTCGCCGCGCGCCGTCACGAACAGCGCGTCGGCCGCGCGCGCGCCGAGCAGCGCGGGCCGCGCCTCGCGCAGGTAGCGTTCGATCCAGCCGTGCGCGACCTCGCCGAACGGCACGAGCCGCTCCTTCGAGCCCTTGCCCATCACGCGCACGACGCCTTCGTTGAGCCCGACCTCGACCGTCTTCAGCGTGACGAGCTCACTCACGCGCAGCCCGCTCGCATACATCAGCTCGAGCATCGTGCGATCGCGCAGCCCGAGCGGTGTCGCGATGTCGGGCGCGCCGAGCAACGCTTCGACCTGCGCCTCGGACAGTGTCGACGGGAATCGCGCCGCCTGCTTCGCGGACGCGATGCGCAGCGTCGGATCGGCGCTCGCGCGATGCTCGCGCACGGCCCAGCCGTAATAGCGGCGAAACACCGACAGCCGCCGGTTCGACGACGTCGCCTTGCCGTCGCTGCGGGCGGCGATATAGCCGGTCAGCATCGTTTCGTCGGCCGCGTCGAGCGCCGCGTCGTGCGTGGCCGCGAGCCATTGCGAAAACAGCGTCAGGTCGCGCCGGTACGCATCGAGCGTGTTGCGCGCGAGCCCGTGCTCGAGCCACAGCGCATCGCAGAACAGGTCGATCGACGCGCGGCTCGCGAGCAGCGCGGGCGACGGCGCGGCGGCACCGTCATCGGCTTCGGCAGAAAGCAGCGGTTCGCTCATCGGTACGGCACGCCCTCGTGCGCCAGCAGCCAGCGCTTCACTTTCAGGTAATAGCCGTCGTCGTCGTGATTCGCGAAGCCGCCGAGCCCGCTCGCCGCGACGACGCGGTGACACGGGATCACCAGCGGAAAATAGTTCGCGCCGCATGCCTGGCCGACCGCGCGCGGCGCGCTGCCGATCCGCTTCGCGACCTGCCCGTACGTCAGCACGGTGCCAGGCGGAATATCGCTGATCACGTCCCACACGCGGTGCTGGAATGCGCTGCCGACCGGTGCGAGCGGCAGGTCGAAACGGGCGGACGCGCGCTCGAAATACCGCTCGATCTGCTCGGCCGCGCGCTTCGCGAGCGGCGTGTCCGGCGCGACGGACTTCACCGATTCGGGCAGATAGACGATTTCGCGCACCGCGGCCGCATCCGTGCGGATGCCGACCTTGCCGAACGGCGCGTCGATTACTGCGTTGAACATGGCATTCTCCTCACCGTCGCCGGCGCCAATGCGACGCGCATCCCGCCGGCCAAGGCCGTCGCGCACGCGTCGCGCTCACGCGCCGACGACACTTTACGCCGCCTTCACGCGGCACGCAGCGCCCACTCGACATGTTCGCGCACGATCGGCGACGGATCGTCGGCGCGCGCGCGCAGCGCGGCCACGATCGCATCGCGCGCCTCGGGCGCGAGCCGCTGCGCGGGCGCGCGCAGCGCATTGCCGAGCCCGACCGCGAGATTGCGCAGCCAGCTTTCGTAGCCGATGCGGCGGATCGCGCTGCCCTGCATCCGCGTGTCGAATTCGCCGGCATCCCAGCCGAACAGCTCGACGAGCGTCGCGCGATCGAGCCCGTGCCGCACATCGAAGTCGGCCACCGGCGCGGCCTGCGCGAACTTGTTCCACGGACACACGAGCTGACAGTCGTCGCAGCCGTACACGCGATTGCCGATCAGCGGCCGCAGCGGCTCGGGAATGCTGCCCTTCAGCTCGATCGTCAGATACGAAATGCAGCGGCGCGCGTCGACGCGATACGGCTCGACGATCGCGCCGGTCGGACACGCGTCGATGCAGCGCGTGCAACTGCCGCAATGCGCGCCGGGCGACTCGGGCGCCGCGTCCGGCGACGTCTGTGCGTCGGTCGGCAGCGGAATGTCGACGTAGATCTCGCCGAGGAAGAACAGCGAACCCGCATCGCGCTGCAGCAGCAGCGTGTGCTTGCCGCGCCAGCCGACCCCGGCCTTCTGCGCGAGCTCGACTTCGAGCACCGGCGCCGAATCGGTAAAGACGCGATGGCCGAATGCGCCGATCTCGCGCTCGATGCGCTCGGCGAGCGTCTGCAGCCGGTTGCGCAACACCTTGTGATAATCGCGGCCGCGCGCATAGATCGACACGACGGCCGCCTGCGGATCGTCGAGCCGCGCGCGTTCGCGTGCGCGCCAGTCGGACACGCCGGAGGCGTCGCCGGCCAGCGTATCGGCCGGCAGATAGGCAAGCCGCGCGGAGATCACGCGTCGCGTGCCGGCCACAAGTTCGGCCGGCCGCGCGCGTTTCATCCCGTGTTTGGCCATATAATCCATCTCGCCGTGGCAACCGGCTTCCAGCCAGGCGGCGAGGCCTGCTTCGGCATCCGAGAGATCGGTGTCGCTAATCCCGATCGCCCCGAAACCCAATTCGCGCCCCCACGCCCTGATGCGCGCGGCGAGCGCAGTCAACGCCGCATCGTCGAGCGCGCACGACGCCGCGCCTTCGTCACGAGTCGAAGTTCGGTCGGATGCGGCGAGTTCCGGTAATCGGTTCATCGCACTATTTTACGAGAATGCCAGCCACGCCCAGCCATCCGTCCCATGCCGTCACGCTGCCGGCCCCGCTCGCCGCGCGCGTGATCGCGCTGGCCGACGAAGCGGCGACCGAGGCGTTCGGCATCCGCTTCGCGCACGCGCTCGACGCGGCGCGCAGCGAACTCGCACGCGCCCACGCGTTCGACGGGCTGCAGATCCAGCTCGTCGGCGATCTCGGCGCCGGCAAGACGACCCTCGTGCGCGCGATCCTGCGCGGCCTCGGCCACCGCGGCCGCGTGCGCAGCCCGACCTATACGCTCGTCGAACCGTACGCGCTCGAACGCGACGACGGGGAACTCGAGGTCTATCACTTCGATCTGTATCGATTCAACGATCCGGCCGAATGGTCCGATGCAGGCTTTCGCGAATATTTCAATTCCAGCGCGATCTGTCTCGTCGAATGGCCGCAACAGGCGGGCACCCTGCTCGGCGTGCCCGATCTGGTCTTCTCGCTCGACGTGGACGGCGACGGCCGCGCCCTCACCGTCCGGGCGTATAGCGCTTCAGGAAACGCATGTCTCGAAAGATGTTGATCAAACCGTTCCGCTCGATCGAATCGGCGGCCACCGCGACGCACAACTGGCGGCGCCGTCAGATTCTTTGCGCGGGCGCCTCCACGCTGGTGCTCGGCCTCGTCGCGCCGCGGCTCGCGCACGCGTCGTCGGTGCTCGGCGTGCGCGTGTGGCCCGCACGCGATTACACGCGCGTGACGATCGAATCCGATCAGCCGCTGCAGAATAGCCAACAGCTGCTGCAGGGTCCCGACCGGCTCGTCGTCGACCTGACCGGCCTCGAACTCGACCAGGCGCTGCGCGACCTCGTGTCGAAGATCGCGCCGAACGATCCGCAGATTCAATCGGTGCGCGTCGGCCAGTATCAGCCGCACGTCGTGCGCATGGTGTTCGACCTGAAAGGCTCGGTGAAGCCGCAGGTGTTCACGCTGCCGCCGGTCGGCACCTACAAGTACCGGCTCGTGTTCGATCTGTATCCGGCCGTCGCGCCCGATCCGCTGACCGACCTGATCGCGCAGACCGAACGCAAGGAGCAGGCGTTGAACGATGCGGCGCGCGCGCAGCAGATGCAGCCGCCGACCGCGCTGAACGGCCCGGCGGCCGCGCCCGCGCCGAGCGACAACAGCGACGCGTTCTTCCAGCGCTTCGCGCAGAACACGCCGGCTGCGCCGCACACGCCGCCGGCCGCGCCTTCGGCGCCCGCGAAGCCGGCCGTCAAGCCGCCGCCCGTGATCGCGCGCCGCGACGACGGCGACGACGACGCCGATGCCTACAAGTTCACCGCGCCGAAGTCCGGCAAGGGCAGCACCGTGCGGCTGCTGACCGTCGCGATCGATCCGGGCCACGGCGGCGAGGATCCGGGCGCGATCGGCGGCGCCGGCACGTACGAGAAGCACATCGCGCTCGACATCGCGAAGAAGCTGCGCGCGAAGATCGATGCCGCGCCGAACATGCGCGCGATGATGACGCGCGACGCCGACTTCTTCGTGCCGCTGAACGTGCGCGTGCAAAAGGCGCGCCGCGTCGGCGCCGATCTGTTCGTGTCGATCCACGCCGACGCATTCACGACGCCGTCCGCGCGCGGCTCGTCGGTGTTCGCGCTGTCGGATCACGGCGCGTCGAGCGCGGCCGCGCGCTGGCTCGCGAACAAGGAGAACGCGTCCGATCTGATCGGCGGGATCAACATCAAGACGCAGGACGCGGCGGTGAGCCGCGCGCTGTTCGACATGTCGACCACGGCGCAGATCCGCGATTCGCTGCGCTACGGCAACTACGTGCTGAAGGAAGTCGGCAGCATCAACAAGCTGCACAAGGGCTCGGTCGAGCAGGCGGGATTCGCGGTGCTGAAGGCGCCCGACATTCCGTCGATCCTCGTCGAGACCGCGTTCATCAGCAACCCGGACGAAGAGCGCCGGCTCAACGACGACAGCTATCGCGACCAGATGGCCGACGCGATCTTCCGCGGCATCAAGCGCTACTTCGCAGCGAATCCGCCGCTCGCGAAGAACCGCATGGCCTGACGGCCGCATCGCCGCCGGCACGTCACGCGCGTGCCGGCGCGCCTCACGACGCCGCGAAGCGGCGCATCAGCTTCCCGCCGAAGACGTTCACCGCGAGCCCGCCCATCACGAGCGCCGCGCCGATCAGCTGCGCAGACGTCAGGTGCTCGTCGAGCAGCAGCGCGGACGATGCAAGCCCGACGATCGGCACCAGCAGCGAAAACTGCGCGACCTGCGCGGCCGGATAGCGCGACATCAGACGGCTCCAGAGCCCGTACCCGAGCAGCGTCGCAACGAACGCCAGATAGACGACCGCGAAGATCGACGAGACGTTGAGCGCGGCCAACGCGGCGCCGATTCGCTGCGGCCCTTCGAACCACAGCGACAGCACGAAGAACGGCACGGGCGGCACGAGGCTCGCCCAGACGACGAGCGACACGAGATTCGCGTTGCCGACCTTCTTCGTGACGATATTGCCGAACGCCCACATCGCCGCCGACGCGATCGTCAGCAGGAAACCGGCGAGCGTCATTGCGCGGCCGCCCTGCGATGCAATCACGACAAGCCCTGCGGCGGCGATCGCGAGACCGATTAGGTTCTGCACGCGCAGGCGCTCGCCGAGAAACAGCATCGCGAACACGAGCGTGAAGAACGCCTGCGACTGCAGCACGAGCGACGCGAGGCCGGCCGGCATCCCGACGTACATGCCGGTGAACAGAAACACGAACTGGCCGAGCTGGATCGTCGCGCCGTACAGCACGAGCATCCGCCACGGAATCTGCGGACGGCGCACGAAGAACACGGCCGGCACGGCCGCGAGCGTGAAGCGCAGCGCGCCGAGCAGCATCGGCGGCATCCCGTGCAGGCCGACCTTGATCACGACGAAGTTCACGCCCCATGCGAGGATCACGACCAACGCCAGCAACAAATCCTTCGGGGCCATCATCGGCGTCTCCTCGCGTGTCGAATGTCGTTCCGAAACGGCGAGTCTAACCGCGTTCGCGTGCGGCCCGCTCCGATACCCGCGTGGCGCGCGTGGAATCGCATCGGTGCGCAAGACGTGCGAATCGGCGCCGGCCGGTACAATGGTCCGCATCTTCGCCGCCCCACAGGACTCGCCATGACCGCCCCGATCCATGCCCTGCTGAAGCCGCACGTGCGCGACGTCGGCAACCTGCAGGTGCGCCGCACGCTGCCCGCGCTCGCCGCGCGGCTCGTCGGCCCGTTCATCTTCTTCGATCACATGGGGCCGGCCACGCTGCCGCCCGGCACCGGCCTCGACGTGCGGCCGCATCCGCACATCGGCCTGGCGACCGTCACCTACCTGTTCGACGGCGCGATCCTGCACCGCGACAGTCTCGGCTCGCTGCAGGAAATCGTGCCGGGCGACGTGAACTGGATGACGGCCGGCCGCGGGATCGTGCACTCGGAACGCACGCCGGCCGCGCAGCGCGCGAGCGGCCACACCCTGCACGGGATCCAGACCTGGGTCGCGCTGCCGCGCGCGCATGAAACCGTCGAGCCGTCGTTCGAGCACCATGCGGCCGACACGCTGCCGAAGCGCACCGAAAACGGCGTGTCGCTGACGGTGATCGCCGGCGACGCGTTCGGGCTGCGTTCGCCCGTCACGACGTTCTCGCGCACGCTCTACGTCGCGGCCGAGTTCGCGGCCGGCGGCCGCCTCGCGCTCGACGCGTCGCACGAGGAGCGCGCGGTGTATGTGGTGGACGGCGATCTCGCGATCGACGGCACGCCGCTTGCGGCCGAGCAGATGGCCGTGCTCACGCCGGGCGCAAACGTCACGCTGACGAGCGACGGCGGCGCACGCGCGATGCTGCTCGGCGGCGACCGGATCGACGGCGAACGCTTCATCGAATGGAACTTCGTCGCGAGCAGCCGCGACGCGATCGAGCGCGCGAAGCTCGCATGGACGCGCCAGGAGATGGGCAAGGTACCGGGCGAAACGGAATGGATTCCGTTACCGGAATCGAAGCCGCGTTGAAAAGCGCGCAAGCTGCCCCCAATCTGACGACATCCGAACCGCAGGGAACGACATGGACACCACGCTAGCCACTTTCGAAAGAGACGTCATCGAGGCGTCGCTGGACACGCCCGTGCTGGTCGACTTCTGGGCGCCGTGGTGCGGCCCGTGCAAGACGCTCGGCCCGCTCCTCGAAAAGCTCGAACGCGATTACGCGGGCCGCTGGAAGCTCGTGAAGGTGAACGTCGACGAGAACCAGGAACTCGCCGCGCATTTCCAGACGCGCAGCATTCCGCACGTGATCGCGTTCGCCGATGGTCGCCCCGTCGACCAGTTCATTGGCGTGCTGCCGGAAGGCCAGTTGCGCGCGTTCCTCGACCGGCTGCTGCCGGCGCCCGAAGAAGCCGAGCGCCGCGCCGCGCAGATCGCGATCGCGGAAGCGCGCTTCGACGACGGGCTCGCGCACCTCGAAGCGGCGCTCGCGCTGAACCCCGGTTTCGACGATGCGCGGCTCGACCTGATCGAATTGCTCCTCGCGAGCAACCGGATCGACGACGCGCGCGCGGAAGCCGAGCGGCTGTCGCCGCAAACGGTGCAGGGCGCCGATCCGCGCTATCAGGCCATCAAGACCCGTTTCGACGCGCTCGACGCAACGGCCGACCTGCCGCCGACCGACGCGCTCGAAGCGCGCATCGCGGCGAATCCCGGCGATCTCGACGCGCGTTTCGATCTCGCGCAAAGCCTGATCGCGCGGCGCGCATACGAAGGCGCGCTCGAGCAGCTGCTGGAAATCGTCACGCGCGACCGCACGTATGGCGACGACCTCGGCCGCCGCACGATGATCTCGGTGTTCGAGCTGGCCGCCGACCGGCCGGATCTCGTCGCCGCGTGGCGACGCAAGCTGAGCATGGCGCTCAACTGAGCGCGGCAGGCGGGAAGCCGGGCGCCGCAGCGGCCGACCTTCTGCTTGCGCGCACGCTGCTCCTGCGCTGTTCGCACGCACCGCCGTCGCGCGGCGTGTGCTCGCTCCCGGCCGGCGCGCAACGCCGGCGCCCTCTCCCCTGCTACCCCGCCGCGCGCGCTGCGATCGCGCGCAACGCATGCGCGGCCGCCGCGAACCCGAAGCTCGCCGTCACGCAGACGCTCGAACCGAATCCCGCGCAGTTCAGCCCCGCCACGTGCGCGGCCGTCGACGGCTCCGCGCCGTCCTCGATATCGCACGCGGGCGCGTCCGGATAGATCAGCGGCTCGTCCGAATAAACGGCGCTGACCTTGAAGCGCGCCTTGGGCCCGCGCGGAAAGCCGTGCTGCTTGCGCAGCTGCGCGCGCACCTTCGAGAGCAGCGGATCCTGGATCGTCAGCGCGAGATCGTCGATGCGAATGCGCGTCGGGTCGAGCTGGCCGCCCGCCCCGCCGACCGTCACGAGCGGCTGCCCTTTCGCGACGCACCATGCGATCAGCGCGACCTTCGTGCGCACGCTGTCGATCGCATCGATCACGTAGTCGAAGCCGCCGCCGAGCAGCGCGTCGAAGTTGTCCGGTTCCGCGAAATCCTCGATGCGGTTCACGCGGCAGGCGCGATCGATCAGCGCGATGCGCTCGGCCATCGCATCGACCTTCGGCTTGCCGTAATTGCCGTCGAGCGCGTGGATCTGCCGGTTGGTATTGCTCTCCGCGACGTTGTCGAGATCGATCAGCGTCAGCGTACCGATCGCGCTGCGCGCGAGCGCCTCGGCCGTCCACGAGCCGACGCCGCCGATGCCGATCACCGCGACATGCGCGCGCTCGAACGCAGCGAGCGCCGGTGCGCCGTACAGCCGCGCGATGCCGCCGAAGCGCCGCGCGCGATCCGCGTCAAGCTGGATCGTCGGGCTCGGGGTAAGATCGGAGAAATTCGGCGGGACGGTGTCGGCGGCTGACATGAAGAAAGGAAAACGTAAGTCGTACAGCCTCTATTTTGCCTGATCTCCCCGCCGCGACGCGCCGCTGTGCACGCACGATTCTTCCGCGTTCGCTATACTGGCCCCCGATTGAAGCGTTTGCATAACATGACGACTCTCGCCGATCTCCGCATCAACTATTCGCGCGCTTCGCTCGACGAAGCCGATGCCGCCCCCGATCCGTTCGCCCAGTTCGACCGCTGGTTCAACGAGGCGCTCGCCGCCAAGCTTCCGGAGCCGAACACGATGACGCTCGCGACTGTCGGTGCCGACGGTCGGCCGTCGGCGCGCATCGTGCTCGTCAAGGGCGTCGACGAGCGCGGGTTCGTCTTCTTCACCAACTACGAAAGCCGCAAGGGCCGCGATCTCGCTGCGCATCCGTACGCGGCGCTGCTGTTCTACTGGATCGAGCTCGAGCGCCAGGTGCGCATCGAAGGCCGCGTCGAGAAGACGAGCGCCGACGAAAGCGATCGCTATTTCGCCTCGCGTCCGGTCGGCTCGCGCATCGGTGCATGGGCGTCCGAGCAGAGCGCCGTGATCGACAGCCGCGCGACGCTCGAAGCGCGCGAGAAAGCATTCAGCGAGCGCTACGGCGACGACCCGCCGCGCCCGCCGCACTGGGGCGGCTACCGCGTCGTGCCCGATACGCTGGAATTCTGGCAGGGCCGCCCGTCGCGGCTGCACGATCGTCTGGTCTACACGCGCGATGCCGCGGCACCGCACGGCTGGACGATCTCGCGACTGTCGCCGTAAGCGCGGCGCCGGCGTGCCGCCGGCCGCATCACGTGTTGCATCCGGGCGCGTCGCGGCGCGGCGCGCCGGTCAAGATACTTGGCTGTATTCGATTCAACGAACAAACGGAGAATCCAAATGTTCTGGGAAAAGAAGCTGGCACAGTGGGCGGACGAAGTACGGGCGAAGGCGAACATACCGGCGCGCCTCGTGCTGTGGAATGGCGAACAACTCGATTTCGGCAATTTCAGCGCGCCGCAGGTCACGCTGAAGGTCAACAACGCGTCGGCGCTGCCGCTGCTGCTCGAACCGAGCCTCGACAATCTCGGCGAGGCGTACGTGAAGGGCAAGATCGACATCGAAGGCAAGCTGTCGGACATCATCAACATCGGCTATTCGCTCGCGCGCAGCACCGTCACGAGCGCGAGCAAGCTCGCGCGCGTGAAGCGCTACTTCAATCACACGAAGAGCACCGACAAGAAGGCGATCCAGTACCACTACGACGTGTCGAACGAGTTCTACAAGCTGTGGCTCGACGAGAACATGGTGTATTCGTGTGCGTACTTCGAGAACGGCGACGAGGATCTCGGCACCGCGCAGATCAAGAAGATCGACCACATCCTGACGAAGATCCGCCTCGAGCCCGGCCAGCGGCTGCTCGACATCGGCTGCGGCTGGGGCGCGCTCGTGCTGCGCGCCGCGCAGAAATTCGGTGCGCAGTGCGTGGGCGTCACGCTCTCGCAGAACCAGTTCGATCTCGCAACCGAACGCGTGAAGGCGGCCGGCCTGGAGGATCGCATCGAGATCCGCCTGCAGGACTATCGCGAGATCGAAGGCCAGTTCGATCGCATCACGAGCGTCGGGATGTTCGAGCACGTCGGCCGCAAGAACCTGCCGCTGTACTTCTCGCGGATCCGCGAACTGCTCGTCGACGACGGCATCGCGATGAACCACGGCATCACGTCGACCGACGCGGAAAGCGGCGAAACGGCGCTCGGCGGCGGCGAATTCATCGACCGCTACGTGTTCCCGGACGGCGAGCTGCCGCACATCAGCCTCGCGCTCGAAGCGGCGCAGCGCGGCGGCCTCGAGGCCGTTGACATCGAAAGCCTGCGGCGACACTATGCGCGCACGCTCGAGATCTGGACCGAGAACTTCGAAGCGAAGGCCGACGAGGCGCGCAAGCTCGTCGACGACGAAAAATTCCGCATCTGGCGCGTCTATCTGGCCGGCTGCGCGTATGCCTTCGAACACGACGACGTGTCGATCTTCCAGATCGTGTGCCGCAAGGCCGGACGCAGCGCGAAAACGCTGCCGTGGTCGCGGCGCTATATGTACGAACATGCGCTGCCGCGCTAGGCGGCGCTTCACACAGGGCATGCATGGGTGACGGCAGCACGCGGCGCAGCAGCACGCCGCAGCGACGGCAAGACGAAGCGCACGACGCGCGCGCCGACGGGCAGTTCGATCTGTTCGGCGCGCTGCCGTCGCCGGACGATGCGCACGCGTCGTCACACGACGCAGCCGATACCGACGATGCACGGGCGCACGCGACGCGCGCGCCGCGTGCGCCGAAGCCTGCCCGACCGAGCGCCGCATCCGACGCGGGCAACGCCGCACGCGACGACGAAGCGGCCGCACCGCCGTCTACCGGCATGCTCTGGGACGATCCCGCGCCGCCGCCCGAACCGCGCAAGCGCGCGCGACGACGCGGCGTGCCGCCTGCGCCGGTCGCGCCCGAGGTCGCCGCCGCGGCCGCCGCATTGCCGCCGAACGTGCGGCTCGGCACGTCGTCGTGGTATTTCCCCGGCTGGAACGGCATCGTCTTCGACGGCGATTTCGCGCAGACGAAGCTGTCGCGCGAAGGACTCGAAGCGTACGGCGCGCATCCGCTCCTGAAAAGCGTAAGCCTCGACCGATCGTTCTACGCGCCGCTGTCCGTCGCCGACTATCTGCGCTACGCCCAGCAGGTGCCCGACGATTTCCGCTTCGTCGTGAAGGCGCCCGCGTCGGTCACCGATGCGGTCGTGCGCGGCCATCGCGGCGAGCCGTCCGGACCGAATCCGACCTTCCTCGATGCGTCGCTCGCCGCCGACGAGTTCGTGCGTCCGTGCCTCGAAGGACTCGGCAAGAAGGCGGGCGTGCTCGTGTTCCAGTTCTCGCCGCTGCCCGACCGGTTGCTGGCCGAGCCGGCCGCGCTGATCGAGCGGTTGTCGGCGTTCTTCGCGGCACTGCCGCCGTTGCCGCCCGAGGCAGACGGTCCGCGCTACGCGATCGAGATCCGCGACGCGAGCCTGCTCACGCCGCGCTTCATCCGCACGCTCGCCGCGCACGGCGTGCGCTACTGCGTGGGCCTGCACGCGCGGATGCCCGATCCGCTGCGCCAGGCAGCCGCGCTCGCGCTGCTCGACGGCGACGCACCGGGGCCGCTGATCGTGCGCTGGAGCCTGCACGGCGGCTTCAAGTACGAGCAGGCGAAAGCGAAGTACGAACCGTTCGACAAGCTCGTCGACGAAGATCCGGCCACGCGGTCGGCGCTTGCCGAACTGGCCGCCCGCTATGCGCTCGCCGGGCAGCCGGTGATCATCACGATCAACAACAAGGCCGAAGGCTCCGCGCCGCTGTCGTGCATCGCGCTCGCGCGGGAGATCGCGGCGGCCTGCGCGCGCTGGCGCAGCGAAGCCGCGTAGCGCGAGCGCGCCACGCGACAACGGTACGCAGCGCCGCTTACGCGCCGCGCTGCGACTTCAGCCGGTGCGCGAATTTCTGGCGGAACTTCGCGAGCTTCGGCCCGATCACGACTGCGCAATAGCCCTGCCCCGGATTGCGCGCGTAATAGTTCTGGTGATAGTCCTCGGCCGGCCAGTAGTTGCCGTCGAGCGGCACGACTTCGGTGACGATCGGCTGCCCGAACACCTGTTCGCGCTCGAGCTCGCGGATCACGTCGAGCGCGGTGTCGCGCTGCGCGTCCGAATGCGTGAACACGACCGAGCGGTACTGCGTACCGACATCGTTGCCCTGCCGGTTCAGCTGCGTCGGATCGTGCGTCGCGAAGAAGATTTCCAGAATCTCGCGGTAGCCGATACGCGACGGGTCGAACGTCACGTTGACGACTTCCGCGTGACCGGTGTCGCCGTCGCAGACGTCGCGATAGCCGGGATTGCGCGTATGACCGCCCGCATAACCGGACTGCACGGCCGTCACGCCGTCCACGTCGAGAAACACGGCCTCCGTGCACCAGAAGCACCCGCCTCCGAGCGTCGCCGTTTCAAGCATCTCGTTCGCCATCGAATCCACTCCTGTCAATGAACGGAGCCGGCATGCGCGCCGGCTCGTCCGATCGGTTTCGCCGTTCCGGACCCTTTCCGTCCGCAACGGCCGCTGCGGCAAGTATCGCACTCGCACGCGAAGCCGGCACGCCGCCGCGCGCCCGGCTCGCCGCGCGTTTCTCGACTACACTTAGGCACGCGTCATCATCGCGCCCGGTGCCGCCATGCCGGCGTGCGCGACGATACGTTCGACGTCTGCCTGAACATCGTTCCGTCTGCGCGCGCAGCAGCCGGCCGCGATCGCGCGATTGCCTGCCGAAGCGCCGAATTGCCGAATTGCCGCGCCGACGCGCGCGCATCACCGAGGGGGCTTCTCATGAACATGCGGCCTGACCCGACGTTTCACGCATCGCCCGAGCTCGCGATGCAGGCACCGCCCGAAGCATTCGCCTATACGTTGTTGCTGAGTCCCGATTTTTCCAGACCCGACGCGCTCGCCGTGATCGACGTGCAGCACGGCTCGCCGACCTACGGCAAGATCGTGCATACGGTCACGATGCCGAATACCGGCGACGAGTTTCACCACTTCGGCTGGAATGCATGCTCGTCCGCGCTGTCGCCGCTCACGGGCCATGCGTTTCTCGAGCGCCGCTATCTGATCATCCCCGGCCTGCGTTCGTCGCGCGTCTACGTGATCGACACGAAACCGCATCCGACGCAGGCGCGCATCCACAAGATCGTCGAGCCCGACGAGATCTTCCGCAAGACCGGCTATTCGCGCCCACATACCGTGCATTGCGGCCCGGAAGGCATCTACGTCAGCACGCTCGGCGGCGCGGGCAAGGACGGCACCGACGGCGCGCCCGGCATCTTCATCATGGACTGCGAGACGTTCGACGTGCTCGGCCGCTGGGAGATCGATCGCGGGCCGCAGGACAAGCATTACGACTTCTGGTGGAACCTGCCGCGCGACTACATGGTGTCGAGCGAATGGGCGCTGCCGCCGCAGTTCGAGAATGGCATCGTGCCCGACGACCTGCTCGCGAACCGGTACGGACACCGGCTGCATTTCTGGGATCTGCGCGCGCGGCGCAACGTGCAGACGATCGATCTCGGCGCGCATCATCAGATGGCGCTCGAAGTGCGTCCCGCGCACGATCCGGTGCGCGAATACGGATTCGTCGGCGTCGTGATCGACACGACCAATCTCGAAGGCTCGATCTGGACGTGGTGGCGCGAAGGCGGCACGTTCCACGCGAAAAAGACCGCGACGATCGCGCCCGAGCCCGCCGCGGCCGACGAATTGCCGCCGCTGCTGAAGCCGTTCGGCGCGGTGCCGCCGCTCGTCACCGACATCGATCTGTCGCTCGACGACCGCTTTCTCTACGTGTCGTGCTGGGGCACCGGCGAGATGCGTCAGTACGACGTGTGCGATCCGCACCATCCGACGCTCGCGGGCTCGGTGCGCATCGGCGGCATCGCGCGCCGCGCGCCGCATCCGAACGGCCGCCCGTTCGCGGGCGGCCCACAGATGGTTGAGATCAGCCGCGACGGCCGGCGCGTGTACTGGACCAATTCGCTCTACTCGACGTGGGACGACCAGTTCTATCCGGACGGCGTGCCGGCCGCGCAAGTGCTCGCCCACGCGGGCCCGGACGGCGGGCTGACGCTGGCCGACGACTTCTGGGTCGAATTCCCCGACGGCTATCGCGCACATCAGATCCGGCTCGAAGGCGGCGACTGTTCGACCGACTCGTTCTGCTATCCGTCGGTCGGACGTTGAGCGGCGCGCTCGATCCGCACGCCGCGCCGCAGCTCGCGCTGTGGGCGGCCGTCGCTGCAAGCGGCGTCTATCACGGGCTCAATCCCGCGATGGGATGGCCGCTCGCCGTGTCGAACGCGCTGATGGCGCGACGCGCCCGCGCGCTCGTCGCGGCCCTCGGCTACCTCGCACTCGGGCATGCGCTTGCCGTCTTCGCGGTGATGCTGCCGTTCGGACTGCTTGCCGCGCTACTCGCCTGGCAAGCGACGATCCGCATCGGTGCGAGCGCCGTCGTGATCGCCTTCGGCATCGCGCTGCTGATGCGGCGGCGACACCCGCGCGCGCTCGCGCGAATTGCGCCGGCGCGGCTCGGTTTATGGTCGTTCGCCATCGCGATCGCGCATGGGGCCGGGCTGATGCTCGTGCCGATCTATCTCGGACTCTGCGGGCTCGATGACGATCCCGGTCATCGTGCGGCCGCCGCGCTCGCGGCGCTGCACGTCGGGATGGCGCTTACGGTCGCGGCCGTCCACGCGGCCGCGATGATCGCCACCGGCGGCGCGCTCGCGTGGCTCGTGTACCGCTACGTCGGGCTCGCGTTCGTGTCGAAGAGCTGGTTCAATCTCGACGCGGTATGGGCGTCGAGCCTGATCGTGATCGGCGCGCTGTCGCTGGGATTTGCGGCGACGCAGTAACGCAGCGGCGGCCTGCGCCGCGGGCCCGCTTGCTGTGTTCGCTACGTCACGCTCGCGGCGCGATGCGCGGCCGGACGCGGCCCGCCGGGCGCGATTCCGCTAAAATCGCGGCATGCGCACCACTTCCCATGCCACCGCCTCGCCGCCTTTCGTCCGTCGCGCCTGCCGCCGTTGCCGCGCGACGCATCCGTCCGCTTCGTCCGGAAGGGTGGCGCGATGAGCCGGGCCAATCCGCCGGACTTCGATTCGGCCGCCTTCCGGCAGGCGCTCGGCCAGTTCGCGACCGGCGTGACCGTCATCACGACGCGCGCGCCGTCCGGCCAGCTGATCGGCATCACCGCAAGCTCGTTCAATTCGGTGTCGCTCGACCCGCCGCTCGTGTTGTGGAGCCTTGCGCACAAATCGGCGTCGATGCCGGTGTTCCGCAACAACAGCCATTACGTCGTGAACGTGCTCGCGGCCGCGCAGCTCGACCTGTGCATGCGCTTTTCGAGCTACAAGGGCGACCGCTTCGAAGGCATCGCGCACGCGGCCGGCAACTCGGGCATGCCCGTGCTCGACGGTGCGCTCGCCTGGTTCGAATGCCACAACCGCAGCCGCTATGACGAAGGCGACCACGTGATCTTCGTCGGCGAAGTCGAACGCTGCGGCGTACGCACGCCGCAGAACGCGACACCGCCGCTCGTGTTCCACGGCGGCGGCTTTCACGGTCTCACACCGCTCTGATCGGGCCGGTGCGCGCGAGCCCGACCGGCGCACCCGCTTCGTCCTTCAGCGTCTGCAGCACGATGTTCGAACGGATGTCCATCACGCCCGGCGCCTTGTACAGCCGGTTCAGCACGAAATCGGAATAGTGCTTCAGGTTGTGCGCGAGCACGCGCAGCAGATAGTGGCTCTCGCCCGTCACGACGAACGCGCCCACCACCTCCGGCCATTCGCGCAACGCCTCCGCGAACCGTTCGTGCCACTGGTTCTCCTCGTTGCGCATCGACACCTGCACGAACGCCTCGAGCTCGAAGCCGAGCTTCTCGCGGCTCAGGCACGCGCGGTAGCGCTCGATGACGCCCTGCTCCTCGAGCAGCCGCATCCGTCGCAGGCACGCGGACGGCGACAGCGAAATCCGTTCCGCGAGATCGAGATTGCTGATTCTGCCCTCTTCCTGCAGCACGGCCAGGATCCGGCAGTCGGTAGCGTCCAGCGTGATCGCGTGCATTTTTGGTCCCCCTTTTCCCTCTGATTCGAATTATCTGCCAATCGAGCGGATTGTCCATGTTTATTTCGCAAGCACTTTCTGCAAGCGTCCGCCTATCATTCGAAGGATCGATTCATCGCTTCGTCATGCCATGGACATACTCTGGGACATCTCCCCGCCCATCAGCGCCGCCACGCCCGTGTGGCCGGGCGACACGCCGGTGTCGGTCGAGCGCGTCTGGCGGATCGAGACCGGCTCGCCCGTCAACGTCGCGCGGCTGACGCTGTCGCCGCATACCGGCGCGCACTGCGACGCGCCGCTGCACTACGATGCGGACGGCGCGGCGATCGGCGCCGTGCCGCTCGACACCTATGTCGGCCCGTGCCGCGTGATCCACTGCATCGGCGCGTCGCCGGTCGTGCGGCAGGCCGACGTCGCGACCGCGCTCGACGGCGTACCGCCGCGCGTGCTGCTGCGCACGTACGCGAATGCGCCGACCGCGCACTGGGACAGCGCGTTCTGCGCGGTCGCACCGGACACCGTCGATCTGCTTGCCGCGCACGGCGTGAAGCTGATCGGCATCGACACGCCGTCGCTCGATCCGCAGGAATCGAAGACGATGGACGCGCACCACCGCGTGCGCGCCCACCGGATGGCGATCCTCGAAGGCATCGTGCTCGACGAGGTGCCGCCCGGCGACTATGAATTGATCGCCCTGCCGCTCAAATTCGCGACGCTCGACGCGAGCCCGGTGCGCGCCGTCCTGCGCGCGCTGCCCGCGCGCGCCGCCTGATTCTTTCGACCGACGAACCCACCATGATGATCAAGACCCGTGAAGATGCGCTCGCGCTCGATCGCGACGATCCGCTTGCCCCGTTGCGCAGCCAGTTCGCGCTGCCCGACGGCGTGATCTACCTCGACGGCAACTCGCTCGGCGCGCAGCCTCGCGCGGCGGCCGCACGTGCGCAACAGGTGATCGGCGCCGAATGGGGCGAAGGCCTGATCCGCAGCTGGAACACCGCAGGCTGGTTCGCGCTGCCGCGCCGGCTCGGCGACAAGCTCGCGACGCTGATCGGCGGCGCGCCCGGCGAAACGGTCGTGACCGACACGATTTCGATCAACCTGTTCAAGCTGCTGTCGGCGATGCTGCGCCACCAGGCCGAACGCGCGCCCGAGCGCCGCGTGATCGTGTCGGAGCGTTCGAACTTCCCGACCGATCTCTATATCGCGCAAGGGCTCATCGAGCAGCTCGGCGGCGACTACGAACTGCGCCTGATCGACGATCCCGCCGAGCTGCCCGACGCGCTCGGCGCGGACACCGCCGTCGCGATGATCACGCACGTGAACTACCGCACCGGCTACATGCACGACATGGCCGCCGTCACGCAGCTCGCGCACGATGCGGGCGCGCTGATGCTCTGGGACCTCGCGCATTCGGCCGGCGCGGTTCCGGTCGACCTGAACGGCGCGCATGCGGACGGCGCGGTCGGCTGCACGTACAAGTATCTGAACGGCGGCCCCGGCTCGCCGGCATTCGTGTGGGTGCCGCAGCGCCACCACGCGCATTTCTCGCAGCCGCTGTCCGGCTGGTGGGGCCATCGCGCGCCATTCGCGATGCAGCCCGGCTTCGCGCCCGACCCCGGCATCGCGCGCTTCTTGTGCGGCACGCAGCCGATCGTGTCGATGTCGATGGTCGAATGCGGGCTCGACGTGTTCCTGCAGACCGACATGCAGGCGATCCGCCGCAAGTCGCTCGCGCTGACCGACGCGTTCATCGCGCTCGTCGAGGCGCGCTGCGCGGGCCGCTCGCTGAAGCTCGTCACGCCGCGCGCGCACCATCAGCGCGGTTCGCAGGCGAGCTTCGAGCATCCGCACGGCTATGAAGTGATGCAGGCGCTGATCGCGCGCGGCGTGATCGGCGACTACCGCGAGCCGTACGTGCTGCGCTTCGGCTTTACGCCGCTCTATACGCGCTTCGTCGACGTGTGGGATGCCGTCGAAACGCTGCGCGAGATTCTGGACACCGACGCGTGGAAGGCGCCCGAGTACGCCGAGCGCGGCGCGGTGACCTGATCGCCGGCCGGCCGCGGGCGCGCGAGCAGTGCGCGCCGCGCCCCCGTCATTCAATCGTGGAGACACTCGTGAATTCTGGTCATATGCAGCCGCCCGGCAACGATGCGCCGGCGGGCTGCCCGTTCTCGGGCGCACGCGCGCAAGGTACGCAAGCCGCGCACGAGGCGCCGCACGTGCCGGGCGACGCCGGCGAGCAAGCCGGCTGGCACAACGCACAGCTCGATTTCTCGAAGTCGATGAGCTACGGCGACTACCTGTCGCTGAATGCGATTCTGAACGCGCAGCATCCGCTGTCGCCCGATCACAACGAGATGCTGTTCATCATCCAGCATCAGACGAGCGAGCTGTGGATGAAGCTCGCGCTGTTCGAACTGCGCGGCGCGCTCGATGCGGTGCGCGGCGATGCGCTGCCGCCCGCGTTCAAGATGCTCGCACGCGTCTCGCGGATCCTCGAGCAGCTCGTGCAGGCGTGGAACGTCCTGTCGACGATGACGCCGTCCGAGTACTCGGCGATGCGACCGTATCTCGGCCAGTCGTCGGGCTTCCAGTCGTATCAGTACCGGCAGCTCGAATTCCTGCTCGGCAACAAGAACGCGCAGATGCTGCAGCCGCACGCGCACCGGCCCGACATCCTCGAACAGGTGCGCGCGACACTCGACGCGCCGTCGTTCTACGACGAGGTCGTGCGTCTACTCGCGCGGCGCGGGTTCCCGATCGCGCCGTCGCGACTCGACCGCGACTGGCGACAGCCGACGCAGCACGACGAAACCGTCGAGGCCGCGTGGCTCGAGGTGTACCGGCATCCGCAGCAGCACTGGGAGCTGTACGAGATGGCCGAGGAACTCGTCGATCTCGAGGACGCGTTCCGCCAGTGGCGCTTCCGGCACGTGACGACGGTCGAGCGCATCATCGGCTTCAAGCAGGGCACCGGCGGCACGAGCGGCGCGCCGTATCTGCGCAAGATGCTCGACGTCGTGCTGTTCCCCGAGCTCTGGCACGTGCGCACGACGCTGTAACGCCTGACGCTCCCGCCGCCCGGTAGCATCCGGTGGCACCCGGCGGCATCAGGCAAGCAGCGCGAATGTGCAGTGCATGCGCGCTGCCCGCCGTCACGGCGACGTGCGAACCAGCTCCTCCCGCTCGCGCGGCTGCGCCGGCTCGCGCGACAGCTTCGGGATATGCCGCCGCACGACCAGCAGCGCGACGCAGACGATGCCCATCGCGATGGCCAGCATCGTCAGATACGCGGTCGCGCCGCCCGTCGTGATCACGAAAGCACCGGCGAACGCGCTGAGGATGGCACCGAGCCGGCCGAACGCGAGCGCGCTCGCGGTGCCGGTCGCGCGCACCGCCGTCGGGTAGATGTACGCGCACAGCGCATACATCGTCGACTGCACCGCGTTGACGAACAGGCCGTGCGCGCCGAGCCCGACGATCAGCCAGCGCGTATGGCTGCCCGCATCGACGCTCATCAGCCACAGCGCGCTCGCCGCGCCGCCGACGCTGCACAGCACGAGCGGCCAGCGCGAACCGACACATGCGATCGTCCATGCGCACAGCAGCGCGCCGATCACGCCGCCGAGGTTGTATGCGGTGAGCCCCGCGCCTGCGAGCGACACGCTGAGCCCGCTCGCGGCGAGCATCGTCGGCAGCCAGCTGAAGGCCGCATATACGGCGAGCAGACACATGAAGAACGCGCACCACAGCGCGATCGTGTCGCGCGCCTGGCCACCCGCGAACAGCGAGCGGAACCCGCCGCTGCCGCCCTGCGCCTGCGCGTCCCTCAAATCGGTGAACACGGTGCCCGCCGCGACCGGACGCTTCATGCGCGCCAGCAGCGCGCCGAGCTCGGCCCAGCGTGCGGGACGCCGCGCGAGGTAGCGCGGCGATTCGGGCAACGCCGCCGCCAGCACGAAGCCGAGCACGAGCGGCAGCGCGCCGCCCGCGAAGAACAGCGTGCGCCACCCGTAGCGCGGCAGCACTTCGTGGGCGAACAGGCCGGCGAGCATGCCGCCGAGCGGCACGCAGACGATCGTCGCGGTGACCATCATCGTGCGGCGCCGCGCGGGCGTGTATTCGGCGGTCATCGTGGTCGCGGTCGGCAGGGCGCCGCCGATGCCGAGACCGGCGACGAAGCGCAGCGCGGCGATCGTCTCGACGTTGTGCGCGAGCCCGATCGCGCAGGTCGCCGCGCCGAACAGGAACACGCTGCCGAGCACCGCGCCGCGCCGGCCGAAACGGTCGGCAACGAGCCCCGCGCAGGCGCTGCCGATGCCCATCCCGATCAGCCCCGCCGCGACGGCCGGTGCAAATGCGCCGCGCGTGATGCCCCATTCCTTGATCAGCACCGGAATCGCAAAGCCGATCAGCTGGCCGTCGAAGCCGTCGAGCACGATCGAGAGCGCGGCCAGCAGCACCACGCATTTCTGCATCGTCGTAAAAGGACCGTCGTCGAGCGTTGCGCCGATGTCGACGGCGGGTGCGGTAGCGTCGTCGCGCGTGCTCATGCGTGCCTCCATCCCGCGCGCGGCGCAACCGTGCGCAGGCCATGCGCGTCGAAACTGCGGCAATCGAGTGCTTTCATCCTGTCTCCCTCCGATGCTTCCAGTCGGCCCGCGCCGGCGCCGCGGCGCCGATGCGGACCCCGTGCCTCGCACGCCAGTTCGTGCCAGGCGAGATGACGATCCGGCGCCGTGGCCATGCCCGGCGCTCTTGTGTCTCGTCGCGCGGCGCAAGCCGGCCGCCGGCGTGACGCTCAGCCCGCTTGCGCGTCGATCACGCGCACCAGACTCAGCATCGTTTCGGTATGCGGGACCGCCAGCCCGACCTCGCGCGCGGCGGCGACCACCTTGCCGCCGATCGCATCGATCTCGGTGCGGCGCCCCGCGAGTACGTCCTGCAGCATCGACGGGCGATGGCCGCGATGTTCGCGGATCGCGTGATCGACGTTGCGCGCGATGCGCGCCGCATCGACCGCGATGCCCTTCGCCCGCGCGACGGCGGCCGTCTCGGCGACGATCGCCTGCGCGAGGCGCGGCCCGTCGTGATGTTCGCCGAGCTGGTCGACGGTGCAGCGCGTCACCGCGCAGAGCGTGTTGAGCGCCGCGTTGAACGCGACCTTCTCCCAGATCGCGGCCCACACGTCCGCATCGAGCGTGCAGGCGAGCCCCGCGCGCGACAGCGCGTCGGCCACCGCCGCCGCGAACGGGCTCGCCGCGCCGTCGGCCGTCATCATGCGGATCGTGCCCGCGCCGTGCGAGTGCACGTGCGCAGGCCCGGCCAGATCGGCCGGCCAGGTCGTGACACCGACGAGGATCCGCTCGAGCGGCACGAACGCATTGAGCGTCTCGACATTGCCGAGCCCGTTCTGCAGCGTCAGCACATGCGTGCGCGGCGTCAGCAGTGCGCGCACGCCGTCGAGCGCGACGCGCGTATGCAGCGACTTCGTGAAGACGATCAGCAGATCGAACGGTGTGTCGCCCGACGCATTCGCGGCCTCGGGCCGCAGCGCCTGCAACGTCGTGACGCGGCGCTCGCCGCGGTCGTCGTCGATGCGCAGCCCGTCGCGACGAATCGCGTCGAGATGCGCGTCGTTGACGTCGATCAGCGTGACGTCCTCGCCGCTTTCCGCGAGCAGGCCGCCGAACAGCGAGCCCATCGCGCCCGCGCCCAGAATCGCGATTCTCATGGTCGGCGGCCTCTCAGAAAGGATAGTGACGCGGCGCGGTCTGCACGGTGATCCAGCGCAGGTCCGTGAACGCCGCGATGCCGGCCTTGCCGCCGAAATGGCCGAAGCCGCTATCCTTCACGCCGCCGAACGGCATCTGCGCCTCGTCGTGCACAGTCGGGCCGTTCACGTGACAGATGCCCGACTCGATGCGGGCGGCGACGCGCAGCGCGCGCGCGACGTCGCGGCTGAACACGGCCGACGACAGGCCGAACGCGTTGTCGTTCGCGCAGCGGATCGCGGCCTCCTCGCCGTCGACGCGCACGATGCCCTTGACCGGACCGAACGATTCCTCCGCATAGACGCGCATCGCGGGCGTCACGTGGTCGAGCAGCGTCGCCGGGAACAGCGTGCTGTCGGCCTTGCCGCCGCACAGCAGCGTCGCGCCGTGCGCGAGCGCATCGTCGATCAGCGCGTTGCAGCGTTCGACGGCCTTCGCGTCGATCAGCGAGCCGAGCACGACCGGCCCGTTTCGCGGATCGCCGAGCGGCAGCGACGCGGCCTTGTCCGCGAGCTTTGCGACGAACGCATCGGCAATCGATGTGTCGACGACGATCCGCTCGGTCGACATGCAGATCTGGCCGGAATTCGCGAACGCCCCGAACGCGGCGGCGTCGACGGCCGCATCGAGATCGGCATCGTCGAGCACGACGAACGGCGCCTTGCCGCCGAGCTCCAGCACGGCGGGCTTCAGATGCCGCGCGCAGGCTTCGGCGATGATGCGCCCGACGCGCGTCGAGCCGGTGAAGTTCACGCGCCGCACGGCCGGATGCGCGATCAGTGCGGCGACGACCGCGCCGGCATCGTCGGGCGCGTTCGTCACGAAGTTCACGACGCCCGGCGGCAAGCCGGCCTCCTGCAGCGCGTCGACGATCAGCCCGTGCGTCGCCGGGCACAGCTCCGAGCCCTTCAGCACGACCGTGTTGCCGCAGGCGAGTGGCAGCGCGAGCGCGCGCGTGCCGAGAATCACCGGCGCGTTCCACGGCGCGATCCCGAGCACGACGCCGGCCGGCTGCCGCACGCCCATCGCGAGCGAGCCAGGCACGTCGGACGGGATCAGCTCGCCGCCGACCTGAGTGGTCAGCGAGGCGGCCTCGACGAGCCCGCTCACCGCGAGCTGCACGTTGAATTCGGCCCACAGCGCCGATGCACCCGTCTCCGCGGCCATCGCCGCGACGAACTGCGCGCGCTTCGCGTCGAGTGCGTCGGCCGCCTTCAGCAGCAGCGCACGCCGCGTGCCGGGGCCGAGCGCGGCCCATTCGGGAAACGCACGGCCGGCCGCCTCGGCCGCCGCGCGCGCATCGTCGACAGTACACGCGGGCGCTTCGGACGCGATCGCGGCGTCGAGCGGATTGCGGCGCACGAAAGTCGCGCCGTTGGACGATTGGCGGCGTTCGCCGCCGATCAGCATCGATACAGTCTGCATGGTTTCTCCGGAAGGACGTGCGGCGCGCATCAGGCGATTTCGACGTCGACGACGACCGGCGCGGTCGCACGCAGCGCGTCGGCCAGCGTGTCGCGCAGGCGCGCCGGATCGCCGACGCGCACGCCGCGGCAGCCGAACCCGGCCGCGAGCGCGACGAAATCGAGATCGGGCAGATCGGTGCCCTGCACGGGATCGTCGGGCCCGAAGCCGAAGACCGGCGCGAAATCCTGCAGCGCCGCGTAGCGGCGGTTGTTGAGAATCACGAACGTGATCGGTAGTCCCAGCTGCGCGGCGCTCCACAGCGCCTGGATCGAATACAGGCTCGAGCCGTCGCCGATCAGCGCGATCACGCGCCGCTCCGGCTGCGCGAGTGCGACGCCGACGGCGGCCGGCATCCCGTAGCCCAGCCCGCCGCTGTCCATCGTGTAGAACGTGCCGCTGCGCGTGAACGGCAGGTGCTCCTGCATGATGGGCCGCGCGCTCGGCGCCTCCTCGACGACGATGTCGTGCACATCGCGCAGGTCGGCGAGCGTCTGCAGCGCGAAGGCGGCCGACATGCGCTCGCCGGCGACCGGCGGTGCGACGCGCTGGCGCGGTGCGCGCGCGGCCGGCATCGGCCGCTCGGCGGGCGCGGGCCGCGCGAGCAGATCGCGCGCCGCAAGCTTCAGATTGCCGACGACCGCGTCGCCCTGCGGCGTCCACGCGGCCGTGCCCGGATCGTCGACGAGTTGCACGAGCGTCGCGCCGGGCGGCACATGCGGGCCGAAACCCTCGATGTGGTATGTGAATGCGGGCGCGCCGAACGCGAACACGAGATCGTGCCCGTCGAGCCGCGCGACGATCTGCTCGCGAATCGCGGGCAGGAAGCCGGCGAACAGCGGATGGTCTTCGGGAAAGCTGCAGCGCCCCGACATCGGCGCAACGTACACGCGTGCGCGGTGCCGTTCGGCGAGCCGCACGGCCTCGTCCCACGCGCCCGCACGATCGAGCGCCGCGCCGACGACGAACGCCGGACGCTGCGCGGCGTCGAGCGCGTCGCCGAGCCGCGCGAGCGCGTCGGGGTCGGGCCGCACGACCTGGCTCACGTCGCGCGGCGGCAGCAGTTCGGCCGGCTGGTCCCAGTCGTCGACCGGGATCGACACGAACACGGGCCCGCGCGGCTCCTGCATCGCGATCCGGTACGCGCGCGCGATCGCGGCCGGCACGTCCTGCGCGCGCGCCGGCTCGATGCTCCATTTCACGTACGGCTTCGGCAGCTCGGTGGCCTGCGCGGCGCCGAGGAACGGCTCGAACGGCAGAATCGCGCGCGCCTGCTGGCCGGCGGTAACGATCAACGGCGTGCGGTTCTTGTACGCGGTGAAGAGATTGCCCATCGCGTTGCCGACGCCGGCCGCCGAATGGAGATTGACGACCGCCGCATTGCCGGACGCCTGCGCGTAGCCGTCGGCCATGCCGACGACGACGGCCTCCTGCAGCCCGAGCACATAGCGGAAATCGTCCGGGAAATCGCGGAACATCGGCAGCTCCGTCGAGCCGGGATTGCCAAATACGCGGTCGATGCCGAACTGGCGGAACAGATGGATCACGGCGTCGCGAACGGTGGTCGCGGGCGTGGCGGCGGCGTGCGGTTGGCCGGACATGCGGGGCGTCTCCTCGAGAACGGATGGGTCCGCACAGTATCGAAGTGCAGGCCATTCTCGGATACTGTATTTTTGGCGAAAACCCATACCGTTTGCGCATGACTTTCGACCTCCGCCAGCTTCGCGCCTTCACCACGATCGTCGCGTGCGGCAGCCTCGGCCGCGCGGCCGACGCGCTGCACGTCACGCAGCCCGCGCTGTCGCGCATCCTGAAGCGTCTCGAGGACCAGGTCGGCGCGCCGCTGTTCGAGCGCCACTCGAAAGGCGTGCAGCTCACCGCGTTCGGCGAAGCGCTGCTGCCGCATGCGACGCTGCTGCAGCACGAGGCCGAACACGCGCGCGAGGAGCTCGACGCGATGCGCGGCCTGGCGAAGGGCACGATCAAGGTCGGTGCGGTCGGCAGCATCGCGAGCCTCGTGTTGCCGATCGCGATCGGCCGCGTGCTCGATCGCTGGCCGAACCTGCGCGTCGAGATTCTCGAAGGCGTATGGGACCGGCTCGCCGAAGGGCTCTGCAAGCACGAGATCGACCTCGCGCTGTCCGCGCAGGCGCCCGACACCGACGAGATCGTCGCGATTCCCGAATGCCGGTGGACCGATCGCAGCCATATCGTTGCCGCGCCGCACCATCCGCTGCGAGCGCTCGGCCGGCCGCCGACGCTCGCCGACACGCTGCGCGCACGCTGGGCGCTGCCGCCGCGCGGCACCGCGCCGTTCGACCAGGTACGCACGACCTTCGATTCGCATGGCTTGCCGCTGCCCGACATCGCGGTCGAGACGCGTTCGGTCACGACGCTGAAGAGCCTCGTCGCGCATGCGGGTTTCCTGTCGTGGATGCCGGAGCCGATGTTCGGCGCCGAGCAGCGCGCGGGCACGATCGACGTACTGCCGGTGCGCGACGCGCTCGCGCGGCGCATGCTGACCGCGTTCCGGCGCCGTCACGGGATCCTGCCGGGGCCTGCGGCCAAGCTGCTCGAGGAACTCGTCGCGCTAACGCGCGAAGGCGGCTGATCCGAGCCATCGCACGGCGCCGGAGGCCTCCGGTGCGGCGCACCATCGAAATGCCAGGTTAACGCCTTGACTTTCATTCGGCCGAATACGATCATTCGCTCACGTAACGAGCAAATGATCGTGTCGACGTACCGCGTCGCCGCGACGCCCCGAGCCAACGCCGAACGCGGCGGCGTGCGCGCCGACGCGCGGACCGCGGCCGGTCCGTATAGCAACGACGCCCTGGGGAAGCACTGAAGCGCCAGCCGAGGCCGATCGCAAAGCATGAGGTCCGGCAAGCGCTGAAGTGCTAACCGCGGCTGACTGCGAAGCATGGAGCCCCGGCAAGCACTGAAGCGCTAACCAAGGCCGACCGCGAAGCATGGAGCCCCGGCAAGCGCTGAAGTGCTAACCGGAGCCGACCGCGAAGCATGGGGCTCCGGCAAGCGCTAAAGCGCTAACCGGGGCCGACCGCGAAGCATGGGGCCCCGGTAAGCGCTGAAGCGCTAACCGGGGCCGACAGGAGACACCGGATGACCGAATCGCCCTCCGCCCGCACGCCCGTGCTGCTGCACATCGGCGCGGGCTCGTTTCACCGCGCACATCAGGCGTGGTATCTGCATCGCGTCAACGAAGCCGTGCCGGCCGACCAGCGCTGGTCGCTCGTCGTCGGCAACATCCGCGACGACATGCGCGCCACGATGGACGCACTCGCCGCGCAGCACGGCGTCTACACGCTCGAGACCGTCACGCCGCAAGGCGAGCGCGAATACGAAACGATCCGCGCGATCGCGCGCGTGCTGCCGTGGTCGATCGATCTCGCCGCGCTGATCGACGCCGGCGCCGATCCGGCCTGCCGGATCGTGTCGTTCACCGTCACCGAAGGCGGCTACTACCTCGACGAACACAACCGGCTCGACGTCGCGAACGCCGATCTCGCGGCCGACCTGCAGGGCGCGCGCACGACGCTCTACGGCGCGCTCGCCGCGCTGCTGGCCGAACGCATGCGGCGCGGCGCGGGTGCCCTCACGCTGCAGAGCTGCGACAACCTGCGCAGCAACGGCGCGCGCTTTCGCGCGGGCATGCGCGAGTTTCTCGAACGCCGCGGGCAGACCGACGTGCTCGCGTGGTTCGATGCGAACGTCGCATGCCCGAGCGCGATGGTCGATCGCATCACGCCGCGTCCGACCGCCGACGTGCGCGAACGCGTGCGCGCGGCCACCGGCATCGACGACGCATGCCCGGTGATGGGCGAATCGTTCATCCAGTGGGTCATCGAGGACCGCTTCGCGGCCGGCCGGCCGCGCTGGGAGCTGGCCGGCGCCGAACTGGTCGACGACGTGCATCCGTACGAGGAAGCGAAGATCCGCATTCTCAATGCGACGCACAGCTGCATCGCGTGGGCCGGCACGCTCGCAGGCCACACGTACATCCACGAAGGCACGCACGACGCGTCGATCCGCCGCTTCGCGCACGACTACGTGACGCAGGACGTGATCCCGTGCCTCACGCCGAGCCCGCTCGATCTCGCGCGCTACCGCGACGTCGTGCTCGAGCGCTTCGGCAACCCGTACGTGCTGGACACGAACCAGCGCGTCGCGGCAGACGGCTTCTCGAAGATTCCCGGCTTCATCGCGCCCACGCTCGCCGAATCGTTCGCGCGCGGCGCAACGCCGGTCGCAACGGCCGTGCTGCCCGCGCTGTTCCTGCGCTTTCTCGAACGCTGGGCGCGCGGCGCGCTGCCGTACGCCTATCAGGACGGTGTGATGGACGACGGCGCCGCGCGCGCGATCGTCGGCGCCGCCGATCCGGTCGCCGCGCTCGCCGCGAGCCGCGCGCTGTGGGGTTCGATGGCCGGCAGCGCAGCGCTGACCGATGCGCTGCGCGCGGGGCTCGCGCGCGTCGACGCGTGGCTCGCCGCGCGCTGATGCGCGAGCGCACGTGCGCCGGCCGGCCGCGGCGCGCGATGCGGGCGAACCGCCGTTGGCATGCGGTCGGCCGCGGGGCTAAAGTAGCGGCTCCTGACTGACGGAACGGATCGCTATCTATGTATCTCGGCATCGACCTCGGCACTTCGGAAGTGAAAGTGCTGCTGCTGGCCCCGGACGGCTCGGTCGTCGGCACGGCCGGCACGCCGTTCACCGTATCGCGGCCGCATCCGCGCTGGGCCGAGCAGCATCCGGAAGACTGGTGGCAAGGCACGCTGGCGGCACTCGCGACGCTGCGCGAACGGCATCCGGACGCATTCGTGCAGGTGCGCGGCATCGGCCTGTCCGGCCAGATGCACGGCGCGGTGCTGCTCGGGCGCGACGATCGCGTGCTGCGTCCGGCGATCCTCTGGAACGACATGCGCAGCGCCGACGAATGCGCGCTGCTCACCGAGCGCGCCCCCGATCTGCATGCGCTCGCCGGCAATCTCGCGATGCCCGGATTCACCGCGCCGAAGCTGCTCTGGGTCGCGAAGCACGAACCGCAGGTATTCGCGGCGACGGCATGCGTGCTGATGCCGAAGGACTACCTGCGATTCCGGCTGACCGGCGCGAAGGTGTCCGATCCGTCCGACGCGGCCGGCACGCTGTGGCTCGACGTCGCGCGCCGCGACTGGTCCGACGCGCTGCTCGCCGCGTGCGACATGACGCGCGACCAGATGCCGCGCATCGTCGAAGGCAATGCGCCGTCCGGCACGCTGCGCGCGGACGTCGCACGCGCGCTCGGGCTGTCCGAGGCGGTCGTCGTCGCGGGCGGCGGCGGCGACAACGCGACGAGCGCGCTCGGCATCGGCGCGATCCATGCGGGCGACGGCTTCGTGTCGCTCGGCACGTCGGGCGTGCTGAGCGTCGTCGGCGACCGCTTCATGCCGAATCCCGCCTCGGCCGTGCACGCGTTCTGCCATGCGATCCCCGATCGCTGGCAGCTGATGAGCGTCGTGCTGTCGGCCGCGAGCTGCCTGCGCTGGGTCTGCAAGCTGACCGGCACCGACGAGCCCACGCTGCTCGCCGAAGTCGAAGCGCTCGACGCGGGCGCACTCGCGACCGCGCCGCTGTTCCTGCCGTACCTGTCCGGCGAGCGCACGCCGCACAACGATCCGTATGCGCAAGGTGTGTTCTTCGGAATGACGCATGCGACCGAGCGCGCGCATCTCGGCTACGCGGTGCTCGAAGGCGTGACGCTCGGCCTCGCGGACGGCCTCGACGCACTGCACGCGGCCGGCGTCGAAACCGATCGGCTGTCGCTGATCGGCGGCGGCGCGCGCAGCGCGTTCTGGGCGCAGCTGATCGCCGATGCACTCAACGTCCGCACGCGCCGGCACGGCGGCGGCGAGACGGGCGCCGCGCTCGGCGCGGCACGGCTCGGCTGGCTCGCGGTCGGCGCCGATCCCGAGGCCGTGCTGACCAAGCCGCCGGTGCGCGCGGACTACACGCCGAACGCCGCGCGTCACGCGCTGCTGCGCGAGCGCCTCGATGCGTTTCGCGCGCTGTACCGTCACGTGCGTCCGCTTTACGAACCGTCGCGCACGCGTCTCGCGTGAGCGGCCGCTGCCGCGCGGATGCCGAACGGCGGCCCGCGCCGCATGCGGTACAGTGGATCCCGTTGCGCCGCACCGCCGGCCCGCTCCGAACCGAATCGCTATCGTGTCCAAGTCTTCAGAAAAACTCGATCTCGCCACGCGCGCCGCGTGGCTCTATTACGTCGCGGGCGACACGCAAAACGAAATCGCCGAGAAGCTGCAGGTGTCGCGCCCGGTCGCGCAGCGCCTCGTCGCCTTCGCGATCGAGAAGAACCTGATTCGCGTGCGCGTCGATCACCAATTGGCCGACTGCCTCGATCTCGGTGCGCAGTTGTCGAAGCGCTACGGGCTCTCGATGTGCGAAGTCGTGCCGGTCGATGCGGACGCGCCCGATGCGATCGACCGCAAGCTCGCGGTCGCCGGTGCGCAGGTCATGGAACGCTATCTGAGCGAGACGCGGCCGATGGTGATCGCAGTGAGCAGCGGCCGGACGCTGAAGGCGGCCGTCGCGCAGATCGCGCAGATCGATCGCCCGCAGCACCGGCTCGTGTCGATGGTCGGCGCGATCGCGGCCGACGGCTCGTCGAACCGCTACGACGTCGCGCAGTACATCTCCGAGAAGACGGGCGGCAAGCACTTCCTGCTGCCCGCCCCGCTGTTCGCCGACAGCGACGCCGAGCGCGCGCAGTGGTGCAATCACCGGCTCTACCGGATCGTCGACGCGCTGTCCGCGGAAGCCGACGTCGCGTTCGTCGGCGTCGGCAACATCGGCCCGCACTGCCCGCTGTACGAAGACGGCTTCATCACCGAGCAGGAACGCGACGAGATGATCGCGCGCGGCGCGGTCGCCGAACTGCTCGGTGTACCGATCGATGCTCAGGGCCGGCTCGTCGACGTGTCGACGAGCGCGCGCGTGACGAGCGTGCCGCTCGAGACGCCGCCCAAGCGCCCGACGATCGCGTTCGCGGGCGGGCCGAAAAAGCGCGACGCGGTGATCGCCGCGCTGCGCGGCGGCTGGGTGTCGGGGCTCGTGACGGACGAGACCTGCGCGCGCGCGGCGCTCGACGCGACGCTCTGACGCCGCGCCGCGCGGCCCGCAGCCGTCATGCCGCGCGCTGCACCGCCGCAAACGCATGCCCGCGCGCACGCCATGCGCCGAGCGCGGCTGCGCTCAGCAGCGCGACGAGCACCCACGGAATCGGGCCGGCGCCCGCCGCGTCGAGCAGCATGCCGCCCGCGATGCCGCCGCCGGCGATCGCCAGATTCCATACCGTGACGAGCATCGACTGCGCGACGTCGGCCGCGTCGCCCGCCGCCTGCGCGGCGGCCGTCTGGAACAGCGTCGGTGCGCCGCCGAACGCGATGCCCCACAGCGCGACGCCCGCATAGACGATCACCATCCCGTTGCCGGCGCCGAGCATCAGCGCCGCGAGCGCGAACAACGCGATGCTCGCGAACGTGAGCCGCCGCTGCGCGGCGCCGATCCACGCGCCCGTCAGCCCGAGCCCGCCCAGCGACGCGATGCCGAACACGAACAGCACCGCATCGACCTGCGTGCCCATCCGTTCACCCGCGAGAAACGGCGCGATGTACGTGTAGAGCATGTTGTGCGCAAGCACGTACGCGAACATCACCGTCAGCACCGCACGCACGCCCGGCATCTTCAGCACCGCGAGCACGGGCTCGCGCGAGCCGGCCGGCTGCCCCGGATAGTCGGGCAGGCGCAGTCGCACCCATCCGATCAGCGCGAGCGCCGCGAGCGTGATGCCCGCGAACGCGACGCGCCAGCCGACTGCCGCACCGAACGCGGTGCCGGCCGGAATGCCGATCGACATCGCGACCGGCACGCCGAGCATTGCGACCGCGATCGCGCGGCCACGCAGGTGTTCGTCGACCATCCGGCTCGCGTAGCCCGCAAGCAGTGCCCACAGCAGCCCGGCGGCCATGCCGGCGACGAAGCGCGCGGCGAGCGTGAGCGCGTAGTACGGCGACACGGCCGTCAGCGCGTTCGACACGACGAAGCCGGCCAGCGCGGCGATCAGCAAGCGGCGGCGTGCGATCCCGCGCGTCGCGGCAACCAGTGGAATCGCGGCGACGATCGAGCCGAGCGCATAGACGGTCACGAGCTGGCCGATCAGTGCCTCGGTCACGCGCAGGTCCGCGCTCATCAGCGGCAACAGGCCGGCCGGCAGCGCTTCGGTCAGGACCGTGATGAAGCCGGCCGTCGCGAGCGCGAGCAGGTTCGCGACCGGCAGACGCACGCGGTCGCCGGCCGCCGTCGCGGACATCGATACGCATTCGCTCATGCCGCCCTCCCCGCGCCGTAGACCGCATCGCGCACGTCGGTGACGAATCGGCCGTGCGCGCCCTCGTACAGCGTGTTCGTCAGCGCGACGACCGTGAGCCCGGCCGCGCGATCGACGAACCACGCATGCCCGTACGCGCCGCCCCAGCGCCACGTGCCGACCGACTCCGGCGACTGCGCGGCAACGGGATCGCGCAGCACCGAAAAGCCGAGCCCGAAGCCGAAGCCGGGGGCGTCCGGCACGTCGTGTGCGCCCGGCTGGATGCGCGCCATCTCGTCGATCCATTCGGGCGCGAGCCAGCCGTCGCGGCCGGTGCGCAGCGCGTCGAGTAGCGCGACGCAGTCCGCCGCGCAGCCGATCATGCCGGCGCCGCCCGACGGCCATGCGTCGCGATCGAACGCGCGCGCCGGTTCGAAGCGGATGCCGACCGTACCGTCGCGCGGCGGTACGACCTCGACGGCCGCCATCCGACGCGGCGCGCCTGCCGTACTCACGTACGGTGTCGCCACGCGCGCGGCATCGGGCGCGACGAACGCGGTCGCGGTCATGCCGAGCGGTGTCGTGACGAGTTCGGCGATCGCCTCGGCGAGCGGCCTGCCGTGGACGGCCTCGATCAGCGCGCCGACCACGTCGGTCGCGAGCGAATAGCACCACGACGTACCGGGCGCGAATTGCAGCGGCACGCTCGCGATGCGCCGCACGTTCTCCGCGAGCGACACGGGCGTGCGATCCATGCCGTCGGATACGCCGGCTCGCGCATACGGGCCGTCGTCGTCGGGTTCGAGAAAGCGATAGCCGAGGCCCGCCGTATGCGACAGCAGATGCCGCAACGTGATGCGGGCCGGCGTGCCGTCGCGCAGCGTCGGCCGGAACGCGGGCAGCCAGCGCGCGACCGGTTCGTCGAGCGCGATGCGGCCGGCCGCGACGAGCCGCATCGCGGCGGCCGTCACGATCGGCTTCGTGACCGATGCGAGCCGGAACAGCGTGTCCTCGCGCATCGGCGTGCGCGCCTCGCGGTCGGCAAGGCCCGCCGCGCGCGTGTAGCGCAGCACGCCGCCGCGCGCGACCATTACGACCGCGCCGACGATCCGTTGGTCCGCGAGCGCGCGCTCGAGCGCGTCGTCGAGCCGCGCGTGCAGCGCGACGTCCGGCTCGCTGTCGCGGGCAATCACAGGCAGGGATGACATGGCAATGACCTCGATGAATCAATGAACGAACGCTCATCGTAGGGAGCCGGCAAACGAAGAAAAACTGGGCTAGAGTTCCGGACAATCCGGACATCGACGTCCGCAATCGGGAACCTGCATGGAGAATCTGGGCGGCTTCTTCGTCTTCGTTCAAGTCGCGGAAACGCGCAGCTTCGTCGCGGCCGGCCGCGCGCTCGGGATCTCCGCGTCGGCGGTCGGCAAACGCATCGCGCGGCTCGAGGCGCGGCTCAACGTGCGGCTCTTTCATCGCAGCACGCGCAGCGTCACGCTGACGGCCGAAGGCGCGCGCTTTCTCGAACGATGCCGGCGCGTGATCGCCGAAATCGATGCGGCCGAGCGCGAGCTCACGCAAAGCGTCGAAGCGCCGCGCGGGCGGCTGCGCGTGAGCCTGCCGACGATCGGCACGCTGATGCTGCCGGTGCTCGCCGGCTTCATGAGCGCGTATCCGGAGATCGAACTGGATCTCGATTTCAGCGACCGGCTCGTCGATGTCGTCGACGAAGGCTTCGATGCGGTCGTACGCACCGGTCGCCCGGCCGATTCGCGGCTCTCGTCGCGGCTGCTCGGCCATTTCCGCCAGCATCTGGTCGCGTCGCCCGATTACCTCGAACGGCACGGCACGCCGCGCACGCCGGCCGATCTCGCTCGCCATCGCTGCCTGCACTACCGGTTTCCGGCCACCGGCAAGCTCGAGATCTGGCCGCTGCGAGTGCCGCGTTCGCACACGCCGCCGGACGTGCCCGTGTCGATGGTCAGCAACAACGCGGAAACGCGCCTCTGCTTCGCGTTGCGCGGGCTCGGCATCGCGTGCCTGCCCGAGTTCTTCGTGCGCGAGCCGATCGACGCCGGCACGCTGCGCACGGTGCTCGACGACTACGTCGCGAGCCGCACGCCGGTGTACGTGCTGTGGCCGTCAGGCCGCCATCCCACGCCGAAGCTGCGCGCGTTCGTCGACTACCTCGTCGAGCATCTGCAGCTGTGACGCGCGCCGCGCGTCACGCCGCCTTCGCATGCACGCCGAGCCGGCGGAACGCGTGGCCCTGCTCGTCGAACAGATGGCAGTGCTCGGCGTCGGCGTGCATGTGCAGCACTTCACCCGTGCGGTACGTGTCGAGCGGCGGAATCCGCGCGATCAGCCCGTCCGGTGCGACCGGCGATTCCGCGTACAGATAGGCGGCGTCGCCGAGCGATTCGACCGTCATCGTCTTCGCGGCGACGCCGTCAGCCGCCGCGCCGACCTTCAGATGCTCCGGCCGCACGCCGACCGTCACCGGCGCGCCGCGCTGCACGCCGGTCGCGTCGACCGCGACGCGCTGCGTATCGCCGCTGTCGAAGCGCACGAGCACGCCGCCCGCATCGGCGGCCTCGACCGTGCCCTTCAGGAAATTCATTTTCGGCGAGCCGATGAAGCCCGCGACGAACAGGTTCGCCGGCGCGTGATACAGCGCGTTCGGCGTGCCGACCTGCTGCACCGCGCCGCCCGACAGCACGACGATCTTGTCCGCGAGCGTCATCGCCTCGACCTGATCGTGCGTCACGTAGATCATCGTCGTCTTCAGCTCGTCGTGCAGCCGCGCGAACTCGAGCCGCATCTTCACGCGCAGCGCGGCGTCGAGGTTCGAGAGCGGCTCGTCGAACAGGAACACCTTCGGCTTGCGCGTGATCGCGCGGCCGATCGCGACGCGCTGCCGCTGCCCGCCCGACAGCTGCTTCGGCTTGCGGTCGAGCAGATGGTCGATGTGCAGGATCTTCGCGGCCTGCTTCACGGCCTGGTCGATCTCGGGCTTCTTCGCGCCCGCGAGCTTCAGCCCGAACGCCATGTTGTCGTACAGCGTCATGTGCGGATACAGCGCATACGACTGGAACACCATCGCGATCCCGCGCTTCGCGCTCGGCACATCGTTGACCTTCACGCCGTCGATCAGCAGGTCGCCGCTCGAAATGTCCTCGAGCCCGGCGATCATCCGCATCAGCGTCGACTTGCCGCAGCCGCTCGGGCCGACGAACACGACGAATTCGCCGTTGGCGATGTCGAGATTCACGTTGCGCAGCACTTCGTTGTCGTCGTAGCGCTTCGCGATATTGCGCAGGAGCACGCTTGCCATGGTCTGTCTCCGTTTCGTTCGTGATGCGCCGCGCAGAAACGCAGCGCGATCGTTGCTAGTTCGGCAGCACCGCGCCCGTCGCCTGCCAGCGCGCGACGTAGCCGGGCAGCTCGTGCATGTCGTCGAATACGTGGCGTGCGCCGATGCCGCGCAGCGCGTCGCTCTGCGCGGCCGGCGCATGCCCGCCGCCGACGAACGCGAGCACCGTCATGCCGGCCGCGGCGGCCGCGGTGATCCCGGTCGCGCTGTCCTCGACGACGAGGCACTGCGCGGGCGCGACACCGAGCGCGTGCGCGGCCGCGAGATAGACGTCGGGCGCGGGCTTCGGCCGCGCGACCGCATCCGCGCAGAACAGCCGGTCGCCGAAGAAGCGCGCGAGGCCCGTGCGCGCGAGCGCCGCTTCGACGTAGCCGCGATAGCTGTTGCTCGCGCAGGCCTTCGGCAGCTCGATCGCCGCGAGCGCCGCGTCGATGCCCTCGACCATCGGCGCATGCACGGCCGCCGCTTCGACGGCGCGGCGAATCGCGTCGACGTCGTCCGCCGACAGCGTGCGGCCGACCGCTTCGCTCGCGCCGGCCAGCACGCGCTCGATGCGCAGCCCGAGCAGCGGCATCACGGCCGGCCGCGCATCGACGCCCGGCCAGCGCGCCTCGAGCTCGCGCACGAGCACGTCGGCGGCGACGGCCTCGCTGTCGATCAGCACGCCGTCGCAGTCGCAGATCAGCACGCTTGCGCGTTCGTCGGCCAGGCCGCTGCCGGCCGCGCCTCTGCCGGCCGCACCTCTGCCGGCCGCGCTCACTTGACCGCTCCGAACGTGAGCCCGCGCACCAGCTGCTTCTGCGAGATCCAGCCGACGATCAGGATCGGCGCGACCGCGAGCAGCGATGCCGCGGACAGCTTCGCCCAGAACAGGCCCTCGGGGCTCGAGTACGACGCGATGAATACCGTCAGCGGCGCCGCATTCGAGCTCGACAGATTGATGCTCCAGAACGCCTCGTTCCACGACAGGATCACGAGCAGCAGCGCGGTCGACGCCAGCCCGGGCAGCGCCATCGGCATCAGCAGATAGACGATCTCCTGCCAGGTCGACGCGCCGTCGATGCGCCCCGCTTCGAGAATGTCCTTCGGAATCTCGTTGAAGTACGTGAAGGTCATCCACACGGCGATCGGCAGATTGATCAGCGTGTAGACGATCACGAGGCCCGACACCGTGTCGAGCAGCCCCGCGTTCTTCCAGAGCAGATAGATCGGCACGAGCACGCCGACCGACGGCATCATCTTCGTCGACAGCATCCAGAGCAGCACCTTCTGCGTGCGGCGGTTCGGAAAGAACGCCATCGCGTACGCGGCCGGCACCGCGAACAGCAGGCTGATCAGCGTGACGCCGGCCGAGATCAGCACCGAGTTCCACGCGAACGCGAAGTAGTTGCTGCGCGCGAATACCTCGCGGAAGCTGTCGAGCGTCGGCACGAAGAACAGCGTCGACGCGTAGGCCTGCTGCTCGGTCTTGAACGCGGTGATCGCCATCCAGAAGATCGGGAAGAACAGCAGCAGCGCGATCAGCCACGCGAGCGTGCCGGGCAGCGCGCGCCGCACGAGGTCGAACACGGCGGGTGCGCGCCGGTTTTCGAAAGTCAGGTCGCTCATTTCTCGTACTCCCCCTTCAGGTTGCGCGCGAGCATCCGCACGAGGAAGAACGACACGATGTTCGCGACCACCACGGCGATGATCCCGCCTGCGGACGCGAGGCCGACGTCGAACTGCTGCAGGCCGAGCGCATAGATCAGGTACGACAGGTTCGTGGTCGCGTCGCCGGGGCCGCCGCCCGTCGTCGTGTAGATCTCCGCGAAGATCGACAGCAGGAAGATCGTCTCCATCATCACGACGACCGCGATCGCGCGCTTCAGATGCGGCAGCGTGATGTAGAAGAACATCGCGATCGGGCCCGCGCCGTCGATGCGCGCGGCTTCCTTCTGCTCCTGGTCGAGCGACTGGATCGCGGTGAACAGGATCAGGAATGCGAACGGCAGCCACTGCCACGCGACGATCATGATCACGGCGGTCAGCGGATAGTCGGCGAACCAGTCGATCGGCTGCATGCCGAGCGCGCGCATCGCATTCGCGACGAGCCCGTACACGGGGTGCAGGATCATGTTCTTCCAGATCAGCGCGGAGACCGTCGGCATCACGAAGAACGGCGCGATCGCAAGCAGCCGCGCGATGCCCTGCCCGTAGAACTTGCGGTCGAACAGTACGGCCATCAGCACGCCGCCGATCACCGTGATCGCGAGCACCGCGCCGATCAGCACGAGCGTATGCCAGATCGCCGGCAGGAACGACGGATCGGTCGCGAGGAAGCGGTAGTTGTCGAACCCGGCGAAGCCCTTCACGTCGGGATTCAGCAGGTTGTAGCGCGAGAACGAATACCAGATCGTCATCGCGAGCGGAATCGACATCCACAGCAGCAGCACCGCGACGGACGGCGACACGAGCCAGCGCGCGCCGCCGCCGGCACGGCGCGCCGCGCCGGGCGACGACGACGCGTCGCCGACCGACGACGCGTGATTCAGGGGAAGACGCAAATGACGCATGATCGGAGTCCCTCCGGTTGAGACGCGGGCGCGAACGGCCGGCCCGCGTTGCCGCTTCGGCGAGGCGCGCCGCACGCATTCGCGCACGGCGCGCGTCGCGTTACTTCCTGTAGCCGGCCTGCCGCACGGCGCGGTCCGCGGCGGCCTGCCCGGCGGCGAGCGCCTGGTCGACCGTCATCTGCCCCGCGACCGCGCCGGCGATCGCTTGGCCGACCACGGTGCCGAACGACTGGAACTCGGGAATCCCGACGTACTGGACGCCCGTGTACGGCACCTTCTTCAGCGACGGATCGTTCGGATCGGCCGTCTCGATTGCCTTCAGCACGAAATCGGAGAACGGCGCGGCGGCCTTGTATTCGGCGCGCTGATAGGTCGACGCGCGCGTGCCCGGCGGCACCGACGCCCAGCCCTCGTCCTTGCCGACCATTTCGATGTACTGCTTCGACGTCGCCCACGCGACGAACTTGCGCGCGGCGTCCTGCTGCTTCGACGTCTTCGGGATCGCGAGCGCCCACGCCCACAGCCAGTGCGAGCCCTTCGGCGTGACGGCGACCGGCGCGGCCGCGAAGCCGATCTTGTCGGCGACCTGCGACTGCTGCTTGTTGTAGAGCATGCCGGCCGCGACCGTCGCGTCGATCCACATCGCGCACTTGCCGGACGCGGTCAGCGTCAGGTTCTCGTTGAAGCCGTTCGAGCTCGCCCCCGGCGGGCCGTCCTTCTTCAGCAGGTTCACGTAGAACGTGATGGCCTTCTTCCATTCCGGCGAGTTGATCTGCGCGTTCCACTTCTCGTCGAACCAGCGGCCGCCGAACGTGTTCACGACGGTCGACACGTAGGCCATGTTCTCGCCCCAGCCGGCCTTGCCGCGCAGGCAGATCCCGTAGATGCCCTTCGACTTGTCGGTCAGCTTGTCCGCGAATTCGGCGATCTGGTCGTAGGTCGGCTGGTCGGGCATCTTCAGCCCCTTCGCCGCGAACAGGTCCTTGCGGTAGAACGTCATCGAGCTCTCGACGTAGAACGGCAGCGCATACAGCTGGCCGTTGTACGACAGGCTGTCGCGCGCCGTCTTCACGATGTCGTTCAGGTCGTAGTCGGCCGGCAGCCCGGTGATCGGCGCGAGCCAGCCGCGCTTGCCCCACTGCGGCGTCTCGTAGGTGCCGATCGCCATCACGTCGAACTGCCCGCTGCCGGTCGTGATGTCGGTCGTCGCGCGCTGGCGCAGCACGTTCTCCTCGAGGATCACCCAGTTCAGCTTGATGTCCGGGTTCGCCTTCTCGAAGGCCGGCGACAGCTTCTTCAACTCGATCATGTCGGGGTTGTTCAGCGTCGCGATCGTCAGCGTGCCGGCGGACGCGGCGCATGCGGCCGTCGCGAACGCGGCGCCGGCGAAACGGCGTACGGCGGCGGCAAGCATCTTTCGTTGCATGGCATGTCTCCTTATGTCTGTGATTATCGAGGTCGGTGTTGCGTCGCTTCCTTCACGGCCCGTCACGCCGGCCGCTGCATCCCGCACGCGCGCGCATAGTGCGCGATCACGTCGCGTATCCGGTGGCGCACCCACGCGCGCGGCTCCTGTGCAAGCGCGCCCGCGCGGCATGCCGCGTAGACGTCCGGCAGCCATTGCGCGACGAGCGTCTCCGGCACCGGCTGCCGCGCGAGATTGCCGAACAGCCGCTCGACCGCCGCGGCAACGGTCGGCTGCAGCCAGTAGTAGCGGATGCGGTCGCTGTAGCTGAACTGGCGCGCCAGGCGCTGCTCCGCTTCGTCGCCACGGTAGTACGGCGCCCAGTGCTCGGGCTGCGCGCGCATCGCGTCGTCGACGACGTCTCGCAGGCGCGAGCGCTGCGCCGCGTCGTCGATCAGCGCGTCCTCGATGAAGCTCAGCGCGAACAGCGCCTCGCGCAGCGCGAACGTCAGCGCCGGCCCGACCTTCAGGATCGCGAAGTGGTCGCGCACGAGCGCCGCGAGCGCATGCTCGGTCTGGTAGTCGGTCGAGTGCGCCTCGAACACGAGGCGCGGCGTGCGCAGGATGCTCGCGCCGAGCGATGCGGCCTTCGCGCTGTCGTAGTCGAGCACGCGGCGATCGTCGAAGTCGACGCCCGGCTGCGCGACGATCGCGACGACGCGCATCCACGCATCGTCGAGACCGGCCGCGGCGAAGGCCGCGCGATGCGCGTCGAGCGTCGCGGCCACGCTGTCCGCACGCGTGACCGCGATGCGTGCGATCGCGTCGCCGCCCGATTCGCCGCCGGGCGTCGGCACCTCGGTGCCGATCACGTAGACGGGGGCGACGCCCGCCCGCGCGCCGGCTTCTTCGGCCGCGCGGCACAGCTGCACGGCGCGCGCGGCGATCGTGCGATCGTCGAGCGACGGCGGATCGTCCGCGCACGGCATGCTCGCGTCGAGATGGATCTTTTCGAATCCGGCCTCGACGTACGCGGCGACCATCGTGGCGGCCTCGCGCATCGCATCGGCCGCGCGCCGATGCCGCCACGGGTTCGGGCCCAGATGATCGCCGCCGAGCACGAGCGCCGACGGCGCGAGCCCGCACTGTGCGGCGATCGCGTCGACGTCGCGGCGGAAATCCGCAGGCGTCATGCCCGTGTAGCCGCCGACGTGGTTCACCTGGTTGCAGGTTGCTTCGATCAGCAGCGGCGAGCCGTCCGCGCGCGCGGCCTCGCACGCGGCTTCGAGCACGAGACGATGCGCGCTGCAGACCGCATAGATGCCGCGCTGCGCATCCGCGCGATTCGCATCGAAGATCATGCGCAGCACGGCCTGCGCGTGCGCGGCGTGCGCGCGTTCGACGGTCGTCGTCATACCGGACATCCGACACCCCGCTCGGTCAGAAAACGCGCGATCTCGGCCGCGTTGCTGTTGCCTTCCATCGGCCCGCGCCGCGTGACGGCGATTGCGCCGGCCGCGTTCGCGCGGCGCAGCGCCGCATCGAGCGGCACGCCGGCGACGAGGCTTGCGACCAGCGTGCCGCCGAAGCAGTCGCCGGCGCCGGTCGGATCGACTTCGTCGACCGCGTACGCCGGCGCCTCGACGCGATGCGCGCGCTCGAACGCGACGCTGCCGGCCGCGCCGCGCTTGAGCACGACGCGCTCGAGCAGCGGATGCGTCGCGAGCAATGCGGCGATCGCGCGTTCGGGCGGCTGCGGGCCGCAAAAGAACGGCAGATCGGCTTCGCTCGGCAGGAACAGATGGCATGCGGCCAGCATCTCGTCGAGCGCCGCGCGCATCGGCCGGAAACTCAGCATCTCGGGCCGCACGTTCGGATCGAACGACACCTTCGCGCCCACGCGCGCGGCCTCGATCACGCCGCGCCGCACGGCCGCGATCGCCGATTCGCCGGTCAGCGACGAGCCCATCACATGAAAGTAGCGGCAGCCGTCGAACATCGACGTGTCGACGTCGGACGCATCGAGGCACGCGGCCGCGCTCGTCGACAGCGTATAGACGAAGCTGCGCGAGCCGTCGTCGCGATACGCGACGAACGCGGTGCCGGTCGGACGCGCGACGCGGCGGATGCGCGCGACGTCGACACCGTCGTGCGCGAGCCGCGCGACGATCGCGTCGCCGAAGGCGTCGCGCCCGACGCAGCCCGCGTAGGCGACGCGTGCACCGAGGCGCGCGGCCTGATCGGCGAAGATGGCGGGCGCGCCGCTCGGGAACGGCCCGGCGAACAGCCCCGGCGTATCGAACGACCGACCGCGCTCGGTGGCGACGAATTCGGCGAGCAGTTCTCCCGCGACGACGATCTCGGCCATCATCCGCGCCCTCGTGCGGCGACGCGCGCGCACGGCGCGCTGCGCGGATGTTCGGCAGCAGGCCGGCGGACGGCGCAGGCGAGCGGCTTCATGTCAGCTCATCCAGTTGCCGCCGTCGACGTTCAGCGTCTGGGCGGTGATGTAGTCGGCATCGGCCGACGCGAGAAACAGCGCGGCGCCGGTCAGATCGGCCGGCACGCCCATGCGGCCGAGCGGCACCGCCTCGCCGACGAGCCGCTTCTTTTCGCCGAGCGGCCGGTTCTCGTAGCGCGCGAACAGTGCGTCGACCTGCTCCCACATCGGCGTGTCGACGACGCCCGGCGCGATGCCGTTGACGTTGATCCGGTGCGGCGCCAGTGCGAGCGCGGCCGACTGCGTATAGCTGATCACGGCCGCCTTCGTCGCGCAGTAGTGCGAGACGAGCGCCTCGCCGCGACGGCCGGCCTGCGACGACATGTTGACGATCTTGCCGCCGCGCCCCTGCTCGACCATCCGCTGCGCGACCGCCTGCATCAGGAAGAACATGCCCTTCACGTTGACCGCGAACAGCCGGTCGAACACGTCCCACGATTCGTCGAGGAGCGGGCGCATGTCGAACAGCGCCGCGTTGTTGAACAGGATGTCGACGCCGCCGAACCGCTCGACCGCGGTCGCGACGATGCGCTCGATGTCGTCGCGGCGCGTGACGTCCGCGGTGACGGCCGCCGCGCGGCCGGGATGCGCTTCGATGAGCCGTGCGAGCGAGCCGCCGGCCGGTTTCACGTCGACGAGCACGCAGCGCGCGCCTTCGTCCAGATAGCGTTGCGCGACCGCTTCGCCGATGCCGCTGGCGGCGCCCGTCAGGATCGCGACCTTGTCTTCCAGTCTCACGGGTTGTCTCCGGTTCGTTCTGCTGTACGACGGCCGCGAAGTGAGCGAACGCTCGCGACCCGAACAATTGCTCTGTTAGTGGTCGAATGATCGGATACGCGATTCGCTCTGTCAAGGCGGAACGACAGCTTTCGATGATGCGCCGCCGCACGGCGGTGTGCGGCCGCGGTACGGCGATGGAGGCGGAATAACGCGGGTGACGCGTCGATGCGGTGCGGCGGGCGTGACGGAAACGACGCCGGATGGCGCGCGGAAGCAGAAACGGGGCGGAAATCGGCGCTGCACGGCGGCGCGATACGTTATATCATCGCCATACTCAGTTTCATCGCCTGCTTGATGCCATGGCTACCTCCTCCTCCCTCGCCGCCCGGCTGTCCCGGGCCGACGCATTCGCCGCCGAGCACGGGCTCGCCTGGACGCCGCTGCGCCGCCAGGTCTACGAGCGCGTGCTCGCCGCGCAGCGTCCGATCGGCGCATACGATCTGCTCGCCGAACTCGAGCCGACGCGCGGCCGCGTGCCGCCCACGACCGTCTACCGCGCGCTCGACTTCCTCGTCGAGCACGGCTTCATCCATCGCATCGAGTCGAAAAACGCGTTCTTCGCGTGCTGCGAAATCGGCGTGCCGCACGAAGGCCAGTTCCTGATCTGCGACGCGTGCGGCGACACCGTCGAGATTCCCGGCGGCGAGCTCGCGAAGCAGCTGTCGTCGACCGAGCCCGCGCACGGTTTCGAGGTTCATCACCAGGTCGTCGAGCTGAGCGGCCTGTGCGGCCACTGCAAGCGCAAGCCCGCCCAGCGCTGACGTCGATCGCGCGGCGCATGCGCCGCCCTTCCAACGAGGAGTTCCATGTCTATTGCCCTGAAGCGCGCGCCGCTGCGCGCCCTGTCGCCCGTTCGTCGTTCCCCCGCGTCGCGCGCGCTGCGCTGGCTCGCCGCCGGCGTCGCCGCGCTGTCGCTCGCGGCGCCCGCGCTCGCGCAGGCCGCGCCCGTCAATGTCGTCGCCGCGGAGAATTTCTACGGCGACGTCGTCACGCAGATCGGCGGCAGCCACGTCGCGGTCACGAGCATCCTCAGCAATCCCGATCAGGATCCGCACCTGTTCGAGGCAAGCCCGAAGACGGCCCGCGCGCTGCAGCACGCGCAGCTCGTGATCTACAACGGCGCCGCCTACGATCCGTGGATGGGCAAGCTGCTCGGCGCATCGAAACAAGCGAAGCGCGCGACGATCGTCGTCGCCGACCTGGTCGGCAAGAAGGCCGGCGACAACCCGCACCTCTGGTACGACCCGGCGACGATGCCGGCCGCCGCGCGCGCGATCGCGGCCGAGCTCGGCCGCGTCGATCCGGCCAACAAGGCCGACTACGACGCGAACCTGCAGAAGTTCATCGCATCGCTGAAGTCCGTCGACGACAAGATCGCCGCGCTGCGCGCGCAGTACAAGGGCGTGCCCGTGACGGCCACCGAGCCCGTGTTCGGCTACATGGCCGACGCGATCGGCCTCGAGATGCGCAACCAGCGCTTCCAGCTCGCGACGATGAACGACACCGAGGCGAGCGCACAGGACGTCGCCGCATTCGAGAAGGATCTGCGCGACAAGCGCGTTCGCGTGCTGATCTACAACAGCCAGGCCGAGGAAGCGATGACCAAGCGGATGCTGAAGATCGCGCACGACAGCGGCGTGCCGACGGTCAGCGTCACCGAGACGCAGCCGGCCGGCAAGACCTTCCAGCAATGGATGGCCGCGCAGCTCGACGCGCTCGGCCATGCGCTTTCCACCGGCAAGCCATGACACCGACCCCCCACGCACTCGCGCTCGATCGCGTCACGCTCGAACTGGGCGGACGCACGATCCTGCGCGATGTCAGCTTCTCGATCGAACCGGGCGAATTCGTCGGCGTGCTCGGGCCGAACGGCGCGGGCAAGACGACGCTGATGCGCGCCGTGCTCGGGCTCGTGCCCGTCGCCGGCGGCACGCTGTCGGTCGGCGGCCTGCCGGTCGCGCGCGGCAACGCGTCGATCGGCTATATGCCGCAGATCCGCAGCGGCCTCGCGAACCGCCGGATGCGCGGCTACGACTTCGTCGCGATGGCCGCCGACGGTCATCGCTGGGGGCTGCCGCACACGAGCGCCGCGACGCGGCGCGACGTCGACCGCGTGCTCGATCTGGTCGGCGGCCGCGCGCTGTCGCACCGGCCGCTGTCGGAACTGTCGGGCGGCGAGCGCCAGCGCCTGCTGCTCGCGCAATGCCTGCTCGGCAATCCGAAGCTGCTGCTGCTCGACGAGCCGCTGATCAGCCTCGATCCGAACCACCAGCGCGGCGTCGTCGAACTCGTGCGCAAGGTCCAGCGCGAGCTCGGCATCACCGTGCTGTTCTCTGCGCACGAACTGAACCCGCTGCTCAACGCGCTCGACCGCGTGCTGTATCTCGGCAACGGCGTCGCGGCGCTCGGCACCGTCGACGAGGTGATCACGAAGCCCGTGCTGTCGCGCCTCTACGGATCGCCGATCGACGTGATGCGCGTGAACGGCAAGATCTTCGTGATGTCGGGCGACGTCGAGATCGAGAAGCACGACCACGAACACGAGGACGACGGCGGCCATGCGCACGGCAGCGGCCACGCTCATCACGCTCATCACGGACACGCGCACCCCGGGCATTCGCACGATGTTTGAATACGATTTCATGATCAACGCCTTCGCGGCGTCGGGGATCGTCGCGGTGCTCGCGGGCATCGTCGGCTACTTCCTCGTGCTGCGCGGGCAGACCTTCGCCGGCCACGCGCTGTCGCACGTCGGCTTCACCGGCGCGACGGGCGCCGTGCTGTTCGGCATCTCGCCGATCTGGGGCATGGTCGGCTTCACGCTCGCGACCGGCATCGCGATGGGCGCGCTCGGCGAGCGGCTCGCGGGCCGCGACGTCGCAATCGGCGTGATCCTGTCGGGTGCGCTCGGCTTCGGCCTGCTGTTCCTGCATTTCTACACGTCGTTCGCGACGCAGGTCACGGCGCTGCTGTTCGGCAACGTGCTCGCGGTCAGCCACGACACGCTCGCCGTGCTCGCCGGCATCGGCGCGGTGAGCCTCGTCGCGCTCGCCCTGATCGCGCGGCCGCTGCTGTTCGCGTCGCTGCAGCCGGAGCTGGCCGAAGCGAAGGGCGTGTCGCTGCGCACGGTGTCGGTGCTGTTCCTTGCGGTGTGCGCGCTCGCGGTCGCTGCCGCGACGCAGATCGTCGGCGTGCTGCTCGTGTTCACGCTGCTCGTCGGCCCGGCCGCCGCTGCGCAAAACGTGTCGACGCGCCTGTCGACCGGCGTGCTGCTCGCCGCGCTCTTCGCGCTGCTCGAAGCGTGGCTCGGCATCGTGCTCGCGTATCACACCGACTGGCCGACGAGCTTCTGGATCACCGCGCTGTCGGGGCTCGTGTACGGCGCGAGCCTGTTGCGGCGGCGCTGAACTGCACCGGCCTGCGTGGCGGCGGCCCGTCGAGGCAAACAAACAAAAAACGCCGGCATGCCCGAAGGCAGTGCCGGCGTTTTTTTATCGGCGCCGCGTCGCGCGACGCGACGTGCCACGTACGTGACACGCCGCGGCTCAGCGCATCAGCACACGTGCGTGATGCGCGATGTGATCGGCGATGAACGTGGAGATGAAGTAATACCCGTGGTCGTAGCCGGGATGGCGGCGCAGCGTGAGCGGCTGGCCGGCCTTCGCGCACGCGGCTTCGAATACGTCGGGGTTCAGCTGGTTCGCGAGGAACTGATCGGCGAGGCCCTGGTCGACGAGGATGCCGTCCGCGAATTTCGGCGCATCCGCACGCGCGACGAGCTCGCTCGCGTCGTGCTGCTTCCACGCTTCGCGATCCGCGCCGAGGTAGCCCGAGAACGCCTTCTCGCCCCACGGGCAGCGCGTCGGCGCCGCGATCGGCGCGAACGCCGACACCGACCGGTACAGGTCCGGATGACGCAGCGCGAGCGTCAGCGCGCCGTGCCCGCCCATCGAGTGGCCGAAGATGCCGAGCCGCGCGCCGTCGATCGGCAGCTCGGCCGTGACGATCTCGCGCAGCTCGCGCGTCACGTAGGTCTCCATCCGGTAATGCGTGGACCACGGCGCTTCGGTCGCATCGACGTAGAAGCCTGCGCCGACGCCGAAATCCCACGCATCGGCTTCGCCCGGCACGCCCGCACCGCGCGGGCTCGTGTCGGGCGCGACGAGCGCGAGACCGTGCTGCGCCGCATACTGCTGCGCGCCGGCCTTGATCGCGAACGTCTCCTCCGTGCAGGTGAGCCCGGCGAGATAGAACAGCGCCGGCACGCGACCGTGTGCGGCCTGCGGCGGCAAATAGACGGAGAACTTCATCGGCAGGCCGATCGTCGTCGAATCGTGACGATAGAAGCGCTGCTCGCCTCCGTGGCACGCATGCGATGAAACGAGTTCGAGCATGATCGCGCTCCGTCGGTCAGTACAGCACGACCGAGCGGATCGACTCGCCCTTCTTCATCAGGTCGAAGCCTTCGTTGATCCGCTCGAGCGGCAGCGTGTGCGTGATCAGGTCGTCGATGTTGATCTTGCCTTCCATGTACCAGTCGACGATCTTCGGCACGTCGGTGCGGCCGCGCGCGCCGCCGAACGCGGAGCCCTTCCATTCGCGGCCCGTCACGAGCTGGAACGGACGCGTACTGATCTCTTCGCCGGCCGCGGCCACGCCGATGATGAACGACTGGCCCCAGCCCTTGTGCGTGCACTCGAGCGCCTGGCGCATCAGCTTCACGTTGCCGACGCATTCGAACGAGTAGTCGGCGCCGCCGTCGGTCAGCTGCACGATATGGTCGACGACGTTCTCGACTTCGTTCGGGTTGATGAAATGCGTCATGCCGAACTTCTTCGCGAGCTCGACGCGCTTCGGATTGATGTCGACGCCGATGATCTTGTCCGCGCCGACCATCTTCGCACCCTGGATCACGTTCAGCCCGATCCCGCCGAGACCGAACACGACGACGTTCGCGCCGGCCTCGACCTTCGCCGAGTAGACCACCGCGCCGACGCCCGTCGTCACGCCGCAGCCGATGTAGCAGATCTTGTCGAACGGCGCATCCTCGCGCACCTTCGCCACCGCGATCTCCGGCACGACGATGTAGTTCGAGAACGTCGAGGTGCCCATGTAGTGGAACAGCGGCTTGCCGTCGAGCGAGAAGCGCGAGGTCGCGTCGGGCATCAGGCCCTTGCCCTGCGTCGCGCGGATCTTCTGGCACAGGTTGGTCTTGCGCGACAGGCAGAACTTGCACTCGCGGCATTCGGGCGTGTAGAGCGGAATCACGTGATCGCCCTTGCGCACCGTGCCGACGCCCGGCCCGACGTCGACGACGACGCCCGCGCCTTCATGGCCGAGGATCGCCGGGAAGATGCCTTCCGGATCGGCGCCCGACAGCGTGTAGTAGTCGGTGTGGCAGATGCCGGTCGCCTTCACCTCGATCAGCACTTCGCCCGCGCGCGGGCCTTCGAGATCGACTTCCTCGATCGTCAGCGGCGCGCCCGCCTTCCATGCAATCGCTGCTTTCGTCTTCATCGTGTGACTCCTTGTTGAATGTCGGTCCGGCGCGGCGCGGCGCCGCGTCGACTCCGGTTCCATTCCGCGCCGCGCGGCATCGCGCGCCGGCCTGCGGAAAAATCGGGTGCTCGCCATGATCGCGCGTCGCGGCGCGCCGTGCGTGCGCTAATCAGTCGCCGGCTTGCCACGATGCGTCATCGGTGGCGCAAAACGACAAGTGCCCGAGTTTAAACGCCCGTCGCGAACCACGCATCGGTGCGCGCATACAGATCGACGAAGCGCGCGTGCCGCGCGGCGAGCGCGCGATCGTCGCGCGGCGCGGCAACCGGCGACGCGGCCGGTGCGAGCGCGGGCAATGCCGATTCGCTCCAGTGGCCGATCGCGAGACCCGCGAGCAGCGCGGCGCCGCGCGTCGCCGCATTCGGACATTCGAGCGCGTGGAGCGACGCGCCGAGCGCATCGGCGAGCAGCTGCCGCCAGCGCGGATCGACGGAGCCGCCGCCCGCGACGCGCAACGACGCGACGGGATCGTCACGGTTCGCATCGCGGATCGCGTCGAGCCCTGCGCGCAGCGCGAACGCGACGCCATCGAATGCGGCACGCATCATCGCGCCACGCGTGTCGCCGAGCGCGAGGCCGAGCCAGCCGCCGCGCGCATCGGGATTCATCCACGGCGAGCGCTCGCCGGTCAGATACGGCAGGAAGCAGAGCCGCTCGGACGGCGGCTGCGCGAACGCGTCGTCGTAGGCGGCGGCCCAGTCGGGATAGCCAAGCCAGCCGCGCACCGCTTCGAGCGCGAGTCCCACGTTCTGCATCGCCGCCATCGTGTAATAGCCACCGCCCGCCGCCGCACGATAGCGATGCAGCCCGCGCCGCGCAGGCGGCAACGCGTCGGCGAGCACGACGATCTGGCCGCCGCTGCCCGTCGTCAGCAACGCGTCGCCGGACGCGACGAGCCCGCTGCCGAGCGCCGCGCACGCGGTATCGCCGGCGCCGGTCGCGAGCGGCACGCCGGCCGGCAGCCCGAGCGCGGCCGCGGCGCGTGCGTCGAGTGCGCCGCAGCGCGCGGCCGACGCGCGTACCGGCGCGAAGCGGTCGGCCGGCAACGCGAGCGCCTCGATCCGCGCGCGATCCCACGCGCCGTCGGGCGACGCAAGCGCCGTCGCGCACGCATCGCTCGGATCGGCCGCGACCTCGCCGCCGAGCGCGACGCGCAGCCAGTCTTTCGGCTGCACGGCCCAGCGCGCGGCACGCAATGTGTCCGGCTCGTGCGCGGCAAGCCAGCACAGCAGCGGGCCGGCCATTCCGGGCGCGACCGGATTCGGCGCGTCCGGCCAGCGCGCCGCCTCTGCTTCGCGCGCCGCGCGCGTGTCGGGCCACAGCAGCGCCGGCCGCACCGGACGCGCGGCCGCGTCCATCAGCACGACGCCGTGCATCTGGCCCGACAAGCCGATCGCAACGACCTGCGCGCGTTCGTCGGCCGGCAAACGCGCGGCCGCGCGCAGCAGCGCGTCCCACCACGTCTCGGGCGCGATCTCGGCCCAGCCCGGTCGCGGCGACGACAACGGATACGGTTCGCTCGCGACCGCGCGTTCGACGCCGTCGGCATCGATCGTGACGAGTTTGACGGAGCCGGTGCCGAGGTCGATGCCGAGCAGACGCATGACGGGATCAGGATTCGAATGAACGGATGTCGATGATAGCGGGATCGTGATGCCGCCCGGATTTTCGCGATGCGCGTCGCCTGCGCGGCGGCGGGCAGCAATCGGTTGCACCGCGCGGCAAAACGGCGGTTCGCGGGTTAACCCGATGCGCTTTTCGTGCAGGCGATTTCGGGACTATGCGGACCGCGCGATACACATCATAAGGTTGCCGATATTTGACATGGGGGGCCGCCCAATTTTGGACAGCTATAAAACCGTAGAACCTCACTCCAGCGGCGTTTCCCCATGATCGACATCTCGTCTCATGCCGAATTGGCATATCGAACCAGCAAAGAACGGAATAGAACCCAGTGCTCTTGTGACGCCGGTGCATTCCGCATAACTTCGTATCACCCCGAAAACAAGATCATGGAGTGAGACAGATGCAATCGAACACGGTCCATCCGTGCGATGAGGTGTTGCCGACCGGCAAGCTTGTAACGCTCGGCCTGCAGCACGTCCTCGTCATGTACGCCGGCGCCGTCGCCGTGCCGCTTATCGTCGGCGGCGCGCTCAAGCTGCCGAAAGACCAGATCGCGTTCCTGATCAGCGCCGATCTGTTTTCGTGCGGCATCGCCACGCTGATTCAGACGCTCGGCCTGTGGATCTTCGGCATCCGCCTGCCCGTGATCATGGGCTGCACGTTCGCGGCCGTCGGCCCGATGATCGCGATCGGCACGAACCCCGGCCTCGGCATTCTCGACATCTTCGGCTCGACGATCGCAGCCGGCATCATCGGCATCGTGCTCGCGCCGATGATCGGCAAGCTGCTGCGGTTCTTCCCGCCCGTCGTCGTCGGCACCGTGATCTCGGTGATCGGGCTGTCGCTGATGGAAGTCGGAATCAACTGGGCGGCAGGCGGCGTCGGCAACCCCGAATACGGCAGCCCGGTCTACCTCGGCCTGTCGCTGCTCGTGCTCACGCTGATCCTGCTGATCAACAAGTACGGCCGCGGCTTCGTCGCCAACATCTCGGTGCTGCTCGGGATCGTCGCGGGCTTCGTGATCGCGTTCGCACTCGGCCGCGTGAACACCGACGGCGTATCGGTCGCGCCGTGGGTCGGTTTCGTGATGCCGTTCCACTTCGGCTGGCCGCACTTCGACCCGCTGTCGATCGCGACGATGGTCACGGTGATGTTCGTCACGTTCATCGAATCGACCGGGATGTTCCTCGCGGTCGGCGACATGGTGGAGCGCCCGGTCGATCAGGATCGTCTCGTGCGCGGGCTGCGCGTGGACGGCCTCGGCACGCTGATCGGCGGAATCTTCAACTCGTTCCCGCATACGTCGTTCTCGCAGAACGTCGGCCTGATCGGCGTGACGGGCGTGAAGAGCCGCTTCGTGTGCGCGACCGGCGGCGTGATCCTCGTGCTGCTCGGCCTGTTCCCGAAGATGGCGCAGGTCGTCGCCTCGGTGCCGCCGTTCGTGCTCGGCGGGGCCGGCATCGTGATGTTCGGGATGGTCGCCGCCAACGGCATCAAGGTGCTGTCGAAGGTCGACTTCGTGAAGAACCACCACAACCTGTTCATCGTCGCGGTCAGCATCGGCATGGGCCTCGTGCCGGTCGTGTCGCCGCACTTCTTCTCGAAGCTGCCGCCGGCGCTCGCACCGATCCTGCATAGCGGCATCCTGCTCGCATCCGCGTCGGCCGTGATCCTGAACCTCGTGTTCAACGGCGTGAAGGGCGAGAAGGACGCGAAATGCGAAATCCGTCGCGCCGGCCACGACTTCGACGGACAGGCCGTCGACGCGCATCACTGATCGAACAACGCATGCGCCGCGACGCGGCGCCGCGATCGACCCAGACGCCACGGGTGAAACCGTGGCGTTTTTGTTTGGGAGTATGAAGATCGGGCGTCGGCCTGCGGTCGTGCGATCGCGCGATTGTGGGATTGCGCAAGCGCGCGAGCGCGGCACCGGGCACACGACGCGCGCGTCGACGAGTGCCGGCACGGCTTGCGCACGCGCGCACGGGCACCACACACACGGCCTAACGTCGCATACGCCGCACACGCCGCACACGCCGCACACGCCGCACACGCCGCATAAAAAAACGCCACGAACTCACGTCCGTGGCGTTTTCATCGACTGCCGGCGCGGCGATCCGCGATCTCGACCCGGCAGCGTCTCGTCGAAGCGAAGTGAAGCGAGCGGCGCGCGCCGCCCGCTCTTACGCTTACCCGTTCGTCGCCGCAGCCGACGCCGACGCAGGCGCCGAGGCCTTGTCGTAATCGACCGTCTGATCGGGCGCGCGCGGCGTCTCGCCGGCCCGCTCGATCCAGCCGCCGCCGAGCGCACGATACAGATCGACGAGGTTCGTCCAGCGCGCGAGCCGCGCATTGATCAGCGCCTGCTGCGCGGTGTACAGATCGGTCTGCGCGGTCAGCACCGACAGATAGCTGTCGACACCGTTCTTGTAGCGCAGGTCCGACAGATCGAAGCGGCGCTGCTGCGCATGCGTGTTGCGCTCGAGCGCGGCGATCTGCTGATCGTACGTGCCGCGCGCGGCCAGACCGTCGGCCACTTCGCGGAACGCGCTCTGGATCGCCTTCTCGTAGTTCGCGATCTCGATGCGCTTCTGCACGTTCGCGAGGTTCAGGTTCGCGATGTTCTGCCCGCCTTCGAAGATCGGCATCGTGATCTGCGGCGCGAACGACCACGCCGCGGTGCCGGCCTTGAACAGCCCGCCGAGCGTGGGGCTCGCGGTGCCGAACGCGCCCGTCAGCGAGATGCGCGGGAAGAATGCCGCGCGCGCCGCGCCGATGTTCGCGTTCGCGGCGAGCAGCGTCTGCTCGGCCTGCATGATGTCCGGACGGCGCGTCAGCAGATCCGACGGCAGCCCGGCCGGCACGTCGGCAAGCAGGTTCTGCGCATCGAGCGGCAGCCCCGGCGGCAGATCGTCCGGCAGCGGCTCGCCGATCAGCAGCACCAGCGCGTTGAGCGCCTGCGCACGAGCGCGCGCCTGCGCCTGCTGGTTCGCGAGCGCCTGCTCGACGACCGTCTGCGCCTGACGCAGCTCGAGCTCGGAGCCCGTGCCGTTGTCGAACTGCAGCTTCGTCAGGTCGTACGAGGCCTGCGCCGTCTTCAGCGTGTCTTCCGTGACCTTCAGCAGGTCGTCGGTCGACAGCAGCGTCAGATACTGATCCGCGACCTGCGACACGAGCGAGATCTCGGCGGCCTGCCGCGCATACGCAGTCGACAGATACTGCGCGAGCGCCTGGTCCTTCAGGCTCTGCACGCGGCCGAACAGATCGAGCTCCCACGACGCCGACAAGCCGACGTTGTAGACGCGCGAAATATACGGCGCACCCGTTTGCGACACGCCCTGCGGCGTGCGCTGGATATTGCCGGTGCCCGTACCGTCGAGCGTCGGGAACAGGCCCGCGCGCGTGATCTGATACTGCGCGCGCGCCGCCTCGATGTTGAGCACCGACACGCGCAGGTCGCGGTTGTTCTTCAGCGCGATCTCGATCAGCCGCTGCAGGCGCGGATCGACGAAGAATTCGCGCCAGCCGATGGCGGTCGCCGCCTGGCCGTTCGCGCTGCGCGCGCCGGCAGCGCCCGGCTGCGTCGCATAGACGCCGCCGGACGGAAACGCCTGCGCGACGGGCGCGTCGGGCCGCGTGTAGTGCGGCGCCAACGTGCAGCCTGCGGCAAGGAGCGCGACCGCGATTGCAGTCAAAGCGTGTTTTTGCATCATCACTGTCCCTTGTTGCCTTCGTCGCCGTTGCCCGGCTTCTCTTCGTGGTGCGAGTGCTCCTGAGCCAGGCGCAGCGCCTCGTCGACGTCTTCCTTCTCGCCGCTGAAGATCGCACGGATCTTCACGAAGAACATCGGGATCATGAAGATCGCGAGGAACGTCGCGGTGATCATCCCGCCGATCACGCCCGTACCGATCGCGTGCTGGCTCGCCGAACCCGCGCCGTTGCTGATCGCGAGCGGCAGCACGCCGAGAATGAACGCGAGCGACGTCATCAGGATCGGGCGCAGCCGCAGACGCGCCGCTTCGAGCGCGGCCTCGATCGGCCCCATCTTCTCCGTCATCTGCAGTTCGCGCGCGAACTCGACGATCAGAATCGCGTTCTTCGCGGACAGACCGACCGTCGTCAGCAGGCCGACCTGGAAGAACACGTCGTTTTCCAGACCGCGCAGCGTCGCGGCGAGCAGCGCGCCGATCACGCCGAGCGGCACGACCATGATCACCGAGAACGGAATCGACCAGCTCTCGTACAGCGCCGCCAGACACAGGAACACGACGAGGATCGAGATCGCGTACAGGATCGGCGCCTGCGAGCCCGACTGGATTTCCTGGAACGACAGACCCGTCCACGAGTAGCCGATGCCGGTCGGCAGCTTCGTCGCGAGCGCTTCCATCGCGGCCATTGCCTGACCGGTCGACTTGCCCGGTGCGGCCTGACCCTGGATTTCCATCGCCGAAATGCCGTTGTAACGCTCGAGCTTCGGCGAACCGTACGTCCAGTGGCCGGTCGCGAACGCGCCGAACGGCACCATCCCGCCCGAGCCGTTGCGCACGTACCAGATGTTCAGGTCTTCCGGCGTCATCCGGAACGGCGCGTCGGACTGCACGTACACCTTCTTGATCCGGCCGTCGGTGTCGAGGAAGTTGTTCACGTACTTCGACGCCCACGCGATCGAGAACGTCTGGTCGATCGCATCCGCCGTCACGCCGAGCGCGTTCGCCTTCTCGCGATCGATGTCGACCTTGTACTGCGGCGTATCGTTCAGGCCGTTCGGACGCACGCCCTGCAGCGTCGGATCCTTCGCGGCCATGCCGAGCAGCTGGTTGCGTGCGGCCATCAGCGCGTCGTGGCCGAGACCGGCGTTGTCCGTCAGCTCGAAGTCGAAGCCGGCGGCCGTGCCGAGTTCCGGAATCGACGGCGGGTTGAACGGAATGACGATCGCGTCCTTGTAGCCCGAGTAGCGGCCGAACATCCGTCCGATCAGCGCCTGCACCTTCTGGTCCGCGTGCTGACGCTGCGCGTAGTCCTTCAGGCGCACGAACACGAGACCGGAGTTCTGGCCGCGGCCCGCGAAGCTGAAGCCGTTCACCGTGAACGCCGATTCGACGATGTCCTTCTCGTCCTTGAGCAGATAGTCGGTGATGTTCGCGAGCGTCTTCGCCGTGGTTTCCTGCGTCGAGCCGGACGGCGTCTGCACGATCACGAACATCAGGCCCTGGTCTTCATCGGGCAGGAACGACTTCGGCAGCCGCACGAACAGCAGGCCGACCGCGACGATCACGACCAGATAGATGATCAGCCAGCGGCCGGACCGCTTGATCACGTGGTGCACGCCGACGTGGTACTTGTCGCGGCTCGCGTTGAACGTGCGGTTGAACCAGCCGAAGAAGCCCTTCTTCTCTTCGTGATGGCCTTGCGGGATCGGCTTCAGGATCGTCGCGCACAGCGCCGGCGTCAGAATCAGCGCGACGAGCACGGACAGCACCATCGCGGACACGATCGTCAGCGAGAACTGCCGGTAGATCGCGCCGACCGAACCGCCGGAGAACGCGACCGGCACGAACACGGCGGACAGCACGAGCGCGACGCCGACGAGTGCGCCGGTGATCTGGCCCATCGCCTTGCGTGTCGCCTCCTTCGGCCCGAGCCCCTCTTCCGCCATCACGCGCTCGACGTTCTCGACCACGACGATCGCATCGTCGACGAGCAGACCGATCGCGAGCACGAGGCCGAACATCGACAGCGTGTTGATCGAGAAGCCGACGAGCGACATGATCGCGAACGTACCGAGCAGCACGACCGGCACCGCGATCGTCGGGATGATCGTCGCCCGCAGGTTCTGCAGGAACAGATACATCACGAGGAACACGAGCACGATACCTTCGAGCAGCGTCTTGACCACTTCCTCGATCGACAGCTTCACGAACGGCGTCGTGTCGTACGGATACTTGACGACGAGCCCGTGCGGGAAGTATTTCGACAGCTCGTCGACCTTCGCGCGCACGGCCTTCGCGGTCGCGAGCGCGTTCGCGTTCGTGGCGAGTTGGATGCCGAGCGCCGCGGACGGCTGGCCGTTGTACTTCGTATCGAAGTTGTAGTTTTCGGCGCCGAGGCCGATCTGCGCGACGTCCTTCAGACGCACCTGCGAGCCGTCCTGGTTCACCTTCAGCAGGATGTTGCCGAACTCGGCCGGCGTGCGCAGCAGCGTCGCCTCGGTGATCGTCGCCTGCAGCAGCGTGCCGGGCTTCGCGGGCGTGCCGCCGATCTGGCCGCCGGCGACCTGCACGTTCTGCGCGCTGATCGCCGACGTCACGTCGACCGGCGTGAGCCCGTAGTTCGTCAGCTTGACCGGGTCGAGCCACACGCGCATCGCGTACTGCGAGCCGAACAGCGTGACGGTACCGACGCCGTTCAGACGGCTGATCGGATCCTGCACGTGCGACGCGACATAGTTCGCGAGGTCGTAGCGGTTCATGCTGCCGTCTTCGGAGTTGAACGCCAGCACGAGCAGGAAGCTGCTGCTCGACTTCGTCACCTTCAGACCGAGCTGCTGAACCACCTGCGGCAGAATCGGCGTCGCGAGCGACAGCTTGTTCTGCACCTGGACCTGCGCGATGTCCGGGTTGGTGCCCGGCGCGAAGGTCAGCGTGATCGTCGCGGTGCCCGAGTCGTCACTGGTCGACGACATGTACAGGAAGTTGTCGAGCCCGCTCATCTGCTGCTCGATCACCTGCGTCACCGTGTCTTCCACCGTCTTCGCGGACGCACCCGGATAGTTCGCGCTGATCTGGATCGACGGCGGCGCGATGGTCGGGTACTGCGCGATCGGCAACGTGAAGATCGCCGCAACCCCGGCCAGCATCAGGATGATGGCGATCACCCACGCGAAGATCGGGCGATCGATAAAAAACTTTGCCATGAAACAGGCTCCCTGTTATTGCGCGCCCGAAGCGGCGGCGGACGACGCCGCGGCGGCGCTAGCCGGCGCGCCCGACGCGCCGGCACTCGATGCTGCGGCGGCCGAAGCCGGTGCGGCGGCGGCCGGCGCGGCGGCACCCGACGCGTCGTTCGGCGCCGACGCGAGCTGCGCCGGAACGGCCTTCACGGTCGCGCCCGGACGCACCTTGTCGACACCCTGAACGATCACGCGATCGCCGGGCTGCAGCCCGCTTTCGACGACCCAGTTCTGACCTTCGATGCGCGTCGCGGTCAGCGTGCGCGGCTCGACCTTGTTGTTCGCGTTGACGACCATCGCGACCGCCTGGCCCTTCTGGTCGTGCGTGACGCCGATCTGCGGCACCAGGTACGCGTTGTCGTTCACGCCTTCCTCGATGCGCGCGCGCACGAACATCCCCGGCAGCAGGACCTTGCCCGGGTTCGGGAACACCGCACGGATCGTGACCGAGCCGGTCGTCTGGTCGACCGTCACGTCGGAGAACTGCAGCTTGCCGGGCTGCGAATAGGTACGGCCGTCCTCGAGGATCAGCGACACCTTCGCGGCACCGGGGCCGGTCGTCTTCAGACGGCCGCTCTGCACGTCCTGACGCAGCTTCAGCCCCTCGAGGCTCGACTGCGTGAGGTCGACGTACACCGGATCGAGCTGCTGCACGGTCGACATCAGCGTCGCCTGGCTCGCCTGCACGTACGCGCCCGGCGTCACCTGCGAGATGCCGACACGGCCGGTGATCGGCGACACGACGTCCGTGTAGCCGAGGTTGATCTGCGCGGTCTCGACCGACGCCTTGCCGGCCGCGACGTCGGCGGCGGCCTGCCCTTGCGCGGCCACCGCGTTGTCGTAGTCCTGCTTGCTGACCGCGTTCGCGGCCACCAGCACCTTGTAGCGCGCGACGAGCGCGTTCTGCGTGGCGAGGTTCGCCTGCGCCTTCGCGAGCGTCGCCTTCGCGCTGTTCAGCGCGGCGATATACGGTGCCGGGTCGATCTTGTAGAGGCGCTGACCGGCCTTGACGTCGCTGCCTTCGGTGAATTCACGGCGCAGCACGATGCCGTCGACCCGTGCGCGCACCTGCGCGACGAGGAAGGCGCTGGTGCGGCCAGGCAGTTCGGTGAAGACCGGTACGGCTTGCGGCTGGACCGTGACGACGCCGACTTCCGGCGTTTGCGGCGGCGGTGCCGATTCTTTTTTCCCGCACGCGGCCAGGAAAACGGCGGCCGTCGCGACAGTGAGTAAGCGGTATGGAACCCGTTCGACGCGCATGGAGCGACCTCTGTGTATAACCAATGGAATGAGTGCGGCGCCCGACCCCGGAGCACGGCACGGATGCGCCTCGCGGCGCAGATCGAACACCTGAATTACTGGACTGCTGGATACAACAAGCGGCACGAAACCTCCGTGCCGGCAAGGCGCCGCAAACTGCGGACTGGTACTTAGGCGGGAATCAGCAGAGTGGGATATTAACTGATTGCCACTTTGGTCATTCGATCGTAGGGTGGTATTGTATATACATTCATGGATGTATGTAAAAAGACCATCCGCGCCGTGCCAAGCGCGAAGTCTTACGAATTGTTACCAGTCGCAAGCATAGCCCGTTCGGGCGCGCGCGACGAGGGGCCCGGCCCCGGTTTACCACTCATCGATTCAGATTCAGGCCTGCACATGGTCAGACGCACCAAGGAGGAGGCACTCGAGACGCGCAACCGCATTCTCGATGCCGCCGAGCACGTGTTCTTCGAAAAAGGCGTATCGCATACGTCGCTGGCGGACATCGCGCAGCACGCGGGCGTGACGCGCGGTGCGATCTACTGGCACTTCGCGAACAAGAGCGACCTGTTCGACGCGATGTTCGACCGCGTGCTGCTGCCGATCGACGAGTTGAAGCGGATGCCGGCGGACGCGCCGGGCAGCAATCCGCTCGAGAAGGTGCGCAAGATCCTGATCTGGTGCCTGCTCGGCGTGCAGCGCGATTCGCAGCTGCGCCGCGTGTTCAGCATCCTGTTCATGAAGTGCGAGTACGTGGCCGACATGGAGCCGCTGCTGTTGCGCAACCGCGCGGGGATGAGCGAGGCGCTGCACGCGATCGACGCCGATCTCGCGATGGCCGTGCGGCTCGAGCTGCTGCCCGAGCGGCTCGACACGTGGCGCGCGACGCTGATGCTGCATACGCTCGTCAGCGGCTTCGTGCGCGACATGCTGATGCTGCCGGACGAGATCGATGCGGAAAAGCATGCGGAGAAGCTGGTCGACGGCTGCTTCGACATGCTGCGCTGCAGCCCGGCGATGCTGAAGGACGACTGAGGCGGGCGGCCGGCTCGGCTCGGCTCGGCTCGGCTCGGCTTCGGCTTCGGCTTCGGCTCGGCTTCGGCTTCCGCTTCGCCTCGGCTTGAGCTTCAGCTTCAGTCCCGGCCTGGCTTGCCGCCCAACACCCGCTTCCACTCCATGGCCCGATTCGCGTTCTTCGTTAGAATCGGGCCATCGTCATTCCGGAGCCCCGCATGACCACCGCTTCGTCGCCCGCCGCGACCGTCGTCGCCGTCGTCGCGTACGACGGCATCAGCCCGTTTCATCTGTCGGTGCCGTCGGTCGTGTTCGGCAAGGAGCGCGATGCGGCCGACTCGCCCGCGTTCGAATTCCGCGTGTGTTCCGCCGATCGCGGCCCGCTCGCGACGACGGGCGGCTTCACGATCGTCGCCCCCTACACGCTCGACGGGCTGCTCGATGCGGACATCGTGATCGTGCCGAGCTGGCGCGACGAGGACGAAATGCCGCCCGACGAACTGCTCGACGCCGTTCGCGCGGCCGCCGCACGCGGTGCCCAGCTGGTCGGCCTCTGCCTCGGCGCATACGTCCTCGCCGCGGCCGGCCTGCTCGACGGCCGCCCGGCCACCACGCACTGGGCGTGGGCCGACGATTTCGCGCGACGCTTTCCGCGCGTGAAGCTCGATCCCGACGTGCTCTACGTCGACGACGGCAACCTGATGACCTCGGCCGGCACGGCCGCGGGCCTCGACTGCTGCCTGCACGTCGTACGGCGCCGCTTCGGCTCGGACGCCGCGAACCGGATCGCACGCCGTCTCGTGATTCCGCCGCACCGCCAGGGCGGCCAGGCGCAGTACGTGCCGCAGCCGGTCGCCGCGCATCCGCGCGATACGCGCCTCGCCGCGCTGCTCGACTGGGTCCGCGCGAACCTGGACGCCGCGCACAGCGTCGATTCGCTCGCGGCGCGCGTGCTGATGAGCCGGCGCACGTTCACGCGCCACTTCCGGCAGGCGACCGGCACGACCGTCACCGCATGGCTGCAGGCCGAGCGCCTCGCACGCGCGCAGCATCTGCTCGAAACCACCAGCCAGTCGATCGACGCCATCGCGCAGGCGGCCGGATACGGCTCGAGCGTGTCGCTGCGTCAGCATTTCGCGGGTGCGCTCGGCACGTCGCCGTCCGCGTATCGGAAACAGTTTCGCGGCATCGGCAGCGACGCGCGGCCGTGACGGCGAGCGCGTCGCGGGGCAGGCCGCGCGAGTGTGATCAGCCGCCGTTGAACCAGCGCGCGACGTAGAGCAGCAGCGCGACGAACACGATCATCGCGACCCACGCCCACAGCGGCACCGGCCCGGCCTGGCGATGATGAAGCGCGCCGGCAGCGCGGCCGCCCGACGCGCCGGCCAGATGCGGCGACGCGGGGCGCTTTGCCGCGGCCGTCAGCGCGGCCGGACGCAGGAACACGTGCGCGCGGCGCGGCGCGGCCGCGCGGGCACGGTTCGGCGCGAGCCCGTGCTTCGCCTGCACGATCGCGCAGAATTCGCGGAAGAAGTCGTCGATGCAGTCGCGCAAGGCGTTCTCGATCTGCCGCGCCGGCAGTTCGGCGAGCGGGCCCGTCGCGGTCGCCCATACGCGGTACTCGATGCAGGTCGCGTCCCCGGCGTCGTCCGGCGCCAGCACGACGTCGATCTGGCCGCGCAGCGCGCCGAGGCCCTCCGCGCGTGCATGGAAACCGAGCATCCGGCGCGGCCGCCCTTCCGCGTCGCCGTGCTCGGCCGCGACGTGCACACGCACCTCATAGCGCCCGCGCAGCGTGCCGTGCGGCACCGTGATCGTCAGCGCGAATTCGTCGCGCGCCCGCTTCACGAACGATTCGCAATGGTCGACGCTCGCGCGCAGCAGCGCGACGTCCTCGAGCGCGTCGCGCACGACGGCCGGCGCAAGCGCAACGCATAACGTGTCGTTCAGTTCCATGACGCCTCCGCGATCCGCGCACGACGCTTCACGACGTTTCGACGAGACTGTCGATCCGCGCGACGTCGAACGCGACGTACTGCGCGAGCGCGAGCGCCGCTGCCGCCGGCGACTCGTAGCTCCATGCGGCGTCCTCGATCACGCCGTCTTCCGTTTGCAGATTGAAGTAGACGGCCGCGCCCTTCACCGGACACGTCGCCGTCGTGGCCGAGCGCACGAGCCTGCTCATGTTGACGTCGCCGCGCGGCAGATAGTGGACGTCCGGCTGCCCGGCTTCGCGCACGGTCAGTGCGCCGTGCGAGTCCGCGTACGTGATGCCGCGATGGATCACGCGCACGCGATGGCGGTTCAGCACGATTTCGAGGCGAGGGGCGGCGGCATCGGACATCGTTTCTCCTTCGGGCGAAGCGGCGCGCGGCCCGCGCGCAGGAAACGAAAAAGCCACGGCGCGAACGCCGTGGCTTTCATTATGGGCGAAACTTCGTGCGATTGCGCGATCGGGGCCGCGGCCCGCGTTACTGTGCACTCCACTGGAACGCGGCCTTCGCGCCGCCTTTCGCGCCGACCGTGACCGCGCGCGTTTCGTCGCTGCCCTGATACGACGCGTGCACCGTGTAGCGTCCCGGCGGCAGCTTCACGAGCATGTAGGGCCCGCGCGCGTCGGTCTTCAGCACCTCGTTGCCCTTGCCGTCGACGATCCGCACGTGGACGTCGGCCAGATATTCGCCGCCCTTGCCCGTGAAGCGCAGCGCGAGCGGCCACGCCGATTCGTTGCGCTCGAACGCCGTCGACTGATCCTTGCCGATGCCGCCCGACACGAAGCTGATGTCGCCCTGCTGGGTCGCTTCGGGCAGGCCGTCCGACGACTGCGCGTACGCGCCGGTCGCGGCGGCTGCGAGGCCGGCGCTCAGCGCGACGGCGACGGCAATTCGGGACACGTTGCGTAGATATTGCATGGCTCTCTCCTTTGGGTCGGAACACATACGGGGGCCGCGGCGATGCGCGGACGTCGGCGGCGCGCGCCGCGGCCGGCCGAACCGGCCCGCGGCGCGCGCACGGTCAGCTCAGATCGACCGGCACGAAGATTTGTGCATTATCGCGCTGGATCAGCAGAGCAAGACTGTTGCCCGCGCTCTTGACCGCTTCGCGCAGCTGCTCGGGGCTCGTGACGGGGCGGCCGTTCACGGCCAGGATCACGTCGCCCGGCTGAATGCCGGCGCTCGCGGCCGGGCCGCCGGCCTGCTGGACGATCAGCCCGTGCGACAGGTTATCGGCGCTGCGCTCCTGCGGCGTCAGCGGCCGCACCGCAACGCCGAGGCGCCCCTGCTCGACGGGGCCGCCGTCGTTCGACGCGAGCTTCGCGTCGGTCATCGCGCCGAGCGTGACGGTGACGGACTGCTTCGCCTTGTCGCGCCAGATCTGCAGGTCGGCCTTCGAGCCCGGCTTCAGGTTCGCGATCTGCGACGGCAGCGTCGTCGAATCGACGACCGGCGTGCCGTTGACCGACAGGATCACGTCACCCGGCTGCAAGCCGGCCTTCGCGGCCGGGCCGTTCGGATCGACCGAGCTGACGAGCGCACCGTCCGGCTTCGCGAGCCCGAACGAGCTCGCGAGCGTCTGGTTCAGCCCCTGCACCGCGACGCCGAGCCGGCCGCGGCTTACGTGCCCGGTCTTCACGAGCTCGTCCTTCACCTTGATCGCTTCGTTGATCGGAATCGCGAACGACAGGCCCTGGAAGCCGCCCGTCTGCGAATAGATCATCGAGTTGATCCCGATCACCTCGCCCTGCAGGTTGAACAGCGGGCCGCCCGAGTTGCCGGGGTTGACCGGCACGTCGGTCTGGATGAACGGCGTGTAGTTCTCGTCGGGCAGCGCGCGCGACTTCGCGCTGATGATGCCCGACGTGACCGTGTTGTCGAAGCCGTACGGCGAGCCGATCGCGACGACCCACTGGCCGACCTTGCTCTGCGCCGGATCGCCGATCTTCACGGTCGGCAGGCCGGTCGCGTCGATCTTCAGCACCGCGACGTCGGACTGCTTGTCGGAGCCGACGACCTTCGCCTTGTACTCGCGCTTGTCGGTCAGCTTCACCGTGACGACGTTCGCGCCGTCGATCACGTGCGCATTCGTGAGGATGTATCCGTCCGGGCTGATGATGAAACCCGACCCGAGGCTCGCGCTCGGCTGATCGTCCGGCTGCGCGTCGCCGCCCATGCCCGGCACCTGTCCATAGAAGCGCTTGAAGAACTGGTAGAACGGATCGCTCGGGTCGATCGGCAGCTGCGGCTGCGGCACGCGCCGCGCAACCTGCTTCACGACGTGCTTCGCGCTGATGTTGACGACCGCCGGACCGTAAGTCTCGACCAGCCCGGAGAAGTCGGGGATGCCGGTCTTCGCGGCCGCTTCGGCCGGCATCATCGCCGCCGCGTGCGCGGGCGCGATGATCTGCGGATCGGCGCGGCGCGTGCCGGCGACGTAGCCGGCGGACAGCGCGGCGGCCACTGCGACGGCGACGGCGCTGCGCGCAAGGAATCGGGTGTTCATCGTAGGACCTCCTCTTTTGTTACGTCGCAGCGTAACGATGCTGACTTAAAGGAGGCTTAATCAGCCTTAAGCGCAACTTAAGCCGCCTGCCGCGCGCCTTACACCGACGCGGGCTGCTGCGGCGCCTGCGCGGGCATCTCGGCGTCGCGGAACACGACGCTGACGAGCAGGCCGCCCGCCGCCGCATCGCCGAGCGACACGGTCGCGCCCTGCTGCGCGGCAACACGCTTGACGATCGCGAGACCGAGCCCGCTGCCCGACACGTCGGTGCGCGCGCGCGCCGAGCTGTCGCGATAGAAGCGGTCGAACACGCGCTCGCGCTCTTCGGCCGGAATGCCGGGGCCGCTGTCGCCGATCTGCACGCACGCGCGGCCGGCCGCGTCGCGCGTCAGCGAAACGTCGATGCGCCCGCCGTCGGGCGTGTACTTGACGGCGTTGTCGAGCAGGTTGCCGAACATCACGCGCAGCGCGCCGACGTCGGCGACGACGGTCGCCGCGCGCGTTTCCTCGAAGCCGAGGTCGATGTTGCGCCGCTGCGCGAGCGGTGCGTGCGCGGCCACGCATTCGGCGAGCAGCGTCTGCAGGTCGACCGGTTCGCGCACCGCGCCCGCGTCGGGTTCGGCGCGCGCGAGCGCGAGCAGTTGCTCGGCGAGCCGCGTCGCGCGCGTGACGCCGTGCTGCAGATCGTCGAGCGCCTCGCGGCGCGCGGCATCGTCCTTCGCGCGTGCGACGAGCTGCGCCTGGATCTGCACGGCCGCGAGCGGCGTGCGCAGCTCGTGCGCGGCATCGGCGACGAACGCCTTCTGCGTGTCGAGCGCACCCGACAGCCGCGCGAGCAGCCCGTTCAGCGCGCGCACGAGCGGCTGCACCTCGAGCGGCAGCCGCGCGTCGGGCAGCGGATCGAGCGCCTCGGGCCGGCGCGTTTCGACCGCGCGCGTCACGCGGCCGAGCGGCGCGAGCCCGCGGCCGACGATCATCCAGACGGCGGCGCCGAGGAACGGCAGCAGCACGATCAGCGGCCAGAGCGTGCGCAGCGCGACGTTCGCCGCGAGCCGGTTGCGCACCGACAGCGGCTGCGCGAGCTGCACGACGTTGTCGCCGACGATCGCGCCGTACACGCGCCACTCGCCGCGATCGGTGCGCTCTGTCGAGAAGCCGAGCTCCGCGCGCGGCGCGATCGGCGCGCGCGGATGCGAGAAGTACATCAGCACGCCGTTGCGATTCCAGATCTGGATCACGATTCCTTCGTCGCCGTTGGTGCGCGAGCCGAACACCTGCGAGAACGGCTCCGACGGCAGCGCCGCGGCGATTTCCTGGAGCTGGTAGTCGAACAGCTCGTTCGCCTCGGCCAGCGCCTGCCGGTAGATCAGCCAGCCCGCGACGCTCACGCCCGCGACGACGATCGCGAGCAGCCAGATCAGCAATTGATGACGAATCGACCTCACGCGTCAGCTTTCCTTGACGACCATGTAGCCGAGCCCGCGCACGTTGCGGATCAGGTCCGAACCGAGCTTCTTGCGCAGCGCGTGGATATAGACCTCGACCGTGTTGCTGCCGATTTCCTCGCCCCAGCCGTACATCTTCTCCTCGAGCTGGCTCTTCGACAGCACGGCGCCCGGCCGCGCGAGCAGCGCCTCGAGCAGCGCGAACTCGCGCGCGGACAGCGCGACCGGCGCGCCGTCGAGCGTCACCTGGTGCGATGCCGGATCGAGCGTCAGCGCGCCGTGGCGGATCAGCGACTCGCTGCGCCCGGCCTGCCGGCGGATCAGCGCGCGCATCCGCGCGCCGAGTTCGTCGAGATCGAACGGCTTGACCAGATAGTCGTCGGCACCCGCGTCGAGCCCCTTCACGCGATCGGCGATCGCATCGCGCGCGGTGACGATCAGGACCGGCAGCGACAGCCCGCGCGCGCGCAGCGTGCGCAGCACGTCGATGCCGTCGCGCTTGGGCAGGCCGAGATCGAGCAGCAGCAGGTCGTAGGACTCGCCGCCGAGCGCCGTGAGCGCCGACTCGCCGTCCTGCACCCAGTCGACCGCGAAGCCGTCCGAGCGCAGCGCCTTGCGCACGCCTTCGGCAATCATCCGGTCGTCTTCGACAAGCAGAATCCGCATCGGAATCGCATCCATGGGACGAGTGACAGATGCCGCCCATTGTAGCGCCGCGAATCCTGCGCGCGACCGCGCGCGCCCTCCGCGATTTCGTCGTACTTGTCGCACTTGTCTCTACAATGTGCGCTTCGGCGCGCCGCGCGCCTTGCCCGAGCTCCCGCTTTTCCCGTATTCGTCCATGCCGATTTCCGCTCTCTCCACCCGCTTCGCCCCGCGCGCACGCGTCTGCCTGCGCGCGGCCGCCGTCGTCGCCACCTGCACGGCGCTCGCGTTCGCGCCCGCCGCACACGCCCGCAAGAAACCCCACAAGGACGCGCGACGCGCGCCGGTCGTCTCGGCGGCCGCGCGCGACGCCGGCCTGCCGGCGTCCGTGCTCGTCGCACTGCAGCGCGCGAAGGTACCGGCGTCGGCGATGAGCGTCGTCGTCGAGCGCGTCGGCGATCCGCAGCCGCTGATCGCGTGGAACGCGAATCGGCCGATGCTGCCCGCATCGACGATGAAGCTCGTCACGACGTTCGCGGGCCTGTCGATCCTCGGCCCCGACTTCCGCTGGCGCACGACCGCGTATGCGGACGGCCCGGTCGATCCGGACGGCACGCTGCAGGGCAATCTCTACATCAAGGGCACCGGCGATCCGAAGCTCGTGCCCGAGGAGCTGATCGACCTCGTCGACAAGATCCGCAAGGCCGGCATCAAGCGCGTCGCCGGCGGCCTCGTGCTCGACAAGAGCTATTTCGCCGCGTCGACGCGCGACCTGCCGTCGTTCGACGACGACGTGAGCGCGCCGTACAACGTCGGCCCCGACCCGCTGCTGTACGCGTTCAAGGCGATCTCGTTTACCGTCACGCCGGGCGAAGACGGCAAGGTCGCCGTCGACGTGCTGCCGCCGCTCGCGAACCTGTCGATCGACAACCAGCTGTACGAAGGCAGCGGCTCGTGCGCGAGCGCGGCGGCCGCCGCACGCCCCACGCTGAACGCCGACGGCGCGATGCTGACCGCGTCGTTCGCCGGCGACTACCCGCTGCGCTGCGGCGCGCGCACGACCAATCTCGCGATCCTCGATCACACGACGTTCTTCGCGCGCGGCTTCCTCGCGCTCTGGCAGCAGGACGGCGGCACGATCGCGGGGCCGGTCGCCGAAGGCAAGGTGCCGAGCGCCGCGCGGCCGATCGCCGTACATCACGGCCCGGTGCTCGGCAGCGTCGTGTACGACATCAACAAGTTCAGCAACAACGTGATGGCGCGCAATCTGTTCCTGACGATCGGCGCGGTCGCCGGCAAGCCGCCCGCGACGCCCGAGCAGTCGAGCCGCGTGATCCGCGCGTTCCTGCAGAAGAACGGCATCGCGATGCCCGACCTCGTGCTCGACAACGGCTCGGGGCTGTCGCGCGACGAACACGTGAGCGCGCTGTCGCTCGCCGCGCTGCTACAGGCCGCGAACGCGAGCCCGGTCGCGCAGGCATTCATCGACTCGCTGCCGATCGCCGGCATCGACGGCACGATGAAGAACCGGCTGACCAACGCCGGCGTGCTTGGCAACGCGCATATCAAGACCGGCACGCTGCGCGACGTGCGCGCGATCGCCGGCTACGTCGCGGGCGCGGACGGCCAGAGCTACGTGGTCGTCAGCTTCATCAACGACGATCATGCCGAAGCCGCACGTGCCGCGCACGACACGCTGCTCGAGTGGATCTACGCGGGCGCGCACTGACGAACGCGGCCTCGCCGAAACGGGGCCGCACCGCCCGCCCACGCCCGGCGCGGCTTCGGTGAAAACCCTATCCTCAGAGGGAACCCTCTACGCTGCCCTCTCGCCTAGCCGGTGGCGATTGCGTAGGCTGTTGGCCTGACCGATATCTACAACGGGCGACACGCCCGGCCTCACGGCTTGCAGGGGAAAGGAGGAGACACGCCCATGCGATTCGACGTCGAATGGCTTCTGCTCGCGCTGGCGCCCGTCTTCCTGCTCTGCATCGGCTGGGAGGCGTGGTACCTCGCACGCACGCGTCCGCAGGACCACGTGTACGCATGGCGCGACACGCTCTGCAATGCGGCGCTCGCGCTGATGCATCAGGGCGCCGACAAGCTCGCGTGGGTGTTCGTGATCCCCGTCTACGCGTACTGCTACGACCGCTATCGCCTGTTCACCTGGCACGACGGCTGGCTGTCGTTCGCGGTGCTGTTCGTCGCGCAGGACTTCCTCTACTACGTGTTTCATCGCGCGAGCCATCGCGTGCGCTGGCTGTGGGCCGCGCACGTCGTGCATCACTCGTCCGAGCGGATGAACTTCTCGACCGCGTTTCGCCAGAGCCTCATGTATCCGGTCGCCGGCATGTGGGTGTTCTGGCTGCCGCTCGCGGTGCTCGGCTTTCCGCCGCAGCAGATCGTCGGCATCGTGCTGATCAATCTCGCGTTCCAGTTCTTCGTGCACACGCAGGCGATCGGCAAGCTCGGCTGGCTCGAATACGTGTTCAACACACCGTCGATCCATCGCGCGCACCATGCGCGCAACGCGCGCTACATCGACCGCAATTACGCGGGCGTGCTCGTGATCTGGGATCGCCTGTTCGGCAGCTATGTCGACGAGGCGCCCGACGATCCGCCGCAGTACGGCATCGTCGAGCGGCTCGAGTCGAACAACCCGCTCGTCGCGACGTTTCACGAATGGCGCGCGATGGCGGCCGACGCACTGCGCGTCGAGGGATGGCGCAACAAACTGCGCGCGATCGTCGGCCCGCCCGAGTGGGCGAGCGCTTATCATGCGCAGATCGGCGACACGGCCGATCGCGATCCGCGCCGCGCACCGCTTGCCGGCGTACACAACGAATAATCCATTTCAGCCAACGGCCGTCGCGCAGCCCGAACCTGAGCGGGCATGCGCAAACATGCAAGGCCATATCTACGAGGAGATCGATCGATGCAAACACAACGAAACTTTCCGTCGCGCACCCGCCACCGTTTGCTGCGCGGCGCGCAGGTCGCGATCGCCGGCGCGGCGCTCGCGCTGCTCGCCGCCTGCGGCGGCGGCGACGACAACGGCGGCAGCGCGTCGAACACGCCGCCTTCCGGCGTGAAGATGCAGGTCGTCTCGTTCGGCGACAGCCTGTCCGACGTCGGCACCTACTCGCAGATCAAGCTCGGGTTCGGCGGCGGCCGCTTCACGACGAACCCCGGTCAGGTCTGGACGCAGAACGTCGCGCAGTACTACGGCGACACGCTGCAGCCGGCCAACCAGGGCGGCTTCGGCGTGCCGCTGCAGGCGACGGGCGGCCTCGGCTACGCGCAGGGCGGCTCGCGCGTCACGCAGCAGCCGGGCATCGGCCACGCCGCCGCGAGCGTGCCGAACGCCGACTACGCGCAGGCGACGACGACGCCGATCGCCGCGCAGATCCAGCAATACCTGCAGCAGCACGGCAGCTTCAACGCGAACCAGATCGTGCTGCTGAACGGCGGCGCGAACGACATCTTCTATCAGGTGGCCGCATTGCAGGCCGGCGCGATCACGCCGACGCAGCTGCAGCAGAACATCGGGCTCGCCGCGCAGCAGCTCGCGGGCCTCGTGCAGCAGATCGTCGCGGCCGGCGCGACGCACGTGTTCGTGTCGAACGTGCCCGACATCGGCGGCACGCCGCTCGCGCTCCAGGGCGGCACGCAGACGACGCTCACGCAGCTGTCGATGCTGTTCAACGGCACGCTCGCCGCGACGCTGCAGGCGCTGAAGGTCGACACGAGCAAGTACGTGCTGCTCGACACCTTCAAATGGCAGGACGGCATCCTCGCGGCGTATCAGGCGAACGGCTTCACGGTGTCGAACACCGATACGGCCTGCAACCTGAAGGCGATGGTGGCCGCGGCGACGCAGTACGGCGTGGCGGATCCGAGCGCATTCGGCTCGTCGCTGTTCTGCTCGCCGCAGACGTACACGGCGCCGAACGCCGACCAGACGTACATGTTCGCGGACACCGTCCATCCGACGACGCGCCTGCACGCGCTGTTCGCGCAGTACGTCGAGCAGCAGATCGCGGCATCGGGCGTCGGCAAGTAAGCGGCGCGCGATCGGTACGCTTCAACGAAAACCGCCCGACCGGTTCGCCGGTCGGGCGGTTTTTCATTGCGACGACGACAGGGCCGACGTGCGCGCACGGCACGCGGCCGGCCCGATTCAATCGCTCGCTTCGAACGCCGCGGCCGCGCGGCCGAGACGATCGTTGACCGCGATCCACTCGACCGTCTCGGGCAGCTTTTCGACGAGTATCCGCGCGACCTGCGCGCGATCGAGCGCGCGCAGCATCCCGTACAGATCGCGCGCATACGCTTGCGGATCTTCGGGGGCCGCGACGAAATGCACGCCGTCGGCCTGCGCCCAGCGCCCCGCGCGCGATGCGCGCGCGACCAGCGCGACGCGTTCGCCGTCGGCCTGCGCCGCCGCGAGCAGCGGCTCCAGCGCATCGAACGGCAGCAGCGCGAGCGGCGTGCGCGGCGCGTAGTGCGCCTTCAGCGTGCCCGACGCGCGCGGCGCAGTCGCGTCGCTGCCGTCCGGCAGCCGCGGCGCACGACCGAGCACGTCGGCGATCTGCTGCGGCGTCACGTGGCCCGGACGCAGCAGCGCCGGAAAGCCGCGCGACAGATCGAGAATCGTCGATTCGATCCCGACTTCGGACGCGCCGCCGTCGAGCACGTGCACCGTGTCGCCGAATTCGTCGCGCACGTGCTGCGCGGTCGTCGGGCTCACGTGACCGAACCGGTTCGCGGACGGCGCAGCCACCCCGCCGTGACCGCCGCGCCGCGCGCTGAACGCAGCGAGCAGCGCCTGCGCGACCGGATGCGACGGGCAGCGCAGCCCGACCGAGTCCTGGCCGCCGCTCACCGCGTCCGGAATGCGCGGATGGCGCTTCAGGATCAGCGTCAGCGGGCCCGGCCAGAATGCGTCGATCAGCTTCTGCGCATCGGCCGGCAGCTCGGCCGCCCAGTACGCGGGATCGCCGCCGGGCGGCAAGTGCACGATCACCGGATGGTTCGCGGGCCGCCCCTTCGCCGCGTAGATGCGCGCGACGGCGTCGGGGCTCGCCGCGTCGCCGCCGAGCCCGTAGACGGTTTCGGTCGGAAACGCGACGAGCTGCCCCGCATCGAGCAGCGCGGCCGCCGCGTCGATCTGCGCGGGCGTCACGGACTTCGGGAGATCGATGGACATCGGCCGGCGCCTCAGTCGAGCGGCACGCGCAGCAGCTGCGCGCACGCATGCGCGGCGGCGACCGCTTCGTCGCGCGTCGCGGCAGTGAAATTCACGTGGCCCATCTTGCGGCCGACGCGCGCCTCTTCCTTGCCGTACAGATGCAGATGCGCGGTCGGCATCGCGGCGACCGCGTCCCACGGCGGCGTGACGGCGTCGCTTGCCGCGCCTTGCGGAAACCAGACGTCGCCGAGAATGTTCAGCATCGCGGCCGGCGAATGCTGGCGCGGATTGCCGAGCGGCATGCGCGTCATTGCGCGCACCTGCTGCTCGAACTGGCTCGTTGCGCACGCATCGACCGTGTAGTGTCCGGAATTGTGCGGGCGCGGCGCCATCTCGTTCGCCACGAGCGAACCGTCTTCGAGCACGAAGAACTCGACGCACAGCACGCCGACGTAGCCGAGCGTATCGGCGATGCGCACCGCGGCCTGCTGCGCCTGCGCGACGAGCGCGTCGTCGGCGGCCGGCGCCGGCACGACGGTCAGCGCGAGAATGCCGTTGTGGTGCGCGTTCTGCGCGAGCGGGAACGCGGCCGAGCGGCCGTCGGCGCCGCGCGCGATCAGTGCGGACACCTCGTATTTCAGCGGCAGCCGCTTCTCGAGCACGCAGGGCACGCCGCCGAGCGACGCATACGCCTCGCGCGCTTCCTGCGCGGTGCGCACACGCACCTGGCCCTTGCCGTCGTAGCCGAGCCGCGCGGTCTTCAGAATGCCCGGCAGCACCGCGTCGAGCGCCGCATCGTCGAGCGCTGCGAGCGCGGCGGCCGATTCGATCGCGACGTGCGGCGCGACCGGCACGCCCGACGCCTCGATGAAGCGCTTTTCGGCGATCCGGTCCTGTGCGATCGCGACGCAACGGCCGGCAGGCGCGACGAACGTCGTGCGCGCGAGGAACTCGAGGCTCGCGGCCGGCACGTTCTCGAATTCGGTCGATACCGCGTCGCACAGCGCGGCCAGTTCGGTCAGCGCGGCCTCGTCGTCATACGCGGCGCGCAGGTGGCGATCGGCGACCGCGCCGGCGGGGCTCGCCGGATCGGGATCGAGCACGGCGACGCGGTAGCCCATCGACTGGGCGGCAAAACAGAACATGCGGCCGAGCTGGCCGCCGCCGACCATGCCCAGCCACGCGCCGGGCAGGATCGGGGAAACGGAATCAGGAGTTGCGGTCATGTCAGTGATCGATCGCGACGGGAAACGGGAAGCGCCCGCCGCACAGGGAAAATCCGGCGCGTGCCGTGCGGCGCGCGCCGTCCCGTCATTCGAGCGGCGGCAGCACCATCGCGTGCGCGGCTTCGTTCTGGCGCACGCGGAACGCCGCAAGCCGGTTCGCGTAGTCGACCGACGTGCCGGACAGGATCGACACCGCGAACAGCGCGGCATTCGCTGCGCCGGCCTCGCCGATCGCGAACGTCGCGACCGGCACGCCCTTCGGCATCTGCACGATCGAGTGCAGCGAATCGACGCCCTTCAGGTACTTGCTGGCGACCGGCACGCCGAGCACGGGCACCGTCGTCTTCGCCGCGAGCATGCCGGGCAGGTGCGCGGCGCCGCCGGCGCCCGCGATGATCGCGCGCAGGCCGCGCTCGCGCGCCTTCTCCGCATAGTCGAACATCTCGTCGGGCATCCGGTGCGCGGACACGACCTTCGCTTCGTACGGCACGCCGAATTCCTGCAGGATCGCTACCGCGTGCTTCATCACGTCCCAGTCGGAACTCGAACCCATCAGCACGCCGACGAGCGGCGCGCTGTGCGTGTGGGCGGTCTGGACTTCGCTCATTTCGTGCATTCCCCCGTCAGGCGAGCGGCTGGCCCGTGATGCGCTCGAGCGCTTCCTGGTACTTCGCGGCCGTCTTCTCGACGACGTCGGCCGGCAGCGCCGGCGCCGGTGCGGTCTTGCCCCACGGCTGCGCCTCGAGCCAGTCACGCACGAACTGCTTGTCGAACGACGGCGGGTTCGTGCCAACCTGATACTGGTCGGCCGGCCAGAAGCGCGACGAGTCGGCCGTCAGCACTTCGTCCATCAGATACAGCTTGCCGTGGTTGTCGAGGCCGAATTCGAACTTCGTGTCGGCGATGATGATGCCGCGCGTGGCCGCATAGTCGGCCGCTTCCTTGTACAGCTTGATCGAGATGTCGCGGATCGTCGCGGCGAGCTCGGTGCCGATGCGGCGCTCGGTTTCCTCGAACGTGATGTTCTCGTCGTGTTCGCCCATCTCGGCCTTGGCCGCGGGCGTGAAGATCGGCTCGGGCAGCTTCTGCGCATTCTGCAGACCGGCCGGCAGCTGCACGCCGCACACGGCGCCCGTCGCCTGGTATTCCTTCCAGCCGCTGCCGGCCAGATAGCCGCGCACGACCGCTTCGATCAGGATCGGCTCGAGACGCTTGACGACCACGGCGCGGCCCTTCACCTGCTCGACCTCGTCCGCCGCGACGACGGCTTCGGGTGCGTCGCCGGTCAGGTGGTTCGGCACGATGTGCGCGAGCTTGTCGAACCAGAAGTTCGCCATCTGGTTCAGCACGCGGCCCTTGTTCGGAATCGGCTCGCCCATGATCACGTCGAATGCCGACAGACGATCGGTCGTGACGATCAGGAGCTTGTCGTTGCCGACCGCATAGTTGTCGCGGACCTTGCCGCGACCGAGGAGCGGCAGCGAGCGGAGCGTGGATTCGTAAAGGGTAGACATCGTCTCTTCGCAGATAAGGAGCCAAACAAAAAGGGAAACGCCGTTCCCCGCGGCTGGCGGGAACGGCGGCCTTGCGATACGTCGGCGAACCGGCGGGCGGCTGCGCCCGCGCGGTTGCCGGCCGGCCCTCGTTCGGCCGGACGGAACGGCCGCCGCCGGAATCGCTCCGGCCGGGCGGCCCGCCCCTGCCTTGCGGCGGGGCAAATCGTACTACAGTCTCAGCGCACGACCTGCGCGAGCTCGCCGGACTTGTACTTCTCGGCGATCTTCTCGAGCGGCACCGGCTTGATCTTCGCGGCCTGGCCTTCGCAGCCGAACGCGAGGTAGCGGTCGACGCAGACCTTCTTTGCCGCTTCGCGCGCGGGCTTCAGATAGTCGCGCGGGTCGAACTTCGACGGGTTCTCGAACATGTAGCGGCGGATCGCGCCGGTGATCGCGAGACGCAGGTCGGTGTCGATGTTGACCTTGCGCACGCCGTGCTTGATGCCTTCCTGGATTTCCTCGACCGGCACGCCGTAGGTTTCCTTCATGTCGCCGCCGAATTCGCGGATCTCGGCGAGCAGTTCCTGCGGCACCGACGACGAACCGTGCATCACGAGGTGCGTGTTCGGAATGCGTGCGTGGATTTCCTTGATGCGCTGAATCGACAGGATGTCGCCCGTCGGCTTCTTCGTGAACTTGTACGCGCCGTGCGACGTACCGATCGCGATCGCGAGCGCGTCGCACTGCGTCAGCTTCACGAAGTCGGCGGCCTGCTCCGGATCGGTCAGCAGCTGCTCGCGCGTCATCGTGCCTTCCGCGCCGTGGCCGTCTTCCTTGTCGCCCTTCATCGTCTCGAGCGAGCCGAGCACGCCGAGTTCCGCTTCGACCGTCACGCCGATCGAGTGCGCCATCTCGACGACCTTGCGCGACACGTCGACGTTGTACTCGTACGAGGCGACGGTCTTGCCGTCCGCTTCGAGCGAACCGTCCATCATCACGCTCGTGAAGCCGCTGCGGATCGCGGCCATGCAGACCGCCGGCGACTGGCCGTGATCCTGGTGCATCACGACCGGGATGTGCGGATACGACTCGACAGCCGCTTCGATCAGGTGGCGCAGGAACGGCTCGCCCGCATACTTCCGCGCGCCGGCCGATGCCTGCATGATCACGGGCGCGCCGACCTGGTCCGCGGCCGCCATGATCGCCTGGACCTGCTCCAGGTTGTTCACGTTGAAGGCCGGCAGGCCGTAGCCGTGCTCTGCCGCGTGGTCCAGCAATTGACGCATTGATACGAGAGGCATTGTGGAACTCCTTGGAATGAAAACCGGTGCGCCCTGACGCCTGCGCGGCGCGCGCCGGTCGGACCGGGCGGCTCGGCGCGGCTGAGCGTCGAATAGCCGCATTTTATCGCGAAGCGCCCCGGAATCCGACCGCGCGGCGCCCGCGCCTCGCAATTTGTTACGTTCGCATCGCACAATCGGCACAAAAATAAGAAAAAAGCCGCGCAGGGCCTGCACCCCGCGCGGCTTTTACCGAGCAAAAACGGTGCCCGATCGAATCGGGCCGCCGGCCGCCCGGCCGGCGCGTCTTCCGCGACGGCTCAATAGTGCTCGCCGACGCGCACGATCTTCAGCGTGTTGGTTCCGCCCGCCTGCCCCATCGGCTCGCCGACGGTCAACACGACCATGTCGCCGTGCGCGACGTAGCCGCGCTTGACGATCGTCTCGAGCGCCGCCTGCAGCGCGCTGTCGCGGTCGCTGTTGAAGTCGACGTGGAGCGGCGTCACGTTGCGGAACAGCGCCATCGCGCGCTCGCTGCCGACGCGCGGCGTCAGCGCGAAGATCGGCACGTGCGTGTAGTGACGCGACATCCACAGCGCGGTCGCGCCCGATTCGGTCAGCGCAACGATCGCCTTCGCACCGAGGTGGTAGGCCGTAAACAGTGCGCCCATCGCGATCGACTGGTCGATGCGCGTGAACGTGCGGTCGAGGAAATCCTTGTCGAGCTCGATCTGCTCGGACTTTTCCGCTTCGACGCAGACGGCTGCCATCGCCTCGATCGTCTGCACCGGATACTTGCCGGCGGCCGTCTCGGCCGACAGCATCACCGCGTCGGTGCCGTCGAGCACCGCGTTCGCGACGTCGGACACTTCCGCGCGCGTCGGCACCGGGGCGTGGATCATCGATTCCATCATCTGCGTCGCGGTGATCACGAGCTTGTTCGACTCGCGCGCCATCCGGATCATGCGTTTCTGCAGCGCAGGCACGGCCGCGTTGCCCACTTCGACCGCGAGGTCGCCGCGCGCGACCATGATGCCGTCCGACGCGTCGAGGATGCTTTGCAGCGCCGGAATCGCTTCCGCGCGCTCGATCTTCGCGATCATCTTCGGCTTGATGCCGTACGGCGCACCCGCGATGTTCGCGAGCTGGCGCGCCATTTCCATGTCGGTCGCGTTCTTCGGGAACGACACCGCGACCAGATCCGCGCCGAGCGACATCGCGGTGCGGATGTCCTCCATGTCCTTCGCCGTCAGCGCCGGTGCCGACAGCCCGCCGCCCTGGCGGTTGATCCCCTTGTTGTTCGACAGCTCGCCGCCCACCTTGACGATCGTGTGGATCTCGTCGCCGAGCACGCGCTCGACGGTCAGCACGATCAGCCCGTCGTTCAGCAGCAGCAGGTCGCCGGGCTTCAGGTCGCGCGGCAGTTCCTTGTAGTCGAGGCCGACGCGGTCGTCGTTGCCCAGTTCGCAGGCCGCGTCGAGGATGAAGGGCTGGCCCGGCGTCAGCGTCGTCTTGCCGTTCTCGAACTTGCCGACGCGGATCTTCGGCCCCTGGAGATCGGCCATGATCGCGATCTCGCGGCCGACCTTGCGGGCGGCCTCGCGCACCATTTCGGCGCGCTGGCGGTGATCATCGGCCGTGCCGTGCGAAAAATTGAGCCGCACGACGTCGAGGCCCGCCTGCATCATCTGCAGCAGAATCTCCGGCGAACTGGAAGCCGGGCCGATCGTGGCGACTATCTTGGTGGCGCGCTGCATGAAACTCCTCATCTGGATCAAGGTGGATGCGCTGGGTGAAACGCTGCGAGAGCCGGATGCGGCAGGCCCAGCGGCGGCCGCTCCGGGGGGCGTGCCGGTGCTTGGGCCCGGCATCGCTTTGTTCTGAATCTCGTGGTGCTGCACGGCCGCGTCGCCGGCGGCCGCCGCTGCGCGCGGGGCGGGGTTCGCCCGCGCGGGCGCGCGTTTGCGCTTGCCCGCGCAGGCCGCCAGCTCCGCTTTCGCGGAGCGCGCGGCCTTCGTCGCCCCTGCGCGCGCCGCCACGCTCAGGCCGCCCGCGTTTCGAGCACTTCCACTGCCGGCAGCTTCTTCCCTTCGAGGAACTCGAGGAAGGCGCCGCCGCCCGTCGAGATGTAGCTGACCTGGTCGTGGATGCCGTACTTCGCGATGGCCGCGAGCGTGTCGCCGCCGCCTGCGATCGAGAACGCGGACGACTTCGCGATCGCTTCGGCAAGCGTCTTCGTGCCGTTGCCGAACTGGTCGAACTCGAACACGCCGACCGGCCCGTTCCAGACGATCGTGCCGGCCTTCTCGAGCTGGCTCGCGAGCGCCTTTGCCGTGTCCGGGCCGATGTCGAGGATCATGTCGTCGGCTTCGATGTCGGCGACGGGCTTCACGGTCGCTGCGGCCGTCGGCGAGAATTCCTTCGCGGTCACGACGTCGGTCGGGATCGGCACCGACGCGCCGCGCTTGCGCGCTTCGTCGATGATCGCCTTCGCCTCGTCGACGAGATCCGGTTCGGCGAGCGACTTGCCGATCGACAGGCCGGCCGCGAGCATGAACGTATTCGCGATCCCGCCGCCGACGATCAGCTGATCGACCTTTTCGGCCAGCGACTTCAGGATCGTCAGCTTGGTCGACACCTTCGAACCCGCGACGATCGCGACGAGCGGCCGCGCCGGATTGCCGAGCGCCTTGCCGAGCGCGTCGAGTTCCGCAGCAAGCAGCGGGCCCGCGCACGCAACCGGCGCGTATTTCGCGATCCCGTGCGTGGTGGCCTCCGCGCGGTGCGCGGTGCCGAACGCGTCGTTCACGTACACGTCGCAGAGCTTCGCCATTTTTTGCGCGAGCTCGTCCGAATTCTTCTTCTCGCCCTTGTTGACGCGGCAGTTCTCGAGCAGCACGACCTCGCCCGGCGCGACGTTCACGCCGTTCTCGACCCAGTTCGCGACGAGCGGCACGTCGCGGCCGAGCAGCTCGGACAGGCGCTTCGCGACCGGCGCGAGCGAGTCTTCCGGCTTGAACTCGCCTTCGGTCGGACGGCCGAGGTGCGACGTGACCATCACCGCCGCGCCGGCCTCGAGCGCCGCCTTGATGGCCGGCACCGAGGCGCGCACGCGCGTGTCTTCGGTGATGTTGCCGTGATCGTCCTGCGGGACGTTCAGGTCGGCGCGGATGAACACACGCTTGCCGGCGAGCTGGCCGGCGGCGATCAGGTCGGTAAGACGCTTGACTTGGCTCATGTTGGACTGATTGAAGTAGTGGATGGGGAAAGGGGTACGCCGGACGTGCGCGGGCTGCCGCGAAAGGGCGCCGGATGCGGCCGTGGCTGGCGGCTCCGCATGACGCGCACGGGTAAAAAATCTCGAACGGGCATTCTAGCCGATCCACCCCGCACACTGGCTCGTGCGGCGGCGAATTCCGCCTATTTGGGATCGCGTGCCGCGACACGCGCGATACTGCGCTGCATCATAGATAGCAGCGGCCGCCGTTGCGACGCCGCCACCCCGCCGGGCGGCCCTCAGACGACGAGCCGCAGCACCGTGAACACGACCATGCCGACGACGATCGTACCCAGCATGCTGCGCCGCCAGAGGAACCAGCCGAGGCCGGCGAGCGCCGCGTAGAACGGATGATTCGACAGCGCGAACGACAGGCCGGCCGGCGTTTCGAGCACGTCGGGCAGCACGACCGCGACGAGTGCGGCGGCCGGCGCATAGCGCAGCGCGCGCTGCGCGCGTTCGGGCAGGACGGTGCGCTCGCCGCCGATCAGGAACAGCGCGCGCGTGACGGCCGTGACGATCGTCATCCCGACGATCACGATCCAGATTTCCGCCGCGCTCATTCGACCTCCTCGTTGCGCACCGTCTCGGTGCGGATGCGGCGCCAGTCGGCGCGCTCGACGAACCAGTCGGCCGTGCAGCCGGCCGCGAGCGCGGCGAGCACCGCGATGGGCAAGGCGAGCCGGTACGGCAGGTCGAACGCGACGAGCGACACGATGCCGGCGACGGCGACCGCCGCGAGCGTCGAGCGGTTCGCGACCGCCGACACCATGATCGGAATCAGCGCGAGCGTGCCGGCGAGTTCGAGCCCCCAGCTGGCGGGGAAGAAGCTCGCGAGCAGGATGCCGGCGAGCGACGACACCTGCCACGACACCCAGCTCGCGAGCGCCATCCCCCAGAAGTACGCTTCCTTGCCCGGCACGTGGCCGTTCGCGAAGCCCTGCTTCTGGAACAGCAGATAGATCACGTCGCCGTTGAAATAGCCGATCGCGAGACGGCGCCACAGCGGCAGATAGGAAAAATGGGGAGCGAGACCGGCGCTGAAGATCACGAAGCGCATGTTGACCATCGCGGCGGTGAGCAGCACCGTCCAGATCGGCAGCTTCGCGGCGAGCAGCGGCAGCACGGCGAGTTGCGACGAGCCCGCGTAGACGAGCAGCGACATCGCGCTCGCCTGCCCGAGCGTCATGACCGACTGGCTCATCGCGATGCCGGTGACGAGCCCCCAGGACAGGATCGCCATCAGCGTCGGGGAATAGTCGCGCGCACCCTGGATCAGGGCGAAGCGGTCGGTCGGGGACAATCGAGCGAGCATGGAAAGCGGCCGCGGCGGGCAGTTCGTCGGACCCCGGCGCCTCCTGCCGGCACGGCCCGTCGTTATTGGAATCGGTGCCGGACGATTATAGCGCCGCACCTGCGCCGACCGACCGGCCCGCCCCCAAATGACGCTAAAATAAGCGTCTTTCCGGCTCAACGCTGCACACAACCGCATCCCAGGAGAATCCTATGTCAATGGCCGACCGCGACGGCAAGATCTGGATGGACGGCAAGCTGATCGACTGGCGCGACGCCACGATCCACGTTCTGACCCACACGCTGCACTACGGCATGGGCGTCTTCGAGGGCGTGCGCGCATACAAGACGGCCGACGGCAGCACCGCGATCTTCCGTCTGCCCGAGCACACGAAACGTCTGCTGAATTCCGCGAAGATCTTCCAGATGGACGTGCCGTTCGACCAGGAAACGCTGGAAGCCGCGCAGCGCGAAGTCGTGCGCGAGAACAAGCTCGAGTCGTGCTACCTGCGCCCGATCATCTGGGTCGGCTCGGAAAAGCTCGGCGTGTCGGCGAAGGGCAACACGATCCACGTCGCGATCGCCGCCTGGCCGTGGGGCGCCTACCTCGGCGAGGACGGCCTCGCGAAGGGCATCCGCGTGAAGACGTCGTCGTTCACGCGCCATCACGTGAACGTGTCGATGGTGCGCGCGAAGGCGTCCGGCTGGTACGTGAACTCGATCCTCGCGAACCAGGAAGCGACGGCCGACGGCTACGACGAAGCGCTGCTGCTCGACGTCGACGGCTACGTGTCCGAAGGCTCCGGCGAGAACTTCTTCCTCGTGAACCGCGGCAAGCTGTACACGCCCGATCTGTCGTCGTGCCTCGACGGCATCACGCGCGACACGATCATCACGCTCGCGAAGGACGCCGGCATCGAAGTCATCGAGAAGCGCATCACGCGCGACGAGGTGTATACGGCCGACGAAGCGTTCTTCACCGGCACGGCCGCCGAAGTCACGCCGATCCGCGAACTCGACAACCGCACGATCGGCAGCGGCGCGCGCGGCCCCGTCACCGAAAAGCTGCAATCGGCGTTTTTCGATATCGTGTCGGGCAAGAACGCGAAGTACGCGCACTGGCTGACCAAGGTCTGAGCGCGCACGCCCCGACCGCCCCACCAAGAAGAGTGACAAGAGAAAGTCTCATGAGTGAAATCAAGGAAATGCCGCTGGTCGAGCTGGCGGCGAAGGACCTCCCCGCCTACTGCCCGAATCCCGCCATGACGCGCTGGAACGCCCATCCGCGCGTGTTCATCGACGTGTCGCACGGCGAAGCGCGCTGCCCGTACTGCGGCACGCGCTACAAGCTGCGCGACGGCGAGGTGGTCAAGGGCCACTGAGCGCATCGGGCCTGCGGGCCCGCGCTATCCACGAGGCGGCGCAGCCGGGCTTGTTCCGGCACGCCGCCGTTTCCCTATCTGGCAACCCGAACGCGGCGCTCGCGCGGCGCGTTTCATTACGACATCGGAAATCGACCTGATGCGTCGAGCGCTGGTTATCGCACCGAACTGGATCGGTGACGCATTGATGGCGCAGCCGCTCTTTGCGCTGCTGAAGAAACTCCATCCCCGCATCGCGATCGATGCCGTCGCGCCCACCTGGGTCGCGCCGGTGCTCGAACGGATGCCCGAGATCCACGATGTCTACGCGACCGATCTCGCGCACGGCAAGCTGCAGCTGCTGCGCCGCTGGCAGCTCGCGAGCGATCTGCGCGACGTCGGCTACGACGCCGCCTACGTGCTGCCGAATTCGCTGAAATCGGCGGTGATTCCGTGGCTCGCGAACATTCCGCTGCGCATCGGCTACACGGGCGAGCACCGCTACGGGCTCTTGAACGTGCGTCACGCGAACCCCGACAAGTCCGCCGAACGGCCGCCGATGACGACGCACTACGCGGCGCTCGCGTACGTGCCGGGCGCGAAGCTGCCCGAGTCGATGAAGACGCTGCCGCCGCCGCGCCTCGACGCGGACCTGAACGAGACGGCGCGCGTCTCCGCGCGCTTCAATCTCGATACGCGCAAGCCGCTCGTCGTGTTCTGCCCGGGCGCGGAATACGGGCCGGCCAAGCGCTGGCCGCCCGAGCATTTCGCGACGCTCGCGACGATCGTCCACCAGTCGTTCCCGTATACCCAGATCGTCGCGCTCGGCTCGCAGAAGGACGCGGCGGCCGCGCAGGCGATCGCCGATCACGCGCCGAACGTGCGCAATCTCTGCGGGCAGACCTCGCTCTCCGAGGCGTGCGCGCTGATCGCACGCGCGAATGCCGTCGTCACGAACGATTCGGGGCTGATGCACGTCGCCGCCGCGCTGCGCCGGCCGCTCGTCGCGGTGTACGGGTCGACCGATCCGCGCCACACTCCTCCGCTGTCGGACCTGGCGAAGGTACAATGGCTGCATCTCGAATGCAGTCCCTGTTTCGAGCGCGAGTGCCCGCTCGGCCACCTGAATTGTCTGCGCGAACTCGGCCCCGAACAGGTATTCGGCGATTTGCGCGGCATGCTCGTCGGGCAGCGCTGACCTTGACCGGCGGCGTCGCACGGCGCGCCGGGCAATCCGATTCACCGGTGCGCGGCGGCCCCACCCGGGCTGCCGCGCTGAATACGGCGCGCGACGCGCGCGAGAGATAACCCCGATGCCACGTTTTGCCCGCCTTTTCGAAGCCGCCGCCGATACGCTCAACGCCTACTACCAGGCCGTCGCCGATGCCAATCTCGACGCGCTGCTGGCGTTGTGGATCGACGAGGATTTCGCCAGCTGCGTGTGGGCCGACGGCGAGCATCTGCATGGGCTCGACCAGATCCGCAGCGGGCTCGGCACGCGGCTCGCGACGCGTCCGGTGACGATCGAGCCGCTCGACATCCGCGTCTACGACAGCCTCGGCACGGTCGTCTACACGATCGCCGAAGCGCATCAGCAGGCCGATCTGACGGCCGATCCCGACATGGTTTTCGCGACGTACGTGATGATTCACGAACGCGGCGAGTGGCGCATCGCGCATATCCACGCGAGCCCGATTCCCGAGCAGGCGGCCGGGCAGTTCGCCGCCAAGATCCGTCACGGGCAGGGCCCGCTGCACTGACGAATAAACGAAGAACGCGGGGCGATCATGAGTACGGCTTTACCGCCCACATCGCCGCTGACCGGGCCGCAGGCCCCCGACGACGACAAACTGCTGCGCTATCGCGCACCGCGCTGGCTGCCGAACAGCCACGTGCAGACGATCGTGCCTGCGCTGTTCGCGCGCCGGCCGGTCGTCGCGTACCGGCGCGAGCGCTGGGAAACGCCCGATCACGATTTCATCGACCTCGACTGGGTCGCGCATCTCGATAGCGCCGCGCCGCCGCCGGACGCGCCGCTGTTCGTGCTGTTCCACGGCCTCGAAGGCAGCTCGGGCTCCCATTACGCGCTCGCGATGATGGCCGCCGCCCGCGCGAAGGGCTGGCACGGCGTCGTGCCGCACTTTCGCAGCTGCAGCGGCGAACTGAACCGGCAGCCACGCTTCTATCATCTCGCCGACAGCGCCGAAGTCGACTGGATCCTGCGCCGGCTCGCCGCGCAGCATCGCGGGCCGATCGTCGCGGCCGGCGTGTCGCTCGGCGGCAACGTGCTGCTGCGCTGGCTCGGCGAGCATCGCAGCGACACGTCGATCGTACGGGCCGCCGCCGCGATCTCGACGCCGATCGACGTGCATGCGGGCGGCCGCGCGCTGTCGCAGGGCTTCGCGATGGTGTACACGCGCAGCTTCCTGAAGACGCTGAAACGCAAGGCGCTCATGAAGCTCGAGCAGTATCCGGGGCTGTTCGACCGCGACGCGATGCTGCGCGCGGTGACGATGTACGACTTCGACGAGGTCGTGACCGCGCCGCTGCACGGTTTCGCGAATGCGAACGACTACTGGACGCAGGCGACCACGCGCCCGCTGCTGCCCGCGATCGACGTGCCGACGCTGATTCTCAATGCGCGCAACGATCCTTTCCTGCCCGAATCGGCGCTGCCGGGCCCGGCCGACGTGTCGCCGGCCGTCGAGCTCGACCAGCCCGCGCACGGCGGCCACGCGGGATTCATGACCGGTCCGTTCCCCGGCCGCCTCGACTGGCTGTCGGCGCGCGTGTTCGGCTATTGCTCCAAATTCGTCGACCATGGATGACATCGTCAAGCAGGCGCTCGCGAAATGGCCGAACGTGCCGCACTGCACGGGCTGGCTGCTGCTCGACCGGCGCGGCACGTGGCGGCTGCGCGACGAGGCCGCGCAGGCTGCCGGCGAACTCGGTTCGCCGATCCGCCATGCCGCGCTGATCGCTTTCATCGGACGCAACTACGAGTGCGACGCGCACGGCCAGTGGTTTTTCCAGAACGGGCCGCAGCGCGTGTACGTCGAGCTCGCGTATACGCCGTGGATCGTGCGGCTCGCCGAGCGCGACGGACAGCTGTCGCTGACCGATCACACCGGCGCGCCGTTCGAGCCCGACGAGGCATGGCTCGACGATGCGGGCGGCGTGCTGTTCGTCGAAGCCGGCACGCGGCCGCGCGTCGCCGCGCTGCACGACCACGACCTCGCGCTGTTCGCCGATCGCGCGGACCTCGACGCGACGCCACCCGTGCTGCGCTGGCGCGACGCTCGGCTGCTGCCGCTCGGGCAGATCGCGGGCACCGACGTGCCGGCTCGGTTCGGCTTCGTCACGAGCCCGGCCCGACGCGCGAGCGAAGCCGGCAACGCGGGCGAGGCCGGGCGCTGAGCGCGATCGTCGCTGCGTTCGTCGTCGCGTTCATCAGCGCGGCCGGCGTTCGCGGCGCGTACATCGCGCACGCGCTCGCCGCTAACCGCTAGCCGCGCCCGTTCTTGTCGTCTTCGCGCTCTTCCTTGTAGCGCGCCTCGAATTCCAGCAGTCGCGCGCCGATGATCGACTGGTCGTAGAACGACACGTCCTTCGCATCGCGCGCCTCCTTCAACTGGCGAATCGCCGACGGCCACGCGCCGTCCAGCGCGAGCTTCTCCGCCAGCGCGCGGCGCCGCGCGAGCACGTCGCCCATGCCGTCGCTCGCCTTCGCAAGATAGTCCCACCAGTCCGGCTGATCGGGATCGGCGCTCGCCTGCGCCCGCGCGAGCGTCTGCGCCTCGGCAAAGCGGCGCGCGGCGATCAGCGTCTGCAGATGCACGACGATCGCCGCGTGCGACGCGGGCCAGCGCCGCTGCGCGAGCGCCGCGAGCCGCACCGCGTCGTCGGTACGCCCCGCCCGTCGCGCGATGTCGGCGGCCAGCACGTCGAGGCTCGGCGAGCCCGTGGCCGGATCGCCGTCGCGGCGCTCGCGCGCATCGAACGCTGCGCGCGCGGTGGCGAGCGCGCGGTCCGCCGCGTCGTACTGTCCGAGCAGCGCGTTCGCCAGCGCGATGCCGTACGCGTTCGCCGCGACGTTCGGCGCGGTGCGATCGTCGATCTCGAGCTGCATCCGCCGCGCTTCGGCCGCGATATCGTTCGGCGCACGGTTCTGCAGGATCCGCAGCCGCGCGCGCACGAAACCGTATTCCGGCGACTGACGCGGCTGACGGTACGGCGCGCGCCGCGCGCGATCGTCCATGTCGGCGATCCGCTCGACCGTCAGCGGGTGCGTCCGCGCGTAGGCCGGTACGCCGGCGTCGCCCATCGACGCACGTTCGAGGCGTTCGAAGAACCCCGGCATCCCGTACGGGTCGTAACCGGCGCCCGCCAGCAGCTGGAAGCCGACGCGGTCGGCTTCGCGCTCGGCCGTCCGCGAAAAGCGCAGCTGATTGTCGACCGCGAATGCCTGTCCGCCCATCGCGATCGCGCTGCCGAGATCGCCGCTGCGCGCGAGCACGCCGGCCAGCACGCCGAGCAGCATCGTCGCGAGCGCCGTGTAGCCGGTTTTCTCGTTCGCGCCGATCATGCGCGCGATGTGCCGCTGCAGCACGTGCCCCATCTCGTGACCGATCACCGACGCGAGCTCCGATTCCGTCTGCGTCGCGACGACGAGCCCGCTGTTGATGCCGATGAAGCCGCCCGGCATCGAGAACGCGTTGATCTGAGGATCGCGCACGGCGAACAGGTCGAAGTCCGGCGCATAGCCGCCGATGTACCGCGCGGAAGCCGCGGCCGCCAGACGTTTTGCCACCGCATTCAGGTAGTCGCGGGCGAGCCAGTCGTCGAGATAGTCGGGGTCGCGCCGCACGTCGCGCATCACGCGCTCGCCGAGCTTGCGCTCGGCCTGCGGCGTCAGCGCGCCGCCGGATCCGTCGCCGAGATCGGGCAACTCGAACGCCCGAAGCGGCGCGCGCAGGCTGGCGGCGGGTGCGGACGCATCGTCGGCGATGCCCGTTGCGCCCGAAAAACGGCTCTCCGCGCCGCCGTACGTGCCGAACACCCCGGTCGCGATGCCCGGCGGCACGGTCGAGATCGACGGCGAAGCGGCGTTGGCCGATTCGAGCGGCGCCGGCGTCGTACGCTGCGCGAAGCTGTTCGCCGGCAGCGCGAGCGCAGCCGACAACGACACGGCAAGCAACTGTTTGACACGCATGGCAGGATGGAGCGACGCCGCCCGCGCGCCGGGCGCGCATCGCGGCGTTTGGTCTGATCTGAATATCGTGGCCATTGTACCGGCGCGAACGCGACTGTCCTGCGCCGCGCACGCGCGATCTGCACGCGCGCCGGCGCGAACGCCGCTGCTATGATAGGCGCCCGTTGAAACCCTGCGCGAGATCGCGGCGCGCGCTGCCGCAGGCGCTCCGCCGTGCATGCGCGCCGGAACGCCGAGCGGCGGCCGCGTCCCGCATACCGGTCGAGCGCAACGCATCAGGATCGACACACGTCCGCGTGCGGACGACGATCGACAGGAGCATCACATGTCTGGACTCACCCATTTCGATGCCGACGGCCACGCGCACATGGTGGACGTCGGCGGCAAGCAGGAAACGCAGCGGATCGCGGTCGCGCGCGGCACGATCCGGATGCTGCCGGCCACCTTCGAGTTGATCCGCGACGGCAAGGCGAAGAAAGGCGACGTGCTCGGCGTGGCGCGTATCGCCGCGATCCAAGGCGCAAAGCGCACCGCGGATCTGATTCCGCTCTGTCATCCGCTCGCGCTGACGCGCGTCGCCGTCGATTTCGAACTCGACGACGCGCTGCCGGGCGTGCATTGCATCGCGCAGGTGGAAACGCTCGGCCGCACGGGCGTCGAGATGGAAGCGCTGACCGCGGTGCAAGTCGGGCTGCTGACCGTCTACGACATGTGCAAGGCCGTCGATCGCGGGATGGTGATCGGCGATGTCAGTGTCACCGAGAAGCGCGGCGGTAAGTCGGGCGATTGGAAGGCGCAGGCGTGATCCATCGTTCCATCGCGGCGCCGTCGGCGTTTGACGGGCGCACGCGATAGTCGATTCGCCGCACGCGTCGGCGATCTGCGATTCGAATCGCTTCAGTTCGACAGCGCCCCGCTCCGCGTCACTGGCCGCGCTGCGGCTCGAACACGAACGGCTGCGTCAGCAGGAAGGGGTTCGCGGCGGCGCCGGTCTGCGTGCACGTTGCGCGCGCCATCGCCTCGACGGCCGCCCGGTCGGCCGCGGCGTTGCGGCTGCTCGTCGTCACCGTCACGTTCTGCGCCTCGCCGGACGCCGTCATCAACGCGCGCACGAGCACGGTCGCCGGCCGCGTGAGCGGCTTGGCGGTATCCGGATAGACGGCACGCGGAATATGGCACGTCAGCTTGCTTTCCTGCGACGACGACAGCATCGCGCAGCCGGAAAACAGCATCGCGACGGCAGGCAGGATCAGGTAGGTCGAGCGAATAGCCATGGTCGAATATCGTTGTTCAGGTCTGTTCCGGACGAACGCCGCGTGACGGCGGCATCGCTCCCCGCACGCGCTCGGCTGGCCGCGGCCGTCGGACCGGCGCCCCGTGACGGCCACGCGGCCTCTCGAACGATCGGCCGCGATCCCGCTGCGTACCCAGCCGACGCGACGTCGAGCGCCCTCGAGCCCGAAACGTTGCGTCGACGTGCGCGAGCGCGCGTCGGAAGGCTTTCGCGCATTGTGCACGCGCCGTCGCGCGCATGGCAGCGATTTGACAATGGTTGACGGGAATCGCGCCCGATTTGGCGCGACTCCGTGCGATCCGGGAAGCAATCGCCGCGCGGCGCGGAATCGCGTGTGCCGCGCTGCCGCACGATCGCCGCTGTATCGCCCGTATCGAGCGGCGCGAATTCCGCTTATCCGGCACCGTGCCGCCACTTGCCCGGCGTCGTTGTGCGACTCCGTGCGATGCGCAAAGCAATCGCCGCGCGTCTCGGGAATCGCGCCCGCGCAGTGCGCTCGCCCGACCATCGCCGTATCGCCTGAACCGGGCGGCGCGCATCCCGCTTGTCGGCCGCTGCGCCGCGTCTCTTACTCCGTATCGTCCTCGTCGTCAGACTCGTCGTCCGCATCGGACGGCACTTCGCCGTATTTCGCGACGATCGCCGCCTTGAACGCCTTCAACGACGGATGCTCGTCGCACAGCTTGTAGAGCAACGCGAGTTGCGCCGGCCAGTCCTTCAGCTCCTTCGCGAACACCTGCAGCCGCGCGACGGTATCGAGCGCATCGGCTTCCCGCCCGTCGAGCGCCTGCAGCACCGCATAGCGGCGCAGCACCGTCTCGCCCGGCAGCAGCGCGATCGCGCGCTCGTGCGCGGCGAGCTTCGCCGGCAGATCGTCCGGCGAGATCGTGAGCAGCGTGGCCGCGCCGTAATCGCCCCACGCGTGGAACAGCAGCGACGGCGCATCGCGATACTGCGCGGCCGGACTGCTGCCGTAATACAGCACCTCGGCGCGCTGATAGTCGCGCAGCACGGGAATCGTCGCGAGCAGCCCGGCGAACGACAGCACCGCGAACAGCGCAAACGCCGCGCGCGCAGGCAGCACGCGCAACGGCTTCACGTCGAGCAGCCCGATCACGAACATCGCGGGCAGCAGGAAGAACATGTATTGCTGCGGATACTCGACGAGCGCGTGCATCAGCAGGATGCCGATCAGCGCAAAGCCGAACACGCGCGAGCTCGACTGCGGTGCGCGCACCGCCCGCACAAACCACATCACGAGCGCGACGGCCAGCACACCGAGGCCGACGAGGCCGGACTTCGCGAGCAGGTCGATGAAGATGTCGTGCGAGTTGTTCGCGATCTCGACGCCGCCAAGCGCGCGCGCCAGCGCAAACTGGTGCGACGGGAACTCGCCCCAGCCGACGCCGAGCAGCGGATGCTCGCGGAACATCGCGAGCCCGTACTTCCACAGCGCGAGGCGCGGCGCGATCTGCCCGGCGTCGCGCATCCGCTCGGCCGCCGATTCGGCGAGATTCAGCTGATAGTGGACGTTGGCCCAACGCACCGCGACGTTCACCGCAACGAACGCGACCACGAGCACGACGGGCAGCAGCCACGCGCGCGCGGCGCCGCGCGTGCGGCGCGATTCGACCCACGCCATCCAGAAACCCGCGACGACCATCACCGCGACCTGCAGCCACGGACCGCGCGACACCGTCAGCGCGAGCCCAGCCGACAGCACGACCGAGAGCGCGAGCCAGGCCCACACCGCGAGCCTGCGCGTCTGCACGAGATACAGCGCACCGGCCATCGCGAATGCGATGTAGGTCGCCAGATGGTTCGCCTGCGCCATGTTGCCGTAAGGGCGCCGGTCGACCGCGATGTTGTACATCACGACGAACGGCGACACCGCCGACTCCAGATGAAACAACTGCACGACCTGACACGCGACCGCGAACACGCCGCCGATCAGCAGTGCGCCCGCCATCATCCGCGCGACCGCGTCGCCGAGCCCCTCGCGCGCGAGCGCGTAGCCGGCCTGCATCGCAACCAGCGCGGCCGCGAGATAACCGAGCGCGAGCCCGTTCATCGACGGCACCTTCAGCGGCAGCAGCACGAGCTGCGCGATCAGCACGAGCGCGAAGCCGATCGGCGCGACGAACGCGGCCGGTGCGGCAAACGGTTCGGCCGCGCGCTGCGCGCGCACCAGCAGCACGACCGACAGGCCGAGCAGCAGATACAGCACGAGCGCGGAAAATTCCGAATAGAAGGTCGGAATCGGATACGTGTGGGTGGTGATCGCATACGGCACGATCAGCGCGACAGCCAGTGCAATGAGCGGCAACGAACGGGTAAAGGTAGAAGGCATGAGCGAACCGGATGTCAGCAACCGGCGCACTATACAAAACTTTCCCCCCTCTGTGCGGGGCCGTCGCGCGGCACGCGATGCACGCGCAGCCGCGCGCTGCGCGTGCCCTGCCCCGCCGCGGCGCTACGCGCGGCATTCGGCCGGCGCATATTTGGCCGGCAACGTCGCGGCCGTACCGGGCAGCGGCCCCGCTCCGGGCGCCGGCAGCGATGACGCATCCTTGCCTGCGGCAAAGCATTCCCATGCGATCGCGCCGGCCTGCATCTCGCCTTTCTTCAACGGCACGCGCCCCGTCGGCGTATCGGGCTTGTCGGGCGCCGACGGCACGAGCACCAGCGTATTGGCGCCCGCCGCGGCGACGCGCGCGGTATACGCCACGGTGATCTGGCCTGTCTCCGCGTCGATGCGGATCGATTCGACGTTGCGCGTCGCGGCCGGCGCACTATAGCCGCCGTCGAGCCCCGTGCCGCTCGCGGCATTGTCGGCAACCGCGAGCCGCGCGGACGAGGCGAGCGCGAGCCCTTCGCCCACACGCGAGCGCGCGAGATAGTCCTGGTACGCGGGGATCGCATACGCGGCGACGACGCCGACGATCGCCAGCACGATCATCAGCTCGATCAGCGTGAAACCGGCGCGCCACGCACGCAGCGGGGCCGGCCGCCGCGCGCGCCGCAGATCGGCGGCCATACGGCGGAACAGGGAAACGGAAAAGGCTTCGAACATGACGGGCTCCGGAAACGAAAAACGCCTGCCGGTTCGGCAGGCGTTTCGATCGTAGCCAGCGGGCCGCGAGGCCGGCACTCGGCCGGACGGCCAACGTCGCGTCAGTGCGCGCGCGTCACGCTGCGCCGCCTGCGCAGCGCGTAGCCCGCAGCGACGACGAGCAGCGCACCGGCAATGCTCGCGCCGTAGACCGCGGCCGGCGTGTCGAGCACCGGCCAGCGATCGCCGACCGGGTCGTGCACGATCAGCCCGCCGGCAATCCAGCCGAGCAGGCCTGCACCGAACGCGACGACGATCGGGAAACGGTCGAGCAGCTTCAGCACCAGCGTGCTGCCCCAGACGATGATCGGCACGCTGACGACGAGCCCGAAGATCACGAGCGCGATCCGGTGCGACGGGTCGGCCTGCTCGGCCGCGCCGGCGATCGCGATCACGTTGTCGAGGCTCATCACCGCGTCGGCGATCACGATCGTCTTCACGGCGTCCCACAACCGGCTGGCCGGCTTGATGTCGTCGTGCGCGTCGGGCGCCGGCGCCATCAGCTTGATGCCGATCCACAGCAGCAGCAGCCCGCCGCCGAGCTTCAGGAACGGCACGTCGAGCAGCACGACCGCGAACACGATCAGCGCGACGCGCAGCAGGATCGCGCCGGCCGTGCCCCACACGACGCCGCGCAAGCGCTGATTGTCCGGCAGGTTGCGGCATGCGAGCGCGATGACGACGGCGTTGTCGCCGCCAAGCAAGATGTCGATGATGACGATCTGGAGCACCGCGCCCCAGTGCAGCGACGTGAGAAATTCGACCATGGCGATGTGTTTCGCAGGACTTGGCCGTCCGACGGGGCGGCCAGAATGGAGACCGGCACGCGCATCGCACGTACCCGGAGATTACAAACGGATTGCGCGAGGATAACAAAAAACGCCGGCTAGGCCGGCGTTTTCTGTACGACGCACGTCGCGGAAATTACAGCGCTGCCTTCAGCAGGCGGCCCATTTCCGACGGGTTGCGCGTGACCTTGATGCCGCAGGCTTCCATGATTTCGAGCTTCGCTTCGGCCGTATCCGCACCGCCCGAGATCAGCGCGCCGGCGTGGCCCATGCGCTTGCCCGGAGGCGCCGTGACGCCCGCGATGAAGCCGACGACCGGCTTCTTCATGTTGTCCTTGATCCACTGCGCGGCGTTCGCTTCGTCCGGACCGCCGATTTCGCCGATCATCACGACCGCATCCGTATCCGGATCGTCGTTGAACATCTTCATGACGTCGATGTGCTTCAGACCGTTGATCGGGTCGCCGCCGATACCGACTGCCGACGACTGGCCGAGGCCGAGCGCGGTGAGCTGCGCAACGGCTTCATACGTGAGCGTGCCCGAACGCGACACGACGCCGATGCGGCCCTTGCGGTGGATGTGACCCGGCATGATGCCGATCTTCAGCTCGTCCGGCGTGATCGTGCCCGGGCAGTTCGGCCCGAGCAGCAGCGTCTTGCGGCCTTCGCGACGCATGCGGTCCTTCACTTCGATCATGTCGCGCACGGGGATGCCTTCCGTGATGCAGATCGCGAGATCGAGATCGGCTTCGACCGCTTCCCAGATCGCGGCCGCGGCGCCTGCCGGCGGAACGTAGATGACCGACACGGTCGCGCCGGTTTCTTCCTTCGCTTCCTTGACGCTCGCGTAGATCGGAATGCCTTCGAAATCTTCGCCGGCCTTCTTCGGGTTCACGCCCGCGACGAATGCTTCGCGGCCGTTTGCATACTCACGGCAGGCGCGCGTGTGGAACTGACCGGTCTTGCCGGTGATGCCCTGCGTGATGACCTTCGTGTCCTTGTTGATCAGAATCGACATGTATTTTGACCTCTGTTCGATTGGCGTCGCGTGCGAAGCGCGCCGCCATGCGTATTCGATAGCGTTACTTGCCTGCGGCAGCCGCGACCACCTTCTGCGCAGCCTCTTCCATGCTGTCCGCCGAGATGATCGGCAGGCCGGAATCGGCCAGCATCTTCTTGCCCAGGTCCTCGTTCGTGCCCTTCATGCGCACGACGAGCGGCACGTTCAGGTTCACGGCCTTCGAACCGGCGATCACGCCTTCCGCGATCACGTCGCAGCGCATGATGCCGCCGAAGATGTTCACGAGGATCGCCTTCAGGCCCGGGTTCTTCAGCATCAGCTTGAACGCTTCCGTGACCTTCTCGGTCGTCGCGCCACCGCCGACGTCCAGGAAGTTCGCCGGTTCGCCGCCGAACAGCTTGATGGTGTCCATCGTCGCCATCGCGAGGCCCGCGCCGTTCACGAGGCAGCCGATGTTGCCGTCGAGCGAGATGTACGCGAGGTCGAACTTCGACGCTTCGATTTCAGCCGGATCTTCTTCGTCCAGATCGCGGTACGCGACGATTTCCGGGTGGCGGAACAGCGCGTTCGAGTCGAAGTTGAACTTCGCGTCGAGTGCGATGACCTTGCCGTCGCCGGAAACGTTCAGCGGGTTGATTTCAGCCAGCGATGCGTCGGTTTCCCAGAATGCCTTGTACAGGCCTTGCAGGATCGCGCGTGCTTGCGGAATCGAAGCAGCGGGCACGCCGATCTTCGTGGCGAGGTCGTCTGCCTGCGCGTCGAGCAGGCCCGTCGAGGGCTCGACGATGACCTTGTGGATCAGTTCCGGATGCTTTTCGGCGACTTCTTCGATGTCCATGCCGCCTTCGCTCGAACCCATCAGCACGATCTTCTGCGAGATGCGGTCGACGACGAGGCTGACATACAGTTCCTGCTTGATGTCGGCACCTTCTTCGATCAGCAGGCGGTTCACCTTCTGGCCTTCCGGGCCCGTCTGGTGCGTGACCAGCTGCATGCCGAGGATCTGGTTCGCGTATTCGCGCACCTGCTCGAGCGACTTCGCGACCTTCACGCCGCCGCCCTTGCCGCGGCCACCCGCGTGAATCTGAGCCTTGACGACCCACACCGGGCCACCGAGCTCTTCCGCCACCTTGACGGCCTCGTCCACCGAGAACGCCGGCTTGCCGCGCGGTACCGCGACTCCGAATTTCCGCAGGATTTCCTTACCCTGGTACTCGTGAATCTTCATGCGTGATTCCCTTCAGTCTGAGAGTTGGATGAAAAGTCGCTTAAGACGCTTCTTTGAATGATTTCCGTTCATTCCTTCGTGCCGCCCGACTCCGGCCGGCTCGCGCCGTACCACCGCGGGTAGTACTGCCGCACGACCTCGCCGTCGAACCGCAGCGCACGGCAGCGGCCGAGCTGAAAAGGCGGTTCGTCGTGCGCGTCGTCGTGCTCCGGCCCTTCGCCGCCCGCCTCGCGCACGTTCCATACGTCACCGGCGAACGCCTGGATCGCCGCCGTCGGCAGCACGGCGCACAGTTCGGTGAGGTGCGAGCAGCCCGCGGTGCCCGACAGGAGCCGGTTCGCGTCGCGACGGAAATTGCGGAAGAGGTTGAGCCCGATCAGGGCCCGGTAGGCGGGAGGAGCGGATTGACAGTGACCCGGATATGGCACCCATTCCGACGACGCTTCGGCGTCGACGACGTTGAGGTCACGATCGATGGTCACGCGCAGCCAGAGTTCGTGGATCGGCAGGCCCTGAGGCCGAATGCCCGATGCAAGCGCGACGTCGCGCGGCTTGTGATCGGTCAGGCAGGCTTCGATATCCCACAAGCCGTCGCCGCGCTCGTAGGCGTCCGCTCGGATTGCGCGTCGATGTCGCAACTGACGGGGCACGGGCTCGGATAGCGGCATGCTGGAGGTTGAGGCCGAAGAGGAAAACCCGTGGATTTTAGCATACTGGGTATTTGAGACAGGCCGCCGCAACGGCGGGTATTCCCGCCTGTCGGGGAACGATCGCATTGCAGCAAAATCGCGCGCCACGCGCGCGCTCGGCTGCGTCAATCGTCGACCGGAAAATCGTCGCCGACTTTCAGCAACTTCACGATGGTCGCGCTCGAGAAGCCGCGCGCGGCCAGAAAGCGCGCCTGCTTCGCGCGCTCGGCCGGCGTTTGCGGCAGTGCACCGAATTTCTTGCGCCAGACCGCCTGCGCGCGCGCCCATTCGGTCTCGCGCAGCTGCGCGTTGAGCTCGTCGACGAGCGCGTCGCCGATCGCGTGCCGCTTCAGTTCGCTGACGATGCGCGCCACGCCGACACGCGACGCACGGCGATGCACGAGACTCTCCGCAAAGCGCGCGTCGGACAGCCAGCCGTCCTTTTCGAGCGCGTCGAGCACGGGCTCGACCGATTCGTCCTCGGCCGCGTACGGCGCGAGCTTGCGTGCGAGTTCGGCACGACTGTATTCGCGCCGCGAGAGATAGCCGAGTGCGCGCCCCTTCAGCGAGCGCGGCGGCTTCGACGACTTGCGCTCGCTGCTGTCTCCGGCGTCGCCGGATGCGGCACCGCCCGCGCGGCGCGTGCGGCGCGGATGCTGACTGCTGCGTGTATAGACGTCTTCCGCGGCCGATGCCGTGCCGCCGGCTGCGCGATCGCGCGGAAGGCCGAGGCCGGACACGCGCCGGCGGGAACGATCGTGCGCATCGAACGATTCGTCGTCGTCGAACGGATCGTCCGGTGCGGCGATCTCAAACGAAACGAGGGCATCGTCGGATGCCCTCGTCGCGGTGCGGCTTGCGGCAGCATGACTGCCCGGCAGCCGCCGGCCGGCGCCCGAGGATTCGGCTGGCCGGCCGGCGCGCGCCGCTTCCGGCGTATCGCGCTCGTCCGGCTCGGCAGGCTTGCCTCGGCGCCCGACCATCACTCTTCTTCGTCCATCGCCTCGGCTTCGTCGTGGCCCGCGCCATCCGGCATGGCGGCAACGCCGAGCGATTCACGAATGCGGTTCTCGATCTCGCGCGCGATTTCCGGATTCTCGCGCAGGAATTCACGCGCGTTGTCCTTGCCCTGACCGATCTTTTCGCCGTTGTAGCTGTACCAGGCGCCCGCCTTGTCGACGATCTTCGCCTGCACGCCGAGATCGATGATCTCGCCCTGACGCGAAATGCCCTCGCCGTACAGGATGTCGAAGATCGCTTCGCGGAACGGCGGCGACACCTTGTTCTTGACGACCTTCACGCGCGTTTCGTTGCCGATCACTTCGTCGTTCTTCTTGATCGAGCCGATCCGGCGGATGTCGAGACGCACCGACGAATAGAACTTCAGCGCGTTGCCGCCCGTCGTGGTTTCCGGGTTGCCGAACATCACGCCGATCTTCATGCGGATCTGGTTGATGAAGATCACGAGGCAGTTCGTGCGCTTGATCGTGCCCGTCAGCTTGCGCAGCGCCTGCGACATCAGGCGCGCCTGCAGGCCCGGCAGCGAATCGCCCATCTCGCCTTCGATTTCGGCCTTCGGCACGAGCGCCGCGACCGAGTCGATGACGATCATGTCGATCGAGCCCGAGCGCACCAGCGCGTCGGTGATTTCGAGCGCCTGCTCGCCGGTGTCCGGCTGAGAGATCAGCAGATCCGGCACGTTGACGCCGAGCTTCGCCGCGTACTGGACGTCGAGCGCGTGCTCGGCGTCGATGAACGCTGCGGTACCGCCCAGCTTCTGCAGCTCGGCGATGACCTGCAGCGTGAGCGTGGTCTTGCCGGACGATTCCGGCCCGTAGATCTCGACCACGCGGCCGCGCGGCAGGCCGCCGACGCCCAGTGCGATGTCGAGCCCGAGCGAGCCCGTGGACACGACCTGGATGTCCTCGGCCGCCTCGCCGTCGCCCATGCGCATGATCGACCCTTTGCCGAACTGCTTCTCGATCTGCGCGAGTGCGGCAGCCAGCGCCTTGCTCTTCTCGGCGGTCATCCCGGAGCCCTTCTTGCTTTCTTCCATGAATCGTCCTTTGCTATGATGAGCAGCGTCTGTAACAGGCGCGCCCGCTTTCAAGCGCTGCCCACGAATGCAGACACTGTATAAAAAAACAGTGTTTTGTGCAAGCCCGCAATCAGGCTGCGTTGTACACGAATATTCGGAGACAGCCGTGCCGGCGCCAACGCGCTGCCGGTCACCGGTCACGCACCATGCGAATTCTCATCGCCGAAGACGACAGCATACTCGCGGACGGCCTCACCCGGTCACTCCGCCAATCGGGCTATGCGGTCGACCACGTGAAGAGCGGCGTCGAGGCCGATACCGCGCTGTCGATGCAGACTTTCGACCTGCTGATCCTCGATCTCGGCCTGCCCAAAATGTCCGGGCTCGACGTGCTGAAGCGCCTGCGCGCGCGCAATTCCAATCTCCCGGTCCTGATCCTGACCGCCGCCGACAGCGTCGACGAGCGCGTGAAAGGGCTCGATCTCGGCGCCGACGACTACATGGCCAAGCCGTTCGCGCTGAACGAGCTCGAGGCGCGCGTGCGCGCGCTGACGCGGCGCGGCGCCGGCGGCGGCCCGACCGTCGTGCGGCACGGCTCGCTCGCGTTCGACCAGGTCGGCCGGATCGCCTATGCGAACGACCGCGTGCTCGATTTGTCCGCGCGCGAACTCGGGCTGCTCGAAGTGCTGCTGCAGCGGATCGGGCGCCTCGTGTCGAAGGAGCAGCTCGTCGACCATCTGTGCGAATGGGGCGAGGAAGTCAGCAACAACGCGATCGAAGTGTACGTGCACCGGCTGCGCAAGAAGATCGAGCCGAGCGGCGTGCGGATCGCCACCGTGCGCGGCCTCGGCTACTGTCTCGAGAAGGTCGTGCCGGCCGCGCCCGCCGACGCGCCCGCGCCACAGCCCGCCGCGGCCGATCCGGCTTCGCCGAAGCCCGCGACAGCCGGCACGCCGCTGCGCTGACGCCCGGCCGTCGCCGCGATGGCCACGCCGGCCCCTTCCCGCCATCCGACCGGCGAGCCGTCGTCGGCCGCGGACGCGGCGCGCGACGCGCGCTACGCGAATCCGTTCGCCCCGCCCGACGAAACCGAAACGCCCGAAGCCGCGCGTCCGCGCTCGCTGTTCGGCGAAATCCTCGACTGGATGCTCGCGCCGCTGCTGCTGCTGTGGCCGATGAGCATCGCGGTCACCTACCTCGTCGCGAAGACGATCGCGAACGGGCCGTTCGATCGCGCGCTCGAAACCAACGCGTACGTGCTCGCACGGCAGATTCATCCGGTCAACGGCGTCGCCGAGCTGACGCTGCCGCAGCAGACGCGCGACTTCCTGCGCGCGGACAACATCGACAGCGTGTATTTCCAGGTGCTCGGCACGCGCGGCGAGCTGGTCGCCGGCGAAGCCGACATGCCGCTGCCGCGCGACGAGGATCGCCCGCCGCCGGGCGTCGTCGTGTTCCGCGACGATCTGCTGCGCGGCAACGACGTGCGCGTCGCCTATACGACCGTCGCGCTGCCCGACGCGAGCGGCACGCAGCCGGTGCTCGTGCAGGTCGGCGAGACGCTCGACAAGCGCAACGCGCTCGCCAACGACATCATCAAGGGCGTGATCCTGCCGCAGTTCGTGATCCTGCCGCTCGCGATCCTGCTCGTGTGGTTCGGCCTGTCGCGCGGGCTCGCGCCGCTCAACGCGCTGCAGGCGCACATCCGCGCGCGGCGTCCCGACGATCTGTCGCCCGTCGAGGCGCAACGCGCGCCGCCCGAGATCGAGCCGCTCGTCACGTCGTTCAACGACCTGCTCGCGCGGCTCGAGCAGAGCATGGCGCTGCAGAAGCGCTTTATCGCCGATGCCGCGCATCAGATGAAGACGCCGCTCGCCGGCCTGCGCACGCAGGCCGAATTCGCGCTGCGTCACGCGGTGCCGCCCGACGTGCAGCGCTCGCTCGAGCAGATCGCGACGAGTTCCGAGCAGGCCGCGCGGCTCGTCACGCAGCTGCTCGCGCTCGCGCGCGCGGAGAACCGGGCGAGCGGGCTGATGTTCGAGCCTGTCGAGATCGCGGCGCTCGCGCGGCGTGCGGTGCGCGACTGGGTGCAGGCCGCACTCGCGAAACGGATGGATCTCGGCTACGAAGGCCCGCCCGACGACGCGCCGATCGACGTCGACGGCAATCCGGTGATGCTGCGCGAAATGCTCGGCAACCTGATCGACAACGCGATCCGCTACACGCCGGAAGGCGGGCGCATCACCGTGCGCGTGCACGCCGACCGCACCGCGCGGCTCGCGCATCTCGAAGTCGAGGATACGGGGCCCGGCATTCCGGCCGCCGAGCGCGGCCGCGTCGTCGAGCGCTTCTACCGGATCCTCGGCCGCGAAGGCGACGGCAGCGGGCTTGGGCTCGCGATCGTGCGCGAGATCGCCACGCAGCACGGCGGCACGCTGACGATCGACGACCACGTGTACCAGACGGCGCCGCGCCTTGCCGGCACGCTCGTGCGCGTCAGCCTGCCGCTGTCGGTCGCCCCGGATTAACCCTGAGGCGCGGCCGAACACGCCGCCGCCGCGACTTCGGAATCGGCGCTTTACCGTCCGTTCGCGACACGATCGGCGTGCAAAGCGCGCGATTCGGCGCGGGTTAACGTGCAGTCGCTTTGCGCGCGCCAGTCAGTGCGCCGTAAGTTTCCGTGCCAATAATCGTCGACAGGCCCGCCCATCCAAGGCGGCCGCACATCTATATCAAGAGACTTGGAGACGATTCATGGCAACGTTAGGCGGGCAAATTGCACACTCGCCGATGACGGCCGAAGAGAAGAAGGTGATCTTCGCGTCGTCGCTCGGTACGGTGTTCGAGTGGTACGACTTCTACCTGGCCGGGTCGCTCGCGGCCTACATCAGCAAGAGCTTCTTCTCCGGCGTCAATCCGACCGCGGCCTTCATCTTCACGCTGCTCGGCTTCGCGGCCGGCTTCGCGGTGCGGCCGTTCGGCGCACTCGTGTTCGGCCGGCTCGGCGACCTCGTCGGCCGCAAGCACACGTTCCTCGTGACGATCGTGATCATGGGCGTCTCGACATTCGTGGTCGGCTTCCTGCCCGGCTACGCGTCGATCGGCATCGCCGCGCCGGTGATCTTCATCGCGATGCGGCTGCTGCAGGGCCTCGCGCTCGGCGGCGAGTACGGCGGCGCGGCGACCTACGTCGCCGAACATGCGCCGGCGAATCGCCGCGGCTTCTACACCGCGTGGATCCAGACGACCGCGACGCTCGGCCTGTTCCTGTCGCTGCTCGTGATCCTCGGCGTGCGCACGTTCATCGGTGAAGAGGCGTTCGGCGCATGGGGCTGGCGCGTGCCGTTCGTCGCGTCGATCCTGCTGCTCGCGGTGTCGGTCTGGATCCGGATGCAGCTGAACGAATCGCCGGTGTTCCTGCGCATCAAGTCGGAAGGCAAGACGTCGAAGGCGCCGCTGACCGAAGCGTTCGGCCAGTGGAAGAACCTGAAGATCGTGATTCTCGCGCTCGTCGGCCTGACGGCCGGCCAGGCCGTCGTGTGGTACACGGGCCAGTTCTACGCGCTGTTCTTCCTGACGCAGACGCTGAAGGTCGACGGGGCGAGCGCGAACATCCTGATCGCGATCGCGCTGCTGATCGGCACGCCGTTCTTCCTGTTCTTCGGTTCGCTGTCGGACAAGATCGGTCGCAAGCCGATCATCCTCGCCGGCTGCCTGATTGCTGCGCTCACCTACTTCCCGCTGTTCAAGGCGCTGACGCACTACGCGAACCCGCAGCTCGAGATCGCGACGCAGAAGGCGCCGATCTCGGTCGTCGCCGATCCGGCGGCGTGCTCGTTCCAGTTCAACCCGGTCGGCACGTCGAAGTTCACGAACTCGTGCGACATCGCGAAGAGCGCGCTGGCGAAGGCCGGTCTGAACTACGAGAACGTCGCGGCACCGGCCGGCACGACCGCGCAGATCAAGGTGGGCGACACGGTGATCCCGGCCTATGACGGCAAGGCGGCCGATGCGAAGGCGCAGGGTGCGGCGTTCGACAAGACGCTCGCGTCGACGCTGAAGGCGGCCGGCTATCCGGCGAAGGCCGATCCGGCGCAGCTGAACTGGCCGATGACGATCGTGATCCTGACGATCCTCGTGATCTACGTGACGATGGTCTACGGGCCGATCGCGGCGATGCTGGTCGAGATGTTCCCGACGCGGATCCGCTATACGTCGATGTCGCTGCCCTATCACATCGGCAACGGCTGGTTCGGCGGGTTCCTGCCGGCGACCGCGTTCGCGATCGTCGCGGCGAAGGGCGACATCTATTCGGGGCTGTGGTATCCGATCGTGATCGCGCTGGTTACGTTCGTGATCGGGCTGCTGTTCGTCAAGGAGACGAAGGACTCGAACATCTACGCGCAGGATTGACGGTCAGGCACGGGGACGGCGCCGTGCCGGCGGGATCGGCCGGCGCCCCATTTGCCCGCCTGTGCACCCGTGGTGCGGCTGCCCGGCACTTTTTTTTCGGCCCGGATGAAAAAAGGTGTTGACAGCGGGGCGGGCGATCTACATAATTCAAGTCTTCGGCGAATTAGCTCAGTCGGTTAGAGCGACGGAATCATAATCCGCAGGTCCGGGGTTCGAGTCCCTGATTCGCCACCAAATGCGAAAAGCCGCTGTTCCGAAAGGATCAGCGGCTTTTTTCATTGCATCGCGCGCCCAGCGCACCGCCGCGCCCTCCCTGCCCGACAACACACCCGCCACCGTTCCACTCAAGCCGCCACCGACCCTACCGCCTCACCCTCAACCTTCCCCCGCACATTCCGCCGCCAGTTCTCCCCGCCTTCAAGCGCCGGCGTCGACTCGAACACCTCCGCGATCCAGTCCGCGAACACGCGCACCTTCGCCGACAGATGCCGGTTGTGCGGATACATGATCGAAATCGGCTTCGGCTTCGGATTGCAGTCCGGCAGCACCTCGACCAGCGACCCGTCGAGCAGATTCGACACCACCATGAACAGCGTCGGCTGAATCATCCCGAACCCTTCCAGCCCGCAGTTCACGTACGCATCCGAATCGTTGACCGTGACGCTCGCATTCATCCGCACCTCGACCGGCTTGCCGTCGATCAGGAACACCCACGGCACCGCGCGCCCGCCCTGCGTCGCACGGAAGTTCACGGCGTAGTGCCCGGCGAGATCGGCGATCTCGCGCGGCTCGCCGTGACGGGCCAGATAGTCGGGCGCCGCGCACGTCACGCGTCTGAGCATCCCGATCCGGCGCGCGACCATCGACGAATCCTCGAGCGGCCCCACGCGAATCATGCAGTCGATCCCCTCCTCGACCGGATCGACCGGCCGATCGGACAGCCCGAGATCGAGCGTGATGTCCGGATAGCGCTGCCGGAACAGCGACAGCGACGGAATCACGAGCCGCCGTCCGAGCGAACTCGGCATGTGAACGCGCAGCACGCCGGTCGGCTTGCCCTTCTGGAAACTCGCGTCCGCTTCCGCGATTTCCGACAGAATCTTCACGCAGTGCTCGTAGTACGCGGCGCCCTCCGGCGTCAGCGACAGCCGCCGCGTCGTACGGTGCATCAGGCGCACGCCGAGCAGCGCCTCGAGATTCTGGATGATCGTCGTGACCGACGCGCGCGGCATCGCGAGCGTCTCCGCGGCGCGCGTGAAGCTGTTCGCATCGACCACGCGCGTGAAAACTTCCATTGCCTGGATCCGGTCCATGCCGTTCCCCTTCGAATCGCCAACGGGACAGGATAGAGCCGCCGGACGGCGCGGCACAAGCCCCACCCCATTGTTCTCCTCTCCTGAATAGTCGCGCCGCTTTCGCACATCGCGCCGCCGATTTTCGTCGGCTCGATGCCGCGCGTCGGCTCAGCGCACGAACCGCTCGCGATATTCCTGCGGCGACACGCCGAGCACGCGCACGAAGCTGCGCCTGAGCGTCTCCTCGGACCCGAACCCGCAGCGCGCGGCGATCCGCTTGACCGGCCAGCCGGTCTCGCCGAGCAGGCGCTGCGCCGCCTCGACGCGGATCTGCTCGACCGCGCGCGCCGGCGTGCGGCCGGTGCTCGCGCGATAGTGGCGCACGAAGCTGCGCTCGCTCATCCGCGCGCGCTCGGCAAGCGCCGGCACCGACAGATCGGCGCTCAGATGTTCGGCGATCCATGCATGCAGTTCGCCGAACCGGTCGTCGGTGCGCTGCATCGACAACATCGCGCTGAATTGCGCCTGGCCGCCGGGGCGCTTCAGGAACACGACGAGCTCGCGCGCGACGTCGAGCGCCACCGCGCGGCCGAGATCCTCTTCGACGAGCGCCAGCGCAAGATCGATGCCGGCCGTCACGCCGGCCGACGTCCACAGCGCGCCTTCGCGGATAAAGATCGGATCGGCTTCGACGCGCACGTTCGGATAGCGCGCGGCAAGCTCGTCGCAACGCGTCCAGTGCGTGACGGCGCGACGCCCGTCGAGCAGCCCCGCTTCGGCGAGCAGGAATGCGCCGGTGCAGACCGATGCGACGCGTCGTGCGCGGTCCGCCTGCCGACGCACCCAACGCACGAGCCGCGCGTCCCGCGACGCCGCATGCACGCCCTTGCCGCCGGCGACGATCAGCGTATCGATGCCGCGCGCGGCCGAGCGCAGCGAGTCGGCAACCACCGCGACGCCCGACGACGTCTCGACCGGCCCCGCGTCGGCGGCGACGATGCGCGGCACATAGGGCGCCGGCCGTCCGCGCTCGAGTGCGAGTTCGTTGACGGATGCGAACACCTGCAACGGCCCCGATACGTCGAGCAATTGCGCGCGCGGAAACGCGAGGATCAGGATCGGGCGCGGCGACGACATGGCGATTGGCGGAAAACGTGGGCGATATGGCAATTTCGCCAAACACTACGCGCCTAGAATCGCTCTGTCCATCCCGCGCCGCGGCGTGGCCCTTCTCTTCACGGAGTCCCGGCATGACCCTGCATATCGGTTTTCTCGTCTTTCCCGGCGTCCAGCAGCTCGATCTCACCGGCCCGCACGACGTGCTCGCGTCGCTGCCCGACGCCGCCGTGCATCTCGTGTGGAAATCGCGCGAACCGGTCGCGTCGAGCAGCGGGCTCGCGCTGACGCCGACGCACACGTTCGCCGACTGTCCGCCGCTCGACGTGATCTGCATTCCGGGCGGCAGCGGCATCAACGCGTTGCTGCTCGATGCGGAAACGATCGCGTTCGTGCAGCAGCGCGCAGCGAATGCGCGTTACGTGACGTCGGTGTGCACCGGTGCACTGCTGCTCGGTGTCGCAGGCCTGCTGCGCGACCGCCGCGCGACCACGCACTGGCGCTTTCACACGCTGCTCGAACGGCTCGGCGCGGTGCCCGTGCGCGAGCGCGTCGTGCGCGACGGCAACCTGATCACCGGCGGCGGCGTCACGGCCGGTATCGATTTCGCGCTGACGATCGCCGCGGAACTCGTCGGCGACGAAGAAGCGCAGGCGATCCAGCTGCAGCTCGAATACGCGCCCGCGCCGCCGTTCGACGCCGGCTCGCCGGACACCGCACCGGCATCGGTCGTCGCGCGCGTGAGCGCGCGCACGGCCGCCGGGTTCGACAACCGCGCGCAAACGATCGATCGTGCGCTCGCGGCCATGGCGCGCTGAGCGCACGCCGCACCCGACACCACACGGCGCGCGGCCGTCCCGGCTGCCGCCGCTCATCGCGTCGACGGACATCAGGACCATGCAGATCATCCGCAGCAAAGCATTCACGGCCGACCGCGCGTGGGGCGCGCTCGACATCGCGAATCTGGACGGGATCACCGTCCGCCTGCACTGGACGGACCAACCATATCGATGGCACGTGAACGACGGCGACGAAGTGTTCGCCGTGCTCGACGGCCGCGTCGAGATGCGTCATCGCGAAGCGGGCGTCGAACGCACGGCGATACTCGAGGCAGGCGACGTATTCCACGCGTCGGCCGGCACCGAGCACGTCGCACATCCGCTCGGCGAAGCGCGCATTCTCGTCATTGAAAAGGAAGGCAGCGTCTGAGCGCGGATTACATATCCGCAGCGATCGATGAAGGGCACGCACGCGGCGCCCGAATACGTCGTACGCAGCCGCGCATTCGGCGACGAAGCCGCTGCGCCGCGCCTCGCGCGGCCTGTCCACCGGGCGCGCGCGGATGCAATCGGTATCTGCCCGCCGATCTCGCACGACGCGTCGCACGCGTGCGATCCGTGCGCGCCGCCCGCTCGCCGCGACTGCTTTCAAAAAGCCTGCCGCGCCCGCCGACAAGCGCCGCAGATCCGGCACGAATTCCCGTCCGACCGCCGTACATCGCATGCCGCCGCGCCGCCCGAAGCAGCCGCGGGAATGCGCGTTGCGTCGGCGCATCTCCGTAGATGACCGCTCTTGGCAGACCGCCTTTGCGGACTACACTAATCGATAATGGGTGGCGGCCGGAGCCCGCGCCCTCAGGGAGATGCCGCCATGAATCGGCCGCTGAATCGCATCCTGCCGCGCGTGACCGGAGCCGCATCGGTCTGGACGTGGGTCAAGTGGTCCCTGTTGGCCGCGTTGCTGATCGCGGTCGCCATCGTTGCACGCGTCGTGCAGACGGAAATCGAAACGTCGCGATTGCAGGCGCATTACCTGTCCGAGCTGACGCGCGACATCGGCTACACGGTCGAGGCCGGCGCGAGCGACCACATCCGCTTTCCCGCGAACGGCCCGTACGACCGGCGTCTCGGCTATGCGCTGATCCCCGAGTTCCAGCAACGGCTGCTCGCACGCGGCTTCGTCGTCGGCAAGCAGGCGCGCGACTCCGCGCGCATGATGTCGCTCGCCGAGCACGGGCTGTTTCTCCCGTACGCCGAGAAGGATCAGACGGGCCTGATGCTGTTCGATTCGACCGGCTCGCCGCTGTTCGCGTCGGTGTCGCCGCAGCGCGTCTACGCGGATTTCGATACGGTGCCGCGCGTCGTCGTCGACTCGCTGCTGTTCATCGAAGACCGCTATCTGCTCGACGCAAACGAACCGAACCGCAATCCGGCGATCGACTGGGGACGCTTCAGCCGTGCGCTCGCCGATCAGGCGCTGCACGTGGTCAACCATCATCAGGCGCGCCCGGGCGGCAGCACGCTCGCGACGCAGATCGAAAAGTTCCGTCATTCGCCGGACGGCCGTACCGCGACGCCGCCGGAGAAGCTGCGGCAGATCGCATCCGCGTCGATCCGCGCGTATCTGGACGGCCCGCAGACGATGCTCGCGCGCCGCACGATCGTCGTGCGCTATCTGAATTCGGTGCCGCTCGCCGCGCGGCCGCATATCGGCGAAATCACCGGCATCGGCGACGGGCTCGCCGCGTGGTACGGCCGCGACTTCAACGAGGTGAACCGCATCCTGTCCGCGCCGACGACCGGCGACAACATCGACGAACAAGGCGAGACGTTCCGCCAGGTGCTGTCGCTGATCATCGCGCAGCGCGCGCCGTCGTACTTCCTGAATCGCGGCTATCCGGCGCTGCAGCGGCTGACCGACAGTTATCTGCGGCTGCTCGCGAACGGCGGCGTGATCTCGCCGGCGCTGCGCGATGCGGCGCTCGCCGCACACATCGAGCTCAGTGCGCCGCCGGCTGCGGCCCGCGTGCAGTCGTTCGTGTCGCGCAAGGCGATCACGTCGGCGCGCGCATCGCTGCTCGCGGCACTCGGGATCAGCGATCTCTATCAGCTCGACCAACTCGACCTCGAAGCGACGAGCACGCTCGACAACGGCGTGCAGCGCGCGGTCGCCGAGCGGCTCGCGCAGGCGTCGACGCGCGACGGCGCACAGGCGGCCGGCCTGTACGGCTTCGAGATGCTCGCGCCGAAGGACGACCCGTCACACCTCACGTACAGCTTCACGCTGTACGAACATCGCAACGGCGCCAACCTGCTGCGGGTGCAGACCGACAGCGTCAACCAGCCGTTCGACGTCAATCGCGGCGGCCGCATCAACCTCGGCTCGACCGCGAAGCTGCGCACGCTGATCACCTATCTGCAGATCGTGGCCGATCTGCATGCGCGCTACGGGCATCTGTCGAATGCCGAGCTCGCGCGCGTGAAGCCCGATCCGATCGACGGACTCTCGCGCTGGGCGCTCGACTACTTGTCGCATACGCGCGACCGCTCGCTGCAGGCGATGCTCGACGCGGCGGTCGAACGCAAGTATTCGGCGAGCCCCGACGTGTTCTATACGGGCGGCGGCGCGCAGGTCTTCTCGAACTTCGAGAAGTCCGACAACGGCCGCATCATGACGCTGCATACCGCGTTCGAGCATTCGGTGAACCTCGTGTTCGTGCGGCTGATGCGCGACATCGTCCACTATGAAATGGTGCAGACGGCCGGCCCGTCGTCGTCGTGGCTCGGCGATCCGGAACAGCGCAAGCAGTATCTGCAGCAGTTCGTCGACGGCGAAAGCAGGGTGTACGTGAGGCGCTACTACACGCGCTATGCCGGGAAATCGCCCGACGACGCGCTTGCGCTGATGCTGCAGGACGTCCGCAAGTCGCCGCCGAAGATCGCGACCGTGCTGCGCAGCGTCGCGCCGAACGAATCGCTCGCGTGGTTCGAGGCGCAAATGCGTAAGCAACTGAAGGGCACGCCGGCGGCCGCGCTGTCCGACGACGATCTTGCGGCGCTGTATGCGAAGTACGCGATCGATCGCTTCAATCTGAACGATCGGGGCTATATCGCGAGCGTGCATCCGCTCGCACTATGGACGCTCAACTATCTGCGCGCACATCCGGATGCGCCGCTCGACGACGTGCTGCGCGACAGCCGCGACGCGCGCTTCTATACGTATTCGTGGCTGTACAAGACGCGCTATCACGCCACGCAGGACCGCCGCATCCGTCGCATGGTCGAACTGCGCGCCTACGGCGCGATCACGAAGGCCTGGCGTGCACTCGGCTATCCGTTTGCCGAGGTCACGCCGTCGTACGCGGCGGCGATCGGCGCATCGGGCGATCAGCCGGACGCGCTCGCGAAACTGATCGGCCTGATCGCGAACGGCGGCGACAAGGCGCCGACGGAAACGATCACGCGCCTGGACTTCGCGAAGGGCACGCCGTACGAAACGCGCTTCGTGCGCGCGCCCGCGCAGCCGCAGCCGGTGCTGTCGCCGGAAATCGTCAACGTCGCACGCACGCTGCTGCGCGACGTCGTGCTGAACGGCACCGCGCGGCGTCTCGCGGGCGGGCTCACGTTGCCCGACGGCAAGACGCTGCCGGTGTACGGCAAGACCGGTACGGGCGACCAGCGCTTCAACGTGTATGCGCGCGGTGCGCGGCTGATCGAATCGCGCAAGGTGAATCGCAGCGGCACGTTCGTATTCGTGATCGGCGACCGGTTCTTCGGCGTGCTGACCGCGACCGCTCACGAACCGTATGCGGCACGCTACGACTTCACGAGCGCGATGGCCGTGCAGTTGCTGAAGTCGATGGCACCGGCGCTCGCGCCGCTGATCGAGCGCCCGGCCAACGCCGGCGTGCGCACCGCCGGGCCGGCGCCGCAGGCGGAGCTGCCCGCGCAGAACAGAGGCGCGACGCAGCCGTCGTGAGCGTCGCGTCGGACGGCGCGCCGCTCAGTGCGAGCGGCCGTCGAAATGCGTGACCGGCAGTGCGTCGAGGTCGACGTCGTCGAGACAACGCACGTTGATCGCGGCCATCGCGGTGCCGTTCGGATGGACGCCCTCGCCGAACGGATGAATGCCGCAGCGCTTGCAGAAGCGATGACGGATCACGTGCTTGTTGAACGTATACGTGGCGAGGTGTTCGTCGGGCGTGACGAGTGTCATCCGGTCGCGCGGCACGAACCACATCAGCGCGCCCTTGCGCCGACAGATCGAGCAGTTGCAGGCCATCACGCCCTGCAGGTCGCCCTCGACGTCGAACTTCACGTCGCCGCAGTGACAGCTTCCGTGATACAGCATGGTCGTCTCCCGGTGGGTTCGGCACACCTCGGCGGTGCCGTCATAGGTTGCGCGCCATGATGCGCATCGCTCCCACGCATCGTCAATCGGCCGACCGCGGCATCGGCGAAGCGGCGCATCCCCTCAACCTGCCCGCCCGGACAAACCCTCGAAGCGTCCGATCATCGAACGCGTACGCGCGATGATCGAACGCGCGCCCGCCGCCTGCGCTTGTCGCGCCCGCCTCGCCACCTCTAACCTTTCAATTTGTAATGAACGCGATCGATGCGTCGATTCGTGCAGAGAACCTCAACGAAACCGGAGATAGCCATGACCGCACGCGCGGCCCGCGAACCCCAACCCGGACACCAGCCGAAGAAGGCCGCCGCGAGCGGCTGGATCGGCTCGGCGCTCGAGTACTACGACTTCTTCATCTACGCGACGGCGGCAGCGCTGATCTTCCCGCAGATCTTCTTTCCGAAAGGCGATCCGACCACCGCGATCGTCGCGTCGCTCGCGACCTACGGCGTCGGCTATGTCGCGCGGCCGATCGGCGCATTCGTGCTCGGCCACCTCGGCGACACGCACGGTCGCAAGACGGTGCTGCTCTCGTGCATGTTCCTGATGGGCTTTGCGACGATCGGCGTCGGCCTGCTGCCGGCCTACGATCAGATTGGCCTGCTGGCGCCGGTCCTGCTCGTGATCCTGCGGCTGATTCAGGGCTTTGCCGTGGCCGGCGAAATCTCCGGCGCAAGCTCGATGATCCTCGAACACGCGCCGTTCGGCCGGCGCGGCTTCTTTTCGAGCTTCACGCTGCAGGGCGTGCAGGCCGGCCAGGTGCTTGCGGCGGCCGTGTTCCTGCCGCTCGCGCACTACATGCCGGCCGAGCAGTTCAACAGCTGGGGCTGGCGCATTCCGTTCCTGCTGAGCGTCGTGGTGATCTTCGCGGGCTGGGCGATCCGCCGCAACGTGACGGAGACGCCCGCCTTCACGGGTGAGGAAGCACGGCAGACGCGCGCGCGCTCGCCCGTCGTCGAGGCATTCAGGTTCCACTGGGCCGATATGCTGCGTGTGGTCTGCATGTCGCTGATGAACGTGATTCCGGTCGTCGCGACGATCTTCGGCGCGGCCTATGCGGTGCAGCCGGCCTACGGCATCGGATTCGCGAAGGACGTCTACCTCTGGATTCCCGTCGCGGGCAACATCGTCGCGGTGCTGGTGATTCCGTACGTCGGCAGTTTGTCCGACCGGATCGGGCGCAAGCCGCCGATCGTGTTCGGCGCGCTGCTCTCGGGGCTGCTCGCATTCGCTTATCTCTATGCGATCAGCATCCAGAGCGTCCCGCTCGCTTTCGCGATGTCGCTGCTGATGTGGGGCGTGGTCTACCAGGGCTACAACGCAGTGTTCCCGAGCTTCTATCCCGAACTGTTTCCGACGCGCACGCGCGTCTCGGCGATGGCGATCGCGCAGAACGTCGGCACCGCGATCACCGCGATGCTGCCGGCGCTGTTTACGGCCGTCGCGCCGCCCGGCGGGACGCACATCTGGCTGACCGTCGGCGCGATCGCGTTCGGCATCACCGTGATCGCCGCGCTGGCCGCGCTCAGCGCCCGCGAAACCTATCGCATCGCGATGAGCGAGCTGGGCCGCCGCGATGCAGAGCCGGTGGACAAGACCGAGTACGATCGCCGCCGTGCACAGGCGCCAGCGGCGTGAACTCGCCCTGGGCCGCCATTGGCCGCGCCGCGCCACGCGCGTACAGTAGCGTGCAGCTGCGCCGCCCGGCGGCGCAGGCCCCGACCGTCCCGACCAAGGAAACCGCGATGCTCGAACTGCGCCCCGGCTGCGAATGCTGCGACAAGGATCTACCGCCCGATTCGGTGGATGCCCGCATCTGTACGTTCGAATGCACGTTTTGCGCGACCTGCGCCGACACCGTCCTGAAAGGCCGCTGCCCGAACTGCGGCGGCGAATTGGTCGCGCGCCCGAGGCGGCCCGCCGCCCTGCTCGAGAAATATCCGGCGTCGACGCAGCGCGTGCTCAAACCGGGCGGCTGCGCGAACGCGTAGCGAACGGTGCGAAGGGCGAGTGCCCGTTGCCGGGCGCCGTTAGCGGCGCGCTTCTAGCCGGGCGCCCCTAGCCGGGCGCCCTTTCCGCGCACCGATCTCCGAGCGCCCTTAGCCGAGCGCCCCTCGCCGAGCACCGCTCGCCGGCGCCCCTAGCGGGGCGCCCCCATCACGACTGCTCGATGCGCGCGCGCGTCACCGCGAGCAGCGCCGCCATGGCGCGACGCGCGCCGTCCGCGTCGCCCGCGCGAATCGCATCGCCGACCGCCGCGTGCTCGGCCAGCGACGCGTTGTACACGTGCGCGCGCCGCGCATTCAGATGCAACTGCGCCTCGAGCGTGCGATCGATCAGCGCGCCGAGCGGCACCAGCAACTCGTTGCCGCCCGCCTCGAGCACGCTGAGATGAAACCGCAGGTCCGCGCGCACCCATTCGTCGACGTTGCGCGCGGCGGCCATCGCGCCCAACGCTTCGTCGATCGCCGCGATCGCATCCGCGGCCCGCACGCGTGCGGCCATCGCGGCCGCATGCGGCTCGATCATTTCGCGCATCTCCTGCAGCTTCAGCGCGAACGACAGCGCCGGCGCGACGCGCGCATACCAGTCGAGCAGATCGGCATCGAGCAGATTCCACGCGCGACGCGGGCGCACGCGCGTGCCGACCTTCGGCCGCGATTCGACGAGCCCCTTCGACGTCAGCGTGCGCAACGCTTCGCGCAACACCGTGCGGCTCACGCCGAACATCGCCATCAGGTCGGGCTCGCGCGGCAGCAGCGAGTCGGGCGGATAGTCGCCGCGCAGGATCGCCGTCGCGAGCCGGAAGGCCGTTTGTCCATGCAAATCGCGTTGAATGATCGTTCTCCGTCGGGCGCGGTTGCCCACTATGTGCGCAATAGTGCTATTAATACTATTTTTTAACGCGCTACGCTAGGATAACGCGAAAGCATGCGGCCGGCGTGGCGCCCATCGGGCACGCCGGTCAATCCTGGAGACTCGCGACATGAAAATCACCCGCCTCGAAACCTTCATCGTTCCGCCGCGCTGGCTGTTCCTCAAGATCGAAACCGACGAGGGCATCGTCGGCTGGGGCGAGCCGGTCGTCGAAGGCCGCGCGCACACGGTCGAAGCCGCCGTGCACGAACTCGCCGACTACCTGGTCGGCAAGGATCCGCGACTGATCGAGGATCACTGGCAGGTGATGTACCGCGCGGGCTTCTACCGCGGCGGCCCGATCATGATGAGCGCGATCGCGGGCGTCGATCAGGCGTTGTGGGACATCAAGGGCAAGCATCACGGCGTGCCCGTGCACGCGCTGCTCGGCGGCCAGGTGCGCGAGCGCATCAAGGTCTATTCGTGGATCGGCGGCGACCGGCCGAGCGACGTCGCGAACAACGCGCGCGCGGTGGTCGAGCGCGGCTTCAAGGCCGTGAAGATGAACGGTTCGGAAGAGCTGCAGATCGTCGATACCTACGACAAGGTCGAGCAGGTGATCGCGAACGTCGCGGCCGTGCGCGACGCGGTGGGCCCGCACGTCGGAATCGGCGTCGACTTCCACGGCCGCGTGCACAAGCCGATGGCGAAGGTGCTCGCGAAGGAACTCGATCCGTACAAGCTGATGTTCATCGAGGAGCCCGTGCTGTCGGAGAACGCCGAGGCGCTGCGCGACATCGTGAATCAGACCAACACGCCGATCGCGCTCGGCGAGCGGCTCTACTCGCGCTGGGACTTCAAGCACATCCTCGCCGGCGGCTACGTCGACATCATCCAGCCCGATGCATCGCACGCGGGCGGCATCACCGAATGCCGGAAGATCGCGACGCTCGCCGAAAGCTACGACGTCGCGCTCGCGCTGCACTGCCCGCTCGGGCCGATCGCGCTCGCCGCGTGCCTGCAGCTCGACGCGGTCAGCTACAACGCGTTCATCCAGGAGCAGAGTCTCGGCATCCACTACAACCAGGGCAACGATCTGCTCGACTATCTGCGCAATCCGGAAGTGTTCCGCTACGACGACGGCTTCGTCGCGATTCCGCAAGGGCCGGGGCTCGGCATCGACGTGAACGAGGAGAAGGTGCGCGAGATGGCGAAGACCGGCCATCGCTGGCGCAATCCCGTGTGGCGCCACACGGACGGCAGCGTCGCCGAGTGGTGAGATGAGATGCGAGGCGCATCGCGCGCCGAACGAGTCCGCGCGATGCGTCGCACGCGATGCGGCCGCCGGTCGAACGACCGGCGGCCTTTTTCATTGTGCGCGCCGCACGCGCGCCGTCATCCGAGCGCCGCGAACCCCGGCACGCTGAACGACAGCACGGCCGCCGCCACGAACACGCCGATCATCGTCAGCGCCTCGAGATGCAGGATGTTGCGGAACGTATGCGCATCCTCGGTCGACGCGGTGCGACGCAGCCGCGGCAGCGCCGAGAAGCGGTTCAGCCCGCCGAGCACGAGCGCGAGCGCGACGAGCAGCAGCTTCAGCAGCAACACGCGTCCCCACGTGCTGCCGTCGAGCGGCGCGAACGAACCGCCGAGGCCGCGCACCGCATTCAGCACGCCGGTGCCGAGCACGAACACGACCGCGATCACCGACGTGCGCGACATCTGCTGGCCGATGCGGATCAGCGCGCCGCGCGCAACCGACGAGCCGAGCACCGGCAACACCGCGAGCCCGCCCGCGAGCACGACGCCGCCCCATACGGCGGTGGCGAGCAGATGCACGGTCTGCACGCCCACGGCGGCCGACAGCGCACCCACATCGGCCGCATGGCCGAGCGACGCCTTGCCGGCCGCGATCACGATCACCGCGAGCCACAGCAGCGCGTGCGCGAACGTGCCGTCCGGCTTCAGCAGCGCGACGATCGCGAGCACGACCGCACCGCCGAACGCGACGCTCCACGCGAAGCCCGCATGCGTCTGCGCGAGCACGGTCGGCATCGCCGCAAAAGCGCCGCCGAGCCCCGCACCGCTCATCGACGCGGCTTCGTAGAGGAGCCAGCCGAGATCCGCGAGCACGAGCGCGAGCGCGGCCGCGACGAGCGAATGTTGCGCGCGCACCCACGCCGGATGCGAGGGCGCGACGACGGGCCGTGCGCCGTCCCTGCCGAGCCAGCCCTTCAGCAGCGCCGAGCCGACCGCCATCGCAAACGCCGCATCCATCAGCGCGGCAAGCGCGACCTGCCCGATCCACAAGCTGTCGATCCTCATCGTGCGCACCCTCCCGCGAACGGCAGGTTCGCCGCACGGCGAACGCAGGACGGGCGGCGGGACGGACAGCGAAAAACGGGCAACGGCACGGTAAGAAACGTCATCGAGAAATCCGGAAAAACGGGAGAAATGACTGGGTCGGCGGCACGCGGACGCGGCGCGACCCGCGAGTGTACGGTCTTCGATGGACAAAACGCACGCCGGTTCACGCGGCCTGCGCACGATGCGCGTCAAATTGTCGCAAGTCGGAAACAGACAGGAACCGATGTCCTTTTGCCAAATAGCCGTCATTACCCATCGATGATAGAATGCCGCGTCGCAGCAGCCCGGCTGTCCTGCCGTCATGCCGAGCCGATCGTAGCCCGGACAGGTCCCCGACGAATAAACATGGAGTCTCGTGTGTCTTCAAGACGCCTCATCCGTCCGCTGCTCGCCGTTCTGTTGATCGGCGGAGCGGGCCTTACGAGCGCTGCCCAAGCGCAGACCAAGCCCACGGAGCAAGCCCACGCGCAGCAGGCGCCGCTCAAGGCACCCGATACGATGGCCGAGCGTGTGCGCGGCTGTACCGCATGCCACGGCGTCCACGGTCAGGGCACGGACAACGACTACTTCCCGCGTCTGGCAGGCAAGCCGGCCGAGTACCTGTACAACCAGCTCGTCAACTTCCGCGACGGCCGGCGCAAGTATCCGCCGATGAACTATCTGCTCACGTATCTGAGCGACGATTACCTGCGCGAGATCGCCGAGCACTTCTCGGCCGAGCGCCCGCCGTACCCGACGCCGGCGAAGCCGACGCTGCCGGCCGCGACGCTCGCGCGCGGCAAGCAGCTCGTCACGCAGGGCGATCCGTCGCGCAAGCTGCCCGCTTGCGTCGCCTGCCACGGCGCCGCGCTGACCGGCATGCAGCCGGCGATCCCGGGCCTCGTCGGCCTGCACGCCGACTACCTGAGCGCGCAGCTCGGCGCATGGCGTTCGGGCAACCGCCACGCCAAGGCACCGGACTGCATGCACGACATCGCATCGAAGCTTTCCGACGAAGACGTGACGGCCGTGACGGCATGGCTCGCCGCGCAGCCGGCGCCCGCCAACCCCGTGCCGGCTCCGGCGCGTTCGATGAAGACTCCGCTCGCCTGCGGCAGCGAACCGCAATAAGGCAAGGGAGACAGACACAATGAAACGCAAGTCCCTGTTTGCACTCTCGGCTGTCGCGATCGTCGCGGCAGCGGCTCTCGTGCCCGTGCTCTGGTCGGGCAACGACACGCTGCACGGCGCTTCCGCCGTCGCGGCCACGCCGGCCGATCAGGCCGCGCTGATCAAGAAGGGCGAATACCTCGCGCGCGTCGGCGACTGTATCGCGTGCCACACCGTGCGCGGCGGCAAGCCGTTCGCGGGCGGCCTGCCGATGGCGACGCCGTTCGGCACGATGTACACGCCGAACATCACGCCGGACGACCAGAACGGTATCGGCAAGTGGACGTCGGACGACTTCTACCGCGCGATGCACACGGGCCGCTCGAAGGACGGCAGCCTGCTGTACCCGGGCTTCCCGTTCGCGAGCTACACGAAGGTCACGCGCGCGGATTCGGACGCGATCTACGCCTACCTGCGCTCGGTCGCGCCGGTTTCGGTGCCGAGCCGTCCGCATGAACTAAAGTTCCCGTTCAACAACCGCAACCTGCTGATCGGCTGGCGCACGCTGTTCTTCAAGGAAGGCGAGTACAAGCCGGATCCGACCAAGTCGGTCGAATGGAACCGCGGCGCCTATCTCGTCGAAGGCCTCGGCCACTGCTCGATGTGCCACACGTCGATCAACATGATGGGCGGCCCGGTCAATTCGGCAGCATTCGCCGGCGGCCTGATCCCGCTGCAGAACTGGTACGCGCCGTCGCTGACCAACGACAAGGAACTCGGTCTCGGCGACTGGCACGTGCAGGAGCTGTCCGACCTGCTGCAGGCCGGCGTGTCGAACAAGGGTGCGGTGTTCGGGCCGATGGCCGACGTCGTGCACAACAGCCTTCAGTACATGACCGACGAAGATACGCGCGCGATGTCGACGTATCTGAAGTCGATCCCGCAGAAGGCCGAAGCGCCGAAGAACATGCAGTACGAGCCGTCGAAGCAGTTCGGCAATGCATTGTTCGAGCAGGGCAAGAAGATCTACGCAGACAACTGCGCGACCTGCCACGCCGAGAACGGCGCCGGCAAGCCGCCTGCGTATCCGCCGCTCGCGGGCAACCATTCGATCGTGATGGAATCGGCAGTCAACCCGATCCGCATGGTACTGAATGGCGGCTATCCGCCGAGCACGTTCAAGAATCCGCGTCCGTATGGGATGCCGCCGTTCGCGCAGTCGCTGTCGAACCAGGAAGTCGCGGCGGTCGTCACGTATATCCGGATGTCGTGGGGTAACAACGGTACGCCGATCTCGCCGCAACAGGTCAGCGATCTGCGTTCCGCACCGCTCGACTAAGAAGCGGCTCACACAAACGGGGCGCGGCTGCGGGAAACCGCGGCCGCGCCCTTTTGCTTTTGGCGATGCCGGTTTTCCCCGCGCGGGCCGCGCGGCGCGCATCGCCGATCATAAAACTCAAGCGTGGTATCTATGTCTTTCGAATCTCTCGGCCTGGCCGAACCGCTCGTCAAGGCGGTCAACGAGCTCGGCTACACGTCGCCGACCCCGATCCAGCAGCAGGCCATTCCTGCGGTCCTCGGCGGCGGCGATCTGCTCGCCGGCGCGCAGACCGGCACCGGCAAGACCGCAGGCTTCACGCTGCCGATCCTGCAGCGCCTGCATACCTTCTACACCGAGCATCGCAGCGCAAAGCGCGCCGTGCGCGCACTGATCCTCACGCCGACGCGCGAACTCGCCGCCCAGGTCGAGGAAAGCGTGCGTGCGTACAGCAAGTATCTGAAGCTGCGCTCGACCGTGATGTTCGGCGGCGTCAGCATCAATCCGCAGATCGATGCGCTCAAGCGCGGCGTCGACATCGTCGTCGCGACGCCGGGCCGCCTGCTCGATCACATGCAGCAAAAGACGATCGACCTGTCGGATCTCGACATCCTCGTGCTCGACGAAGCCGACCGGATGCTCGACATGGGCTTCATCCACGACATCAAGCGCGTGCTCGCGAAGCTGCCGCCGCGGCGCCAGAACCTGCTGTTCTCCGCGACGTTCTCCGACGAGATCAAGGCGCTCGCCGACAGCCTGCTCGATTCGCCGGCGCTGATCGAGGTCGCGCGCCGCAACACGACCGCCGAGACGGTCGCGCAGAAGATCCATCCGGTCGACCGCGATCGCAAGCGCGAACTGCTCACGCATCTGATCCGCGAGCACAACTGGTTCCAGGTGCTCGTCTTCACGCGCACGAAGCACGGCGCGAACCGGCTCGCCGAACAGCTGACCAAGGACGGCATCAGCGCGATGGCGATCCACGGCAACAAGAGCCAGTCGGCCCGCACGCGCGCGCTCGCCGAGTTCAAGAACAACACGCTGCAGGTGCTCGTCGCAACCGACATCGCCGCGCGCGGGATCGACATCGATCAGTTGCCGCACGTCGTCAACTTCGATCTGCCGAACGTGCCCGAGGATTACGTGCACCGCATCGGCCGCACGGGTCGCGCAGGCGCGACCGGCGAAGCCGTGTCGCTCGTGTGTGTCGACGAGAAGCAGCTGCTGCGCGACATCGAACGGCTGATCAAGCGCGAGATTCCGCGTGAAGTGATCGCAGGCTTCGAGCCCGATCCGAATGCGAAGCCGGAACCGATCCAGCAGCGTCGCGGCCAGCAGCCGCGCGGCGGTGGCGGCAATGGCGGCGGCGGTGGCGGCAATCGTGCGCCGCGCGCCGGCGGCGCCGCCCAGCAGCCGGGCGCGAAGCGCGACGGCCAGGCACCGAAGCCGAAGGCGGCCGCCAAGCCGCGCCCGCAGGGCAGCGGCAACGGCAACGGCGCGCGCCCGTCAGGCGGCAACGGCGCACGTGCCGCAAACGGCAACGCCGCGCACCCGAACCGCAACCGTTCGTCGCGCAGCGGCCAGCGCGGTCACTGAAGCCGTGCAGCCGCGCGCCGCAGGTGCTCCACCTGGCGCTGCCAGCGTGCGAGCACCGCGGCGCGCTCCCCTTCCAGCGCAAACGTGACACCCGTCGCGAGACGCGCATAGCCGACGCGCTGCGCATCGCCGTGCGCGATCGTCGCAGCGAAGCCGGCCAATCCGCCGAACGACCCTTCGAGCGGCGCGACGTCGAGTTGCGCCTGATAGAACGCGCCGTCCGCGACGAGCGCCAGCGCGGCTGCACGCCGCTGCGCGAGCGCGCGCGCCGCACGCGACTGCGGCCATAGCGCGAGCAACAGCGTGCGCGGATCGCGCGCATAGATTTCGCCGACGCTCAGCAGCGTCGTGCGCAATTGTCCGTCGTCGGTCGCGACGAGCAGCGACGCGGCGAAATCGGCGTGACGCTCGAGCGCGGTGCCGTCGAACAGCGAGACGACGGCCGGCGGCCACGCGTCGAACGTCCATTGTTCGAGCGCGTGGCGATGGGATTCGGTCATGGTGGCGAAGCCGGCTGGCGGTAAACGGCGGAACCGCAGCATAGCGGCCGCGGCCCCGCGTTGTCGATCAGCGGAAGAACACGTGCTGCGTGATCTTCGTGAGCGGATAGTGCACGCCGGGCTGGATCTTCGCGGGCAGATCGAGCGGCTTGAGCAGCATCTTCACGCACATGTCGGCCGACAGATTGCGGCGCACGAGCGAGTTGATGCGTGCGACGCGCGCACGGCTGTATTCGCTGTCGCCGACGCGATCGGGATACCGCACCGCGAACACGTGCCGCAGCGCGATCTCGGAATCCTCGTTCTTGATTTCCATCACGCGACGCATCAGCGCGCCAAGCACCGCGAGGCGGCCGTTGCCTTCGAGCTGGTTGTACTTCTTGAAAAATTTGAAGAAGTGCTTGTAGTGGCGCACTTCGTCGGTACGGATGTTGTCGGTGATTTCCTTCAGCACCGGCTCATCCGAGCACTCGTTGATCGCGCGATACAGCGTGGCCGTGCCCGTCTCGACGACGCAGCGCGCGACCATCTCGAGCGCGCGCGTCTTCTCGAATGCTTCGACCGAGCACGTCTTCGAATACTCGTCGAAGAAGTTGGCGAACGCCGTATCCCAGTCGAACTCGGGCCACACGTGCGCGATGTAGGCCTTCAGCGCGCGGCCGTGCTGCAATTCTTCGTGCTCCCATGCATTGTTGAGCCACGCGGACACTTCGGGATCGTCGTTGAAGAACTCGCTCAGATTGCTCGTGTACAGATCGGAGCCGCTCTCGATGAACGACGCTGCGCACAGCAGCAGCAGCAAGTCCTCGTTCGCGGCCGCGCGCTGACGATCGATCCGGTTGAGGTCGATGTCTTCGATTCGCCACGGCATGACATGCGTCGTTTCAGTGTGCATGGTGGTGCGCTCCCAGACGTCACACCGGGCGGCCCTCCGTGCCTTCGGCACGGCGACCGACCGCGGGCGGCGTTTTGCTTGCGTTTATAGTAGGCTGGTCCGGCCGAACCATCATCACGGCATCTTAGCCGGACTTTGAAGTTCGTGCTTCAGAGCACTGACCATACCCGCCTGACGCAGTTCCGCGGCATCCATTGCCGAATGTTAGACGCGTCATTCGAATCGCGCGCACCGAGCGAAACGGGCGGCCGTTCGGCCGCCCGCGCATCGCGACAGCGGAAAGGAATCCGTCAGAAACCGGCGGCGAGACCGTCGCGGCGGCTGTCGCTCGCGGCGACGTAGCCGCGATCGGGATCGTCCGGATCGAGCCGCCACACGAACTGGCCCGAGCCGAAATCCATGTAAGGATCGTCGATCGACTTGATCGTATGGCCGCGCGCGGCCAGCGCCTCGACCGTCGCGCGATCCATCGTCGCCTCGACGTCGAGCGTGAAGTCGCGATTGACCTTCCATCGCGGCGCGCAGCACGCGGCCTGCGGCTGCTGCCCGTAGCCGAGCATCCGGACGATCGTCTGCAGATGGCCCTGCGGCTGCATGTCGCCGCCCATCACGCCGAAGCTCATCACGGCCTCCGTGCGCCCGCCGGCCTCCTCGGTCACGAACGCCGGGATGATCGTGTGGAACGGCCGCTTGCCGCCGGCCACCACGTTCGGCGACGCCGGGTCCATCGAGAAGCCGTGCCCGCGGTTCTGCAGCGCGATGCCCGCGCCGGGCACGACGAGGCCCGAGCCGAAGCCCATGTAGTTCGACTGGATGAAGCTGACCATCATCCCGCGTTCGTCCGCGGCCGACAGATAGATCGTGCCGCCCGAATGCGGGCGGCCGGCCTCGAAGTGCGTCGCGCGCGTGCGGTCGATTTGCTTCGCGCGCGCCGCCAGATAGGCGTCGTCGAGCATCTGCCCGGGTGTGACTTCCATCGCGCGCGGATCGGCAACGTAGCGGTAGACGTCCGCGAACGCGAGCTTCATCGCCTCGATCTGCAGATGCTGCGAATCGGCCGAGTCGACGGGCCAGTCCGTCACGCCCGCGTGCTCGGCGATCCCGAGCGCGATCAGCGCGGCGATGCCCTGTCCGTTCGGCGGAATTTCGTGAATCGTATGGCGACCGAAGCGTTTGCCGATCGGTTCGACCCATTCGGGACGATAGGCGCGCAAGTCTTCCGCGCTCAGCGCGCCGCCGCCTTCGCGCGCGAACGCGACGAGCTGCTCGGCGAGCGCCCCTTCGTAGAAGGCGCGCGCGCCTTCGTTCGCGAGCGTGCGCAGCGTCTTCGCATGGCCGGGCAGGCACATGCGCTCGCCGACGAGCGGCGCGCGGCCGCGCGGCATGAAGGTCTCCGCGAAGCCGGGCAGGCCCTGCAGCTCGGGCACGGCGGCCGCCCACTTGTGCGCGACGATCGGCGACACCGAATAGCCGCGCTGCGCGATGTCGATCGCCGGCTCGAGCAGGTCGGCGAACGGCAGCGAGCCGAACTTCGCGTGCAGCGCTTCCCAGCCCGCGATCACGCCGGGCACCGTGACGGTGTCCCAGCCGCGCGTCGGCTTGCGCGCGATGCCGTGCGCGTCCTCGCCGTGGCGCCGACGAAAATAGTCGACGCTCCACGCGGCCGGCGCGACGCCCGACGCATTCAGGCCGTGGAGCTTGCCGCCATCCCAGACGAGCGCGAACGCATCGCCGCCGAGCCCGCACGATACGGGCTCGACGACCGTGATCGCGGCGGCCGCCGCGAGCGCCGCGTCGACCGCGTTGCCGCCCTTCCACAGCATCCGCAGCCCGGCCTGCGCGGCGAGCGGATGCGACGTCGATACGACGTTGCGCGCGAACACCGGGATACGGGGCGTCGGATACGGGTTGTGCCAGTTGAAATCAGTCATCGGTCTACCTCGTCGAAAACGAATGGAATGCGTCCCCGCGCGCGGGGAATCCGCCATTGCATCGCGATCGGCGTAATCGCACAAATTCATTTGTGAAATGAATCCATGTGTGATTCGCATGAATCGGGTGTGCCCGCGTGCCGGCGGCGCGACGGACACCCTTACAATATCCGCTTCGTTTTCACGCCCCCGACCGTCGAACATGAGCAGAGATCCCCGCCTCACCCTGAACGCGCGCCAGCAGGAATTGCTCGAATGGGTGCAGCGCGACGGCTTCGTGACCGTCGACGATCTCGCCGCGCATTTCGCCGTCACGCCGCAGACGATCCGCCGCGACGTGAACTGGCTCGCCGACCTGAACCTGCTGCGCCGCTATCACGGCGGCGCGAGCCTGCCGACCAGCTCCGAGAACGTGTCGTACACCGCGCGGCAGCGGATGTTCCACGACGAGAAGCGGCGCATCGCGGCGCTCGCGGCGTCGCACATCCCCGATCAGGCGTCGCTCTTCATCAACCTCGGCACGACCACCGAGGAAGTCGCGCGCGCGCTGAATCGCCATCACGGGCTGCGCGTGATCACGAACAACCTGAACGTCGCGTCGATGATGAGCGGCTACCCCGACTGCGAGGTGCTGATCACCGGCGGCATCGTGCGGCCGTGGGACAAGGGCATCGTCGGCGAACTCGCGATCGACTTCATCCGGCAGTTCAAGGTCGACTACGCGATCGTCGGCACGTCCGCAATCGAGGCCGACGGCACGCTGCGCGACTTCGATACGCGCGAGGTGCGCGTCGCGGAGGCGATCATCGAGCATGCGCGTACGGTCTACCTCGTCGCCGATCATTCGAAGATCGGCCGGCCGGCGCTCGTGCGCCAGGGCCATCTGAGCCAGGTCCACGCGCTGTTCACCGACAAGCCGCTGCCGGCCGACATGGCCGATACGATCGCCGCGGCCGGCACGCAGGTGTACGTCGCCGAATGATCGGCGCGATGCTGCGCCGCACCGACAACTTCAAGTGAAATCAAGAAGTTGGCCGCGCGGCCGAACCGCTTGTGGATGGCCTGCCTGTCAAACGGAAAATTAACGGGGCACGATTTGTCGTTGCCTGCGCACTCGACTAGACTCCAGTTCCCCGGCCCGTTTGCCGCTCTGCCTGTGCCAGGGCGAGCGCGAACCGCATGGCCGGCGAATGCAGCTTTTCCCCCCAAGCCATCCCCCGCGGGGTACGTGCGCCGGCATCGATGCCGGCCGCGCGGGCAGACCGGTTGCCATGGAGAGAACGATGCTGAGTCCGCATGAATTCGCCACGCTATTGCTTGTGAAAGACGCACCCGACCAGACCAGCATGGATCGGGAAGAACTCGACGCGCTGCTCGAACAACAGCTCGTCCGCCTCGAAGGGCTCGGATCGGGGCGAAAATACTGCGTGACCGAAACCGGTGACGCCACGCTGCGGTCGATCAAGTACCGCTATTCGTAAGTCCCGCCGTTTGTGACCTGCCCGCGGCCGGCCTCCCGGCCGCGCCGCGTTTTCAGGCCCACCGCTCCCGTTGTTTCGCTCCGCTCGCTTCAACCGCCGCGCAACGTCGGATCGACCGCCGCGCGCCAGCTGACGGCCTGCGCCCGCGCGCCGTTCAGATACGCGACCCAGCCGGCGCGGCCCGGCGCGTCCGGCGCCGCGTAATGCGCGGAAAGTTCGTTTACGAACGCGCAGTAGTTCGCCTGGGACAGCCCGCGATAGCGCTTCGCGACGTACGCGTCGTACATCGCCGAATAGACCGGCTGCGCGTCCGCGCCCCAGTCGCGCGCGGTGCCGCCGCACGCCGTCTGTAGATCGACGAACGACGGCGCCCGCCAGTTGCCGGCGAGCGGCGGCGTGCCTGCGCTGCAGGCCGCCAGCACCACGGCGCACGCGCCGATCCCCATCCCAATACGCATGATTCACCTCGCGAAACGGTCGATCCCGCCAGTATCGTCCGGGAACGCGCGGCGCGCCACCCGCCCCTCTTTTTCGAACTTTACTTTTTCGATTTCGTTCGTTAAATTTCGAATTCGAACATTTCGTGTTCGATCCATGACCTCGACTCTCGAACGATAAGGACAGCAGGTGAATCAACCGAATCGCTACGATCTGCTCGTCGTCGGCGGCGGCATCAACGGCGCGGGCATCGCGCGCGATGCGGCCGGCCGCGGCCTGTCGGTTTTGCTCTGCGAGCAGGACGATCTCGCATCGCACACGTCGTCGGCCAGCACGAAGCTGATTCACGGCGGTCTGCGCTATCTCGAGTACAAGGAATTCGGGCTCGTGCGCAAGGCGCTGCAGGAGCGCGAGACGCTGCTGCGCGCGGCGCCGCACATCATGTGGCCGCTGCGCTTCGTGATGCCGCACATGCCGAACCTGCGTCCGGCCTGGTTGATCCGCATCGGCCTGTTCCTCTACGATCACCTCGCGAAACGCGAGCTGCTGCCCGGCTCGCGCGGCATCGACATGCGCCGCCATGCGGCCGGCGCGCCGCTCGTCGATTCGATCCGGCGCGGCTTCGTCTATTCGGACGGCTGGGTCGACGATGCGCGCCTCGTCGTGCTGAACGCGCTCGACGCGAAAGAGCGCGGCGCCGAGATCCTCACGCGCACGAAGCTCGTGTCGGCCGAGCGCCGCAGCGACGAATGGGAAGCGCGGCTGCAGCAGCCGGACGGCGCGATCCGCGTCGTGCGTGCGCGTGCGATCGCGAACGCGGCCGGCCCGTGGGTCGGCGACGTGCTGCACGGTGCGCTCGGGCGCGGCGCGCATCATAGCGTGCGGCTCGTGAAAGGCAGCCACATCGTCACGCGCCGGCTGTTCGATCACGATCACGCCTACATCTTCCAGAACCCCGACAAGCGGATCATCTTCGCGATCCCGTACGAGCGCGACTTCACGCTGATCGGCACGACCGACGTCGAATACACGAGCGATCCGGCGCGCGTCGCGATCGATCGCGACGAGACGCAGTATCTGTGCGATTCGATCAACCGCTACTTCAAGCGCAAGATCTCGCCGGCCGACGTGCACTGGACCTATTCCGGCGTGCGGCCGCTGCTCGAAGACGAAAACGCCGCGAACGCGTCGGCCGTCACGCGCGACTACCGGCTCGAGATGGACGACGGCGAAGGCGCACCGCTGCTGTCGGTGTTCGGCGGCAAGATCACGACGTTCCGCAAGCTCGCCGAAGAAGCCGGCGACATGCTGTGCCGCGCGCTCGGCCGCGACGCACCGGCATGGACCGCCGGCGCCCCGCTGCCGGGCGGCGACATCGCGAACGCCAAATTCGATGCGTTCGCCGACGCATTCGCGAAGCGCCATCGCTGGCTGCCCGCACCGCTCGCGCGCCGGTATGCGCGCGCGTACGGCACGCGTGCCGCGCGCGTCGTCGGCAATGCGCAGTCGCTGGCCGATCTCGGCGCCGAGATCGTGCCCGGCCTGTTCGAGGCGGAGCTGCGCTACCTGCGCGATACCGAATGGGCGACCTGCGCGCAGGACGTGCTGTGGCGCCGCTCGAAGCTCGGGCTGCACGTCGCGCCGGGCACGCTCGACGCGGCGAGCGCCGCGCTCGATGCGTGGTTCGCGGCCGCGCACGCGCCGCACGCGTGATCGATCGCCCGAGCAGTTTGCTTGACCGACGTTGATTCACCGACGCGCCGCGGCATACGGCGCGCATCACAACTAATCCACGGATGGAGATGAGAGACATGCAGGACCAGTACATCCTCGCGCTCGACCAGGGCACGACGAGCTCCCGCGCGATGCTGTTCGATCGGCAGGGCAATATCGTGTCGATCGCGCAGAAAGAGTTCGAACAAATCTACCCGCAGCCCGGCTGGGTCGAGCACGACCCGCAGGAAATCTGGTCGACGCAGGCGGGCGTCGCCGCCGAAGCCGTCACGCGCACCGGCCTGAACGGCACGTCGATCGCCGCGATCGGCATCACGAACCAGCGCGAGACGACGATCGTCTGGGATCGCGAAACGGGCCAGCCCGTCTACAACGCGATCGTCTGGCAGGACCGCCGCACCGCCGACTTCTGCGATTCGCTGAAAAAGCAGGGGCTCGAAGCGAAGGTGCGCGCGAAAACGGGCCTGCCGATCGACTCGTACTTCTCCGCGACGAAGATCCGCTGGATCCTCGACAACGTGCCCGGCGCGCGCGACAAGGCGCGTCAGGGCAAGCTCGCGTTCGGCACGGTGGACAGCTGGCTCGTGTGGAACTTCACGAAGCACGAGCTGCACGTGACCGACGTGACGAACGCGTCGCGCACGATGCTGTTCAACATCCATACGCGCCAGTGGGACGACGAGTTGCTCGAACTGCTCGACATCCCGCGCAGCATGCTGCCGGAGGTGAAGGCGTCCTCGGAGATCTACGGCCATACGAAAACCACCGTGTTCGCGTCGAAGATTCCGCTCGCGGGCATCGCGGGCGACCAGCACGCGGCGCTGTTCGGCCAGATGTGCACGACGTCCGGGATGGTGAAGAACACGTACGGCACCGGCTGCTTCCTGATGATGAATACCGGCGACAAGCCGATCGAGTCGAAGAACAACCTCGTGACGACGATCGCCTGGCAGATCGGCGACGACGTGCAGTACGCGCTCGAAGGCAGCATCTTCATCGCGGGCGCGGTCGTGCAGTGGCTGCGCGACGGCCTCGGCATCATCAAGACGGCCGCCGAGATCGAAGCGCTCGCCGCGAGCGTGCCGCACAGCGACGGCGTCTATCTGGTGCCCGCGTTCGCCGGCCTCGGCGCGCCGCACTGGAACGCGCGCGCACGCGGCTCGCTGTTCGGCGTCACGCGCGGCACGCGCGACGCGCATCTCGCGCGCGCGGCGCTCGATGCGATCGCGTATCAATCGCTCGACGTGCTGGCCGCGATGGAAGCCGATTCGGGCATCAGCATCGGCGAGCTGCGCGTCGACGGCGGCGCGAGCGCGAACAACCTGCTGATGCAGTTCCAGGCCGACCTGCTCGGCGTCGATGCGGTGCGTCCGCAGATCACCGAAACGACGGCGCTCGGCGCCGCGTATCTCGCGGGCCTCGCGATCGGCTACTGGAAGAATCTCGACGAAGTGCGCAGCCAGTGGCAGCTCGATCGCCGCTTCGCACCGTCGATGCCCAAGCAGCAGGTCGAGCGCTGCATGGCCGGCTGGCAGCGCGCGGTGCGTGCGGCAAAGGCCTGGGCCGACGACGCACAGTAAGCGCCGCGTCGCGAACGACACAACAACAACGCCGGCGGACCGCGCACTGCGCGAGTCCGCCGCGATCTACGAGAGACAAACATGTCACCCTATATCGCAGAATTCATCGGCACGGCGATCCTCGTGCTGCTCGGCAATGGCGCGGTCGCGAACGTCCTGCTCGCGAAGACCAAAGGCAAAGGCGCCGATCTGATCGTGATCGTGATGGGATGGGCGATGGCCGTATTCGTCGCCGTCTACGTGACCGCATCGTTCAGCGGCGCGCATCTGAACCCGATCGTCACGATCAGTCTCGCGCTCGCCGGCAAGTTCCCGTGGGCGAAAGTCGGCGGCTACGTGCTCGCGCAGATGCTCGGCGGGATGGCCGGCGCGCTGCTCGTCTGGCTCGCGTATCGCCAGCACTTCGCGAAGGAAGCCGATGCGGACCTGAAGCTCGCGGTGTTCTGCACCGCGCCCGCGATCCGCAGCGTCACGCATAACGTGCTGACCGAAGCGATCTGTACCTTCGTGCTGATCCTCGGCGTGCTCTATCTCGCGTCGCCGCAGGTCGGACTCGGTGCACTCGACGCGCTGCCGGTCGGCCTGCTCGTGCTCGGCATCGGCATCTCGCTCGGCGGCCCGACCGGCTATGCGATGAGCCCCGCGCGTGACCTGTCGCCGCGCATCATGCACGCGCTGCTGCCGATCCCCGGCAAGCGCGACAGCGACTGGCGCTATGCATGGGTGCCGGTGATCGGCCCGCTGCTCGGCGGCGCCGCGGCCGCCGCACTGTATCTTCATCTGCACACGACGGTCTGAGCGACGTCGTACGTGCGTCGAAGCGCGCGGCACACTCGGGGCCGCGCGCTTCGGCCACGCACCCTCCTTCGCTGCGCCCGGCGCCGCACGCGCCGCGGCTCCTTCATCTCAGCGCAGCAGCGATTTCAGCTTCACGCCGGTGTCCGCGACGTCGGCCGGCGTCACGTCCACCGCGCGCTCGACGAGCATCCTCGCGACCCGCATCTCCTTCACCCACGCGGACGCGCAGCCGAATCCGCTCGCCGCGACGAGCCGCGCCTGCGCATCGAAATGGAAGCGGATTTCCGCGTCGTCGTCGAGCACGCGCGCGACGGTCCGCTCGCCGAGCGCGGGCTCGCCGACGACCTGCAGTTGCGCGTCGTACTGATCGGACCAGAACCAGCGCACGTCGCGATACGGTTCGCCGGCGCCCAGCATGTTGCGCGCGGCGACGCGCGCCTGCGTCTCGGCGCCGTGCCACGTCTCCTGCCGCACGCGACGTGCCGACCGGCCGCCAGGAAACACCGCGACGTCGCCGGCCGCGTAAATGCCGCGCGCCGACGTCTCGAGCCTTTCGTCGACGACGATCCCGCGATCGACCGCGAGCCCCGCGTCGCGGGCGAGTTCGTCCGCCGGCTCGATGCCGATCCCGACGACGACCGTATCGGCGATCAGCATGTCGCCGTCGTCGAGCATGACCGCGAGCGCGCCGCCCACCGTGCGCTCGATTGCGACCGGCGCGCGATTGAGCCGGATCGCGACGCCGTGCCGAACGTGCAGCGCATGCACGCGCGCCGCGATCGTGTCCGGCACCGCGCGGCCGAGCACGCGCGACGCCGCGTCGAGCACGGTCACGCGACAGCCGCGCTGGCGCGCCGACGCCGCGACTTCGAGCCCGATGAATCCGCCGCCGATCAGCACGATGCGCGCATCGCGCACGAGCCGCGCGCCGAGCGCCGCGGCGTCGTCGAGCGTGCGCAAGGCGAGCACGCCGTCAAGATCGGCACCGGGAATCGCGAGGCGCCGCGCGCGCGCGCCGGTCGCCAGCAGCAGCGCGTCGTACGCGAACGCGCGGCCGTCCGACACGCGTATTTCGCGCGCCGCCGGATCGATCCGCTCGACGGTTGCGACGATCGGCTCGATCGCGTCCGCACGCCAGGCGTCGCGATCGCGCAGCGCGCATTGCGCGGCACTGCGCTCGCCGGTCAGCACGCCTTTCGACAGCGGCGGCCGTTCGTAGGGCAGATGCGGTTCCGCACCGATCAGCACGATGCGCCCGCGCCAGCCGTGTTCGCGCAGCACCTGCGCCGCACGGCCGCCCGCGTGGCCCGCGCCGACGATCGCCATCACGCGGTCGTTCGTCATGCCGTCATACCTCGATCAGCACACGGCCGTCCTCGATCCGCGCGCGATACGTGCGCAAGCGCTCGCATGCGGGTGCCGACAATGCGCGGCCGTCGCGCACGTCGAAGCGGCCGTTGTGCTTCGGACATTCGATCACGTGGTCGATCACGAGGCCGTCCGCGAGATGCACGCGTTCGTGCGTGCACATCCCGTCGCTCGCGTACACGTGTCCGTCGATCCGGTAGATCGCGTACGTGCGGCCGTCATGGTCGAAGCGCACGACGTCCTCGTCGTCGATGTCGTCGAAGCCGACGGCGTCGATCCATTGCGTCATGATGCGTGTCTCCTTCGTTGGCAGTTGAATGAACGTCATGCGCGCGCCGCATCGGGCACCGGCCGCACGACGTGATGGGACGGCTCGCGCGTCTGCCGGATCAGCGCCGGCACGATCTCCGCGTAGGCCGCGAGCGTGCTCGGATACGGCGGCGGCATGTCGGCCTTCACGGCGTCGTGCAGCTTCGGCAGCGCGTGGAACGGCACCATCGGAAACATGTGATGTTCGACGTGGTAGTTCATGTTCCAGTACAGAAAGCGGAACACCGGATTCATCATCACGGTCCGGCAGTTGCGCCGATGATCGAGCACGTTCTCGGGCATGCCCGCGTGCTGCGTGAGCCCGAAGTAGAGGTACAGCCACGCGCCGTACAGGCTCGGCAAGCCGACATACAGCAGCGGCAGGATCGCTCGCGCATACAGCGCCGCGCCGATCGCGAGCGCATGGATCGCGAGGTGGATGCGCGCCTCGCGCACGACCTTCGGCCATTCCGATTCGGGCACGTAGGTCTGCTCCTCGGCGTCGAGCCGGCCCGTGAACGCGACCGCGATCATCTTGCGCAGCTCGCTCGCGACATGCTTGAGCGCGATCACGTTCAGCGCGAGCGCGAGCCAGTCGGTCGGCTTCGGTGCGGCGATTTCCGGGTCGCGGCCGACGACGAGCGTGTCCGTGTGATGGCGTGCATGGCTCCAGCGCCACACGGTTGCGCGGCGAAATACCTGGAACGACGCGACCTGATAGAGCACGTCGTTCATCCAGCGCGTGCGAAATGCGGTGCCATGCCCGCACTCGTGCCAGCGCGAATCGGCCGGGCTGCAGTAGAGCGTGCCGTACAGGAAGAACGCCGGAATCGCCCACGCCGAATGCGCGCGCCACGCGAACCATGCGAGCACGCCGCTCGCGACGATCGACGCGTACCAGGTCAGCGTGTCGCGTATCGCGCGTGCATCGCTGCGCTGCATCAGCTGCTTCATCAGCGGCCGCGGCACCGCGCACCGGTACCACTCGGCATTGACCAGCCCGGCGGCACGCGCGCGCTCGCCCGCGCCGCCGATCATGCGGTATGCGTGACGGCGTGCCGCCGCGGGGCGCCGGTGCAGGTCGTCGTCGGTATGGGTCACGCGTGTCTCCCGATTCTCGTTCGCCGGCATGCGCACCTTGCGCACCGGCATGGAAGCGAAATTAGGCGACCGCCCTGCCCCGCTCAATCGAAACGTTGACGAAATTTCGCCATCGCTTTAGCGTTGGCGCACAACGCCACGCGATGCTGGCGACGACAACGATGGAGACGACCATGGCCGACCCTTCCGGTCCGCGCTGGCGCAAGCGCACCGCGCGCTTCGACGAGATCGCCGCGCTCGCGGGCGTCAGCACGACGACCGTCGACCGCGTGCTGAACGAGCGCGGCAGCGTGTCGGCCCGCGCGCGCGAACGCGTGGTGGCGGCCGCGCGCCAGCTCGGCGTGCCGCGCCAGCTGCCCGACACACGGCACGGGCTCGTCCACGTCGACGTGCTATTGCCCGACACCGACGCGCCGTTCTTCCACCGGCTGCAGCAGGCGCTGCAGCGCTCGCTGCAGATGCTCGACCGGCGCGTCGTCGTGCATCGAACCATCGTCGCCGCCGCCGACGACGCGCGTGCCGCCGCGCTGATCGAACGTCCCGCATACCGGCGCGCGGCGCTGATCGTCACCGCGCACGACACGCCGCGCGTGCGCGACGCGCTGACCGCCGCGATCGCGCGCGGCGAGCACGTCGTGACGATGGTGACGGACATCGGCGGCATTGCTCGCGTCCACTATGCGGGCATCGACAACTACCGCGCCGGACGCACGGCCGGCTACTACATCGGCCGGCTCGCCGCGCGGCCCGGGCGCGTGCTGCTGCTCGGCGGCCGCATGGCTTACCGCGCGCACGCGCAGCGCATGGCCGGCTGCATGGATCAGCTCGGCGAAGCGTTCGGCGCGTTGCGCTGCGACGCGCCGATCGAAACGCTCGACGAGGACGACCGCTGCTACCGCGCGGTCACGAACGCATTGCGCGCGGGCGACGAGGTCGCCGCAATCTACAACAGCGGTGCCGGGTCGGCCGGCATCGAAGCCGCGCTGCGCAACGCGGGCGCGGCCGGCCGCGTCGTCTGGATCGGGCACGAGATGCTCGATCAGCACCGCGCGTATATCGAGGCCGGTTCGATGGACATCGCGATCGACCAGGACCCGGACGGTCAAGCGATCGCCGCGCTGCAGCACGTGCTGCACGCGTGCGGCATCGTCGAGCAGCGGCCGCCCGCCGACCCCGTCGAATTCCGCGTGTTCTGCGCCGCGAACGTGCGCACGAGCGCGTATCTGCCGGCCTGACGCGGCCGCGCGGCGCGCGTGATGCAGGGCGCGAAAAAATCGACGGCCGCGTTGGCGATTTTTCGTCAACGTTCGTCATGCAATGCGCGCCGCGCGGCCGTACAGTTGGCAGCCATCCAGTTCAACACGGTTCGACACCGGCTCAACGACGGACGGCAGACGATGGCTGACACGATCCTCATCGGCGTGAATCTCGACGGCGTGCTCGAGCACGACGGCTTGCCGCCGCCGACGCCGGCCGAGCGGTTCCGGATGATCGCCGACGCGCGCGCGTTCGACTACGTCGAGAAGAACCCGGTGAGCGGCGAAGATCTGACGCCGTACTTCGCGCTCGTCGAGCGCCATGCGCTGCCGATTCGCGTGATCGGCGGCATCTGGCGCGCGGGCCGCGACGATGCGCACGTGGCCAAAATCGTCGATGCGGGCGCGCGCTTCGGCAGCACGGTGCTCAACTGCCAGCTGCATGCTCATCACGCCGACGGCCATCCGCTGTCGGACCGCGAAGTCGCCGACTTCTACCTGCGCACGTACGAACGCGGCGAGCGCGTCGGCTGCCTGCCGTGCCTCGAAGTGCACGTCGACATGTGGAGCGAACGCTTCATGCGGATCGCACGCGTCGCGCGGCACGTCGAGCAGGCCGGCGTGCCGTTCCGGCTCACGCTCGACCATTCGCACCTGCTGTTCAAGATCGGCAATCGCGCGGAACTCGACGCATCGGGATTGCACGGCACGGCCGAGCGCATGCGCGAGAGGCTGGACCCCGCGTCGCCGTCGGCCGTCTACACCGAATGGATCGCGCGCGGCTGGGTCCGGCATGCGCATGCGCGCAGCGTGATCCCGAACAATCCGGACAACCGCTCGATGCGCCGTGCGGACGGCCGGCCGGGACGCGGCATCCAGTATCCGTTCGTCGCACCCGCGCCCGGCACCTATCACGATGCCTGGCATGCGGGTGCGCTCGACACGTGGAAGGCCGCGCTACGCGCGCTGCTGCAGTCGCAGGTGCACGCACGGCCTGTGCAAGTCGAGCAGATCAGCTGCGAATTCATTCCGTTTCCCGACTACGGCGGCGGCGCGCGCTACTCGATCTTCGACAACAACGTCGCGTGCGCGCAGTGGCTGCGCGACACATGGCACGCACTCGCCGCGACGCCGGCCGATACGCACGGCGATACGCCCGCGCACGACGTCACCCGTTTCGCTCACGCTTCCGTTCGACACCAGAGGACCGCACGATGACGCAAGCCTTCCATTTCTCGCTGAACCGGATCTGCGCGCCGCACATCCCGTTCGATCGCTATGTCGCGCTGTGCCGGCAGCTCGGCATCGACGCGATCGAGATCCGCAACGATCTCGACGGCGCGGAGCTCGCCGACGGCACGCCGGCCGCCGCGATCCGTGCGACGGCCGAAGCCGCCGGCGTGACGATCCTGACGATCAATGCGCTGCAGCGCTTCGACCAGTGGAACGCAGCGCGCGCGGACGAAGCGACGCTGCTTGCCGACTACGCCGCGCAATGCGGCGCACGCGCACTGGTGCTGTGTCCGACCAACAGCCGCGACGATGCGCGCGATGCCGAGACGCGACATGCCGATCTCGTGAACGCGCTGCGCGCATTGAAGCCGATCCTCGAAGCGCGCGGGCTGCTCGGCTTCATCGAGCCGCTCGGCTTCGAAGAATGCGCGCTGCGCCGCAAGTCGGACGCGGTCAAGGCGATCTACGCGGCGGCCGGCGAACCGGTGTTCCGTCTCGTGCACGACACGTTCCATCATCACCTCGCCGGCGAAGCGATCTTCTTCCCGAATCTGACGGGACTCGTTCATCTGTCGGGCGTCGAGGACGACGACCTGCCGGTCGAGCGGATGCGCGACGGCCATCGTGTGCTCGTCGGCCGCGCGGACCGGCTCGGCAACGTGCGGCAAGTGCGCGAGCTGCTTGCGCGCGGCTATCGCGGCGCGCTGTCGTTCGAGCCGTTCGCCACCGAGATCGCGCAGGCGCACGACATCGCCGCGCGGCTGCGTGCGAGCATCGACTACGTGCAGGGCGAACTCGAGCGCCGCTGAGCATGCGCACATGCGCGCAACCGACAAGACAAGACAAGAGAACACGATGATCGAATTCGCACTGTTCGGCGCCGGCCGAATCGGCAAGATCCACGCCGCAAACCTCGCGCGCCATCCCGGCGCGACGCTGAAGTACGTGGTCGACCGGCACGCACCGTCGGCCGACGCACTCGCACGCGCGCACGGCGCGCAGGCCGCCGACGTCGAACGCGCGCTCGGCGACGCATCGGTCGGCGCGGTCGTCATCGCGTCGAGCACCGACACGCATGCGGACCTGATCGTCGCGGCCGCGAACGCCGGCAAGGCGGTGTTCTGCGAGAAGCCGGTCGACCTCGGCGTCGAACGAGCGCGCGAATGCGCGCAACGCGTTCGGCAAAGCGGCATCACGTGCATGATCGGCTTCCAGCGCCGCTTCGATCCGACCTTCGCCGCGCTGAAGGCGCGCGTCGAGCGCGGCGAGATCGGCGATCCGGAAATGCTGATCGTCACGAGCCGCGATCCGGGCGCGCCGCCGGCCGACTACATCCGCAGCTCGGGCGGCATCTTCAAGGACATGCTGATCCACGACTTCGATGTGTTCCGCTGGATGCTCGGCGACGAAGCGCAGACGTTGCATGCGACCGGCAGCTGCCTGACCGATCCTGCGGTGCGCGATGCGGGCGACATCGATTCGACGGCCGTGACGATCCGCACGCGACGCGGGCTGCTGTGTCAGATCAACACGTCGCGTCGCGCCGCGTACGGCTACGACCAGCGCTTCGAACTGCTCGGCAGCCGCGGGATGCTGCAGGCCGGCAACGTGCGGCCGACCGAAGTGAGCGTGTGGTCCGCGCAGGGCATCGCGACGGACGTACCCGAGCCGTTCTTCCTCGAACGCTATCGGCATGCCTACGCGGCTGAGCTCGCGCATTTCGTCGACGCGCTGCGCGACGGCACACAGGTTCGGACGACGATCGACGACGGGCTTGCGGCGCTCGAGCTCGCCGAAGCCGCGACGACGTCGTGGCGCACGGGGCGCGCGATCGACCTGTGATGTGTGCAGTGCGGGGAAGCGCTCACGGCGCGTCGGCGAAAGCACGTATCATGTGCGGGACGATCGGCGCCGCCGACTCCCCCGCTTCTTCACCATCATGCTCGATCACCTCATCTGCGACTGCGACGGCGTGCTCGTCGACAGCGAAGTCATTGCCGACCGCGTGCTGCTCGACACGCTGTCCGCCACGTTTCCCCACCTCGATTTCGAAGCCGCCGCGAAAACCGCGTTCGGCCAGCAGACGTCGCGCTTCCTCGCCGGGCTCGAAGCGCGCTTCGCGATCCGGATGCCGGAGAACTTCCTCGAAACGATCGAGCACAACATCGAAGTCGCGCTCGCGCAATCGCTCGCGCCGATCGCGGGCGTCCGCGATGCGTTGCTGAAGGTCACGCTGCCGGCCGCGGTCGTGTCGAACAGCCGGCTCGCGCGCGTGCGCAATTCACTGAAGCGCGCGTCGCTCACCGAGATCTTCGGCGATCGCGTGTTCAGCTCCGAACAGGTCGCGCGGCCGAAACCGTACCCCGACGTGTATCTGTACGCGGCGCAGACGCTCGGCGTCGCGCCGGAGCGCTGCATCGTCGTCGAGGACAGCGTGTCGGGACTGAATGCCGCACGTGCGGCCGGGATGAAGACGATCGCGTTCGTCGGCGCGAGCCACATCCCCGACAATTACGCGGACGTGCTGCGCGGCATGGGCATGACGCGGATCATGCGCGACATGCGCGAGTTGCCGGCGCTCGTCGAGGCCGGGATGCGCGGCGAATTCGGCGACGTGCAGTCCTGATCGGGCGCGCGCCGGCCGGCACAGACGCCGGCGTTGGTCGGCCGCCGTCGGCGCAGGCTGTTTCGATGGGCGCGCGCCGACGCGCGTGCCGTTCCCGCCTCAGGCCGGTTCGCAGCAGCGTTCGCGTGCCGCTGCGAGCGCCGACCGGAATTCGACGAGTTCCGCGATGGTCAGCATCGGCAATCCATGCTGCTTGGCGAAGCGCTCGACGTCGTCGCCGCGCGTCATCGTGCCGTCCGGATTCATCAGCTCGCAGAGCACGCCGGCCGGCTTCAGCCCCGCGAGAATCGCGAGGTCGACGGTCCCTTCGGTATGGCCGCGGCGCGCGAGCACGCCGCCCGGTTGCGCGCGCAACGGAAAGACGTGGCCGGGCCGCACGATGTCGTGCGGCTTGGCGTCGTCGGCGATCGCGGCGCGGATCGTCGTCACACGATCGGCGGCCGACACGCCCGTATGCACGCCTTCGCGCGCCTCGATCGATACGGTAAAGGCCGTGCCGTTGCGGCTCTCGTTGGTCTGCACCATCGGCGGCAGCTCGAGCGCGCGCACCTTCTCGTCGGTCAGGCAAAGGCAGACGATCCCGCTGCATTCGCGGATCAACAGCGCCATCGTTTCGGGCGTGATGCGCTCGGCCGCGACGATCAGATCGGCCTCGTTCTCGCGGTCGTGGTCGTCCTGCAGCACGACGGCGCGGCCTGCGCGCAACGCGTCGAGCGCGGCGGCGATGCGCGGCGGCACCGGTTCGGCATCCAGCAACGGGAGATCGGCAAAGGCGTCGGCCGGTGCCGACGAAAGGGACATCAAGGACATGTGAAACGCTCCTCGCAAATACGATTTGGGCGAAAAACGTTTCAGGGCATTGCAAACAGACAGAACGACAACCCGCTTCGCATGCGACGCGAAGCGGCCCTGACGGACGTGACTATCTGCACATCTTCTCTCATCCGGACTGTGACCGTCGGCTCTGGCATTCGACCAGATCTGCTGACCCCGCGCGGTTGCACGGGCGCTCGCGGGCTCGTCGGCTGACGCCGACCTACCGCCGGTGGGGAATTTCGCCCCGCCCTGAAGACGCACTGATTGCCGGCTGCGGCCCGCGCTCGAACGAGGCGGGCGGCGGCCGGCGGGGCCAAGCATACAACAGCCGCGCGCACCGCGCAGCGAATCGCGGACAAAACCCTACCGACGACGTCTAACCGCGCCGCCCGATCGATCGAGCCTCGTTCCGCGCAACGACACTCAAACGGCAGCGTGTGCGGCGTCCGGCACGAGCCAGCGCGGCGGCACCTCCGGGCTCACCGTCACGCGGAAGGCGCGCGCATCGCTGTCGCCCGGATTGCGCAGGCTGTACGGCTGATCGGCGTCGAACACGATCGCGTCGCCGGTCGCGAGCAGCTGGCGCCGGTCGTGCACGACGACTTCGAGCGTCCCCTCGCTGACGACGAGGTTCACGATCGTGCCGGGCGCGCGACGCACGCCGGGCTCGGTATGCAGCGGCGCGATCCGCAGTTCGTGGAATTCGGCCGCGACGGGCTCGCCTTCCGGATAGAGCGCGCGCGCCGAAAAGCGTCCGTTCGAGCTGACCACGCGCGACGCGCGCTCGGCGGGCAAGTGCTCGAAGCCGTTCACGGCGTGACGGCGCAAGAATGCGGCGACCGACACTTTCAGCGCGGCCGCCACTTTGCACAGCACCTTGATCGACGGCACGCTGCGCGCCGACTCGATCTGCGCGAGCATCGCGCGCGACACGCCGGACAGCCGCGCGAGCGCGTCGAGCGACAGTTGCCGCTCGGCGCGCAGCCGCGCGAGATTCACGCCGACGATCCGCTCGAGCGCGTCGAACGAAGCGGACGTCTGCGCGTCGGCCGCCGCGCCGGACTCGAAGGAAGACACATCGCGCACGAGCGCCAGGGGTGAAGACATAACGTTGCCTCCGGGCCGCGGCGCGGCCCTGCGAAAGGGTAAGCCGGAATCGACATGGCGCCCGTCAGGACGCGTATCGACACGCTATCACCGCGCTTCGCACGGCCAAACGAAGTTATCTTCACACCGTTATCAGCATCGCGGAGGAATGCGTTTCGGCGGCGTCGGTTTGCCTGCGAAACGGGCGCGGGCCGAGCGGGCCGCACCTTGCCGGCCGCACCTCGCCGGCCGCACCTCGCCGGCCGCCCTATTGCGCCGTTGCCGCGCAGTCGCGTGCCGGCCCGCGCGCGTCGAGCCGCATCGCGAGCCACGTGACGACGAGCGCCGAGAACGTCACGGCGACAGCGACCCACGGCAGCGCATCGAGCGCGAGCCCGTGATCGAGCGCCAGTCCGCCGAGCCACGCGCCGCCCGCATTGCCGACGTTGAACGCGCCGATGTTCAGCGTCGACGCGAGATGCGGCGCGCTCGCGGCCTTCTCGACGACGCGCGCCTGCAGCGGCGGCACCGTCGCGAACGCGGCGATTCCCCACACGAATACGGTGACGGCGGCCGCGACGGGCAGATGGCTCGTCTTCGCGAACACCGCCATCACGGCCATCAGCGCGACGAGGATCGCGATCAGCGACGGCATCAGCGCGCGATCGGCGAGCCGGCCGCCGAGCGTGTTGCCGACCGTGAGCCCCGCACCGAACAGCACGAGGATCAGCGCGACTGCGCGCGGCGAATAGCCGGACACGCTCTCGAGGATCGGCGCGATATACGTGAACACGACGAACACGCCGCCGAAGCCGAGCACCGTCATCAGCAGCGCGAGCCACACCTGCGGCTCCTTCAGCACGCGCACTTCGTGGCCGAGCCCGACGGGCCCGCTGTCGTGCCGGTTCGGCACGAGCGCCGCGATGCCGGCCAGCGACAGCACGCCGAGCGCGGCGACGATCCAGAACGACGCGCGCCAGCCGAGCAGCTGCCCGACGAACGTACCGAACGGCACGCCGAGCACGTTCGACAGCGTGAGGCCCGTGAACATGAGCGCGATCGCGCTGGCCCGCTTGTCGGCCGGCACGAGCGACGCGGCGACCACGGCGCCGATCCCGAAGAACGAGCCGTGCGCAAACGACGTGACGACGCGCGCGACCATCAGCATCGTGTAGCCGGACGCGGTTGCGCACAGCACGTTGCCGACGATGAAGATCGCCATCAGCAGTTGCAGCGCGGCCTTGCGCGGCATGCGGCTCGTCAGCACGGCCAGCAGCGGCGCGCCGACCGCGACGCCGAGCGCGTAGCCCGTCACGAGCAGGCCCGCCGACGGCAGCGACACGGCCAGATCGTGCGCGACTTCGGGCAGCAGACCCATGATGATGAATTCGGTGGTGCCGATGGCAAAGGCGCTGATCGCGAGCGCCAGCAACGGAATGGGCATGAGGGTTCTCCGGTAAGGGGCGGACGCGGCACCGGGGCCGATGCCGCATCGCACAAGTTCGTGCGCGCATTGTCCCGAACGCGCCGATATTTGATAATTGGCGCGGCGTTTGAACCATTTTCAAAAGATTCTGGAAAATCGCATGGATCGACTCGGCGACATCCGGCTGTTCGTGGAAGCGGCCGAACTCGGCAGCCTGTCGGCCGCCGGACGCAAGCTGAACCTGACGCCGGCGGCGGCCAGCGCGCGGCTCGCGAAGCTCGAGGCGAAAGTCGCGACGCGGCTGTTCGAGCGTTCGACGCGGCAGCTGCGGCTCACCGACGAAGGGCGGCTGTACCTCAACTGCTGCCGGCAGGCGCTGCAGGCGCTCGACGACGCCGACGCGATGCTGCAGGAAGGCCGCAACGTCGTCGGCGGCAAGGTGCGGCTGTCGTCGACATCCGATTTCGGCCGCAACCAGCTGCTCGACTGGCTCGACGAATTCACCGCGCGGCATCCCGACGTCACGTTCTCGCTGACGGCGTCCGATTCGTCGTCGAATCTCTGGCAGGACGAGATCGACCTCGCGATCCGCTTCGCGGCGCCGCCCGACGGCGCGCTGGTCGCGCGGCGGCTCGCCGCAAACCGGCGCGTGCTGTGCGCGGCGCCGTCGTTCGTCGAACGCTACGGAACGCCGGCCGACCCGAACGATCTAGCCCGATTTCCGTGCAACGTGATCACGATCGCATCCGGGCCGATGAACACCTGGCGCTTCACGCGCGGCGACGAGGTGCAGACCTACACGGTGCCGATGTCGAACGCGTTCGAGACCAACGACGGCGGCCTCACGCGCGAATGGACGCTGCGCGGGCACGGCATTGCGCTGAAGTCGCTGTGGGACATCGCCGACGACGTGCGCGCGGGCCGCTTGCGCGTGCTGCTGCCGGAGTGGCGCCACCAGGACGCGCCGCTGCACGCGATCTATCACAGCAAGCGCTACATGGCGCCGCGCGTGCGCGTGCTGCTCGATTTTCTCGCCGAGCGCTTCGCGCGCGAGGAAGCGGCGCTCGAGGATCTGCTGAACGCATGCCGGTGACGGCCCGCGTTCAGCGCACGAAGGGTCGGAACGCCAATGCGGGTGTCGCAGGGCCACCACCGGGCGGCCGCGTCGGCCCGCGCGAAAAGCTATAATGGAAGGCTTTCCCGACGGCTTTTCCTGCGCCACGCGCGACCTGCGCAACCGGGCGCCGCGACGCGCTGCCGTCCCGATTCACCTTTGACACGCCCCCAGGTCAACCACTGCGAACGGCGAACCCCATGACGAAGAAAGTTTACGTAAAGACCTTCGGCTGCCAGATGAACGAGTACGACTCGGACAAGATGGTGGACGTACTGAATGCGGCCGAAGGCCTCGAGAAGACCGACTCCCCGGAAGACGCGGACATCATCCTGTTCAACACCTGCTCGGTGCGCGAAAAGGCGCAGGAAAAGGTGTTCTCCGATCTCGGCCGCGTGCGCGAGCTGAAGGAAGCGAAGCCCGATCTGCTGATCGGCGTCGGCGGCTGCGTCGCGAGCCAGGAAGGCGCGTCGATCGTGTCGCGCGCGCCGTACGTCGACCTCGTGTTCGGCCCGCAAACGCTGCACCGCCTGCCGCAGATGATCGACGCACGCCGCACGAGCGGCCGCGCGCAGGTCGACATCACGTTCCCCGAAATCGAGAAGTTCGATCACCTGCCGCCCGCGCGCGTCGAAGGGCCGACCGCGTTCGTGTCGATCATGGAAGGCTGCTCGAAGTACTGCAGCTACTGCGTCGTGCCGTACACGCGCGGCGACGAAGTCTCGCGCCCGCTCGACGACGTGCTGACCGAAGTCGCGGGCCTCGCCGATCAGGGCGTGCGCGAAGTCACGCTGCTCGGCCAGAATGTGAACGCGTATCGTGGCGCGCTGACGGCCGGCTCGTCGGAGGTCGCCGATTTCGCGACGCTGATCGAATACGTCGCCGACATTCCGGGCATCGAACGGATCCGCTATACAACCTCGCATCCGAAGGAATTCACGCAGCGGCTGATCGACACGTACGCGAAGGTGCCGAAGCTCGTGAACCATCTGCACCTGCCGGTGCAGCACGGTTCGGACCGTATCCTGATGGCGATGAAGCGCGGCTACACGGTGCTCGAATACAAGTCGGTGATCCGCAAGCTGCGCGCGATCCGTCCCGACCTGTCGCTGTCGACCGACCTGATCGTCGGCTTCCCCGGCGAAACGGAAGAGGATTTCGACAAGATGATGGCACTCGTGCACGACATGCGCTACGACACGAGCTTCTCGTTCATCTACAGCCCGCGCCCCGGCACGCCGGCCGCGAACCTGCACGACGACACGCCGCGCGACGTGAAGCTCAAGCGGCTGCAGCTCGTGCAGGCGACGATCGAGGAAAACGTCGCGCGCATCAGCCAGTCGATGGTCGGCAAGGTCGAGCGTATCCTCGTTGAAGGGCCGTCGCGCAAGGATCCGAACGAACTCGCGGGCCGCACCGAGAACAACCGGGTCGTGAACTTCCCGGCGCCGCTCGCCGCGCATCCGCGCCTGATCGGCCAGATGATCGACGTGAAGATCAACCACGCGTATCCGCACTCGCTGCGCGGCGAACTCGTGCTCGTCAGCGACGACGCGAGCGCAGCCACGCACTAGGCCCGGTGCGCGGAAACGCATGCGTTTCCGCGCCGCCGGCCGCCAGCCCAACAGGAGCCCGACGCCACTTTGAAGCCCGCTCAAGCACTGGAATTCACCGCGCCGCGCGACGACAACGCGCGCCTCGCGAATCTCTGCGGCCCGCTCGACGAAAACCTGCGGCAGATCGAACAGGCGCTCGATGTCACGCTCGCGCGACGCGGGCACCGGATCGCGATCCGCGGGCGCGGCGCCAAGCTCGCACTCGCCGCGCTCGAAAACTTCTACAACCGCGCGCGCGATCCGCTGTCGGTCGACGACATCCAGCTCGCGCTCGTCGAAGTGCGCCACACGAGCGGCAACGGCCGCCAGGATACGCTCGACGTGCGCTTTCGCGGCGACCCCGATCATCCGTTCGACGAGCCGACCGTCCAGCTCGACGACGACGAGGCGCTCGAGGAGCCGGCGCCGAAGCTCTACACGCGGCGCGCCGATCTGCGCGGCCGCACGCCGGCGCAGCGCGAGTATCTGAAGCAGATCCTGTCGCACGACGTGACGTTCGGCATCGGGCCGGCCGGTACCGGCAAGACCTATCTCGCGGTCGCATGCGCGGTCGACGCGCTCGAGCGCGATCAGGTCAAGCGCATCGTGCTGACGCGTCCGGCCGTCGAGGCCGGCGAGCGGCTCGGCTTCCTGCCGGGCGATCTCGCGCAGAAGGTCGATCCGTATCTGCGCCCGCTGTACGACGCGCTGTACGACCTGCTCGGCTTCGACAAGACCGCGAAGATGTTCGAGCGCCAGATGATCGAGATCGCGCCGCTCGCGTACATGCGCGGCCGCACGCTGAACCATGCGTTCATCATCCTCGACGAAGCGCAGAACACGACGCCCGAGCAGATGAAGATGTTCCTCACGCGGATCGGCTTCGGCTCGAAGGCCGTCGTGACCGGCGACACGAGCCAGGTCGATCTGCCGCGCGGCCACAAGAGCGGCCTCGTCGAGGCGCAGCAGGTGCTCGGCGGTGTGCGCGGCATCGCGCTCACGCGCTTCACGAGCGCGGACGTCGTGCGTCACCCGCTCGTCGCGCGCATCGTCGAGGCGTACGACGATTTCCACGCGCAGCACAAGGACGCCTGACGGGACGCGGGAACACGCCGAACGCGCGAAGCGCGACCGGACCCGGCCCGCTGGTGCGCGCCGGGTCTTTTTTCGTCCGCGCACGGGCAGCCGGAATTCGGGCGCAATCGACCGTTTGGTGTATCCTCATCGCGTTCCAATCGCCGTACGCGTCATGAAATCCACCCGTTCTCGCAAGTCGGGGCGCGCCGAGTCCGCCGCGTCCGAATCCACCCGCGTGTCGCTGTTCGATGCGAAGGGCAAGGCCCGCACCGTGAAGGCGCAGGGGCTGCGAATCGACTTTCCGGACGGCCGCAGCCTGATGTTCGACCTGTCGGGCAGCTCGGGCGACGCCGCCGTCGCGATCGTCGCGCAGCACAACGATCCGGCGATGCGCGCGAAGCTCGCGCTGCAGCCCGAGCATTACGACAGCCTCACGTTGCACGTCGGCGCCGAACCGGCGCCGCGCGACGAAGACGACGATGGCGAGCAGCGCGAGCAGGAACTCGACCTGTCCGTGCAATACGGCGACGAAATCACGAGCGCGGTGCGCAAGACGCTGCCGAAGCGCAAGCTGATCGCCGAATGGCTCGAGCCGGCGCTGTTCGCGAACGCGCAGATCACGGTGCGCTTCGTCGGCGAAACGGAAGGCCGCACGCTGAACGCCGGCTATCGCCACAAGGACTATCCGACCAACGTGCTGACGTTCGCCTACGATCCGGCGCCGGACGGCACCGTGATCGGCGATCTCGTGCTGTGCTGCCCCGTCGTCGAGAAGGAAGCGCGCGAGCAGGACAAGCCGCTCGCGGCCCACTACGCGCACCTGCTCGTGCACGGCGCGCTGCATGCGCAGGGCTACGATCACGAGACGAGCGACGAGGACGCCGCCGAGATGGAAGCGCTCGAAGTCGACATTCTCGCGAAGCTGGGCTTTCCGAACCCGTACCGGTAATCCGGCCGAACGATGCAGAACGCCGCGACGCTCCCGCCCGCCTACCCGCCGTCGATCGGCGAAGGCCGTCTGCTGACGGAAGAGGAGCTTGCGGCGTCGCTGGCGCAGACGATGCGCGACTGGGACGGCCGGCAGGATCTGTGGCTGTTCGGCTATGGCTCGCTGATCTGGAATCCCGGCCTGCCGACGGTCGCCGCCGTGCGCGCGAAGGTGCACGGCTATCATCGCGGGCTCTATCTGTGGTCGCGCGTGAACCGCGGCACGCCCGAGCGGCCGGGCCTCGTGCTCGCGCTCGATCGCGGCGGCTCGTGCGCCGGCATCGCGTTCCGCCTCGCAGGCGCGACCGCGCAGCCGCATCTCGAAACCTTGTGGAAGCGCGAAATGCCGATGGGCTCGTACCGGCCCGCGTGGCTGCCGTGCTCGCTCGAAACCGGTGAACGCGTGACGGCGCTCGCGTTCGTGATGCGTCGCGACGCGCCGACGTACACGGGCAAGCTGCCCGATGCGGTCGTGAAGGAAGTGTTCGGCTGCGCGGCCGGCCGCTACGGCACCACGCTCGATTACGTGAGCCGCACCGTCGAAGCGCTGCGCGCGAGCGGCATTCCGGACCGCGCGCTCGAAACCTTGCTCGCGCGATGCCGATGATGCGCCGCGCTGCGCGTCCCGCTCGCGCTGCCCGTCCCGCCCGCACTGCCGCGCCGCTGCGCGCGGACGGCCGCCGTGCGGGGTCGACAGATGCTGCGGCCCTCAATTCGCGGCGAGTGCGCGCCGGTTTCGCTTTCCGTCTGCGCACCGTCGCGCTGATCGCCGCCGCCAGCGTCGCGCTGTCGGGCTGCGGCGTGTTCGGCTGCGGCGGCGCCGCGACCAACGGCGCGGCCATCGGCGGCTGCTCGGCCGGCATGCGGTTCTGAACGGTGCGCGGCACGGCGCACGCGTGCGGCGGAATGTCGCCGGCGCGAGCCGGTCGGCATCCGGCGCGGCACATCGGCCGCCGCCCTGCACCTTTGGCCGGCTTCTCCCGTTCCGCGATTGCCCGTCGCCGCATGGCGCTGCGGGCTACGCGGGCGCACTTTTCTGAGATAGGATGGGAAGCAGGCCGCCGCCCCGCCCGGCGCGGCCGTTTCCCGAGCGGAGCAGCGCGGCCGCGCGCATCGGCCGAACGGCCGGCGCGACACGGACCTGCCATCCCCTTGGTGTATCCTTGCCTACTCCGTGACAGCGCGCCCCGGCACGACCCGGGCGCACCACCATGAACGATTCGTATCCCAGTCGAAAGCCAACCGACAAACCGCAAGAAAAGCGCTCGCTGCTCGAGCGCCTGACCGACTTCATCTCGCCCGAGCCCGAATCCCGCGGCGAGCTGCTCGAAATCCTCCAGGACGCGCACGAACGCAACCTGATCGACGCCGATTCGCTGTCGATGATTGAAGGCGTATTCCAGGTATCCGACCTGTGCGCACGCGACATCATGGTGCCGCGCGCCCAGATGGACGCGATCAACATCGCCGACAAGCCCGAGGATTTCATCCCGTTCGTCCTCGAAAAGGCGCACTCGCGCTACCCCGTGTACGAGGAGAACCGCGACAACGTGATCGGCGTGCTGCTCGCGAAGGACCTGCTGCGGTTCTACGCGGAAGAGGAATTCGACGTGCGCGGGATGCTGCGCCCGGCCGTGTTCATTCCCGAATCGAAGCGCCTGAACGTGCTGCTGCATGACTTCCGCGTGAACCGCAATCACCTTGCGATCGTCGTCGACGAGTACGGCGGCGTCGCGGGCCTGATCACGATCGAGGACGTGCTCGAGCAGATCGTCGGCGACATCGAGGACGAATACGACTTCGACGAGGAAGCCGGCAACATCATCTCGGGGCCGGACGGCCGCTACCGCGTGCGCGCGCTGACCGAGATCGAGCAGTTCAACGAGGTGTTCGGCACCGATTTCTCCGACGAGGAGGTCGACACGATCGGCGGGCTGATCACCCATCATTTCGGCCGCGTGCCGCACCGCGGCGAAAAGCTGCAGCTCGGCAACCTCGTATTCGAGATCCAGCGCGGCGACGCGCGCCAGATTCACGTGCTGCTGGTGCGCCGCAACCCGCTCGCGAGCCGTCGCGCCGAAGCCTCGCACGAGGACTGATCCGACCGTCGCGCATCGGCCGCGCCCTTTCCAACCGCTTCGCCCACTTCCGCTTCACATGGACGATCCGATCCCGTCCCGCCCGGCTGGCGGCATTCCCGCGTCGGCGCCCGGCCGCGCGTTGCCACGCTGGCACTATCCGGTCGCGCTGCTCGCCGGCGCGGCGAACACGCTCTGCTTCGCACCGACGCCGCACGGCGGCTGGCTGCAGCTCGTCGTCTTCGTGTGGTTCTTCGCGCAGCTCACGCGCACCGCGAGCTGGCGCAGCGCCGCGCTGACCGGCGGCGCGTTCGGCTTCGGCAACTTCATCAGCGGCATCTGGTGGCTCTACATCAGCATGCACGTGTACGGCGAGATGGCCGCGCCGCTCGCGGGCGGCGCGCTCGTGCTGTTCTCGCTGTATCTGTCGCTGTATCCGGCGTTCTCGGCCGGATTGTGGTCGTTCTGCGCCGGTCATGCATGGCATCGCCGCACGCCCGATCCGCGGCCGTTCTCGCCGAGCTGGCACGGCGCGTTCGCGTTCGCCGGCGCGTGGGCGCTCGGCGAGTGGCTGCGCGGCACCGTGTTTACCGGCTTCCCGTGGCTTGCGAGCGGCTATCCGCAGGTCGACGGGCCGTTCGCGGGCTTCGCGCCGGTCGTCGGCGTGTACGGTATCGGCTGGGTGCTTGCGCTGTTCGCCGCGCTGATCGTGCAGGCGCTCGCGGCCGCGCGGCCGGCGCAGTCGCCGGCGGCCGGCGCCGCACCGCGCGCGCGCGTGCGGGTCGTCGCGCCGGCTGCCGTCGCGATCGCGCTGGTCGCGGTCGGCGTCGCGCTGTCGCAGGCGACGTGGACGGTACCGGCGAACGCGCCGCTCACCGTGCGGCTGCTGCAGGGCAACGTGAAGCAGGACATCAAGTTCGAGCAAGCCGGTATCGACGCGGCGATCAAGATGTATCAGCAGATGATCACCGAGAAGCCGGCCGACCTGATCGTCACGCCGGAGACCGCGATCGCGGTGATGATCCAGGAACTGCCCGAACCGTTCGCCGTCGCGATCCGCAAGTTCAGCGACACGACGGGCTCGGCGGTGCTGTTCGGCGCGGTCGGCGCGTCCGTGACCGAGGACGGCCGCTACGTCGACTACACGAACAGCCTGTACGGCGTGACGCCGAATTCGCGCGACATCTATCACTACGACAAGCATCACCTCGTGCCTTTCGGCGAATTCATTCCGTGGGGCTTCCGCTGGTTCGTCGATCTGATGAAGATGCCGCTCGGCGATTTCGCGCGCGGCGCACCGGTGCAGAAGCCGTTCCTCGTGCGCAATCAGCCCGTGATGGCCGACATCTGCTACGAGGACATCTTCGGCGAGGAAATCGCCGCGACGATCCGCGACAATCCGCAGCCGCCCGGCGTGCTCGTCAACGTGACGAATCTCGCCTGGTTCGGCGACACGATCGCGCTCGACCAACATCTGCAGATCGCGCGGATGCGTGCGCTCGAAACGGGCCGGCCGATGCTGCGCGCGACCAATACGGGGATGACGGCCGCGATCGACGCGCGCGGTCGTGTGCTCGGGCAGTTGAAGCCGTTCACGATCGGCTCGCTCGACGTGCGCATCGAAGGCACGAGCGGTTTCACGCCGTACGTGACGAGCGGCAACGTCACGGTGCTCGTGGTGTCGCTCGTGCTGCTCGCGTTCGGCTTCACGTTCGGGCCCGGGTTGCGGCGACGCAAGTAGGCCGCAACGAGGCCGCGCAATCGTCCGACGCGCGGCGGCCCACGCGCAGGTGTCAGCGCGCGGGCGAGCTAGCGTGCGACTGCGTCGCGGCCAGCTGTTGCAAGTCGCCCGCCACCGCGTCCATCACCGGTTGCCAGTCGCCGAACGTGCGCTGCCGATACAGCGTCGCAGTCGGATACCACGGACTGTCGCCGCGCTCGAGCAGCCAAGGCCAATGCGGATTCACGTCGAGCAGCACCCAGGTCCGTGCGCCCAGCGCACCGGCCAGATGCGCGACCGACGTGCAGACGGTAATCACGAGATCCAGCGCGCCGATGAACGCGGCCGTGTCGTCGAAACTCTTCAGCTCGGACGTGCAGTCCTCGATCGCGAAACCGCTCGCGCGCGCGGCCGCGACGTCCGCATCCGCGCCCGGCTGCAGCGAATAGAACGCGACACCGTCGATCGCGCGAAACGCATGCGCATACCGTTCGATGCCGACGCGCCGAAACGGATTGCGCTGATGTCCGGCACTACCCGTCCACACGAGGCCGACTTTCAGCCGCCGCTCGCGCGCGAGGCGGGCGCGCCACGCATCGATGGCGCGCGCATCGGCCCGCAGGTACGGCACCGACGACGCGAGCGTGTCGTGCTCGATCCCGAGCATCAGCGGCAGGCCGATCAGCGGCACTTCGTAGTCGAACGCCGGCAGCGCCGCGATGTCGCCGCCCGCGCCGAATTCGTCCGCATGCGCGCCGAGGCTGCGTTGCAGCAGCGTGCCGAGCAGCGGGAAGGTGTTCCACACGAGCCGGCCGCCCTCGCGGTGCACACGTTCGGCAAGCGGCGCGACGAAGCGGCAGAACTGCAGCACGTCGCCGAGGCCCTGCTCGCCCCACAGCAACAGCGTCTTGCCCTTGAGCGGTTCGCCCTGCCAGCGCGGACCCGGTAGCGCCGGGCGCCGGCCGCGCAGTTCGCCCGCGCCGTCCCATCGCGCTTCGTGCCCACGCCAGCCGGCCGCGTAATTGCCGCGCACGAGGTGAATGATCGCGAGGTTGAAACGGTACGACGGATCGTCCGGCGCGAGTTCCGCGGCGCGCGCCGCGTAGCGCTCGGCGTCGTCCCAGCGCTGCGCCTCCTTCATCGCCATCGCGACGTTGTTCATCGCGAGCGCATTGTCCGGCGCCAGTTCGACGAGCCGCGCCGCGCAGACGAGCGCGCGGTCGAGATTGCGCATCGCGAGCTGCGCGACGACGAGATTGATCCACGCCTGCACGTCGCACGGATCGGCATGCACGGCCGCCTCGAGCAGTGCGACTTCTTCCGCGCGATCGCCGCCCGACAGCCGCACCGCGATCGCCAGATTGTTGCGCAGCGACGGCCGGTCGGGATCGAGGGCCAGCGCGGCGCGGTACGGCGCGACGGCGTCCGCATGGCGGCCGGCCATCTGCAGCGCATAACCGTAATTGAAGTGCGCTGCGGCATCCGCATGCACGCGCGCCGCGCATGCGGCGAGCGCGACCGCGTCGCCGGTGCGCTGCCGCGCGACGAGCGCCGACGTCAGTTGCGACAGCGCGGCCGAGTCGACCGGATGAAGGTGCGCCGCAGCGGCGAGCCACAGCGCGCGCGCGTCGTGCTCGCCGCGCGACTGCGCATCCGCGGCCCGTTCGAGCAGGGCCGTTAGCGGCGGGAGCAGCGGAATCAGGAGGTCGTTCGAATCGTTCATGCAGTCGGAATCGCCGGTCGGATGCGCGATGCGCGCCCCGCAATACGCGCATCTTAACGTCCCCGCGGCATGGGCCCGCGGCTGCCGCGCGACGCACGCGCACCATCGCGAACGATGCGCGCGGCACCGCGTGCGCGGGCCGCCCGACCCGCTCGGGCAGCGTTCCGGCCGCATCGGCGCGCCGATCCGGTAAAATTGCGCGTTTCAGCACACTAACAAGCCGCGCCGCCGCGCGAGCCGCCGCTCCGGGCCCCGCCCGGAACGCCGCCCGCAACGGAGCGCCAGCGCCACGAAGGCTCTTCATGCTTACGTTTCAGCAAATCATCCTGACGCTGCAGTCCTACTGGGACAAGCAGGGTTGCGCTCTGCTCCAGCCCATCGACATGGAAGTCGGCGCGGGCACGTCGCACGTCCACACGTTCCTGCGCGCGGTCGGCCCCGAGCCGTGGCGCGCCGCTTACGTGCAGCCGTCGCGCCGCCCGAAGGACGGCCGCTACGGCGAGAACCCGAACCGGCTGCAGCACTACTACCAGTATCAGGTCGTGCTCAAGCCGGCGCCGGAGAACATCCTCGACCTGTACCTCGGCTCGCTGGAAGCGCTCGGCTTCGATCTGAAGCAGAACGACGTGCGCTTCGTCGAGGACGACTGGGAAAACCCGACGCTCGGCGCTTGGGGCCTCGGCTGGGAAGTGTGGCTGAACGGGATGGAAGTCACGCAGTTCACGTACTTCCAGCAGGTCGGCGGCCTCGATTGCAAGCCGGTGCTCGGCGAGATCACGTACGGCCTGGAGCGCCTCGCGATGTACCTGCAGAAGGTCGAGAACGTGTACGACCTGATCTGGACGGAGTGGGAGGAACAGGGCCCGAACGGCCCCGAGATCCGCCGCCTCACGTACGGTGACGTCTATCACCAGAACGAAGTCGAGCAGTCGACGTACAACTTCGAGTACGCGAACGTCGATCTGCTGTTCACGTTCTTCAACAGCTACGAAGCGGAAGCGAAGCGGATGATCGAAGCGCAGCTCGCGCTGCCCGCATACGAGCTCGTGCTGAAGGCCGGCCACACGTTCAACCTGCTCGATGCGCGCGGCGCGATCTCGGTCACCGAGCGCGCGGCGTACATCGGCCGCATCCGCGCGCTGTCGCGTCTCGTCGCGCAGGCGTACTACGACTCGCGCGAGAAGCTCGGCTTCCCGATGCTCGGCAACCCGCCGGGCGTGCCGGGCCTCACCACCGATGCCCAGGATGCCGCGCAGTCGGCGTGGGCGCCGCCGCTGAAGGTCGAACGCAAGATCGATCAGGACTGACGAGACGAGATTTCTTCACATCATGACGCACAATCATCCCGCCCCCCTCCTCGTCGAGCTGCTGACCGAAGAGCTGCCGCCGAAGGCCCTCGCGCGCCTCGGCGACGCATTTGCCGAAGGCCTCGCGCAACGCCTCGCCGCACGCGATCTCGTCGAAGGCGAGCTCGCGTTCGAACGCTATGCGACGCCGCGCCGCCTCGCGGTCGTCGTGCAAAACGTGCGCGCGGTCGCACCGGACCGCCAGGTCCGCGAAAAGGTGCTGCCGGTGTCGGTCGCACTCGACGCGCAAGGCAATCCGACCGCCCCGCTCGCGAAGAAGCTCGCGGCGCTCGGGCATCCGAACCTGACGATCGCCGAGCTCGAACGCGCGCAGGACGGCAAGGCCGAAGCGTTCTTCATCAACTATTCGGCTGCCGGCGCGACGCTCGCCGACGGGCTGCAGGCCGCGCTCGACGAGACGCTCGCGAAGCTGCCGATCCCGAAGGTCATGACCTACCAGCGCCCGGACGGCACCGACGTGCAGTTCGTGCGTCCCGTACATCGGCTGACGGTGCTGCATGACGATCGCGTCGTGCCCGTCGCCGCATTCGGCATCGACGCCGGCGACACGACGCTCGGCCACCGCTTCCTGTCCGACGGACTCGTCGCGATCCAGCATGCGAGCGCGTACGCCGAGACGCTGCGCGACAAGGGCCGCGTGATCGCGCATTTCGGCGATCGCAAGGAAACGATCCGCACGCAGCTGAACGAGCATGCGAACGGCGACACGGTCGTGATGCCCGATGCGCTGCTCGACGAAGTGACGTCGCTCGTCGAATGGCCGGTCGTCTATCCGTGCCGCTTCGAGGACGAATTCCTGCAGGTGCCGCAGGAGTGCCTGATCCTCACGATGCAGACGAACCAGAAGTACTTCGCGCTGACCGACATCGGCGGCAAGCTGCGCTCGCGCTTCCTGATCGTGTCGAACATCGAGACGAAGACACCCGGCGAAATCGTCGAGGGCAACGAGCGCGTCGTGCGTCCGCGCCTCGCCGATGCGAAGTTCTTCTTCGAGCAGGACAAGAAGAAGCCGCTCGCCGCGCGCGTGCCGCTGCTCGCGAACGTCGTCTATCACAACAAGCTCGGCTCGGCGCTTGCGCGCGTCGAGCGCCTCGAAGCGCTGGCCGGCGAGATCGCGCCCGCGATCGGCGCCGACGTCGCGCATGCGAAGCGCGCCGCGCGCCTCGCGAAGGCCGACCTGCTGACCGACATGGTCGGCGAGTTCCCGGAACTGCAGGGCACGATGGGCACGTACTACGCGCGCCACGACGGCGAGCCCGACGACGTCGCGCTCGCGTGCGCCGAGCACTACCAGCCGCGCTTCTCGGGCGACACGCTGCCGACCACGCCGGTGTCGACGGCCGTCGCGCTCGCGGACAAGCTCGAAACGATCGTCGGCATCTGGGGCATCGGCCTCGCGCCGACCGGCGAGAAGGATCCGTTCGCGCTGCGCCGCCACGCGCTGGGCGTGCTGCGCCTGCTGATCGAGAAGCAGCTGCCGCTCGATCTGGTATCGCTGCTGCGCACCGCGTACGCGCGCTTCGAAGGCGTGCCGGGCGTCGCGGAATCGACCGACGCGATCGTCGCGTTCTTCATGGACCGCCTGCGCGGCCTGCTGCGCGAGCGCGGCTACTCGGCCGGCGAAGTCGACGCGGTGCTGAGCCTGAACCCGACGCGCCTCGACGATCTCGTCGCGCGCCTCGACGCGGTGCGCGAATTCACGCGTCTCGCGGAAGCCGAAGCGCTCGCGGCCGCGAACAAGCGGATCTCGAACATCCTGAAGAAATCGGAAGGCGGCGCGAACGGTGCGGTGCAGCCGACGCTGCTCGTCGAGGCGGCCGAGAAGGCGCTGCACGAACAGCTCGCGGCCGTGACGCCGCACGTGCAGTCGCAGCTCGAGGCGCGCGCGTACACGGGCGCGCTGTCGGCGCTCGCCGCGCTGCGCGCGCCGGTCGACACGTTCTTCAACGACGTGATGGTCAACGCCGACGATCCGGCGCTGCGCGCGAACCGTCTGGCGCTGCTGTCCGCCCTGCATCAGCAGATGAACTGCGTCGCCGACATCTCGAAGCTCGCCGCATAAGGGCCGCACGATGCCGACCAGCCCTAACCGCAAGCTCGTCGTCCTCGATCGCGACGGCGTGATCAACGTCGATTCGGACGCGTTCATCAAGACGCCCGACGAATGGATCGCGCTGCCCGGCGCGTTCGAGGCGATCGCACGGCTGAACCATGCCGGCTATCGCGTGGTCGTCGCGACCAACCAGTCCGGCATCGGCCGCGGGCTGTTCGACATGGCCGCGCTCAACGCGATGCATCTGAAGATGCATCGCGCCGCGGCCGCGGTCGGCGCGCGCATCGACGCGGTGTTCTTCTGCCCGCACACCTCCGAGGATCACTGCGAGTGCCGCAAGCCGAAGCCCGGCATGATGCAGATGATCGCCGAGCGTTTCGAGATCGATCCCGATCACACGCCCGTCGTCGGCGATACGCTGCGCGACCTGCTGGCCGGCGTCGCGGTCGGCTTCCAGCCGCACCTCGTGCTGACCGGCAAGGGCAAGAAGACGCTCGCCGCGGGCGGCCTGCCGCCCGGCACGAAGGTCCACGACGACCTGCGTGCGTTCGCGCTCGATTTCCTTTCACACGACTACGAGTGATGCGGCCGCCGCGCGCATCCTCCCCAACGCTACACTCACGCCGATGCGCTTCGTCCGTTCGCTGCTGCTGCTGATCTATTTCATCGTGTACACGGTGCCGTATGCGACCGCATGCTTCATCGCGTTCCCGTTCCTGCGCCCCGACGCGCGCTACTGGATGGCGGCCGGCTGGTGCAAGTCGACGCTCTGGGTCGTGCGCTGGCTGAACGGCATCCGCTATCGGATCGAAGGGTTCGAGAACCTGCCGGACGGGCCGGCCGTGCTGCTGTCCAAACACCAGTCGGCGTGGGAGACGCTCGCGTTTCCGGCGCTGATGCCGAAGCCGCTTTGCTACGTGTTCAAGCGCGAGCTGCTGTACGTGCCGTTCTTCGGCTGGGCGCTCGGCATGCTGCACATGGTCCACATCAACCGCAAGGAAGGCAAACACGCGTTCGACTCGGTGATCCGGCAGGGCAAGAAGCGTCTGGCCGAAGGCGCGTGGGTGATCATGTTCCCCGAAGGCACACGCACGCCGGTCGGCAAGCAGGGCAAGTACAAGACGGGCGGCGCGCGCTTCGCGATCGAAACGGGCACCGCCGTCGTGCCGATCGCGCACAATGCCGGTCATGTATGGCCGCGCAACTCGTTCACGAAGTATCCGGGCGTCGTCACGGTATCGATCGGCAAGCCGATCGACGTGACCGGTCTCACGCCCGACGTATTGAACTCGCGCGTCGAAGCGTGGATCGAAGCGGAAATGCGCCGCATCGATCCCGGTGCCTATCGACAGGCGGGCAACGCCGACACGCGCGACGCGGCACGTGTCTGATTCGTCCGGACAGCCGCCGTTGCGTACGACAAAACGAAGCGAACTGATGAAGAAGCGTCCGCGGCCACGACCCGCCGTCGTGGCACTCGATCATCGCCAGCTCGACCTGCCGCTCTTCGACGGGCCGGCCGCTGCGCCTTCGGCACCCGTGTCGCCGCCGGCGCCGCCCGACGCTGCGCCCGCGTCGCCGATCGCCCCGCTCGCGCCGCCCGACACGGCGCCCGCGCCCGACCGCTCGCGCATCCGCACGCTCGCGCTCGACAGCCGCGTCCTCGAATACCGGCTGAAGCGCTCCGCACGGCGCACGATCGGCTTCACGATCGACGGCAGCGGCTTGTCGATCACCGCGCCGCGCTGGGTCACGCTCGCCGACATCGAAGCCGCGATCGCGGAGAAGCAGCGCTGGATTTTCGCGAAGCTCGCGGAATGGAAGACGCGCACCGAACAGCGCGCGCTGCCGCAGATCGACTGGCGCGACGGCGCGCAGCTGCCGTATCTCGGCAAGACGATCACGATCGCACTCGGTGCGGGCGCAGTCGCGTTCGACGCGCTCGCGCAGCGGCTGTCGCTGCCGCTGCCCGCGCAGGCCGACGCGCAGCAGATCAAGGATCGCGTGCAGGGCTGGCTGCAGGGCGAAGCCAAACGGATCTTCGTCGAACGCCTCGCGGTGTATGCGGAAAAGCTCGGCGTCACGTACTCGATGGTCGCGCTGTCGTCGGCCGCGACGCGCTGGGGCAGTTGCTCGAGCGACGGCAAGATCCGCCTGAACTGGCGGCTGATCCATTTCCCGATGTCGATCATCGACTACGTCGTCGCGCACGAGCTGTCGCATCTGCGCGAGATGAATCACAGCCCGGCATTCTGGCAGACGGTCGAATCGATCTTCCCCGAGTTCCGCGAAGCGCGGCATACGCTCAAGCATCACCCGCCGGAGCTGCTGCCGTCGCTGTGATGCGGCACGGCGCGCGATGCAAAACGGGCGATGCAGGTCGCCCTGCACCGCCCGTTCGTGTGCCGCGACACGCGTCGCGGCCCGGCTCGTCCGACGCTCAGTGCGTCTTCTTCTGGATGAACTCGATCTTGTAGCCGTCCGGATCCTCGACGAACGCGATCACGGTCGTGCCGTGCTTCATCGGGCCCGCTTCGCGCGTGACCTTGCCGCCTTGCGCCTTGATCTTCTCGCAGGCCGCATATGCATCGTCGACTTCGATGGCCAGGTGGCCGAAACCGTTGCCGAGATCGTAGGACGGCGTGTCCCAGTTGTGGGTCAGCTCGATCACGGTGCCGGTGCTTTCCGCTTCATAGCCGACGAACGCGAGCGTGAACTTGCCTTCCGGATAGTCCTCGCGACGCAGCAGCTTCATGCCGAGCAATTCGGTGTAGAACTTGATCGAACGGTCGAGATCGCCGACTCGCAGCATCGTGTGCAACAAACGCATGGGGTGTACTCCTGTGGGGACTTTCCTGAACCGGAAACTCTACCAGAGTCGGAGGAAATGCGTTGGGTGCGGCCGGCTAGGCGCGGCCGGCGAGGCGCGGCCCATCCGCCGTTTCATCGGGAAAGCGCCCCTGCCTCCCGACGCACCGATCGGGTAACATCGCAGCATCGCGCACCAAAAGCGGGCGCGGTTTTCGATACCGAAACATCCAGGCCGCGCCCTTACCGCGCGATCATCCCCACTCCGCTCACACCGCCGTGCGATACCGTCGATTCGAGCGCGCACGACGCGCCGCCCGCCCTGCCCGTCCCGAGCCGCGCATGCGCGTTGCCGAGGTGCGCCGATGAACGCGCTTGCCGCCGCACCCGCGCGTCGCGCGCTCGATGCGCGCGCCGTCGGCCTGATGCTGCTGCTGTGCGCGATCTGGGGTTTTCAGCAAGTCGCGATCAAGAGCACGAACGCGGCGATCCCGCCGATCTTCCAGGCCGGGCTGCGCTCGGTGATCGCCGCATTGCTGCTGTGGGCCTGGGCGCGCTCGCGCGGCACACCGCTGTTCCGCGCGGACGGCACGTTCGGCGCCGGTCTCGCAGCCGGCGCGCTGTTCGCCGGCGAATTCATCTGCGTGTTCTTCGGGCTCACGCTGACGAGCGCGTCGCATATGGCGATCTTCCTGTACACCGCACCGTGCTTCACCGCGCTCGGCCTGCATCTGTTCGCGCCCGGCGAGCGGCTGCAGCGCGTGCAGTGGGCGGGCGTCGGCATCGCGTTCGCCGGCATCGCGCTCGCGTTCGCCGACGGCTTCCTGAAACCGCTCGCACCCGGCTCATCGGTGCTGGCCGGGCTCGCCGGCGACGCGCTCGGCATTCTCGGCGGCGCAATGTGGGCCGCGACGACGGTTGTCGTGCGCTCGACGTCGCTCGCCCGCGCGAGCGCCAGCAAGACGCTGTTCTACCAGCTCGCGGTGTCGGCGGTCGTGCTCGTCGCGCTCGCCGTGCTGCTCGGCCAGGCATCGTTCGCGCATGTGACGCCGGTCGCTGTGGCAAGCCTCGCGTATCAATCGGTGATCGTCGCGTTCGTCAGCTATCTGTCGTGGTTCTGGCTGCTCACGCGCTACAGCGCATCGCGACTGTCGGTGTTCACGTTCCTGTCGCCGCTGTTCGGCGTCGCGTTCGGCGTGCTGCTGCTCGGCGAATCGGTCGGCTGGCGCTTCATGTCGGCGGCCGCGCTCGTGCTGACCGGCATCGCGCTCGTCAATGCGCCGACGCGCCGGCGCGTGTAATCAGTCCCAACGCCGGGATCGAAGCACGCGCGCCGTTCGATGCGGTGCGGGAGCACCGCACGCGCATCGCCGCGTCACACCGTCACCGCATCACCGCGCGTTGCGCGCGGCCGCGAGCGCCTGCGCGACGCCGACGTATTCGGCAACGCTGACGTCCTCCGCGCGTCGCGCGAGATCGAAGCCGAGCGCGTCGAAATCGATCGTCTCGCGATAGTCGCCGAGCGTATTGCGCAGCATCTTGCGGCGCTGCGAGAACGCTGCCGTCACGATTTCGCCGAGCAGCACCGGATCGACGTCCGGCAGCTCGTGCGGCGCGTACGGAATCATCCGGACGATCGCCGAATCGACCTTCGGCGGCGGCTGGAACGACTCGGGCGGCACGTCGATCAGCTTGTCCATCACGTAGCGATACTGCAGCATCACCGACAGCCGCGAGAACGCCTTCGTGCCGGGCTCCGCGACCATCCGCTCGACGACTTCGTTCTGCAGCATGAAGTGCTGATCGACGACGACGTCCGCGAACGTCATCAGATGAAACAGCAGCGGGCTCGAGATGTTGTACGGCAGGTTGCCGACGATCCGCAGCGACGGCGCATCGCCGGGCGCGGCGAGCGAGCGGAAGTCGAACGCGAGCGCATCGCCCGCATGCAGTTCGAGCAGGGCGTCGAAGCGCTGCTTCAGACGCGCGATCAGGTCGCGATCGAGCTCGACTGCATGCAGCGGCGTTTCAGGCGTCGCAAGCCGCGCGATCAGCGGCTCGGTCAGCGCACCGAGCCCGGGGCCGATCTCGACCATCCGCTGGCCGCGCGCGGGGGCGATCGTCGCGACGATCGAGTCGATCACGCCATGATCGACGAGGAAGTTCTGCCCGAAGCGCTTGCGCGCGAAGTGGCCTTGATGCTGTCTGCTGTTCGACATCGGCTGAAGAAAAAACTAAAAATGCGATGAGTAAGGAAGCGGCGGCCGCGAGCGACGCTGGCCGCGTCAGGCCGGGCCGGGTCAGGCATGCCGCGTCAGGCCGCGCGCCGATGCCGCGCCATCGTCACGGCCGTATCGAGCGCCGCGATCATGCTGCCGGGATCGGCGCGGCCGGTGCCGGCGAGGTCGAGCGCGGTGCCGTGGTCGACCGACGTGCGGATGATCGGCAGCCCGAGCGTCACGTTGATGCCTTCGCCGAACGTCGCGTATTTCAGTACCGGCAGCCCCTGATCGTGGAACATCGCGAGCACGCAGTCGGCGTCGGCGAGATAGCGCGGCTGGAACAGCGTGTCGGCCGGATACGGACCGCGCGCGTCGATCTGCTGCGCCTGGGCACACGCGAGCGCCGGTGCGATCACGTCGATTTCCTCGCGGCCGAGATAGCCGTTTTCGCCCGCATGCGGATTGAGACCCGTCACGAGGATCCGCGGCCTGGCGAGCCCGAAGTCGCGCCGCAGGTCGCGGTCGATGATTGCGAGCGTCTCGACGAGCCCGTCGATCGTCAGCGCGGCCGACACGTCCTTCAGCGGCAGATGCGTCGTGGCGAGCGCGACACGCAGCGGCGTTGCGCCGGTGCCCGCGAGCATCATCACGACGCGCGCCGTATGCGTGCGCTCGGCCAGGTATTCGGTATGGCCGGTGAACGGTACGCCGGCATCGTTGATCGTGCTCTTCTGCAGCGGCGCGGTGACGATCGCGTCGTAGCGGCCGGCCACCGCGCCGTCGATCGCCGCATCGAGCAGCGCGAGGACGTAGCGGCCGTTCGCCGCGTCGAGCCGGCCCGCATGCGCGGGCGCCGCCAGCGCGTGATGCGCGATCGACACGCGCGAACCGCCGACCAGCGCGGCCCAGTCGGCGCCGACGGCCGCCGCGCGCGCTTCGAGCAGCGCGGCGTCGCCGAGCACCGTGAACTGCGCATCGGGCCAGCGCTCGCCGGCGTCGCGCAGCGCCTGCACGGTCAGCTCAGGACCGACGCCGGCCGGCTCGCCGGTCGTGATCGCGATCTGCAAGGCGCGCGCGCTCATCGTCGGCTCAGTTCGACGGCAGGCCGCCGATCTTGTACTGCACGTAGGACGAATCGCGCAGTTCGCGCAGCCAGTCCGCATACGCCTGCTCGGCCTTGCGCTGGCCGATCGCCTGACGCGCGATGTCCATCTGCTGCTGCACCGAGCCTTCCGCTTCGCGGCGGCCGACGACCTGGATCAGGTGATAGCCGTATTCCGTACGAACGGGCTGGCTGATCTGGCCGTCCTGCAGCGCGTTCATCGCGCGCTCGAATTCGGGCACCGTCTCGCCGGGGCTGATCCAGCCGAGATCGCCGCCCTGCGACGCGGAACCGTCCTGCGAATAGGTACGCGCGAACTTCTCGAAGTCGCCGCCGGCCTCGATCTGCCGGCGGATATCGATCAGTTGCTGGCGCGCCTGCCCTTCGGACTTGCCTTCGCCGACGCGCAGCAGGATGTGGCGCACGTGCGTCTGCACGATCTTCGGCGCCGCGGCCGTCGCGCCCTGGCTCTGCCGGCGATCGACGAGGCGGATGATCTCGAAGCCGTCCGGCACGCGGATCAGCGTCGGGTTGACCTGCCCCGGACGCAGCTTCGCCGCGGCGTCGACGACGTCGGCCGGCAGCGCGCTCGGCGACTTGAAGCCGAGATCGCCGCCCTTCTTCGCATCGTCGGCTTCCGAATTGTTCTTCGCGAGCTTCTCGAAATCGGCACCCGACGTCGCTTGCTGCAGCAGTGCCTCGGCCTTCTTCTGCGCGGCTTCGATCTGCGTCTGCGGCGCGTTGGTCGGCGCCTTGATGAAGATGTGCTGGAAGCGCAGATCCTGCTGCTGCGAGGCGTTCGGCCCGCGCTGGCTCGCGATGTAGCTCGCGACTTCGGCGTCCGACACGGTGATCTTGCTGTCGACCTCGCGCTCACGCAGCTTCGACAGCATCAGTTCGGTACGCGCATCGGCCGTGAAGATGCTCCACGGCACGCCTTGCGCTTCGAGACGCGAGCGATACTGGTCGAGCGTCATCCCGTTCGCCTGCGCGAGGCGCTGCAGCGTGGCCTGCACCGTCGCGTCGTCGACGCGGATCCCGTCGTCCTTCGCCTTCTGCACCTGGATGCGCTCGAGCACCATCTGGTTCAGCACCTGCGCGCGCAGCTGGTCGATCGGCGGCACGGGCGCGTTCTGCTGCTGCAGCCGACGCGAGATCAGGCCGACGCGCTGGTCGAGTTCGCGGCCCGTGATCACGTCGTTGTTGACGACCGCGACGACTTCGTCGGCGAGCTGCGCGCCTTGCGAACCGAGCGCCTGCGCCGCGGCCGGCGCGGCGGCGAGCAGCGCGGCGGACGCGGCGAGGCTGGACACGACTGCCGCGAAACGAAGGGTTTTCTTCATTGCCACTGATACTCCATTGAAATCGGCTGACCGGTCAGACAGGCCGCGTTACTCGTAGTTGCTGAAGCGGGACATCGGCGGCGGTGCCGACGGCAGCGGCGTGTAGCCCGGCACGCCGGCGCGGAACGCCGCGACGAGGCCGTTGTCGACGGTCGACAGCCCCTTGAGCGTGAGCTGCATCATGAAGCGCGTCGACGAGTTCCGCTGTCCGGACGAATTCACGCCGTTGGCGAACCGCTGCACGCCGACGCCGAGCGCCCAGCAATCCGCGTCGTATTGTAAGCCGAGCAGACCGTCGACAAGCCGGTCGCCGGCCAGATCGTAGTTGAAGCGGCCGACCGCGTACAGGCGCCGCGTGAGCGGCCATTGCGCGGACACCAGGAACTGGTTGATCGGCTGTCCGTCGAGCGTCGTGCTTGCGCGCGTGTAGCGGTACGCGGCGTTGATCACCTTGCGCTCGCCGGGACTGAAGCCGAAACCGATGCTCGACTTCACGAGCTGGTTGTTGTTCTGGTTGTACTGGAACGCCGTTTCCGACATGAAGCCCGAACCGAGCTTCAGCGCAGCGCCGACGATCAGGTCGGAGTGGCGCGCCTGCGCGGCGGACTGCCCCGTGTTCAGCGTCACGCGCTGATCGGCGAAGTAGTACTGCTGCGCGATCACGAAGCGCGCGCGCTCGTCGCCGGTACGCGGATCGATGAAGCGCGAGGTCAGGCCGGCCGTGATCCGGTTCGCGTCCGCGACGCGGTCGTTGCCGACGAACGTGTTCGGCTGGTAGATCTCCGCGAGGCCGAAGTCGGATTCGGCGGTATCGAACAGCGGCGCGTTCGACTGGTCGCGGTACGGCGTATACACGTAGTAGAGCCGCGGCTCGAGCGTCTGGATGAAGTCCTGGCCGAACAGGCGCACCGAGCGGTCGAAGATCAGCCCGGTGTCGAAGCTGACGGTCGGAATCGATTCGGTAAAGCGCTTCGGGCTGTTCGGCGTGCTCGACGACAGGTAGTTCAGGTCGTACGACGCGAAGTGGTACTGCACCTTCGGCACGACGAAGTAGCCGGGTCCGTAGACGCCGTACGCGATGTACGGGTTGAAGACGATCCGGTCGCCCTGCGTCGAGTCGGCGGTCGTGATGCGGAATCGCGAGTAGTCGGCTTCCGCGCCGAAGTCGAAGCCGCCGACGTTGTACTTCGTGTACTTCACGTTCAACTGCGGCTCGCGGCTGTACGGCGCGATCGACGGCGGCAGCGTCTGCCAGTGCTGGTAGCGCGCGAGCACCGACCACGGACCCTTGTTGTACGTGAGGCCCGCTTCCTGCTGATAGAGCGTCTGCGTCCCGTTGATGAACTGGTTCATCGACCCAAGGTCTTCGGGATAGGTGTTGTCCGAGACCTTGTTGTAGTAGACGTAGCCGCCGAAGCCGCCGCCGAAGTTCTGCTGGTGCTGCCAGTAGATCGCGTAGCGGTTGCGGTGCGCGAGCCGGTCGTCCGGCAGGTAGTTCGCGGTGAACGTGCCCGAATAGCTCGGCGACAGATAGCGGAACGTCGCTTCGGTCTGCACGCCGCGCCGCGAGATGATGCGCGGCGTGATCGTCAGGTCGCGGTTCGGCGCGATGTTGAAGTAGTACGGCAGCGACAGCTCGAACCCGTTGTTCGAGTTCATCGAGAACGTCGGCGGCAGCAGGCCGCTTCTGCGATCGCCCGAGAGCGGGAACGTCATCCACGGGCTCGCGAAGATCGGCACACCCTGGAAGAAGAGCACGCCGTTGCGCGCGGTGCCTTCGTCGGCGCCCGTGTCGAAGTCGAAGCGGCTGCCCTTGATGTACCACGCGGGATGCGTCGCACACGCGCATGCGGTGTACGTGCCGTTCACGAACACCGAGCGCTCGCTGTCGAGCATGTCGACGCGCTCCGCGCTGCCGGAGCCGCCCGTCACGTTGAAGTGATACTTCGGCGCCGTCATGAAGCCCTGGCTCGCCTCGATCTTCAGGTGCGCTTCGGGGCCCGCGAACGACGTGCCGCCGTTGATCACCCTGACCTGGCCGTATGCGTCGGCCATGTCGGTATCCTGATCGTAGTGGATCGCGTCGGCTTTCACGACCGCGTCGCCGCGCCGCAGTTCGGCCGAGCCTTTCGCGGCCATGTCCTGCTCGGCCGTGCCGCTCGTGTGGTCGGCGATCACGAACGCGGCGGGCTTCGCGCCGTCCTTCAGCGGATGTTCCTCGAGCTGCGGCGCGAGACGCAGATCCCACGGCGAATCGAGCGGCTGCGGCTGCGCGGCCGCGCCCGTCAGCTGCGCGTGCGACACGGCCGGCACGAGGCCGGGCACGGCCAGCAGTGCAAGCGCGAGCCGCCGTTTGCGCGGCGCCCCGTCAGCGGGGAAGACATTCGGGAATAGCGGTTTGGGCGGCATCTATCGTTTGGCGAATCGCCCCTTGTCAACGGCGCCTTCGACGCACGGCTGCCTGCGCCGTCGAACCGCGACTGCGGCTGAGCGCAAACCGGGGAGGCGATCGGGCGGACGGCGCGACAGGCGACGGGCCTGCACGGCGGAAGCTGACGCGGGGCGCGTCAAAAAAGTCGTGGGGTATTATATGGCAAGACGTTCCCCCCTCCGCCGAGTTTCATGACGCCCCCATCCACCGCCGCTCATCCCGACGCCCGCCTCGATGCGCTCGCCGCCTGGCTGCGCCCGCTCGCCGATCGCTACGCGCTCGACCTCGCCACGCTCGCGCCGGCATCGTCCGACGCCAGTTTCCGCCGCTATTTCCGCGTCGCGTCGGCCGCGAGCGCCGGCGGCTCGCTGATCGCCGTCGACGCGCCGCCGCCCGAGAAATGCCGCGAGTTCGTGCAGGTCGCGCAGCTGCTCGCGGCGGCCGGCGACCATGTACCCGACGTGCTGGCGCACGATTTCGACGCCGGCTTCATGCTCGTGACCGATCTCGGCCGCACGTCCTACATCTCGGTGCTCGACCCGGCCGATCCGGCCTCCGCGCGGCCGCTGATGCGCGATGCGTTCGACGCGCTGATCCGCTTCCAGCTCACGTCGAAGCCCGACGTGCTGCCGCCGTTCGACGAAGCGTTCCTGCGCCGCGAAATGGAGCTGATGCCCGAATGGTTCATCGGCCGCCATCTCGGCAAGCCCGTCACCGACGCGATGCGCGGCACGCTCGAGCGCACCTTCGCGCTGCTGGTCGCGAGCGCGCACGCGCAGCCGCAGGGCTTCATGCTGCGCGACTTCATGCCGCGCAACCTGATGGTCTGCGAGCCGAATCCGGGCATCCTCGACTTCCAGGATGCCGTCTACGGGCCGCTGACCTACGACGTCGTGTCGCTGCTGCGCGACGCGTTCATCAGCTGGGACGAGGAATTCGAGCTCGACTGCTTCGCCTACTACTGGGAAAAGGCCAAGAAGGCCGGCCTGCCCGTCGATCCCGACTTCGGCGAGTTCTACCGCCAGCTCGAATGGATGGGCCTGCAGCGCCATATCAAGGTGCTCGGGCTGTTCGCGCGCATCAACTATCGCGGCGGCAAGCCGCACTATCTGAACGACCTGCCGCGCTTCCTCGGCTACGCGCGCAAGGTCGCGCTGCGCTACCGTCCGCTCGCGCCGTTCGCGAAGCTGCTCGACGAGCTCGAGGGCCGCACCGACGACGTCGCATATACGTTCTGACCGCCCGACCACCACGCTGCCGAACATGAGCACCTCCCTGACCACGGCGATGATCTTCGCCGCCGGACGCGGCGAACGCATGCGCCCGCTGACCGACACCTGCCCGAAACCGCTGCTCGAAGCGGGCGGCAAGCCGCTGATCGTCTGGCAGATCGAGCGGCTCGCGCAGGCCGGCATCGAGACGATCGTGATCAACCATGCATGGCTCGGCGCGCAGATCGAGCAGGCGCTCGGCGACGGCGCGCGCTGGGGCGTGCGGCTCGTGTACTCGGCCGAGGGCGAAGCGCTCGAGACGGCCGGCGGCATCGCGCAGGCGCTGCCGCTGCTCGAGCGCGACGGCCGGCCGACGGTGTTCGTCGCCGTCAGCGGCGACGTGTTCTGCGCGTTCGACTACCGCACGCTCGCGCCGCGCGCCGCCCGGATGGCCGCGCTCGACGCGCCCGCGCTGCACCTCGTGATGGTGCCGAACCCGCCGTTCCACCCGGCCGGCGATTTCGCGCTCGGCGACGACGGGCGCTTGACGCTCGACGGCGCCGCGCGCCTCACGTTCGGCAACATCGGACTGTACGACACGCGGATGTTCCGCGATCTCGCGCGCGGCACGCGCCGCGCGCTGACGCCCTACTACCGCGCGGCCATCGAGGCCGGCCGCGCGAGCGGCGAGCTGTACGAGGGAATCTGGGAGAACGTCGGCACGCCCGCGCAGTTGCACGAACTCGACGCGCGGCTGCGCTCCGCCGGCCGCTAAGCCCGCTCACGCGCGCGGCGCCGCGCTTCACCGCTCGCGCACGGCGGCGATCACGCCGCTTCCGCCGCCTCGTCGCCGGCGGCCGCGCGCTGCTGCTGCAGCGCCCACATCTGCGCATAGAGCCCGTCCGCGCGCACGAGTTCGTCGTGCGTGCCGCGCTCGACGATCCGCCCGTGATCCATGACGAGAATCTGCTGCGCATGCACGACCGTCGACAGCCGGTGCGCGATCACGAGCGTCGTCCGATGCCGCGCGATCTGCTCGAGCTCATGCTGGATCGCGCGCTCCGAACGCGAATCGAGCGCGGACGTCGCCTCGTCGAACAGCAGGATCGGCGGATTCTTCAGCAGCGTGCGCGCGATCGCGACACGCTGCTTCTCGCCGCCCGACAGCTTCAGCCCGCGCTCGCCGACCGGCGTCTCATAGCCGTTCGGCAAGCTTTCGATGAAGTCGTGGATATGCGCGGCGCGCGCGGCCGCGATCACCTCGTCGCGCGTCGCGCTCGGCCGGCCGTACGCGATGTTGTAGTAGATCGAGTCGTTGAACAGCACCGTGTCCTGCGGCACGATCCCGATCGACGCGCGCAGCGAGTCCTGTGCGACGTCGCGGATATCCTGCCCGTCGATGCGGATTGCGCCGCCCGACGCGCGATCGAGATCGTAGAAGCGGAACAGCAGGCGGGACAGCGTCGACTTGCCGGACCCGCTGTGCCCGACCACCGCGGTCGTCGTGCCGGCCTCGATCGTGAACGTGACGTCGTGCAGGATCGGCCGCGCCGGCTCGTAGGCGAAATTCACGTGCTCGAAGCGCACCTGCGCGCCGGCCACCGCGAGCGGCCGCGCGTCGGGACGATCGGCGACCTCCTTCGCGGCCGACAGCAGGCCGAACATGCGATCCATGTCGGTGAGGCTCTGCTTCAGCTCGCGGTACACGACGCCGAGGAAGTTCAGCGGAATGTACAGCTGCAGCATGAACGTGTTGATCAGCACGAGATCGCCGAGCGTCAGCTTGCCGGCGAGCACGCCCTGCGTCGCGCGCCAGAGAATGAACACGAGCCCCGTGCCGATGATCGCCTGCTGACCGAAATTCAGCAGCGACAGCGAGTTCTGCGAGCGGATCGCGGCCTGGCGGTAGCGCTTGAGGTTCTCGTCGTAGCGCTGCGCCTCCCATTCCTCGTTGCCGAAATACTTGACCGTTTCGTAGTTGATCAGCGAATCGATCGCGCGCGAGTTGGCCCGCGAATCGAGCTCGTTCATCGTGCGACGAAAGTGCGTGCGCCAGTTCGTGACCTTCATGGTGAACACGATGTAGGCGATCAGCGCGGCGAACGTCACGTACGCGTAATACGCGTCGTACTTGACGACGAAGAAGCCGAGCACGAGCCCGACCTCGACGAGCGTCGGCAGGATGCTGTACAGCGAATACGAGATCAGTTGCTGGATGCCGCGCGTGCCGCGCTCGATGTCGCGCGACATGCCGCCCGTCTGCCGCTCGAGGTGAAAGCGCAGCGACAGTCCGTGCAGATGACGAAACACCTGCAGCGCGAGCCGACGCACCGCGCTTTCGGTGACTTTCGAGAACAGGATTTCGCGCAGCTCGGTGAACAGCGACGTCGACAGCCGCACGAGCGCATACGCGATCACGAGCAGCCCGACGCCGCCCGCGAGCACGATGCCGGCCGACTGCTCGGCGCGGCCGAGCGCGGTCAGCTGCTGCACGGAAGCGAGATGATCGACGATGCGCTTCATCACGATCGGCACGCCGAGGTTCGCGACTTTCGCGCCGATCAGGCACGCGAGCGCGAGTGCGACACGCAGCTTGTAGGTCGCGAGATACGGCAGCAGCGAACGGATCGTCTGCCAGTCGTTGCGGGGCCCGGTCGGAGCCGGCGCGGGCTCGCCGGAAGCGGAATATCGGCGCATGGGGGAAGGAACGGGCGGCGGTGCCGGGCGCCGAGCGACGGCCGGATCGCGCACTTTCTCGTACAATTTGCGGACGTCGTATTGTCGCAGAAGCCGCTTCGCGCCGCTGCCGGCGGCCTCGCAGGCCGGCTGCGCGCGGGCGGCCTATTTCTTACAGGATGAAAGCCCCGCCATGACCGAACCGACCCTCGAACTCCCGCAGAAGCAGCCGGCGCTGCGTGTCGTCCCGCAACCGCACGACGCGAACGTCCACGGCGACGTATTCGGCGGCTGGATCATGTCGCAGGTCGACATCGCCGGGTCGATTCCGGCCAGCCAGCGCGCGAACGGGCGCGTCGCGACGGTCGCGGTCAATTCCTTCGTGTTCAAGCAGCCGGTGTTCGTCGGCGATCTGCTGAGCTTCTACGCGACGATCACGCGCACCGGCAACACCTCGGTCACGGTGGATGTCGAGGTGTACGCGCAACGCATGCGCCTGATGGGCGAAGTCGTGAAGGTCACGGAAGCGACGCTCACGTACGTCGCGACGGGCCCGGACCGCAAGCCGCGGCCGCTGCCCGCGCTGTAACGCGCGCGGGCAGGCGCGCCGGCGCCGGGCGCGAACGCTCAGTGCGCGGCGGTCAGCCCGAACTCGCGCATCGCCGGCACGAAGTCGTGATTGAGCGTCGGCTTGCGCGACAGCTTCATCAGCACGTAGCGCTGGAACGGCGCGAGCTGCTGCCATTGCGCGACGGCCGGCACCGGCAGCCCGGCCAGTGCGCACTGCTGCGCGAGCGCATCGGGCACCGCGTCGGTCGTGCGCCACGCCGGCTGCTCTTCCGGCTGAAACCACGACGGCTCGAGATTCGCGTGCGTGCGCAGCATCTCGAACAGCGCATGGTCGAAGTTGGGCTCGATCGCCGTGTCGTCGTCGGCCGGAAAGCGCGCGAGCAGCCGGCGATCCTCGAGCGGCAGCAGCTGCCACTGCTCGAGCGAGATCCGCAAGCCGAAGCGGTCGAGATTGAAACGCACGATCATCGGAATGTACGTGAGGTTTTCCGACGATTCGTGTTCGAAATTGAGTAGCAACGGTGCGTCGCTGAGTCCCATGGTCGTTACCCGAGTGGCGAACGCCGGCGCGGCCGGCCTGCCTGGGGTATTTTAGAACCTCTGCGCGCGGCCGGCGGCGACGATCGCCGCCGCCGCCTCGAATCAACGGGAGTGCTCGTGAATCCGACCGAAACAGCCGAACCGCGCGGCGCGATCGAACTGTCCGTACGCCGCATGCGCGGTGGCGTCGCCGAAACCGCCCAAGACTACGTCGGCCAGGAATGGCCGGTCGCGCTCGTGTTCAACGGCATCTCGCACGCGGTGATGATGTGCACGCCGCGCGATCTCGAAGCGTTCGCGGTGGGCTTTGCGATGTCGGAAGGGATCGTCGCGCGCGGCAGCGACATCAAGGACATCGACGTGATCCTGCATGCAGACACGCCGCTGCCGCACGCGGAAGTGCACCTCGACGTCGTCCAGCAAGCGTTCGCCGCGCTGAAGGACCGCCGCCGCGCGCTTGCCGGCCGCACCGGCTGCGGCGTCTGCGGCATCGAAAGCATCGATCTGCTCGATCTCGCGCCCGAACGCGTGCCCGACACCGGCTTTCTCGCACGGCTTGCACCCGACGCGCTCGCGCGCGCCGCGCATGCGCTGCCGGCCCACCAGACGCTCACGCAGCTGACCGGCGGCCTGCACGCGGCCGCCTGGTGCGATGCAACAGGCGCGATCCGCATGGCGTTCGAGGATGTCGGCCGTCACAATGCGCTCGACAAGCTGATCGGCTCGCTCGTGCTGTCGCGCGCGGAGCCGACCGACGGCTTCGTGTTCCTGTCGAGCCGCGCGAGTTACGAGCTCGTGCGCAAGGCTGCACGCGTCGGCATCCCGATGGTCGCGACGATCTCCGCGCCCTCGTCGCTCGCGATCGAGATCGCGAAGGCCGCCGGGCTGCGGCTCGTCAGCTTCTGCCGCGAAACCGGCTACGTCGACTACGGCACCGCATGACCGCCGGCGCCGGCCCGGCCGCGGCGCGGTCGCCGGGCCGGCACGCGCGGCGCGTCAGTCGAACTGGCGGAAATCGGGTTTGCGCTTCTCGAAGAATGCCGTCATCGCCTCGCGCGCTTCGGGCGCGCGCAGCATCGCCGAGAAATGGCCGGCCTCTTCGGCCATCCGTGCGGCCACCGTCACGCCGCCCGTATCCTTGAGCAGCGCCTTCGTCACGCGCAGCGACGAGGCCGGCAGCGCCGCGAGCTTCGCGGCCTGCTTCGCGGCGAACGCATCGAGCTCCGCGGCCGGCAGCACGCGATTGACGATGCCGATGCGGTGCGCCTCGAGCGCGTCGAACGGTTCGCCGAGCAGCAGCTTCTCCGCAGCGATCTGATGGCCGGTAAGCCGCGGCAGCAGCATGCTCGACGCGGCCTCGGGACACAGCCCGAGTTGCACGAACGGCAGCGAGAAGGTCGCGGTATCGGCCGCGTAGACGAGATCGCAGTGCAGCAGCATCGTCACGCCGACGCCGACCGCGATGCCCGGCACCGCGGCGACGATCGGCTTGCTCGCGCCGCTGATGCGCGCGAGAAACTGAAACACCGGCGCGTTCTCGTCCTTCGGCGGCGCCTTCAGGAAATCCTCGAGATCGTTACCCGCGCTGAAATTGCCGTCGCTGCCGCGCAGCAGGATAGCGCGGACCGCGCTGTCTTCCTGCGCATCGGTGAGCGCATCGGCCATCGCCTGATACATCGCCGCCGTCAGCGCATTCTTCTTCGCCGGCCGCGCGATCGTGATCGTCAGTACGCCGTCGGCGCGTTCCACTTGAATGTCGGCCACCATCGTCTCCTTTGATTTGCCCCTACCGGAATGAGAAACGGTGCGCGAGCTCGCCGCCCGCGCACCGTCGTCGCGTTTCCTCGGGTCCCGCTTACAGGCGTTCGATGATGCCCGCCGCACCCATGCCGGTGCCGACGCACATCGTGACCATCCCGTACTTCAGGTTGCGGCGGCGCAGCCCGTGCACGACGGTCGCCGCGCGAATCGCGCCGGTCGCGCCGAGCGGGTGGCCGAGCGCGATCGCGCCGCCGAGCGGGTTCACCTTCGACGGATCGAGGCCGAGATCGCGGATCACGGCGAGCGACTGCGCGGCAAATGCCTCGTTCAGCTCGATCCAGTCGAGATCGTCCTGCTTCAGGCCCGCGGCCTTCAGCGCGGCCGGAATCGCTTCCTTCGGGCCGATGCCCATGATTTCCGGCGGCACGCCGCGCACCGCGAAGCTCACGAAGCGCGCGAGCGGCGTCAGGTTGAACTGCTTGAGCACCTTCTCGGAGACGACGAGCAGCGCGCCCGCGCCGTCCGACGTCTGCGAGCTGTTGCCGGCCGTGACCGAGCCCTTGTTCGCGAACACCGCACGCAGCTTCGCGAGGCCTTCGAGCGACGTATCGGCACGCGGGCCTTCGTCGAGCGCGATCTCGCGCGTCTTCACGTCGATCTCGCCGCTCGCGAGATTCGGGAAGCGCTCGGTGATCGTGTACGGCGCGATTTCGTCCGCGAACTCGCCGGCCTGCTGCGCGGCGAGCGCCTTGCGGTGCGACTCGACCGAGAACGCGTCCTGGTCTTCGCGGCTCACCTTCCACTGGTCGGCCACACGTTCGGCCGTCAGACCCATCCCGTACGCGATGCCGATGTCTTCGTTGCGATCGAAGATGTGCGGCGACATCGACGGCTTGTTGCCCATCATCGGCACCATGCTCATCGATTCGCAGCCGCCGGCGAGCAGCGCGTCCGATTCGCCGACGCGAATGCGGTCGGCCGCCATCGCGAGCGCGGTGATGCCCGATGCGCAGAAGCGGTTGACCGTGACGCCGCCGACCGTTTGCGGCAGGCCCGCGAGCAGCGCGCCCATGCGCGCGACGTTCAGGCCCTGCTCCGCTTCCGGAATCGCGCAACCGATGATCGCGTCCTCGATCAGCTTCGTGTCGAAGCCCGGCACCTGTGCGACGGTCGACTTGATCGCGTGCACCAGCAGCTCGTCCGGACGCGTGTTCTTGAAGACGCCGCGCGGGGCCTTGCCGATCGGCGTGCGGCTGGCGGCGACGATGTATGCGTCTTGCAGTTGTTTGCTCATTTGAAACTCCTTGCCTTATCGCTCGCTCAGTTACGCACCGGCTTGCCGGTCTGCAACATGCCCATGATCCGTTCCTGCGTCTTCTGCGTGCCGAGCAGCTCGACGAACGCACGACGCTCGAGCGCCAGCAGCCACTCCTCGTCGACGAGGCTGCCCGCCTCGACGTCGCCGCCGCACACCGCCTCCGCGATGCGGCTCGCGATCAGGAAGTCGTGGTCGCTGATGAAGCGCCCGTCGCGCATGTTCACGAGCTGCGCCTTGATCGTCGCGATGGCCGAGCGGCCCGCGACCGGCACGTCTTTCGCACGCAGCGGCGCACGATAGCCGGTGTCGGCGAGCGCGCGCGCCTCCTTCTTCGCGGTGTCGAGCAGTTCGAACACGTTGAAGACGATCGTGTCGGACGGCTTCACGTAGCCCATCGCGCGCGCATCGTGCGCGGACGACGACACCTTCGCCATCGCCGCGTTCTCGAACGACTTCGTCACGAACTTCAGCAGATCGGTGGTGGCGTTCGCGGCCGCGGCGGCGTCTGCCGCGCGCAGTGCCGCTTCCTTCAGCCCGCCACCGGCCGGCACGAGGCCGACGCCCACTTCGACGAGGCCGATATAGCTCTCGACGTGCACGACGCGCTTCGCGCTATGCAGCATCAGCTCGCACCCGCCGCCGAGCGCGATGCCCGACACGGCCGCGACGACCGGCACGTTCGCGTACTTCACGCGCAGCATGCCTTCCTGGAACTTCTTCACGAACGGCTCGATCCCCTTCGCGCCGCCCATCATGAACGCGGGCATCGCCTCTTCGAGGTTCGCGCCGGCCGAGAAGGGGCCACCCGGCGTGCCGAGCTTCAGCGAGGTCGGCTGCCAGATCACGACGCCCTTGTAGTCCTTCTCGGCGAGCTCGATCGCCTGCACGAGGCCGTCGATCACGCCCGGGCCGATCGTGTTCATCTTCGACTTGAACGAGACGATCACGACGTCGTCCTCGCCCGCGCGATCGTCGACCCACGCACGCACCGAGTCGGTCTCGAACAGCGTCTTGCCGTACGTCTTCGGATCGGCGCCGGCTTCGCCGAGCAGCGGCGCGCGGAACACCTGCTTGCGGTACACCGGCAGATCCGAACGCGGCACGAAGCGCTTCGACGCCGGCGCCCACGAGCCTTCGGCCGTGTGCACGCCGCCCTTCTCCGCGACCGGCCCTTCGAGCACCCATGCGGGCAGCGGCACGTTGGCGAGCGCCTTGCCGGCCGCGATGTCGTCCTGCACCCACTCGGCGACCTGCTTCCAGCCGGCCGCCTGCCAGCCTTCGAACGGGCCTTCGTTCCAGCCGAAGCCCCAGCGGATCGCGAGGTCGACGTCGCGCGCGTTGTCGGCGATCGATTCGAGATGCACGCCGATGTAGTGGAATACGTCGCGGAAGATCGACCAGAGGAACTGCGCATGCGGATGGTTCGTTTCGCGCAACAGCTTCAGCCGCTCGGCCGGCGGACGCTTCAGGATGCGCGCGACGGTTTCGTCGGCCTTCGCGCCCGAATCGACGTAGCTGCCCGTCTTCGCGTCGAGCACCTTGATCGCCTTGCCTTCCTTCTTGTAGAAGCCGGCGCCCGTCTTCTGGCCGAGCGCGCCCTGCTTCACGAGCTCGGCGAGTACGGCCGGCGTCTGGTAAACCGGGAAGAACGGATCGTCGGCGAGGTTGTCCTGCATCGTCTTGATCACGTGCGCCATCGTGTCGAGACCGACCACGTCCGCGGTGCGGAACGTCGCCGACTTCGCGCGACCGAGGCGGCTGCCCGTCAGATCGTCGACTTCGTCGAAACGCAGCCCGAACTTCGCGGCTTCGGTGATCACCGCGAGGATCGAGAAGATGCCGACGCGGTTCGCGATGAAGTTCGGCGTGTCCTTCGCGCGCACGACGCCCTTGCCGACGACGCTCGTCAGGAACGTCTCGAGCTGGTCGAGAATCTCCGGACGCGTATGCGCCGTCGGGATCAGCTCGACGAGGTGCATGTAGCGCGGCGGATTGAAGAAGTGCACGCCGCAGAAGCGTGCCTTCAGTTCGTCCGAAAACCCTTCGGACAGCTTCGTGATCGACAGGCCCGACGTGTTCGTCGCGAAGATCGCGTTCGGGCCGATGTGCGGCGCGACCTTCTTGTAGAGGTCGTGCTTCCAGTCCATCCGCTCGGCGATCGCCTCGATCACGACGTCGCACTCGGCGAGCTTCGCGATGTCGTCGTCGTAGTTCGCGGCTTCGAGGTACTTCGCGTCGTCCTTCACGCCGAACGGCGCGGGCGACAGCTTCTTCAGGTTCTCGATCGCCTTCAGCGCGATCGCGTTTTTCGGGCCTTCCTTGGCCGGCAGGTCGAACAGCAGCACGGGCACGCGCGCGTTGACGAGATGCGCGGCGATCTGCGCGCCCATCACGCCGGCGCCCAGCACGGCTACCTTGCGAATCAGGAAATTGCTCACGGGATGTCTCCGATAGTGTCGTGCAGCGCGAATCGGAACGGCTGCACGGCGAAACGAGTACCAGGAACCGTTGCGGCCGGGCGGCGCAGGTCGCGCGCCGCCCGGCGTCGCGTCAGAACAGCGATTCGTCGACTTCCATCAGCGTCTTCGAACCGGCGCGCGCAGCGCGGATCGTCGCGGCCGTCTCAGGCAGCAGGCGCGCGAAGTAGAAACGTGCCGTCGCCAGCTTCGACTTGTAGAACGGATCTCCGGACGCTTCATTGTCGAGCGCGATGCGCGCCATGCGCGCCCAGAAGTACGAGAACACCAGATGGCCGACCGTGCGCAGGTACGGCACGGCCGCGGCGCCGACTTCGTCCGGGTTCTGCATCGCCTTCATGCCGATTTCCATCGTCAGCTTCTGCACCTTCTCGCCGATATCCGCGAGCGGGTTGACGAATTCGGCCATCTCCGGCTTCACGCCTTCGGCTTCGACGAAGTCCGACACGATCTTGCCGAACTTCTTCAGCTTCGCGCCCATGTCGCCGAGCACCTTGCGGCCGAGCAGGTCGAGCGACTGGATCGAGTTCGTGCCCTCGTAGATCATGTTGATCCGCGCATCGCGCACGTACTGCTCCATGCCCCACTCGGAGATGAAGCCGTGGCCGCCGTAGATCTGCATCGCATGGTTGGTCGACTCGAACGCGTTGTCGGTCAGGAACGCCTTGATGATCGGCGTGAGCAGCGCGACGAGATCGGCCGCTTCCTTGCGCACCGCTTCGTCGGCATGCGACAGCTCCTTGTCGATCTGCAGCGCCGACCAGTACGTGAAGGCGCGCGCGCCTTCGGCATAGGCCTTCTGCGTCAGCAGCATGCGGCGCACGTCCGGATGCACGATGATCGGATCGGCCGGCTTGTCCGGCGCCTTCGGGCCCGTCAGCGAGCGCATCTGCAGGCGCTCCTTCGCATAGGCGAGCGAGTTCTGGTAAGCAACTTCGGTCAGGCCGAGACCCTGCATGCCGACGCCAAGACGCGCGGCGTTCATCATCACGAACATCGCGTTGAGGCCCTTGTTCGGCTCGCCGACCATCCAGCCCTTCGCGTTGTCGAGGTTCATCACGCAGGTCGCGTTGCCGTGGATGCCCATCTTGTGCTCGATCGAGCCGCACTTGATGCCGTTGCGCTCGCCCGGCTCGCCCGATGCATCGGGGATGAACTTCGGGACGATGAACAGCGAGATTCCCTTCGTGCCCTGCGGTGCGTCCGGCAGGCGCGCGAGCACGAGGTGGACGATGTTCGACGCCATGTCGTGCTCGCCGCTCGAGATGAAGATCTTCGTGCCGGTGATCGAGTACGATCCGTCGCCGTTCGGTTCGGCCTTCGTACGCAGGATGCCGAGGTCGGTGCCGCAGTGCGGCTCGGTCAGGCACATCGTGCCGGTCCATTCACCCGACACGAGCTTCGGCAGATAGGCCTTCTGCAGTTCCGGCGAGCCGTGCGCGTGCAGGCATTCGTATGCGCCGTGCGACAGGCCCGGATACATCGTCCATGCCTGGTTCGCCGAGTTCAGCATTTCGTACAGCGCGTTATTCACGAACGCGGGCAGCCCCTGGCCGCCGTACTCGGGGTCGCAGCCGAGCGCCGGCCAGCCGGCCTCGACGTACTGGCGATAGGCTTCCTTGAAGCCGGTCGGCGTCGTCACGACGCCGTCGCCGACGTACTTGCAGCCCTCACGGTCGCCGACCTGGTTCAGCGGGAACAGCACCTCGGCGCAGAACTTGCCCGCCTCTTCGAGGACCTGGTTGATCGTGTCGGCATCGAGATCCGCATGCTTGGGCATCTGCTTGAGCTCGGCCTCGACGTTCAGAAGCTCGTGCAACACGAATTGCATGTCGCGCAGCGGCGCGGCGTACTGTCCCATGACTCTCTCCAAATGTGGGCAAACGGCTCGAGCGCCGGGCGGGCGGATCGCGCGCCGCTAGCGACTCTCGCTCTGATACGAAACGATCGTCTTTTCCAGCGCGGCCCACGTGAGGCGCACCGCGTCCGGCAAATGCAGGAAGCGCGCGTCGTGATGCAGGCCGAGCGTGAAGCTGTACAACTCGAAGAGCATCAGGTCCGGATCGGAATCCGCACGCAGATGACCTTCTTCCTTCGCCTGCGAAATGGCACGCAGCAACGCGGCACGCCAGGCCGTCACGCTCGCGATCAACTGCTCGCGCACGGGGCTGTCCGGCCGGTCGTCGTATTCGACGGCGCCGCTGATGTAGATGCATCCCGTCGTCACCTCCTGGATGCGCTTCTCGATCCAGCGCGCCAGCATCGCCCGCAGACGCGGCAGACCGCGCGGCTCGCGCAGGCTCGGAAAGAACACCTCGTTCTCGAAACGATGGTGATACTCGCGCACGACCTCGACCTGCAGGTCCTCGCGCGATCCGAAGTGCGCAAACACGCCGCTCTTGCTCATCTGCATGCGCTCGGCCAGCAGGCCGATCGTCAGCCCTTCCAGCCCGTCACGGCTGGCAAGATCCAAAGCAGCTTCGAGTATCGCGGCACGCGTCTGTTCGCCTTTTCGCATAGCTTTTTCAGTAACCGTTCGGGGTTCAAATAAAATCGAACGGCCGTACTATTATTGAGTGCGACCGCCCGCGGAAACAAGGAAATTATTAGAAACCGGTGTCTAACCGAGCCGCTATTTTGCGCGATTCCGGCGGCGCCGGAGCGGCTTTTCCGCACGAACGTGCGGACGTTTTGAAATGGTATGCGCCCGTGCACGACGCGTGCTGCGCGGCCGCCCGACGCGGTCCGGCGCCGGCGCCGCGCCGCTCTCGCCTAGTCGTAACCGCCTACCGTCAGCGCCTTCATGACGATCCGGTAGGTCGTATAGGCAAGCCAGCTCAGCAAGCGTTCGCCGAGCGGCCGCGCCGCGTACCAGGCGGGATCGATCTCGCGGCCGTCCGCGAATGCCGCCTCGATCGCATCGCGCAGTTCGTTCGTGACCGCGTCGTAGCGCACGAGCACCACGTTGGCCTCATTGTTCAGCATCAGGCTCAGCGCGTCCAGATTCGACGAGCCGACCGTCGCCCAGTTGTCGTCGATCACCGCCACCTTGCCGTGCAGGATCGTCTTGTCGTATTCGGCGACGCGCACGCCGGCGCGCAGCAGCGCGCGGTAGAGGAACGGTACGGCCGTGTCGAGCGCCGCGAATTCCTTGCGGCCGACCAGAATCCGGACGTCGACGCCGCGCCGGGCGGCGCCCGTCAGCGCGCGGCGCAGCTTGCGGCCCGGCATGAAATACGGATTCGCGAGCCGGATCTGATGGCGCGCGCGGCCGATCGCCGCGAGATACGCCTTCTCGATCGTGCGCCGGTTCACGACGTTGTCGCGCGCGACGAACGCGACGCTCGGCTCGGTCACGACGCGCAGCGCGCCGGCCTTGATCCAGCGGTGGCTGCGAATCCAGCGCCGGAACATCTCGGGGAACGGCTCGCCGCCGTGCAGCCCGGCCGCGTACTGCGCGTACGGCTTGTGGCCGAACTGGATGCGGTGCCACTGCAGCTCGAATGCCGCGCGTACGTCGGCGACGGCCGGCCCCGCGAGCTCGAGCGCGAAGTCCCAGCGCGGATACTGCAGCGGCGCGCCGTTCTGCTCGTAATCGTCGACGATGTTGATGCCGCCGCAGAACGCGGCCGACCGGTCGATTACCGCGAGCTTGCGATGCGTGCGCGAAAAGCCGAAGCGGCCGAACAGATAGCGGTTGTAGATGCAGTGCTCGATGCCGGCCTCGGTCCACGCGTCGAACAGCGGCAGGCGCGCGGTGCCGACGCCGTCGGTGATCACGCGCACGCGCACGCCACGCAGCGCGGCGCGGATCAGCGCGTCGGACACCGGCCGGCCGGCCGCGTCGTCGCAGAAGATGTAGGTTTCGAGCATGACCTGCTCGCGCGCGGCGTCGATGCGGTCGATCAGCGCGCGGAAGAACTCGCCGCCGCCTTCGCACAAGCGCACCGTGTTGCCGGTCGTGAACGCGAGCCGCGACGCGGAGCCGCGCTCCTGCAGGAACATCTGCCGCAACTGCGCGAAGCGCTTGCGGGCTTCCGCATTCATGCGGACGAGCCGTGCGGCAGGTGCACGAGCGACGCGCGCACCGGAAGCTGCAGGATCGCGTCGGCGTTCGACGGCGAGAAGCAGCGCGCCGCCGCGTCGCGATACGGCAGCCACGCATAGTCGACGTGCTCGCGCGGCGACAGCGTGACGTCGACGCGGCGCGGTACGCAAAGCCCGAACCAGTGCTCGGTGTTGCGCGTGACGCCCGGCGCATAGCGGTGCAGGTATTGCGGATAGATGGTGTATTCGATCCGGTGCTGCCAGTCGACGAGCGCGGCGGCCGGCACGTCGGCCGCGCCGATCACGATGCCCGTCTCTTCCGCGACCTCGCGCGCGGCCGTGACGGCGAGCGGCTCGTCGAGCGTGTCCTTCGACCCGGTCACCGATTGCCAGAAATCGGGCTGATCGGCACGTTTGATCACCAGCACGTCGAGTTCGGGCGTGTAGATCACGACGAGAACGGATTCGGGAATTTTCGGCGGCTTCGTCATCTTTGTTTCATACGGCGCGAGGCGGCCGCGCGTCGGCCGAGCATCGTCGCCCGAGCACGCAGCAGGTGCTGCGACTGTACCGCAAAAAACGAAAAAGGCGCACGATGGCGCCTTTTTCTTCAGAGAGCGTGCGCGTGGCCGCACACGCCGCGATGCAGCTCGCGCATTACGACGCCGGCTGCTCCGGCTGACGCAGACGGATGTGCAGTTCGCGCAGCTGACGCTCGTCGACCGGGCTCGGCGCCTGCGTGAGCAGATCCTGCGCACGCTGCGTCTTCGGGAACGCGATCACGTCGCGGATCGAATCGGCGCCGGCCATCATCGTGACGATGCGGTCGAGACCGAACGCGATACCGCCGTGCGGCGGCGCGCCGTATTGCAGCGCGTCCAGCAGGAAGCCGAACTTCGCCTGCGCTTCTTCCGCGCCGATCTTCAGCGCGCGGAACACCTTGCTCTGCACGTCCTCGCGGTGGATACGCACCGAGCCGCCGCCGATTTCCCAGCCGTTCAGCACCATGTCGTATGCCTTCGCGAGGCAGCGGCCCGGATCGCTCTCGAGATACTCGAGGTGCTCGTCCTTCGGGCTCGTGAACGGGTGGTGCGCGGCCACGTAGCGTGCGTCTTCGTCGTCGTATTCGAACATCGGGAAGTCGACGACCCACAGCGGCTTCCAGCCCGCCTCGACGAGGCCGTTCGCCTTGCCGAACTCCGAATGACCGATCTTCAGGCGCAGCGCGCCGAGGCTGTCGTTGACGACCTTCGCGCGATCGGCCGCGAAGAAGATGATGTCACCGTCTTCCGCGCCCGTGCGCTCGAGGATCGCGGCGATCGACGCGTCGTGCAGGTTCTTGACGATCGGGCTCTGCAGGCCGTCGCGCCCCTTCGCCTTCTCGTTGACCTTGATCCACGCGAGACCCTTCGCGCCGTAGATGCGCACGAATTCCGTGTAGCCGTCGATATCGCCGCGCGACAGCTCGGCGCCCTTCGGCACGCGCAGCGCCGCGACGCGGCCGTCCTTCGCGTTGGCCGGCGTGCTGAACACCTTGAAGTCGACGTCCTTCATCGCATCGGTCAGCTCGGTGAACTCGAGCTTCACGCGCAGGTCGGGCTTGTCGGAGCCGAAGCGCGCCATCGCTTCCGAGTACGGCATCACCGGGAATTTCGCATCGAGCTCGACGTCGATCGTCGTCTTGAAGATGTGACGGATCATGTCCTCGAACAGGTCGCGGATCTCCTGCTCGCCAAGGAACGACGTCTCGCAGTCGATCTGCGTGAATTCCGGCTGGCGATCGGCGCGCAGGTCTTCGTCACGGAAGCACTTCGTGATCTGGTAGTAGCGGTCGAAGTTCGCGACCATCAGCAGCTGCTTGAACAGCTGCGGCGACTGCGGCAGCGCGAAGAACTGGCCTGCGTTCACGCGCGACGGCACGAGGTAGTCGCGCGCGCCTTCCGGCGTGCTCTTCGTCAGCATCGGCGTCTCGATGTCGATGAAGCCCTGCTCGTCGAGGTACTTGCGCGCTTCGATCGCGACGCGGTAGCGCAGGCGCAGGTTGTGCTGCATCTGCGGGCGGCGCAGGTCGAGCACGCGGTGCGTGAGGCGCGTCGTTTCCGACAGGTTGTCGTCGTCGAGCTGGAACGGCGGCGTGATCGACGGGTTCAGCACGTTCAGCTCGTGGCAGAGCACCTCGATCTTGCCGCTCTTCAGGCCCGCGTTCACCGTGCCTTCCGGACGGTTGCGCACGAGGCCCTTCACCTGCACGCAGAATTCGTTGCGCACGCCTTCGGCGGTCGCGAACATCTCGGCGCGATCCGGGTCGCACACGACCTGCACCAGGCCTTCACGATCGCGCAGGTCGATGAAGATCACACCGCCGTGATCGCGGCGGCGCTGCACCCAGCCGCACAGCGACACGGTTTGGCCCAGCAGGTGTTCGGTCACGAGACCGCAGTATTCAGTACGCATCGACATGATGTTTGCTTTCGTTCGGTTTGATCAACGGGCGCCGCAACGCGCGGCCCGGGCAATGATTCTTGGCTTACAGCGGCGGCTCGACGGGACGGCGGGCGGGCACCGGAACCGGCGCCGGCGGCGCCACGACCCCCATCGAGACGATGTACTTGAGCGCGGCATCGACCGACATGTCGAGTTCGATGACTTCGCTCTTCGGCAGCATCAGGAAGAAGCCCGACGTCGGGTTCGGCGTCGTTGGCACGTACACGCTCACGTACTCTTCCGTCAGATGGTTGACCACGTCGCCACCGGGCGTGCCGGTCAGAAACGCGATCGTATATGAGCCGCGGCGCGGGTATTCGATCAAGAGCGCCTTGCGGAATGCGTTGCCGCTGCTCGACAGCAGCGTGTCCGACACCTGCTTGACGCTCGTGTAGATCGGCCCGACCACCGGGATGTGCCGCACGACGGCGTTCCACCACGTGACGAGCTTCTGGCCGATGAAGTTCTGCGTCGCGAGCCCGACGACGAACACGAACGCGAGCGTCAGCACCGCGCCGATCCCCGGCAGGTGGAAGCCGAGCATGCGCTCGGGCTGCCACGATTCCGGCAGCAGCAGCAGCGTCTGGTCCATCGTGCCGATGATGAGGCCGAGCACCCACAGCGTAATCGCGAGCGGGACGAGAACCAGCAGGCCGGTCAGAAACACCGATTTCAGGGTCGTCTTTTTCATCATCTGCCGTCAATGAACCGCGCCGGCGGCGCGGAGTGAGCGCGGCCCGGCCGGGCCGCGGCGGTCAACTGCCGGCGGCGGGCGCCGCGGCCGGGGCGGCGGCGCTCGTCGTCGTGCTTTCGGCGGCCGGCGCGGCCGCAGCGGGTGCGGCCGGCGCCGCGTCGCCCGACGACGCGGCCGTCGCCGGCGCGCTGGCGCCGCCCGAGCCGCCGCGAAAATCGGTGACATACCAGCCCGAGCCCTTCAGCTGGAAGCCCGCGGCGGTCACCTGCTTGCGGAAAGCATCCTTCCCGCATTCCGGACACTGCGACAGCGGCGCGTCGCTCATCTTCTGGAGCACGTCCTTCGCGAAACCGCACGCTTCGCATCGATAGGCGTAGATCGGCATGATATTTTTCCCGCAGAAACTGGAAACGGCTTGCAAAACCTTGAATTATAGCCGAAACCCCGGCGCGCTCCGGCAACCGCCGCGACGCATGCGCGTCAGCGGCGGCGCCATGCGAGCCAGCGCTCGTGCCCTTCGAACACCGGCAGCGAATCGCTCACCGGCGCGTCGTCGATCAGCTCGAAATGCGCGCCGAGCAACGCGTCCAGTTCGTCGCGCGTGATGCCGAACGGCGGGCCCTTCCGCTTGTCGGCCACGAAGAAGTAGCCGGCGAGCAATCCTTGCGCGGGCAGCAGCGCGGCCATCGTCGCCGCATAGTCGGCGCGACGCGCGGGCGGCAACGCGCACAGGAACGCGCGCTCGTAGATCCACTGGACGTCGAACGGCGGCCGGTACGCGAAGAAATCGGCCTGCTCGACGACGTCCGCATGCGCGCCGAGCTGCGCCTTCGCAGCGGCCACCGCCTGCGCGGAGAAATCGATCGCGCGCACCGGCCAGCCGGCCTGCGCGAGCCAGCCGGCTTCGCGCGCGCTGCCGCAGCCCGGAATCAGCACCGCGCACGGCGGCCGCGCGCTCGCGAACGCGCGAAAGCCGGCCGGCACGCCGCCGAATTCCCACGGCGTCATCCCGCGCGCGAAACGCTCGTCCCAGAACGATGCGTCGCCCGGATCGCGCGTTTCGAACGAGGCGGCAGCCGGCGCGGCAGCGTGTTTCGGATCGGACATCGCGTCGCTCCTGTCGGTCACGCGCCGTACGCGAGCGCGAGCAGCACGCGGGCGACGAGCGCGCCGACGCCGACCGCGAGACCGAAGATCAGCAGCGCCTGCAGCAGCCGGTTGGTCCGCTTCTGCTCGATCAGGATCTGCCGCATCAGGTCTTCGCTGGCCGCGCGCGGCGCATCGTGCCGGGCCGCGAGCGCGTGGTGAATGAGGCGCGGCAGTTGCGGCATCGTCTTGCTCCACTGCGGCGCTTCGACCTTGAAGCGCTCGTACCAGCCGCGCAGACCGATCTGCTCGGTCATCCAGCGCTCCAGGTAGGGCTTCGCCGTTTTCCACAGATCGAGCTCGGGGTCGAGCGAACGGCCGAGCCCTTCGACGTTCAGCATCGTCTTCTGCAGCAGCACGAGCTGCGGCTGGATTTCGACGTTGAAGCGGCGCGACGTCGAGAACAGCCGCATCAGCACCTGGCCGAGCGAAATGTCCTTCAGCGCGCGGTCGAAATACGGCTCGCAGACAGCGCGGATCGCGCTTTCGAGTTCCTCGACGCGCGTTTCGGGCGGCACCCAGCCGGACTCGAGGTGCAGCGTCGCGACGCGGTGATAGTCGCGCTTGAAGAACGCGAGGAAGTTCTGCGCGAGATAGTTCTTGTCGAAGTCGGACAACGCGCCGACGATCCCGAAGTCGAGCGCGATATAGCGGCCGAACGTGTTCGGATCGAGGCTCACCTGAATGTTGCCGGGATGCATGTCCGCATGGAAGAAGCCGTCGCGGAACACCTGCGTGAAGAAAATCTCGACGCCTTCGCGCGCAAGCTTCTTGATGTCGACGCCCGCCGCGCGCAGCGTCTCGACCTGGCTGATCGGCACGCCCGACATGCGCTCCATCACGAGCACGTGCGACGTCGAGAAATCCCAGAACATTTCCGGCACGAGCAGCAGATCGAGGCCCGCGAAGTTGCGGCGCAGCTGGCTGCCGTTCGCGGCCTCGCGCATCAGGTCGAGCTCGTCGTGCAGATACTTGTCGAATTCGGCCACGACCTCGCGCGGCTTCAGCCGGCGTCCGTCGGCCCACATCCGCTCGGTCCACGTCGCGATATCGCGCATCAGCGCGAGATCGGAATCGATCACGGGCAGCATGTTCGGACGCAGCACCTTGACCGCCACGGCCTTGCCGGCATGCACGCCCTGCTTCAGTTTCGCGAAGTGCACCTGCGCGATCGACGCGCTCGCGACGGGCTCGCGCTCGAATTCGTCGAACAGCTCGTCGACCGGCGCGCCGAGCGACTTCTCGATGATCGCGATCGCGACCGACGAATCGAACGGCGGCACCTGATCCTGCAGTTTCGCGAGCTCGTTCGCGAAGTCGACCGACAGCAGATCGCGCCGCGTCGACAGCACCTGGCCGAACTTCACGAAAATCGGACCGAGGCTTTCGAGCGCATGACGCAGCCGCACGGCGGGCGGATCGGAATAGCGGCGGCCGATCGTCGTGATCCGCAGCAGCAGTTTCACGCGGCGGTCGTCGATCCGGGACAGCATGACCTCGTCGAGCCCGAAGCGGATGACGGTATAGACAATCTTGATGAAACGGAAAATGCGCATGCGCTGCGGCCCTCAGTGCGCGCCGCGCGGGCCGGAACCCGCGCGCGCGCCGATTTTTTGTTCGAGTCGCTCGACCCGCTTCTCCACGCGTGCGAGCGCGTCGCGTGCGCGCGCCAGTTCGGCGTCGAATCCCCCGAGCGACGCGCGCCGGACGACTTGCGGGTTCTCGTCAAGCCAGTACTCGGCGATCGAGTCGAGCACGTTGCGGCCGGTACGGCGCGCGCGCGCGCCGGCGTCGCGCACGATCGTCGCGATCCGGTGCGCCGCGGCGTCGCCGACCAGCTTTGCGAGATCTTCTTCCGGCTCCCAGCGCAGATGCTCGGCGAGCTTGGCGATCTGCGTCGCGAACTCTGCGTCGCCGTCGATCTTCACGTGCTTCATCACGGCCGCCTGGCCGCCCTGAAGAAACGCGGCGACCGTGTCGCCGGCCAGCGCGATCGATACGTCGACCTGTCGCGCATCGTGCTCGTCGACCGCCGACAGATAACCGTCCGGCTGCACGAGCAGCACAAGCGTGACGGGCGGCACGTCGAGACGGGCAGTCTTGCCCGCATAGGGGATCAGGCGATCGCGCGCCCACGATTCGCGTGCGAGCAGGTGATTGACGGCAGCAGCAAAAGGCTTGGCAGCAAAGGTCATCGGCTGGGAAAGAAAAAACCCGCGCAGGCCGGGCGCCCGCGCGGGTTCCTATTGTAACGTCGGATCGTCGGCAGACCGCGCCCGACCGCACGCCTCGGCGGCAAGCGGTCGCAGCGCGACCGCCGCCGGCGCTCAGTGCGCGTTCAGTTGCTGAATGCCCGCGAGCAACCAGCCCTGACCGCCCGACTTCGAGAGGTTCCACACCTCGTCGAACGGCTCGGCCGCGGCGTTCGCCGACTCGCGGATCAGCCCGTGGAAGCGCACGCTTGCCGACTGCTCGATACCGCGATCCTCGAGCGCGACCAGTTCGGCATCGAGCTGCACGACGTCGGTCTGGTTCGGCTCGTTGCCGCGCGAGTCGAGGTCGATCTTGATCTCGGCGAACATCTCGGGCGTCGTGAACTCGCGGATGTCGGCCAGGTTGCCCTGGTCCCACGCGGCCTGCAGCCGCACGAACGAGACCTTCGCGCTGCGCAGGAACGCATCGGTATCGAAGCCGGCCGGCACCTGGACCGGCGCGGCCGCCTCTGCGCCGGCGGCCGGCGCGCCGCCGTTGAACACGCGCTGCGCTTCGTTCGCATAGTTGCTGCCGCTGCCCGAATACTGGCTCGTGCTGCCCGGCTGGAACGACGGGCTCTGCGCGTAGCCGCCCGACGACGACGGCGCGCTGCCGACCGAGTACGCCGGCTCCTGCGGACGACGGCGATTCATGAACTTGCGGACCAGCCAGATGCCGATCATCGCGAGCAGGGCGATCACGATGAGGTTCGACATCATCCCGGCGAACGCCTCGCCGAGGCCGAAGTGCGACAGCAGCGCCGCGATGCCGAGACCGGCCGCGAGGCCGGCGATCGGCCCGAGCCAGCGCGAGCGGTTCGGCTGCGCGGCCGGCGCCGGCGCCGCCGGGTTCGCGCGCTGCGCCTGCGCCGGTGCGGCCTGCTGCATCGGCTGCTGCGCGGGCGGCGTGGCCTGCCGCTGCGTGACGGTGGAGTTCTGGCGCCCGAAGCTGCGCCCGCCGCCCATGCGCTTCGCTTCCGCATCGAGCGATGCGAACGTGCCTGCCGTGAGCAGGCCGACCATCAGCAGCGTGCCGACCCGTCGAGCCCACGGCTTCGACGGCTTGCTACGGTTGAACAACGATCGCGATTCGGACATCAGCTTCTCCAGATGTAAGACAAATGTATGGAAAGAACCCCTTAGTACTTGGTTCCGAGGTGTAAAGCTACCACGCCACCTGACAAATTGTAATATTTGACGGCATCGAGGCCCGCTTGTTCCATCATCGTCTTCAGCGTGTCCTGATCCGGGTGCATCCGGATAGATTCGGCAAGATACCTGTAACTGTCGGCATCTTTCGCGAACTTGTCGCCAAGCCACGGTAATACTTTGAAAGAATACAAATCGTACGCTTTTTTCAGCGGCTCCCACACTTTCGAGAATTCCAGCACCATCACGCGGCCGCCCGGCTTCGCGACGCGGCGCATCTCGGCCAGCGCGACGTCCTTGTGCGTCATGTTGCGCAGCCCGAACGCGACCGTGACGACGTCGAAGTAGTTGTCCGGAAAGGGAATTTTCTCCGCGTCGCAAAGCAGCGACGGCGTCACGATGCCCTTGTCGAGCAGCCGGTCGCGGCCGACGCGCAGCATCGATTCGTTGATGTCCGTGTGCCAGACTTCGCCCGTCGGGCCGGCCGCCTTCGCGAACGCCTTCGTCAGGTCGCCGGTGCCGGCCGCGATGTCGAGCACCTTGTAGCCGGGCCGCACGTTCGCCTGCGCGATCGTGAACGCCTTCCACGCGCGGTGCATGCCGGCCGACATCAGATCGTTCATCAGGTCGTAGTTGTTCGCGACCGAATGGAACACGCCCGCCACTTTCTTCGCTTTATCGGTTTCCTCGACGGTTTCGAAGCCGAAGTGGGTTTTGCTCATCGCGTTGATCCTCAGTAAATGGCAAGACGGCGCCGAACGGGCGCCGTCGATTTCAGTGGCAGTGGCCGTGCGGCGCGCTCGCCGCCGGCATCGGCGCATCGCGATCGATGCCCGCCGCCTTCAGTTTGTCGAAATAGTCGCGCCACAGCGCATCCTGCTGCGTCGCCAGTTCGTACAGCAGATCCCAGGAATAGATGCCGGTCGAATGGCCGTCGGAGAAGGTCGGCTGCAGCGCGTAGTTGCCCACGCCCTCCAGCGCGGTGATCGTCACCTCGCGCTTGCCCGTCTGCAGCGTCTCCTGGCCGGGCCCGTGGCCGCGCACCTCGGCCGACGGCGAATAGACGCGCATCAACTCGAACGGGATCCGGTAGCTCTCTCCGTTCGGGTACTGCAATTCGAGCACACGCGACACCGCGTGTACGACGACGCCGGACGGAATCGGCGTCGTGGAAGTCAAACCGCTCATGGTTGCCTCGGATCGTTCGTTCGTTGGATTTCCTCGCGCACCGCATTGTGCAGCAGCGACGCCTGCGCCGCGCGCGTGCGCAGCAGCGCCTCGGACACGCTGCGCTGGCGCGGCGCCCAGACCGGCTGCGGATAGTGCGCGTCGTTCGAGAAGCGCGGGATCACGTGCCAGTGCACGTGCGGGACCATGTTGCCGAGGCTCGCGAGATTCACCTTGTTCGGCTGCATCACGCGGCGCACCGCGCGCTCGACCGCGTAGACCACGCGCATCAGATGTGCCCGCTCGTCGTCGCCGAGATCCGAGAACTCGGCGACGTGCGCGCCCCAGATCACCCGGCAGAAGCCCGGGTAGTCGTGCTCGCCCGTCGCGAGGACGACGCGCAGCCGCTCGTCCTGCCACAGCACTTCGCCGCCGTCTTCACGGCAAAACACGCATTCCATCGTCGCTCCCATGTGGGCGAACGCCGGCACGATCGTGCCGGCGCCCGCTCATCCCAAGCCCGGTCGGGCGGTCGTCATCCCCGCATTAGACCAGTACGCGCTCGATCCCGCCATTGTTCGCGCGTGCGACATAGTCGACCATCCAGTTCTCGCCGAGCACCTGGCGCGCGATCTCGACGACGATGTAATCGGCTTCGAGGTTTGCGTCCTCGCTGTAGCGCGACAGCCCCTGCAGGCAGGACGGGCAACTCGTCAGGATCTTCACGTCCGGGCCGTTCGCCGGCGCGGCGACGGCGGCCGCCGCCGGTTCCGCCGCGCTCGCGACGACCGGAATGCTGCGCAGCTTCGCGGCGCCCTTGCGGATTTCCTCTTCCTTGCGGAAGCGGACCTGCGTCGACACGTCGGGGCGCGTAACCGCCAGCGTGCCCGACTCGCCGCAGCAGCGGTCGTTCTTCTCGATCTTGTAGCCGTCCTTCTCCGAGCCCATCAGCTCGTTGACGAGCTTCACCGGGTCCATCGTCTTGATCGGCGTGTGGCACGGATCGTGGTACATGTAGCGCGTGCCCGTCACGCCGTCGAGCTTCATGCCCTTCTCGAGCAGGAACTCGTGGATGTCGATGATGCGGCAGCCCGGGAAGATCTTGTCGAATTCATAGCCTGCGAGCTGGTCGTAGCAGGTGCCGCACGACACGACCACCGTCTTGATGTCGAGGTAGTTCAGCGTGTTCGCGACGCGGTGGAACAGGACGCGGTTGTCGGTGACGATCTTCTCGGCCTTGTCGTACTGGCCCGCGCCGCGCTGCGGATAGCCGCAGCACAGGTAGCCCGGCGGCAGCACCGTCTGCACGCCGGCTTCCCACAGCATCGCCTGCGTCGCGAGACCGACCTGCGAGAACAGGCGCTCGGAGCCGCAGCCCGGGAAGTAGAACACCGCTTCCGAATCGACGGTCGTCGTCTTCGGGTTGCGGATGATCGGCACGATCTTGTTGTCTTCGATGTCGAGCAGTGCGCGCGCCGTCTTCTTCGGCAGGTTGCCCGGCATCTTCTTGTTGACGAAGTGGATCACCTGCTCGACCGCGGGCGGCTTGCCGGTCGTCGCGGGCGGATGCTGCGTCTGTTTCGTCACGACCTTCTTCAGCATGTCGTTCGCGAAGCGCTGCACCTTGTAGCCGACGCCCATCATCACGGTGCGCGCGGCGTTGATCGTCTGCGGATTCGTCGCGTTCAGGAAGAACATGCCCGCAGCCTGGCCCGGGTTGAACTTCTTCTTGCCCATCTTGCGCAGCAGATTGCGCATGTTCATCGTGACGTCGCCGAAGTCGATCTTCACCGGGCACGGCGTCGCGCACTTGTGGCAGACCGTGCAGTGATCGGCCACGTCGTTGAACTCGTCCCAGTGCTTGATCGAGACGCCGCGGCGCGTCTGCTCTTCGTACAGGAACGCCTCGACGAGCAGCGAGGTCGCGAGGATCTTGTTGCGCGGGCTGTACAGCAGGTTCGCGCGCGGCACGTGCGTCGCGCACACCGGCTTGCACTTGCCGCAGCGCAGGCAGTCCTTCACCGAATCGGCGATCGCGCCGATGTCCGACTGCTGCATGATCAGCGACTCGTAGCCCATCAGCCCGAAGCTCGGCGTATAGGCGTTGCGCAGATCGGCGCCGTCGAGCAGCTTGCCCTTGTTGAAGCGGCCGTTCGGATCGACGCGCTGCTTGTAGGCGCGGAATTCGGCGATCTCGTCGTCGGTCAGGAACTCGAGCTTCGTGATGCCGATGCCGTGCTCGCCGGAAATCACGCCGTCGAGCGAACGCGCGAGCGTCATGATGCGCGCGACCGCGGCGTGCGCGTCCTGCAGCATCTCGTAGTTGTCGGAGTTGACCGGGATGTTCGTGTGCACGTTGCCGTCGCCCGCGTGCATGTGCAGCGCGACGAACACGCGGCCGCGCAGCACGCGCTTGTGGATCGCCTGGGCCTCGTCGAGGATCGGCTTGAATGCGCCGCCGTTGAAGATCGCGCGCAGCTCCGCGCGGATCTCCTGCTTCCACGAGATGCGCACCGTGCGATCCTGCGTGACGTGGAACAGCGTCGCGCCCGGCTGTTCGTCCGCGCGATCCGCGAATTTCTCCGCGAGCGCTTCGTAGCCGAGCTGCACGAGATAGTGCTGCGCCTCGCGCAGCGGCTGGTCGAGCCGGTCGCGCACGAACTCCCAGCGCGCGCGCACGCGCCTGAGCAGCTCGAGCGCCTGCTGCACGCGGTCTTCCAGCAGCTCCGCGCTCGGGATCTCGTTCGCGTCGTCTGTCTTGCCGAGCGGCAAATTGCCGCCGCGGAAGAACGCTTCGAGCGCGTCGACGAGCTGCAGCTTGTTCTTCAGCGACAGCTCGATGTTGATCCGCTCGATGCCGTCGGTGTACTCGCCCATCCGGTTCAGCGGGATCACGACGTCTTCGTTGATCTTGAACGCGTTCGTGTGCTTCGCGATCGCGGCCGTGCGGCTGCGGTCGAGCCAGAAGCGCTTGCGCGCCTCCGCGCTGACCGCGACGAAGCCCTCGCCGCTCTTGCCGTTCGCCATCCGGATCACTTCGGACGTCGCGTGCGCGACTGCATCGGCATCGTCGCCGACGATGTCGCCGATCAGCACCATCTTCGGGAACGCGTTGCGCTTGCTCTTGGTCGCATAGCCGACCGCGCGCAGATAGCGTTCGTCGAGGTGTTCGAGGCCGGCGAGGATCGCGCCGCCCTGCTTCGACGTTTCGAACAGGTAATCCTTGATCTCGACGATGCTCGGGATCGCCTCGCGCGCCTGGCCGAAGAACTCGAGGCAGACGGTGCGCGTATGCGCGGGCATCTTGTGCAGCACCCAGCGCGCGGACGTGATGAGCCCGTCGCAGCCTTCCTTCTGCACGCCCGGCAGACCGGCGAGGAACTTGTCCGTCACGTCCTTGCCGAGCCCCTCCTTGCGGAAGCGGCGGCCTTCGATCTCGAGCATCTCGGTGCGCAGCAGCTTCTCGCCCGGCGCGTACGCGCCGTCGAACCACTTCAGCTCGAAGCGCGCGACCGCGATGTCGTGGATCTTGCCCTGGTTGTGCTCGAGACGCGTGACTTCGAGCCAGTTGCCGTCCGGGTCGACCATCCGCCACCACGCGAGGTTGTCGAGCGCGGTGCCCCACAGCACGGCCTTCTTGCCGCCCGCGTTCATCGCGACGTTGCCGCCGATGCACGATGCGTCGAGCGAGGTCGGATCGACGGCGAACACATAGCCGGCCGCCTCGGCTGCCTCGGTCACGCGGCGCGTGACGACGCCCGCACCGGAGAAGATCGTCGGCACCTTGTGCGGCACGCCCGGCAGCTCGGTGAGCTCGACCGCGCCGAGCTGCTCGAGCTTCTCGGTGTTGATCACCGCGGAAAACGGCGTGAGCGGCACCGCGCCGCCCGTATAGCCGGTGCCGCCGCCGCGCGGAATCACGGTCAGGCCGAGCTCAAAGCAGGCCTTCACGAGACCGGCGATTTCGGCTTCGGTGTCGGGCGTCAGCACGACGAACGGATATTCGACGCGCCAGTCGGTCGCGTCGGTCACGTGCGATACGCGCGAAAGCCCGTCGAAGCGGATGTTGTCCTTCTGCGTGCAGCGGCCGAGCGTCTTGGTCGCGCGGCGGCGCAGGTCGGCCATCTTGTCGAATTCGTCTGCAAATTCGTCGACGGCGCGCTGCGCGGCGGCTTCGAGCATCTCGACGCGCGCCGCCCGTTCGCGGCCCGCTTCGTCGTGATGCTCGGTCAGATCGGCGCGGCGGCGTTTGCCGATTTCGGTCAGACGGTGGTTCAGCGCCTCGATCAGCAGCGCGCGGCGCTTCGGATTGTCGAGCAGGTCGTCCTGCAGGTACGGGTTGCGGCGCACGACCCAGATGTCGCCGAGCACTTCGTAGAGCATGCGCGCCGAGCGGCCGGTGCGGCGTTCCGCGCGCAGCTCGTCGAGCACCGCCCACGCCTCTTCGCCGAGCAGGCGGATCACGATCTCGCGATCCGAGAACGACGTGTAGTTATAGGGAATCTCGCGCAGACGGGGCGCGGGGTCGGCGGCGACGGCGGCGGCCGCGCCATGCGGATCGAAAACTTGTGGTGCGTTCATGTTCGGACGACTCGGAGGGCCGATACACCGTGCACGGGCGTCGGCAAGCGCGTGGGCGCAATCTTGGGGAAATCTGTTCTATTGCCAGGCGCGCGACGATCTCGCTGCGGGCCGGAACGGGTCGGGACTCGCCGCCCCGGGCCGGCACCCTGCGTCGGACCGGTGCCCGCGCAGATGCGCGGTGCCGGATCGACCGGGCCTGGCGGCACTCGGAGCCATCAGCACGATCGCGCGCGGCGCGCATGCCGTTCCGCCGCGGGGCTGGCTGCGCGCGGCGTCGGCTTCAACGGGGCGATCCGAGGGTGCCTCTGCATCTTCCGATCCTTGATTCAAAACGGAATTCTAACCCATGATCGCGCGACGCGTGGCACGCCGGACAGCGCGTGGGGATATCGCGGCAACCCCCGCCGGACGTGGCTCGCCGCGATTTCGCACGCCCATTCGCCGCCCGGCCGGTCGGTAACCGCCCGGTTAAATCGGTAAAAACGACGGTCGGGCCGAAAAACCGCGCGGCCCACCCGCGCCGATCGGGCACGCCCGGCGCCGCGTTTGCGTGCAGGCGGACCCTTGGCGCTATCATTGACCCTTTACCGTCCGCTTCCGCACCGCACGCGAGCATCCATGGCCTCCCACGATTACCTGAAGAAAATCCTGACCGCGCGCGTCTACGACGTCGCGTTCGAGACCGAACTCGAACCGGCCCGCAACCTGTCCGCGCGACTGCGCAACCCCGTGTACCTGAAGCGCGAGGACAACCAGCCGGTGTTCTCGTTCAAGCTGCGCGGCGCATACAACAAGATGGCGCACATTCCCGCCGATGCGCTCGCGCGCGGCGTGATTACCGCATCGGCCGGCAATCACGCGCAGGGCGTCGCATTCTCGGCGGCCCGGATGGGCGTGAAGGCCGTGATCGTCGTGCCCGTCACGACGCCGCAGGTGAAGGTCGACGCGGTGCGCGCGCACGGCGGCCCGGGCGTCGAGGTGATCCAGGCCGGCGAATCGTACAGCGATGCGTACGCGCACGCGCTCAAGGTGCAGGAAGAACGCGGCCTCACGTTCGTGCACCCGTTCGACGATCCGTACGTGATCGCCGGTCAGGGCACGATCGCGATGGAGATCCTGCGCCAGCACCAGGGTCCGATCCACGCGATCTTCGTGCCGATCGGCGGCGGCGGGCTCGCGGCGGGCGTCGCCGCGTACGTGAAGGCCGTGCGTCCGGAGATCAAGGTGATCGGCGTGCAGGCCGAGGATTCGTGCGCGATGGCGCAGTCGCTGCAGGCCGGCAAGCGCGTCGAGCTCGCCGAGGTCGGCCTGTTCGCGGACGGCACCGCGGTGAAGCTCGTCGGCGAGGAAACTTTCCGGCTCTGCAAGGAATATCTCGACGGCGTCGTGACCGTCGATACCGACGCGCTCTGTGCGGCGATCAAGGACGTGTTCCAGGACACGCGCAGCGTGCTCGAGCCGTCGGGCGCGCTCGCGGTGGCCGGCGCGAAGCTGTATGCGGAACGCGAAGGCATCGAGAACCAGACGCTCGTCGCGGTCACGTCGGGCGCGAACATGAACTTCGACCGGATGCGCTTCGTCGCCGAACGCGCGGAGGTCGGCGAGGCGCGCGAGGCCGTGTTCGCCGTCACGATTCCCGAGGAGCGCGGCAGCTTCAAGCGCTTCTGCTCGCTCGTCGGCGACCGCAACGTGACCGAGTTCAACTACCGGATCGCCGATGCGCAGTCCGCGCACATCTTCGTCGGCGTGCAGATCCGTCGCCGCGGCGAATCGGCCGACATCGCCGCGAACTTCGAGTCGCACGGCTTCAAGACGGCCGACCTCACACACGACGAGCTGTCGAAGGAGCATATCCGCTACATGGTCGGCGGCCGCTCGCCGCTCGCGCTCGACGAGCGGCTGTTCCGCTTCGAATTTCCCGAACGGCCGGGCGCGCTGATGAAGTTCCTGTCGTCGATGGCGCCGGACTGGAACATCAGCCTGTTCCACTACCGCAACCAGGGCGCGGACTACAGCTCGATCCTCGTCGGGCTGCAGGTGCCGCAGGCCGATCATGCCGAGTTCGAACGCTTCCTCGCGGCGCTCGGCTATCCGTATGTCGAAGAGAGCGCCAATCCGGCGTATCGCCTCTTCCTGTCGTAAAGGCACTGCCATGAATCCCGAACATTCCCCGCTCGGCAAAGCGACCGTCTACGCATCGCAGTACGACGCGTCGCTGCTGTTTCCGATCCCGCGTGCGGGCGCGCGCGAGCAGATCGGCATTACGTCCGCGCTGCCGTTCTTCGGCACCGACATCTGGAACGCATACGAACTGTCGTGGCTGAACGCGCGCGGCAAGCCGCAGGTCGCGGTCGCGACGTTCTACGTGCCGGCCGAATCGCCGAACATCGTCGAGTCGAAATCGTTCAAGCTCTATCTCGGCTCGTTCGCGCAGTCGAAGTTCGACTCCGTGGACGCGGTGCGCGACGTGCTCAAGCGCGACGTGTCGGCCGCGTGCGGCGCGAGCGTGTCGGTGCAGCTCGTGTCGCCGCACGACTTCGGCAAGCTCGAGATGGACGAGCTCGACGGCTTGTCGCTCGACCGGCTCGATCTCGATGCCGACGTGTACGAACCCGATCCGTCGCTGCTGTCGGCGGCGGAGGACGAAGCGCCGGTCGAAGAGACGCTCGTGTCGGATCTGCTGAAGTCGAACTGCCCGGTCACCGGCCAGCCGGACTGGGGCAGCGTACAGATTCACTACGTCGGGCCGCAGATCGACCACGCGGGGCTGCTGCGCTACATCATCTCGTTTCGCAATCACACGGGCTTTCACGAGCAGTGCGTCGAGCGGATCTTTCTCGACATCATGCATCGCTGCAAGCCGGTGAAGCTGGCCGTGTATGCGCGGTATACGCGCCGCGGCGGGCTCGACATCAATCCGTTCCGGACCAACTACAACCAGCCGATGCCGGACAACGCGCGCACGGCGCGGCAGTAAGGGCCGGTGAAGGGCCAAACGAAACAGCCCGGTCGAATCGACCGGGCTGTTTTCATTTCACCGCGACAAATTTCACTGCGACAACCGCCCGCCGCCTTACTTCGCCGGCGCCTTGTACGCGATGCAGTCGACCTCGACCTTGCAATCGATGACCATGCTCGACTGCACGCACGCGCGTGCCGGCGGATGCTCGCCGAAGTACGAGATGAATACCTTGTTGAACGACGCGAAATCGCGCGCGTCGTCGAGCCACACGCCGCAGCGCACGACGTGCTCGAGGCCGTAGCCGGCTTCCTTCAGGATCGCGATCATGTTCTCGATCGCCTGCTTCGACTGCGTGACGATCCCGCCTTCGACGACTTCGCCGTTCACCATCGGCGTCTGGCCCGACACGTACAGCCAGCCGTCGGCCTCGACCGCGCGCGCGAACGGCATCACCTGACCGCCCGTCCCCTTCGCCTCGCCTACGCCATATCGCTTCATCGTTTCACTCCTGTTTCAGTTCCGTTTCGGTTGCAAATGCGCGCGCCGCGAACGGCGCGCGTGAAATGACAGCCACCGGCGCCGCGCTCAGAACGCGGCATCCGCGCTCGCCTGCGCGCGTTCTCCGCGCGCGACGAAGCCGCCCGCGCGTTCGCCGGTCGGCCGGCCGTTTTCATAGGTCAGCACGCCATTCACCCAGACCGCGTCGATCCCGTGCGCGGGCTGTTGCGGCTTGTCGAACGTCGCGGCGTCGATCACGCGCGCCGGATCGAACAGCACGAGATCCGCGTGGTAGCCGACGTGCACCTCGCCGCGACGCGCAAGCCCGAAGCGGCGCGCGGACAGCGACGTCATCTTGCGGATCGCCTCCTCGAGCGGCAGCAGGTTCGTGTCGCGCACGTAATGGCCGAGCACGCGCGGGAACGCGCCCCACAGCCGCGGATGCGGCAGCGGATCGTTCGGCAGCCCGTCCGAGCCGACCATCGTCGCCGGATGCGAGAGGATCCGGCGCACGTCGTCTTCGGACATGTTGTGGTACACGGCGCCCGCCGGGCGGATCCGCTGCGCGGCCTCCTGCTCGGTGACGCCCCAATCGGCAGCAATCGCCTTCAGCAGCTTGCCCGCGACTTCCGGATGCGGCTCCGACCACGTGATCGTGATGTCGATGTCGCCCGTCACCTGCTTCAGGTCGAGCGTCGACGAGCTGCGGCTGTACGGATAGCAGTCGCAGCCGACCGGCTGATAGCGGCGCGCGCCTTCGAGCGACGCGAGCACTTCGGTGCTGCGCCCCCAGTTCGACGGGCCCGCGCATTTCAGATGCGAGATCACGACCGGCACGCGTGCATGGCGGCCGACCTGGTAGGCCTCGTCCATCGCGTCGAGGATCGCGTCGAACTCGGTGCGCATGTGCGTCGTGTACAGCGCGCCCGCATTCGCGAGCGGCTCGGCGAGCGCCATCACTTCCTCGGTCGGGGCCGCGAACGCGGAGCCGTACGCGAGGCCCGACGACAATCCGAGCGCGCCGTTCGCGAGCGCTTCCTCGAGCTGCGTGCGCATCGCGGCAATCTCGGTGTCGGTCGCCGCGCGATCGAGGCGGTCCATCTGGTTGTTGCGCAGCGCCGTATGCCCGATCAGCGCCGCGACGTTCACCGCCGGCCGTGCATCGTTGACGGCCGCGACATAATCGGCGAAGGTCGGATAGCGAAACGCGTCGCGATCGCCGAGCAGGTTCATCGGATCGGGCGGCTCGCCCGCGAGCGTCACCGGCGACGCGCTGATCCCGCAGTTGCCGACGATCACGGTCGTCACGCCCTGCGAAATCTTCGGCAGCATCTCCGGCGCGCGAATCACGTGCGTGTCGTCGTGCGTGTGAACGTCGACGAAGCCCGGCGCGAGCGCACGGCCGTTCGCATCGACGACGGTTTCCGCGAGCCAGTTCGACAGGTTGCCGATCGCCGCGATCATGCCGTTGCGGATCGCGACGTCGCGCGTGACGGGCGGCGCGCCGGTCCCGTCGTACAGTTGCGCGCCGACGATCAGCGTATCGGCGGCTTCGGGATGCGAATGCATGGTCAGTCTCCTACCGGTTGACGGTCGCCGCCGCCGCGATGCGCGTCGAGCGCATGCTTGATACGGCGCAGCGATTCCCGGCCCGCATCGCCGAGCCGCAGCGCGACCCCCGTCACGAGCACGTCGATCGCCATCATCATCGCGTAGCGCGACGTCGACGGCTTGTAAATGAAATCGGTCTCGAAGGCGACGACCGGAATCAGGTGGTCGGCCAGCTTCGCGAGCGGCGACGCGGGCGCGGTGATCGCAATCAGTGTCGCGCCGTAGCGTTTCGCGAGCCGGCAGTTCTCGAGCAGCTCGGGCACGCGGCCGCTCACCGACAGCGCGACGACGACCGCGTCGCGCGACAACGTGGCCGACACCATCCGCTGCAGCAGGCTGTCCTGATACGTCGCGACCGGCCGCCCGAAACGCACGAGCCGAAAGCGCAGCTCGTCGGCCAGCGCGGTCGAGCCGCCGCCCTGCCCGTAGACGTAGATCATCTTCGCGCCGACGAGCCGGTCGGCCGCGGCGTCGAACGACGCGTTGCGCAGCAACTGGTGGTTGTGCGCGAGCGCGACGCGGATCTCGTCGTAGACGACCGTCGCCGGGTTCGCGTCTTCTTCGGCTGGCACCTGCTCGGCAGGTACGAGAAAGCGCCGGCCGACGGCTGCCGCCTGCGCGACGAGCAGCTTCAGTTCGCGCACGTCGCGACAGCCGACCGCCTTCGCGAAGCGCGTGACCGTCGCGACGCTCACGCCGGTGTCGCGCGCAAGCGCGCCGATGCTCGCATGCGCGGCGCGCGCGAGATCGGCGAGGATGAATTCGGCGACCTTGCGCTCGGCATCGCGCAGCTCGGGCGCGCATTCGGCAATGCGCGCGACGATGTCGAGGACGGGCTGCGCGACCGACGCCGATTCCGGCGTGGCCGCGCGCGACGCGGAACGGACAGCGCGCGTATTCATCTGCGGAAACGGGGATAAGGGTTCATGTTACTAAATAACATCACCGCGCCGATGCTACTTTCTGTACCATCTGACTGTCAACTTCAGTGCAATGCATAGTGATGATGGAGCCGGATGACATGAAAGTTACAAACTATCAGGAACCGACGATCGATCCTTTCGGCAAGGGCCTCGGCAACCTGCCGGGCGCGAGCGTGCCGCTCGACGAGGCCGGCCGCCTCGAATGGAATCTGCTTGCGGAAGACATCAGCCTGCCGGCCGCGGTGCTGTACGAGGAGCGCATCGAGCACAACCTGAACTGGATGCAGGCGTTTGTCCAGCAGTATGGCGTGCAGTTCGCGCCGCACGGCAAGACGACGATGGCGCCGCAACTGTTCCGTCGCCAGCTCGCCGCCGGCGCATGGGGCATCACGCTCGCGACCGCGCACCAGACGCAGGCCGCCTATCACGGCGGCGTGCGCCGCGTGCTGCTCGCCAACCAGCTGGTCGGCCGCCAGAACATGACGATCATCGCGGCGCTGTTGTCCGACCCCGACTTCGAATTCTTCTGCTGCGTCGATTCGGCCGACAACGTCGATCAGCTCGGCCGCTTCTTCGGCGCCGCGAACAAGTCGCTGAACGTGCTGCTCGAGCTCGGCGTGCCGGGCGGCCGCACCGGCGTACGCGATGCCGCGCAGCGCAAGGCCGTGCTCGACGCGCTCGCGCGCTATCCCGATACGTTGAAGCTCGCCGGCATCGAACTGTACGAAGGCGTGCTGAAGGAGGAAGGCGAGATCCGCGCGTTCCTGCAGGGCGCGGTCGCGCTGACGCGCGAGCTCGCGGCCGCCGGCCGCTTCGCGCGCACGCCGGCGATCCTGTCCGGCGCGGGCTCGGCGTGGTACGACGTGGTCGCCGAGGAATTCGCGAAGGCCTCCGACGCAGGCTTCGCGGAAGTCGTGCTGCGGCCCGGCTGCTACCTCACGCACGACGTCGGCATCTACAAGAAGGCGCAGACGGACGTGTTCGCGCGCAACCCGATCGCGCGCAAGATGGGCGAAGGGCTGCTTCCCGCGCTGCAGCTGTGGGCATACGTGCAGTCGGTGCCGGAGCCCGACCGCGCGATCGTCGCGCTCGGCAAGCGCGACGCCGCGTTCGACGCGGGGCTGCCCGAGCCGGCGCGCCACTTCCGCCCTGGCCGCGACAGCGCACCGCGCGACGTCGCCGCGAGCGAAGGCTGGGCCGTCACGGGCATGATGGATCAGCACGCCTACCTGCAGATTCCGCCCGGCGCGGACGTGAAGGTCGGCGACATGGTCGCGTTCGACATCTCGCACCCGTGTCTGACCTTCGACAAGTGGCGTCAGCTGCTCGTCCTCGATCCGCAATTCCGCGTGACGGGCGTGATCGAAACGTTCTTCTGACGTACCGCGCGATGCGCCCCGCCGCGATGCGGGGCGTACCGACGCGCGCCCCCTTGTCACGCGCGCGTCGAGCTGCCGGAGTACACTGCGCTTTCGCCCTCGCGGCCGCTTGCGGCCGCTTGAGCGCGCCTCGACGTTTCTTCAATGGAGAAAGCCATGGCAGCGAAGAAGATCCTGTTCCTGACCGGCGATTTCGCCGAAGACTACGAAACGATGGTGCCGTTCCAGGCGCTGCAGGCGGTCGGCCATCACGTCGACGCCGTATGCCCGGGCAAGCGCGCCGGCGACAAGGTCAAGACCGCGATCCACGATTTCGAGGGCGACCAGACCTACACCGAGAAGCCCGGCCATCAGTTCACGCTGAATGCGACGTTCGACGACGTCGACGCGTCGCGCTACGACGCGCTCGCGATCGCGGGCGGCCGCGCGCCGGAATACCTGCGCCTCGATCCGAACGTGATTGCGCTCGTGCGCGCCTTCGCCGAAGCCGGCAAGCCGATCGCCGCGATCTGTCACGCCGCGCAGCTGCTGGCGGCCGCCGACGTGATTCGCGGCAAGCGCATCTCGGCCTATCCGGCCTGCGCGCCCGAGGTCAAGCTCGCCGGCGGCGAATATGCGGACATTCCGGTCGATGCGGCGGTCACCGACGCGCCGTTCGTCACCGCACCCGCATGGCCCGCGCATCCGGCCTGGCTGTCGCAGTTCCTCGCGCTGCTGGGCACGCGCATCGAGCTGTAAGCGGTCGCGCAAACCGATAGATCCGAGGAAATAAAGCGCCGCCGGCGGCGGCGCGCGACGAGTTGCCGGCGTGGCGTGCCGGCCCGTCGACCGTAGCGGCAACGTCGCCGCCGCACGCGCGCGTTCAGCGCTCCACGACCGTCGAGCCGACGTCCGCGATCTTCGACTCGAGCATGGCCAGCGCACCCGACAGCGCATTGAGCACGTCGTCCGGCACCTGCGCCATCGTCCGCTCGAGAAACGCCTTGCGGCGCGGCAGGCACGCGTCGAATGCCGCGCGGCCGGCCTCGGTCAGCGTCACGTTCGTCACGCGGTTGTCGCGCGCGTCGGCTTCGCGCTCGATCCAGCCGAGCGCATCGAGCGACTTCAGCTGACGCGTCAGCGCGCCCGGATCGATGCGCAGCACTTCGACGAGCCGCTTCTGCGACGAATGGCCGCCCATCGTGTGCAGCGCGACCATGATCCGCCAGCGCGGCATCGGCTGCCCGACGTGCGTTTCGAATGCGGTCATGAACGCGCGATACGTGCGTCCGAATTGCTGCAAGATCGCGACGCGGTCCTGTTCTTCCATGCGCTGAATTCGTTTCCGGTCAATCGGTCAATCGGCCGCGACATGCGGCTCGATCTTGCGCCGCAACGCGATGGGCGGCACGCGGCGGCACTGCCACACCGAATACACGGCGACGACGGCCGCCATCGCGACGCCCAGATGAATCGCACCGACGAGCGATTCGCGGGCCGCTTCCAGCAGCAGCGCGCCATTATGCCCGGCGCGCGTCAGTTCCGCGACCAGCCCGCCCTGCGCGGCGCGATCGATCAGGATCTGCGGATCGGCGAGCCGCGCATGCCACTGCAGCGCGTGATCGGCGGCGAGCGCATCGTGCACGCCGCTCGAATACATCTGGTTGACGAGCGTGCCTGTCAGCGCCGTACCGATCATCCCGCCGACCATGCGCAGCGACTGCAGCAGCGCGGTCGCGATCCCGAGATGCTGGCGGCCGGCCGTCTGCTGCGCGAATACAGTGAGGTTCGGCAGCACGAAACCGAGGCCGATGCCGCCGGCCACCATCAGCGCCATCAGCACCCACGTCGGCGTGGTGTGCGTCGAGACGACGATGCCCGCGCACGCGATCGCGAACAGCACGAAGCCGACGTGCAGCATCGCGTTCGGCTGGCGGATGCGCGTGACGACGCGCCCGTTCATGATGCTGCCGATCGTGATGAACACGACGAGGGGCGTGATCACGAGCCCCGCCTCCTTCGGCGACATCCCGAAGCCGCCCTGGAACAGCAGCGGCGCGTAGAACAGCAGCGAGAACATCGCGAAACCCGCGAGGATGGCGAGCACGAACAGCGCCGACAACGCACGGTTCGCGAACATGTCGAACGGCAAAATCGGCTGCGCGCAGCGCTTTTCCCAATGCCACAGGCCTACACCGGCCGCGACCGCGACGACGAGCAGCAGCGTCGCCCAGCTCGCGATTCCGTATTTCGGCAGCCATTCGACGAACAGCTGCAGCGCGCCGAGCGACGCCGCGATCAGCAGTGCGCCGGGCCAGTCGAGCCGCATCTTGCTCTCGTGCTCGACCTGGCGCAGATGCGGCAGGTAGCGCCACACGAAGACCAGCGACAGCAGACCGACCGGCAGATTCACGTAGAAGACCGAGCGCCAGCCGAAGGTCTGCGTCAGCACGCCGCCGAGCGACGGCCCGACCGCGTTCGCGATCCCGAATGCGGAGCTCATCAGCACCTGCCAGCGCAGCCGCACGACGGAATCGGGAAACAAGTCCGGAATGCACGCGAACGCGGTGCCGACCAGCATCCCGCCGCCGATGCCCTGCAGCCCGCGCGCGAGCACGAGGTAGAGCATGTCGTTGGCCATGCCGCACAGCACGGAGGCGCCGGTGAACACGACGATCGACGCGATGACGAACGGCTTGCGGCCGTAGTAGTCGCCGAGGCGGCCGAAGATCGGCACGGTGATCACGGAACTGAGCAGATACGAGGTGGCGACCCACGCATAGAGGTCGAACCCTCTGAGTTCGGCGACGATGGTCGGCAGCGCGGTACCGACGACCGTCTGGTCGAGTGCGACCAGCATCGTGACGAACGAGATTCCGATCATCGCCAGCAGCGACTCGCGAAACGGCAGGACTTGCCCGCTCGAATGGTGGGCGGCAGTATGGACGGCCATTTTTTGTTGGCGCAACGTTTGACGGGTCAAACAATCTCGAAATTGTAGCACGCAGGAGTACCCTAGGCCGACGACGGTCGCCTTTCCGCCGGCCGCCAAGGAGAATGATGGAACCGATTTCAATCACGCCCGACGCGGCGCCGCTCTCACCGCAGGATCGCGACGCGCTGCGGCGCGCGAAACAGGTGCTGGAAAGCCCGTCGCTGACGATGAAGCTGACCGGCGTGCTCGGCGCGCCGGTCGAGAAGATGATCGCCAAATTGCCGGATTTCGCGACCGGCAAGATCAACGACGCGACGCAGCTCGCGCTGCGCAAATGTCTGAACATCGCGCTGCGCACGCTCGGCAAGCCGCCGGCGCCGGACGCCGAGCCCGACAAGCCGAGCAACCTGCTGCACAAGCTCGCGGTCGCGACGACGGGCGCGGCGGGCGGCGCGTTCGGCTTCCTCGCGCTGCCGGTCGAACTGCCGGTGACGACCACGCTGATCTTCCGCTCGGTGTGCGACATTGCGCGCAGCGAGGGCGAGGATCTGACGTCCGTCGATACGCAGCTGCAGTGCCTCGCGGTGCTCGGGATGGGCGGCAATCCGGACAAGGATGCCGAAGACGCCGATCTCGGCTACTTCGTGCTGCGCGGCGCGCTCGCACAGGCGATCTCGAAGGCGTCGCAGGACATCGCGACGAAGGGGCTCGCCGCGCATAGCTCGGCGGCGGTGTTCAAGCTCGTGCAGGCCGTCGCGTCGCGCTTCTCGGTCCAGGTGACCGAGCAGATGGCGGCGAAATCGGTGCCGGCGATCGGCGCGGTGCTCGGCGCGACCGTCAACACGCTGTTCATCGATCACTTCCAGCAGATGGCGCACGGCCACTTCACCGTGCGCCGGCTCGAACGCAAGTACGGGACCGAGGCCGTGCAGGCCGCCTATCAGGCGATCGACGGCTCGCCGACGCGCTGAACCGCGCGCTCGACCGCCACGCGGCGCAGGAACGCGGCCGCGCGATCGAGCGCGTCGCGCGACTCCGGCAACATCGGCGTGTACAGCTGCCACACGTGCGGCATGCCGGGCCAGATCTCGATCTCGACCGGCACGCCGGCGGCCCTCGCCTTGTCGGCGACGCGACGCGAGTCGTCGAGCAGCACCTCGGTACTGCCGACCTGGATGTAGAGCGGCGGCAAGCCCGAGAAATCCGCGTAGAGCGGCGATGCGTACGGGTGCGTCGCGGGCGTGTCGCCGAGATAGAGCTTCGCGGCCTTCGGCAGCGCCGCACCGGCGAACATCGGGTCGATGCCGTCGTGCGTGCGCAGCGTGTCGCCGCTGCCCGCGAGATCGGTCCACGGCGAAAACAGGATCGCGCCGGCCGGCAGCGGTTCACCTGCGTCGCGCAGCGCGACGAGCGTCGCGAGCGCGAGGCCGCCGCCGGCCGAATCGCCGCCGAGCACGATCGACTCGGGCCGCGTGCCGAGCGCAACCAGCCGACGGTATGCGGCGAGCGCATCGTCGAGCGCGGCCGGAAAGCGATTCTCGGGCGCGAGCCGATAGTCGAGCGAGAACGAACGCACGCGCGCCCGCTTCGTCAGCCCGAACACGAGCGCGCGATGCGTCTTCGTCGAACAGAAGTAATAACCGCCGCCATGGAAGTACAGCAGCGTCGGCCCCGTCGCGCGACCGGCCGGCACGTCGGTGCGCTCGAGCCATTCGCCGCGCAGCGGCGCATCGCCGGCGCCGTAGCATTCGCGCAGCCGATAGCCGGACGGCGCACGGCGCGGCACGATCGTCCGCATCCGCAGATCGGTGAAGCGCCGCGCGCGGGCCGGGTCGAGCACCGGCCGCAGCGTCTCGGGACGGAACTGCCAGCGCAACAGCCAGCACGCCACTCTGCTTTGCCAACTCATCAGACACACTCCGCAATCGTAGTGTGACGATGGTACGTGCGATCGTTCGCGCGTCGCTGGACAGGAGGCTCTATATCAAACGGCGGCGTTCAGTTCGCCGGCAGCATCTGCCCGCGGATCTCGCCCGACGGATGCGCGCTCGTATGAACGTTGAAATACCATTTGCCGCCCATCAGGTCGGTGACCTGCGCGTCGGTGAGCTCGGCCGAACCCTTGATCGGGCTCGCAAGCGCGTCCTTCGGAATCGGCACTTGCACGCCCGCGTTCTGCCCGACCGGCGCCGGCCCATGAAAGTGGGCGGCCGTCGCGGGGCCCGTGAGGTTCGCGTAGGTGACCGTCCAGCGCAGCGTATGGGACACCGTGTCGTAGCGCGCGTCGACCGTGCCCGAGCCGTGGCTCGTCGTCGGCGGCACCTCGCTCGACGGCTGGAGATTGGCGGACAGACGCACCGTTTCGGCAGCCGCGCCGCCGGCGACGAACGCGCCCGCGAGTAACGCGACCTGGAGCAAACGCAGCTTCGGCATGGAACCTCCTCGAACGACGTTGCGCACCGCGCGGCCGCGGCGCTTCGTGATGGTAGTCGATTGCCGACGATTCGGCAGCCGCCTCTACGCGACGCGGCGCGAGCCTGCCGCAACGAGGAACAGACCTTTGCAGCGCCGCACCTGAATCCGCATGCGGCCTTTCGCTACACTTCGTTCCACAGTTGCTTGTTTCCTTCGTCCGAAGGAGTCTGCGAGTATTCACGCGGCCGCCCGGCCGCGTTTTTTTTTTCGTCGTCGCGTCGCCGCGCGGACGTCTGCGAAGCGAGCCGCTTCATGCGACCTGAAACGTATGCCGAATCGCACGGCGCACGCCGCGTGCACGGCCGCCGTACCAAAGACCGGAACGATACTGTGCGCGCGCTCGCAGACGATCGTTGTCACGATCGGTAATAGGCTGTTGTGCAAAGCCGCGTCGACATGCGGCGCGTCGCGCGGGACAATGTCGCGTTGTCGTCGTGACCTGAAAGAACCGTGCCGGCCCGCCTCCCGATGTCCCTCCCGCACCGATCTGTCCGTGTCCGCCCGATGCTGGCAGGCCTCTGTTCCGTCGCCGCGCTCTACGGCGCGCCTGCCGATGCGCAGGAATTCTCGCTGTTCGCCGGCTCGCTATGGGGTGCCGGCAACCGCTCGTACGCGTGGGCGTTCGATTATCAGGAAGGACTGAGCCCGCATACAGCGCTCGGCTTCACGTGGTACAACGAAGGCCACATTCCGGACCATCACCGCGACGGCCAGGCGATCCAGTTCTGGGGCCGCGTGCCGCTCGATGAGCGGCGCTTCGTGGTGTCCGCCGGCGTCGGTCCCTATCGCTACTTCGATACCGTGCCGGCCGCCGCCGGACGCGGCTACTCGAACTCGCACGGCTGGGGCGTGCTGATGAGCGTGCGCGCCGCGTACTACACGTCGCATCGCTGGATTGCGCAGCTTCAGCTCAATCGTGCGCAGGTGTTCAGCGGCCCCGACACGACGTCGGTGATGTTCGGCGTCGGCTATCAGCTCGATGCGCCCGACACCCCGGGTCCGCGCGACACCGCGCTACCGCGCACGCGCAAGGTTACGAACAACGAGATCACCGCAATGCTCGGCGAAACGATCCTGAACAGCCGGTCTTCGCCGTCGTCGCTCGGCGGCAGTCTCGAATACCGGCGCGGCCTCACGCGCACGGTCGACTGGACCGCGACGTGGATGTACGAAGGCGCGAAGCAGGCGGTCCGCCGCAACGGGATCGCATCGCAACTGTGGCTCACGCGCGCGTTTCTGAACGACAAGGTCACGCTGGCGGCCGGCGCGGGCGCGTACTTCACCGTCAACCAGCGCAATCGCGACGGCCAGCCGGGGCCCGGCGACGGCCGGCTGTCCGGAATCGTGTCGATCTCCGCGAGCTACCGCCTGTCGGACCGCTGGCTCACGCGCCTGACCTGGAACCGCGTGGTCACGCGCTACAACCGCGACACCGACGTGATTCAGGCCGGTCTCGGCTACCGGTTCTAAGCGCCGCGGCGCAGCACGCGCCTACGCGCGGTAGCCGGGATCGATCCGGTCGACGATGCGCTGCAGCGCGTCGAACGCATCCTGCCCCGCACCGTGCCTGGGATCGAAGTTCAGCGAGTCGCGCACGCAGGCTTCGAGCACCGGCGGCGCGATCGGCAGCGCGTCGCCGATTGCATGCGTCGCGATCTGCACCTCGCACGCGCGGTTGAGCAGCCACATCAGCGAGAACGTCTGCGCGAGCGTCGCGCCGATCGTCACGGGGCCATGATTGCGCAGCAGCAGCACCGGCCGCCCGCCCGCGCTCTCGACGATCCGGCGCCCCTCGTCGAGACGCACGGTGATCCCTTCGAAGTCGTGATACGCGATCTTTCCGTACAGCTGCGCCGAATAGAAATTGGAGAACGACAGGCCGTCGCGCGAGCAGCACACGGCCATCGTCGGCGTCGTATGCACGTGCATCACGCAATGCGCGTCGGGCAGCGCCGCATGGATCGCCGCGTGGAATGTGAAGCCGGCCGGATTGATCGGCCAGTCGGAATGCCCGATCACGTTGCCGTCGATGTCGACCTTCACGAGATTCGACGCGCAGACCTCACGGTAATGGAGTCCGAACGGATTGATCAGGAAGTGGCCGTCCTCGCCCGGCACGCGCAGCGAGATATGGTTGTAGATCAGCTCGGTCCAGCCGAGATGATCGAAGATCCGGTAAGCGGCCGCGAGCTGCACGCGCGCTTGCCATTCGGCTTCGGAGAAACGGGCGGGACGCGTAAACGGCTGGTTCGGTACACGTTGCATGGGGAGCTCCGGTTGCGTGCGCGAGCGCCGCGCGTTCGGCTTCGCGGCGGCTGAACGAGGCCGCCGCAGCGGCGCCCGCATCGTTGCGCGCACAACCATAGCACCGTTTCTCGCGCGCCGGTATCGCGGGTTTGTGCCGACGCGCTCGCGCCCCTTTAAAGCTGGTCGTCGACCGGCAGCAGCGTGAAGATGCCCGTCATGATGTTGCGCAGCAGCCCTGCATGCGGATCGATGTGATAGGTGCTCGGCTGCCCGTTGTCGACGCCCGTCCATTCGAGCGACGGCGGCCCGCCGCCGGCCGATTTCACGAGCGTCACGCGGTAGCTTTCGTCCGGCTGCGTCGCGCGCGTGAACAGTGCGGCGGTCTGCTGCGCGAGCGCCGGGCTGTGGATCACGAGCGCCAGTTCGGTGTTCAGATGCGCGGAGCGCGGATCGAGGTTCAGCGAGCCGATCACGAGGATCTTGCGGTCGATCACGTAAGCCTTCGCATGCAGGCTCGCGCGCGAACGCGAGCCGAACAGACGCGCACGCGGCTGATCCGGCTGCGCCTTGAACTCGTACAGCTCGATGCCGCGCTGCAGCAGCGGCACGCGATACGGCGCGTAGCCTGCCTGCACGGCCACCGCGTCGGTCGCGGCGAGCGAATTCGTCAGGATCGCGACGCGTACGCCGCGCGTGGCCGTATCGCCGAGAATCTTCACGCCCGCATCGTGCGGCACGAAGTACGGCGAGAACGCGAGGAATTCGTGCTGCGCGGCGCGCGTGAGTTCGACGAGACGCTGCATCGGCGGGCTCACATACTGATCGTTCGGCCGCGCGATCTTGTCCGGCGCGTCGACCTTGAACTCGGCCGGCGCCCATACGAGCCCGAGCTCGTCGCGCGCGATCTGCTGCGACAGCGGCGTCGCGTTCAGCGGCTTCGCGTTGTACGGATCGGCGTTCTTGCGCCAGTGCTCGCGCAGCTCGTCGCGCACCGCGTCGAGCTCCTTCGGCTTGAACGTCTGGTGATTCAGCGCGCGCAGCGGATAGCTGCTCGCGCTCGCCCAGTACGTGTCGAAGCTGTGCGAGATGTCGTCGGTCACGGGCCCGGCCGCGAGCACGTCGAGATCGCGGAACTGCAGCGTCGCGCTCGCGCTGAAATACTCGTCGCCAAGGTTGCGGCCGCCGACGATCGCGATCTGGTTGTCGGCGATCATCGCCTTGTTGTGCATGCGGCGCGTGAAGCTGTCGATGCGCGTGAGGAAGTCGGTCGTGCGCTGCATGACGCCCTGCCGCGACGCGCCGAACGGATTGAACACGCGGATCTCGATGTTCTCGTGCGTGTTCAGCGCGGCCATCACGCGGTCGATATCGTGGAAGTTCAGATCGTCGACGAGCATCCGCACGCGCACGCCGCGGTCGGCCGCGTACAGCGCCGCGCCGAGCAGCAGCTTGCCGGTCGTGTCCTCGGTCGCGATGTAGTACTGCATGTCGAGCGTCTTCGTCGCCGCACGCGCAAGCGCGATGCGCATCTGCAGCGCCTCGGCGCCGTCGGCAAGGAGCCGGAAGCCCGACTGGCCCGGATGCGCGGCCTCCGGCGCGGCGAGCGCGTCGCGCAGCGGCGTCGCGGTGCTCTGCGGCAGCGCGTGCGACACCGAACGTTCGAGTGCGGTCGCAGGCGGATGCGTCGCGCATGCGGCGACGAGCGGCAGCAGCGCGAACACGGTCAGCAGGCGCGCGATGCGCGTGCGCACGCAACGGACGGCCGGCGATGCACCGACGGGTGAACCGGCGGCCGGTGCGCGCCGGATAAGGGAGATGAGCACGAGCTTCCTCGACGGGCTGATCAATGGGTCGCACTCGCCGCGGCGCGCGGCTGACGGGCGGTTTCGGCCGATTCTAGTTGGCGCCCGGCGAAGCGGTCAATGTCGCACGCCCGGTGCCGCGAGGCGACGGCGCGCGGGCGCACCGGCCGCGGCGTGCTGGCGGTGGCCTGCGGCCAAAAAGAAAACCCCGCGTTCCGGAGAACGCGGGGTGCGTGCATGATCGCTACGCCGGCATGCACGCGGCCGGCGCGCGACTGCGATCGATCAGTTGCCCTTCGCGATGCGCTGCTCGATATGCTGCGCACGGCTCGCCGACGACGGATGCGAGCTCAGCATCGAGCTCTTGCCGCCGTCGAGCTGCGCGAGCTTCTGGAACGCGGTGACGAGGCCCTTCTGGCTCATCCCCTTCTGCTTCAGCAGATCGAACGAATAGTCGTCTGCCGCACTTTCCTGAGATTGCGAGAACTGCGCGTTGATGAACTTCTCGGTGATGTCGCCGAGCTGCGAGCTCGTCAGTGCCGCAACGCCCGGCGATGCCGCGCCGGCCGCGCTGCGCGCCGCGCTGACCGCATAGGCCGTCTGCATCGCCTTCTTCGAATGACCGAGGGCGACGTGGCCCATTTCATGGCCGATCACGCCGCGCAGCTCGTCGTCGTTCATCATGTCCATCAGGCCGCTGTACACGCGCACGCAGCCGTTGCCCATCGCCCACGCGTTGACGTCCTTCGTCAGATAGACCTTGTAGTCGACCTTGCGGCCGTTCAGCGTCATGTCGCCGAAGCCCTTCATCACCTTCGTCAGGCGCTTCGCGTATGCGCTGTTCGGCGCGGCGATCTTCGACTCGGCGTCGCTCGCCTTGCACGCATCGTTCGACAGCGCGGCGATGTCCGCGTCCGACAGCGTGGCCGCCTTGAACAGGTTCGTGCCGGCCGACGTCAGACCGTTCGCGTCGAGATTCTGCACCCCGCCGCACGCGCTCAGCAAAAACGCGACGCCGCACGCCGCCACCGCTTTGTTCAATTGCATCCCGGATCCCTCGTTCGTTGTAGTTGGGACCGGCGATTGTGCAGAATCCGGGCAAAAATTACCAGACGTTTACGTCGAATGACGTTTTCCTTACCGATCGCGCGAAACGAACGGGGCGATTGGTGACGAGCGCGTCGTCAATCGCGCGATCGCGGCCGGTGCGCGCCCGCGCCGCGCGCGCGTGGCCGGCCGGCGCACGATGCATTTGCCGTACGCGACGAGCCAGCAGTCGTGATGATCGAAATCCCGCAGCCGCCGCGCACGGCGCCGCTCGAGCCAGTGAAGTGCGATCGCGACCGTCAGCGCGACGGTCAGCGCCGATCCGCCGATCGCGAGTCCCATCCAGGTTTCACCCATGCGTCCTCCGGAACACGACGCCGGCGCCGACGAACGGCGCCGGCACGGGATACAGCACGAACACGGCCCGCGCGGCGGGCCGTCACGCGTCAGTGCATGTGCTGGCCGCCGTTGATGGCGATGTTCGACCCCGTCACGAAGCCCGCTTCCTCCGAGCACAGATACGCGACCAGCGCCGCGACTTCCTCGGGCTTGCCGAGGCGCCCGGCCGGAATCTGCGGGAGGACCTTCGTGTCGAGGATGTCCTGCGGAATCGCCATCACCATCTTCGTCGCGAGATAGCCGGGCGAGACCGTGTTGACGGTCACGCCCTTGCGCGCGACTTCGAGCGCGAGCGACTTCGTGAAGCCGTGCATGCCGGCCTTCGCGGCCGCATAGTTGGTCTGGCCGACCGATCCCTTCGAACCGTTGACCGACGAGATGTTGACGATGCGTCCCCAGCCGCGCTCGATCATCCCTTCGCAGATCGGCTTCGTCATGTTGAACACCGAGTCGAGGTTCGTGCGGATCACTGCGTCCCAGTTGACCTTGTCGAGCTTGCGCAGCGTCATGTCGCGCGTGATGCCCGCGTTGTTCACCAGGATGTCGATCGGGCCGACGTCGCGCACGATCTTCTCGACGCACTGCTGGCACGAGTCGTGATCGGCCACGTCGACGGGATAAGCGTCGAACTCGCGGCCGGCCGCCTGCATTTCGGTCAGCCAGCGATCCGCGCCCGTGTTGTTCGGCGAATACGTGACGACAACCCGGTGGCCCGCTTCGTGCAACCTGATGCTGATCGCCTCGCCGAGACCGCCCATCCCACCTGTCACAACTGCAATTCGCTTAGTCATCCTATTATTCACCAACAAAAAAAGTAATCGATGAGGCGGGACCGCGACGTGGCACACGCCGCCGCCCGCCGCCTCGGCACGCCGCCGCCCGATGATCGGGCGACGTGCGCGCCGGAATGCGCGCCTGTTGTTCTGTATTGATCAGACGCGCAAAGCCGTTGCCTGCATTCGCGACGCGCTACCGCGCCGCGCACGCAAGACGGCGCCTGGTCTCCTGCTAATCTCGTTCGACCGCCAGCGCGACGCCCATCCCGCCGCCGATGCAGAGCGACGCGAGCCCGCGCTTCGCATCGCGCTTGACCATCTCGTGCAGCAGCGTCACCAGGATCCGGCAGCCCGACGCGCCGATCGGGTGACCGATCGCGATCGCCCCGCCGTTCACGTTCACCTTCGACGTGTCCCAGCCCATCTGCTTGTGCACGGCCAGCGCCTGCGCCGCAAACGCCTCGTTGATCTCCATCAGATCCAGATCGCCCGGCGTCCAGCCCGCGCGCTCCAGGCATCGACGCGATGCCGGCACCGGGCCCATGCCCATCACGCTCGGATCCACGCCCGCGTTCGCATAGGCCTTGATCCGCGCGAGCGGCGTCAGGCCCAGCGCCTGGGCCTTCTGCGCCGACATCACGAGCACCGCCGCCGCGCCGTCGTTGATGCCCGACGCGTTGGCCGCCGTCACCGTACCGTCCTTCGCGAACGCCGGCTTCAGCCCCGCGAGCGACTCCGCCGTCACGCCGTGACGCACGAACTCGTCGGTCGCGAACTGCAGCGGCTCGCCCTTGCGCTGCGGAATCGACACCGGCACGATCTCGTCATTGAAGCGCCCCGCCTTCTGCGCCGCTTCGGCCTTGTTCTGCGACAGCGCCGCGAACGCATCCTGCTCTTCGCGCGTGATGCCGTATTCCTTCGCGACGTTCTCCGCCGTGATGCCCATGTGGTACTGGTTGTACACGTCCCACAGGCCGTCGACGATCATCGTGTCGACCAGCTTCGCGTCGCCCATCCGGAACCCGTCGCGCGAGCCCGGCAGCACGTGCGGCGCCGCGCTCATGTTCTCCTGCCCGCCCGCCACGACGATCTCCGCGTCGCCCGCGACGATCGCGTTCGCGGCCAGCATCACGGCCTTCAGCCCCGAGCCGCACACCTTGTTGATCGTCATCCCCGGCACGGCGCTCGGCAGTCCGGCCTTGATCAGCGACTGGCGCGCCGGGTTCTGGCCCGAACCCGCCGTCAGCACCTGCCCCATGATCACTTCGCTGACCTGCTCCGGCTTCACGCCCGCGCGCTCCAGCACCGCGCGGATCACCGTCGCGCCCAGTTCGGGCGCCGCCACCTTCGCCAGCGAGCCGCCGAATTTGCCGACCGCGGTCCGCGCGGCCGATACGATCACTACGTCGGTCATGTTCAATCCCTGCATCAAATCGTTTGGTCCGGCGCCGGCACGAGCGATCGGCAAACGATGCAAACTGCACACGCTCGCCGCCTCGCGTCGCGATACGCCACGTACGGATGCGCGCCGACACACCGCAGCGCGAGCGCGCGCGATTCCCCGCACGGTCGCGCCGTGCGCCAGCGTCATCGAGGCAGCCGGAACGGTTCGCACCCGCGTGGCACACGCGGGGGCAATCGTCCGGCGCCGTTTCGGTCACGTCGCGCGAACGCGCGACGCGGGCTCAGGCCGCCGTTTCGCGCCCGGCCGCTTCCTTGCGAGCGGTCGCGGCAACCTGCTTGCCGGTGCGGGCGGCCGTCTCGGCAGCCGTCTCGCCAGCCGTCTCGAAGCTGCTCTGTGCGGCCTCCATCGCCTGCCCGGCGGCGGCGCGCACCGACTCCGCAGCTGCGCTCGCCGCGGACAGCGCCGAATTCAGCACGGCCACGACCGGTGCCGAACCGGCCGGTGCATGCTTGGTCAGCTCGCCGATCACATCCTTCATCCGAAGGTCGGCCTGTTCGTATTGTTCATGTGCGACCTTCGTCCATTCGACCTGCGTCGACACGGCGATGTCGAACAGATGGCGGCCGTACGCGACCGCCTTGCCGGCCGCTTCCTGCGGCGCGGCGACGCGCTGCGCGAAACCCGCGATCGGGTTCGTCGTGTTGAGCGCGTCCTTCAGCTTGTCCTCGTATTCCGCAAGCGCCGTCTTGGTCGCCTGCAGATTCAGTTCGACGACGGCCTCGAAACCGCGGATCGCCGGGCGGGCAATCGCAAACCAGGCGGCGACACCGGATTGATAATCGGCAACGAGTTTTTCGGGGGCAAATACAGACATCGGACACGCTCCTGTTGGCAATGCGAGAGGCGAGGAAAAGAAAATGGAAGCCAGATCGAGGTCCGGCTCCTTTATTTAACCACCGCTGCTAATTGGGCACCGGAAGTTCGAGGAGGCATTCTAAATCGATTAATTGTCGATTAAGTGGCATTAATGATAGGTATAAACCCTTATCCGCTCATCGAGATCCGTCGCCGCCGGCTTCCGGCTCCCGGCCTATGCCCGCGCCACTACGGGCCGACGCGCGCCGCCGTTACCTTTTTACTGGGTCAATCGCATGAACATTCAGCAAGTCTTACCCCGTCATTATTTCCGCTATTAGAAACAAGTACAGCCATCGAGTGATGAAGCAGTCGCTTATGTAATCGTTTTTTCGGAATTTACATTGAAACCGTTTTCTCGTTTATTAATGAAAGTTTCAATGATCGGATCAAATGACAAATACTTACCGGTTTATTCAGCCGACTAATTCGCGGTGCAGCGCGCGAAATTCGTGCGCGAGCTTGTGAGTCGGTTCGAGATGGATGAGGGGAGTCGACTGCTGATGCGATTCACGGATTTTCACCGACGACGACAGCCGCGACGCAAGCACCGGCAGCCCTTCTTCCACGAGCTCGTCGACGAGCCGCTGAGGCAGGCTCGCGCGCGGCTGGAACTGGTTGATGACGATCCCCTCCACCTCGAGCGCCGCGTTGTGGTCCTGCCGGATCTCCTTCACGTTCTCGAGCAGCGTATACAGCGCCCGGCGTGAAAAGTCGTCGCAGTCGAACGGAATCAGGCAACGCTCGACCGCGATCAGCGCCGAGCGCGTGTAGAAATTCAGCGCCGGCGGCGTGTCGATGTAGACGGCGTCGTACGCGTGCAGTTCGTTCAGCGCGTCGCGCAGCTTGTAGATCTTGTAGCGCGATTCGAGCTTGCCGTGCAGCGTGTCGAGATCGGGATGCGCCGGCATGACGTCGAGCTGCGCGAACGGCGTGGGATGAATGTACGACGCGACGTCGACCGGCCGGAAGCTGAACGTGAGCGCGGTGTCGAAGAAGTCCGCGACGCCCGGATGCGCGTCGGTCGCTCGTTCGCCGAGGAGGTAGCGTGTCGAATTCGCCTGCGCGTCGAGATCGACGACGAGCGTGCGCAGCCCTTCGCTTGCGCTGACTGCCGCGAGATTGCAGACGATCGTCGACTTGCCCACCCCGCCCTTCTGGTTGAATACGACCCGCCGCATCGTGTCCCCTGTCGATCGAGCTATCGAAACGGACAGCATACGCACGCGATTATGGCGATTGCGTGAACGCGGTGCGGGGTGCGGGGTGCGGGGTGCGGGGTGCGGGGTGCGGGGTGCGGGGTGCGGGGTGCGGGTGCGGCTGATGCCGCCGACGAGGCTGATGAACCCGGCGCCGGTCATGTTGCAATTTCCGATGTTATACGTGCGCGCTGCATGCGAGTCGCATCGCCGATGCGCGCGCATGCGCGCCGCGTGCCCACCTACCGCTCGATCGCACGCGGCCCCGATACGTACGGATTGCCCGGCACGCTCCATCGCCACGGCAGATCCGTGCCGACGCGGATACCGATGGGCGGGCCGCCTTTCGCGTGCGCGGGCGGTGCCGTGCCGTCGTCGACGATCGCGAAGCCGTCGCACGCGCGCACGAGGTCGGCGCCGTCCTGCGCACCGGCGATGCCCATCGCTTGCGTGAGCCGAGCCGGGCCGCGACACAGGTCGCGATCGCGCGTCTGCGGCGGACGCGCGGCGCGCATCCGCTCGATGCCGGACAGCGGTTCGAGCGCCCGGATCAGCACGCCGGTGCCGGCGCCGTCCGGGCCGCAGACGCAGTTGCAGCACCAGTGCATCCCGTACGTGAAATACACGTACATGTGCCCGGGCGGCCCGAACATCGTCGCGTTGCGCGGCGTCTTGCCGCGATAGGTATGCGCGGCCGGGTCGATCGCGCCGGCATAGGCTTCCACTTCGACGATCCGCCCTGCGCGACCGTCCGCGGACGCGAGAATCTTGTTCAGCAGCAGCGGCGCGACCGTCGGCGCGGCGCGATCGAAGAACGCACGCGACAGCAGGGTGCCGGGCCAGCCCGGCGTGCGCCTATTTCGCGTCATGAGGCAACTCCGGTCGATAGCGGCAGCGCCGAGCGCCGCCATGCGAAGCATAAGACAGGCGTCGATCGACGTGGCGGCCCGTCGCGGCGGCCGTCATGTGCGGATCGATTCTGGAGAAAAGCATGTCGAGATGCGGGGCGATGAGGTCGGGCAGTGTGTCGGTCACGTTCCGGACAGGCCGGACAACGCTCGTGGGCCGTCGTCAGGCACCGCGATCGTATCACCCCTCGTGACGCGGAATCGGCATGCCGCGCACGTGCCGGCCGACTATTGCTCTTCGCGTCGGGATCGGCGAATCAAGTGCCATTCCAAAAACGCGTTGTACGCGAAAAGAATCGCTGTCGTGAATGCCAGCCCTCCCGTCGTGAGCACGCCGGGCGCAACGACGCAGCTCAGTGCGGCTATCCCGACCGACATGGGCAGCGTTCTGCCGAAGGCGCCGAGCAGGATGGCAAACCATCCATCTCCATATTCAGTGCTGAATCTATCGGGATAGATGCCATACCTCAGAAACTTCACAAGCGGCCTTTGAGAACGACGAAAGCGCATGAGGGCTCCGGACGCCTGAATCCATTGCAAAATACCGGTGTGCGAGCGTACAAAATGCCCGCACACGGCAGAACGAAAAATTGCCGATCAGTCAGATCCAGGCTTGCCCGAGAAAGGCTCCTGCGCCGCTCAACAACGCAGATTGCGGCCCACGGACCGCGCCGACCAGGGCTGCGCCTCCGACCGCAGCCCAATTGACGGGCGCTGGATTCAGCTGACAGGAAAAGGCACCGCCGACTTGTTGCAGTTCATTTCGATTGAGCGCACGCATTGATTCGGTCTCCATAAAAAGTGAATTATTGTCGGCGGTCTCCACCTCGCATTCAGCGCCGACGGTTCACTCTATCTGCAAATCCGCTGACAAAAAATATGGCTTTCCTCACGGTTACGAGGAAACTCCCTCGCCGCCCCCCACCCAACGGAAATGACGCGAGACCGCACTGTGGCGGACTGTAAAGCGCGGCCTTCGAACTGGTCTCCCCCCGTCGACGACACGCCCCGGACCGCCGCGACACGCTGCTGGCAGAAAGCTCGGAATCCCCGCCGCAAAAAGAAAAACCCCGCCAAAAGGCGGGGTTGATCTTCACGGGTTCCGCGTGCGGGAAATCAGAACGGAATATCGTCATCCATCTCGTCGAAGCCGCCGCCAGCCGGCGCGCTCGGACGGCTCTGGCCACCGCCGCCACCGCCACGCGCCGCGCCGCTTGCACGACCGCCACCGCCGCCGCGCTCCATCTGCTCGCCGCGACCGCCGCCGCCACCACCACCGTAGCCGCCGCCGTAACCGCCTTCGTCACCGCCACCGCCCGAGCCGCCGCGGCCGCCGAGCATCTGCATCTGGTCGGCGACGATTTCGGTCGAATAGCGATCCTGGCCGTCCTGGCCTTGCCACTTGCGCGTGCGGATCCGGCCTTCGATGTAGACCGACGAGCCCTTCTTCAGGTATTCGCTGACGATTTCGGCGAGACGGCCGAAGAACGCGACGCGATGCCACTCGGTCATTTCCTTGAACTCGCCGCTCGCCTTGTCCTTGTAGCGGTCGGTGGTCGCGAGACGGATGTTCGCAACCGCGTCGCCGCTCGGCAGGTAACGGACTTCAGGATCGGCGCCGAGATTGCCGACGAGGATGACCTTGTTGACGGATGCCATGTGTTTCTCCAATAGATTCGATGCCGGGCCGCCCGCGGATCCAGTCGCGGGCGCCCGCCGGGCACGCCGGCAAGCACCGCCCGTGCCCGCCCGGATGAAGGATCAGGCCTTGCGCGGCGGTGCTTTCATGCTGGCCGCGATTATAAGCCACGCTGCGACGAGCCCCGAGCACGCGTAGAAGACGGTGTCCGCGCCGCCGTGCTTCAGCAGCCAGCCGCCCGCGATGCCGCCGAGCGCGAGCCCGACCGACTGCGTGGTGTTGTACACGCCCGTGGCCGCGCCCTTGCGCGAACCGGGCGCGAGCTTCGACACGAGCGACGGCTGCGATGCTTCCAGGATGTTGAAACCCAGGAAGTACACGAACAGAATCGCCGCCACAATCAGGATGGTATGCGGCGCGCTGCCGAGCAGCAATTGGCCGATCAGGATAGCGACGATGCCGCCGAGCAGCACCGGTTTCATCTTGCCCCGCTTTTCGGCGACGATGATCGCCGGCACCATCATCACGAACGCGAGCGCCATCACGGGCAGATAGACCTTCCAGTGCGACGCAACGGGCAGCCCGCCGTCGACGAGCAGGCGCGGTACGACGAGAAACAGCGCCGTCTGCGTCGCATGCAGCACGAGCACGCCGAAGTTCAGGCGCAGCAGCTCGACGTTGTGCAGCACCTCGGCGAACGGCGCAGGCACGTGCACGGGCTTCGCGGCGTCGGGCACGACCCACAGCACGACGCCGATCGCCAGAATCGACAGCACGCCGACGATCGCGAACAGCCCGCTCATGCCAACCCAGTGGAACACGATCGGCGCGCCGACGATCGCGATCGCGAACGACACGCCGATCGAGCCGCCGACCATCGCCATCGCTTTCGTGCGGTTCTGCTCGGAGGTCAGATCGGCAATGAACGCAAGCACCGCCGACGACACGGCGCCCATCCCCTGAATCACGCGGCCGACGATGATCCACGTGATGTCGTGCGCGAACGCGGCGACGAAGCTGCCGAGCGCGAAGATCAGCAGCCCCGTCGCGATCACCGGCTTGCGGCCGAACCGGTCGGACGCCCACCCGTAGAAGATGTACAGCAGCGATTGCGTGACGCCGTACGCGCCGAGCGCGATCCCGACGAGCACCACGTTGTCGCCGCCCGGAATCGTTTTTGCGTAGACCGAGAACACCGGCATGATCATGAACAGCCCGAGCATGCGCAGCGCAAAGATCGCCGCGAGCGACGTGGTCGCGCGCAGTTCGGGCGCACTCATGCGGGAAGACGTGGCGGACGGATTGGACATCTGAATGAATTTCGAATGATCGGAGTGTCCGCCCGGCGGCAGGGGCGGAAAGATCAGGGCCGGGCAATCGGCGGGGCGCGATGCCGCGGCGTGCCGGCCGCCGGAGCGCCGGCCGCCGGAACGCCCGCCGCCGGAACCGCGCGGCTGCTTTCCCGACGCGGAAAACGCCTTGCTGCCACCTGCTGCAAAGGCCGGAGGCCCCCGACGACGGTCTCGAAAAGCCGTTATAGTAGCAGGTTTGGTTTCCTCCATTTTCGCCAGGTTCATGGAACAGATTCGTATCCGTGGGGCGCGCACCCACAACCTGAAAAACGTCAATCTCGACCTGCCGCGACACAAGCTGATCGTGATTACCGGGTTGTCCGGCTCGGGCAAGTCCTCGCTCGCGTTCGACACCCTTTATGCCGAAGGCCAGCGCCGCTACGTGGAAAGCCTGTCCGCGTACGCCCGCCAGTTCCTGCAGTTGATGGAGAAACCGGACGTCGACCTGATCGAGGGGCTGTCGCCCGCGATCTCGATCGAGCAGAAGGCGACGTCGCACAACCCGCGTTCGACCGTCGGCACGGTCACGGAAATCCACGACTACCTGCGACTTTTGTACGCACGGGTCGGCACGCCGTACTGCCCCGATCACGACATTCCGCTCGAAGCGCAGAGCGTGTCGCAGATGGTCGATGCGGCACTCGCGCTGCCCGAGGAAACCAAGCTGATGATCCTCGCGCCCGTCGTCGCGAACCGCAAGGGCGAGCACGCCGAGCTGTTCGAGGACATGCAGGCGCAGGGCTTCGTGCGCTTTCGCGTGCGCTCGGGCGGCGGCACGGCGAACGAAGGCGTCGCGAAGATCTACGACGTCGATTCGCTGCCGAAGCTGAAAAAGAACGACAAGCACACGATCGACGTCGTCGTCGATCGCCTGAAGGTGCGCCCCGACATGAAGCAGCGTCTTGCCGAATCGTTCGAGACGGCGCTGCGTCTTGCCGACGGCCGCGCGATCGCGCTCGAAATGGACACCGACCGCGAGCACCTGTTCAGCTCGAAGTTCGCGTGCCCGATCTGCTCGTATTCGCTGCAGGAGCTCGAGCCGCGCCTGTTCTCGTTCAACAACCCGATGGGCGCGTGCCCGGAATGCGACGGCCTCGGCCAGATCACGTTCTTCGATCCGAAGCGCGTCGTCGCGCATCCGTCGCTGTCGCTCGCGGCCGGCGCGGTGAAAGGCTGGGATCGCCGCAACCAGTTCTACTTCCAGATGCTGCAGAACCTCGCGGCGTTCTACGAGTTCGACATCGACACCGCGTTCGAGGATCTGCCCGAGAAGATCCGCAAGGTGCTGCTGTTCGGCTCCGGCAAGCAGACGATTCCGTTCTCGTACATCAACGAGCGCGGCCGCACGACGGTGCGCGAGCACGTCTTCGAAGGGATCATCCCGAACCTCGAGCGGCGCTACCGCGAGACCGATTCGGTCGCCGTGCGCGAAGAGCTGTCGAAATACCAGAACAACCAGCCGTGCCCGTCGTGCGACGGCACGCGCCTGCGTCGCGAGGCGCGCTTCGTGCGGATCGGCACGGGCGACCACGCGCGGGCGATCTACGAGATCAGCGGCTGGCCGCTGCGCGACGCGCTCGGCTATTTCGACGGGCTGACGCTCGAAGGCGCGAAGCGCGAAATCGCCGACAAGGTGATCAAGGAAATCGTCGCGCGCCTGACGTTCCTGAACAACGTCGGCCTCGACTATCTGTCGCTCGAGCGCAGCGCCGAAACGCTGTCGGGCGGCGAAGCGCAGCGCATCCGGCTCGCGTCGCAGATCGGCTCCGGCCTGACCGGCGTGATGTACGTGCTCGACGAGCCGTCGATCGGTCTGCACCAGCGCGACAACGACCGGCTGATCGCGACGCTCAAGCATCTGCGCGATCTCGGCAATTCGGTGATCGTCGTCGAGCACGACGAGGACATGATCCGCACCGCCGACTACGTCGTCGACATGGGTCCGGGCGCGGGCGAGCACGGCGGCGTGGTCGTCGCCGAAGGCACGCCGAAGCAGGTGCAGGCGAACCCGCAGTCGCTGACGGGCCAGTATCTCGTCGGCGCGCGCACGATCGACTATCCGGACGAGCGCATCGCGCCCGATCCCGAGCGCATGCTGCGCATCGTCGACGCGCACGGCAACAACCTGAAGCACGTGAACCTCGATCTGCCGGTCGGTCTGCTGACCTGCATCACCGGCGTGTCGGGCTCCGGCAAGTCGACGCTGATCAACGACACGCTCTATCACGCGGTCGCACGGCACCTGTACGGCTCGTCCGCCGAGCCGGCCGCGCACGAAGCGATCGAAGGGCTCGAGCATTTCGACAAGGTCATCAACGTCGACCAGTCGCCGATCGGCCGCACGCCGCGCTCGAACCCGGCTACCTACACGGGCGTGTTCACGCCGATCCGCGAGCTGTTCGCGGGCGTGCCGACCGCGAAGGAGCGCGGCTACGATCCGGGCCGCTTCTCGTTCAACGTGAAGGGCGGCCGCTGCGAGGCGTGCCAGGGCGACGGCGTGCTGAAGGTCGAGATGCACTTTCTGCCGGACGTCTACGTGCCGTGCGACGTCTGCCACGGCAAGCGCTACAACCGCGAGACGCTCGACGTGCAGTACAAGGGCAAGAACATCAGCGAAGTGCTCGACATGACCGTCGAGCATGCGTACGAGTTCTTCAGCGCGGTGCCGGTCGTCGCGCGCAAGCTCAAGACGCTGCTCGACGTCGGCCTCGGCTACATTCGCCTCGGCCAGTCGGCCACCACGCTGTCGGGCGGCGAAGCGCAGCGCGTCAAGCTGTCGCTCGAGCTGTCGAAGCGCGACACGGGCCGCACGCTGTACATCCTCGACGAGCCGACGACGGGCCTGCATTTCCACGACATCGCGCTGCTGCTCGAAGTGATCCATCGGCTGCGCGACCAGGGCAACACGGTCGTGATCATCGAGCACAACCTCGACGTCATCAAGACGGCCGACTGGGTGATCGACCTCGGCCCCGAAGGTGGCGCCGGCGGCGGCCAGATCATCGCGCAGGGCACGCCCGAGCAGGTCGCGAAGACGAAAGCGAGCTTCACCGGCAAGTATCTCGCGCCGCTCCTCAAGCGCCCGACGCGCAAGGTCGCCGCAGGCTAATCGCCCCGCTCGCCCGCCGCGCAGCGGCCGGGCAACGCTTGCGCCGCGACGGGCGGCCGCCGCGCCGCCCGTCGTCATTTCCGCTTCGTGTCATTCCGCGCACGCCAAACGGCCCGTTCGAGCCCATAATGGCGGCTATACTTTACGGCCGTAAGCTTGGTAATCCGCACCAGGCCGGTGCATCGGCGGCGATCGGCCGCCCGGGATGGCTCGGAGCCGCTGCGCAGCCCGCACGCGCTCCTGCCGACAAGGAATTGACGATGGAGAAGCAACAAGAGCCGGCGCGCGATGCGCAAAGCCGCGAGCCGCACCTGCGCAGCGTGCGGCTCACGAGCGACTTCAGTCTGCCGAAGCTGTCGGCGATCGAAATCGGCAGCTACGTGTTCGCGCTGGCCGCGATGTGGCTCGTCCTCGATCTGAAGCTGCTCGGCGGGCTACTCGCCGGGCTGCTCGTCTATCAACTGATCCATACGATCGCGCCGGTGATCGAGCGCCACACGACGAGCATGCGCGCGCGCTGGGTCGCGGTCGTGCTGCTCGCGATCGCGATCGTCGGCGCGCTGACGGGCCTGTCGATCGCGGTCGTCGAGCACTTCGAGCACACGGTGCCGAACCTGCAGGCGCTGCTCGGCCAGCTGATGCAGATCGTCGAACAGACGCGCGCGCGCACGCCCGCATGGATCGCGAACGTGCTGCCGGTCGACGTCGAGCAGATGAAGGCGAAAGCCGCGGTGCTGATGACCGCGCACATGGATCAACTGCAGCAAAGCGGCAAGAACGTCGCGCGCGGCTTCGGCCACGTGCTGTTCGGGATGATCATCGGCGCGATGATCGCGATCGGCGTCGAGCACGGCAAGGTGCGCCGGCCGCTGTCGACCGCGCTCGTCACGCGCGTGTCGCGCTTCGCCGACGCGTTCCGCCGGATCGTGTTCGCGCAAATCAAGATCTCGGCGATCAATGCCGCGTTCACGGGCCTCTACCTGCTCGTCGCGCTGCCGATCTTCCACGAGCGGCTGCCGCTGTCGAAAACGCTCGTGCTCCTCACCTTCATCGTCGGGCTGCTGCCGGTGATCGGCAACCTCGTGTCGAACACGCTGATCGTTGCCGTGTCGCTGTCGGTCAGCATGGGCACCGCGATCGCGTCGCTCGCGTTCCTCGTGATCATCCACAAGCTCGAGTATTTCCTCAACGCGAAGATCATCGGCGGCCAGATCGAATCGCGCGCGTGGGAGCTGCTGCTCGCGATGCTGATCATGGAAGCCGCGTTCGGGCTGCCGGGCATCATCGCCGCGCCGATCTTCTATGCGTACATCAAGCGCGAACTGCAGATGCTGCGGATGATCTGACGCCGCGCCGCACGCGAAAAAAACGCCGCGCCCCCGAATGTCGAGGGCGCGGCGTTTCTCGTTTGGGCGACGCGTGCCGAAGCGGCCGCTCAGCGGAACACGACCGTCTTCGTACCGTTGAGCACGATGCGGTGCTCGACGTGCCACTTCACCGCCCGAGCGAGCGTCACGCATTCGACGTCGCGGCCGATCGCGGTCAGCTGGTCCGGCGTCATGCTGTGATCGACGCGCTCGACCTCCTGTTCGATGATCGGACCTTCGTCGAGATCCGTCGTCACGTAGTGCGCGGTCGCGCCGATCAGCTTCACGCCGCGGTCGAACGCCTGATAGTAAGGCTTCGCGCCCTTGAAGCTCGGCAGGAACGAGTGATGGATGTTGATCGCGCGCCCGGCGAGCCGCTCGCACATGTTCGGCGACAGGATCTGCATGTAGCGCGCGAGCACGACGAGGTCGGCCTGATGCTCGTCGATCACGTCGAGCACGCGCGCTTCCTGCGCGGCCTTCGCGGCATCGGACGAACCGCCGACCAGCGGGAAGTGATGGAACGGGATGTCGTAGCTCGCCGCGAGCTGGTAGAAGTCCTTGTGGTTCGACACGATCGCCGGAATCTCGATCGGCAGCTGGCCCGTGCGATAGCGGAACAGCAGGTCGTTCAGGCAATGGCCGATCTTCGACACCATGATCACGACGCGCGGTTTCACCGACGCATCGTGCAGTTCCCAGCGCATCGCGAACTGCTCGGCGAGCGGCGCGAAATCGTCGCGCAGCGTGTCGAGCGCCGAGGCGGCATCCCGGCCCGCGCCGTCCTGTTCGAAATGCACGCGCATGAAGAACTCGCCGGTGCGGCTGTCGCCGAACTGCGCGGAATCCAGAATGTTGCTGTTGCGCTCGAACAGAAAGCCCGAGACCGCGTGGACGATGCCGTGCCGGTCGGGGCACGACAGTTTCAAGATAAAGCTGTGATCGGTCGACATGACCGTACTCCCTTCGTTTCCGTATTCGTCAAATGGCTCGCGTGGGCCGCGCGGCCGCGAGCCGCGTCAGGCGGCCGGCGCGAGCAGCGCATCGAGGCCCGCCGCGTCGGCGGCCGGCAGCCAGCCGTGACGCAGCAGCGTGTCGAGCGTCGCGAGGCTCGCGTCCATCGTCGCGTGCCCGTCGCGCAGCCAGCCGATCACCTCGGGCACGCCGGCCAGCAGATGTTCGGCCACTTCGCCGTCCTGGTTGTGCGGCGCGAAGTCGTGCGGCAACGGCAGGTCGTACACGAAGATCAGTTCGGACTGCGTGCCCTCCGGCAGCGAGCACAGCACCTGCACCGCGCGGCCCGCGATCGCGCGCGCCGCGAGTTCGGCCGGGATGCCGGCCTCTTCCCAGCATTCCTTCACCAGCGTCTCGCGCACGCCGAGCCCCCAGCCGATGCCGCCGGCGACCACGTTGTCCAGCATGCCGGGGTCGGTCGCCTTCGTCGCGCTGCGGCGGCCGAGCCACAGCTGCGGCGTGCCTGCCGCGCCGGGCGAAACCGCATATTCTACGATGCCGTTCACATGCACCGCATAAGTCTGCGTGCCGAAGAAGCGCGACGCCGCGCGCTCGATGTAGGCGAGCGGCGGATCGTCGAAGCGGTTGCGAATCGCATAGATCTCGTCGCGCCAGCCCGGAATCGCGCCTTCTGCCGCCAGCGCGCCGATCGCGCTCGCGAGCGCCATGCTGCGCGCGTCGACGGTGTCGTAGCGATCGGACAGCACGACGCGCGCGTCGGACAGTTCGAACACGTCGGGCCAGCGCGCGAGCCGCGCGACGTCGCGGCGGCGGATCCAGCCGACCGCCGCCCCGGCGATTTCGAAGCGCACGTGCGCGGACGGATCGAAGCGGCGCGCGGCCGCGATGCACGGAAAGGTCATCGTCGTCAGTCCTTCAGCGCCACGCGGATGCCGATCGCGATGAAGGTCGCGCCGGCGAGACGATCGAGCCAGACGCCGGCCTTCGGACGGCGCTTCAGCCACGCGCCGATCGCGCCCGCGCCGACGCCGAACAGCGAGAAGATCGCGGCCGTCTGCAGCATGAAGAGCGCACCGAGCTCGAACATCTGCAGCGTCACGCTCTGCACGCCGTGCGGATCGACGAACTGCGGCAGGAACACGACGAAGAACAGCGTGACCTTCGGGTTCATCAGATTGCCGATCACGCTCTGCCGGAAAATCGCGCCGAGCGGCTGCGGCGGCCGCGCATGCGCATTCGCGAGGCCGTGGCTGCGCAGCGCCTTGATGCCGATCCAGACGAGATACGCGGCGCCCGCGAGCTTCAGGATCTGAAACGCGATCGGCGACGAACGCAGCACGGCCGCGACGCCGAGCGCCGCGAGCGTCGTATGGAACAGGATGCCGGCCGTGAAGCCGAGCGCGGCGACGAAGCCGGCCGCGCGGCCCTGCGAGATGCCGCGCGCGAGCACCTGCAGGTTGTCGGGACCCGGCGCGAACGTGATCGCGACCGACGTGGCGAGAAACAGCATGAAGTTCGGCATCGTGGGCTCGCTGCGTGAGCCGGCGCTCAGTGGCCGGCGAATTCGGTGACGGTATAGACGGGCAGCCCCGCATTGCGCAGCAGCGCCGAGCCGCCGAGATCGGGCAGATCGATGATCGCCGCGCCTTCGACGACGACGGCGCCGAGCCGCTCCAGCAGGTTGCGTCCGGCCATCATCGTGCCGCCGGTCGCGATCAGGTCGTCCATGATGATCACGCGGTCGCCCGGCTTGCACGCGTCCTCGTGAATCTCGACGGTCGCGCTGCCGTACTCGAGCTCGTACGATTCCGAACGCGTCTTGTACGGCAGCTTGCCGACCTTGCGGATCGGCACGAAGCCGACGCTGAGCTCGTACGCCACGATCGGCGCGATGATGAAGCCGCGCGCGTCGAGCCCCGCGACGTAGTCGAGCTTCGCGTCGACATAGCGCTCGACGAACAGGTCGACCAGAATGCGCAGCGCCTTGGGGCTTTGCAGCAGCGTCGTGATGTCGCGGAACATCACGCCGGGCTGCGGCCAGTCGGGCACCGTGCGGATCTGGCTGTGAATGAAGGCGACCGGATCGAGCGGCGCGCCCGATGACGAATGCGACATGAAACTCTCCGAAAAAAACGGTGCGCGAAGCTCGGGCACCGTTTCGAAAAAATACGGGTCAGGTAATGAATCGCGGCTCACGCGGCGACGGCCGGCGGATCGCGGCGATGGCGCGACAGCCGCTCCTCCGCGAGCGCGAGCGCCTCGGGCAGCCCGCGCAGCACGACGATGTCGCTCGCACGCAGCTTCGTCTGCGGATCGGGTTCGACGCCGCGAATGCCGTGCCGGCGGATCGCGGTGACTTCGAGCCCGAGCGCGTAGAGCCCGAGCTCCTCCAGCGAGCGCCCGACCGCGTCCGCACGCGCGTCGACCGGCACCGATTGTAGCCGTACCTGCTCGTGATCGTCGTCGTCCGCATCGTCGGCGCCGTGGAAATAGCCGCGCAACAGGCTGTAGCGCTCGTCGCGCATCTCCTCGACGCGCCGCACGACCTTGCGCATCGGCACGCCGACCAGCACCAGCGTATGCGACGCCAGCATCAGGCTGCCTTCGACGATCTCCGGAATCACCTCGGTCGCGCCGGCCGCGAGCAGCTTCTCGAGATCGGCATCGTCGACGGTGCGCACGATCGCCGGCAATGTCGGCTCGAGTTCGTGCACGTGGTGCAGCACGCGCAGCGCGGACGGCGTATTCGCGTACGTGATGGCGACGGCCGCCGCGCGATGGATGCCGGCCGCGAGCAGCGACTCGCGGCGCGCGGCGTCGCCGAACACGACCGATTCGCCGGCCGTCGCGGCCGCGCTCACGCGATCGGGGTCGAGGTCGAGCGCGACGTACGAGATGCCTTCCTGTTCGAGCATCCGCGCAAGGTTCTGGCCCGCGCGGCCGTAGCCGCAGATGATCACGTGGCCGCGCTGCTTCAGGCTCTGCGTCGCGATGCGCGTCATCTGCAGCGACTGCTGCATCCATTCGGTCGACGACAGCCGCATCACGATCCGATCGGCGTTCTGAATCAGGAACGGCGCGGCGAGCATCGACAGCAGCATCGACGCGAGAATCGCCTGCAGCAGCGTCGCGTCGACGAGATGGCGATCGAGGATCAGGTTCAGCAGCACGAAGCCGAATTCGCCGGCCTGCGCAAGCCCGATACCGGTGCGCATCGCGACGCCGGGCGTCGCGCCGAACAGGCGCGCGAGGCCCGCGATCATCGTCGCCTTGAACAGGATCTGGCCGACGAAAAATCCGCCCACGAGCAGCGGATGCTCCCAGATCACGCGCGGGTCGAGCAGCATCCCGGTCGTCACGAAGAACAGGCCGAGCAGCACGTCGCGAAACGGCTTGATGTCCTCCTCGACCTGATGACGGAACGGCGTCTCGGCGATCAGCATGCCGGCGATGAATGCGCCGAGCGCGAGCGACAGCCCGAAGCGGTCGGTGATGAACGCGGCGCCGAGCGTGACGAGCAGCAGGTTCAGCACGAACAGCTCCTGCGAGCGGCGCCGCGCGACGACGTTGAGCCATCGCGTCATGAAGCGCTGGCCGATGACGAGCAGCAGCGAGAGCGCGATCACGATCTTGACGGCCGCGAAGCCGAGCGTCAGCGCGAGATCCTTCGACGACTCGGCGCCGAATGCGGCGATCACGATCAGCAGCGGCACCACCGCGAGATCCTGGAACAGCAGCACGCCGAAGATGTTGCGGCCGTGCTCGGTCTCGATCTCGAGCCGCTCGGCGAGCATCTTCGAGACGATCGCCGTCGACGACATCGCCAGCGCGCCGCCGAGCGCGACGCTGCCCTGCCACGTGATGTCGACCCAGCGCTGGAACAGCATGCCGAGCACGACCGCGAGCGCGAGTGTCGCGACCACCTGCATCAGCCCGAGGCCGAACACGAGCCGCTGCATCGCGCGCAGCTTCGCGAGCGAGAACTCGAGGCCGATCGAGAACATCAGGAACACGACGCCGAACTCGGCGAGATGCTCGGCGCGCTCGAGGTCGCCCGCCACGCCGAACGCGTGCGGGCCGACCAGGATGCCGACGGTCAGGTAGCCGAGCATCGGCGGCAGATTCAGCGAGCGAAATACGACGACGCCTACCACCGAGGCCAGCAGCAGCAGCAGGGTCATTTCGAGCGGGGAAATCACGGGCGGAGCGTCCTCGTTCGTCGGGGCCACGGCAAGACGGGCGCGGCAAGTGGCGATGGACCGGCGGCATCGGACACGTCCGAATGGGCCGGCGCGGCGAACAAACGCCTTTGCTATACTCCGCGCATGATAGCGAAAATCAATGATGATCGGGCGCTCGCGCTCGCCCGCGACGTGCTCGACATCGAGGCGGACGCCGTGCGCGCGCTGCGCGACCAGCTCGACGGCAGCTTCGCCCACGCCGTCGCGCTGCTGCTCGGCTGCCGCGGCCGCGTCGTGGTCTCCGGCATCGGCAAATCGGGGCACATCGCCCGCAAGATCGCGGCCACGCTCGCGAGCACCGGCACGCCCGCGTTCTTCGTCCATCCGGCGGAAGCGAGCCACGGCGACCTCGGCATGGTCACGGCGGACGACGTCTTCATCGGCATTTCCTATTCCGGCGAGTCGGAAGAACTCGTCGCGATCCTGCCGCTCGTGAAGCGGATCGGCGCGAAGCTGATCGCGATCACGGGCCGCGCGGAATCGAGCCTCGGCACGCTCGCCGACGTGAACCTGAACGCGGCGGTGTCGAAGGAAGCGTGCCCGCTGAATCTCGCGCCCACCGCGAGCACGACCGCCGCGCTCGCGCTCGGCGACGCGCTCGCCGTCGCCGTGCTCGACGCGCGCGGCTTCGGCTCCGAAGATTTCGCGCGCTCGCATCCGGGCGGCGCGCTTGGCCGGCGCCTGCTGACCTACGTGCGCGACGTGATGCGCACGGGCGACGACGTCCCGTATGTCGGGCTCGACGCGACGCTCTCGGACGCGCTGTTCCAGATCACCGCGAAGCGGATGGGCATGACGGCCGTCGTCGACACGAACCGCAAGGTCGCGGGCATCTTCACCGACGGCGACCTGCGCCGCGTGCTCGCGCGCGACGGCGATTTCCGCCGCCTGCCGATCGCCGACGTGATGACGCGCGAGCCGCGCACGATCGGCGCCGACCATCTGGCGGTCGAAGCGGTGGAACTGATGGAGCGCCACCGGATCAACCAGATGCTGGTCGTCGACGCCGACGGCGTGCTGATCGGCGCGCTGAACATGCACGACCTGTTTTCGAAGAAGGTGATTTGATGAGCGCTGCGCTGACTGCAGCCGAACGCGCGAGCCGCGTCAAGCTGATGATTTTCGACGTCGACGGCGTGCTGACCGACGGCGGCCTGCTGTTTACCGCCGCGGGCGACGCGATGAAGTCGTTCAATTCGCTGGACGGCCACGGCGTGAAGCTGCTCGGCGAAGCCGGCATCGCGACCGCGATCATCACGGGCCGCCGCTCGGAAATCGTCGCGGCGCGCGCGAAGGAAATGAAGATCACGCACCTGTTCCAGGGCGTCGAGAACAAGCTGAGCGTCTTCACCGATCTGATCGCGTCGCTCGGCATCGCGCCGGACGCGTGCGGCTACATGGGCGACGACTGGCCCGATCTGCCGGTGATGCTGCGCTGCGGCTTCGCGGCTGCGCCGGCGAACGCGCATCCGGAAGTCATCGCGCGCGCGCACTGGGTCGCGGAAGCCCGCGGCGGCGAAGGCGCGGTGCGCGAAGTGTGCGATACGGTACTGCGCGCGCAGCGCCGCTACGACGCGCTGCTGGCAGCCGCGTGCGGAGCCTGACGGATGAACCCGCATTTCCGCTGGACCCAGTTGCTCCCGCTCGTTGCCGTCGCGGCGCTCGCGGGCATTACATGGTGGCTGCTGCAGGCGACGCTGCCGCCGCCCGGCGAAGGCGTCGCGCAGCCGAAGCGCCACACGCCCGACTATTTCGCGGACAACTTCTCGGTCACCGAGCTCGACCAGTCCGGCACGACGCAGTACCGGCTGACGGCCGCGAAGCTCGTCCACTACGAAGACACCGAGTCGAGCGACCTGACGATGCCCGCGATGCGCGCGTTCCAGCCCGGCAAGCCGGTGGTCACGACCACCGCGAAGCGCGGCACGGTCAACGGCGACGTGTCGATCGTCGATCTGTACGACGACGCGCGGATCCTGCGCGCGGCCGGCGGCGGCGACCCGCAGATGCAGGCCGATTCGCAGCATTTCCGTATCTTCGTCAATGACGACGTGATCCAGACCGAAAAGCCGGTTAAACTTCAGCGCGGCCTGTCGCTCGTCAACGCGACCGACGGCATGAAGTACAACAACGTCACCCGGGTCATCGAGCTTTACGGCAACGTGCGCGGCACGATCGCCGCGTCGGACGCATCCGGCGGCTCGAAAGGTCAACCCAAGTGACGCTTCCCTCACGTGACTGCATGAACGAACCGTTCCCTCGACAAAATTCCGGCGGCGCTGCGCGCGCCGTCCGCGCCGCGCTCGCCGCGACGCTCGTCGCCCTGCCCCTCGTCGGCCTGGCGCCGCTCGCCCACGCCGAGAAGGCCGACCAGAACAAGCCGATCAACGTCGAGGCGGACAACCTGACCTATGACGACCTGAAGCAGGTCACCGTCGCCACCGGCAACGTCGTGATCACGAAGGGCACGATCAAGATCACCGGCGATCGCGTCGAAGTGCGCCAGGATCCGGAGGGCTATCAGTACGCGACGTCGTTCGGCAGCGGCAAGAAGCACGCGACGTTCCGCCAGAAGCGCGAAGGTCTCGACGAATACATCGACGGCGACGCCGAGCGCATCGACTACGACGGCAAGCAGGATCTCACCACGCTGACCACCGCCGCCACCGTGCGTCGCCTGCAGGGCACGTCGACGATCGCCGACACCGTGCACGGCAGCGTGATCACGTACGACGGCCAGCACGACTTCTACACCGCGAAGGGCGGCAAGGACGTCGCGGCGCCCGGCAATCCGAACGGTCGCGTGCGCGCGATGCTGTCGCCGAAAAACGGCGGCCCGGGCCCGATGAACGGTGCGCCGGCGAAGCTGTCGCCGTCGACCACGATCCAGGGAGCGCCCGGTCAATGAACGCGCTCCCGAATCGCCAGCCGGCCGGCACCACGAGTTCGCTCGTCGTACGCAACCTGAAGAAGCGCTACGGCTCGCGCACAGTCGTCAAGGACGTATCGCTCGACGTGAAGAGCGGCGAAGTGGTCGGCCTGCTCGGCCCGAACGGCGCCGGCAAGACGACCTCGTTCTACATGATCGTCGGCCTCGTGCCGCTCGACGCGGGCGAGATCTCGTTGAACGGCAGCTCGATCAGCCTGCTGCCGATCCACAAGCGCGCGTCGCTCGGCCTGTCGTATCTGCCGCAGGAAGCGTCGGTGTTCCGCAAGCTGACCGTCGAGGAGAACATCCGCGCGGTGCTCGAGCTGCAGCACGGCGACGACGGCAAGCGGCTGTCGAAGGACGCGATCGCGTCGCGCACCGAAGCGCTGCTCGACGAGCTGCAGATCGGCCATCTGCGCGAGAACCCGGCGCTGTCGCTGTCCGGCGGCGAGCGACGCCGCGTCGAAATCGCGCGCGCGCTCGCGACGAACCCGAGCTTCATCCTGCTCGACGAACCGTTCGCGGGCGTCGATCCGATCGCGGTGCTCGAGATCCAGAAGATCGTCAAGTTCCTGAAACAGCGCAACATCGGCGTGCTGATCACCGATCACAACGTGCGCGAAACGCTCGGCATCTGCGACCACGCGTACATCATCAGCGACGGCTCCGTGCTTGCGGCCGGCGCACCGAACGAGATCATCGAGAACGAAAGCGTTCGCCGCGTGTATCTCGGCGAACATTTCCGCATGTAACGCGCCGCTGGCAGCGCCCGCCCGGCCGTGCCGCGCGGGGCCGCGCCCAGCCTCGCGGACGTGCCGCCGGCCGGGCGGCGCGCCACGCGTAATCGCGGATGGCTCAATGCGCCTGGGTCGTGGCAAACTGCCGGTATGACTCCCTCTCTGCCATGAAAGCCAGCCTCCAACTCCGCCTGTCGCAACATCTGGCGCTGACGCCCCAGCTACAGCAGTCGATCCGGCTCCTGCAGTTGTCGACGCTCGAATTGCAGCAGGAAGTGGCGATGGCGGTCGCCCAGAACCCGCTGCTCGAGAACGACGACGAATGGATCGCGAGTCCGCTGCGCGTTGCGGCGGACGGCTCGCTGATCGCGCAGACGCCGCCCGTGTCGAACGGCGAGCCGGCCATCGCGAACGGCAACGGCCAGTCGAGCGATCGTGCGGAGCGCGACGAACCGGCCGGCGCCGACGAATACGACGGCTACGCGGCCGGCGACGCGAGCGACGGCCCGCAGTGGAACCTCGACGAATTCGGCCGCGCGAGCGGCGCCTCCGACGACGACGATCTGCCGCCGCTGCAGGTACAGGAAGCGGCGACGTCGCTGCGCGATCATCTGTCCGCGCAGCTGCGCGTCACGCAGGCAAGCCCGCGCGATCGCGCGCTCGTGATGTTCCTGATCGAGTCGCTCGACGACGACGGCTACCTGACCGCATCGCTCGACGAGGTGCTCGCCGATCTGCCGCCCGAACTCGAAGTCGACTGCGACGAACTGAACGCGGCGCTCGCGCTGCTGCACAGCTTCGATCCGGCCGGCGTCGGCGCGCGTTCGGCATCGGAATGCCTGAAGCTGCAGCTGCTGCGGCTCGATCCGTCCCCGACGCGCACGCTCGCGCTCGAGATCGTGTCGCAACATCTGGAACTGCTCGCCGCGCGCGATTTCACGCGGTTGCGCAAGCATCTGAAGGCCACCGACGACGCGCTGCGCGACGCACACGCGCTGATCCGCTCGCTCGAGCCGTTCCCCGGCGCGGCCTACGGCAAGGCCGAAGCCGACTACGTGGTGCCCGACATCATCGTGAAGAAAGTCGGCCAGGGCTGGCAGGCCGAACTCAATCCCGAGGTCGTGCCGAAGCTGCGCATCAACAACCTGTACGCGAACATCCTGCGCAACAGCCGCGGCGATCCGTCGGCCGGCTCGCTGAAGCAGCAGCTGCAGGAAGCGCGCTGGCTCATCAAGAACATCCAGCAGCGGTTCGACACGATCCTGCGCGTCGCGCAGGCGATTGTCGAACGTCAGAAGAATTTCTTTGCGCACGGCGAAATTGCCATGCGCCCCTTGGTTTTGCGGGAAATAGCTGATACGCTGGGCCTACACGAGTCGACTGTCAGCCGTGTGACAACGGGCAAGTACATGCTGACCCCGTTCGGGACGCTTGAATTTAAGTACTTCTTCGGATCGCACGTCTCGACCGACACCGGTGGCGCCGCATCGTCGACCGCCATCCGTGCCCTCATCAAGCAACTGATAGGAGCCGAAGACCCCAAATCGCCACTTTCGGACAGCCGCATTGCCGAGCTGCTGGCAGAACAAGGCTTCGTGGTCGCGCGCCGCACGGTTGCGAAATATCGCGAAGCCCTCAGGATCCCGGCAGTGAATCTGCGCAAGTCTCTTTAAGCCTGCTGCCTGCCCGGCGGCAGGCGTGTTCCGGCCACCGCGCACACGGGGAACAGGCCGGGCGACCTGTCCGCGATTCGCCGCCTCGTGCGGGACGGGCAAGTCGACCGGAGCGCCGCCTCGATGCGGCCGGGTGGTCACTCGCTTGGAGAAGCACTATGAACCTGAAGATCAGTGGACATCATCTCGAAGTCACGCCTGCGATTCGCGAATACGTGATCACCAAGCTGGACCGGGTGCTACGGCATAGCGATCAGGTGATCGATGGCACTGTGATCCTCTCGGTCGACAACCACAAGGAAAAGGACAAGCAGCAGCGTGCGGAAATCAATCTGCACCTGAAGGGCAAGGACATCTTCGTCGAAAGTTCGAACGGCAACCTGTATGCAGCGATCGATCTGCTGATCGACAAGCTGGACCGCCAGGTCGTCAAGCACATGGAGCGCCTGCAAACGCACGCGCACGATCCGATCAAGCTGCAGCCGGCCGTCGACCAGATCGAACTGCCGCCGCAATAACCGTTACCGCAACACAGCGCCGCCCGGTTCGCCGGGCGTTTTTTTTGCGGTGCCGCGCAGCGGCGCCGAGGGTCGGCCGCGCTGCACCACGCGCGCGGCTGTGTTCTATAATGCTCCGGTTATCGCCGGGGGGCGTTGATCCGGTCGCCGTGCGTTGCAAGCTTCCGATGCCGAACGCCTTGATATCGTCGAACATGGACCATCAGTCTGCCGCCGCAAGGAGACCCCAGGCCGTCCAATCGCCTGCCAACATGAATCGCCTAGCCAAAATCCTGCCCATAGAGAACGTCGTCATCGACCTCTCCGTCACCAGCAAGAAACGCGTTTTCGAACAAGCCGGGCTGATCTTCGAGAATCAGAACGGCATCGCTCGCAGCACCGTCACGGACAATCTGTTCGCGCGCGAGCGCCTCGGCTCGACCGGTCTCGGCGAAGGCGTCGCGATTCCGCACGGACGCATCAAGGGCCTCAAGCATCCGCTCGCGGCATTCGTGCGGCTCGCCGATGCGATCCCGTTCGAGGCCCCCGACGGCCAGCCGGTTTCCCTCCTGATTTTCCTGCTCGTTCCCGAGCAAGCCACACAGCAGCACCTCGAGATCCTGTCTGAAATCGCGCAGCTGCTGTCCGATCGCGACGCGCGCGAGCGTCTGCACAACGAAACGGATCCCGCCGAGTTGCATCGCCTGCTCACTCAGTGGCAACCTTGAACTGATCCGGGCGGAATATTTTCCCGAACGACGCGGCCGGCGCCGCCGCGCACGGCCACCCGGCGCCGGTCCGGCATCGCGACGCCCGTCGCCGTGCATCGATACCGGCTCATTGGAGTGACGCAGTCATGGATACGTCCAGCATCAACGCCCAGAGCATCTTCGACGACAACGCGGCCACGCTGAAGCTCAGCTGGCTGACGGGGCATGAAGGCTGGGAGCGCGGCTTCTCCGCCGATACCGTCGCGAACGCGACGTCGAGCGCCGACCTCGTCGGCCACCTGAACCTGATCCACCCGAACCGGATCCAGGTGCTCGGCGAAGCCGAGATCGACTATTACCAGCGGCAGACCGACGAAGACCGTTCGCGGCACATGGCCGAACTGATCGCGCTCGAACCGCCGTTCCTCGTCGTCGCCGGCGGCGCCGCGGCGCCGCCCGAGCTGGTGCTGCGCTGCACGCGTTCCTCCACGCCGCTGTTCACGACGCCGATGTCCGCAGCGGCGGTCATCGACAGCCTGCGTCTCTACATGTCGCGCATCCTCGCGCCGCGCGCGACGCTGCACGGCGTGTTTCTCGACATCCTCGGGATGGGCGTGCTGCTCACGGGCGACTCGGGCCTCGGCAAGAGCGAGCTCGGCCTCGAACTGATCAGCCGCGGTCACGGGCTCGTCGCCGACGATGCCGTCGATTTCGTCAGACTTGGCCCCGATTTCGTCGAAGGCCGCTGCCCGCCGCTGCTGCAGAACCTGCTGGAAGTGCGCGGCCTCGGCTTGCTCGACATCAAGACGATCTTCGGCGAAACCGCGGTACGGCGGAAGATGAAGCTGAAGCTGATCGTGCAGCTCGTGCGGCGCCCGGACGGCGAATTCCAGCGCCTGCCGCTCGAAAGCCAGACCGTCGACGTGCTCGGCCTGCCGATCAGCAAGGTGACGATTCAGGTGGCGGCCGGCCGCAACCTCGCGGTGCTCGTCGAGGCCGCCGTGCGCAATACGATCCTGCAGCTGCGCGGCATCGACACGTTGCGCGATTTCATGGATCGGCAACGACTGGCGATGCAGGATCCCGAAAGTCAGTTCCCCGGCAAGCTCGTCTAGCGTCGGCGCGCATCGCCGCACACCGCCGCGATGCGCCGAGCCGGTGCTATGATGAAACGTCAGTTTTCCCAGGTTCCCATGCGCATCGTCCTCATCACCGGCATTTCCGGCTCCGGCAAGTCCGTCGCGCTGAACGCGCTCGAAGACGCCGGCTATTATTGCGTCGACAACCTGCCGCCGCATGTGCTGCCCGAGCTCGCCCGCTACCTCGACGAAGCCGGTCAGCGCCGGCTCGCGGTCGCGATCGACGCGCGTTCGAGCGCGTCGCTCGACGAAATGCCCGGCCTGATCCGCTCGCTGTCGCGCGAGCACGACCTGCGCGTGCTGTTCCTGAACGCGAGCACGCAGGCGCTGATCCAGCGCTTCTCCGAAACGCGGCGCCGCCATCCGCTGTCCGGTTCGCCGTCGCACGATGCGAACGTCGGGCTGCTGTCGTCGCTCGAGGAAGCGATCGAGCGCGAACGCGAACTCGTTGCGCCGCTCGCCGAATTCGGCCATCAGATCGATACCAGCACGTTGCGTGCGAACGTATTGCGCACGTGGGTCAAGCGCTTCATCGAGCAGAACAGCAACGACCTGATGCTGATGTTCGAATCGTTCGGCTTCAAGCGCGGCGTGCCGCTCGACGCCGACCTGATGTTCGACGTGCGCGCGCTGCCGAATCCGTATTACGACCACGAGCTGCGCCCGCTCACCGGGCTCGACCAGCCGGTCATCGCCTTCCTCGACGCACTGCCGATCGTCCATCAGATGATCGACGACATCCATGCGTTCCTGATGAAATGGCTGCCGCATTTCCGCGAAGACAACCGGAGCTATCTGACCGTCGCCATCGGCTGCACGGGCGGCCAGCACCGGTCGGTGTTCATCGCGGAAACGCTTGCCGCGCGCTTTGCGTCCGCGGCAAACGTGATCGTGCGGCATCGTGACGCGCCGGTGGATGTCGACGCGTCGTCGCGGCTCGTCACCGAGGTCGACCGACCTTAGCGACGCCCGCTCCTCCGTCGGCGCGCCATGTCTTCCCTATCGACCACCCTGATCGACCTGCCGCTGTTTCCGCTGCACACGGTGCTGTTCCCCGGAGGCTTGCTGCCGCTGAAGGTGTTCGAGGCGCGCTATCTCGACATGGCGCGCACCTGCCTGCGTGACGACGCGCCGTTCGGCGTGTGTCTGCTGAAAAGCGGTCCGGAGGTCGCGCAGGACGGCGCGGTGTCGGTGCCCGAGACGATCGGCTGCATGGCGCGCATCGCCGAATGCGATACGGGCGAATTCGGGATGCTCTATCTGCAGGCGATCGGCACGCAGCGCTTCGAGCTGCTGTCGTATCGCGTCGAATCGAACGGGCTGCTGGTCGGCATCGCGGAGCCGCTGCCCGACGACATCCCGCTCGAAGGCGAGCAGGCGCTCGCGCAGTTCGGCTCGTGCGCCGAAGTGCTCGAGCGCATCATCAGCGCGCTGCAGAAATCGGAGCCCGGGCGCCTGCCATTCGCCGAACCGTTCCGTCTCGACGATCCGAGCTGGGTGTCGAACCGCCTCGCGGAACTGCTGCCGCTCGACCTGCGCGCACGGCAAAAGCTCATGGAGTTTCCCGATGTGGGCGCGCGCATCGACGCGGTCCACCACGTGCTCGACCGGCACGGCTGGCTCTGAGCGCGGCCGCGCTCGGCCCGGCTTCGTTCGTTACAGCAGCGGCCCGCTCAGCGCGTCGAGCAGCTTGCGCACCGGCGCCGGCACGCCGTAGGCATCGAGTCCGCTCAGCGGCACCCATGCAGTATCGGCATCCTGCGCCTGAGCAAACGGCACGACCGCCGCCTCGCTCGCGACATCGCTGAGCCGCGGTTCGATCTCGAGCCGGAAATGCGTAAACGTATGCGTCAGCGGCGCGAGCGGCACCGGGCCGCCGCCGCCGAAACGGCGTGCGAGATCCGCGAGCTCGGCATCGCCGTCGGCCTGCGGCAAACTCCACAAGCCGCCCCAGATGCCGGCCGGCGGACGCCGCTCGAGCAGGACGGCGTCGCCGTCGCGCAGCACGAGCATCCAGGTCTTGCGCGTCGGCACCGCCTTTTTCGGCCGCGCGGCCGGCAGTTCGCGCTGCCGCCCGGTCGACTGCGCGACGCAGTCGCCCGCGAACGGACAACGCGTGCAGTCGGGCTTGCCGCGCACGCAGAGCGTCGCGCCGAGATCCATCAACCCTTGTGTGTACGCGCTCACGTCGTCCGGATGCGCCGCGTCGGGCAACAGCGATTCGGCGAGCGCCCACATGTCGTTTTCGACGCGCTTCTCGCCGGGAAACCCTTCGATGCCGAATACGCGCGCGAGCACGCGCTTCACGTTGCCGTCGAGGATCGTCGCGCGTGCGCCGTAGGCGAACGATGCGATCGCCGCGGCCGTCGAGCGGCCGATGCCCGGCAGTTCGGCGAGCGCATCCGGCGTGGCCGGAAATGCGCCGCCGTGCTCGGCGACGACGACCTGCGCGCAGCGATGCAGGTTGCGCGCACGCGAGTAATAGCCGAGGCCGGCCCACAGCGCCATCACGTCGTCGATCGGCGCGGCCGCAAGCGCGGCGACGTCCGGATAGCGTTCGAGAAAGCGCGTGTAATACGGCACGACGGTCGACACCTGCGTCTGCTGCAGCATGATTTCCGACAGCCAGATCCGGTACGGATCGCGCGTGTTCTGCCACGGCAGGTCGTGGCGGCCGTGCTGGCGCTGCCACGCGATCAGGCGCGGCGCGAACGTGCGATGCAGCGGCGTGACGGGAAAAGGAGCGGGGGCGATGCGGGGCGGCTTCAAGTTTTGGAATCGGGAAAAGGAAGGTTCAACGCTGGCACGTCGGACAGAAGTAAGTCGAGCGCTGGCCCTGCACGATCTGCCGGATCGGCGTGCCGCACACGCGGCACGGCTCGCCCGCGCGATCGTAGACGAAGCAGTCGAGCTGGAAGTAGCCGCTCTCGCCGTTGCTGCCGACGAAATCGCGCAGCGTGCTGCCGCCGCGGTCGATCGCGTCCGCGAGCGTGGCGCGCACCGCGTCGGCGAGCCGTTCGTAGCGCGGGAGCGAGACTTTGCCGGCGGCCGTCGTCGGCCGGATGCCCGCGCGAAACAGGCTCTCCGACGCGTAGATGTTGCCGACGCCGACCACGATGTCGCCCGCGAGCAGCGCCTGCTTGACGGACACCGTGCGGCCGCGCGTGCGCCGATGCAGCAGCGCGCCGTCGAACGCCGGCGAAAACGGCTCGACGCCAAGGCTCGCGAGCAGCGGATGCGCATGCACGTCGCCCGCTTCGCGCGGATGCCACAGCACGGCGCCGAACCGGCGCGGATCGCGAAAGCGCAGCACGAATTCGTCGAAGATCCAGTCGATGTGATCGTGCTTCGCGGCGACGGGCACGCCGCCTGCGGGCAGCACGCGCAGCGTGCCCGTCATGCCGAGATGGACGATGAACCAGCCCGCATCGACCTCGAACAGCAGATACTTGCCGCGACGCTCGACGGCGAGCACCTCGCGCGCGCGCAATTGCTCCGCGAGCTCCGCCGGCACGGGCCAGCGCAGCATCGCGGTGCGGACGTCGACACGCTCGACGCGGCGGCCCGCGACAAAGGGCGCAATGCCCCGCCGCGTGACTTCGACTTCTGGCAACTCTGGCATGTTTTGCGGGTCTGAAGCTGGATGATCACGATCGTGCGTGTATTGTAGCGAGCGCGATACAATCGGTTGAAACATCGAACGGATTTCCATGACCCTGCCCTCGAAGCTGCTTCTGAAGCGCCCCGCCGCCGCGGGCGGCACGCGCGCGTTCCCGGTCCGCCGCGCGCTTGGCGCGGCCTTGCTCGCCGTCTGGACCCTCACCGCCTTTCCGGCTCACGCACAGGATCCGGCATCGGACGACGCGGAGTCGCAGGGTGCGTTCGATCACGTGATGCCGGACGAGAAGAAGGATCTGCCGGCCGTCCCGCTCACGAGCCAGATCGTCTATCAGGTGCTCGCGGCCGAGGTCGCGCTTCAGCGCAATCAGCCGGCCCCCGCGTACCAGACCTATCTCGCGCTCGCGCGCGACACGCGCGATCCGCGCATGGCGCAGCGCGCCACCGAAATCGCGCTCGGCGCGCAGAGCCCGGCCGACGCGTTGTCGGCCGCGAATCTGTGGCGCCAGTACGCGCCCGATTCGAATCGTGCATCGCAAGTCGACGCGGCGCTGCTCGTGCTCGCCGGCAAGCCAGCCGACGCGCAGCCGATGCTCGCCCGCGAACTCGCGCGCGCAACCGGCGACACGCGCGGCCCGGCGATCCTCGCGCTGCAGGCGCTGCTCGCGCGCGGCGCCGACCGCGTCGGTGGTCTCGCGGTGCTGAAGGACATGCTGAAGAACGACATGAACCGGCCGGAGGCGCATCTCGCGATCGCGCGGCAGCAGCTCGCGGTCGACGACAAGGACGGCGCCGCGCAGTCGCTGCGACGCGCGCTGCAGATCCGCCCCGACTACCTGCCCGCCGCGCTGATGCTGTCGCAGATGGGGCCGGCGGAGCGTGCGGCCGGCATCGCGTCGTTCGAGAAATACGTTCAGCAGAATCCAAAGTCGCGCGATGCGCGGCTCGCGCTGTCGCAGCTGTATCTGGCCGACGATCGGCTCGACGATGCGCAAAAGCAGTTCGAAACGATGCGCAAGCTCGATTCGAAGGACCCGACGCCGCTGATGGCGCTCGCGCTGATCAAGATCCAGCAGAAAAAGCTCGACGACGCGACGGCCTACCTGAAGCAGTACGTGCAGCTCGGTGCGAAGCAGCCGGATCTCGACGTCGGCCAGGGTTACATCTATCTCGCGCAGATCGCGATCGAACAGGGCAACGAGGCCCAGGCGTCGCAATGGCTCGACAAGGTCGACCAGACGAGCCAGCATTACCTGCCCGCGCAAATCACGCGTGCGCAGCTACTGCAGAAGCAGGGCAAGACCGACGAGGCGCGCAAGGTGCTCGACGATCTGCCCGTCACCGACCCGCGCGACGCGGCCGTGATCGCGCGCACCGACGCGTCGATCCTGTTCACCGCGAAGCGCTACGCGGAAGCGGAGGCGCGGCTCTCGCGCGCGGTCGACGATTTCCCCGACGATCCCGACCTGCGCTACGACTACGCGATGGCGGCCGAGAAGACGGGCCACTACGCGGCGATGGAAAAGCAGCTGCGCGAGCTGATCCGCACGCAGCCCGACAATCCGCAGGCATACAACGCGCTCGGCTATTCGCTTGCCGATCGCAACCAGCGGCTGCCGGAAGCGAACAAGCTGATCGAAAAGGCGCTGTCGCTCGCGCCGAACGACGCGTACATCATGGACAGCCTCGGCTGGGTCAAGTACCGGATGGGCGATACGGCCGGCGCCGCGAAGATCCTGCGCCGCGCGTACGACCTGCAGCCGAACGCCGAAATCGGCGCGCACCTCGGCGAAGTGCTGTGGAAGAGCGGCGCGCAGGACGACGCACGCTCCGCATGGCGCGCCGCGCAGAAGCTCGAGCCCGACAACGAAACGCTCGTACAGACGCTGAAACGCTTCCAGATCAACGGTCTCTGATGCAGATGTTCCCGATGTTTTCCCTGTCTTCGCGCGCCTGTCGCGCGCTCGCGGCAGCCGGCGCGGCGCTCGCGCTCGCCGGTTGCGCAAGCACGCCGCCGTCCGCGCAGGCGCCTGCCGGCGGCACGCTTCAGACGGCCGCGACGCACGCCTATCACGGCCGCTTCGCGGTGCAGTACTACGACCGGCTCGGCAAGCAGCAAAACGTGTACGGCAATTTCGACTGGCAGGAGCACGGCAACGACGTGTCGCTCGAGCTGCGCAGCCCGCTCGGCCAGACGCTCGCGATCGTGAAGTCGACGCCGCGTGCAGCGTCGCTCGAACTGCCGAACCGCCAGCCGCAATATGCGGCGGACGTCGGCGAGCTGATGCAGAACACGCTCGGCTTCTCGCTGCCGCTCGCGGGCCTGCGCTACTGGCTGCTGCCGACGCCCGCGCCCGCGACGCCGGCCGAGACCGAACGCGATCCGGCCGATGGCACGCGCCTGAAGCAGATCCGCCAGGACGGCTGGACGATCGACTACCTCGCCTACGCGGACGCACCGGCCACGGGCGTCAGACGCGTCAACCTCGTGCGCGCGACGCCGCCGCTCGACATCAAGCTCGTGCTCGATCAGTGAGCACGCGCACCCGTTTCGATACCAGCATGACCGATTCGACCCGCTCGCTGCGCAACTGTCTTGCGCCCGCGAAACTCAACCTGTTCCTGCATATCACCGGCCGCCGGCCGAACGGCTATCACGACCTGCAGAGCGTCTTTCAGCTGCTGAACTGGGGCGATACGCTGCACTTCACGCGGCGCGACGACGGCAAGGTCGCGCGTGCGACCGACGTGCCGGGCGTGCCCGAGCAGAGCGATCTCGTCGTACGCGCGGCGAACCTGCTGAAAGCGCACACGGGCACCGCCGCAGGCGTCGACATCGAGATCGACAAATGCCTGCCGATGGGCGCCGGACTCGGCGGCGGCAGCTCCGATGCCGCGACGACGCTGCTTGCGCTGAACCGTCTATGGCAGCTCGATCTGCCGCGCGCGGAATTGCAGTCGCTCGCGGTGAAACTCGGCGCCGACGTGCCGTTTTTCGTTTTTGGAAAAAATGCATTCGCAGAGGGTATCGGAGAAGAATTAGCTGAGGTACAATTGCCGACTCGCTGGTTCCTGGTTGTGACGCCACGCGTTCATGTCCCGACCGCTGAAATTTTTTCAGATGAGTTGTTGACAAGAGATTCGAAGCCAGTCACAATTACGGACTTTCTTGCACAGCAAAGCAGCGATGCGAGATGGCCAGACAGTTTCGGCCGGAACGACATGCAGCAAGTTGTGACAAGCAAGTACGCGGAAGTTGCGCAGGTGGTCAAATGGTTGTATAATGTGGCCCCCGCGAGGATGACCGGCTCCGGAGCAAGCGTGTTTGCAGCGTTTCAAAGCAAACAGCAGGCAGAAGCGGCGAAAGCCCAGTTGCCCGCCGGCTGGAACGGCGCAGTTGCCGAGAGCCTGAACGAGCATCCGCTCTTCGCTTTCGCGTCATGAAGTTTTACTTTGTCGGATGACCTACCGTCCGGCCAAGTTATCAGTTAAGTGTAGGGGAGTCGCCAAGTTGGTTAAGGCACCGGATTTTGATTCCGGCATGCGAGGGTTCGAGTCCTTCCTCCCCTGCCAAAAATTTTCCCGCATTTCCCGCCCAAGCCCGAAGCAGGTGCACGATGAGCAGCCATGACGGCCTGATGGTTTTTACTGGCAACGCCAATCCCGCGCTTGCTCAGGAAGTCGTCAACATTCTTGGAATTCCCCTCGGCAAGGCAATGGTCAGCCGTTTCTCCGACGGCGAGATCCAGGTCGAGATCCAGGAAAACGTGCGCGGCAAGGACGTCTTCGTCCTGCAATCCACGTGCGCGCCGACGAACGACAACCTGATGGAACTGATGATCATGGTCGATGCGCTGAAGCGCGCATCCGCCGGCCGGATCACCGCCGCCATCCCCTACTTCGGCTATGCCCGCCAGGACCGCCGCCCGCGTTCGGCGCGCGTCGCGATCTCGGCGAAGGTCGTCGCGAACATGCTGGAAATCGCCGGCGTCGAGCGGATCATCACGATGGATCTGCACGCCGACCAGATTCAGGGCTTCTTCGACATTCCCGTCGACAACATCTACGCAACGCCGATCCTGCTGGGCGACCTGCGCAAGCAGAACTACCCGGATCTGCTCGTCGTGTCGCCGGACGTCGGCGGCGTGGTGCGTGCACGGGCACTCGCGAAGCAGCTCAACTGCGATCTCGCGATCATCGACAAGCGTCGCCCGAAGGCGAACGTCTCCGAAGTGATGAACATCATCGGTGAAGTCGAAGGCCGCACCTGCGTGATCATGGACGACATGGTCGATACGGCCGGCACGCTGTGCAAGGCGGCGCAAGTTCTGAAGGAGCGCGGCGCGAAGCAGGTGTTTGCGTACGCGACGCATCCGGTGCTGTCCGGCGGCGCCGCCGAGCGCATCGCCGCCTCGGCGCTCGACGAACTCGTCGTCACCGACACGATTCCGCTGTCGGCCGAATCGCTGGCCTGCTCGAAGATCCGCTCGCTGACGAGCGCGAGCCTGCTGGCCGAAACGTTCTCGCGGATCCGCCGCGGCGATTCGGTGATGTCGCTGTTCGCGGAATCCTGATCGCGCACCGACAAACGAAGCATGCGTAAAAAGCGAAGCGGCAACGCTTCGCTTTTTGCACAATCGGACGGGATAGACGAAACCCCGTCCGTTTCATCGGGGGCCGCCATGTCGTCGGCCCCGTTTTACTGCCTGGTCGCGGGCAGCTATTGGAGAATCACATGAAAGTCGTCGCTTTCGAGCGCAAAGAGCAAGGTACGGGTGCGAGCCGCCGCCTGCGCAACGCCGGTAAGACCACGGGTATCGTCTACGGTGGCGAAGCTGCCCCGCAAATGATCGAACTCGATCACAACGCCCTGTGGCACGCCCTGAAGAAGGAAGCCTTCCACTCGTCGATCCTCGACCTCGAAGTGGCTGGCCAGTCGCAACAAGTTCTGCTGCGCGACGTGCAATACCACCCGTTCAAGCAGCTCGTGCTGCACGTGGACTTCCAGCGCGTCGACGCGAAGAAGAAGCTGCACACGAAGGTGCCGCTGCACTTCCTGAACGCCGAAGTCAGCCCGGCCGTGAAGCTGTCGAGCGCGATCGTGTCGCACGTCGCGACGGAAATCGAAGTCGAGTGCCTGCCGGCCGCGCTGCCGGAGTTCCTCGAAGTCGATCTGTCGAAGATCGAAGCCGGTCAATCGATCCACGCGAAGGACATCGCACTGCCGAAGGGCGTCGCGCTGACGGCTCACGTCGACGCGGAAAACCCGGTCATCGCATCGGCGACGATCCCGGCCGGTGCCGTGTCGGACGCTGCAGAAGGCGAAACGCCGGCTGCGTAAGCGCCTCATCGATCCGTTTCGCGAAACGGTCGACGCAACCCGCCGCGGCATGCCCGGCGGGTTTTTCTTTTTCTGCGCCCAGGCGGCCGATGCCGCCTTCGAAACGTCATGATCAAACTGATCGTCGGCCTCGGCAATCCCGGGGCGGAATACACCGCGACGCGTCACAATGCCGGCTTCTGGCTGATCGACCAGCTCGCCCGCGAGGCCGGTGCGACGCTGCGCGACGAGCGCCGCTTCCACGGCTTCTATGCGAAAGCGCGCCTCTACGGCGAAGAAGTGCATCTGCTCGAGCCGCAAACCTACATGAACCGCTCCGGCCAGTCGGTCGTCGCGCTCGCCCATTTCTTCAAGATCCTGCCCGACCAGATCCTCGTCGCGCACGACGAGCTCGACCTGCCGCCCGGCACCGTGAAGCTGAAGCTCGGCGGCGGCAGCGGCGGCCACAACGGGCTGAAGGACATCTCCGCGCATCTGTCGTCGCAGCAGTACTGGCGCCTGCGGATCGGCATCGGCCATCCACGCGATCTGATTCCGGAAAGCGCGCGCGCCGGCGCGAAACCCGACGTCGCGAACTTCGTGCTGAAGCCGCCGCGCCGCGAAGAGCAGGACGTGATCGACGCGGCAATCGAGCGCTCGCTCGCCGTGATGCCGATGATCGTCAAGGGCGAACTCGACCGCGCGACGATGCAGCTGCATCGCAACTGACGCACGGCCGCGCCCCGGCATGGCCGCCGACATGCGCGCCCGCGCCGGCGACGCGCGCCGCTGCGTGCAACATGCGGTACTCTCGTTGTTTTGCCCGTCAGGAGCCAAGCGGTGAGCCGTTACTGGAGCGATGTCGTTCAGCAACTCGTGCCTTACGTGCCGGGCGAGCAGCCCGCGCTCGCACATCCCGTCAAGCTGAACACCAACGAGAATCCCTATCCGCCGTCGCCGCGCGTCGTCGCGGCGATCGCGCGCGAACTCGGCGCAAGCGGCGACACGCTGCGCCGCTACCCCGACCCGCTCGCCCGCGCGCTGCGCGAAACGGTCGCCGCGCACCATCGCCTCCGTCCCGAGCAGGTGTTCGTCGGCAACGGCTCCGACGAAGTACTCGCGCATACGTTCCAGGCGCTGCTGAAGCACGACCGGCCGCTGCGCTTTCCCGACATCACGTACAGCTTCTATCCGACCTATGCGCGGCTGTACGGCGTCGACACGCGCACCGTGCCGCTCGCGGACGACTTCTCGATCCGCGTCGACGACTACCTCGACGACGGCGGCGGCGTGCTGTTCCCGAACCCGAATGCGCCGACCGGCCGCGCGCTGCCGCTCGCTGACATCGAGCGGATCGCGGCGGCCAATCCGTCCTCGGTCGTCGTGATCGACGAAGCGTATGTCGATTTCGGCGCGCAGTCGGCGATTGCGCTGATCGACCGCTATCCGAACCTGCTCGTCGTGCATACGACGTCGAAGGCGCGCTCGCTCGCGGGCATGCGTGTCGGCTTCGCGTTCGGCGACGCGGCGCTGATCGAAGCGCTGAACCGCGTGAAGGACAGCTTCAACTCGTACCCGCTCGACCGACTCGCGCAGGCGGCCGCGCAGGCCGCATACGAAGATGACGCGTACTTCGTGTCGACCTGCGCGCGCGTCGTCGACAGCCGCACGCGGCTCACGCAGGCACTCGACGCGCTCGGCTTCGACGTCGTGCCGTCGGCCGCGAACTTCGTGTTCGCGCGCCATCCGACGCACGACGCCGGCACGCTCGCGGCCAAGCTGAAGGAACGGGAAATTTTTGTGCGGCATTTCCGGCTACCGCGCATCGACCAGCACTTGCGCATCACCGTCGGCACCGATGCCGAATGCGAAGCGCTCGTGGCCGCCTTGCGCGAGCTGCTCGGCTGAAGACCGCGGGCGGCACGGCAACGCCGCCCGGGAAAACGCGGCGCGCACCGGCGCGCCGCTTGCTGCGCTTACTGCGCGTCGCCGGTCGCGGCGATCAGCGCGTGATACTTCGCCATCAGTTGTGCGTGCGACTCGTCGTGCTGCGGGTCGCGCGGAATGCATTCGACCGGACACACCTGCTGGCACTGCGGTTCGTCGAAATGGCCGACGCACTCGGTGCATTTGTTCGGATCGATCACGTAGATGTCCGGGCCCATCGAAATCGCGCCGTTCGGGCACTCGGGCTCGCAAACGTCGCAATTGATGCACTCGTCGGTAATCATCAAAGCCATACTGCCACCAGCTTTCCTAGAAAAAACAATGCATTATAGCTTTTCGGCCGGCCGCCCGGGATCGCGTGCGACGCGACGGGAGCGGGACATCGAGGGGGAAATGGAGCCGCTTCGCGCATTAGCGATCGCGTCGGCGGCCGCGGCATGACAAGACATGACGGCCGACGATGCCGAGTGTCCGATAGGGCGGCGCTCAGGCCTGAAGGCATCCGGATGACGCTGTAAACGCCGATGCACCGAGCCGAATGCACCAGCGCCGGCGGCAGTTAGTACCGGCCGATCTCGCGACGAAATCGGCCAGCCTGCATCAAGCGGCGGGGCCGCCCATCGCGGCGACCTTCTCGGTCAGCCACTTCTCGACGGACGGGAACACGAACTTGCTGACATCGCCGCCCAACTGCGCGATTTCACGCACGATCGTGCCCGAAATGAATTGATATTGATCGGACGGCGTCATGAACATCGTCTCGACGTCGGGCAGCAGATAGCGGTTCATCCCGGCCATCTGGAACTCGTATTCGAAATCCGACACCGCGCGCAGCCCGCGCACGATCACGCGCGCGTTGTTCGTGCGCACGAAGTCCTTCAGCAGGCCCTTGAAGCCCATCACCTTCACGTTCGGGTAATGGCCGAGCACCTCGTTCGCAATCTTCAGACGTTCTTCGAGCGAGAAGAACGGCTTTTTCGCGCGACTGTCGGCGACGCCGACGACCAGCGTGTCAAAAATGCTCGACGCGCGCCGCACGAGGTCTTCGTGGCCGCGCGTCAGCGGATCGAACGTACCGGGATACACGGCGACTACCATGTCGCTCCTCCTGTCATCACGCAAACGGGGAAGCAGCGGTGCGACGTGCACGCCACTGCACAGATGGACGTGCGTCGCCGTTCGGGCGCGCCGCCTCTTTTGGAACGCGCATTATTCATCATTTTCGCGCCGCAGCAAATGATAGTGGACCGCGCCGGCCTTGCCGTGTTTCGCGACCTGCCAGCCCGCGAGCGCGTCGTGTGCGGAAAGGTCGAGCTCGGCGCCGGACTCGACGTACAGTGCGCCGCCGTCGGCGACGAGCGGCGCGGTCAGCGCGATCGCGCGCGCGAGCGCGGCCGCATCGCCGAACGGCGGATCGAGGAACACGACGTCGAACGAGCGCGGCGCGAGGCCGGCCGCGAGCCGCAGCGCATCGGCCTCGGCAATCTCGACCGTGCGCGCGCCCAGCTTGTCCTTGATCGCACGCAGCTGCTGCGCCGCGCGCGGATGGCGTTCGACCATCACGACGTTCGCCGCGCCGCGCGACGCGGCTTCGAAACCGAGCGCGCCGGTGCCCGCGAACAGGTCCAGACAGCGCTGGCCTTCGAGATCCTGGCCGAGCCAGTTGAACAGTGTCTCGCGCACGCGATCGGGCGTCGGACGCAGGCCGTCGAGGTCGAGCACCGCGAGCGGCGTGCGTTTCCAGTCGCCGCCGATGATGCGGATCGTATGCGGCTTGCCGCGAGCCGACGAGGCCGTGGAGCGGCCGGAAGAGGAACGGGACATACAGGAATATCGGGACGGGGGAACGGGCATGCGCACCGGCATGCCGGCAAACAGGCGCACGTTACCACAGCGGCGGCGCGTGCTGACGCGAGCGCGTCGCCGCGCCTGATAAAATGCGGCGTTTCGGCCGCGTTGCGCGGCGCTCCGCGAGCGCCGGCGGCTGCCCGGCGCCCCGCGGCTCGCGGCGGCCCGCCCTCTTCCCGACGTCAGACCATGTTCAGCTTCTTCAAACGATTCAAGAAAACGCAGGAGCCCGGCTCCGCGGAATCGCAGCCGGCCGACGCGCCGCAACCCGACGCCCCGTCCGACGCGCACGACGCCGACGTTCCGCCTGCACCTGCGCCTGCCGAACCGGCCGCGCCCGCCGTCGTAATGACGGTCACGCCGAGCGACAACGGCCGCGACGAAGTCGTCGAGACCGTCGAAATCGTGCCGCCGCCCGTGCAGGATGCATCGGCGAAGAAATCATGGCTCGCGCGCCTGAAGACGGGCCTCGCGAAAACGGGCTCGAGCATCACCGGCGTATTCGTGAACACGAAGATCGACGACGCGCTGTACGAGGAGCTCGAAACCGCGCTGCTGATGTCCGATGCGGGCGTCGACGCGACCGAGTACCTGCTCGGCGCGCTGCGCGAAAAGGTGCGGGTGGGCCGCCTGACCGACCCGCAGCAGGTGAAGAGCGCGCTGCGCGACCTGCTCGTCGAGCTGCTGACGCCGCTCGAGAAGTCGCTCGTGCTCGGCCGTGCGCAGCCGCTCGTGATGATGATCGCGGGCGTAAACGGCGCCGGCAAGACGACCAGCATCGGCAAGCTCGCGAAGCATCTGCAGAGCTTCGACCAGTCGGTGCTGCTCGCCGCGGGCGATACGTTCCGCGCCGCGGCGCGCGAACAGCTGACGGTCTGGGGCGAACGCAACAACGTGACCGTCGTGCAGCAGGAAAGCGGCGACCCGGCCGCGGTGATCTTCGACGCGGTCAGCGCCGCGCGCGCGCGCAAGATCGACGTGATGATGGCCGACACGGCCGGCCGCCTGCCGACGCAGCTTCACCTCATGGAAGAGCTGAAGAAGGTGAAGCGCGTGATCGCGAAGGCACACGACGGCGCGCCGCACGAAGTGCTGCTCGTGATCGATGCGAACACCGGTCAGAACGCGCTCACGCAGGTGAAGGCATTCGACGATGCGCTCGGCCTGACGGGCCTCATCGTCACGAAGCTCGACGGCACCGCGAAGGGCGGGATTCTCGCCGCGATCGCGCGGCAGCGGCCGGTGCCCGTGTACTTCATCGGCGTCGGCGAAAAGGTCGAGGATCTGCAGCCGTTCAGCGCCGAGGAATTCGCGGACGCGCTGCTCGGCTGATCGTCGTTCGCCGCACCGCATCGCACGAGGCGCCTTCGGGCGCCTTTTTCGTTGGTGCGGCGCCTGCGCGTCACTCGGCGTCCGGCTGCACGCCCGGTTCGGCCGCCTTGAACGCGTCGAGCGTCGACGCGTAATCGGCAATGCGCTGGATCGTCGGATAGCGCGTCGTGTCGATCGAGAAGCGGTTCGCGTTGAACACCTGCGGCACGAGGCAGATGTCGGCGAGCGTCGGCGTATCGCCGAAGCAGAGCTTGCCGGTGCGCGGATCGTTCGCGAGGCGCGTTTCGAGCGACGCGAAGCCCGACTCGATCCAGTGCCGGTACCACGCGTTCTTCGCGTCCTCGGATACCTGCAGCGTGTGCTTCAGGTACTTCAGCACGCGCAGGTTATCGAGCGGATGGATCTCGCATGCGATCTGCAGCGCGATCGCACGCACGTACGCTCGATCGACGGGCGCCTTCGGCAGCAGCGCGGGCTCCGGATGCGTTTCGTCGAGATACTCGACGATCGCGAGCGACTGCTGCAGCGTCGCGTCGCCGTCGACGAGCGTCGGCACGAGCGCGTCGGGGTTCAGCGCGCGATACTCGTCCTTCAGTTGCTGTCCGCCGTCGCGCAGCATGTGCACGGGCACGTAGTCGTACGGCAGCCGCTTCAGGTTCAGCGCGATCCGCACGCGGTACGAAGCGGAACTGCGGAAATAGCTGTAGAGCTTCATGGGTCGTCTCTCTTGATGTCGTATTCGGCCGAGGCATGCGCAGGCGCGCCGCCGGGGAACCAGAGTGTAGCGCCGTGCGCAGCCGGTGCGTACGCGAGCGCGCCCGTGCGATACTCGGTGCATCCGTTACGAATTCCGCGCGGCGCGCTGCCGGCCGCGCGCCCCATGCCCGATGACCGCTGCCCACGACTCCGCCGCCCCGTTCCCCTGCGCCCGCTTCATCAAGGAAATCGGCCGCGGCCCGCACGGCGCGCGCGCGCTGTCGGCCGCCGACACGTTCGAGCTGTATCGCGCGATGCTCGATGCGCGCGTGTCCGACGTCGAACTCGGCGCGATCCTGATCGCCTATCGGCTGAAAGGCGAAACCGCCGACGAACTGGCCGCGATGCTGGCCGCCGCACAGGCGTCGTTCGAGCCCGTGCACGTACGGGACGCGGCGTTCCGGCCCGTCTCGATCCCGAGCTACAACGGCGCACGCAAGCAGCCGAACCTCGTGCCGCTGCTCGCGCTGCTGCTTGCGCGCGAAGGCGTACCGGTGCTCGTACACGGCGTCGCGCAGGATCCGGGCCGCGTGACGAGTGCGGAGATCTTCGCGGCGCTGTCGATCGCTCCGTCGAGGTCGCACGACGCGATCGAGGATACGCTCGCCGAGCGCCGCGTCGCATTCGCGCCGATCGACACGCTCGCGCCGCGCATCGCGCGGCTGCTGTCGATGCGCGCCGTGCTCGGCGTGCGCAATTCGACGCACACGCTCGTGAAGCTGCTGCAGCCGTTCGCGCCGGCCGGGCTGCGGCTCGTCAACTACACGCATCCGCCGTATCGCGACAGTCTCGTCGAGCTGTTCGCCGCGCATCCGGACGCCGCGCTCGGCGGCGCGCTGCTCGCACGCGGCACCGAGGGCGAAGCCGTCGCGGATACGCGGCGCCAGGTGCAGGTCGACTGGCTGCACGACGGCGTCTGCGACACGCTCATCGAGCCGGAACGCTCGTCGGCCGACGCGCCGCCCGTCGCGCTGCCCGAATCGCGCGACGCGGAAACGACGGCCGCCTGGACCGACGCCGTCCTGCGAGGCGAGATTCCGGTACCCGACACGGTCGCGCGCCAGGTCGCGACGATCGTGCGGATCGCCCGCACCGCGGGCTGAGCGAAGGCGTCGGCGCTGCCGCGGCGCGCCGGCCCGCTCGCGCCCATTTGACACGCGCCCGCATCCTGGCATAGAGTTGCCGTCATGCGTTCCTTCCCGAACACCCTCCGAATTACCTCCGGCCGCCTAGCGCGGCCGCTATCGCTACGACTAGCCTAAGGCTGTCGTAGCGCCGTGCGACGTCTGCACGGTCCCTCCCAGCAGTTCCTCGCAGCACCCTTCTCGCAGTTTTTACAACCCGAAGTCGTCAGCTTTCGTCCGTCTATCCGTCGGTCGAATCGCGAAGATCATCCGCATCCGCAGCGCGATCGCGCGCCACGGTGCGAGGCAGCGTCAACCGTCGCTCATGCCGTCCGTCTTCGCTCGCGACTTGAGACCCGAGGTCAAGAAGATGAAGCGCAACCCGCAAGAAAAGTACCGAGCGTTCGAACCCGTCCGCCTCAACGGCCGCAAATGGCCGACCCGCACGATCGAGCGGGCGCCGGTGTGGATGAGCACCGACTTGCGCGACGGCAACCAGTCGCTGATCGAACCGATGAGCATCGAGCAGAAGCTCGAGTTCTTCGAGATGCTGGTCGCGATCGGGTTCAAGGAGATCGAAGTCGGTTTTCCGTCGGCGTCGCAAACCGACTTCGATTTCGTGCGCAAGCTGATCGACGAGAAACGCATCCCCGACGACGTGACGATCGAAGTGCTCGTGCAGTCGCGCGAGGACCTGATCGCCCGCACGTTCGAGGCGCTCGAAGGCGTGCCGCGCGCGATCGTGCATCTGTACAACGCGATCTGCCCGTCGTTCCGCCGCATCGTGTTCGGGATGTCGAAGGACGACGTGAAGGCGCTCGCGGTCGAAGGCACGCGGCTCATCAAGGAACACGCGGTGGCACGCCCGGACACGCAATGGACCTACCAGTATTCGCCGGAAACCTTCAGCATGACCGAGCTGACGTTCGCGCGCGAAGTGTGCGACGCGGTCGCGCAAATGTGGCGTCCGACCCGCGACCACAAGATGATCGTCAACCTGCCGGCGACCGTCGAAGCCGCGATGCCGAACGTGTTCGCCGATCAGATCGAATGGATGGACCGCAATCTCGCGTATCGCGACAGCATCGTGCTGTCCGTCCATCCGCACAACGATCGCGGCACCGCGGTCGCGGCCGCCGAACTCGCACTGCTTGCCGGCGCGGACCGCATCGAGGGCTGCCTGTTCGGCAACGGCGAGCGCACCGGCAACGTCGATCTCGTCACGCTCGCGCTCAATCTGTATACGCAGGGCATCGATCCGGGCCTCGACTTCTCCGACATCGACGCGGTGCGCCGCGTCGTCGAACGCTGCAACCAGATTCCCGTGCATCCGCGTCACCCGTACGCAGGCGACCTCGTCTTCACCGCGTTCTCCGGCTCGCACCAGGACGCGATCCGCAAGGGCTTCGCGCAGCAACGCGCGGACGCGCTGTGGGAAGTGCCGTATCTGCCCATCGACCCGGCCGATCTCGGCCGCAGCTACGACGCGGTGATCCGCGTGAACAGCCAGTCCGGCAAGGGCGGCGCGACGTACCTGCTCGAGCGCGGGATGGGCTTTACGCCGACGCGCCGCGTGCAGATCGAATTCAGCCACGCGGTGCAGACGCTCGCCGATGCGTCGGGCGCCGAAGTCACCGGGGACGCGATCTGCGCGCTCTTTGCGCGCGAATTCCTCGAAACCGACGGCCCGGCCGCGCGGCACGGCAACGGCGCGCGCTGGCAGAATCGCGAGATCGCAGGCGCGTTCGCGGCCGACGCGGCGCCCGAAGCGGCCGTGCAGCGCGCGGCCGCGGCGTTCGCGGCGGCCGCCGGCGCGACGATCGACGTCGTATCGTGCGAGCACGTGCGCACGGCCGACGGGCGCATCGCCGTGTCGGTCGGCTGCCGCGTCGGCGATGCGCCGCTGCGGCACGGCGTCGGCGTCCATGCCGACGCGTCGTGCGCGGCGCTCGATGCGGTCGTTAGCGCGATCAATCGCTCCACCTGGCAGCACGCGGACCGGCGCGCGGCCGCCTGAAGGCACACGACCGCTCGCCTTCGGCGCGAGCGGTGCGCAACCGCCCGTGCGCCGCGCGATCCGCGCTGCACGGGCAACAAAAAGCGGCCCAGAAGGCCGCTTCGGTCGATACATGAAAATGGGCGCGACGCGCGCTCATGTGTCGGTTGCGCACCGCGTCGCCTGCCAGGCCAGCAGGCGCCAGCGGCCCTGCTCCTGTGCCTGGACCGCCGTGTAGGCGATCGGGAACACGAGGCCGCCGTTGTTCGTTTCCATCTCGATCAGCGCACGGCCCGTGACGAGGCAGGTGCCGTCGCCGACGGGCAGCACGTCCTGCGACTGAATCTCGATCTGGCGATAGCGGCGGCGGCCGGCGGCAATGGCGTCGATGAACTGCTGCTTCGTTTCCCGCTTGCCGTTCGTGTGCACGTAGAAGACCTTCTCCGACAGCAGCGCATCGAGCGCCTCGCCGTCCCCGTCGACCATCGCCCGGAACCGATCGCGCTCGAGCGCGCGGATCGCATCGACCACCTTCGTCATCGCCTGACTCCTCGGCAACGCGCACGCCGTGCGCGGGCATGCGGATCAGAAGTTGTACTGCACGTAGAACTGGTGGAAATTTACCCCAGGATTCGGCTCTTTGATACCCGCGTTCGACACATGCTGGAAGCGGTAGCCGACCTGATACTGCTGCCGTTCGCCGAATTGCGCGCCGACGCCGACGACGTCCGCGAACTGAAAGGCGGTCGACATCGAGAAGTTGTCGGAAATCGTCGGGTGCGTGAGCAGCCGCACGCCGGCGCCGGCCTCGATGAACGGCCGGACCTGGCCGGCGCTCTTGATGAAGCGGAACATCGGCGTCGCGCCGAATTCGCCGATATTGCCGTGAATGTTGCCGCCCGTATGCCAGTAACCGACATGGCCTTCCAGCACGAACGCGAAGTGCCATCCGCCGATTTCCCACCAGTTCCAGCCGGGATCCCACACCACGGCCAGATCGGCCTTGTCGATACCGTGGCGATCCGAGAAGCCGCCGCCCGCCTGGATGCCCCAGCGGTCGGCGAAAGCCAGCCCCGATCCGGCGAGCAGGGAGGCCGCGACCGCGGCATGCAGGACGATCCGGCTACGCGGCCGGCGGTTCTTCTTCTTGTTCATCTGACACTCCAACTTTGTGGGTTGAATGGAGCCGGCCGCGCGGCCGTGCTCGAGCGAACTGAATGGTATGGTAAAGGACTTTTCCGATCGGCATCGCGAAGCGAAATTGTTTGCTTCCAAAACTACAAAAATCGAAACCGTCTGCCGATTCGGGCCGCCGGCCGCCACTATCGGAACTCGCGACTGCGCCTCCGGTCGAACCCTAGACTATCGACTCGACTATTTTGATAGATAACCGGGAACTCCGATGTCCGCACGGCCTCTAAGGTATTAGCACTCGGCTCCACGGAGTGCTAAGATTGGCCTCGGAATCTAACCCGAGACCAGGGTTCATCCCTGATTCCAAAGGAGTTTTTAGTGAGCAACGCCCTGACCCTCCCGAATACCCTGAGCCCGACGCCGGCCAAGGCCGAATCGGCAGGCTCGCTGGCGCTCGCAACTCATTCGATGTTGCCGGGTCAGCTTGGCAACATCGATGCGTACATCCAGGCCGTCAACCGCATTCCGCTGCTGACCGCCGAAGAGGAACGCCAGTACGCGACCGAATACCGCGAAAACAACAACCTGGAGGCCGCGCGCCGCCTGGTGTTGTCGCACCTGCGCCTGGTCGTGTCGATCGCGCGCAACTATCTCGGCTACGGGCTGCCGCACGGCGACCTGATCCAGGAAGGCAACATCGGTCTGATGAAAGCGGTGAAGCGTTTCGATCCGGCGCAAAACGTGCGCCTGGTGTCGTACGCGATTCACTGGATCAAGGCCGAAATCCACGAGTACATCCTGCGCAACTGGCGGATGGTGAAGGTCGCGACGACGAAGGCGCAGCGCAAGCTGTTCTTCAACCTGCGCAGCCACAAGAAAGGCATGCAGGCGATGACGCCCGAGGAGATCGACGGTCTCGCGCAGGAACTGAACGTGAAGCGCGAAGAGGTGACCGAGATGGAAACGCGCCTGTCGGGCGGCGACATCGCGCTCGAAGGGCAAGTCGAGGACGGCGAGGAATCGTACGCGCCGATCGCCTATCTGGCCGATTCGCATAACGAGCCGACCGCCGTGCTGGCTGCGCGCCAGCGCGACATGCTGCAGACGGACGGCATCGCCCAGGCGCTCGACGCGCTCGACGCGCGCAGCCGCCGCATCATCGAGGCGCGCTGGCTGCACGTCGACGACGACGGCTCGGGCGGCTCGACGCTGCACGATCTCGCGGCCGAATTCGGCGTCTCCGCGGAGCGTATCCGCCAGATCGAAGCGAGCGCAATGAAAAAGATGCGCACGGCACTCGCCGAATACGCATAATCCGACGATCCCGAACGCATCACCGAAAACCGCTGCCACCCGGCAGCGGTTTTTTTTCGCCCATTCACGGCTTCGGCTTTGCGCGTGCATTTGCCCGTTCTCGAGCATGTTCCGCAAAACCTTGATCTGCCTCAAGTTTTTCCACTGGCTTCGCGACGGTCTGCCGCAGCGCAGCACTCGGCATTGCAAATGCGCGCTTTTAAAATTGGCATATCCCGCGCAAAAGGATTAAAACAGCTTAACAGCCGTCACATATTCCGCATAAAGTCGCGCCAAAACCGCTTTAAATCGTTTCAGGGAAAACGGCATTGATCTCGATCAATCAGGAACCGGCCCGGCCGCGCGGCTGGCGCGCGCGCGTCGTCGCGTGGGCGCACGGCCCGACCCTCGCCCGCGACATCACGCTCGTGCTGATCTTCAAGCTGATCCTGTTGATGTCGCTCAAATACGCATTCTTCAATCATCCGCAGGCTGAACACATGTCGCTGCCGCCTGCCGCCGTCGCCGAGAAGCTGCTCTCGGTACCGGCACCCGCTTCTACCGAGGGAGACCACCATGATAAGTAGCGAAGTCGTCGATCTGTCACGTCTGCAGTTCGGCATCACGGCGCTCTACCACTTCCTGTTCGTCCCGCTGACGCTCGGCCTGTCCTGGCTGCTCGTCATCATGGAATCCGTCTACGTGATGACCGGCAAGCAGGTCTACAAGGACATGACGCAGTTCTGGGGCAAGCTGTTCGGCATCAACTTCGCGATGGGCGTGACGACCGGCATCACGCTCGAATTCCAGTTCGGCACGAACTGGTCGTACTACTCCCACTACGTCGGCGACATCTTCGGCGTGCCGCTCGCCGTCGAAGGCCTGATGGCGTTCTTCCTCGAGTCGACGTTCGTCGGGCTGTTCTTCTTCGGCTGGAACCGCCTGTCGAAAGTGCAGCATCTGATCGTCACGTTCCTCGTCGCGCTCGGCTCGAATCTGTCGGCGCTGTGGATCCTCGTCGCCAACGGCTGGATGAACAATCCGGTCGGCGCCGAGTTCAACTACCAGACGATGCGCATGGAGCTGACGAGCCTGTTCGACGTGCTGTTCAACCCGGTCGCGCAGGTGAAGTTCGTGCACACGGTGTCGGCCGGCTACGTGACGGCCGCGATGTTCGTGCTCGGCGTGTCGTCGTGGTATCTGCTGAAAAAGCGCGACGTCGACTTCGCGCTGCGCTCGTTCGCGGTCGCGGCCGGCTTCGGCCTCGCCTCCACGCTCTGCGTGATCGTGCTCGGCGACGAATCGGGCTACACGACCGGCGAAGTGCAGAAGATGAAGCTCGCCGCAATCGAATCGGAATGGGAAACTCAGCCGGCGCCGGCGTCGTTCACGCTGATCGGTATCCCGAACCAGGAAGCGCAGCGCACCGACTACGCGATCAAGATTCCGTATGCGCTCGGCCTGATCGCGACGCGCTCGATCGACGAGCCCGTGATCGGCCTGCGCGAGCTCGCGAAGCGCAGCGAGGCGCACATCCAGAGCGGCATGATCGCGTACGGTGCGCTGCAGAAGATCAAGGCCGGCGACACGAGCGCCGCGACGCGCGCGCTGTTCGACGAGCACAAGCAGTATCTCGGCTACGGGCTGATGCTCAAGCAGTTCACGCCGAACGTGACCGACGCGACGCCCGCGCAGATCGAAGCGGCGGCGAAGAAGACGATTCCGCCGGTCGCGCCCGTGTTCTTCTCGTTCCGCATCATGGTGTTCCTCGGCTTCCTGTTCCTCGCGACCTTCATCGCCGCGTTCTGGTTCTGCGCGCGCCGCCAGCTGCTGCAGGACAACCGCCGCTGGTTCCTGCGCTACGCGGTATGGGCGATCCCGCTGCCGTGGCTCGCGGCGGAATTCGGCTGGGTCGTCGCCGAGCTCGGCCGCCAGCCGTGGACGATCGCGGGCGTGCTGCCGACGCATCTGTCGGCGTCGAGCCTCACGCCGACCGACCTGTACCTGAGCCTGGCCGGGTTCATCGTGTTCTACACCGCGCTGTTCGTGATCGAAATCACGCTGATGTTCAAGTACGCGCGCCTCGGCCCGTCGTCGCTGCACACCGGCCGCTATCACCACGAGCAGGCGGCCGCACGCGAACACGCCGCCGCATGAGCACGCCCCCGCAACGACACAAGGAATCGCTATGGACTATGCAACGCTCAAGCTGATCTGGTGGCTGCTCGTCGGCGTGCTGCTGATCGGCTTCGCCGTCACCGACGGCTTCGACATGGGCGCGACCGCGCTGCTGCCGTTCCTCGGCAAGACCGACGACGAACGCCGGATCATCGTCAACACGGTCGGCGCGACGTGGGAAGGCAACCAGGTATGGCTGATCACGGCCGGCGGCGCAATGTTCGCCGCGTGGCCGCTCGTCTACGCCGCGTCGTTCTCCGGCTTCTACTTCGCGATGCTGCTCGTGCTGTTCGCGCTGTTCTTCCGGCCGGTCGGCTTCGACTATCGCAGCAAGCGCACGGACCCGCGCTGGCGCGCAGGCTGGGACTGGGGCCTGTTCATCGGCGGCTTCGTGCCGGCGCTCGTGTTCGGCATCGCGTTCGGCAATCTGCTGCAGGGCGTGCCGTTTCGCTTCGATACCGATCTGCGCGTCAGCTATCACGGCAGCTTCTGGGCGCTGCTGAATCCGTTCGCGCTGCTCTGCGGGCTCGTCAGCCTGACGATGCTCGTCGCGCACGGCGCCGCGTTCATCAAGATGAAGACCGACGGCGTGATCGCGCGCCGTGCGTCGGTCGCGCTGCGCGTGTCGTCGTTCGTCGCGGTCGTGCTGTTCGCGCTCGCGGGCGTGCTGGTCGCCGCCTATGTCGACGGCTTTCACATCACGCGTGCCGCGCCCGCCGACACGGTCGCCAATCCGCTGCTGAAGGAGGTCGCGTCCGGCGCCGGGCTGTGGCTCGCGAACTACCGCGACTATCCGTGGATGATCGCGGCGCCCGTCGTCGGCATCGCGGGCGGGCTGCTCGCGACGCTGCTCGCCGGCTCGCGCCGCGAGAAGACCGCGTTCTTCTGCACGGGCCTGATGATCGTCGGCGTGATCCTCACGGCCGGCTTCTCGATGTTCCCGTTCATCATGCCGTCGTCGCTGGACCCGACGAGCAGCCTGACCGTCTGGGATTCGACGTCGAGCGAGAAGACGCTGCTCGTGATGCTGTTCGCCGTGATCGTGTTCCTGCCGATCATCCTAGTCTATACGAGCTGGGTCTATCGCGTGATGCGCGGCAAGGTCACGCGTCAGGTGCTCGACGAGAACACGCACTCGATGTATTGAACGCGGCCGGCGCGCGCAGGCGCGCCGCGCCGCTCCCCCGTTTCGCAAGGAGTCGGATCATGTGGTATTTCAGCTGGATTCTCGGGATCGGCGTCGCGCTGTCGTTCGGGATCGTCAACGCGATGTGGCTCGAGGCGCGCCAAAAGCAGCAGGAAGCGTCGGTGCGCGTGGCGCGCAAGTGACGTCGCACAGCAGCGGCGGCGGTCAGGCGCTGCCGCGCGCCGTGCCAAAACAAAACGGCTTGCGATCGCATCGCAAGCCGTTTCCGTTTTGCCGGCCGGCCGCCGATCCGCTATGCGGATGCGGGCCGGCGTCGTCGCGTCAGGCCGGCTGCGCGGCCGCGCCGTCGCCGGCCGACGGCAGGCGTGCGCCGAGCTGCTGCGCGTAGCGCGCAGCAGCGTTGCCGCAGACGATGTGCAGCGTGTCCGACGACACCCACGCGACGTCGAGCGTGCCGAGGCGCTCGCGATCGACCGCCGACGGATCGCGCACGACGACGCGCAAACGCGTGGTCGCGATCGCGTCGAGCGACACGACGTTCGTCGCGCCGCCGAACACCGCGAGCCAGCGTGCGGGCTCCGGATCGAGCGGGCCGGCTGCCGCGCCTGCGGCGGGCTCCGCGACGGCGCCCGCAGGCGCCGTCGCGTTCACGGCCGCGCCTGCTGCGCCGCCGCCGATCGCCGCGCGCATCTCGTCCGCGATGATGTCGGCCTCGGGCCCGATGATGACCTGCACGCTGTTGCCGCCGCGCTTGAGCACGCCGCGCGCACCGATCGACTTGAGCTCCGGCTCCGATACCTTGGCCGGATCGACGACGGTCAGACGCAGACGCGTCGTGCATGCATCGACGACGCTCAGGTTGCCCGCACCGCCGAGCGCCGCGATATAGCGCTGCGCGCGCGGCGCGGCGGCCGCGGCCGTCGCAGCGCCCGCAGCGCCGGCCGCCGGCGCGACGAAGCCGCCGGACGCATACGATTCGCTCGCCGCATCGGCCGATGCCGGCTCGCGGCCCGGCGTCGCCATGTTGAAGGTGCGGATGAAGAAGCGGAACAGTGCGTAATACGCGATGCCGTACGCAATGCCGAGCGGAATCGCGATCCAGCCCTTCGTCGATAGCCCGTAGTTCAGCACGTAGTCGATCGCGCCGGCCGAGAACGTGAAGCCGAGCTTCACGCCGAGGATCTGGCAGATCGCGAGCGACAGCCCCGTCAGCACCGCGTGGATCACGTACAGCACCGGCGCGAGGAACATGAAGCTGAATTCGATCGGCTCGGTCACGCCCGTGAGGAACGACGTGAGCGCCATCGAGAACAGCAGGCCGCCGACCATCGCGCGGCGCTCCTTCGGCGCTTCGTGCAGCATCGCGAGACATGCGGCCGGCAGGCCGAACATCATGATCGGGAAGAAGCCGGCCATGAAGGTGCCCGCGGTCGGATCGCCCGCGAAGAAGCGATGCAGGTCGCCGTGCACGATCTCGCCGCCGGCGGGCGGCGTGAAGTTGCCGAACACGAACCACGCGAGCGAGTTGATGATGTGGTGCAGCCCCGTGACGAGCAGCAGCCGGTTCAGGAAGCCGAACACGAACGCACCGATCGCGCCCGCCGTCGTCAGCCACTGCCCGGCCGCATCGATCGCATGCTGGATCGGCTGCCACACGTAGCCGAACACGATGCCGAGCACCACGCATACGAGCCCTGTGATGATGGGCACGAACCGCTTGCCGCCGAAGAACGCGAGGTAGTCGGGCAGCTTGATGTCCTTGTAGCGGTTGTACAGCAGGCCGGCCACGACACCCGCGATGATGCCGGACAGCACACCCATGTTCAGCTTCGGGTCGATGTCCTTCATGATCGCGGTTTCGATCAGATAGCCGATCGCGCCCGCGAGCGCCGCGACGCCGTTGTTGTCCTTCGCGAAGCCGACCGCGACGCCGATCGCGAACAAGAGCGGCAGGTTGTCGAAGATCGCGCCGCCGGCATCGGCGATCATCTTGATGTTGAACACGTCCGGCTGCCCGAGCCGCAGCAGGATGCCGGCGACCGGCAACACCGCGATCGGCAGCATCAGCGCCCGTCCCAGGCTCTGTATCTTCAGAAACGGATTCCCGTCCATTCAGTCCTCCAGTCCATTGTCTCGTCGTTGACTTGATTGCTTTCGTAGTAAAACGGGCCGCGAGCCCGCCGTCGACGACTCAGTCGAGCGGCCAGATCTCGCGGCTTGCTGCCCTGACCGCGTGGGCCGAATCGAGCGCGAGCAGGTCCTGCGCACGCTGACGGCACAACGCGTAATCGAGACGGCGCACGCGCGCCTTGATGCCCGGCACCGATACCGGATCGACCGACAGTTCGGTCACGCCGAGGCCGACGAGGATCGGCACCGCGAGCGGATCGCCGCCGAGTGCACCGCATACGCCGACCCACTTGCCGTGCTTTTCCGCGCCGCGCACCGCGAGGTCGATCAGGCGCAGCACGGCCGGATGCAGCCCGTCGGCCTGCGCGGCCAGATCGGGCTGGCAGCGGTCCATCGCGAGCGTGTACTGCGTGAGATCGTTGGTGCCGATCGACAGGAAATCTGCATGCTGCGCGAGCTGATCGGCGAGCAGCGCGGCCGACGGCACCTCGATCATCACGCCGACCTCGATCGGCTCGGTGCGGCCCTGCGCGCGCGCGAATTCGTCGATGCGCTTGCGCAGCCGCACCAGTTCGCCCGCATCGGTGACCATCGGCAGCAGGATGCGCACCGCACCGAACGGCTTGACCGCGAGCAGGCCCTGCAACTGATCGTCGAGCAGATCGGGACGCAGCTGCGCGAGGCGAATGCCGCGCAGTCCGAGCGCGGGATTCGGTTCCGGCGGCAGCGTCAGGTAGTCGACCTCCTTGTCGGCCCCGACGTCGAGCGTGCGGATGATCGCGGTGCGGCCCTGCAGCGCGTCGACGATCGCCTGATAGCTCTGCTGATGTTCGAGCATCGTCGGCGCGGCCTGCCGGTGGATGAACATCAGCTCGGTGCGCAGCAGGCCGACTGCATCCGCGCCGTTGTCGACGGCGGTGTTCGCGTCGTCGAGCGTCGCGATGTTCGCGGCCACTTCGATCGCGCGGCCGTCGGCGGTCGCGGCCGCCGCGCCGGCCATCCGGCGGTTCGCTTCGCGCACGCCGGCCAGACGCTCGCGCTCGTGGCGCGCGCGTTCGACGTCGAGCGCGGTCGGCGCATGTTCGAGCCGCCCGGCGCTCGCATCGACGACGACCTGCGTGCCGTCCGGAATCGCGTACAGCGCGTCGCCGACCGCGACGAGCGCCGGAATGCCGAGCTGCCGCGCGATGATCGCCGCATGCGAGGTCGCGCCGCCGCGCGCCATCACGAGCGCGGTCACGCGCGCGCGATCGAGCGACGACAGATCGGACGGCGTGAATTCCTCGGCCGCGAGCACGGCCTCGTCGGGCAGCGCGCGTACCGCGCCGCTCGTGTGGCCGAGCGCGCGCAGCACGCGCTTCTCGATGTCGCGCAGGTCAGCCGCGCGCTCGGCGAGCAGCGCGTCGTCGAGCTTCGACAGCGTGTCGATCTGCGTGCGGATCGTCGCGCGCCAGGCGAAGCCCGCGCTCTTGCCGAGGCTGATCAGGTCGCGCGCCGCGTCGATCAGCGTCGGATCCTCGAGCAGCACGCGGTGCACCGCAAAGATGCCCGCTTCGCCGACCGCGCCGCGCGCCGATGCGCTGCGCACGGTGCCGTCGAGCTCCGCATCGACCGTCTTCAGCGCCTGATCGAGACGGCGGCTTTCCGCGGCCGGCGTGCCGGCGGCCTGTTCGGGCGGCACGATGTCGGCGTCGTCGAGCCGCACCAGCGTGCCGACCGCGATGCCGGGCGCCGCGCAGACTCCGGCGAGCGTGTTGGGCGCGAGCGGCGCGCCGTTGCGGTTCGCGACCGGCTGCGGCGCCGGCGACGTCAGCCGCGCCGGCTTTTCCTCGGCCTCGCCGTGCGCTTCGCGCAGCAGCTCGGCGGCAACCGCATCGACGGCCTGCTGCGCATGCGCGCCGCGGCCGACGAGCACGACCGTTGCACGTTCGCCCGCGCCGAGACCGAGCAGGCCGACGACGCTTTCGATCGGCGCCTTGCGGCCGTCGAAATGCACTTCGACGTGCGCGTCGTGCCCGCGCGCCGCTTCGCGCGCACGCGCGGCCGGCCGCGCATGCAGGCCGCCGGGCTGCGTGAGCACGAGCTCGCGCCGCACTTCGTTCATCGCGGCTGCGCCCGCCTGCGCGGCTTGCGCGGCGGCCTCGCCCTTGCCGCGCAGCGTGAGCAGCGGCGTCTCGCCGGCCGTCGCGAAACCGCTCGCGCGCTCGATCACGTCGAACGCATCGGAATTCGCGATCGCGATCACCGATACCAGCGAGTGCGCAGTGCGCGCGACCGCGTCCTGATCGAACTCGATCAGCAGGTCGCCCGCTTCGACGCGCGCGCCGGCTTCGACGCGCGCGGTGAAGCCCTGCCCGTTCAGCTCGACGGTGTCGATGCCGATGTGCAGCAGCACTTCCGCGCCGTGCGGCGTCGTGATCGTCACCGCGTGCCCCGTGCGCGCGAGATGCGACACGATGCCCGCGCACGGTGCGACCAGCTTGCCGGCAAGCGGATCGATGCCGATGCCGTCGCCGAACATCCCGCCGGAGAACACCGGATCGGGCACGTCGGCCAGTGCGACGATCGGCCCCGTCAGCGGGGCGAGCAGGACGATCTGATCGTGGGTGGAACTCTTCAACTGGGACTCCTCGGCGCGTCTCATCGGCTGTCTCGGCTATCAGTGCGTTTCGGTGACTTTGTTCAGGTGGCGCGGCGTGTCGGGATTGCGGCCGCGCGCGACGGCAAGCTCGGCCGCCATCACGTAGAACGAAAGAATGGCGGCGATCGGGTCGAGCGCCGGATGGGCGGACGATGCGAGCGGCAGCGTCGCGCCCGGCGTGGCGGCGGGCGCCGCGACGAGCACGGCCGCGCCGCGGGCACGCATGTCGTCGGCGAGCTGCAGCAGGCCGGTCTGCTCGGGGCCCGGCGGCGCGAACACGAGCAGCGGGTAGTCGCGGTCGATCAGTTCCATCGGGCCGTGACGCACCTCCGCGCTCGAGAACGCCTCGGCCTGGATGCCGGACGTTTCCTTCAGCTTCAGCGCGGCTTCCTGCGCGATCGCGAGGCCGAGGCCGCGGCCGATCACGATCATCCGCTCGACGCCGGCGAGCGCGTCGACGGCCGGCGACCAGTCGAGCGCGCCCGCCTGCGCGAGCACGTCGGGCAGCCCGCGCAGCGCCGTCATCAGTGCCGCGTCGCGCTGCCAGAACGCGACGATCTGCGCGGACAGCGACAGCATCGCGATATAGCTCTTCGTCGCCGCGACCGACAGCTCGGGGCCGGCCAACAGCGGCAACTGATGCTCGCACGCGTCGGCGAGCGGCGACGGCAGCACGTTGACGGCCGCCACCGTGCGCGCGCCGGCTTCGCGCAGCGCGGTCATCGTATTGACGAGATCGGGACTCTTGCCCGACTGCGAGAACGCGATCGCGAGCTGGTCCTGCACCTTCAGCGGCGCCTGCTGCAGCGTCGCGACCGACATCGGCAGCGACGCGACCGGCACGCCGAGGCGGCTCATCGTCAGGCTCGCGAAATAGCTCGCGGCATGATCGGAGCTGCCGCGCGCGACCGTCAGCGCGACGGCCGGCGGATGATCCATCAGCTGGCCGGCGAGCGCTTCGACGCGCGTCGTATCGGCAAGCTGCGCGGCGACGACCCGGGCGGACTCGCGCGCTTCGTTAAGCATATTCGACAATCGATTCTCCTTCGACGTAGGTCGCGGTGAGGTTCAGGTCGCGATCGAACACGACGAGGTCGGCCCACGCGCCGCGCTCGAGGCGGCCGCGATCGGCGAGACCGAGGTAGTCGGCCGCATAGCGCGACATCCGGTTCGACACGTCGGCGATCGGCAGACCGAGCGACACGAGGTTGCGCAATGCCTGGTCCATCGTCAGCGTGCTGCCGGCGAGCGTGCCGTCGGCGAGACGCACGCCGCCGAGGCACTTCGTCACGTGCTGGCTGCCGAGCCGGTATTCGCCGTCGGGCATGCCGGTCGCCGACGTGCTGTCGGTCACGACGTACAGTCGCGGAATCGCGCGCAGCGCCGCGCGGATCGCGCCCGGATGCACGTGCAGCAGATCGGGAATGATTTCCGCGTATTCGGCGTGCGCGAGCGCCGCGCCGACGAGGCCGGGATTGCGGTGATGGAGCGGCGACATCGCGTTGAACAGGTGCGTGAAGCCGCACGCGCCGTGCTTGAGCGCTGCGACGGCATCTTCGTACGTCGCGAGCGAGTGGCCGAGCTGCACGCGCACGCCGCGCGCGGCCATCTCGCCGATGATCTCGATATGGCCGGCGATTTCCGGCGCGAGCGTGACGACGCGGATCGGCGCGATCGACAGATACTTCAGCACTTCGTCGAGCACCGCCGACACGGCCGCGTCCGGCTGCGCACCGAGCTTGCCGGGATTGATGTACGGGCCTTCGAGATGGACGCCGAGCACGCGTGCGCCGCCGGGCGTGCGCGTGCGCGCCGCGGTGCCGAGGTTCGCGACGACGTCCATCAGTTCGTCGCGCGGCGCGGTCATCGTCGTCGCGAGCAGGCTCGTCGTGCCGAACTGCGCGTGCGTGCGCGCGATCGTCTCGATCGCGTCGCCGCCTTCCATCACGTCGGCGCCGCCGCCGCCGTGCACGTGCAGATCGATGAAACCGGGCAGGATGTACGGCGCGTCGTTCTTCGCGGGATCGGCGGGCGTGCCGTCGAGGGTGGTGATGCGGCCGTTCTCGCTGTCGAGCGAGCCGTGAATCCAGCCGTCGGGAGTCAGGATGTTGCCAGTCAGCATGACGTTCTCTTGAGGATCGGGCGACGCGGGCATCCGCGTCGTGATGTGCGAATCGGTTGCATGTCGGCGCGCAGTGTCGCGCGTCAGCGTTTCAGTTCGGCGACGAAGTCGTAGTAGTCGTCGCGGCAATACGTTTCGGTCACTTCGATCGCGCGCTGGTCGGCACCGTAGCCGATGCGCGTGATCACGAGCAGCGCGGCGCCCGGCTTCACGGCCATCCACTTCGCGATCTCGCGCGTCGCGTTGACCGCGCGAAAGTGCTGCAGCGCGCGCACCACGTTCATGCCGCGCGCTTCGAGGTATTCGTACAGCGACGCGCCGAGCGCGAGCGGATCGGGCACGACCGCGGCCGGCAGCGTCGAATGCTCGACGGCCATCACGATGCCGTCCGCGCGGCGCAGCCGTTCGAGCCGCGCAACCATCGCGCCCGGCGCGAGGCCGAGATGCGTGAGCTCCGCGCGCGTCGCCGCGCGCAGCCGGCGCTCGAGCCAGACCGAATCGGGCATGAAGCCGCGCTGGCGCATCTTCGCGGTGAAGCCGACGAGCCGCGACAGCGGATCGGCGACGCGCGGCGTGATGAAGCTGCCCGCGCCGCGCGAGCGTCTGATGAGGCCCTGCTCGACCAGCAGCGCGAGCGCACGTCGCGCCGTGATCCGCGAGACGCCGACCGACGCCGACAGCGCGCGCTCTGACGGCAGCGCCTCGCCGGCCCGCCAGGTGCCGCCGTGAATCGCGCCGGCCAGCTTGCGGGCGAGCTGCAGATAGAGCGGCGTATCGCTGAGCGGATCGGGCGCCAGTTCGGACCAGCCGGTTTCCATGTGCCTCCGAGTGTCGGACGACGACCGCGAGCCGTCGAAAGTGAACGCATTATATAACCACCATAATACCAGTCAACGAACTGGTATTAGCGCGTCGAAAATCGCCGGGAGCCTTGTCCGGCAAGCGGTTTAGTTGCCGCAAAGCCTTTGTTTACAACGCGATTCTGGATAGGGATTTACCCGCATCGGTCTGCCTGCGCGCGCATTCCGGTGGCTCGAACGACGCGTTTAGGCCGCAAGAAACGGGACCAGAATAGAACCAGTTCGCGAAACTGGTATGCACCGGCGACGCATGCCGGCGGGCGGCCGGCTCGGTGCCTCACTGGAACTCGCGCGTCGACGTGCGCAGGCCGCCGAGCAGCGGCGTCAGATCCTCGAAATGCTGCGCGACGAGGTGCCTCACGTCGCTGACGACCTGCCAGACGCCCGACGCGGCGAGCAAGCGCGAATCGAGCGTTTCGCGACGTTGCCGCGCGAGCAGCTCGGGGCGCACGATCACGTTCACGCAGCCCGTTTCGTCCTCGAGCGTCATGAACAGCACGCCTTTCGCGGTGCCCGGCATCTGCCGCGCGATCACGATGCCGCATGCGCGCGCGAGCCGGCCGTCCGGACGGTCGCGCAGCTCGGCCGCGGACGACAGCCGCCGCGCGCGCAGCGCGGGCCGCAGCAGCGCGACCGGATGACGGTTCAGCGTGAGGCCGGTCGTGTCGTAGTCGGCGAGAATCTCGTCGGCTTCCGACGGCGCGCCGAGCGCCGGCCGCTCCGCTTCGTCGATCGGCGCGGCAGCGAGCAAATCGCGATCCGGCGCCGCGGCGACGGCCTGCCACAACGCGTCGCGGCGGTGGCCGGCGAGCGTCGCGAGCGCGTTCGCGGCAGCCAGCGCTTCGAGGTCGCGACGCTCGAGCCGGGCGCGGCGCGCGAGCGCATCGACGCTCTCGAACGGGCCGGCCGCGCGTGCGGCTTCGATGCGCCGCACGGCCGCCTCGCCGAAGCCGCGCACGAGCGACAGCCCGAGCCGCACCGCGGGATCGCCCTCCGGCGGGGCGGCGCCGGGCAGCGCTTCGAGCGAGGTCTCCCAGTTGCTTTTCGTCACGTCGACCGGAAACACGGTCACGCCGTGACGCCGCGCATCCTGCACGAGCTGCGCGGGCGCATAGAAGCCCATCGGCTGGCTGTTCAGCAGCGCGGCAACGAAGATCGCCGGTTCGTGGCATTTGAGCCAGCTGCTCGCGTACGCGAGTTTCGCGAAGCTCGCCGCGTGGCTCTCGGGAAAGCCGTATTCGCCGAAGCCCTTGATCTGCTCGAAGATCTGCTCGGCGAACTCGCGCGTGTATCCGCGCTCGAGCATCCCGTTGACGATCTGGTCGTGATATTTGCCGAGATCGCCCTTGCGCTTCCATGCGGCCATCGCGCGCCGCAGCGCATCGGCCTCGTCCGGCGTGAAGCCCGCCGCGACGATCGCGATCTGCATCACCTGCTCCTGGAAGATCGGCACGCCGAGCGTGCGTTCGAGCACCGCCTTGAGCGCGTCGCTCGGATACGTGACCTCGCCCTCTTCTTCGCCGGCCACGATCCTGCGCCGCTTCAGATACGGATGCACGGCGCCGCCCTGAATCGGCCCAGGCCGCACGATCGATACCTGGATCACGAGGTCGTAGTATTCGCGCGGCTTCAGGCGCGGCAGCATCGACATCTGCGCGCGCGACTCGATCTGGAACACGCCGACCGTGTCGGCGCGGCAGATCATGTCGTAGGTGTCGTCGTCGTGGCGCGGAATGTGGTCGAACCCGAACGGCTTCCCGTCCGGCTGCAGGCCGCGCCACGCGGTGATCATGTCGAATGCGCGATGCAGCGCCGACAGCATCCCGAGCGCGAGCACGTCGACCTTCAGCAAGCCGAGCGCTTCGAGATCGTCCTTGTCCCACTGGATCACGCGCCGCCCGTCCATCGCGGCATTCTCGACCGGCACGAGCCGCGTGAGCTTGCCGCGGCTGATCACGAAACCGCCCGAGTGCTGCGACAGATGGCGCGGAAAATTGAGCAGCCGCGCGGCGAGCTCCGCCCAGGTGCGGATCAGCGGCGTCGCGGGATCGAGCCCGACCATCTCGAACTGCTGCAGCAGATCGCGGCTGCCGTCGAACCATCGATGCCCTTTCGCGACACGATCGACGAGCATCGGATCGACACCGAGCGCCTTGCCGGTTTCGCGCAGCACGCCGCGCGGCCGATAGGTCGAGACGGCCGCCGCGATCGCCGCGCGATGCTTGCCGTATTTTTCGTAGATGTGCTGAATCACTTCCTCGCGCCGCTGATGCTCGAAGTCGACGTCGATGTCGGGCGGCTCGCCGCGATTCTCGCTGATGAAGCGTTCGAACAGCAGCGTGCTCTGCTCGGGATCCACCTCGGTGATGCCGAGGCAATAACAGACGGCCGAATTCGCCGCCGAACCGCGCCCTTGGCACAGGATGTTCCGGCTGCGCGCGTATTTGACGATGTCGTAGACAGTCAGGAAGAACGGTTCGTAGCTCAGCTTCGCGATCAGATCGAGTTCATACCGGATCTGCTGTTCCACTTTCTCCGGCACACCCTGCGGATAACGTTCAATCGCGCCGGCCTTGGTCTCCTGTTCCAGATAACTGGTCGGCGTATGTCCGGGAGGCACGATCTCGTCCGGATACTCGTAGCGCAGCGTATCGAGTTCGAAATGACACGCATCGAGAATCGCACACGTCTGCGCGATCTCGTCCGCCGAAAACAGCTTCGCGATACGCGCAAGCGAACGCAGATGCTGCTCCGCATTCGGCGCGAGCGCATAGCCGCACTCGGACACCGGCGTCCCGAGCCGGATCGCCGTCATCACGTCCTGCAGCGGCTTGCACGAGCGCCGGTGCATCGTCACGTCGCCGAGCGCGACGACGCGCACGCCGCGCCGCGCGCCGGCCGCACGAATCTCGTCGCGCTGCGGGCCGTCCAGCGCGCGTTGCAGCTGCACGAGCCCGAGCCGCGCACGCTCGCCGAACGTCGCGCGAAACCACGCGACCTGCGCGTCGAGTACATCTGCGCGCACCGGATACACGGGCACGAGAATCGCAAAACAGTCGGGCATCCCGCGCAGGTGCGCGAATTCCTCGGGCGGCCTCGACAGCATGCGCGGCGTCAGCTTGTACGTGCCTTTCGGCGCGGCCATCCGTCGCCATGAAATCAGCTCGGACAGGTTGCCGTAGCCTTCGCGATTCTGCGCGAGCAGCACCAGCCCGAATGCGCCGGGCCCCGGGTCGTGACCGGGCGGAGCCTCATCCGGCGTGACCTCGAAGTACGAACCGATGATCAGCGGCAAGCCGGCGGCCCGCGCCGCGACATGCATCCGCGGTGCGCCCGCGAGCGAGCATTCGTCGGTGATCGCGATGCCGCGATAGCGGAGCTTCACGGCGCGCGCGACCAGTTCCTCTGCATGCGATGCGCCATGCAGGAACGAAAAGTTCGAACGGCAGAACAACTCCGCATAAGCGGGCAGCAACCGGGATTCCGCAACCATCGCCGCTCACCCGAACAGGCCGTGCAGAAACCAGTGCGGGTCTGCCTGACTGCTCATTCGTTCCCTGAATATCCAGTAGCACGCGCCCTCTTCGTCTTGCGCCACGTAGTAATCGCGCGCGATCGTTTGACCGTCGAACCACCCTGCCTCGATCCGCTCGGGCGATGACATCGGCCTGAGCGGCGTATGGAACACCGGCCGGTTCTCGCGCATCAGCAGCGGCAACGGCTCGGGCAGCAGCCATACGGGACGCGGCGGCACCGCCGGCGGCGCGCCCGGCGGCTTGCCGGCCTGCGCATCGAGCGGCAGCCAGCGATTCGCGGCTTCGGGCCGATGATCGGCCACCGGCGCCGCGCACAGCACGTTCTCGGCGCCGAGCCGCGCGACCAGCAGTTCGAGCAGCCGCGCGCGCGTCTCCTTCGTGCCGCCCGGCTCGGGAAACAGATCGTCGGCCGGCGGCGCGACCGATTCGACGCGCGTGGCCTTCAGGCGCACCGCGATCACCGCGGCCGGCAATTCGACGCGCGCAAGCCGTTCGCCGAGCAGCCGCATGAAATGCGCTTCGTCGCGCACGGGCGCCGCAAACGCGAGTTCGAGCGACGTGGGCGGCACGGCCTGACGGCCGCGCTCGTGCTCGAGATCGAACGTCATCGCAGCCAGCGACAACTGCCGCGCGGCGAGCCAGCCGCACAACTGCACGACGAGACGCCGCGCGACGAACAGCACGGCTTCCGCATAGTCGACGCGCTCCGCCAATTCGAGCCGCACGTCGAACACCGGCGGCACCGCCATCCATGCCAGCGGCTCGACCGCCTCGCCATAGGCGCGATCGAGCGCGGCCAGCAGCGCCGGCCCGCAACGGCGCTGCAGCCCCTTGCGCGGCAGCCCGCGCAGATCGGCGAGCGTGCGGCAGCCGAGGCCGTCGAACCAGCCCGCATACGGACGCGCGTCGGGCAGCAGCACGCAGGGCAGCGCGTCGAGCGCGCGAACGAGCGATGCGCGGCGCGCGACGCGGCGCCGGCTGCGCATACGGGCCGACGCGCGCGCAAGCAGCCACGCGCCGCCGGCGGTCGGCGCGGCGGACATGCGTGCCGCATAGCCGAGCGCCGCGAGCGTGGCGCGCACTTGCCGGCACAGCGACGGCAAGCCGCCGAACAGGCGCAGGCTCGGGCCGACGTCGACGACGAGCGTCGCTTCGTCGGCCAGTGCGACGTTCGGCGAAAAGCGCAGCAGCGCGAGCGCGACCGCGCGCAGCGCATCGGCTTCGCGCGCGGGATCGCGTTCGACGAGCTGCGTGTCGGGTGCGAGCGTCAGCACGCCGCCGCGCTTCATGCCCGCGCGCACGCCCTGCCGCCGCGCGGCCGCATCGGCGATCAGCACGACGCCCTGCTCGAGCACCGCACAGCCGGCGCCGCCCGCATCGCCGTCAGACGGCGGCGCGGCGCACACGTCGAGCGGCAGGCGCGGCAGATGGATGCCGAGCAAGACGCGCATAGCGGCTCTCCACGATGGGCGACGGCAGGTCGAGTTCGAGCGGCTCGCTGCGCGCGGGCCCGCGGCGCTTCACGATGTCGAGCGACACGCCGCCCGGCGCCGGATACAGCGCGACGCGCAGCACCGCAGGCGACGGCTGCCGCGCGGCCGACAGCGGGCGCAGCATCACGAACAGCGTGTCGCCGGTGCGCGCGGCCGCGAGATGCAGACGCCGCAGCGCGTCGGGCCGCGCATCCTGCCATAGCAGCAGCGCGCCGCAGCAGCCGGTCTTGAGCGCCTGCTCGGCGGCCCACAACGCATCGATGCGGCTGCCGGCGCGCAGCCACAGCAGCGACTCCGGCGGCACGCCGAGCGCGGCGAGCGCGGCCGCATGCGGCCATTGCGGCGGCGCGACGAGCGCGAGCGGCCGCCGCGCGCTGACGGTGCGCGCGAGCGCGGGCGCGAGCAGCCGCATCTCGCCGCAGCCCGGCTGCGCGGCCAGCAGCTCGATCAGCCCGCCGACCGGCCAGCCGCCGCCCGGCAGTTCGGCGGACAGCGGCGCGAAGCCCGTGTCGATCGTGCGCGGACCGCCGCGCGCGAGCTGCGAGCCGCGCCAGAGCGACGGATGAAGGGATTCGGGGGACAGGGATGAAGCGGACATCATGCGACTCGATGCTGTATAGATATACAGTATAGAGGATCGCGTTGGGCGCTGTCAGGCCTCAACAAAAAGGGTCATGCAGATTGCCGGAGCCGCCCCCAGGCGGCTATGCGCCCGCAAACGACGCGGGCCGCCGCGGCGACGCGCACGCTGCGCGCCAGCCGCGGCGGCCCGATCGGCCGAGCGGGCGCTCAGCCCAGCAGCAGCGCGTCGTCGTCGAGCTGCTCGTGCCGCACCTTCTCGAACATCTGCAGCAGATCCGGCACGTCGAGCCCGCGACGCGCGTCGCCCGACACGTCGAGCACGACCTGCCCCTGATGCAGCATCACCGTGCGATCGCCGTAATCGAGCGCCTGCCGCATGCTGTGCGTGACCATCATCGTCGTCAGCTTGCTGTCGGCGACGATGCGCGCGGTCAACTCCAGCACGAACGCGGCCGTCTTCGGATCGAGCGCGGCCGTGTGCTCGTCGAGCAGCAGGATCCGCGACGGTCGCAGCGACGCCATCAGCAGGCTCACCGCCTGACGCTGGCCGCCCGACAGCAGCCCGATCCGGTCGGTCAGCCGGTTCTCGAGGCCGAGGTTCAGCAGGCGCAGCTTGTCGCGGAACAGCTCGCGCGACGGACGATCGAGCGCCGCGCGAAACCCGCGCCGCGCGCCGCGCGCCATCGCGAGCGCCATGTTCTCCTCGATCGTCAGCGCCTCGCAGGTGCCGGCCATCGGATCCTGGAACACGCGCGCGACGAGATGCGCACGGTCCCATGCGGGCTGGCGCGTGACGTCCGTGCCGTCGATCGCGATGCGGCCCGAATCGACGCGCTGGTCGCCGCTGATCGCATTCAGGAACGTCGACTTGCCGGCGCCGTTCGAACCGATCACCGCGACGAACTGGCCGTCGGGAATCTCGAGCGACAGCCCGCGCAGCGCGCGCGTCTCGATCGGCGTGCCGGGATTGAACGTGAGTTTGAGATCTTGTGCGGACAGCATGTCATGCCCCTCCGTTCTTGCGCGCGAACAGCTTCTTGCGCGTCGCCGGCAGCACCAGCGCGATCGTGACGAGCGCAGCCGTCACGAGGTTCAGGTCCTGCGCCTTCAGGCCGATGAATTCGCTGTTCAGCGCGAGCGCGATGAAGAAGCGATAGACGATCGCGCCGAGCACGACCGCGAGCGTCGTCAGCACGAGCCGGCGCGCGGGCAGCAGCGTCTCGCCGATGATCACCGCCGCGAGCCCGATCACGATCGTGCCGATCCCCATCGAGATGTCGGCGCCGCCCTGCGTCTGCGCGAACAGCGCGCCGGCGAGCGCGACGAGCGCGTTCGACAGCGCCATCCCGGCGAGCGTCGCGCGGCCCGTCGCGATGCCTTGCGCGCGCGCCATCCGCGGATTCGCGCCGGTCGCGCGCATCGCGAGACCGAGCTGCGACGAGAAGAACCAGTCGAGGCCGAGCTTCGCGACCACGACGACGAGCGCGAGCAGCGCCGGACGCAGCACGTAGTCGGGCAGCCAGTCGGGCTGCAGCACCGTGAAGACGGTCGGCTCGGTGATCAGCGGCACGTTCGGACGGCCCATGATCCGCAGGTTCACCGAATAGAGCGCGATCATCATCAGGATGCTGGCGAGCAGATCCATGATCTTCAGGCGCACGTTGAGCCAGCCCGTCACGAACCCGGCGAGCGCGCCCGCGACGATCGCGAGACAGGTCGACGTGAACGGGTCGTAGCCGGCGGAGATCAGCGTCGCGGCGACCGCGCCGCCGAGCGGAAAGCTGCCGTCGACGGTCAGGTCGGGGAAATTGAGGATGCGAAACGAGATCAGCACCCCGAGGGCGACGAGACTGAAGATCAGGCCGATCTCCAGCGCACCCAGAAACGAGAACAGAGACATGATGGAAAATCCTGTTGCCTCCCGGCCGGACGTGTGCGGCCGGGCCAAGCGAACGAGCGGCCCCGGTGGGGGCCGCCCGTCCGGCGGTGTCGAGCAGGCCCCGATCGGGCCTTCGGGCGCAGCCGGCAGGCTGCGGCTTACTTGATGACCGTCTTCGCTTCCTTCACGAGATCCGGCGAGAGCGTCACGCCCTGCTTCGCCGCCGCGCCCGTGTTCACGAACAGCTCGAGGTTGCTGCTCGTCTCGGAGGCGATCGTGCCCGGCTTCTCGCCCTTCAGGATACGCGCGACGACCTTGCCCGTCTGCCGGCCGAGGTCGCCGTAGTTGATGCCGAGCGCCGCGATGCCGCCGCGTTTCACGCTGTCGGTGTCGCCGGCGACGAGCGGAATCTTCGCCTCGTTCGCGACCTTCACGAGCGCTTCGTACGCGGACACGACGTTGTTGTCGGTATTCGTGTAGATCACGTCGACCTTGCCGATCAGGCTCTTCGCGGCCGGGCCGATGTCGACGGTGCGCGGCGCGGCCGCTTCCTTCAGCGTCATGCCCTGCTTCGCGAGAATCTCCTTGAGCTCCTTCACGACGACGACCGAATTCGCCTCGCCCGGGTTGTAGACCATGCCGACCGTCTTCGCCTTCGGCACGACGCGCTTGATCAGCGCGACCTGGCGATCGAGCGGCAGCTTGTCCGACACGCCCGTCACGTTGGTGCCCGACGGACCCCAGCCCTTCACGAGCTGCGCTGCGACCGGATCGGTCACGCCCGAATAGACGACCGGCACGCTCTTGGTGGCCGCGACGACCGCCTGCGCGGCCGGCGTCGCGATCGCGACGATCACGTCGGGCTGGTCGCCGACGAACTTGCGCGCGATCTGCGCGGCCGTGCCGGTGTTGCCCTGCGCGCTCTGGTATTCCCACTTGAGCTTGTCGTCGCCGTAGCCTTCCGCCTTCAGTTCGGCACGCACGCCGTCGCGGATCGCATCGAGTGCCGGGTGATCGACGATCGACAGCACCTTGACGGTTTGCGCGTGCGCGGCGCCGGCGAGCGCGAGTGCGGCCACGCCGGCCGTGATCGAACGGATCGCGAAAGTCTTGAAACGCTTCATGGGTGAGTCTCCCCCGTATTGTCGGTTCTGGATGATGGATTTCGCGCCGCGGCGGGCACCGCCCGCGCGAAACGGCGGCGGCCGGCCCGCGTGCGTGCCCCGGGAAGGCACGCGGCGGCGAACGCACGAGCATACCATTTCCGCAGACCACCGCCTGACTCCGCGCTTTCGTGCGCCGCGCCGCCGCCGCGGCCCGACGCGGCCCGACGCGTGCAGCGCTTTACGCTATGCTGTCGGCGGCCCTTTCATGTCATCGGGACGCCCATGCCTCCGGATCTCCGCTCGATCGCGACCGTTGCCGCGATCTCGATCGCCGCCGCGCTGTCGCCGCCGCCGGCCGCCGCATCCGGCCTCGCCGACGGCGACGCGCAATACGACCAGTGCATGCTGCAGGCGCTGCGCGAGAGCCGCAACGGCGCGGCGGCGCAACTGATCCAGCGCTCGTGCGACGCGCTGTACCGCAACAGCGCGATGCTGCTGCCGCGCGAGCGGCGCTATCACGAGTGCATCGTGCAGTCGCTGCCCGGCGTGCGCGACAACTATGCGATCCAGCAGATCATGGCGATCTGCTCGCGGCGCGGCGAGATGTGAGCGCCGTCATGCAGACACGGCCGGCCGCGCGGCGCTTGTCGTTCGCGAAAAGGGCGGCTGCACGAGGCAGGCCCTGTCGTTTCGGCGGCCCTTCGGGCCTTGTCGGCCGCTCCCGATCATGCGTAGCGGACGGGCACGCCCTGCCCGCCGCCGGACGAAAAAAAGGCCTGCACGCAGGCAGGCCTTCGTTCGATCGTCCGATCGCGTTCAGAACGACGCGACCATCGAACCCTTGAACTGCTTCTTGATGAATTCCTTCACCTCCGGCGACTGGTACGCCTTGACCAGCTTCTTCACCCACGGCTGATCCTTGTCCTTCGTGCGCACGGCGATCACGTTCGCGTACGGGCTCGTCAGCGACTCGAGCGCGATCGCGTCTTTCGTCGGCTGCAGGTTCGCGGCGAGCGCGTAGTTCGTGTTGATCACGGCCGCGTCGACGTCCGGCAGCACGCGCGGCAGTTGCGCGGCGTCGAGCTCGGAGATCTTCAGCTTCTTCGGATTGTCGGCGATGTCGAGCACCGTCGCGTTGTTGCCGCCCGTGCCGGCGCCGGCCTTCAGCTTGATCGCGCCCTGCGCCTGCAGCAGCAGCAGCGCGCGGTTCTCGTTCGACGGATCGTTCGGCACCGCGATCTTCGCGCCTTGCGGCAGCTCCTTCAGCGACTTGAACTTCTTCGAATAAACGCCGATCGGCGAGATGTAGGTCAGACCGACCGTCACGATCTTGTAGCCGCGCTGCTTCACCTGGCTGTCGAGATAAGGCTGGTGCTGGAAGCTGTTCGCGTCGAGATCGCCCGCGTCGAGCGCCGCGTTCGGCTGCACGTAGTCGTTGAACTCGACGACCTTCACGTTCAGGCCTTCCTTCTCCTTCGCCACCTTCTGCACGACCTGCCACACCTCGGCATCCGGACCGGCGACCGTGCCGACCTTGATGACCTTGTCTTCGGCGTGCGCGCCCGCCGACATCGTCAGCGCGGCACCGGCGGCCAGCACGGAAAAGACTTTCAGGAGACTGCGACGCTTCATCTGGTTTCTCGCTTTCTTGCAAACTGGAAATGGGGCGCGATACGGGTATCCCCCGACTCGCAGCAAGGGGCAAATGGTGTCACAGGATCGGCGGGAAGTGAAATACATCCCGCTCATATGGGTATGCACCGCGACGGTGCCGGCGCGGGCCGCAGCGCCGGCCGTTTCGTCAGAGCCGCCGCCCCGGCCGCTCCGCTCCGCCCCGCCCGGCCGGGCCGTGTCGCCGTGTCCCGGTGCGCGCGGCACGCCGCGCGTCAGGCGGCGACCGTCTCGCTGTCGGCGTCGTGCCGCTCGATGGCCGGTTCGTCGGCGTGCGGACGCGCGGGACGCGACGCACGCGGCGCCGCTTCGGCCGAATCGCCGACACGGAACGCGCCGATCGCATCGCGCAGCCGCCCGGCCTGCTCCTGCAGCGACGCGGCCGCCGCGGCCGCCTGCTCGACGAGCGCCGCATTCTGCTGCGTGACCTGGTCCATCTGCGTGACCGCGCGTCCGACCTGCGTGATCCCGCTCGCCTGCTCCTCCGACGCGGCGGCGATCTCGCCCATGATGTCGGTCACGCGCGCGACCGCCTGCAGGATCTCGCCCATCGTCGTGCCGGCCTGGCCGACGAGCGTCGATCCGTTGCGCACGCGCTCGACCGAGTCGACGATCAGTTCGCGGATTTCCTTCGCGGCCGTCGCGCTGCGCTGCGCAAGCGAACGCACTTCGCCGGCGACGACCGCAAAGCCGCGCCCCTGCTCGCCCGCACGCGCCGCCTCGACGGCCGCGTTCAGCGCGAGGATGTTGGTCTGGAACGCGATCCCTTCGATCACGCCGATGATGTCGGCGATCTTGTGCGAGCTGTCGTCGATCTCGCCCATCGTGACGATCACGCGGCTCACGACGTCGTGGCCCGTGCGCGCGATCTCCGATGCGTTGTTCGCGAGTCCGCTCGCCTGCCGCGCGTTGTCCGCGTTCTGCTTCACGGTCGCCGTCAGCTGCTCCATGCTCGCGGCCGTTTCCTCGAGCGACGCGGCCTGCTCCTCGGTACGCTGCGAGAGATCGTCGTTGCCGGCCGCGATCTGGCGGCTCGCGGCCGCGATCGACTCGGCCGACTGCCGAATCCCGCGCATCGTCGCCTGCAGCCGCGCCTGCATGTCGCGCATCGCGGCCATCATGCTGGTGCGGTCGCCGGTACGCACAGGCACCGGCTGCGTCAGGTCGCCCTGCGCGATGCGCATCGCGAGCGCGGCCGCCGCATCGGGCTCGCCGCCGAGGCTGCCGCGCACGTTGCGGATGATCACGAACATCGCCGCGCTGATCAGGACGCCGATCACGAGCACGACGACGAGGTGGCCGGCGAGCGTCCGGTAGTAGACGGTATCGATGTCCTTCACGAACACGCCGCTCGAGATGTTCCAGTCCCACGGCGCGAAGCGCGTGACGTAGCTGATCTTCGGCACCGCGGTCTCGCTGTGCGGCAGCCGGCCGCGATATTCGGCGAAGCCGCTGCCGGTCGCCTTCGCGGCATTCAAAATCGTCACGAACAACGGCTTGCCGTCCGGGTCGAGATAATCGCCGACCTGCGTGCCGACGAGTTTCGGCAGCGTCGGATGCATCAGCACGACCGGCTTCGAATCCATCACGAAGACGTAGCCCGCGTCGCCGTAGCGCATCGCGGCGAGGCTCGCGAGCGCGTCGCGCTTCGCATCGGCCTCCGGCAGCGTGCCGCTCTGCGCGAGCGCGTAGTACGACTTCACGATGCCGGCCGCCGCGTCGACGAGATTCGTGATCCCTTCCTTGCGCTCGGCCAGCATCGTCGCGCGCGTTTCGTACGCGCTCCACGCGCCAACGCCGAGCAGACCGATCCATACCAGCGCAAGCGCGAGCCATAGCTTGCGATTCAAACTCATTCTGCTCATCGGAGGTGCCCTGTTGTCGATGTCGATGCGCGCGCAGGCCGCCGCGCGCAAACGGTTGCCCCCGTATTTACGGCAGTGGCGCTTACAACTTGAATACGACGCGGGCGCCCGGCACGACAGCGAACGCCCGCTGTGCTACAAAGGTCCGCTGGCCGGTGCGCGCAATGCGCCGGCGACACTCCGAGGCCATTTCGACATGTACGTCATCGACATCCACTACACCGCGTCGCTCGAGCGCATCGACGACGCGCTCGAACGCCACCGCGCGTATCTGCAGCCGCTGCTCGACAAGGGCATCTTCATCGCGGCCGGGCCGAAGGTGCCGCGCGCAGGCGGCGTGATCCTCGCGGCGCGCATCGATCGCGACGCGCTGGAAGCGATCCTGCAGACCGATCCGTTCGTCACCGAAGGGCTCGCGACCTATCGCGTGACGGAATTCCGCATCACGCGCGCGGCGACCGGCTTCAACGTGCCGGCGCTGCCGTAACGCGATACGGGCGATGCGCGCCGGCGCCGCCCTGCATGTACGGCGCGCATGCACCGACAAGGGCGATGAGCAAAAAGGCGGGAGAAAAAGAAGGAACAGAAGGAATGCGTGACGGCGGCTCGCGGCCGTCACGCGCCTGCCGGGTCGAACGCCCGGACAGGCACGGCATGCCGGCCGATCAGCCGATCAGCAGCTTCAGGTCGTGCACCCACGGGCCGGGGCCCTGGCCGTCGCGCACGAACAGGCGCAGCTTGCCGTCCGGATCGAACACGTAACTCGCGGCCGTGTGATCCATCGTGTAGCTGCCCGGCGTCTTGCCGGGCACTTTCGCGTAATAGACGCGGAAATCCTTCGTCACCTTCTTCAGCTGCGCGTCGTCGGCCGGACGCAGCCCGATGAACGACGGATCGAACGCGGGCACATACTGGCCGAGCAGCGCGGGCGTGTCGCGCTCGGGATCGACCGTCACGAACAGCACCTGCACGCGCTTCGCGGCATCGGGCCCGAGCTGCTTCAGCGCTTCGGACAATTCGGCCATCGTCGTCGGGCACACGTCAGGGCAGTGCGTATAGCCGAAGAACATCACGACGGCCTTGCCCTTGAAGTCGGCGAGCGTGCGCACCTTGCCGGTCGTATCGGGCAACGCGAAATCGCTGCCGAACTGCGTGTTGCCGGTGATGTCGAGATTCTGGAATTTCGGCGCGTTGTCGCAGGCGGCGAGCAGCAGCGCCGCCGCGAATGCGCAGACGAGCGCCCAGCGCTGGCGCGTGCGGCGCCCGAACCATGAGTGGAGCATTGCGTTCAAACCGTGCGGTTACACGCCGAGCAGCGGGCGCGCGTAGTGATCGGCGAGCAGCGCGGCAAACAGCAGCGACAGATAGACGATCGAATAACGGAAGGCCTTGCGGGCGAGTTCGTCCGAATAATCGCGGTAGATCTTCCACGCATACGCGAGGAACACCGCGCCGAGCAGCACCGCGCTCGTCAGGTAGACGGCGCCGCTCATCCCCGAGATGAACGGCATCATCGTGACTGCGAACAGGATCACCGTGTAGAGCAGGATGTGCAGCCGCGTGAACTTCTCGCCGTGCGTGACGGGCAGCATCGGCAGGCCCGCGTTTTCGTAATCCTTGCGGCGATACAGCGCGAGCACCCAGAAATGCGGCGGCGTCCACACGAAGATGATCAGCACGAGGATCCACGCGTCGCCCGGCACGGCGCCCGTGACCGCCGCCCAGCCGAGCGCCGGCGGCATCGCACCCGACGCGCCGCCGATCACGATGTTCTGCGGCGTCATCGGCTTGAGCAGCAGCGTGTAGATCACCGCGTAGCCGACGAAGGTCGCGATCGTCAGCCACATCGTCAGCGCGTTCGTGAACGTGTAGAGCGTCCATGCGCCGAGGCTGCCGAGCACGGCCGAAAACAGCAGGATCTGCGGCGTCGTGATCTCGCCGCGCGCGGACGGGCGCCACGCGGTGCGGCGCATCATCGCGTCGACCTTCTGTTCGACGAGGCAGTTGATCGCGAACGCGGCGCCGGCCAGCAGCCAGATGCCGACCGTGCCGCCGATCAGCACATGCCACGGCACCATGCCCGGCGTCGCGAGGAACATGCCGATCACCGCGCAGAACACCGCAAGCTGCGTGACACGCGGCTTCGTCAGCGCCATGTACTGGGAAAAGCGGCTACCGGGCGATTGGGAGAGGGTGCTTTGCATGGGACGGTCACGCCGCGGCGGCGTCGCGCGCAGGCTGCACGACACGGCCGGGGCGGCTTGAAAGGATGCGAAAGTTTAACATGACGACGAGCAGCAGCAGGATCGCGGCGCCGCCGTTGTGCGCGACCGCGACCGGCAGCGGCCACTGCAGCACGATGTTGGTCAGCCCGGTCACGAACTGCAGTACGACGACCAGCAGCACGCCGTTCGCGGGCCGCCGCAGCGACGCGAAGCGGCGCATCTTCAGCGCGAACGCGATCAGATACGCGACGACGACGAACGCGAACGTCCGGTGCGTCCAGTGGATCGCGACGAGCGCGTCCTGCGTGATCGCCTCGCCGTCGCGCGTCATCCCGAGCGCGCGCCACAGATGGAAGCCCTGCTCGAAGTTCATCGGCGGAATCCACTGGCCGTTGCAGGTCGGGAAGTCGGTGCAGGCAAGCACTGCGTAGTTCGTGCTGACCCAGCCGCCGAGCGCGATCTGCACGACGAGCAGCACGAGCGCCGCGAGCGCGGCCGCACGATAGCGGCCGGCTTCCGGGTCGTGCGCGGGCAGCGGCGTCTGGCGCGCGGCGAGCCAGCCGAGCGTGCCAAGCAGCGTGAGGCCGAGCAGCAGGTGCGTCGTGACGATCACCGGCTGCAGCTTCATCGTGACCGTCCACGCACCGAAGATGCCCTGCACGACGATCAGCAGCAGCAGGCTCGTCGGCCACCACGGCGACACGTGCAGCGGGCGGCGGCGCAGCTTCGCGGACCACGCGATCACGACCTGCGCGATGATCAGCACGCCGATCGCCATCGCGAAATAGCGGTGGATCATCTCGATCCACGCCTTGGTCATGCTGACGGGGCCGGTCGGCATCGCCTGGTGCGCTGCCGTGATCGCCGCATGCGCGATGAACGGCGACGACGTGCCGTAGCAGCCGGGCCAGTCGGGGCAGCCGAGGCCCGAATCGGTCAGCCGCGTGAAGCCGCCGAACATCACGAGGTCGAGCGTCAGGAAGGTGGTGACCCACACGAGCTTGCGGAACTTGTCGTCGTCGGCCTTCACCCACACGTGCGACAGCGGCAGCAGCGCGATGCAGATGCCGATCAGGCCGAGTTGCAGCAAATAGGACATGGTGCCTCGTCGTGTCGAGTTAACCGATGCTCGACCACTTCAGCAGCTTCGTGACGTCCGTCTTGATCTTGCTGGGGTTCGGGTCTTTCGGGAAACGCATCATCAGATTGCCGTTCGGGTCGACCAGGTACAGATGGTCGGTATCCTGCGTGCCGGTATCGGCGGGCAGCCACGCGGCGACCGCAGCCGGATCGGCGACGAGGCGCCGTGTATCCGGATACGCGTCGAGCACCTTCTGCGGGACCGCGCCCGCATCGCTGCGCAGCCACACCATCGTGATCCGGTGCCGCTCGCCCGCCTGCGTGACGCGGATCTGCCGCATGAAATAGAGCTTCTTCACGCACGCTTCGTCGCAGGCGCTGCGGTCGGTCATCACGAACAGCCACACGCCGCGCAGCGACGCGAGCGGCACCTGCTTGCCGGTCTCGTCGGTCACGACGAGGTTCGCCGGAATCGGCCGCTGCGGCTCGATCAGCGTGCCGTAGTTGGTCGAGCCGCCCTTCGGCTTGATCACGTAGTAGGTGAAGTAGGACGCGAGCATCGGCGCCGCACAAACGAGCCCGAGCAGCACGAGCATCCAGCGGCCGCGCTTGCGGGCCGCCGGCGAAACCGGCGTGGCCGCCGGATCCCGACGGGAAGATTGGATCGACAAATCAGACCTCTCGAAACGAACGCGCGGCGCAGGCGCCGCGTCCGGGCATCGCGCTCACGCGCCGGCCGATTTCTTCGCCGCACGCCGCGCCGCGTACAGGCCGAAACCCAGCGCGGCCGCCGCCATGCCCCACCACTGAAACATGTAACCGTAATTGCGCTCGACGCCGGTCGTCGCCGCCGGCCAGTCGCGCACGAGCTTGTCGCCGTCGTCGCTCGTCTGCTGGATCACGAACGGCTGCAGCGGCAGCCCGGTTTCCTTCGCATACGCGGCGACGTCCAGGTTCTGCCGAATCTTCTGATGCGGCGCGGAACCGCCTTCGCCGAGTTCGAACGCGCGCGTTGCGTCGGCGCGCGCGATGCCTTCGATCTCGATGTCGCCGGCCGGCGTGGCGAACGGCTCGATCGCGGTGCGATCCGCGATGTTGCGCGGCAGCCAGCCGCGATTGACCAGCACGTAGCCGCCGCCCGTGAGTTTAAACGGCATCACGACGTAAAAGCCCGGCTGGTCGTTATACGGCCGATTGTCGAGGAACACCGCTTGCTCGGGAATGAAGCGGCCCTTCGCGCGGACGCGGTGAAACTCGATCTCCGCGAGCGGAATCGGCTGCGCGCCGACGTCGACGGGCGCCGCGTGCTCGTAGCGCACGATGTTCGCCTGCAACGCTTCCTTCTGGTGTGCGCGGTCGCGCTGCCAGAAGCCGAGCCGGATCGTGACCGCGACGACGGCGAGAATCAGCAGCGCAGGCAGCCAGCGGATCTTCATCGCACTGCCCGCGAGGCGCACGCGCAAAAGCGAAGTGCGATAATTATCCTCTTCCTTTCGAATTGCCGTCGTCCGGCTCGTGTCATGCACATACTCGTTCCCATCGCCTTCGTCCTCATCATTGCCAGCATGGGCTCGGCGCTCTATTTCATGATGCACGACCGCGGCCATACGAAGCGCATGGTCTGGTCGCTCGCCACCCGCGTCGGGCTGTCGATCTCGCTGTTCCTGTTCATCCTGTTCGCGAACTGGATGGGCTGGATCCATTCGACCGGGCTGCCGATCGGACGTTGATGCCGCCGTGGCCGCTGTGGCATTTCGCCGCATCGCCGCGCCGCCAAGCAAAAGCGCCGCCTGACTGAGTCGCGGCGGCGCCGGGGCGGTGCTGATCGCCGGCAGCCAGCCGCTGCCCCGTCCGCACCAATGAAAACGGCCCGCGCATCGCTGCGCGGGCCGTTCGTCCATTTACAGCCAGTAGACGACGACGTACAGGCCGAGCCAGACGACGTCGACGAAGTGCCAGTACCACGCGGCACCTTCGAACGCGAAATGATGATCGGGCTTGAAGTGGCCGCGGATCATCCGCACCAGCACGACCGCGAGCATCGTGCCGCCGAGGAACACGTGGAAGCCGTGGAAGCCCGTCAGCAGGAAGAACGTCGAGCCGTAGATGCCCGAGCCGAGCGTCAGGTTCAGTTCGTTGTACGCGTGGAAGTACTCGAAGCCCTGCAGGAACAGGAAGCAGACGCCGAGCACGAGCGTTGCCGCGAGCCATGCGATCGCCTTCTTGCGGTGATCGTCGCGCAGCGCGTGGTGCGACACCGTCAGCGTCGCGCCCGACGACAGCAGCAGCGCGGTGTTCAGCGTCGGGATCGGCCACGGGCCCATCGTCTTGAAGTGACCGGCGAGCGCGGCCGGGCCTTCGTTCGGCCACACGGCGGAGAAATCCGGCCAGATCAGCTTGTAGTCGAGGCTGCCGAGCTGATGCAGCGCGATTTCGCGCGCATAGAACAGCGCGCCGAAGAACGCGCCGAAGAACATGACTTCCGAGAAGATGAACCAGCTCATGCTCCAGCGGTACGACTTGTCGACGTTCTTGCCGTAGTGCCCGCCTTCGGACTCGGCGATCGAATCGCCGAACCAGTGGTACAGCGTGAAGAGCAGCCACAGCAGGCCGAGCAGCGCCGTGTACGGTGCCCAGTCATGACCGTTGATCCACAGCGCCACCGACCCGAGCATGACCAGCAGGCCGACGGCCGCGCTGATCGGATGCTGCGACGGATGCGGCACGAAATAGTACGGGGTCTGGTTTTGACCGCTCATGCTTGATTCTCCACTTCAGTCCAATTTGTGTACCGGAAACCGCTCCGGCTTTATTTCTTGCGCGGCGCGACCGCCGCCGCTCTTTCCTGCACGCGGCGCCGTGGCACCGCGCATTGCATCGTTCCGTCCGTCAGCCGACCACCGCGCGCACGATCAGGATCAACACGCCGATGAACGCGGCCGCGGCGAGCAGCGCGACGATCAGCACGTGCAGCGGATTCAGCTGCGTCGCGTCGGCTTCGAGATCGCGTCGCTTGCGCACGCCGAAAAACGACCACAGCACCGCTCTGAGCGCCTGGCCGAACCCGCCGCTGCGCGTGGGCTCCGTCATCGTCCCGCCTCCGTCGTCATGCATCCGGCTTCGCCGCCGCACGCTGCGCGGACGTTCCGGGCGCGGCCGGCGCTGCGACTGCCGGCGTATTCAGTTCGAAGAACGTGTACGACAACGTGATCGTCTTCACGTCCTTCGGCAACTTCGGATCGATCACGAACACCACCGGCATCTTGCGCGACTCGTTCGCGGCCAGCGTCTGCTGCGTGAAGCAAAAGCACTCGATCTTCTTGAAGAACTCCGTCGCCTGCTTCGGCGCGTAGCTCGGAATCGCCTGCGCGACGACCGGCCGGCCCTGCCCGTTCGTCACGTCGTACACGATCGTCGTCAGCTCGCCCGGATGCACGTCGAGGCTGTTGTGCTCCGGCTTGAAGCCGAGCGGCCCGCGCGCATTCGCATCGAACTCGACCGACACCGTCCGGCTGGTGTCGACCTGCGTGTTCTTCGCCTCGCGCTCGCTGACGTCGCGCTGCAACAGATTGTTGATGCCCGTGACCTGACAGATCGCGCGATACATCGGAATCAGTGCGAAGCCGAACCCGAACATCAGCGCGGCGACGACGAACAGCTTCACCAGCATCGAACGGTTGAACGCGCGATCGGCGGCGCCCGCTTCCGGCTTCGACATACGACAACTTCCTCGCTACTGCATCGGTTTCTGCGTCAGTGAGTGGACAGCCACCACTGCTTGATCACGACACCCACAAAAAAGACGGCGACGATCACGAGCAGGATCAGGCCGAGCCGCTTGTTGCCCGCGCGGATCTGCTCGGGCGTACGTCTTTGTTGTGGATTCCGGGTCATCTGATACTTCGGTTCGGCGTCCGCCGCGCCTGCCTGCGCGGCAGGCGGCGGCGGAACGCGCGGTGAAACTTATTCGACGTGCGGCGGTTGCTCGAACGTGTGGAACGGAGCCGGGCTCGGCACCGTCCATTCGAGGCCGGTCGCGCCGTCCCACGGCTTGTCCGACGCCTTCTCCAGCTCGCCGCCGCCACGGTAGGCCGGCAGCACGACCGCGAACAGGAAGTACACCTGCGCGAGGCCGAAGCCGAATGCGCCGATCGTCGCGACCTGGTTGAAGTCCGTGAACTGCGCCGGGTAGTCCGCATAGCGGCGCGGCATGCCCGCGAGGCCGACGAAGTGCATCGGGAAGAACGTCAGGTTGAAGAAGATCATCGACGCCCAGAAGTGGATCTTGCCGCGCGTCTCGTTGTACATCCAGCCCGTCCACTTCGGCGACCAGTAGTACCAGCCCGAGAACAGCGCGAACAGCGAACCCGCGACCAGCACGTAGTGGAAGTGCGCGACCACGAAGTAGGTGCCGTGATACTGGATGTCGAGCGGCGCCATCGCGAGCATCAGGCCCGTCAGGCCGCCGAACGTGAACACGAACAGGAAGCCGATCGCGAACAGCATCGGGGTTTCGAACGTCATCGAACCGCGCCACATCGTCGCGAGCCAGTTGAACACCTTCACGCCGGTCGGCACCGCGATCAGCATCGTCGCGTACATGAAGAACAGCTGGCCGGTGACCGGCATGCCGGTCGCGAACATGTGGTGCGCCCAGACCATGAACGACAGGATCGCGATGGAGGCCGTCGCGTACACCATCGAGCTATAGCCGAACAGCGTCTTGCGCGAGAACGCCGGGATCACCTGCGACACGATCCCGAACGCCGGCAGAATCATGATGTACACCTCGGGGTGGCCGAAGAACCAGAAGATGTGCTGGTACATGACCGGGTCGCCGCCGCCTGCCGCGTTGAAGAACGACGTGCCGAAGTGACGGTCGAACAGCACCATCGTGATCGCGCCTGCCAGCACCGGCATCACGGCGATCAGCAGGTACGCGGTGATCAGCCAGGTCCACGCGAACATCGGCATCTTCATCAGCGTCATGCCCGGCGCGCGCATGTTCAGGATCGTCACGACGATGTTGATGCCGCCCATGATCGACGACGCGCCCATGATGTGCACCGCGAAGATCGCGAAGTCCATGCCCGGGCCCATCTGCGTCGACAGCGGCGCGTACAGCGTCCAGCCGGCGGCCGTCGCGCCGCCCGGCGCGAAGAACGAGCCGACCAGCAGCACCGCCGCGACCGGCAGCAGCCAGAAGCTGAAGTTGTTCATCCGCGCGAACGCCATGTCGGACGCGCCGATCTGCAGCGGAATCATCCAGTTCGCGAAGCCGACGAACGCCGGCATGATCGCGCCGAACACCATGATCAGGCCGTGCATCGTCGTGAGTTCGTTGAAGAACTCCGGACGCATGATCTGCAGGCCGGGCTGGAACAGCTCGGCACGGATGCCGAGCGCCATCACGCCGCCCGACAGGAACATGATGAACGAGAACAGCAGGTACAGCGTACCGATGTCCTTGTGGTTGGTGGCGAACAGCCAGCGCCGCCAGCCGTGCGGCGTTTCGTGCGCGTGGTCGTCGTGCGCGTGGCCCGCGGCTACGTCGTGCCCGATGCTAGACATGAGAATCTCCTAATGCGAATACGTCGACAAACTCGGCGACACGTCAAGCCGCCGGCCCGATCTCGACCCGCCGGGCTTCCTTCGCGTCCGCCCCGCCCGTGATCGTTTCCGGCTTTTTGAGAATGATGCGGTCTTCCGCCACGCCCGCCGCCTTCAGCGCGTCGCGCACGGCCTGCGCCCGATGCTTGGCCAGTTCCGCGTTCGCGTCGGCCGAGCCCGTCTTGTCGGTGAAGCCCGACAGCGCGAGCTTCGCGTCCGGATGCGCGTTCGCATAGTCGGCCGCTGCGGCGATCGCCGCTTTCGCGTCGGCCGGCAGCGCGCTCTTGCCCGTCTCGAAGTAGATCGTCGACAGCGCAGCCGATGCCGCCGGCTGTTGCGCCGCGCCCGACGCGGCCTGCGCCGGCGCCGAAGCCGCTTCGGCCGGTGCCGATGCGGTCGCTGCGCCGCCCGCGGTGTCTTCCGGCATCTTGCCGTTGCGCGCGTCGGCCACTTGCTTCGGCTGCAGCAGATCGTTCTTGTGGTTACCCCACGAATTGCGCTCGTAGGTGACGACCGACGCAATGTCGAGATCCGACAGCGACGCCCACGACGGCATCGCGCCCTTGCCGTGCAGCACACGTTCGAGATGGCCGGCGATCGGGCCGTTCACGATCGGGCTGCCGTCCATCGCCGGGAAGGCACCGAGGCCCTTGCCGTTCACCTGGTGGCATGCCGCGCAGTTCGCCTTGTAGACTTCCTCGCCGTGCGCGACGAGTTCGGCCATCGTATAGACCTTGTTCGGATCGACTGCCGCGCCGGCGAGCTTCGCCTTCTGCGCGCCGACCCACTTCGCGTAGTCGTCGTCCGACAGCACTTCGACGACGACCGGCATGTACGCGTGCTCCTTGCCGCACAGTTCGGTACAGAAGCCGCGGAACGTGCCGACCTTGTCGGCCTTGAACCAGGTGTCGCGCACGAAGCCCGGAATCGCGTCCTGCTTCACGCCGAACGCGGGCACGTACCACGAGTGCACGACGTCGTTCGCGGTCGTGATGATGCGGATCTTCTTGTTGACCGGCACGACGAGCGGGTTGTCGACTTCCTGCAGATAGGTTTCGGTGATCGGCTTCTTGCCCATCACTTCGTCGCGCGGCGTCGTGAGCGTCGACAGGAAGCTGATGCCCTCGCCCGGGCCCTTCACGTAGTCGTAACCCCACTTCCACTGATAACCGGTGACCTTGATCGTCAGGTCGGCGTTGGTCGTATCCTTCATCGCGACGACGGCCTTCGTGGCCGGCAGCGCCATCAGCACGACGATGATGAACGGCACGATCGTCCAGATGATTTCGACGGTCGTGCTTTCATGGAAATTGGCGGCCTTGTGGCCCTTGGATTTGCGGTGCGCGAAGATCGAATAGAACATCACGCCGAACACGCCGACGAAGATCACCGTACAGAGGATCAGCATCATCGTGTGGAGATCGTAGAGCTCCTCGGCGATCTTCGTGACGGGCGGCTGCAGGTTGATCTCGTTGACGCGGGGGCCGCCCGGGCTGTCACCGACCGCCAGAGCGGCACCGGCAAAGAGCAATCCGCTGCATGCCAGCACGCCCGTGAGGGCTCGCTTGATTGTTTTCATAGCATCCTTACCCAAAATTTCCATTCAAACCCTCCCCCGTCGCAAGCCGCCTGCGGTTGCCTCCCGGCGAGCGCTTCATCAGCCGCAGCGCCGGAGCGCTACGCGCAGTTCGTCGGCGAACTGCGCACGCTTGTACTGCGCGAGATGCTGCCCGATTACGACGGTCTGCCCGCGCGACACCAGCCGAATCGGATCGCGTGGCGTCGCGCCCGGTTCGACCCGCACCCAGCGCGGGTTGAATTCGATCTGCGTGAACCGCTCCGCATCCATCCGCTCGATCACGAGCCGGTGCGGAAACAGCCTGATGCGCTCGTAATCGACCGCATGGCGGGCATAGATCGCAAACGCGACGCCCACGACCAGCAGCTCGATTCCGGTGAAGGGCATGACGAGCCATACCCCACGCCACATCAGCAATGCCGCAATCGCCAGCGAGAAGCATGCGAGCGACGCGTAAAACAGCACGAACTGGCGCGGCGACACCGAACAGTTGCGCTTCATGAGCCAGTCCTTCAGGACCGGTTCGCCATTCGCCGTCTCCGCCAACACCCTCGCTGCTTCCATCGCCGCCTCACGCGAATGGCATGCGATGCATGCCTGCATCGGACTTGCCGCCCCGTATTGCGGGGACCCCGGGACGACAAGCTGACGCATTATAGGCGGGTTCAATGGCATCCACAAGCAAGCGCCTATCGGCCCGCGAGCCAAGCGCGACAAGCTTTCCGGCCATTTCCGGCGTCAATTCGACCCCGCTTCACGCCGCTAATTTCAGACATAACAAAACCCCTCTTTACCGCCTTACCGATTCTTCGGACGCCCCTTTCCGATGTCTTCGATACGCACGATCCCGTGCCCTTCCGGCGTCGTGCGCGGCACCGCCTTCCAGGCGTGGCCGTAGATCACTTCGAACGTCAGCGGGATCGTGCCGTCCGCGCGGCGGCGCGCTTCCAGCGCGTTCGCGAGCGCGTCGCGAAAGCGCCGCGACGCGTGCAGCGGCGCCGTGCGCGCAAACGGATACGCGCCCCAGCGGCGCACGTCGGCGAGCAGCGATTCGGCAGACTTGTACGTGACGGTCAGCACTTCCTGGTCCATCACGGGGATCTCGAAGCCGCTTTCGACGAGCATGTCGCCGAGATCGTGCATGTCGACGAAATCGATCACGCGTGCGGCCGGCGGCGCGATGCCGAGCGCCGCTTCCGCCTCCGCGCAGGCGGCACGCAGTTCGCGCAGCGTGTCGGGGCCGAGCGTGCTGAACATCAGCAGGCCGTTCACGCGCAGCACGCGCTGCCATTCGGGGAACACCGTGTCGGGACGCGAATGCCAGTGGAGCGCGAGATTCGACCAGACCAGCTCGAATCCGCCGTCCGCGAACGGCAGCGCCGAGAAATCGGCCTGCGCGACGCGCGGCCCGCGCTGTCCGAGCGCCCGGCCCAGCGATGCAGGCAGCCAGCGGCGCCAGCTCGTCTGCTCGAGCTCGCGCTGCGCGGCGCGCGCGAGCATCGCGTGCGACAGGTCGACGCCGAACACCGGCGCCTCCGGGAACCGCGCGCGCAGCGCCGGCAGGTCGTCGCCCGCGCCGCAGCCCGCGTCGAGCACGGCCGTCGGATTCACCTTGATGTATTCGAGGCGTTCGCACATGCGCTGCGCGATCTCGCGCGGCAGGAACGCAACCGCGTCGAACGCGGCGGCACGGCGATCGAAGATCCGCCGCAGGCGCCGTGCGTCATTGGCCGGACGGCCGGTTGGAGTCGAAGCTGGGGACATGTCGGGCACACTGGCGAAGAGCCCGAAGTATACTCGCTCGCCCTGCACGCTTCAGCGAAGCCGGGGCCGCAAGGAGTGTTCGCGATGGTCCGCCGTTCCGTTCCGCATCCGCTGCGCGTCGTTTTGTCGCAGGTCGGTCAGCTCGCCGCGCGCATCGTCGCGGCTGCGCTGCCGAACCGCTGCGCGCTGTGCGGCAATTTGTCACATGCCGTGATATGCGTCGCCTGCGACGCCGCGTACTGGAACGAAGCGCGGCTGCGCTGCGCCGTCTGCGCGATGCCGCTCGGTGCCGGACGGCCGCGTTCGCGCGGCGCGCACGCGTATCGGTGCGACGCGTGCCGCAATGCCGCGCCGCCGTTCGATGCGACGCTCGCGCTCGCCGACTATCGGCCGCCGCTCGACCGACTCGCGCGCGATCTGAAGTTCCATGCGCGGCTCGCGCTCGGCACGGAATTCGCGGCGCGGCTCGCGCGGCTGATCGACGACACGCCCGGCGCCGGCACGATCGACGTCGTCGCGCCGGTGCCGCTGTCGCGCAGCCGGCTCGTGCGGCGCGGCTACAACCAGGCCTGGGCGATCGCGCGGCCGCTCGCGCGGCGGCTCGGCGTGCGCGCCGACGCCGCGCTGCTCGTGCGTGTGGCCGACACCGCGCCGCAGTCGCGGCTCGACCGGCGCGCGCGGCGCGACAATGTCGCCGCCGCGTTCGCGGTCTGCGGCGATGTCGCGGGCTGCCACGTCGCGCTCGTCGACGACGTGATGACGTCCGGCGCGACGCTCGCGGCGAGCGCCCACGCGCTGAAGGCCGCCGGCGCCGCGCGCGTGACGAATCTGGTCGCGTTGCGCACGGCGCGAGATTGACTGGATTGCAGATACGAATGCCGCCCGCCTCACGCGCGGGCGGCCGTGATGAACCGGCCGTATGGCGCGGGCGTACGCGCCCGGGCCGTACGGCACAGCCGAACCCGAACATGTTCAACGTCGTCCTCGTCGCTCCCGAAATTCCGCCGAACACCGGCAACGTGATCCGTCTGTGCGCCAATACGGGCGCGCGCCTGCATCTGATCGAGCCGCTCGGCTTCCCGCTCGACGACGCGAAAATGCGCCGCGCGGGGCTCGACTATCACGAATACGCGCAGATGCGCGTCCACCGCGACTGGGACGCGTTCGTCGCAGCCGAATCGCCCGATCCCGCACGGATCTTCGCGTTCACGACGCGCGGCTCGAGCCGCTTCCACGATCGCGCGTTCCTGCCGGGCGACTGGTTCGTGTTCGGTTCGGAAACGCGCGGGCTGCCGGCCGAACTGCTCGAGCGCTTCCCCGCCGAGCAGCGCGTGCGGCTGCCGATGCGGCCGGGCAACCGCAGCATGAACCTGTCGAATACGGTCGCCGTGGTCGTGTTCGAAGCTTGGCGCCAGGCCGGCTTCGAAGGCGGCGCATGACACGGCGCGCGCGCGGGCGCCGCTACGCGCGTGCGAGCCGTGCGCGATACAGGTCGTAAATGTCGGGAGAAAAGCACGCGAATATCACGCGCGTGATGCCGGGCGCCTGCGGCAGCATCTCGACGACCGTGCCGACCGCGATGTCGACCGCGCGGTCCGCCGGATAGCGGTAGATCCCGCAGCTGATCGCCGGAAACGCGATCGACGTGGCGCCCGCTTCGTCGGCCAGCTCGATCGCGCGCCGGTAGCACGATGCGAGCAGACGCGGCTCGCCGCGATCGCCGCCGTGCCATACGGGCCCGACCGCGTGGATCACGTAGCGCGCCGGCAACCGATGTCCGCGCGTGAGTTTCGCGTCGCCGGTATCGCAGCCGCCGAGCGTGCGGCATTCGGCGAGCAGGCCCGGGCCGGCCGCCCGATGGATGGCGCCGTCGACGCCGCCGCCACCGAGCAGCGAGCCGTTCGCGGCATTGACGATCGCGTCGACCTCGAGCGTCGTGATGTCGACGCATTGCGCGTCGAGCGTGGTGGAACCGATCTGCAGCATGACACCCTCCCGAAAACGCCGGAGACGGTTCAAGCGTAGTGCGCATTCGCGCGCCGTGCGCGAATGCGCGTCGGCGCGCGTTGCGCCGTAGACATTACTCGGCGCGCGCGTCGCGCCGCAGCAGCCCGCTGACCGCGTCGCGCGGCGCGACGCCGTCGAACAGCACGCCGCAGACGGCTTCGGTGATCGGCATTTCGATCGACTGCGCACGCGCGAGCGCGAGCACGGCCTGCGCGCAGCGTACGCCTTCGGCGACGTGGCCGAGTGCACCGAGGATGTCGCTCAGCGAGCGCCCGGCGGCCAGCTGCAGCCCGACCGTGCGGTTGCGCGACAGGTCGCCGGTCGCGGTCAGGATCAGGTCGCCGAGGCCCGTGAGCCCCGTGAAGGTTTCGGTGCGCCCGCCGAGCGCCGCGCCGAGCCGCGACATTTCGGCGAGGCCGCGCGTGATCAGCGCCGCGCGCGCGTTCAGCCCGAGACCGAGGCCGTCGGCGATGCCGGTCGCGATCGCAAGCACGTTCTTCACCGCGCCGCCGACCTCGACGCCGATCACGTCGTCGCCTGTATAGATACGCATCGCGCCGTGGTGGAACGCGGCCAGCGTGCGGTCGCGACACGCGGCCGACGCACTCGCGACCGTCAGCGCGACCGGCAGCCCCTGCCCGACCTCGCGCGCGAAGCTCGGCCCCGACAGCACGCCGTTGCTGAGCTGCTCGGGCAGTTCGGCCGCGATCACCTGATGCGGCAGCAGATGCGTGTCGGCCTCGAAGCCCTTGCACACCCACACGATGTGCGCCGGCACGCAGCCGGCATCGCGCATCGCGCGGCACAGCGTGCGCAGCCCCGCGACCGGCGCGGCGATCACGCATAGCGCGTCGTCTGCGGCGCCGTGCGCGAGCGCGGCGCCGAGATCGGCGTCGTAGCGCAGCGCGTCGGGCAGCGCGATGCCGTCCAGATAGCGGGAATTTTCGTGCCGGGCCTGCAGCCCGGCGATCAGCGCGGCGTCGCGCGCCCAGAGAAGCGTGTCGTGCCGCGCGGCCAGATGGCCCGCGAGCGCGGTGCCCCAGGCGCCGGCGCCGAGGACGGCTACTTTCATACCCAGCACCGGTCGGTCGTGGCGTGTCAGTTCAGCGCGGTGCCGTTCGGTGCGCCTGCGGCGCCGGCCTGCTGCTGCTGAAGCTGGGCGAGACGCTGCTCGTACAGCGCCTGGAAGTTGATCTCCGCGAGATGGATCGGCGGGAAGCCCGCACGCGTGATCGCGTCGGCGATGTTCGAACGCAGATACGGGAACAGGATCGTCGGGCAGGCGATGCCGACGAGCGGATCGAGCTGTTCGTCCGGGATGTTGCGAATGTCGAAAATGCCGGCCTGCTTCGCTTCGATCAGGAACGCGACCTTGTCCTTCACCTTCGCGGTGACGGTACCCGACACGACGACTTCGAACACGCTCTCCGCCAGGCGCTCGGCCTTCACGTCGACTTCGACTTCGACGGACGGCATGTCCTGCTCGAGGAAGATCGCCGGCGAATTCGGCTGCTCGAGCGACATATCCTTCAGGTAGACGCGCTGGATATTGAAGAACGGTTGGTTTTCGACGTCGGACATGGTGTTTCCCTAAAAGTGGTAACGGGCCGCACGGCGCATGCCGGCAGCCCCGGATGGATCCTGCGCGGGCCGCGGCGCAGCCGGCGGCCATTCTGCCCTAATCAGGCCGCTTGCAGAAGCGGCACGAGGCCGCCTTCGCGGTCGAGCTTCGACAGATCGTCGTAACCGCCGACATGCGTCTCGCCGATGTAGATCTGCGGCACCGTGCGGCGTCCCGTGCGGGCCATCATTTCCTCGCGGCGCGCCGGATCGCGGTCGATCAGCACCTTCTCGATCTGCTCGACGCCGCGCAGTTTCAGCAGGCGCTCGGCCTGCATGCAATACGGACACACTTGCGTGCTGTACATCAGAACCTTGTTCACTTCGCCACTCCTTGTTTGACGACCGGCATGCCGGCCTGCTGCCAGGCGGCGACGCCGCCGTCGAGCACATGCACTTCGGCGTAGCCCGCCGCCTGCACTTCGCGCGCGGCCTTCTGCGACTGCTGGCCGTTCTGGCAGACGAGCAGCACCGGCGTGCTCTTGTTCTTCGCCACTTGCGCAATTTTCGCGCCGAGCTCGCCGGCCGCGACCTGGCGCGCGGACGGCAGGTGGCCCGCCGCGAATTCGGCCGGCGCGCGCAGGTCGATCACGACCGCGTTGCGGCGGTTGATGAGCTGCGTCGCCTCGGCAGCCGACACCCCGCCGCGGCCGCGGCGCAGCGCGGGCCACGCGAGCAGGCCGCCCGAGACGAGCAGGATCGCGATGAGGGCCAGGTTCGTGTAATCGGTAAAGAACGTCACGGAATTCCGCCGAAAAAAGAGAAATCGGAAAAGGGCAATCCCGCCATTATAAAATAACCGTCTTGCGCGATGGCGGACCCGGCTGCGGGCCCCGCGCGACGCGCACCGCTTCCTTCACTACCGACCGCAAGATCCATGTACAAACTCGTTCTCATCCGCCACGGCGAATCGACGTGGAACAAGGAAAACCGCTTCACCGGCTGGGTCGACGTCGACCTCACCGAACAGGGTCGCAACGAGGCCTATCAGGCCGGCGAACTGCTCAAGGAAGCCGGCTACACGTTCGACATCGCGTATACGTCGGTGCTCAAGCGCGCGATCCGCACGCTGTGGCACGTGCAGGACCGGATGGATCTCATGTATCTGCCGGTCGTCCATTCGTGGCGGCTGAACGAGCGCCACTACGGTGCGCTGTCGGGCCTGAACAAGGCCGAAACGGCCGCGAAGTTCGGCGACGACCAAGTGCTCGTCTGGCGCCGCAGCTACGACACGCCGCCGCCCGCGCTCGAACCGACCGACGAGCGCGCGCCGTACAACGATCCGCGCTACGCGAAGGTGCCGCGCGAGCAGCTGCCGCTCACCGAGTGCCTCAAGGACACGGTCGCCCGCGTGCTGCCGCTCTGGAACGAGTCGATCGCGCCGGCGATCCGTGCGGGCAAGCAGGTGCTGATCGCCGCGCACGGCAACTCGCTGCGCGCGCTCATCAAATACCTCGACGGCATCTCGGACAGCGACATCGTCGGCCTGAACATCCCGAACGGCGTGCCGCTCGTCTACGAACTCGACGAGAACCTGAAGCCGATCAAGCACTATTACCTCGGCGACCAGGAAGCGATCGCGAAGGCGCAAGCCGCGGTCGCGAAGCAGGGCAAGGCGGGCTGACGCCCGGCGCGTCGCGCCGGCCTCCCCGGCGCGGCGTGTCACGGCCGCGCGAACCTTCGCGGGCCGCGCGCTGTCGAATCCGCTTTCGAAGCCGTCGCGCGCGCTGCCCGTGCGCGCGGCCGGCGCGAGCGGCCCGGCCAGCCGTCCGAGCCGCGGCCCGTTTCGCGCCGTTCCCCCTGACCTGTCGGACGAACAGTTATACTTGTCCGCTACATCCCCGCTACCGCCACGCGCTTCCCGACCGCACCAGACTCTCTATGCGAATCAAATTGAAGAACATCGGCCTGATTGCCGCGGGCCTCGCCACTGGCGTGTTCGCCACGCTGCAGATTTCCGCATCGGCCGAGCAGACCGTCACGGCGCCGCTTCCCCTCGACCAGCTCCGCCTGTTCGCGGAAGTCTTCGGCCAGATCAAGCGCGAGTACGTCGAGCCGGTCGACGACAAGAAGCTGCTGACGGCGGCGATCAAGGGCATGGTGTCGAGCCTCGACCCGCATTCGTCGTTCCTCGACAAGACCGACTATGACGAGCTGCAGGAGCAGACGAAGGGCCGCTTCGCCGGTCTCGGCATCGAGATCTCGCAGGAAGACGGGCTCGTCAAGGTGATCTCGCCGATCGAAGACACGCCTGCATTCCGCGCCGGCATCCGTCCGGGCGACCTGATCACGCGCATCAACGACAAGCCGGTACGCGGCATGACGCTCGACAAGGCCGTCAAGCAGATGCGCGGCGAGCCGGGCACGAAGGTCACGCTCACGATCTTCCGCAAGAGCGACGACCGCACGTTCCCGGTCACGGTCACGCGCGCGATCATCAAGGTTCAGAGCGTCAAGATGAAGATGCTCGATCCGGGTTACGCGTACATCCGCATCACGAGCTTCCAGGAGCGCACGACGCCCGATCTCGCCGCGAAGCTGCAGGACATCGCGCGCCAGCAGCCGAACCTGAAGGGCCTGATCCTCGACCTGCGCAACAACGGCGGCGGCCTGCTGCAGAGCGCGGTCGGCGTCGCCGGCGCGTTCCTGCCGCCCGACTCCGTCGTCGTGTCGACCAACGGCCAGATTCCGGATTCGAAGCAGGTCTATCGCGACACCTACGACAACTACCGGCTGCCGTCCTTCGACGGCGATCCGCTGAAGGGCCTGCCGCCGATCTTCAAGACGGTGCCGATGGTCGTGCTGACGAACGCGTATTCGGCATCCGCGTCGGAAATCGTCGCCGGCGCGCTGCAGGATTCGAAGCGCGCGCTGATCATGGGCAAGACGACGTTCGGCAAGGGCTCGGTGCAGACGGTCCGCCCGATGACGGCCGACACCGCGCTGCGCCTGACCACGGCGTACTACTACACGCCGAGCGGCCGTTCGATCCAGAACAAGGGCATCACGCCCGATCTGCCGGTCGATCAGTACGCCGACGGCGATCCGGACGACGTGCTCGTCACGCGCGAAGTCGACTATACGAACCACCTCGCGAACACGCAGGATCCGAACGAGAAGAAGGAACAGGAAGAGCGCGAGCAGCGCCGGATGGATCAGCTGCGCATCCTCGAGGAGCAGAACGACAAGAAGACGCCGGAGCAGCGCCAGAAGGATCGCGATCGCAAGCCGATCGAGTTCGGCAGCGCCGACGACTTCATGATGCAGCAGGCGCTCAACAAGCTCGAAGGCAAGCCGGTCCAGGAGTCGAAGTCGCTGCTCGCCGAGAGCACGAAGAACCCGGCAGGCAAGCCGGCTGCGGCAGCCAAGGCATCGGGCGCCGCCGCGAAGCCGGCCGCCGCACCGAAGCCCGCGTCCGCGCCGCAGTAAGCGTCGGCCGACATCGGACGGGCCATCGCGGGAAGACCGCGATGGCCCGTTTTTCATGCGCGCCTAGAATAGACCGGTACGCCCGCGCCCGCTCGCGCGGCGGCATCGCTGACGACACACCATGAACGACGATCAACTCCTTCGCTATTCCCGCCACATCCTCGTCGACGAAATCGGCATCGAGGCGCAGCAGCGCTTTCTCGACGCGCATGCGATCGTCGTGGGCGCCGGCGGCCTCGGCTCGCCGGCGGCGATGTATCTGGCGGCGTCGGGCGTCGGCACGATCACGCTCGTCGACGCCGACACGGTCGACCTGACGAACCTGCAGCGGCAGATCCTGCACGCCACCGCGTCGGTCGGCCGCAGCAAGGTCGAATCGGGACGCGACACGCTCGCGCAGCTGAACCCGGACGTCGTCGTGCAGGCGGTCGCCCAGCGCGTCGACGACGCATGGCTCGACGCGCGTGTGCCGAGCGCGACGGTCGTGCTCGACTGCACCGACAACTTCGCGACGCGCCATGCGATCAACCGCGCCTGCGTCGCGCACGGCGTGCCGCTCGTATCGGGCGCCGCGCTGCGCTTCGACGGGCAGATCAGCACGTTCGACTTCCGCGACGCGGCCGCGCCCTGCTACGCGTGCGTGTTTCCGGAGGATCAGCCGTTCGAGGAAGTCGCGTGCGCGACGATGGGCGTGTTCGCGCCGACGGTCGGCATCATCGGCGCGATGCAGGCCGCCGAAGCGCTGCGCGTGATCGGCGCGATCGGCACGACGCTGAACGGCCGGCTGATGATGCTCGATTCGCTGCGCATGGAATGGACGACGATGAAGATCGCGCGCCAGCCCGACTGCCCGGTGTGCGGCAAGCGGCACTGACGCGCATGTGCACAACGATCGTCATGATCGTCGAGGACTAGCCGCCGACGACTATGCGGCGGCGTCCGCGCGCGGTTCGGCGACTGCGAGGCGCTTCAACGCCGCCTGCACTTCCTCGGGCTCGAATGCGGCGAGCACGTCCGCCGTCGGCTTTTCGAGCGACTTCAGATGCGCGCGCAGGATCTCCTGCTTCACGACGAGCAACTGGCTCGGATGCATCGAGAATTCGGTGAGCCCCATGCCGAGCAACAGCCGCGTGAGCGCCGGATCGCCAGCCATTTCGCCGCATACCGACACCGGCACGCCCGCGCGCTTCGCTTCGCGCAGCGTATAGGCGATCAGGTGCAGCACGGCCGGATGCAGCGGGTCGTACAGATGCGCGACCGCGTTGTCGGCGCGGTCGATCGCGAGCGTGTACTGGATCAGGTCGTTCGTGCCGATCGACAGGAAATCGAAGCGCTTCAGAAACAGCGGCAGCGCGATCGCGGCGGCCGGAATTTCGATCATCGCGCCGACGCGCACGTTCGGATCGTACGCGAGCCCCGCGTCGTCGAGCTGGCGCTTCGCTTCGCGAATCAGGTCGAGCGTCTGGTCGATCTCCTGCGCATGCGCGAGCATCGGGATCAGGATCTTCACCTGACCGAACGCCGACGCGCGCAGGATCGCGCGCAACTGCGTGAGAAACATCTGCGGCTCGGACAGGCTCCAGCGAATCGCGCGCAGCCCGAGCGCCGGGTTCGGCGCGGTTTCGTAGCCTTCGTCGAGCGCTTCGAGCGGCTTGTCCGCGCCGACGTCGATCGTGCGGATCGTGACGGGCATGCCCTTCATCCACTCGACCGCACGCTTGTACGCGGCGAACTGCTCCTCCTCTTCCGGCATCTCCTTCTGATGCATGAACAGGAATTCGGAGCGAAACAGCCCGACGCCGACCGCGCCCGCGTCGACCGCCGCCTTCGCGTCGTCGGGCAGCTCGATGTTCGCGTACAGCGCGATCGGCGTGCCGCACAAGGTCTGCGTCGGCGAGAACTTCAGGCGCTGCAGCTTGCGCTGCTCGAGCAGCTTCTCCGACTGCCGGTACGAATATTCCTCGAGCACGATCGGCGCCGGATCGACGATCACGATGCCCTGATCGCCGTCGACGATGATGAGATCGTCCTGCCGGATCAGCGCGCTCGCATGCTGCACGCCGACGGCGGCCGGAATGCCGAGGCTGCGCGCGACGATCGCCGTATGCGACGTGCGGCCGCCGAGATCGGTGACGAACGCCTGGAACGACTGCGTCTTGAACTGCATCATGTCGGCCGGCGCGATGTCGTGCGCGACGACGATCATCTCGCTCGTGCCGTTCGCCGCCGCGCCGTCGAGCGCCTGGGCGGCCGACGGTGCGCCCGCGAGCGCCTTCAGCACGCGCTCGACGACCTGCTCGATGTCGGCCTTGCGCTCGCGCAGATATTCGTCTTCGATGTCGTCGAAGTGGCGCGTGAGCAGATCGAGCTGTTCGGTCAACGCCCATTCGACGTTGTAGCGACGCGTGCGGATCAGGTCGATCGTTTCCTGGACGAGCATCGCGTCGCCGAGGATCATCGCGTGCACGTCGATGAATGCGCCGACTTCGGACGGCGTGTCGTCGGTCAGGTCGGCGCGCAGTGCTTCGAGCTCGCGATGCACGGCGTCGAGCGCCGCGCGGAAGCGCTCGACCTCGGCCTCGATCCGGTTCGCCTCGATCAGGTAATGGGCGACGTCGAGCGCCGCCGGCGCGATCAGATACGCTCGCCCGATCGCGATACCACGTGAGACGGGAATGCCATGCAGCGTGAAGGACACGCGCACCTCCTCTGTACATGAAAAGCCGCGGCACACTGCTGCGATGCGCTTATGACCCCGGATAGCGATTATAAATTCCGCGCGTGTCCGCTGACTGCATGCAGCGCAGCATTGCGCGTTTCGCATCAATGCTGCCGGCGAAAAAAAAGCCGCGGAATCCGCGGCATTCTGACTGGAATCGGCAACGATTCCGTGCGTCGGTTTACTGACCTTCGCCGAACTTGTCGGCGATCAGCTTCAGCAGCGCATCCATCGCTTCCTTCTCGTCGGGGCCGTCGGTCTCGATCGTGATCGTGCTGCCGATGCCCGCCGCGAGCATCATCACGCCCATGATGCTCTTCGCATTGATCTTGCGCCCGTTGCGCGACATCCAGACTTCCGACTGGAAATTGCCGGCCAGTTGCGTGAGCTTGGCCGATGCGCGTGCATGGAGCCCCAGTTTGTTGACGATGGTGGTTTCTTGTTGAAGCATGATGATCGGTCGGGTCGGTCGAGGCTGCCGGCGGCGCGCGCCGGCTGCACGGTCTAAAACGAAAGCGGATAACGGTCAGTGCGATTCGGTGCGCGGCTGCGGCTCCGGCGGAATCGGCGCGCACTGCCCGCAACCGACTTCCGACGGCGGCGGCGGCGTGCCGGCCGCCACCTCGTGCACGCCCTTCGCGCCGCCGGACAGCGCCTTGTCGACGAGCTTGTCGAGCGGCATCGTCCGATAGCATACGGCGCGCACCAGCATCGGCAGGTTCACGCCCGCGAGCACGCGCACGTCGGCGATCTTCGCGAGCTGGCCCGCGATGTTGGCCGGCGTCGCGCCGTACATGTCGGTCAGCACGACCGCGCCGTTCTCTTCCTTCAGGCGCGCAAGCTCCGCATGCGCGAACGCCATCACCTGGGCGGGATCGCTGTCCGCCTGCACGTCGATGCAGCCGATGCGGGCGGGCACGCCGCCGTAGATGTGCGCAATGCAGTCCCGCAGCGCGGTGGCGAGCGGGGCGTGCGCGATGATCAGAATCCCGGCCATGTCAGACCGCTCCCGCCCGCCCCTGGCGGGCCGACAGCCCGCGGCGGGGCAGCGGGCGTAGCGAATGAGGGGATCGTTTCATGTTCAGCCTTGCAACAGTGTCGGCCCGACCGCCGGGCCTTCGGCGCGCCGATCGCGGCGCCGGACGAGCGGGCATTGTAGCAGGCCGGTCATGCCGATCCGGCGGCGGCGGGCCTGCGCGGCCGCCGCCGGTGTGACGCGGCGGGCGCCTATGCGGCCGCCCGCTCCAGCGCGTCGATGAACATCGCGGCGACGTCGAAGCCCGTCTGCTCCATGATTTCGCGAAAGCATGTCGGGCTCGTCACGTTCACCTCCGTGAGCCAGTCGCCGATCGCGTCGAGGCCGACCAGCAGCAGCCCGCGCGAGGCGAGCACCGGGCCCAGCGTCTCGGCGATCTCGCGGTCGCGCGGCGTCAGCGGCTGCGCGACGCCAAGGCCGCCGGCCGCGAGATTGCCGCGCACCTCGCTGCCCTGCGGAATCCGCGCCAGCGAATACGGCACCGGCTCGCCGCCGATCAGCAGAATGCGCTTGTCGCCGGCCTTGATCTCGGGAATGAACTTCTGCGCCATTACCGAGCGCGTGCCGTCGTGGCTCAGCATCTCGATGATCGAACCGAGGTTCATGCCGTCCGGCTTCACGCGGAACACGCCCATGCCGCCCATCCCGTCGAGCGGCTTCAGGATCACGTCGCCGTGCTCCGCATGGAATGCGCGCAGCCGTTTCGCGTCGCGCGTGACGAGCGTCGGCGCGACGAACTGCGGGAACTCGCCGATCGCGAGCTTTTCCGAATGGTCGCGGATCGACTGCGCGCGGTTGAACACGCGCGCGCCCGCGCGCTCGGCCAGTTCGAGCAGCCACGTCGACGTCACGTATTCCATGTCGAACGGCGGATCCTTGCGCATCAGGACCGCGCCGAACGACTCGAGGCGCCGCGCGTCGACGGGCCCCGCCTCGTACCAGGTCTCGCGATGCAGATCGTCCAGTTCGCCGACGAACGTGATGCGCCGCACGTCGGCCTCGACCGCCGAGCCCGTCCAGGCGAGCTCGCGCGGCTCGCACGCGTAGATCGCATGGCCGCGGCGCGCGGCCTCGGCCATCATCGCGTAGGTCGAATCCTTGTAGATCTTGAAGCGCTCGAGCGGGTCGGCGATAAAGAGAATGTCCATGCGGGTCCTGTACGTAGCGAAGCCCGGTTACACCTGAATGGCTTCGGGATCGGTCTTTTCGAGTTCGATCGACGATGCGATCAGCGACAGGCGCGCGACGACGCCGTACATGTAGAAGCGATTCGGCGGCGCGGCGCCGGGCTTCGCCCCGGCATCGGGCAGCGCGGTGTGCTCGAAGCCGAGCGGCACGTAGTGCATGCCCGGTGCGTTCAGGTTCTGGTCGCGCTCGCGGCCGCCGTGCGTGCGATAGAAGCCGCCGACGACGTAGCGGTCGATCATGTAGACGACCGGCTCCGCGACTTCGTCGCCGACGCGCTCGAACGTATACACGCCTTCCTGCACGATCACGTCGCGCACGGCAAGGCCGGCCTTCGACTCGGCCATCTGCGCGCGCTCGGCCTTCGACATCCGGCCGATCTCGGCCGCATCGTGCACGGTCATCACGCCGCGCCCGGCAGTGCCCGCATCGGCCTTCACGACGACGTACGGCTTTTCGCTGATGCCGTATTCGCGATACTTGCGCGCGATCTTCTTCAGCACGCCGTCGATCGCGTCGGCGAGCGCCTGCTCGCCTTCATGCGCCTGCCAGTCGACGCCTTCGACGTGCGCGAAATACGGATTCACCATCCACGGATCGACGCCGACCATCTTCGCGAACTTCTTCGCGACGTCGTCGTAGCACGAGAAGTGCGTCGACTTGCGGCGCACGGCCCAGCCCGCATGCAGCGGCGGCAGCAGATACTGCTCGTGCAGGTTTTCGAGCACCGACGGAATGCCGGCCGACAGGTCGTTGTTCAGCAGGATCGAGCACGGATCGAAGTTCTTCAGGCCGAGGCGGCGCTGCGAACGCTCGAGCGGTTCGAGCACGATCTTCTGGCCGTCGGCGAGCGTGATCGGCGTGATGTCGGTGATGCTCGGATCGAGCGAGCCGAAACGCACGTTCAGGCCGGCCTGGCGCATGATGGTGGCGAGCCGCGCGACGTTTTCCAGATAGAAGGCGTTTCGCGTCGGCAACTCGGGAATCACGAGCAGGTTTTTCGCGTCCGGGCAGATCTTCTCGATCGCGGCCATCGCCGCCTGCACGGCAAGCGGCAGCACTTCGGACGGCAGATTGTTGAACGCGCCGGGGAACAGGTTCGCGTCGACGGGCGCCAGCTTGAAGCCGGCGTTGCGCAGGTCCACCGAACAATAGAACGGCGGCGTATGTTCCTGCCATTCGAGCCTGAACCAGCGTTCGATCGCAGGCGTCGCGTCGAGGATCTTCTGCTCGAGCTCGAGCAGCGGACCGTTCAACGCGGTAACGAGGTGGGGAACCATGAATCACTCGCGAGCGGGAGAATGAAGATTGTAGAGCAATTGCCTTGCCCATTTGGGGATTGCGCCCGCTTTCACAAGGATTTGGAGAAAGTTTGTCGCTATTGACCCGATAGTGTGAAGGGTTATCGGTCCCGTTCTCGACCGTGGGGAGAAAAAAGGCCCGCCGGAAGGCGGGCCGAAGTCGCTGCGCTCATCGTGTGCGGCGGGCCGCCGTCGCGGCGCCCCGCCGGATTGGGAGCGCTTATTCGACGTGTTCGCCGTGCAGGATCACGTCGAGGCCTTCGCGCTCTTCCTCTTCGGTCACGCGCAGGCCGATCGTCAGGTCGATCAGCTTCAGCAGCACGAAGCTCAGCACGCCGCTGTAGACGAGCGTGATCAGCACGCCCTTCGCCTGCAGCAGCAGGCTGCCGTCGAAGCCGCCGATGTCCTTGACCGCGAACACGCCCGTCAGCAGTGCGCCGAGAATCCCGCCCACGCCGTGCACGCCGAACGCGTCGAGCGAATCGTCGTAGCCGAGCTTCGACTTCAGCCAGGTCGCCGACCAGAAGCAGACGACGCCCGCGGCGATGCCGATCACGAGTGCACCCGCGACGCCGACGAAGCCGGCGGCCGGCGTGATCGCGACGAGCCCCGCGACCGCGCCCGACACGATGCCGAGCACCGAAGGCTTACCCTTCGCGATCCATTCGGCAAACATCCAGCCGAGCGCCGCGCAAGCCGTTGCGACCTGCGTCGTCAGCATCGCGAAGCCGGCACGGCCGTCGGCGGCAACCGCCGAGCCCGCGTTGAAGCCGAACCAGCCGACCCACAGCATCGAGCCGCCGATCATCGTCAGCACCAGGTTGTGCGGCGCCATCGATTCGCGGCCGTAGCCGACGCGCTTGCCGAGCACGAGGCACGACATCAGGCCCGCGATACCGGCGTTGATGTGCACCACGGTGCCGCCCGCGAAGTCGAGCACGCCGTCCGCCGACAGCCAGCCGGTCGGCTCCCACACCATGTGCGCGATCGGCACATAGACGATCAGCGACCAGAGCGTCATGAACACGAGCATCGCCGAGAACTTCATGCGGTCGGCGAACGCGCCGCAGATCAGCGCCGGCGTGATGATCGCGAAGGTCATCTGGTAGACGAAGTAGACCGATTCCGGAATCGTCGTCGCGAGGTGGCTGACGGTCAGCGTCGTCGCCTTGTCGCCCTTGATGTAGTTCATGCCGTGCAGGAACACGCGCGACAGGCCGCCGATGAAGCCGTTGCCCGGCGTGAACGCGAGGCTGTAGCCGATCACGGTCCACAGCACCGTGATCAGCGCGGTGATCGCGAAGCTCTGCATCACGGTCGCCAGCACGTTTTTCTTGCGCACCATGCCCGCGTAGAACAGCGCGAGGCCGGGAATCGTCATGAACAGCACGAGTGCGGTGGAGGTCAGCATCCACGCGGTGTCGCCCGCGCTGATCTTCGACGAATCGACCGAGAACGGCGCGCTCGGCGCCGCGGGAGCGGCGGCGGCCGATGCATCGGCCGGAGCCGAAGCGGCGGCCGAAGCCGGCGCGGCTGCGGCGGCGGACGCGTCGGGCGCGGCGGAGGCCGTGGCCGCGGGTGCGGCGGCAGCCGACGCGTCGGGCGCCGAAGCGGCGGGCGCGGACGCAGCCGCAGCGGACGCCGCGTCGTCCGCGAGCGCGGGGCCGACACCGGCCGCGATCAGCGAACCGGCCATCAGCAGGGACATCAGAACTTTGCGCATCTTAGGTTTCCTCTTGTCGCTCGTCTTGTTTGTTACAGCGCGTCGGCGCCCGTCTCCCCGGTCCGAATCCGGATCACCTGCTCGATCGGCGTGACGAAGATCTTCCCGTCGCCGATCTTGCCGGTGCGCGCCGCGCGCTCGATCGCCTCGACGGCCTGGTCGACCAGATCGTCGGACACGGCCGCCTCGATCTTCATCTTCGGCAGAAAATCGACCACGTATTCGGCGCCGCGATACAGCTCGGTGTGCCCCTTCTGGCGCCCGAACCCCTTGACCTCGGTCACCGTGATGCCCGAGACGCCGAGGGCCGACAGCGCCTCGCGCGTCTCATCGAGCTTGAACGGCTTGATGATTGCGGTAATGAGTTTCATGAAGTCCTCTCGCTGGTTTCCCGTCGAATGATTTGGATGCTTGGCGCGTTCTCCTCAGCAACTCGCATGCCATGTGCACGCGAACGCCGTCGCAGGCGGTTTCAAACGAGGGTCGTATCGGACGGCGAAAGGTGCGCAAAGCCCGGCCGAACGGCCAACATCGGCCGGCTTTGCTGGCGCCGTGAAAGGATCGTTGCTAGAGTGCAGGCACGTTCCGGCTCGCCGGAGCTTTCACCCATGCGGGCGCCATGCCCGGAATCCGCGCCACCGGCGCACCAATTCCGGTCATGCGTGCATCATGGGCACGTACGCAACTGAAGATGCACATTTTTTGTGCAAGGAAGGGGAATCACATGAAGCAACCCAGCGACGTTTTCAACGATCTGCAGTCGCGCGTCAGCGACCTGCTGAAAAACTCGCCGGCCAAGGACGTCGAGCGCAACGTGAAGGCCATGCTGTCGCAAGGCTTCTCGAAGCTCGATCTCGTCACGCGCGAAGAATTCGACACGCAGGCCCAGGTGCTCGCCCGCACCCGCGTGCGTCTCGAGGAGCTCGAAAAGCGCGTCGCGGAACTCGAGCAGAAGCTCGCCGCGTCCCAGGCCTGACACCCCACCCCGACCGACAGGTCCGGGCGCGGGCCGCACGCTGCGGCTCGCGCCCGCCGCCCCGAAGCCGTCGCGTCGTTCGTCGCAGTCCGTCGTTCCGTCTTCACCGCTTTTATATCGTTGTTCCCCGCGCCACGCCGGCAAGCGCGCTCCGATCGTTCCGTTTCCCGCGGCATGCGGCCCCGTACGGCCGTCGCCCGACCGTTTACAGGAGCCTCGCCATGTCGCTCGCCGTGGTGCGCAGCCGTGCGCCGGCGGCCGGCCGTGCGCCGGACGTCACCGTCGAAGTCCATCTCGCCAACGGGTTGCCGTCGTTCTCGATCGTCGGCCTGCCCGATCTCGAAGTCCGTGAAAGCCGCGAGCGCGTGCGCGCCGCGCTGCAGAACTGCGGATTCGAATTCCCCGTCCGACGCATCACCGTCAATCTCGCGCCGGCCGACCTGCCGAAAGAGTCGGGCCGCTTCGATCTGCCGATCGCGCTCGGCATCCTCGCGGCCAACGGGCAGATTCCCGTCGATGCGCTGGCGGGCCGCGAATTCGCCGGCGAGCTGTCGCTGACCGGCGCGCTGCGGCCGATGCGCGGCGCATTCGCGATGGCGTGCGGCCTCGCGCGCGACGCGCAGTCAGGCAGCGCGGACGGCGACATCGCTCACGACACGCAGGCCGGCGGCGGCGCCGCGCCGCGCGCAGCGTACGCAGCGGCCGGTGCATCGCGCACGCCGGAGCTGTACCTGCCGCTTGCCAGTGCGGCCGAGGCGGCGCTCGTGCCCGGCGTGACCGTGTTCGGCGCGCCGGACCTGCCGGCGCTCTGCGCGCACCTTGCCGGTGCGCCGGACAGCCGGCTGTCGCCCGTCGATGCGCCGTGCCTCGATGGCCTGCCGGCACCCGCGGCGCCCGATCTCGCGGACGTCGTCGGTCAGCGCGCCGCGCGGCGCGCGCTCGAAGTCGCGGCCGCGGGCGGGCACCACATGCTGATGGTCGGCCCGCCGGGCGCCGGCAAGTCGATGCTGGCCGCGCGGCTGCCGGGGCTGCTGCCGCCGCTCACCGACGACGAGGCGCTGACCTCGGCCGCGCTGCTGTCGGCGAGCCGCATCGGCTTCTCGCCCGCGCAATGGCGCCGCCGGCCGTTTCGGTCGCCGCACCATTCGTCGAGCGCCGCCGCGCTGGTCGGCGGACGCAATCCGCCGCAGCCGGGCGAAATCACGCTCGCGCACCTCGGTGTGCTGTTTCTCGACGAACTGCCCGAATTCGATCGCCACGTGCTCGAAATGCTGCGCGAGCCGCTCGAAGCGGGCCGCATCACGATTTCGCGCGCCGCGCAGCAGGCGGACTTCCCGGCCGCATGCCAGCTGATCGCCGCGATGAATCCGTGCCCGTGCGGCTGGCTCGGCGATCCGTCCGGCCGCTGCCGCTGCTCGCCGGACGTCGCCGCACGCTATCTGCGCAAGCTGTCCGGGCCGCTGCTCGACCGGATCGACATCCAGATCGACCTGCCGGCGCTCTCGCCGGCCGAACTCGCCGCACGCGCGTCGACGCCGGGCGAGCCGAGCGCCGCGGTGGCCGCGCGCGTCGCGCAGGCGCGCGCGCTGCAACTCGCGCGGCAGGGCAAGACGAACCACATGCTGAGCGGGCGCGAAACCGACGACCTGTGCCGGCCGACGGACGAAGGCGAGCGGCTGTTGCGCGAGGCCGGCGAGCGCTTCGGATGGTCGGCGCGCGCCTACTACCGCGTGCTGAAGGTCGCACGCACGATCGCCGATCTGGCCGGCGAGCCGCTGCCGACCGCCTCCCACATCGCGGAAGCGATCCGCTATCGGCGCGCGCTCGCCGCCCTCTGAGGACAAAATCCGCGTGTCAAGACTTGACTTATGCACAATTCCACGCATCCAGCCCCGATCGAGGCTGCGTGCGCAGGCGCGCGACGTCGGATTCGTATGTCATTGTTTTTATTGAATTTTCCGAAAACGCCGGCGTGCACCAAAATCGGCCGGAAGGCCGTCCGGCGCGGCTGAGCGGGCAATCGGGCGAACTTTTCAACAAAGTTATCCACATCCGCTGTGGATAGCCGAAAAAGCCCCGCAAAATCCGGCAATTAGCGTAGAAAGCTGCGAATGAACTTTCAGTTGGCGAGGGCAGTCTGAAGCGCCCTCGCCGGCTGCGTCAGTCGAGCTTGAACGACCCGAAAAACTGGTCGAGCTGCTCCTGCTGCAGCGGGCGGTCGGCGATCACGACGGCCTGATATGCATGGCGCCCGCGCGCGACGAGCCGCGCGACGATCGTCTTGCGCGCCGTGTCGTCGCCGCCGGCCGCCGTGCCCGCGACGCGCAGCTCGAGGCCGTTCACCGCGCCGCCGGCCGCAAGCGGCACCGGCACCGCGGCAGTCTGCGGCGCGCCGGCCAGATTGCGCGACAGGCCGGCGCGCAGGAACTCGAGCGCCGCGCGGCGCGTAGCGTCGCGGTCGTCCGGCAACGTCAGCGTGCCGACCGCGAAGACCGCACCGTCGACGTGCGCGGCCTGCATCCGCATCGGCATCGGCGTGCCGCCCACGGCCACCGCGTGCTCGTCGACGGTCGGCTTCGCAGGCAGATCGATCGTGTAGCCCGCATCGTTGTGCAGCGTGCGCCAGTCGTACGACGGCGAACAGGCGGCCAGCGCGGCGCTGGCGCACAGCAGCGCGGCGAAGTGTCGCAGCGGGCGAAAAAGGTGACGAAACGAGTCGGCAAGAGGCTTCGGCATCGCGGACGTTGGCACGGTAAAACCGCCATTATCCGTCCAACGGCAAGGTCGGGATGCGCGGCGGCCGGCGATGCATGCCCCGCATTCGCGCTAAAATGAGCGCCGAATTTCGACGTCCCGCACCGCCGGGTGCGACCGACCGACTCCGAGAGCCCGCAGATGAATACCACGCCTTCCGCGCCGCGCCGCCGCGCCGGCCCCGCCCGCTACATCGTCGCCGCCGTCGTCGTCGCGGCGATCGCCGTCGCGGGCTTTTTCGCGTTCAACGGCAAGTCGAGCGTGCCGGATGCGACGTTCACGCTGCTCTCCGGCCAGAAGATTTCGACGGCCGGCGACCTGAAGGGCAAGGTCTATCTGGTCAACTTCTGGGCGACGAGCTGCGCGACGTGCATGCAGGAAATGCCGCAGATGGTCGAGACCTATAACCGCTTCAAGGGACAGGGGCTCGAATTCGTCGCGGTCGCGATGAACTACGATCCGCCGATGTACGTCGCGAACTACGCGCAGACGCGCCAGCTGCCGTTCAAGGTCGCGCTCGACGACGGCAGCGTCGCCAAGCAGTTCGGCAACGTGCAGCTCACGCCGACCACGTTCGTCGTCGACAAGGACGGCAAGATCCTGAAGCGCTACGTCGGCGCGCCGCAATTCGCGGAGCTCGACGCGCTGCTGAAGAAGGCGCTCGACGGCAACGCGGCATAAGCGCCGCCGCCCGACGCGGCACCCTCGCCGCGCGCCGCGCCGCACACGGATCGCATCGCCGGCACAGCCGGTTCCGCGGTCCGTTTTCATTTCAGCGCTCCGATTCGCCTTTCGCGGACAGCCCGTAGCGCTTCATCTTCTCGTACAGCGTCGCCTTGCCGACGTGCAGCCGGTCGGCAGTCGCCGCGACGGCGCCGCCCGTCTGGTTCAGCGCCTCGGCGATCACCGCACGCTCGAATTGCTCGACGCGCTCCTTCAGCGTCTGCTCGCTCGCCGCATCGCCGGCCACGTCGGCCTCGGCCGGCATCTCCGCGACGCCCAGCACGAAGCGGTCGGCCGCGTTGCGCAGCTCGCGCACGTTGCCGGGCCAGTCGCGCTGCATCAGGCTCGCGCGCTGCCGGTCGCTCAGCACCGGCGCGGGCCGGCCGTAGCGCACGGCCGCATCGAGCATGAAGTGCTCGAACAGCGGCACGATGTCCTCGCGGCGCTCGGCGAGCGGCGGCAGCGCGATCGTCACGACGTTCAGCCGATACAGCAGGTCGCGGCGGAACGTGCCGGCCGCGACAAGCTCGCTCATGTCGCCCTTCGCCGCCGCGACGACGCGGCAGTTCACGCGGATCGGCTGGTTCGAGCCGAGCCGCTCGAGCACGCCGTCCTGCAGCACGCGCAGCAGCTTCACCTGCAGCGCGAGCGGCATGCTTTCGATTTCGTCGAGAAACAACGTGCCGCCGGACGCGTATTCGAGCTTGCCGATGCGGCGCTTCGCGGCGCCGGTGAACGCGCCGGGCTCGTAGCCGAACATCTCGGACTCGAACATCGGCTCGGGCAGCGCGCCGCAGTTCACCGCGATGAACGGCTTGTCGCGGCGCGGCGACAGCTCGTGCAGGCTGCGTGCGATCAGCTCCTTGCCGGCGCCCGTGTCGCCGTTGATCAGCACCGACGCGTCGGTCGGCGCGATGTTGGCGATCAGCTTGCGCACCTGCTCGATCGCCGGACTGCGGCCGATGATGCGCGGCGCGACGACGTTCTGGCCGGCCAGCTCGCGCCGCAGCGCGTGATTCTCGAGCACGAGCTCGCGCCGCTCGAGCGCGCGCCGCACGGTCTCGATCAGCCGCTCGGCCGCGAACGGCTTCTCGATGAAGTCGTATGCGCCGTCGCGCATCGCCTGCACGGCCATCGAGATGTCGCCGTGACCGGTGACGAGAATCACCGGCACGTCGGGCACGCGCGCGCGGCATTGCGCGAGCAGGTCGAGCCCACTCGCGCCGGGCAGCCGGATGTCGCTGACGATCACGCCGGCGTTGTCGGCGACGATCGCCTTGTCGGCCGCCTCGGCCGATTCGAAGCCGGCGACGTCGAAGCCCGCGAGTTGCAGGCTCTGCACGCTCGCCCGGCGAACGAGCGCGTCGTCTTCGATGTAGATCACTTGCAGCCGGTTGGCCATCGTACTCACTCACTCCTCGCGCAGCACGCGCCGTCGCGCGCACGGCGTCGTTGATGCCGCCGGGCGCCGGCCGTGCGCGTCGCGCGTGCGCTCACTGCAGGCCGGCCGGCTCGGACACGGAGTCCGGATGATGCGTGTGCGCGCGCCGCAGCGTCAAGACGAACAGCGCGCCGCCCGAGGGCGCATTGCGCGCGGTCAGCGAGCCGCCCGCGTCGCTCGCGATCGACGACGAGATCGCGAGGCCGAGGCCGAGGCCGCTGCCCATCTCCTTCGTCGTGAAAAACGGCTCGAACAGGCGCGGCAGCAGCTCGGGCGGGATGCCGGGGCCGTTGTCGCGCACCTCGATCGCGACGGTCGCACTCGACACCGCGACCGTTACTTCGATCGCCGGCGCCGCGACCGCGGCGACCGCATCGAGCGCGTTGCCGAGCAGGTTGATCAGCACCTGCTCGAGGCGCAGGTCCTCGCAGCGCGCGACGAGTTCCGGATGGTCGTGCGCGATGTCGAGCGGCGCGTCGCGCGCGGGCGAGACCGTCGCGTCCTGCAGCGTGAGCGTCAGCGCGACGCCGCGCAGCCGTTCGCCAAGCAGGGCGAGCACGCCGCGCAGTGCGCGCACGACGAGCGCGCGCTCGTTGCGCGGACGCGCGCGCCCGACGAACAGCTTCAGCTGGTTTGTGATCTTGCCCATGCGCTCGGTCAGCGCGGCGATCGCCTCGAGGTTCTCGCGCGCCGCCGCCTGTTCGCCGCGGTCGAGCAGCACACGTGTGTTGTCGGAGAAGCTGCGCAGCGCGGCGAGCGGCTGGTTCAGCTCGTGCGTGATGCCGGCCGCCATCTGACCGAGCGCCGCGAGCTTGCTCGCCTGGATCAGTTCGTCGTGCGCGGCGCGCAGCTCCTGCTCCGCGCGGATCCGGTCGCCGACTTCCTTCTGCAGCTGCTCGTTCGCCTCCGACAGGTCGGCCGTGCGTTCCTCGACGCGCCGGTTCAGTTCCGCGTACGCCTGCTGCAGCAGCGCGCGGCTGCGGATCATCTCGCGCACGCGCGCGCGGCGCATGCGCCAGTAGAACGCGAGCAGCGCGACCGACACGAAGCCGAAGCCCGTCACGATCGTCGCGTTGCGCGCGTCCGCGTCGACAGGCGCGATCGGCGCGAGCGTGACGAGCTGCCAGTCGGGCTCGCCGATGCGGCGCCGCGTCGCGAGAAAGCGCGGCGCACGGCGGCCCGAACCGACGCGCACGATCTCCGCATCGCCGCCGAGCACCTGCTCGACGCGCATCGGCAACGGCGTGACGGGCTGCTGCGCGTACTGGCGCGTCTCGAAGATCGACGCGGCGACGGGCTCCGTCAGCGGCTTCAGCGTGTGGTATTTCCAGGCAGGCACCGACGACAGGAACACGACGCCGTGCTCGTCCGCGACGACGAGCGGCTCGGACGCGTCGGCGCCCTGAAACCATTCGAGATTGAGCTTCACGACGACGACGCCCGCGATCCCGCCGTCGCGCCAGACAGGCTGCGAGATGTAGTAGCCGGGGTCGCGCGAGATCGTGCCGATGCCGAAGAAGCGGCCGACCCGGCCGTGCATCGCGTCGATGAAATACGGACGGAAGCGGTATTCGATTCCGACGAAGCTGTCGGGCGCGCGCCAGTTGCTCGCGGCGACGCAGAGGCCGTCCGTGCCGATCACGTAGGTGACGGTCGCATGCGCGTGTTCGTTGAGGTCTTCGAGGTAGCGGTTCGTGCGCGCGACGTAATCGGCGCGCTTCGGTGCGGCGAGCAGCTCCTGCACGTACGGATGGCTGCCGAGCAGATACGGCAGCGATTCGTAGCGATCGAGCGTGCTCTTCAGTGCGTTGGTCGTGCGGTCGACGCGCACGGCCGCGTTGCGCTGCAGCTCGGCGATGCCGCGCCGCCACGTGACGGTCCACGTCAGCGCGCAGGCTGCCGCGAGCATCGCGGCGAGCACGGCGAGGACGAGCAGGCGGCGCTTCACGGTCGAGACTTCCTGGCGATGCGGATCGCCTATTGTGTCATACGCGTCCCGATCGCGATCGCCGCCGCGCGGCGCGGCGCGCGCGGACGGCGCGGCCGCCTGCCCGTTCATCGCATCAGACGCCGGCCGTCTCGGTCGCCGCGACTTCGCCGCCGCCCTTCAGCGCCTGGCGCAGCTTCGCACGATCGAGTTCCTTTTCCCATGCCGACACGACGACGGTCGCGACGCCGTTGCCGACGATGTTCGTCAGCGCGCGGCATTCGCTCATGAAGCGGTCGATGCCGAGGATCAGCACCATGCCCGACAGCGGGATCGTCGGCACGACGGCAAGCGTCGCGGCGAGCGTGATGAAGCCCGCGCCGGTGACGCCGCTCGCACCCTTCGAGGTCAGCATCGCGACCGCAAGCAGCGTGAGCTGCTGCATCCAGGTCAGCTCGATGTTGGTGGCCTGCGCGATGAACAGCACGGCCATCGTCATGTAGATGTTGGTGCCGTCGAGGTTGAACGAATAGCCGGTCGGCACGACGAGGCCGACGACCGAGCGCGAGCAGCCGGCCTTCTCGAGCTTCTCCATCAGCTGCGGCAGCGCGGCTTCCGACGAGCTCGTGCCGAGCACGATCAGCAGCTCTTCCTTGATGTAGGACACGAAGCGGATGATCGAGAAGCCGGTGAAGCGCGCGATCGCGCCGAGCACGACGAGCACGAACACGACCGAGGTCAGGTAGAACGTGCCGATCAGCTTCAGCAGCGGCACCAGCGAGCCGACGCCGTACTTGCCGATCGTAAACGCCATCGCGCCGAACGCGCCGATCGGCGCGAGCTTCGTGACGATGTGCACGATGCCGAACAGCACGCGCGTGAGGCCGTCGATGAAGTCCGTGACGACCTTGCCGCGCTCGCCGAGGTGCGCGAGCACGCTGCCGAACAGCAGCGCGATCAGCAGGATCTGCAGGATCTCGCCCTGCGCGAACGCGTCGACCATCGTGTTCGGGATGATGTGCATCAGGAAGTCGACCGTCGACTGGCCGTGCGCCTTCGCCGCGTACGACGCGACGGCCTTGCCGTCGAGCGTCGCCGGATCGATGTTGAAGCCGACGCCCGGACGCAGGATGTGCGTCGCCGCGAGACCGAGCACCAGCGCGAACGTCGACACGATCTCGAAGTACAGCAGCGCCTTGCCGCCGACGCGGCCGACCTTCTTCATGTCCTCCATGCCGGCGATGCCGGTGACGACCGTACAGAAGATGATCGGACCGATCACCATCTTGATCAGCTTGATGAACCCGTCGCCGAGCGGTTTCATCTCGGTGGCGAGCGACGGATAGTAGTGACCGAGGATCACGCCGACGACGATGGCGAAGATCACCTGCACATAAAGCACTTTGTAGAAGGGTTTCTTCTTCACGATGGTTCCTGCTGAAGTAGATGAGCCGGGGGACACGGCGTCACGCGCGCGGCAAGGGACGAGGACGGAGGGCAATGCCCGCCGCGGCACGCGCCCGCGCGGCTGCCATGCCGCAACAAGCGATGCCTCAGGACATCCGGAGGGGGAGGAAGGCGTCGGTCATCGATTGTCTCCTTGGTTTAATCGTCGGGCCCGGGGAAGGCCGTGCGTTTTTTATTGCAAGGTCGATGCCAGGCTTTCGCAAGCCTGCAAGCCGTTGTTTTCGTTGAGTTTCCCGCTCCGCGCGCGGCGCGCGGAATCCGGGATTCCGGAAATCCGGAAAGCATCCGTCCGGCGATCCGGACGGATGCGGCGATTCATCGGACGAATCAATGGCGCACGGCCGGGCCCGCCAGCACGCCCGTCTGCGCGTAGAACTCCTGCTGCGTGAACGCCTCGCGCTCGCGCCGCGCACGCTCGCTGCGATCCGCGAGCGAGCCGACGACGATCGCCACGAACGCGAGCGGCACCGACACGAGCGCCGGGTTGTCGAGGAACACCGGCGCGTGCGCATGGTGCAGCACGTCGACCCACACCGACTTCGACAGCACGGTCAGCACGACGGCCGACACGAGGCCGAGGCCGCCGCCGAGCACCGCGCCGCGCGTCGTCATTCCGCGCCAGAAGATCGACATCGCGAGCACCGGGAAATTCGCGCTCGCCGCGACCGCCGCGACGAGCCCGACCATGAACGCGACGTTGACATGCTCGAACAGAATCGACAGCCCGATCGCGAGCGCCGACAGCACGATCGTCGCCGCGCGCGAGATGCGCATCTCGAGCCGCTCGTCGGGCTTGCCGCGCGCCCACATCTGCGCGTACAGGTCGTGCGAGATCGTCGTCGCGCCGGCGAGCGTGAGCCCCGCGACGACGGCGAGGATCGTCGCGAACGTGACGGCCGCGATGAAGCCGTAGAAGACGTTGCCGCCCACCGCCTGCGCAAGCTTCACCGCCACCATGTTGGAGCCGCCGAGCAGGTCGTGCGTGAGGTTGAACGTGCCGTTCGCGGCGACGCGGAAGAACTCGGGATGCTGCGCGAGCAGCACGATCGCCGAGAAACCGATCACAAAGGTCAGCAGGTAGAAATAGCCGATGAAGCCGGTCGCGTACAGCACCGACTTGCGCGCCTCTTTCGCGTTCGGCACCGTGAAGAAGCGCATCAGGATATGCGGGAAGCCGGCCGTGCCGAACATCAGCGCGATGCCGAGCGAGAGCGCGTTGGCCGGATCGCGGATCAGCTTGCCGGGCCCCATGATCGAGAGCGCGCCCGGATGCACGGCCACGGCGCGGCGGAACATCTCGTCGACGCTGAAGCCGAATTCGGCAAGCGCGAGCCACGCGAGCAGCGACGCGCCGGCCAGCAGCAGCACGGCCTTGATGACCTGCACCCAGGTCGTCGCGGTCATTCCGCCGAAGAACACGTAGACGACCATCAGCACGCCGACGATCAGCTCCGCGCTGCCGTACGACAGCCCGAACAGCAGCTGGATCAGCTTGCCCGCACCGACCATCTGCACGACCAGATACAGCACGACGATCGTCAGCGCGTTCGCCGACGTCAGCAGCCGGATCGGGCGCTGCGCGAAGCGGTACGCGACGACGTCGACGAACGTGAACTTGCCGAGATTGCGCAGCGGCTCGGCGATCAGGAACATCACGAACGGCCAGCCGACGAGAAAGCCGATCGAGTAGATGAGCCCGTCGAAGCCGAACATGAACACCATGCCGGACAACCCGAGGAACGAGGCGGCCGACATGTAGTCGCCCGCGATCGCGAGGCCGTTCTGCAGCCCCGTGATGCCGCCGCCGGCCGTGTAGAAGTCGCGTGTCGAGCGTGTGCGGCGCGCGGCCCAGCGCGTGAGCGCGAGCGTCGCGAACACGAACGCGAAGAACATCGCGATCGCGACCGGGTTCAGCTCGACCTTGTCCGGCATCGGGCCGGCGACCGATACCGCATGCGCGGCAGACGAAACGAAGACGGACAGCGCGCCGAGCGCGATCGATGAGCGTCGCATCGCAGCCTCCCTCACGAACGGCCGAGCAGCGCGTCGACGCGGCGGTCGAACGCGCGGTTCGCACGCAGCACGTAGCACGCGGTCAGCGCGACGGCGATCGCGATGATCGCGACGCCGGCGGCAATGCCGACCGTCGTCGTCGCGCCGCGGTACAGCGGCGCGGCGAGCACTTGCGGCGCGAGCGCGACGAGCAGGATGAAACCGTAGTAGGTGGCGATCATCAGCGCCGTCAGCGCGAAGCTGAAGCGGCGCCGCGCGCGCACGAGCTGCTGATAGTCACGGCGCGCCGTGACCGATTCGATGACGGAAAGCTCCATGGTGTCTCCTGTGCGTCGTCTCGCGACGCTGTCTTGTCGATGACCGGCGCGTGAACCGAGCCGCCCGCGCCGCGGCGGCATGATCGGTTACACGACGCGGTCCGCGCGCAACCGCGCGACGTCGTCGGCGGACAGCCCGAGCCAGCTGCCGAGCACCGCATCGGTATCGGCGCCGAGCACCGGCGGCGCACCGCGCACCGGCAATCGCGCGCCGTCGAAGCGGTACGGCGGCGCGAGCACGTGCACGCCGCCCGCGACCGGATGCGGCTGCCGCGTGACGAGCCCCGCGCGCGTCGCACGCTCGGACGTGAGCGCCTCGTGCAGCCCGAGCACCTCTCCGCAGGGGATCCCGGCGTCGGCGAGCGCGGTGAGCAGCGCCGCGCGCGGCCGGCGTGCCAGCTCGCGGCGCAGTTCCGGCAGCAGGTCCGCGCGATTCTCCGAGCGGCCGAGATTGGTGCGATAGCGCGGATCGGCCGCGAGATCGGGCCGTTCGAGCACGTCGCAAAAGCGCGCGAACTGCGTGTTGTTGCCGACCGTGATCACGAGCGGGCCGTCGGCCGCATCGAACACGCCGTACGGCACGATCGACGGATGCGCGTTGCCGTAACGCGGCGGGTCCTTCTCCATCAGCAGCGCGTCGAGCCCGTAGTACGCCGTGATCATCAGCCCGCAGTCGAACAGCGCCATCTCGATGCGCCGGCCGCGCCCGGTCGCGTGACGCTCGTACAGCGCGGCAAGAATCGCCTGCGCCGAATACATGCCGGTGAACAGGTCGACTGCCGCGACGCCGAACTTCAGCGGCGGCTGGCCCGCTTCGCCGTTCAGCGCCATCAGCCCCGCCTCGCCCTGCACGACCAGGTCGTAGCCGGGGCGAGCGGCTTCCGGCCCCGAGCGGTCGTAGCCCGAAATCGCGCAATGCACGAGACGCGGATTGCGTTCGGCGAGCGTGTCATAGCCGAGCCCGAGCTTTTCCGCGCCGCCGAGCTTGAAGTTGTGAATCAGCACGTCGGCCTGCGCGGCGAGGTCCTGCGCGATCCGCTGCCCCGCTTCCGTCTGCAGGTCGATGCAGAGCGAGCGCTTGCTGCGGTTCACGCTGTTGAAGTACGTGGTTTCGGTGTCGCCGATCCGGATGCCCCAGTCGCGCGTATCGTCGCCGCGCGCGGGATGCTCGACCTTCACGACTTCCGCGCCGAAATCGGCGAGCACCATCGCGCACCACGGGCCCGCGAGCACGCGCGACACGTCGAGCACCTTGACGCCGGCGAGCGGCAGCGCACGCGGTTCGTTCGTCATGTTCGTCTCCTCCATTTGCGATCGCGCGTTATCGTTTCGACAGCGCGATATAGCGCGCGAGATGATGATCCTCGTCGCCGAGCTGGTGATCGATCATCACGAGCCGCTTCGCGTAGTGCGACAGCGGCAGCTCCCACGTCATCCCGATTCCGCCGTGCAGCTGGATGCTCTCCTCCGCGACGAGCGTGCCGATCCGGCCGATCGTGTATTTCGCGGCGGCGAGCGCGCGCTCCCGCAGGTCGCGCGGCGCGTCGAGCTGCGCGGCCGCGTTGATCACGGCCGAGCGCGCCTGCTCGACTTCGAGCAGCAGGTCCGCCATCCGGTGCTGCAGCGCCTGGAAGCTGCCGATCGGCATGCCGAACTGCTTGCGCGTGCGCAGATACTCGAGCGTGTGCGCCTTCGCGACGTCCATCGCGCCGAGCGCTTCCGCGGACAGCGCGAGCAGCCCGTACCCGAGCACGCGCTCGAGCAGCGCCGCGCCCTGCTCGCCGTCGTGCTCGCCAAGTGCCGCATCGGCCGGCAATACGACGCGCTCGAAGCGCACCTCGGCCGCGCGGCCGCCGTCGATCTTGCGATAGTCGCGCAGCGACACGCCCGCCGCGTTTGCCGGCACGACGAACAGGCCGATGCCGGCCGCGTCGTCGTCGCGGCCCGCGACGCGCGCGCTGACGACGAAGAACGCCGCCTGCGCGGCCTGGTCGACGACGCCCTTTGCACCCGTCAATACCCAGCCGTCGCTCGTGCGCTCGGCGCGCGTGCGCACCGTCGTCAGTTCGTAGTGCGAGCCCGGCTCGTCGTGCGCGAACGCGGCGCTCGCGCTGCCGTCGATCAGCGCGGCCAGCATCGTGCGATGCGCGTCGCCGCCCGCGAGCGACAGTGCGCGCCCCGCGAGCAGCGTGCCGAGAAACGGCTCGACGACAAGCCCGCGTCCGAGGCATTCGAATACCACCGCGATATCGAAGCCCGCGCCGCCGAACCCGCCGTCGGCTTCGGGAAACAGCGCGCCGACCGCACCGAGTTCGGCAAAGCGCCGCCACATCGTGCGGTCGAAACCGTCGGCCGACTGCGCGATGCGGTCGCGCACCGCGAACGGATACTGCTCGGCGATGAAGCGGTTCAACGTGTCCGCCAGCATCCGGCGGTCTTCTGTGTGCTGGAAATCCATCGTCGCGTTCCCTCGTTACAGCCCGAGCATCATCTTCGCGATGATGTTCTTCTGGATCTCGTTCGAGCCGCCGAAGATCGACAGCTTGCGGTTGTTGAAGTACTGCTGCGCGGCGCGCGCGGCACCGTCCGGGCCGATCGGCTCGGCGCCGTCGCCGGCGTCCGCGTCGAGCGCGTCGTCGACGAACGGCTGCGCGTACGGCCCCATCGCGCGGCGCATCAGCGACGTGATTTCCTGGCGGATCTGCGTGCCGCGGATCTTCAGCATCGAGCTTTCCGCGCCCGGCGCGCCGCCGCCGGCGACCGCGGCCAGCACGCGCAGATTCGTCGTGCGCATGTTCTCGAGCTCGATCTCGACGCGCGCGATGCGCGCCGCGAAGAACGGATCGTCGGCGAGCGGCCGGCCGTTCTTCTCGACTTTCGCGGCAACCGCGCGCAGCCGGTCGAGCGCGGCCGTCGAAAAGCCGACGCCCGCGATGTTGGTGCGCTCGTAGGTGAGCAGGTATTTCGCGTAGGTCCAGCCGTGGTTCTCCTCGCCGACGAGGTTCTCGACCGGCACGCGCACGTCGGTGAAGAACACCTCGTTCACTTCGTGCTCGCCGTCGAGCGTGATGATCGGCCGCACCTCGACGCCCGGCGTGTTCATGTCGATCAGCAGGAAGCTGATGCCTTCCTGCTTGCGCACGTCGGTCGCCGTACGCACGAGGCAGAAGATCATGTTCGCGTAGTGGCCGAGCGTGGTCCACGTCTTCTGCCCGTTCACGACGTAGTGATCGCCGACGCGAACGGCGCTCGTCTTCACCGACGCGAGATCCGATCCCGCGCCGGGCTCCGAATAGCCCTGGCACCACCAGTCGGTACCGTCGAGGATGCGCGGCAACCAGTGGCGCTTCTGCGCTTCGCTGCCGTACTTGATCAGCACGGGCCCGAGCATGTTGACGCCGAACGGCACGATGCGCGGCGCGCCGGCCAGCGCGCATTCGTTGTCGAACAGGAACTTCTGCGCGACGCTCCAGCCGGGGCCGCCGTATTCGCGCGGCCAGTGGCTCGCGAGCCAGCCGCGCGCGTTCAGGATCGCGTGCCATTCCTGCAGGTCGTCGCGCGTCAGCGGCAGGCCGTGCTTCACCTTGTGCGCGGTGCGCTCGGGCAGCGCGGTTCGCAGGAAGCGCTGCACGTCCGCGCGAAACGCTTCCTCTTCAGGCGTGAAATTGAGGTCCATCGTGAATCCGTGTCCAATCCAAGGGGTGTGCGCGTCCGGGTACGGACGCGTGCGAAAGCATTCAGTCGATGCGGTTCAGGCTCGCGAAATTGGCGCCGCGCTCGACGAGCTCGACGAGCAGCGGCGACGGCTTCCAGAACAGCGGATCTTCTTCGGCGAACGCGCGGATGTCGGCGAGCACGTTCGCGAGACCCACCGTGTCCGCGTAGTGCATCGGGCCGCCGCGATAGCGCGGAAAGCCGTAGCCGTGCAGGAATACCGCGTCGACGTCGAGCGGCCGCAGCGCGATCTTCTCGTGCACGACGTTCGCGCCTTCGTTGATCATCGCGGCGAGATAGCGGCGCAGAATCTCGTCGTCGGTGAACGCGCGCGGCACGATGCCCTTCTTCGCGCGCTCCTGCTCGACGATCGCTTCGACTTCCGGGTCCGGCGTGCCGACGCGTGCGCCGTCCGGATACAGGTAGTAGCCTCGGCCGGTCTTCTGGCCGAACCAGCCGCGCTCGCAGAGCCGGTCTGAAATCTCGACGTAGCGTGCGCGCGGGTCGCGCGTCGCCGCGCGGCGCTTGCGCGTCGCCCAGCCGATGTCGCCGCCGGCCAGGTCGACGACCTGGAACGGCCCCATCGGAAAGCCGAATTCGCGCACCGCGCGATCGATCTGGTACGGCGACGCGCCGTCTTCCATCAGGTAGTCGGCCGCCGTCCGATACACGGCGAGAATCCGGTTGCCGATGAAGCCGTCGCAGACGCCCGCGCGCACCGGCATCTTCTTCAGCTGGCGCGCGAGCGCGAACGCGGTCGCGACGACGTCCGCGCTCGCGCGGGCCGGCACGACGATTTCGAGCAGCTTCATCACGTTGGCCGGCGAGAAGAAATGCAGGCCGATCACGTCGGCGGGGCGATCGATGCTGGCCGCGAGCGCGTCGATGTCGAGATACGACGTGTTGGTCGCGAGCACCGCGCCCGGCTTGCACACGCGTGCGAGTTCCGCGAACACGGCCTGCTTCACGGCCATGTCCTCGAACACGGCTTCGATCACGACGTCGACCTGCGCAAGCGCGTCGTACGACGTGCTGCCCTTCAGCCGCGCGATGCGTGCGGCCTGCGCGGCGGGCGTCATCCGCCCTTTCGCGACGAGCGCGTCGTAGACCTTCTCGACATGCGCGCGGCCGCGTGCGAGCGCGGCTTCGTCGCGCTCGATCATCGTGACCGGCAGCCCGGCGTCGAGCGCCGCGATCGCGATCCCCGCCCCCATCGTACCGCCGCCGACCACGCCGATCCGCTCGATCGGCCGCGCGGTGCCGCGGCGCGCCTCCGGCACCTTCGCGGCTTCGCGTTCGGCGAAGAACGCGTGTACGAGGCCCGCGCGCTGCGGGCTGTCGATGCATTGCAGGAACAGGCTGCGCTCGAGTTTCATTCCCGCGTCGAACGGCTGCGCCAGCGCGGCTTCGACCGCGTCGACGATCTTCGCCGGCGAGAACAGCCCGCGCGACTTCTTCGGCAGCTCGGCACGAGCGGCGTCGATCGCGGCCTGCGCGGCCGCGCGATCCGCCAGCGCCTGCGCGTCGCGCGTACGCCGGGCCGGCGCGCCGAGCGACACCAGCTCCTGCGCGTAGGCAAGCCCTTCGGCAAGCGTGTCGTCGCTGTGCGCGAGGCGATCGACGAGGCCGAGCGCGAGCGCTTCCTCAGCGCTCGCGTGGCGGCCTGTCAGCATCAGGTCGAGCGCCGCCTTCGCGCCGATCAGCCGCGGCGTGCGCTGCGTGCCGCCGGCGCCCGGCAGCAGCCCGAGCGTGACTTCGGGCAGCCCGAGCTTCGCGCCGGGCACCGCGAGCCGGTAATGCGCGGCGAGCGCGACTTCGAGGCCGCCGCCGAGCGTCGCGCCGTGCAGCGCGACGACGACGGGCTTCGCGCTCGACTCGATGCGTGCGCACACGTCGGGCAGCGACGGCGGCACCGGCGGCTTGCCGAATTCGCGGATGTCCGCGCCGGCGATGAAGTTGCGGCCGGCGCCGACGATCAGCACGGCGCGGATCGCGTCGTCGGCCTGCGCGGCGTCGAGCGCGTCCGCGAGGCCGCGGCGCACGTCGGCCGACAGCGCGTTGACGGGCGGATGATCGATCGTGACGACGAGCACCTTGTCGCGCCGTTCGCGCGTGACGGTGCCGTTGGACGGGGCGGAAAAAGCGGGCGAGTTCATCGTGTCTCCTTGAGGCGGCGGCCGGCGTCGCGGCGGCCGGCGCGCGGCCGGGCCGGGACGCCCGCTCCGATCCCGCGCATCACGCGATGGCGGGACAGATCCGGCGGCATGCCGGGGGCATGACTCGATTCTCGATTGATCGAGATTCATTGACAATTCCAGCGAGCTTTTACAAGCTGTCAAGTCCGACTTGACATTGAACGTTTGCCGGCCCGTGTGCGAGCCGGTACGGAGACGCCCGGATGGACCTGAACGCGCTGACGCTGCTCGTCGAGATCCTCGACGCCGGCAATCTGAGCAAGGCCGCGCAGCGGCTGAAGATGAGCCGCGCGAACGTCAGCTATCGGCTGAACCAGCTCGAGCGCTCGATCGGTCAGCAGCTCGTACGGCGCACGACGCGACGCATCGAGCCGACCGAGATCGGGCTGAAGCTGTACGAGCACGGCCGGCGCATCCGCAACGAACTGCTCGCCGCGCAGGAATCGGTGACGACGCTCGGGCAGGACCTGCAGGGCCGCGTGCGGTTGTCGGTACCGAGCGGCTACGGGCAGATGGTGATGGCCGACTGGCTGCTCGCGTTCAAGCGGCTGCATCCGGGCATCGTGCTCGACGTCGTGTTCGAGAACCGCGTCGAGGATCTGATGCGCGACGAGATCGACATCGCGGTGCGCGTGATGCCCGAGCCGCCGCCGAATCTCGTCGCGCGCGACATGGGCGCGGTGCGCTACGTCGCCTGCGCGTCGGCCGCGTTCGCGGCCGAGCACGGGATGCCGGCGAGCCTCGACGCGTTGTCGGCCGGCCCGGTCGTCACCGCGACGGTGATGGGCCGGCAGTTACGGATCGCCGCGTATCTCGGCGACGAACGTCACGAGGTGCTGCTCGAGCCGACGCTGGTATCGGAGAACTTCCTGTTCCTGCGGCAGGCGATCCTCGCCGGCATCGGCGTCGGCATCGTGCCCGACTACGTCGTGCAGGACGACATGCGGCGCGGCGCCATCGTCACGTCGCTCGACGCATATCGGCTCAGCATCTTCGGCACGCACATGTACATGCTCTACATGCCGAACCGTCATCACACGCGCGCGACCTCGACCTTCATAGAGTTCATCCTCGAACAGGCCGGAAAGACCGGCCGGCGCGGGCCCGACGCGCTGCGTCAGGGTTCCTGACGGATGACAATCGGCGCGCCGCGCGGCGACAATAGCGCGCCCGCCGCCTCCTTCGACTTCATTGCTGCAGAGGGTTCCATGTTCGACCGGCTTCGTCCGTCTTCGCGTCCGTGGACGCTGATCGCCGCCATCGCGCTCGTCGCGTTCAATGCCGCCTGCACGTCGCCCGCCGCGCCGCCCGCCGCGGTCGTGCCCGTTGAGGCCTCCGGCGCCGCCGCGCCGCTGCCCGGCATGCATGCGCCCGAACTCGCGACCGGCTGGACCGACAAGCCGGGCTGGACCGCGCAGCGCTACATGATCGCGGCCGCGAATCCGCTCGCGACGCAGGCCGGCTACGAGATGCTGAAGGCCGGCGGCACTGCGGTCGATGCGGCGATCGCGACGCAGATGGTGCTCGCGCTCGTCGAGCCGCAGTCGTCCGGCATCGGCGGCGGCGCGTTCATGCTGTACTTCGACGGCAAGACGACGCAGGCGTACGACGGCCGCGAAACGGCGCCGGCCGCCGCGACCGACCGCCTGTTCTACGGCCCGACCGGCCAGCCGATGAGTTTCTACGAAGGCGTCGTCGGCGGGCGCTCGGTCGGCACGCCCGGTGTGCTGCGCATGCTCGAGGCCGCGCATCGCGCGAACGGCAAGCTGCCGTGGCGGCGGCTGTTCCAGCCGGCGATCCGGCTCGCCGAGCATGGCTTCACGATCAGCCCGCGGCTCGCGACGCTGATCGCGAACGATCGCTATCTCGCGAACGATCCGGCCGCGCGCGCGTACTTCTACAACAAGGACGGCACGCCGAAGGCGGCCGGCACCGTGCTGAAGAACCCGGCGCTCGCGGTCGTGCTGCGGCAGGTCGCCGATCGCGGCGCGAACGCGTTCTATACCGGCGCGATCGCGCGCGACATCGTCGCGAAGGTGCGCAAGCACCCGACCAATCCCGGGCTGCTGTCGATGCAGGATCTCGCGCGCTACAAGGCGAAGGTGCGCGCGCCGCTGTGCGCCGACTACCGGCGCTCGATCGTCTGCGGGATGCCGCCGCCGTCGTCGGGCGGCCTCGCGATCGCGCAGATGCTCGGCATCCTCGAGGCGATGCCCGACTGGCAGCAGATCGGCGCGCAGAAGCCGGTGCGCAACGAGGTCGGCTACGAGCCGACGCCGTTCGCCGCGCACGTGTTCAGCGAAGCCGGGCGGCTCGCGTATGCGGATCGCGCGCGCTATGTCGCCGATCCCGACTTCGTGCCGCTGCCGGGCGGCAACTGGGCGAGTCTGATCGACAAGTCCTATCTCGCCCAGCGCGCGCAGTTGATCGGCGACAACAGCATGGGCGTCGCGCAGGCCGGCACGCCGCAGGGCGCGACGCTCGCGATGGCCGACGACCGCAGCCCGGAACTGCCGTCGACGTCCGACATCGCGATCGTCGACCGCTACGGTCACGCGCTATCGATGACGACGAGCATCGAAGATGCATTCGGCTCGCGGCTGATGGTGCGCGGCTTCCTGCTCAACAACCAGCTCACCGACTTCTCGTTCGTGTCGACCGAGAACGGCCGGCCGGTTGCGAATCGCGTGCAGCCCGGCAAGCGGCCGCGCTCGGCGATGTCGCCCGAACTCGTGTTCGACAAGAAGACGAAGCAGGTGACGCTGATCGTCGGCTCGGCCGGCGGCCCCGCGATCATCAATCACGTCGCGAAGGCGCTGGTCGGCGTGCTCGACTGGGGGATGACGATGCAGCAGGCGATCGCACTGCCGAATTTCGGCTCGATGAACGGGCCGACGCAGCTCGAACGCGGTCGCGTGTCGGACGCGCTCGTCGAAGGGCTCAAAGGCCGCGGGCACGACGTGCAGATCGTCCAGATGAACTCGGGGCTGCAGGGCATTCAGCGGCTCAACGTGCAGGGGCAAACGGTGTGGTTCGGCGGCGCCGATCCGCGGCGGGAAGGCGTTGCGATGGGCGAGTGAGCGGCCGCGCAGCGGCGACGCTTACGCCCGCCCCTTCCACGGCACCACGCGCCGCTCGATCCAGCGCATCGCGAGATCGAACAGCCACGCGATCGCGCCGATGATCAGGATGCCCATCACGACGATGTCGGTGCGCAGAAAGCTCGACGCGTTCAACACCATCTGCCCGAGCCCGGCCGTCGCCGCGACCATCTCGGCCGCGACGAGCGTCGTCCAGCCGAAGCCGATCGCGATCCGCAGCCCCGTGAGAATCTCCGGCAGCGCGGCCGGCAGCACGACGTGGCGCACGATCTGCGCGAAACTACCGCCGAGCGAATACGCCGCATTGATCTGCTCGACGGTCGCCGCGCGCACGCCGGCGCGCGCCGCCATCGCGATCGGCGCGAAGCAGGCGAGGAAGATCACGACGAGCTTCGCGGTCTCGTCGATGCCGAACCAGATCACGACGAGCGGCAGATACGCGAGCGGCGGCAGCGGCCGGTAGAACTCGAGCAGCGGATCGAGCACGCCGCGCGCGATGCGGCTCACGCCCATCAGGATGCCGACCGGTACGCCGATCGCGGTCGCGAGCAAGAACGCCCCGAATACGCGCGCGGCGCTCCATAGCAGATGCTCCGACAGCGGCAGCCCGCCCTGGATGCGACCGTGCCATGCGTCGACGAGCGCAGTCCACACGGCTTCGGGCGCAGGCAGGAACAACGGCGGCAGCCACTGCCGATGCGTTGCGACCCACCAGAGCACGGCGAGCGCCGCGACGGTCGCCGCGCTGAGTACAGCCGTGTTGCCGTGCCCCGGCAGCCGGTAGCGGTGCGATGTGCGCGCCGGACGACGTGATGCCTCGTGGCGTTGCGCCGCGCCGTCATCCTGCTTGAAGTGCGCGGCCGTTCGATCGGCCGCCCACGAATCCTGTGTGCTCATGCTGTCCTGCCTGTGCAAAGTGCTGATCCGGCGACGCCCGACAGACACGCCGTGCCGTGCGAGCTCGCCCATCACGCGACCTCGCCGAGCGTTTCGTCGCGATGCAGATAGGCGATCAGGCGCTCACGCCATGCGATGAATTCCGGCGACGACTTCACCGCGCGCGCATCGCGCGATTCGACATAGCGGCGCGCGAACGGCAGCTCGAAGGTTTCCGCGATCCGGCCGGGACCGGGCGTCATCACGACGAGGCGCGTCGCGAGGAACAGCGCCTCCTCGACGTCGTGCGTGATGAAGAACACCGTCTTGCCGGTGCGCGCCCACACGTCGAGCACGAGCGCCTGCATCGTGCCGCGCGTCAGTGCATCGAGCGCGCCCATCGGCTCGTCCATCAGCAGCACGCGCGGATCGCTCGCGAGCGCACGCGCGATGCCGACGCGCTGCTGCATCCCGCCCGACAGTTCGTAGACACGCGCATGCGCGTGGTGCTCGAGCCCGACGAGCGCGAGCATGTCGCGCGCACGTGCCTCGCGCTCGGTCTTCGACACGCGCGCGAAGCGCAGCCCGAGCGCAACGTTGCCGAGCACGTCGAGCCACGGCAGCAGCGCGTATTTCTGGAACACGACGCCGCGATCGGCGCCGGGCCCCTCGATCGGCACGCCGTCGACGCACACCTCGCCCGTCGTCGGCGCGACGAAACCGGCCATGCAGTTCAGCAGCGTCGTCTTTCCGCAACCGGACGCCCCGAGCGCGACGACGAATTCGCCGGATTCGATGCGCAGGTCGACGTGCGCGAGCGCCTGCGTCGATGCGCGCCCGCGCTCGCCCGGATAGGCGACCGACAGCTGACGGACTTCGAGTGTGCTCATGATGTCGACGGCTCCGCGATCGGCGCCGCGCTCAGCGCGCGGCCTTCTGCACGAACTGCGGATCGACGCCGACCGAATAGTCGGACAGCACCGTCTGGATCGTGCCTTGCGATTTCAGGAACGCGGCCGTGGCCGCGAGCGATTTCGCGGCGCCCGACTGCGCGCCGCCGCCGAGCCAGGTCGACGATGCCTGCTCGGCCGGCGTCGGGAACGCGTACAGCGCGAGGCTCGCCGGCACGTCCTGCGCATTCGCGCCCGACACCTTCGCGACGGCCGCGACCTGCGGCGAGCCGACCTTCCATGCGGCCGTATGCGCGCGGTAGTCGGCGTCGGCCGCGGCGAGCACCTTGACGAAGCGCGTGACGAACTCCGGATTCTCGCGCGCGAACTTGCGGTTCACGACGAAGCCGTCGAAGGTCGCCTTGCCGCTTTCCTTCGCGACCTGGCCCGACGTCGTCAGCACCGTGCCCGACTGCTTGACCTTCGCGAGCACCGGATCCCAGATGTAGGTCGCATCGATGTCGCCGCGCGTCCATGCGGCCGCGACTTCGGGCGGACGCAGGTTGACGATCTTCACGTCGTTCGGATTGACGCCCGCGGCCTGCAGCGCGACGAGCGTATGGAAGTGCGAGGTCGACACGAACGGCACGCCGATCTTCTTGCCCTTGAGCGCCGCGATGCTGGTCACGCCGGAGCCGTTGCGCGCGACGAGCGCCTCCGCGTCGTTGATGTTGTCGAGCACCCAGAACAGCGAGATGTCGAGCCCCTGCGACAAGCCGGCCGCGATCGGGCTCGAACCTGCCTCGCCGAGTTGCACCGAGCCCGACGCGAGCGCGCGGATCACGTCGGCGCCGCTGTCGAGCTTGCGGAACGTGACTTTGTAGCCGGTCGCCTTTTCGACTTCACCGCTCGCCTGCGCATAGCGCCACGGCACGACCATGTCCTGATACGCGATCACGACTTCGCGCGATTCGGCGTGTGCCGCGCCGAGCGCGGCGAAGGCGGTCAGCGCGACGACGGCGCGGCGGACGAAGCTGAAACGGGACATGCGGCTCTCCTTCGGAATGCGGGTGTTGCGGCGGAGAGCCGACTATAGGAGGTTTGCGCGCGGCGGGAGCGAACTTATCCTGCGAAGCTATCGACGGCGTTTCAGCTTTGCTTTTCACGCTGAATTGGATCGCGCGTCCGGTCGAGTGGCGATTGTCGTGCGAATACGCGCTTGGCGGCCGCACCAATGAAAAAGCCCGCATCGCTGCGGGCTTTTCGGTTGCACGACTTCATGCAGAACAGGCAGCGCGGACGCTCAAACCACCCCCGCCCCATGCGCCTGCAGATCGGCGTGATAGCTCGAGCGCACCATCGCGCCGACGGCCGCGTGCGTGAAGCCCATCTTGTACGCCTCTTCCTCGTACATCTTGAACGTATCGGGATGCACGTACGCCCGCACCGGCAGGTGGTGCTCGGACGGCTGCAGATACTGGCCGATCGTCAGCATGTCGACGTCGTGCGCGCGCAGATCGCGCATGACCTGCAGGATTTCCTCTTCGGTCTCGCCGAGGCCGACCATCAGCCCCGACTTCGTCGCGACGTCCGGATGCAGCGCCTTGAAGTCCTTCAGCAGCTTCAGCGAGTGCGCATAGTCCGAACCGGGGCGCGCTTCCTTGTACAGGCGCGGCACCGTTTCGAGGTTGTGGTTCATCACGTCGGGCGGCGCCGCGTTCAGGATCGACAGCGCGCGGTCGAGGCGGCCGCGGAAGTCCGGCGTCAGGATTTCGATGCGCGTTTCCGGCGACTGCTCGCGCACTTCGCGGATGCACTCGACGAAGTGGGCCGCGCCGCCGTCGCGCAGGTCGTCGCGGTCGACGCTCGTGATCACCACGTACTTCAGCTTCAACGCGGCGATCGTGCGCGCGAGGTTCTTCGGTTCGTCGGCGTCGAGCGGATCGGGACGGCCGTGGCCGACGTCGCAGAACGGGCAGCGGCGCGTGCACTTGTCGCCCATGATCATGAACGTCGCCGTGCCCTTGCCGAAGCATTCGCCGATGTTCGGGCAGCTCGCTTCCTCGCACACGGTGTGCAGGTTGTGCTCGCGCAGGATCGTCTTGATCTCGTTGAAGCGCGAGCTGCCGGTGGCCGCCTTCACGCGGATCCACTCGGGCTTCTTCAGCTTCTCGATCGGCACGACCTTGATCGGAATGCGCGCCGTCTTCGCCTGCGCCTTCTGCTTGGCGGTCGGGTCGTACGCAGGGGTCGCGGCCGAATCGGCCGGTGCGGGAGAAGCGGTAACGTCAGTCATTCGAATGTTCCAGTGCGTGCGGCGTGTCGGCGGCCGCGGATTCGCCGTCGAGGTTGGCGATCAGACGCCGCACCAGCGTGCGGGCCACGTCGTTCCAGTCGGCGGCAACCTCGAGGCTCGCCATGTCGACGGTTTCCAGTCCGGCATAGCCGCACGGATTGATCGCGAGAAACGGGCGCAGATCCATCTTCACGTTCAGGCTCAGCCCGTGATAGCTGCAGCCGTTGCGGATCTTCAGGCCGAGGGCGGCAACCTTCGCGCCCTCGTGCACGCCGGATGCCACGTAGATCCCCGGCGCGCCCGCCTTGCGGACCGAAGCGAGATTATACGCCGCGAGGGTTTCGATCACGGCCTCCTCGATCTTCGTCACCAAGCTGCGCACCATCAGCTTGCGCCGGCGCAAGTCGAGCAGCAGGTAGGCGACGATCTGGCCGGGGCCGTGATAGGTGATCTGCCCGCCGCGGTCGACCTTCACGAGCGGAATGCCGCTATCGGCCACCAGCAGATGGGCCGGATCGCCGGCCTGGCCGAGCGTGTAGACGGGCGGATGTTCGACGATCCAGATCTCGTCGACGGTGTCGGCCGTGCGCGCGTCGGTGAATGCGCGCATCGCGTCGAAGCTCGTCTCGTACGGCTCGACGCCGCGCCAGCGCACGACGACCGGCGGGACCGCGACGGCGGCGGACGATTCGGGAGCGGCGACGGGCGTGGACACAATGGCAACCGGCGAAACGGACATGGGCGGTAGTTTACCGAAAACCCATGGGTCTCGCCGGCCGCGGAAAGGGACGGATCGCGGCGATCCGTCCGAGGAAAGCGCGCGTCAGACGGTTCGCCAGCCGTCGTGAAACAGCGCGCTCACGCGTTCGCGCAGCCGTGCGAGTCCGCCGAGCGCGACGTCCTTCGCGGGCCGCGACACCGAAAACGCGACGCACGCGCTCTGCCCGCCTTCCGCGCTGAGCCACAGCCGCTCGCCGCGACGCAGCCGCAGCGTCTCGCCGTCGACGAGGAAGTAGTCGTCGACATCGTTGCTGCGCGTCGCCCACACCGGCCCGCACTGGACCGTCAGCCGCGTGCTGCGCTGCACCTTCATCGGCACCGTTTCGCCGGGGGGAATCTCGAACGTGACGCTTGTGGAAATTTCTTGCATGATCGACTCCGCCAAAAAACGCTTCGATGGCTACAATCGTAGTCATTGCGACACGTCCGACCAAACGACCAATTTTCACGTCGATGTGAGGAAAATTAGCAAATGGACCTGCGCCAGCTGCCCGCGCTGAACGCGATTCGCGCGTTCGAAGCCGCTGCCCGGCACGAGAATTTCTCGCGCGCCGCCGACGAACTGTTCGTCACGCACGGCGCGGTCAGCCATCAGGTGCGCGCGCTCGAAGACGAGCTCGGCGTGAAGCTGTTCACGCGCAACGGCAAGCGTCTGTGCCTGACCGACGCCGGGATGCGCTACGCGCAGCAGGTCCGCACCGCGCTGATGATGCTCGCCGACGCGACGCGCCAGGTGCGCGCGAGCGACCGCGATCGCCGGCTCGTCGTGTCGATGCTGTCGTCGTTCGCCGCGCGCTTCGTCACGCCGCGGATCGGCACGTTCATCGAACGCCATCCGGAAATCGACGTCGAGTTGCAGTCCACGAATGCGCTGACCGACTTCGCACGCGACGACGTCGATCTCGCGATCCGCTTCGGCTTCGGCAGTTATCCGGGGCTGTATGTCGAGCCGCTGCTCGACGAGGCGTTCTTTCCGGCGTGCGCGCCGACGCTGAACGGCGGCAAGCTGCCACAGACGCCCGCCGATCTCGTCCATTACAACCTGCTGCGCTCGGACGACGAGCTGTGGCGCCCGTGGTTCGACGCGGCGGGCCTCGATACGCTGACCGAACCGAAGCGCGGCATTCTCTATCAGGACTCGTCGAATCTGCTGCAGGCCGCAATCGAGGGTCAGGGCATCGCGCTCGTGCGCCGCTCGCTCGCGCTGCACGATCTGCTCGACGGCCGGCTCGTGCGGCTGTTCGACATCGACGGGCCGAGCCCGTGGCACTACTTCTTCGTGTGCCCGCCGCCGCTGCTCGGTACGCCGCGCGTGCAGGCATTCAGGACGTGGATTCTTCAGGAAGTCGCGCAGTTCAAGCTGCTCTGCGACGAACTCGATGCGCGGCGTGCGGCCGGCAAGTGTCCGCAGGAGTGTGCGCGAGAAGGCGGGTGGAAGGGGATTGCCGCCCGTTCCGCCGGCACCGGCGGAACGGAGGACGAAACGCACGCGGCATCGGCCGTTACAGCACGACCTTGACCATCGGATGGCCGGTCAGCGCGCGGTAGATGTTGTCGAGCTGTTCCTGGCTCGTCGCACGCACCGTGACGGTCAGCCCCGTATAGTTGCCGCCGCTCGACGCGCGCTCCTCGATCTTCTCGAGGTCGATCTCGTTGTCGTGAACGCTCACGACCTTGAAGATGGTGTCCTTGAACTCGGGGTGCGCCTTGCCCATGATCTTGATCGGGAAGTCGCACGGGAACTCCAGCAGCGACTCCTTCGGCGTTTCGATCGCGCCAGTCACCTCGACGGTTTTGGTCGGTTCGCTCATCACTTCCTCCGGGAAAGGTCAAACTGTTCAAACTCGCGCGCTTTCGCGCGCTGGTACGCGTCGTACAACGCCGCGAATACCGGGCCCGGCTTGCCGCCCTGTACGGGCAGATCGTCGAGCGACGTCACCGGCAGCACTTCCTTCGTCGCCGATGTAATCAGGATTTCGTCCGCGGCGCGCAGCTCGCTTTCGCTGATCTCGCGCGCGATGAAGCGGATGCCGCATTCGTCGGCGAGCTCCTCGAGCAGCGCATAGCGGATCCCCTCGAGGATCTTGTTGCTGCGCGGCGGCGCATACAGCTCGCCGTTCTTCACGACCCAGACGTTCGACGACGATCCTTCGGTCAGGTTGCCGTCGCGCAGCTGCACCGTTTCGAACGCGTCGCGCTCGGCCGCATGCTGTGCCATCAGCACGTTGCCGAGCAGCGACGTCGACTTGATGTCGCAATGCAGCCAGCGCCGATCTTCGGCCGTCACGCAGCGCACACCCTTCGCGCGCTCCTCCGCAGACGGCAGCCGCAGCGGGCTCGTCATCGCGAATACGGTCGGCACCGCGTTCGCCGGGAACGCATGGCCGCGCTTCGCGACGCCGCGCGTCACTTGCAGGTACACGAGCGCGTGGCTGTCGCCCAGCGCCTGCGCATTCGCGTCGACGAGGCGCTCGATCAGCGCGCGCCAGCCCGCCGCGTCGTGCGGGTTGTCGATGCCGATCTTCTTCAGGCTGCGCTCGAGCCGCTCCAGATGCTGTGCGATCCGGAACGGCACGTGCGCGCCGTCGTGCGCATAGACGGGGACGACTTCATACACGCCGTCGCCGAAGATGAATCCGCGATCGAGCACCGGCACGCGTGCTTGCGACAGCGGCACCATTTCTTCTTGAGACGCTACGCTCAGATAGACGATCGGTTCGAATTCGGTTGGGCTCATGGCTATACCAGATGGGGATGAAGTCGTCGAAAGAAAGACCCGCCGCGCGTTACTTCTTCTTGCTGAACATCAGCAGGATCGAGTCCCAGATACGGCCGAAGATACCCGCTTCCGGCACGGCCTGCAGCGCGACGACCGGGAATTCGGACAGCGTCTTGCCGTCGGCGACGACCTTCACGGTGCCGACCTGCTGTCCTTGCGCGAGCGGCGCGATCAGCGGCGCGTTGACGTCGACTTCCGGCTTGACCTTGTCGCCGAGGCCGCGCGGCACGGTCACCCACTGGTCGCTCGCGACGCCGACCTGCACGGTGTTCTCCTTGCCCTTGTAGAGACGCGGCGTCGAGATCGCCTGGCCGCCCTTGAACAGGCGCACCGCGTCGAACGCGCTATAGCCGTAGTTCAGCATCTTCATGCTGTCCTGCGTGCGGTCGCTCTCCTTCGGCTCGCCCATCATCACGGCGACCAGACGGCGCTGTGCGTCCGAAGCGCCCGGAATCGGGCGCTTCGCCGACGAGATCAGGCAGAAGCCGGCTGCCTGCGTGTGGCCGGTCTTCAGGCCGTCGACGGTCGGATCGAGCCACAGCAGACGGTTGCGGTTGCCCTGGCGGATGTTGTTGTACTTGAATTCCTTCTCCGAGAAGATGCCGTAGTACTGCGGAAAATCGCGGATCAGGTGCGCGGACAGCTTCGCGAGGTCGCCGGCCGTCGTGTAGTGGTTCGGGTCAGGCATGCCGTTCACGTCGGCGAAGTGCGTGCCCTTCATGCCGAGGCGCTGCGCCTCGTCGTTCATCATCGTGACGAACTGCGCTTCGCTGCCGCCGACCAGTTCGGCCAGCGCGATCGCCGCGTCGTTGCCCGACTGGATGATCATCCCGTACACGAGGTCGTGCACCGACACCGGCTTGTTCGCCTCGATGAACATCCGCGACTCGTCGCGGCCGACACGGCGCACGGCCTCGCTCGGCGTGACGATCTGCTCCATCGAGATCTTCTTCTTGTCGAGCGCTTCGAACACGAGGTACGCGGTCATCAGCTTCGTCAACGACGCCGGCTCCACACGCTCGTCCGCATTGCCCGAGGCGAGCACCGTGTTGCTCGTCGCATCGACGAGCACCCACGAGCGCGCGTTCACGCCCGGCGGCGGCACTGCGCCCGGCATGAAAGTCGCCGGTGCGCCGGTCGACTGCTCGGCGGCGGCCGGCGCCGCATGCGCGGCCTTGGCCTTGGCGGCCGGCTTCGCCTCGGCGACGACGATCGTCGACGCGAGCGCGACAGGCAGCATCACGCCGAGCGCGACGTTGCGCGCGGCGGTGCCGAAGGCGATGGAGGAAGCGAGGGACTTGAGGCCTTGGGAAGACAGACGCATGATCGATTCAGGCTGATGGCAGAAAGTGCGGCGCGAAACGCGCACGGTTGAACGGCAAGGCGGCAGGCGTTTCGGGCACTCGCCCGATACCTCGGACGACGCGAAACGCGCCGGTTGGACTCGTGCGGACGCGTTCGGTTCGCGGCCGTCGCGAGCGGGCAAAGCGGCGGCGAAACGAGCGCCGCATGGGCCCAGCCGGGCCGCGGGCGACGCGAAATGCGGCCATTATACGTGGCCGCGAAACGCGTTTTCGCGAAGCGGAGGATGAAAGGCCGTGCATGCGGCCGGCAGGCATCGTGCGGCCGCATCGCGCGACAACTCGGTGGAGATGCCATTTGCAATGCGACTCGACCGACCCGCGAGTAAGCCGCCATGAATGCGCGTACAGGTTTTTATAGGCGCACACGCGCGGCCAGAAGCTTGTCCCGTCAGGACGGCGGCAGCGGAAGATGGAGCGTGACGGACGGCACGACAAAGATGGAACAGCGATCGGAAAAGGAATGAAATCGCCGCCTCGAGCACGTCGCTTCGCTCGGCTGCCGTGCCTTCGAGCGCGACACGATGTCGCTCGAAGCACGGCGCGGTTTCGAATGCAGGCCGCTATACCGTCTACCGCCACGCATCGATGACGATGCGCTTCAGCACATGCAGCTTGCGATGGAAGAAATGCTCGGCGCCCGGAATCACGACGACCGGCAGTTCCTGCGGGCGCGCCCAGTCGTACACGGACGCGATCGGCACCGTGTCGTCGAGTTCGCCGTGAATGACGAGCGTGTTCTCCGGCACGTCGGCCACTTGCCAGCGGCTCGCGGCCGTGCCGACGAACACCATCCGCTCGATCGCCTCGCCCGCGTCGCGCAGCCGCTTCGCGACATGCGACAGCACGAAGGTGCCGAACGAAAAGCCCGCGAGCACGAGCGGCAGGTCCGCATACGCGGGCTGCGCGCGCATGTGCGCGAGCACCGCGAGCAGATCGTCGGCCTCGCCGATGCCGTTGTCGTGCACGCCTTCGGTCGCGCCGACGCCGCGGAAGTTCGACCGGTAGACCACATAGTCGAGCTGCACGAGCGTGCGCGCGAGCGTCTGCGCGACCTTGTTGTCCATCGTGCCGCCGAACAGCGGATGCGGGTGAGCGACGAGCGCGATCCCGCGCGGCGCGGCGCTGCCTTCGCGCACCGCGTCGGGCATGTCGACCGCGATTTCGATCTGCCCGACCGGGCCGGCAATCAGCGATTTCTGCGTATGTACGTTCATGACGCCGGCCCGCTCAGATCTTCAGGCGCTCGACGATCTTTCCGTCGCGCAGATGCGACTCGACGATCTCGTCGATGTCGGCCTTGTCGACGTACGTGTACCACGTGCCTTCCGGATACACGACCATCACCGGCCCTTCCTCGCAGCGGTCGAGGCAGCCGGCCTTGTTGATGCGGACCTTGCCGGCGCCGGCGAGGCCCAGTTCCTTCACGCGCTTTTTCGCGTATTCCTGCATCGTCTGCGCGTCGCATTGCGCGCAGCTCGGGCGGTCGGCGCCGGGCTCGCGCTGATTCAGGCAGAAGAAGACGTGGTGCTGGTAGTAGGAATCCATGGTGATGACGACGAGCGGCCCGGCGATGCCGGACGGATGGTGGGCGGAACGCCGTTGCGCGGCGCTCGGACGGTGCGGACGATTATAACGAGCGGCGCGCGCCGCTGCCTGCACCGCTGTCCGCCCGACTGCCCGCCACCGACGAAGGCTGCCCGCCACCGACGAAGGCTGCCCGCCCCCGCCGCCCGTCACCGGCGCGCGAAGGCCGGCAGCCACGCGCGCTCGACGCGCTGCCCGAGCCAGATCAGCGCCGCGTACGGCCAGATCCACGCGAGCCAGCGCGCGAGGCTGTTGAAGTGCACATAGCGCCCCTGCCGCCAGCCGGACAGCGTGAAATCGAAGAACGGATTGACGGGCAGCAGATTGACGAGCGCGATGCCCGCGAGCAGCGCGACGGCTGCGAGCGCCGCGCGCCACGTCGCCGGCACGCGCAGCGCGACGAGCGCCGCCGCGAAGCCGAGCTCGATGCCGAGCCGCGCGCCGGGCGTCGCCCAGACGACGACGAGCCCCGTCGCCGACTGCATGAACGTCGCGGCCGCCTTCAGCACGAGCGCCGCGCCGAGGAAGGCGGCCAGCAGCCGGATCCGCGGCGCCTGCGCCCGCATCGCGAGCGATGCGACGGCGAGTGCGGCGAACAGCATCAGCGCGCCGATCACGGCCTCCCACGCGGAGTCGGACAGCCAGCCGTCGACGCGCTCCGGCCATTCGCCGACGTGCCACGCGGCGGGCAGCCACGCGAGCAGCGCGTCCTGCATCGACGCATCCGCACGCGCCCACAGCGCGGCCGGCCAGTCGCCGATACCGAACAGGAACGGCGACGGAAACAGGATCGCGAACGGCCACACCGCGGCGAGCAGCAGCGGCGTCGCGCCGTCGGCCTCGAACCATGCGGTGCGCAGCCGCCGCAGCGCGCCGCGGTCGAGCAGCGCGCCCGTAGCCGGCGCGACGAGCGCCGCGCCCAGCAGCGCGCCGAGCGCATTGGCGCCGAGATCGAGATTCGACGCGACACGCGTCGGCAGATAGGTTTGCAGCGCTTCCATCGCGCCCGACAGCAGCACGCCGAGCACGCCCGCGATCAGCGTCGCGGCGATGCCGCGATGCCGTGGATGCAGCGCGAGCACCGCGAGTGCGCCGAACGGCATGTAGCCGAGCACGTTGGTGACCACGTCGAAGGCGGTCACGTAGCGCTGCATCGGCGCGAACAGATAGTCGAACGGACCGATGCCGAACGACACCCAGCCTTCGAACGGGTACAGCGACGCGTAGACGACGAGCGCCGCATACGCGGCAAATGCCTGCCGCGCGAGCGACGACGCGCGATGCGTGCCGGGCGCGTTCATCGCCGCCGCGCGTCGCACGTCATGGCGTGCCTGCGTAGGCCTGCACGCCGACCCATGCGGCGATCTGCGACACGAGCTCGTCGCTCGCGGCGGCGAGCGCACGCGCGCCGCCCGCCGCATCGGGCGTGCTCGACGGCGCGCGCGCGACGAACGTGCGCTGGCCGAGCACCTTGCCGTCCTGCATCAGCGTCGCGCGCGCGGTGACGGCGCCGTGGCTCTGCGACTGTCCGTCGAACACCTGCTCGAACTCGCTCAGGTCGACCTTCAGCGTCGGCGCGCGCACGCCGTCCGAGCCTTCGAGCACCGCGCCGCGCGCGGACAGCGCGCCGCGCAGCCGCTGCGTGAGCAGTTGCGCGGGCGGCGCGATCCAGCGGCTGTCGCGATAGACGGCCATGCGCTGCGCATCCGCGTACGCAAGGCGATAGACGAACTTGTCCGAGTCGAACGCTTCGGGCGCCGACACGTCGAGCACCTTCAGCGCGGGACCGCTGCCGACCGTGCCGACCGGCGTGGCCGGCCCGAGGTCGTAGCGGATGTTCGACAGTGCCGCGCGGTCGGCCGCGCAGCCGGCGGCGAGCACGAGCGTCAGCACCGCGAGCACGGTCGCGGCCGGGCGCAGCGCGCGATCAAGGAGTCGGGACATGGCGTATTCCTGCATCAATCGAATGGTCGGTTGCAAAGCGCGGCACGGCCGCGCGTCAATGGCCGGCGGCCGCGCCGGGCCACACGAAGCCCGATTCGCCGGGGCCCGGTGCGGGGCCGGGCGAACCGAACAGCAGACTGCTCGGATTGCGGCCGAGTTCACCGGCGACGTCCTTCAATTGCCGCGACGCATCGCCGACGCTGCCCGCGAGCGCATTGAAGCGCGGCAGCGTGTCGTACTGCACGCGCGCGTTCAGGTCGTTCAGCGCGGTGCCGACCTGCTCGGCGGCCGTGCCGGCCTTGTTCAGATTCGCGACGAGCGGCCCGTTCGGCTGCAGCAGCCGGTTCGCCGACGCCATCGTCCGGTTCACCTCGGTCATCGTGCCTGGCAGCGCGGTCACGGCCGGGCCGAGCTGCTTCGACAGCGTCGTCACGCCGTCGGCCGCGTGCTGCAGGCTCTCGGCGGTGGCGCGCAGCTGCTCACGCATCTCCGGCGACATCAGCTCGTTCACGCTCTTCGCGGCGAGCTCGAGCTGCCGCAGCAGCACGTCGCCGCGCGACTGGAGCTGGTCGAACAGGCTCGGACGCATCGGGATCTGCGCGATCGCTTTCGGCGACGACGGCAGCGGCGACAGATCGCGGCCCGTGTCCTCCAGCTGCACGAACGCGATGCCCGTCACGCCCTGAAAACCAAGGCTGCCGTACGTCGACTGCGTGATCGGCGCGTCGTGATCGACGAGAATCCGGATCCGGATCTGCCCCGGATGCGAGCGGTCGAAGCCGATCGACTGCACCTTGCCGACGTCGAGGCCGCGAAAGCGCACGGCGGCGTCCGGGAACAGCCCCGTGACGTTGGTGCGCGCGATCAGGTCGTACGGCACGCGTACCGTACGGTCGACGTTGAACCAGAACACGGCCCCCACGATCGCGAGCGTCAGCAGGATCGTGAACAGGCCGGCCCAGAACGCATGTGATTTGTTTTCCATTCGCGGGTTCCTTTACAGCTCGACGCTCGACAGCGCCGGTTCGAGGGCCGCCTTCGGCAGCTTCGCGCGCCGCTCGGGCGGCAAGGCCTGCAGCGCGCGGCGTCCGCGCAGCCCCAGGAAATACTCGTGGATGAACGGATGATCGACGTTGGCGGCCTCCTCGACCGGCGCGGCGACCAGCACCTTGCGATCGGCCAGCACCGCGACGCGCGTCGACAGCGCGACCATCGTGTCGAGATCGTGCGTGACCATCACGACGGTCAGCCCGAGCGTGCGGTGCAGCGTCGCGATCAGCTCGACGAATTCGTCGGATGCCTGCGGATCGAGGCCCGCGGTCGGCTCGTCGAGAAACAGCAGCTCGGGCTCGAGCGCGATCGCGCGCGCGATGCCGACGCGCTTGACCATCCCGCCCGACAGCGCCGCCGGCATCTTCGATGCGTGCTTGCACGGCAGCCCGACCATCTCGAGCTTGAGCATCACGATGTCGTGCAGCAGGTCCGGCGGCACGCGGCCGAGCTCGCGCAGCGGCTGCGCGACGTTGTCGAACACCGTCATCGACGAGAACAGCGCGCCGTGCTGAAACAGCATGCCGGAACGCGTGCGCATCAGCCGCGCGCTCGCCGCGTCGATCGTCGACGTGTCCTGGCCGAACACCTTGATCGTGCCCGACGTCGGCCGCTCGAGGCCCAGGATCTGCCGCACGAGCGTCGTCTTGCCGGAGCCCGAGCCGCCGACGATCGACACGATCTCGCCGCGCCGCACGTCGAAATCGAGCTTCTGGTGAACGATGTTGCGCCCGTAGCGCTTGGTCAGGTTGCGCACCTCGATCACGCGATCGTCGTGCGCGTCGGCCACGGCGGAAGGCGAAGCCGGTTCGTTCGATACGCTCATCCGAGCCCCACGTTCTGGAACAGGATCGCGAACACCGCGTCCGCGAGGATCACGACCGTGATCGACGTGACCACGGAGGTCGTCGTGCCTTCGCCGAGGCTCTGCGAGTTCGCCTTGATCCGGAAGCCGAAATGGCATGCGACGAGCGCGATCAGCATCCCGAACACGACGCCCTTGCCGAGACCGATATACAGGTTCGCGATCGGCACGACGCCCGGCAGCGAGCGCACGAAATAGTTGACGTCGATGCCGAGCACCATCTTCGCGGCGAGCGCGCCGCCCGTCAGCGCGACGATGTTGGTCCACATCACGAGCAGCGGCATCGCGACACCGAGCGCGAGCACGCGCGGCAGGATCAGCCGCAGCCCGTGCGGAATGCCCATCACGCGCATCGCGTCGAGCTCCTCGGTCACGCGCATCACGCCGATCTGCGCGGTAATCGCCGAGCCCGAGCGGCCCGCGACGAGAATCGCCGACAGCACCGGGCCGAGCTCGCGAATCACCGCGAGGCCGAGGATGTTCACGATGTAGCGGTTCGCGCCGAACATCTGCAACTGCTGCGCGGACAGATAGCTGAGCACGATGCCGATCAGGAACGCGACAAGCGCCGTGATCGGCAGCGCCTGCGCGCCCGCGCTGTAGATGTTCGCCGACGTTTCCTTCCACGGCATCGTCTGCGGGCGGCGCAGCACCGACAGCGCGTCGAGGATCACACGGCCGAACATCGCGATGCCGCCGTGCAGATGCTCGGCGAACGCGAACAGCATCAGCCCGAGCCGCGTGACGGGCCCGACGCGCACGATGCGCTCGGGCGCCTCGCGCTGGCTGTCGAGCCGTTCGATGCGCTCGAAGATCGTGCGCTGCGTGGCCGTGAGCGCGATGCCCGGCGGCAGCTTGCGGCCCCATACGCGCCACAGCGCCTGGCCGCCGACGTGGTCGAGCCGCCCGATGCCGGACAAGTCCCATTCGCTCACGCTGCCTGTGGCGACGCTCTCGGCGCGGCGCACCACCGCACCGCGATTGCGGGCGAGGGCGAGCGCGGTCCACTGGCCGGTCAGGCGCACGGTCTGGCCCTGGCCGCCGGCGTCGACCGACAGGCCGGGAGGGGTCTCGAAGTCCAAGGGCGGTTTGTTTGCAAATGAATGACAGCGGCCATTGTAGCGAACCGTCCGGCGCCGCGACGTGAGGATTTCCGCGCGCCGACGCGCGCCCGGACTGCCGGCGGCGGCGCGGGCGGGATGCCGGGCCGAGGCCGCCGCATCGCGGCGCAATGCGCTCCGGCACGGCGGCGGCGGCGGCGGCGGCGGCGGCACCGATTCGAGCGCCGATTCGACGGCGCCTTTCATTCTGCCGTCACGTTCGCTTTCGATACTCTCACGCGCCGCACCTCAGGCCGTCGGCGCCCGCGCCGCCATCTCGTTGCGCACCTCGTCACGATAAAACACCCAACAGGACATTCGATGCGATTCCCCGCGCTTCCCCGCCGTCGCGTGCCGGCCGCCGCCGCGCTCGCGAGCGTCGCGTTCACCCTCGCCGCATGCGGCGGCGACGACGTCACGTCGCCGCCCGCGTCGCAGCAGCCGGCGCAGGCGCCGGCCGGCACGACCGCGACGCTGGCCGTGCTCGAGACGACCGACCTGCACACCAACGTGCTGTCGTACGACTACTTCAAGCTCGCCGCCGACAACTCGCTCGGCTTCGAGCGCGTGTCGACGCTGATCGCGCAGGCGCGCGCGCAGTATCCGAACACGCTGCTGCTCGACAACGGCGACACGATCCAGGGTACCGCGCTGTCCGACTATCAGGCGCTCGTGAAGCCGATCGGCTGCGATCAGACGCTGGCGATCTACAAGGTGATGAACGCGGCCAAATTCGACGGCGGCGGGATCGGCAATCACGAATTCAACTACGGGCTGCCGTATCTGTCGCAGGTGACCGGCAGCACGTTCGACGTCGACGGGCTCCCCGCCCCCGCGCAGCAGAAGAAATGCGCGGGGCCGAACTTCCCGCAGGTGCTCGCGAACGTGATCAGCGCGAAGACCGGCGAGCCGCTGTTCGCGCCGTACACGATCCTCACGCGCACGCTGACGGCGACCACGCCCGACGGCAAGACCGTCAGCGCGCCGGTGAAGGTCGGCATCATCGGCTTCACGCCGCCGGCGATCATGAACTGGGACAAGCGCTGGCTCGACGGCAAGGTCTACACCACGGGGCTGAAGGAAGCCGCTCAGAAGTACATCCCCGAGATGCGCGCGAAGGGCGCCGAGCTGATCGTCGCGATCTCGCACGGCGGCCTCGACAATTCCGCCTATTCGCCGACGATGGAAAACGGCAGCTGGTGGCTGTCGACCGTGCCCGGCATCGACGCGATGCTGATCGGCCATTCGCACCAGGTGTTCCCGGATGCAACGAGCACGGTCCCGCAGTTCAATCTGCCCGGCGTCGACAAGGTCAAGGGCACCGTCAACGGCGTGCCGACCGTGATGGCGAACTACTGGGGCAAGCACCTCGGCGTGATCAAGCTCGGCCTGAAGTTCGACGGCAAGACGTGGACCGTCGACAAGTCGCAGACGACCGTCGAGGCACGCCCGATCCAGAACGCGGACAAGAGCTACGTCGCCGCCGATCCGTCGGTAGCGGCCGCGATCGCCGCCGAACATCAGGCGACCATCGACTACGTGAAGACGCCGATCGGCTCGACCGACTACCGGATGAACACGTATTTCGCGGACGTCGGCGATCCGGGCGCGATCCAGATCGTCAACGACGCGCAGGCCGACTACGTCGCGCGCTACGTGCAGGCGAACCTGCCGCAATACGCGTCGCTGCCGGTGCTGTCGGTCAGCGCGCCGTTCAAGAGCGGCTTCGGCGGCGGCAGCGACTACACGGACGTCGCGCCGGGCGCGCTCGCGATCAACAACGCGGCCGACCTCTACCTGTATCCGAACACCGTGTATGCGGTGAAGGTGAACGGCGCCGACGTGAAGAACTGGCTCGAGACGGCCGCGAAGCGCTTCAACACGATCGATCCGACCAAGGCGACCGTGCAGCCGCTCGTCAGCAGCTTCCCCGGCTACAACTTCGACATGTTCACGTCGACGGACCTCAAGTACGAGATCGACGTCACGCAGCCGGTCGGCAGCCGGATCCGGAACCTGACGTACAAGGGCGCGCCGATCGATCCGAACGCCGAGTTCATCGTCGCGACGAACAACTACCGCGCGAGCGGCGGCGGCAACTTCCCGGGCCTCGACGGCAGCAAGACGATCTTTGCGTCGCCGGACGCGAACCGCGACGTGCTGATCGCCTACATCAAGCAGCGCGGCACGATCGCGCGCGCGACCGACGGCTCGCATCGCAGCTGGCGCTTCACGAAGCTCGCGAGCTCGGTCGCGCACGTGCGGTTCGCATCGGCGCCGAACCGCGTCGCGGACGCCACCGCGGCCGGCCTGACCGGCATCACGCAGGTCGCGGCCGACGACGGCTCCGGCAAGAACCTCGCGACCTACGAGATCGACCTGACGCAATGAGGCATGCAATGCAACCGATCCGGACGATGCGGCCGGCCGAAACCGGCTTCGCCGCCGCGGCGCGTCGCCTGCTGCGCGTGAAGCTGCCGCCCGCCGCGCTGCTCGCGGCGGCCGCGGCAACCGTCGCCATCGCCGTCGCCGCCGCCGGCTGGCGCAGCACGACCGCCCTCACGCCGAGCGCCGCGCAACTCGACGAATGGCAGGCGATGGTCGCGCAGGCCGCCGAGCCGCATGCGCTCGCGCGTTTGCGCGATCTCGCGCGCGCGGGCTCGGGCGCCGCGCAGGCGGCGCTCGGCATCGCGCTCGTCGCCGCGCGCGAACCGGGGCTGCGCGACGAAGGGCGCGGCTGGCTGGAAACGGCCGCGCAGGCGCAAGGCGCCGATAACGCGCCGGCCGCGCGGCGCGCGCAGCTGGCGCTCGGCAAGGCACTGCTGCTCGGCAGCGGCGACATGCCGAAGAACTATGCACGTGCCCGCGCGCTGCTCGGCGCCGCGGCCGAGCACGGCGACGCGGCCGCCGCGTACTACCTCGGCCTGATCTATCGCAGCGGCTACGGCACGGCGGCCGATCCCGTGCAGGCCGCGCGCTGGTTCGAAATCGCGTCGCAAGCGGAAATTCCGGCCGCGGATTTCATGCTCGCGAACGCCTACCGCGACGGCAGCGGCGTGCCGCGCGACGAAGCGCGCGCGCTCGCGCTCTATCGGCGCGCGGCCGAGCACGAGCTACCGGAGGCCGTGCAAACGCTCGCGATGGCGTATCGCAACGGCGAACTCGGGCTGCGGCCCGATGCGGACGCGTTCCATGCGCAGTGGATCGAGACCGCGCATGCGTTGAAGCATCCGGTAGTGGGGCCGTGATAGCTCAGCGAGCTGCCCCGTCCGGCGCGGGCCGCCGCACGGCGATAGCCCGCCGCACCTGACTTGACGCCCTGCGCATCGATTGCCCTCGAGCGCGATCGATGCACGGGGTGCGGGGCACATACCGGTCGATGCGCGAACGCGCCGGCCGGCGAGCCCCGCAGTACATAGGACACGCTACCCGAACGTCGCCTATATCAGCCTGATCGACAGCATCGTCAGCCAGTGCGCGGCCACGAGCGCGCTCAACAAGACTGCCCATTGAGTCGCGTTACGTCGCCTGCTTCCGAACGATACGGCTGCGACATAAAACAGGACCGATGGACCGAAAATGGAGGAGAGAAACCCGAGCCCCTCCCAGAAACCGACCGGGCACGCGCCAATTTCCTTGCAGCCACGCGTCATACAGTGCTGCGGGAAGCGCTGACAGATCTCGATATCGACACCGGCCCACCCCCACCAACTGACCAGTCCGAGTATCCCGAAGATAATCGCAACGCCCTGACGCCTCATCGTACTTCCCAGAACAGGATTCGATTCGCATTTCCCAAGTCGGACCAGCCCATTGCACTTCCCGGCCGAAACGATCGCCGGCCGAGCAGACGCCCCATCACGGCTAATGCGTTGAGCGGACCGCTTATGGTCAGCCGCGCGCCGTTCCAAAGATCGATATGCCCGCCACTGGCGTTTTCCGCGCGCTCACCGGCTCGGGCCCAATAACCGTCGAACATCACAATACCGGTTCGACCTTCAATTTTCGTCTCCCAGTCTCGCCCGGTGATGTCCTCGCTCCTCCCCAACCCCGCGAACGGCTGCAATTCCAACCACGCGCCGAGCTCGTTGGCGCGCGTGGCGGTCGCTTTCCCATCGAGCAGGATCCTTCCGATGCTTGACTGCCCCCCAAGCGGTTTGATCAGCCTTGACGAGAAAGACTTCATTTCGATGCCGACGCGATGAAAGGCAACGCTCATGCGAATGGCACATTGGTTGGTATACGCGGGATTCTCATAGGGATTTCCCGACGGATAGGCGTCCCACAGTTCCTTGAATGTTATCGCCCTCAGTTGCACGCCCTTGATGGAATCAGGTGTCGTGTTCGTTCTTAGAGACGGTTTCATAAAGACTGGTCGGCCCGCCGAAGGGTATTCCAGCAGATCAGGCAGCAACCGAGTTTGAGGAACGCGCCGTGAATGTCTGCACGGCGCTCGAAACGAATGCGGAGACGACGGAAGTGATGCAGCCAGGCATGCGTGCGTTCAACGACCCAGCGATATTTTCCAAGGCCGCTGCCATGTTCGGTGCGGCGCTTGGCGATAACCGGCTCGATACCGCGATCGCGCAACGCGCGTCGATGCCGCTCAGAGTCGTAACCGCGATCGGCGTAGACCACGCGCGGTCTCTGCAGTGGGTGGCCGCGCAACCCACGAATTGGCGGAATCGCATCGATCAGCGGCAGCAGCTGCGTGACATCGTGAACGTTCGCGCCGGTCAGGATCGCCGCGAGCGGCGTGCCATTGGCGTCGGTGACGATGTGGTGCTTAGAACCTGGTCGCGCGCGATCGGTGGGGTTTGGCCCAGTTTTTGGCCCGCCCCAACGGCGCGAATCGATGAGGAATCGACTGCGGCTCGCGAGAAATCGATTTGGTCTGCTGCTCGCAGCTTCGCAAGCAGCAATTCGTGCAGGCGATCCCATACGCCCGCAGCCTGCCAATCGCGTAGCCGTCGCCAGCAAGTCACGCCCGAGCCGCAGCCCATCTCGGCGGGCAGGTCGCGCCAGCGCAGTCCGGTCTTGAGAACGAACAGGATGCCGGTCAGCGCGGCGCGATTCGAAACAGGCAGGCGGCCTGGGTTTTTCTCGCGCCGCGGCTTGGGTGGCGGCAATAACGGCTCGATCAATGTCCACAGTTCGTCGTCAATGATCGGCTTGGCCATCTCCTCGGTCTCAGTTGTTCCGATGCCTGAGGTTAACAGCTCGCCGCGCAAGTTAACAGCCCCACCGGGCCTTTTTGAAACCGTCTCTTATCGTTGTCGGCCTGTTTGGCATCACGTCCACCCCTTGTGCAGCAGGGCGTCTTCGCCCCAATAAATTGTGTAACTGTCGGCTCTTTCCGAATGAATTCGCGGCAACAGGCCATTGCTGTTCACGCGCCCCGCGACGGTACGCCCGTTACTCATTTCGATCAGGTATGGGTAGCTCCGCGGTATCGTGGTACCGATGCCAACACGCACCTGTTCGTCGAAACTGGCGCATATATCGACCTGTGCCCCCGGCGCCTCTTCGACCATCGCAACACTTGCAGCCGAGACCCTTTTGGCTGCCTCCAGCATCGCTCTCTCGTGCGATTCGAAGACCATCATCATGTTACGTTCGGCATAGAAAACCGGCGGCGGATTGCACCCACAGACATTGATATCGCCGCTCAGCGCCCATGGCTGGCCGTTCGACGCGGTGCCTGGCCAGCGTACCCCTGTCGGTGAAATAAACCCTTCCTGATTGCAGGCGGAGCAGTAAGTCTTCATATAAAGCGTGGCGATATTCACGCTCGGCGGCGGGTTCGAATAGGTCATAGTCTCGAGCCCTTCGATAATCACCGCGCTACCGCCTCGATCACCCTTAGCGAGAAAATAGCGAATCATTCTGTGCCACCTCGGCGAATCACGGCCGCACGTTTCACGACCGTGAAGGTTTCGGCAGATATAGGACCGTTACGGTCCGGACTGTCCATAGAGGTGTCGCCGTTATCCTGTGCGCTAGCAACGCGTTCGGTAAACGCGCCGTTGGTGGCAAAAAGATGGGGTGGCACCGCCCACTTGTTATTCATCGGAATCTCCTTTCTCGACGACTCGGCGAAAGTTGCCGCACCCAAATTTGCGCAATCAAGAAAGGAAGCTCAATGAGACGAATTCGAAATACTTATCAATAAGGCCCGCTGCAGTACGGTTACGCAATAACGGACACACTGTTCGAGACGCAGCTGGCCAACTCAGTTGCGACTGGCACTTGTGTTCGACTACACCGGACACCACGCCGCCCGCTCGGAGCGGCTGCGCTTTTCGCTGTTCAGTAAGATTCGCGACGACGACGTTCTCCTCAAACGTCCGAGCACCGCCCCTGTCGCTACAATAAGCGCCATGAACACCCCCACCTCCCCCGACACGCCCGACACCGACGGCGCACACATCGCGCGCAGCCGGCTCGACGCGCACCTGGACGCCGCGCCGCGCGCGTGGCCGCTCGACATCGTCGCCGCGACCGGCTCGACCAACGCGGACCTCGCCGCCCGCCTGAAGACGCTGCCGCGCACCGCGCACGCACTGCCCGCGCCGCTCGTGCGCGTCGCGTTCGAGCAGACGGCCGGCCGCGGCCGGCAAGGCCGGCCGTGGTTCGCGCAACCGGGCAACGCGCTGCTGTGTTCGGTCGGCTGCATCGTGCCGCGCCCCGTCGAGGCGCTCGGCGGCCTCAGCATCGCGATCGGCGTCGCGCTCGCGGAAGGCCTCGCGACGCTGCCGCTCGACGCACGCTCGCGCGTCGCGCTCAAATGGCCGAACGACCTGCTGCTGACCGCCGCCGACGACGGCGGCACGTCGCGCATCGTCGGCAAGCTCGCCGGGATTTTGATCGAAACCGTGTGGACCACCGCCGACGCCACCGCCGTCGTGATCGGCTTCGGCATCAACGTGCGCGGCGCGGAAGCCGTCGCGGCGCAGGTCGACGCGCTGCGCGCGCGCGAAGCCGCATTGGCGAGCGGACTGCCGCCGGCCGCGCTGTCGATGGCGTGCGCAAGCGCGAATCTCACCGATACGCTCGCCGCGTCGCTGAACGCGCTCACGCCCGCACTCGCGCAGTTCGCGACCGACGGGCTCGCGCCGTTCCTGCCGCGCTGGCATGCGCTGCACGCATACGCGGGCCGCGAAGTCGTGCTGCTCGAACAGGGCGTCGAACGCGCGCGCGGCATCGCGACCGGCATCGATGCGGCCGGCCAGCTGCTGCTCGACACGCCGAACGGCATTCAGGCGATCGCGGCGGGCGACGTGTCGCTGCGCGAAGCGCAATGAGCGAACCGCAGCTGCTGATCGATGCCGGCAACAGCCGCATCAAATGGGCGCTCGCCGATGCGCAGCGCACGCTGGTGCGCACCGGCGCGTTCGGCCATACGCGCGACGGCGGCGCCGATCCCGACTGGGCCGACCTGCCGCGTCCGCGCGGCGCATGGATCTCGAACGTGGCGGGCGCCGATGTCGGCGCGCGGCTCGACGCGCTGCTCGATGCACGCTGGCCGGGGCTGCCGCGCACGACGATCCGGTCGCGGCCCGCGCAATGCGGCGTGACGAACGGCTACACGACGCCGGAACAGCTCGGCAGCGATCGCTGGGCCGGGTTGATCGGCGCACGCGCGGCGTTTCCGGACGAACATCTGCTGATCGCGACGTTCGGCACCGCGACGACGCTCGAGGCGCTGCGCGCGGACGGCCGTTTCACCGGCGGACTGATCGCGCCGGGCTGGGCGCTGATGATGCGCGCGCTCGGCACGCATACCGCGCAGTTGCCGACGCTGACGACCGACATCGCGAGCGGCCTGCTCGCCGATACACAGGCGCAGCCGTTCCAGGTCGACACGCCGCGCTCGCTGTCGGCCGGCTGCCTCTATGCGCAGGCGGGGCTGATCGAGCGCGCGTGGCGCGATCTCGCGGCGGCCTGGCAGGCACCGGTGCGGCTCGTGCTGGCCGGCGGCGCGGCCGACGAGATCGCGCGCGCGCTGACGCTGCCGCATACGCGGCACGACGCGCTGATCCTGTCCGGCCTCGCGCTGATTGCCGCCGAAGCGAGCGCGCAGGACTGACGGGTCGCGTACGCGTGCCGAAGCCGCGACGCGGACGAAAACCGGCCGCACGGGGCCGCTTCAACTGAATGACGACAGGGAGTTTCGACGATGCTGCGCTGGCTGATCGCTGTTCTCTTTCTCGCCAACCTGATCGCGTTCGCGCTCGCGACCGAGATGGTCGGGCCGCGGCCGGCCGCCGGCGCGCGCGAACCGGGCGTAGTCGCGCGCCAGGTACGCGCCGACGCGCTGCGCGCGACGCCACTCGCGCAAGCGACCGATCAACCGGTCGTCGGCGGGCCGATCGCGCCGCCGGCCGTGGCGGCCGAGCCGCTGGCCGCGTCGTCGGCGCGCTAGCGCGCGGGCGTTACTGCTGCGCGCGCACCTTCTTCAACAGCGCGGTCGTCGACCGATCGTGCTCGAACGGAATCGCGAGCGCGCGGCCGCCCCAGCCGCGCACGAGCGCCGATTCGGGTAGCGCGTCCATATCGTAGTCGCCGCCCTTCACGAGGACGTCCGGATGAACCGCTTCGATCAGCGACACCGGCGTCTTTTCCTCGAACTTCACGACCCAATCGACGCTTTCCAGCGCCGCGAGCAGCGCCATCCGGTCGTCTTCGCGGTTGATCGGGCGGTCGTCGCCCTTGCCGAGCATGCGCACCGACGCGTCGCTGTTCACGCCGACGATCAGGCACGCGCCGAGCGCCTTCGCATCGGCGAGATAGGTGACGTGGCCGCGATGCAGGATGTCGAACACGCCGTTCGTGAAGACGACGGGCGCCGGCAGCGATGCGCGCAGCGCGACGAGTGCGTCGCGGGTGATCAGCTTGCGTTCGAAGGAAGCGGGCATGATGAAAGTCGGGCGGATGGGATGAAACGGATCGAGCGGGACGTCCTGCGCGCCGCAGGCGCAATCGGCCCGCGCGATGCCTGAGAAAAAGCCCGTCGGGCAGGCCGGACGGGCTTCGGATCGCGGGCGCCGCGCGGGCCGAGCGGATGCGCCCGCCGCCGCGCCGCGACGGCCGTCAGGCCGGTTGCGCGGACGACGAACCGCTTTCCGACTGCAGACGGTTCGTGACTTCCTTGCGGTAACGGTTCAGTTCCTGCGCGGTCGCGAACGTGCGCTCGAACAGGATCGACAGGTTGTGCAGGATGCGGTCGACGACCTTCTTCTCCCACTCGCCGTCGAAGCGGATCTGCTCGTCGAGCCAGCGCTCGAGCCATTCCGGATCGGGCAGGCGGGACTGCACGGTGTCGCGCGGGAACAGCGCCTGGTTCACGTGCAGGTTCGTCGGGTGCAGCGGCTTCTCGGTGCGGCGCGCCGACGCCATCAGCACGCCGATCTTCGCGAACGCCGCGCGCGCGACGTCGCCGCAGTTGTTCAGCGCCTTCTTCATGTAGCGCAGATACGCGCCGCCGTGACGCGCTTCGTCGCGCGAGATCGTCTCGTAGATGTGCTTGATCACGGGCTCGGTGTGCCAGTCGGCCGCGCAGCGATACCAGTGGTTCAGGCGGATTTCGCCGCAGAAGTGCAGCATCAGCGTCTCGAGCGGCGGCGCCGGGTCGAACTCGAAGCGCACCGCGTGCAGTTCTTCCTCGGTCGGCACGAGCTCCGGCTTGAAGCGGCGCAGGTATTCCATCAGCACGAGCGAATGCTTCTGCTCCTCGAAGAACCACACGCTCATGAACGCGGAAAAATCGCTGTCGTGCTGGTTGTCGCGCAGGAACATTTCCGTCGCCGGCAGCGCCGACCACTCGGTGATCGCATTCATCTTGATCGTCTTCGCCTGCTCGTCGGTGAGCAGCGAAGCGTCAAACTTGTCCCACGGAATGTCTTTCTCCATGTCCCAGCGGACAGCTTCGAGCGATCGGTAAAGTTCCGGATAAAGCATGGTGTTCATGATGGTCCCACCCCTGTTCTGCGCAATGCGACTTCTTTCAACGTGACTGATGCCGCGCGGGCGCATGCGCGCCTTGTGCAGCCAAGACTCAAATTTTACGCGGGAAACCGGCCTCCCGGACGCTGCTTGCGCGTCCGGCAGCCGGGCGGCCGCGTGCCGCCGTGGTACACGCCGCCGCCACGCTCCGCTCGAACGGAGCCGGCCGCGCGTGCCTGAATTGGGGGGCCGGCGCTGGCCGGCTCGCTGGCGAACCCGCGCCCGTTCCGGTCGCCCGAACGGGCTCCCCGTACGGCTGCCGGCGCGGCGGGCTGCTCGATATGGTGTATTCGGCGGCGGCCATGATAGCACGCACGCATGACCGTTCCGCGACGCGCACGGCACCGCGCCGAGCGGCGTGCAGGTGCGGCGATCGGTCGCGGTAGCGCGTCGCGAATCCGCAACCGTGACGTGTCAGACCCGCATTTCGCCGGCCGCACGATCGTCGCCGACGCGGGCATCGGGCGCCGTTGCGCTGGCGTCGCGCGTTTCGGCGGCGGGCACGTCGGAGGGCGCATCGCCGCGAGCCGCCGAGCTGCCGACCGCCGAGCTGCCGACCGTCGAGCCGCCGACCGCAGAGCCGCCGACCATCGAGCCGCCGCCCGCCATCGCACCGCCCGCCATGCCGCCGTTCCCCATTCCGCCGCCATCCGCCGCGGCGATCCACGCCGCAAGCGTGTCGCGCTGCGCGCGCCCGTCGCGGTAGCCGAGCTCGATCAGTTCGCGCGTGAACGGCTCCTCGAACAGCAGATAGCTCGCGAACGACGCACCGGCCGGCTGGCTGCCGCCGATCGCGCCGAGCAGCCCGCGCATCGTCGCCGGCATCTGCTTCAGGTGCTTCGCGGCGATCAGCTCGATACGCTCGGACGGCGCGATCGCGAGCACGTCGACGTGCCGCCAGCCGCTGTCGACTTCGACCTGATGCGGCAGGTGCTCGATCATCCGGTTGATGTGCTCGATCCGTTCGATGTCCGAGCCGATCGAGTCGAGGAACACGCTCGCGAGCACCTGCTGGCCGATTTGCGCGAGCGTCGGATAGCCGCGCACGCGGCCCGCACCGTTCGCGGCGGGGATTTCCGGGCGCGGATCGGCAGCGCCGACGACGACGATGCGCTGCGCGCCGAAATGGATCGCAGGAGACAGCGGTGCGATCTGCCGGATCGAGCCGTCGCCGAAGTATTCGATCTGGCCGTCGAGCACGAGCGGCACGGCGGGGAACACGAACGGAATCGCCGACGAGGCGAGCAGGTGCGACGCCGACAGATCGACGAGCCGCGCGGTGCGCTGCGCGCGCCGCCATGCCTGGATCGGCTCGGCCGCCTGGTAGAAGGTCAGGTGGCGGCCGCTCGAATAGCTGAGCGCCGTCACCGCGAGCGCATGCAGCAGGCGCGCTTCGAGCATCTGCTCGATCCGGTGGAAGCTGAGCTCGCGCTGCAGCAGATGCGCGAGCGGCGTGTTGTCGAGCAGCCCGCGCGGCGAGCGGCGCGCGGCCCAGCCGAACGTCATCGTCGCGAGCCAGCGTGCGCCGGCCGCCGCGATGCCGAGCCAGTCGGTGCGATACACGTAGTCGGCGCGCAGATGCTCCCAGAACTCGAGCAACCGCCGCACGCCGTGCGAAAAGTCGTCCGCGTGGCTCGCGATCGACGTCGCGTTGATCGCGCCGGCCGACGATCCGCAGACGACCGCGAACGGCAGCGTATGCCGATGCGGATCGGCCTCGCGCGCGATCTCGGCCAGTGCCTTCAGCACGCCGACCTGATACGCGGCGCGCGCGCCGCCTCCCATCAGAACGAGCGCGAGTCGCATGATCGGGCTGCTAGTCGCGCATCACGTCGCGCGTTTCGGCGGACGCGTTTCGGGCGACGAAGCGGCTGCCGCGCGCGCCGCCGCCGAGCCGGCCGGCTTCGCGCGCTTCGCCGCCGGCTTGCGCGGCGCGGCCGCGGCCGCGGGTGCGGGCTCGGGTGTGGACTCCGGTGCGTCGCCCGGCTCCTCGGCGCCTTCCGCGGCGGCCGCGCCATCGGGCGACGCCGCGCCGGGCGCCATTCCGGGCTGCGCCATCGCGAGGCTCGCGAGCTGATTGAACTGCGCCTGCAGCAGGTTCCACCAGCCGGCCGGATCGAACGACTGATTCGGCTGCTGCGCGGCGTCGCGCTCCGGCGGCGCATCGGCGCCGGCCGACGCGTCGCCCGCCTGCGGCTTCGGCTGCGCGGTCTCGCCGAGCGGCGCGGTCGCGGCCTTGGCGGCCGCGACGGCCGCATCCTCTGCCGCCGACATCGAACTCTGCGCGAACGCGCCGAACGCCCGCAGCGTCGCGAGCGTCGCGCGCTGCACTTCGAGCGCCTGGATCGCGGACTGCAGCATGCCGAGGTTCAGCTTCAGCCATTGCTCGACCGCGCGCAGATCGGTGATCCGCTTGTCGAGCTCCTCGACGTTCGTGAGCGGCGCCATCATGTCGGACATGCTCGACAGCGACGGCGGCAGCCCGGACGCGGCGCCCGGAAACGGCGCCATCGCGCCGAACGGCGACATCCGCATCATGTCCCACATGCGCTCGAGCATGTCGGCGGGCTTGAAGCCGGCAAAGCCGGCGAAGGGGTTGGAGCCGGGGGCATCGGTCGTCATACGGGCATCCTGATTGGACTGGGGAGCACGCGGCCGGCATCCGAGCACGATCGCGTGTTTCGATCATAGCGCGCGTCAGAACGGCGCGTCGCCGGGAAACGCGGGCGGGCGCCGCTCGCGCAGCGAACGAAGGCCCTCCTGCACGTCGGGCCCCGAAAAGCCCATGAATTCCAGCGCGAGCGACGTATCGAAGGTCGGCCCGGCCGTGCGCAGCCAGTTGTTGAGCGCGTACTTCGTCCAGCGGATCGCCGACTGCGACCCGTTCGCGAGCCGCTCGGCCACCTCGTAGGACTTCGGCACCAGATCGGCCGGCTCGACCGCGAGCGACACGAGGCCGATGCGCTCCGCCTCTTCGCCGCTCACCGGCTCGCACAGCATCAGGTAGTACTTCGCCTTCGCCATCCCGCACAGCAGCGGCCACACGATCGCCGCGTGATCGCCGGCGGCGACGCCGAGCCGCGTATGGCCGTCGATGATCCGCGCATCCTTCGCGGCGATCGAGATGTCGGCGAGCAGCCCCGCGACGAGCCCCGCGCCGACCGCCGGGCCGTGCATCGCGGACACGATCGGCTTGCTGCAGTTGATCACGTTGTAGACGAGGTCGCGCGCTTCGCGCCATACGCGGGCGCGCACGTCATAGTCGTTGGCCATCGCTTCGACGAGCGCGAGATCGCCGCCCGCCGAGAAGCCCTTGCCTTCGCCGCGAATCACGGCGACGCGCGTGTCGGGATCGCGATCGACGTCGCGCCAGATGTCCGCGAGCTCGCGATGCATCTGCGCGTTCGCGGTCGCGAGGCCGCTGCGGTTCGCGCCCTCGCCGCTCATCACGATGTCGAGCACGCCGTGTTCGCGGCGCGTCACCTTCAATGCTTGATAACCGCCGTACGCGGCGAGATCGGCCATGCGCTGCTCCTGGGTCGAGGCTGTCGAATCGAGTGTAGTCAAGCCCGCGCGCGCAAACATCGGGCGAAACCCGGCGCGGGCCGGCCCGGCGACCGTGCGTCGCCGGACACCGCACGCGTCACGCGACGCCGTCGGGCGGCGCGACCGACTGCTCGATCGCACCGAAGATCGACTTGCCGGCCGGATCGAACATCTCGATGCGCACGGTGTCGCCGTAGCGCATGAATTCCGTCTGCGGCGCGCCGTGCTCGATCGTCTCGAGGCAGCGCTTCTCGGCGATGCAGCAGTAGCCGCGCTTCGCGTCCTTGTTCGATACGGTGCCGGAGCCGACGATCGAGCCCGCGCGCAGATTGCGCGTCTTCGCCGCGTGCGCGATCAGCTGGCCGAAATGAAACACCATGTCGGTGCCCGCGTCGGGCTGGCCGACCTTCTTGCCGTTCCAGTGGACGATCATCGGGCGGTGCACGCGGCCGTCGCTCCACGCGTCGCCGAGTTCGTCCGGCGTCACCGCGACCGGCGCGAACGCGGTCGCGGGCTTGCTCTGGAAGAAGCCGAATCCCTTCGCGAGCTCGGCCGGGATCAGGTTGCGCAGCGACACGTCGTTCACGAGCGTGACGAGCCGCACGGCCTTCAACGCCTCGTCCGGCGAGGCGCTCATCGGCACGTCGCCCGTGATCACCGCGACTTCCGCTTCGAAATCGATGCCCCACGCTTCGGACGGACACACGATGTCGTCGCGCGCGCCGAGGAAATCGTCGCTGCCGCCCTGGTACATCAGCGGATCGGTCCAGAACTCGGGCGGCATCTCGGCGCCGCGCGCGCGACGCACGAGCTCGACGTGGTTCACGTACGCGGAGCCGTCCGCCCACTGGAACGCGCGCGGCAGCGGCGCCATGCAGTGAGCGGGATCGAACGGAAACGCGCGGCGCGCGCGGCCGTGATTCAGCGCGTCGTACAGCTCGCGCAGCTGCGGCGCGTAGAACGCCCAGTCGTCGAGGACGCGCTGCAGCGTCGGTGCGATCGTGTCGGCGATCGCCGCGGTGTGCAGGTCGCGCGACACGACGATCAACTGGCCGTCGCGCGTGCCGTCCTTCAGCGAAGCAAGTTTCATAAGGGAATCTGCCGTTGTGGTGACGATGGAGGGAATCTATTTTACGATGGTGAATCCGCGCGGCGCGGGAGTCTCTCGCGCGCCGCTTCCGTCCCGATCCTTGCCGCGCTCCGCGCCCTGCTTCCATGTCCGCCAGCACGCTTCCCGACGACGATCTCGCCGATTCCGACACCGACGACGCCGCAGCCGGCGAGCACGGCGAGAAGGTGCGCTCGGGCATCCAGTCGATCGAGGTCGGCTTCCGGCTGCTCGACGTGCTGACGAGCGAGCCGCGCGCGATGATGCTGCGCGATCTCGCGCAGCGCGCGGGCATGAGCCCTGCGAAGGCGCACCGCTATCTCGTGAGCTTCCTGCGGCTCGGCGTCGTGTCGCAGGACCCTGTGTCGGGGCGCTACGAGCTCGGCGGCTTCGCGCTGCAGATGGGGCTCGCGCGGCTCGCGCGCGTCGACGGCGTGAAGCTCGCGCGTATCGCGCTGACCGAATTCCGCGATCGGCTCGACCAGACGGTCGGCATCGCCGTATGGGGCAATCAGGGGCCGACGATCGTGCACTGGATGGAATCGAGCCATCCGGCGAAGGCGTCGCTGAAGCTCGGCGACGTGATGCCGCTGCTCGGCTCCGCGACGGGCCTGCTGTTCGCTGCCTATCTGCCGCGCAGCAAGACCGCCGCGATGCTCGAACGCGAACTCGCCGACACGCGGCGCTCGCCGCATCACGGCGGCCCGCGCACGCTCGACGAGGTCGAAGCGATGCTCGCGGACGTGCGCGCGCACGAGGCCGCGCGCGTCGAAGGCATGCTGCTGCCGACCATTCACGCGTTCTGCATGCCGGTGTTCGATGCGGTCGGCGAACTCGCGCTCGGGATCGTCGCACTCGGCCACGAAGGCACGTTCGACATCGCGTGGGGCGGCGAAATCGACACCGCGCTGCGCGCATGCGCGCGCAAGCTGTCGTACGAACTCGGCTATAGTCCGGTCGCGCGCGACGCCTGATGCGCGCGACGCGCCGCGAACGCGCGGCGCATCCGACGGTCCGACGTGCGATGACGCGCGCGTCGCGCGTCCCAACCCCGTTCCGACTGCCGATGCCGCACGCCGACACCCGTCCTCGTCCCGCTTCGCTCCGCCGCTGGCGGCGCGTGGGCGTTGCGCTCGTCGTCGCGCTCGTGCTGCACGCGCTCGCCGCGCTGTGGCTCGTGCGCAACCGCGAGTCGTTCACACCGACGCCGCCGGCCGACGTGCCGGTCCAGGCCGAATTGCTGAAAACGCAGCCGATCGAGCGTGCGCCCGCGCCGCAGCCGCCTGCGCATGCAGCGCCGGCCGCGCCTGGGCCGGCCGCGCCTAAGCCGGCGCCCGCGGCGGCGCAGGAGCAGGTCTTGACGTCGACGCAGACCGACGCGCACGGCGCCCCGCCGGCCGCCGCGTCGGCCGCGAGCGGCGTGCCCGGCGCATCGTCGGCGCAGCCCGCATCGGCGCCCGCCGGCGCTAGCGGCGCGGCCACGCCCGGCCCCGCGACGCACGGCGTGAAGTTCGCGGTGCCGCCGTCCGGCGACCTGCAATACGACACGTTCTACAACGGGATGCAAAACATGATCGGTACGATCCACTGGCGCACCGACGGACGCACGTACGATCTGTCGGTGTCGATGCCCGTGCCGTTCATCGGGCCGTTCGACTACCGCAGCGAGGGCCGCATCGACGCCTTCGGCCTCGCGCCCGACCGCTACGTCGAAAAGCGCGGCCGGCGGCCCGAGGACATCGCGGTCTTCAATCGCGAGCAGCATCAGGTCGTATTCACGCGCACGCCGAACAACGCGCCGCTGCCCGACGGCGTGCAGGACCGCTTCAGCATGCTGATCCAGCTGTCGAGCCTCGTGCGCGGCAATCCGTCCGCGTACAAGCCGGGCGTCACGCAACAGTTCTTCGTGATCGACAACAACAGCGGCGAGAACTGGCCGATCGCGGTGATCGGCGACGAATCGGTGCAGACGCAGGGCGGCATCGTGCAGGCGCGCCATTTCATGCGGCTGCCGCGCCGCGACGGCGACACGCGACGCATCGACATGTGGCTCGCGCCGTCGGTCGGGTGGCTGCCGGTGCGGCTCGTGCAGACCGAGCCGAACGGTGCGCAGATCGAACTGCTGTGGCACGGCCCGCTCGCACCGCCCGACAAGCCCGCCGACGCGGCACCGGCCGCCGCAATGAACGCGCCTGCGGCTGCGACGCCGCCCGAGCCGGCGACGGCCGACGCATCGACGCCTGTCGCGTCCGCATCGGTGCCCGCGCAACCGCCGCCCGCGCCGGCCGAGCCGGTCGCATCGGCACCCGGCACGCCGTAAAACGACGCGAAATCGGCAATTTCGACCGATTAAAGATCGTCGTGAAATGGCCGATGACATTCTTTAACAACTATTTCAGTGCACCGGCCGACAATAGGAAACGTTTGATAAGTATCGGTTTCTAACCGAGACACCCCGCAACACGGGAACGGGGTGTGCAGCACAAGCCCCTTGAAACCGGCGAAGGCTGCCCCACGTAGGGGACAACAAGGCCAGATGCCACTGCGAAGAGGAGTGCCGCCATGCAAATGATCTACAACAGCCCCAACTACTGCGTCGTCGAATTTGCGCCGCAGGCCGGCCACCATCTGATGAATGCCGGCGGATACGAAATCGTCGACAAGAACGCGCAGCGCGAGATTTTCATCGACGGCGAACTGGCCGAGCGGTTCCGCGAGCACGTGAAGCAGCTGATCGAGGAAGAGCCGACGCTCGATGAAGTCGACGAATTCCTCGGACAGTTCGACAGCCTGATGATGATGCCCGTCGTTCTCCACTGACGGCTCACGGCCCGGCGCTTCGCGCGACCGGGCCATTTGCCGCGCATCGCGCGGCGTGCGAGCACTCCGATCATGCCCCAGCCCGGTTCGCCGGGCCGGGGCTTTTCGTTTGATGGCCGCGCCGCGCATCGGTTGCGCGGGCAACGCATCGCGCGTCGCACGCCGCCGTCGAACGCGTGATCGTGCAGCTGCGGCACGCCCCGCCTCCTGAGCCGCGCCGGTCGCGCGTCACGCCACGCCACGCCACGCCACGCCACGCCACGTCACGCACCACGCACCATACGCCCAGCGCCCACGCACCGCCCGCCGCGCCGCGCGAGGCCAGGCGGCCGCGCGGCGCACCGGCTACAATGTCGGTTTCCCGTCTTCGCCGCTCTTTCGCCATGTCCGCGACTCCTACCGCCGCTTCCGCCGCCCCGCTCGACGCGTCCTACACGCGCGGCGCCGAACTGCCCGCGCTGCTGAAATCGCGGATCCTGATCCTCGACGGCGCGATGGGCACGATGATCCAGCGCTACAAGCTCGACGAAGCCGCGTATCGCGGCGAGCGCTTCAAGGATTTCCCGCGCGACGTGAAGGGCAATAACGAGCTGCTGTCGATCACGCAGCCGCAGGTGATCCGCGAGATCCACGACCAGTACTTCGCGGCGGGCGCCGACATCGTCGAAACCAATACGTTCGGCGCGACGACGGTCGCGCAGGCCGACTACGGGATGGAAGACCTCGTCGTCGAGATGAACGTCGAATCGGCGAAGCTCGCGCGCGCGTCGGCCGCGCAGTACGCGACGCCCGACAAGCCGCGCTTCGTCGCCGGCGCGATCGGGCCGACGCCGAAGACGGCGAGCATCTCGCCCGACGTCAACGATCCGGGCGCGCGCAACGTGACGTTCGACGAGCTGCGCGAAGCGTACTACATGCAGGCGAAGGCGCTGCTCGACGGCGGCGTCGATCTGTTCCTCGTCGAGACGATCTTCGACACGCTGAACGCGAAGGCCGCGCTGTTCGCGCTCGACCAGCTGTTCGAGGACACCGGCGAGCGTCTGCCGATCATGATCTCGGGCACCGTGACCGACGCGTCGGGCCGCATCTTGTCGGGCCAGACGGTCGAGGCGTTCTGGAATTCGCTGCGCCACGCGAAGCCGCTCACGTTCGGCCTGAACTGCGCACTCGGCGCGGCGCTGATGCGCCCGTACATCGCCGAGCTCGCGAAGCTCTGCGACACGTTCGTCTCGTGCTATCCGAACGCGGGCCTGCCGAACCCGATGGCCGAAACCGGCTTCGACGAGACGCCCGACGTCACGTCGGGGCTGCTGCGCGAGTTCGCGCAAGCCGGCCTCGTGAACCTCGCCGGCGGCTGCTGCGGCACGACGCCCGAGCACATCGCCGAAATCGCAAAGGCGCTCGCCGACGTGAAGCCGCGCCGCTGGCCGAGCCAGTACAGCGAAGCCGCCTGATCCGACTGCCCGAAGCACGCCCCTCATTACACGAATTCGCACCGCCATGACCGATCACACGATGCGCCTTGCCGGCCTCGAGCCGTTCAACGTCACGTCCGGAACGCTCTTCATCAACGTCGGCGAACGCACCAACGTCACCGGCTCGAAGGCGTTCGCCCGGATGATCCTCAACGGCCAGTTCGACGAGGCGCTCGCGGTCGCGCGCCAGCAGGTCGAAAACGGCGCGCAGGTGATCGACGTCAACATGGACGAGGCGATGCTCGATTCGAAGGCGGCGATGGTGCGCTTCCTGAACCTGATCGCGTCGGAGCCGGACATCGCGCGCGTGCCGATCATGATCGACTCGTCGAAGTGGGACGTGATCGAGGCCGGTCTCAAGTGCGTGCAGGGCAAGGCGATCGTGAACTCGATCTCGCTGAAGGAAGGCGAGGACGCGTTCCTCCATCACGCGAAGCTGATCCGCCGCTACGGCGCGGCGGCCGTCGTGATGGCATTCGACGAGCAGGGCCAGGCCGACACGTTCGCGCGCAAGACCGAGATCTGCCGGCGTTCGTACGACGTGCTCGTGAACCGCTGCGGCTTTCCGCCCGAGGACATCATCTTCGATCCGAACATCTTCGCGGTCGCGACCGGCATCGAGGAGCACAACAACTACGCGGTCGACTTCATCGAAGCGACGCGCTGGATCAAGCAGAACCTGCCGTACGCGAAGGTGAGCGGCGGCGTGTCGAACGTGTCGTTCTCGTTCCGCGGCAACGATCCGGTGCGCGAGGCGATCCACACGGTGTTCCTCTACCACGCGATCCAGGCCGGGATGGACATGGGGATCGTCAACGCAGGCCAGCTCGGCGTGTATGCGGATCTCGATCCGGAGCTGCGCGAGCGCGTCGAGGACGTGATCCTGAACCGCCGCCCCGACTCCACCGACCGGCTGCTCGAGATCGCCGACAAGTTCAAGACCGGCGCCGCGAAGAAGGAAGAGAACCTCGAGTGGCGCAACCAGCCGGTCGAGAAGCGGCTCGCGCACGCGCTCGTGCACGGCATCACGAACTTCATCGTCGAGGATACCGAGGAAGCGCGCGTGAAGATCGCCGCGGCCGGCGGCCGCCCGATCAACGTGATCGAAGGGCCGCTGATGGACGGCATGAACATCGTCGGCGACCTGTTCGGCCAGGGCAAGATGTTCCTGCCGCAGGTCGTGAAGTCCGCGCGCGTGATGAAGCAGGCGGTCGCTCATCTGATCCCGTTCATCGAGGAAGAAAAGCGGCTGCTCGCGGAAGCGGGCGGCGACGTGCGCGCGAAGGGCAAGATCGTGATCGCGACCGTCAAGGGCGACGTGCACGACATCGGCAAGAACATCGTGTCGGTCGTGCTCCAGTGCAACAACTTCGAGGTCGTCAACATGGGCGTGATGGTGCCGTGCAACGAGATCCTCGCGAAGGCGAAGGTCGAAGGCGCGGACATCATCGGGCTGTCCGGCCTGATCACGCCGAGCCTCGAGGAAATGGCCTACGTCGCGTCCGAAATGCAGCGCGACGACTATTTCCGCGTGAAGAAGATTCCGCTGCTGATCGGCGGCGCGACGACGTCGCGCGTGCACACGGCCGTGAAGATCGCGCCGAACTACGAAGGCCCGGTCGTCTACGTGCCCGATGCGTCGCGCTCGGTGTCGGTCGCATCGAGCCTGCTGTCCGACGAAGGCGCGGCCAAGTACCTCGACGAGCTGAAGGCCGACTACGAGCGGATCCGCGATCAGCACGCGAACCGCAAGGCGCAGCCGATGGTGACGCTCGCCGAGGCGCGCGCGAACAAGACGAAGATCGACTGGGCGAACTACACGCCGGTGAAGCCGAAATTCATCGGCCGCCGCGTATTCAGGAACTACGACCTGAACGAACTCGCGAACTTCATCGACTGGGGTCCGTTCTTCCAGACCTGGGATCTCGCGGGCCCGTACCCGGCGATCCTGAACGACGAGATCGTCGGCGAATCGGCGCGCCGCGTGTTCTCCGACGCGAAGTCGATGCTCGCGCGGCTGATCCAGGGTCGCTGGCTGACCGCGAACGGCGTGATCGCGCTGCTGCCGGCGAATAGCGTCAACGACGACGACATCGAGATCTACACCGACGAATCGCGCACCGACGTGCTGCTCACGTGGCGCAACCTGCGCCAGCAGAGCGTGCGTCCCGTCGTCGACGGCGTGATGCGGCCGAACCGCTCGCTCGCCGACTTCATCGCGCCGAAGGAATCGGGCGTCGCCGACTACATCGGGATGTTCGCGGTGACGGCCGGCCTCGGTGTCGATGCGAAGGAAAAGCAGTTCGAAGCCGATCACGACGACTACAGCGCGATTATGCTGAAGGCGCTCGCGGACCGCTTCGCGGAAGCGTTCGCCGAAGCGATGCACGCGCGCGTGCGCCGCGAGCTGTGGGGCTATGCGAGCGACGAGACGCTCGACAACGACGCACTGATCGCCGAAAAGTACACGGGCATCCGCCCCGCGCCCGGCTATCCGGCATGCCCGGACCACCTCGTCAAACGCGACATGTTTGCCGCGCTGCACGCGGACGAGATCGGCATGAGCGTCACCGATTCGCTCGCGATGCTGCCGGCCGCGAGCGTGTCGGGTTTCTATCTCGCGCATCCGGACAGCCGCTACTTCTCGGTCGGGAAAATCGGTCAGGATCAGCTCGAGGACTACGCGCGCCGGATGGCGCTGTCGCTCGACGACGCGCGCCGCGCGCTCGCGCCGCAGCTCTGAATGCGGCCGCGCGCCGCGGCCGTTTCGTCAGACAAAAAAAGCCCGCGCGAACGCGGGCTTTTTGCTTCGTTGCGGCTCGTGCGGACGGCGGCGGTCGCAGTGGCGCTCAGAAGCCCCAGTGCACGTCGGCCTGAGCGGCCTTCGCTTCGCGCAGCATCGCGAGGAACGGCGCGACGCGCTGCGCGAGGCTCGGCGGCACTTCGTGGTGCGCGTGGTCGGCGTCGTCTTCATGGAAATGGCCGGCGTGCTCGGCGCGCTCCTGCTTCGCCTGCGCGACCGCGTCTTCCAGCTTCGCGATCGCGTGATCGAGTTCGTCGTGCGTAATCACGCCGCGTTCGCCGAGTTGCTTGCCGACGAGGCCCAGCACATACACGGCGAAATCCTTCAGCACGTCGAGATCCTGTGCCGCCTTGCTCTTGAACGTAATCATGACAATTCCCTTTTCATCTTGTTGTGCCTGCGGGGCGCGCGTTGCGGAACGCCGGCAGACCGGCGTCCGGCCTCGCGGACGCGGGGCGCCTGAGCGGCATATTAGCACCTGTTAAAATTCTGCGATCCCTGAAACGCGCGCCGCTGCGGCGCGCCGGCGGGCCGGCCCGGCCGTCCGCCACCAACGAAGCCTCCTATCAGCATGCTGCCAGCACAAAAACAGACCCTCGAAGCCCTGCTCGCGGATAGCGTTCAGCAGGTCGCACACGCGCTGAAAGGCGCCGACGCGGCAAACGCCGGCGTCGCGTTCGTCGCCCCCGCGATCACGCTCGAGCGACCGAAGGTTGCCGCGCACGGCGACGTCGCATGCAACGTCGCGATGCAGCTCGCGAAGCCGCTCGGCACGAATCCGCGCCAGCTCGCCGAGAAAATCGTCGCGGCGTTGACCGCGCAGCCGGGCGCGCAAGGCCTCGTCGAGAGCGCCGAGATCGCCGGTCCCGGCTTCATCAACCTGCGGCTCAGCGCCGCGGCCAAGCAGGCCGTGATCGGCGCGGTGCTCGAGCAGGGCCGCGCGTTCGGCACGTCGGATCGCGAAAAGGGCAAGCGCGTGCTGCTCGAATTCGTGTCGGCGAACCCGACCGGCCCGCTGCACGTCGGCCACGGCCGTCAGGCAGCGCTCGGCGATGCGCTCGCGAACGTGATCGCGAGCCAGGGCTATGCGGTGCACCGCGAGTTCTACTACAACGACGCGGGCGCGCAGATCGGCAACCTCGCGATCTCGACGCAGGCGCGTGCGCGCGGGCTGAAGCCCGGCGACGCCGGCTGGCCGGAAGCCGCCTACAACGGCGAATACATCGCCGACATCGCGCGCGACTACATGAACGGCGAGACGGTCGCCGCGAAGGACGGCGAGCCCGTGAAGGGCGCCGGCGACGTCGACGATCTCGACGCGATCCGCAAGTTTGCGGTCGCGTATCTGCGCCGCGAGCAGGACATGGATCTGCAGGCGTTCGGCGTGAAGTTCGACCAGTACTATCTCGAATCGTCGCTGTACAGCGAGGGCCGCGTCGAGAAGACGGTCGACGCGCTGATCAAGGCCGGCATGACCTACGAGCAGGACGGCGCGCTGTGGCTGCGCACGACCGACGAAGGCGACGACAAGGACCGCGTGATGCGCAAGTCCGACGGCACGTATACGTACTTCGTGCCGGACGTCGCGTATCACGTGACGAAGTGGGAGCGCGGCTTCACGAAGGTCATCAACATCCAGGGCTCCGACCACCACGGCACGATCGCGCGCGTGCGCGCCGGCCTGCAGGGGCTGCACATCGGCATCCCGAAGGGCTACCCCGACTACGTGCTGCACAAGATGGTCACCGTGATGCGCGACGGCCAGGAAGTGAAGATCTCGAAGCGCGCGGGCAGCTACGTGACGGTGCGCGACCTGATCGAATGGTCGGGCGGCGCGGCGCCGGGCCAGGAGGCGGCGCCCGATCTGATCGACGAAGCGACCATCACGCGCGGCCGCGACGCGGTGCGCTTCTTCCTGATCTCGCGCAAGGCCGATACCGAGTTCGTGTTCGACATCGATCTCGCGCTGAAACAGAACGACGAAAACCCGGTCTACTACGTGCAGTACGCGCATGCGCGGATCTGCTCGGTGCTCAACGAGTGGAAGTCGCGCTACAACGGCGAGCTCGCGCAACTGCCGCAGGCGGACCTGTCGCAGCTCACGAGCCCGCAGGCCGCGTCGCTGATGCAGAAGCTCGCCGAGTATCCGGACATGCTCACGCACGCGGCGAACGAGCTCGCGCCGCATGCGGTCGCGTTCTACCTGCGCGATCTCGCTGGCGAATTCCACTCGTTCTACAATGCGGAGCGCGTGCTGGTCGACGACGAAGCGCCGCGCAACGCGCGCGCCGCGCTGCTCGCGGCCACGCGGCAGGTGCTCGAGAACGGGCTGGCGATGCTCGGCGTGTCCGCGCCCGCCAAGATGTAAGCGGCCCGACGCGGCCGGCGAACGGCCGCGGCAGCGCCCGCGGCGCGCACGCGCCGCATGCGTGCCTCCGGCAGGCACGCGTGCGCAGGTGTGCGTGCCGCGACCTTTTCACGATTCTTTTTGCAGGTGACTCAAGCAATGGCACAACCACGCCGCACGTCGAAGCAATCGAAACAAGCCGGAGGAACATTTCTGGGCATCGTGCTGGGCCTGATCGTCGGCCTCGCGATCGCCGTGGTGGTGGCGCTCTATATCACGCGTTCGCCGTCGCCGTTCGTGTCGAAGGTCGCGCCGCCGCCCGCCGACAACGGCGCGAGCCAGGCGCAGCCGTTCGATCCGAACCGCGCGCTGCAAGGCAAGACGCCCGGCCAGCCGGTGCCGCAAGCCGCGCAGCCGGCACCGCCGAACACCGCGCCGGGCCAGGCCGCGAACCAGACGCAAGGCGGGTTGCTGCCCGAGCCGCAGATCGTCGAAGTGCCGCCGTCGGGCAACACCGGCAGCACCGGTTCGAGCGGCACGACGGCGTCGAACAACGGGTCGAACAACGGTGTCGCGGTCCCGCCGAAGACCGCCGACAATCCGCCGCCGAAGAAGCCGCAGCCGCCCGCGGCCGACGACGACCTCGGACGTTTCGCCGCACAAAAGCAGGCGCAGCAGCAGGCCGCCGCGCAGAAGCAACAGCAGCAGCAACAGCAGGCGGCGAACACGGCGAAGCCGACGTCGCCGACCTCGTCGACCTCGTCGACCACCGCTGCGGCGAAGCCGCCGACCGCGAACGATGCGAACACGGGCTACTTCCTGCAGGTCGGCGCTTACAAGACCGAAAGCGACGCCGAGCAGCAGCGTGCGCGTCTCGGCTTCCAGGGCTTCGAATCGAAGGTGTCGAAGCGCGACGTGAGCGGCGTCACGTATTTCCGCGTGCGTGTCGGCCCGTTCTCGAAGTTCGAGGATATGAACTCGGCCCGTCAGCGCCTGTCCGACGCTGGTGTCGACACGGCAGTGATCCGTTTCACGAAGCAGTAAGCATCCGGCCGCGCCCACGCAGAACCCGTTACGTTTCGTAACCCGAACAACCGATTCGACGTACACAACATGAAAAAACTGCTTAGCACGCTTCTTCTGTCCCTGGGCCTCGCGGCCGGCTTCGCGCAGGCGTCGCCGGCGGCGCCCGTCGCCGGCAAGGACTTCGAGGTGATGAAGTCGCCGCAGCCGGTGTCCGCGCCGGCCGGCAAGGTCGAAGTGATCGAGTTCTTCTGGTACGGCTGCCCGCACTGCTACGAGTTCGAGCCGACGATCGAAGCGTGGGTGAAGAAGCAAGGCGGCAACATCGAGTTCAAGCGCGTGCCGGTCGCGTTCCGCGACGATTTCGTGCCGCACTCGCGGCTCTATTACGCGGTGTCCGCGCTCGGCATCGCCGAGAAGGTCACGCCGGCGATCTTCAACGCGATCCACAAGCAGAAGAACTATCTGCTGACGCCGCAGGCACAGGCCGACTTCCTCGCGACGCAGGGCGTCGACAAGAAGCAGTTCATGGATGCGTACAACTCGTTCAGCGTGCAAGGCCAGGTCAAGCAGTCGGCCGAGCTGCTGAAGAACTACGCGATCGACGGCGTGCCGACGATCGTCGTCCAGGGCAAGTACAAGACGGGCCCCGCCTACACGAACAGCATCCCGGGTACCGCGCAGGTGCTCGACTTCCTCGTGAAGCAGGTTCAGGACAAGAAACTCTGATCCCCGCCCGCGCGCCGGCATGACTACTCCGCTGAAGGTCTTCATCACCGGCGCGTCGAGCGGCCTCGGCCTCGCGATGGCCGAGGAATACGCCCGCCAGGGCGCCGTCCTCGCCCTCGTCGCGCGACGCACCGACGCACTCGATGCGTTCGCGCGACGCTTTCCGAAGCTCTCCGTTTCCGTCTACCGCGCCGACGTGCGCGATGCCGACGCGCTCGCCGCCGCGGCCGCGTCGTTCATCGCCGCGCACGGCTGCCCGGACGTCGTGATCGCGAACGCCGGCATCAGCCAGGGCGCGGTGACGGGCCAGGGCGATCTCGCCGCGTTCCGCGACGTGATGGACATCAACTACTACGGCATGGTCGCGACGTTCGAGCCGTTCGTCGGTCCGATGACGGCCGCGCGCCACGGCACGCTGGTCGGCGTCGCGAGCGTTGCCGGCGTGCGCGGGCTGCCCGGCTCCGGTGCGTACAGCGCGTCGAAATCGGCGGCGATCAAGTATCTCGAGGCACTACGCGTGGAACTGCGCCCGGCCGGTGTCGCGGTCGTGACGATCGCGCCCGGCTACATCCGCACGCCAATGACCGAGCACAACCCTTACCCGATGCCGTTCCTGATGGACGCCGACCGGTTCGCCGCCCAAGCGGCCCGCGCGATCGCGCGCAAGCACGCGTTCCGCGTGATTCCGTGGCAGATGGGCGTCGTCGCGAAGGTGCTGCACGTGCTGCCGCGCTGGCTGTACGACCGTCTGTTCGAAAAGGCGCCGCGCAAGCCGAGAGCCCGCGCGCACTGACTTTCCCCGCCGCTCGGCGTGCGCGCCGTCGACCAACGCGCGTCGAACGCGGGCGTGCAATGGCGGTGTTGCCCTCTCACGCTTGCGCTCCTCCTGCCGAATCGCATCTCGTCGCACTGCCGTGTGATCGCTTTTCCGCTGTTCGCAACGGCCCTGCACCGCCGCTACTCGCTCCGCTGTCCGCACCGCTACCCACCGCTCTTTCGCCGCCCCGGCAGCCGTTCCGGCGCCAACGCAGCCGTATTCCCGCCAATTCGCCGCGTTCGGTCGCCTTTTTTCACGCCGCGCGCGCTTTGACGGTATGCTATCCGGCAGCCGCGCCGGCCCGCCGCCGTGATCGCGCGCCGGCCATTCGTCATCCGCAGAACGCACAAGTCACGAGGGAGATTCCATGCAGGTCAAGCTGTTCGCCGCGGCCGCCGTCGCCGCCGCACTCGCCGCCCCCGGCCTCGTCGCGGCCAAGCCGCTCACCGTCTGCACCGAGTCGAGCCCGGACGGCTTCGACGTCGTCCAGTACAACTCGCTCGTCACGACCAATGCGTCGGCCGACGTGATCTTCAACACGCTCGTGTCGTACGACGAAGCCGCGAAGAAGGTCGCGCCGGCGCTCGCCGACAAGTGGGAAGCGAGCGCGGACGGCCTCACGTACACGTTCCATCTGCGTCCGAACGTTGCGTTCCAGACGACCGACTACTTCAAGCCGAGCCGCCCGCTCAACGCCGACGATGTCGTGTTCACGTTCAGCCGGATGCTCGACGACGCGAATCCGTGGCACAAGGTCGCCGGCGCGAGCGGCTTCCCGCACGCGCAGTCGATGGGGCTCGCGAAGCTCGTGAAGTCGGTCTCGAAGGTCGACGATCTCACGGTGAAGTTCGTGCTGAACGAACCGAACGCGACCTTCGTGCCGATCCTGACGATGGGCTTCGCGTCGATCTACTCGGCCGAATACGCGGACCAGCTGCTGAAGGCCGGCAAGCAGGTCGACCTGAACGCGAAGCCGATCGGCACCGGCCCGTTCGTGCTGAAGAGCTACACGAAGGACGCGCTGATCCGCTACGACGTGAATCCGTCGTACTGGGGCGCAAAGCCGAAGGTCGACCGGCTGATTTACGCGATCACGCCCGATCCGTCGGTTCGCCTGCAGAAGCTGAAGGCCGGCGAATGCCAGATCGCGCTGTCGCCGAAGCCGCAGGACGTACTTGCCGCGAAGGGCGAAAGCGCGCTGAAGGTCGTGCAGACGCCCGCGTTCATGACGGCGTTCGTCGCGCTGAACACGCAGAAGAAGCCGCTCGACAACGCGAAGGTGCGCGAAGCGCTGAACCTCGCGTTCGATCGCGCGACCTACCTGAAGGTCGTGTTCGACAACACCGCGACGGCCGCCAACAACCCGTATCCGCCGAACACGTGGAGCTACGCGAAGGACGTCGCGCCGTATCCGTACGATCCGGCGAAGGCGAAGCAGCTGCTCGCGCAGGCCGGCTTCCCGAACGGCTTCTCGACGACGATCTGGACGCGTCCGACCGGCAGCGTGCTGAACCCGAACCCGAAGGCGGGCGCCGAGCTGCTGCAGGCCGACCTCGCGAAGATCGGCGTGAAGGCCGACGTGAAGGTCATCGAATGGGGTGAGCTGATCAAGCAGGCGAAGCTCGGCCAGCATGACATGCTGTTCATGGGCTGGGCCGGCGACAACGGCGATCCGGACAACTATCTGACGCCGCTGTTCAGCTGCAACGCGGTGAAGTCGGGCATCAACTTCGCGCGCTTCTGCGATGCGCAGCTCGACAAGCTGATCGCCGAGGGCAAGGCGACGGCCGATCAGGGCAAGCGCACGAAACTGTACGAATCCGCGCAGAAGATCATTCACGACCAGGCGCTGTGGATTCCCCTCGGCTATCCGACCGCCGCCGCCCTCACGCGCGCGAACGTCAGCGGCTATCGCGTGAGTCCGTTCGGACGGCAGAACTTCGCGACGGTCGCGGTGCAGTAACGCCGCGGCACGCGCGGGCAGCGGCTCGCGCCGCTGCGGCGCGATGCAGCCCGTGCACGCGTGAGGCGAGAAGCGCGCGCGCTCAGCGCGCGATGCGGAACCGCAGCACGCCGTCGTCGCCCTGCTCGCGTACGAGTTCGCCGGCCAGCCACAGCAGGTTCAGATGGGCGATCGCTTCGCCGAGCGCGAACGTCATCTGATGGATATCGAGCTCGCGGCGGCGGAACATGATCGGCACGATGTCGGCCGCGCTCATCGGCCGTTCCGCGCACGCGACGCGCACTTCGTCGAGCCGCGCGTCGTGATGCGCGCGCAGCTGCGCGATGCGCGTGCGCACGCCGCGAAACGGCTTGCCGTGCGACGGCAGCACGAGCGTGTCGGGCGCCATCGTCTCGTAGCGGCCGAGCGACTGCAGATAGAGCGCGAGCGGGTTCGCTTCCGGCTCCAGATCGAACACCGACACGTTCGTCGAGATCCGCGGCAGCACCATGTCGCCCGAAATCAGCACGCCGTCCGCTTCGCTGTGCAGCGCGCAATGTTCAGGCGAATGGCCGTAGCCGGTCACGACGCGCCACGTGCGCGTGCCGATCGTCACGGCGTCGCCGTCGCGCAGGCGCCGGTAGCGCGGCGGCACGGCCGGCACGAGGTCCGAGTAATAGCTGCGGCGGTTGCGCAGCTTGTCGAGCGACGCGGCGTCCGTCAGCCCGTGGCGCGCGAAATGGTCGGCCGCAGCCGCGCCGCCTGCGTTCGATCCGTTGCCGGCCGCCATCAGGCAGCCGAACATGTATTCGCCGAGCGTCATCCATAGCCGCACGTTCCAGCGCCGCTTGTCGCCGCCTTCGCAGAGCCAGTTCGCGAGACCGAAGTGATCGGGATGGCAGTGCGTGACGATCACGCGCAGCACCGGCAGGCCGTCGAGGTGCGCGTCGAAGATCTGTTCCCAATGCGTGCGGATCGCGTCCGATGCGATCCCGCAGTCGACCACGGTCCAGCCCGCCTGCCCGTCGATCTCGTCACGCAGCAGCCACAGGTTGATGTGATCGAGCGAAAACGGCAGCGGCATGCGTAGCCAGCGTACGCCGGGCGCGACCTCGAACGTGTCGCCCGCAGCGGGCAGCGTGTCGGCGAACGGATAGTCGAGTTGGTGTTCCAGTGCGTTCATCGGTGGGGCGTCTCGTCGTTATGTCGGTGCGAAGCGCGGACGGCCAAGCCGCCGCGGGCGTTGCGTCGATTCTATCGCTGCGGCGCAAAACCCGTAGCGGGCGCGGCGCCGACGCACGAAAAAAGTTCGTGCCGGAATCGGCTCAGTAGCGGCATCATTGCGCGAAGATGCTCCGAACGGCGCCGAACGGCCGCCAACATGCCGATTCGCGCACGCGGGCGTGCCGCGCCGGGTGTCATGGAAACGGCGACTTGGGCGCTAAAATGGCGCCTGGAGCGAACAGTCCCCCGCCCCTTTTGAGCGAGCCTGCACGCAATGAATCACTTCCCCAAACTGCTGTCGTCGCAGATCGGCTTCGACGTCGCACAGTCGATGCTCGAGTACTTCGACCGCCACTACCGGATCTTCCGCGAAGCGGCCGTCGAAGCGAAGGCGCTGTTCGAGCGCGCCGACTGGCATGGGCTGCAGCGGCTCGCGCGCGAGCGGATCACGTCGTACGACGAGCGCGTGCAGGAGTGCGTCGAGGTGCTGCAGGACGAATACGACGCTGAGAGCATCGACGACGAAGTCTGGCAGCAGATCAAGCTCCATTACATCGGTCTGCTGACGTCGCACCGCCAGCCCGAGTGCGCGGAAACCTTCTTCAATTCGGTGTGCTGCAAGATCCTGCACCGGTCGTATTTCAACAACGACTTCATCTTCGTGCGCCCGGCGATCTCGACCGAATACCTCGAGAACGACGAGCCGGCCGCGAAGCCGACGTATCGCGCGTACTATCCGGGCACCGACGGGCTGGCGGTCACGCTCGAACGGATCGTCACGAACTTCCAGCTCGAGCCGCCGTTCGAGGATCTCGCGCGCGACATCGCGTGCGTGATGCAGGCGATCCACGACGAATTCGGCCGCTTCGACGAAGCGCCGAATTTCCAGATCCACGTGCTGTCGTCGCTGTTCTTCCGCAACAAGAGCGCGTACATCGTCGGCCGCATCATCAACGCCGATCGCGTGCTGCCGTTCGCGGTGCCGATCCGCCACGTGCGGCCCGGACTGCTCGCGCTCGACACCGTGCTGCTGCGCCGCGACCTGCTGCAGATCATCTTCAGCTTCTCGCACTCGTACTTCCTCGTCGACATGGACGTGCCGTCCGCGTACGTCGATTTCCTCTGCACGATCATGCCCGGCAAGCCGAAGGCCGAGATCTACACGTCGGTCGGGCTGCAGAAGCAGGGCAAGAACCTGTTCTACCGCGACCTGCTGCATCACCTGTCGCATTCGAGCGACCGCTTCATCGTCGCGCCGGGGATCAAGGGCCTCGTGATGCTCGTGTTCACGCTGCCGTCGTTCCCGTACGTGTTCAAGATCATCAAGGATCACTTCCCGCCGCCGAAGGAAACGACACGCCGGCAGATCATGGAGAAGTATCTGCTCGTGAAGCGCCACGACCGGCTCGGACGCATGGCCGACACGCTCGAATATTCGAGCGTCGCGCTGCCGCTCGCGCGGCTCGATCACGCGCTGGTGCGCGAACTCGAGAAGGAAGTCCCGTCGCTGCTCGAGTACGAGGGCGACAATCTCGTGATCAAGCATCTGTACATCGAGCGCCGGATGACGCCGCTGAACCTCTATTTGCAGAACGGCACCGACGCGGAAGTCGAGCACGGCGTGAAGGAATACGGCAACGCGGTGAAGGAGTTGATGAAGGCCAACATCTTCCCCGGCGACATGCTGTACAAGAATTTCGGCGTCACGCGCCACGGCCGCGTCGTGTTCTACGACTACGACGAGATCGAGTACCTGACCGACTGCAACGTGCGCCGCGTGCCGCCGCCGCGCAACGAAGAAGACGAGCTGTCCGGCGAACCGTGGTATACCGTCGGCCCGCACGATATCTTTCCGGAGACCTACGGTCCGTTCCTGCTCGGCGATCCGCGCGTGCGCGCCGCGTTCCTCAAGCATCACGCCGACTTCTTCGATCCGGCGCTGTGGCAGGCGAGCAAGGACAAGCTGCTGCAGGGCGAACTGCCCGATTTCTTTCCGTACGATGCGTCTCTGCGCTTCTGCGTACGCTATCCGGAGCGCTTTCGCGCGACGGACGAGCGTGCGCCGGCGCGCGGCGCGCAGCGTGCGGCCTGATGTGTTTCACCCGAACCGATATCGAACGATTCACGATGACGGACACCACCACGATGAATACCCAAGATCACCCGCTCTCCCACCTGTTCGACAACAACGACGCCTGGGTCAAGCGCCAACTCGCCGACGATCCGCAGTTCTTCGCGCGCCTCGCCGATCAGCAGGCGCCGGAGTACCTGTGGATCGGCTGTTCCGACTCGCGCGTGCCGGCGAACCAGATCATCGGCCTGCCGCCGGGCGAAGTGTTCGTCCACCGCAACATCGCGAACGTCGTCGTTCACACCGACCTGAACTGCCTGTCGGTGATCCAGTTCGCGGTCGACATCCTGCGCGTGAAGCACATCATGGTGGTCGGCCACTACGGCTGCTCGGGCGTGAACGCGGCCCTGCACAACCGCCGCGTCGGCCTCGCCGACAACTGGCTGCACCACGTGCAGGACGTGCGCGAGCGCCACGCGGCGCTGCTCGACGAATGGCCGGTCGGCGAAGCGCGCTATCGCCGCCTGATCGAGCTGAACGCGATCGAGCAGGTCGTCAACGTCTGCCGCACGACGATCGTCAACGACGCATGGGCGCGCGGCCAGTCGCTGACCGTGCATGCACTCGTGTACGGCGTGCACGACGGCCGGATGCGCAACCTCGGGATGGCCGTGTCGAACTTCGATTCGCTCGAGGAGACGTATCGGCGCTGCGTCGCGTCGCTGACCGCGCGCGGCGAACACGCGCCGGACAACGACATCATCGCGGCCGACGCCGCGCGGCTCGATGCGGTCGCGCAGTCGGTCGCCGATACGCTGAAGCACGGCGACGGCAACTGCTGAGCGCCGAACGCGTGCGTCGCGACGCACCCATCGCGTCGCGCGCCGCGATCGTCCCGCGACGCGCCGGCATCGCACCGTAAAAGGAGCGGCGAACATGAAAACCGTACTGATCGTCGGCGCATCGCGCGGCCTCGGCCGCGAGTTCGTCCGGCAATACCGGCGCGACGGCTGGAACGTGATCGCGACCGCGCGCGACGACGCGTCGCTCGCAGCGCTGCGCGCGCTCGGCGCGCACGCGCATGCGCTCGACATCACGCAGCCCGAGCGGATCGCCGCGCTCGGCTGGCAGCTCGACGGCGAACGGCTCGACGTAGCCGTCGTCGTATCGGGCATCTACGGGCCGCGCACCGAAGGCGTCGAAACGATCGCCTCCGACGATTTCGATACGGTCATGCATACGAACGTGCGCGGGCCGATGCAGTTGCTGCCGATCCTGCTGCCGCTCGTCGAGGACGCGCGCGGCGTACTCGCCGTCGTGTCGAGCCGGATGGGCAGCATCTCGGAGGCGACCGGCACGACTGGCTGGCTCTATCGCGCGAGCAAGGCCGCACTGAACGACGTGCTGCGCATCGCGTCGCTGCAGACGCGCCATGCCGCCTGCATTTCGCTGCACCCGGGCTGGGTGCGCACCGACATGGGCGGCGCGCAGGCCGCAATCGATCCGGCGACGAGCGTGACGGGCATGCGCCGCGTCATTGCCGAGGCCGGCGCCGACGTCTCGCAGTCGAACGGCCGATTCTTCCAGTACGACGGCGTAGAGCTGAGCTGGTGAGCGCCATTCACAACGCTTCGTCGTTAATTCCTGTTACGCATGATTCCGAACCGACCTGATGCCTGCCCGTGCGGCGGCGCGTCCCCCGCAACGTCCGGCAAAGCCACGCCGCCGCGCTATGCGGACTGCTGCGGCCGCTTCATCGACGGCGGCGCGCCCGCGCCGAGCGCACTCGAGTTGATGCGTTCGCGGTATACCGCCTACGTGCTCGGCGCCGTCGACTACCTGCGCGCGACCTGGGACGCGCGCACTTGCCCGCCGGATCTCGACATCGACCCCGACGCGCCCGACGCGCCGCGCTGGCTCGGGCTCGCGATCAAACGCCACGCGACGCTCGACGAAACGCATGCCGAGGTCGAATTCGTGGCCCGCTACAAGGTGGGCGGCCGCGCGTACCGGCTGCACGAGACGAGCCGCTTCACGCGCGACGAACACGGTTTCTGGCGCTATGTCGACGGCGATGTAAGCGAGCGCTGACAAATACTTGCTGTGTCAGACGCCGGGTAATTCCTGCATTGCACAACCTGAATTTGTCGGGCTAGGATGGCCTTCGATCGGGTCTGTTGCATGGCAGGGCTTACGAATGGCGTTCAGCAAGGTAGTGGTGGGATGGATGGCGGCGTGCGCGCTGTCGGCCGCTCAGGCCGGTACGCTGCCGAACGCAAATGCCGATGCGGGCGCGGCCGGCAAGTCGCTCGCCCATGCCGAGCGCTTCGATTACGGCGACTCGGGCCTGCCGCAGGTCGCGGCCGATCTCAACGAGCGCATTCTGCGCATCCCGGCCGACGCGTCGGGCACCGTCACGCTCGAAGCGACGCTGTTCAAGCCGGACGGCCCCGGCCCGTTCCCGCTCGTCGTCTTCAATCACGGCAAGAACACCGGCGATCTCCATCAGCAGCCGCGCAGCCGCCCGCTCGCGTTCGCGCGCGAATTCGTGCGCCGCGGCTATGCGGTGATCGCGCCGAACCGCCAGGGCTTTGCCGGCTCCGGCGGCACCTATCGGCAGGAAGGCTGCAACGTCGAGAAAAACGGCCTCGCGCAGGCCGCCGACGTCGCCGCGACGATCCGCTACATGTCGCAGCAGTCGTACGTCGACGCATCGCGCATCGTCGTCGCGGGCACGTCGCACGGCGGCCTCGTGTCGGTCGCGTACGGCACCGAAGCGGCGCCCGGTGTGCGCGGCATCATCAACTTCTCCGGCGGGCTGCGCCAGGATCTCTGCGACGGCTGGCAGAAGAACCTCGTCGACGCGTTCGATCAGTACGGCGCCCACACGGCCGTGCGTTCGCTCTGGCTGTACGGCGACAACGATTCGGTGTGGACGCCCGCGCTCGTGTCGCAAATGCACGATGCATACGTGGCGCACGGCACGCAGGCGCAGTTCATCGATTTCGGCCGCTACAAGGACGACGCGCACCGGCTGATCGTCGATCGCGACGGCGTGCCCGTCTGGTGGCCGGCCGTGCATGCGTTCCTCGCGGAACTGAATCTGCCGACCGCCGTACGCTATGCGGTCGCGAGCCCGCATGAACCGAAGGCGACCGGCTACGCGTCGATCGACGCCGTCGACGCGGTGCCCTATGTCGACGAAGCGGGCCGCGAAGGCTATCGCCGCTTCCTGAACCAGCATCCGAGCCGCGCGTTCGCGGTGTCGTCCGAAGGCGCATGGTCGTGGGCCGAAGGCGGCGACGATCCGATGGCGCTCGCGCTCGACAACTGCGCCAAGCAGGGCGCCGGCCCGTGCCGGCTGTATGCGGTGAACGATCGCGTCGTATGGAACGCGAACACGCAAACGGCCGACAACGGCGATACCGGCGCGCACGGCGCCGATACGCGCGCGCTCGCGTCGCGCTGACGCGCGCTTCCTTTCCCCTTCCCTTTCGTTTCGTTTTCGACGGCGCGCGCCAGCGTACGCGGTACGTGGCGTGGCGCGCCGTGCTGCGCCGCGCGCGTGTCCGGCGTCGTCGCCTTCACCGTCGTCGTCTTCGATCGCACACCGTCGCTTGACGCGCACTCGCGATAACCGTCGCTGCTTCCACCGCTGTTTCCTAATCGTTCCCCTTATTCCCGCACGCCGCGGCACCGCGCCACCCACGATTTTTTTCTGACGGGCGGTGTCACTCGAACGTCGTCATCTGCGGCCATTTCGGGCGATCTCGAGCGTACCGTCGCGAGCGGTCCCGATCTGCGCCGAACTCCCGTCCCACAAGGCTTTGCGGCGTTTGTAACCGCTAGTGCAAGGGGCCGCGGAACACGCTAATCTCTGCGCGTTTTCGTGTCGTGCGCGCCGTCGGCCGCACGATGGCTGTCCCCGTGTGCGCGCCGCGTCCGACGATGCCGCGCGCCGCCGTTTTACTCCCGGAGTCGCCTTGAGTACGTCAGCCCCCGACGACTGGGTCGCGCGCAGCCTGCGCGCGGTCTGGCATCCCTGCACCCAGATGAAGCACCACGAGCGCCTGCCGCTCGTTCCCGTCGCGCGCGGCGCGGGCGTATGGCTGTACGACCGCGACGGGCGCCGCTACTTCGACGCGATCAGCTCGTGGTGGGTCAATCTGTTCGGCCATGCGAATCCCGACATCAACGCCGCACTGAAGGACCAGCTCGATACGCTCGAACACGCGATGCTCGCCGGCTGCACGCACGAGCCCGCGATCGAGCTCGCCGAGCGACTGCATGCGCTGACTGCGAACACGCTCGGCCATGCGTTCTTCGCATCGGACGGCGCGTCGGCCGTCGAGATCGCGCTGAAGATGAGCTTTCACGCGTGGCGCAACCGCGGCCGCGCCGATAAGCGCGAATTCGCGTGCGTCGCGAACGGCTATCACGGCGAAACGATCGGCGCGCTCGGCGTGACCGACGTCGCGCTGTTCAAGGACGCGTACGATCCGCTGATCCGCCACGCGCACGTCGTCGCGTCGCCCGACGCGCGCGGCGCGCTGCCGGGCGAAACGGCCGCCGACGTCGCGGGCCGCGCGCTCGCCGACGTGCGCCGCCTGTTCATCGAACGCGGCGAGCGAATCGCCGCGCTGATCGTCGAGCCGCTCGTGCAGTGCGCGGCCGGGATGGCGATGCACGATCCGTCGTACGTACGCGGGCTGCGCGCGCTCTGCGACGAATTCGACGTGCATCTGATCGCCGACGAAATCGCGGTTGGCTGCGGTCGCACCGGCACGTTCTTCGCGTGCGAGCAGGCCGGCGTGTGGCCCGACTTCCTGTGCCTGTCGAAAGGCATCAGCGGCGGCTATCTGCCGCTATCGCTCGTGCTGACGCGCGACGACGTGTTCGCCGCGTTCTACGACGACGACACGACGCGCGGCTTCCTGCACTCGCACTCGTACACCGGCAATCCGCTCGCATGCCGCGCGGCGGTCGCGACGCTCGACCTGTTTGCACGCGACGACGTGCTCGCGAGCAACGCGCGCAAGTCGGCCGCGCTGCGCGCCGCGCTCGCGCCGCTCGCCGCCCATCCGGAGGTGCGCCACCTGCGCGAGCGCGGCACGCTGTTCGCGTTCGACGTCACGCTCGACGGCGACGCGGCGCGCGGCTTCTCGCGGCGCTTCTTCGAGCGCGCACTCGAGCGCGAACTGCTGCTGCGGCCGATCGGCACGACCGTCTACCTGATGCCGCCGTACGTGATGAGCGACGACGACATCGCCTGGCTCGCGCAGCGCACGCGCGACACGCTCGAGGCCACGCTCGCGGAGAGTGCACGATGAACCTGCTCGATACGCTGCAGCGCGGCCTCGCCGATCTCGATGCGCAAGGGCTGCGCCGTGTGCGCCGCACGGCCGACAGCGCCTGCGACGCGCACATGATCGTGAACGGCCGCGAGATCGTCGGGTTTGCGAGCAACGACTACCTCGGCCTCGCCGCGCATCCGGCGCTCGTCGCCGCGTTCGCCGAAGGCGCGCAGCGCTACGGCTCCGGCAGCGGCGGCTCGCATCTGCTCGGCGGTCACTCGCGCGCGCACGCGAAGCTCGAGGACGAACTCGCGGGCTTCGCGGGCGGCTTCTCCGACGCGCCGCGCGCGCTGTACTTCAGCACCGGCTACATGGCGAACCTCGCGGCGGTCACCGCGCTCGCCGGCAAGGACGCGACGATCTTCTCCGACGCGCTGAACCACGCGTCGCTGATCGACGGCACGCGGCTGTCGCGCGCCACCGTGCAGGTCTATCCGCATGCCGATACGGCCGCGCTCGGCGCGTTGCTCGAGGCGTGCACGTCGCAGACGAAGCTGATCGTCACCGATACGGTGTTCAGCATGGACGGCGACATCGCGCCGCTCGCCGAACTCCTCGCGCTTGCCGAACGCCACGGCGCATGGCTCGTCGTCGACGACGCGCACGGCTTCGGCGTGCTCGGCCCGCAAGGCCGCGGCGCGCTCGCGGCGGCCGCGCTGCGTTCGCCGCATCTCGTCTATGTCGGCACGCTCGGCAAGGCGGCCGGCGTCGCGGGCGCATTCGTCGTCGCGCACGAGACGGTGATCGAGTGGCTGATCCAGCGCGCGCGCAGCTACATCTTCACGACGGCCGCACCGCCGGCCGTCGCGCATGCGGTGTCGGCGAGCCTGAAGGTGATCGCCGGCGACGAAGGCGATGCGCGGCGCGCGCACCTCGCCGCACTGATCGAACGCACGCGCGCCCTGCTGCGCCGCACGCGCTGGCAGCCGGTCGACTCGCACACGGCCGTGCAGCCGCTCGTGATCGGCAGCAACGAGGCGACGCTCGCCGCGATGCGTGCGCTCGACGCGCACGGCCTGTGGGTGCCCGCGATCCGCCCGCCGACGGTGCCGGCCGGCACCTCGCGGCTGCGCATCTCGCTGTCGGCCGCGCATTCGTTCGACGATCTCGCGCGGCTCGAAACCGCGCTGCTGCGTGCAAGCGAGGAGGCCGCATGAGCACACCGCTTTCGCTGTTCGTCACGGGCACCGACACCGAGATCGGCAAGACTTTCGTGTCGGCCGCGCTGCTGCACGGCTTCGCGCGGCACGGGCTACGCGCGGCCGCGATGAAGCCGGTCGCGGCCGGCGCCTATGAGCGCGACGGCGTGTGGCGCAACGAAGACGCCGATCAGCTCGATGCGGCCGCGAATGTCGTGCTGCCGCCCGAGCTGCGCACGCCGTTCCTGCTGAAGGCGCCTGCCGCACCGCACATCGTCGCCGCGCACGAGCACGTGACGCTCGACATCGACACGATCGTCGCGTGCCATCGCGACGCGCTGACGCGTGCGGACATCGTCGTCGTCGAAGGCGTCGGCGGCTTTCGCGTGCCGCTGAACGACACGCAGGACACCGCCGATCTCGCGGTCGCGCTCGGCCTGCCGGTCGTGCTCGTGGTCGGCATGCGGCTCGGCTGCATCAGCCATGCGCTGCTGACGGCCGACGCGATCGCGGCGCGCGGGCTCACGCTTGCCGGCTGGGTCGCGAACCACGTCGATCCGGCGATGACTTACGCCGACGAGAACGTCGCGACGATTCGCGACTGGCTCGCGCGCGAGCATCGCGCACCGCTGCTCGGCCGCATCGCCCACATGGCGCCGGCCGACCCCGAATCCGCCGCGGCGACGCTCGACATCGCCGCGCTCGTCGACACGCTGCGCGCCGCGCAGCGTTGACTCCCCGATCTCACCCCTCCAGTCAGGACAGGAAAACGAAATGACCCAAGCCCAGACCGCCGCCGCGCAACCCGACGCGATTCCCGTGGCAGCGCCGTCGCCGCAGCGCTGGCGCGTCGCCGACGTCGTCGCGCTGTTCGAGCTGCCGTTCAACGATCTGATCTTCCGTGCGCAGCAGGTGCATCGCGAGCACTTCGACGCGAATGCCGTGCAGCTGTCGACGCTGTTGTCGATCAAGACCGGCGGCTGCGAGGAAGACTGCGGCTATTGCTCGCAGTCCGCGCACCACGACACGGGCCTGAAGGCCGAGAAGCTGATGGACGTCGACGCGGTGCTCGACGCCGCGCGCGCCGCGAAGGCGAACGGCGCGAGCCGCTTCTGCATGGGCGCCGCATGGCGCAACCCGAAGGAGCGCCACATGCCTGCGCTGACCGAGATGGTGCGCGGCGTGAAGGCGCTCGGCCTCGAGACCTGCATGACGCTCGGGATGCTCGAGGACGAGCAGGCGAAGCAGCTCGCCGACGCGGGCCTCGACTACTACAACCACAACCTCGACACGTCGCCGGAGTTCTACGGGCAGGTGATCTCGACGCGCACGTACCAGGACCGCCTCGACACGCTCGACCGCGTGCGCGACGCGGGGATCAACGTGTGCTGCGGCGGCATCATCGGAATGGGCGAATCGCGCCGCGAACGTGCGGGGCTGATCTCGCAGCTCGCGAACCTGAATCCGTATCCGGAATCGGTGCCGATCAACAATCTGGTCGCGATCGAAGGCACGCCGCTCGCCGGCACCGCGCCGCTCGATCCGTTCGAATTCGTGCGCACGATCGCGGTGGCGCGCATCACGATGCCGAAGGCGGTCGTGCGACTGTCGGCCGGCCGCGAACAGCTCGACGACGGCCTGCAGGCGCTGTGCTTCCTCGCCGGCGCGAACTCGATGTTCTACGGCGACCAGCTGCTCACGACGAGCAACCCGCAGACGCAGAAAGATCGCGCGCTGTTCGAGCGTCTCGGGATTCGTGCGAGCGAGGCCGATGCGATGTCGGCCGACGCGTAAGCGCGCCGCGCACCGCGGGTTCGCCCGCCCGATGAAAAAGCCGGGATGCGTCCCGGCTTTTTCGTTGCCGTACGGTTCGCATACCTGCACGGCACGGCGGCACTCACGCGCCGCCGCCGATCGTCCTCGGCTCCATGAAGGTGTGCCGGAAATAATCGCGCACCGCATGCATCGCGGGGCTCAGCTCGATGTTCTTGCGCCATGCGAGGCCGACGCTCATCGGCGGTACCGGGTCGCGCAGCAGGATCGTCTCGATGCGCCGCCCTTCCAGCGACCACGGCCGATATACCATGTCGGACAGCACGGCGACGCCGGTGCCGTTCGCGACCATGCTGCGCACGGCCTCGACCGACGACGTGCGCAGGATCACATTCGGCCGATACGGTGTCTCGTTCCAGTAGCGCATCGCCGTCTGCCCGGCCTCGTCGACCGTCAGCATCACGAACGGTTCGCGCGCAACCTCGGCGAACGTGACGCTCTCGCGCCTGAGCAGCGGATGGTGCGCGCCGACCCACAGCCGGCGCACCGAATGGATCACCGGCTCGAGTACGAGCTCGGGGTTCGACACGTTCGAGGTGAGCAGCACGGCCATGTCGTAGCGGCCCGCGATCAGCCCTTCCTCGATCGACTCGCGGTTCAGCTCGTGCAGATGGATCGTCAACCGCGGATAGAGCGTGTTCAGGCGCAGCACGTGATGCGGGAGGAAGTAGCCGAGCACCGTGTAGCTCGCGGCGATCGCGAGCGTGCCCGTCAGCGTGCTCTCGAGGTTCGGGATCCGCATCGCCTCGTCGACCGACGAGAGGATCGCGTACGCGTGATTCAGGAAGCGCCGCCCCGTATCGGTCAGCGTGACGCCTGCCGACGTGCGCAGGAACAGCTGCGTGCCGAGGCTGTCCTCCAGTTCCTTGATGGCGCTCGTCACCGCGGACTGCGAGATCGTCAGCTGGATCGCGGCCTGCGAGATCTGACCGAGCTCGGCGGTCGCGACGAAGTACTTGAGCTGTCTGAGGGTCAGGGCCATGGTCGACGGAAAACTGATGGAGCGCGATAAACATCATATCAACCGTGCCGCGACGCAGAAGCGGGCCCCGTGAAAACCCTGCCGCGCCCGCTGCGGCGGCCCTCACGGCGCATTTTCGGCGATATCGAAAAAATCGATACACCGGCATATAAAAATAGAACTATTTTGACTCGCTGCGCGCGGCTAACCTCGGGTCACACGGTTTCGACAGGCGTACCGACGCCGGCGAACCGGAGAACCTGGAGGAACACACCGTATGAGGAAGCACAGCGTCGACCTGAATTCCGACATGGGCGAAGGCTTCGGCCCGTGGACGATCGGCGACGGCGTCGACGAGCAGATCATGCCGCTGATCAGCTCGGCGAACATCGCCACCGGCTTTCATGCCGGCGACCCGAACATCATGGCGCGCACGGTGCAGCTCGCGCGCGACGCCGGCGTCGGCATCGGCGCGCACCCCGGCTTTCGCGACCTGGTCGGCTTCGGTCGCCGCACGATCGCCGAATCGCCGCAGGCACTGGTCAACGACATCGTGTATCAGCTCGGCGCGCTGCGCGAGTTCGCGCGGCTGAACGGCGTGAGCCTGCAGCACGTGAAGCCGCACGGTGCGCTGTACATGCACGCGGCCGCCAGCGAGACGTTCTCGCGGCTGCTGATCGAAACGCTGCAGCGCATCGATCCGGGCCTGTTGCTGTACTGCATGGAAGCGTCGGCCACGTACCGCGTCGCCGCCGAATACGGCCAGCCGGTGGTGCGCGAGTTCTATGCGGACCGCGACTACGACCGCAGCGGCTCGATCGTCTTTACGCGCCGCGTCGGCCGGCTCGATGCGCGCCAGGTCGCCGACAAGGTGCTGCGCGCCTGCGTCGACGGCAAGGTGCGCACGGTCGATGGCGACGACATCGACATCGATTTCGATTCGGTCTGCATCCACAGCGATACGCCGGGCGCACTCGCGCTCGTGCGCGAGACGCGCGACGCGCTGACCCGCGAAGGCATCCGCACCGCCGGCCCGCGGCCGCTCGCCGCCCAACACTGATTCAAGGAGACACAGAGATGGCATTGCACGACATCGTCAGCCCGCTGCCGGGCACCTTCTACCGGCGCCCGTCGCCCGATGCGGACTACTACGTCGCGCTCGATGCGACGGTGGCCGCCGGCGCGGTCGTCGGCCTCGTCGAAGTGATGAAGCAGTTCACCGAGATCGAGTCGGAGGTGCCGGGGCGCGTCGTCGAGCTGCTCGTCGAAGACGGCGAGCCCGTCGACGCGGGGCAGGTGCTGATGCGGATCGAGGGGTGACGCGATGAATCGGGCAATTTCCTGCGACGCGTTCTATCGCCCGTCGCGCATCCGCACCGTGCTGGTCGCGAACCGCGGCGAAATCGCGGTGCGCGTGATTCGCGCCGCGCACGAGCTCGGGATGCGCGCGGTCGCCGTGGTCAGCGATGCGGACCGCGACAGCCTCGCCGCGCGCATGGCCGACGAAGCGATCCACATCGGCTCATCGCACGCCGCGAAGAGCTACCTGAATCCGGCCGCGATCCTCGACGCCGCACGGCAATGCGGCGCGGATGCGATCCATCCGGGCTACGGCTTCCTCTCCGAGAACGCCGCATTCGCCGCGCAGGTCGAAGCGGCCGGCCTCGTCTTCGTCGGCCCGGACGCGCAGGTGATCGCGACGATGGGCGACAAGGCGCGTGCACGCGACACCGCGCGGCGCGCGAACGTGCCGACGGTGCCCGGCAGCGACGGCGTCGTGCAGTCGCTCGACGCCGCGCGCGACGTGGCCGCGCGCATCGGCTATCCGGTCATGATCAAGGCGGCCGCCGGCGGCGGCGGGCGCGGCATTCGCGTCGCGCACGATGCGGCGCAACTCGAGGCCGAGCTGCCGCTCGCGCAGCGCGAGGCGCAGGCCGCGTTCGGCGACGGCGGCGTCTATCTGGAGCGCTTCATTGCGCGCGCGCGGCACATCGAAGTGCAGGTGCTCGGCGACGGGCGCGACGTCGTCCATCTGTTCGAACGCGAATGCTCGTTGCAGCGCCGCCGCCAGAAGATTCTCGAGGAAGCGCCGTCGCCCTCGCTGACGCCGGCGCTGCGCGCCGAGCTGTGCGCATCGGCGACGCGTCTCGCGCGCGAAGTCGGCTATCGCAGTGCGGGCACGCTCGAATACCTGTTCGACGACACGCGCGGCGAGTTCTACTTCATCGAGATGAACACGCGCATCCAGGTCGAGCATCCGGTGACCGAAGCGATCACCGGCATCGACCTCGTACGCGAAACGCTGCGCATCGCCGACGGCGAACCGCTGCGTTTCGCGCAGCAGGACATCGCGATGCGCGGCGCGGCGCTCGAATGCCGGATCAATGCGGAAGACCCGCTGCAGGACTTCCGCCCGAATCCCGGCCGAATCGATGCGCTCGTGTGGCCGACCGGCCCTGGCGTGCGTGTCGACTCGCTGCTCTATCCGGGCTGCGTCGTGCCGCCGTTCTACGACTCGCTGCTCGCAAAGCTGATCGTGCACGACGAGAGCCGGGCAGCGGCGCTGCAGCGTCTGTCGCGCGCGCTCGGCGAACTGCAGGTCGGCGGCATGAAGACCACCGCGCCGCTGCACGCCGCGCTGCTCGCAGACGCCGACGTCCGCGCCGGCCGCTATCACACGAATTTCCTCGAGGCGTGGATGCCGCGATGGCGTGCGGCGCTCGACGCGGCGGCCGCCGCCGCGAGCCGGTCCGAATCCGAATCCGCAAACCTCAACGTAAACGCAGACGCGACACGCGTCGGGGAGGCGCTGTGACGACCCGCTATACGTTCGGCGGCGATGAGTTCGTGTTCGTCGAGATCAGCGAAGCGATGTCGCTCGACGCCTTCTTCAAGGGCACCGCGATCACGCGCGAGCTGCAGCGCCGCGCGGTGCCCGGCATCACCGAGATCTGCCCGGCCAACGCGTCCTACCAGGTGCGCTACGACCCGGACACGATCGCGCCCGACGCGCTCGTCGCGCTGCTGAAGTCGATCGAAGCCGACGTCGGCGAAGCGTCGCTCGACCTCGACACGCGCATCGTCGAGGTGCCGGTGCTCTACAACGATCCGTGGACGCACGAGACGATGATGCGGTTCCGCGAGCGTCATCAGGATCCGTCGTCGACCGATCTCGAATACGCGGCGCGCATCAACGGCAAGCGCGACGTCGACGAATTCATCGCCGCGCACTCGGGCGCGCCGTGGTTCGTGTCGATGGTCGGCTTCGTCGCGGGCCTGCCGTTCATGTACCAGATGGTCGAACGCGAACGCCAGCTCGAAGTGCCGAAATACCTGCGGCCGCGCACCGACACGCCGAAGCTGACGGTCGGCCATGGCGGCTGCTTCGGCTGCATCTACTCGGTGCGCGGCGCGGGCGGCTACCAGATGTTCGGCGTGACGCCGGCGCCGATCTTCGACCCCGAACAGCGGCTCGACTATCTGCGCGACTTCATGGTGTTCTTCCGCCCCGGCGACATCGTGAAGTTCCAGCCGATCGATCGCGCCGCGTACGACGCGGCCGTCGCGGCCGTCGAAGCGGGCACGTTCTCGCTGCGCGTGCGCCCCGTGAAATTCTCGCTCGACGCATTCCGGCGCGATCCCGATGCATACAACCGTTCTCTCGTCGAGGTGCTGCATGCAAGCTGACGCGCACAAGCTGATCGAGGTCGTGAAGCCCGGCCTCGCGACCTCGGTCCAGGATATGGGCCGGCAAGGCTACTACCACGTCGGCATTCCGCCGTCGGGCTCGCTCGACCAGTACGCATCGCGCGCGGCGAACCTGCTGGTCGGCAATCCCGAGCAGGCGGCCGTGCTCGAATGCACGCTGCTCGGCCCGGAGCTGCTGTTCCACACCGACGCGCTGATCGCCGTGACCGGCGCGGAAATGACGCCGAAAATCGACGGCGTCGGCCAGCGCTGCAACGTGGCGCTGCGCATCCGCGCGGGCAGCGTGCTGTCGTTCAACTACGTGAAGGGTGGCGCGCGTGCGTATCTCGCCGTCGCGGGCGGCATCGACGTGCCGGTCGTGCTCGGCAGCCGCTCGACGTATGCGCTCGGCGCGATCGGCGGCCACGCGGGCCGGCGTCTGCAGAAAGGCGACCGGCTGCCGGTCGGCGCAGCGCGCGAGCCGGGCCGCGAAGGCCGCGAGCTGCCGTCCGCCGTGTGCCGGCCGCTCGACAGCCAGGTCGAGCTGCGCGTGCTGACCGGCCTCTACCACTACCGTCTCAGCGACGAATCGGCGCATACGTTCTTCGACGACGAATGGACCGTCGCGCCCGAGGCGGACCGCATCGGCTATCGCTACAAGAACGGCCGCCCGCTGCAGTTCCGGCCGCGCGAGCAGCCGTTCGGCGCGGGCGCCGATCCGTCGAACATCGTCGACGCGTGCTATCCGATCGGCTCGATCCAGGTGCCGGCAGGGCTCGAGCCGATCATCCTGCATCGCGACGCGGTGTCTGGTGGCGGCTACGCGACGATCGGCACCGTGATCAGCGCCGACATGGACCTGATCGGCCAGATGCAGCCCAACCATCGCGCGCGCTTCGTGCGCGTGACGATGGCCGACGCGCTCGCCGCGCGCCGCGAGTACCAGCGACGCCTCGCGCTGCTGCGCGCCATGCTGCAGGACTGAACGCAGGACGCCCGGCCGCCGTACCGGGCCCCGCGCCGCGGCACGGCCGCCTGCGCGGTTCATTTTCCGACTACGTATTCCGTTTCCCGCCCGCGCGACCGCGCGGCGCGCGGCGGGGACGCTTGCGCGTCGTTTCTGCCGGACCGGTTGCCCGCCCGACGTCGGGGCAACCCTGCGGAGCGCATGCACCGCAGCCGCGACGTCGTTCGCCGTTTCGCTCACCAAGGAGCACGCTCATGGCCAACCTGGCTCAGGCCCGCACCGACGAGGATCTCGACCTGTCGACGCTCGCCATTCCCGATCACGCGCGCATGCCGCCCTTCTCGCTGACGATGGCGTGGTGGGCCGTGTGCAGCGCGGTGTTCTACATCGTCGTCGGCGCGACGCTCGCGCTTACCTACGGCGCGCGCAACGCGCTGATCGGCATGGCGCTGTCGGTGGTGTCGTACGGCGCCGTCAACACGATCATCAGCCGCTACGCGATCCGCACCGGGCTGTCGGTCGCACTATTCTCGCGTGTGCTGTTCGGCAGCGCCGGCGCTGCGCTCGCGACGCTGATCTTCTTCGCGACGGCCATCTACTACGCGGTGTTCGAAGGCTCGGTGATCGCGATTGCCGCGCATCACCTGTTTCCGGCGCTCGACTACAAATGGGCCGCGCTGCTCGTCGTCGGCTACAGCGTGCCGCTCGTGTTCGGCAGCGTGCAGCACTGGCTCGACAAGTTCAACGGCGTGTTGCTGCCGTTCTACCTGCTCGGGCTGCTCGCGGCGGTCGGGCTCGCGACGGCCGAATACGGCTATCACGCCGCGTGGCTCGACATCGGCCCGGCCGGCGGCGCGCCGGCCGGCGGATGGTGGCATTGCTTCGTCTACTACATGGGCGTCTGGGTGCTGATGATGTTCACGTTCGACTACGCGCGCTTCGGCCGCAGGCAGGACGCGCGCTATCACGGCCGCTTCAACTTCGGGATGCCGTTCTACCTCGTCACGTTCCTGCTGAACGGTGCGGCCGGCATTTATCTGGTCGGCACGATTCCGGGACTCGGTACGCTATCCGAAGTGTCGGTCGTGCTCGCGCTGCTGAAGCTGATGGGGTTGTGGGGCCTGCTGTTCGTCTGGGTCACGCAGTCGCGCATCAACACCGCGAACTACTACCTCGCGACGGTCAACATGCAGGCGTTCTTCCAGAAGGTGGCCGGCCTGCGTGCGCCGAAATTCGTATGGGCGCTCGTGGTGGGTGCGGTCGTCTATGCGCTGATGATGGCCGACGTCTTCTCGCGGATCCTGCAGGCGCTCGCGTATCAGGGCATCTTCGTCGTCGCGTGGGTCGGCGTCGCGCTCGCACATATCCTGTCCGCGCGCTACGGCGAGCTCGTCGGCGACGACGTCGAATGCCGCGACGCGCATGTGCCGACCTTCAATCCGGGCGGGCTCGCGGCATGGTTCGCGGGCGCGTTCGCCGGGCTCGCACTGAACCACGCGAGCGGGTTTGCCGCGTCGCTGTCGGCGCCGGCAACCTTCGCCGTGTCGTGGCTCGTCTATCGCGCGCTGCTCGCGAGCGCGAAGCGGACCTGGTTCGTGCGGAACACGTGACGGCGCGGGCGCGCCATCGATCGCCGCCCCCTCTTTCGCAACGAGCCGCTCGTCGACCGGCGCGAGCACCTCGCCGCGCGGCCGTACGCCCGAGCCGAAATGCACGGCGCGCACGCCGGTCGTCCGCACGAATTCCGTATCCGGAATCGGTGCCGATCAACAATCTGGTCGCGATCGAAGGCACGCCGCTCGCCGGCACCGCGCCGCTCGATCCGTTCGAATTCGTGCGCACGATCGCGGTGGCGCGCATCACGATGCCGAAGGCGGTCGTGCGACTGTCGGCCGGCCGCGAACAGCTCGACGACGGCCTGCAGGCGCTGTGCTTCCTCGCCGGCGCGAACTCGATGTTCTACGGCGACCAGCTGCTCACGACGAGCAACCCGCAGACGCAGAAAGATCGCGCGCTGTTCGAGCGTCTCGGGATTCGTGCGAGCGAGGCCGATGCCCTGGCGGAACGCGAATGAGCGTCGCACGCTGCGCCGCATGACGAAAGCCGGGACACGTCCCGGCTTTTTTCATTGGCGCGGCGGGGCGAAGCGCGTGCATCGGCGCCGCGTCCGCACTAACATGTGCGCTTCGCCGCGATCGCCGGACGCTGCGCGCGTCGGCCTCGTCGGCGGTTCCATCATCACGTTACGGGGATAACCAACGATGAAGCACATCGCCGTCGCGGTGCTCGGCATCGCCGCCGCTACCGCACATGCCGCCGAACCGAAATGTTCGTCGCAGACGCTGAACGGCCACACCACCGAGCTCTGCGTGGTCAGCATTCCGTTCCAGCACGACTACTACACGCTGAAGGTCGACCGCGCGCTGATCTTCACGCTGCCCGACGACTACATCGAAGACGTCGCGCTCACGCATACGATTCCGCAGGATGCGGCGATCGAGTTCCCGCTGTCACGGCAAGGCACGCCGACGGTGACGATTGCCGGCGGCTGCACGCCTGTCAGTGAAATACGCGACGGCACCGCGGTCGAGGTCGGCCGCCGCTGCGCGTTCAAGTGGGGCAATGTCGACATCCTGAAGGACCTGAAGATCCGCTACGACTGACGCACGCGGCGCCGGACGTCGATGTGGCCGATACACGCTTACGCCTGCTTCGCGCGATCCAGTACCGCCCGCACTTTCGCAACGAGCCGCTCGTCGACCGGCGCCAGCACCTCGCCGCGCGGCCGCACGCCGGAGCCGAAATGCACGGCGTGCACGCCGGTCGTCCGCACGAATTCTCCGACCGCATCGACGGTCAGCCCCGATCCGGCGAGCACCGTGCAGGTCGTGCCCGCGGCGTGCCGCACCATGCGCGCGATCGTCGCCGTCGCATCGAGCACCGACGGATGGCCGCCCGAGGTCAGCACCGACGTGACGGCCGGCACGCGCAGCAGCGTGTCGAACGCCGCATTCAGATCGCGCGCGACGTCGAATGCGCGGTGGAACGTCAGATCGCGCCCGTCCGCTGCCGCCGCCACGCGCGCGAGCGCATCGACATCGACGTCGCCGCGCGCGTCGAGCGCACCGAACACGACGCCGTTGGCACCGGCCGCGACGGCCGCGCGCACGTCGCGCTCGATCACGCGCAGATCGTCCGCATCGTAGACGAACGCGCGGCTGTGCGGACGCACGATCACGTTCACCGGAATCGGCACAGCGGCGACGACCGCTTCGATCAGCCCGATGCTCGGCGTGAGTCCGCCTTCGCCGATCGCGGTCACGAGTTCGAGCCGGTCGGCGCCGGCGCGCGCGGCGGCCTTCGCATCGGCGACGGTCGTGGCGATCACTTCGAGGAGCACGGCAGCAGCAGCGGGTCGGTTCATGGCAGCGCGATTCGTCGGGACAATGCGCGCATCCTAGCCGAGCCGCGTACCGTGCGCCACCCTGCGCGTCAGCCCTCTGTCCAGTCGATGTCGCCGCACAGCACGCACTGCGCATCGCCGATCCGGATCGCGATCGACAGCGTCACGCACGGCTGCGCCTCGTTGATCGACAGATACGGCCGCGTCACGTGCACGCGCCCCGGCTCCGCGATCGCCGTGCGGAAATACGGCCGCCGCAGCCAGTTCGCGCCCTGCGCCTCGGACAGCGGCGAAAAACGCGTCTCGCGCGGCGCGCGATCGGCGCGCAGCACGATGTTGCGGCCGGCCTGCCGGCCACGCGCATCGAGCAGGAAGCAGCGCGCCGCATCGTCGAGCGCGAGGAAGTTCCAGCACACGTCGTCGAGCGGCTCGCCGGCCGCAAGCCGTTCGGCTGCGCGCTCGAATGCGCGCAGATAAGGCGCGAGCCGCTGCGCGTCGCGCCGCTCGCGCGCATCGGCCTGCTCGCGAAAGCGCTCGGTCAGCTCGCCGATGCAGCCGGTCGCAGCGGCACTATCGGGCAGGCCGGGCGCCGGCCGGCCGAAGTAGTAGCCCTGCACGAAATCGGCTTCGCATGCGAGCGCGACCTGCGCGTCGTGCTCCGTTTCGATCCCTTCGACGAGCACGAGCTTGCCCGCTTCGTGCAGCAGCGCGACGAGCCCGTGCAGGATCGCGGTCGGCCCCGTGCGATGCGCGGCCTGCGACAGCAGGATCCGGTCGAGCTTGACGATGTCGGGATCGAGTTGCCAGATCCGCTCGACGTTCGCGTGCCCGGCGCCGAAATCGTCGAGCGCGATCAGGAAGCCCTGCGCGCGGCATGCGCGCACCGCGTCGGCAAGCCGCTCGACGTCGTCCGCGCGCTGTTCGAGCACTTCGAGCACGATCCGGCGCGGTGGAATACCGAGCCGCTTCAGGTTCGCGAGCAGCGCGGCCGCCTGGAACGGGTCGGTGAGCACGCCGGGGTGCACGTTCAGAAACAGCCACTCGCGCGACGCGCCGAGCAGCGCGAAATTCTCGAGATGCAGCGCCTGCGCGAGCCGGTCGAGCTGCAGCAGTTCGCCGTGGCGCGCGGCATCGCCGAACACGTCGAGCGGCGACACCGCGCGATCGAGCGTGTCGTGTGCGCGCAAAAGCGCTTCGTAGCCGACTGCCCGCTGATGCGCGAGGCTGAAGATCGGCTGGAACACGGTGGTGAGCGTCAGCTCGCGGTGCCGCGTCGCGAACCGCTCGAAGCCGGAACTCACTTCCCGCTCGAAACGGTACGGCGACGCGACAACCGGTCGCTCCTGTTGCTCGGTCGTCATGCGTTCCTCCTGAAATCGGTCTGCATCGGCAACGCGGCGGCTGACGAACCGGACGGCGCGCGGCATCGGCCCATGTCGATGAACCCTCGGTTTATCCGGCCTGCGCCGGACGGCGAGCAAGCATCAAGCAAGCTCCGTGCAAGCGTCGATCACGCGCGCTTCGCACGGCGCACGCGGTGCTGCACCAGCACGGCGCAGCGCGGTTGCACCGTTTGCGTGCATCCGCACCGGCGCACCGGAGCGCAGCGCTCGCGCGAGCACGCTACACTCCGTACGGTCGTTTCATTCCCCGCCTTTGCCGTATCGATGGAAATCGTCTTCACCGTCCTCATCCTGCTGCTCACCGTCGCGCTGTCCGGCGCGCTCACGCGCGTACTGCCGTTGCGGCTGCCGCTGCCGTTGATGCAGATCGCCTTCGGCGCCGCGCTCGCGTGGCCGCAACTGAACCTCCATGTGACGTTCGACCCTGAAATCTTCATGCTGCTGTTCATTCCGCCGCTGCTGTTCGCAGACGGCTGGCGGATTCCGAAACGCGAGCTGTATCTGCAGCGGCGCGCGATCCTGATGCTCGCGTTCGGCCTCGTGTTCATGACGGTACTCGCCGTCGGCTACTTCGCGCATTGGCTGATTCCCGAGTTGCCGCTGCCGATCGCGTTCGCGCTCGCGGCCGTGCTGTCGCCGACCGATGCGGTCGCGCTGTCGGGCATCGCCGGAAAGGGCCGGATCCCGCCGCAACTGATGCACATCCTCGAAGGCGAGGCGCTGATGAACGACGCGTCGGGCCTCGTCGCGCTGAAGTTCGCGATCGCCGCCGCGCTCACCGGCGTGTTCTCGCTGCGCGACGCGTCGTTGACGTTCGTCGTCGTCGCGGCCGGCGGACTCGCGACGGGCGCGGCCGTGTCCTGGCTGTTCAGCGCGCTGTCGACGCGCTTCCTCAACGCAGAGCAGGAAGGCGATCCGGCGCCCGGCATCGTGATGACGCTGCTCGTGCCGTTCGCCGCGTACCTGTTCGCCGAGCACTTCGATCTGTCCGGCGTGCTCGCGGCCGTGTCGGCCGGAATGATGATGAATTACACGAGCTTCTCGCGCAAAAGCACGGTCGCGTCGCGCGTGCGCGCGGAAAGCACGTGGGCGATGATCGAGTTCGTGTTCAACGGCATGGTGTTCATCATGCTCGGGCTGCAGTTGCCGCACATCATCGGCCGCGCACTCGTCGAGGCGCACCATACGAGCGACGCGCTGGTCGGCCGCATGCTGTTCAACGTGGGCGCGATGATGCTCTCGCTGTATGCGATCCGCTTTCTGTGGGTATGGCTGCTGCGCTGGTTCGCGAGCCGCCGCGCAGCACGGCAGGGCCTCGCGGGCACGATGGCCGGCGTGCGCACGATCGCGGTGATGACGGTCGGCGGCGTGCGCGGCGCGGTCACGCTCGCCGGCGTGCTGTCGATTCCGGTCGCGCTGTCGAGCGGCGCACCGCTGCCGGGCCGCGATACCGCGATCTTCATCGCGTCGGCCGTGATTCTCGGTTCGCTGATCGTCGCGGTCGTCGGCCTGCCGCTGCTGCTGCGCGGCGTGCGCACGACGCGCAATCCGCTCGCCGGCGAGGAGCGCGCGGCGCGCGCCGCGGCCGCTCAAGCCGCGATCCGCGCGATCGACGCGTCGCACGACGCAATCTCGGCCGAACTCGACGAATCGGGCGCCGCGCGCTGCGCGGACATCTCCGCGCGCGTGATGGATCAGTATCGGCGCCGGCTCGCCGCGCTCGCCGAGGACGGCCCGACGCCGCGCGCCGAAGCGAAGCAGGCGGAAACGATGGAGCTGCAGATGCGGATCGCCGCCGTGCGCGCGGAGCGCTCGATGCTGTATCGGCTGCGTACCGAAAGCAAGATCTCCGACGAGACGCTGACGAAGCTGATCCGCGAAATCGATCTGTCGGAAACCGCGCTGTCGACGCGCAAGAAAGGGATCGTCTGAACGGCGACGCGCGGCACGCGCCGCGCCCGCCATGAAAAAAAACGGCGATGCCGCACGCGCGCATCGCCGTTTTTCGTTTGCGGCGCGCCGGCGCCGCGTGCCGCGCTTACTTCGCGACGACGACCGGAATGCCCTTCAGCATCCCGGCGCCCTTGAGCTCGTCGAGCGCCTCGCGCACGGCCGCGCTGGTCGCCGCATCGATGCCGAGCTGCAGCGCGAGTTCGCGTTCCGCGCGCTTCACGCCGGCAAGATTGCGCAGCTTCACGTGGCCGAAGCCGCGTACGCGCGCATGCAGATCCGCGAGCTGCACGACGCGCGCGGCGTTGTCGGCCGTCATCGCCGCGAATGCACGCGTGAGCGTCGTTTCGTAGTCGTCGGCGAGCGCGCGCTCCATGCGGCGCTCGACCGTGCGGCCGAACGGATCGAGCCACGTACCGCGCAGGCCGCGCACACGCGCGAGCATCCCGAGCACCGGCCACATCCACTGGCCGAACACGCGCTTTTTCGGCGCGCTGCCGTCACTGCCGGCCTTCGCGACCGTCGGCGGCGCGAGGTTGAACTTCACGCGATAGTCCGTCCCCGGCACGCCTTCGAACTGCGCTTCGAGCGATGCGCGGAACGCGTCGTCTGCATACAGTCGCGCCACTTCGTATTCGTCCTTGACCGCGAGCAGCCGATAGAACGTCGTCGCGACCGCGTGCGTCAGCGCATCGTCGCCCTTCGCGCGCGCGGCGCTCACGAGTGCACGGTAGCGCTCGACGTAGCGCGCGCCGCCGTAGGCGTGCAGGCGCGCTTCGCGATCGGCAATCAATTCGTCGAGCGTCTGCGGCGCGGCATGCACGGCCACCGCATGGCGCGCGTTCCACAACGCATCGAGGCCCGGCGCATCGCCGGCCGCCATCCGGCCGACCGAAAACGCGAGCTTGTTCATCGGCACCGCGACGTTGTTCAGCTCGATCGCGCGCATCATCGCGGCGAGCGACACCGGCACGAGGCCGAGCTGCCACGCGTAGCCGAGCATCAGGATGTTCGCGCCGATCGTGTCGCCGAGGAACTTCGCCGCGAGCGCCTGCGCGTCGCAGCTCGACATGAAGCCGTCGCCGGCCGCGTGGCGCATCTTGGCGAGCAGCGCGTCCGCGTGCAGGTTCGCGTCCGGGTTCTGCACGAACGAGGCGTTCGGAATGCTGTGCGTGTTGACGACGATCCGCGTGCGCTCGCGACGCACCGTCTGCAGCGCCTCGGCGCTCGCGCCGACGACCATGTCGCAGGCGAGCAGCACGTCGGCCTGCTGCGTGTCGATGCGCACCTGGTTCAGCCAGCGGTCGCTCGATGCGATCCGCACGAACGACAGCACCGAGCCGCCCTTCTGCGCGAAGCCCATGAAGTCGAGCACCGACGCGCTCTTGCCTTCGAGATGCGCGGCCATGCTGATCAGCGCGCCGACCGTCACGACGCCCGTGCCGCCGACGCCCGTCACCAGCATGTCGTACGGCGCCGCATCGAGATGCGTGGCCGGCACCGGCAGCGCGTCGACGCGCGCGGCGAGCGCCGCTTCGTCGAATGCCGCGCCGGCCGCCTTCTTCAGCGCCGCGCCTTCGACCGTCACGAAGCTCGGGCAAAAGCCGTTCACGCACGAGTAGTCCTTGTTGCAGGACGATTGATCGATGCGGCGCTTGCGGCCGAGCGGCGTTTCCAGCGGCTCGACCGACAGGCAGTTCGACTGCACGCCGCAGTCGCCGCAGCCTTCGCAAACCGCGTCGTTGATGAACAGCCGCTTGTCCGGATCGGGGAATTCGCCCTTCTTGCGGCGGCGGCGCTTCTCGGCCGCGCAGGTCTGGTCGTAGATCAGCACGGTGACGCCCGGCGTCTCGCGCAGCTCGCGCTGCACGGCGTCGAGTTCGCTGCGGTGATGGAACGTCGTGCCGGCCGGGAACAGCCCGTGATGGCCGTCGTACTTCTGCGGCTCGTCGGACACGACGACGAAGCGCGATACGCCTTCGGCCTCGACCTGCCGCGCGATCTGCGGCACCGAGATGCTGCCGTCGACGGGCTGGCCGCCCGTCATCGCGACCGCGTCGTTGTAGAGGATCTTGTAGGTGATGTTCGCCTTCGCGGCAACCGCCTGGCGAATCGCGAGGATGCCCGAATGGAAATAGGTGCCGTCGCCGAGGTTCTGGAACACGTGCTTCGTGTTCGTGAACATGGCATGCGCGGCCCAGTCGACGCCCTCGCCGCCCATCTGGATCAGACCGGTCGTGTCGCGGTCCATCCACGACGCCATGAAGTGACAGCCGATCCCCGCCTGCGCGATCGAGCCTTCCGGCACCTTCGTCGACGTGTTGTGCGGGCAGCCCGAGCAGAAATACGGCGTGCGCTTCACGGCGTCCGCCTCGTTCGACAGGATCTGCGGCGCGACCAGATCGACGACGCGCTCGCGGCGATCGAGCGCCGGCTTGTGACGCGCGAGCCATTCCGCGAACACGGGCAGGATGCGCGACGGACGCAGTTCGCCGAGTTCCGACAGCAGGCACGCGCCGGCCGCGTCGTGCTTGCCGAGCACGCGCGGGCGCGCGCCTTCCGTGCGGTTGTAGAGGTGATCCTTGATCTGCTGCTCGATCACCGGGCCCTTTTCTTCGATGACGAGCACTTCGTCGAGCCCGTCGACGAACGTGTCGATGCGCGTCAGCTCGAGCGGATACGAGAGGCCGACCTTGTAGATCCGCACGCCGGCCGCGTCGAGATCGTCGACCGTCAGATCGAGACGGCGCAGCGCCTCCATCAGATCCAGATGCGCCTTGCCGCACGTGACGATGCCGACGTTCGCACGCGCGGACGGCGCGATCCACTTGTCGATGCTGTTCGTGCGCGCGAAGTGACGCACGGCGTCGAGCTTCGCGGCGAGACGCGCTTCGATCGTGAGGCTCGGCAGATCGGGCCAGCGGTTGTGCAGACCGCCTGCGGGCGGCGTGAAGCCTTGCGGTGCGGGCCATTGCGTCTGCAGCGCGTCGAGATCGACGGTCGACCCCGATTCAACCGTCTCCGAAATCGCCTTGAAGCCGACCCAGGCGCCCGAGTAGCGCGACAGCGCCCAGCCGTACAGGCCGAATTCGAGCATGTCGGCGATGTTCGACGGGTTCACGACCGGCATGTGCCAAGCGATCATCGCGAAGTCGCTCTGGTGCGGCATCGACGACGACACGCAGCCGTGATCGTCTCCCGCCACGACGAGCACGCCGCCGTGCGGCGACGAGCCGTACGCGTTGCCGTGCTTCAGCGCATCGCCCGCGCGATCGACGCCTGGGCCCTTGCCGTACCACATCGCATAGACGCCGTCGACGGTACGCTCGGGATCGGCCTCGACGCGCTGCGTGCCGAGCACCGCGGTGCCGCCGAGTTCCTCGTTGATCGCGGGCAGGAAGCGCACGCCGCTGGCGTCGAGCAGTTTCTTCGCCTTCCACAGCTGCTGGTCCACCATGCCGAGCGGCGAGCCGCGATAGCCGCTGACGAAGCCGGCCGTGTTCAGGCCCTGCGCGCTATCGGCCGCGCGCTGCATCAGCAGCAGGCGCACCAGCGCCTGCGTGCCGGTCAGGAAGATCCGGCCGCGCGTCGCGGTCAGGTTGTCGGTCAGACGATAGTCGGATAGGGCGGGCGTGCCGTCGATCGGCAGGCGGGCGGTCATGGGGACGTCTCCTGATTGTGCTGTTCTGGGCTGCGGCACGGGCGCGTCGGGCGACGCTGGCCGGCGGCAGCGGGATGGCTCTATTTTTTCTCGCAGCGACGAGAATGTTTTTTCTCATCGTGCTCGGGGTGGGCGATGGCGAGAAAAACCGCGAAGGTTTTGGTGCGGTTTTGAGAGAGTTCTCGCTCGGCGGGTGGCGTTGGGGGAAACGGCGGACCGGCGGATCAGGGTGCGCGGTGCGATAGGCGGTGCCGTGCGTGCGATGCCGGCGGTCGTGCGCAATGGCGGACTTCAAGGGCGGCTGTGGCCCGACTGGCGCGGGTTTTAGCGGTTTTCGCGCGTGCGCTCACCGTTGAAATGCACAGCGTTTCGACTGGCGTGGCGCGCGGGATATTCACATCCCGGCTGTCCCGCCACGTCACGCCGGCATTCGCACTCACCGTTCGGTTGCACAGCGTTTCGACCGGTTTTTTCGTCCGCGCGCGGTGAGGCTCACCGTTCGAATGCACAGGGTTTCGAGTCGTCGGTGGAGGCATATATCCACATCGCGATCGCTCGATTCGAGTGGATGCGTCCGATGCTCACCGTTCGGATTCACAGACATTCGAGTGAGTTGACGCGCAGGATGTCCACATCCCGTTTGCGTCGTGAAGCGATCGGCAAACGCGCCTGCGATTGGCTGCTGCGTGTTGCGGCGGGCCTGGCAGCGGCGTTTGCCGGGGCCGCCGACGGCGCTCACCGTTGAAATACACAGTACGGCGAGTGGTTTGGTCGGCCGGATATCCACATCGGTCGTTTCGGCGCGAATGCCACCGTCCGTTCGGGTGTGGACAACCGGCACACCCAAGGACTCGAATCACTGTGCATTTCGACGGTGAGCGTCGCGGTCGGCGCGCGGGCTATATGCCGGCCGTTACGCTTGTTCAGTGCTTGAAGCGACTGCGCGCCGGAACGTCGTCAGCCCCGCAGAGTCCGCCGCATCGTTCATGTCGCTGACCGATATTGCACGCGGGCGTCGGAGTGTACGCGATAGAACGACGACGTGGGCGACTAATGGAACTGGATCGAAAGGACTGACCGCGCGAACACCGATTCATTCGAGTTACGCCGCGGCAATGCGTATCCCGGGCTGGCCGGAGGTATCCGGAATTCCGTGTGTGAGGCGGGTTGAGATTCAGATTCCAATGTTGAATCGTTCCGGGTAAAGCAGCGCGAACTGGGTCATCGCGCTCTTCCAATCGTGCCGAGAGCCGGTCCACTTGGCCACGACGTTGCGCAGCGCCAGCCAGATCAGTTTGAGCGCGGCCTCGTCCGACGGGAAGTGGCCGCGCGCCTTGATGATCTTTCGAAGCTGCATGTGCAGCGACTCGATCGCGTTGGTCGTATATACAATTTTCCGGATGTCAGGCGCGAAGGCGTAGAACGGAATCACCTGATCCCAGGCCCGGCGCCAGAGCGCGGCAATCGGAGGGTATTTCGTACCCCACGGGCTCGTATCGAACGCGTCCAGCGCCACGGCGGCCGCTTCGGCCGACGGTGCCCGATAGACCTCCTTGAGCGCCGCTGCGACCGATTTCCTGTCTTTCCAGCTGGCAAAGTCCAGCGAGTTCCGGATCAGATGCACGATGCAGGTCTGGACCGTCGTTTCCGGGAACACCGTGTTGATCGCTTCGGGGAAGCCCTTCAGGCCGTCGACCACGGCGATCAGGATGTCCTGCACGCCGCGCAGCTTCAGGTCGTTCACCACCCGCAGCCAGAACTTGGCGCCCTCGGTCTGCTCGATCCAAAGGCCGAGCACGTCGCGTGTGCCGTCGCGGCGCACGCCCAGCGCCAGGTAGATCGCCTTGTTGCGCACCACGCCTTCGTCGCGGATCTTGACTCGCAAGGCATCGAAGAACACGACCGGGTACATCGGCTCGAGCGGTCGCTGCTGCCATTCGCGCACTTCGTCGATCACGGCATCAGTCACCGTGCTGATGAAGTCCGGCGACACCTCGATGCCATACATGTCCAGCAGGAAGCCCTGAATCTCCCGCACGCTCATGCCGCGGGCATACATCGCGATGATCTTGTCGTCGAAGCCTGTGAAGCGTCGCTCGCCCTTGGCGATCAGCACCGGATCGAACGTGCCTTCGCGGTCGCGCGGAATCTCGACGTCGAGCAGGTCATTGTCGGTTGCGATGCGCTTGCGGCTGGTGCCGTTGCGATGGTTCGTGCGGCCCGCCGGCTTGGCATCGCCCTTCTCGTAGCCCAGGTGGTGGGTCAGTTCGCCGCCCAGTGCACGCTCGAAGATTGCCTTCTTGAGCGCCGCGAGCTGTTCGTTGATCGTCGCCCGATCCAGCGTCCCGGGCACCAGTTGCTTGATCAGTTCCGGGTCCAGGTTCAATCCCTTGCCCGGTTCTACCGGCACTTCTTCCTTGCGTTTGCGTGGCATAACGTGGCTCCTTGGCCATCAGTTTATGCCTCACACACAAAAGTTCGGATAGGCTCGGCTGGCCCGCGGAACGTCGGCGCGTCCGCGATCGTGGCGACCGCATTCGGTCGGAATCGCTCGACGGCGCGCGCTGGCGACCCGCGACGAACGATCGCGATATTGAACGCATCGCACCGTGGGAAAAGGCTTTGCGAGCGATTGGCGGCCGGTGCTCACCATTGAAATGCACAGGGATTCGAGTCGCTTCGCGGTCGACATATCCACATCGGATGCCTCCTGTCGGCCGGTTTGCCGCTCGCACTCACCTCTGACATTCACAGCGATCCGAGTCGCTTTACGGCGGACATGTCCACATCGCGGATCGCGCCTTGATAGCTCGCGATTCACCGTAGCGCGTGTTACCTCGCGACGGAGATCGCCGTATCGAAAGCCGCGCGGCGGTGGGGCGTTTCCTCCCCTCACCGTAAAGATTCACAGCGATGCGAGTCGCTTCGCTGCCGACATATCCACATCGCGGATCGCGCCTCGATGGATTGCGCGCCGGCGCTCACCGTTCGGATCCACAGCGGCTCGATTCTAGTCGCGACCTGGCATCGCCACATCAAAATCGGTGCCGCGATCGCAGGGTCGCCGACACTCACCGTTGAAACGCACAGGGATTCGAGTCGCCTCGTTGCCCAGCTGTCCACACTGATCAGCAGCGTGGCGATGATTATTCACCGACGCTCGCCGTGCTGGCTCACGGCGAATCGGTCGTCCACACGCCGCGCATTTTCGCGGCAAGCTCATGCTTCGGCGGATGGGTCGCCTCACACTCACCATCGAAATTCACAGTGATTGGAGTCGCTCCGAGGCTCACCTATCCACATGGATAGACGGCACTTCGATGATGAGTCGGAGACACTCACCGCTCTGGCTCCCGGTGATTGAATCGTCCACGCGATGCCCATCTCCACAACGAAATCTGCGCCTCGGCGAATCGGCTTTGTGGCGCTCACCATCGAAATTCACAGCGGTCCGAGTCGCTCCGAGGCCGACCTATCCACATGGATAGAGGGTGCTTCGATGATGACTCGCCGACACTCACCGTTCAGGCTCACGGCGATTCAACGGTCCACACGACGCGTATCTCAGCAACAAAATCCGCGCCTCGGCAGATCGACCGCCTTGCGCTCACCATCAAAATTCACAGCGATTCGAGTCGCTCCGGGACACATCTATCCACATGGATAAACGGCAGTTCAACGATGACTCGCCGGCACTCAGCGCTCGGGCTTCCTGCGATTCGATCGACCACGCGCTGCCCATCTACACAACAAAAACCGCGCCTCGGTGAATCGCTTTGTGGCGCTCACCATCGAAATTCACAGCAATTGGAGTCGCTCCCGTGCTCACCTATCCACATGAATAAACGGCAGTTCGATGATGACTCGCGGGCACTCAGCGCTCCGGTTCCTTGCGGTTCGATCGTCCACGCGATGCCCGTCTCCACAACAAAAATCCGCGCTTCGGCGAATCGATCGTCTCACCCTCACCATCGAAATTCACAGCGATTCGAGTCTCTTCGCTGTCGACATATCCACATCGCTGAGCCCATATGGACGGATTCGCTCGTCCGCACTCGCTATTCAGGTTCGCAACGCCTCGAGCCTTTCCGTAACGGACGTCTCCACAACCGAAAACCCTGCTTCGCCGGGTCAACCGCCTCGCACTCACCGTCGAAATTCGCAGCGATCCGAGTGCCTGTGCCGCCGACCTATCCACATCCCGAACCGCGCTTCGATGGATCGTTAGCCGACGGCCGCCGATCAGCTTCGCAACAAAGTCGAGCCTTTTCGCAGCCGACATCTGCGCACCGTAAACCGTGCCTCGCGATGCGGTTGCTCTCGCTCACCGTCGCAACGCACAGCGATCCGAGTGTCCGTACAGCCGACATATCCACGTCGGACGCACCGTAACCGAGAACCGACCTTTTGGCGCTCACCGGTCGAACGCACAGCAAGCCGACTCTCCTCGCGGCAGCCATGCCGACGTCAAAGCCGTATACAAGCGGAAGGCCTCGTGCTCGCAATCGCGCGAAAAATCCGCGCCGCCCGCCAGTGTGCCCAAAGGCTCCCAATCTCCCGCGCGCCCGCGTCCCGCTTCGCTTCGACGCCGCCGCTCACCGACAAAAAGCACAGCGCTTCGAGTCCCTTCAACGCCGACCTATCCACACACGCCGCCGACGTCCTCGCCCACGCCAACACGATTCATCGTCGAAACGCCGACAGCCCCGCCAAATCGCGGGGCACGGATACTACCGCGAAACGCGCCTGGCGCTCGCGCGCTTACGCTCTCTCGTCCCGATCTGCGCACATAGTTCGTATATAACTAGTTATTCAAGCACACCAACCCTAAAGCCCCACCCCCGACATTTTTCCCCGCGGAATCGCCGCCCACCCGCACCGCTCGGTTACGCTTGAGCATCCGTCGATTTCGACACCCTGCACGGAGGCGCGATGAAGCTCTACTACTGGCCGAAAACCCGGGCGTTCCGGGCGTTGTGGATGCTGGAGGAAATCGGCGCCGTCTACGAGCTGGTGCCGATCGACCTGCGCTCGCACGAACAGGGCAGCGACGCGTTCGTGCAGGTCAACCCGATGGCGAAACTACCGGCGCTCGACGACGGCAGCGCGCCGTTCGCCGAATCGGGCGCGGTGCTGCTCTACCTCGCCGACCGCTGCCCCGACGCGGGCCTCGGCATCGCGCCGGACGACCCGGAGCGCGGCCGCTTCCTGCAGTGGATGTTCTTCACGCCCACCTGTCTCGAGCCGGCCATGGCGGAAAAATTCACCGGCGCGTCGGGCAACCCGGTCGCGTTCGGCTGGGGCAACATCACGCGCGTGCAGCGCGCGCTCGCGCAGACGCTCGCGCATAGCCGATGGCTCGTCGGCGACCGCTTCACCGCCGCCGATCTGCTGCTCGCGAGCACGCTGAAGATCGCGTTCGACGCGCATCTGCTGCCGCACGAAGGCGTGCTCGGCGACTACGTCGCGCGCGCCGAGGACCGCGACGGATACCGTCGCGCGGTCGCGGTCGAGCAGCGCGAATCGGCACGGCTGCTGCACGCGTAATGCACGGCGGCGCGCCGGCGGCCAGGTTCGCCGTCGCACCGGCTCGCGCCCGTTGCCCATGAAAAACGGCGGCCTCGGCCGCCGGTTTCGTCTCGCGCGCTCGACGACGCGCCGCCGTTACTTCCGGTCGACGATCACGCGATCGAACGTGCCGCCGTCCGCGAAGTGCGTCTTCTGCGCGTTCGCCCAGCTACCGAAAATCTGCTCGACGCTGAACGTCTTCAGCGGCTTGAACTCGGCCGCATGCTTTTTCAGCACGTTCGCGTCGCGCGGACGCAGATGATGCTGCGCGATGATCTCCTGCGCCTCGGGCGTGTACAGGTAGTCGAGATACGCCTGCGCGACCTTGCGCGTGCCCTTCTTGTCGACGACCTTGTCGACGACGGCGACCGGCGGCTCCGCGAGAATGCTCGCCGACGGATAGACGGCATCGAACTGCGCACCCGATGCACCGGTGTCCATCAGCGCGACTTCGTTCTCGAACGTGACGAGCACGTCGCCGATGCCGCGCTGCGTGAACGTCGTCGTCGCGCCGCGGCCGCCGGAGTCGAGCACCGGCACGTTGCGGAAGATCGCCTTCTCGAACTCGAGCGCCTGCTGATCGGTCGCGCCCTTCTGCTTCTGATAGCCCCATGCGGCGAGATACGCGTAGCGGCCGTTGCCCGACGTCTTCGGGTTCGCGATGATCACCTGCACGCCCGGCTTCGCGAGATCGCTCCAGTCCTTGATCGCCTTCGGATTGCCCTTGCGCACGAGGAACACCATCGTGGTCGAGTACGGCGAGCTGTTGTCCGGAAAGCGGGCGCGCCAGTCCTTCGGCAGCAACAGGCCGCGCTCGGCGAGCAGGTCGATGTCGTTCGGCTGGTTCATCGTGACGACGTCGGCCTGCAGCCCTTGCAGCACCGACAGCGCCTGCGCGCTCGACGCGCCGTGCGACTGCTTGATCGTCACGGTCTCGCCGGTCTTTTGCTTGTAGGCGGCCGCGAAGCTCGCGTTGATGTCCTTGTAGAGCTCGCGCGTCACGTCGTACGACACGTTCAGGATCGACGTGTCCGCGTGCGCGACCGTTGCCGCCGCGACGAGTGCCGCCGCCGCGCCCGTATGCAGCCAGCGGCCGATCCCCTTGATGCTTGCCATCGTGATATGCCCCGTTTCCTTGGTGGTGGATGCGCGACGGCGCTGCGCCGTCATCGAAACGTAAGCGGGCATTCTAGCGGCCGCGCCCCGCGCGCCTTCCAATCTGTCGTGCAAAGCAAATCACGAATCGTCATAAGCAAGCAGCGTCCCACGCCCGCGCGCCGCAATGCTAAGATCGCCGCTCAGCCCACGCACGGTTCATCCATGTCCGCCATCCTCCGCTCGCCGTCGATTTCCGCCGCCCTCGCGGCCGGCGCGCGCGCGGCCGGGCTGAAACTGAAAAAACGACTCCTCGACTGACGGGGATGTCGCGTCCCGTCAGGCGAATGCCGGACGGGATGCCCGCAGGTCGTTTCTTTTCCTTGCTCGCACGCCTCGCACCGGCATAGCGCCGGCGGAACGGTTGTCTCCCTCCCGTTCTCACCATGAGGCTTTGCATGCACACATCACCCCGTTTTGAAGGTATCTGGCTGCCGATCGTCACGCCGTTTCACCGCGACGACGTCGATCATCGCGCGCTCGCGCGCCTGGCGCGGCACTATGCGGCCGCCGGCATCGCAGGCTTCGTCGCGGGCGCGACGACCGGCGAAGGCGTGCTGCTCGATGCACGCGAGCAGGACGCCGTGTTCGCGACGCTGCGCGACGCGGTGCCGGACCGGCCGATCGTCGTCGGGCTGACCGCGAGCGCAACGCACGCCGCGGCCGCGCGCGCCCGCGAACTCGCGGCGCTGCGCCCGGACGGGCTGCTCGTCACGCCACCCGTCTACGTGCGGCCGACGCAGGACGGCCTTCGGCGCCACGTCGAAGCGATCGTCGAGGCGGCCGACCTGCCGGTGCTCGTCTACAACATCCCGTACCGCACCGGCGTGAACGTCGAACTCGACACGCTGCAGGCGCTCGCGCGCGATGCGCGCGTGGCCGGCATCAAGGAATGCGGCGGCACGCTCGAGCGCATGAGCCGGCTCGTGCACGAGACGCCGCTCGCGGTGCTGTCCGGCGACGACAACCAGAACTTCGCCGCGCTCTGCGCGGGCGCGCACGGGACGATCGCGAGCAGCGCACACGTGCTGCCCGAATGGCATGTGCGGATGCACGCGCTGCTGCGCGACGGCCGTCTCGCCGACGCGCGGCGTATCGCGGTCGCGTTGCAGCCGCTCGTCGCGGCGCTGTTCGCGGAGCCGAATCCGGCGCCCGTGAAGGCCGTGCTGGCCGCGCAAGGCTGGTGCGACGACGGCCTGCGTCTGCCGTTCGTGCCGGCGAGCGACGCGCTGCGCGCGCGGCTGCGCACGCTGTGCGCGGAACTCGACGCGCATGCGCCGGCGAGCGCGATGGCGTAGCGCGGCGCGGCGCGCATCGAATCGGCGATACGTCTTGCGCGCGCGCCGCTGCGCGCTACGCGGCGAGTGCGGCCGCCGCCGAATGTGTCGCTTCGCGCACGGCCTGCGTGACGATCCGCGCGAGCCGATCGACGGTCGGCGTCGCCGACGACGTGCGCCGCAGCAGCACGAGCGGTACGCTCGGCAGCGCCGGCAGGCCGCATGCGGCGGCGTCGAGCACGCGCACCGACGCCGGCAGCCCGTAGTGCGAACGCACGGTCAGCCCGAGGCCGGCCGCGGCGGCCGCCCACAGCCCGGCGAGGCTCGGCGTCGTAAATGCGACGCGCCACGGCACGCCCGCTCGGTCGAGCGCATCGGTCGCCGCGCCGAAGAACCGGCACGGCCGGTCGAACATCACGAGCGGCAGCGGTTCGGGTGTCGCCGCGATCGCACGCGGGCCGGCTCGATCCTGCGCGCCTGGCACCGCGCCGCCGTCGAACTCGGGTTGACTCGCATGGGCGGCGCCGATCCACCGCATCGGGACGTGCGCGATCGTCTCGCTGTCGATTCCGGGCCGCGACGCGCGCTCCGCCGACGCCGGATCGCCCCACACGAGCGCGAGATCGAGCTGGTTCGCCTCGAGCCGGTCGAACAGATCGGCATTGCGCGATACGCGCGCGTCGATCCGCACCTTGGGATGCGCGCGCGCAAAGCGGCCGAGCACGTCCGGCAGGATCGCCTCGCCGAAATCCTCCTGCAGGCCCACGCGCACGCGGCCGTCGAGGTTCACGCCGCGCACGGCCGCGGCCGCCTCGTCGTTCAGCTCGACGATCCGCCGCGCATAGCGCAGCATCGCCTCGCCCGCGTCGGTCAGCGCGAGCCCGCGGCCGGCCTTCACGAACAGCGGCGTGCCCGCTTGCTCTTCGAGCTTGCGGATCTGCGCACTGACGGCCGACGTCGAGCGCGCGACGCGGTCAGCCGCCTTCGCGAAGCTGCCGAGATCGACGCCCGCGACCAGGCTGCGCAAGGCCGCGATGTCGAAGTTCGGTTGCGCGAGCGTCGTGTCGCCGCGCGGCTCAAGGGCGTGTTCGTGTTCGGTCATGTCGATCATCCTGTTTTATCGAACGATCCGTCAAAAACTTTCCGATTTTCAGGATGAATGTAGGCGACGACACTGTGACTGTCAATTTCCGTCCCGGTCTTTCGCCATGGAACGCTCGCTTGCCCTTTCCCGTTCGTCTGCCGAGCGCCGCTGCGCCGCCCGCTGGCTGGTGCTCGCAGCCGGCGTTGCCGCGAACATGAGTTTCTCGGCCGCCGCGGCCGGCATTCCGACCACCGCGGTCTGGATGCGCAGCGCGTATCGGCTCGACAACGGCTCGCTCGGCCTCGTGCTCGGCGCGCTCGGGTTCGGCGTCGCGCTGTCCGAGTTGCCGTGGGGTATCGCCGCCGACCGCTTCGGCGATCGCCGCGTGCTGTTGACCGGGCTGATCGCGACCGCCGCGATGCTCGCGCTGATGGCCGTCGCGATCGTGCCGACGCCCGACGCAGTGCCGCCGCTCGCGCACATCGTCGCGATGATGTGCGGCGTCGGGCTGCTCGGCGGCAGCGTGAACGGGTCGAGCGGGCGCGCGGTGATGCGCTGGTTCGGCGAGCGCGAACGCGGGCTCGCGATGAGCATCCGGCAGACGGCCGTGCCGATGGGCGGCGGCGTCGGCGCGGCACTGTTGCCGTGGCTCGCGTCGCATGCCGGTTTCGGCGCCGTGTACGGCACGCTGATGCTGTTGTGCGCGGGCTCGGCCGTGCTGACGTGGCGCTGGCTGCGCGAGCCGCCCGCCGCGGCAGACGCCGCGCAGCCGCACGCGCGGCAACCGGCCGCCCCGCGCGCGACGACGCCGCTCGCGAACCGCGCGGTCTGGCGGCTCGTGATCGGTATCGGCGTGCTCTGCGTGCCGCAGTTCGCGGTGCTGACATTCGCGACGGTGTTCCTGCACGATTTCGGCCGGCTCGGCGTGGCCGGCATCAGCGCGGCGATGGTCGCGCTGCAGCTCGGCGCGATGGCGATGCGCGTATGGAGCGGCCGCCATACCGACCGCCATCGGAACCGGCGCGCATATCTGCGCGGATCGGTGCTCGTGGCGGGCGCCTCGTTCGCGCTGCTCGCGGCCGCGACGGCCGGCAGCCCGCAGGTGCCGGTCGCGGCGATCGTCGCGATTCTCGTGTTCGCGGGCATCTGCGTATCGGCCTGGCACGGCGTCGCCTACACCGAACTCGCGACGCTGGCCGGCGCCGACCATGCCGGCACCGCGCTCGGCATGGCCAACACGATGGTCTATGTCGGGCTGTTCGTCACGCCGCTCGCGATCCCGCCGCTGCTCGCGGCCAGCACGTGGAGCGTCGTGTGGCTCGCGGCCGGCGCGTGCGCGTGCGCGACGCTGCCGCTGTTCCCGAAACGGCCCGCGTAGCGCACGGACTCAGAACGTGTAGACGGCCGACAGCATCGCCGCGCGCCGGTCGCCGAACTCGACGGCCGACGAGCGCGACGCGTTGCCCGGCTGCTGCCGCACGCGCTCCACGTACGCGCGATCGAACAGGTTGTCGACGTTCAGCTGAAACCGCAGCCGCCGGTTCACGTCGTAGCTCGCCATCAGGTTGTGCACCCAGTACGCGCCGAGCGTCCCGTCGCCTTCGGACGTCACGTTGCGCCGGCCGACGAAATGCGACCCATAGCCGATCGTCCAGCCGGCCGGCAGCCGATAGGTCGTCCACAGATTGAACGCGTGCCGCGGCGTGTTGCCGAGCGCCTTCCCGTTGCGACGCGGCGACGACGGCGAGTCGAGCGTCGCGCTCGCGAGATACGTGTAGTTCGCGAACAGATCCCACTTCGGCGTGATCTTGCCAGCCGCGCCGAGCTCGACGCCGCGCACGCGCTGCTTGCCGGCGAGCAGGTAGCTGCCGTCGGACATCCGTTCGCGCGCGTGGTGCTTGTACGTCTGGAACAGCGCGCCGTTCACCGCGAGACCGGCGAGCCCCTCCCACTTCGCGCCAAGTTCGACGCTCTCGTTCTTCTCGGGCGCGAGGCCGCCCGATGCCGGGTTCACGCCGCTGCCCGTCGTGACGAGGAATTCCGCCGACGGATTGAACGACGTGCCGTATGCCGCGTAGATGCGACCGTTGTCGGTCGGCTTGAACACGAGCCCCGCGCGCGTGCTCAGATGACGGTCCGCGGTGTCCGCGCGCTCGGTCGGCTTGCCGGCCGGCGTATTGCGCGCCCAGCCGTCGATCCAGTCGTGACGCAGCCCGACGTCGAGGTCCCAGTAGCGGCCGAACGAGATCGTATCGAACGCGTACAGCGCCTTCACGTCGAGCGCCGTATCGGTGCGCGCGGTGTTCTCGCGGCGCGCGGGGCCCGACCAGTAGCCGGGCGGCGCGGCGAGCGCATAGCCGTTCTTCGGGAAGTGACGCGCGAGCCCGTGCGAGTAGGTGCTGCGCGCGTACGTCTCGCGCGAGATCTCGAAGCCCGCGACGAGCGTATGGCCGACGCCGAACGTGCTGAATTCGCCGGTCGCGTTCGTCTGGTTCATCCACATCGCGGTGGACGCGTCGCGCCCGTAGCCCTGCGGCCCCGCCGGCTTGTAGCGCCCGCGCGGCATCCCGTCGAGGTTCGCATGCGACGCGGAAACCACCGTGTCGCGATTCAGATGCGCGTAGCGGCTCAGGTTCTGCAGCTTCAGCTGCGGCGACACGTCGTGCTCGGCCTTCACGGTGAACGTATTGGACTCGATCCGCTCGCGGTCGAGGTTGCGCCAGCCGAAATAAGCATCGCGCGCGACGCCGCCGAGCACCTGGCCGTTGCGCGCGGGCAGCCCGTAGTCGGGCAGGTTGTGGTCGTACTGGTGGAAATAGCCGAGCGTCACGCGCGTCGGCGTGCCGAGCCCGAAGCCGAGCGACGGTGCGACGCCCCAGCGCCGCTTGCGGATGTCGTTGCGGCCGGGCACGTCGTTCACGTGCGCCATCGCATTGAGCCGGAACACCGAACTGCCGTCGCTGCCGGGCAGCGGGCGGTTCGCGTCGAGCGTCGCGCGCCGGTAGCCGGACGTGCCGAGCACCGTGCCGGCCTCGATGAACGCCTTGCGCTGCGGCGCCTTGCTGATCAGGTTGACCGAGCCGCCCGTCGTGCCCGCGCCGCCGAACACCGAATTCGGCCCCTTGATGACCTCGACGGCGTCGATGTTGAACAGATCGCTGCGATTGTTCTGCGCGCTGTCGCGCAACCCATCGAGCTGCAGGTTCGCGTGCGCGCTGAAGCCGCGGATGAGCAGCATGTCGCCCGACCCGCCGCCGCCCTCGCCCGCGTTGAACGTGATGCCCGCGACGTTGGACAGCGCTTCGCGCAGGCTCGTGACCTGCTGCTCGTCGAGCACCTCGCGCGGCACGACGGTGATCGTCTGCGGCACGTCGAGCAGCGGCGTCGCGTATTTCGCGGAGCCCGAACGATCGACGCGCGAGCCGGTGTCGCGCTCGCCCTGCACGACGATCGGGCTCAGGTGCGGCGCGCGCCGCGGATCGGTGTCGTCCGCAGCGGCCGGCGCGGCCGCGCAGGTCATCATCGCGAATGCGACGGAAACAGCCGGGCGACGCGGCGGCGTCGCGCTCGACTGGATCGGGCTCGTCATGGTCACTTCCCCTTCATCAATGAGAATGGTTCTCATTCAAAATAAAAGGGCGCGACATGGCAATCGGACGGAAACGAAATTTCCGTGGAAGCGGCGCCTGCCGCTTCGGCGCGTCGAGCGGCGTCAGGCCGTCAGGCCGCCTCGCGTGCGAGCGCGCGCCGCGCGGCCGGCCGTTCGGCTTCGCGCTGCGCATGCGCGCTCCAGGCGCGATGCCGCGTCATGTCGAAGCCGATCGCGCCACCCCACCGGTACAGCACCAGCAGGAACGGATCGACGATCGAATGGCCACCCGGCTCCGCCCACGTGCGTCCGTCCGCGAGCGCCGCCTCGATCGTCGCGTTCGCCGCGTCGATCACGCTGCGTCCATGCTCGCTGATCGCACCGTGCAGCGCCGGATCGCCGACGAAGCGGCCGGGCCGCCACAGCGTGCCGTAGCCGACGCCGTGCACCCAGCCGACGAGCCAGGCGAGCCATTCGTGGCACCGCGCTTCGCGCAGCGCATCGTCGAGCGGCAGCAGCTGCGCATCCGGATGGCGGCGCGCGAGATACGTCAGGATCGCCGGCGTTTCGGTCAGCACGCGCGACTCGCCGGGAATCGCGAGCACCGGCACACGCGCTTTCGGGTTGATCGCGAGATAGCCGTCGGTGAGGTTCTCCTGCTTGCGGACCTGCACGATCTCGACGTCGAACGGTGCGCCCGTTTCTTCGAGCGCGATATGAGCGGCGAGCGAACACGCGCCCGGCGAAAGATAGAGACGATAGGCGTTCATGGTGGCATTGCCCCGGCGGGCCTGTGAAAGACGAGCACGAGTGTAGGAATGCCGCGCCCGCGGCCGCAAACGATGAATTGTCGTGCTCGGACATTAGTGTTACTAATGCGCAATGCGACGCATCCATCTCCCTCCGCTGCAGACTTTGCGTGCGTTCGAGGCCGCCGTCCGGCTGCAAAGCTTCACGCGCGCAGCCGACGAACTCGCGCTCACGCAAGGCGCCGTGAGCCAGCACATCCGCGCGCTCGAGGCGCAGCTCGGCTATCCGCTATTCACGCGCGAACGCGGCGGCGCAACGCCTTCTCACGCCGCGCATGCGCTCGCGCTGCAGGTGCGCCAGGGGCTCAGCGTGCTCGAGCGCGCGTTCGAGCCGACGCACGCAGTGCGCGCCCGGCCGCGCGCCTGCGACGTCACGCTCAACGTCAGCGTGCTGCCGAGCGTGGCCGAGCGCTGGCTCGCGCCGCGGCTGCCGCGCTTCGCGGCCGCGCACCCGCAGATCTCGATCGTGCTGCATCCGGACACAGCGCTCGCGCCGCTTCGCAAGCGCGACCGCATCGACGTCGCGCTGCGCTATGGGCCCGGCACGTGGCCGGGCGTCGTCGCCGAGAAGCTGATGAACGAGACCGTGTTTCCGGTCGCGAGCCCCGCGTACCGCAACCGCGACGGCATCGCGCCGCGCGCGCCGGCCGATCTCGTGCGCGCGACGCTGCTGCGCCATCCCGCGCAGCCGTGGGAACCGTGGTTTCAGGCCGCGCGGCTCGATCTGACCGAATCGGCGCGCGCGCCGCGCTTCGCGGACGCGAACGCGCTGATCGACGCGGTGCTGAAAGGACGCGGCGTCGCGCTCGCGCGCCGCTCGCTGATCGAGCGCGAACTCGCGAGCGGCGCGCTCGTGCGCGTATCGACGGTGCGCATCACCGACGTCTACGCACACTACGTCGTGTGGCGCCCCGGCCATCCGCGCGAAGCGGCGATCCGCACCTGGCTCGACTGGCTGCGCAGCGAAGTGCGGCGCCGCACGCCGCGACGCTGACGCGTGCCTCAAGCGGAGGCGGCCATCACCTTGTCGAGCGTGATCGGCAGATCGCGCACGCGCACGCCGGTCGCGTGATAAACCGCATTCGCGATCGCGGCCGGCACGCCCGTGATGCCGATCTCGCCGATCCCGCGGATACCGAGCGGATTGAAATGCGCATCGCGCTCGTCGACGAACGTGACGTCCAGCTCGCCGATATCGGCATTCACCGGCACGTGATACTCGGCGAGATTCGCGTTCGTGAAGCGGCCGGCACGCAGGTCGAGATGCGAGCCCTCCTCGAGCGCGGTGCCGAGCCCCCACACCATGCCGCCGAGCAGCTGGCTGCGCGCCGTCTTCGCGTTCAGCAGCGCGCCGACGCTGTACACGCCGACGATGCGCGGCACGCGTATCGTGCCGAGCTCCGCGTCGACGTGCACTTCCGCAAACACCGCGCCGAACGAATGGAACGCGTAACGCTGCTTCTCGTCGCCCTGCTTCGTCGTCGCGAGCGCCTCGATCGGTTGCCCGCCCGCGCGCGCGATCACCGCGGCCGCCGGGTCGCGTCGCGATCGGTCCGCGCGATGCACGACCCAGCCGTCGTCGACCGTCACGTCGTCCGCCGCGGCGCCGTGCAGCGGTGAACCCGCATCGGCGATCGCCATCGCGATCAGCTTCGCACGCGCCTGCAGCGCCGCCTCGCGCACGGCCGGCGCGACGCTCGCCGCCGACTGCGAGCCGCCCGACACGGGCGCACCGGGCAGCCCCGAATCGCCGAGCGAGAAGCGCACGTTCTGCGGCGCAAAGCCGAGCGCGTCGGCCGCGACCTGCGTCATCACCGTGTAGGTGCCGGTGCCGATGTCCTGCGTGCCCGACGCGACTTCAGCCGTGCCGTCCGGCAGGATCCGCGCGCGCGCCGATGCCTCGCTGCGGTTTCCCGGATACGTCGCGGCCGCCATCCCGAGGCCGATCAGCGTATCGCCGTCGCGCAGCGTGCGCGGCGCCTGCGTGCGGCGCGACCAGCCGAAGCGCTGCGCGCCGACGCGATAGCACTCGCGCAGCGCATTGCTCGACCACGGCTTGCCGTCCTCCGGATCGACCTGCGCATAGTTCGCGAGCCGCAGCGCGACCGGATCCATGCCGAGCTGCCACGCGAGCTCGTCCATCGCCGATTCGAGCGCGAACGAGCCGGACGCTTCGCCGGGCGCACGCATGAACGTCGGCGTGCCGACGTTCAGCGACACGATCCGATGGGTGGTCGCCTGGTTCGGCACCGCATACATGATCCGCGACGGCATTCCGCACATCTCGGTCCAGTCCTCGAAGGTCGACGTCGTGACGATCGAATCGTGGCGCATCGCGGTCAGCGTGCCGTCGCGCCGCGCGGCCAGCACGACGCGCTGCTCGGTCAGCGGCCGTCCGCCGACCGGGCCGAACATCTGCGGCCGCGTCAGCACGAGCCGCACCGGTCGCCCGGTCTGCTTCGCGGCCATCGCGCACAGCGACACGTGCGACCACGACGAACCCTTGCAGCCGAACCCGCCGCCGAGAAACGGCGAGATCACGCGCACGTGCTCCGGCGCGATTCCGAACACGGCGGCCACGGCGTTGCGCGTGCCGGTCACGCCCTGCGTCGCGTCGTGCAGCGTGAGCGTCGGTCCGTCCCAGCGCGCCATCGTCGCGTGCGGCTCGATCGGGTTGTGATGCTGCATCGGCGTCGTGTACGTCGCGTCGACGTGCACGTCGCCCGCGCGCAACCCTGCCTCGACGTCGCCGCGCTGCGTGTCCATCTCGCGCCCCTGCTGCTTCGGCGGCACGCGCGCGCGGCCCTTCTCGCGCGCGAAATCGAGCGCCGCCTCGCTCGCGCGATAACGCACGCGCACCGCCTGCGCGGCGTCGGTCGCATGTTCGAGCGTATCGGCGACGACTACCGCGACCGGCTCGTTGCTGTAGCGCACCGCGTCGTCCTGCAGCAGCGTGAGCCGGCGGCCGGCCGGCGGCGACAGCGGCGGCCGGCCCGCGTTCGGCAGGCGCAGCGCGTTTTCGTGCGTGATCACGAGCAGCACGCCGGGCATCGCGCGGGCGCGCGCCGTGTCGATCGACTCGACGCGGCCGCTCGCGATCGTGCTCGTCACGAGCACCGCATGCGCGAGCCGCGCATCGTCGAATTCGGCTGCGTAGCGTGCGCCGCCCGTCACCTTGAGTACGCCGTCGACGCGGTCGAGCGGCTGTCCGGTCAGCGTGTTCATGCGTGTCCTCCCGTCGATCGCGCGGCCGTCTTCACCGCGCGCACGATCGCGCGCTGCGCGAGCGCGACCTTGAATGCATTGCCGTCGAGCGGCTGCGCATCGCGCAGCGCGAGTGCGGCCGCTTCGCGCAACGCCGCATCCGTCGGCTCGCGACCGGCGAGATGCTGCTCCGCGGCCGTCGCGCGCAGCGGCTTGTGCGCGACGCCGCCGAGCGCGATGCGCGCGTGTTCGATCCGTGCGCCGTCCATCCGCAGCGCGGCGGCGACCGACACCAGCGCGAACGCATAGCTCGCGCGGTCGCGCACCTTCACGTAGTGCGCATGATCGGCAAACTGCGGCGGCGGCAGGTCGACCGCGGTGATCAGTTCGCCCGGCTCGAGCGTCGTGTCGAGATCGGGGCGGTCGCCGGGCAGCCGATGAAACGACGCGAACGGAATCTGCCGCTCGCCGCGCGGGCCGCTCGTGCGCACGACCGCGTCGAGCGCCGCGAACGCGACGCTCATGTCCGACGGATTGACGGCCACGCAATGCGCACTCGCGCCGAGAATCGCGTGCATCCGGTTGTCGCCGCCGATCGCCGCGCAGCCGCTGCCCGGATCGCGCTTGTTGCATTGCGCGAACGCCGGATCGTAGAAGTACGGGCAGCGCGTGCGTTGCATCAGGTTGCCGCCGACGGTCGCCATGTTGCGCAGCTGCGCGGACGCGCCGGCCAGCAGCGCTTGCGACAGCAGCGGATAACCGCTGCGCACGCGCGGATGATCGGCCGCGTCGCTGTTGCGCACGAGCGCGCCGATCCTCAGCCCGCCGTCCGGCAACGCGTCGACCGTGTCGAGGCCCGCGATATGCGTGACGTCGATCAGCATGACGGGCCGCGCGACGCCGCCCTTCATCAGATCGAGCAGGTTCGTGCCGCCGCCGATGAACGCGGCGCCCGGCTGCTGCGCGGCGCGCACGGCGTCCGCGACGTCGGTCGCGCGTTCGTACGAGATCGCTTCCATGACGCGGCCCTCCGCTTACGCGTTGCGCGCGTGCGCGGCACGCACGGCGGCGACGATGTTCGAATAGGCGCCGCAGCGGCACAGGTTGCCGCTCATGCGTTCGCGGATCTCGTCGTCCGACAGCTGCGCCGGACGCTGCCGCACGTCCGCCGTGGCGGCGCTCGCCGCGCCCGATGCGAATTCGTCGAGCAACGCCGTCGCCGAACACAGCTGGCCCGGCGTGCAGTAGCCGCACTGGAACGCATCGTGTTCGACGAACGCACGCTGCACCGGGCTCAGCACGCCGTCGCGCGCGAGCCCTTCGACGGTCGTGATGCGCTGCCCTTCGTGCATCACCGCGAGCGTCAGACACGCGTTGATGCGCCGTCCGTCGACGAGCACCGTGCACGCGCCGCACTGGCCGCGGTCGCAACCCTTCTTCGTGCCAGTGAGCCCTGCGTATTCGCGCAGCGCGTCGAGCAGCGTGACGCGCGGTTCGAGCTGCAACGTATAGGCATGACCGTTGATGTCGAGATGAACGGGGCGCGCCGGCACTGTCGCGAGCGCCGGCGGGGCCGACGCCGCGCTCGCATGCGGTGGCTGCGCATGCATGGCCGGCGCCGCGCCGACCGTTGCGGCGGCCGCCGCCGATTGCAGGAAGCGGCGCCGCGCGGCGCTCGACGGCGTATCGTGAACGGGCGGCGTCGCGCCGTGCTGGCAAGGCGCCGCGGGCGAACATGGGCCGCGCGGCGCGGATGACGGGGAAAGAGGTCGATCGCTGGACATGACTTCTGCTCGCTCCATGAATTGAGGGACGCAGATGTGGACATCCGCTCGCGCAATGGCGACGCGGACGAAGCACGCGTATCGGCTGCCGTAGCAATCGCGATGCCGCGCATGGCGCGCGTGCGCCGCGCATCGTGCGGTTCGCGCACCGCAAGCGCTTGGGCGATGCGTGCGCGGCTCGCGTCGCCGTTCCTGACGCGAACATGACGCGCCGCTGACGCGCGACGGTCGCCGCACGGTCGATGCGGCAAAAAATGCACGTACGGCCGCCGTTTGCGGACATCTCGACCGACTGCCGCGCGCGTCGCGCGATCGCGCGACAGGCAGCGACACGTGCGTGCGTTGCGCCGAACGTCGATGCCGATGCATGCGCGATTTACCGCACGTTGGAAATCCGGCGTGGCGAAAGCGTTCGGTCAGCCGCACGAAAGCGTTTTGCGATCACGCGGCCGTCGCAAACGATTCACCGAAACGTCGCATCGCGACGGCATACTCGAAAACGTTCCCGATCGACCCGCCAGGAGAGTCCTCATGCATCGCGTCGCGTTCGTCGTCGTTCTTTGTGTCGCCGCGCTGGCCGCCTGCAGCGACGACGCGCCGCACGACACGCAGGCCGCCGACGCATCGCAACAGGCCGGCGCGTCCGCCGGCAGCGCGAACGCGTTCAACGGCGGCGCGCCTTCGAACGTCGCCGCGTCGGCGGCCGCGCCGCTCGCGCCGCCGGTCGTGCACTACCCGCCCGACGACGACGATGCGCAAGCCGCGACGGATGTACGCGCATCGGACGCCGCCGCCGCGCCCTCGCACTGATTTCGCCGTCCCCTTCCCCGCATCGCAGAACCGAGGTGAACAACATGACGTCATCCAGCCGCCGCCGTTTCCTGCATACCGTCGCGCAATCCGCGGGCGCCGCCGTCGCGCTCAACGCGTTTCCCGAATCGATCCGTCGCGCGCTCGCGATTCCGGCCGCGCGCGGAACCGGCACGATCCGCGACGTCGAGCACATCGTCGTGTTCATGCAGGAAAACCGCTCGTTCGATCATTATTTCGGACACCTGCGCGGCGTGCGCGGCTACAACGACCGCTTCCCGATCCCGCTGCCGAACGGCAAGCCGGTCTGGTATCAGCCGTCGAAGGCCGATCCGTCGCGCGCGGTGCTGCCGTTTCGGCTGAACACGCTGACGACGAGCGCGCAGTGCGTCGGCGATCTCGATCACTCGTGGTACAAGACGCACGCGGCGATCGACGGCGGCCGCTACGACCAGTGGCCGGCCAACAAGACCGACATGACGATGGGCTATCACGTGCGCGAGGACATTCCGTTCCACTACGCGCTCGCCGACGCGTTCACCGTCTGCGATCACTACTTCTGCTCGCTGCCGGGGCCGACGCACCCGAACCGCGCGTATCTGATGACGGGTACGGTCGATCCGACCGGCAAGTTCGGCGGCCCGCTGCTCGACAACAACGACTACGTCGACGGCGACGGCCCGCCCACCTATCAGCTGCTGTCGTGGACGACTTTCCCCGAGCGGCTCGAGGCGCGCGGCGTGTCGTGGCAGGTCTACCAGCAGGGAACGACCGGCAGCGATCCGTACAACGGCAACTACGGGACGAACATCCTGCAGAACTTCGCGAACTTCATCAACGCGCAGCCGGGCTCGTCGCTGTACCAGCGCGCGCAGACGGTGCGCACGCTCGACGACCTGAAGGCGGACGTGCTCGCGGGCCGGCTGCCGCAGGTGTCGTGGCTGCTGCCGCCCGCCGCGTTCTCCGAGCATCCGAAGTACACGCCCGCGTACGGCGCGAACTACACGTCACAGATCCTCGATGCGCTGACTGCGAATCCGGACGTCTGGCGCAAGACCGTGCTGTTCATCATGTACGACGAGAACGACGGCTTCTTCGACCACATCGTGCCGCCGCAACCGCCGACGTCCGACGCGCAGGGCGCCTCGACGGTGACGACCGACGGCGAGCTGCACACGGTCGTGAACCCGGGCCGCGGCGGCAGCTACACGGCCGACGGCCTGCCATACGGCCTCGGCCCGCGCGTGCCGATGACGATCGTGTCGCCATGGACCAAGGGCGGCTTCGTCTGTTCGCAGGTGTTCGATCACACGTCGGTGATCCGCTTCATCGGCGCGCGCTTCGGCGTCGACGAGCCGAACATCACGCCGTGGCGCCGCACGGTGTGCGGCGATCTGACGTCGGCGTTCGACTTCCGCTCGTCCGACGCGACGTTCCCGCCGTTGCCGGACACGAGCCAGTACCGCTCGCTCGCCGATCAGCAATGCACGTCGCAGCCGGCGCCGACGGTGCCCGCGACGCCGTCGCCGATCGATCCGCAGGAGCCCGGCGTGCGTCCCGCACGCGCGCTGCCGTACGAGCTTCACGTGAACGCGACGCTGCGCGGCGCACACACGCTGCGCATCGAGTTCGCGAACCGCGGCGATCAGGGCGCGCACTTCTATGTGTACGGGACGAACCGGACCGACGGCCCGTGGCGCTATACGGTCGGCGCGCGCCGCGTGCTGCATGCGGAATTCGACCTGACCGTGACGAACGGCGCGTATGCGTTCTCGGTGTACGGGCCGAACGGCTTCGTGCGGATCTTCGCGGGCGACGTATCGGCGGCGGCCGCGCGGCGGCGCAACGACGCGCAGCCCGAAGTGAAGGCCGGCTACGACGTCGCCAACGGCAATCTGTATCTGAAGCTGCACAACCACGGCACGGCGCGCGTGACGCTCACGCTGACCGACAATGCGTACGGCGCACCGTCACGCGAGGTCACGCTGCACGGCGGCGAGGAGCGCGTCGAGCAGTGGCTGCTGGCCTCGAGCCACCAGTGGTATGACGTGACGGTCAGCGACGGCGCGAACGGCACGTTCTCGCGCCGCTTCGCGGGACACGTCGAGAACGGCCGGCCGAGCTATTCGGATCCGGCGGCCGTGCGGCCGGTGGCGGCATAGCCAGCGGCGCCGCGCGCGGCATCAGAACGCGTGCGCGAGCGCGCGTTCGACGCGCGCGGCCGCCACCTCCGGCTCCGCCTCGCGAAAACGCAGCGGCGCCGCGCAGTGCACGAGCGTATCGACGAAGTATTTCGCGCGCGGCCACGGCCCGAAGCCGGCCGCCGTGTTGATGTGACCGGCATCGCCGAGATTGACGAACGCGCTGCCGAGCTGTTGCGCGAGCGTGCGCGCGTCGGCGAGCGGCATCCACGGATCGGTTTCGCTGCCGATCACGATCGACGGCACCGGCAGGCGGCGTGCGTCGAACGGCCCGGCGAACGTGAATTTGCGCGGGCTCGCGGGCGCGACGAGCAGCACGCCCGCGACTTCGGCGGCGAGCGGCCACTGCGCGAGCGCATGCGCGGCCGCGAGGCAGCCGAAGCTATGCGCGGCGAGCACGAACGGCCCGCGCTCGCGTTCGAGCAAGGCGCGCACGGCCTGCGCCCAGCGCGCGAGATCGGGTGCATCCCAGTCGTCCTGCTCGACGCGCAGCGCGCGCGGAAACTGCCGTTCGAGCCAGGTCTGCCAATGAGCGCCTTCGCTGCCGTGCAGGCCCGGAACCGTCACGAGCCGCGGCGGCCACGCCGATTTGCTGCATCCGCGCATGATTGCCCTCGCTTGCTTGTACAGGTAGGCCGATTGTCGCGTGCGGCGCGCGGCAGCCGAACCAATATTTTGTGCTTTGCTTTTGCGCACGCCGCCGCGCGACGGCGCGCGATAGGCGCCGACACCGTAGAATGTGGGCTTCCCGTCAGCTATGCATGGAGCCGGACCGCGCGCCGCCGCGCGCGCGTCCGATCGTCAGGAGACGCCCGATGTCCGCTACGCCTTCCCGCGCGCTGCGCCCCTTCCATCTCGCCTTTCCCGTATCGAGCCTCGCCGACGCGCGCGCGTTCTACGGCGGCCTGCTCGGCTGCCCGGAAGGCCGCAGCGCCGACCACTGGGTCGATTTCGACTTCTTCGGCCATCAGCTCGTCGCGCACCTCGCGCCCGACGAAACCGGCGCGAGCGCGGTGAACGCGGTCGACGGCGACGACGTGCCGGTGCGCCACTTCGGCGTCGTGCTGTCGATGGACGAATGGCACGCGCTCGCCGACCGGCTGCGCGCCGCGCAGATCCGCTTCGTGATCGAGCCGCACGTGCGCTTCAAGGGCGAAGTCGGCGAGCAGGCGACGATGTTCTTCCTCGATCCGTGCGGCAATGCGCTCGAATTCAAGGCATTCGCCGACATCGGCCAGCTGTTCGCGAAGTGAGCGCATGAAGATCCTGTTCCATTCGCCGCACCAGGACGCCGCCGCGTGGCGCGACGCGTTCGCGCGCGTGCTGCCCGAGGCCGAACTGCGCGCGTGGCAGCCCGGCGATACGGCCGCGGCCGACTATGCGCTCGTATGGCGCGCACCGCCCGCGTTCTTCGCGCCGCGCGACGGACTGCGCGCGATCTTCAATCTCGGCGCGGGCGTCGACGCGCTGCTCGCGCTCGAACGCGCTCACCCCGGCACGCTGCCGCGGCACGTGCCGCTCGTGCGGCTCGAAGATTCCGGCATGGCGCAGCAGATGATCGAATACGTGACGCACGCGGTGCTGCGCTACCTGCGCCGTTTCGACGAATACGACGCCTTGCAGCGCGAGCGTCGCTGGCAGGTGCTCGACGCGCATCCGCGCGCGAGCTTCGTCGTCGCGGTGCTCGGCCTCGGCGTGCTCGGCACGCAGGTCGCACGTGCGCTCGCGGCGCTCGGCCTGCCGGTGCGCGGCTACAGCCGCAGCCCGAAACGCATCGACGGCATCGAGACATTCGCGGGCGACGAAGCGCTCGACGCCTGCCTCGACGGCGCGAAGGTGCTCGTGAACCTGCTGCCGAGCACGCCGGCCACCGACGGCCTGCTGTGCGCGCGCACGTTCGCGCGGCTCGCGCCGGGTGCCTATCTGATCAACGTCGCGCGCGGCGCGCATCTCGTCGAAGCCGATCTGCTCGACGCGCTCGCGAGCGGCCGGATCGCCGCGGCGACGCTCGACGTGTTCCAGCACGAGCCGCTGCCCGCCGATCATCCGTTCTGGCACACGCCGCGCATCACGATCACGCCGCACAGCTCGGCCGAGACGCTGCGCGACGAAGCCGTCGAGCAGATCGCCGCGAAGATCCGCGCCTTCGAGCGCGGCGAGCCGGTCGGCGGCATCGTCGACTACGCGCGCGGCTACTGACGCCCGCCATACCAAGCAACCAGGAGACAACCATGACGTTCCCCACCGCCGTCAAGATCGTCGAAGTCGGCCCGCGCGACGGGCTGCAGAACGAAAAGACCTTCGTGCCGACCGACGTGAAGGTCGCGCTCGTCGACAAGCTGTCGCGCGCGGGCTTTCGCAACATCGAAGCCGCATCGTTCGTGTCGCCGAAATGGGTGCCGCAGATGGCCGACGGCGCCGACGTGATGGCCGGCATCGAGCGCCGCGCGGGCACCGTCTACTCGGTGCTCACGCCGAACCTGAAAGGCTTCGAGAACGCGCTCGCCGCGCGTGCCGACGAAGTCGTGATCTTCGGTGCGGCGAGCGAGGCGTTCTCGCAGCGGAACATCAACTGCAGCATCGCCGAGAGCATCGCGCGCTTCGAGCCCGTCGCGAAGGCCGCGAAGGAGGCGGGCCTGCGGCTGCGCGGCAGCGTGTCGTGCGCGCTCGGCTGCCCGTACCAGGGCGAGGTGCCGGTCGCGTCGGTCGTCGACGTCGTCGAGCGCTTCGCGGCGCTCGGCTGCGACGAGATCGACATCGCCGACACGATCGGCGTCGGCACGCCGAAGCGCACGCGCGAAGTGCTCGACGCGGTCGCCCGCGTGTTCCCGCGCGAGCGGCTGTCGGGCCACTTCCACGATACGTACGGCCAGGCGCTCGCAAACATCTATGCGGCGCTGTTCGAAGGCATCGAGATCTTTCACGCGTCGGTCGCGGGGCTCGGCGGCTGCCCGTACGCGAAGGGCGCGACCGGCAACGTCGCGACCGAGGACGTGCTGTACCTGATGCAGGGCCTCGGCATCGACACCGGCATCGATCTCGCGCAGGTGGTCGCCGCCGGCGACTTCATCTCGAACGCGATCGGCCGCGCGAACGTGTCGCGCGCCGGGCGCGCGCTGCTCGCGAAAGCGCAGAGCGCGGCCGATGCGCCGAGCTGCACCTGACCCGACATTCGACGACTGGATGGATTCCTGAACATGACGACACCCGCTTCACTCGACACGCTCCCCGATTCCGCGCGCCGCGTCGCGCTGCTGCTGCGCGAGCGCGGCCACACGAAGGACATCGTGATGCTCGCCGAAACCGGCAAGACTTCCGCGGAGGCCGCGGCCGGCCTCGGCTGCTCGGTCGCGCAGATCGCGAAATCGATTCTGTTTCGCCGGCAGGCGGACGGCGCGCCGGTGCTCGTCGTCGCGAGCGGTGCGAACCGCGTCGACGAACGAAAGGTCGCCGCGCAGGTCGGCCCGGTCGGCCGCGCGGATGCGAAGTTCGTGCGCGACAACACCGGCTATGCGATCGGCGGCGTTTGCCCGATCGGTCATCTGGTCGAACCGGTCACGCTGATCGATGCCGATCTGCTCGCGCTCGACAGCCTGTGGGCAGCTGCCGGCCATCCGCATGCGGTGTTCAACCTGTCGCCGCAGGAGCTCCTCGCACTGACGGGCGCGCCGGTCGCGGACGTCGCGCTGCGGGACCCGGCATGAGCGACGTGCCGGTGCCGGTCGGTGTCGTGGGTTCGCCCTGCACGGACGTATGCCGCATCGATCCGCGCACCGAGTGGTGCGCGGGCTGCCTGCGCACGCGCGACGAGATCCGCGCATGGCGCAGCGCCGACGACGACGCGCGACGCGTGGTGCTCGCGCGGCTCGATGCGCGGCGGCGCATGCTTGCGCGAAGCGGCGAATAAAAAAAAGCCGTTCAGCCTGCGGGCGAACGGCGTCGAGATCGGAATCCTGTGAACGTGATCAACGTCACAGCCGCGATGATACGAGCGACGCGCCGGCATCGCATCGGGTGTTTCCCTACAACTTCTTACAGCGCTGCCGCGCACGCGTGCGGGCACCGCGAACGGCCGTTCGCGCACGCTCGCGGCGCACGAAAAGCGTACGACCGTTTCAGTTGCCGGCGTGCGCGCGACGGCGCGTCGGCACGATGCGCCAGCCGAGATTGACGCCGGCCGCCGCGAGCAGGATCAGCAGCGCGCCGAACACTTGCGCCCATGCGAGCGTCTGGCCGAACGCGATTCGATCGACGACGATCGCGACGATCGGATAGACGAACGACAGCGCGCCCGTCATCGCGGTCGGCAGCTTCTGGATCGCGCCGTACAGCAGCACGTACATCACGCCGGTGTTCACGATCCCGAGCACGACGAGATCGGCCCACTGCGCGGGCGTCGCGGGCGGCGTGTCGAAGTGCGCGAACGGCGCGAGCAGCACGATCCCGAGCGCGACCTGCAATAGCGCGAGCAGATGCGGCGGCGTGCCCTTCAGGTGCTTCGTGATGATCGACGACACCGCGTACAGAAACGCCGCGCCGAGCGCGAGCGCGACGCCTTCGAGATATTCGCCCGGCACCGCGAGCACGGCCGGCTCGACACGCACGACGCACACGAGCCCGACGAAGGCGAGCGCGAGCCAGACGAGCGTCGACGCCGTGATCCGCTCGCGGAACACGATCGCGCCGAGCGCGACGAGCATGAACGGCTGCGTGTTGTAGACGGCCGTCGCCATCGAGATCGACGCACGCGAGTACGCGGCGAACAGCAGCAGCCAGTTGGCGACGATCGCGATGCTGCCGAGCGCCGTGAGGATGAGCATGCGCGGCGAAAACAGCGCGCGGCGCAACAGGCCGAGCGCCGCGCACACGATCGCGAGCGTCGCGGCGCCGAACACGCAGCGAAAGAACACGACGTTGGCGAGCGGCTGCTGCGACGACATCACGAGCCAGCCGATCGAGCCGGACATCACCATCGCGACGACCATCTCGGCGGCGCCGCGGCGGATTTCATTCGAGACCATCGTGATACTCCGTTAAGCGGAATCGGATGACTTCGATTCTAGAAACTTGCAATCGCGCCGGCCACGACTAAACTGAAGCGAATCCAACGATTCACCTTAGAAAGCAAAGCGATCATGCCGAAACGCCTTTCCCCTCCGGCCGTCGCGTCGCTCGACGCGATCGACCGCGCGATCGTTGCGGCGCTCGCCGACGACGCGCGCATCGCGACGAGCGAGCTCGCGCGGCAGATCGGGCTATCGGCCCCGGCCACGGCCGATCGCGTGCGGCGCCTCGAGGCACAGGGCGTGATCGCCGGCTTCACCGTCGAGCTCGATCCGCGCGCGCTCGGCTACACGCTGCAGGCGATCGTCCGCGTGAAGCCGCTGCCGGGCCAGCTGCATCTCGTCGAGGAACTGCTGCAGCGCATTCCCGAATTCGTCGAATGCGACAAGGTGACCGGCGACGACTGCTTCATCTGCCGCCTCTATCTGCGCACGATCGAGCACCTCGACGGCATTCTGTCGAAGGTCACCGAGCGTGCGGAGACGAGCACGGCGATCGTGAAGTCGACGCCCGTGCCGCGCCGTCTGCCGCCGCTCGTCGAAGAAGAGGAGTCGCACCGCTGACGTGCGGCGCGCGCCGCGCGGAAGCGAGCCGAACCGGCGCCTTAAACGGCCGGTTCGCGCGCCTCGAAGAACGCGAGCATCTCGTCGATCAGCGCGACGGGCGCTTCTTCCGGGATGTAGTGCCCGCAGTCGAGCGCGCGGCCGCTGACGTCGCGCGCGACGCGCCGCCATTCGTCGAGCGGCTCGAAGCAGCGCGCGACGACACCATTCGCGCCCCACAGCACACGCAGCGGGCACGCGATCTTGTTGCCGCGTTCGAGATCGGCACGGTCGTGCTCGAGATCGATCGTCGCCGAGGCGCGATAGTCCTCGCACATCGCGTGCACGGCGCCCGGCTGCGCGAGCGCCGTGCGGTACGCGTCGAGCGCATGCGGCGCGAACGGCGCGAGCCCGGCCGACCGGTTGCCCATCACACGCTCGATGTAGGCGTCGGTATGGCCTTCGATCAGCGTTTCGGGCAGCGGCTCGGGCTGGATCAGGAAAAACCAGTGGAAATACGCGGTCGCGAACGCGCGGTCGGTCTGCTCGTACATCGCGAGCGTCGGCGCGATGTCGAGCAGCATCATCCGCTCGACGGCGGACGGATGATCGAGCGCGAGCCGATGCGCGACACGCGCGCCGCGGTCGTGCGCGCAGACATGAAATTGCGTGAAGCCGAAATGGCGCATCACGGCGACCTGATCGGCGGCCATCGCGCGTTTCGAATACGGCGCATGCCGGGCGTCGCTCGGCGGCTTGCCGGACGCGCCGTAACCGCGCAGATCGGTGGCGATCACCGTAAAGTGATTCGCGAGCGTCGCGGCGACGCGATGCCAGATCACGTGAGTCTGCGGGTGACCGTGCAGCAGCAGAAGCGGCGGCCCCGCGCCTCCTTTGACACCGAAGATCTCGGTGTCCTGCACCGTCACGCGAAACGGTGCGAACGCGTCGAACGACATGGTCTGTTTCTCGTAGGTTCGTTATGGCGGCTATTGTAGGAGCGCCGGCCACCGCGAAGAGCGGCGCAGCAGCCAAAACACATAGAGACAGAGCACTCGTTCGAGCGCACGCGCGTCGCACGTTTCGCCAAGCTGGCGTAAAATCGCACGACCGTTCGTATCACTCGCTGCGTACGGTGCCGTTCGCGATTACACTCGGAGCGCCGGCCACCATGCCTCACGCGCACGCCGACGCGCCGCCGGGTCGATATTGGAGACTTCCTATGGCATTGCCTGCCGTCCTGCAGAACCTGACGCTGCCCGTCATCGCGTCGCCGATGTTCATCGTCAGCTATCCCGAACTCGTGCTCGCGCAATGCAAGGCGGGCATCGTCGGTTCGTTTCCCGCACTGAACGCGCGCCCCGCCGAACTGCTCGACGAGTGGCTCACGCAGATCCAGTCGGAGCTCGCCGCGTACAAGTCGAGCCATCCCGACGCCGTCATCGGGCCGATCGCGGTCAACCAGATCGTGCATCAGTCGAACGTGCGGCTCGAGCACGACGTGCGCGTGTGCGTCGACCACAAGGTGCCGATCTTCATCACGAGCCTGCGCGCGCCGGCGCGCGAGATCGTCGACGCGGTGCACAGCTACGGCGGTATCGTGCTGCACGACGTGATCAATCTCCGCCATGCGCAAAAGGCGCTGGAAGCGGGCGTCGACGGGCTGATCCTCGTCGCGGCAGGTGCGGGCGGCCATGCGGGCACGACCTCGCCGTTCGCGCTGGTCGGCGAAGTGCGCAGGATCTTCGACGGCCCGATCGTGCTGTCGGGCGCGATCGCGAACGGCGGCTCGATTCTCGCCGCGCAGGCGATGGGCGCCGATCTCGCCTACATGGGCACGCGCTTCATCGCGACGCAGGAAGCGCATGCGGTCGAAGACTACAAGCGCGCGATCCTGAACGCGAAATCGTCGGACATCATCTACACGAACCTGTTTACCGGCGTGCACGGCAACTACATTCGCGAAAGCATCGAGAAGGCCGGACTCGATCCGGAGGCGCTGCCCGAATCCGACAAATCGAAGATGAATTTCGGCGGCGACAAGGCGAAGGCGTGGAAGGACATCTGGGGCGCCGGTCAGGGCGTCGGGCTGATGGACGACCTGCCGAGCGTCGGCGCGCTCGTCGAGCGGCTCAAGACCGAATACGACGCCGCGAAGGCGCGGCTCGGCGTGACGCGCTGACGTCGCTATCGCTGCTGAAGCGGCATGTGACGTTGCCGACCCGCGAATCGGTCGGACAAAAAAAATCGCGGACCGTCTGCTGCACGGTCCGCGATTTTTTTATGTCGATGCGCAGCGGCGCGTTCAGCCCGTGCGCTTCATCCGCGACATCGGCAGCACGTGCGAGCGCGATTCGATCGACGGACACAACGACTGCCCTTCGAAGCGCGCAGCAAGAAAATCGACGAACGAGCGCACCTTCGCCGATACGTGACGCCGGCTCGCATACACCGCATAGATCGGCAGCTCGCGCGGCGGTACCGCATCGACAAGCACGGGCATGAGCCGCCCCGCCTCGATGTCGTCGCCGACCACTTCGGTGCCGAGCAGCGCAATGCCGGCGCCGGCCAGCACGGCCGCGCGCAGGCCTTCGAGATGGTTGACGATCAGATTGCCGTTCAGCGCCACGCGCGACGCGGCGGCCGCGTCGTTCAGCATCGCGTCGAGCGTCGACGCGTTCGAGTCGCGCCGCAGGTAGTTGTGCCGCGCGAGATCCGCGAGCGTCTCGGGCGTCCCGTGCTTTTTCAGATACTCGGGCGACGCGACGAGCAGAATGTGCGCGGTCGCGATCTGGCGCGCCACGAGCGACGACGACTTCAGTCCGCTCGGCGCCGCGCGCACGGCGACGTCGTAGCCCTCGTCGATCAGTTCGACGACTCGATCGGACAACGTAATCTCGACCGTCACGTCCGGAAAGCGCTCCGCATAATCGGTGACGGCCTGCATCACGTGACGCAAGCCGAATGCGGACAGCGACGTCACGCGCAGCCGCCCTTGCGGCACCACGCTCGCGGCGCCGACGGCCTGTCCCGCTTCGTCGAGTTCGGACAGCGCCTGCACGAGGCGCTCGTAATATTCGCGTCCCGCCTCGGTGGGCGCGACGCGTCGCGTCGTACGATGCAGCAGCCGTGCGCCGAGCTGCTGCTCCAGGTGCATCACGTGCTTGCTCGCCATCGCCGCCGACATTTGCATGCGCTCCGCCGCGCCGACGAAGCTGCCCACTTCGACGACGTAGCGAAACACATTCATGCTGACGAGGGTATCCATCTAACTAGCTCGCAATTCCAGGTGATGATGCTATTGCGAGATAGGGTAACAAAGGCACGCGAAGCGAAAGGTCAAGAATGGCAAAACGGCGCCGCGATATCGCGGCGCCGTTTCGTGTCGGGCGCAAAGCGTGCGCGGCACGAGCGCCGCGCGCGACAGAGGGTCAGAACTTCGCGCGGATGCCGGCGCCGAACGTGTTGCCCGTCGACAGTCCGCTGATGTGATCGTTCATGTAGGCCGCGTAAATGTCCGTGCGCTTCGACAGCGGATAGTCGTAGCCGACCGCCCAGGTCTGACGCGTCTGGTCGAGCCCGCCGCCGTCGCGCGAATAAGCGTAGGACGCCATCGCGTTGCCGACGCCGATCGGCACCGACACGCCGCCTTGCGCGGTGTTCACGTGCCAGCTGCCCGCGACCTGGTCATTCTTCGTATACATGTACTGGCCGAACAGCTTGACGTACTTCAGATCGTAGGTCGCGCCGACGAGCGCGATGCCCTGGCTCTTCATGCCGGCGACGAGCGCGCTCAGGTCGCGCGGGCCGTTGTTGAAGTTCACGTACTGATAGACGGCCGTCGCCGCGAACGGGCCGTTCGCATAGTTGAACTGCGCGCTCCACTTCTTCGAGCCGTTGTCGCCGGCCTGATTGCCGAGCGCGTACATCGCGCCGAAATTCAGTCCACCGAACGACGGCGACGTGTACGACACCGCGTTGTTCCAGCCCGAATCGCCGACCGCGCCCTGATCGCTCGGATAGGTCGGGAACGTGCCGAGGCCGAGGAACACGTGGTACACCATCGGCGAGAACGTGTACGAGTCGTAGAACGGGTTGAACAGGATCGTCGAGAGGAACAGGTGCGTGGTCAGGCGACCGGCCGTCACCGTGCCGTACGGCGAACTGATGCCGACGTACGCGTTGCGCGCGAAGAACGTGTCGCCGGTGAAGCGGCCGTACTGGCCGTTCTGCGCGCGGAAGAAGCTTTCGAGCGTGAAGATCGCCTTGTAGCCGCCGCCGAGATCCTCGGCGCCGTGCATCCCCCAGTACGACGTCGACATCCCGCCGCCGCTCACGTTCCATGCGCGGTCGCCGCCGGGGAACTTCGTCGCACCGATCCATTCGTCGACCTGACCGTAGAGCGACACGCTCGATTGCGCATGGGCGGGCGCGGCAGCGGCCACACAGGCGGCCGCTGCAATCAGCTTGACGGACGTGCGCGACGCACGGCGGGCGAATGCTTTCATGGGATCTCCAGGTTTTGTCGATGTATCGATAAGTGGCGCGAGCGTTGTTATCGGAGCCGATGCTTGCGTCGTGTGGGGCGCAGCCATCTTTACGGATCATTTGTCCGGTCAAAATTGCGCGCACTTATTGCGGGTATAGCTGCGTGATTAACTTCGCGAAGGCGATACGTGGCCGGCGCTCGCGGCGCGGCCCCGCGCGGGGCGCGCACGACGGGACGGCGGCGCTTCGCGCGCGTGCCGGGCGCGAAAGATAGCGCAATGCGACGGGAAAATCAGCGGAAATGTGCGCGCGACTGTGGCGAATTCGCATCAGCCGGCTTCGGAGGGCCGAACGCGGGCGCGTTCAGTTGCGGTAGAACGGCGAGAAAAACGGCGAGTGTGCGGGTTCTTCCTGCGACCGCGGCGGCGGCATCGGGCGGCCGCCGCGCTCCTCGTTGTAGCGCGCGACGTCGGCGCGGATCGAGCCCGCGCGCAGCGGCATGTTGCCGGCGCCCGACGGACGCGTCATCTGGCGCACCTCGGCGCTGATCGGCCGATACGGGCTTTGCGCGGCGTAATGGCCGTACGACGGCGTCGGACGCAAGCCCCAACGCGAACCGCCCGCGCGGACGCCGGGGCCCGGCGCACGCGCGAGCGGCGTCGCACGACGCCACACCGTCGCGCCGCCGGCCGGCTGGCCGTACGCGTGCATGTCGCCGCCGCCGAAGCCGTGGCTGCCGTGCGGCGGCTGCGCGAGCGCGAGCGGCATCAGCAGCGCGCCCAGCGCGCCGGCCACCCATCGTGCGATGTTGCGTTTCAACCGTTCCGTCATCGTTCAGTGCCTGTTCACGCTCGCCGCCGTTGGTTGCGCGGCCGACGCGAGCCTTTCAGCAGTAATTTATGAGCCGGCGAAAAACGTGTCGAGCCAAAAAGTGTTAGGCCCCGGGCATCGGTGTAACACCATGTTACTGCTAGGTTTTTTCGCGCCGGAGCACATCGCCGACGATGCTTTTGGACGACGTTTCGCCGCGCCGCCGAGCGTGCTCTGTCAATGCCTACGATTCATCAATCGATTCACACAATGAATTTGTGTATTGAATCGACTATCGCGACAATATCGCCAATCGCGCGCAGCGCGCGGCCGCCCTGCGCTGCCCGTTCGCCGCGCATCCGCCGTTTCAGATCGAGATTCCGATGGCCCGTCCCCGTTTTCTTCCCGACAACTTCACGCTCGCGCTCGTCGGCACCGTCGTGCTCGCGAGCCTGCTGCCGTGCCGCGGCCCGGCCGCCCATGCGTTCAACTGGGCGACCAATATCGCGGTCGGCCTGCTGTTCTTCCTGCACGGCGCGAAACTGTCGCGCGAAGCGGTGATCGCCGGTGCGACGCACTGGCGGCTGCACGCGGTCGTGCTGCTCAGCACGTTCGCGCTGTTTCCGCTGCTCGGCCTCGCGCTGAAGCCCGTGCTGCAGCCGCTCGTCACGCCGACGCTGTATGCGGGCGTGCTGTTTCTCTGCACGCTGCCGTCGACGGTGCAATCGTCGATCGCGTTCACGTCGATCGCGAAGGGCAACGTGCCGGCGGCGGTGTGCGCGGCGTCCGCGTCGAGCCTGCTCGGCATTTTCGTGACGCCCGCGCTGGTCGGGCTGATGATCACGTCGCAATCGGCGGCGGCGGCTTCGCCGTGGAGTACGGTCGGCAGCATCGTGATGCAGCTGCTCGTGCCCTTCATCGCCGGCCAGCTGCTACGGCCCGTGATCGGCGGCTGGATCGATCGCAACCGCGGCGTGCTGCGCTTCGTCGACCAGGGCTCGATCCTGCTCGTCGTCTACGTCGCGTTCAGCGAGGCCGTGAATCAGGGGCTCTGGCACCAGATTCCGGCGCACGCGCTCGCCGGCCTCGTCGCGGTGAACCTCGTGTTGCTCGCGATCGCGCTGCTGCTGACGGCGTTCGTCAGCAAGCGGCTCGGGTTCAATCGCGCCGATCAGATCACGATCATCTTCTGCGGATCGAAGAAGAGCCTCGCGGCCGGCGTGCCGATGGCGAAGGTGATCTTCTCGGCGCAGGCGGTCGGCGCGATCGTGCTGCCGCTGATGCTGTTCCACCAGATTCAGCTGATGGCGTGTGCGGCGCTCGCGCAGCGCTGGGGCGCGCGCGACATGAGCGGCGAGCGCGACGAGGGCGACGCGAGCGCTGCGCCCCGCACGCTGAGCGCGGGCAAGCGCTGACGCGACTGGTGCCGCTCATGAGGTGCGCGACCTGAGGCCCACGGCCAGCGGGCGGCACGATGCGCCAACATCGCGCATCGCGTCACACAATCTTCATTCAATTCTGCGCGCGCGCTGCCGTTAAGTCGTGGGTCCCGTCGCTTCGGCCGCCACGCTCATGCCCGCGCCCCCTCCCGCTCCCGCTGCCGCCGGCAGCACCTCGCGCCTGATCGCGGATCGCGCGCTCGCCGCCGTGTTCCAGCCGATCGTCGACCTCGGGTCCGGAACCGTCATCGGCTACGAGGGGCTGATCCGCGGGCCGCACGGCACCGAGCTCGAGCCGCCTGCCGCGTTGTTCGCGCAGGCCGCGCGCGAGGGCGAGACGCTCGCGCTCGAACAGGCGGCCGCGCTCACCTGCCTCGACGCGTTCGCGGCGCTCGGCTGCGACGGCAAGCTGTTCCTCAATTTCAGCGCCGGCACGATCCTGCAGCTCGCGCGCGAACGCGAGCGTGCCCGCATGCTGCTCGGGCGCGCGCGGGTCGGCGCCGAGCGCATCGTGATCGAGCTGACCGAGCAGAACGCGACGACCGATGTCGCGCATATCGTGCCGGCGATCGCGTCGCTGCGCGATGCGGGCATCCAGCTCGCACTCGACGACTACGGCACCGCGAACGCGAGCATGAACCTCTGGCTGCGCCTGCACCCGGACGTCGTGAAGATCGACCGCTTCTTCATCCACGACATCGCGCGCGACCCGCTCAAGTTCGAAGCCGTGAAGGCGATGCAGCATTTCGCGCATGCGAGCGGCGCGAAACTGATCGCGGAAGGCATCGAGAACGAATGCGACCTGATCGTCGTGCGCGACATGGGCATCTGCTGCGTGCAGGGCTTCCTGCTCGGCCGCCCGAATGCGCGGCCTTCGCGCGTCGTCGCGCCCGCCGCGCGCGACGCGATCCGCACGCCGCACATCGCCGTGTTCCCCGGTGCGACGCGCATCGCGCGGCCGGCCGGCACGATCGCCTCGAAGATGCTCGTGCCGGCGCCGGCGCTGCCGCGCGACGCGACCAGCAACGACGTGCTGGACTTGTTCAACCGGATGCCCGACCTGCACGCGGTCGCGCTCGTCGAGCGCGGGCGGCCCGTCGCGCTGGTCAACCGCCGCGGCTTCATCGACCGCTTCGCGCTGCCGTACCACCGCGAGGTGTTCGGCAAGAAGCCGTGCCTGCAGTTCGCGAACGACGCGCCGCTGATGATCGAGAACTCGACGACCTTCGAGCAGCTCGCGATGCTGCTCGCGAGCCATGACCAGCGCTATCTCGCGGACGGCTTCGTGATCACCGAGCACGGCCGCTACGTCGGGCTCGGCACCGGCGAAAGCCTCGTGCGCGCGGTGACCGAGATGCGCATCGAGGCCGCACGCTATGCGAACCCGCTGACGTTCCTGCCCGGCAACATCCCGATCAGCGCGCACATCGATCGCCTGCTCGCGCGCGACGCGGGCTTTCACGCGTGCTACGTCGACCTGAACCAGTTCAAGCCCTTCAACGACCAGTACGGCTACTGGCAAGGCGACGAGGTGCTGAAGTTCGCCGCGACGGTGCTGGCCGGCGTCTGCGATCCGCAGCGCGACTTTCTCGGGCACGTCGGCGGCGACGATTTCCTCGTGCTGTTTCAGCGCGACGACTGGCGGTCGCGCGCGCTCGCCGCGATCGAGCGCTTCAATCAGGGCGCGCAGCTGTTCTATACGCAGGCCGACCGGCAGGCAGGCGGCCTGCGCGGCGAGGATCGCCACGGCAACCCTGCGTTCTTCGGTTTCGTGACGATGGCGATCGGCGCGGTCAGCGTACCGGCCGGCGCACACGGCGCGAAGCGCTATGGCAGCGACGAAATCGCGTCGGTCGCCGCGCTCGCGAAGCGGCGCGCGAAACAACAGCCGGGCGGACTGGCGGTGGTCGACCTCGATGCGGGCCGCGCGGCGCTGCGGGAGCGCGGCGAGCCGCCCGGCGCGAGCGCGGGCTGAACCGCGCGGGGCGAGGCTTCAGCCCGCCGCCTGCTGCGTTGCCGCCTTGTCTCGCCTCTTCCCGGATTGCGCCACGCAGGCGACCTTCGGGCCATCGCGCCTTCGCGCGCCGCCAGCCCGCGTCGGCGTGCTCGGGCCCGTTCCAGCCCGCTCTGGGCCATGCTCGCGCCTGCCCCGGCATGCTTCTACTTGCTCAAGGCAGCTCTCGCCAGTTCCGGTCTGCTCCGGTCTGCTCCGACCTGCTCTGCCCAGCTGCGGCCCAGTTCAGCCCGCCCCGCTCCCAGCATGCTTCCGGCGCACCACGCCCGCCCGCGGCCCCATCCAGCGTGCCGTCACTCGTTCACCTTGCCTTTTTCGCGCTTTGTTTAGTATTTTTAGTAACGTCGTTTTCACTGATTAGCACGCTAAAAGCTGTTATTTGCGGGTATTCCCCGGTTATCCGACCCGCTTTCACAAACGGGTTTTACTATACAATCGCCGTCAACCTAAACATTCCGGAACCCGAACGATGGGCACCACCATTCGCGACGTGGCGCGGGCGGCAGAGGTCTCGATCGGCACCGTGTCGCGCGCGCTGAAGAACCAGCCGGGCCTGTCCGAAACGACGCGCGCGCGGATCGTCGAGATCGCGCAGCGGCTCGGCTACGACCACGCGCAACTGCGGCCGCGCATCCGCCGGCTCACGTTCCTGCTGCATCGGCAGCACAACCGCTTTCCGGCGAGCCCGTTCTTCTCGCACGTGCTGCACGGCGTCGAGGATGCCTGCCGCGAGCGCGGCATCGTGCCGACGCTGCTGACGGTCGGCCCGAACGACGACGTGCTGCGCCAGATGCGTCCGCACGCGCCCGACGCGATCGCGGTGGCCGGCTTCATCGAACCGGAAACGATCGAGGCGCTCGCCGCGACGGGCCGCCCGCTCGTGCTGATCGACCTGTGGGCGCCGGGCCTGCGTTCGGTGAACATCGACAACGCGACGGGCGCCGCACTCGCGATGCGCCATCTGCTCGCAACGGGCCGTTCGCGGATCGCCTTCATCGGCGGCTCGCCCGCGCACTACAGCATCGCGCAGCGCGCGATCGGCTATCGCCGCGCATTCTTCGAGGCCGGCCGACTGTTCGATCCCGCGTACGAAGTGACGATCGACGCAGGGCTCGATCCCGACACCGGCGCCACGCGCGCGATGCAGCAACTGCTCGATGCGCCGGGCCCGCGGCCCGACGCGGTGTTCGCGTACAACGACGCGGCCGCGCTGGCCGCCCAGCGCGTGTGCCTCGCCCGCGGGCTGCGGATTCCGGACGATATCGCGATCGTCGGCTTCGACGACATTCCCGCCGCCGCGCACGCGAACCCGCCGCTGACGACGCTCGCGGTCGACAAGGAAGCGCTCGGCCGCCGCGGCGTCGAACTGCTGCTCGCCGAGTCGCCCGAGCACACCGAGATCTCGCTGCCCGTCGAGCTGATCGTGCGGGCCAGCAGCCAGTCCGCCGGCTCGCCGGCCCTCGATACCGCCACGGTCACCGAATCATGAACATGCCTCCGGTCCAGTCCTGCCCCGCCACGCCGGCCGCCCATGCGCAGCCGGCGCCGTTCGTCGCAAACTTCCGCGATCCGTCGTTCCTGCTGTCGCACGTCGAGGACACGCTGCGCTTCTACGCGCCGAACGTGCTCGATCCGACCGGCGGCTTCTACCATTACTTCCGCGACGACGGCAGCGTCTATAACCGCACGTCGCGCCACCTCGTGAGCAGCTGCCGGTTCGTGTTCAACTACGCGATGGCGTACCGGCATTTCGGCGATCCGCGCCATCTCGACTACGCGCGCCACGGGCTGCGCTTCCTGCGCGACGCACACTGGGACGAACAGCTGCAGGGCTACGACTGGGAGCTCGAGTGGCGCGACGGCGCGAAGCGCGCGACGCTCGACGGCACGCGCCACTGCTACGGGCTCGCGTTCGTGCTGCTCGCGGCCGCGCATGCGACGATGGCCGGCATCGAGGAAGCACGCCCGCTGATCGCCGCGACCTACGAGCTCGCCGAGCACCGCTTCTGGGATCCCGCCGCGGGCCTCTATGCCGACGATGCGACGCCGAACTGGATCGTTTCGACGTATCGCGGCCAGAACGCGAACATGCACATGACCGAAGCGCTGCTCGCTGCGTACGAAGCGACCGGCCACCTGACGTATCTCGATCGCGCGGAAAAGGTCGCGACGAACATCACGCAACGCCAGGCCGCGCTCGCCGGCGGGCTCGTCTGGGAGCACTACCACGCGGACTGGTCGGTCGACTGGGACTACAACAAGGAAGACAGCTCGAACATCTTCCGTCCGTGGGGCTTCCAGCCGGGCCACCAGACCGAATGGGCGAAGCTGCTGCTGATCCTCGAACGGCACCGTCCGCTCGACTGGCTCGTGCCGCGCGCGGCCGAACTGTTCGACGCCGCGCTCACGCACGCCTGGGACACCGACCACGGCGGCCTCTGCTACGGCTTCGGCCCCGACTTCACGATCTGCGACCACAACAAGTATTTCTGGGTGCAGGCCGAAACCTTCGCGGCCGCCGCGATGCTCGGCGCGCGCACCGGCGCCGAGCGCTTCTGGGACTGGTACGACGAGATCTGGCGCTACAGCTGGGCGCATTTCGTCGATCACCGCTACGGCGCGTGGTACCGGATCCTCACCTGCGACAACCGCAAGTACAGCGACGAGAAGAGCCCGGCCGGGAAAACCGACTATCACACGATGGGCGCGTGCTACGACGTGCTCGCGACCCTCGCGCGCACGGCGCGCAGCGAGCAAGCGCAATGAGCGGCGGCACGTTTCCGGCTTTCGTGTCGGCAGGCGACATCCTGACCGACATGGTGCGCGCAGGCGACGCGCAATGGACCTCGGTGCCGGGCGGCGCCGGCTGGAACGTCGCGCGCGCGGTCGCGCGGCTCGGCGTGCCGAGTGCGCTCGCGGGCGCGATCGGCGAAGACTGCTTTTCTGACGTGCTGTGGCACACGAGCGAAGCGGCCGGCCTCGATCTGCGCTTCCTGCAGCGCGTCGCGCGGCCGCCGCTGCTCGCGATCGTCCACGAGACGCGGCCGCCCGCGTACTTCTTCATCGGCGAAGCGAGCGCGGATCTCGCGTTCGACCCGGCGCGTCTGCCGGCCGGCTGGGCCGAGCACGTGCAATGGGCGCATTTCGGCTGCATCAGCCTCGTGCGCGAACCACTCGCGGGCACGCTCGTCGCACTCGCGGCCGATCTCCATGCGCGCGGCGTGAAGATCAGCTTCGATCCGAACGTGCGCAACCTGATGACGGCCGCGTACCGGCCGACGCTCGAGAAAATGGCCGGCCTCGCCGATCTGATCAAGGTGTCCGACGAGGATCTGCGGCATCTGTTCGGCAGCGATGGCGACGACGCGATCGAGGCAGTGCGCGCGCTGAATCCGCGCGCGGCCGTGCTGGTCACGCGCGGCGCGCAGCCCGCGACGCTCTATGCGGACGGCGAACGCTACGACGCGCGGCCGCCGCGCGTCGAGGTCGCGGACACCGTCGGCGCGGGCGACGCGTCGATCGGCGGGATGCTGTTCAGCCTGATGGCGGCGCCGCAGCGGTCGTGGCGCGAACATCTGGCCTTCGCGCTCGCTGCCGGTGCGGCCGCGTGCCGGCACACGGGCGCGCATGCGCCGACGCTCGACGAAGTCGTCGCCCTGCTCGAACGCTGAACGCGCGTCGATCGATCGGCCGCCGATACACCGCGCTGGACATGCTGCGCCGCAGTGCTACGATGAAGCGTCCTTTTGCGGGAGAGGCATCATGGACACGAACACGTTCACGAAGGGCATCTACACGGCGAAGGCGCACACGCGCAAGGCGGACGGCGGCCAGTTCGAGGGCTACGTGATCCTCACGCGCGACGAAGGCGATACGCCGGACAACACGGTCTACGAGGTCGGCGCGACGAGTTCGAGCGAGGAAGAGGCGTTCGAGGAAGCGAAGGCGCTCGCCCACCGGATACTCGGCGAGATCGAGCTGTAAGGGCAAGGGCCGCCCGTCGCGGCCCGTCCGACGCGGCGCGCGGCAGCACGCGCGTTCGCTATCGCATCAAAGCAGACGCGCGAGCGTCGACACGAGCATCGTCACGACCAGCGTCGACATGAACGGGAACGGATAGCGCCGGCCGCCGAGCGTCAGCGTGACGTCGCCGGGCAGGCGGCCGATGCCGAGCTTGCCGAGCCACGGCCAGCAGCGCGTCAGGATCATCACCGCGACGAACGACGCCATCAGCCAGCGCAGCATGCGGCCTCCGTCACAGCGCGTGCGAGCGGTCGCCGCGCACGAATGCGTCGAGCGTGCCGTCGATGCCGCGCGAGAACGCGATCACCTTGAACAGCTCGCCCATCTCCGCCTCCGAAATCAGCTTCTGCACCGCGTTCGCGGCCGGCAAAAACTGCGTGACGTCGGACGGATCGATCGCGGCGAGCGCGTCGGTGATGCCGGCATTCAGCAGAAAGCGCGCCTGGGACGTGTAGCCGAGCAGGTCCGCGCCGGCGGCGATGCCGGCCTCGTAGATGCCGGTGAATTCGACGTGCGCGGTGATGTCCTGCAGCCCCGGATACAGGAACGGATCGTCGTGCGCGTGGTGCCGGTAGTGGCACATCAGCGTGCCGCGGTCGCGCTGCGGATGGTAGTACTCGTGCGCCGGGAACCCGTAGTCGATCAGCAGCACCGCGCCGCGCGCGAGCATCGTGCAGACCGTGCGCGTGAACGCGAGCGCGGCCTCGTGCGTCTCGGTCACGTAGCCGTCGTCGACGTCGAGGCCCGCGAGCGCCGGCGGCACGGCGGCCGGCGCGACCGCGCGATCGTCGAACACGAACGCGTGCTGCGCGTCGAGCGCGACGCCGCGCTCGCGCCAGGCGCCGCCGGCCTTCGCGAACAGCCGCACCGGCATCGCGTCGAGCACTTCGTTGCCGATCACGACGCCCTCGAACCGCTCGGGCAACGCATCGAGCCAGCGGACCTTCGCGGCCAGCGCCGGCGCGGCCGCCGCGATCGTGTCGCGCTGGCGCGCGCGCAGCTCGCCGGACAGGTCGACGATCAGGTACTCGTCCAGTGTCGCGCCGAGCGCATCGAGCGCCGCCAGCAGGCCGGCCGCGAGCTTGCCGGTGCCGGCGCCGAATTCCATCACGCGCCGCGTGCCGCTCGCCGCGAGCGCGTCGGCGACCGGCTGCGCGAGCGTCTGCGCGAACAGCGGCGACAGTTCGGGCGCGGTGACGAAGTCGCTGCCGTCGTCCGCGCGGCGGCCGAACTTGCGCGCGCCGCCGCTGTAATAGCCGAGGCCCGGCGCGTACAGCGCGCGCTCCATGAAGCGGGAGAACGGCAGCCAGCCGCCGGCCGCCGCGATCTCGGCGCGCAGTTGCGCGGCGAGCGTTTCGGACTGCGCGAGCGCATCGGGGCCGGGAGCAGGTAAACTAGCGGGTTCGTGAGCTTTCGGGTTCATCCCGGCATTGTAAATGACCGTTTCAGCCGATACGCCGGCCGCGCGCGTGGCGCTCGTCGCCGGCGCGTTCGACCGCCGCGCCGATCCCGTGCCGCTCGGGCGCGCGCTCGCTGCGGCGTTCGCGCGGCGCGGCTGGGACGTCGCGCTGCAGTGCGGCCCCGGCGCCGCGCGCGCAGACGCCGACGCGGCCGCCGCCGACGCCGCGGCGCTCGGCCGTCGCGCCGCCGTGCTCGACGCCGATCTGGCCCTGGAGGGCGATGCCGCGACGCTGATCGCCGCATGCGGCGCTACGCTCGGCCGGCCCGCATGCGCGGTATTCGTCAGCGCGTGCGCCGGTGCGGACGATGCGCAGACGATCGACGGCGCGGCGCTCGCCGCCGCGCTCGCACGCAACGTGACGGCGCCGCTCGCGCTGGCACGTGCGCTCGCCGACGCGACGCCCGACGCCGCGCGCGACGACGAATCGCTAAGGGCGTGCGCGATCCACGTGCTGGATCAGGCACTGTTTCACCCGGCGCCCGCGCAGTTGTCGCATGCGCTGATGCAGGCCGCGCTGAGCCGCGCGACGTCGGCGCTCGCGCTCGCACTCGCGCCGAAGGTACGCGTCGCGGCGCTGGTGCGCGGCCGCGCGCCGCACGCGGACGACATCGCGGCGGCCGCCTGCTATCTCGCGAACGCGCCCGGCGTGACGGGCGCGACGCTGACCGTCGACGGCGGCGAGCACCTCGTGCCGCCGGCGGACGGCCCGAATGAATGAACCGCGCGGGCGTGCGGCATCGCGCCGCCGCCCGCGCCGCTTTGCGTGTGCGCACGCCAATTTGACTGGGACGACCATGTTTTCCGCTCTCCTGCACCCCCGCCTCGCGGATTGCCGCAGGCTCTACCTGCGCGACTACGAGGTGCACATCAACATCGGGGCCTTCGAACACGAGAAGCGCGGCGAGCAGCGCGTCGTCATCAACGTCGACCTGTTCGTGCCGCTCGCGCGTTCGACGCCGGTGGACGACCGGCTGCACGAAGTCGTCGACTACGACCTGATGAAGCAGAGCGTCGCGCAGTGCGTGGCGCGCGGCCACATCCATCTGCAGGAAACGCTGTGCGACGCGATCGCCGCGCACCTGCTGGCGCACGACGCCGTGCGCGCGGTACGCGTCTGTACCGAGAAACCGGACGCCTATCCGGACTGCGACGCCGTCGGCGTCGAAGTCTTTCGCATCAAGGACGAGGAGCGAGCATGAACGCCCCCCAAACGAACGACACGGCGGCCGACGTCGCCACCATCGAAGCAAGCGCCGCCGAAGTCGGCCGCCGCGCGCTGACGCGCCGCGAGCAGAAGGAAGCGTACGAGAACAACAAGCTGTTCAAGCGGATCGTGCGCCAGGTCGGCCAGGCGATCGGCGACTACAACATGATCGAGGACGGCGACAAGGTGATGGTCTGCCTGTCGGGCGGCAAGGACAGCTATGCGATGCTCGACATCCTGCTGCGCCTGCGCGAGCGTGCGCCGATCGACTTCGACATCGTCGCGGTGAACCTCGACCAGAAGCAGCCGGGCTTTCCCGAGCACGTGCTGCCCGAGTACCTGACGCAGATCGGCGTGCCGTTCCACATCGAGAACCAGGATACGTACAGCATCGTCAAGCGGCTCGTGCCGGAAGGCAAGACGACCTGCTCGCTGTGCTCGCGGCTGCGCCGAGGGATCCTGTACCGCGTCGCCGGCGAGCTCGGCGCGACCAAGGTCGCGCTCGGCCATCACCGCGACGACATCGTGCAGACGCTGCTGCTCAACATGTTCTACGGCGGCAAGCTGAAGGGGATGCCGCCGAAGCTGCAGTCCGACGACGGCAAGAACGTCGTGATCCGGCCGCTCGCCTACGTGAAGGAAACCGACCTCGAGAAATACGCGGAGCTGCGCGAATTCCCGATCATTCCGTGCAATCTGTGCGGCAGCCAGCCGAACCTGAAGCGCGCGGAAATGAAGGCGCTGATCCGCGAATGGGACAAGCGCTTCCCGGGCCGCGTCGACAACATGTTCAACGCGCTCGCGAACGTCGTGCCGTCGCATCTGATGGATACGACGCTGTTCCCGTTCGCGTCGCTGCGCGCGACCGGCCAGGCCGACCCGCAGGGCGACATCGCGTTCGACGAGGAACCGTGCGCGAGCGGCGACGAGACGGCCCCGCCGGGCGGCGCAAAACCGATCTCGATCGTCCAGTTCGACGACCTGTAAGACAGGGCCGGAACGCCCGCCGGATCAGGGTTCCGCCGCCCTGTTCCGGCCCCGTTCGAAGGTGGCGCAGCGCCCGGAGCGACGGGGGCCGCATGCTAAAATGGTCGGCTTCAAACTCCTCTGACAAGCTGGCGCCATGAATATCGTGATTTTGGCGGCAGGCACCGGCAAGCGCATGCGTTCCGCGCTGCCGAAGGTGCTCCATCCCGTGGCCGGCAGGCCGCTCCTCTCCCACGTCATCGCGACCGCGCGCACGTTGCAGCCGTCCCGGCTCGTCGTCGTCGTCGGTCACGGCGCCGAGCAGGTCCGTGCGGCCGTCGCGGCGCCCGATATCCAGTTCGCGGTGCAGGCCGAGCAGCTCGGCACCGGTCACGCGGTGCGCCAGGCGCTGCCGCTGCTCGATCCCGCGCAGCCGACGCTCGTGCTCTACGGCGACGTGCCGCTCACGCGCGCATCGACGCTGCAGCGGCTCGTCGACGCCGCGCGCGACGGCCGCTACGGGATTCTGACCGTCACGCTCGACGATCCGACCGGCTACGGCCGCATCGTGCGCGACGCCTCGGGCTTCGTCACGCGCATCGTCGAGCAGAAGGACGCGTCGCCCGACGAACTGAAGATCGCCGAGATCAACACCGGCATCATCGTCACGCCCACCGCGCAGCTCGCGATGTGGCTCGGCGCGCTGAAGAACGAGAACGCGCAGGGCGAGTACTACCTGACCGACGTCGTCGAACTCGCGATCGAGGCCGGCTTCGAGATCGTCACCGCGCAGCCCGACGAGGAATGGGAAACGCTCGGCGTGAACAGCAAGGCGCAGCTCGCCGAGCTCGAGCGCATCCATCAGCGCAACGTCGCCGACGCGCTGCTCGCCGACGGCGTCACGCTCGCCGATCCCGCACGCATCGACGTGCGCGGCACGCTGCGCTGCGGGCGCGACGTATCGATCGACGTGAACTGCGTGTTCGAAGGCGACGTGACGCTCGCCGACAACGTGACGATCGGCGCGAACTGCGTGATCCGCAATGCGTCGGTCGGCGCCGGCACGCGCATCGACGCGTTCACGCATATCGACGGCGCCGAGCTCGGCGCGCACACGGTCATCGGCCCGTACGCGCGGCTGCGCCCCGGCGCGCAGCTGGCGGACGAAGCGCACGTCGGCAACTTCGTCGAGGTGAAGAACGCGGTGATCGGCCACGGCTCGAAGGCGAATCACCTTACCTATATCGGCGACGCCGACATCGGCGCGCGCGTGAACATCGGCGCGGGCACGATCACCTGCAACTACGACGGCGCGAACAAGTTCCGCACCGTGATCGAGGACGACGTGTTCGTCGGCTCCGACACGCAGCTCGTCGCACCGGTGCACGTCGGCCGCGGCGTGACGATCGCGGCCGGCACGACGGTGTGGAAGGATGTCGCCGACGGCGTGCTCGCGCTGAACGAGAAGACGCAGACCGCGAAGAGCGGCTACGTGCGCCCCGTCAAGAAGAAGAGCTGAACCCTTTGCGGGCGCCGCGCGGCGCCCGCGTCGACTTACAGGATTGACCATTCATGTGCGGCATTGTCGGCGCAGTTGCGCAGCGTAATATCGTTCCGGTGCTGATCGAAGGATTGCGGCGCCTCGAATACCGTGGCTACGATTCGTGCGGCGTCGCCGTGCTCGAAGCGGATGCGCCCAAGCGCGCGCGCAGCGTCGCGCGCGTCGCCGATCTCGACGCGCAGGTTCGCGACTCGCACCTCGAAGGCACGACCGGCATCGCGCATACGCGCTGGGCGACGCACGGCGCGCCCGTGACGCACAACGCGCATCCGATCTTCTCGTCCGGCGCGCTCGCGCTCGTGCACAACGGCATCATCGAAAACTTCGAGCCGCTGCGCGACGCGCTGCGCGCGAAGGGCTACGAGTTCGTGTCGCAAACGGACACCGAAGTAATCGCGCACCTCGTGCACAGCCTCTACCGCGGCGATCTGTTCGACGCCGTGCGCGAAGCGGTGCAGCAGCTGCACGGCGCGTATGCCATCGCGGTGATCCACAAGGATCAGCCGCATACGGTCGTCGGCGCGCGTCAGGGCTCGCCGCTCGTGGTCGGCCACGGCGACGGCGAGAACTTCGTCGCGTCCGACGCGCTTGCGCTCGCCGGCAGCACCGACCGCTTCACGTTCCTCGAGGAAGGCGACGTCTGCGAGCTGTCGCTCGACGGCGTGAAGATCGTCGATCGCCACGGCGCGCTCGCGCAGCGCGAGATCCGCGTGGTCAGCGCCTACGGCGGCGCGGTCGAACTCGGCCCGTATCGCCACTTCATGCAGAAGGAAATCTTCGAGCAGCCGCGCGCGATCGGCGACACGGTACCGCAGACGGACGCGTTCGACGCGACGCTGTTCGGCGACGCCGCGCCCGCCGCGTTCGCGCAGATCGACAGCCTGCTGATCCTCGCGTGCGGCACGAGCTACTACTCGGGGCTGACGGCGAAATACTGGCTCGAGTCGATCGCGAAGATCCCGACGCAGGTCGAGATCGCGAGCGAATACCGCTATCGCGACTCGGTGCCGAACCCGCGCCAGCTCGTGCTGGTGATCTCGCAGTCCGGCGAAACGGCCGACACGCTCGCCGCGCTCAAGCACGCGCAAGCGCTCGGCCATACGCACACGCTCGCGATCTGCAACGTCGCGACGAGCGCGATGGTGCGCCTGACCGGCATGCAGTTCCTCACGCACGCGGGCACCGAGATCGGCGTCGCGTCGACGAAGGCGTTCACGACGCAGCTCGTCGCGCTGTTCGTGCTCGCCGCGACGCTCGGCAAGCTGCGCGGGCACGTCGACGCCGCGCAGGAAACGGAATATCTGAAGCAGCTTCGCCATCTGCCGGCCGCGCTGAACAGCGTGCTCGCGCTCGAGCCGCAGATCATCGCGTGGGCCGACGAATTCGCGCGCAAGGAAAACGCGCTGTTCCTCGGCCGCGGGCTGCACTACCCGATCGCGCTCGAAGGCGCGCTGAAGCTGAAGGAAATCTCGTACATCCACGCGGAGGCGTATCCGGCCGGCGAGCTGAAGCACGGCCCGCTCGCGCTCGTCACCGAAGCGATGCCGGTGATTACCGTTGCGCCGAACGACACGCTGCTCGAGAAGCTGAAATCGAACATGCAGGAAGTGCGTGCGCGCGGCGGCGAGCTGTACGTGTTCGCCGATGCGGACACGCAGATCGTCAACGGCGACGGCCTGCACGTGATCCGGATGCCCGAGCACTACGGGCAACTGTCGCCGATCCTGCACGTGGTGCCGCTGCAGCTGCTCGCGTATCACACCGCATGCGCGCGCGGCACCGACGTCGACAAGCCGCGGAACCTCGCGAAGTCGGTGACGGTGGAATAAGGCAGTACCGCGCTCGGGAACGCCCCACGGGGCCATCCCGGTCGCGCGCCGGTGCCGGGCCGGCTGCTGTCGGCCGTTCGGCCAGCGCGAGATTTATACCACTAAGTGGTATATAATGCTGTGCTAGCTCGATCGGCCCGTCATGCCTGCTTCCGCACGACGCGTTTTCAAGACCAAGTGGTTTCACAAGGCCGCCCGAAAAGCGAGAATCGTCGACGCCGAGCTATGCCGCGCAGTGCGCGAGCTGGCGCGCGGCCAGGGCGTCGATCTCGGCGGCAACGTCTGGAAGAAGCGCCTCGACGGCAACCGTCGGCGCGCAATCGTGCTGGGCAGGATCGAGCAGGCGTGGGTGTTCGTGTTCCTGTTCGCGAAATGCGACCGGGACGACATCGACGAACGCGAACTGCGCGTCTTCAGACAGCTTGCGGTCGATTTCGGGCATCGCACCGACGGCGACCTCGCAACGCTGATCGCACTGGATGAGCTTGTGGAGATTTGCAATGGCTAAGAGTCGGTTCAAGAGCGACGCAACGGAGGCGATCCACAGCGCCGCGTCCGGTCTTTATCGCGCCAACCTGATCGACAAGAAGACGATGCGCGAATACGACGCGCTCTGCATCGAGGCCGCGCCGCAGTTCGCGCCGGAGGCGATTGCGCGCATCCGCAAATCGGTCAACGTCAGCCAGAGCGTGTTCGCGCTCTATCTGAACACGACGACGTCGACGATCCGCCAATGGGAACAGGGCGACAAGCGGCCGAGCGGCATCGCAGCGCGCATGCTGCAGATCGTCGAGAAGCACGGGCTCGAGGTGTTCTCCTGAGCACGCCTTTACGCCTCGCCGGCCGCCCTCGCGCGCCGAAAAGAATTTGACGGAGAGACCATGGTAAGACTGTTTGGATGCGGATTGCTGGCGCTGACGTTCGCGTCGACGGGCTGGGCGGCCGAGCACTACGTCGAGGTCTGGAACCCGCCCGAGGCGCGCTTGCCGGCGGCTCGTACGCCTTCGCGCACGCCGGGTGCACGCCCGAGCGCCGACGCGCATGCGACCAAAGGCGCGGAGAAGCACGCAAGCGCGCAATCGAAAGCCATCGCGAAGCCGCCACACAAGCGCCGTGTCGCGCAAGCGCTGAAAGCCGAGCCGCATCGCGCGCCCGCCGCGGTCGACACGCCGGTCGCGCCGCGTCCCGTCGAGCAGCCCGCGCCGGGCCGGCTCACCGTGATGCAGCCGGCCGCGCCCGATGCACCGCACGCGCTCGACTTCTCCGACATTCCGCGACAGTACACGCCGGACGGCAACGTGCTGCGCGTCGGCACGCGCCACGGCGCGGCCGAGGTGACGCGATGATGGAAGCGGAAAACTATTGCGGCTACCAGATCTGGGGCCACGCGATCCTGCAGCAGGACGAGATCCTGCAGCCGGAGCGCTTCGCGGCGAGCGGCACGATCACGCAGAACAACAAGCTCGTCGAAGCGTCGGGCGTGCTCGGCGTGTTCGATACCGAGGACGAAGCGCGCGAAGCAGGGCTCGAATGGGCGCGCGCGTGGATCGACAACCACCGCTGACCGATTCGCCGGATCGCGCCGGTCGCCGCAGCGGTACGCGTGCGGTTGTCGCCGTGCCAAACGAAAGAAGGGGCGTCCACGACGCCCCTTCTTTCATCTGCGATCCGCAAACGCGCGCTACGCCGCCGAACGCGGCGGCTGCACCGTGCGCTGCTGACGCCCGACGACGCGCGACAGCACGACGATCGCCGCGAGCGTCGCGACGTACGCGGCGATCTGGATGCCGGCCGGCCGCGCGGTATAGCCGATCAGCGTATGCAGCGCCTTGCCGACGAGGCTCGATTCCTTCAGCAGCCAGGACGTATCCCAGATCGTGTCGCCCCACGACGGCACGAGGCCGGCCGCGAGCAGGAAGCCGACGCACTGGCTCGCCATGCCGGCCGCGAGCAGCACGATCAGCCAGTTCGTGACCGAGAACAGACGCTTCAGCGGAATCTGCAGCAGCCCCGCATACATCGCGTAGCCGAGCCCCGCACCGCCGAGCACGCCGAGCAGGCCGCCGGCGATCATCTGCGGCGTCTGGCCGGGGTCGCCCGCGGCGATCCCGTACAGGAACAGCACGGCTTCCGAGCCTTCGCGCAGCACCGCGACGCCGACGACGATCGCGAGCCCCGTCAGCGGCTTGCTGCCCGCGGCGACCGCACGGCCCACCGCGTTCATCTGCATCGCCATTTCGCGGCCGTGGCGGCTCATCCAGATGCTGTGCCACGCGAGCATCAGCGTCGCGACGAACATCACGCCGGCGTTGAAGACTTCCTGCCCCATTCCCGACGCCCACTGCGAGATCACGTCGGCGAACGCCGCGATCAGCCCCGCGCCGATCACGCCGCCGACCAGCCCGCCGCCGACCCACCAGCCGCGCCGCGGCACGCCGCGCGTGGCGGCCATCACGATCGAGACCACGAGCGCGGCCTCGAGCACTTCCCGGAAGACGATCAGCGCAGTGGACAGCATGGAGGCTTACTTGACGGTCAGATGCGTCTTCGACTGCGCTTCGTGGTACTCGTCGTGAAACTCGTACGTGCCGGCCTTCAGCGGCCCGACGAGAATCTCGACCGACTTGCCGGCCGGAACGACCTTCTCGGCCTTGAAGTCGTCGCTTTCGAATTCGGCCGGCGTCGCGTCGAGGTTTTTCACGACGAACTTCACCTTCTTGCCGGCCGGGATCGTCACGCCGTCCGGCGAGAACTTGTGATCCTTCAGCGTCAGGTTGACGACGTCGTCCGCCGCGAACGCGGGCGTGACGCTGGCGCCGATCAGCGCCAGCGCGAAACCGAAAGCGATACGATTCATGATCGAAGACCGAACAGAGCTTGAGGGGCCTCGATACTAAGAGCGATTCGCATTTTCAATCCGAATGCCCTTGTGAACGCAATGGGGATGCCGCTCCATAGCGCGCGCAGCGCGTGCGGCCCGACAAGGCTCATACGCAAATGCGCCGCCGCGCGTGCGCGGTCAATTCGGCCAAACACCGAGCGGCGCGCGTATCCTGCCGCACGCATTCGTCGGACGACCGCCTTACGCGCGGCCGACAGCGCGCGACGCCGAACGCACCGATGACGACGCTTGACCTTCCCACCGTGGCAAGCTTCATCATCGGACCATTCATCGACCGTCAATCAGCCAAGGAGAGAGCACGATGGAATTCGAAGTTCAGGACATGACCTGCGGCGGCTGCGCCAGCGCGATCACGCGCGCGGTGACGGCCGCCGATCCGGGCGCGAAGCTCGATATCGACGTCGCGGCGAAGACCGTCAAGGTCGAATCCGCGCAAGGCGCCGAGCGCGTGCAGGCCGTCATCGAGGCAGCCGGGTTCCATCCGGCGCTGCGCAGCGCGTAACGCGCACCGCGCGCATCGTCGCTCGACGATGCGCGCGCATGCACGTCAGCGCAGCCGCACGAGCGTCGACTTCAGTTCCGTGTACTTCTCGAGCGCGTGCAGCGACTTGTCGCGGCCATTGCCCGACTGCTTGTAGCCGCCGAACGGGAAGTTCATGTCGCCGCCCTCGTCGTAGCAGTTCACCCACACGGTGCCCGCGCGCAGCCGGCGCGACACGTCGTGCGCGGTCGTCAGGTTCGACGTCCACACGGCGGCCGCAAGCCCGTATTCGGTGTCGTTCGCGATCCGCACGGCCTCGTCGACATCGTCGAACACGATCAGCGACAGCACCGGCCCGAAAATTTCCTCGCGCGCGATCTTCGCGTCGGGCTTCACCTCGAACACGGTCGGCTCGACGTAGAAGCCGCCCGTCTCTTCCTTCACACGCGCGCCGCCCGTGACGAGCGTGCCCTCCTTGCGGCCCGCGTCGATATAGCCGAGCACGCGCTCGAGCTGGACGCGATCGACGATCGCCCCCATCGACACCGACGGATCGAGCGGATTGCCGGGCACGTACGCGCGCGCGGCCGCGACGAGCTTTTCGACGAACGCGTCCTTGATGTCGCGATGCACGAGCAGGCGCGAGCCGGCCGTGCACATCTCGCCCATGTTGTAGAAGATCGCCCCGGCCGCCGCCTGTGCCGCACGGTCGAGATCCGGGCAATCGGGCAGCACGATGTTCGGCGACTTGCCGCCGAGTTCGAGCCACACGCGCTTCAGGTTCGACTGCGCCGCGTACTGCATGATCAGCTTGCCGACCGCCGTCGAGCCCGTGAACGCGATGCAGTCGACGTCCGGATGCAGCGCGAGCAGCTTGCCCGGTTCGCCCGCGCCCGGCACGACGTTGAACACGCCCGGCGGGATGCCGGCCTCGAACGCGAGCTGCGCGACGCGGATCGCGGTGAGCGGCGACTTCTCCGACGGTTTCAGCACGACGCTGTTGCCGGCCGCGAGCGCGGGGCCGAACTTCCATGCGGCCATCAGGATCGGGAAATTCCACGGCACGACCGCCGCGACGACGCCGACCGGCTCGCGCGTGACGAGCCCGACCAGATGATGATCGGCCGGCGCCACTTCGCCGCCGACCTTGTCGATCGCTTCCGCGAACCACTCGACGCAGTACGCGGCGCCCGGCACGTCGACCGTCGTCGTGTCGCCGATCGGCTTGCCGGCATCGAGCGTTTCGAGCAGCGCGAGCTCGTCGAGATGCGCGCGCATCAGCGCGGCCCAGCGCAGCAGCACGGCCTTGCGCGCACGCGGATTCAGGCCGGCCCAGACGCCCGCGTCGAAGGCGCGCCGTGCGGCCGCGACGGCTGCGTTCACGTCGGCTTCGCCGCCATCGGCGACCTTCGTCAGCACGCGGCCGTCGATCGGGCTCACGCAGTCGAACGTGCGGCCGCCATGCGCATCGCGCAGCGTGCCGTCGATGAATGCGCGCCCTTCGATCGCGAGCGACGCCGCCTTGTCCTGCCAGTCAGCCAAAGTCAACTTGTTCATCAGGATGCCTCAATGTGATGGCATTCGCGGCTCGACGTCCGGTGCGCGCGATGCGCGGCCGCCGCGAATGTGGTGACGCGCGGTCAGAAGGTCGCCGGCGAATTGGCCGACACGACCTCGCAAATCTGGTCCGCGCTGGGATTGCGAAAACGGTGCGGCAAACGGCTCTCGAAGTAGTAGCCGTCTCCGGGGTCGAGCAGCCACGTCGCGCCGTCGACGGTCAGCTCGAGCCGGCCCGACACGACGACGCCGCCCTCGTGCCCCGCATGCGCGAGCATCTCGGGGCCCGTATCGGCGTGCGGCTGATAGATCTCGCGCATGATGCACATGTTGCGATCCTTCACGCCGGCGCCGACGAGATGAAACGCGAGCGACTCGTTGCCGAGGTTCGGCATCTCGTCGCGACGCGACACGACCGAACGCGACTCGACGAGCTCGAACGTGAAGAACTCCGCGAGGCTCATCGGAATGCATTCGAGCAGCTTCTTCAGCGACCCGACGGAAGGACTGACGCGCCCCTGCTCGATCAGCGAGATCGTGCCGTTGGTGACGCCCGCGCGCTTCGCGAGTTCGCGCTGCGACAGGCCATGCTTGTTGCGCACGAAACGCAGGCGCTCGGCGACTTCGGTGGACTTCGATTCGGTTTCGGACACGATAGGCGCGGTGAAAAAGTGAAAACGACGCTGGAGCAGCCGTTGAATATTCTAATCACTTTATGCCGCGCATCAGCGGGGAAAACCCTGAAAGCCGATCGAAATAATGAACACGTCCGAGCTTATTCCTTTGTCGAATATTTTGTTCGGACTGCATCGGGAAAGCCCTGATACGACACCGTCAAAAAACATTTGACGCCGTTTTTGGCTCGTATATGCTGGCTCTCAGGTTGGCGTCATTGGCTTGCATCAACGCCAAAACGGGTTATCGCAGTGCAAAAATCGATACCCGTCGATGTAAATGACGCAAAACCGGCGCCTCGATTATTTTAAACGCCCCGCGCGTTGAAACGATCAGGTGTTCAATACTTTCAACGAACCAGTCGAGTGTAATCGTGAGAGTCCGTGGCCCTCTGGTGAGGTGGGATCGAGGCGATGTGCGAAGTCTGCGCAGCGCCGCTCCCGCTTCCGACGGCAGTTGCGGCTGGCATAGTCCTCGCCTGCTGCATCTGTCCATCTACACCATCCTGTCTCGTCGTTCCGTTCGGCGTCACAACGCCGTGTCCGCACGCGCATTCGTCGCCGTCGATACCGACGAAGTGGCATCGCTGCTGCCGTAGCGCCTCTCCTTTCTGCACGTCGTTCGTTTCGTTAGCCGATTCGTCAGCCGCCGCTCGCGCGCGGTGACGGAATGCGTTCGCACGCTCATTGCCGCGGCGCATGCCGCAATGAAACGAACGACGGCCTGACCGTCATGCGCAGCGCCGATCGCGCTGTCGTCCCGCTGCGCGCCCTTGGCAGCGGCCTCGCGTGTTTCGCGAGGCTGCGGGGCCGTTGCACGCCTGCGTTTTTCCCGACGCGGCGATGCGCGTGCAACGATCCTATGGAGCACTGATCGACGTCATGGAAAGGAAACCTCTCGTCGGCATCACCGCCGACTACACGCAGATCGGCGCACACGCGTCGCATACGGTCGGCGACAAGTACGTCGCCGCCATCGTCGACGGCGCGCAGGCGCTCGCGATGCTGCTGCCCGCGCTCGGCGAACGCCAATCGGTCGACGACGTGCTCGACGTCGTCGACGGCCTGCTGTTTACCGGCAGCTATTCGAACATCGAGCCGCACCGATACGGCGGCGAACCGAGCGCACCGGGCACGAAGCACGACCCGGCCCGCGATGCGACGACGCTGCCGCTGATGCGCGCCGCGATCGCGGCCGGCGTGCCCGTGCTTGCGGTATGCCGCGGCTTTCAGGAGCTGAACGTCGTCTGCGGCGGCACGCTGCATCAGCGCGTGCACGAAGTGCCGGGCCTCGCCGATCACCGCGAGGACGACGACGCGCCGCTGAACGTGCAGTACGGCCCCGCGCACACGGTGCGGGTGACGCCGGGCGGCATCCTGCACAAGCTCGCCGGCGGCCGCGACGAAGTGCAGGTGAATTCGCTGCACAAGCAAGGCATCGCGCAGCTCGGTTCGAGCCTCGCGATCGAAGCCGTCGCGCCGGACGGGCTGATCGAGGCCGTCAGCGTCGTCGATGCGCGCGCCTTCGCGCTCGCCGTGCAATGGCATCCGGAATGGCGGCACGCGTACGACCCGCTGTCGAGCGCGATCTTCCGCGCGTTCGGCGGTGCGTGCCGCGCGCGCCGCGACGCGCGTTCGCATGCCCGGCCCGCCGCTGCGCTCGCCTGAGCGCGCGGACCCACTTACGAGAACGAACATGCAAGACATCGAAGACTTTCTGAAGCAGCACCGGATTACCGAGATCGAAGCGATCATTCCCGACATGGCCGGCATCGCGCGCGGCAAGATCACGCCGCGCAACAAGTTCACGTCCGGCGAATCGATGCGGCTGCCGCAGGCCGTGATGGTGCAGACCGTCACCGGCGACTATCCGGACGACGGGTCGCTCTCCGGCGTCACCGATCCCGACATGGTGTGCGTACCCGACACGTCGACGATCCGGCTGATTCCGTGGGCCGTCGATCCGACCGCGCAGGTGATCCACGACTGCGTGCACTTCGACGGCTCGCCCGTCGAGATCTCGCCGCGCTACGTGCTGCGCCGCGTGCTCGACCTGTACAAGAAGAAAGGCTGGAAGCCGGTCGTCGCGCCCGAGCTCGAGTTCTATCTGGTCGACATGAACAAGGACCCCGACCTGCCGCTGCGTCCGCCCGTCGGCCGCACGGGCCGGCCGGAAACGGGCCGCCAGTCGTATTCGATCGAGGCCGTCAACGAGTTCGATCCGCTGTTCGAAGACATCTACGAATACTGCGAGACGCAGGACCTCGACATCGACACGCTGATCCATGAAGTCGGTGCCGCGCAGATGGAGATCAACTTCATGCACGGCGATGCGCTGTCGCTCGCCGATCAGGTGTTCCTGTTCAAGCGCACGGTGCGCGAAGCGGCGTTGCGTCACAACATGTACGCGACCTTCATGGCGAAGCCGATGGAAGGCGAACCGGGCTCGGCAATGCACGTGCATCAGAGCATCGTCGACGAGGAAAGCGGCCAGAACCTGTTCACGTCGCCGGAAACGGGCGGCGCGACGTCGATGTTCTACAACTTCCTCGCCGGCTTGCAGAAGTACACGCCCGCGCTGATGCCGATCTTCGCGCCGTACATCAACTCGTATCGCCGGCTGTCGCGGTTCATGGCCGCGCCGATCAACGTGCAGTGGGGCTACGACAACCGCACGGTCGGCTTTCGCATTCCGCATTCGAGCCCGGCCGCGCGGCGCATCGAGAACCGGATTCCGGGCGTCGACTGCAATCCGTATCTGGCGCTCGCCGCGACGCTCGCGGCCGGCTATCTCGGCATCACGCAGCGGCTCGAGCCGACCGAGCCGCTCGTCAGCGACGGCTACTCGCTGCCGTATCAGCTGCCGCGCAATCTCGAGGACGGGCTCACGCTGATGTCGGCATGCGAGCCGCTCGGCGAGATCCTCGGCCACAAGTTCCTGAAAGCGTATTTCGCGCTGAAGGAGACCGAATACGAAGCGTTCTTCCGCGTGATCAGCTCGTGGGAACGCCGTCATCTGCTGCTGCACGTGTAAGCGCGCACAACCGCAATCCGGAGGAAACATGACCTATCGCAACGAATCCGCGTGGATCCAGCCCGCCGCACCGGCGGCCCGCGCGACGCAGGCGCGCTCGACCGCCGAATACCGCGCGCTCGACGCCGCGCACCACATCCATCCGTTCTCCGACATGGGCGCGCTGAACCGCGCCGGCAGCCGCGTGATCGTGAAGGCCGACGGCGTCTATTTGTGGGACTCCGACGGCAACCAGATCATCGACGGCATGGCCGGGCTCTGGTGCGTGAACGTCGGCTACGGCCGCAAGGAGCTGGCCGACGCCGCTTATCGGCAACTGCAAGAGCTGCCGTTCTACAACACGTTCTTCAAGACCACGCACCCGCCGGTGATCGAACTCTCGGCGATGCTGGCCGAAGTCACGCCGCCCGGCTTCAACCACTTCTTCTATTGCAACAGCGGCTCGGAAGGCAACGACACCGTGCTGCGCGTCGTGCATCAGTACTGGCGCGTGCAGGGCAAGCCGCAGAAGAAGTACGTGATTTCGCGCAAGAACGGCTATCACGGCTCGACGATCGCGGGCGGCACGCTCGGCGGCATGGGCTACATGCACGAGCAGATGCCGTCGAAGGTCGAGCACATCGTCCATATCGATCAGCCGTATTTCTTCGGCGAAGCGCAGCCGGGCGAGACGCCCGAAGCGTTCGGCCTCGCGCGTGCGCAGCAGCTCGAAGCGAAGATTCTCGAGCTCGGCGCGGAGAATGTCGCGGCATTCATCGGCGAGCCGTTCCAGGGTGCCGGCGGCGTGATCTTTCCGCCGTCGACGTACTGGCCGGAAATCCAGCGAATCTGCCGCAAGTACGACATTCTGCTCGTCGCCGACGAAGTGATCGGCGGCTTCGGCCGTACCGGCGAATGGTTCGCGCATCAGCACTTCGGCTTCGAACCCGATCTGATCACGATGGCCAAGGGGCTCACGTCGGGCTACGTGCCGATGGGCGCGGTCGGCATTCACGAGCGCGTCGCGCGGCCAATCATCGACAACGGCGAATTCAATCACGGGCTCACGTATTCGGGGCATCCGGTGGCCGCGGCGGTGGCGGTCGCGAACCTCAAGCTGCTGCGCGACGAGGGCATCGTCGAGCGCGTGAAGCGCGACACGGGCCCGTACTTCCAGGCACTGATGCGCGAGACGTTCGCACGTCATCCGATCGTCGGCGAAGTGCACGGCCACGGGCTCGTCGCGAGCCTGCAGCTCGCCGAGGCGCCGGCCGAACGCCGCCGCTTCGCGAACGGCGGCGACGTCGGCACGATGTGCCGCGACTTCTGCTTCAACGGCAACCTGATCATGCGCGCGACCGGCGACCGGATGCTGCTGTCGCCGCCGCTCGTGATCTCGCGGCAGGAAATCGATGAACTCGTGTCGAAGGCGAAGCGGGCCGTCGATGCGACCGCCCAGCAGCTGGGCCTTTCGTAACGGCTTTGCCTACAGGTGTGCGGCGGGCGCCGCACGCCGCCACAACCAGGGGAACTCCACCATGCGTGCTCGCTTTCTTCGTCATGCCTGCTCCGCCGCTGCCCTTGCCGCAGCGGCCGCGTTCACGTCCGTCGCCAGCCCATCGGCGCATGCCGACGAGCTGAACGTCTACAACTGGTCCGACTACATCGCGCCGGACACGATTCCGAACTTCCAGAAGCAGACCGGCATCCACGTGAAGTACGACAACTACGACAGCGACGACACGCTGCAGGCCAAGCTGCTCGCCGGCAGCTCGGGCTACGACATCGTCGTGCCGACGTCGAACTACATGGCCAAGCAGATTCAGGCCGGCGTGTACCAGAAGCTCGACAAGTCGAAGCTGCCCAATCTCGCGAACCTCGATCCCGTGCTGATGAAGATGATCTCCGACGCCGATCCGGGCAACCAGTACGGCGTGCCCTGGGCATACGGCACCGACGGGATCGGCTACAACGTGCAGGCGGTGAAGAAGGCGCTCGGCGACAAGGCGCCCGTCGACAGCTGGGCGCTCGTGTTCGATCCGACCAACATGGAGAAGCTGAAGAGCTGCGGCGTGTCGATCCTCGATCAGGCCGTCGACGTGTTCGCGGCCACGCTGCAATACATGGGCAAGAACCCGAACAGCACGAATCCGGCCGACTATCAGGCCGCCTTCGACGTGCTGAAGAAAGTCCGGCCGTACATCACGCAGTTCAATTCGTCGGGCTACATCAACGACCTCGCGAACAACGACGTCTGCGTCGCGCTCGGCTGGTCGGGCGACGTCGGCATCGCGCATCGCCGCGCGGCCGAAGCGAAGCGCTCGTACGACATCCGCTTCGCCAATCCGAAGGAAGGCGGGCTGCTGTGGTTCGACGTGATGGTGATCCCGAAGGATGCGCCGCATCCCGAGAACGCGCTGAAGTGGATCAACTACGTGTCCGATCCGAAGGTCAACGCGGCCATCACGAACACGGTGTTCTATCCGACCGCGAACAAGGCCGCGCGCCAGTTCGTGACGCCGGCCGTCGCCCAGGACCCGACCGTGTATCCCTCGGAAGAGGTGCTGAAGAAGATGGTGCTGATGAAGCCGATGCCGGCCGAGATCCTGCGGCTGGAAAACCGCCTGTGGGCGCAGCTGAAGACCGGCCACTGACCGCGATGCCGCACGGCGTCGCGCAGGCCGCCCGCCTGCCGCGCGCCTGACATTCGCGGACAGGGTCCGCCCGCGCGCGCCGCGCGCACCTGTTCCATCCGGCCCGAGCCGTTTTCCGCGAGTCGCGTTGCGCGCCTCGTGCGGGAGCGCTCGCGCCTGCAATCCGTGAAGAACGAATGGTGACTCCCATGCAATCGATTCCCTCTTCCGCCGCTGCGCGCCACGTGCAGCCGGCCGCGCCGGTCCGTGCGGCCAACGACGCGTTCGTGCGCATCGAAAACGTCGTGAAGAAGTTCGGCGACAGCACCGCCGTCGACAACGTGAACCTGACGATCGCGAAGAACGAGCTGTTCGCGCTGCTCGGCAGTTCGGGCTGCGGCAAGTCGACGCTGCTGCGCATGCTCGCCGGCCTCGAAACCGCGACGTCGGGCAAGATCTACGTCGACGGCGAAGATCTCGCGTCGCTGCCGCCGTACCGCCGGCCGGTGAACATGATGTTCCAGTCGTACGCGCTGTTTCCGCACATGAGCGTCGAATCGAACGTCGCGTTCGGGCTGAAGCAGGAAGGCACGCCGAAGCACGAGATTCGCGAGCGCGTCGCCGATGCGCTCGCGCTCGTGCAGATGAGCAAGTACGCGAAGCGCAAGCCGCACCAGCTGTCGGGCGGCCAGCAGCAGCGCGTCGCGCTCGCGCGCTCGCTCGTCAAGCGTCCGAAGCTGCTGCTGCTCGACGAGCCGATGTCCGCGCTCGACAAGAAGATCCGGCAGAAGACGCAGCTCGAACTCGTCAACATCATCGACAAGGTCGACGTGACCTGCGTGATGGTCACGCACGATCAGGAAGAAGCGATGACAATGGCGAGCCGCCTCGCGGTGATGAGCGAAGGCCGCATCGTGCAGATCGGCACGCCGGGCGAAGTCTACGAGTATCCGAACAGCCGCTTCTCGGCCGAATTCATCGGCTCGACGAACCTGTTCGAGGGCCGCGTCGTCGAGGACGAGCCCGACCACATCTTCGTCGAGAGCGACGATCTCGAAACACGCATGTACGTGAGCCACGGCGTGACGGGACCGCTCGGGATGCCGGTCGGCATCTCGGTGCGCCCCGAGCGCGTGCACGTGTCGCGCGAGAAGCCGAAGGCACCGCACAACTGGGCGCGCGGCGTCGTCACCGACATCGCCTACATGGGCAGCTACTCGCTGTATCACGTGCGGCTGCCGAGCGGCAAGACGGTCGTGTCGAACCTGTCGAGCTCGCATCTGATGCACGACGGCGCGCCGTCGTGGAACGACGACGTGTTCGTCTCGTGGTCGCCGGCGAGCGGCGTCGTGCTGACGCAGTGAGGAGCCGACGATGAGAACCTCCGCTTCCCCTTCGTCCGCGCCGGTGTCGCCCGGCGCCGTGCCGGCTGCCGCGGCGCCGCGCCGCCGCGCGCGTTTCCCCACGCTGTCTCGCCTGCTGCCGTCCGGGCGCAGCGTCGCGATCGGCGTGCCGTTCCTGTGGCTCGCGGTCTTCTTCGCGCTGCCGTTCGTGCTGGTGCTGAAGATCAGCTTCGCCGATCAGGTGATGGGCATTCCGCCGTACACGTCGCTCGTGCAGGTCAAGGACGGCGTCGTGCACTTCGCGCTGCAACTGTCGCACTACGCGTTTCTGCTGCAGGACGACCTGTACGTCGCGACCTATCTCAGCTCGCTGAAGATGGCGGCCGTATCGACGGTGTTCTGCCTGCTGATCGGCTATCCGATGGCGTACTACATCGCGCGCTCGGAGCCCGGCACGCGCAACGTGCTGATGATGGCCGTGATGCTGCCGTTCTGGACGTCGTTCCTGATTCGCGTGTACGCGTGGATCGGCATCCTGAAGGACGACGGCCTGCTGAACCACGCGCTGATCGCGCTCGGCATCATCCACACGCCGCTGCGGCTCTATCACAGCGACGCGGGCGTCTACATCGGGATGGTCTATTCGTACCTGCCGTTCATGGTGATGCCGCTGTACGCGCACCTCGTGAAGATGGACCTCACGCTGCTCGAAGCCGCATACGACCTCGGCGCGAAGCCGTGGGTCGCATTCACGCGCATCACGCTGCCGCTGTCGAAAAACGGAATCATCGCGGGCAGCCTGCTCGTGTTCATTCCGGCGGTCGGCGAATACGTGATTCCGGAGCTGCTCGGCGGCGCCGACACGCTGATGATCGGGCGCGTCATGTGGGATGAGTTCTTCAACAACATGGACTGGCCGATGGCGTCCGCGGTCACCGTCGCGATGGTGCTGCTGCTGCTCGTGCCGATGGCGTTGTTCCAGTACTACCAGGTCAAGGAACTGGAGGAAGCGAAATGATCAAGCCGAGCAAACCGCTGTCGACGGGCGTTCTCGCCTTCGGCTTCCTGTTTCTGTACATCCCGATCATCAGCCTCGTCGTGTACTCGTTCAACGAGTCGAAGCTGGTCACCGTGTGGTCCGGCTTCTCGCTGAAGTGGTATGCGGCGCTCTGGCAGGACGACGAGCTGCTGACGGCCGCCTGGCTGTCGCTGAAGATCGGCCTGCTGACCGCGACCGCGTCGGTCGTGATCGGCACCTGGGCCGGCTTCGTGCTCGCGCGCTTCGGGCGCTTCCGCGGCTTCACGCTCTACACGGGGATGATCAACGCGCCGCTCGTGATTCCCGAAGTGATTCAAGGGATCTCGCTGCTGCTGCTGTTCGTCGCGCTCGAGCAGATGTTCGGCTGGCCGAAGGGCCGCGGGATGGTGACGATCTGGATCGGCCACGTGATGCTCTGCGTGTCGTACGTCGCGATCATCGTGCAGTCGCGCGTGAAAGAGATGAACAAGTCGCTCGAGGAGGCGGCGCTCGATCTCGGCGCGACGCCGTTGAAGGTCTTCTTCGTCGTCACGCTGCCGCTGATCTCGCAGGCGCTGCTGTCGGGCTGGCTGCTGTCGTTCACGCTGTCGATCGACGATCTGGTGCTGTCGGCGTTCCTGTCGGGCCCCGGCTCGACGACGCTGCCGCTCGTCGTGTTCTCGCGCGTGCGGCTCGGACTCAATCCGGAGATGAATGCACTCGCGACGCTGTTCATCACCGCCGTGACGATCGGCGTGATCGTCGTGAACCAGATGATGATCGCGCGCGAACGCCGACGCGTGGCCGATTTGAAGCACGCGTTCGCGGCCGCGTAAGCCCGCCCTGCCATCCGTACCGAAAACAACCCGGCGCGTCGCGCTAGGCGGCGCGCCGTTCGACCACGCATTGACGACGCGCACGACAAGGAGAATCCGCAATGAAGAAGAAACTGATCTGTCTGCTGGTGGCCGGCGCACTGCCGGGCATCGCGCTGGCCGACTCGACATCCGCGCAGATCAAGGCGCTGCAGGCGCAGGTGGCGGCGCTGCAGCAGCAGATGAAGGCGATGCAGGCGCAGCTCGCCGCGCGGCCGGGCGCCGCCGCGAATACGTCGGGCGGCACGAAGGCCCCCGTCGCACCGGTCGCGGTGGCCGCCGATCCGGGCTCGCCTGATTACGGCAAGGCGCCGGCCATGCTGACCAACGACGACGTGACCGAGATGAAGCAGCAGATCGCGAGCCAGCAGCTGAAGGTCGACACGCTGACCGACGCGGCGAACGTCGGGCCGCTCGCGGGGCTGTCGGTGACCGGCTACATCGACCCGACCTACATCTACAACCGCGCGGCCGGCACGTCGTCGTTCCTGTTCGCGAACCACGAGAACGCGTACAACTACTTCAACAGCACGTTCGGCGACCTCTATCTCGACATCAAGAAGACGTTCGGCGTCGGCCCGATGGCTCCGTCGGCCGAGATCACGCTGATGCCGAACCGCGGCAACGGCATCACGCTGCTGCAGAACTCGCGCGGCTCGATTACCGACAACCTGCTGAACACGGCGGTCGTGAACGTGCCGATCACCGCGACGACGACGCTCGTCGCCGGCCTGATTCCGAGCTTCGGCGGCTACGAGGTCCAGCAGTCGAACCAGATGCTCACGCTCACGCACAACCTGCTGTACGACTTCTCCGATCCGGGCAGCTACGTCGGCGCGGGCATGAACTACACGAAGGGCGCCTGGGCGTGGAAGTTCTTCCTCGGCAACGAGCAGTACCGCACCTACGGCTCGGTCACGCAGACCGGCACCAACGCGCTCGGCGATCCGATCACGACCAGCAACAAGGTGCCGACCTTCACCGCACGCGCGGACTACACCTGGTCGAGCGCGCTCGACATCGGCGGGTCGTTCAACATCGGCCGGCAGACCTTGCCGAGCGCGATCGACCCGGCGACCGGCAACGTGTCGTACGGCGTTGGCGGCGCCGCGCCGAGCGCCTACGGCACGTTCTTCTTCGCAGAAGCGGACGCGACCTACACGCTCGCCGACGTGCAATACAACGCCGAACTCGACTACGGCCAGCAGCAGCATGCGGCGTACAACGGCGGGCTCGCGCAGTGGTACGGGCTGTCGCTGCTCGCGCACCGCAAGTTCAACGCGCCGGTGGTCGGCCGCATGGGCGTGACGCTGCGCTACGATGCGCTCGTGAACCGCAAGAACGGCGGCGGCGGCGGCGGCATCGCGCTGAACGGCAACGGGATGGATCCGTACAACGGCTTCGGCGTCGACGCGGACTGCCTCGCGACGTCGAAGGCGAACGGCGGGCTCGGCTTCGACTGCAAGGGCGCGATCCGTCAGGACGTCGCGCTCGACCTGCTGTTCTATCCGACGCAGCAGATCACCGTGAAGGTCGAATACCGGCACGACTGGGCGAACAACAAGGTGTTCCTGCGCAACGACGGTTCGTACGGCAAGTCGAACGATCTGCTCGCGACGCAGTTCATCTATTCGTTCTGATCGCGTTCGCGCGGGCGCACGGTACCGCGTGGTGCCGCGCGCCCCGCGCCGTTTCGGCCGGCCGGCGCGCGGTGCCGCACGACCGCCGCCGGTCGCCATTCAGGAGTCCGTTCATGAAGCAGTCTTTTGCCCGCCGCGCCGATGCGCTCGCGCGCGACTCGTACTACGAAGCGTCGGTCGTACGCGCGGCCGACGACGCGCCGCTCGACGGCGCGCTCGATGTCGACGTCTGCGTGATCGGCGCCGGTTTCGCCGGGCTCTCGACGGCGCTCGACTGCCGCGCGCGCGGGCTATCGGTCGCGGTGATCGACGCGCACCGTCCCGGCTGGGGCGCATCCGGCCGCAACGGCGGCCAGGCGATCGCGGGTTTCGCGAAGGACGACGAAATCGAGCGGCAGCTCGGCGCCGACGGCGCGCGCGCCGCGTGGTCGTTGTCGTTCGACGGCCTCGCGCTGATCGCCGAGCGGATCGCGCGCTACGGCATCGAGTGCGACTTCACGCGCGGCTATCTGACGGTCGCGACGAAGCCGCGCGGCGTCGACGCCTTGCGCGCGTGGATGGACGCGGCGACGTCGCGCTGGGGTCATCCGTCGCTCGCGTGGCTCGATGCCGATGCGATCCGCACGCGCATCGCCTCGACGCGCTATCTCGCCGGCGTCCACGATCCGCTGTCCGGCCATCTGCATCCGCTGAAGTACTGCCTCGGTCTTGCCGAGGCCGCGCGCCGCGAAGGCGTCGCCCTGCACGCGCATACGCCGGCGCTCGACGTCGTGCGCGGTGCACGGCCCGTCGTGCGTACGCCCGGCGGCGAAGTGCGCTGCCGCTTCGTCGTGTCGTGCTGCAACGCGGGGCCGGGTGGCATCCTGCCGGCCGCGACGGCCGCGCGCATCGCGCCGATCGCGTCGTACATCATCGCGACCGAACCGCTCGCGCAGGATCGCGCCGATGCATTGATCGCCCGGCGCGAAGCCGTGTGCGACAACAACTTCTTTCTCGACTATTTCCGGCTGTCGGCCGACAACCGGATGCTGTTCGGCGGCCGCGCGAATTCGGCCGGCGCGTCGCCCGACACGCTCGCCGATGCGATCCGGCAGCGCATGGTGCGCGTGTTCCCGCAGCTCGCCGACGTGCGCGTCGCGCATGCGTGGGGCGGCTTCGTCGACGTCACGCGCAACCGCGCGCCGGACTTCGGCGCGCTCGATCCGAACTTCTTCTACGTGCAGGGCTTCAGCGGGCACGGCGTCGCGCTGACCGGCATCGCGGGCCGCGCGATCGCCGACGCGATCGCCGGCGACACGCGCACCTTCGACCTGTTCGCGCGCGTGCGCCATCGCCGCTTTCCGGGCGGCGACGCCTGGCGGCAACCGGCGCTCGAACTCGGCATGCTCTATCACCGCGTGCGCGAGCTGTTCTGACTTCCTTCTTCTTCGTCTTTCGACCATGCAGACATTCGCGAACCAGCCGCACACCGCGTCGTACTACGCCGCGACCGCCAACGACGTCACGCGCCACGCGCCGCTCGACGGCGCCACGGACGCCGACGTCTGCGTGATCGGCGCCGGGCTGACGGGGCTGTCGGCGGCGCTGAATCTCGCGGAGCGCGGCCATTCGGTGACCGTGCTCGAGGCGTCGCGCGTCGGCTGGGCGGCGAGCGGCCGCAACGGCGGGCAGCTGATCGGCGGCTTCGCCTGCGACATCGACACGTTCGGCCGCTTCATGCCCGAAGAGGACGTGAAGCGGATCTGGGACATGGGCATCGAAACGCTGTCGCTCGTGAAGTCGCGCATCGCGCAGCACCGCATCGACTGCGCGTTCGTGCCGGGCTACCTGACCGCCGCGAATACCGCACGCGACGTCGATGCGCTGAAGCGCTGGCGCGACGAAGCGGCGACGCGCTTCGGCTACGACCGTTTCCGCTTCGTCGACGGTGCCGATCTGGGCGACTACGTGCAGTCGACACGCTATCGCGGCGGCCTGTACGACCCGGACAGCGGCCACCTGCATCCGCTCAACTACACGCTCGGGCTCGCGCGCGCGGCGACCGAGGCCGGCGTGCGCATTCACGAGGACAGCTGCGCGACGCGCGTGCGCGACATCGCGGGCGGGCACCTGGTCGAGACGGAACGCGGCCACGTGCGCGCGCGCTACGTCGTGCTCGCCTGCAATACCTACGTCGGCACGCTCGCGCCCGCACTGTCGAGAAAGATCATGCCGGTCGGCACCTACGTGATCGCGACCGAACCGCTCGGCGACGCGCGCGCGGCCGCGCTGATGCCGGCACGCGCGGCGATCTGCGACAGCCGCTTCGTGCTCGACTATTTCCGGCCGGCGCCCGACACGCGCATCGTGTGGGGCGGCAAGGTCAGCTATTCGACGCTGCCGCCGCGCAATCTCGCGGACGCGATGCGCCGCGACATGCTGAAGACGTTCCCGCAGCTCGCCGACGTGAAGATCGACTACGCATGGGGTGGCTTCGTCGACATCACGATGAACCGCGCGCCGCACTTCGGCCGCATCGCACCGACGCTGTATTTCGCGCAGGGCTTTTCGGGGCACGGCGTGAACACGACCGCGCTGGCGGGCAAGCTGATCGCGGAGGCGATCGACGGGCAGGCGAGCCGCTTCGACCTGTTCGGCCGGATCCGCCATCGCGACTTTCCGGGCGGCGCCGCGCTGCGCACGCCGGCGCTGGTGCTCGCGATGAGCTGGTACCGGCTGCTCGACGCGTTCGGCGTGCATTGAGCGCGCGGGGCGCGAGCGCACCCACGCACGTTCGCACCCACCCCGCTAGTCGGCCACCTTCTGCCGCATCGTCACGAACTCCTCGGCCGCCGTCGGATGAATGCCGATCGTTTCGTCGAACTGCGCCTTCGTCGCGCCCGCGCGGATCGCGATCGCGATGCCCTGGATGATCTCGCCCGCCTCGCGGCCCACCATGTGCGCGCCGACCACGCGCTGGCTGTCGCGCGCGACGACGAGCTTCATCAGCGTGCGCTCGTCGCGCCCCGACAGCGTATGGCGCAGCGCCTTGAACGACGTGCGGTAGATGTCGACCGCACCGTACTGCTCGCGCGCGCGCGCCTCGGTGAGGCCGACCGTCGCGACTTCCGGCTGGCTGAACACGGCCGAGGGCACCCATTCGTGATCGGTCGCGACACGGCGGCCGCCGAACAGCGTCATCGCGAGCAGCGCGCCGTCGCGCGTCGCGACCGGCGTGAGCTGCGGCCGCGACGTCACGTCGCCGATCGCGTGGATCGAATCGACCGACGTCGCCGAATACGCGTCGACCGCGATCGCGCCGCGCGCATCGAGCACGACGCCCGCCGCCTCGAGGCCGAGCCCTTCGACGTTCGGCACGCGGCCCGTCGCGTACAGCACCGCATCGTACGGGCCATGCTGTGCGTCGCCGACACGCAGGCTCAGCGTGCCGTCGTCGGCGCGCTCGATCGCCTGGATCGTCGCGCCCGTATGAATTGCGATGCCCTGCTTCGTCATCTCGTCGGACAGGAACTGTCGCACGTCGTCGTCGAAGCCGCGCAGGATCGTTTCGCCGCGATAGAAGAGGTCGACGCGGCTGCCGAAGCCGTTGAAGATGCCCGCGAACTCCACCGCGATATACCCGCCGCCGACCACCGCGATGCGCGCGGGCAGCGCGTCGAGCGACAGCGCTTCGCGCGACGTGATCGCGTGCTCGATGCCCGGACGCGGCGGCAGCGACGGACGCGAGCCGGTCGCGATCGCGATGTGGCGCGCGCGAATCCGCCGCTCGCCGACGGCGACCGTATGCGCATCGACGATCGTCGCGCGCCCGGCGATCATGTCGACGCCCGATTGCCGCAGCAGGTTCACATAGATGTCGCTGAGCCGGTTGATCTCGCGATCCTTCGCGGCGATCAACGCGTGCCAGTCGAGCGTGCCGGCGCCGAAGGTCCAGCCGAAGCCCTTCGCGTCCTCGATGTCGTGCGGGTAATGCGAGGCATAGACGAGCAGCTTCTTCGGGATGCAGCCGCGCAGCACGCACGTGCCGCCGATCTGTTCTTGCTCCGCAATGCCCACGCGCGCGCCGTACGACGCGGACATCCGCGCGAGCCTCACGCCGCCCGAGCCGGCGCCGATCACGAACAGGTCGTAGTCGAAGTCCATCGCATGCCCTCATCTCGATCAGGATGACGGCACGATAGCAAGATTCGGGAATTCGTGCGGAACGCCCCCTCGGCGGGCGCGCATAAAAAACGGCGAGAGACGTCGCCTCTCGCCGGTCAATCCGACTGCCGGGTCGTCATGCGTCACCGATCGACCGCATGTCCGGCGCGCCGGTCGCGCGGCACCGGTCCGCCGCATTCGCGCGCGCTGCGCGAACGGGCCGGACCGGCCGCCATGCTCATGCCTGCGACGTGTCGCTGCCGTCCGTCGCCTGCGTGTCGTCCGCTGCCTGTTCGGTCGCGTCTTCCTTCTTCTCGAGCAGCCCTTCGAGCGCTTCGGCGCCCTTGAAGCCCGCGACGGCCGCGGCCGCCTTCGTCAACAGGCCCGCATCCGGGTCGAGCTTCTCGGCCGCTTCGACAGCCGCCACGGCACCGGCGATTTCACCTACGGTGTTCAGGATACCCATCGTCAACCCCTTTTCGAGCAATCGTGACGTGCATCGTCACACGAAAAAAACCGGCGCAATGTGTCTGTGATCGCCGGATACACAAGTTACGCGCCGGCAAGTACCGGAGCCATGCAGGCAGCGTAGCGGAAAGCGCTCGCGCGCACTGTCAAAGTATGTTCGGCAATACCGACGAACGGCTTACGCCGCGGGCCGTGCGCAATGGAGCGTTCGCCGAATAGTCGCGTACGCATATGAAGGTTGCGCGCGCAAAAAAAAGAGGCTCCCGCAGGAGCCTCTTCGAGCGCGCGCCGGACTCGCGTCCGGCGTCGGCGATCCGACGTTCGTCAGAAGATATTGCGCAGACCGATCGCGATGCCGGTCTGGTTGCTGCGGCCCGGCAGTTCGACGTTGGCCGCGCCGTTCGTCTTGTTGAAGTCGATCGTGCCGTAGATTTCGGTGCGCTTGCTCAGCGCATATTCGGCGATACCGACGATCGCATAGCGGTTGCCGCTCGCGAGCGTGCCGTTCGCGGTCATCGCGTTGCGCATGTGGTCGTAGTAGAACGCGCCCGTCAGCGTCAGCGGCGTGCTGACCTGCCAGCTCACGCCCGCAAACGGACCGTCGTCGATACGGCCGGTGCCCTTCGCGCTCGGAATCGTCTGCTGCGCGAGCAGGCTGTCGACGAAGCCCGTGTCATCCTTCGAGCGCAGGTAGCCCGCGTAGATCTTCGCCTTGCTGAACGCGTAGACGACGTTCGCGTGGTAGATCGTCTGCTTGCGTGCCGAGTTGTCGCTGTTCTGCTGCGCGCCGGCCGCGATGCTGAGCGGACCCATCACGTACGACAGCGACACGCCCCACGCATTGCCCTTGCCGAGCGAGCCCGGAATCTGGCCCGAGAAGCCGCCGGCGCCGGTCGATTCGTAGTTCGTGCCCGTCGAGTACATCGCCTTCGCGGTCAGGCCCGCGAACTTGCCCGTGTACTTGATCTGGTTGTCCGCATACAGGCCGCCGCCGAGTGCGACCGGCAGCCACGCGTTTTCGAGGTAGTTGCCGACGGTCAGCGGATCGTAGGTGTCCGACAGCAGGTCGAACAGCGGCGTCTTCTGACGGCCCAGCGTGACCGTGCCGTACGGGCTCTGCAGGCCGACGTACGCAGCGCGGTTGAACAGGCGGCCGCTGTCGGCGAATGCGCCGTTCTGCAGGTTCACGCCGCTTTCGAGATTGAACAGCGCCTTCAGGCCGCCGCCGAGATCTTCCGTACCGTAGATGCCGAAGCGGCTGTTCGTGATCGCGCCGTTGGTCATCTGCAGCAGGCCGTCGTTGTTCGCGTTCGCGTTGGTGAGGTAGCGAACGCTGACGTCCGCGACGCCCCACAGCGTGACCGAGCTTTGTGCCGCCGCGTACTGGCTGGCGAAAGCCAGCGCCGCGCCCCCTGCAAGTGCTGCGAGTCTGGTGGTCTGCTTCATGAGCTTGCCCTTTTGTAGGTGTCTCCGTTCATTGCCGGCCGCGTGCGCAACCGGGTGGCGATCGCGCCACGCTCATGGCGCGCGCGATGTGGGCTGAATCATAAGACCAGGCCGACCGCTGAAAGAAATTGAATCCGCGGCGGCGGCCGGTTTTGTCGCCCTGGCACAACGCTTGGCGCGCCCGGCCTTGCCTGCCGCGCATCCCGCGCCATCGGTTTCGCGCGCGGCCGCGCCCGTGCGACTGTAAGCATCGGCCGCCGCGACGGGCGCAACCGGCGCGCTCAGGCCGCTCGCGCGTCGCCGCCGCCGGTGTCGCCGCGCCCCACGCGGCGCCGCGCGCGTCGCACGATCTCCGCGAACGCGCCGACGAGCAGCAGCACCGCGCCCCACAGCGCGACGGCCGGCGCGATGCGCGTCGCGAATCCGCCGAGCACCGCGCCGGCCATGAAGCAGAAGCTGATCGTCGCGAGCAGCGCGGAATCGTGCAGCGCGCCGGCGTCGTAGCGCGGAATCAGCCCGACGAACAGCTTCTGCGTCGCGCGTCGCAGGTTGCCGGTCGTCATCACCGACGTGTACGACAGTTCCTCGAGATGCGTGAACGACAGCGTCTGCAGCGTCGCGACGAACGAAATGCCGGGAATCAGCCACGCGCTCGACACGCCGACGATGCCGCTCGCGGCGATGCCGAGAAACGCGATCTCGACGATCAGGCTCGCGAACGCGGTGTGCCGCACCCAGCCGCGCTGGGCGGCGAGCCCGAGCAGGTGCGCGACCAGCACCGCGATCACGAAGCCGACGAGCGGCGGCACGTGGTGCAGCGCAGCGCCCCATTCGCCGGCAGACAGGTTGATGCCGAGCAGCGCGACGTTGCCGGTCATCGTGTTCGCGAACACGTGTCCGTGCCCGACGTAGGTGTACGCATCGAGATAGCCGCCCGACAAGGTCAGCAGTGCCGCGACGGTGAGATTGCGACTGGCGCCGTCGAGATCCATCGATCCTCCGTGTAGCGCACCGCGTGCGGTGCGAGGTCGGGCCCGGCCGGCCGTCGCGACGCGCGCGGCGCATCGGCCGGGCCCATATAATGAACGCCTTCGGACGCGCGTCGCGCGTCGTGCGGCGCGGGCCTGCCGCGTCGCTGCAACGGGCGGCGCGCCGAGTATACCGGCCGTGCCGCCGCACGCCGGCGCGCCGCCGCTTCATCGATGCTCCGCATGACACCCGCGAAATTCTTCCTGCGCTACACCGTGATCCCGTTCGTCGCGATCGTGCTGGTGGCCGTCTGGGCCTTCAACCGCGAATCGGGCGAGATCGATGCGCGCCAGTATGCGGCGCTCGCCGCCGCGTATCCGAACTTCACGCCGAAGCTGAAGCGCGAGGTCGCCGATGCGCTGCGCGGCGGCCGGCTCGCGAAGAACGACTACGCGGCGATCATGCGCGATGCGCTCGACGCCGGTTACGTGATCGATTGGCCCGCCGCGGCGAGCGACGTCGGCAGCGAGCGCGGCCGGCTGCTCGGCGCGGTTACTGACCGAAGCCGGTCAGTCCGATCAGCGCACCGCCCGCGAGCAGCCACAGCGGATGAATCCGCGTGCGGTACGCGAGCACCGCGCAGACCGCGGTGATGCCCCACTGGATCGCCGTGCGGTTCGACGCCTGCGCGATCAGCACCGCGCTCGCCGCGACGAGCCCGGCCGTGACCGGCATCAGCCCCTGCTGCACGTAGCGGCGCCACGGCCGGTCGCGAAAGCGCTCCCACGCGTGCAGCGCGAGCACGGTGACGATCGACGACGGCCCGAACTTCGCCAGCGACGCGACGAGCAGCCCCGGCCAGCCGGCGACGTGCCAGCCCACGAGCGACACGATCATCATGTTCGGGCCGGGCGCCGCCTGCGCGAGCGCGAACAGCGCGGTGAACTCGTGCGCGCTCATCCAGTGATGCACGTCGACGACCTGCCGCTGCATCTCCGGCAGGATCGTGTTGCCGCCGCCGAACGCAAGCAGCGACAGCTGGCTGAAGATCGTCGCGATCGCGATCAGCGTGTCGTTCATCGGCGGCCTCCGTCGCGCGGGTCGGGCGCGGGCGCGCGGGCGGCGGCGCCCGCCGCGGTGTCGCGGCGCCGCGCCGCGAGCCAGATGCTGACGGGCGTCAGCACGAGCATCGTCGTCAGCAGCGGAATGCGCAGCACGGCGATCGCGACGAACGCGAGCGCCGCGATGCCGGCCGCCGCGCGTGCGTGCCGCAGCGGCTTCGCGACCTTCACGGCCATCGCGGCGAGCAGCCCGGCCGCCGCGGCCGCGAGCCCGGCAAACAGATGCTGCACGCGCGGATCGTTCTGCGTCTTCGCGTACAGCACGCCGAGCGCGACGACGACGAGCGTCGGCCCCGCGATCAGCCCGAGAATGCCGGCGAACGCGCCCGGTATCCCGCGAAAGCGCATGCCGACCGCGACCGACAGGTTGATCACGTTGCCGCCGGGCAGGAACTGGCAGAGGCCGAGCAGATCGGTGAATTCGTCGGCGGACAGCCAGCGGCGCTCCTCGACGATCGTGCGCCGCGCGAACGGCAGCGCACCGCCGAACGACATGAGGCCAAGCGACAGAAAACCGGTGAACAGCTCGGCGAGGCCGACCCGTCGCGGCGGCGTGACGGGCGGCGGAGAAGCGGATGGCATGGGGTTCCTCATCGAAAGTAGGCCGAGGTTACCGCCGATCCGCGCGGCGGCAAAACGATTTTATCGACGCGCCTTTGTGATCTAGAATCACAAGCATGCGTCGCGACCTGCCACCCTTCTCCGCGCTTCGGGCCTTTGAAGCCGCGGCCCGCCATGAAAGCTTCAGCGCTGCCGGCGACGAGCTGCATGTGACCCACGGTGCCATCAGCCGGCAAATCGCCGGCTTCGAGGCATGGCTCGGCAAGCCCGTGTTTCACCGCTACGGCAAGCGCGTGAAGCTCACCGACGAAGGCCGCCGCTATCTCGACACCGTGCGCGCCGCGTTCGACAGCATCGCGCTCGCGACCGAGCAGCTGCGCCACACCGGCACCGCGCGCGTGCTGCGCATCAATGCACTGCCGACCTTCGCGATGAAATGGCTGCTGCCGCGGCTGTCGCGGTTCCAGCGCGACGTGCCGAACGTCGAGTTGAAGCTGTCGACGTCGAATGCGCCGCTCGACACGCTCGACGGCTTCGACGTCGCGATCCGGCGCGGCCCCGGCCACTGGCCGGCATGCACGAGCGGCCACTTCCTCGACGAAAGCGTGATTCCGGTCTGCAGCCCGGCGCTGCTCAAGCGCGCGCCGATCGCGCGCGCGGACGATCTCGCGCGGCACGTGCTGCTGCATTCGGATACGCGGCCGGAAGGCTGGCGCGACTGGTTCGCGGCGGCCGGCGTGACGATGAAGGCGCGCAAGCGGCAGTCGTTCGACCACTTCTATCTCGCGCTGCAGGCGGCCGTCGACGGGCTCGGCGTCGCGCTCGGCCCGCTGCCGCTGATCGACGACGAACTCGCGAGCGGCCGCCTCGTGATGCCGCTCGCCGGCCCGCGCATCGCGACGCGCAGCTACTGGTGGATCGCGCCGCGCGCGCCGGCGGACGATCCGCTCGTCGCGCAGTTCTGCGGGTGGCTGGAAGCGCAGTCGAACGTCGGCGCGTAGTACCGCCCAGTTCGACCGGGCAGGCGGCGCGGGCGGCCTTGCACCGCCCGCTGCCGCGCATCGCTCAGACCACCGGGCCCGGCTCCTTTTCCTTGCGCAGCAGCGCGTACAGGATGATCGCGCCGAACGTCGCGGTACCGATGCCGCCGAGCGCGAAGCCGCCGATCTTCAGCGAGAAGTCGCCGGCGCCGAGCACGAGCGTGACGGCCGCGACGATCAGGTTGCGGTTGTCGGAGAAATCGACCTTGTTGACGACCCAGATCCGCGCGCCCGTCACGGCGATCAGCCCGAACACGACGATCGACACGCCGCCGAGCACGGCGCCCGGAATGGTCTGGATCACCGCGCCGAACTTCGGCGAGAAGCCGAGCACGATCGCGATCACCGCGGCAACGGCGAACACGAGCGTGGAATAGATGCGCGTGACGGCCATCACGCCGATGTTTTCGGAATAGGTCGTCACGCCGGTGCCGCCGACGCTGCCCGACACGATCGTCGCGAGCCCGTCGCCGATGAACGCGCGGCCGACGTAGCGGTCGAGGTTCTGCCCCGTCATCGCGCTGACGGCCTTGATGTGGCCGAGGTTCTCGGCGACGAGGATCACTGCGACGGGCGCGAGCATCAGCATCGCGTGCGGATCGAACACCGGCGCGGTGAAGGCCGGCATCCCGAACCACGCGGCATGCGAGACGATCGAGAAGTCGATCGGCTTGCCGAGCCCCATGCCGTTGGTCGCGATCGCATAGATCACGTACGCGATCACGAGGCCGACCAGGATCAGCAGCCGCTGCATCATGCCGCGCGCGAACACCGCGACGCCGCCGACGCAAAGCACGGTGACGAGCGCCATCGTCGAATCGAAGTTCGACGCCGACACGCCCTTGACCGCGATCGGCGCGAGGTTCAGCCCGATCACCGCGACCACCGCGCCCGTCACGACGGGCGGCATCAGCGTTTCGATCCAGCGCGTGCCGATCGCCGACACGAGCGCGCCGAGCGCGACGTACACGACGCCGCACGCGACGATGCCGCCGAGCGCGACGGGAATGTTCGGGTTCGGGCCGCTGCCGCCGTAGCCCGTCACCGCGATCACCAGGCCGATGAATGCGAAGCTCGAGCCGAGATAGCTCGGCACGCGGCCGCCGACCAGCACGAAGAACAGCAGCGTGCCGATGCCCGACATGAAGATGCAGAGGTTCGGATCGAAGCCCATCAGCAGCGGTGCGAGCACGGTCGAGCCGAACATCGCGACGACGTGCTGCACGCCCATCGCGACCATCTGCGGCCACGGCAGGCGCTCGTCGGGGCCGACCACGCGCGCGGACGCGCCGGTCGACTGCACCCGCCAGCGCGGGAAGTAGGAATCGGACATGGGAAAAAGGGCTCCTGTCGGTCGCCGGCTGCGACGGTGCGCCGGTCTGGAAACTCGCGCGAGTTTACGGAGCGGAAATGGGGCTGGCAAGCGCGGCCCGCACACTCGGCGGCGCGCGGCGGTACGAACCGACGGCCGCGCAATTTCGAACCTGTCCGCTTCCAGCGCGCGGCGCGCTGCCCTACAGTACGCGGACCGCTGCGATACCAGGGCGCAGCGGGTTGTGAGTGGCTCCCTCTCGCCGCCCGCGCGTTGCGTCGGGCGGCTTTTTTATGCGCACGCCGATCGCGCCCGTGGCCCGCTGCCGCGTCGCGCGACGTGAGCGGGCGCTCACATCGCGCGACGCGCGCGGTCCGTCACGGGTTGATGTACTGGAACAGCGACAGGTTCTGCAGCTGCGCGTACGCCTTCTGCGCGCCTGTCAGCGCGTTCTGCATCTGCAGGAACTGGCTGATCGTCGACACCATGTTGGTGCTCGTCAGATCGGCGAGGTTGCTGGTCACCTGCAGCGTATTCGTCTGGTTCACGGCCTGCATCGCCTGGATTTCCTGCTCGCGACCGCCGACCGACGCCTGCACGGTGAGGATGTTCGTCATCGTGTTGTCGAGCTTCGTCGTGCCGGTCGTCATCGCGTTCGCGAGCTTCGCGGCCGCGGCCGTGTCGCTGCCGATCGGCACCTTCAGCGCCGCGATCATGGTGTCGAGCGTCGCGAACACGTCGGTGCCGGCCTGCGGCGCGGGCGTGACCGAGAACGTGTCGTTCGGCGACGGCGTGCCCGACACCGGCACCGACAGGCCGCTGCCGAGCGCGATCGCCGTGCCGGCGGCATACGGTTGCGGCGCCGTGGTCGTCGGCGGCGCGACCGTCTCGTCGGTCACCGTGTAGGTCGGCGCGGCCGCCGTGCCGCCGAACGTGATCGTGAAGGTATGCGTGTTCGTCGCGGCCGACGGATCGGTGATCGTCACCGCGCCGATCGTCGCCGTACCCTGATTCGCCGCGCCGGCGGCCGGCACCGGCTGGCTGCCGAGCATCGGCACCGACAGGAACACGCTCGCGCCGTCGTCGCCCTGCGCGATCGTGCGCGTGTCGGCGATCTGCACCTGCCGCGCGCCGCGGTCGCCGCTGTAGACCACGCCGCCGCCCGTGTCGTTCGCGAACGGCGCCGTCGTCGACTGGTAGCCCGCGAACAGGTAGTTGCCGGCGCCGTCGGTCGAGTTCGCGAGCGTCAGCAACTGGTCGCGATAGCCCTGCAGCTGCGTCGCGAGCGCCGACCGGTCGCTGTCGGACAGCGCGCCGTCGCCGGCCCGGATCACGATCGAATGGATGCTGTTGAGCAGGTTGTTCACGCTCGTGAGCGCCTGATCCTCCTTCTGCAGCGACGACAGCGCGACGTTCTGGTTCGTCGCGTACTGCGACAGCGTCGCCGACGTCATCGACAGCTGCACGGCCTGCGCCGCGCCGAGCGGGTTGTCGGCGGCCGTCGACAGGCTCACGCCGCTCGAAATCTGCTGATACAGCTGCGCGAGCTGCGCCTGCTGGTCGCTCATCTGCGCGACGTTCAGCTGGTAGAACTGGGCTGTGGAAATCCGCATCGCTTCGATCCCCGGAATCAGTTGAACAGGCCGAGCACGGTCTGGAACAGCGTCGCCGCCGTCTGGATCACCTTCGCGTTCGCCTGGTAGAGCTGCTGGTACTGCATCAGGTTCGCCGCTTCCTCGTTCTGGTTCACGCCCGACACCGACTGCTGCGCGGACGTGATCTGGCCGACGAGCGCCGTCTGCGCGGCGCTCGACGACTTGAGCTGGCTCGCCGCGTTGCCGATGTCGTTCACGTAGCTGGCGTACGCACCGGTCAGCGTGACCGTGCCGTTGCCGAACGACTTCGCGGTGACGAGCTTCGAGAGCGCGAGCGCGTTGGTGCCGTCGTTCGTGCCGCCCGCGTACGGGCCGATCTGGAACGTATCGCCGTCGGCCGGCGCGCCGGACAGCGACACCGTCACGCCGCTCAGCGCGCCCGGTGCGGTGCCCGACATCGTCAGCGTCGCGCCGGCGGCCGGGTCGTACGGCACGGGCGTCGTCGAGCTCGTGATCGTCACGGTCTGCGGCGGCGTGCCGGCGATCGTCACCGTCGTGCCGGCCGGGAAGCCCGACAGCGACTTCGTCGCCGCGTCGTAGGTCAGCGTCGTGGCCGGCACCTGATAGCCGGCGCTCACCGGCCCCTGCGTGATGGTCGCGGTGCCCGCGTTGGTCGACGCGGCCGACGTGACGACCGGCGACGCGGCCGCGATCGCGGAACCGTTCGAGGTCGCGAGCTGGAAGCCGTCGAGCGCGCCGCGCGTCGGCAGCACGGTGAACTGGTCGCCGGCCTGCATCGTGCCCGACGACACCGAGAAGTCGAGCCCGCCGATCGAGCCGGGCATCGTGTTCGACGTGCCGACCACCGAGCCCGTCGCACGGTCGGTCAGCGTGTACTGCGTGCCGTCGAACGACAGCGTGTAGTCGCCGGTGGTCGGCTGCGACGCGTTCGAAAACGACACCGACAGCGTCGCGTCGCCCTGGTTGCGCGTGTCGGTATAGACGGTCGGCGCGCCGACCGCGAACAGGTTGCTGCCGACGTTGCCCGACAGATCGATGCCGAGCGCGTTCTGCGCGTTGACCTGCGCGGCGAAGCTGGCCGCGATCGCGCCGAGCTTCGCCTGCGCCGGATCGAGCGTCTGGCTGCGGAACGCGAGCAGGCCGCCGAGCGTGCCGCCGGACAGCGACGTGTCGGGCAGGTACTGGTTCGGGCCCGGCGGATTTGCGCCGGCGATGCCCTGCGACACGACGGTCAGCTCGCTCGGGTCGGACGGCGACGTGACGGTCGCGAGCTGATAGCTCTTGTCCGCGACGACGAGCGGCTGGCCGCCCGCGAGGAACACGCTGTAGCCGTCGCTGTTGCGCACGACCTGCACGCCCGCGAGGCTCGACAGGTTCGAGACCGCGAGGTCGCGCTGGTCCATCAGCTGGTTCGGCGGCTGCCCCTGGCTGCTCGCGGCCGCGATCTGCTGGTTCAACTGCGCGATCTGCGCGGTGTAGGTGTTGATCTGCGATACGGTGCTCGTGAGCTGCGTGTTCACGCTCTGGCGCAGCGCGTCGTACTGCTGGCCGGCGGCCGTGATCTGGTCCGCGAGCGTCTGCGCGTTGCTTATCGCCGTCTGCCGCACCGTCGGGTCGGCCGCGTTGTTCGCGACGTTCTGGAGCCCCGTGAAGTAGTTCGTGATCGCGGTCGAAATGCCGGCGGTCGGGCTGCCGATGTAGTTGTTCAGCTGCGCGACGAGCGAATACCAGGTCGACAGCGCGCCGCTTTGCGTCTGCGCGGTGTTCAGCTGGTCGCTCAGGTACTGGCTGTACTGCCGCTGCACGGTGACGGTGTTCACGCCCTGCGGCAGGTAACCGCTGCTCGTGTACTGGCCGCTCGCTTCCGCGTAGACGGGCCGCTCCACCGAATAGCCGGGCGTCGCGGCATTGCTGATGTTCTGACCGGTCGTCGTGAGGCCCCAGAGCGCGGCGTTGAGGCCGCTGACGCCGAGGTTCATGAGTGTGTTGGACATGCGCGATCCTGATGAGCCGGCCGCGCTGCGGCCGCCGGGTTGCGTGACTCCCGGTATAACGGCCGCGGATCGAAAAAATTGAGGGAAAAATGGCCGCCCGACGCGCATGTCGCGCATCGGGCGCCGGCGCTGCCCGAAGCGACGCCGGCGAGCCTGCCGCGCGCCGTCGCGGCGCGGCGCGTCAGGCGCGCGCGAGCGAGCGGCGCTTCATCTCGAGCTGCGTGATCAGCCGCTGCAGCGTGTTTTCGGCGCTGCCCGGCAGCGACAGGAAACGAAAGCCGAGCTGATAGCGGCGCGCGCCGTTCGGCAGCTGCGTCGCGCGCTGCGACACGAGCTGCAAGTCGAGCGACAGCTTGCCGTGCCCGGTCAGCTCGAGCTCGACGTCCGGCAGCACCGTGCCGAGCGCGAGCGCCTCGACGCGTTCGTCGGCCGTGCGCAGCCCGACGCCGCCGAGCGACAGGTTGTGCACCTCGAACTGGAAGCGCTCGCCGTCCGGCAGCGCGCCGCGGCACAGGAACGGATCGACGACCGGCGCGTCCACACGGAAATACTCGCGGCGCTGGATGCACACGAGCACGTCGGGGAAATCGGCGACGAACGCCGGCAGCCCCTCGTAGCGCGTCTCGCGCGGCGTGCCGGTCGTGAATTCGACGCGCACGCCTTCGGGCGCGGCCGAGAACGCGCAATGCGCCGCGCCGAGAATGCTCGCGTTCTGTTCGGACAGCGCGCCCCAGTCGAACGTGAACGTGCGTGCGCCGACATCGACTTCCAGCAGGCGCGTGACGAGCTGGCCGCCCGGATACTCGACGGTCAGGAAATCGCCGCGGTTCACGAGATTGCGCAACTGGACGCCGATTTCCAGCGGATTGCGGCGGGCGTAGTCGGGGCCGGAGTGGCCCGAGTCCAGGCTCGGGTCCGTCGACGTTTCGATATTCATGGCTAGCCGGTCTTTCTTGTCATGGGCGCACGCGTAACCGGTGCGCGATAAAACCGGGCCAGAATACGGGGCCCGGACGCAGGTCTCTCACACTTAGCGGCAGTGCTGACCGAAAGTTTAGATCGATTTGCCGAATTTTTTTGCGCAAACGTTGAAACCGCGCGCGGCGGGGTGCCGGGCGCGGTCCGTCGGAGGCCAAAGCGTCAGCGATTCGTCAGCCGATCTGCTGCATGATCGAAATCAGCTTTTTCGCGTAGTTCGGGTCCGTCGCATAGCCGGCCTTCTGCATCCCCTGCGCAAAGCCCTCGACGCTGCGGCTCGCGCTCAGCACGCCCGCATAGCGCGGATTGTTCTTCAGCAGGTTCGCGTAGTCGGTCATCGCGTGCTCGTACGAGTCGTACGCGCGGAACTTCGCGACGACGCGCCGCGGCGTGCCGTTCACGTATTCGGTCGTCAGCGCCGATACCGTGCGGCCGGTCCAGCCGCGCGTCGCCTTGATGCCGAACACGTTGTAGCTGGTCGAGCCGTCGGCCGCGCGGATCTCGCGCTTGCCCCAGCCCGATTCGAGCGCCGCCTGGCCGACGATGAAGCGCGCCGGAATGCCGGTCGCCGCGCTCGCCGCCTGTGCGGGGCCGGCGAGGCGGTCGACGAACGCGTCCGCGTCCGGCGCACCGGTCGCGCCCTTCAGCGGCGGCGTCAGCGCGCTGCCGGCCGAATAGCCGCGCGCGCGCGACAGGCCGCCGTTGTTCGCCGCCGCGTTCGCATAGGCATTCGCCATCGCGCTCATCGCGGCGAGGCTGCCTTCGTTGCCGGCCGCGCCGAGGCCGGCGCCGAGATCGCCCGCCGCGCCGGCGCCCGCGCCCTGCCCGGCGTTGCGCATCAGCTGCTTCATCAGCGCGTCGGCGACGCCGATGCCGCGCGACGACATCTGCTGCGCGAGCTGCTGGTCGAGCATCGACGTGTACATCTTCGACGTATGCGAGTCGAACAGCCCGCCTTCGGGCGTCGCATCGCGCATGCTCTTCAGCATCATCTGCGTGAACATCGCGTCGAACTGGCCTGCGACCGCCTTCGCGCCGCCCTGCGGCGACTGCTTCGCCTGCGCGCGCAGCGCGTCGAAGCCCTGCACGTCGAGCGCGAAGCGCTGCGTGAGGTCGGTGGTACCGGGGAAATTCGCCATTTAGATGATCTCCAGGTCCGCGCGCAGCGCACCGGCCGCCTTCATCGCCTGCAGGATCGACATCAGGTCGGCCGGCGTCGCGCCGAGCGTGTTCAGCGCCTTCACGACGTCCGCGAGATTCGCGCCGGCCGTCACCATCTTCAGCGCGCCGTTGTCCTGCTTGAGCTGGATCTGCGACTGCTGCGCGACGACCGTCTGCCCGTTCGAGAACGGCCCCGGCTGCGACACGACCGGCTGCGTGTTGACGACCACCGACAGGTTGCCGTGCGCGACCGCGCAGCTTTGCAGCGTGACCATCTGGTTCATCACGATCGAGCCCGTGCGCGCGTTCAGGATCACCTTCGCGGCCGCCTTGTCGGGGCTCACGTCGAGGTTCTGCAGCCGCGCCATGAACGCGACCTGCTGCGCGGGATCGGCCGGCGCGGCGAGCTGGATCGTCCGCCCGTCGAGCGCGGTCGCGACGCCCGGACCGAAGCTCGAATTGACGGCCGCGACGATGCGCTGCGCGGTGCCGTAGTCCATGTCGTTGAGCTGCAGCTGCAGCATCCCGTTCATCTGCGCGAGCGCGTTCGGCACCGAGCGCTCGACGATCGCGCCGCCGACGATGCGCCCGGCCGCGAGCTGGTTCACCTGCACACGGCTGCCGTTCGCGCTCGCGCCGGCGCCGCCGACCGCCATGTTGCCCTGCGCGAGCGCGTACACCTGCCCGTCCGCGCCCTTCAGCGGCGTGAGCAGCAGCGTGCCGCCGCGCAGGCTCTTCGCGTTGCCGAGCGACGACACCGTCACGTCGAGCGCCTCGCCCGGCCGCGCGAACGGCGGCAGCGTCGCGGTCACCATCACGGCCGCGACGTTCTTCAGCTGCATGTTGTTCAGCGACGACGTGCCGCCGTTCGCGGAGCCGTTGTTGATCGAGATGCCGAGGTTCGCGAGCATGTTCGCGAGCGTCTGCGTCGTGAACGGCGTCTGCATCGTCTGGTCGCCGGTGCCGTCGAGGCCGACGACGAGCCCGTAGCCGATCAGCGGGTTGTCGCGCACGCCCTGGATCTGCGCAAGGTCCTTCAGCCGCTCCGCATGCGCCGCGGGCGCGCCGAGCGCGCCTGCGACGGCGATCAGCAGGCCGGCGGCCGCGGCCGGCACGCGCGACGAGAGGCGGCGCAATACGGTGTCGTGCATCGTCTTCACCACGGCGCGATGTTCAGGAAGAAGCGCTGCAGCCAACCCATCGTCTCGGCCTCGTTGATGTAGCCCTTCGCCGAGTATTCGATCCGCGCGTCGGCGACCTGCGTCGAGTACACCGAGTTCGACCCGGAGATCGTGTTCGGATTGACGACGCCCGAGAAGCGCACGAATTCGTTGCCCTGGTTGATCAGCATCTGCTTTTCGCCGCTGACGACGAGGTTGCCGTTCGGCAGCACGTTCGTGACGGTCACCGTGATCGTGCCGTTGAACGTGTTCGCCGCGCTCGCGCCGCCGGTCGCCGCGAACTTGTTGGTGCCGGCCGCCGACAGGTTCGCCTTGCTGAACAGCCCGCCGAGGAAGCCGGCGGTCGGCACGTTGAAGTCGGTGTTGCCTTGCCGGTTCGTGTTCGCGCCCGACGATTTCGTCGCGTTGATGTTTTCCGCGATCACGATCGTCAGGATGTCGCCGATGTTGCGCGGCCGCTGATCCTCGAACAGCGGCCGGCCCGCGTAGCCGGGATTGAAGATCGAACCCGGCGCCTGCATCGATACCGGGAGCGGCGGCTGCGCGGTCATCGGCTGCTGGACGATCGGCTCGCGCGGAATCTGCGCGCAACCGGCGAGCGCCGCCGCCGCGAGCGCGCAGGCGGCGCGGACGGCGGTGGGCGGGAGAAGGCGAACCTGCTTCATGGCAACGACTCGGTCCGGTTAGCTCTTCATCTGCGTGACGGTCTGCAGCATCTGGTCGGACGTCGTCACGGCCTTGCTGTTGATCTCGTACGCACGCTGCGTCTGGATCATGTTCACGAGTTCCTGCACGACGTTCACGTTCGACGCCTCGACGTAGCCCTGATTGAGCGTGCCCGCGCCGTTCAGCCCCGGCTGCGACACGTTCGGCGCGCCCGACGACGTCGTCTCCGCGAACAGGTTCTCGCCCTTCGCCTCGAGGCCGGCCGGGTTGATGAAGGTCGCGATCTGCAGCGAGCCGATCTGCACCGCGTTGCTCGAGCCCGGCTGCGTGACCGACACGACGCCGTCCTTGCCGATCGTCAGCGACGTCGCGTTCTGCGGCACCGTGATCGCCGGCAGGATCTGATAGCCGCTCGACGTGACGAGCTGGCCCTGCGCGTTGGTCTGGAACGAGCCGTCGCGCGTGTACGCGTTCGTGCCGTCCGGCATCAGCACCTGGAAGAAGCCCGCGCCGTTGATCGCGACGTCCTTCGAGTTGCCGGTCTGCGTGAGGCTGCCCTGCGTGTAGAGCCGCTCGGTCGCGACCTGCTGCACGCCGGTGCCGAGCTGCAGCCCGGACGGCAGTTCGGTCTGCTGCGTCGAGTTCGCGCCCGGCTGGCGGATCGTCTGGTACAGCAGATCCTCGAACACCGCGCGCGAGCCCTTGAAGCCGTTGGTGCTGACGTTCGCGAGGTTGTTCGAGATCACGTCCATCTGCGCCTGCTGCGCGTTCATGCCGGTAGCGGCGATATAAAGCGAACGATTCACTTGTCAGGTTCTCCTGCGGGGGGGCTGGCGCGGCTCGCTCAGCTGAAGTTGAGCAACTGGTTCGCCGACTGCTCGTTCTGGTCGGCCGTCTGGATCAGCTTCGACTGAAGCTGGAATGCGCGCGCGTTGTCGATCATCGCGACCATCGCGGTGACCGGATTCACGTTGCTGCCTTCGAGCGAATTCGGCACGACCGCGACGTTCGGATCGGCGTCGGCCGGATTGCCGTCGGCGGTGCGGAACAGGCCGTCGTTGCCGCGCACGAGCGTGGCCGGATCGGGATTGACGAGCTTCATCTGATCGACGATCGCGACGGCCGTCGGCGGATCGCCCGGCATCAGCGCGGACACCGTGCCGTCCTTGCCGATCGTCACTTCCGCATTCGGCGGCACCGAGATCGGGCCGCCGTTGCCGACCACCGGCAGGTTGCTCGCGTTCACGAGCTGGCCGTTCTGGTCGACGTGCAGGTTGCCCGCGCGCGTGTACGCCTCGCTGCCGTCCGGCAGCTGCACCGACAGCCAGCCGGGGCCCTGCACCGCGACGTCGAGCGGGTTGCCGGTGCGCGTGATCGGGCCCGGCGCGAAGTCGGCGCCCGGCGTCGACGCGAGCACGTAGGTGCGCGTCGTGTTCGGATCGATCGCGCTGCCGTCGCCGAAATTCATCGGCACCGCGCGGTAGGTCGCGAGCTGTGCGCGAAAGCCCGTCGTCGACGCGTTCGCGAGGTTGTTCGCGACGATCGCCTGCTGGTCGAGCGACTGCGACGCGCCGGTCATCGCCGTATAGATCAGTCGGTCCATGGCTGCCCGTTATCCGCGCGTTACAGATTGATCAGCGTCTGGTCGACGGTCTGCTGCGTCTTGATCGTCTGCGCGTTCGCCTGGTAGTTGCGCTGCGCAGTGATCAGGTTCACGAGCTGCGACGTGAGGTCGACGTTCGAGTTCTCGAGCGCGCTGCCCTGCAGCGTGCCGTGGTTCGTGCTGCCCGGCACCGAGATCTGCGGGACGCCCGACGCGGCCGTCTCGGCGTACTGGTTGCCGCCGATGTTGACGAGCCCGTTCGGGTTGTTGAAGTTCGCGAGCGCGATCTGGCCGAGCACGGCGGTCTGCCCGTTCGAGTAGTTGCCGGTGAGCTTGCCGTCGGTGCCGATCGTAAAGGTCGTCAGCGTGCCGCTCGCGTAGCCGTCCTGCGCGAGATTGTTCACGCCGTCCTTGCCGCCGTACTGCGTGGTGCCGGTCAGGTCGAGCGTCAGCGTCTGCGGCGTCGCGGAGCCGTCGGTGTTCGGCACCGTGAACTGGAACTGGCCGAGCGCCGCGGTCGGCGTGGCGGGCGAGCCCGTCGTCGTGCCCGAGATCGCGCCCGACGAATCGAACTGGATCGTACCGAGATCGTTCGTCGTGCCGCCCTGCACGCCCGCATACGCTTCCCAGGTGCCGGCTGCGGACTTCACGAAGTAGATGTTGACGGCCTGCGAGCCGCCGAGCGAGTCGTACACCTGGATCGACGTCGAATAGTTGTAGGTCGTCGTGTCGGTCGCGTCGAACGGCGTCTTGGTCGGCACCGTGTCCTGCGAGTTCAGGTTGAACTGGCCGGTGATCTTGGTCGTCGCGGTGGGCGCGATGTTGGTCGTCGGCGCCTGCAGCGGCACGGTCTGCGCGGTGTTGATCACGCCGTTCTTGTCGGCCGCGTAACCCATCAGGTTCAGGCCTTGCGAGTTGACGATGTAGCCGTTCTTGTCGCGCTGGAACGTGCCGTCACGCGTGTACGTGATCGTGCCGTTGTTCGACATCTGGAAGAAGCCGTTGCCGTTGATCGCGACGTCGAGCGACGAGTTCGTCGTGTTGATCGTCCCCTGCCCGAACTGCTGCTGCACCGACGCGAGCGCCGTGCCGATCCCGATCTGCGTGTTGACCGACGTCGCGATCGAGTTCGCGTACATGTCGGAGAACTGCGCGGTGCTCGACTTGAAGCCGACCGTATTCGCGTTCGCGATGTTGTTGCCGATCACGTCCAGCGCGTTCGATGCGCCGGCGAGGCCGCTCAGACCCTGTTGATAACCCATTTCGGTCTCCGTTTCGAGGAAGCTGGATCAGTTGGTGGACGCGCTGCCGGACGACGACGAGCCCGTGTTCGGGAAGATCGACGCGACCTGCGTGAGGCCCACCGTCGAACCGTTCGACAGCACGAGCCCCGGCGTGCCGTCCGACTGCTTGATGACGCTCTGCACCTGCGCGGCGGTCAGCACGGTCGGCGCATAGCTCTTGCCGTCGGTGCCCGTGTACTGCGCGCTGATCGTGTACTGGCCGTCCGGCAGCGCGTTGCCGGCCGCGTCGGTCGGCGTCCAGTTGAACGGCACGGTGCCGGCCGACTGGCTGCCCGCGTTGATCGTGTTCACGACCGCGCCCGCCGAGTTCTTCACGGTGATCGTCAGGTTCGACACGTCGGAAGTCAGCGACACGCCGAACGGCGACGCGGCGCCGCTCTTCACCGCCACCGTATCGCCCGGCGCGAGCACGTTCGAGCCGATCAGCAGCGCGGCCTGCGTCTGCTGGCCGGCCGCGAGCTGCGTCGACAGCGACGTCAGCGACGTATTCAGCTGCGCGATGCCGCTCACCGTGTTGATCTGCGCGAGCTGCGACGTCATCTGCGAGCTGTCGACCGGGCTCGTCGGATCCTGGTTCTGCAGCTGCGTGACGAGCAGCTTCAGGAACGTCGCCTGCAGGTCGCTCGCCGACGTGCCGGTCGTCGACACGTTGTTGGTGTTCATCGTGTCGGTCGGCAGCGTCGATACGTTCGCGCCGTTGCTGCCGATCGTCGTGGAGGAGGAGGTCATGCTCGGTGGCCTTGTGTCGAAACTGTCGGGTCGGTCGAATCGGGCGCCGCGCGGCTCACGAGCCGATCGTCAGCGTCTTCAGCATCAGTTGCTTCGCGGTGTTCAGCGTCTCGACGTTGGCCTGATACGAGCGCGACGCCGAGATCATGTTCACCATTTCCTGCACCGGGTCGACGTTCGGCATCTGCACGTAGCCGTTCGCGTCGGCGGCCGGGTTGGCGGGGTCGTAGGTCGACTTCATCGGCGACGGATCGTCGATGACCTTCGTCACGCGCACGCCGCCGACGCCCTGGCCCGACGCGGTGCGCGCGCCGCCGATCGGATCGGTCGCGAACACGACCTGCTTCGCCTTGTACGGCTTGCCGTCGGGGCCGGTCGCGCTGTCGGCGTTCGCGAGGTTCGATGCGGTGACGTTCAGGCGCTGCGACTGCGCGGACAGCGCCGAGCCGGCGACGCCGAAGATGTTCATCAACGAGGGCATGAAGGCTCCTTGTGCTCGGGTTCGGAAACGGCGCGCGCGCTCACGAGTTCGTCGTGATCGCGGCGATCATCGCCTTGATCTGCTGCGTCATCACGGTCATCCCGGTCTCGTAGTGCAGCGCGTTGTTCGCGAACTGCACGCGCTCGACGTCGAGATCGACCGTGTTGCCGTCGAGCGACGGCTGCAGCGGCATCCGGTACTGCGCGCGCCCGTAGTCGTCGGACGGGCCGCCGGTCGGAATCAGCTTCACGGTGCCCGCCATGTGGCCGGGCGCCGTCGAGGCCATCGTCATCCCGCTCGTCACGCCGGCCGGCTGCGCGAGCGGCAGCTGCGCGGCGTTGCTCGGCGCGAGTCCGCCGTTCGCCTGCTTCAGCGAGCGTGCGAGCGTCGACGCGAAATCGACGTCGCGTGCCCGATAGCCCGGCGTATCCGCGTTCGCGATGTTCGACGACAGCAGTTCCTGCCGATAGGCGCGGACGTCGAGCGCCTGTCGCCCGAACGCGAATTCGGCATCGAGTTTGTCCAGCATCTGTGCGTCCTCCGGATGAAGCGCTGCACGCCTGCCGCGCCGCGCGGGCCCGGAAGGCTTTTTTCCATGACAGCGATGGTAGGCGGCGCGCGCAACCGGCAATCGTGCGAATAACGCGGCAAAGCCCCCCTCTATTCATCGTTTGCGCGCCGGGCGCGCTCCCTAGAATGCGAAGCGGATCAACGGATCGAGGACACGGCGATGACGGGCGGCGCACTTCGCGGAACGGACGAACGGCGGACGCAGCGCCGGCGTGCGCGCGCGCTCGGGCTCGCCGCCGCGCTGTCGGTCGTCGCGGCGGTCGCGCACGCGGACGACGGGATGATCGTGATTCCCGGACGCGGCGACACGGCCGAGCACGCACTCGCGAGCGCGAATGCCGCGAGCGGCGGACGGCTCGGCGCGAACGACGCCGCGCCGACGCGCGCCGCAGCGAATGCGGGGGCCACGGGCACCACGAGCTTCGTGGCGAACGGGCCGGTCGATGCGGCGCCGGGCACGCGCGGCAATGCAGCCGCCGTCGCACCGGCAGCCGTCGCGCCGCGCGCGGCCGATCCGAGCGGTATCGTGACGGTCGTTGCAGGCGCGTCGGACGCGGTGCCGAACATCGTGAAAACGCCGCCGCGCACGGCGCTCGCGACGCGCGCCGTATCGGCCGTATCGGCAACACGCCCTGCCGCCGTCACCGCGGCCGTGACAGCCGCACCCGCTTCGCCGCCGCCGACGCAATCGGCCGGCGCCCCCGCCCAGCAGGACCCCGACACGATCCGGCGCGCGGCGCTCGCGTTCCTGCAGCAGCAGATCGCCGGGCTGCCCGGCAAGACGAGCGCGACCGTCGCGCCGGCGTTCCCGCGCGGGCTCGCCGCCTGCACGACGCTCGAGCCGTTCCTGCCGACCGGCGCACGGCTCTGGGGCCGCACGACGGTCGGCGTGCGCTGCGCGGGCGAGCGGCCGTGGACCGTCTATCTGCAGGCGAAGGTCACCGTGCACGCGACCTACTACGTCGCCGCGCGGCAGATCGCGCCCGGCGAGCCGCTGAGCGCGGCCGATCTCGTCGCACGCGACGGCGATCTGACGGTGCTGCCGCTCGCGGTGATCACCGACCCCGCGCAGGCGATCGGCGCGACCGCGCTCGCGCGGATCGCAGCCGGCCTGCCGCTGCGCCAGGACATGCTGAAGAGCGCGGCGTCGGTGTCGGCCGGGCAGACGGTGCGCGTCGTCGCGGCCGGGCCCGGCTTCACGATCTCGGCCGAAGGCAGCGCGCTCGCGAATGCGGCGCCCGGCCAGTCGGTCAGGGTCAGGATGGCGGCGGGCCAGATCGTCACCGCGATCGTGAAGGACGCGGGGACGGTGGAGATCCCGCTGTAAGAATGCAAAGGATTGTTTATTCGGAGAATTTCGAGCGCGCGATGCTAAAGTTCGGGCCGCACCTGCCGTTATCTGGGTCAAACCGTACAGGAACGCCATCGTGAAAATCGATACCACTCCGAACCCGAGCCCCGTCGCGCCGGCCAGCACCGGCAACGGCGCCGCTCGCCCGCAATCCGGCGCGGCCGCGTCGACGGCGCCGCAGGCGTCCGACGCCGGGTCCGCCGGCGGCGACGCGACCGTGAACCTGTCCGGTCTGTCGGGCCAGTTGCGCGCGCAGTCGGCCTCCGGCGGCGCGGACATCGACATGGGCCTCGTCCAGTCGATCAAGGACGCATTGAAGGACGGCACGCTGACGATCGACGCGAACAAGATCGCCGACGGCGTGCTGAACACCGCGCGCGAACTGCTGCAGCAGCAGCGGCCGCGCGGCAACTGAGCCGGCCTCCGGTTTGCCGGCGCCCGGCGCGACGAGCATCACGCGATGAGAGAAGAACTGCTGGCCACGGTCAACGACGAGCACGCGACGGTCGAAGCGTTCGCGTCGCTGCTCGCGTATGAGGAAAAGGCGCTGACGACGGCCGAGCCGCTCGCGATGCTGCCCGACATCGTCGAGAAGAAGACCGCGCTGCTCGACCGGCTCGCGCAGCTCGAGCGCACGCGCGACACGCAGCTCGCGGCGCTCGGCTTTCCGGCCGGCAAGAAGGGCATGGATCTCGCGGCCGAGCGCGACACGCGCCTCGCGGGCTGCTGGACGCTGCTCCAGCAGGCCGCCGAACGCGCGCGCCGCGCGAACGCGAACAACGGAATGCTGATCCGGATCCGGATGGACTACAACGAGCGCGCGCTCGCCGTGCTGCGCTCGGCGCCCGCGCCGGCCGGCGTGTACGGCCCGGACGGACGCGTGTCGGCGCTGATGCGCTGACGCGCCGAGACGGCCGGCGAGCGCCGCGTCGCCTGCGCGGCCGCCGCGCCGCCCACCGACGGCGAAGTTACAGCAGCGGGCACGCCGTCACCTGCGTGCCGCGCTCCACACACATCCGCTCGTAGTCGCGCAGATACGCACGCTCGTCGTCGTCGAGCAGCGCCAGATCGATCAGATCCCAGTCGTAGCCGACCGCAACGAGATTCTCGAAGCGCACCTTGTCCGGCTCCCGCTCGCTCGGGCGGATGACGACGATGTTCTCGATCCGCACGCCACCCTTGCCCGGCACGTAGATGCCGGGCTCCACCGAAATCACCGCGTTCGGCACGAGCCCGTAGGGCGCGCCCGGCGCGAAACGCACGCCGCCTTCGTGCACGTGGATGCCGACGCCGTGTCCGGTGCCGTGCCCGTAGTCGTAGCCGTGATCGCGGCAGACCTGGCGCACGAGCGCGTCGACGTCGCCGCCCGTCGCGTCTTTCGGGTAATGCGTGACGAGCCCCTTGATGCACGCCTTCAGCGCGACCGTGTAGATCTCGCGCTGCCACGGCTGCGCGACCGTGTCCGCACGCGTGCGCCGCAGGACGACGCGCGTGCAGTCGGTCGCGAACCCCGCTTCGTAATACGCGCCGCTGTCGAGCAGCACGAGTTCGCCTTCGGTCAGCTCGACGTCGGCGCTCGCGGCCGTGTAATGCGCGTGCGCGCTGTTCGCGCCGTTCGCCGCGATCGACGGAAACGTCAGCGCGACGGCCGAGCGCGCGCCGTACGCGTCGTTGATCGCGCGCGCGAGATCGTATTCGGTGTGCCGCCGGCCGGGCTCGCCGGCCTTCGCCCAGCGCATCGTCTCGGCGATCGCCGCCGAACTGCGCGCGAACGCGTCGCGAAACCGGTCGAGCACGGCCGGCGTCTTCGCGGCCCGCATCGCTTCGACCGGATTGAAGTCGGCGTGCGTCGCATGCGGCCAGACGCGACGCACGCTGTCGGCGAGCGCGCAGTTCACCGCGTCGAAGCCGTAGCAGACGTGCTCGACCGCGAACTGCGCAACGAAGCGCTCGAGTGCGCCGAAGTCGCGCCGGATCACGTGCAGCGCCGGATACGACACGAGCTCGACCGGACAGCGATCGCAGCCTTCCGGCAGGAACAGCACGATCTGCTCGCCGATCACGAACAGGAAGCCCAGATGCGACGACGCGTTCGGCAGATGGTAGCCGCGGCTGTTCAGCAGATAGGCGAGATCGTCGGACGCGCAGGTGACGAACGCGGTCTTGCCGTCGGCTGCGCCGGTGCGCGCGGCGAGCCGCCGGTTCAACGCCGCGACGTGCTCGGCGACGCGCGCGCCCGTCATCGACTCCGGCAGCTCGAAGATCGGCCGCTCGACGTGCCAGCCGGGCAGCGCGATCGCGCGATCGACGGCGCGATCCGCGACGCTCGACCACGTCAGCGCCGCGTCGCGCGTCGCGGCGAACAGGCGCTCGCGCTGGCCGACGCTGACGCGCCAGCCGTCGTAGCCGATGCGCGGCACGTGCGCCGCGTGCGCGACCAGCCAGTCGGCGATCGCGGCCCAGATGGTCCGATCGAGGCCGAGCTTCTCGACGCGCACGCGCGCGGGGTCGCACTGCTGCTCGGCCTGCAGGTGATAGCGACCGTCGACGAACAGCACGAACGGCGGCATGCCGAGCGCACGCGCGGCCGCTTCGCCGAGAAACACGCCGCAGCCGGCCGAGCCGTCGAAACCGGACAGCGCGTAGCGCGGATTGTTGTGGCGCGGCAAATACTCGGTCACGTATTCGTCCTGCGACGTGACGACGAACGCGTCGAGCTGCAGCGTGTCGAGTGCGCGCGACAGCGCGGCCTGCGTGTCGGCAACGGAAGCTTGATACGGCGAGAGGCTGGAAAAGCTGTATGTCAGTCGATCGATCATCGAAGTGTCGTCCTGTCGTTGTTATCGGCACGCGTGCTGCGGCGTGCGCGTTGTGCTCGCATGCGGCGGGACCGGCCGACGGCCGGGCGGCGCGCATGCCGCAAAGGCGTCGGCCGTGCGGCGTGGCCCGCGCTCGCGCGATATGCCGCAGCGCCGGCGCGCGGATGCGCGGATGCGCGGATGCTTCACGATCCGCACGTGCCGGGCGCGCGAGAATTTTCGTCACACTAAAATTTCGACGCACGCGCGACAGAATCTAGAGCAGCGCGGAATTGAGGTCAAGCTTAAATTTTGGTGCCACTAAAATTCCACGATGCACGCGCGACGCCCGCCGCGCCGACGCGGCCGAACGATGTCGCGCGGTACAATGCGCCGGCATCGCCGCCCGAACCGGCCGTGCCGCGTGCGATTCGCGGAAAACCGCATCCGGGCCGCCGGCGCCGTCCGTCCCCGCCTTCCGGCTCGCTGCCACGAAAGAGATTCATGGATTCAGACATCATGCGTATCGGCCAGCGCATTCGCCGCCTGCGCCGGGAAGCGAAGAAGACGCTGCTGGAAGTCGCGACCGAAGCGAAGCTGTCGGTCGGATTCCTGTCCCAGGTCGAACGCCATCTGACGGGCATCTCCATTTCGTCGCTCGTGAACGTCGCGAAGGCGCTGAACGTGCCGCTCGGCGCGCTGATCGACCAGCCGCGCCAGGCGCAGCCCGATTCGCACGCGGGCCGGCGCGAGTCGTATGCGGTCGACCGCACATCGCAGTGGTACGAACGGCTGTCGACGACGTTCGACGGCAGCCAGCTCAATGCGCTGAAGGTCCGGATGATGGAGGGCTACCGCTCCGAATGGGTCGCGCACGGCGGCGACGAGTTCGTGTACGTGCTGAGCGGTCGCATCTGCTACACGATCGGCAAGAAGGACTACCCGCTGTCGCCGGGCGATTCGCTGCACTTCGATGCGCGCAAGCGGCACCGTGTCGCGAACGTCGGCGACGGGCCGGCGGAAGTGATCGCGGTCGGCACGCTGCCGCTGTTCGACGACAGCCGCGCGACGTTCGTCTCGGCGACGATGGAAGTCGCGCAGCGCACGGGCGACGCGCAGGCCGACGCGCGGCACGCGGAGACGCGCACAGGCGATGCAGCGCCGCGCCGCCGTGCGCCGGTCGCGACGAAGCGCGCGGCAAAGCGCACCGCCAAGCCCGCCGCTCAATCGGCATCCACACCCGCCGATGCCGGCGCGGCGGCATCCGATAGCGAATCGCCTGCGCGCGTCGGCCGCCGCACGGCGAGCGCACGCGCCCCGCGCCCCAAACGCGCGGCGCGCGCGAAGCCCTAAAGCGTCGCCCCGGCAGCGGCGCAACCTGCCCGCCGCATACGCCGACCGCCGAACCTGTCTGCGCTCGGGCGCACACCGTGGCCCGCACCGCATACGCCGTCCTGCCGTCCGCCGCCGTTACTCGCCGATCTCGAGCGCGTGCGCGACCGCCTCGATCCGTGCGCGATGCACGGCGTCCTTGATCTTCGCCGAATCGCTGCCGATCTCGCGCGCGATCGCGCCCGCGTCGACGCTGCGCGCGGCCGCGAGCGCGACGCGCAGCCGCTCGGCCTGCGGATACGGCTGCGCTTCGAGCCCGAGCCGCCCGCGCGCGTCCGCCTCGCATGCCTGCAGCATCTCGGCGAAACGCGCCGGCTTGCGCAGCGCGTCGGTGCGCTCGAAGAACCGCACGAGCGCCGCCGCGCCCATCTCCATCACGCGATGCAGGTTGCCGTGCTCGCGCGCGACGACGAGCGCGAGGTCGCGGCATTCGTTCGGTACGCGCAGCCGCTCGCACAGCGGCTTCAGCAGATCGACGCTGCGGCCTTCGTGGCCGGTGTGGCGCGGCAGGACGTCGTCGGGCGTCGTGGCCTTGCCGAGATCGTGCGTAAGCGCCGCGAAGCGCACCGGCAGCGAATAGCGCTGCTTCGCCGCGTAGTCGACGACCATCATGACGTGCACGCCCGTGTCGACTTCCGGGTGATAGTCGGCGCGCTGCGGCACGCCCCACAGCCCGTCGACCTCCGGCAGGATCCGCGCGAGCGCGCCGCAGTCGCGCAGCACCGCGAACATCCGCGACGGCTTCGCTTCCATCAGCCCGCGCGCGAGCTCCTGCCATACGCGCTCGGGCACGAGCGCATCGACTTCGCCCGCGTCGACCATCCGCCGCATCAGCGCGAGCGTATCGTCGGCCACCGTGAAGTCGGCAAAACGCGCGGCAAAGCGCGCGAGCCGCAGAATCCGCACCGGGTCCTCGACGAACGCGTCGCTCACGTGCCGGAACACGCGCGCGCGCAAATCGCGCTGGCCGTCGAACGGATCGATGACCGGGCCGATCAGCGTGCCGTCCGGGCTCACCTCGCGCGCCATCGCGTTGATCGTCAGGTCGCGGCGCGCGAGATCCTCGTCGAGCGTCACGTCGGGCGCGTAGTGGAACTGGAAGCCGTGATAGCCGGCCGCCGTCTTGCGCTCGGTGCGCGCAAGCGCATATTCCTCGTGCGTGTCCGGATGCAGGAACACCGGGAAATCCTTGCCGACCGGCCGGAAGCCCTGCGCGATCATCTGCTCGGGCGTCGCGCCGACCACCACGTAGTCGCGGTCCTGCACCGGCACGCCGAGCAGTTCGTCGCGGATCGCACCGCCCACAGCGTAGATGTTCATCGCGCCGGCTCGTATTCGGCAATCACGTTCGTCTCGCGCCGCGCCGCGTCGATCCACTGCCGGACCGCCGGCAGCGCGGTGATGCGCGCCGCATAGCCGGCCGCCTCGGGCGAAAGCGTCGGCGCGTACGTGTTGAAGCGCATCACGACCGGCGCGTACATCGCGTCGGCGATGCCGAATTCGCCGAACAGGAACGGGCCGCCCGAGGCCGCGATGCACTCGCTCCACAGCGCGTCGATCCGCGCGACGTCGGCGAGCGCTTCGGGCGTCGCGCCGCGGCCCGGCATCGACGCACGCACGTTCATCCCCATCTGCGTGCGCAGCGCGGCGAAGCCCGCGTGCATCTCGGCCGAGATGCTGCGCGCATGCGCGCGCCGCGCGGGATCGGCCGGCCACATCGGGTACTGCGGATAGCGCTCGGCGAGCGTCTCGGCGATCGCGAGCGATTCCCAGATCGCGACGCCGTGATCGTCGATCAGACACGGCAGCTTGCCGGACGGCGAATATTCGCGGATGCGCGCGGCCGTATCGTCGCGCCGCAGCTCGATCGCGATCTCGTCGAACGGAATGCCGAAATGCGTGAGCAGCAGCCACGGCCGCATCGACCACGACGAGTAGTTCTTGTCACCAATGACGAGTTTCATGATGGTCTTCCGAAAAGCGCGAAAGTGAAAACGGGGATGGGCGCGCCGCCGACGCCGCGCTAGCGGCGCGAGCGGAGCGCTTCGAATCGCGAGCGCTGCGCGGCGTCGCCGAGATAGGCCGGTGCGATGCTCTCGAGACTCGCGGGCACGATGCCGAGTTCCGGCGCGAGCGGCCCCGACAGCACGTTCGGCACCGACATCGACGCGAGATTGTCGCGCGTGATCACGGGCTCGCCGGGCAGACACTCGAACACGCGCGCCTGCAGCTGCGCGAGCGCGTCGGGCAGCCGCACGATGCGTGCCTGCCGGCCCACCAGCGTGCCGCAGTAACGCACCAGCTGCTCGAGCGTGTAGACGGTCGGCCCGCCCAGTTCGTACGTGCGCCCGTGCGCGGCGCTCAGCTCGAGCGTGTTGACGAACGCGCGCACGACGTCGCCAACGAATACCGGCTGAAAGCGCGCGTCGGGCATCGCGAGCGGCAGCACCGGCGCGACGCGCTGCAGCCGCGCGAAGGTATTGAGAAACGCGTCGCCGGGCCCGAACACGACCGACGGACGAAAGATCGTCACCGCGAGCGGCTCGGTCGCGGCGATCGCGTGCAGCGCGGCCTCGCCGTCGCCTTTCGAACGCTGATACATGCTCGGCCCGTGCGAGTCGGCGCCGAGCGCGCTCATGTGCAGCACACGCCGCACACCGGCTTCGGCGCACGCGCGCGCGAGCGCGGCAGGCAGCGCGACGTGCGCGCGCTCGAAGCCGGCGCCGTACGGCGTGCCGCGGCCGCCGTGCAACACACCGACCAGATTGACGGCCGCCTGCGCGCCGGCGACGAAGCGCGCGAGCGAACGCGTGTCGAACGTCTCGAGCTCCACGATGTCGACCGGCAGCATCGACAGATGGCGCGCGTGCTCGCGACGGCGCGTGCCGATCCGGACGTGCTTGCCGGCGTCGATCAGCGCTGCGACGAGCCGGCTGCCGATAAAGCCGGTGCCGCCCAGCAGCGCGACGGTCTGGCCATCCATGGTCGGAACCTCAAAAAGGACACTGCCGCGTCGTGCGCGGCAGTGTGAAGGTTGCGGATCAGGGCGAGATCATGCCCAGCCGTTTCTTCAACGACTGCGGTTTGCCTTCGAACAACGCCGCGTAATACACGGTGTTCGACAACACGTTCTTCACGTAGTCGCGCGTCTCGTTGAACGGGATCGTTTCCGCGAAGATCGCGCCTTCGACGGGCTGCGTCAATACCTGCCGCCACTGGCGCGGGCGGCCGGGGCCCGCGTTGTAGCCGGCCGTCGCGAGCACCGGCGAGCTGTCGAAGTTGTTGTAGATGTCGGCCAGATACCAGGTGCCGAGCTGGATATTGGTATCGATGTCGTGCATCTGCGCGCGCGTGATCGTGCCCATGCCGAGCTTCTTCGCGACGAGCTGCGCCGTGGCCGGCATCAGCTGCATCAGGCCGCCGGCGCCCGCCGACGAACGCGCGCTCGTGATGAAGCGCGATTCCTGGCGGATCAGCCCGTACGCCCATTCGATGTCGAGGCCGGTCGATTGCGCGTAGCGCTCGACGATGTCGCGATACGGCGACGGATAGCGCAGCGTGAAATCGTGCTCGGCCTTCGTGCGATCGGCCGTGTTGACCGTGCGGTCGAGCAGCCCGATGCGCTTGCCGTATTCCGCGGCTGCGAGCAACTGACGGTCGGTCATGCCGCGCAGCGGCCAGTTCCATTCGCGGTTGCCTTCGAGCCGCAGGTTCAGCGAATAGAAGCGCTGCGCGAGCGCGAAGCCCGGCACCTTGCTCATCGCGTCGATCTCCGCGTCGCTGACGCGCGTGCGCGGCGGAATCGTCGTGCGCTGACCGAGCTCCTCGCCGGCGAGCTGCCCGTAGAAGTTGAACTGGCCCGCGACCTGCTCGAATTCCTGGTTTGCCTGCAGCGTGTCGCCGCTTTGCTTCAGCGCGCGCGCATGCCAGTAGATCCACGCCGGATCTTCGCGCAGCGATGGCGGCATCTGCTCGATCGACCAGCGCACCATCGGCCAGTTGCCGGCGAGCAGCGCCGCGCGCGTGCGCCATTCGTAGCCGGAATTCGACAGCGGCGCGTTCGCGGACTTCGCATACCAGACCGACGCGAGCGGCGAGCGCTTCAGCGCGCCCTGATAGCCGATCGCGCCCCACGCGATCGCCTGCTCCTGCTTCGTCAGCGACGGCGCGATCGACGTCAGCATCGCGGCCGCCGAGTCCGGATCGTTGCGCGCCATCCGGCCGAGCGCGATCAGCGCGAGCTGATGCGAGGCCGCGTCGGCGCCGACGCCGCGCGCGAGGTACAGCGGCGGCGCGCTCGTCGCCTGATCGAAGCCGACCGGGCGCGCGCCGAGTGCATCGACGATCTTGCCGCCGAGCGACGTGTAGTTCTGCTCGTACGCGAAGCGCGCCTGCTGCCACACGTCGTCGCTCGTGAACTGCTGATTGACCGCGAGTGCGGTGATGAGGTCGACGCACGCGTCGCCGTAATACTTCGGCTCGACGAGCAGCGCGCGCGCCGCATCGGCGACGTTCTCGCCGCGCGCCGCGCGCGACTCGAGCGCGTAGCACTTGACCTGCGTGTCGTCGTCGAGCACGAAACGCTTGTACTGCTCGTCGAAATTGCGCCAGTCGTGGCGCGCGCCGAGCACGAGCAGATAATCGTTGCGCATGCGATCGGCGATCGCCTGCCCGTCGTAGCGCTGCAGGAACGACACCACGGGCGCGTCCGGCGCATCCACGCGCGCGCGGCCCGTCGAGTCGAACAGCTGCGGCTTGATCTGGAAATACTCGACGTACGACGGCACCGGATAGTTCGGAATCATCGCGGCGAGCTGCGCAGCCTTCGCTGCGTCGTTGCGGCGCGCCGCTTCGCGAAGCTGCACGAAGATCTGGTCGTCCCCGGCCAGCGTGTCGTCGTTCGGGGCGGCACAGGCGGCCGTGCCCGCGACGAGCGCGGCGGCCGACAGCGCGAGCGCGACCGCACGATATACTCGGAAAAGGCTGTTCGACATCGTTTTGAATGGAGCACGAATTGAGCGAAAGCATAGCACGCAACCCTGTGCCGAACCCGAAGGTTGCGCTTCGCAAAACGCTGTCCGGCGCACGCCGCGACGCCGCGTCGCGCCCCGCCGCGAACGCTTCGCTCGAGGCGCGATTGCGTGCGTTGCTCGAGCGGCTCGCGCCCGTGACCGTCGGCTTCTACTGGCCGCTTCCCGGTGAATTCGATGCGCGCGATGCGGTGCTCGCGTGGTGCGCGGCCGGCAGCGGGCGCCGCGCCGCGTTGCCCGTGATCGGCGAGCGCCACACGCCGCTCGCGTTTCACGCGTGGGATGCGCACACGCCGATGCGCGAAGGCCATCACCGCATTCCGGAGCCTGCATCCGGTGTCGTCGTCGTGCCCGACCTGCTGTTGATTCCGTGCGTGGGCTTCGATCTGCAGCGCTACCGGCTCGGCTACGGCGGCGGCTATTACGATCGCACGCTCGCCGCATGGCCGGGCGCGTCGCTCCCGGTCACGGTCGGCATCGCGTACGACGCATGCCGCGTCGACGCGCTACCGGCCGAAGCGCACGATCTCGCGATGGACTGGATCGTGACGGACGCGCAACTCTATCCGTCCGCCGAATGAGGACGCACGGCGGCGTGCCGCATGCATGCCGCCGTCGCGCCGAGGCGCGCAATCGTTTACAGCGATGCCGCCGCGCGCGCGGCCGTGTCGTACAGGCCCGATGCGTGGCGCAGCAGCTGCGCCGCGTCGCCGATCTGCTCGTTCGTGAGGCCGCTGTCCTTCAGCGTCTCGATCAGACAGTGCTCGCGCACCTCGCGATACTTCAGACACAAGTCGCGCCCCGCGTCGGTCGCGGAGAAGAACACTTCCTTGCCGCTTTTCTCGCTTTGCACGTAGCCGCGCGCGATCAGTTTTTTCAGCGCATAGGTCGCGACGTGCGTATCCTCGATATTGAGCACGAAGCAGATGTCGGCGAGCTTCTTCTTGCGTTCGCGATGGCTGACGTGATGCAGCAGCGATACTTCGACCGCCGTCATGTCCTTCGCGCCCGCCGCCGACATGCAACGCACCATCCATCGGTTGAATGCGTTGCCGGCCATGATCAGCCCATATTCGAGTTCCGACAGTTCGGCGCTCGAGTCGGAGACGAGATGTTCGGACGAGACGATCTTGGTCGGATGACGCTTCATGGAGAGGCGGCGCAAGCGGGTTGTCAGGGTGTGCCGAGTGTACGCCAGAAGGTCTGGCGCACACGCTAGGCAAAAACGCTTATTGGTAACTTATCGATATTTTATCGAGAATGTACGTTAACATTGCCGTCCGAACCGTGCCAGTCCGATGACGCAACCTCGCATCTATCCGCTTGGCGACACCGCACTCGTCTGCGAAGTGCCGCCGCCCGCCACGCTCGACTGCCAGCGCCGTGTCTGGGCCGTTGCCGCGCACGCGCGCACGTGGCCCGACGTCGTCGATGTCGTGCCCGGCATGAACAACCTGACGATCGTGTTCGACGCGCTCGCCGCGAGCGCCGAATCGCTGACGCCGCTGCTGCGCGACGCCTGGCAGACGGCCGACGTCGAGCACGCGGACGGGCGCGAGGTCGAGATTCCGGTCGAGTACGGCGGTGCGGCCGGTCCCGACCTGGCGGCCGTCGCCGCGCACACCGGGCTATCGGCCGACGAGGTCGTCGAACGCCATGCGGCCGGGAAATACGTGGTGTTCTTCATCGGCTTCCAGCCGGGCTTCGCGTATCTCGGCGGTCTCGAGCCGGCGCTGCATGTGCCGCGCCGCACCGTGCCGCGCCTCGAGGTGCCGGCCGGCTCGGTCGGCATCGGCGGCGCGCAGACGGGCATCTACCCGGCCACGTCGCCCGGCGGCTGGCAGCTGATCGGCCGCACGTCGCTCGCGCTGTTCGATCCGTCGCGGCAGCCGCCGACGCTCTTGCTGCCCGGCGACCGCGTGCGATTCGTCATTGCCGGAGTCGACGCACGATGAGCCAGAACCACGCACCGGGCAACATCGAAGTGATGCGCGCCGGCCCGCTGTCGAGCGTGCAGGATCTCGGCCGGCGCGGCGCGCGCCATCTCGGCGTCGCGCTCGGCGGCGCACTGGACGGGCTCGCGCTCGAAGTCGGCAACCGGCTCGTCGGCAACCGGCCGGACGCGGCCGCCGTCGAAATCACGTTCGGCCCCGCCGTGTTCCGCTTCACGCGCGCGGCGCGCATCGCGATCACCGGCACCGAGTTCGGCGCGACGCTCGACGGCAAGCCCGTGTATTCGTGGTGGAGCCTGCCCGTCGAAGCCGGACAGACGCTCGTGCTGCCGGCCGCCAAGCGCGGGATGCGCGGCTATCTGTGCATCGCCGGCGGCATCGACGTGCTGCCCGTGCTCGGCTCGCGTAGCACCGATCTCGCCTCGCATTTCGGCGGCCTCGGCGGTCGCGCGCTGCGCGACGGCGATCGTCTGCCCGTGGGCGTGCCGCCGGCCGGCATCGGCTGCCTCGCGCCCGACGCCCCGGAGTTCGGCGTGAAGGCGCCGGCCTGGTGTGCGTTCGTGCGCGTCGACGAGCCGCCGCGCCGCCATCGGCCCGCGCATGCGCCGTGGGCGATGCCCGTGCGCGTGCTGCCGGGCCCCGACTTCGCGTCGTTCGCGGCCGATTCGCAGCAGGCGTTCTGGGACGAGGAATGGCTCGTCACCGCGAACAGCAACCGGATGGGTTATCGCCTCGCGGGTGTCGAACTCGTGCGCGAGCGGCCGGCCGAACTGTTGTCGCACGCGGTGCTGCCCGGCACGATCCAGGTGCCGCCGAACGGTCAGCCGATCGTGCTGATGCACGACGCGCAGACCACCGGCGGCTATCCGAAGATCGGCACGGTGATCCGCGCCGATCTGTGGAAGCTCGCGCAGGCGCGGCTGAACCTGCCGATCCGCTTCGTGCGCACGACGCCCGAAGCCGCGCGCGCCGCGCTGATCGCGGAACGCGCCTATCTGCGTCAGATCGACGTCGCGATCGAGATGCGCGAGGAGGCGCGCCGCCGCGCGCAGTCGCGCGCCGCGTGACGACGTCCGGAACGCGACGACGTTCCGGGCGCGCCGCGCAATGAGTGGATGAGGAACATCATGGAAATCGATCTGAATGCCGATCTCGGCGAAGGATGCGGATCGGACGAGGCGCTGCTCGACCTCGTCACATCGGCAAACATCGCATGCGGCTGGCATGCGGGCGGCGCCAATGCGATGCGCGACTGCGTGCGCTGGGCCGTGCAGAAAGGCGTGGCGATCGGCGCGCATCCGAGCTTTCACGATCCGGAGAATTTCGGGCGCAAGGAAATGCAGCTGCCGGCCGGCGACATCTATGCCGGCGTGCTCTATCAGCTCGGTGCGCTGTCCGCGATCGCGCAGGCGGAAGGCGGACGCATCGCGCACGTGAAGCCGCACGGCGCGCTGTACAACCAGGCGGCGCGCGATCCGATGATCGCGGATGCGGTCGTGTCGGCGATCCACGATTTCGATCCGTCGCTCGCGGTGTTCGGGCTTGCGAACAGCGTGTTCGTGGCCGCCGCGCGGCAAGCGGGGCTTGCGGCCGTCGAAGAGGTCTTCGCCGATCGCGGCTATCGCGCGGACGGTTCGCTCGTCCCGCGCAGCGAGCCCGGCGCGCTGATCGACGACGAAGACGCGGTGCTCGCGCGGACGCTCGACATGGTGCGCGACCGGCAGGTGCGTGCGGTGAGCGGCGAATGGGTGCCGCTCAATGCGCAGACGGTCTGCCTGCACGGCGACGGACCGCATGCGCTCGCGTTCGCGAGAAGGATTCGGGAGGCGCTGGAAAAGGCGGGGGTGGCGGTGGCGGCGCCGGGGGCGTTGCAGGCGGGAGAAGGGGTTTAGCGGGGTCGTTCCACAAGTGCGGCACAGCGCGGCGAGCGCTGACGATCTCCGGCCGTGCGATCAAACAAGTGTCGTTGTCCCTGTCGTCCCGCGACGGGACCTGCATATCCAAACAACCGATAACGCGTCGGGCTTTCAAGGACCGGCGTTACTCGCCCTCCGCCGATAAGTCGTATATTTCTCGCCGATTTCACAAGAACCGTGAGAAATTCCATATTCTCGCGAAATTAAACCGCTGATAGCCTTCACTCTCGAGGCCGGCAATCGAGCCGACTCATCACCCGTAATCAATCGAGAGGAAAATCAAGTCATGCGCGTCCTGACCAAAGAGGAAATCTCGCACGCAAGCGGTGCGATTACCTGCACACTCAACCCGAATCCGATCAATTACGCCGAACTGGGCGGTGCCATTGCTCTCGGCGCGCTCGGCGGAAACTGGCCGGGAGCGATTCTTGGCGGAGGCATCAACTACCTGTCGCAAAGCTGGAATTGCGTCTGGCGATAAATACGGATCCGGCGCTCACGCTCACTGAGCGTCGGACTCGGCCACCCACTCGCTAGAATCAGCCCTTCTTTTTTGGTTAATCAATGAAAATGAAAGACATTGCTGAGGCGGCACGGCAGTTTTCTCGTTATGGCATCTTCCTGGGGCCGCTTGCCAGCCGTGCAAAAAACCGATGCGTTGGCGTCCTGGTGGGCGGCACAGCCAGAGGGCTCGTATTCGCAGCGGGATACGCGCTCTTGCTATATGCGCTTGACACGTGGTCGCCATTCAAATGGCTGGCGGGCACTGTCGCTTTCCTGCTGTATGCGTTCGTGCTCGAGATATATGGAAGCCGACGGAAGCAGCAGTAGAACGCTCGCTCCACTCGGTCTCCGCCCATGGCCACGACGGAAACCGTACTTAAACCTTACTTCACGACCTCACCGCTCGCTTGAACAAAAAATCGCGAGCAAACTCTTATTTTCGAGATGGAATAGAATTCGCAAAAACCTTCAACAAAATACATTTACCAAAACTCCGACCAAGGAATCCAAACCATTAATTCGCACAAGAAATGAAAATACACGAACTGGGGCTCATTAATCCTACCGACACCGCCATGCACATGTCACCTCCTTCGATATTTTATTTTCATGCAAGATCGTCCGATCCGGCAGTATGGCCGGCGCAATTCACGGAGAACAAGCGACGCGCGCTCATTGAGATCGAGTCGCGCACAACGATCGGCATTTCGCCTGTGATTTACCGCGCGCTTCGATTTTCCGGTCGTTGCATTGACGCTTTCGACCGAAGCTGACACACGCAAAATCAGCATGATGCCTGGATCACGCTCCCCTCTTTTTCGCAAGGAAGCGCAGGACGCACAACGCACACCGGTCTTCGGTTCGATCGTCCTCGCAGGCCCCGTCTCGTTCGCGACGGCAACTGCCGTTGCGATCTGCATCGCGCTCGGCGTCATCCTGCTGTTCGTGTTTGGCAGCTACACACGGCGGACAACGGTGGCCGGCGTCGTCGTACCGAATACCGGGTTGGTCAAGATTTACGCCCCCCAGCCGGGCATCGTCCTGGTCCGACACGTCACCGAAGGGCAACATGTCGAGAAAGGGCACTCTATGTTCGTCGTCTCGCGCGAGTTGCACAGCGCGGCCAACGGTCAAACCCACGCGGCGCTCATCGCGAGCGCACACCAACGCAAAATCGCCCTGCAGCATGAGATAGACAAGGTGCGCATCCTGCACCGAAGCGAACTGGACAGGCTGCACGCGCGGATCGCCAATCTACGCGCCGAACTCGGACGCATCGACGTGCAGCTTGCGAGCCAGGAGCGTCGCACCCACCTTGCGGTCGATGCGACGCTACGCTACGACCGACTGCTTGCAAATGATTTCATCTCGAAGGACGAGGCGCAGCAACGTCACGCCGACCTGTTCGATCAGCAATCGAGGTTGCAGGGTCTGAAGCGTGAACGCGCCGCATCCGCCCTGGCGCTCAACGATGCAATCAATGAACTGTCCGGACTGGGACCGAAGCACCAGAACCAGGTGTCGCAAATGAGACGCAGTGTCATCGACGTCGATCAGACAGTGATCGAGAGCGAGGCGCAGCGCGAATTCATCGTGACCGCTCCAGAATCGGGAACCGTGGCGGCTGTCCTGACGGAGCCCGGACAGACAGCCGATGGCTCGCGTCCACTCGCCAGTATCGTGCCAGACGGCGCCCATTGGCAGGCCCATCTTTTCGTACCGAGCGAAGCAATTGGATTCATCCGGACCGACGATTCCGTCTTGATTCGCTATCAAGCGTATCCATACCAGAAATTCGGGCAATACGCGGCAAAGGTCGTGTCGATTGCGCGCTCCGCGCTGTCTGCAGCCGAACTCTCGAACAGCGGCGCACCGCCCGAGATCATGGGCAGCTTTTACCGCGTCACCGTTGCGTTGAAAGAGCAGGATGTCACCGCGTACGGCGCATCGCAAAAGCTTCAAGCCGGCATGTCGCTTCACGCGGATGTCTTTCGGGAACGGCGCCGGCTGTACGAATGGGTGCTCGAACCGCTCTACAGCATGACCGGCAAACTCTGACATCTCATCGTCCATGTCGCTTATCGACCGCCTCTCCCTCCCTCTCCGTCGGAAGCTTCCGATCGTCCTGCAAACTGAAGCAACAGAATGCGGGCTGGCCTGTCTTGCGATGGTAGCCGGACATCACGGCCATCATGTCGACCTCGCGGCGCTGCGTCGCCAATTCGGCATCTCACTGAAAGGAGTCGGTCTCGCGCGGCTCATGGAGATCGCCGATCACCTCGCGTTCGGCACCCGCGCACTCAAGCTCGAACTGGAGCAACTTGCCCAACTGCGAGTGCCTTGCATCCTGCACTGGAACTTCAACCACTTCGTCGTATTGCAGTCCGTCGGAGCCAAGTTCGCCACGATTCATGATCCCGCTCACGGCCGTCGCACACTGTCGCTCGACGAGGTATCGCGAGCCTTTACCGGCGTCGCGCTCGAACTGTGGCCGACAAATCGATTCAAGCGTGTCGATCCTGCTCCGCCAATCAGGTTGCGTGCGCTGATCGGTCCGATTTCAGGGCTCGGCCGCTCTCTGGGCCAAGTCCTGCTGCTGGCACTGGCCCTCGAGATCTTCGCGCTGACATCGCCTCTTTTCCTGCAGTGGGTCATAGACGAAGTCATCGTCAGCACGGACCGCGACCTGCTCACCGTGCTCGTGCTCGGCTTCGGACTACTCTTGCTCATGCAGCAAGGCACGCATGCGGTGCGGGTCTGGATACTGATGTACTTCAGCACGACATTGAACGTGCAGTGGCGCGCGAACCTGTTTGCTCATTTGCTCAGCCTCCCGGTCCGCTACTTCGAGCGACGCCATCTGGGAGACATCGTTTCTCGATTCGGAACCATCGACACGATCCAGAAAACGCTCACCACATCGTTCCTGAGCGCAATCATCGACGGTCTGATGACGATCGCGACATTGCTCATGATGTTTCTGTACAGCCGTGCACTGGCGCTCGTCGCACTCGGCACGATGCTGATATACCTCCTGCTGCGCTGGCTCTGGTATCACCCGCTTCGACAAGCGACCGAAGACGAAATCGTGCATGGCGCCAAGCAACACAGCCATTTTCTGGAGACAGTCAGAGGCGTGAAGACCATCAAGTTGTTCAACCGGCAAAGCGAGCGCCGCGCCACCTGGTTGACGCTGCTGGTCAATCAGGTGAATTCGGGTTTGCGCGGGCAAAAACTCCAGTTGCTGTACCAGCAGCTCAACGCGCTGCTCTTCGGTATCCAGGGCCTGCTGATTATCTGGCTCGGCGCGACGATGGTGATGGACGGTCAGTTCACGGTCGGCGTGCTGATGGCGTTCAATGCGTACAAAGGCCAGTTCGATAGCCGGGTCGGCAGTCTGATCGACAAGTTCTTCGAAGTGAAAATGTTGCAACTTCAGGGCGAGCGGCTTTCCGATATCGTGCTCGAAGCTGCCGAGCCCAACATGACGCAGCGTCTCGTGCCTGGAGAAACGGAACAGCTTGCCGCGAGCATCGAGGTCGACAATCTGACGTTCTCTTACGCAGACGGAGAACCGGCCGTGCTCGACGGCCTCTCGTTGAAAATCCACGCCGGTGAATCGGTTGCGCTCGTCGGCCCGTCCGGGTGCGGCAAGACGACTCTCGTTAACATACTGCTCGGCATTCTCGAACCGGTCCGCGGCACGGTGCGGATCGGCGGAATTGATCTAGACCGTATCGGACTTGATCAACTGAGGACGCTCGTCGGAACCGTAATGCAGGACGACGTCCTGTTCGCGGGGTCCATCGCAGACAACATCAGCTTCTTCGATGCCAGCCCGGATGCAGACTGGATCGCCGAATGCGCATCAATCGCTGCGGTGCACGACGATATCGTGACGATGCCGATGGGATACAACACGCTTGTCGGCGACATGGGAACCGTGCTGTCGGGTGGACAGAAGCAACGGATTCTGCTCGCGCGCGCACTCTACAAACGCCCGAAGATCCTCGTGCTCGACGAGGCCACAAGCCATCTCGACCTGCAACGCGAACACCAGGTCAATGCAGCCGTCAGCACATTACAGATAACCCGCGTCATCGTCGCGCATCGCCCGGAAACGATCGCATCCGCGTCACGCGTGATCGTTCTGAATGGCGGCAAGGTCGCGTTCAATCGGCCGACTTCGCCGTTTGCTAACCCGGTATCGGCGTCCAAGGAACGCTCCGCCCGATGAAACGTTGCGCGTCCGCCCTGCTCATTGCCATTTCCGCATTTCCTCTGACCGCCCTGGCCGCCCCAATCGACATGCTCGCAGGTCGCATCGGCACCCCGGCGTTTTCGATTATCGAAGCTGCCGCATGCCCGACTGCCGAGATCGACGCGCCGTTCGAACTGGAAGATGTGATTCTTCGAGCCATCTGCATGCATCCTCGCGCGCGCCAGACGTGGGCGGCCATACAAGCACGTATTTCTGCAGTCGGATCGGCCAGGAGTGCGTATCTACCGTCGCTCAGCGCGAGAGCCGGAATTCAGCGCGATACGGTTTCGACACGACATGACTACAGTGCATATGGTCTCGGCTCAGTTGACCGTTCTCAGACGATGTCGGCAAGCGATGGCTCACTGGAGCTGACCTGGCTGCTTTTCGATTTCGGTCGGCGCGGCGCGAACGTACGACAAACACGCGCGCTGCTCGCTGCCGCCCATGCAAACCACGACGAGACGCTTCAGACGATCTTTTTCGATGCCGCTCGCGCTTTTTACGCGGTGCGTGATTCACAGGCTGCCGTTCGTGCTGCGCAGTTGACCGAAGACGTGGCGGTGGAAAGCGTAGCGATCGCACGCGCAAAACATGAAGCGGGCGCCGGAACCTTAAGCGACCAATTGCAAGCGATCACGAGCTATCGTCGGGCCGTGCTGGACCGCGTCACAGCCGAAGGCGATGCGCGCACGGCTGCAGGCCTGCTGTCGGTTGCGATGGGCCTTGGCCCCAACGTACCGATCAGGATTTCGACTGCAGACACGATACCGGACGAACGCGCCGTGACCGCAGGCATCGACTCGTTGATCGACGAGGCAAAAACCCGTCATCCCGCACTGGTAGCTGCACGCGCAATACTCGATGCGGCCCGGGCGGACGTCGACGCCGCTCATGCTGAAGGCCGCCCTACGCTGTCGTTGGCCGGCAAACGAACGCGCAACAAGTCCTTCGGACAGCGCTCGGGAGAAGCACCCGTTTCCCCCAACGGCAGCAGTACGATTGGCATTCAGTTGACGATTCCGCTGATCGATGGCTTCGGCTCCCGCTATCGCGTTGCACATGCTCGGGCCCGAGCGGACGAGCGGGAGGCAGAGTTGCGTAACACCGAGCTGCTGATATCGGCGGAAGTCTGGAAGAGCTATCACGGCCTGCAAGCCGACGCGGCCAACCTGACAAACTCAAGAGACCTGCTCGAGGACGCCGATCGCTCGCTCGATATTGCGCGCGGACGCTACAAAGAAGGTGTAGGCACATTTACCGAATTGCTCAATGCTCAGGCAGCCCGGGCCGATGCAGAACGGCAACGTGTGCAGGCCGTATCGAAATGGAGAATGTCGCGACTGAGGCTCGCGACCAGCCTCGGCAATCTGCGATTATCGAGGCCCGATTGGATCGGCCGATACGATTGACTTCCTCGCGTTGGCAATCCGCTGTCACCGATTTGCGGAAACATCCGCTCCGACGACCACGATCAAATACGCTTTGGCTCCCTTACGGCCACCCGCGCCACTCCAGGCTCCTGAGGAACGTTCGGCAGATAACCCAGCGCCACGGCCTTGTAGATGGCATGCGCCCGGTTATGGGCGTTCAAGACGCGCAATACGTTGCCGATATGATTGTCGACGGTTCCCTCCGCAAGCCTCAGCGTCGACGCGATGACCTTCGTCGGATAGCCGACGCACAGCAGCGACAACACGTCGCGCTGGCGATTCGTCAGACGCTGCAGCGGGTCGCACTCTGATCCCGGATCGGGAAAGCATCGGCGGCCGTCGAGCACGGAGCGCAACGCTGCGGTGAACTCGTCGACCGACGCCATCTTGTCGATGCAGCCCGCCATCCCCATCCGCTTGGCCTCCCTGATCCAGAATGGGCGATGAACCGACGTGACCGCCACGCATCGATTCGCCGCTCCCCTCTCGCAACACTGATGGACAAGCGACAGGCCGTGACCGCCACGAACATCGAGATCGACAAAGATGCGAAACCATCTGCACGTATCCCGAACCGAATTCATGGCGCTTTCCGCACAATGACAAACGGTCAATTTCACCCGCTCGTCGATCATCGCGAACGCGAGCTCCATTGCATGCGCGACGATCGGCTGCGATTCGATCAGCAGAATAGGTCGCGTCCGATACCGGTCGTTCATCGATTCCTTATCCATGGTTCTGGCGTTTTCCTGGATGGCGGGCACATCGTCCCAACCCTGCCACGACAACCATCTCAAAACAACGACCGGCCAGCGCACGGTCGCCACGACCGAATCGAAGAAAAGATTCGACTATCGGGCTACGCATCGTCTGGAGGCTTGACGGGGAAAGTCCGCGGCCGGCATGTCGCAGGACACGACGGAAAGAGACGCAACAGGAATCGCCGCAAACCCAGACGGGCATCGGTCGACCCGCGACGATGGCTAGCGCCAAAAACTATTACAAACCGCAAACTGACCTGCGGCTCGCAACGTCGTGTTGCGCGGCGCGGCTCGAGCGGCATTTTGTCGGTGAAAGGAGAGGTCCCGGTGACGCAGGACAAACGCGACGGCGCTGTCGATCGGGCGCCGCACAAAAGAAAAAAGCGCCCTCGTAGCGCTTTTCTGTCGACGTATTCGCCGCGGCTTCGCCGTCTGTCGATACGTCCACCAAACCGTCTGTCGGCAGCGACCGGAAAGCTGCTCCGGATGAAAAAACGTCCGCCGCCGCCCGATACTGCATTCCCCGGTCGGACGACGGAACGCTGCTTTTCGCAAGTCGGTCCGCATGCATTTGTTATCCGACGATGATGGCCCCGCCGTGCATGCAGCCACGCCGTGGCCGGCACGCTGACGACGTGCCGGCTGCGCTCACCCCGCGCTTTTTTTGCTACCCCGTAGAACTTACCTGTACTTATCTGTTCTTTTCATTTTTTCAACTTGTGATGCGAAGAATAGAGATTGGCCGAACCGGATGTCAATCGTTTTAAACGCTATTTTCCGACGAATCGAGGGTTTTCCTGATCGGTGCGCCGCGCGCCGCACACGTCGCGTGCCGTCGATGCGCAGGCAATCAAACGGGGATGGATCGAAGCGGCGCGTCGGGCGCCTTCAGTTCGCGTCGACGCTGTAACCTTGTCGACGCAACAATTCGAGCACGCCGCGCGGGCCGCCCAGGTGCAGCGCGCCAATCGCGACGAACAGCGGGCGGTTCGGCGCCGCAATTGCCGTCATCCGTGCAACGAAGCGCCGATTGCGTTCGTACAGGATCTTGTTGTCGATCGACGCCGACAACGCCTTCGATCGCGCCAGCCGTTCGCTCTTCGCGACCGCCCATGCGGCGATCGCATCGGCGTCGCCAATTCGCCACAGTCGGTGCAGCGTCTTCACGTCGTCGGCGTTCTGCGCGGGCGTCTGCACCATGTCCTGCGCGAGCATTTCGCGCTGCTCGGCGAGCGTCAGGCCGGTGAACGCGCGCATCTGCTCGGCCAGCGTCTCGAGCCCGATCACGCGGCCGCCCTTCTTCTTCAGGAATACGTTCTGTAATTGCGCCTCGGTGCCGTACTCGGTCTGCAGGCCGGCCGACAGCGAATCGTAGGTCTCGACGACGAGCGACGCGAGCCACGGCCGCATCTTGCGGATTTCCGCGAGCGCAGCCGGATTGCCGTGCAGACGCGCCGCGAGCCGCTGCCACAGCGGCTCGGGCAGCAGCCGGGGCAGGCAGGCGTAACGGCAGACGCCGTACTTCGCGACGTCGTCCTGCGATTCGAGCAGATCGTCGGGCGACAGCTCGAGCGCGAGCGTCGGCGACGCGGCGAGCGCGGCGAGGATGCGCGGCCGGAACGGCTGCGCGCTCGGATAGTCGGACGGGTCGCCCGTATGCAGCGTGCCGAGCACGTAGAGCGTGACGCGGCCCTTGGTCGCGACGTAGAACGGCATGCGCGCGGGCTGCACGCGCACCGCGCCGCGCGCGACGGTGCCGTTCGACTCGGACGGCGGCACGTGAAAGCCCGGCAGGCTCACGCCGGGCGGCGGCACCTGTGACGGATGGATCGGCGACGTGGCGGGCGCTCGCCCTTCGGCGCGCGCCACGTCGACCGGCACGCCGATGCCAGCCGCAAGGCATGCACCGGCCAGCGCAGCGCCCGTCACGGTGCGCACGCTCCAGCGCCGCGCGCTGCGGCAGGCGCGCAGCATGCGCGCGCTGCCCGCTCCCGAACGGCGCGCGCTCGACGCGCGCGCCGCCAACCGTTCAGGCATTCGCCTCCCCCACCTCCTCGGCGCGATGGCAGGCCACGCGGCGTCCGTCGACGTCGCGCAGCTGCGGTTCCTCGACACGGCACCGCTCGATCGCATACGGGCAGCGCTGGTGAAACGCGCAGCCCGACGGCGGATTGAGCGGCGACGGCAGCTCGCCCTGCAGCTTGATCTGCACGCGGCGGTCTTCCTCGAAGATCGCCGGCGTCGCCGACATCAGCGCGCGCGTATACGGATGGCGCGGCCGTGCGTAGATCGTCGCCTTGTCGCCGAGCTCGGCGACGCTGCCGAAGTACATCACCATCACGTCGTCGGCGACGTGCTCGACCACCGCGAGGTTGTGCGAGATGAACACGTAGCTCGTCTTGAACTGCTCCTGCAGATCCATGAACAGGTTCAGGATCTGCGCCTGGATCGACACGTCGAGCGCGGACACCGGCTCGTCGGCGACGACGATCCGCGGCTCGAGGATCATCGCGCGCGCGATCGCGACACGCTGGCGCTGCCCGCCGGAGAACATGTGCGGATAGCGCTTCGCGTGCTCGGGCCGCAGCCCGACCGTGCGCATGATCTGCGCGATGCGCTGCGCGCGTTCGACCGCGGTCAGCTTCGTGTTGATCTCGAGCGGCTCGGCGAGCGTCTGCTCGACGGTCTTGCGCGGATTCAGCGACGCGAACGGATTCTGGAACACCATCTGCACGCGGCGGCGCAGCTCGGCGATCGTGTCGCGGCTCGCGCCGGCCACGTTCTGGCCGTCGATCGAGAGACGGCCGGACGTCGGCGTTTCGATCATCGTGAGCTGGCGCGCGAGCGTCGATTTCCCGCAGCCCGACTCGCCGACCACCGCGAGCGTGCGGCCGCGCTTCAGCGCGAACGACACGCCGTTCAGCGCCTTCACCGTGCCCTGCCCGAACATCCCGCGCCGCACCGTGTAGTGCTTCGCGAGCTGGTCGGCCACCAGCACGTCGTCCTCGTCGTGCTCGACGCGGCGCGTTTCGTTGACAGCATTCATCGTGCGCCTCCGTTCAGGTCGACATGGGACAGGTTCAGCGGCTTGATGCAGCGCGCGCGCATTGCATCGTTGCCGGGCACCAGCGTATCGAGCGCCGGGCGCGCCTTGCGGCAATCGTCGACGACGTACTTGCAGCGCGGCGCGAACAGGCACCCGGACGGGCGATCATCGCGGCCCGGCACCATGCCCGGCAATGCGGCAAGGCGACGCGCCCCCTTATTGTGCTCGGGAATCGCCGCGAGCAGCGCTTCGGTGTACGGATGATGCGGCGCGCGGAAGATGTCGGGCACGCGGTTGGTCTCGATGATCTCGCCCGCGTACATCACGGCGACGCGCTGCGCGACCTCCGACACCACGGCCAGGTCGTGCGAGATCAGCACGAGCGCCATCCCGCGCTCCTTCTGCAGCTTGACGAGGAGATCCATGATCTGCGCCTGGATCGTCACGTCGAGCGCGGTGGTCGGCTCGTCGGCGATCAGGAGCTTCGGGTTGCATGCGACGGCCATCGCGATCATCACGCGCTGGTTCATCCCGCCCGACATCTGGTGCGGAAACGCGCCGATCCGGTTCTTCGCGTCGGGAATACCGACCTGGTCGAGCAGCTCGAGCGCGCGCCGGTGCAGCGCGTCGCCGCGCAGCCCTTCGTGCAGCTTCAGCACCTCCTTGATCTGGTAGCCGACCGTATAGCTCGGGTTCAGGCTCGTCAGCGCGTCCTGGAACACCATCGCGACGTCCTTGCCGACGATCCTGCGCCGCACCTTCGGCGACGCCTTCAGCAGATCCACGCCGTCGAACGTGATCTCGTCGGCCGTGATCTTGCCCGGCGCATCGATCAGCCCCATCAGCGCCATCATCGTCACGCTCTTGCCGGAGCCCGATTCGCCGACGACGCCCACCACCTCGCCCGGCGCGATCGACAGGTTGATCCGGTCGACCGCGGGCAGGCCGTTGAAGTTCACCGCGAGATTGCGGATGGTCAGTAGATTCGAAGTCATGTCACGCCATCCGTTTCAGTTTGGGATCGAGCGCGTCGCGCAGCCCGTCCCCGAGCAGGTTGATCGCGAGCACCGAAATCAGGATCGACAGGCCCGGCATCGTGACGATCCACCATGCGTTGTCGATGTAGTCGCGCGCCGAGGCGAGCATCGCGCCCCACTCGGCGGTCGGCGGCTGCACGCCGAGGCCGAGGAAGCCGAGCGCGGCCGCATCGAGAATCGCCGACGAGAAGCCGAGCGTCGCCTGCACGATCAGCGGCGCCGTGCAGTTCGGCAGCACCTGCGAGAACATCAGGCGCAGCGTGCCGGCGCCGGCCACGCGCGAGGCGGTCACGTATTCCTTCTGCAGCTCGCCGAGCGCGGACGCGCGCGTGAGACGCACGTAGGCGGGCAGCGCGACGATCGCGATCGCGAACATCGTGTTCGTGAGCCCCGGCCCGATGATCGCGACGACCGCGACCGCGAGCAGCAGCGACGGCAGCGCGAGCAGCACGTCCATGATGCGCATCACGGCCGTGTCGGCCCACTTCTGGAAAAACGCGGCCACGAGGCCGAGCACGATGCCGGGGATCAGCGCGAGCACGACCGACACGAAGCCGATCCAGAACGACATGCGTGCGCCGAACATCAGGCGCGAAAGAATGTCGCGGCCCGCTTCGTCGGTGCCGAGGATGAATTGCCAGTTGCCGCCGTCGAGCCACGCGGGCGGAATCTTCACGTAGTCGCGGTATTGCTCGACCGGGCTGTGCGGCGCGATCAGCGGCGCGAAGATCGCGACCGCGATCAACACCAGCACGACGATGCCGGCGCCGACGGCGCCGCGGTTGCGCGAGAAGTTGGCCCAGAACTCGCGCAGCGCGAGCGCACGGCCGCCGGCCGGCGCGGATTCGCTCGGCAGGGTGTTTTGCAGATTGCTCATGGATTACCTCGTGTGGCGGATGCGCGGATTCAGCACGCCGTACAGCAGGTCGACGATCAGGTTCACGACGATCACGAGCGTCGCGATCAGCAGAATGCCGCCCTGGACGACCGGATAGTCGCGACGGCCGATCGCATCGATCAGCCACTTGCCGACGCCGGGCCACGAAAACAGCGTCTCGGTCAGCACCGCGCCCGCAAGCAGCGTGCCGATCTGCAGGCCGATCACGGTGACGACCGGAATCAGCGCATTGCGCAGCGCATGCACGACGACCACGCGCGCCGGCGACAGCCCCTTCGCGCGCGCGGTGCGGATGTAGTCCTCGCGCAGCACTTCGAGCATCGACGAGCGCGTCATCCGCGCGATCACGGCGAGCGGAATCGTGCCGAGCACGATCGCGGGCAGGATCAGGTGGCTGACCGCCGACTTGAACGACCCTTCGTCCGGCGCGAGCAGCGCGTCGATCAGCATGAAGCCGGTCGGATGCGGGAAGTCGTATTCGACCGCGATGCGGCCCGACACGGGCGTCCAGCCGAGATACGACGAAAACACCATGATGAGGATCAACCCCCACCAGAAGATCGGCATCGAATAGCCGGTCAGCGCGGTGCCCATCACGCCGTGATCGACGACCGAGCCGCGCCGCAGCGCGGCGATCACGCCGGCCGGCAGCCCGACGACGAGCGCGAACACGAGCGCGCACAGCGACAGTTCGACCGTCGCCGGAAAGCGCGCGAAGAACTCGCCGGCGACGCTCGTGTTCGTGACGATCGACGTGCCGAGGTCGCCGTGCAGCGCCCGGCCGATGTAGTGGAAATATTGCACGGGCAGCGGCTGGTCGAGCCCGAGGCGTTTCATCGCCTCCGCGTGCATCGCGGGGTCGACGCCGCGCTCGCCCATCATCACTTCGATGGGGTCGCCCGGTATCAGGTGAATCAGCGCGAACGCGAGGATGGTGATGCCGATGAAGGTCGGAATCACCATGCCCACGCGGCGCAACACGAATCGGAGCATGATGCGTCTCGTCTTTTCTTGTGGGAAATGTGCGACCGGCGACGGGGAGCTCGTGGCCCCCCGCCGCCGGATGGGTAGGTCTCGGTCTTCGTGACAGCTTACGCCTGCTGCGTTACTTCACGCTCACACCATCGAAGCGTGCGTAGCCGAGCGGCTCGATGCGCATGTCGACCACGTTCTTGCGCACCGGCTGGTACACCGTCGAGTTCGCGATCGGCGAGAACGGCAGCTGCTGCGCGAAGATCTGCTGCGCCTGCGTGTAGAGCTTCGTGCGCGCGTCCTGGCCCGTCGTCGTGCGGCCCTTCTGGATCAGGTCGTCGAACGGCTTGTAGCACCAGTGCGAGAAGTTGTTGCCCTTGATCGCCTCGCAGCCGAGCAGCGTGCCGAGCCAGTTGTCGGGGTCGCCGTTGTCGCCGGTCCAGCCGATCAGCATCGTGTCCTGCTCGCCGCCGTGCGCGCGCTTGATGTACTCGCCCCACTCGTACGTGACGATCTTCGCCTTCACGCCGATCTTCGCCCAGTCGGCCTGGATCATCTCGGCCATCAGACGTGCGTTCGGGTTGTACGCGCGCTGCACCGGCATCGCCCACAGCGTGATCTCGAAACCGTTCGGATAACCGGCCTTCGCGAGCAGCGCCTTCGCCTTGGCGGTGTCGTAGGCGGCCATCTTCAGGTTCTTGTCGTAGGACCACTGCGTCGGCGGCATCGGCGCATTCGCGGCCTGGCCCGCACCCTGATAGACCGATTCGAGAATCGCCTTCTTGTTGATCGCCATGTCGAGCGCCTGACGCACCTCGAGCTTGTCGACCGGCTTGTGCTCGACGTTGTACGCGAGGTAGCCGAGGTTGAAGCCCGGCTGCGACGGCATGTCGATGTTCGAGTCGGCCTTCAGCGTCGCGATGTCCGCCGGACGCGGATAGCTCATCACCTGGCATTCGTTGCGCTTGATCTTCTGCACGCGCACGCCCGGATCGGGCGTGATCGAGAAGATCAGCTTCGACAGCTTCACTTCGCCCTTCTTCCAGTAATCCGGATTGCCGTCGAAGCGGATCGTCGCGTCCTTCGTGTAGCTGCGGAAGATGAACGGGCCCGTGCCGACCGGCTTCTGGTTGATGTCGGCGGCCTTGCCGGCCTTCATCAGCTGATCCGCGTATTCGGCCGACAGGATCGACGCGAATTCCATCGCCATGTTCTGGATGAACGGCGCGTTCGGTTCGGCAAGCGTGAACTTCACCGTGTACGGATCGACCTTCTCGACCTTCGTGATCAGCTTGTCGAGGCCCATGTCGGTGAAGTACGGGAACGACACCGGATACGCCTTGCGGAACGCGTTGTTCGGATCGAGCATGCGCTCGAACGTGAACACGACGTCGTCCGCGTTGAATTCGCGCGTCGGCTTGAAGAAGTCGGTCGTGTGGAACTTCACGCCGTGGCGCAGGTGGAACGTATAGACCTTGCCGTCGGACGACACGTCCCACTTCTCGGCGAGGCCGGGCTCGACCTTCGTGCCGCCGCGCACGAATTCGACGAGGCGGTTGTAGACGGTGAACGTGGCGGCCGTGAAATCGACGCCGGTCGTGTATTGCGCGGAATCGAAGCCCGCCGGGCTGCCTTCTGAGCAGTAGACGAGCGTCTTGTTCGGGATCTGTGCGAATGCAGAGCCCGCGACGCCGAGCGATGCCGCTGCCACGCCTGCAATGGCGGTAACACGCAGGGTGTGCAACAGACGGTTGTGTTCCATGTTTCCTCCAGGTCTCCAGATCGGAACCGGTCCCTCCCGGGGCCGGCGTACGCGGATATTACTTGAGCAAGCGATTTTGCAACAAGCCGGAGAAAAAACCTCTCTACACGCATTTGCGCGGGTTTTTGCCGATGTTTGCGCAATCGAAAGCTGTCAACGCGTGCGCGAGCGACGGTTCCGCGCATCGCACGCGTGTTTCCGTCGGCAACTAAACAGGAGGGACGCCGAAGCAGACGTGCAGCGCATGGCCACACGGTGCGCCTTTACCGCGCTTTTGCGGCGTTTTCGCGTATTTCGCGCGCTGCGTTGCACGCGCCGCAACGGCCGGCGCGCGTGCGCTTCATGCGGGCGCGTCGAGGTCCGCGCTGCGTGCGGGGACGAACGCGACCGCGACGATCGACAGCGCGAGCCCCGCCATCACATAGTACGTCGGCGCGAGCGGCGTGCCCGTCACCTTGATCAGCCACGTGACGATGAACTGGCCGAAGCCGCCGAACAGCATCACCGCGACGTTGTAGGCGATCGACAGTCCGGTCGAGCGCACGTTGGCCGGAAACAGTTCGGCGATCATCGCGCCGAACGGCCCGTAGTAGCCGGCAAGCGTGATCGACAGCACGACCTGCACCGCGATCAGCCGGCCGATGCTCGGCGCGGCGTCGAGCCATGCGAACAGCGGATAGATCAGCGCGAGCGTCAGCACCAGCGACCAGAGCGATAGCCCCTTGCGGCCGATGCGGTCCGACCATGCGCCGGCGAGCGGCGACAGCACGGTCAGCAGCAGATTGCCTGCGATCACCGCGTAGAACGATTCCGCGTAGGGCAGCTTCAGCTGCTTGACCGCGAAGGTCGGCAGATAGCTGATCAGCACGTAGATCGTCACGGTCAGCGCGATCACCGAGCCGAGCCCGCAGAGCACTTCGCGCGAGTGGCGCGCGAACACTTCGCCGAGCGTCGCGCGGCGCGCGCTCTGCTGCGCGTGCAGGAATGCTTCCGAATCGGCGAGATGGCGGCGGATGTAGAAACCGATCGGGCCGATCATCAGCCCGATGATGAACGGCACGCGCCAGCCCCACGCGCGCAGCGCTTCGGGCGACAGGCCGCGCGTGACGGCGGCGCCGACGACCGCGCCGATCAGCAGCGCGGCGGCCTGGCTCGACATCTGCCAGCTGCCGTAGAAGCCGCGCTTCGAAAACGGCGCGGCCTCGATCAGGAGCGCGGTCGCGCTGCCGAATTCGCCGCCCGCGGAGAAGCCCTGCAGCAGCCGGCCGAACACGATCAGCAACGGGCCGCCGATGCCGATCGCCGCATACGGCGGCGCGACCGCGAGCAGGAAGATGCCGGCCGTCATCAGCAGGATCACGAGCGACAGCGCGGCCTTGCGGCCCGCGCGGTCCGCATACAGGCCGAGCACGATCCCGCCGATCGGACGCATGAAGAACGCGACGCCGAACGTGGCGGTGGTCAGCAGCAGCGACCCGTATTCGCTCGAGGTCGGAAAGAACAGCTCGGCGATCACGACGGCCATGAAGCTGAACACCGTGAAGTCGTACCACTCGAGCGCGTTGCCGATCACCGCAGCGGCCACCGCACGCCGGTTCAGCGCACGCTCGGGGCGGACCGGTTTCGTTGAATTCGCAATCGTCGCCATGCGTGCCTCGTCGTGGAGAGTTCGCCGTCGCGGACGGCGCGGCGTGCGCGTTGCCCCGCGCATCGATGTGCAGCGAGTGTAGAAAGCACCGGAACCGTTTTCAAGCAATAAAAACGCCCGCGATCGCAGGATCGCGGGCGTTGTGCGGTTTTCACCACATATCGCGGCATCGCACGATGCCGCCGGGCCTCAGCCCATCTTCGAGAACGCGCTGCACCAGCCCTTCGCCGCGACCTGCTTGCCGCCGAACGCCGCGCACGGACCCGACGTCGAGCCCTTCTTGCCCTGGTACAGCATGCAGGCCGCGCAATCCTGGCCCGCTGCATATTTCGGATACTTCGCCTTGTCGACCTTCGTCGCGTCGGCCTTGTAGCCGAGCGCCTGCGCAGTCGGGTCGCTTTCCGACAGCATCGGCGCATCGGCCAGCGCTTCGCGCGACAGCGCCAGCGCGGACACGACGCCGACGCTCGAAATCAGGAAACTCCGACGGGATGTTTTCATGGGGACTCGCTCCAACGTTATCGGTTTGAAAGCTGTTCTGGCGACAGCCGCTACAGCATAACCGCCAAGCGCCGAAACGTGCGTCCCGAAATGCCGGAAATAACGAATTTCACACGGCGCGCCTGCGATGCGCGCCGGCCGCCGTTCGCGCCGCGTCGCGCGAGCGCGCTCTAGCCGTATGCGGCCATCTCGCCCACGCGCTGCGCGAGCGCGAGCGACGCGGTAAGCCCCGGCGATTCGATGCCGAACAGATTCACGAGCCCGCGCACGCCGTGCTGCGCGGCGCCCTGCACGATGAAGTCGGCGGGCGGCTCGCCGGGCCCCGCGACCTTCGGCCGGATGCCCGCGTAGGCGGGCTGCAGCGCGCCGTCGGGCAGCTCGGGCCAGTACGCGCGGATCGATGCGTAGAACGCGTCCGCGCGCGCCGGATCGACTTCGTAGCGCAGCGCGTCGATCCATTCGACGTCCGGACCGAAGCGCGCCTGCCCGGCAAGATCGAACGTCAGGTGAATGCCGAGCCCCGCGCGGTCCGGCATCGGATAGACGAGATGCGAGAACGGCGCGCGACCGGACAAGCTGAAGTAGTTGCCGCGCGCGAGATAGAGCGGCGGCACCCAGCGCGGATCGAGGCCGCGCGTGCGGCGCGCGAGCGCCTGCGCGCCGAGGCCCGCGCTATTGATCACGCACGCGGCTTCGATCTCGGTCGGCGCGTCGCCGCCGGTACGCACGACGAAACGCCCGCCGCGCAGCACGTCGATCGATTCGACCGGCGACTTCAGCGCGCATACGGCGCCGTCGCGCTGCGCGTCGCCGAGCAGCGCGAGCATCAGCTGATGGCTGTCGACGATGCCGGTGGACGGCGAGAACAGCGCCTCCACGCATTCGAGCGCGGGCTCGAGCGCCTGCGCTTCGGCGCGCGTGAGCGGCAGCAGATCGAGCACGCCGTTCTCTTCCGCACGTGCGGCGATCGCCTTCAGCTGCTTCACCTGCGAGGCGGTCGTCGCGACGAGCAGCTTGCCGACGCGCCGGTGCGGCACGTGATGCGTGTCGCAGAATTCGTACAGCAGGTCGCGCCCGCGCACGCACGACAGCGCCTTCAGCGATCCGCGCGGATAGTAGAGCCCCGCATGGATCACCTCGCTGTTGCGCGAGCTCGTGCCGGTGCCGATCGCGTCGGCCGCCTCGAGCGCGAGCGTCTCTCGTCCGCGCGCGGCCAGCTCCCGCGCGATCGCCAGACCCACGACGCCCGCGCCGATCACTACACAATCCATCTGCTCCATGACTTGTCGCGTCGCTCGCGCGTAGAGGGGAGACAGCGGAATTGTACGTCCCGGTTCGCCCGCCTGCCGATCGCGATGTACGTCTCGTCACGACTGTTACGCATCGCACACGCGGCGCGGCGCGCGCCCGTCGCGCGCCGCTCAGAACCCGATCGGCCTGCGCCGAGCCGAGCCTTCGTCCGCGCGGATGTCGCGCGGCTCGATCGCGTCGCGCCCGTCGAGCCGCGCGGCGCCGAACGCGTGCAGCAGTGCGCGGCGCATCGTGCGCGGCGGCGTCGCGGCCAGCACGTCGAGCGCGGCATCGCCGAGCGTTTCCGGGAAGCGCCGGCCCCACGCGTGCGACATGCGGATCTCGTCGTAGATCGTCTGCGCAATGCGGCGCGCGCCGGCCGCATCGGGCGGCGCGATCTCGTAGACGTTCATGCGGTTCAGCAGCGGCTCCGGAATCGCGTGCGCGTCGTTCGCGGTCGCGATCCAGATCACGTTGCCCGCATCGATCGGCACTTCGGCGAATTCGTCGACGAAGGCGCGCGCCGTGTCGTGCTCGAGCAGCGCGTAGAGTGCGCCGAGCGGATCGTATTGCGCATCGGCGCCCGCCTTGTCGATTTCGTCGACGGCGATCACGGGGTTCGCATAGCTGCCGTTCACGAGCGCGTCGAACACCTTGCCGGGCTTCGCGTTCTTCCATTGCGACGATGCGCCCGACAGGATCCAGCCGGCCGTCAGCGAACTCATCGGCACGTAGTGATACGCGGTGCCGAGCATCTGCGCGAGCGCCTTCGCGAAATGCGTCTTGCCGATCCCCGGCGGGCCGAGCAGCAGGATCGGCATCAGTTCGAGCCGATCGTCGGTTTCGAGGCAGAGCGCGACCTGCTTGCGCACGTCGTCGAGCGGTTCGGCGAAATTGGGCAGCGCTTCGCCGAGCGCGTCGAACGACGGCATCCGGTTCGGCTTCACGCAGAAACGCAGATTGCCGGTCTTCAGCATCCGCTCGTAGGTCGCGCGCAACGCATCGCTCGCGCTTTCGTTCAAATCGTTCAGTGCCGTCTCGACCTGCTCGAGGTCGTACACCGTGCTGAAAGACGCCACCGCCAGTTCCTGTTTCACCATCGCCGTCGTCATACCAACCTCACCGCTGCTTGCTGTCACACGATCATCAGACCCTTACGATTTTCAGTGTAGCGGCGCGCGTCGCGCGTGCAAGCAAGCAGCCGCGCGAGGCTGCTGCTAACACCGGCCGCGCGCTGCAGGCCCGCGCCGCGCGGCGTATCATCGTCAGTTCACAGGTCGCCGCGCATGGCCGGCGGCGCACCGCGTACCGCGTCCGCTTTCGTCCCCAGGGTATGCCGATGTCCGTCCCCGCCGCTCCTTCGAACGTCGATCCCGACGCGATCCGCGCCGTCGACGCCGCACTGACGTCGCGCCGCTCGGTGCGCGCATTCGTGCCGACGCCGGTGCCGCGCGCGACGCTCGAGGCGATCCTCGAAGCCGCGAGCCGCGCGCCGTCCGGCACGAACATCCAGCCGTGGCACGTGTACGTCGCGACGGGCGCGACGCGCGATGCGCTCGCGGCCGCGCTCACCGCCGCATACGACGATCCCGCGCGCGACGAAAAATACGTCCCCGAATACGACTACTACCCGCGCGAATGGGTCTCGCCGTATATCGACCGGCGCCGCAAGGTCGGCTGGGATCTGTACGGCCTGTTGAACATCGGTCGCGACGAGAAAGCGCGCATGCATGCGCAGCACGCGCGCAATTTCCGCTTCTTCGATGCACCGGTCGCGCTGTTCTTCACGCTCGACCGGATCATGACGCACGGCGCATGGCTCGACTGCGGGATGTTTCTGCAAGGCGTGATGACGGCCGCGCGTGCGCGCGGGCTCGATACGTGCCCGCAGGCCGCGTTCGTGCCGTTTCACCGGATCGTCGCCGAACACCTCGACATCCCGGACAACGAACAGCTCGTCTGCGGGATGTCGCTCGGCTACGCCGATCCGCATGCGGTCGAGAACCGCCTCGTCACCGAGCGTGCGAGCGTCGCCGAGTTCGCGCGTTTTTTCGCTTGAAAACGCGTGACGCGTACCTACTTTTCACAGCATCCGTCCGTCGCCGGCACGCCGATGTGTCGCGCCGGCGCACGGCCGGCAGCGGAACCGCAGCGCGACCGTACCCGAGCCAAAGCGGGACCGTAGCGGGACCGCGTCGTGCTCCGCACCGCTCGCCGCCGCGTGCGGCGACAACGCTGCCGAAATCGATCGGGCGTAAGATGAGCGTCCGTTCCCCACTACCCCGCGTTTCCGGAGAAGCTTCATGCTGAAACACGGCCTGGCCGTCCTGCTCGCGAGCGTCGCGCTCGCGGCCCATGCGCAGAGCCCCGCACCGGCCGTCGTTGCGTGGGAGATCGAGGTCGTGCGCGACGGTCAGACGATCGACACGTTCCAGCAGCAGACCACCGTGGGTCAAACGCGCACCGACACCCATCGCTATCCGTCCGCCGTGCCGGTCGGCTGCGGCAATGCCGCGCGCGTCGTGCCGACCGAGCGTTCGCGCGCCGTCACGGTCGCGCCGCTCGGCGTCGATACCGCGGCCGGCACCGTCTCGCTCGCGCTCGACGTGCAGGAAACGCTCGACGACGAAAGCGCACGGCAGAGCGATCCGTGCATGCCGGCGTCGCCGCGCCAGATCGTCGCGAGCCATCCGGGCTTGTCGGTCGGCGCCGACGCGTGGACCGACTGGACGCTCGTCGAGCAGCATCCGCATCTCGTCTACCGCGTGCGCGCGCACGTCGCGAAGGACTGATCGCCATGGCTGCCGACGCGCTATCCGTCCCGTTCGCCGAACCGCACGCGGCCCCCGACGAGATCACCGCGGTCAGCTGGAACCTGCACAAGGGCCGCTCGCCGCTCGGCTTCACCGCATGGAACGCGATGCGCGACTGGATGCAGTCGACGCACGCGGACGTGTATTTCCTGCAGGAAGCGATGGCGCGGCGCATGCCGCGGCCGGTGCTCGCGCCGGGCTTCGGCGCGCCGATGGACGATGTCGACGACGACGTCTGGCACTGCCAGGCGACCGAGATCGCACGCGCGCTCGACTGGCAGATCGCGCTCGGGCCGAACGTGTTCAAGCCGTCGTGGCGGCACGGCAACGCGATCCTGTCGCCGCATCCGCTCGACCTCGGCGGCCGCTGGGATATTTCCGCGCACCGCTTCGAGCGGCGCGGGCTGCTCGTCGCGCGCGCGACGCTCGCCGGCGCGCGCCCCGTCACGCTGCTGTGCGCGCACCTCGCGCTCACGCGCGCGGCGCGGCTGCGCCAGATGCACTGGATCGCGCACTGGATCGTGCGCAACGCGGGCGACGATCCGCTCGTGCTCGCCGGCGACTTCAACGACTGGCGCAACGATTCGGTCGCGGTGTTCGGCGAGATCGGGCTGTCCGAAGTGGCGACGCTGCTCGGCGAGTCCGGGCGGACGTTCCCGGCGTTCTCGCCGGCGCTCGCGCTCGACAAGATGTTCGTGCGCGGCCTCACGCCGCTCGAGTGGCGCGCGCCGTCGAGCGAAACCGCGTGGCTGTCGGACCACCTGCCGTACATCGCGCGGCTGCGTCTCGATCCGCGATAAACGCCGCCCGGCGCGCCCGCGCGACCGAAAGCGCATCGTAAGCGCGCGTTGCGCCAAATCCGCGCGGCCACGGGGGGCAAGCCCGCGATTCGCGCAGGCAGGGTAAAATAGCCAGTTCCTCAAACGTCTGTCATCGAGAAGGCGCGTGTCCGACGCGCCGGCCGGCCGATCCGCGATCGGGCCGACGCACTCGGTTTTTGCCCGTTTTTGGGCCCGTTACACGCGTCCGCTACGCGCGTCCGTTTTGAAAGCCATGAGCAAATACGACACCGCCATCGTCCAATCCGTCCATCACTGGACCGACACGCTTTTCAGCTTCACCTGCACCCGTGAGCCGAGCCTGCGCTTCAACAACGGCGAGTTCACGATGGTCGGCCTCGAGGTCGACGGCAAGCCGCTCGCGCGCGCCTACTCGATCGTGAGCCCGAACTACGAGGAGCACCTCGAATTCTTCAGTATCAAGGTCCAGGACGGCCCGCTGACGTCGCGCCTGCAGCACCTGAAGGTGGGCGACACGGTGCTGATCGGCAAGAAGCCGACCGGCACGCTCGTCGTCGACAACCTGCTGCCGGGCAAGACGCTGTGGCTGCTGTCGACGGGCACGGGCCTCGCGCCGTTCATGTCGATCATCCGCGATCCGGACATCTACGACCGCTTCGAGAAGGTCGTGCTGACGCACACCTGCCGCCTGAAAGGCGAGCTCGCGTACATGGACTACATCAAGCACGACCTGCCGGGCCACGAGTACCTCGGCGACATCATCAAGGAAAAGCTCGTCTACTACCCGACGGTCACGCGCGAAGCGTTCGACAACGAGGGCCGGATCACCGACCTGATCGCGTCGGGCAAGCTGTTCACCGATCTCGGCGTCGCGCCGTTCTCGCCGGAAAACGATCGCGTGATGCTGTGCGGCAGCACCGCGATGCTGAAGGACACGACCGCGCTGCTCAAGCAAGCCGGCCTCGTCGAAGGCAAGAACAACGCACCGGGCCACTACGTGATCGAGCGCGCTTTCGTCGACTGATCCATCCCCAAATTTGTGCAGCATCAAGAAACCGGAGCGAAAGCTCCGGTTTTTTTTCGTCCGCGCTTGGCGAATTCGTAACAATGACGGACCATTTCATCTCAAATAGTTACATTTGACGCGCCGCATCGACGACCTTCGATGTCGGTTTTTTTCCTACGCCGCGTTCAATCCGATTATTCACATTTACCCTTAAATGTCCGCCCGACATGACCTTTTCGCCATTTTTGAGATATTATGCGCGGCGCGTGACGCTGACTTGGCCGCACGCAAGGGGTCGGACTCAGGTGTTACTGAATGTAACTTTTGTTACCTTGGCATGCCGCCGTTTTCCGGCCGCATGCGGGAGCCGGACGGCCGCCGACCCGCGCCGCCGACCGGTGTCTGAACCGCTTTCTGACAGCAGGGAGAGTCATGGATACGTCGCTTAATGCGCCCCACGGCGCTCACGCCCCGTTCCCGTCGCGGCTGCCCGCGCATGGCTGCGCCGCCGCAACGTCGGCCGATCCCATCCCGAAATCCGATCCGTGCGCGCAGCGCATCGCGGTGCTGTCCGCGCAGCTGCTCGCCGCCGATGAAGCCGCGCGCCGCCATCTGGCCGGCGAGCTGCACGACGGCCTCGGCGCAGAACTCACCGCCGCGCGTTTCGCGCTCGCCAACGCCCAGGCGTGGCTGCCGGCCGACGCGCCGGAAGGCTGCCTGCGCGCGCTCGAACTCGCGCAGCGCGCGCTCGACGCGGCGACCGACGCGAACCGCCGGCTGATCGACGCACGCGGCGTGCCGGCGCTCGACAGCGGCGTCGTGCCCGCGCTGTCCGCGTGGATCGACGGCTTCGCGGCCCGTACCGGCCTGCGCACGAGCTTCGTCTGCGCGGCCGATGCGCGCGTGCCGCACCTCGCCGGCGACGCCGCGCTCGCGATTTTCCGCGTCGCGCAGGAAGCACTGTCGAACGTCGCGAAGCATGCGCGCGCCGCCTCGGCCGACGTGCGGATCGACGCCGACGACACGTTCCTGTCGCTGATCGTCACCGACGATGGGACCGGTTTCGCGCGCAAGCGCCGCGCCGGCTACGGTCTCACCGGCATGCAGGCGCGCTGCGCCGCGTTCGGCGGCCGGCTCGACACGGCGTCCGGCGCGGCCGGGCGCGGCACGCGCGTGACCGCGTACTTCGCGTGGGACGCGCTGCTCGGCGCGCCCGCCGCGGCCCGTTTCGCGTCGCTGTCGTGAGGTCGCGATGGGCCTGAACATCCTGCTCGTGGACGACCACGCGATCGTCCGGCAAGGGATCTGCCAGCTGCTCGTCGACCGCGGCGTCGCGCGCGAGGTCACCGAAGCGGAAAACGGCGCCGACGCGCTCGCCGCCGTCGACCGGCAGACGTTCGACGTGATCCTGCTCGACATCTCGCTGCCCGACACGAACGGCATCGAGGTGCTCAAGCGCCTGAAGCGCAAGCTGCCGCGCACGCCGGTGCTGATGTTCTCGATGTACCGCGAGGATCAGTACGCGGTGCGCGCGCTGAAGGCCGGCGCCGCCGGCTATCTGTCGAAGACGGTCAACGCCGCGCAGATGATCGGCGCGATCCAGCAGGTCGCCGCGGGCCGCAAGTACGTGAGCCCCGCGATGGCCGAAGCGCTCGCCGAATACGTGTCGTTCGAGAACGAGCCGCTGCCGCACGAAAAACTGTCCGACCGCGAATATCAGACGCTCTGCATGCTGGCCTCGGGCAAGCGGCTCACCGACATCGCGAACACGCTGTCGCTGTCGGTGAAGACGGTCAGCGTGTACCGGTCGCGGCTGCTCGAGAAGATGCGGCTGTCGAACAACGCGGAACTCACGTTCTACGTGATGAGCAACCGGCTCGTCGACATGTCGCCCGCGTCGGGCACCTGACGCACCGCGCGCACACCCTCTCGCTGTCCCGTCCGCAAGGTTCCGGCGCGGCCGCTCGGCCGCCGCCCGGCCGTTGCGCACGCAAGCGCTTGTTTTATCGGACGATTCGGCGACGCAACGCTGCGCGAGCGCGAGCCTTTTGCGTCAAATCGGCTAAAATTGCGGGTTTTCACTCAGTCAGCACCGCCGCCCCCGCGCGCCCCGCTGACGATCCACCCGCAATGTCTCTCTTTCGCAAGAAAAACGTCGATCGCATGATCGCCGGCGCGCACGCCGCCGGACTCAAGAAGGCGCTCGGCGCGATCGACCTGACCTTCCTCGGCATCGGCGCGATCATCGGCACCGGCATCTTCGTGCTGACCGGCACCGGCGCCGTGCAGGCCGGCCCCGCCCTGATGCTGTCGTTCGTGATCGCCGCGATCGCCTGCGGCCTCGCCGCGCTGTCGTACGCGGAATTCGCGTCGACGATCCCGGTCGCCGGCTCGATCTACACGTATTCGTATGCAACGCTCGGCGAACTCGTCGCGTGGATCATCGGCTGGGATCTGATGCTCGAATACGGGCTCGCGGCATCGGCCGTGTCGGTCGGCTGGTCGGGCTATCTGCAGTCGCTGCTGCAGGGCTTCGGGCTCACGCTGCCGACCGTGCTGACCGCCGCGCCGGGCGCGGTGCCGGGCGTCGTCACGTGGTTCAACCTGCCCGCGTTCCTCGTGATGATCGTGATCACGACGCTGCTGTCGATCGGGATCCGCGAATCGACACGCATCAACAACGTGATGGTGTTCATCAAGGTCTCGGTCGTGCTGCTCGTGATCGCGGTCGGCCTGTTCCACGTGACGCCCGCGAACTGGAAGCCGTTCATGCCGCACGGCTGGAACGGCGTGTTCGGCGCGGCCGCCGTGATGTTCTTCGCGTTCATCGGCTTCGACGCGGTGTCGTCCGCGGCCGAGGAAGTGAAGAATCCGAAGCGCGACCTGCCGATCGGCATCATCGCGTCGCTCGCGGTGTGCGCGGTGCTCTACGTGACGGTCGCGGCGGTCGCGACCGGCATCGTGCCGTCCGCGCAGTACGCGAGCATCTCGCACCCGATCTCGTACGCGCTGCAGGTCGCCGGCGAGAAATGGGTCGCCGGCTTCATCGATCTCGGCGCGGTGCTCGGCATGCTGACCGTGATTCTCGTGATGAGCTACGGGCAGACGCGGATCATCTTCGCGATGTCGCGCGACGGGCTGCTGCCGGCCACGCTGTCGCGCGTGCATCCGCGTTACGCGACGCCGTTCCTGACGACCTGGCTCGTCGGCCTGTTCTTCGGACTGATCGCCGCGCTCGTGCCGCTGAACGTGCTCGCGGAGCTGATCAACATCGGCACGCTGGCCGCATTCTCGATGGTCTCGATCGCGGTGCTCGTGCTGCGCCGCACGCACCCGCACCTGCCGCGCGCGTTCCGCTGCCCGGGGGTGCCGGTGGTGCCGCTGCTCGCGGTCGCGGCGTGCGTGTTCCTGATGGTGAACCTGCAGCCGGTCACCTGGATCGCGTTCGGCGTGTGGCTCGTGATCGGTCTCGCCGTCTATTTCCTCTATTCGCGACACCATTCGAAGCTCGCCCGCGGCCACGCGGAGTGATCCCGCGCGCGGCGCAGCGACGCGCCGCCCGCACTGACGGCGCGCCGCCTTGCGAGCGCGCCGTTTTGCTTTGCAGCAGCCGCCGCACGCGCGCGGCACGCCGAGCACGTCCGCGGCAGGCGGTTCATAATGCGCGCAATCAACGAGGGAACGACGATGGAAAGTGTGGATCTCGACGTGCTGAAATCGAGCGCGCGCTGGCTCGACGAAGGTCGCCGCGTGCTGCTCGTGACGGTCGTGAAGACCTGGGGCTCGTCGCCGCGCCCGGAAGGCGCGATGCTCGCGGTGCGCGAAGACGGGCTCGTGGTCGGCTCGGTGTCGGGCGGCTGCATCGAGGACGATCTCATCGCGCGCGTGCATGCGAACGGCATCGCGCGCGACGCGCGGCCGGAAGCGGTCAAGTACGGCGTGACGGCCGAAGAAGCGCACCGCTTCGGGCTGCCGTGCGGCGGCACGATCCAGCTCGTGCTCGAGCCGCTGACGCGCGACAGCGGAATCGCGGCGCTCTGCGCGGAGGTCGAGGCGGGCCGCCTCGTCACGCGCACGATGACGCTCGCGACGGGCCGCGCGTCGCTGTCGCCCGCGCAGGCGACCGACGGGCTCGCGTTCGACGGCGAGCGGCTCGTGACGATCCACGGCCCGCGCTACCGGATGCTCGTGATCGGCGCCGGGCAGCTGTCGCGCTATCTGTGCCAGATCGCGGTCGGGCTCGACTATCAGGTGACCGTCTGCGACCCGCGCGAAGAATACACGGACGGCTGGGACGTGCCCGGCACGCGCATCGTGCGCACGATGCCCGACGATACGGTGCTCCACATGAAGCTCGACGCGCGCTCGGCCGTGATCGCGCTCACGCACGATCCGAAGCTCGACGATCTCGCGCTGATGGAGGCGCTGAAGACGCCCGCGTTCTACGTCGGCGCGCTCGGCTCGCGGCGCAACAACGCGGCGCGCCGCGAGCGGCTGCGCGAATTCGATCTGAGCGAAGCGGAACTGAGCCGGCTGCACGGGCCGGCCGGCATCTACATCGGCAGCCGCACGCCGCCGGAAATCGCGATCTCGATTCTCGCCGAGGTCACGGCCGCGAAGAACAACGTGTCGCTGCCGACGATCCTGCAGGTCGAAGGCGCGAAAGCCGCGCGCGAGATCGCCGCGAACGGCGGCGCGACCTGCGGGCTCTGACGCCGGCGCGGCCGCACCGCGAAGGCGCCGCGTGCACTGCGCGGCGCCGGCCCTGCGATCACGCGAGGCCGGCGGCGAGCGCCGCGGCCACCGAGCCGGCGACCAGCACGACGCCGACGGTGCGCCGCTTGTTCAGCTCGGTCCAGAGCAGCACGCCGGTCAGCGACAGCAGAATCAGCGACCCGGCGATCGTATCCATCAGCAGCACCCAGCCGATGCTCATTCCGACGCCGCGATGCAGGTTGTTCAGCGTTGCCAGCAACGTGTTGCCCGTGCGCTTCACCGACACGTAGCCGTTGCCCACCCAGTATTCGGCCTGCAGGTTCTGCCGCGGCCCGAACAGGCCCATCTGCCAGTGCTCCGGCTGCATCACGTGCCGGTCGCCCCACGCGACCGGCTGCGCGGGCTCCTTGCGCACGCGCCCCGGCCGGCCTTCGAAATGCAGTTCGCGCTGCAGCCACTTCGTCATCGCGGCCGGCGTCTTCGGCGCCGGGTCCGGCAGCGCGAGCTGCAACTGCTCGACCTGCGGCTCGCCCGTCGCGATCTTCAGCGGCGGCGCGCGATGATTGAGCAGCACGCCCGTCACGCCGAACAGCAGCCCGAGCACCGCCCCCCACAACCCGACCCAACCGTGCACCTTGCGCAGCCACTTGATGAAGGTGGCGCGGCGCGACCGCGAACGACGTGCCGCCAGCTCGGCATCGGTCAGCGGACGTGCGGCCGGGTGCAGCACGGCAACGCCCTCGCGGGGCAAGTCCGCGTGGAGCGGATCGATCGTTTCGGGCGCGTTCACGCGAAAGCTTCCATTCTTCAAAACGACGGGCGGCGCGCCGGTTCGCGCGCCGCCCGTTCAACATGAAATGAGAATGGCTATCATTACACAAATCGAGATGCGCCTCAACGGCGGCGAGCCCGCGGCGACGCCGCGCGATCGTGAAAAAGCGATAAGAAGACGTGCGATCGAAGGGAGATGGCAGACCGTTGCGCCCGAATAACGACAGAAAGCCGTTTGTATTATTTGCGCAGCGCGCGACCGCCGGATCGCGCTCAGCGCAGCGGCGGCAACGGAAAACGCGGCGCGGCGGCGTCGGCCGGCGCATCCGTGCGATCGAGCGCATAGAGCCACGCGAGCAGGTCCGCGACGGCCTGATAGAGCTGCGGCGGGATCCGGTCGTCGAGATCGACCTGCATCAGCAGCGACACCATCTCGGGCGCCGTATGCACGTAGAGCCCGGCCTCCTTCGCGCGCGCGACGATCATCTCCGCGAGCGCGCCATAGCCCTTCGCGACGACGCGCGGTGCCGTATCGCCGCCCTTCGGATCGTAGACGAGCGCCGCGGCGCGCTTGCGGTGCGGCGTCGTCATCGCAAGGCTCCGTCGTCGGGCGGCACCGGCGGTACCGGCACCGCAGCGCTTCCGGCCGCCGCCTGCGCATAGGCGCTTGCGGCCGCCTGCGCGGCAAACGCGTCGAACGGCTCGGGCTGCTCGTCGACCGCGCGAATCGACAGCCCGCCGAGCTGCAGCCCCGATCCCTCGAACCGCCGCCGCAGCGCAGGTTCGTGCTGCGCGAGCCGCGCGGCGCCCGCCTGGTTCGCGCGCAGTCGCGCGACGAGCTGCGCGCCGTTCAGCTGCAGTTCGGCGTCGACCGTGCCGAGCGTCGGCAGCGTCAGCGTGAGCCGCGTGCGCCACGCGATGCCGTCGCCCGCGTCGTCGCCGCTGCGCGGCGCGCGCCCGCCCGGCTCGTCGGGCTCGATCGTCCAGTCGACGCGCACGCCCGGCCACGCTTCGCCGGTCCAGCGAAACTGGTCGGTCGCGAGCGTGTCGAGCTGCTGCCGGACGACCGGCACGGCCGCCGGATGCACGGGCGTCGGCGGCGCCGCGTCGGACGGCGCTGCGGCGTCGGCCGGGCGCGCGACCGACGCGCGCCAGTCGGCGAGTTCGTGCAGCGGATCGGTTGCGTCCGCCGCCGCGCGCGCGAGCGGCGGATGCGGCTGAGCGCCCGGCATCGGTTCCGGGGCGGAGCCGGCCGACCGCGCGCCGCCGGACGCAGCGGCGCCCGACGCAGCGGCGCCCGGCTGAACCGTCGCGCGCGCGGACGGCAGCGACAGGCGTGGCGTGAGCAAGGCATCGAGCGCATCGTCGTCCGACGCGGCGTCCGGATCGGCCGACGTCTGCGCGCTCGCGATGCGCGCCTGCGGCTCGCGCAGCAGCGTCGCGAGCGGCCGCTGGCCGGCGAACCACTGCGCGAGATGGGATTCGTAGAAGAGACCGCTTTCGCCGACGGCCTGCGCGAGCGCCGCCCGCAAGGCGCCGGCAAGCGACGGCGGCGCGGCGTCGGCGGCAGTGGCGGCGGCAGTGGCGGCGGCAGTGGCGGCGGCAGCGCCCGGCGCGGGGCCCGAAGCGGCCGCTGCGGTCGCATGCCCGGACTGTCCGGCGGCGTCATCCGCCGCCGCGGCGAACAGCGCGACCGGATCGGGTACGAGCGGCATGCGCCCGACGACGGCAGGCGTGGCATCGCCGCCCGTGCGCGCGATCGCATCGAGCACGCGCGCGACATCGGACAGCGCGGTCTGCGTGGAGGCCGCGGGCGGCTGCGGCAGCGCCCCGCTCGCCTCGGACGACGGCGCGACGCCGGCGCCCGGCGTGCCGACCTGCGCCGCGGCGCCGCCGGCCGCCGCCGACGCTACGCCGCCGGTCAGCAGGCTGTCGAGACGGCTCGCGAGCAGCGCGGCCGCAACGGAGTCGATACCGGTCATGATCGGAGCCTGCTCACCTCGGCCACATCGTTGCGCACTCCGGGAACGAGGCCGCCGCGCCGCCCCGGAATACGGGCTCTAGCCGCGCGTGCGGTAGAGCTCGGTCAATACCTTGGTCGAACGCCGCGTCTCGAACAACGCGGACAGCCGCGCGACTTCGGGGCTCGCGAGATCGCGGATCGCCGCGTCGTCCGCGAGGATCCGGCGGATCAGCGCGAGCTTGCGGCCCAGTTCCGATTCGTCGAGCGCGATGTCCCGCTCGGCCTCCTTCAGCGCATCGACGAGCCGCAGATACTCGTCCTGCAGCCCCGACAGCGCATGCCAGTCGGCGCCGCGCGCCGCGCGCAGCATCCGGCCCGACACGGCCGCGAGCGCCTCGTAGCGTGCGAAGTAGTCGGCCTTGCGATTCATCTCGGCATATCGCCCGTCTGCTGCGCGGCCATCCGCGCGACTTCGGGGCCGATGCCGGTCCATGCTTCCTCGAGCGTCGCGAGCAGTCCGTCGACCTCGACCAGCATCGCGTCGCTCGCCTGCGCATTCGCTTCGAGCAGCCGCCGGCCGATATACGCGTACAGCGCGTCGAGGCGCGCGGCGATCTCGCCGCCCGCCTCGCGGTTCAGCGCGGCCTGCAGGCCGCTTTCGACGATGCGGATCGCCTTGCCGATCGCGTCGCCGCGCGCCGGCACGTTGCCCTGCTGCAGATGCATGCGCGCGAGCGCGACGGCCTGGCGCGCGCCCTGATAGAGCATCGCGATCAGCCGGTGCGGGGAGGCGCCCATCACCCCGGTCTCGACGCCGACACGCGCGTAGGCATTGGCTCCAGCGTGTCCTGGGGAAAACATGCGCTTCTCCTTGTTGATGCTTGGCTATGACGGGGGCCGCTGCCGTGCGTCGCACGGCGCGGTTTTCTCCCTGAGTTATCGGAAAGGAACGGGAAAGCTTTAGGCGCGCGGCGCGCGATGCGCGGCGAGCGGTGTGCGGCGAGCGCCGCAGCGGGCCGGCGCGCCGGCCGGCGACGAAGGCGGGGCAGCGGCCCGCGCGTCACACCGACATCTGCATGATGTCGTTGTAAGCGCTCACGAGCTTGTTGCGGACCTGCAGCCCGAACTGGAAACCGATATTGGCCTTCTGCATGTCGACCATCACGTCGTTCAGCGACACGTTCGCCGCACCGACCTCGAACGCCTGCGCTTCGCCGAGCGCGCGCTGCTGGTCGCCGCTGATCTTGTCGAGCGAGGCCTTCATCGCGCTCGCAAACGTGCCGGCCGTCGCCGCGCCCGAGCCGGCGAGCGCGGCCGCCGGGCTCGCGACGCCGCCCGACGCCTGCGCGGCCATCGCCTGCATCTGTTGCAACACCGAACCGATTCCGCTGACGTTCGCAGTCATGCTGTCCCCAGACATAGAAAGAAATGACCCGGCCGTACCGGGCGATCCGCGCGTGCGCAATGGCCGCACCATCCCGGATCGCGAAAAAGAATAGCAGCGCACCGTGCGGCAAAGCCGCGAAAGTACGGGGGAAACCTGGCTCTTTTCGGTCGATCGAGACCGGCCCCGGATACCGATAATCGCATCGTGTCATTGTCCGCCCGCTCGTCCGAGCGGCTCAGTCGTCCCGCTCCGGAGAACCTCGACGCATGGATTCGCAGGCCAATTCGCTGATCAATCCCGATGCCCGCGCGGGCCTCGCCAGCCCGGTGCCCGGCGCCGCCGCGGCCGCCGCGCTGCCGGGCGCGGGCGGCGCGGGCGCGGATTTCGGGCTCGGCGGCTTCGCGGAACGCATCCCGGGCATCGCGCGGATGAAGGGCAATCCGAAGCTGCCGTTCCTGATCGCCGTCGCGTTCGCGGTCGCGGTCGTCACGGCGCTCGTGCTGTGGAGCCGGGCGCCCGACTATCGCGTGCTGTACAGCAACCTGTCCGACCGCGACGGCGGCGCGATCATCGCCGCGCTGCAGCAGGCCAACGTGCCCTACAAGTTCGCCGACGCCGGCGGCGCGATCCTCGTGCCGGCGGCCCAGGTGCACGAAACGCGGCTCAAGCTCGCGGCGCTGGGGCTGCCGAAGGGCGGCGCGGTCGGCTTCGAGCTGATGGACAACCAGAAGTTCGGGATCAGCCAGTTCGCCGAACAGGTCAATTACCAGCGCGCGCTCGAAGGCGAGCTGCAGCGCACGATCGAGTCGATCAACGCCGTGCGCGGCGCGCGCGTGCATCTCGCGATTCCGAAGCCGTCCGTCTTCGTCCGCGATCGCGAGGCGCCGAGCGCGTCGGTGTTCGTCGATCTGTACCCGGGCCGCGTGCTCGACGAAGGCCAGGTGCAGGCGATCACCCGGATGGTGTCGTCCGGCGTGCCCGACATGCCGGCGAAGAACGTCACGATCGTCGACCAGGACGGCAATCTGCTCACGCAGCCGGCGTCGGCAACCGGCCTCGACGCGAGCCAGCTGAAATACGTGCAGCAAGTCGAGCGCAACACGCAGAAGCGCATCGACGCGATCCTCGCCCCGATCTTCGGCGCCGGCAACGCGCGCTCGCAGGTCAGCGCCGACATCGACTTCTCGAAGCTCGAACAGACGTCCGAAAGCTACGGCCCGAACGGTTCGCCGCAGCAGGCGGCGATCCGCAGCCAGCAGACCAGCACCTCGACCGAGCTCGCGCAAAGCGGCGCGTCGGGCGTGCCGGGCGCGCTGTCGAACACGCCGCCGCAGCCGGCTTCCGCGCCGATCGTCGCCGGCAACGGCGCGAACGCACCGCAGACGACGCCGGTCAGCGACCGCAAGGACCAGACGACCAACTACGAGCTCGACAAGACGATCCGCCACGTCGAGCAGCCGATGGGCACCGTGAAGCGGCTGTCGGTCGCCGTCGTCGTCAACTATCAGCCGGTCGCCGACGCGAAGGGCCACGTGACGATGCAGCCGCTGCCGCCCGCGAAGCTCGCGCAGATCGAGCAGCTCGTGAAGGACGCGATGGGCTACGACGCGAAGCGCGGCGACTCGGTGAACGTGATGAACAGCGCGTTCTCGACCGCGACCGATCCGAACGCCGACCTGCCGTGGTGGCGCCAGCCCGACATGATCGCGCTCGCGAAGGAAGCGGCGAAGTGGCTCGGCATTGCGGCAGCCGCGGCGGCGCTCTACTTCATGTTCGTGCGGCCGGCGATGCGCCGCGCGTTCCCGCCGCCCGAGCCGCCGGCGCCGGCGCTCGCGCTGCCGGGCGAGCCGGTCGTGCTCGACGGGCTGCCGGCGCCCGAGCCGGAAAACGAGTCCGATACGGCGCTGCTCGCCTTCGAAAACGAGAAGAACCGCTACGAACGCAACCTCGACTACGCGCGCACGATCGCCCGCCAGGATCCGAAGATCGTTGCGACCGTCGTGAAGAACTGGGTGTCCGATGAACGCTGAAGGCTTGACCAAAAGCGCGCTGCTGCTGATGTCGATCGGCGAGGAAGAAGCCGCGCAGGTATTCCGCTTCCTCGCGCCGCGCGAGGTGCAGAAGATCGGCGCCGCGATGGCCGCGCTGAAGAACGTCACGCGCGAGCAGGTCGAGGACGTGCTGCAGGAGTTCGTGAAGGAAGCCGAGCAGCACACCGCGCTGTCGCTCGATTCGAGCGAGTACATCCGCTCGGTGCTGACGAAGGCGCTCGGCGAGGACAAGGCCGGCGTGCTGATCGACCGCATCCTGCAGGGCAGCGACACGAGCGGCATCGAAGGGCTCAAGTGGATGGACTCGGGCGCGGTGGCCGAGCTGATCAAGAACGAGCATCCGCAGATCATCGCGACGATCCTCGTGCATCTCGATCGCGATCAGGCCTCCGAGATCGCGTCGTGCTTCACCGAGCGGCTGCGCAACGACGTGATCCTGCGCATCGCCACGCTCGACGGCATTCAGCCGGCCGCGCTGCGCGAGCTCGACGACGTGCTGACGAGCCTGCTGTCCGGCAGCGACAACCTGAAGCGCAGCCCGATGGGCGGTATCCGCACCGCGGCCGAGATCCTGAACTTCATGACGAGCGTGCACGAGGAAGGCGTGCTCGAAAGCGTGCGCCAGTACGACCCGGACCTCGCGCAGAAGATCGTCGACCAGATGTTCGTGTTCGAGAACCTGCTCGACCTCGAGGATCGCGCGATCCAGATGGTGCTGAAGGAAGTCGAGTCGGAGACGCTGATCGTTGCGCTCAAGGGCGCGCCGCCGCCGCTGCGCCAGAAGTTCCTCGCGAACATGTCGCAGCGCGCGGCCGAACTGCTCGCCGAGGATCTCGACGCGCGCGGGCCGGTGCGCGTGTCCGAAGTCGAGACGCAGCAGCGCCGCATCCTGCAGATCGTGCGCAACCTCGCCGAGAGCGGCCAGATCGTGATCGGCGGGAAGGCGGAAGACGCGTATGTCTGATCCGGCCAGCGTCCGCACGCTCACCGCGTACCAGCGGTGGGAGATGGCGTCGTTCGATCCGCCGCCCCCCCCGCCGCCGCCCGACGATGCGGCCGCGGCCGCCGCCGCGCTCGCCGAGGAACTGCAGCGCGTGCGCGACGCCGCGCACGCCGAAGGGCATGCGGCCGGCCACGTCGAAGGCCAGGCGCGCGGCTATCAGGCCGGCTTCGAGCAGGGCCGGCAGCAGGGATTCGAGGCCGGCCAGGCCGAAGCGCGCGAACAGGCCGCGCAGCTCGCGGCGCTGGCCGCATCGTTTCGCGAAGCGCTCGCGAGCGCCGAGCACGATCTCGCGGCCGACGTCGCGCAGCTCGCGCTCGACATCGCGCAGCAGGTCGTGCGTCAGCACGTGAAGCACGATCCGGCCGCGCTCGTCGCGGCGGTGCGCGACGTGCTGGCCGCCGAGCCCGCGCTGTCCGGCGCGCCGCATCTGGCCGTCAACCCGGCCGATCTGCCGGTCGTCGAAGCCTATCTGCAGGACGATCTCGATGCGCTCGGCTGGAGCGTGCGCACCGACGCGTCGATCGAACGCGGCGGCTGCCGCGCACACGCGGCGACCGGCGAAGTCGACGCGACGCTGCCGACGCGCTGGCAGCGCGTCGCGGCCGCGATCGGCAAGGTGAGCACGTGGTGACGCCGCCTACGCCCGAGTCGCTCGCGCATGGCGCGATGACGCCGCTCGAGCGTGAACTCGCGCGCGCGTCGCGCGGGTCGGACGTCGTGGACGATGCGCACGAGACGCACGACGCGGACGATGCCCACGCCGCACCGTCCGCCGAGCGGGCGACGCAGCGTACGTCGTCCGCGCCCGACGCGCGGCGCGCCCCGCACAATCCGCATCTCGCGCACTGGCGCGAACATCTGCACGCGCTCTCGGCACGGAGCCAGCGCGCACTGCCGCTGCGCCCGTGCGGGCGCCTCACGCGCGCGGCCGGGCTCGTGCTCGAGGCGATCGGACTGCGTCTGTCGGTCGGCGCCGAATGCACGATCGAATTGCCGCCGGGCAGCACGCTGCCCTATGCGGAGGCGGAAGTCGTCGGCTTCTCCGGCGAGCGCCTGTTCCTGATGCCGACCACCGACGTCGCGGGCGTGCTGCCCGGCGCGCGCGTGTGGCCGCTCGAACGGGCGCCCGTCGCCGATCCGCTCGCGGGCGCGAAACGGCTGCCGGTGGGCTGGGAAATGCTGGGCCGCGTCGTCGACGCGGCCGGCCGCCCGCTGGACGGGCTCGGCCCGCTCGCGTCGAAGGTCGACGCGCCGCTGTCCGCGCCGTCCATCAATCCGCTCGATCGCGAACCGATTCATCACGTGCTCGACGTCGGCGTCCGTGCGATCAACGCGCTGCTCACCGTCGGCCGCGGCCAGCGCATGGGACTGTTCGCGGGCTCGGGCGTCGGCAAGTCGGTGCTGCTCGGCACGATGGCGCGCTACACGAGCGCCGAGGTGATCGTGATCGGCCTGATCGGCGAACGCGGCCGCGAAGTGAAGGAATTCATCGAGCAGATCCTCGGCGAGGACGGGCTCGCGCGCTCGGTCGTCGTCGCGGCGCCGGCCGACGTGTCGCCATTGCTGCGGATGCAAGGCGCCGCGTATGCGACGTCGCTCGCCGAATACTTCCGCGACCAGGGCAAGCACGTGCTGCTGCTGATGGATTCGCTGACGCGCTATGCGATGGCGCAGCGCGAGATCGCGCTCGCGATCGGCGAACCGCCGGCGACGAAGGGCTATCCGCCCTCGGTGTTCGCGAAGCTGCCGGCGCTCGTCGAGCGCACCGGCAACGGGCCCGAAGGCGGCGGTTCCATCACGGCGTTCTATACGGTGCTGACCGAAGGCGACGATCAGCAGGACCCGATCGCCGATTCGGCGCGCGCGATCCTCGACGGCCATATCGTGCTGTCGCGCGCGCTCGCCGAGGCCGGCCACTATCCGGCGATCGACATCGAGGCGTCGATCAGCCGCGCGATGACCGCGCTGATCGACGATACGCATCTCGACCGCGTGCGCCATTTCAAGCAGATGCTGTCGCGCTATCAGCGCAACCGCGATCTGATCGCAGTCGGCGCGTACGCACCGGGCCGCGACGCGCAGCTCGACCGCGCGATCGCGCTCTATCCGCGCATCGAGGCGTTCCTGCAGCAGGGCTTTCGCGAATGCGCACCGTTCGCGTCGAGCCTCGCGGCGCTCGATGCGTTGTTCGATTCCTGAATCCGTTCGCGGATCCACCCGGTCCCTGGAGGCTCACGCAAATGGCACACGGTTTCCCGCTTCAACTGCTGCTCGATCGCGCGCAGGCAGACCTCGACGCGGCCGCGAAGCAGCTCGGCACCGCGCAGCGCGACCGCACGGCCGCCGCCGAGCAGCTCGACGCGCTGCTGCGCTATCGCGACGAATATCACGCGCGCTTCGCGCAGTCGGCGCAGCATGGGATGCCGGCCGGCAACTGGCGCAACTTCCAGGCGTTCATCGACACGCTCGATGCGGCGATCGCGCAGCAGCGCAGCGTGCTCGCCGCTGCCGAACTGCGGATCGACGAGGCGCGGCCGAACTGGCAGCAGAAGAAGCGCACCGTCGGTTCGTACGAGATCCTGCAGGCGCGCGGCGTCGCGCAGGAAGCGCAGCGCGCGGCCAAGCGCGAGCAGCGCGAAGCCGACGAGCACGCGGCGAAGATCCTGCGCATGCGGGCCGACGCGGCCCGGACGTCGTAATCCGCCCACCGCCTTCGAACGAGAGAATCGCCATGCCTTCCCTGTCCCTGACCGGCGCCCTGATCGATACCGTCGGTGCCGCGCTGAAAGCCGCGGGCCGCAGCGCGTCGTCTGCCGCGAGCAGCGACCGCGATGCCGCGACGCCCACCACGGCGCCGTTCGCGCAGACGCTGCAGCAACGCGTCGACACGCGGCACGATGCCGACCGGACCGCCACCGCAGATGCCGCGCCGCCGAAATCGGCCGACGCGAAGCCGGTTGCGGCCAAACCGGACGAGGACGACGCGTCGCCGGACCAGGCGCACGCATCGACCGCGACGAATCCCGATGCGGCCGCACTCGCGGCGGCCGCGGCCGTCCAGGCCCAACTGCAGGCGCACGCGGACGGCACGTCGCCTGCCGACGCATCCGCGCAGTCCGCCGCAGCGGACGGTCAGCCGGCGCTGGCAACGACCGCTTCGACGCCGTCCGGCACCTCGCCCGAGGCCGCGTCGGCGGCCGCCCCCGCGACGGCGCGCGACGCGCTGCACGCGGCGCTCGACAAGCTGACGGGCGGTGCCGGTGCCGTCGCGCTGCCGGCGTCGGGCGCGGCTGCGCCGTCGAGCGCCGCAACGGCCGCGGCGCCGCTGACGCCGCCGATCCCGAAGGCGCCAACCTTCGGCCATGTGCTCGCCGATGCGAAGGGCGCGGCGCCGCAGGCGCAAGCGCAAACGCAGGCACAAGCGCAAGCCGCCGCGCAGCCGGCATCGGCCACGCCGCCGAGCGCAGCGGCGACGCAACCCGACGCGCATACGGCCGCTGCCGCGACCGACGCGGCCGAACCGAATGCCGCCGCAACGCTCGCGGCGGCCGCCGCGACCGCCGCCGCGCATGCGAATCTCCCGACGCCGCCGGCATCGGCCGCGATCGCCGCGGCGAACGCGCACGTGCTCGCGCCGCCGGTCGGCACCGCCGACTGGACGGACGCGTTGAGCCAGAAGGTCGTGTTCCTGTCGAATGCGCACCAGCAAAGCGCCGAGCTGACGCTGAACCCGCCGGACCTCGGGCCGCTGCAGGTCGTGCTGCGCGTCGCGGACAACCACGCGCATGCGCTGTTCGTATCGCAGCATGCGCAGGTGCGCGACGCGGTCGAAGCCGCGCTGCCGAAGCTGCGCGACGCGATGGAAGCGGGCGGGCTCGGGCTCGGCAGCGCGACCGTCAGCGACGGCGGCTTCGCATCGCAGCAGCAGCCGCAACAGCAGTTCGCCGGCGGCCGGCCGTCGCAGCGCGCGGGCGGCGGGTCGTCAGGCGCCGATGCGCCGGTCGACGCCGCGCCATCCGCGACGGCCGCATCGAGCGCCGCCGTCGCGCGCCGCGCGGGCCTCGTCGATACGTTTGCCTGAACATCGCGCCGCGCCGCACGCCGCTCAGCGGCCGTGCACGGTAGCCGCGGGCTGATCGCGCGGCACGCCGCCCCTGCGCGCGGCGACGATGAAGTCCGCCGCGCGTTCGCCGATCATCACCGACGGCGCATTCGTGTTGCCGCCGATCAGCGTCGGCATCACCGACGCATCGACGACGCGCAACCCTTCGACGCCGCGCACGCGCAGTTGCGGATCGACGACCGCACGCGCGTCCGAGCCCATCCGGCACGTGCCGACCGGGTGATAGATCGTGTCCGCATGCGCGACGATCGCTTCGCGCAGCTCGGCTTCGCTCTGATCCGGATGCGTGTAGAGCTCGCGACCGCCCTGCGAGGCGAGCGGCGGCTGCGACAGGATGCGGCGCATCGCCTGCGCGCCGCGCACGAGCAGGTCGAGATCGCGCGAATCGCTGAAAAAGCGCGGATCGATCAGCGGCGCGTCGCGCGCGTCGCCGCTCGCGAGTGCGACCGTGCCGCGGCTGTACGGCCGCAGCGCACACACGTGCAGCGAATAGCCGAATCCCCAGTGCATCTTGCGATTGTGATCGTCGACGAGCGCCGTGCAGAAATGCAGCTGCAGGTCCGGCCGATCGAGCGACGGATCGCTCTTGATGAAGCCGCCCGCTTCCGCCACGTTGCTCGTCATCATTCCCGTGCGGCTCGAGAAATAGCGGGCAAGCGCGGGCGTCATCTTCGCGATCCCGCGCAGGCAGATGCCGACCAGCTCCGACGAATTCACGCGCGTGTTGATGATGAAGTCGATGTGGTCGATCAGGTTTTCACCGACGTCCGGCGCATCGTGCACGACCGCGATCCCGTGCCGGCGCAACTGCGCGGCGGGCCCGATGCCCGAGCACATCAGCAGTTGCGGCGAGTTGAACGCGCCCGCCGACAGGATCACTTCCGCGCGCGCGCCGAGCGTCTCGATGCGTCCGTTGCGCGACACCGCGACGCCGACCGCACGCTTGCCGTCGAAGCCGACGCGCAGCACCGTCGCATCGGTGATCACGTGGAGGTTCGGCCTGTTGCGGCCGTAGATGTATGCGCGCGCGACGCTGCAGCGCGACCCGTCGCGATGCGTGACCTGATAGAAGCCGACGCCTTCCTGCGTCGCGCCATTGAAGTCGTCGTTGAGCGGATAGCCGGCCGCATGCGCGGCCGCGATGAATCGTTCGGAGAACGGATTGCGAAAGCGCAGATCCGATACCGTCAGCGGACCGTCGGCGCCATGCCATGCATCGGCGCCGCGCTGGTTGCCTTCCGCGCGGCGGAAATACGGCAGCACGTCCTGCCAGCCCCAGCCGGTCGCGCCGATCTGCGCCCATTCGTCGTAGTCGCTCGGATGGCCGCGCGTATAGATCATCGCGTTGATCGCGCTCGAGCCGCCCATGCCGCGGCCGCGCGGCTGATAGCCGCGGCGCCCGCCCAAGCCCGGCTGCGGCACGGTCTCGTAGCCGTAGTTGGTGCGCAGCTTGAACGGCACGAGCGCCGCGATGCCGACCGGCATGTTGACGAGCAGATTGCGCTCGGTGTGCGGGCCGGCTTCGATGAGTGCGATCGTCGCGTCCGGGCACGCGTCGGCGAGGCGCGCGGCGACGCTCGAACCGCCCGAGCCGCCGCCGACGATGATGTAGTCGTATTGCATGTCACGTCTCCTTCGTGTCATGCGGGGCGCCCGGCGCGGCCCGGGTCCCGCTTGTAATGTTCGGGCATTGTAGGAACGGCCGTCTGCTGCGCGGCGCGACGATTCAAGAGCGATTCCTCTAAACGTGCGCGTGGACTAAATTTAAGATGTGCCGATTGACTGCGCGCGATGCACCGGCCGCCAGAAGCCGATCCGTCGCGAAACGGGAGAGAGACGATGCAGCGTCAGGTTCTGCAGGCCGCATGCCGCCCGGACGACCGGGACGCGCCGCGCGGCCTGCGCATTTCATTTCAAACGCGCACGTGCACGGCCGCGCATGGTACGACGCGCGCGTCCGGCGCGAATCGAACGGCGATAGCCATTGCCGACCGTTTGGACGGTCTGCGCGCGCAACGATTCGACGGGTCGCGCGCAGTGTCCCGTGCGCGCGTTGCCGCGCACGGCAACGGTGCATCGCCCGGTGATCGCTCGTTGCACGTGCGGCGCCATTCGACGCTGCGCGATGCCGCGCACGCATGCCGCGCGCGGCGTACTCCGTGCGGCGTCACCGTCGCGCGGGCGCGACGCTTGCCGTCCCGCCTCGCCTGCTGCCGCCCGACGCGCACCGACATCCTGAAGGAGACGACATGAAGAACGATCTGCCCGAACTGGCGCCGCAAGCGCAGCCGTCGATCGACGCACTCGATACGCTGCTGCGCGAGCAGCGCGCGGCCTATCTGCGTGCGCCGTATCCGGCATGGGAGACGCGCGCGCGGCATCTGCGCGCGCTGCGCACGATGCTGATCGACCACGCGGACGCGCTCGCCGATGCGATCAGCGCGGACTTCGGCCATCGTTCGAAGCAGGAAGTGCTGCTCGCGGAAATCTGGATGGCGAAGGAAGAGATCGACGATGCGCTGCGGCACGGCAAACGCTGGATGAAGCCGATGCGCAAGCCGATGAACAAGTGGCTGCGCCCCGCACGCGCGAAGGTGATCCCGCAGCCGCTCGGCGTGGTCGGCATCGTCGCGCCGTGGAACTACCCGGTGCTGCTCGCGGCCGGCCCGCTCGTCTGCGCGCTGGCGGCCGGCAATCGCGCAATGATCAAGATGTCCGAACTGACGCCGCGCACCGCTGCGTTGTTCGAGCAGCTGATCGCGACGACGTTCGCGCGCGACCACGTCGCCGTCGTGAACGGCGATGCGCAGGTCGGCGCCGCGTTCAGCGCGCTGCCGTTCGATCACCTGCTGTTTACCGGTTCGACGCAAGTGGGCCGCCACGTGATGCGCGCGGCGGCCGACAACCTGACGCCCGTGACGCTCGAACTCGGCGGCAAGTCGCCGGCGATCATCGGTCCGAACGCGCGCTTCGATGCGGCCGTCGACGCGATCGTCGCCGGCAAGACGCTGAACGCCGGGCAGACCTGCATCGCGCCCGACTACGTGCTGCTGCCGCGCGGCATGGAGGCCGCGTTCATCGAGCGCGCGCGCGCCCGCTTCGCGACGCTCTATCCCGATCTGCAAAACAACGGCGACTACACGACGATCGTGTCCGACCGCCATTTCGCGCGACTGCAGCAACTCGCGAGCGACGCGCAGGCGGCGGGCGCGCAGCTGCACGCGCTGTCCGACGCGGCATCGGATCCGGCGTCGCGCCGCTTCGTGCCGTGTGCGCTCACGCACGTGCCGGCGTCGGCGCAGGTAATGCACGAGGAGATCTTCGGGCCGCTGCTGCCGCTCGTGCCGTACGAGCGGCTCGACGAAGCAATTGCGTACGTGAACGCGCGCCCACGTCCGCTCGCGCTTTATCTGTTCGACGAGGATGCGGGCACGATCGAGCGCGTGATGCACGAGACGATCTCCGGCGGCGTGACGGTCAACGAGACGCTGATGCACATCGCGTGCGGCAGCCTGCCGTTCGGCGGCGTGGGCGCGAGCGGGATGGGCGCGTATCACGGCTACGACGGCTTCGTCACGTTCTCGAAGATGAAGCCGGTCGTCATGCAGCCGCGGATCAACCTGCGCGGACTGATCGCACCGCCGTACGGCAAGCGCTTCGCGGCGGTGATCAAGCTGATGCTGAAGTTCTAGGGTCTGCCGACATACGGAAGGGGCGGGCGTCGCGACGAGAACGGTTGCGCGCGACGCAGCGAATGCTTGGCGTATCGGGCACGATTCGCCCGGCGGCGAGCGGCCGTCATCGGCAGATGCAAGCGGCCGCGGTTGCCGCGCGTGCCGTCACACCGGCCACAACGGCCCTTCCTGCATCGCACCGATCTGCTCGCGCAGTTCGAGCACGCGCGCTTCCCAGTATCGATGCGTGTTGAACCACGGAAACGCTGCCGGGAATGCGGGATCGTCCCAGCGTCGCGCGAGCCACGCCGCGTAATGGATCAGCCGCAACGTGCGCAGCGCTTCGACGAGATGCAGCTCGCGCGGCTCGAATTCGCAGAAATCCTCGTAGCCGGCGAGCAGGTCCGCGAGCGCGCGCGATGCGCCCGCGCGATCGCCGGGCAGCAACAGCCACAGATCCTGCACCGCGGGCGCCATCCGGCTGTCGTCGAAGTCGACGAAATGCGGGCCCGCATCGGTCCACAGCACGTTGCTCGGATGGCAGTCGCCATGCGTGCGCAGCATGCGGATCTCGCCTGCGCGCTCGAACGCCGCCTCGACGCCTTCGAGCGCGAGCGCGACGGCCGTTTCGTACGCGGGCCGTACGTCGTCGGGAATGAAATCGTGCGCGAGCAGATAGTCGCGCGGCTCGTAGCCGAACGTGCGGATGTCGAGCGACGGACGCGCGACGTACGGTTGCGTCGCACCGACCGCATGAATGCGGCCGATGAAGCGGCCGAGCCATTCGAGCGTATCGCTGCGATCGAGATCGGGCGCGCGGCCGCCGCGGCGCTCGAAGATCGAGAAGCGGAAGCCGCCGAACGCATGCAGCGTGCGGCCGTCGAATGGGCGCGCCGGCACGGCCGGAATCTCGCGCGTGGCGAGTTCGGCGACGAATGCGTGTTCCTCGAGGATCGCTTCGTCAGACCAGCGCGCCGGACGGTAAAACTTCGCGACGACGGGCGGGCCGTCTTCGACGCCGACCTGATAGACGCGGTTTTCGTAGCTGTTCAGCGCAAGGAGGCGCCCGTCGGTCCGCAGACCGGCCGGCATCAGCACGCTGTCGAGCGCATCGAGCACGCACTCGGGCGTGAGACCGGCAAACGGCGGGCCGTCGGGAGAAGCGGGGGCGGAGGTGACGTCGTTCATCCCTCGCATTGTGCCGCGCGCCGCGCCGAAAGACGAGCGTTCGGCACGGCGCGCTCGATCAGTGGATCGCCGCGCCGGCCGGCAGCACGGATTCGCCGGTGTCGATCAGATCCTCGAGAAAGAACGGCTCGGTGTTGAGTTCCTTGGACTCGCCCGGCACGCCCGCGTACCAGGTCACCATGGCCATGTCGCCCAGGATGCGCTGGACGATCCCGCGCGCGCCCTTCGGCACCGCGATATGGGTAGTGCAAACAATCGACCCGACATGCATGATGGTTCCCCACTCTTGAAACTTGAAACGCGGCCTTGTGGAAGGCCGGCAAACGCGCGATCGGCGCCGCTCTCGCCGGAGCGTTGCGCGCGATCCCATTGTTCACGGTTTATCGAAGCGCGAAAAGAAGAAGAAGCGGGCAAAGCGCCGCGATTTCGTCGAATGTCTCCAATCAACCACTGCGCCGCACGGGCGCTTGCTCGCGCGGATGCCCCCATCATACCCTGTCGCCTGTCGGCCGCCGCCGATTCCGCGCAAGCGCATCCGGCGCGTATGCAGGCGCGCGCAGCGGGCGCGCGCAGCAGGCGCGCGCAGCGGGCATGCATGTCGAGCGGCGGCGATCCACGCATCCGTTGCCGGCGTGCGCGCAATGCGGTACCTTTGACGTTCATTCGCATTCCACTGCCTTCGACACGATGCATTCGCTCACGTCCGCCTTTGCGAGATGCCGGCCGCTGCCCGACGCGCGGCCGCGGGCGTGCACGCATCCGTCGATTCTTCCCCCGCCTGTCGCACCGCCGCTCGTCGGCGCCGCGCCGCCCCCGCCGGCACTCGCCGGCTGATCGGCCGGCCTTTCGCTTCGTCTTCCATTCGCCGCCTGTCGACGTTCGTGCGCCTTGACGCACGCGCGTCGTGACGCGTGCGCATGGAACGTTCCGATTCGTTCAGACAGGTGAATTCCTATGGTTTCGTTCAAACCCGCGCTACGCGCGCATGGGGCGACGTCGCTGTTCGTGCTGCTTTGGAGCAGCGGCGCGATCTTCGCCGAACTCGGCTTGCGTCATGCCTCCGCCTTCGTATTTCTCGCCGCGCGCTTCGCGCTCGCCTCGCTCGTGCTGCTCGTGCTCGCGCGCCTGCGCGGGCGCTGGCTGCCGCCGCGCGGCGAACGGCGCATGACGGTACTGACCGGCGTGCTGATGATGGGCGGCTACTCGATCTTCTATCTGCTCGCGCTCGAACGCGGCATCGCGCCCGGCGTGCTCGCGACGATCCTCGGCGTACAGCCGATCCTGACGCTCGCTTTCGTCGAGCGTCGTTGGCAACCGATGCGCGTTGCCGGGCTCGCGCTGGCGCTCGCGGGACTGGCGCTCGTCGTCTGCCGCGGCATCGGCGATGCGCGGCTGCCGATGTCCGGCATTGCATGCGCGCTGCTGGCGCTCGGCGCGCTGACGGTCGGCTCGCTGCTGCAAAAGCGCGTGCGCGCCGCGCCCGCCGACGTGCTGCCGCTGCAGAACGCGATCGGGCTCGTGCTGTGCGCGATGGTCCTGCCGTTCCGGCCGATCGCGTTTAACGTGAGCTGGGCGTTCGTCGTCCCGCTGCTGTGGCTCGGCATCGTGATCTCGGTCGTCGCGCAGCTGCTGTTCTACCGCTTGATGCAGCGCGGCGATCTCGTCAACGTGACGAGCCTGTTCTACCTCGTGCCGATCGTCACCACGCTGATGGACGCAATGTGGCTCGGCAATCGCCCCGCGCCGCTCGCGCTCGTCGGCATGGCGGCGATCGTCGCCGGCCTCGCGCTGGTGTTCCGCACGCCGGCTACACGCGTGCAGTCCGGCCGCGCATGAGCGAGCGGCCGCCGCACAGCCGGTGTGGCGGCCGCCTCGCCGACGATGCGGCGTTGCGCCGGGAAACCGAAATCAATATGAAAGACTGATGCAAGGCATTCGTCGAATACGCGAAAAAATGCGCGGTTTTCCGGGTTTTCCGCAGACTTTTTAATGGTTCGGATAGCGAAAAACGCCGCCGCGTTGCCTATACTCGAAACGACGTCCCGCTCGCGATCGGGACGCATGAAACGAGACATGCCCGGCATGGCGCCGGAGCCGCATGCGGCTTCGGCACACGTAGGAGACACGCATGACGACCTATTTCACGATCGGCGACTTCATCCTTCTGATCCCGATGGCGCTCGCCGGCGCGCTATTTCTCGGCGCAGTGCCGTGTGCGACGCAGTTCCGCCACAACCTGCTGCGCGCGCTGGGCGTGATTCTCGGCGTCGGCGTGGCGGTGCTGCTCGTCGAAGGGCTACCGGCGCTGATCTAGCGGCACGCGCCGGCGCGCTGCCGATGCGCTCGTCGTGCCGCGCTGCTGCGGCGCGCGCGAACGCGCGCACGCCGCATCGCTTGCCGTTCAGATCGCCTGATCGGTCGACGGCTTTTCCCACAGATTGATCCCGCCTTCGGTCGCGTAGCGATCGATTTCGGCGAGCTCCTCGGCCGAGAACTCGAGGTTCTTCAGCGCGCCGACGTTTTCGCGCACCTGCTCCGCGCGGCTCGCGCCGATCAGCGCGGACGTCACGCGGCCGCCGCGCAGCACCCAGGCGAGCGCCATCTGCGCGAGGCTCTGCCCGCGCCGTTGCGCGATCTCGTTCAGCTTGCGCACGTGCTCGAGGTTGGTCGCGCTCAGATGCTCCTCCTTCAGCGAGCCGCCGCCCGGCTTGTTCACGCGCGCATCGGCCGGCACGCCGCCGAGGTATTTCGACGTCAGCAGCCCTTGCGCGAGCGGCGTGAACGCGATGCTGCCCGTGCCGATCTCGTCGAGCGTGTCGAGCAGCTCGCGTTCGATCCAGCGGTTCAGCATGTTGTACGACGGCTGATGGATCAGCAGCGGCACCTTGTACTGCGCGAGCAGTTCGGCCATCTCGCGCGTTTTCGCCGCCGAGTACGACGAGATGCCGATATACAGCGCCTTGCCCTGCTGCACCGCCGCTGCCAGCGCGCCGGCCGTCTCTTCGAGCGGCGTATGCGCGTCGAAGCGATGCGAATAGAAGATGTCGACGTAATCGAGCCCCATCCGCTGCAGGCTCTGATCGAGGCTCGCGAGCACGTACTTGCGCGAGCCGCCGCCGCTGCCGTACGGGCCCGGCCACATGTCCCAGCCCGCCTTCGTCGAAATCAGCAGCTCGTCGCGGTACGGACGGAAATCCTCCTTCAGCAGCCGGCCGAAGTTGATTTCCGCGCTGCCGTACGGCGGCCCGTAGTTGTTCGCGAGATCGAAATGCGTGATGCCGACATCGAACGCGGTGCGCAGGATGTCGCGCTGCGTCGCGATCGGCGTCGAATCGCCGAAGTTGTGCCACAAACCGAGCGACAACGCGGGCAGTTTGAGCCCGGATTTGCCGCAGGTGCGGTATTGCATGTCGGCATAACGTTCGGAAGCTGCTTCGTAGGCCATGGATTTTTCCCGTGAGGACATCGGAGGAGGAACGCGCCGAACGCGCATGCGCGCGCCGGCGGCAAGCAAGCACGCCGGTAATGGTAGCGAACGCCGCGCAAGCGCGCACGGCGATGGACGCAGCGGCGGTCGTCCCCTACACTGCGGCGTCTCGAATCACCGTTTCCGCGAGGTTGGTATGTCCCGGGTCATCTCGGTTGCGCTGCTCGTCGGCGGCATCGTGCTGCTGTATTTCGGCGGGCAGTCGTTTCATTCGCTCAACGACAATCTGTCGCGCTTCTTCACCGGCTCGCCGGCGACGAAGACGATCCTGCTGATCGCCGGCGGCGCCGTCGCGCTGCTGGTCGGCCTGATCGGCCTCGCGATGCCGGGCAGCAACAAGCGCTGATCGATCGCGCCGGTTCGGGCGCGCATGAACGCGTCGCACGCACCGGCCCGCGCACAGCGCAACGGGCGGCCAGGCCGCCCGTCGTTTCGGTCCGTCGTTTCGGTCCGTCGTTTCGGTCCGTCGCAGCGGCCGTCGCTCGCTGCGCCTCGCGCCCATGCAGCGCGCCTAGAACTGCACTTCCGGCTTCGATGCCGAACGCGTGCCGGGGATCGGCCGGTTGCTGATCCCGTGATACGTGTAGACGAGCGAGAACTTCACGTCGTCGGAGCGGTTCTGCCCGGCCGAATGCAGCGTGTTGCAATGGAAGAACACGACGTCGCCGGCGTTCAGCGACGGGCACGTCGCCGCGTCGATCATCGCGCGGTTCGCGGGCAGATCGCTGCGGAAGAACTTCGCGTCGTCGAATGCATCGGCCTCGAATTCGGCCGTATGCGAGCCCGGCACGAGCCACAACGCGCCGTTCTCGTTCGTCTCGGGGCCGAGCGCGAGCCACACCGACACCATGTCGGCGCGCTCGAACGCCCAGTAGCGAAAGTCGCGATGCCAGCCGGTCAGGCTGCCGTACGCGGGGTGCTTCGTCATCATGCAGTTGTGATGCGCGCGCGACAGCACCGGCTGCTCGCCGAAGTAGGTGCGCATCCATGCGCCGATCTCGGGCGCGATCGCGCGCTCGGCGAACGCCGGATCGCGGCCGTACGCGTCGAGCAGCCGCCGCACCGTGTGTCCGCCCGGCGCATGCTTGGACTCGGGTGCGCCCGGATAGCGCAGATCCGCTTCGAACTCGATCGGCGCCGCGGCCTCTTCGAGCTGCTGCTGCGCGATGCGCTTGAGCGTCGCGCATTGCTGCTCGCCGACGAGGCCGCGCGCGACGACGAAGCCGCGTTCGCGCAATTCCGCGACCTGCTCGCGGATCGATTCCGACTGCAAGGGAGACGACATGGGATGCCACGCGATTATTGTGAGAATGTGACGATTGTAAATCGGCGTCCGATCGGGCGAACAGCACCATTGTCGTGCGCAGGGGCATGCCAATCGGCAATTTGATCGCGATCAACGGAACTGTTCGGCGCCGCAGCGGCCTCAGCGACAGGCGCAATTCGGCGCGTGCCAGACGGCACAAGGGTTTATCGCGACTTTTGCCCGTCATGAAACCGCTGTAGCCTGTCGCGGCCTGTCAATTCTGGCGGGCGCGGCGCGCAACGACTTTCGGTAAGATGCGTTGCGCCATCCGAGGCCGTTCATACCAGTGCGCTCTTCAAGGGCGCCACCATTCAAGCGAAGCATCGTTCACATGCCATTCCGTCTGACTTCCCGTCTCAGCCGCGCTGCCAAGCGCGTCGTACCGTCCGCTCCCGCCCGCCCGCTGCGCCATCACCGGACGCGCGTGCGCGCGCTGGCGGAGCGTACGCACGCGCTCAGCCGGCTCGACGGCATCCGCGCGTGGTTTCACGCCTTTTTGTCGCTGATGAGCGCGCAGGCGCTCGCGCGCCGCGCGGGCCTGCGCTCGCTGCTGCAAAAGCCGTCGTCGCTGCGCGCGCTCGCGCTGCGCCGCGCGCAGGCGCCGCAGCGCCGCGTCAACCGGCCGCGCCGCCTCGCGGCGAGCAACGGCTGGTTCGGGTTCGGCGGCCGCTGAATCGAGCGGCATCACCGCATCCGCGCCCGTGCGCGGGCGACGCACAAGAAAAAACCCCGGCACGCCGGGGTTTTTCGTTTTGGGGCGAACCGCGCTTACGCGACGCGTGCCGTCGGCTCCACGCCGGCCGCTTCGGCCAGCGCGAGCGCCTTGTCGGTCGCTTCCCACGAGAATTCCGGCTCTTCGCGGCCGAAGTGGCCGTAAGCGGCCGTCTTCTCGTAGATCGGGCGCAGCAGGTCGAGCATCTTGATGATGCCCTTCGGACGCAGGTCGAAATGCTCGCGCACGAGCTTCGTGATCACCGCATCCGACACGCGGCCCGTGCCGAACGTGTTGACCATCACCGAGGTCGGCTCGGCCACGCCAATCGCGTACGACACCTGGATCAGCGCGCGCGACGCGAGGCCCGCCGCGACGATGTTCTTCGCGACGTAACGGCCCGCATACGCAGCCGAACGGTCGACCTTCGACGGATCCTTGCCCGAGAACGCGCCGCCGCCGTGCGGAGCCGCGCCGCCGTATGTGTCGACGATGATCTTGCGGCCCGTCAGACCGCAGTCGCCCTGCGGGCCGCCGATCACGAACCGGCCGGTCGGGTTCACGAGGAACTTGATGTCGCCCTTGATCAGGTCGGCCGGCAGCGTCGGCTTGATGATTTCCTCGATCACGGCTTCGCGCAGCGCCGGCAGCTCGATGTCCGGCGCGTGCTGCGTGGACAGCACGACGGTATCGATCGAATCGGGCTTGCCGTCGACGTAGCGGATCGTGACCTGCGACTTCGCGTCCGGACGCAGCCAGGGCAGGCGGCCGTCGCGGCGCAGGCTCGCCTGGCGCTCGACGAGGCGGTGCGACAGATAGATCGGCAGCGGCATCAGTTCCGGCGTTTCGTCGCAGGCATAGCCGAACATCAGGCCCTGGTCGCCCGCGCCCTGATCGAGGTTGTCGTCGTGCGCGCGATCGACGCCCTGCGCGATGTCCGGCGACTGCTTGTCGTACGCGACGAGCACCGCGCAGCCCTTGTAGTCGATGCCGTAGTCGGTGTTGTCGTAGCCGATGCGCTTGATCGTATCGCGCGCGATCTGGATGTAGTCGATGTTGGCCGTCGTGGTGATTTCGCCGGCCAGGACGACGAGACCCGTGTTGCACAGCGTTTCGGCGGCAACGCGGGAGTATTTGTCCTGTTCGAGGATGGCGTCGAGAATCGCGTCCGAGATCTGGTCGGCGACCTTGTCCGGATGACCTTCGGAGACGGATTCGGACGTGAAGAGATAATCGTTTGCCACTTTTTCAGGCTCCTGTGTGGTTACGGTTGGTTTCACGTAGCCAGCTTCTTTCGGCCTGAAGCGGCGACGCTTTAGCGGATTACCAGTGCCGGGCAGCGCGCATCGCGCCAACCGGCTTCGCCCCGCAAGTTGTCAGTTAACTCGGCGAAGCCCGTATTATAGCGGCTTTCGTGAATTGTCACAGAGCGCCGCCCGTGCTGCATCTTCCGCTGTCCTACCCCCCTGTTCGCAACGCGCCGGCCCGCCGGTCCCTCGGAGGTCCCGCATGCTAGGCCGTCTCGGCACGCACCTCGCCATCGGCTTGCTGAAGCTGTTCGCCCTGCTGCCGTACGGTCTCACCGCGCGCATCGGCGACGGCCTGGGCTGGCTGCTGTACCAGATTCCCAGCCGGCGAAAGCGCATCGTACACACCAACCTGAAACTCTGCTTTCCGGACTGGAGCGACGCACGCCGCGAGGAAGTCGCCGGCCGGCACTTCCGCCATGCGATCCGCAGCTACGTCGAGCGCAGCGTCCAGTGGTTCGGCTCCGAGAAGAAGCTCGCGAAGCTGATCCAGGTCGACAGCGCGATCGATCTGGACGATCCCGACCTGCCGCCGACGCTGTTCCTCGGCCTGCACTTCGTCGGCATCGAGGCCGGCTCGATCTGGCTGAACCGGTCGCTGCACCGCCGCTGCGGGTCGCTGTACCAGCCGTTCTCGAATCCGGTGCTCGAAGCCGAAGCGAAGAAGGCGCGCGGCCGCTTCGACGCGGAGATGGTCGGGCGCGCCGACAGCGCGCGCGTCGTGCTGCGCTGGCTGCGCGACCGCAAGCCGGTGATGCTCGGCGCCGACATGGACTACGGGCTGCGCAACTCGACGTTCGTACCCTTCTTCGGCGTGCCGGCCTGCACGCTGACGGCCGTCGGCCGGCTCGCGAAGACGGGCCACGCGCAGGTCGTCCCGTTCATCGGCGAGGTGCTGCCGAACTACAAGGGCTACCGGCTGAGGGTGTTCAAGCCGTGGGACCACTACCCGACCGGCGACGACGATCTCGATGCGCGGCGGATGAACGAATTCCTCGAGGAGCAGATTCCGCTGATGCCCGAGCAGTACTACTGGGTGCACAAGCGCTTCAAGACGCGGCCGCCGGGCGAGCCGAGCCTTTACTGAGGCGGCGGCGCAGCGGCGCGGAGGTACGGGCGCGGTTCAGGTGCGAGCCTGCGCCCGCGCGACTTTCGGCGCGCCCTTCGCGCGCGCCTGCCATGGATCGTAGGCCGACTGCTGCGCGAGCCACAAATCGGCGCGGCCGCCATTCTCCTCGCGCTGTCGAGCGCGGCGTTCGACAGCATGGGCTGCACGGCGTATAGCCACACGAATCGCGTGATCGGGTTGTCAATTTGACGCGTACGAAACCACGCGCGCCGGTTTGCGCATGCGTGCGTCTCGCGGCCCATGCCGCGAACTGCGTCGGCCGGCGCATGCGTGCCATGCCGCGCCGGGTCAATCTGCGCCGTCGTCGCGCGCGCAAGCAGTCGGCCAATCGGCCGAATCGGCGTGCGTTCATGCCCGCGGCCCGACGCGAAGCGCCCGTCCGCGCGGGACGCCCCGGTCCGCTGCATGTATCATTTGCGGTTGAGATCGGCCCGACGAATGGCGCCGCGCGATAGCGCGCGTCGTCGTCCGCGCGGTGCCGACCGCCTCGTTCGCCATGGAATTCCGGACCCAGTGAAACTCTCGTTCACCAAGATGCACGGCGCGGGCAACGACTTCGTCGTGCTCGACGGCTATTCGCGCACGCTGCCACCGCTCACCGCCGCGCAGGTGCGCGCGCTCGCCAGCCGCCACTTCGGCATCGGCGCCGACCAGCTGCTGCTCGTCGAGAAGCCGACCGTCGACGGCGCCGACTTCAAGTACCGGATCTTCAACTGCGACGGCGGCGAAGTCGAACACTGCGGCAACGGTGCGCGCTGCTTCGTGAAGTTCGTCAGCGATCGCGGCCTCACCGACAAGCGCAGCGTGCGCGTGCAGGTGATGAAGGGCCTCATCACGCTGACGATGCAGGACAACGGCGAAGTGGTCGTCGACATGGGCGCGCCCGTGTTCGCGCCCGAGCAGGTGCCGTTCGACGCGTCAGGCCTCGACGGCCGCACCGAAGGCCGCGACACGCTGTGGCCGCTCGAGATCGGCGGCCGCACGCGCTGGATCTCGACGGTCTCGATGGGCAATCCGCATGCGGTACAGGTCGTCGACGATGCCGAAGCGTATCCGGTGCTCGACGAAGGCCCGCTGATCGAGCGCCACGCGCGCTTTCCGCAGCGCGTGAACGCCGGCTTCATGCAGATCGTGTCGCGCAGCGAGGTGAAGCTGCGCGTGTACGAACGCGGCGCCGGCGAAACGCTCGCGTGCGGCACCGGCGCATGCGCGGCCGTCGCGGCCGGGATCCGGCGCGGGCTGCTCGATTCGCCGGTCACCGTGCACACGCACGGCGGCACGCTGACGATCGGCTGGGACGGCGCACGCGACGAATCGGCCGCGCTGATGATGGCCGGCCCCGCGGCGACCGTGTTCGAAGGCGAGATCGACCTGCCCGCCTGACCTTTCAACGTCCGATAACCCGAAGAACGCGCCAGTCACATGAACGATCGCGAAGTCGCCGACTACCTGCTCGCCAACCCCGAATTCTTCGCGCGGCACGCCGAACTGCTCGCGACGATCCGCCTCGCGAACCCGCACGGCAAGGCCGCGATCTCGCTGCAGGAACGGCAGATGGAGATGCTGCGCGACAAGAACAAGCATCTCGAACGCCGGCTCGCCGAACTCGTGCGCTACGGGCACGAGAACGACAGCCTGTCCGCGAAGTTCGGCCGCTGGACCGCGCGCGTGATTGCCGAGCGCGATCCGTACGCGCTGCCGCGCACGATCGCCGACGGCATCGCCGACGTGTTCGACGTGCCGCAGACCGCGCTGCGCGTCTGGGACGTCGCCGATACGTACGCACAAGCAGACTTCGCGCGCCAGGTCGGCGAGGAAGTGCGGCTCTTCGCCAACGGCCTCGTGACGCCGTATTGCGGCGCGAACACCGGCTTCGAAGCCGCGCAGTGGCTCGCGCCGGCGGTGGCCGCGCCGGCCGCGCCGGCCGCGAATGCGGCGGACGGCGGCGACGCCGCGGCGCCGGCCGGAGACGGTGCGGCCGCATCGGTCGCGCTGCTCGCGCTGCGCGCGCCGCAGGCCGGCGCCGACGCGCCCGCATTCGGCCTGCTCGTACTTGGCTCGCCCGATCCGCGCCGCTTCCACGACGGCATGGCGACCGACTTCCTCGCGCAGATCGCGACGCTCGCGAGCGCCGCGCTCACGCGCCTGCTGCCGCACTGATGCCCCGCTCGCGATGACCGACGATCCGATCGCCGCCTACCTGTCGAACCTGAAGCACGTCAGGCAGTTGTCGGAACACACGCTGCGCGCGTATACGCACGAACTCGACGAGCTGAAGAAACTCGCCGCCGGCCGCCCGCTCGACACGCTGGTCGCGGCCGACATACGCGGCGCCGTCGCGCGTGCGCATGCGGGCGGGCTGTCGGCGCGATCGATCTCGCACCGGCTGTCCGCGTGGCGCGCGTTCTACCGCTGGCTCGCGCAGCGCGTCGAGATGCCGGCGAATCCGGTCGCCGCGGTGCGCGCGCCGAAGCGGCCGAAGACGCTGCCGAAAGCGCTGTCGGTCGACGATGCCTCCGCGCTGATGGACGCGCCGCTCGCCGATACGACCGAAGGCATCCGCGATCACGCGATCCTCGAGCTGTTCTATTCGTCGGGCCTGCGCCTCGCCGAGCTGATCGGCCTCGACGTCGCGTATACGCAGACCGGCGATTACCGGTCGGCCGGCTGGCTCGATCTCGCCGAAGCGGAAGTGACCGTGCGCGGCAAGGGCAACAAGGAGCGCAAGGTGCCGGTCGGCCGCAAGGCGATCGACGCGCTGAACGCGTGGCTCGCGGTGCGCGGCGAATTCGTGAAGCACGATCCGCATCCGCTGTTCCTGTCGGTGCGCGGCAACCGGATGTCGCCCGGCGTCGTGCGCGAGCGCGTGAAGCGCGCGGCACTCGCCGCCGGCATTCCGGCGCACGTGCATCCGCACGTGCTGCGCCATTCGTTCGCGACGCACGTGCTGCAGTCGAGCGGCGACCTGCGCGCGGTGCAGGAGCTGCTCGGCCATGCGAGCGTCTCGGCGACGCAGGTGTACACGTCGCTCGACTTCCAGCATCTCGCGAAGATTTACGACAGCGCGCATCCGCGCGCGAAGAAGCGCGACTGACGCGCGTTCCGTGTTATCCGCCGCGCGCGGCGACCGGCGACGGTTGGCTCCGCCCGCGGCCCATTTCGAATTCATCATGCAAACCGTCACACTGAAGCCGTCCAAGGAAAAATCGCTGCTGCGCCGCCATCCGTGGATCTACGCGAACGCGATCGACCGCGTCGAGGGCAAGCCCGCGCCGGGCGCGACGGTCGTCGTGCGCGCGCACGACGGCCGCTTTCTCGCGCGCGGCGCGTACAGCCCGCAATCGCAGATCCGCGTGCGCGTATGGAGCTTCGACGAGAACGAGCCGATCGATCACGCGTTCTTCAAGCGCCGCGTGCAACGCGCGGTCGCGCACCGCACCGCGATGGTGTCGGGCACCGGCGCCGTGCGCCTCGTGTTCGGCGAGGCCGACGGGCTGCCGGGCCTGATCGTCGACCACTACGTGGCGGACACCGCCGAAGCCGGCGCCGCGCCGCGCGGCCAACTCGTCTGCCAGTTCATGGCCGCGGGCGTCGAAGCGTGGAAGGACGCGATCGTCGCGGCGCTGGTCGGCGCGACCGGTTGCCCGAACGTCTACGAGCGCTCGGACGTATCGATCCGCGACAAGGAAGGGCTCGAACAGACGACCGGCGTGCTGGCCGGCGACGCGCCGCCCGCGACGCTGATCGTCGACGAAAACGGCGTGCGCTATCACGTCGACGTGCCGAATGGCCACAAGACCGGCTTCTACGTCGATCAGCGCGACAACCGCGCGCTCGTTGCGCAGCATGCCGCGGGCCGCGACGTGCTGAACTGCTTCTGCTACACGGGCGGCTTTTCGCTGGCGGCGCTCAAGGGCGGCGCGACGCGCGTCGTGTCGATCGACTCGTCCGGCGACGCGCTTGCGCTCGCCCAGCAGAACGTCGTCGCGAACGGCTTCGATCCGGCGCGCGCGACCTGGCTCGACGCCGACGCGTTCAAGACGCTGCGCCGCCTCGTCGACGAAGGCGAGCGCTTCGACCTGATCGTGCTCGATCCGCCGAAGTTCGCGCCGACGCGCGACAGCGTGGACCGCGCCGCGCGCGCGTACAAGGACATCAACCTGAGCGGGTTGCGCCTGCTGCGTCCGGGCGGCCTGCTGTTCACCTATTCGTGCTCGGGCGCGATCGACATGGATCTGTTCCAGAAGATCGTCGCGGGCGCGGCAGCCGACGCGAAAGTCGACGCGCGGATTTTGAAGCGCCTGGGCGCGGGCGTCGATCATCCGCTGCTCGCCGCGTTCCCGGAAGGGGAATATTTGAAAGGGCTGCTGTTGCAAGTCGTGTAAGCGCCCCGATCTTCGCGCGCGGCGTGCGACGCGGCAGGCCCGGCGGGCCGCTGCCCGCCGCCCGCTGCGCGCCACGCAGCCGGACGCGACGCACGCGGCGGGCGGCGCATGACGGCTTCATGCTCGCCTCTGTCGTCCGGCCGACCGACGCGGGCTTGACAGATATGTTTCAATGGATGGCTGTGCGCCCCGCTGAGCGGGCGCGTTGCACATCCTCGTTTTGACCCCGATTCACGAACCACAGGCGACCGACATGGCCACTCCCGTCACCATCCTCACCGGCTTCCTCGGCAGCGGCAAGACGACGCTGCTCAAGCGCATCCTGAACGAACATCACGGCATGAAGATCGCCGTGATCGAGAACGAGTTCGGCGAAGAGAACATCGACAACGAGATCCTCGTGCAGGACACGAACGAGCAGATCATCCAGATGAGCAACGGCTGCATCTGCTGCACGATCCGCGGCGATCTGGCGCGCGCGCTCGGCGATCTCGCCGCGAAGAAGCGCGAAGGCAAGCTCGACTTCGACCGCATCGTGATCGAGACGACCGGCCTCGCGAACCCGGGCCCGGTCGCGCAGACCTTCTTCATCGACAGCGAGATCGCCGACGACTTCCTGCTCGACGCGGTGATCACGCTGGTCGACGCGAAGCACGCGAACGCGCAGCTCGACGAGCACGAAGTCGTGCAGCGCCAGGTCGGCTTCGCCGATCGCCTGTTCATCACGAAGTCGGATCTCGTCGACGACGAGACCGTCGCGGGCCTCAAGCACCGCCTGATGCACATGAACCCGAAGGCTACGATCAAGCTCGTGAACTTCGGCGACGCCGACATCAAGGAAATCTTCGACCTGCGCGGCTTCAACCTGAACGCGAAGCTCGAGATCGATCCGGACTTCCTCGCCGAAGACGATCACGCGCACCACGATCACGATCACGACCACGATCACGCGCATTGCGATCACGATCACGGCCAATGCGCGCACGATCACGACCATGGTCACCACAACCATCACCACGCGCACCACGACGACAAGATCAAGTCGTTCGTGTACCGCAACGACCGCCCGTTCGATCCGAACAAGCTCGAGGACTTCCTCGGCGGCATCCTGCAGATCTACGGCGAGCGCATGCTGCGCTACAAGGGCGTGCTGTACATGAAGGGCGTCGATCGCAAGGTCGTGTTCCAGGGCGTGCACCAGATGATGGGCAGCGATCTCGCCGCGAAGTGGCTGCCGGCCGAGAAGAAGACCAACAAGATGGTGTTCATCGGCGTCGACCTGCCGCAGGACCTGATCACCGACGGCCTCGACGCCTGCCTGGCGTAACGCCCGCGCCCTTCGCGCACCGGCGCGGCGCCGCTTTCGGGCGGCGCCCGCGGCCGCCGCCGGGAAGGGTTTTGCCGTCATCGCTTTTTCGCGATTTGCGCGTTATATTTTCTAGATATTGGCGCAGCCGACGGGGATCGACCCGATACGGCGCACGCTTGCGATTCAGTTACAATACGTGCCCGCTGGAGTACGGCAATAACAGGCCCGGTTCTTGCAGAACATCGTCCGGGCATCGCAACCGCGCCGGATCGCCCATCCGCCACCGGCCGCGCCCGATGCGATCTGCCACGCAGCACACCGGTTCGCCGCGCGCGCAGGTCCGCGCCAGGCCTATCCTGGTATTTGAGAACCGGTTTTCCAGAGGCTTTCGGCCCCGCAGCGGCCAATCGCAAATGATTGCAAGCGCAGTTGCGGGTAATCCCAAAGTGCAGGCAATATCTCCTGATTTGCCGCACATTGAAGAAGCAAGCAGATGACGAAGAAACTCTTGACCGAAGCCGAAATCCTGAAGATGAGCGACAAGGATTACATGAATGAGGATCAGCTCGCCTTCTTCAAAGCTCGGCTCGAACAATTGCAGGCGGAAATTCTCCACAACGCCGGCCAGACGACCGAGAACCTTCGCGAGACGGTGATCGTGCCGGACCCTGCCGATCGCGCGACGATCGAGGAAGAGCATGCGCTCGAGCTGCGCACGCGCGACCGCGAGCGCAAGCTGCTCAAGAAGGTCCAGCAGTCGCTCGCCCGCATCGAGTCCGGCGAATACGGCTGGTGCGAGGAAACCGGCGAACCGATCGGCATCCCGCGTCTGCTCGCGCGCCCGACGGCGACGCTGTCGCTCGAGGCGCAGGAGCGCCGCGAGCTGCGCCAGAAGCTGTTCGGCGACTGACCGGGCGACGTTCCGCTCCGACACGCTGCTTCCCGAAAGCGCGCGGCCTGCCGCGCGCTTTTTGTTTTTCGGGCGCCGGTTCGCGCTCGCGCGATTTGCCGCCGCCCCTTGATATCGCGGCGCCCGCCCTAAAATGAAACGGACGCGCGCCGGGCCGCTCCCCGGCGCACTGCGATTCACCCGGCGGCGCGGCGCGCCGCCCGACTCATTCCCCGTTTTTCTCAAGGAACGCAGATGGAGCAATTTCACGGCACGACCATCGTTTCGGTCCGGCGCGGCGACAAGGTCGCGCTCGGCGGCGACGGCCAGGTGACCCTCGGCAACATCGTCATGAAGGGTGGCGCGCGGAAAGTGCGGCGGATCTACAACAACCAGGTTCTGGTCGGATTCGCGGGCGGCACCGCCGATGCGTTCTCGCTGCTCGACCGCTTCGAGGCGAAGCTCGAGAAGCACCAGGGCAATCTGACGCGCGCGGCCGTCGAACTCGCGAAGGACTGGCGCACCGACCGCATGCTGCGCCGCCTCGAGGCGATGCTGATCACGGCCGACGCGAACACGACGCTCGTGATCACCGGCAACGGCGACGTGCTCGATCCGGAAGGCGGCATCTGCGCGATCGGCTCGGGCGGCGCGTATGCGCAGGCCGCCGCGCGCGCGCTCGCGGAGAACACCGAGCTGTCGCCGCGCGAGATCGTCGAAAAGTCGCTCGAGATCGCCGGCGACATGTGCATCTACACGAACCACAACCGCGTCATCGAAACGATCGAGTAAGGACCGTACCATGAGCACCATGACCCCTGCCGAGATCGTCTCGGAACTCGACAAGCACATCATCGGCCAGGCGAAGGCGAAGAAAGCCGTCGCGGTCGCGCTGCGCAATCGCTGGCGCCGCCAGCAGGTCGCCGAACCGCTGCGCCAGGAAATCACGCCGAAGAACATCCTGATGATCGGGCCGACGGGCGTCGGCAAGACCGAAATCGCGCGCCGCCTCGCGAAGCTGGCGGACGCGCCGTTCATCAAGATCGAAGCGACCAAGTTCACCGAAGTCGGCTATGTCGGCCGCGACGTCGACAGCATCGTGCGCGACCTCGTCGAGATTTCGGTCAAGCAGACGCGCGAAAGCGAAATGCGCAAGGTGCGCAGCAAGGCGACCGATCAGGCGGAAGACCGCATCCTCGACATCCTGCTGCCGCAGCCGCGCGCGGTCGGCTTCGGCGGCAACGCCGACCATGCGAACGACGACAACAACGCGACGCGTCAGACCTTCCGCAAGCGCCTGCGCGAAGGCCAGCTCGACGACAAGGAGATCGAGCTCGATCTCGAACAGCCGAGCGTCGGGATGGACATCATGGCGCCGCCGGGCATGGAAGAGATGACCGAGCAGATCCGCTCGATGTTCTCGAACCTCGGCAGCGGCAAGAAGCAGCGCCGCAAGGTGAAGATCAAGGAAGCGCTGAAGCTGCTGACCGACGAGGAAGCGGCGAAGATGCTCAACGACGAGGAAGTGAAGACGAAGGCCGTGCAGAACGTCGAGCAGAACGGCATCGTGTTCCTCGACGAGATCGACAAGATCACGTCGCGCAACAACGAAGGCAGCGGCGGCGAAGTGTCGCGCCAGGGCGTGCAGCGCGACCTGCTGCCGCTCGTCGAAGGCACGACGATCAACACGAAGTACGGGATGGTGAAGACCGATCACATCCTGTTCATCGCGAGCGGCGCGTTCCATCTCGCGAAGCCGAGCGACCTGATCCCCGAACTGCAGGGGCGCTTCCCGATCCGCGTCGAGCTCGACTCGCTGTCGGTGAACGACTTCGAGGCGATCCTGGTCGCGACCGACGCGAGCCTCGTCAAGCAGTACCAGGCGCTGCTCGCCACCGAAGACGTCGAGCTCGAATTCGCGGACGACGGCATTCGCCGCCTCGCGGAAATCGCGTACTCGGTGAACGAGAAGACCGAGAACATCGGCGCGCGACGCCTGTACACGGTGATCGAGAAGCTGCTCGAGGAAGTGTCGTTCTCGGCCGGCAATCACGCCGGCGAGCGCGTGACGATCGACGCGAAGTATGTCGACCGTGCGCTCGGCGAAGTCTCGCAGGACGAGGATCTGTCGCGCTACGTGCTGTAACGCGCGGCGCACCCGACGCACGATGAAACGACGGGCGGCCTTTTGCGGGGCCGCCCGTTTTCGCTGTGGCGCGCGTTGCCGCGACGCGGCCGCTTACTGCCGGACCGGCTTCTTCGCGAGCTTGCGCTGCAGCGTGCGGCGGTGCATGTTCAGCGCGCGCGCGGTAGCCGAGATGTTGTTGTTGTTCTCGGCCAGCACGCGCTGGATGTGTTCCCATTCGAGCCGGTCGACCGACAGCACGACCGGGTTCTCGATCGCTTCCTCGGCCTGTACCTCGCTCGCGTTGGTCTGCAGTGCGGCGAGAATCGACTCGACGTTCGCGGGCTTCGCGAGATAGTTGTCGGCCCCTTCCTTCACGGCCTGCACGGCCGTCGCGATGCTCGCGTAGCCGGTGAGCACGAGAATCCGCGCGTCGGGCTGCAGGTCGCACAGCGGTGCAATCAGGCTCAGGCCCGAATCGTCGCCGAGATGCAGGTCGACGGTGATGAACTGAAATTTGCCCGCCGCGGCGAGCCTGAGCGCCGTCTCCTTGTCGTGCGCCTGCTGGACCGCATAGCCGCGACGCTCGAGGCCGCGTGCAAGCGTGCCCGCGAACACCTCGTTGTCGTCGATCACCAGGAAATTGTTGTCGCTCATAGGTTTCTCTCCGTCTACGTGTGGTTGGAGGCGGCCGCCGGCTGCACCGCGATGCGCGCGACCGGCAGTCGCAACACCGCGCGCGTGCCGCGGCCGCCGGCGGCCGGCCGGCCGTCCGCGCCTGCCGCGCGTTCGCCCGGCGCAGCGCTCTGACCCGATGCCTGCGCGGCCGCCGCCGTGGCGGCGCCGGCACGTGCCGCGCCGCCGACGCGCGGCGTCACGTCGGACAGCTCGATCTCGCCGCCCAGACGCGCCGCCGCGCTGAATGCGAGATACAGGCCGACACCGTGCCCGCCCTGCGTGCTGTCGACCGGCATCGCGCCGAGCGATTCGCGCAGCGCGGCCGGAATGCCGGGCCCGTCGTCGCATACTTCGAATGCAATCTGGTCGGGCGTGCGATCGTGCACGACCTTCGCGGCCAGCGTCACGCGGTGCGGGCTCGCGCGCGCCGCGTTGTCGAGCAGGATCGTCAGGATCTGGCCGGCCGCGACCGTATCGTCGAGCGCGACGCCGGACGGGCGCGCCCCGAGCAGCTCGAACTGCACGTGCGGATGCCGCAGGCGCCAGTGCTCGACGAAGGTGTCGAGCCACTCGTCGACCGGCTGCCGGCTCGCCGGCGCACTCGCGCGGCTGCGCAGGCGCGCGAGCGCCGACGTGCACAGCATCATCTGTTCTTCGAGCACCTTCAGGTCGGCCTCGTAGCGCGCGAGCCCCGGATCGTCGCGCGCGGCGTCGCGCAGTTCCTCGGCGAGCATCGCGATCGTCGACAGCGGCGTGCCCATTTCGTGTGCGACCGTCGCGGCCTGCACGCCGAGTGCGACCGCGCGCTCGTCGCGCAGCAGCCGCTGCTGCGCGTCGCCGAGCGCCGAATCGCGCTGCCGCAGCGCATTCGACATGCGCGCGACGAACCACGCGATCAGCCCGACGCTCACCATGAAGTTCACCCACATCCCGGTGCGGTAGTAGTCGAACAGGTTCGCCGGATTGTCCATGTTCAGCGGCACCGAATCGAAACCGAGCGCCGCGTAGCAGGCGACGGCAAACGCCGCGAGCCAGATCATCAGATGCCACGGCAGCACGGCCGCCGCAATCGCGAGCGACGGCAGATACAGCGACACGAACGGATTCGTCGTGCCGCCCGACAGGAACAGCAGCGCCGACAGCGCACCGAGGTCGACCCACAGCTGGCCGAGCAGCTCGAAGTTCGTCTCCGGACGCGCGCGCAACACGCGCACCCATGTCAGCGCGTTGAAGACGATTTCGAGCGCGATGACCATCAGCATCGCCGGCAGCGGCAGATGCACGCCGAAATACGTCTGCACGACGCCGATCGTCACGAGCTGGCCGATGATCGCGAGATTGCGCAGCCAGAACAGATGACTCAGATTGACGCGCCCGGTGGTGGTGATTCGTTGCATCCGGGCAGTTTACCCGTTTCGCGTGCGGCGCCTCCAGCGGGGCCGGATCGCGGCCGCGCGCCGGCACGATCGTTCGCCGCCGGTTTCGCGCGTTGCGCGTCAGCCGGGCGCGCCCGCCATCCGTTGCGCGATCTCGGCGGCGAGGCATTCGGGGCACAGGCAGCGCACGCCGGGTGCCGACGGCGGCGCACCGGGCGGCGTCGGCATCGACGCGCACCAGCACTCGAACGGCTGCGTGTGCGCGCCGCAATCGAAGCCGCGCCCGCAGCGCGCGCAGCGCACGCGACGCGGAACCGAACGGGCGCCGGCGGCGGAATCGGTCATGACGAAAATCGCGGAAACGGGCGACGCAGCGCCCTACGCGACAAGCATAGCGCGGCAGCCGGATTTTGCACGTCGGCCGATCGGCCGAGGCGCATCGCACGCGGGTGCGCATCCGGGCCGATCGCTGCACGGCCGGCGCCGCGCACAGGCCGCCCGGCCATGACTGGCGGGGCGCCGCGCGTTCTGCGCGGCGCTCGGCACCGGCCGTTCGGCCGACCCAAAAACCGATGCTGCGCTGCGCCACTCCTGTACAATTCGCCCTGTTTCAACCGTTCCCAGCCAGAGCCGCCGCCATGTCCGAGCCCCTCGACCTCTCGCAGATCGCCCCTACGCTGAAAGCAGAAATCCTTGCCGAGGCGCTGCCGTATATCCGCCGCTATCACGGCAAGACCGTGGTCATCAAATACGGCGGCAATGCGATGACGGAAGAACGGCTCAAGCAGGGCTTCGCGCGCGACGTGATCCTGCTGAAGCTGGTCGGCATCAATCCGGTGATCGTCCACGGCGGCGGTCCGCAGATCGATCACGCACTGAAGAAGATCGGCAAGGCGGGCACGTTCATCCAGGGCATGCGCGTGACCGACGAAGAGACGATGGAAGTCGTCGAATGGGTGCTGGGCGGCGAAGTGCAGCAGGACATCGTGATGCTGATCAATCACTTCGGCGGCCATGCGGTCGGCCTGACCGGCAAGGACGGCGGCCTGATCCATGCACGCAAGCTGCTGATGCCGGACCGCGACAATCCGGGCGAGTACATCGACATCGGCCAGGTCGGCGAAGTCGAGGCGATCAACCCGGCCGTCGTGAAGGCGCTGCAGGACGACGCCTTCATCCCCGTGATCTCGCCGATCGGCTTCGGCGAAGACGGCCTGTCGTACAACATCAACGCGGACCTCGTCGCCGGCAAGCTCGCGACGGTGCTGAACGCCGAAAAGCTCGTGATGATGACCAACATCCCGGGCGTGATGGACAAGGAAGGCAACCTGCTGACCGATCTGTCCGCGCGCGAGATCGACGCGCTGTTCGAAGACGGCACGATTTCGGGCGGCATGCTGCCGAAGATCTCGTCGGCGCTCGACGCAGCGAAGAGCGGCGTGAAATCGGTCCATATCGTCGACGGCCGCATCGAGCATTCGGTGCTGCTCGAAATCCTGACCGAGCAGCCGTTCGGCACGATGATCCGCTCGCATTGAGCACGCGCCGCCCGCCGGCCAGTCCGGACCTGCCGGCCCCGCTGCGGCGCCGGCGCATCTCGCGCAGCCGGCCGCACGCCGGCGCGCCGGTGTGGCTGTTCGATCTCGACAACACGCTGCACCACGCATCGCACGCGATCTTTCCCGAGATCAACCGCGCGATGACGCAATACATCATCGACACGCTCGGCGTCGATCGCGCCGAAGCCGACCGCCTGCGCACCGGCTACACGCAGCGCTACGGCGCCGCGCTGCTCGGCCTCACGCGCCATCATCCGATCGATCCGCACGACTTCCTGCGCGCGGTCCACACGTTTTCGGACCTGCCGGCGATGCTGCGCGCCGAGCGCGGCCTCGCGCGCATCGTCGCCGCCCTGCCGGGCCGCAAGATCGTGCTGACCAACGCGCCGGAGCGCTATGCGCGCGCGGTGCTGCGCGAGCTGCGCATCGAGCGGCTGTTCGAGCGCGTGATCGCGATCGAGCACATGCGCGACCGCCGCACCTGGCGCGCGAAGCCCGACCACACGATGCTGCGCCGCGCGCTGCGCGCCGCGCACGCGCGGCTGACCGACGCGATCCTCGTCGAGGATACGCGCGGCCACCTGAAGCGCTACAAGCGCCTCGGCATCGGCACGGTGTGGATCACCGGCCACCTGCCGGGCCATCTGCCGGCCACCGGCCGCCCGCATTATGTCGACCGGCGGATTCGTTCGCTAAAATCGCTCCGACTGGGCACTCGATCGGGGCGACAAAAATGCAGCCGACTCACCCGCAGGACCACTGCGTAACGGACGACCAGGCCACACCCGCGCGAGCGCGCGCCCGACCGAAGCCGGGCGAGCGCCGCATGCTGATCCTGCAGACGCTCGCGTCGATGCTCGAGGCGCCGAAGCGCGAGAAGATCACGACGGCCGCGCTCGCGGCACGGCTCGACGTGTCCGAAGCCGCGCTCTACCGGCATTTCGCGAGCAAGGCCCAGATGTACGACGGCCTGATCGAATTCATCGAAGAAACGTTCTTCGGGCTGATCAACCAGATCGCCGCGAAGGAGCCCGACGGCGTGCTCCAGGCGCGCGCGATCGGCATGATGCTGCTCAATTTCGCGGCGAAGAACCCCGGCATGACGCGCGTGCTGACCGGCGAGGCGCTCGTCGGCGAGCACGAGCGGCTCGCCGAGCGCATCGATCGCATGCTCGAGCGGATCGAGGCATCGGTCCGGCAGTGCCTGCGCGTCGCGCTGGCCGAGCGCACGGCGGCCGCCGGCAGCGGCGCGCCGCTTCCGGCCGGCTACGATCCGGCCGTTCGCGCGAGCCTCCTCGTCGGCTACGCGGTCGGCGCGTGGCAGCGCTACACGCGCAGCGGCTTCACGAAACCGCCCGGCGAACTTGCCGAACAGAAGTTGCAACTGATCCTCCAGTAACGCATCGGCGGCACGCGGCCGCGCCGCGCGCCCGATCGCCCGATCGCTCGGCCGTTCATCCGCGGCGGCCGGTCGAACCCGTCCGAAGCCGCGCATCGGGGGTGCCGCACGCATGCCGCGCCCTCCTCCTCCTCCCTTGCCGATCGCCCGACACCCGGCCCGCGACCGGCCGCACGTCGTCCGCTTCGAGCAGGCCGCGCACACGCAGCCCGAGCGGGATAACGATTTCCGATCGAATCGACAAAATAAATCGAGACGAAAAATCTCAAAACAAAACCGGTCTTATCAATCTCGCTTTCGATAATTTTTCGTACTCATCCAACTTGCCCCGTCATACCGCCAAAGCGAAAATCTCGCAGAAATTTTCTTTCATTCGCATTACAAAGCACCGAAATGACAAATGATTGAAACATTTCGAATTCGTTCATAACCAACCTGCGAGATTCAGAACGATGGTTCAATTTTCGACTCAAGGATTACCCCGGGCGCTGCGCGCCGCTCTGCTGGTAGCCGGCATCTGCGCGCTGCCGGCCGCCCACGCGCAGGACGGCACCATCACGGTGACCGGCGACATCTCCGGCACGACCTGCAAGATTTCCGGCAACAGCACCGGCGGCCCCAACTTCACGGTGGCGCTGCCTGAAATCGTCGCGTCGTCGCTCGGTTCGGCGGGCACGAGAACCGGCGATACGCCGTTCAACATCATGCTGACCAACTGCCAGCCGGGCAGCGGCAACGTGTCGACCTACTTCGAACCGGGCACGACGGTCAACGCCGCAACCGGCCAGTTGAAAAACGCGTCGGGCACCGCGCAGAACGTCGAAGTCGGGCTGCTCAACAAGGACCGCAGCGTCATCAAGCTCGGCGTCGGCCATCCGTCGCAAAACACCGCGAAGGTCGCGATCGCGTCGGGCTCGGCGAAGCTCGAGTACATCGCGCAATACGTCGCGACGGGCGGCGCCGCAGGCTCCGGCTCCGTCAACACCTCGGTTCTCTATTCGCTCGTTTATCAATAAAGGTCGGTAAATCTCGGCGATCGGTTTTTTCTTTTTTTGAATAACCCGATCGCCGAATTGCCGCATTCGATTACTCCGCCACTCCAGATCAATATGAATCGATACGCCGGAAAATGGAAAGCGTGGACGCTCGCCGTCGCTACGCTCGTCTCGCTCGTCGCCGGAAGCGCTCAGGCGAGCGTCGTGATTGGCGGCACACGCGTCGTCTATCCGGAAAAGGACCGCGAAGTGACGGTGAGGCTCACCAACGAAGGGGAAAAGCCGGCGCTGGTTCAGGCGTGGATCGATGCGGGCAATGCCAACGCGCTGCCCGACGAAACGAACGCGCCGTTCATCCTCACGCCGCCGCTGTTCCGCATCGATCCCGGCCAGGGCCAGAGCCTGCGCGTGCTCTACACGAAAGACGCACTTCCGCAACACAGGGAATCGCTGTTCTGGCTCAACGTGCTCGAAGTCCCACCCGAAGCCGACAACGCCGAAGCGCAGCCCAACGCGCTGCAACTGGCGTTCCGTTCGCGCATCAAGCTGTTCTTCCGGCCGGCCGCGCTGGAAAGCAGCGCCGCCGACGCTCCGTCGAAGGTCACGTGGAAGCTCGCACGCATCGACGGCGGCCGCTACGGCCTCGAAGCGCACAACCCGACGCCTTACCACGTCACGTTCAGCCGCGTCGCGCTCAAGACGGGCAATACGGTCCGAACGAATCTGCTCGGCGGAATGGTCGACCCCGGCGCGACCGCCACGTTCGGCATCGACGGGCTCACGGCCCTGCCCGGCGGCCCGGTGGAAGTCGACTACACGTATCTCGACGACTACGGCACCGGCGTTGCCGGCAAGGCCGTGCCTCAACCCGCCAGATAACCGGCGCCCGTCGCGCAGGCGTCCACGCCGGCACCCAGGAAATTCTTCATCCAACAGGATCCTTTACCGGATGCGCAAGTCAATCAAGTCGCGCGAGCGATTGCAGTTCGCGCTCAAGCCGAGTCATGCGTGCGTACTGGCGGCGCTTGGCGGCGTCGCCGCCACGCATGCCGGCTGGGCCGCTGCTTCGGAAGCACGGCAGGCGCCCGAAGTCCGCTTTAGCGACGCGCTGCTGCTGAAGGGCCAGGGCCAGCGCATCGACGTGTCGCGATTCGCGCGCGGCAATCCGGTCGCGCCCGGCCAATACACGGCCGATATCGTGCTGAACGGCACCTGGATCGGCCGCTCGGCCGTCCGATTCGTCGGTGCGCCGGGCGGCGACGACGCCTCGCTGTGCGTCGACACGTCGCTCGCGACCCGCATCGCGCTCGACGACGCCGCGCTGACTGAGGCCGGCCGCGCCGAGCTCGCGAAGATCCAGGCCGGCGAGTGCGGACGCTTCGCGCTGCTCGCCGACGGCGCGTCGTACCGTTTCGATCAAGCAGAATTCCGCCTCGATCTGACCATTCCGCAGGCTGCGTTGCAACGTCGGCCGCGCGGCTACGTGAGTCCCGAACTGTGGGACGCCGGCATTCCGTCGGCCACGCTGAAGTACAACTTCAACACCTACCGCTCGTCGTCTTTCGGACGCTCGAGCACGCAGGCCTACCTCGGCCTGAACGGCGGCATCAACGTCGCCGGCTGGCATCTGCGGCACAACGGCTCGTATATGTGGAGTTCGGGCAATGCCGGCCGCTACAGCCCGGTGTCGACCTACGTTCAGCGCGACCTGCCGGCGCTGCGCAGCCAGGTCACGTTCGGCGAGGTGTTCACCGACGGCTCGATCTTCGACAGCGTCGGGCTGCGCGGCGTTACGATCGCCACCGACGACCGCATGCTGCCCGACTCGCTGCGCGGCTATGCGCCGCTGATTCGCGGCGTCGCGAACAGCAACGCGCACGTGAAGATTTCGCAGAACGGCAACACGCTGTACGAAACCAACGTGCCGCCCGGCGCGTTCGAGATCAACGATCTCTATCCGACCGGCTATGGCGGCAACCTGCTGGTGACGGTCACCGAGGCGAACGGCAGCACACACAGCTTCACGGTGCCGTATGCGTCCGTATCGCAGTCGCTGCGCGAAGGAAATACGCGCTTCAGCGTCGCGCTCGGCCAGTTCCGCGAGCCGCTGGTCGATGCGCACCCGAACTTCTCTCAGGCGACGATCCAGCACGGCTTCAGCAACCTGTTCACCGGCTACGCGGGCATGATCGCGGCGCGCGGCTATGTCGCGGGGCTCGTCGGCAGCGCGTTCAATACGCACTGGGGTGCGTTCGCGGTCGACTTCACGCAGGCGAAAGCCGACATTCCGGGCGCCGCCGCGACGACCGGCCAGAGCGCCCGCGTCACCTACAGCAAGCGGCTGCCGGCGACCGACACCAATATCGCGATCGCCGCCTATCGCTACTCGTCGCGCGGCTTCTGGACGGCGCGCAACGCGTTTTATGCGCGCAGCGCGGCGGCGGCCGGCCGCAACCCCGACGACGTCGCACGCGAACGCAGCCAGTTGCAACTGACCGTCAGCCAGAGCTTCGGCACGCGCTGGGGCAGCGCGTATGCGATCGGGTCGATGCAGAACTACTGGAATCAGCCGGGTTCGACGACGAGCCTCCAGTTCGGCTACAGCAACACGTTGAAGCTGGCCGGCCAGAACGTCGGCTACAACCTGTCGTTCTCGCGCCAGCGCGACGGCTTTTCGCAGGCGTTCAGCAACCTGCTCTACGCCAATGTGACGATCCCGCTGGGCAAGCGCGCGTATGCGCCGACGCTGTCGGCTTCGCTGTCACGCGACACGCGCGGCGGCACGTCGCAACTGGTCGGGCTGACCGGCTCCGCCGGCGAGAGCGGCGAATTCTCGTACGGCGTCACGGGCAGCCGCACGCCGGGCACGCTGAACGGCGGCGGTACCGCGCAATATCGCGCACCGTATGCGAGCGTATCGGCGGGCGCATCGGGCGGCACCGGGCAATCGCAGTTCTCTGCCGGCCTGTCCGGCGCAGTCGTCGCGCATGCCGGCGGCATCACGCTCGCCAACGACCTCGGCGAAACGGCTGCGCTCGTCGAAGCGCGCGACGCGAAAGGCGCGCGCGTCACGAGCGGCACGGGCACCCGCATCGACGGCCGCGGCTATGCGATCGTGCCGTCGCTGACGCCCTACACGCTGAACACGATCAGCATCGATCCGAAGGGCATTCCGCTCGACGTCGAGCTGCAATCGACGAGCCAGCAGATCGCGCCGCGCGCCAATGCGCTCGTGGCCGTGCGCTTCGCCACCACGACCGGCCGCTCGGCGCTGATCACGCCGCGCCTGCCGGACGGCAAGCCGCTGCCGTTCGGCACCCACGTGTTCGACAGCAGCGGCGCCAGCGTCGGCGTGATCGCGCAGAGCAGCCACCTGTTCGTGCGCGGCATCCCGGACAGCGGCGTGCTGACCGCGAAGTGGGGCAACGGCCCGCAGGACGCCTGCTCGTTTTCGTACCGGCTTCCGACGGCGCCGCACAAGGACGCGGACTATGCGCGCGTCGATGCGACCTGCGGCAGCGGCGCACTGGCCGACGCGCCGTCGTACGCGATTCCGCTGTCCTCGCGGCCGGCCGTGAGCGACGCCAGCGAAGCAGCCGTGCCGACGCAGCATGCCGACACGCACGTGTCGGCATCCCGGAACCCCTCCGCCATGAAGGAAATCTCGCAATGATTCGATCGGTGCAACGCAGACACATCGTCCGTTGGCTGTCCGCAATATTGGTCGCCATCGCGTGGGCCGCGCCCGCCCATGCGCAATATTGCTCGTACGTACCGGCGGTGAACGACCACTCGGTCCGCTTCGGCTTCCCGCAGTGGATCGGCGTGCCGGCCGGCGCGCCGGACGGCACGGTACTCGCCTCGACCATCATGACGATCGGCTACAGTTGTCCGCCGACAACCAGTCCTTCCGGCTGGAGCTTCGTCTATAGCACGATGTACAAGTCTTCGACGAGCGTGCCCGGCGACCTGTACCACTTCGCCAACTTCGGCCTCGGGATCCGGGTCACCAACCTGAACACCGGGCAGCGAATGAAGAACGATATCAGCCACGGACTCGTGCAATGGATGCCGCCCCGGACCGGCACGGCCCCGATCTCCGGCACGGTGCAATTCAAGATCGAACTCGTGAAGCTGAACGACCTGATCTACAACCCGCCTCCCTACCTGGCGCAGGGGGGCATCAACGATACGTTCGGCTTATTCAGGATCGTCAACAACGCGACACTCACCGGCCGCAGCGTCAACATCTTTTGGCATAACGGCCCGATAACGCTCACCTCGCTGCCGCAGAGCTGCCGCGCCACGCTGTCCGACACGTCCGTGCAACTGGACCGCATCTATACGTCACGGCTACCGACGCCCGGATCGACCGCGGGCGACAAGCCATTCAACGTCGGCCTGTCCTGCTCGCCCGGCACGAACGTCTACGTGACGCTGACCGACCTGACTCAACCCGGCAACACGACCGATCGCTTGACGCTCGCGCCCGGCTCGACCGCTTCGGGCGTCCAGTTGCGGCTGCTGAGGCCGGGCGGCGTACCGGTCAGCTTCGGGCCCGACAGCTCGAGCCCCGGCAACCTCAATCAGTGGCATCTCGGCGCGTCGGGCAGCACGACCGGCATTCCGTTGACCGCCCAGTACATCGCCACCGGCGCGGTGACGGCCGGATCGGTCAAAGGCGTGGCGTCGTTCACGCTGAGCTACCAGTGAGCACCGACCATCGAAGGCCGTGCAGCGCGCGGCCTGACCCGATGCTCGCCCGGCAGCGTTTGCGCTCCCTGTCGAACGATGCCGGACGACAACCGTTTCCGGACGCCTGCGCAATGCAGGCAGCCGGATTCCCCCGATGACGCGAATGGCCGGAAACCGGTTCGACCATGCCCTGCAACACGGCGCCGGCCGCTTCGCTTCATTGATTTACCGATGTCCATATGGAGAACTCATGAAAGCAACTCTTCGCTCGCTCGTCGCCGTGGCGGCATTCGCGTCGCTCGCACCGTCGGTTTCGCATGCAGCCAACGGCGAGATCACGTTCACGGGCACCATCAAGGCCCAGACCTGCAAGATCAGCGGCAACAACAGCGGCAACCCGAACTTCACCGTCGCACTGCCGCCGGTCTCGATCACGGCGCTGGATCAGGGCGGCAAAAGCGCAGGCCGCACGCCGTTCACGATCAGCCTGACGAACTGCTCGCCGGCGACCGGGAACGTCTATACGCACTTCGAACCGGGCGACACCATCAACACGGCGAGCGGCAACCTGATCAACGCGGAAGGCACCGCAACGCCCATCGAGGTGAACGTTCTGAACGCGGACACGAGCATCATCAAACTCGGCTCGGCCAACGAAAACTCGAAGCCGGTCGCGCTCCAGAACGGCGCGGCGACGCTCGCGTATTTCGCGCAATACGTCGCAGTGGGCGGGCCGGCCACGGCCGGCTCGGTGAAGACGTCGGTGATGTACTCGATCGCCTATCAGTAACGCGCCGTACGACGATCCTGGGCCCGGAGCGAACACGGGCCCGGGATCGCGATGCATCTTCCGGCACGCGACGGCAAAGTCGGTTACCTCCGGCCTTGCCGGCACGCACCGGCCAACAGCCGCATCGAGCGGCCGCCCGCACCGCGCGGCTTCGATCGACGCTCGCCGGCCGCCTTGCACTGCGCGCCGCCGGATCCGACTGCGACGCCCACCTCACGAGCCGCGATGTCGCGCGTACCGCGGCATGACCTGACGATACCGCGGCGTCAAAGCCGAAGCGCAACCTCGCGCCTGCCGCAGGGCTGCACGATCCGCGTGCCGCACGCCGGCACCGCTCGTCGCGACGCGCCCTCATTCATTGCCTGGCTTTCATCGCGTCCACGTCATCGCCTCCACTCCATCGCCGCCCCAATTCCAGACACGTCCTATTGCCGGGATTTAGCTCGATTGATTTAATTTTATCTTTCACTCACCTTTCTCGAGACTCATGACTGCATCCCTCCCCCTTCGCGCGAACGCGCATGCCGCGACGCGTCGGGCCGGCGTCGGCTTGTGCGCGGCTGCCGGCATGCCAGGCCGGCCGCCCGTACCGAGATCGGTCTGCTCCGCGCTGATCGCCGCGATCCTCGCGCCGTTGCCCGCGGTCGCGCAGGTCGTCAACAACCCGCAGTACGCGATCGGCGAGCACGTCGAGATCGCGGCCGGCGATTACGCGACCGTCAACTACGATTCGGTGCTGAACGTCAGCGACGGCGGCTCGATGACATCGGCGGGCCCCGTGCGCGTGTTTTCGAAGGGCAACGGCGCGATGGGCCTGTCCGTGGAGGGCCCCGGCTCGCGCATCGAACTGGGCGACAGCCAGGTGCACACGACCGGAAATTCGGCCTACGGTCTGTACCTGTTCAACGGCAGCGGCTTGCCCGACGGTGCCAGCGCGCGGCTCGACAACACCACCATCAATACGCTCGACGCCCACGGCGCGGGCGTGCGCATGTACGGCACCGGCAACCGGCTCGACATGACCGGCGGCTCGATCGACACGCTCGGCCAGGAGGCATACGGCATCTACCTCGGCCCGGGCCCGGGCGCATCGGTTTCGGTCGCCGACACGCGGATCCGCACCGTCGGCGCGTACGCGCACGGCCTGTCGTCCGATTCGGACGGCAACCATGCGACGCTCGAACGGGTCGACGTCACCGCGGAGGGCACGGAGTCGTCGGCGATCAACCAGATCGGCGAGAACACGATCTCGGTTACCGACTCGACGCTGCGCACCAACGGGTTCCTCGCTCCGGGCGTGAACCTGCGCGAAGGCGCGCTGACGATGGCGCGCACCGACGTGATCACGACCGGCGAAAGCTCGCACGGCCTCTATGCGTCGCGCGAGCTGGTGCTCGGCGCGCTCAGCGCGCAGCTCGACGTCGCCGACTCGCGCGTCACCACGCACGGCCTCGGCGCAGCCGGCGCGATCGCGCGGGACGGCGCGGAGGTGTCGGTGGCCCGCAGCAGCATCGACACGCACGGCGACAGGGCGATCGGCGTGCTGTCGGTGCGCGACGACTCCGTCGCCAGCGTGGTCGACAGCACCATCACCACCCACGGTGCCCGCGCGCGCGGCGTGCAGGCAAGCTACGGCGGCCTGGTCGACCTCGTGAACACGGCGGTGCGCACCGAAGGCGAGCACGCGGCCGGCGCCGGCCTGTTCAACGGCGAACTGCACGTCGAAGGCGGCTCGATCGTCAGCGCGCAAGGCAGCGCGATCGAAGCGACCGCCGGCCTCGTGCGCGCCTCCGGCGGCGCACACATCGAGGGCGGCAACGGCACGCTGCTCGCCGTCGCGGCCAAGGCCGGCGAGCCGGTGCATCTCCTGCTCGACAACGCGACCGCGCGCGGCAATATCGTCAACGTGCCGGCCGAGGACGGCACCCCGACGCCCGTAGTCACGAACGTCGCGCTATCGCGCGGCGCGGCGTGGGAAGGCGCGACGCAGGCCGTCGGCGCGGTGTCGATGCGGGACGGCAGCCAGTGGACCGTCACCGGCGATTCCGCCGTGCAAGGCGTCAAGCTCGATCGGTCCACGATTGCGTTCGCCGCGCCGTCCGGCGGCGCACACAAGACGCTGGTGATCCACGGCGACTATGCGGCGCAGGACGGCAGGGTCGTGCTCAATACCGTATACGGCGACGATCTCGCGCCGAGCGACAAGCTCGTGATCGACGGCGGACACGCGTCGGGCAACACCGCGCTCGTCCTGAAGCGCACGAGCGGCGACGGCGCGGCGACGACGGTCGGCATCCCGCTCGTCGAAACCCGCAACGGCGGCACCACGGAGGCGGCCGCATTCGCGCTCGACGCCGCGTCCGACGGCTATCGCAAGGATTTCGGCACGATCTCGGCAGGCGGTTACGACTACATGCTGACGCGCGGCGGCGCGTCCGGCCACGCGGACGATTGGTACCTCGTGTCCGCGGCCAAGCCGGCGCCGCCTGAGCCGCCCACGCCGCCTGCACCGCCGCAGCCGGTCGAACCGGAAACCGTGCCGCCGAAGCCCGAAGTCGTGCCGCCGCCGCCCGTGCGCGCGATCGCGCCGGAACCCGACGCCTATCTCGCGAACGCGGACGCCGCGATCCTGATGCCGATCCATACGCTGCACGAGCGCAGCGATCAGACGCTGCGCGCCGAGACCGACGAGAACGCGCGCGACGGCGCCGTATGGCTGCGCGCCCAAGGGCAGTCCACGTCGCTCGGCGGCGGCAACGGCAGCGGCGGCCGCAGCGTCAGCGGCAACGGTCGTCTGCTTCACCTCGGGGCGGACATGTTCCGGCTCGAAGACGGCCGCGGCGGCAGCTTCAGAATCGGCGCGATGGGGCTGTACGCGAGCGCGACGAGCTGGTCGACGCGCACGTTGTGGAATCCGGTCGCGCAACGTTATATGCCCGCCACGGCGCGCGGCAGCATCGACGGCTACAACGCCGGCCTGTACGCGACCTGGTACGGCAACCGCGACATCCTGACCGGGCCTCATGTCGATACGTGGCTGATGTTCGGCGCATACAGCAATCGCATCGGCGGCAGCCTGCCGGGCGACAGCTACCGGTCGCGCACGATCACCGCATCGGTCGAAGGCGGCTATGCGTTCGGCGTGTACGACGACGGCCGTTCGCGCTTTTTCGTCGAACCGGCCGCCCAGATCGTCTATGCGAACTACCAGGCGAAGGGCCACGATTCGCCGGGCGGCTACATCGGCGTGCAGCGTTCGAACGACGTGCTCGCACGCATCGGCGTGCGCGTGCATGGCGTCACGCCGATCTCGGCGTCGCAGGCGCTGCGCCCGTTCATCGAGGCCAACTGGTGGCACGGGCCGGGATCGCACCGGCTGAGCGTCGACGGCAACCCGTTCGAGCTGCGCATGCCGCGCGATCGCGCGGAGTTCAAGCTCGGCGCGACCGGCCAGTTCACGCGCAACCTGTCCGTGTCGGCGAGCGTCGGCGTCGACTCGAACTTCTCGAACTACGCGACGGTGAAGGGGCAGCTCGCCGCGAAGTATCGCTGGCGATGACACGCGGGCGGCCCGCCGCCGCCGCGGCCGTCGATGCCGCGGCGGCGGCGCTTCCCGCCCCGACAATTTCCGCTATACTCTGCCGACTGCCGCCACCTGGGCGGCATGTCGGAAGCGCGCCGATTTGCTGACTCGATTGCGGGCGCGCGAACCGGCCGGGGCGTCGATGCATCGATGCGTCGTTCCCCGGCGGTTCACTACAAATGCGGCTAAAGAGGTCGTCAGCCGCGCATCTTCGACTCCGCGCATCGCCGACACCGTTTAGCCGCCCAGTCATAAGGCGGAACGAATGGAATCGATCGGCATCGTCGCTCCACAGACCATGCACTTCGCCGAACCGCTGCGCTTGCAAAGCGGCAGCGTGATCGGCAACTATCAGCTCGTCGTCGAGACTTACGGCGAGCTCAACGCCGCGCGCTCGAACGCGGTGCTCGTCTGCCACGCGCTCAACGCGTCGCATCACGTCGCCGGCGTCTACGCGGACGATCCGCGCAGCACCGGCTGGTGGGACAACATGGTCGGCCCCGGCAAGCCGCTCGACACCAACCGCTTCTTCGTGATCGGCGTGAACAACCTCGGCTCGTGCTTCGGCTCGACCGGCCCGATGAGCATCGACCCGTCGACCGGCAAGCCGTACGGCGCGCGCTTTCCGGTCGTCACCGTCGAAGACTGGGTACACGCGCAGGCGCGCGTCGCCGACGCGTTCGGCATCGAACGCTTCGCCGCGGTGATGGGCGGCAGCCTCGGCGGCATGCAGGCGCTCGCGTGGAGCCTGATGTATCCGGAGCGCGTCGCGCACTGCATCGACATCGCGTCGACGCCGAAGCTGTCCGCGCAGAACATCGCGTTCAACGAGGTCGCGCGTTCGGCGATCCTGTCCGATCCGGATTTCCACGGCGGCGACTACTACGCGCACGGCGTGAAGCCGAAGCGCGGGCTGCGCGTCGCGCGGATGATCGGCCACATCACCTATCTGTCCGACGACGACATGGCCGAGAAATTCGGTCGCGCACTGCGCCGCGCGGACGGCGCGCTCGACGCGTACAACTTCAGCTTCGACGTCGAGTTCGAGGTCGAGTCGTACCTGCGCTATCAGGGCGACAAGTTCGCCGACTACTTCGACGCGAACACCTATCTGCTGATCACGCGCGCGCTCGACTACTTCGATCCGGCGAAGGCGTTCGACGGCAATCTGACGGCCGCGCTCGCGCACACGCAGGCGAAATACCTGATCGCGAGCTTCTCGACCGACTGGCGCTTCGCGCCCGCACGCTCGCGCGAAATCGTGAAGGCGCTGCTCGACAACAAGCGAACGGTCAGCTACGCGGAGATCGATGCGCCGCACGGCCACGACGCGTTCCTGCTCGACGACGCGCGCTATCACAACCTGATCCGCGCGTATTACGAACGAATCGCCAACGAGGTGGGTGCATGAACCAGCAGGCGCTGAACTCCCTGTCCGCGCGCGCGGACTTCCGCGCGATCGCGCGCTGGGTCGAACCGCGCTCGACGGTGCTCGACCTCGGCTGCGGCGACGGCTCGCTGCTGTCGCTGCTGATGGAAGAACTCGACGTGACGGGCTACGGGATCGAGCTGAACGACGCGGGCGTGCTCGCGAGCGCGAAGAACGGGATCAACGTGATCCAGCAGAACCTCGAGGACGGGCTGCGCCTGTTCGAGGATCACAGCTTCGATTTCGCGATCCTCTCGCAGACGCTGCAGACGATCCACCAGACGGCCGCGATCCTGCGCGAAACGGCGCGCGTCGGCCGCGAATGCATCGTGTCGTTCCCGAACTTCGGCTACTGGGCGCACCGGCTGTCGGTGCTGCGCGGCCGGATGCCGGTGTCGAAATCGCTGCCGTACCAGTGGCACAACACGCCGAACGTGCGCGTGCTGACGATCAAGGATTTCGAGGCGCTCGCCCCGGAAGTCGGCATCACGATCCTCGACCGCGTCGTGCTGCACGAAGGTCAGCCGATTCGATGGGGAGCGAACTGGCGTGGTAGTCTTGCTGTCTACCGCGTCAAGCGCAGCTGAGCCGGGAAGCCGTTGACGGGACGCCCGGCCGGCAGTTCCGGCCGCGCCGGTTCGCCCGCACGCGCGGGCCCGGCTTCGCGCCGCGCGCGGCTGCCTGCCCTGCCGCCGCAATCCGCCAACGCTATCCGGTTTCTGTCATCCATGTCGAAAACGCCACACGAGGCGCCCGCACTCACCGCTCACGAGGAACATCCCGGCTGGCGCGCCTACCTGAACACGCACATGCTGATCTGCGTGTTTCTCGGCTTCACGTCGGGCCTGCCGCTCTTCACGCTCGTCTATCTCGTGCAGGCATGGCTGCGCTCCGAAGGCGTGAACCTGAAGGAAATCGGCCTGTTCGCGCTGATCCAGTTCCCTTATACGTGGAAGTTCCTGTGGGCGCCGCTGATGGACCGCTACATCCCGCGCCTGCCCGGCTGGCGGCCGGGCCGCCGGCGCGGCTGGATGCTGCTCACGCAGGTGCTCGTCGCCGGTGCGATCGCGGCGCTCGGCTTCGTGTCGCCGCGCGACTCGATCTGGACGGTCGCCGCGCTGACCACGCTCGTCGCGTTCTTCGGCGCGAGCTCCGACATCGTGATCGACGCCTATCGGCGCGAACTGCTGCGCGACACCGAACAGGGGCTCGGCAATGCGGTGCATGTGAACGCATACAAGATCGCCGCGCTGATCCCCGGCTCGCTGTCGCTGATCCTCTCCGATCACCTGCCATGGGACGTCGTGTTCGCGGTCACCGGCGCGTTCATGCTGCCCGGCATCCTGATGACGCTCGTCGTGCGCGAGCCCGACGTGGTCGGCTCGCCGCCGCGCAGCCTGCGCGACGCGATCGTGCTGCCGTTTCGCGAATTCATCCAGCGCGACGGCTGGGCCGGCGCGCTGCTCGTGATCGCATTCATCTTCCTGTTCAAGGTCGGCGATACGATGGCCACCACGCTGTCGACGTCGTTCTTCCTCGACGTCGGCTTCACGCGGACCGAAATCGGGATCGTCGCGAAAACGACCGCACTCGTCGCGAGCGTGGCCGGCGGCATCATCGGCGGCGTATGGCTCGTGAAGATCGGGATCGGCCGCGGGCTGTGGATCTTCGGCGTGCTGCAGATGGTCTCGACGCTCGGCTTCGCGTGGCTTGCACAGCTCGGCCCCGGCTCGCCGGTGCTCGCGGTGCTCTACGACTTCACGGTCGCGGCGAGCCATGCGATCGCGTCGGGGCTGTCGGTGTTCGGTGTCGCGGTCACGCCGCATTTCAGCCCGATGACGGTCGCACTCGCGATCGTCTACGGCGCGGAGACGTTCGCGACGGGCCTGACGATGGCCGCGTTCGTCGCGTATATCGCGAGCACGACCGATCCGCGCTACACGGCGACGCAGTTTGCGCTGTTCACGAGTCTCGCATCGGTGCCGCGCACGCTCGCGTCGGCCGCGAGCGGCTTCATCGTCGCGAAGATCGGCTGGTTCGACTACTTCCTCGTCTGCACCGCGCTCGGCATCCCCGGCATGCTGCTGCTGTTCTGGATCGCGCCGTGGAACGGCACCGCACGCAACGGCGAGGCCAGCCGTGCGCAATGATCGGCTGCGCGCTCTCGCGCGTCTCGTCGCGTCGCTGAGCGTCGGCGCGGCTGCGCTCGGCGTACCGGCCGCGCAGGCGACCGACGCGGCCGGCAACGCAACGGGCAATGCAACCGGCGCGGCACCGTCCGCTGCGCCTGCCGCACCGGCGCCCGCCGCGGCCACGCCCGCACCGGCGCCCGCGGCCGACGCGACACAGCCGAGCGGCGCGGCGGCATCCGGGAAGGCCTACACGCCGGCGCCGCAGCAAGTGCGTCTCGGCAACGCGATTGCGTTCCGCTCGCTGATTCCGTCGCCGCTGCTCGAACAGCTCACCGCGAGCGAATACGCGCAGATCGTGCAGACGGCCGCCGACGAGAAACGGCTGCTGCCCGCCAGCCAGCCGCGGATGAAACGCCTGCACGCGATCGTCGCGAAACTCGCGCCGTACTCGGTCAAATGGAACGATCGCGTGAAGGGCTGGACGTGGGACGTCAACGCGATCCGCTCGCGCGACATCCGCCTGACGTGCCTGCCGGGCGGCAAGATCCTCGTGTATACGGGCCTGCTCGATCGCGTGCGCCTGAACGACGACGAGCTCGGCGTGCTGATCGCACACGGCATCGCGCACGCGCTGCGCGAACATGCGCGCAGCAACTTCGGCGCAACGTCGCAGACGTCGCTGCGCGCGGCGACGCTGCCGCCGCTGTTCGGCGTCGGCGATCCGCTGCCGCAATCGCTGCATCTCGGCGAACGTCTGCAGACGCTGCGCTACGATCCGACCGACGAGACCGAGGCCGACGTGATCGGCGGCGACATCGCCGCGCGCGCCGGCTTCGATCCGCGCGCGGCGATCACGCTGTGGGAGAAGCTCGCGGCCGCCACGCGCGCGAACAAGGCGGCCGGCTTCATCTATACGCATCCGTACGGCGCATCGCGCCGCCAGGATCTGCTGAACCGGCTGCCGGACCTGATGCCGCTGTACGCGAAGGCGATCGGCAAGCGCGTCGATGCGCTGCCCGACTACGCGGGCATCAGCGCGCAGCGGCGCAAGGTCGTGCGGCGCTGAGCGGCGCGGGCGCCTATCGCTGCGCCGCAGTAGCCGCGGCGGCCACGCGCTCGCTGCTCTCGCGCATCGCGCGCACCTCGTCGCCGGGGCTGCGCCCGAACAGCCGCTTGAACTCGCGGCTGAACTGCGACGCACTCGCATAGCCGACGCGCGCGGCCGCGGCGCCCGCCCCCAGACCGTTCTGCACCATCATCAGCCGCGCCTGATGCAGCCGCGCGGTCTTCACGTACTGCATCGGCGACGTCGCCGTCACGTGCTTGAACTGCGCATGGAATACTGCGAGGCTCATTCCGGCCTCGCGGGCGAGCGTCTCGACGTCGAGGTCGGCCCGCAGGTCCGCATGAATGCGTCGCAGCGCCTTCGCAATCCGGCCGAAATGATGCTGCTGGACGAGCGCCGCGCGAATCGCGTCGCCCTGCGCGCCGGTCAGCACGCGATACGCGATCTCGCGCATGATCGACGGCCCGAGCACGCGCGTGTCGTGCGGCGACGCGAGCGTCTCGAGCAGCCGCAGCACCGCGTCCGCGAGCGGCGCGTCGAGCGGCGTCGAATAGACGCCGTGCGGTTCGCTGACGGCCGCGCCGAGCGTCTCGTCGAGCAGGATCGCCAGCTCGGCGATCACGGCGAGATCGACGCGGATCGAGATCGCGAGGAACGGCTCGTCGGCGCTCGCATGCGTCTCGCATTCGAACGGCAGCGGCACCGACAGCACGAGGTACTGCTGCGCGTCGTACACGAACGAGCGCTCGCCGAGATAACCGAACTTGCGACCCTGGCAGACGACGACGATGCTCGGCTCGTAGAGCACCGGCAAGCGCGGCGCCGGACGGCTCACGCGGATGAAGCGCACGCCGTCGATCGCGGCCGGCGTGTCGCCCTCGTTCGGCGCGAGACGCGTATGCAGCTCGATCATGCGGCGCCGCACGCGGTCGGCCGAATCGGCAAAAAGGGGCTGGAAACTCATCGGCAAGTTCCTGTACTGCAAGAGAATCTGGCTCGCAATTTAGCACCGTGTCAGCGTTTCGACGGCCTTTCGCGAGAAATTCAAGAGGAATAGGCAAAGGTTCGAGACCTTCGTGTATTTCATCGCGGCGCCGCGCTCCTTACGATGGGGACCTGTCTCGCCGCGTCGCCACACCGCGCGGCGTGCCGTCCGTTTTGCCGGATGTTTAACCGGACAAGGAGCCTTACGCATGAGCACCACCTATGCCTACGCGGCGACCGACGCGCAATCGCCGCTCGCCCCGTTCGAATTCCAGCGTCGCGCGCTGCGCGACCTCGACGTGCAGATCGAGATCCTCTACTGCGGCGTCTGCCATTCCGACCTCCATCAGGCGCGCAACGAATGGCGCAACACCATCTATCCGGTCGTGCCGGGCCACGAAATCGTCGGGCGCGTGACCGCAACCGGGCCGCAGGTCTCGCGCTTCAAGGTCGGCGAGCTGGTCGGCGTCGGCTGTCTCGTCGATTCGTGCCGCACCTGCGCGAGCTGCGCGGAAGGCCTCGAGCAGTATTGCGAAAACGGCTTCGTCGGCACCTACAACGGCCAGGATCGCGTGACGGGCGACATAACGTACGGCGGCTATTCGACGCAGATCGTCGTCGACGAAGCATTCGTGCTGCGCGTGCCCGACACGCTCGACGCGGCCGGTGCCGCGCCGCTGCTCTGCGCGGGGATCACCACGTATTCGCCGCTGCGTCAGTGGAACGTCGGGCCCGGCAAGAAGGTCGGGATCGTGGGCCTCGGCGGGCTCGGTCACATGGGCGTGAAGCTCGCGCGCGCGATGGGTGCGCACGTCGTGCTGTTCACGACGTCGCCGTCGAAGATCGAGGACGGCAAGCGGCTCGGCGCGCATGAAGTCGTCGTGTCGAAGGACGAAGCGCAGATGAACGCGCACCTGAACAGCTTCGACTTCATCCTCAACACGGTCGCCGCGCAGCACGACCTGAATCCGTTCCTGCATCTGCTCAAGCGCGACGGCACGATGACGCTCGTCGGCGCGCCCGAGCACGATCACCCGTCGCCGCAGGTGTTCAACCTGATCTTCAAGCGCCGCCGCCTCGCCGGCTCGCTGATCGGCGGGATCGCGGAGACGCAGGAAATGCTCGACTTCTGCGCGCAGCACGGCATCACGTCCGACATCGAGATCATTCCGATGCAGGAGATCAACGCTGCGTACGAGCGGATGCTGAAGAGCGACGTGAAGTACCGGTTCGTGATCGACATGGCGTCGATCAAGCAGTAAGCCGCGCCGCCGAAACGAAACGGGCCGCATGTGCGACATGCGGCCCGTTGTTTCGTTTCTACGATGCGGCGTGATCGAGCGCGCGCCGCATGGCGCGAGCCGTCATGCGTAGTCGTAATCCACCGTCAGCGGCGCGTGGTCGCTGAACTTGATGTCCTTGAAGATCGACGTGCTTTTCGCGGTCGCCGCCACGCCCGGCGTCGCGATCTGGTAATCGATCCGCCACCCGACGTTCTTCGCATACGCCTGTCCGCGGTTGCTCCACCACGTGTACTGCTCGGGCCGCGGATCGAGCGTGCGGAACACGTCGACGTAGCCGACGTCGTCGAACAGCTTCGAGAGCCACGCGCGCTCTTCGGGCAGGCAACCGGAGTTCTTCTGGTTGCTCTTCCAGTTCTTGATGTCGATCTCCTTGTGGACGATGTTCACGTCGCCGCAGAGGATCACCTCGCGCGTCTTCTTCAGCGCCGCGAGATGCGGCATGAATTCGTCCATGAAGCGGTACTTCGCCTGCTGGCGCTCGTCGCCGCTCGAGCCGGACGGCACGTACACCGACACGACCGACAGCTTGCCGTAGCGCGCCTCGACGTAACGCCCTTCCGGATCGAATTCGCTGCTGCCGAAGCCGATGATCACGTCGTCGGGCTCGCGGCGGCTGTACAGGCCCGCGCCGCTGTAGCCCTTCTTCGCGGCATGGTGGAAATAGCTCTTCAGGCCGTGCGGCGCGACGAATTCGGCCGGCAGATCGTCGGCCGACACCTTGATTTCCTGCACGCAGACGCAATCGGCGTTCTGTTCGCCGAGCCAGTCGAAGAAGCCCTTCTTCGCGGCCGAGCGGATGCCGTTCAGGTTGGCGGTAATGACACGCATCATGTCGGGTTCCGTTTCAGTTCAGTATTCGAGGTAGCGGTTCAGCGGACCTTCACGCCGTCGAGCTCCGGCTTCGGCGGCGGGAATTCCAGCTTCATGTCCGTCATCGTGCGCAGCAGCAGCTCGGCGATCATCACGTTGCGATGCGTCTTCGAGTTCGCCGGAATCACGTACCACGGCGCATGCTCGACCGACGTCGCCGCGAGCGCGTCGCGGTACGCGTCCTGGTATGCATCCCAGTGCTTGCGCGCGTCGAGATCGGCGATGTCGAACTTCCAGTGCTTGGTCGGATCGTCGATGCGCGCCTGCAGCCGTTCGCGCTGCTCGTCCTTCGAGATGTGCAGGAAGCATTTGACGATCGTCGTGCCGTTCTCCGCGAGCATCGTCTCGAAATCGCGGATCTGCCGGTAGCGGCGCTCGCATGCCTTGTCGTCGATCGTGCCGAGCACGCGCGGCACCAGCACGTCCTCGTAATGGCTGCGGTTGAAAATGGCGAGCTCGCCCGCGGCCGGCACCTGCGCGTGCACGCGCCACAGGAAGTCGTGCGCGGCCTCGATCGGCGTCGGCGCCTTGAACGGCACGATGCGCAGCCCGAGCGGATCGACGTCGCGGAACACCGCACGCACGGTGCCGTCCTTGCCGCTCGTGTCCATCCCCTGCAGCACGAGCAGCACGCGCTTTTTCTGCTGCGTGTGCAGCCGCTCCTGCTGCACGTCGAGCTCGGTCGATACGATCGACAGCCGTTCGCGGTCGGCATCCTTGGAGCCCGACGAAAACGGCTTCGCCGACGGATCGAACGCGTCGAGCCGGAATGCGGCGCCATCCTTGCCGTGCTTGAAGTACGGCACGCGGAAATCGTCGAGCGACGGTTGTTTCGCCATTCGTTCCTCCTTGTACGACGCGGCGCGCGGGCGCTCGCATCGAAACGCGACGGGCCGCGCCGAACAGGTTCGGCAGCGGCCCGTCGTCAGGCGCGGTTCAGGCGCGCGGTCATGTTCAGCCGAGCTTCTTCTTCAGCAGTTCGTTGACCTGCTGCGGATTGGCCTTGCCCTTGGTCGCCTTCATCGCCTGGCCGATCAGCGCGTTGAACGCCTTTTCCTTGCCCGCGCGGAATTCCTCGACCGACTTCGCATTCGCCGCGAGCACCTCGTCGATGATCGCCTCGAGCGCGCCGGTGTCGGAGATCTGCTTCAGGCCCTTCGCGTCGATGATGCGATCGGCCGCACCGTCGTCGCTCGCCTTCTCTTCCCACATCGTCGCGAACACTTCCTTCGCGATCTTGTTCGAGATCGTCCCGTCGGCGATACGCTGCAGCAGCAGCGCGAGCTGCGCGGCCGACACCGGAATCGCGTCGATGTCGATGCCGTCGCGGTTCAGCTGCGACGACACGTCGCCCATCAGCCAGTTCGCGGCGATCTTCGCGTTCGCGGCGCCCGCCTTCGCGACGACGGCCTCGAAGTACGCGGCCATCGCCTTCGTCGACGTCAACACGCCGGCGTCGTACGCGGACACGCCATATTGCTCGACGAAGCGCTGCTGCATCGCGGCCGGCAGCTCGGGCATCCCGGCCTGCACGCGCTCGACCCAGTCGCGGCCGATCACGAGCGGCATCAGGTCCGGATCGGGGAAGTAGCGGTAGTCGTGCGCGTCTTCCTTGCTGCGCATCGAGCGCGTCTCGCGCTTGTCCGGATCGTACAGACGCGTTTCCTGCACGACCTCGCCGCCGTCCTCGATCAGCTCGATCTGGCGGCGCACTTCGTAGTTGATCGCTTCCTCGAGGAAGCGGAACGAGTTCAGGTTCTTGATCTCGGCGCGCGTGCCGAACTTTTCCTGGCCGACGGGACGCACCGACACGTTCGCGTCGCAGCGGAACGAGCCTTCCTGCATGTTGCCGTCGCAGATGCCGAGCCACACGACGAGCGCATGCAGCGCCTTCGCGTAGGCCACGGCCTCGGCCGCGCTGCGCATTTCCGGCTCGGTGACGATCTCGAGCAGCGGCGTGCCCGCGCGGTTCAGATCGATGCCCGTCATGCCGGCGAAGTCTTCATGCAGCGACTTGCCCGCGTCTTCCTCGAGGTGCGCGCGGGTCAGGTTGACCGTCTTCTCGTACGCCGGCTTGCCGGCCTTCTCGTTGGCCGGCACCTGGATCGTGATCGCGCCGCCCTGCACGACCGGAATCTCGTACTGGCTGATCTGATAGCCCTTCGGCAGATCGGGATAGAAATAATTCTTGCGCGCGAAGATGCTGCGCGGCGCGATGGTCGCGCCGATCGCGAGGCCGAAGCGGATCGCCCGCTCGACCGCGCCGCGGTTCAGCACCGGCAGCACGCCCGGCAGCGCGAGGTCGACCGGGCAGGCCTGCGTGTTCGGTTCCGCGCCGAACTGCGTCGAGGCGCCGGAGAAAATCTTCGAGACGGTCGACAGTTGCGCGTGCGTCTCGAGACCGATGACGACTTCCCATTGAGTCATATGCTTACACCCCTGCCGGAACTTGCTTGTGCCAGTCGGTCGCGCGCTGGAACGCGTCGGCGACCTGCAGCATCCGGGCTTCGTTGAAATAGTTGCCGATGATCTGCAGGCCGACCGGACGCTTCGCATTCGCGCCCGCGCCGAAGCCGCACGGCACGCTCATGCCCGGCAGGCCGGCGAGGCTCACCGACAGCGTGTAGATGTCCGCGAGATACATCTGCACCGGATCGTCGCCCTTCGCGCCGAGGTCCCACGCGACCGTCGGCGACGCCGGCCCCATGATCACGTCGCAGGACTTGAATGCTTCCTGGAAGTCGTTCGCGATGATGCGGCGGATCTTCTGCGCCTGCAGGTAGTACGCGTCGTAGTAGCCGTGCGACAGCACGTACGTGCCGACGAGAATGCGGCGCTTCACCTCGGGCCCGAAGCCCTCGGCCCGCGACTTCTTGTACATGTCGAGCAGATCGCCGTACTGCGCGGCGCGATGGCCGAAGCGCACGCCGTCGAACCGCGACAGGTTCGACGACGCCTCGGCCGGCGCAATCACGTAGTAGACCGGAATCGACAATTCCGTTTTCGGCAGCGACACCGGCACGAGCGTCGCGCCGAGCGCCTCGTATTGCTTCAGCGCCGCGTCGATGGCCGCGCGCACGTCGTCGGCGAGACCGTCGCCGAAATACTCGTTCGGCAGGCCGATGCGCAGGCCGGCGAGCGGTTTCGCCGCATCGTTGCCCGCGGCCCACGGCTGGCCGAGGTGGCGCGTGAAGTCTTCGTCGTCGCGCTCGAGGCTCGTCGAGTCGCGCTCGTCGAAGCCGGCCATCGCGTTGAGCAGCAGCGCGCAGTCGGATGCGCTCTGCGCCATCGGGCCGCCCTGGTCGAGCGACGACGCGAACGCGATCATGCCGTAGCGCGACACGCGGCCGTAGGTCGGCTTGATGCCGGTCACGCCCGCGAACGACGCCGGCTGGCGGATCGAGCCGCCGGTGTCGGTGCCGGTCGCGGCCGGCGCGAGACGCGCGGCCACCGCGGCCGAGCTGCCGCCCGAGCTGCCGCCCGGCACCGCGTTCGTGTCCCACGGGTTCTTCACCGCGCCGAACGCGGAATTCTCGTTCGACGAGCCCATCGCGAACTCGTCCATGTTGGTCTTGCCGAGCGTGACCATGCCGGCCGCCTGCAGGCGGGCGACGACGGTCGCGTCGAACGGGCTCTCGTAGTTGGCGAGCATCTTCGAGCCGGCGGTCGAGCGCCAGCCGCGCGTGACGAACACGTCCTTGTGCGCGATCGGCAGGCCCGTCAGCGGCCCGCCCGCGCCGCGCGCGAGTTCGGCATCGGCGGCCTTCGCCTGCGCGAGGGTGAGCTCCGGCTCGACGTGGACGAACGCGTTCAGGTCGCGCGCGGCGTCGATCCGTTTCAGATAGTGCTGCGCGAGCTCGACGGCCGAGCATTCCTTGGCGGCGAGCGCGGCGCGCAGTTCGGTCAGGCTTTTTGCGTGCATGAGGGAGTCTTCCTGGGAATTCTGGGTCGCGCGCGGCGCCATGTGGGCCGGCGCGCTTGTCGTCGAGCGTTTACTCGATCACCTTCGGCACGAGGTAGAGGCCGTCCTGGACGGCCGGCGCCGGACGCTGGTTGTCGTCGCGGTTCACGACTTCCGTGACGGCGTCGTCCCGCAGCCGCTGCGCGACTTCCTGGATCTGTTCGATCGGGTGCGCGAGCGGCGCGATGCCGGCGGTGTCGACCGCCTGCATCTGCTCGACGAGGCCGAAGAATTCGTTGAGCTGGCCGAGCGTGTGCTCGGCGTCGGCGTCGGCCATTTCGAGTCGCGCGAGGTGGGCGATGCGTTTCACATCGGTCAGGGTCAGGGCCATGCGATCACCGGAAAAACAAGGCTGCGCGGCGCGCGAAAGCGGCGCCGCGGCGGGGGTTGAAGGGTGCGATCCCACCCTCAAAAATCGGGGCCGAAGCGGCAAAAATACCGCCCGTTTCGATTCAAATACCGCGAAATTATAAGGTATCATTACGCGTTCGACCCAGACCCGGCAGCCTTTTCCCGCACCGTTTCGCCCCTGCTTTGGCAAGCCGTGCGTGCTTCGTGCGATTTCCGGTAAATATCACTTGCAGCTTCGAGCGCCGCGGCGGCCCGTTCCGCCACGATCCGAGGCTGTTATTTTTTCCGCTGCCGCCCTGAGACCCGTGACGCAGGGCCGGCCCCAGAGCGAGACAGGATTCTGAATGTTCGGTTTTTTGCGCAGCTATTTCTCCAACGATCTGGCGATCGATCTCGGCACCGCAAACACCCTGATCTACATGCGCGGCAAAGGCATCGTGCTCGATGAGCCGTCCGTCGTGTCGATTCGCCAGGAAGGCGGCCCCAACGGCAAGAAGACGATCCAGGCCGTCGGCAAGGAAGCCAAGCAGATGCTCGGCAAGGTGCCGGGCAACATCGAGGCGATCCGCCCGATGAAGGACGGCGTGATCGCCGACTTCACCGTCACCGAGCAGATGATCAAGCAGTTCATCAAGACGGCGCACGAGTCGCGGATGTTCTCGCCGTCGCCGCGCATCATCATCTGCGTGCCGTGCGGCTCGACGCAGGTCGAGCGCCGCGCGATCAAGGAAGCCGCGCACGGCGCCGGCGCCTCGCAGGTCTACCTGATCGAAGAACCGATGGCCGCCGCGATCGGCGCGGGCCTGCCGGTGTCGGAAGCGACGGGCTCGATGGTCGTCGACATCGGCGGCGGCACGACCGAAGTCGGCGTGATCTCGCTCGGCGGCATCGTCTACAAGGGCTCGGTGCGCGTCGGCGGCGACAAGTTCGACGAGGCGATCGTCAACTACATCCGCCGCAACTACGGGATGCTGATCGGCGAACAGACGGCCGAAGCGATCAAGAAGGAAATCGGCTCCGCGTTCCCGGGCTCCGAAGTGAAGGAAATGGAAGTGAAGGGCCGCAATCTGTCGGAAGGCATTCCGCGCAGTTTCACGATCTCGAGCAACGAAATCCTCGAAGCGCTGACCGATCCGCTGAACCAGATCGTGTCGTCGGTGAAGATCGCCCTCGAGCAGACGCCGCCGGAACTCGGCGCCGACATCGCCGAGCGCGGCATGATGCTGACGGGCGGCGGTGCGCTGCTGCGCGACCTCGATCGCCTGCTCGCGGAAGAAACCGGCCTGCCGGTGCTCGTCGCCGAAGATCCGCTCACCTGCGTCGTACGCGGTTCGGGCATGGCGCTCGAACGCATGGACAAGCTGGGCAGCATCTTCTCGTACGAGTGATCGTATAAGCCGTTTCTTGACATGACGCACGCGCGGCGTGGCCGGATCGCTCGTTCAGAACGAACCGCCGCGCCGTTTGCGCGTCTGAGCATCATTTGACCGGTCACCCGCGCCCGGCGCCGACCATGGAATACAGTCCGCCGCCTCTCTTCAAGCAAGGTCCGCCCGCGCTCGCGCGGCTCATCTTCTTCGTCGCCCTCGCCATCGCGCTCCTCGTATCGGACGCGCGCTTCAGCACGCTCGAAATCGTCCGCGGCGTGCTCGGTACCGTGCTGTATCCGCTGCAGCGCGCGGCGCTCGTGCCGCGCGACCTGTTCATGGGCGCCGCCGATCTCGCCGTGACCGGCGCGACGCTGCGCGGCGAGAACGAGCAGCTGCGCAAGCGCAACCTGCAGCTGTCGACGCTCGCGAACCAGGCCGCGATCCTCACGCAGGAGAACGTGCATCTGCGCGCGCTGCTCGCGCTGCGCCAGCAGATCGCCGCGCAGTCGACGCCGGTCGAGATCCAGTACGACACCAGCGATCCGTTCACGCAGAAGATCGTGATCGGCCAGGGCTCGCAGCAGGGCATTCAGGACGGCGCGCCCGTCGTCAGCGAGGACGGCGTGGTCGGCCAGGTCACGCGCGTGTTCCCGCTGCAGGCCGAGGTCACGCTGATCACCGATCGCGATCTCGCGATCCCCGTGCAGGTGCTGCGCACCGGCCTGCGCAGCGTGATCTACGGCACGCCGAAGGGCGATTCGCTCGATCTGCGCTTCGTGCCGACCAGCGCCGATCTCGTCGCCGGCGACGAACTCGTGACGAGCGGGCTCGACGGCGTCTATCCGCCGGGCCTGCCGGTCGCGAAGGTCGTACGCGTCGACAAGCTCGCCGATACCGCATTCGCGCGCGTCACCTGCGCGCCGGTCGCGGCCGTGCGCGGTGCGCGGCAGATGCTCGTGCTGCATTACCGGAACGACATTCCGCCGCGTCCGGCCGATCCCGAGCCGGCCGCGGAGAAGAACGCGAAAGGCAAGAAGGCGGCGAAGGCGGCCGCCGCGAAGGGCGAGAAGGCCGACGCGAGCGGAAAGCCTGCCGACGCGGCCAAGCCGGCCGACGCCGCGCCGCCGGCCGGCGCGCAGCCCGCGCCCGCGAAACCGGCCGCGTCCGGCAAGCCGGGCGGCAACGCCGCGAAGCCGGCGACCGCGCCCTCAGGAGCCCAGCGATGAATCGCCCGCAATACATCCTGCAGCCGGTCAACCCGTATTTCATCGCGTTCAGCCTCGCCGCCGCGTTCCTGCTGAACCTGATGCCGTGGGGCCGCCTGCCCGGCGTGCCCGACTTCGTCGCGCTCGTGCTGCTGTTCTGGAACATCCACCAGCCGCGCAAGGTGGGGATGGGCGTCGCGTTCGCGCTCGGCATCCTGATGGACGTGCACGACGCAGGGCTGCTCGGCGAGCACGCACTCGCGTACACGCTGCTGTCGTACGGTGCGATCACGATCCATCGCCGCGTGCTGTGGATGCCGATCGGCGTGCAGGTGCTGTACGTGACGCCGCTGCTGGTCGGCGCGCAGCTCGTGCCGTTCGTGATCCGCCTGATGATGGGCGCCGCGTTCCCCGGCTGGCGCTATCTGGTCGACGGCTTCGTCGAAGCCGCGCTGTGGCCGCTCGCCAGCCATCTGCTGCTGATGCCGCAACGCCGCCCGGTCGACCCGGACGATACGCGCCCGATCTGACGGACCGCACCTTGATGACCCGCCGCCTCCGCACCCGCCGCGCGCCGCGCCCCGGGGCGGCACCTCGCCCGTGCGCGCGCCGGGCCGACCGACCGTAATCGCATGACCGAATTCAACGACACCCAACAGCAGCTCTCGAAGTTCCGCCTGCGCGTCGCGGCGGCGGGCGTGTTCGTGTTCGTCTGCTTCGGGCTGCTCGCGAGCCGCTTCTTCTATCTGCAGCTGATGCAGCACGGCAAATATGCGCTGCAGGCCGAGGAAAACCGCATCTCCGTCGCGCCGATCGTGCCGAACCGCGGGATCATCACCGACCGCAACGGCGTGATCCTCGCGAAGAACTACTCGGCCTACACGCTCGAGATCACGCCGTCGAAGCTCGACGACACGCTTGAGAACACGATCGACAAGCTGTCGCAGATCATCCCGATCGACGCGCGCGACCGCCGCCGCTTCAAGAAGCTGCAGGAAGACTCGAAGAACTTCGAAAGCCTGCCGATCCGCACGCGGCTCACCGACGACGAAGTCGCGCGCTTCACCGCGCAGCGTTTCCGCTTTCCGGGCGTCGACGTGCGCGCGCGGCTGTTCCGCCAGTACCCGCTCGGCACGACCGCCGCGCACGTGATCGGCTATATCGGCCGGATCTCGAAGCGCGACCAGGACCGGATCGACGCGATGAGCGACGAGAACGACAGCGACCAGGAAACCTACGATCCGCGGCGCGACGCGAACAACTACAAGGGCACCGACTACATCGGCAAGATCGGCGTCGAGCAGAGCTACGAAACGGAGCTGCACGGACTGACGGGCTTCGAGGAAGTCGAGGTGACGGCCGGCGGCCGGCCGGTGCGCACGCTCTCGCGCACGCAGGCCACGCCCGGCGACAACCTCGTGCTGTCGCTCGACATCGGGCTGCAGCAGGTCGCCGAGCAGGCGTTCGCGGGCAAGCGCGGCGCGCTCGTCGCGATCGAGCCGAAGACGGGCGACGTGCTCGCGTTCGTGTCGTCGCCGAGCTTCGATCCGAATTCGTTCGTCGACGGCATCGACCAGCAGACCTGGGACGAGCTCAACAACTCGCCCGACAAGCCGCTCTTGAACCGTCCGCTGCACGGCACCTACCCGCCCGGCTCGACCTACAAGCCGTTCATGGCGCTCGCGGGCCTGACGCTCGGCAAGCGCACGCCGGGCTGGGGCTTCCAGGATCCCGGCTACTTCACGTTCGGCGGCCATACGTTCCGCAACGACGTGCGCTCGGGCCAGGGCTGGGTCGACATGAACAAGGCGATCATGGTGTCGAACGACACCTACTTCTACATGCTCGCGCGCGATCTCGGCGTGAACGCGATCGCGAACTTCATGAAGCCGTTCGGCTTCGGCCAGATCACCGGCATCGACATCCAGGGCGAGGCGCGCGGGATCCTGCCGTCGACCGACTGGAAGAAGAAGGCGTTCAAGAAGGCCGCGCAGCAGAAGTGGTTCGACGGCGAGACGATCAGCCTCGGCATCGGCCAGGGCTACAACTCGTTCACGATCCTGCAGCTCGCGCACGCGACCGCGACGCTCGCGAACAACGGCATCGTCATGAAGCCGCACCTCGTGAAGGAGATCGAGGATCCGATCACGCGCGCGCGCCATCTGACCGTGCCGAAGGAAAGCGGCGTGATCCCGCTGAAGCAGGCCGACATCGACGTCGTCAAGCGCGGGATGGAGAACGTGATCGAGAACCCGTCGGGCACCGCGTACAAGGTGTTCCGCGGCGCGCCGTATCTGGCGGCCGGCAAGACCGGTACCGCGCAGGTGTTCTCGCTGCAGGGCGGCAATTACAAGGGCCACCTGCTCGCCGAGCATCTGCGCGACCACGCGCTGTTCATCGCATATGCGCCGGTCGACCATCCGCAGATCGCGCTCGCGCTGATCGTCGAGAACGGCGGCTGGGGCGCGCAGTCGGCGGGCCCGATCGCGCGGCGCGTGCTCGACTTCTACCTCGTCGAGCGCCAGAACGCGCAGAACGAGGCGGCGGCGGTCGCGGCCGCCGCGTCGGCGACGGAACCCGTGAACGCGCCGGTGATCGGCGACGGATCGAAGCCCGTCACCGTCGCGGCCGGCTTCAAGCCGCTGCCGCAGCCGGTCGTGCCGAACGCGGCCAGTGCGGCGCAGGCGGCGTCCGCTGCGTCGGCAGCCGGCGCATCGGACACGCCCGGCGCCGCAGGCGCGGCCGCTGCAAGCGCCGCGCCGCCGGCCGACGCGAGCGCAGCGGCACCGCTTGCCGCGAGCCTGCCGCCGATGCGCCGCATGCACCGGCCGCACCGGCCGGCCGGCGACGATCCGCGCAAGCCGCCGCAGGACGGGCAGCCGTTCGCGGCCGGCCCGCGCGACGACCACTCTCGTGCCACGGCGGCCGCGGACGCGGCAAACGCCGGCACCGCTCATTAACGGAGAAAGGCATGCAATTCGACAAGCGCGCCTGGCTCGACAAGATCAAGCAGATGTTCGCGGGCTTCGACCGCCCGCTCGCCCTCATCGTGTTCCTGCTGCTGTGCGTCGGGATCGTCACGCTGTACAGCGCGAGCATCGACATGCCGGGCCGCGTCGAGGACCAACTGCGCAACATCCTGCTGACGTTCGTGCTGATGTGGGTGATCGCGAACATTCCGCCGACGACGCTGATGCGTTTCGCGGTCCCGCTCTATACGTTCGGCGTCGCGCTGCTCGTCGCGGTCGCGCTGTTCGGCATGACCAAGAAGGGCGCGAAACGCTGGCTGAACGTCGGCGTCGTGATCCAGCCGTCCGAGATTCTGAAGATCGCGACGCCGCTGATGCTCGCGTGGTACTACCAGCGCCGCGAAGGCGCGCTGCGCTGGTACGACTTCGTCGCCGCGTTCGGGATCCTGCTCGTGCCGGTCGGCCTGATCGCGAAGCAGCCCGACCTCGGCACCGGCCTGCTCGTGTTCGCGGCCGGCTTCTTCGTGATCTATCTGGCCGGCCTGTCGTTCAAGCTGATCGTGCCGGTGCTCGTCGCCGGCGTGATCGCGGTCGGCTCGATCGCCGTGTTCGAGGAGCGCATCTGCCAGCCCGAAGTGCAGTGGCCGCTGATGCACGACTACCAGAAGCACCGCGTCTGCACGTTGCTCGATCCGACGTCCGATCCGCTCGGCAAGGGCTTCCATACGATCCAGGCGGTGATCGCGATCGGCTCCGGCGGCGTGCTCGGCAAGGGCTATCTGAAAGGCACGCAGGCGCACCTCGAATTCATTCCGGAAAAGCACACCGACTTCATCTTCGCGGTGTTCTCGGAGGAATGGGGGCTCGTCGGCGGCCTCGTGCTGCTCACGCTCTACATGGCGCTGATCGCGCGCGGGCTGTATATCGCCGCGCAGGGCGCGACGCTGTTCGGACGGCTGCTCGCGGGCTCGCTGACGCTCGCGTTCTTCGTCTATGCGTTCGTGAACATCGGGATGGTCAGCGGCGTGCTGCCGGTGGTCGGCGTGCCGCTGCCGTTCATGAGCTACGGCGGCACCGCGCTCACGACGCTCGGCATCGCGATCGGGATGATCATGAGCGTCGGCCGCCAGCGCCGGCTGATGAAAAGCTGAGCGCGGGCGGCGCCGGCCGCCCGTGCGCGCGGCGCGCGCTTCTTACTGCGGCGCCGCGTGTGAATCGCCCTGCGCGCCGCTGCCCGCGCCCGGCCCCTGCGCCTTCAGCCGCGCGCTCAGTTCCTGGTATTTCAATTCCGCCGTCTCGTCGCCTTGCGCAGCCGCCGCCGCGTAATAGGCACGCGCGATGTTCAGATCGCGCGTGACGCCGTCGCCGCCGCGCTCGTAGAACGACGCGGTCACGTACTGCGCGGTCGGCTCGCCCGCATCGGCCGCCTGCTTGTACCAGAGGAACGCCTGCCGGTTGTCGCGCGGCGTGCCGCGTCCGTCGAGAAACTGGTTCGCGAGCGACAGCGCGGCCTGCACGTGCCCCTGCTTCGCCGCGCGCAGGAACCAGCGATGCGCTTCGGCCGGATTGCGCGCGACGAATTCGCCGTCGTCGAACATCCGCCCGTACACGTACTGCGCGTGCGACATGTTCGCGTTCGCCGCACGCTTCAGCCAGCGCAGCCCTTCGTCGACGTTCGCCGTCACGCCCTCACCCGTCAGCAGCATCATCGCGTAGTTGAACTGTGCGAGGCGATCGCCGCGCTCGGCCGCGTCATGGAACTGGACGAGCGCCGCGCGATAGTCGCCCGCGTTGTAGTCGGCGATCGCGGACTGCGTCTCGCGCGCCGGTTCCGGCTGCGCATGCGGCGCACGCTGCGCGGCCGCCGCCGCGCATAGCGCGCCGAGGCCGAGCGCCGCCGCCAGCCGCGCGGCGCGCGGTGCCCTACGCGCGGCCCGCCCGCGACACGCGCCCTCGGCCGCGTTCATGACCGCACCTCCTGCAGTGCCTGCCGCGTCGCCCGCAGCAACCAGATCACGTCGGCCGACAGCGCGATCATCCGGTAGCCGGCGTCGCGGCACTGGCGTGCGCTCGCGCTGTCCGACGCGAAGATGCCGACCGCGACGCCCGCCTGCCGGCCGGCCGCGAGCACGCGCGCGATCGCGGATTCGACGTCCGGATGTCGGACGTCGCCGAGATGACCGAGGCTTGCCGCGAGATCGGCCGGCCCGACGAACACGCAGTCGACGCCGGGCGTCGCGGCGATTCGTTCGACCTCGTCGATGCCGCGCGCGGATTCGATCTGCACGATCACCGCGATCTGCGCGTTCGCGGTCTGCACGTAGTCGCGCCGCATCCCGAACGCCGCCGCGCGCACCATGCCGGCCACGCCGCGCACGCCGTCCGGCGACTCGGGCGACGGAAAGCGCGTGAGGCGCACGGCGTGCGCGGCATCGTCCGCCGTCTCGATGCACGGAAACATCAGCGTGCGCGCGCCGGCGTCGAGCGCGCGCTTCACGAGCCACGGCTCGCGGGCCGGCACGCGCACGACGGGCTCGGTCGGCAGGCGCGCGGCGGCCATCGCACGCAGCTGCGAGGCGACGTCGCGGCTGTCGTTCGGCGCGTGCTCCATGTCGATGCAGAGCCAGTCGTAGCCCGCATGCGCGAGCGCTTCCGCCGCCGTGTCGCTCGCGAGCGTCAGCCACAGCCCGTACAGCGGCTCGTCGCCGTCGTGCAGACGTTGTTTCAGGGAATTGGTCAGCGTGCTCATCGATACGGCCTCCCGGCGGACAGGCAATCGAACGGGACAAGCAACGGCAGGGTGTGTCGGTCGCGCACGACGGCGCGACGGGCGGCGCTTCGCCGCCTCACGCAGCGATCATAGCGCGGCGCCGGACGGAATGCGGGTAGGAAAACGCGCAGGGAGGCGCCGCGCACGCTGCGGCGGCCGGACGGACGCGCCGGCCGGCGCACCGGCGGCTCGATGCGGCGCAGATCAGCGGCCTGCGTCGCGCTCGACGTCGGCCCAGCAGTTCGGCGTCTCGTAGAGACGCACGCGCTCGAGGCGCAGGTTCACGCCGTAGTGCGCGTCGTACACGCTCGCGAGGATGTCGAACGCGATCGCGGCGAGATTTTCGACGGTCGGAATGCGGTCGAGCACGACCGTCTTGTGGTCGGCCATCTGCTCGAGGAACGAGCGCACGACTTCGTCGCGCGCGTAGACGAGGAATGCGTGGTCCCACTTGCTGACGAGGTGCTCGACCGCAAGCGCCTTCACGTCGGCGAAATCCATCACCATGCCGCGATCGGGCGCCCCCTCGGTATCGACGAGATCGCCGCGCAGCGTGATTTCGAGCACATAGCGATGGCCGTGCAGGTTCCGGCACTGGCTGCGGTGATCGGGAATGCGGTGGCCCGCGTCGAATTCGAGTTTTCGGGTAATCAGCACGATGTCAAAAAGCCGTGGCTCAGGGAATGTTCAGATATTTGTGCGTCTGCATCGACAGGCGCCACTGCGGATGCCGCTTGCACCAGTCGATCGCGAGCTTCGTGTTCAGGTCGCGCGACGGGCCGTCCATCGGCTGCACCAGAAAATACTCGAAGTCGAGCTTCGCGTAATCGGCGAGCCGCTGGTTGTCCTGCGGGATCACGACCTTCAGCTCGTTGCCCTTCGTGACGACGAGCGGCGCATCGGCCTTCGGGCTCACGCAGATCCAGTCGATCGATTCGAGCACCGGCAGCGAGCCGTTCGTCTCGATCGCGATCTCGAAGCCGGCCGCGTGCAGCGCGTCGACGAGCGGCTGGTCGAGCTGCAGCATCGGCTCGCCGCCCGTGCAGACGACGAAGCGGTGCGCTTCGCCGTCCGGCCACAGGCCCGCGATCGTCGCGACGAGCGCGTCGGCATCCTTGAACTTGCCGCCGTTCTCGCCGTCGGTGCCGACGAAGTCGGTATCGCAGAAGCGGCAGACGGCCTGCGCACGGTCCTCTTCGCGGCCCGACCACAGATTGCAGCCGGCGAACCGGCAGAACACGGCCGGCCGGCCCGCGTTCGCGCCCTCGCCCTGCAACGTGTAGAAAATTTCCTTGACCGCGTAAGTCATCGTCCTTCGTCCGGCTTGCGCCGCTCGTTGTCGATCAGAATCCGTTCATCGGCCCGCGCCGCCCGCACGCCGCGTCACAGCGGCGCTTCGGTCACCCGCTCGCCCTTCAGATACGCTTCGTAGCCGCGCTTGCGCAGCTTGCATGCCGGGCATTCGCCGCAGCCGAAACCCCAGTCGTGCAGTTCCGCACGCTCGCCGACGTAGCAGGTATGCGTCTCGACGCGAATCAGCTCGACGAGCGCCTGGCCGCCGAGCTGCTCGGCGAGCTGCCAAGTCTGCGCCTTGTCGAGCCACATCAGCGGCGTCTCGAGCACGATGCGCGTGTCCATCCCGAGGTTCAGCGCGACCTGCAGCGCCTTCATCGTGTCGTCGCGGCAGTCCGGGTAGCCCGAAAAATCGGTCTCGCACATCCCGCCGACCAGCACGCGCAGCCCGCGACGATACGCGATTGCCGCGGCGATCGTCATGAACAGCAGGTTGCGGCCCGGCACGAACGTGTTCGGCAGGCCGTTCGCAGCCGTCTCGATCTCGATCGCGCGCGTCATCGCGGTATCGCTGATCGCGCCGAGCACCGACAGATCGATCATGTGATCGTCGCCGAGCCGGTCCGCCCACGCGGGGAACTGCCGCTTCAGCGCTTCGCGCACGCCTTCGCGGCACTCGAGTTCGACGCGATGGCGCTGGCCGTAGTCGAAGCCGAGCGTTTCGACCGTCTGGTAGCGTTCGAGGGCCCACGCCACGCACGTGGCCGAGTCCTGCCCGCCGGAAAACAGCACGAGCGCGCCGTCTTTAGCGTCTGTCCGAATCACCGTGATACTCCGTGAATGTATAGGCTCGCGTCGCGCTGCGCCCGATGGCCGGCTGCCGCCGAACGGCCCGACGCGTGCCGGCCTGCGCCGGCGCGACCAGTATAGGCAGCGCCGCAGCCCGGCAACGCGGTACGGCGCTTATACCGCCCATCGCGCGGCATCGCGGCGCGGACATTCGACCGATTGCGCCGGATGCAGAGGGCGGTGCGCTAAGTCATTGAGCGGGCACGGATTTTATCACGCCGCCGCCAATGCTGCCGGGCACGCGAGACCCGCCCCAAACGAAAAACCCCAAGAACCTGACGATTCTTGGGGTTGGAACTGCTGGTGGCCTGGGGCGGAATCGAACCACCGACACGCGGATTTTCAATCCGCTGCTCTACCAACTGAGCTACCGGGCCAACGAAGAAACGAGAGTATAGCGACCTCTTTTGAACTGTACAAGCCCTTTTCGTGAAATTTTTTACGCCGCGCCTTCGGATGGCTTCTTGCCGAGTTCGACGCCGAGCTGCTTGAGCTTGCGATACAGGTGCGTGCGTTCGAGGCCGGTCTTTTCCGCGACGCGCGTCATGCTGCCGTTCTCGCGCGCGAGGTGGTATTCGAAGTACGCGCGTTCGAACGCATCGCGCGCTTCGCGCAGCGGAATGTCGAACGGAATCGCGGCCGTCTGGCCCGCGAGGCCGAGCGCCGCTGCGACGTCGTCGCCGAGCGTCGGCAGCGCAGCCGCCGACGCGACCGCTGCGGGCCCCGCCGCCTGCCCGGCGCCGGCCTTCGCCGCCGCATTCGCGGACACCGGCGCCGCGCCGCGCGCGAGCCCGTGCTCGACGGCCTTCAGCAGCTTCTGCAGCGCGATCGGCTTCTCGAGGAAATCGAGCGCACCGATCTTCGTCGCCTCGACGGCCGTGTCGATCGTCGCGTGCCCGGACATCATGATTACCGGCATCGTCAGCAGGCCTTGAGCCGCCCATTCCTTGAGCAGCGTGACGCCGTCGGTATCCGGCATCCAGATATCGAGCAGCACGAGATCGGGCGCCTGATTCAGCCGGTATTCCCGCGCAGCCTGCGCGTTCTCCGCCGCCTCGACGACGTGTCCTTCGTCGCTGAGGATCTCCGAGAGCAATTCCCGGATGCCCATTTCATCATCTACCACCAGGATGGTTGCCATTTACGCTGCCTTTGTCTGCTCACTTGCTTTTGTCTTCGTCGAGGCCGACCGTCCGGCGGCCGGCTTGCCGGCGGCCGACGCCGCCGCGGGCGCCGCTCCGTCGGGCCCCGCATTCGGCGCATCGCTCGCCATCTGCAGGAACAGGATCGACACCTGCGCACCTTCGACGGTCTCGCCGTGCATGCGATTGCGCAGATCGATCCGCGCGCCATGCTCGTCGACGATCTTCTTGACCGTGGCCAACCCGAGCCCCGTACCCTTCGCCTTCGTCGTCACGTAAGGCTCGAACGCGCGCGTCAGGATGCGCGCCGGGAAACCGGGCCCGTTGTCGGACACGGTAAGACGAACCGCGACGCGCGTTTTGCCCTCGGCGTCGGGGTCGCCATATTCTACTGTCTTGGTTTCGATCAACACACGCGGATGCTCGGACTCCGCGACCGAATCCTGCGCGTTCTGCAGCAGGTTGTGTATCACCTGACGCAGTTGCGTCGCATCGCCGCGAATCACCGGCAGCGACGGCGCGAGCTCGACGACGATCGGATTCTTGCCTTCACCGACGCCGTACAGCCCCAACACTTCGCTCACCAGATCGTTCAGCTGCAGGTTCGCGAGCACGGCCGGCGGCGTGCGCGCGTATTCGCGGAAGTCGTCGACCATCCGCTTCATCGCGGCCACCTGGTTGACGATCATCGTCGCGCCGCGCTTGAGCACGTCCGCGTCGTGCGGCGCGAGCTTGTCCGACAGCTTCATCTGCAGCCGTTCGGCCGACAGCTGGATCGGTGTCAGCGGGTTCTTGATCTCGTGCGCGAGCCGGCGCGCCACCTCGCCCCATGCGACCGAGCGCTGTGCGGAAATCACGTCGGAGATGTCGTCGAACACGACGACGTAGCCCGACGTCTGCGGATCGTCGGCCTGCCCTTCGACCGTCGACACGAGCCGCGTGCCGCGCACGAGCAGCGTCAGCGGATCGGTCTCGCCCGGCACTTCGACCGCGAACTGCTGCTGCCAGTGGCCCGTATCGCCGCTGCCGCTGTCGGACGCCGCCTCGCGATCCGCGAAGGCCTTGCGCACCATCGCGCCGAACCCGGCGACGACGCCGATCTGGTCGAGCGTCGTGCCGATCAGCGAATTGAACGGCTGCCGGAAAATCCGCTCGGCGCCGCGGTTCGCCGTCGTGAGCCGGAACTGGCGGTCGAGCACGAATACGCCGGCCGTCAGGTTCGCGAGAATGCTTTCGAGATAGGCCTTCGAATGCTCGAGCGCGATCCGGTTCTTCTCGACCGCAAGCCGCGCCTCGGACAGCTGGCGCGTCATCGCGTTGAACGACTGCGTAAGGAAGCCGAGCTCGTCGCGCGTCTTGATCTCGCGCTTCGGCGTGTAGTCGCCTTCGGCGACTTCCTTCGTGCCCTGCGCAAGCAGGAACAGCGGCCGCGCGAGCTGTTGGCCGAGCGCGAGCGCAAGCATCATCGCGATGAAGGTCGCGAGGAACAGCGCGAGCGTCAGCGTGCCGATGTACATCTTGCGCAGCCCCGTGCGGCCGAGCGATTTCTCCTGATATTCGCGATAGGCACGCTGGACGGCGTCCGCGTTGTGCGCGAGCGTCGGCGGCACCGGCTGCGTGAGCTGCAGGAAGCGTTCGGCCGGCTGCAGCATCGACGTCGTTGCGTCGGGAATCGGCCGCACGACGCGCAGCCGCAGCGCGCCTTTCGCGCCGTGCGCGCGCGGATCGCCGTCGACTTCGCCCTCGATCGCCGCATACGCGCCGTGCTCGCGCGCCTGGCTCAGCATCAGCGGCGTCGGCAGATCGTCCGGAATCAGCGCCGCGAAATTGCCCGACGCCTGCGCGACGATATGCAGATCGGGCGACGCACCCGAGCCGCCGCGGCTCGGCTCGACGATCGTCGCGTCCTGCACGCCGAACTGGTCGCGCAGGCGCAGCAGCGTGAGCGTCGTGCCGTTCGTGTTCGCGTCGACGCTCGCGAGCTGATCGGACATCAGCCGCGCCTTCGTCTGCAGATCGGACAGCGACGCGTCGAGCATCCCGCGGCCGAGATTCAGGCCGGCCGTCAGCGCGGTTTCGACGTTCACGTCGAACCACGACTCGATGCTGCGCGACACGAACTGGTACGACACGATATAGATGATGCCGCCCGGCACGACACCGACGAGCGCGAAGAAGATCGCGAGCTTCGCGAGCAGCCGCGTGCCGAACTTGCCCTTCCTCAGGCGCACGACGATCATTCCGATCAGCCCGAGCACGACGAGCAGGAACACGAGCGCGACGATGATGTTCGCCGCGTACAGCCACGAGTAGTAGCGATCGAAGAATTCGGTGTTCGCGCTCGCCGCCGCGAGCAGCACGAGCAGCAGCAGCGCGGTGATCGCGACGGTCGACACGATCACGCGTATGAGGAGGCTCTTTCCGCTCGTCGCGCGGCGCACTTTATTTAGCACGTTCGGCCACCGTGAACGTAAAGCGCTTCCAGTCCGAGGCCAGTGTCCAGTCGCGGTTGTTCACCGCGTCGACCTGGAACGGCTTCGGCATCAGCGCCGTGTCGAGCTGCATCCGCACCGACGCCGTGTACGTCTCGCCGGCACGCACCTGGTTGCGGTCGATCACGTGCCACGACGTGATGTGCTTGACGACCGCGAGCGCATCCTTCAGCGTGCCGAAGCCGAGCTGCAGGCCGCCCGTCGACACGCGGTATTCGCGCGTGAGCGGCTGGAACGACAGGCGGATCGTCTGCGACACCGACACCGGCTGCTCGTCGAACCAGTACCAGCGCGCGCGGCTCAGTTCGAAGTCGGTCGTGAAATAAAGCGGGATGCCCTTGTTCACGGCATCCTCGAGGTTCGGGTTCAGTTCGAAATCGAAGCGGGCGTCGAGGCTCCAGCCGTTTCCGTCGGCCTGCAGCGAGGCGCGCTGCACGGCAATCGATTCGGCGTGCGCCGGCCGCACGATGGCCACGCACAGCGTCAACGCGACCAGCAGGACGGCCGCGAGCCGAAGTGGAAAAAGGTGTTTGATCGTCACCGTTTCTGAAACCGCGCGTAGAAAAATCCGTCGTGATCGGTGGTCGGGTCGGGCACGCCGGCAGTGCCTTCGCTGCCCGCTCCGCCCGAAGCGGCACGCGGCAGCAGCTGGCCGGGCGCGTCCAATCGTACCGCATCTTCGCAGGCCGCTTCAAACCAGCGCGCCTGCTGCTCGCCTTCTTCGGGAAAGATCGAGCACGTGACGTACAGCAGTTCGCCGCCCTGCTTCAGGAGCGGCCACAGCGCTGACAAGATGCGTCGCTGTTCGGCGACGAGCGCCGGGATGTCGGCCTCGCGGCGCAGCCAGCGGATGTCCGGATGACGTCGCACGATCCCGGACGCCGAGCACGGGACGTCGGCCAGGATCCGGTCGAACGGTCGGCCGTCGTACCAGGTGTCGGGCGCGCCCGCGTCGCCGACGCGCACATCGGCCGCGAGCGACAGCCGCGCGAGGTTCTCGCCGATGCGCGTCGCGCGGCTCGCGTCGCTTTCGAGCGCAACGACTTCCGCGTCGGCGAGTTCGAGGATATGGCCGGTCTTGCCGCCCGGTGCTGCGCAGGCATCGAGCACGCGCATGCCGTCGCGCGCGCCGAGCCATTCGGCCGCGAGCTGCGCGCCCGCATCCTGCACCGACACGACGCCGTCGGCGAAACCCGGAATGCGCTCGACCGGCAACGCCGATGCGAGCCGCACCGCATGCCGGCCGATCGCGGCGGCCTCGATTCCGTTATCGCGCAGCGTGCCGAGATACGCGTCGACGCTCGCGCGACGTGCGTTCACGCGCAACGTCAGCGGACCTTGCCGGTCGCCGGCCGCGAGTATCGCCTGCCAGGCGTCGGGCCATGCGCGCTTCACGGCGTCGATCCACCATGCGCGGTAGTTCCATTGCGCGACCGGATCGGCATGCATCGCGGCGACGAGTGTGTCGCGCTCGCGCAGAAAGCGTCGCAGCACGGCGTTCACCATCCCCTTCGCAAACGCATACTCGCGCCGCGCGCCGATGGCGGTCACGGCCTGATCGACGACCGTGAACGGCGGATACGCCGCTTCGCCGTCCGCGTCGAGCAGCAGCGCGAGTGCGCCGGCGAGCACCGCATGTACGTGTGCGGGCGGCGCCTTGCCGACGAGGCGCGCGATCAGCCAGTCGACGCTGCCGAGACGACGCATCGTGCGATACGCGACGTCCTGCGTCGCACCGCGCGCGAGCGCCTGCGCCCCCGATGCCATCTGCGCGAACACCGCGGAGAGCGCGGCCGGCAACGCGGTGCCGCGCCGCACCGCGTCGACGGCCTGCGCGGCCGCGTCCAGCGCGAAGCCGAGCGAGTCGGGCGCGACACGCAATGCCGACAGGCGCGCGGCGCGGCCGGAAGAAGACGGGGAGGCGGAACGGGTTCGTGTCATCGGGGCGAAATCGGCAAGCGGGGCGGGAGCCGGGCGACGCCGACGCCGCGCCGATCCCAAACCGCGCATTGTAGCGTGCGACCGGATGCGGCCCGGACGACACGCAAATGAATCACCCCGCAGCGCGACGCATGCGGGGTGATGGGGGAAGGACCGCGGAACAGGCGCCGCGAACGGGCGCCGTCAGTCGAAGCGGCCGGTGCGCGCCATTTCCATCAGCCGCGCGATGCGCTCCTCGGTGGCCGGGTGCGTGGAGAACAGATTCTGCAGACCGCCGCCGTGAAGCGGGTTCATGATCATCATCTGCGCGGTGGCCGGATGCGCCTCGGCCGCCTGGAACGGGATGCCCGCCGCATAGCGATGAATCTTGTCGAGCGCGCTCGCGAGCGCCTGCGGGTCGCCGGAGATCTGCGCGCCGCCACGGTCGGCCTCGAACTCGCGCGCACGCGAGATCGCCATCTGAATCAGCGCGCCCGCGATCGGCGCGAGCAACGCGACCGCGATGCCTGCGATCGGATTGACCGGCCGGCCGTTTTCATCGCGCCCGCCGAAGAACATCGCGAAGTTCGCGAGCGCCGAGATCGCACCGGCCATCGTCGCAGTGATCGTCGAGATCAGGATGTCGCGGTGCTTCACGTGCGCAAGCTCGTGCGCCATCACGCCGCGTATCTCGCGCTCGGACAGCACGCGCAGTATGCCGGTGGTCGCCGCCACGGCCGCATGCTCGGGGTTGCGGCCCGTCGCAAACGCGTTCGGCGCATCCTCGTTGATCAGATAGACACGCGGCATCGGCAGGTTCGCGCGCGTGGCCAGCTCGCGGACCATCCGGTAGAACTGCGGCGCCGTGTTCTCGTCGACCTCCTGCGCGTTGTACATGCGCAGCACCATCTTGTCGGAGAACCAGTACGAGAAGAAATTCATGCCGAGCGCGAACAGCAGGGCGATCGTCATGCCGCGCGAGCCGCCGATCATGCCGCCGATCACGATGAACAGGGCCGTGATCGCGGCCATCAGCATCGCCGTTTTGACCCAATTGAACATACCCACTCCTTATCCGTCGGGGAAACCCGCCGTCACGATGTGCGGCGGGAAATTGTAAGCGATCTGTTAGATAAGGGCTCGCCGGAAAAATTCAATTTCAGCGCTGCGCCGTCGCGAGCCGCAGGCCCAGCCCGACGAACGCGCTGCCGACCGTGCGATCGAGCCATTTCTTGACGCCGGGCTTGCCGGAAAAGCGCTGCGTGACGCTGCCCGCGACCCACGCGACCATGCCGCTCCAGATCGTGCTCATCGTGACGAACACGGCGCCGAGGGTCAGAAACGCGAGCGTCTTGTGCGGGCTGTCGGCCGCCACGAACTGCGGGAAGAACGACACGAAAAACAGCACGACCTTCGGATTCAGCACGTTCGTCCAGAAGCCCTGCAGGAAAAGTTGGCGCAGCGGCTTCGCGGGCGACGCGGAGGCGGTGCCGGCGTCCGAGGTCGCGGCGGCGGGCTTCGCAAGCACCATGCGCACGCCGAGATAGATCAGATAGGCGGCGCCCACCAGTTTGATCGCGGTGAACGCGGCCGCCGATGCCGCGAGCAGCGCGGTCAGCCCGAACGCGCATGCGAGCACGTGCACGCAGCAGCCGGCCGAAATGCCGAGCGCCGACATCAGGCCCGCGCGGCGGCCCTGCGCAACGCTGCGGCCGACGATGTACGCGGTATCGGGACCGGGCGTGACGTTCAGCAGGAACACCGCTGGCAGAAAGAATCCGAAATGGACGATGCCGAACATGAAAGCCTCGCAACTGGGAATGCCGGGAAATTCTACGCGCGCCGGACAGGCCGCGCGACTCGGCCGAACGGCCGATTGCGCGCGGTCCGCGCACCGTGTCGAATGGCGTCTCGCCGGCCGCTCAGCCCGCGTCGGGCAGCGCGAAGCGCTGGCCTGCGGCGAGCGGCGAGCCGGCGAGGAATTCGCGTGCCGGCAGCCGCTTGCCGCCCGGCTTCTGCAACTGCGTCACGCGCAGCGCGCCGGTGCCGCACGCCACGATGACGCCGTCCGGCGCCGCTTCGACGATCGTGCCGGGCGCCGCGTCGCCGCGCCCCGTGGCGGGCTCGGCCGCCCAGATCTTGATCGCGGCGCCGTCGAGCGTCGCGACGCCGCCGGGGAACGGATCGAACGCACGCACCTGGCGCGCAAGCACGTCCGCGGGCTTGCGCCAGTCGAGCGCCGCTTCGTGCTTGCCGATCTTTTCCGCGTAGGTCACGCCGTCGGCCGGCTGCGGCGTCGCCGCGAGCGTGCCGTCGCGTTCGAGCCGCGCGAGCGCGTCGACGATGAGCTGCGCGCCGTCGGCGGCGAGCCGGTCGTGCAGCGTCGCCGTCGTATCGTCGGGCGCAATCGCGCTGCGCGATGCCTGGATCATCGCGCCGGTGTCGAGCCCGGCGTCCATCTGCATCAGCGTGACGCCCGTTTCGGCATCGCCCGCCTCGATCGCGCGGTGGATCGGCGCGGCGCCGCGCCAGCGCGGCAGCAGCGACGCATGGATGTTGATGCAGCCGTGGCGCGGAATGTCGAGCACTTCCTGCGGCAGCAGCAGCCCGTATGCGGCGACGACCATCACGTCGTGCGGCGTCGCGCGCAGCAGCTCGATCGCCTCGACGGCCTCGGCCGGATACTTGCCGGCGCGGCGCAGCGACGGCGGCTGCGCGACGGGCAGCCCGTGCTCGAGCGCGTAGCGCTTCACGGCGCTCGCCTGCAGCTTCATGCCGCGCCCGGCGGGCCGGTCGGGCTGCGTGAGCACGAGCGGCACCGCGAAACCGGCGTCGTGGATCGCGGCCAGCGCGGCCGCGGCGAATTCCGGCGTGCCGGCAAAAATCACGCGCAACGTATGGGTCATGACAGCGTTCGGGGTCGGTCTCGGCGAACGCGCGTCACATCGCGCGTTCGAGTTTCTTCATCTTCGTCTTGATCCGGCTCTGCTTGAGCGGCGACAGGTATTCGACGAACACGCGGCCCATCAGGTGGTCCATTTCGTGCTGGATGCATACCGCGAGCAGGCCTTCGCAGTCGAGCTCGAACGTCTCGCCCTGCTCGTTGAGCGCCCGCACGCGCACGCGGTCCGGGCGCTCGACTTCATCGTAGATGCCGGGCACCGACAGACAGCCTTCTTCGTAGACCTGCTTGCCGTCGCTCGACCAGATGATCTCGGGGTTGATGAAGGCGCGCAGCTCGTTCTTGTCTTCGGACACGTCGATCACGATCACGCGTTCGTGCACGTCGACCTGCGTGGCCGCGAGGCCGATGCCCGGCGCCGCGTACATCGTCTCGGCCATGTCGGCAACGAGCTTGCGGATGCGGTCGTCGACCTTGTCGACGGGCTTCGCGACCTTGTGCAGCCGCTTGTCGGGGTAATGAAGAATGTTCAGCAAAGCCATGGTCTTTCGGTATTCGGTGAAGCGGTGTGCCGCATCGGCCATCCGGCCGGCTGGCGCTGCCGCCGCGATGCAATGAAGATGAGGCGGATGCGCGGCGAATCAATGCCGCGGATCGCGCCTCCTGCATTCGGCCGCGCGCCTGCGCACGCGGCCTCGACGAGTATTTCGGATGATGAAAATTTTATCATGGCGTCACGCCGCTCGCTGGCCGCTTCCGTCGAGGGAAATCTCATGTCGCCGCAAGCGCTGACGCGTGCCGGGCTGCGCGCATGGCTGCAGCTCGCGCACGCACCGTCGCTGCCGCCGGCCGTGCTGCGCGCACTGCTCGACGCATTCGGGTCGGCCGACGCACTGCTGCGCGCGCCGGACGATGCGATCGCCGCGGCGAGCAGCCCGACCGCCGTGCGCGCCGTGCGCGCGAGCGAGCGCGCCGATCTCGACGCGCGCACCGATGCCGCACTCGCGTGGCTCGACGTGCGCGGCAACGCGATCGTCACGCTCGACGATCCGGCCTATCCGCCACGCCTGCGCGATCTGCACGATCCGCCGCCGCTGCTATATGTAAAGGGGCGGCTCGACCTGCTGCACGCGCGCGGCATCGCGGTGGTCGGCAGCCGGCATGCGACGCCGCAGGGGCTCGCGGACGCGACGCGCTTCGCGCGTGCGTTGTCGGATGCGGGGCTCACGGTCGTGTCGGGGCTCGCGCTCGGTATCGATGCAGCGGCGCACCAGGGGGCGCTCGACGGCCGGTCGAGCACGATCGCGGTAATCGCGACGGGCGCCGACCTGGTCTATCCGGCGCGCCACCATGCGCTCGCGCATGCGATCGCCGCGCACGGTGCGATCGTGTCCGAATGGCCGCTCGGCACGCCGGCCCGCGCGTCGCACTTTCCGCAGCGCAACCGGCTGATCGCGGCGCTCGCAATCGGCGCGCTCGTCGTCGAAGCCGCGCCGCGCTCCGGCTCGCTGATCACCGCGCGACTGGCGAACGAACTGGGCCGCGACGTATTTGCGATGCCGGGCTCGATTCACGCGCCGCTCGCGCAGGGCTGCCATGCGCTGATCCGCGACGGCGCGAAGCTCACCGCGACGCCGCTCGACATCCTCGAGGAATACGGGCTCGGCGAGCCAGCAGCGCGCGGCGCGCACACGTGCGCCGAATCGGCCGCCGGCGATGCGCGCGCGAACGTCGGCGTGGCGGACCTCCACGACGTGACCGCTGCCGCAGCGTCGCCACCCGCCACCGCGCCGCCGGACACCGCCGCGGCCGAAGCCGCCGCCGAAGCCGCCGCCGAACTGCCCGCGTGCCCGGCCGAGCAGGCCGTGCTGACGGCGCTCGGATATGGCCCCGTGACGTACGAATGGCTCGCCGAGCGCTGCAGGCTGCCCGACGACGCACTGCACCGCGCGCTGCTCGCGCTCGAACTGGCCGGTCGCGTCGCGCCGCTGCCCGGCGGCCGCTACGGTCGGCTCGACGGGCCGCCCAACCCTGCTGCACGCGGCGTGCTACATTCCCCCGCATAGCGGCGGCCGTGCCGCCGACGACATTCGAAGGAAACTCATGCCCGCGCTGAATCTCGACACCGACGCCGATCGGATCGCCGAGCGTCTCGCCGATCCCGCCACGCTGCTCGTCGCCTGCCTGTGCGCCGAATGGTGCGGCACCTGCCGCGACTACCGTACGCTGTTCGACCAGCTGGCCGACGCGCATCCGGACGCGTGCTTCGCCTGGATCGACATCGAAACCCATGCCGACCGGCTCGACGACCTCGACGTCGAGAACTTCCCGACGATCCTGATCGAGGACGCCCATACGGCCCGCTTTTTCGGTACGGTACTGCCGCACGCGGCGATCGTCGAACGCATGCTGTCCGACCTGACCGCCGTGCCCGGCGCGCCGCACGCACCGAAATTGCGCAACGTGCTGACGGTCGAGGCCTGAGCGCGCCCGGCCGCGCGCATTTTTTCACGAGTCGGCGTTCGCGCGTTTGGCCTTGCGCCGTACCGGGCGCTTGCCGCCGCTGCGCCCCCCCTCTATGATGGGCCGCTTTTTACACGTCCGGCCGCCGTCGCGGCGGCGTGTGCTATAAAGCCGTCGTAAAAGGGACCCACACCGGCGAACCCGGTCTACCAACACACATCTGTCATGTCCAAAGCACTGATCATTGCGGAAAAGCCTTCTGTCGCGAACGACATCGCGCGCGCTTTGGGCGGCTTTACCAAGCATGACGAATACTTCGAAAGCGACGAATACGTGCTTTCGTCCGCTGTCGGCCACCTGCTGGAAATCGCCGCTCCGGAAGAGTACGAGGTCAAGCGCGGGAAATGGAGCTTCGCGCATCTGCCCGTCATCCCCCCGCATTTCGACCTCAACCCGATCGCGAAAAGCGAGTCGCGCCTGAAAGTGCTGACGAAGCTGATGAAGCGCAAGGACGTCGATCGCCTGATCAACGCATGCGACGCGGGGCGCGAGGGCGAGCTGATTTTCCGCCTGATCGTGCAGCACGCGAAGGCGAAGCAGCCGGTCCAGCGCCTGTGGCTGCAGTCGATGACGCCGCAGGCGATCCGCGACGGTTTCGCGCACCTGCGCAGCGACGCCGACATGCAGCCGCTCGCCGACGCCGCGCGCTGCCGCTCCGAAGCCGACTGGCTCGTCGGCATCAACGGCACGCGGGCGATGACGGCCTTCAACAGCAAGGGCGGCGGCTTCTTCCTGACGACCGTCGGGCGCGTGCAGACGCCGACCTTGTCGATCGTCGTCGAACGCGAAGAGAAAATCCGCCGTTTCGTCCCGCGCGACTACTGGGAAGTGAAGGCGGAATTCGCGTGCGCGGCCGGCTTCTACGAAGGCAAGTGGTTCGACCCTAAATTCAAGCGCGACGAGTTCGATCCCGAGAAGCGCGATTCGCGGCTCTGGAGCCTGCCGGCTGCCGAGACGATCGTCGCCGCGTGTCGCGACCAGGTCGGCACGGTCAGCGAGGAATCGAAGCCGTCGACGCAGCTGTCGCCGCTGCTGTTCGACCTGACGAGCCTGCAGCGCGAAGCGAACAGCCGTTTCGGCTTCTCCGCGAAGAACACGCTGGGCCTCGCGCAGGCGCTGTATGAAAAGCACAAGGTGCTGACCTACCCGCGTACCGACGCGCGCGCCCTGCCGGAGGACTATATCGGCACGGTGAAGTCGACGCTCGAGATGCTCAAGGAGAGCCACAACTACCTGCCGCACGCGAAGCAGGTGCTCGACAAGGGCTGGGTCAAGCCGAACAAGCGGATCTTCGACAACTCGAAGATCAGCGATCACTTCGCGATCATCCCGACGCTGCAGGCGCCGAAATCGCTGTCCGAGCCCGAGCAGAAGCTGTACGACATGGTCGTGAAGCGCTTCCTCGCCGTGTTCTTCCCGGCCGCCGAATACCGCGTGACGACACGCATCACCGAAGTCGCCGGCCATCACTTCAAGACCGAAGGCAAGGTGCTCGTCGAGCCGGGCTGGCTGCAGGTCTACGGCCGCGACGCCGAAGGCGCCGACGCGAACCTCGTGCAGGTGCAGAAGGACGAGAAGGTGAAGACGGACGAGATCGCCGCCGTCGCGCTCGTCACGAAGCCGCCCGCACGCTACTCGGAAGCGACGCTGCTGTCGGCGATGGAAGGCGCGGGCAAGCTCGTCGAGGACGACGAACTGCGCGAGGCCATGGCCGCGAAGGGCCTCGGTACGCCGGCCACGCGGGCGGCGATCATCGAAGGCCTGCTCGGCGAGAAATATCTCGTGCGCGAAGGCCGCGAACTGATCCCGACCGCGAAGGCATTCCAGCTGATGACGCTGCTGCGCGGGCTCGGCGTGAAGGAACTGACCGCACCCGAGCTCACGGGCGAATGGGAATACAAGCTGTCGCAGATGGAGCGCGGCAACCTCGGACGCGACGCATTCATGCAGGAAATCGCGCGCATGACGCAGCAGATCGTCAAGCGCGCGAAGGAATACGATTCCGACACGATTCCCGGCGATTACGCGACGCTCGAAACGCCCTGCCCGAACTGCGGCGGCCAGGTGAAGGAGAACTACCGGCGCTTCGCGTGCACGAAGTGCGACTTCTCGATCTCGAAGATTCCGGGCAGCCGGCAGTTCGAGATCGCCGAAGTCGAGGAGCTGCTGCAGAAGAAGGAGATCGGTCCGCTGTCGGGCTTCCGCAGCAAGATGGGCCGTCCGTTCTCGGCGATCCTGAAGCTGACGTTCGACGACGAAATCAAGAACTACAAGCTCGAGTTCGATTTCGGGCAGGATCAGGGCGGCGACGAAGGCGAAGCGCCCGACTTCTCCGCGCAGGAGCCGGTCGGCACGTGCCCGAAGTGCAAGGGCCGCGTGTTCGAGCACGGGATGAGCTACGTCTGCGAGCACTCGGTCGCGAACCCGAAGACGTGCGACTTCCGCTCCGGCAAGGTGATCCTGCAGCAGGAAATCACGCGCGAGCAGATGGCCAAGCTGCTTGCGGACGGCCGCACCGATCTGCTGCCGAACTTCAAGTCGTCGCGCACGGGCCGCAACTTCAAGGCGTACCTCGTGAAGCAGCCGGACGGCAAGATCGGCTTCGAGTTCGAGAAGAAGGAGCCGAAGGCGGCCGCCGCGAAGAAGACGGCGAAATCGGCGACGAAGGACGCGGAGACCGTCACCGAAGGCGCCGACGAGAAGCCGGCGCCGGCACGCAAGACCGCCGCACGCAAGACGACAACGCGCAAGACGGGCTCGTAACGAGCGCCGCCGCGAGTCGCGCGTGCGTCGCGGCGGCTCGCCAGCCCGCCGGCCCGTCGGGCCGTCGGCCAAACAAAAAACGCGGATCGATCGCTCGATCCGCGTTTTCTTTTTGGCGCCTCCGTTCGGGCGCCCGCGCGTCGCCGTTACAGCGGCGACGGCGCCGAGACGCGCTGACGGCCTGCGCGCGGCAGCCGCGGCGACAGGTTCGGATCCGCCGGTTCCGGCTGCTCCGCACGCGTTTCGACGCCGATCGGCGGGAGCGTCGCGCCCTGCGCGGCCCACTGCTCGCCCATCGTCGCGTCGGTCGACTTGCTGAAGTACTCGACGAGGTGATCGATGAACGTGCGCACCTTCGCCGGCAGATGGCGCCGGCTCGGATAGGCGATGTTGATCTCGACCTGCGGCAGCTTGAAATCGGGCAGCAGCCGCACCAGCGCACCGCGCGCGATGTCGCCGCCGATCAGGTAGCTCGGCAGGATCGCAACGCCCATCCCGAGCAGCGCGAACTGCCGCAGCATCGCGGTGTTGTTCGCGACGATCACGTTGGTCGGACGCACGCGCACTTCGCCATCCGGCCCGGTAAACACGCGCTCGTCGCCCCAGTATTCGGTCGGCAGACTCAGGCTCGGATGCTCGGCGAGCTGCTCCGGATGCGTCGGCACGCCGTGCTTTTCCAGATAGCTCGGCGTCGCGCATACCGTCATGCAGCCCGTGGTCAGACGCCGCGTGACGATGCTCGCGCTGCGCATCTGTCGCGTCACGACGATGCCGACGTCGAAGCCTTCCTCGACGAGGTCGACCTGCCGATCGACGAGCGTCAGATCCGGCACCACTTTCGGGAACTGCTCGGTGTACGACTGCAGCACCGGTGCGAGGTTATGCAGGCCGAACACGACGGGCGCGACGATGCGCAGCGTGCCGACCGGCTCGTGATTGCGCGCGACGACCATCTGCTCGACGTCTTCGAGCTCGTCCAGAATCTGGCGCGCACGCTCCAGATAGACCTGCCCCGATTCCGTCAGCGAAAGGCTGCGCGTCGTGCGATTCAGCAGCCGCGTGCCGAGCCGGCCTTCGAGATCGGCGACATGGCGCGTCGCGACTGCGTTCGAGATATCCATTGCACTCGCGGCCCGCGCGAAACTGCCGAGATCCGCAACCTTGACGAACACGCGCATCGACTGCAAATGATCCATAAACGACTCCTGCCGCTGTTACAACTTCAAAAAGTTGAAGCAAATGCGTAATTCTCCTACGACAGCGGAAAAGATGCAGAGTTGCCTATCGCGTCCGCGAATCGAGATAAAAACCATCAAACATCCTTGGTGTGCGCGGATAATTGATCCAATTATTCTGGTTGGAGCAACAATTGGGTGAATCTCGTCCGCCAGGCGGCCGAATCAGGAAGGACGTATTTGATGCGACACAACATCGCACCCCGGCGGTCGACGTTGCGCGGCGCCGGGACGGCCGCGGCCGATTGCGGCGGAGCGTAACAACCTGTTAAAAAGGCCCCACGGGCGCGGCCGGCGTAGCATCATGTCGGCCCCGGCCGCGCGGGACAGGCGCGCTGTGCGCCGCCGCTGCCGGATTCAACGCGCAACACCACCCCGCTCACCATGAAAATTGCCATCCTCGACGACTACCAGGACGCCGTCCGCAAGCTGAACTGCTTCGAGATGCTCGCCGACCACGACGTGAAGGTCTTCAACAACACGGTGCGCGGGCTGGGGCAACTCGCGAGCCGCCTCGCGGAAGTCGAGGCGCTCGTGCTGATTCGCGAACGCACACCGATCTCGTCGCAACTGCTTGCCAAATTGCCGAATCTGCGCATGATCAGCCAGACCGGCCGTATTTCGAGCCATATCGATCTCGACGCGTGTACCGACCGCGGGATCGCGGTGCTCGAAGGCACCGGCTCGCCGATCGCGCCGGCCGAACTGACGTGGGCGCTCGTGATGGCTGCGCAGCGCCGCATTCCGCAATACGTCGCGAACCTGAAGCAGGGCGCGTGGCAGCAGTCGGGGCTGAAGACGTCGGCGCTGCCGCCGAACTTCGGTCTCGGCCAGGTGCTGCGCGGGCAGACGCTCGGCATCTGGGGTTACGGCAAGATCGGCCGGCTCGTTGCCGGCTACGGCAAGGCGTTCGGGATGAACGTGATGATCTGGGGCCGCGAACATTCGCTCGAGGCCGCGCGCGCGGACGGCTACACCGCCGCCGAGAGCCGCGAAGCGCTGTTCGAGCAGAGCGACGTGCTGTCGCTGCACCTGCGGCTGCATGACGACACGCGCGGGATCGTCAAGCAGGAAGACTTGATGCGGATGAAGCCGACGTCGCTGCTCGTCAACACGAGCCGCGCGGAACTGCTCGAGGAAAACGCGCTCGTCAACGCGCTGTCGCACAACCGGCCGGGGATGGTCGCGATCGACGTGTACGAAAGCGAGCCGATCCTGCAGGGCTACAGCTTGCTGCGGATGGAAAACGTGATCTGCACGCCGCACATCGGCTACGTCGAACGCGAAAGCTACGAGCTGTATTTCAGCGCCGCGTTCAAGAACATCCTCGCGTTCGACCAGGGCGACACGTCGAGCGTCGTCAACCCCGAAGCGCTGCTGCCGGTCCGCAAGCGCTGATCACACGCCGCGCGCCGCTTCACGCGGCGACGCGGCCGTCCGTCATCGCGCCGACGCGCGCGAGGAAATGTTCGCCGTCGCGGCGCCCGAGATCGTATGCGTGCTGCATCTGCGACGGGCTCGTGTAATCCCAGCTGGAAATCGGCACCTTCGTCGACGGCTGCACGTACAGCCGACGCTGATCGCCGTGCGCGACCGTAAACATCTGCGGACGCGGATACCGCCGCGTGACGAGCACCAGCACGTCGCCCGGCGAGGCGTCGAGCGCGCTGACCGGCACGTTGTCCACCATCCCGCCGTCGAGCACCGGCCGGCCGCCGCGCCGCAGCACCGGCGTAAACGGCGGCGTACACGACGACTGCAGGATCAGGTCGGCCAGTTCGTCGACGTGCGCGCAATCCTGCGCGCGCACGAATTCGGGACGAAAGCCCAGTGTGCGGCCGAGCGTCGGATGCAGCGTCTTGCGCAGGTACTTTTCGATGTTGTACGCGACGAGGCCCGCGGCCACGGCGCTGCGCGCGCCGAGCCAGCGCGGCACGTGCGACACGCCGATACGGATCTCCGGCGCGCTCGCGAGCTGCGCGAACGGCTCGCCGTAGATGTCGAGCAGCGCCTGCCGGTAGATCCGGTAGTGCGGAAACATCGGCTCGCGGCCGAACAGATTGCGCCAGTACACGTTCTTCCGGTTCTCGCGCAGCGCCTCTTCGTAATAGCGCATCACCCACGCGGCATCGCGCGTGTACAGCATGCAGGCCGTCGCCGCGCCGGCCGAAATGCCGGCGATCACACGCGGGCGCAGGCCGAGCGCCGGCTGCGCGACGTCCCAGAAACCGGCCTGCCACCAGCAGCGATTGCCGCCGCCCGCGAAAACGATCTGGTCGAACATCGCGCCGCTCAGCTCGTCAGCGCGTAGGTCGACGTCGCGTGGACGGCCATCTTGCCGTCCTCGTCGAACAGTTCGACTTCGCCGAACACGAGGTTGCGGCCCATTCGCAGCACGCGCGCGGTCACAAGCACGTCGCCCTTGCGCACCGGACGCATGAAGTTCGTGTTCAGCGAGACGGTCGTCATCGGCCGGAACTCGCCGAGCGCGGCCGAGATGGCGACGACCATCGCGGTGTCGGCGGCGGCCGTGAATACCTGACCGCAGATCACGCCGCCCGAATGGCGGAATTCGCCGGAAAACGGCAGGCGCAGCGTGACGCTGTCGTCGCCGATCGATACGGGGACCAGATCGAGCGAGCGGACCCACGGGGCCAGCAGGCGATCGAGCAATTCGCGGACTGCGTTCTCGTCCATCTTCGAATGTCCAGAAAACGTTGCGCGACCGCCGCGCAACAGGTTGGACGTCATCATACCGGGAGCACGGAAACTGCGATGGCTCGTTATCCCGCCGTCAGGTCGCGTTGTCGTGACGAAATATTTTCGCGAAATATGCAGAAAGGGCTTGCCATGTCCCGAAAAGCCATGCATAATTTCGCTTCTGTCGGGGGGCGTTAGCTCAGTTGGTAGAGCAGCGGACTCTTAATCCGTAGGTCGAGTGTTCGAGTCACTCACGCCCCACCAGGAATTTCAAAGGCCGGTCAGCGCAAGCTGACCGGCCTTTTTCGTCTGTGTAGCACCGCACACCGCGATGGCCGCGTCGGGCAAGTTCGAATCGCGGCGCAGCCTCAGTGCTCGACACTTCCCCGAATCCCTTGCTTCCGCAACGATGTCACACGACGTAGTCAGCCACCGTTCCCAGCTTCGTCCGTAACGCTGACACAACGGTGCCGACGTCGATATCGCTGACCGCACCGCTGCTCTGGATACCGATCGACTTGCAGCGCGGCGTGAGTCGCAAGTGCATGGGCTCCGCGTGCGCAAACAGCGTGACCGAGCCGGCATCGGTGGTGTGTGCGACATGCATCAGCCCGCCATCGCACCCCACGAATCCTGCGCTGCGCGCGATGACCGCGCGCGATTGCAGCAGGCTCAGCTTCCCCACCAGAGAGCGCACGGTAAAGCGCGCATAGGTCTGTCGGCCGATTGCGTCCGCGGCATCGCGCCCGTTGTCCGAGCCGAGCAGCAAGACGGACGGCGGCACGTCGAGATCGTCCGCCGCGTCCAATGCGCACAACAACTCGGGCCAGCGGTCGTAGGTGCGTCTTGGCTCGATGCCGCCGACCGCGATGCACAGATACGGCGTTTCGGGCACGAGCGCGTCGACGCTGCGTTCCGTCGGATCGCTGCAACCGAGGTAGGGCTGCGCGAGCGCGTGCAGCCGCGCGGGCGTCAGACCGAGTCCGAATACGTCGTTGATCGCAGCAAAGCTGAACTGCGTCTGATTGCGATCCGGACCGTAGAAGTAGCCGAACAGGCACGCGAACGGCAGGTGCCTGAAATGCTTGCGCTTCAATCGGATCGACGGCAGATTGAATTCGTTCAGCAGCACCGCATCGTAGTCGCGCGCCAGCGCGTCTTCCACGCGGTCGAACACATTCGCGAAAACATCGTCTTCCTCGAACAGCGGGCGCAGTTTCGGCAGCGTCAGCAGATCCGCCTTCACGCCCGTGCCGCGCAGCAGGCTTCGGCCGGCCATGTCCATGGTCGCGTCGCCGAAATTCGCCTTGCCGGTGTACAGCCACAAAATCCGCGCATTGTTCGGCAACGTGTCGCGATAAAGCGCCGTCTGCCCACCCAGCGCGAGCGACCATCGGCGGTGAAGATATTTTTTCGCGACGGTCAACTTCGAGGCCTGCGCGAGATAGCGCGCCGGATCATGAGGCACCGATTCGTAAGGAATCGACGTAGAGCGTGCGACACAATGGTCGATCAATCGAAACATGGTTGGTATCGTTGTCATTTTCGTCGGCCGTGCCCGCGCCGTTGCCGACATATCGCGCCGTTTCTCGTGACGGAACGGCATCGACGGCCTTTCCCCGGGACGAATGTCGATGCACGTGCACCATGGCGCCCGCCGCGAACGCTCCATTATAGGGGCTCGCGACACCGAACCCGCATTCTTGACCGGCGGCAGCTTCTAAAGTAACGTCTCGCACGCCATGTCGCCGGATGGCGCAGTCAATCCAATCGACCATTTGCCGTATCCGCGCCGCATCGCGCCCGCCATCGCCTGCGATAGGCAACGCCATCGAGGTGGCGCATGCAGCCAACGGCGCGGTTCGCCGCTTGCCGGCAAGGATCGCGCTTGCCTACGTCGACGGGGCGGTCACCAAGCCAATCTCAATTTCAGATTTCTTCCGGAGCCCGTGTTGAGGCGTGATTGCTTGTCGTCCCCCGCCCGGCTACCCAGTCGTGATGAACGCCCGCCGCTCGCAGCCGTCGCAGCCTACATCGTGATTGCAGCCGCCCCGCTGTTCCTCGTCACCATTCGTGGCTGGAGCAGCGCGGTCCTGTTTGTCGCGGCGCTCTGTGCCGCCGTTGCCTTGGCGCAGCGACGCGCATCGCCCTTCGTCGCAGTCGCGGAACGGCCGGCCACGATGCGCATGGCGATCGTGCTGCTGCTTCCGGTCGCATCGATCCTGATCAGCTCGGCTTTCCGCGGCAAATTCGCCGCACCGATGTTCGACAGCCCGTCCCGCTTCGCCGCCGCGATCCCGATTCTGCTGCTGGTCGTGCACTATCGGTTCAGCGTCGGCCGGTGGCTGCAGTACACGATTCCGCTCGGGCTGGTCGTCACGTTCGTGCAGCTCCACTTCTTCGAAGGCCCCCATTTCTGGGACGGCGACCGGATGGCGACGTACTTCGCGGATCCGCTGACGTTCGGTCAATACATGATGACGCTCGGACTGATGAGCCTCGCGTCGATCAATCTGTTCGGCAAGGACCGCCCGCCGCTGATCGCGTTCAAGTGCGCGGCTGCCGCGCTCGGGTTCTATCTGTCGATTCGCTCGGGCAGCCGCACCGGCTGGCTGGCGATGCCGATCGTGATCGCCTATCTCGCGCTGCCGCGGCATCGCCAATTGCGCGCACGCAACGTCGCGTTGGCACTCGGCGTCGTGGCCGTGCTACTGGTTTCCAGCTACGAGTTCTCGCAGACGGTCCGCGCCCGCATCGACGCCGCGCAGCAAGACTACGCGAGCTACCACTTTTCGGGCATTGCGCCCGACACGTCCGCGGGGCTGCGCATCACCTTCCTGCGCATTGGCACCTATCTCGCGGCGACGCATCCGCTCGGCGGACTCGGAGACACGGGTTTCGAGTCGGCGCTGAAGGCGCCCGAACTCGCGGCATTCGCTTCTCCGTATGCGCGCAGCTTCGCCCTGCATGCGGGCTTTCACAACGAGCTGATGACGAATGCGGTACGCTCCGGCATCTGGGGGATCCTGTCGACGCTCGCCTTGTTCATCGTACCGATGGTCATTTTCGTGCGGGCCATCCGCTCGCCCGACCGCGATCGCGTCGCCAATGGCACGATGGGCCTCGTGTTCATGATCTGCCAGATTGTGAGCGGCATGACGACCGAGGTGTTCAACCTCAAATTTACGGCCAGCTTCAGTGCGATTTTCATCGCAGCGTTGTGCGGTGCCTCGATCATTCGCTATGGAAAAGAATAAATACTCGATTACGTTCGCCTGCTACAACCAGGTCGAATATACGAAGAAGTGCATCGACAGCATGCTGAAACATGGCACGCCGCTCGATCGCGTCGTCGCCGTCGATAACGCGTCGAGCGACGATACGCTCGAGTATCTGAAGAGCCTGCCGCTCGGCGGCGTCATCCACAATGCCGAGAATCTCGGGTGCGGGATCGCATGGAACCAGGGCGCACTGCATCAACAGGCCGAGTGGACCGTCGTCATGAACAATGACGTGCTGGTATCCGCGGAGTGGATCGAACGACTGATCCATGCGGCGGAGAAACACAACCTGAAGGTCGCGTCGCCGGCCTTGGTCGAGGGGCCGCTCGACTACGATTTCGACGACCAGTCGCTCGTGTGGAGCGACCGCATGCGCGACACCCTTCGCGTCGGCACTCGCCATGCCGTCTGTCTCGCCGTGCATCGAAGCGTATGGCATGAGGTCGGCTACTTCCAGCCCGTACCGAAGCTGCTCGGCTATGAGGACACGCTGTTTTTCAGCGAGCTCGACAAGGTCGGCATTCGCACTGCGATCACCGGTGCGGCGTGGCTGCACCACTACGGCTCGATCACGCAGACCGCGATGAAGCAGGAGCGCGGGCTGTCGAGCAAGCAAGGTCTCGCCAACCGAAAGAACTATCGGCTGTTGAATCAGAGCTGGCTGACGCGCAAGATGAACAAGCTCAAGCGCAACCGGATGCTGAACGCGTGGCGCGAGGCGGAACTGGCGCGCTACGGCATGACCTTGCACGGCAAGCGCGAGGGCGGCGACTATCACTGGCTTTGACGCCGCTCGCTGTCCCTCCGAAGGCGTGTTGCTGCGGCTGACCCGCGGCTCGTCCGCTCCGCCGCAGCACGCCCTCCCACCTCCTGTACCGCGCAGCACGCCGACGATCGGCATCCCTCCGTTGGCCCCCTTTTTTTGCATCGCCGCCTCGATAGGGCACGTCGGTAAGCCACCGAACGCATTTCCCGCGCCGTTTCCGCTAGAATCCTCCGACAAATAATCACACGATCGGCGCGGGCCTTGCCGTTCCCGCGTCGGCACTGAGAGAACATGGGACGTCAGACATGGGAACATGTGAGCGGGACGCGACCATTCGGGCGGTACGGTGGCGCCGAGATCGGGCTGTCCGTCGGCGCGCGCGACTCGGTCGCCCGCACCGCCCTCCGCCCTGCATTGCGCGAACCGGATCCGGTCATGCCGCTTAACGCGCGGATCGCGCTCGCACTCGGCATCGCGCTGCTCGTTGCGGCAGCCATCCTTGCCGTCACGGCCGGCCACGCGACCGGCCATCTGATCCGCATGCCGGGCACGGTCGTGCGCATCGTCCAGGACAGCGACGCGATGCGCGCGTATCGGCCGATCGTCGCGTACGTCGCGGACAACGGCGAGCGTCGCGAGATCGCCGGCAGCACCGCATCGATCGTCCCCGCCTACGATATCGGCGAGCACGTCGACGTGCTGCTCGATCCCGCCCATCCGAACCGCCCCGCCACGATCGACGACTTCGCGCAGCGCTGGTTTCCGGCCTGCGCCGCGGCGCTGCTCGCGGTCGCGTCGTTTGCGATCGGCAGCCTGCTGTACGTCAACGCGCGCCGCCACGCGGCACGCGACACGATGCCGGGCGCCGCTGCGCGCCAACGCGCGCTGCAGCGCTGGGACGTCGCGGTCGTCCTGATTCCGATCGCGATCGGCACCGGCTTCCTCGCCGGCGCGGGCGCGACTGGCCTGCGTCAGTGGCAGACCGTGCGCCATTACGCGTATGCGACGGGGCGCGTCATCGCGTTTGCGGACAACACGCACGCAGCGCACGGCGCATCAGCCTCGTCGCGCTGTGCGGCGCTCGTCGCGTTCACGGCCGACGGCGGCCGGCGGATCACGTTCCGGCAGCGCACGCCCGTCGCACATTCGCGTCTGCAGGCGGGCGAAGCCGTCACCGTGCTGTACGACCCCGTGATGCCGGAACGCGCGATCGTCGACCGCTTCTGGGATCGCTGGGGCATCACCGCGATCCTGTTCGCGATCGGCGCGCCGTTCCTCGCGGCCGGCCTGTTCGTCGCCGCGACGCTATGGCCCGGTCAGCCGCCGTACGAGCGCGCGCACTGACTTCTTCGTGCGATCGCGCGCGCCGTCCGCCGACATCCGGCGACGGCCCGCGCGCATCGCGCCTGCCTACCACGGCAGCGAATACGTCTTCGTATTCGTGAAGCTCTTCATCGCCTCCTGCACGCCCTCCTTGTAGCCGAGCCCCGAATCCTTCACGCCGCCGAACGGCGTCAGTTCGAGCCGGTAGCCCGGCACCTCGCGCACGTTCACGCTGCCCACCTCGAGTTCGGTGATGAAACGCGTGATGTAGTCGAAGCGGTTCGTGCAGATCGACGACGACAACGCATAGTCGGTGCTGTTCGACATCCGGATCGCTTCGTCGATGTCGCGAAAGCGCATGATCGGCGACACGGGCCCGAACGTTTCGTACTTCACGAGCGGCATGTCGGGCGTTACGCGATCGACGACCGTCGGCGAATAGAGCGCGCCGTCGCGTACATTGCCGACCAGCAGCCGCGCGCCGCGCGCGATCGCATCGTTTACGCGCGACTCGCAGAACATCGCGGCCGCCTCGTCGATGACCGTGCCCATGTCGTTCGACGGATCGGCCGGATTGCCGTACGACCACGCGCGCGTTTTCTCGACGACGAGCTCGGTGAAGCGATCGGCCACCGCCTCGTGCACGAGCATCCGCTTGATCGCGGTGCAGCGCTGCCCGGAATTCTTGTACGAGCCCGACACCGCAAGCGTGCTCGCTTCGTCGAGGTCGGCATCTTCCATCACGATGATCGGATCGTTGCCGCCGAGCTCGAGCACGGCGCGCCGGTAGCCCATGCGCGATGCGATCGACTTGCCGATCGACACGCCGCCCGTGAACGTGATCAGATCGATCGCCGGATTCGTCACAAGCTCGTCCGCGATCTCGTTCGGGTCGCCGGTGATCACCTGCAGCATCTGCGGCGGCAGGCCCGCTTCATAGAGGATGTCCGCAAACAGGTAGCACGACAGCGGCACCTTCTCCGACGGCTTCACGACGATCCGGTTGTTCGTCGCGATCGAGGGCACGACCTTGTGCGCGACCTGGTTCATCGGATGGTTGAACGGCGTGATCGCCGAAATCGCGCCGAGCAGCGGCTCGCGCTGCGTGTACACGCGGCGCTTCTTGCCGTGCGGCGTCAGATCGCACGAGAAGATCTGCCCGTCGTCCTTCAGCACTTCGCCGGCGCCGAACGTCAGCACGTCGGCCACGCGCCCCGCTTCGTAGGTCGAATCCTTGATGCACAAGCCCGCTTCCGCCGTGATCAGCGCGGCGATCTCTGCCGTGCGCGCACGCACGATGTCGGCCGCGCGACGCAGGATCGCCGCGCGTTCGTGGCGCGTGAGCGTCGGCCGATACGCGCGCGCCACCGCGAACGCGCGCCGCACGTCGTCGAGCGTCGCTTTCGGCACCGTGCCGACGAGCGTGCCGTCGTAGGGGTTGCGCACGTCGATCGTCGCGTCGCGACGAATGCGCTCGCCATCGATCCGGAGCGCTTCATGACGAACGTCGCAGGCTGCCGTCGATTCTGCAATGGCATTCATGGGTGTCTCCTTCCCGATGCGGGCTTAGCGCAGATGGTTGAGCGCGATGTCGATGATGTCGAAGTTGCGCAGCCGCGCGCGGCCCGCGACGTCGGCACTCACCGGCTGGCTGAAGATCAGCGGCACGATCTGCTCGGAGAGTCCGCCGTGCGAGCGCAACGGCACGTCGAGGCCCGACAGGTCGTGCTTGATGCGGCGCGTGCCGAGCACGACGTCCTGTTCCGAGATCACGATCAGGTCGCCCATCCGGTCGGGCGGCAGCTCGAAACGCGCGCAGCCTTCGGCGCCGCTCAGCACGAGCTCGATACCGTCGACGGCAGCGAGCCGCGCGCGCAGCGCGTCGACGTCGGCCGACGCGGGCACGTAGACGGTCGCGAACGAGCCGAGCGCGCCGTGGTGCACGACGTACGGATCGGTAATCGGCAGAATCACGCGCGCCGCATCGTGGCCGAGCCATTCGTCGAACAGCTCCTGCAGATAGATCACGTTCGGCTCGCCCGTCTCGCCGTCGTGCTTCGCGTTCATGCCGTGATCGGCGGTGATCGCGACGATCGCGCCGAGCTCGTCGAGCCGCTTCAGATACGCATCCATCATCTGATAGAACGCATTCGCGCCGGGCGTGCCGGGCGCGCACTTGTGCTGCACGTAGTCGGTCGTCGACAGATACATCAGGTCGATCGGCCGCGTCTCGAGCAGCCGCACGCCGGCCGCGAACACGAACTCCGACAGCTCCGCGCTATACACGCTCGGCACCGGCCGCCCGACGAGTTCGAGCACGTTGTCGATGCCGTTTTCGTCGAGGCTCGCCTCGTCGGCCTTCTCCGACGAAAAGCAGATGCCCTTCAGCCCCTTGCCGAGCAGCCGGCGCAGCTTGTCCTTCGCCGTGACGACCGCGACGCGCGCGCCCTGCTCCGCGAACGTCGCGAGCACGGTCGGCGCGACCAGGTACTTCGGGTCGTTCATCAGCACCTCGGCGCCGGTGTCGCGATCGTAGAAATAGTTGCCGCTTATCCCATGCACGGCGGGCGGCACGCCTGTCACGATCGACAGATTGTTCGGGTTCGTGAAGCTCGGCACCACGCATTCGCCCTTCAGCGCCGTGCCCGGCTTCAGCAGCGTGCGCAGATACGGCGCGACACCGGCCTCGGCGGCCCGCTCCAGATACTCGTACGCGCAGCCGTCGACGCACACGACCACGACCGGACGACTCATCCACTTGTAGCGGCGGCCGTTCACTTCCACGGAAACAGGCGTTTCAGTCATGACATTGAGTCCTTTCGGTTCGAACAACGATTGAGCTGCCGGCGCCCGCGCCGCGCCGAGGAGGTGTTTTCCATGCTTGACATTAAAATCGACGATTTGTAGATTGTCAACAACATGCAAAGAACAGCAGGCAGAGTACCGACAACAAAGAGAGGGCAGGTCTTCACTTAACCGCCGCGTGCCGCGGCGTCACAGTCAAGGGGTCTGAGATGAACGAAGTGCCGGTATGCAAGCGTGTGAAGGCATGGGCGGCGGGCGCGGCCCGCTGCGCCCTGGTCGCGGCGATCGCGCTCGGCGCGGCTCAGGCGGCGCACGCGAAAACGTCGCTGCTCGTCTATACCGCGCTCGAAGACGAGGCGATGAAGCCGTACAAGGATGCGTTCGAGAAAGCGAACCCCGACATCGAGATCCGCTGGGTGCGCGACTCGACCGGCTCGGTCACCGCGAAGCTGCTCGCCGAAAAGAACAATCCGCGCGCGGACGTCGTGCTCGGGCTCGCCGCGTCGAGCCTCACGCTGCTGGATCTGCAAGGCATGCTGATGCCGTACGCGCCGAAGGGCTTCGAGCAGCTCACGCGCAAATACAGCGACGCGAACAATCCGCCGCACTGGGTCGGGATGGACGTCTGGGGCGCGACGATCTGCTACAACCGCGTGGTCGGGCAGGCGAAGGGCATTCCGAAACCGACGTCGTGGGAAGACCTGACGAAGCCCGTCTACAAGGGCGCGATCGTGATGCCGAGCCCCGTGTCGTCGGGCACCGGGTATCTCGACGTGACGGCGTGGCTGCAGACGTTCGGCGAAGACCGCGGCTGGAAATTCATGGACGCGCTCGACAAGAACGTCGCGCAGTACGTGCACTCAGGCTCGAAGCCCTGCACGCTCGCGGGCACCGGCGAGTTCCCGGTCGGCATCTCGTTCGAGTTTCGCGGCCACGAACTGCAGGCGCAGGGCGCGCCGATCGATCTCGTGTTCCCGAAAGAAGGGCTCGGCTGGGACATGGAAGGCACCGCGATCATGAAGACGACGAAGCAGCCCGACGCCGCGAAAAAGCTCGCCGATTTCATGGCGAGCAAGCAGGCGAACGAAATCACCGCGCGCTGGTGGGCAATCGTCGCGTATCCGGGCGTCGCGCGCAAGCTTGCCGGCATTCCGGACAACTATGCGGATCTGCTCGTGAAGAACGACTTCGTCTGGTCCGCGAAGAACCGCACGTCGATTCTCGACACGTGGCAGAAGCGCTACGGAGCAAAAGCGCAGCAGTAACGCCGCGACCCGCAGCGGGGCCGCGCCGCGCGCCGCCCCGCGTCCCTTTCCTCGTCGAACGCGGCCTGCAGGCCGCAGCGTGGAGGCGCGCATGGCACCTTATCTGAGCGTAGAACGCATCGAGAAGCGGTACAACGACACGCAGGTCCTGTCCGACATCAACCTCAGCGTGATGAAGGGCGAAATGATCTGCTTCCTCGGGCCGTCCGGCTGCGGAAAGACGACGCTGCTGCGCATCATCGCGGGCCTCGAGACGCAGAACGGCGGCCACATCATGCAGGACGGCCGCGACATCTCGCGGCTGCCGCCGCAGCTGCGCGACTACGGGATCGTCTTCCAGTCGTATGCGCTGTTTCCGAACCTCACCGTCTACGACAACGTCGCGTACGGGCTCGTCAATCGCAAGATGAAGCGCGACGCGATCCACGAACGCGTGCATACGCTGCTCGCGCTCGTCGGCCTGCCCGACAGTCATCGCAAGCATCCGGGCCAGCTGTCGGGCGGCCAGCAGCAGCGCATCGCGCTCGCACGCGCGCTCGCGACGTCGCCGGGCCTGCTGCTGCTCGACGAGCCGCTCTCGGCGCTCGACGCACGCGTGCGTGTGCGGCTGCGTCAGGAGATTCGCGCGCTGCAGCAGCGGCTCGGCGTGACGACGATCATGGTCACGCACGATCAGGAAGAAGCACTGTCGATGGCCGATCGCATCGTCGTGATGAACCAGGGCGTGATCGAGCAGATCGGTACGCCGCTCGAGATCTACCGGCAGCCCGCGTCGCCGTTCGTCGCCGATTTCATCGGGCGCGTCAATACGATTCCGGCCGAGGTCGCGCACGACGGCACGCTGCGCGCGGGCGGCGTCGGCATCGACTGCCGGCACGGCGCCGCACGGCCGGCGCAGGGCGCGGCCGTCTCGGTGTACGTGAGGCCCGAAGACCTGCGCATCCGCGTCGCCGGCGAAGCGGCCGACAACGTGCTCGCGGGCCGCGTCGAGAAACTCGAGTTCCTCGGCGCGTTCTGCCGCGTGAGCTTCCGGATCGACGGGCTCGACGGCCAGGAGATCGTCGCCGATCTGTCGTATCGCGACGTCGACCGCACCGGCGTGTGCGCCGGCGCGCGCGTCGATCTCGCGCTCGATCGCGAGCATGTCCGTGTGTTCCCCGTTGCCCAGGAGCGACTGCAATGAGCGCCGTCCTCGCCGAGCGCCGCCGCGGCGCTACCGCCCCCGCCGACGTGCGGCAGATCACGCACTGGCACGATCGCGTCGCGCAGCTCGCGCTCGTCGCGATGGCCGCGCTGCTGTCACTGTTCCTGCTGCTGCCGCTCGCGCTCGTCGTGCATAAATGCTTCGTCGATGCGGACGGCCATTTCGTCGGCCTGCACAACTTCGTCACGTATCTCGAGGACAGCGCCGTGCTGCGCTCGATGCTGCATTCGTTGACGGTCGGCGCGCTCGTCACCGCGATCGTCGTGCCGATGGCGTTCACGTTCGCCTATGCGCTCACGCGTTCGTGTATGCCGTTCAAGAATGCCGCGCGCACGATCGCGCTGCTGCCGCTGCTCGCGCCGACGCTGCTGTCTGCCGTGTCGTTCATCTACTGGTTCGGCAACGCGGGGCTGCTCAAGCCGCTGCTGCACGGTCACTCGATCTACGGGCTGCCGGGAATCGTCGTCAGCATGGTCTACGCGTCGTTTCCGCACGTGCTGATGATCCTCGTCACCGCGCTGTCGCTCGCGGACGGGCGCCTGTACGAAGCGGCCGCCGCGATGGGCACGAGCCGCACGCGCAAGTTCTTCACGATCACGTTGCCCGGCGCGAAATACGGGCTCATCAGCGCGACGATGGTGTCGTTCACGATGTGCATCAACGACTTCGGCGTGCCGGTCGTGATCGGGGGATCGTACAACGTGCTGTCGACCGACATCTACAAGCTGATCATCGGGCTGCAGGACTTCAACCGCAGCGCGGTCGTGAGCCTGATGCTGCTGTGCCCGGCGCTCGTCGCGTTCGGCGTCGACTACTTCATCCGCCGCCGCCAGCAGTCGCAGCTCGGCGCACGCTCGACGCCGTATCAGCCGAAACCGTCGCGCGGCTTCGATCTCGCGATGTTCGCGTACTGCGCGATCGTCTGTGCGTTCTTCCTCGCGGTCGTCGGGATCGCGGTGTTCGCGTCGTTCGTGAAGTTCTGGCCGTATCAGATGAGCGTCGGGCTGCAGCACTATCGGATGGGACTCATCGCGGCCGGCATCTTCGACGCGTACAAGAACAGCCTGAAGATGGCGGCGACCGTCGCGATCGGCGGCACGATCGTCGTGTTCGGCGGCGCCTATCTGATCGAGAAGACGCGCGGCGCGCGCTGGCTGCGCGGCTTCATCAGCCTGTGCGCGATCCTGCCGATGGGTGTGCCGGGGCTCGTGCTCGGGATCAGCTACATCTTCCTGTTCAATGCGCCCGGCAATCCGCTGAGCGGGCTGTACGGCACGCTGTGGCTGCTTGCGATCGTCACCGTCGTCCACTACTACGCATCGAGCCACCTGACGGCCGTCACCGCGCTGCGGCAGATCGACGGCGAATTCGAGGCCGTGTCGGCATCACTGAAGGTGCCGTTCTACAAGACCTTCGTGCGCGTCACGGTGCCGGTGTGCCTGCCCGCGATCCTGCTGATCGCGCGCTATCTGTTCGTGAACGGGATGACGACCGTATCGGCCGTCGCGTTCCTCTACTCGCCGGAGACGCAGCCCGCGTCGGTCGCGATCCTGAACCTCGACGATGCGGGACAGATGGGCCCGGCCGCCGCGATGGCGACGCTCGTGCTCGCGACGTCGTCGTGCGCGTGCCTGCTGTTTGCCTGCGTGTCGCACGTGCTGCTGCGTCGCACGCAGGCTTGGCGCACGCCGTATCGCCGCTGATTTCCCGATGCACCGATCCGATGCCCGACTTCCTCAAGGAGAAACCATGACGCTCGCCGATCAGCCCATCCTGCTCACGCCCGGCCCTCTGACGACCTCCGCGCGCACGCGCGACGCGATGCTGCACGACTGGGGGTCGTGGGACAGCGACTTCAACGCGATCACGGCGCGGCTGCGTACGCGGCTCGTGCAGATCGTGCACGGCGAAGACACGCACGAATGCGTGCCGCTCCAAGGCAGCGGCACGTTCTCGGTCGAAGCGGCGATCGGCACGCTCGTGCCGCGCGACGGCCACGTGCTGGTGCCGAACAACGGCGCGTACTGCCAGCGCATCGCGAAGATCTGCCGCGTGCTCGGCCGCCGGCTGACGACGATCGACTACAGCGAAGACCGCCGCGTCGATCCGGCCGACGTCGATCGCGCGCTCGCCGCCGATCCCGGCATCACGCACGTCGCGCTCGTGCACTGCGAGACGGGCACCGGCGTGATGAATCCGCTGCACGAGATCGCGCAGGTCGTCGCGAAGCACGGCCGCGGGCTGATCGTCGACGCGATGAGTTCGTTCGGCGCGATCGAGATCGATGCGCGCACGACGCCGTTCGACGCGGTGATCGCGGCGTCGGGCAAGTGCCTCGAAGGCGTGCCAGGCATCGGCTTCGTGATCGTGAAGCGCAGCACGCTCGAACGTTGCGAAGGCAACTGCCATTCGCTCGCGATGGACCTGTACGACCAGTGGGTCTACATGCAGCGCACGACGCAGTGGCGCTTCACGCCGCCGACGCACGTCGTCGCGGCACTCGACGCGGCGCTCGCGCAATACCTCGACGAAGGCGGGCTCGCCGCGCGCGGCGGCCGCTATCAGCGCAACTATCGTGCGCTGATCGACGGGATGCGCGCGCTCGGCTTCCGCCCATTCCTCGATCCGGCGATCCAGGCGCCGATCATCGTCACGTTCCATGCGCCGGACGATCCGAAGTACGACTTCAAGACCTTTTATCAAGAGGTCAAAAAGCGCGGCTACATTCTGTATCCGGGCAAGCTCACGCAGGTCGAGACGTTCCGCGTCGGCTGCATCGGCCACTTCGGCGAAGCGGGCATTCCGGGCGCCGTCGCCGCGATCGCCGACACGCTCAAGGCGATGGGCGTGCAGCGCATGTCCGCCGAAGCGGCCGCGTGATGCATGCCACACCGACACCGTTCGGGCCGTGCACGCGCGCGGCCCTCCACTCAACCGGCTGAACCTTCGATGCGACCTTTCTGGATCGAACAAGCGCTGTTCAACGACGGCGATCTCGCGCCCGCGCTGCAGGGCGCGACGCAGGCGGACGTCTGCATCGTCGGCGGCGGCTTCACCGGACTCTGGACCGCGATCCAGACGAAGCGGCAGAATCCGGCGCTCGACATCGCGATCGTCGAGAGCGACCTGTGCGGCGCCGGCGCGAGCGGCCGCAACGGCGGATGCCTGCTCACGTGGTCCGCGAAATTCCTGACGTTGCGGCGATTGTTCGGCGAGGCCGAGGCGATCCGGCTCGTGAAGGCATCGGAAGCGGCCGTGCAGCACATCGCGGACTTCTGCCGCGAGCATGCGGTCGACGCGGAACTGCGGCTCGACGGCACGCTCTACACCGCGACCTCGCCTGCGCAGATCGGCACGCTCGCGCCGGTGCTCGATGCGCTGGCCGCGTGCGGCATCCACAGCTACGAGCCGCTGCCGCCGGCCGAGGTCGCGCGCCGCTCGGGGTCCGCACGCAATCTGGACGGCGTGTACTCGCCGATCGCGGCGACCGTCCATCCGGGCAAGCTCGTGCGCGGCCTGCGCCGCGTCGCGCTCGCGATGGGCATCCGCCTCTACGAACGCACGCCGATGCTCGCGTTTACGCCGGGCCAGCCGGTGGTCGTGCGCACGCCGTGCGGCAGCGTGACCGCGAAGAAACTCGTGCTCGCCATCAACGCATGGATGGCGAGCCGTTTCCCGCAGTTCGAACGGACGATCGCGGTCGTCTCGAGCGACATGGTGATCACCGACCGATGCCCGGAGCTGCTCGAACGCACGGGGCTCGTCGACGGCGTGTCGGTGCTCGACTCGCGGATCTTCGTCTACTACTACCGGACGACGGTCGACGGCCGGCTGATGCTCGGCAAGGGCGGCAACACGTTCTCGTGGCGCAGCCGGATCGCACCTGTCTTCGATCGCCGCTCGCCGTACGAGAGCGAACTCACGCGAAGCCTGCACGCGTTCTTTCCGTCGCTCGCCGGCGTGCCGATCACCGCGAGCTGGAACGGGCCGTCCGACCGTTCGGTGACGGGCTTTCCGTTCTTCGGCCGGCTCGACGGCGCGCCGAACGTGTACTACGGCTTCGGCTATTCCGGCAACGGCGTCGGGCCGACGTACATGGGCGGGCAGATCCTGTCGTCGCTCGTGCTCGACGCCGACAACGCATGGACACGCAGCCCGCTCGTGCGAGGGCCGCTCGGCCGCTTCCCGCCGGAGCCGCTGCGCTACGTAGGTGCGCATGTCGTGCGCAATGCGATCCGCCGCAAGGAACGCGCGGAAGACGAAAACCGACGGCCGGCGGCCGTCGACACGTGGCTCGCGAAGTTCGCGAGCGCGGCCGGCAAGGCCGACAAGGGATGAGTCGCGCGTCGCGCGCCGCCGCAGCAGCAGATGAAAAAAGGGACGCCGGAAAGGCGTCCCTTTGTTCATGCCGCGTGACCTGCGTACGCGGCGCGGTGCACGGCCGCGCGTGCCGAGCGCTACGCGCGCGCCTTCTCGCGCGCCGCCTTGCCGGCCGCCGGCAGGCCCTGCTCGTGCGTGCGCCGCATCCGCGCCAGACCGTGCGCGACGTGCTCGCGCACGAGCGCGACGGCCTTCTCCTCGTCGCCGTCGGCGAGCGCCTGCACGATCTTGTCGTGCTCGGCCGCCGACACCGCGATCGCATCCTCTTCCGCCTCGATCGCCGCCTGGCGGAGCAGCCCGAGCTGGCGAACGAGCCGGCGATACGTATCGGTGAGATGCGTATTGCCGACGCCGACCACCATCGCATCGTGGAACTGCACGTTGAGCTCGGTGTAGCGCGTGACGTCGTGTGTCTTCGCGGCCTCCTTCATCGACTTGACGATGCCCTTCAGGATCTTCAGCGTGTCGGCCGACATGCGCTTCGCGAGCGCGCGCGCGACCGATTCGTCGAGCATCGCCCGCACCTCGTAGATTTCCTCGGCCTCGCGCAGCGGCACGACGCGCACGGTCACGCCGCGGTTCTTCTCGTTGCGCAGCAGGCCGGCCTGCTCGAGCGCACGGAACGCTTCGCGCACCGGCCCGCGCGACACGTTCAGCTTCGTCGCGATCTCGACTTCGTTCAGCTTCTCGCCCGGTGCGTATTCGCCGGACACGATCGCGCGCTCCAGCATGTCCTGGACGATCATCGCGAGCGACTGGCTTTGCAGGAGTTCGATGGCGTTCAGCGCGTTCGGGGCAGTCATGGTCGGGCAGGCAGCAAGGCTGCGGCAGGAAACAGGGGCGCCATATCGGCGAATGATCCCTGTATACCCTTAGCCCGACATATTGTCAACAGTTTTCAGTTTCCAAAAAGCTTGCGCCGCCGCGGCGGCGCAGCGCTCACTTCGGCAGCGCCGGGATCATCCATGTGAGCACGTGCTGCTGCAGGAAGACCAGCACGCCGAGCAGCAGCGTCAGCACGACGCTGTGCCAGAACGTGCGCGCGAACACGATCCCTTCGCGCCCTTTCAAATCGGTCGTCGACACGCCGGTCGCGATATTCTGCGGCGAAATCATCTTGCCCATCACGCCGCCCGACGAATTGGTCGCGGCCATCAGCACCGGATCGAGGCCGAGTTGCCGCGCGGCGACGACCTGCAGATTGCCGAACAGCGCATTACCCGACGTATCGCTGCCCGACAGGAACACCGCGATCCAGCCGAGCGACGCCGACACGAGCGGAAACAGCGCGCCCGTCGATGCGACGCCGGTGCCGAGCGTATAGCTGATGCCCGAGTAGTTGAGCAGGTACGCGAGCCCGACGATCATCATCACCGTGACGATCGCGATCCACGTCTGCCGCCACGTTTTCACCACGCACTCGAAGAACGCGCCGACGCCCGTGCGCGTGAGCGCAGCGGTGATGATCGCGGCCACGAGGATCGCGGTGCCCGTGCCGAGCGGCTGGAAGTCCCAGATCGCCGCATACGGCTTCTGGTACAGCGACACGAACACCGCATTGTGCAGCCCCGGCCACTTGATCTTCACGTCGCCGATCGCCGCGATGTTCGCATGCACCCACACGATCACGACGACCGACACGACGATCCACGGCAGCCAGCCGCCGAATCCGGCGCGCATGCCGCTGCCGCCCGTGCCCACGCCCGTCTCCGTGCCCGCGCCCGCGCCGCGTGCGAGCGAGAACTGCGGATCGGGCTGCGGCTTCCACATCTGCAGGAAGCCGATCGTGACGATCAGCGACGTGAGCGACGACAGCACGTCAGTCAGCTGATAGCCGAGATAGTTCGACGTGACGAACTGCGCGAGCGCGAAGCTGCCGCCCGATACGAGCAGCGCAGGCCACAGCCGCGCGATCGAACGCATGCCGCCGTACGCGCCAACCACGTAGAACGGCAGCAGCAGCGCGAAGAACGGCAGCTGGCGGCCGACCATCGCGGCAAGCGTCGTCGGCGGCAGCGACGTGACGGCGCCGAGCACCGTGATCGGCACGCCGAGCGCGCCGAACGCGACCGGCGCGGTATTGAACAGCAGCGTATAGGTCAGCGCTTCGAGCGCGGGGAAGCCGAGCGCGATCAGCAACGCGCTGGTGATCGCGACCGGCGTGCCGAACCCCGAGATCCCTTCGAGCAGACAGCCGAACGAGAACGCGACGACCAGCAGCACGAGGCGGCGGTCGTCGGGCAGATTGTCGAGCATCCATTGCCGGAACTGGTCGAAGCGGCCCGACTTCACCGCGATGTTGTACAGCAGCAGCGCGTTGAAGACGATCCACATCACGGGCACGACGGCGAGCGCCATTCCGGCGCCGACCGCATCGAACGCGAGACCGGCCGGCATCCCCCACGCCCCGATCGCGACCGCGAGGCCCGCGACGAGCCCGGCGAGCGACGCCTGCCACGCAGGGCGGCGCAGCACGCCGAGCGCGATCAGCGCAACGGCGATCGGAATCACGGCGACGAGGAACGAGAGCAGCAGCGAGCCGGCGACGGGCGTCAGCGGCTGCGCGAAGACGATGCCGGGCGGTAGAGCGACTGTGGGATTCATCGTGTCTCCTCTGGATGGACGACGAGCCGATCGATCGGCCGCTTGCGCATGCAACGGTCTGCGTCGCCAACCGATCGGTCGCTTAAAAGAGGTTAGGAGCCACGTGCCGCTTGTACAAGGGAGGGCAAGCCCGAGGCCGGCCGCTGTGCGCGGCCGTTCGCCGACGCGCAGCGGGCAGCGCGCTGACAGGCACGACAGCTACGCGCGCGTCGCGTCGCGTCGCGCCGCCGCAATGTTGCGTGTCGAACAAAGGAGCCTGTCTGCGAGCGGGATGTTTCGTTGGGCGTCCGAAGTCTAGACTCGCTGCATCGAATCCGGCCGCGCCGCCGACGGCGCCGCGCCGGCATGCCATGGAGCCAAACACGATATGAACACGTTGAAACAGGCCGTATGTGCTGCGCTGCTGATCGGCTCGACGTGCGCGGCGCACGCGCAGCCCGCATCGCGGCCGCTGACGCGCGCCGAGGTTCGTCAGGAACTCGCCGAACTGCAGGCGGTTGGCTATCGCGCGAGCCTCGCGAGCAGCCCGAACTTCCCGGACGACATGCAGACGATCATGCGACGCGCGGCCGCTGCGCGCGAACGCGCCGGATATGGCGGCACCGGCCGTGCGAATGTCGAATCGGGCAAGCCGGCGCTGCCGCGCGCAGCCGATCGCGAGACGTATGCGCACCACTGATGGCGCGCCGCACGTGCTGAGGCGCTCGCAGCAAGATCGCCCGACGGGCGCCGACGTGCGCGGCGCAGTGCGCCGCGACGCACGTCAGACGCTGAAGCGGTTCAGCGTATATGCGCGATAGGCCGCGACGAACGCGTCGAACGATCCGGCCTCCTTCGCTTCCAGCTCCGCCTGCTCGGCGAGCGACTGCTCGGCCAGTGCGGTCGATGCGCGCATCGCGTCCGCCGACGGCGGATGCGCACGGTAGTACGCGGCATGCGCTTCGCTCTGCGCGCGCGCGAACGCGAGGAACGAGTGGCCGTTCTCGCGCATCGTGCGCAGCACACGCGCCGACGGCGTGCGTTCCGGATCGGCGAGCTTCTCGCGCTGCGCGGCGATCGCGCGCGCATGCGCATCGTCGCCGCGAATCTCGTCGAGACGGCGGCCGATCGTTTCGATGTCGGCCATCAGCGCATCGGCCCACGCGCGCATCGCGATCGGCTCGCCGTCGCGCGTCAGCATCAGTCCCGGCTTGCGGCCTTCCATCGTCACGCTCGCGAAGTTCGCATTCGCTTCCTTGTACGCGTCGCAGTCGAGCGTCGGGCTCGCGTCGAGCGCGCATGCGAGCAGAAACGCGTCGAGAAAGCGCGCGGTGTCGATCGCGATGCCGGTCGGCTCGAACGGATCGATGTCGAGGCAGCGCACTTCGATGTACTGCACGCCGCGCGACGCGAGCGCATGCAGCGGACGCTCGCCCGAATAGGTGACGCGCTTCGGCCGGATCGTCGAGTAGAACTCGTTCTCGATCTGCAGCACGTTCGTGTTGATCTGGATCCACTCGCCGTCGCGGTGCGTGCCGATCGCCTCGTACGGCGGATACGGCTCGCTGACGGCCTTCGACAGCGCGTCGAGATAGCCGGGCAGCGTGTTGTAGTCGACGTGCAGCGCGGCCTGTGCGGTCGTGTTCGAGTAGCCGAGATCGCTCATGCGCAGGCTCGTCGCATACGGGCGGTACAGCGTATCGGCGTCGAACGCTTCGAGCGTGTTCGGCTTGCCGCGCAGGAACTTCGTGTCGAGCGCGGGCGACGCGCCGAACAGATACATCAGCAGCCAGCTGCGGCGCCGGAAGTTGCGGATCAGCGCGAGATAGCGCTCGGACTGATAGTCGACGAGCGTCGCGGTCGATCCTTCGTCCGCATGCAGCCGCCGCCACACTTCCTCATGCAGCGAGTAGTTGTAGTGGATGCCCGCGATGCACTGCATCGTGCGGCCGTAGCGATACGCGAGGCCGCGGCGATACACCGTCTTCAGCCGACCGATGTTCGACGTGCCGTAGTTCGCAATCGGGATCTCGTCGTCGGCGGGCAGCAGGCCGGGCATCGAGTTGTTCCATAGCAGCTCGTCGCCGAGCGACGCGTACACGTAGCGATGCAGTTCGTCGAGGCGTTCGAGCGTCAGCGCGGCGTCTCCTTCCGCGGGGGTGATCAGCTCGAGCAGCGCTTCGGAATAATCGGTCGTCAGCGACGGATGCGTGAGTGCCGATCCGAGCGCGCGCGGGTGCGGCGTGAACGCGATCATCCCGTCGCGCGTCACGCGCAGGCTTTCCTTTTCGATGCCGCGCAGGCCGTCGGGCAGATGCTGCCGCGTCGGGCCCGTGCTCAGCGCATCGAGGCGATTCAGCAGCAGTTCGGACTGGCGGTGAGTCATGGTGTTCGACATGGATGCGCAAGTGCGGGACGGCCGCAGGACGATGCCGCGCGGCCGGCTGGATTATTGGTCGCTTCGTTGGTAGCGGGCACTTTAACATCTCGCCGAAACACGCGCTTGAGGTGCGCCGGCGCGCGCGCGGGCGTGAAATCGACGGTCCGGGCGCGCGGCGTGCGGCGTTGCGCCGACGTTATGCAGCACGCAGCGAGGCGGCTGCGCAGGCGGTTGCGGATTCGTCCGACGGAACGCGGCGCGCGGCCATCGTACGCAGCGCCGGTTCCGATGCAATAGCGGCTAGCCGCCGCGCGCGGCGCCCATCCGGTCCGCGACCTCGTTCCACAGATGCAGCGCCGCGTACGCGCGCCACGGCCGCCAGCCCTCGGTGCGCTGCTTCTGGCTCGCGAGCCGGTCGAGCGACGGATCGCGCGCGGCGATCGACTGCATCAGGACCAGATCAGACGCGGGCCACGCGTCCGGATCGCGCCATGCGCGCATCGCGATGTATTCGACCGTCCACGGGCCGATGCCGGGCAATTCGAGCCACGCGGCGCGCAGCGTCGCGAGATCGGCCTGCGCGGTGTCGACCGGCACGTCGCCGGCCGCGACCGCGCGCGCCATCCCGGTCAGCGCGGCCGCGCGCTTGCCCGGCATGCCGATCTTCGCGAGATCGCACGTGGCGAGCGCGTCCGGCGTCGGAAAGCGCCAGGCGGGCGCACCGTCGGCCGTATCTGCATCGTCATGCCGCACGCGCTCGCCCGCGCGTTCGACGAGCCGCCCGACGATCGTCGTCGCGGCCTTCACGCTAACCTGCTGGCCGACGATCGCCCGCACCGCCAGCTCGAAACCCGACCACGCGCCGGGCACGCGCAGCCCCGGCGCGGCCGCGACGAGCGGCGCGAACCACGGGTCGCGCGCGAGCCCGCTGCCGATCGCGGCCGGGTCCGCGCCGAGATCGAACATCGACGCGACACGCGCGGCGAATGCATCGTCGACGTGGCGCGCCGCCGCGCCTTCGACGGTCGCGATCAGACAATGCCGACGCGGATGCCGCGTCACGGTGAGCCGGCCCGGTTCGCCGTGCAGATCGACGATGCGTCGATAGACGCCGTGCGCGACCTGCTCGACGCCGGGGATCGCGCGGCCGCTGAAAAAGCGCAGCACGCGCGGCCAGTCGTACGGCGCCTTGAAGCGCAGTTCCAGTTGCGCCGACGGCGGCACGTGGCCGCCGTCCGCTGTCGATGCGATCGTTGCGATTTCGATGCTCAAGCTGTGCTGTCCTCCTCGATGGCGGCCGTGGCCGGTTCGTCGTCGCGTGCGCGGCGCGCTTCGGATGCGAGCAGCGTCGCCTTGCGGCGCACGCCCCACCGATAGCCGGCGAGCGCGCCGCCCTTCTGCACGACACGATGACACGGAATCGCGAGCGCGACCGGATTCGACGCGCACGCGGACGCAACCGCGCGCACCGCGCCCGGCGCGCCGAGCGCTGCGGCGATCTCCGAATAGCTGCGCGTCTCGCCGTACGGAATATGCGTGAGCGCTTCCCAGACGCGCTGCTGGAACGCGGTCGGCGCGATGTCGAGCGGCAAGTCGAAGGTGTGCCGCGTGCCGTCCAGATAGGCGCCGATCTGCGCGATGAACGGTGCGAGCCGCGCCGGCGATTCGACGAGCTCGGCCCGCGCGAAGCTCGCCTTCAGTTCGTGCACGAGCGCAGCCGGTTCGTCGCCGAACGCGATCCGGCAAATGCCTTTGTCGGTCGCGGCGACGAGCACCGTGCCGAGCGACGTCGGCGCGGTCGCATAGTCGATCCGCAGCCCCGCGCCTTGCCGGCGAAACGCGGACGGCGCCATCCCGAGCTCGCGCGGCACCGACGCGTAGAGCCGCGACGGCGAATTGAAGCCGGCGTCGACCGCGGCGCGCGTGACGGGCTGCCCGCGCTGCAGCGCCTGGCGCAGCGCGGCGCCGCGCTGTGCGGCCTGGTATTGCCGCGGCGACACGCCGACGACGCGCTTGAACAGCCGCTGAAGATGAAACGGGCTCACATGCACGGCGTCGCTCAGCTGCTGCAGCGTCAGCCGCTCCGAATGGGCATCGAGCACCGCGCAGGCGCGATTGACGATCTCGAACTCGCGCGGCAGCCCTTCCGGCTGACAGCGCTTGCAGGGCCGGAAGCCTGCCGCCCGCGCGGCGGCCGGATCGTCGAAGAACGCCACGTGCTCGCGGCGCGGCAGCCGCGACGCGCAGCTCGGACGGCAGAACACGCCCGTCGTGCGGACTGCGTAGAAAAACGCGCCGTCCGCGTGCGGATCGCGGGCAGTCACGGCGCCCCAGCGGGCATCGTCGGTCGGATAGGCGGTTTTCATCGTAACCTCGCACTCTCGAGTGTAGACGGTGCCCACTTTAGGCGCCGGCACGTACAGTCGCGCGCCGAATCTTGCGCTGTCATCCGCGGCGCAAATCGGGGCCGCAAGCGACGCCGCCTGTCATCGCGCCGTCACAATTTTGCTGCACTGCGGGTGCGACAAAACGCCGTCCTGACGTTTTTTTACACACACGATATTGCATCGCACCATTCGTATGTGTATAGTGGTTCCTGTCTCCTCCATGTCTCCTCCTGATATGGATTAAGCCCGTTCCGCGTGAACGGGCTTTTTTTCGTCCGTCGATTGTGCCGTGTTCCGGCCGATGCGCGTGCGTGGTCTACACTCGATGAACCTTGCCTGGCGAAGGAGCGTTCGTCCATGAAACCGACCCTGCGCGGCATCGACCACGTCGTGCTGCGCGTCACCGACATGGCTGCGATGACGCGCTTTTACTGCGATGCCGTCGGCTGTCACGTCGAGAAGGAGCAGCCCGATCTCGGCCTCGTGCAACTGCGCGCCGGCGACGCGCTGATCGACCTGCTCGCCGTCGGCAGCAAGATCGACCGCGCCGACAGCGGGCCGCCCGGCGCCGGGCGCAACGTCGATCACGTGTGCCTGCGCGTCGAACCGTTCGACCCCGACGCGCTGATCGCGCACTTCGCCCGTTTCGGTGCGCGGCCCGGCGAGCCGATCGAGCGCTACGGCGCCGGCGGCTACGGGCCGTCGATCTACCTGTTCGATCCGGAAGGAAACATGCTGGAGTTCAAGGGGCCGCCTGCCGTCGTCGGCTGAGCGTGCGGGCCGCGGATGGCGCGCTCACGCGTCGGCGCGCGCCTTCAGCGTCGTCCATTCGACCGCGACCGGATCGTGATCGGCGCTCGAGATCCACGCGGCGCCGTCCTGCACCGTGCACTGCAGGCGCATCGTGCGCTCCGCGAGGCGGCCAAGCGCGGCCGCGACGCCTTCCGCGAGCGACAGCACCTGCACGTTGCGCAGCCGCTCGACCTTGCTGCGCACGCCCTGCCACCAGATATCCGACGTCTTCCCGCCGTACGCGATCACCGTGACCTGTGCGGCGCGGCCCGCTGCCTTCGCGATGCGCCGCTCGTCGGGCTGGCCGACCTCGATCCATGCGTCGATCGCGCCGGTCAGATCCTTCTGCCACAGATCGGGCTCGTCGGTGTCCGACAATCCCTTGCCGAACTCGAGACGCTCGTGCGCGAGCAGCGCGAACGCGGCGATCCGCACCATCATCCGTTCGTCGGTTTCGGACGGATGACGCGCGACCGTCAGCGCATGATCGGCGTAGTAATGCCGATCCATGTCGGCGATTTGCAGTTCGGCTTTGTAGATCGTGGATTTCAGCGCCATGCGGATGCGGCCCGGGCGGGCATTCGGTTCGGTCGGGCCGTGATGATACCGAATGCGTGCGGCCGCGCGTGTCGCCGCATGCCCATAGCACAACGGCCCGGCATTGCCGGGCCGCGTCCGATCCGCGCCGCCAGCTCGGCGAGCCGGCGCACGCGGTGCCTGCCGCGTCGCGTCGTCGTGCGACTGCGCGTTACTGCTTGATGAAGCGCGCGTCCGTCCAGAGACCTTGCTGGTCGCTGTTGTCCGCGCTGACGAACTGCACGTCGCCGTGCTCGACCGACACCACGCGGAAACGCTGGCCTTCCGGTACCGACAGGCAACGGAAGTCGTCGAAGTACTGCTGCTTCGCCTGCGCCTTGCCGTCGCGTTCGTGACTCAGTACGGAATCCAGATTGTCTTTCGACAGGCAGCCCCAGGCATTCTTCGTCAACTGGATTTCCTGCTTCGGCTGAACGGCTACATCGCCGCCCGCCTGGGCAATCGACACCATCGCACACGCGCCGACGAGGGCAAGAAAGACACCGGTACGCTTCATCATGTTTTGTCTCCAGGCTTGCGGGCACCAGGCTGGGGTTAGCTATGTGTTTAAAGGTGATCGTGAACCCGCGTTTTTCACTTTAGAAGACCGGCAAACGATAGCAAGCACATTTGTTGTGCGATCGCAATAGCGGCGAATTGTCGCACCCTGCGCGCGAGCGTTTTTTGGCGTCGGCAACGCCCGCCGCGCTTCGGCTACACGGCGGCCGGATTGATGGCGACAGTTCGCAGAGCGTTACGTGACAAGGCTTTCAACGCAGTTACAGCGCACGGCATGAACGGTTTGGATAATCCATTTCGATGTCCAGACCATTTTGATGCAACGCACATAAAGTCGTGCGACGCGCTGCCCGATTATTGCGCTGCGCTATCCGATTTACATCATTCAAGAAAAATGCCAGAAATAAGCCGATCCGTATTTATCCGGATCGGCCCGGCCATTCGCGCGGTTCGATTACGCCGCTTGCTGCTTCGCAAAATAGTCGCGCTGGAAGATGCACATCCGATACGCGTTGTGATACGTGCCGTTGCCGAAAAATTCTTCCTTCAATTCGGCCTCGTGCTGAAAACCGCACTTTTCGTAGATGTGAATCGCCGCCGCGTTCGACGTATCGACGATCAGATACAGCTTGCGCAGGTTCAGCACCTTGAACGCGTACTCGATCGCGAGCCGCGTTGCCTGCCCCGCATAGCCGCGCCCCTGACGCTGCGGCGCGATGATGATCTGGAACTCGCCGCGGCGATGGATGTAGTCGAGCTCGATCAACTCGACGAGCCCGACCAGTTCGCCCTGCGTGTCGACCGCGACGAAGCGGCGTTCGCGCTGATCGTGCACGTGGCGGTCGTACAGCTGCGACAGCTCGGCGAACGTTTCGTACGGTTCCTCGAACCAGTAGCGCATGATTTTCGCGTCGTTGTTCAGCTCGTGAACGAAGCGCAGGTCCTGACGTTCCAGCGGGCGCAGCGCAAGCGTATGGGTCTCGTTCTGAAGTTGCATATTCGCGTCCTTTTTTGAGGCCGGCGTGTGCGTCGAACGCGTGCGTCCGCTGTCGCGGCCGCCGCGCGGCGCGTTGTAAGAAGTTGAACGCCGGCGAAGTTCAGAGCCTAGAATGGGAGCAAGGGTTCCTGCCACCGCAAGGAGGCTATCGTGATCGAGCATGTCATTCTCGGCATCTTTCTCGTGCTGCCGCTCGTCATTGTCGCAGCGCTGTTTTCCGACGAACTCTGGCAGGAACATCGCCGCCAGCATCCGCGCGACGAACACGCGCCGCATATCGACTGGAAGCATCCGTGGCGCCGCGTGCGTCGCGGCCACTGAATCGCCCGCCGCGCGGCGACGCGCCCGCGGCCGCGCCGCCGCGCGGCGGCCTCATCTGCCCCGACCGCGAGATTCCGACGTGAACGACAAACTGCCCACTCCCGCACACGACATTCCGAACGAAGCGATCGATCTGCAAATCGCCGACGTGCTCGCCGCCGTCCGCTACCCGGCGAACAAGGACGCGATCGTGGACGCCGCGCGCGACGCCGGCGCGAGCAACGAAGTGCTGTCGATGCTCGACGGCCTGCCGGAGCAGGATTATCCGGACGTCGATGCCGTCACGCGCTGGGTCGCCGGCAATTTCGGGCCCGGCATCGGCACCTGAGGCGACGCGCGCGCACGCCGCCGCCGCGCCACGCGTCCTGCGCGTCCTTTTGCGGCCCGACAGCTCGAAACGTCAGCGGTTTCGGCGATTTGTTACGGTCATTCTGACCGGAATAATGCGCCGTTACGCAATGGACGCCGGGGAAACGAATCCTTACAGCCGGTGTTCGGGGCGCTCGCTATGCTGGGTTCCATATCGAATCCAGCGGGTGAACGCGATGAAAAAGACTCTGTTGCTGATTGCCGGTGTGGCCGCGTTGCTGAGCGGCTGCATCGTCGTGCCGGACGGCGGCTATTACGACGGCGGGTATCACCATCATCATCGGCATTGGGACTGATGCCGATGCCGCGCACGGGCGCTTCGGCAACGCGATGACGCCCCGCTTGCCGCGCCTCGGCGCGCGGCGTTGAAGGTGAAGTGATGGCGGCGATTGCCGCGTCACTTCCCGATGCAAAACCTGCTGAAGATCACGCCCAGCAGATCGTCCGAAGTAAATTCCCCCGTAATCGCATTGAGCTGTTCCTGCGCGAGCCGAAGCTCCTCCGCGAACAGATCGAGCGACTGCGCACGCTGTTCCGCATGCTCGGCCGCGCGCGCGAGGTGATCCTGCGCGGCGCGCAGCGCGATCAGATGCCGCTCGCGCGCGAGATACACGCCTTCCGCGCCGGCCTGCCAGCCGGCGATGCGCAGCAGCTCCGCACGCAGCAGGTCGATCCCGTCGCCGCGCTTCGCGGATAGATGCACTTCGGTCAGATCGCCTTCCTCGGCCGGATGTGCAGCCGATGCCGGCACGCCGGTCAGATCCGTCTTGTTCAGCACGCGCACGACCGGCACGCCGGCCGGGAAACGCGCGGCGATTGCGTCGTCGTCCGCGGTCATCCCGGTGCGCGAATCGAGCAGATGCAGCACGACGTCCGCGCGCTCGATCTCGCTCCACGTGCGCGCGATCCCGATCCGCTCGACCTCGTCCTCGGTCTCGCGCAGGCCGGCCGTATCGATGATGTGCAGCGGAATCCCTTCGACCTGGATCGTCTGCGCGACCTTGTCGCGCGTCGTGCCGGCGATCGGCGTGACGATCGCGAGCTCCGCGCCGGCCAGCGCGTTCAGCAGCGACGACTTGCCGACGTTCGGCTGCCCCGCGAGCACGACCGACAGCCCTTCGCGCAGCAGCGCGCCCTGCCGCGCATCGCCGAGCACGTGCGCGAGCTGCGCGCGGATCTTCGCGAGCTTGCCGCGTGCGTCGGCCGCTTCGAGAAAGTCGATTTCCTCTTCCGGAAAATCGAGCGTCGCCTCGACCAGCATCCGCAGATCGATCACGTCGTCGACGAGTGCATGAATCTGCCGCGAAAACGCCCCGTCGAGCGAGCGCCCGGCCGAGCGCGCGGCTGCCTCGGTGCTTGCCTCGATCAGATCGGCGACCGCTTCGGCCTGCGCGAGATCGAGCTTGTCGTTCAGAAATGCGCGGCGCGTGAATTCGCCGGGCTCCGCGAGCCGCAGTCCGACCGCGCGACCGACGTCGAGGCAGCGCTGCAGCAGCAGCTGCATCACGATCGGGCCGCCGTGCCCCTGCAGTTCGAGCACGTGCTCGCCCGTATATGAGTGCGGCGCCGGGAAGTACAGCGCGATGCCGCGATCGAGCGGCGCGCCCTGCGCGTCGAGGAACGGCACGTAGCTCGCATGGCGCGGCGCGAGCCGCTGACCGCATAGTGCGTCGATCATCGGCAGCGCCGCCGCCTCGCCGCCGCGCCCGAACGATACGCGGACGACGCCGATGCCGCCCCGGCCGGCAGCAGTGGCAATGGCGACGATCGGATCGGAATCGGTAGCGAGCATGGGGATCGGAGGCGGTGATCAGGCAGTCAGTGGTGCGCCCGCGCAACAGGTCGGGCAAACGAACGCCGGCATTGTAGCGCGCCCGCACCCGCACGGCGGGCGCATCTGGCCGTTTCAGACGGTATCGAATTTATCCCGGTGGGGATAAGCCGTGTCTCAGTCCCGTACACTGTCGCGCGACGCGCTTCGGACCGGTATGCCGTCCGGCGCGCATTCGCGCCCGGTCGTTTCGTTCCGCACCCGCCGGTCGACAGGTTGGGATTCGTCTGCATAGGATATGTTTATCCCATACGGTTGTCTGAAACGGGTCGGCGGAATTGCACAATCCCGTCCATGCCGACACCCGAAGAAAAAGCGGCGTTCTCGGAACGCCTGAAATTCGCCTTGCGGCGCAGCCCGGAAAAGATCGCCGGTGCGACGGAGCTTGCCAACCGCTTCAATCTGCGTCATCGCGGAACGCATCCGGTTTCGCCGCAGACCGCGCACAAATGGCTGACGGGCCGCACCATTCCGACGCCCGACAAACTCGAAACGCTCGCCGAATGGTTGCGCGTCGAGTTGCACTGGCTGCACTACGGCCCGTCGCCGAGCGCGGCCGATCATGCGACGCCGCAACCGCTGCCGCGCGACGAACGCTATCCGCCGACACCGGAGACGATCGAGCTCGCATCGAAGATCGAAGCGCTGTCGCCGCATCAGCGTTATCTGGTGCAGGAACTCGTCGAACAGTTCTACGGCGAACCGAAGGGCGACGCAAAGAAACCGTGAGCGGCGCGCCAAGCGCCGCCTGTCAAGTCCTAGAATAGGTTGACAGTATCCGTACGCTAGAACGCCCGATGCACCGCATCGGGCGTTTTGTATTTCAGGGCAGCATGTGGCCGCTCGTGGTTGTAGGTGCGCACGGACTGTTCGACCATCTTGGTGGCCTGCTCGAGGTCAGCAGGACGCTGCAGCAAGAACTCACCCTTGAGGATGCCGTTGACCCGCTCGGCCAGCGCATTTTGATAGCAGTCGTAGCCGTCCGTCATCGAACAGCGCAAGCCGTGACGCCGATGGATGTCCTGATAGTAGGTCGAGCAGTACTGGATCCCACGATCGGAATGATGGATCAAGGGCTGGCTGGTCTGGCGCGTGCGCAACGCCTTCTTCAGCGCCTGACTGACCTGTTCGGTCTGTAGGCTGTCGTGAACGTGATGACCGACGATCTTGCGCGAGAACGCATCGGTAATCAGGCTCAGGTACACGAACGGGCCAGCCGTGGGCAGATAGGTGATGTCGGCCACCCACACTTGTTCGGGCCCAGTCGGCACGACCTGATCCGGCCCGGGTTTAAGCAGATTCGGATGTCGCCGGAAGCGATGATGGCTCTGCGTCGTCTTGTGGTACGCCCGGTGTGGCACGACCAACAGGCGCGCGGCGCGCAGCACATCGAACAATCGATCTCGCCCGAGCTTGATGCCGCGCTCACCCAAGACAGGCCCGAGCAGATGGTGCAGCTTTCGTGCCCCGAGTCTCGGTTGGCGCAGCCGTATATCGCGCACCAGCGTCGTCACGACTTCGGCTTGCGTGCTGCGGCGTTCCTCGCTGCGACATCGCTTGTAATACGCTTGCCGGCTGATGCCCATGTAGCGGCAGGCTCGTTCGACGCTCAGCTTTTTGATCCGCTTTTGCGCGACGACCTGCCCGAAGGCTTTTTTACGGTGATCCCGTAGTCCTTGCGCATCACGTCGAGCACGGCCTCGAACAACGCAGCTTTCTCCTGTGCCTCTCGCAGCTGCGTTTCCAATTCCTTGATGCGCTGCTCCGGCGTGAGCGGCTTGGCGTCTTGCTTTGACATAGTAGAACCCGATCGCGCACGGCCGGATGGATCGGCCCAATCCTGCAAGCCGTGCTTACGTAACCATACCAGCACGGTCGAGCGTCCTTGGATGCCGTAGCGCCGCTGCGCCTCTTTATACGTCAGCTCGCCTTTTTCGACTTGGGCCACCACCGATAGCTTAAAAGCCAAGCTGTAGTCCCGCTGCGTCCGCTTGATCCCTTGTTCCACTTGCCACCTCTTCGTCTCGGCGAAAAAGTGTCAACCTATTTCAGGACGGGTCAGCCTGAAAACAAAAAGCCGCATGGCGGAACCATGCGGCTTTTTTGCATGCGCGGCGCGCGGGCAGATCGCGCGCGCGCCGTTGCGTCATGCGGGCTTCTTCTTGACGCCGCCGAGCTTGCGCGTGATGTAGTACTGCTGCGCGATCGACAGCACGTTGTTCACGACGTAGTACAGCACGAGGCCGGCCGGGAAGAAGAAGAACATCACCGAGAACGCGATCGGCATGAACTTCATCATCTTGGCCTGGACCGGATCCGGCGGCGTCGGGTTCAGGCTCGTCTGCACGTACATCGAGACGGCCATCAGCACCGGCAGGATGAAGTACGGATCGCGCTGCGACAGATCGTGAATCCACAGAATCCACGGCGCGCCGCGCATTTCGACCGACGCGAGCAGCACCCAGTACAGCGAGATGAACACCGGGATCTGAATCACGACCGGCAGACAACCGCCGAACGGATTGACCTTCTCGGTCTTGTACAGCTCCATCAGCGCCGCGTTCATCTTCTGCGGATCGTTCTTGAAGCGTTCGCGCAGCGCCTGCATCCGCGGCGTGATTTCCTTCATGCGCGCCATCGACTTGTAGCTCGCCGCCGACAGCGGGAAGAACACGGCCTTGATCAGCAGCGTGAGCAGCACGATCGCCCAGCCCCAGTTGCCGACGTAGCTGTGGATCTTCTCGAGCAGCCAGAACAGCGGCTTCGCGATGATCGTCACCCAGCCGTAGTCCTTCACGAGTTCGAGGCCCGGCGCAATGCCTTCGAGCATGCGCTCTTCTTCCGGACCGGCAAACAGGCGCGCCTGCACGTCGACCGACTGGCCCGGCGCGATCGCGGCGACCGGCTGCTTCACGCCGACGCGGTACAGCGACGGATCGATCTTCTCCGCGTAGATGTCGCGCTTCGCGCCCTGCTGCGGAATCCACGCCGACGCGAAGTAGTGCTGCACCATCGCGACCCAGCCGTTGTCGGCGGACGTCACGTAGTCGGCCTTGTTCTTGTCGAGGTCGCTGAAGTTGATCTTCTGGAAGTGCTTCGCGTCCGTGTACACCGCCGGCCCGAGGAAGGTATGCGAGAACATCGGCGTTTCGACGGCCGTGTTGTCGCGCACGAGTTCCATGTAGAGCGTCGGCGTGACGGGCGTCGTGCCGACGTTGTCGATCTTCGTGTCGACGCCGATCACGTAGCTGCCGCGCGTGAACGTGTACGTCTTCACGACCTTCACGCCGCCCTTCACCGGCGACTCGAACGACAGCTTCAGCGTGTTCTGGTCGCCCGACAGCGACGTCGGGCCCGCATTGACCTGCGTATAGACGTCGTTGTGGTTCGGGAAGTCGCCGAGCAGGCCCGTGCGCGCGAGGTACGTGTGGCCCGCCGTGTGGTCGAACAGCGTGATGTACAGATCGGGCTGCTTGCCGTCGCCCTGCTTCTTCAGCGTGAGCTTCGCGAGCGTGCCGCCGCGCGTGTCGATTTCGCCGTCATACACGTCGGTCGAGAACTTCACGAGCTGCGCCTGTGCGGCGGGCGCCGTCGTTGCGGGCGCGGCGCCGGCAGCGGGGGCCGGCACGTTGCCGGCCGTCGTCGTCGCGCCGGTGCCGGACGCGCCGCCGGCAGCCGCGGGGGCCGTCTGCGTGGCGCTCGGGAAGAACATCGACGGGCGTCCATGGGACCGCTGCCAGTTGTCGTACAGCATGACAGCTGACATGAAGAAGATCACCCATAGGACGGTGCGTTTGATATCCATGCGTTGTCTCAGAGTCGATGGGACTGCGCGTCGGCGTCGCCGCGCGCGCGAGTGTCGGAGTTGGGCGGCGGGACGAGGTCGATGCCGCCCGCGGAAAACGGATGGCATCGGCACACGCGCCTGACGGCGAGATACGTGCCGCGCGCGGCGCCATGATACTGGATTGCCTCGCGCGCGTAATCCGAACAGGAAGGATAAAAACGGCAACGGTTGCCGAGCAGCGGACTCACGGCAACCTTGTAGAAGCGCAGCAAGGCGGTCAATACCGTTTTCATACCTGGGGCGACGCCGTTCGGCGCCGCGTCAAAACCGGCCGCGCGGGCGCGAACGCCGCGCTTCGGCACGGATGCGTCACTCGGACGCGGGCTTCGACGCGCGGCGGGCGATTTCCCGGGCCGCTCTGTCGAGCAGCTCGCGGATTTCGGCCGCGCACATCGCCGCGAGCGGAGCGGAAGCCGCGCTCGGCAGCGCCTTCTTGTCGAAGCGCGTGTGCTGCCGCAGCAGCAGGTCGTATCCCGCGAATTCGGCCCGCCGCACGCGAAACGCTTCGCGCGCAAGCCGCTTCACGAGATTGCGCGTCACGGCACGCGGCGCGTACTTCTTGCCGACGACGAGCCCCAGTCGCGCGGGCTGGCCGGTCGGCTTGCCGTAGATCACGAAATGCGCGGAGCGCCGCCACGGGCGCAAACGAAAAACGGATGAAAATTCATCCGTTTTCAGAAGTCGCGCAGCTTTCGGGAAGGCGGCTTTCGTCTGCAACGGATTCGCACCCGGTTCGACGGCACCCTCCGCAGGGCTGCGGACGGCGGACACAGCGCGCAACCCGCCTTAAATGGCGAGGCGCTTGCGGCCCTTCGCGCGGCGAGCGTTGATGACCTTGCGGCCGCCTGCCGTCTTCATGCGGACACGGAAGCCATGGGTGCGCTTGCGGCGCGTCACGGACGGTTGGTAAGTACGTTTCATGATGCTCTCACTTGTTCGAGAATGTCGAAATTCAGGGGACCGCGTGCCCTTACCGGACGCCTTCGGGCGAACGCAATCGCCGGAAATACAGGATTGGTTTTCGCGGAACCCGCTATTTAAACCGTTTTTCTCTTGACGGTCAATACTTTACGGTGCTTGCGCCTGTGCCGGCCCTCGCCGATCCGGCCCCGCGACCCACAATCGCACCCTGTGGATAAGTCCCGCTGTGACCGCGTTTGGCGTTAGAATCTCGCCTTATCTCCAAGAATCCCGCACGCCGCTTCGGCTCGCGCCTGCCTCGCCCCAGACCGTGACGCAGGCGCCCGAAGCACGCTCGCACGCCGCTTCGGGCCTTGTTGCGCGACCGCGACAAGGGCGCCGGCGAGTCGCTGTGCACGCATAAAACGACAGTCATTTGATGAACGATTTCTGGCAACACTGTTCCGCACTGCTGGAGCGCGAATTGACGCCCCAGCAGTACGTGACGTGGATCAAACCCTTGGCCCCGGTGGCCTTCGATGCGTCGGCGAACACGCTGTCCATCGCTGCGCCGAACCGCTTCAAGCTAGACTGGGTCAAGAGCCAGTTTTCGGGTCGGATCGCCGATCTGGCCCGCGATTTCTGGAACGCGCCGATCGAAGTCCAGTTCGTCCTCGATCCGAAGGCCGGCATGCGCAGCCCGGCGGCCGGCGCGGCGCCCGCTGCGCCGCGCGCGCCGCTCGCGAGCGGCCCGGCCGCGACGGTGGCCGCGATCGCGGCGAATCTGACCGCGAACCAGTCGGCCGCGCCCGCCGCGCCGGCCGACGTGCCGATGACGCCGTCGGCCGCCGCCGCGCATCATCTGAACAACGACGACGCCGACATCGACCTGCCGAGCCTGCCCGCCCACGAGGCGGCGGCCGGCCGGCGCACCTGGCGTCCGGGCCCCGGCGCCGCGCCCGCGGCAGGCGGCGAGGCCGATTCGATGTACGAGCGCTCGAAGCTGAACCCGGTGCTCACGTTCGACAACTTCGTGACCGGCAAGGCGAACCAGCTCGCGCGCGCGGCCGCGATCCAGGTCGCGGACAACCCCGGCATCTCGTACAACCCGCTGTTCCTGTACGGCGGCGTCGGCCTCGGCAAGACGCACCTGATCCACGCGATCGGCAACCAGCTGCTGCTCGACAAGCCCGGCGCGCGGATCCGCTACATCCACGCGGAGCAATACGTGTCGGACGTCGTGAAGGCGTACCAGCGCAAGGCGTTCGACGATTTCAAGCGCTACTACCACTCGCTCGACCTGCTGCTGATCGACGACATCCAGTTCTTCTCGGGCAAGTCGCGCACGCAGGAGGAATTCTTCTACGCGTTCGAGGCGCTCGTCGCGAACAAGGCGCAGGTGATCATCACCAGCGATACGTATCCGAAGGAGATTTCGGGGATCGACGATCGCCTGATCTCGCGCTTCGATTCCGGGCTGACCGTCGCGATCGAGCCGCCCGAGCTCGAGATGCGCGTCGCGATCCTGATGCGCAAGGCGCAGTCCGAAGGCGTGAACCTGTCGGAAGACGTCGCGTTCTTCGTCGCGAAGCATCTGCGCTCGAACGTGCGCGAGCTCGAGGGCGCGCTACGCAAGATCCTCGCGTATTCGAAGTTCCACGGCCGCGAGATCTCGATCGAGCTGACCAAGGAAGCGCTGAAGGATCTGCTGACCGTGCAGAACCGGCAGATTTCGGTCGAGAACATCCAGAAGACCGTCGCCGACTTCTACAACATCAAGGTCGCCGACATGTATTCGAAGAAGCGTCCGGCGAACATCGCGCGGCCGCGGCAGATCGCGATGTATCTGGCGAAGGAACTGACGCAAAAGAGCCTGCCCGAGATCGGCGAGCTGTTCGGCGGACGCGATCACACGACCGTGCTGCACGCGGTGCGCAAGATCGCCGACGAACGCAGCAAGGACGCGCAGCTGAACCACGAACTGCACGTGCTGGAGCAGACGCTGAAGGGTTGAGCGCGCCGCGCACTTGAGAATCATGAGTCCGCCCCAATTTAGGAGGGGCGATTCGGTTTTGAGGCACAATACAGGTTTGACCGCCCCGGCGTCGGCGGGCAATACGTCCGGCCGCGGGGCGCTGCGAGGCTGCTGCGCTGCAGGCCGTCATCTCAACGAAGGAACTCTATGCAACTGGTCAAGACCGAACGAGACACCCTCCTCAGGCCGCTGCAAACGGTCAGCGGCATCGTCGAGCGCCGCCACACGTTGCCGATCCTCGCCAACCTGCTGATCACGAAGAACGGCCCGGACGTTTCTTTCCTGTCGACCGACCTGGAGCTGCAGATCACGACGCGCGCCGATTTCGGCGTCGGCAGCGACCAGGTGGCCACCACCGTCGCGGCCCGCAAGCTGCTCGACATCCTGCGCGCGATGCCCGACGGCCAGGTCACGCTGTCGCTCGCGGACAAGCGCCTCACCGTTCAGTCGGGCAAGAGCCGCTTCGCACTGCAGACGCTCGCGGCCGACGAGTTCCCGACCGTCGCGCAGGCGAAGGATTTCGGCGCGAGCCTGACCGTCCCGCAGAAGTCGTTCCGCCAGCTGCTCGGCATGGTGCACTTCGCGATGGCGCAGCAGGACATCCGCTACTACCTGAACGGCATGCTGCTCGTCGTCGACGGCGATCAGCTGATGGCCGTGGCCACCGACGGCCACCGCCTCGCGTTCTCGTCGATGAAGATCGACGGCGGCACGTTCGGGCGCCAGGAAGTGATCGTTCCGCGCAAGACCATTCTCGAGCTGCAGCGCCTGCTCGAAGACATCGACGACACCGTCACGATCGACATCGCCCAGACGCAGGCGAAGTTCACGTTCGGCCAGGTCGAGTTGGTGTCGAAGCTCGTCGAGGGCAAGTTCCCCGACTTCCAGCGCGTGATTCCGAAGGCGCACAAGAACACGTTCCAGATCGGCCGCGAGGAACTGCAGCGTTCGCTGCAACGTGCGGCGATCCTGACCTCGGACAAGTTCAAGGGCGTACGCTGCATCGTCGCGCCCGGTCAGCTGAAGATCATGTCGACCAACGCCGATCAGGAAGAGGCGCAGGAAGAACTGGAAATCGCGTATCAGGGCGATACGGTCGACATCGGCTTCAACGTCACGTATCTGCTCGACGTGCTCGCGAACCTGAAGGTCGACACCGTGCAGGTGAGCCTCGGCGATGCCAGCTCGAGCGCACTGATCACCGTGCCCGAGAACGACGAGTTCAAGTATGTCGTGATGCCGATGCGCATCTGACGCGCGCGACACACGACACATTCCAGGGGGCGGCAAGCCCCTTTGGCGTTTTTATGGCGATTCGACAACCCCTCCTCCCCGCGCCGGGCCGGCGCCCTGGAGGGGCCAGGAAAACTGGAGCGGCCCGGCGTTTCCTCGCGGAAACGCACAGCGCCGCCGCTTGAGTGGCCTCGCAGAACCGGAAGATATCCATGAGTGAACAGCACAATTCGCAGCCCGATAACAGCAGCTACGGCGCCTCGTCGATCCAGATCCTCGAGGGTCTGGAGGCGGTGCGCAAGCGCCCCGGGATGTACATCGGCGACACGTCGGACGGCACCGGTCTGCACCACCTCGTCTTCGAGGTGCTCGACAACTCGATCGACGAAGCGTTGGCCGGGTACTGCAACGACATCCACGTGACGATTCACGCCGACAATTCGATTTCCGTCGTCGACAACGGCCGCGGGATTCCGACCGACGTGAAGATGAACGACAAGCACGAACCGAAGCGCAGCGCCGCCGAGATCGTGATGACCGAGCTGCACGCGGGCGGCAAGTTCGACCAGAACAGCTACAAGGTGTCGGGCGGGTTGCACGGCGTCGGCGTGTCGTGCGTGAACGCGCTGTCGAGCTGGCTGCGCCTCACCGTGCGCCGCAACGGCAAGAAGCACTTCATGGAGTTCCATCGCGGCGTCGCGCAGGATCGCGTGATCGAAGTCGTCGACGGCGAGGAAGTGTCGCCGATGCAGGTGATCGGCGATACCGAGAACCGCGGCACCGAAGTGCACTTCATGGCCGATCCGACGATCTTCGGCACCGTCGAGTACCACTACGACATCCTCGCGAAGCGGATGCGCGAGCTCTCGTTCCTGAACAACGGCGTGCGGATCCGCCTGACCGACCTGCGTTCGGGCAAGGAAGACGATTTCGCGTTCGCCGGCGGCGTGAAGGGCTTCGTCGAGTACATCAACAAGACGAAGAGCAACCTGCACCCGACGATCTTCCACGTGATCGGCGAGAAGGACGGCGTGGGCGTCGAAGTCGCGATGCAGTGGAACGACAGCTACAACGAGAACGTGCTGTGCTTCACGAACAATATTCCGCAGCGCGACGGCGGCACGCATCTGACCGGCCTGCGCGCCGCGATGACGCGCGTGATCAACAAGTACATCGCCGATAACGAAATCGCGAAGAAGGCGAAGGTCGAGACGACCGGCGACGACATGCGCGAAGGCTTGTCGTGCGTGCTCTCCGTGAAGGTGCCGGAGCCGAAGTTCAGCTCGCAGACGAAGGACAAGCTCGTTTCGTCGGAAGTGCGTGCGCCGGTCGAGGAAGTCGTCGCGAAGGCGCTCGAGGAGTTCCTGCTCGAAACGCCGAACGACGCGAAGATCATCTGCGGGAAGATCGTCGAGGCTGCGCGCGCGCGCGATGCCGCGCGCAAGGCGCGCGAGATGACGCGCCGCAAGGGCGTGCTCGACGGCGTCGGGCTGCCGGGCAAGCTCGCGGACTGCCAGGAGAAGGATCCGGCGAAGTCGGAAATCTACATCGTCGAGGGCGACTCGGCGGGCGGCTCGGCGAAGCAAGGGCGCGACCGCAAGTTCCAGGCGATCCTGCCGCTGCGCGGCAAGGTGCTGAACGTCGAGAAGGCGCGCTACGACAAGCTGCTGTCGTCGGAGCAGATCGTCACGCTCGTGACCGCGCTCGGCTGCGGGATCGGCAAGGACGACTACAACCTCGACAAGCTGCGCTATCACCGGATCATCATCATGACCGACGCGGACGTCGACGGTGCGCACATCCGCACGCTGCTGCTCACGTTCTTCTACCGTCAGATGCCGGAGATGATCGAGCGCGGGTATGTGTATATCGCGCAGCCGCCGCTGTACAAGGTGAAGGCCGGCAAGGACGAGCGCTATCTGAAGGACGATGCGGAGCTGAACGCGCACATGCTGCGGCTCGCGCTGCAGGGTTCGGAACTGCTGCCGAGCGAGAACGCGACGCCGATCACCGGCGATGCGCTCGGCGAGCTCGCGCGGTCGTATCTGATGTCGCAGAGCGTGATCGAGCGGCTGAGCCGCCTGTACGACCCGGCGGCGCTCGAGGCGATCATGGATGGCGTTTCGATCGATCTGTCGAGCGAGGCGTCGACGGAGGCGTCGGCGAAGGCGCTGCACGCGGCTCTGCATGACGACACGCTGAAGAACGAAGTGCGTGTGGTGCCGGCTTACGATCCGGTGCGCGAACTGCGGTCGCTGCGCGTCGAGCGTGCGCATCACGGCAACGTGCGCGTTTCCGTGATCGACGAGGAGTTCCAGCACACGGCGGATTATCAGCAGCTTGTGAATACGGCCAAGACGTTCGAAGGGCTGATTCAGGCCGGCGCGGTGATCAAGCGCGGCGAGCGCAGCATGGCCGTGACGGACTTCAAGAACGCGATGAAGTGGCTGCTCGCGGATGCGGAGCGGAATGTTTCGAAACAGCGGTATAAGGGGTTGGGCGAGATGAACCCGGAGCAGCTGTGGGAAACGACGATGGATCCGAATGTGCGACGGTTGCTGCGTGTGCAGATCGAGGATGCCATTGCGGCGGACGGGATCTTTACGACGCTGATGGGCGATGAGGTGGAGCCGCGGCGGGCGTTTATCGAGTCTAATGCGTTGAGGGCGGGGAATATTGATGTTTGATATCGATCCTTGAGGGCCTGTCAGGAATTTTGTGTTTAAGGCATAACATGCTCCCAAGGAGAATTTATGCCTCGCAAACCGAAAGCCCAGCCGGCGGCTCTGCCGGCGATTCCGGCCGAGTTGCTTGAGCAGTTCGGCAACGGTCCGATGACGGCTGAAGCCATCAATGCCGCGACGCTGGCGCTCAAGAAGGCGCTGATCGAACGGGCACTGGGCGGCGAGATGAACCATCATCTCGGCTACCCTCCCGGTGCTGCCAAGCCGGCCAACGCCACGAATCAGCGCAACGGCAAAGGGGCCAAGACGGTTCTGACCGAAGACGGTCCGATCCGTATCGAGGTGCCGCGTGCCCGCGACGGCAGCTTCGAACCCATCCTGATTCCCAAGCACGAACGGCGCTTCACGGGCTTCGACGACAAGATCGTCGCAATGTATGCCCGGGGCATGACCGTACGCGAGATCCAAGGCTTCCTGCTGGAGCAGTACGGCACTGAGGTCTCGCCCGACTTCATCAGCTCGGTCACCGACGAGGTCATGGCCGAAGTAACCGCCTGGCAGGCCCGGCCGCTCGAGCCAATGTATCCGGTCGTGTTTTTCGACGCACTGCGGGTCAAGATTCGCGAAGACGCCGTCGTGCGCAACAAGGCGGTGTACCTGGCGCTGGGTGTGCTGCCCGACGGCACGCGGGAGATCCTGGGCCTGTGGATCGAGAATACCGAGGGCGCCAAGTTCTGGATGAAGGTGTTCAATGACTTGAAGACGCGCGGCGTTCACGACATCCTGATCGCCGTCACTGACGGACTGAAGGGCATGCCCGAAGCGCTGGCAGCAGTGTTTCCGGCCACGACGCTGCAAACCTGCATCGTCCATTTGATCCGCAACAGCCTCGATTACGCCAGTTGGAAGGACCGCAGAGGACTGGCCGCCGCGATCAAACCGATCTACGCCGCCCCCAGTGCGGAAGCCGCTCAGGCCGAACTCGATGCGTTTGCGGATGGTCCGTGGGGCCAGAAATTCCCGACCGTCAGTAGCGCGTGGCGCAACGCCTGGGATCGCGTGATCCCGTTCTTTGCGTTTCCGCCGGGTGTGCGCAAGATCATCTACACGACGAACGCGATTGAAAACATCAACTCGCAGTTGCGCAAGATCATCAAGACCCGTGGTCACTTCCCGACCGACGAGGCCGCCACCAAGCTCATCTGGCTGGCCTTGCGCAACATCACCGCGAATTGGGGAAGTGCCGCGCATGACTGGAAGACGGCCATGAACCAATTCGCTATCCTTTATGCAGATCGGTTCGTTCGACCTTCCGTGTAATTGTTCCACCCGCCTTGAACACGGAAATCCTGACACCCCCATCCTTGACGAACCGGGCCGTATTTGACGCTAGGCAGATGCGGTTGTTGTAAAAATGGCGGTTACCTCATCGAGTGGCCGCCATTTTTTTGACAGAACAATGATCAACAGCCATTGTAAGAAGAAGGAGGCACGACTCTAATAGTCCTTCCTGATCAAACGCATCAACAGGCAGCTTCTCGAGCATTTACACAATTACAATCTGCAGTGAACCTGGTATACCGGCGTTCGAGTACCACGCCGTGAGGACACTATATTCTTTCAAAGCGATCAAATGCAACTCTGCGCAACACGCTCGCGTATAGCTTGCAAAGATGACTTAAGCAGATTTATATCGGCATCGTAACGATCTGTTTCTGGAGTTCTAATACCCGCATAATCGAGGCGCGAGCCGTCCAAAGGTACGGAGATAGGAGCTGCACGATGAACCGCGTCCTCACGTGCTCTGGTCAACGCGGAAATTTGCGCCTCCTTAGCCGATATTTCCCGTTCCAACCGACCACATGCTTGTCGCCGATCAAGGCTGGTAGCCAGCTTAGCCTCGAGTACCGCGTTTTTCTCGAGCAACCCGTCCCGCACGCTCTCCAGCTCGGAAGCACGTGATCGCAAGTTTTTCAGGTCGTTCTTCAGTGCGTCGCGCTCGGATTCGGATATCCAAACAAATGGCCCGCCAGGCCACGGTATCAAGTGTAGAGAACTCCAAATGACATACGAACTTATAGCGACGCCAATGACTACTCCGAATGCGAAGCTTTTTGGGCTAACCGAAGCAATGCGTAGCGCATGGCGACCTAAATTATCTTTCCAGTTTTCCATTTATATTGTTGATTAAAAAATGCTTTTCTTTGAAATCGAATATTTCACTATCAGATCTCTCTGATAGGCACCCCTCGCAATTTTATGCTGACACGCCCGGCCCATATGCCGTTCAACTGTTGCGCGGGTCGAGTACTGACCTGTCCAAGCCGTTCCTTGAACTTGGGACAGCTCCCGCCCCCCCAAAAGGCGCGGGGCACACGGGTTGCCGTACATACAACCTCTTGACGACTACCAGTTCAACGCAGAAGTGGGAAATGGCTGATGCCAATCATAAGTCACACTCCACGATGCTGGAACAGAAACACCGGATGCGGTGTGCTGAATAATCCTCGACGCGACCCGGGCCGATCCGAGCAAAGCTGGTCATGCACGCCGTGCGCGCACGCCATCGACATTTGAACCTGTTCGGTTTCGAGCCTGGCGCTCGTGTATCTCGACATCAAGCACGATGCCCGGCGGCTTACGGTCACGCCGGACTACAGCGTATTGGACTGGCGAGAACAGCCGTACGACGAAGCCGACACAGCGCAAGCAACGTAAATAAACGACAACGGCCGCTTCACGCGGCCCTTGCTTCATCCACGGCTGGCTCAACGCAAATCACTTCCGTCATCAACCGTTACAGACGTGAGCACGGCAACGCCCCGCCCTCACCTCCCCACCATCGCCCGCAGCACCCCATCCCTCCGAATCAACCCGTGATAAAGCGCCGCGCCAAAATGCGCGAGGAACGTCAAAAAGAATAAATAAGCCAGCACGCGATGCGCGACCCTGAGCCACGCGAACGTCACCGGATTCGCCGCAACGATCGCGGGCAACTGCACACCGCCACCCAACGTCACCGGATACCCACCCGCCGACAGCATTGCCCATCCAATCAGCGGCATCGCGACCATCAACGCATACAGCACAAGATGCGACCCATGCGCGGCCACCTTCTGCCACCACGGCAAATCGTCAGGCAACGCCGGCGGCTTCGACGAAAGCCGCACCACGATCCGCACACAAACGAGCACCAGCACGGCCACACCCAGCGGCTTATGCAACGCCACCAGAAAATCGTGCCGCTCGGACACCGACGCCACCATCCCCACGCCGACGAACAGCATCGTGAGCACCATCGCGGCCATCACCCAATGCAGCACGCGCGCCGGCAAACTGAAAGTCGTAGAAGCCTTCATCATCGTCCCTCCGCACTCAACCGCGCCGCGTCGGCCACGCCGGCCTCTTCGCTTGTCCTGCGCAGATACGAATCCGCATACGCCGCGGACCGCGCCGCCAGCAACGGATCGCCCGACACCTGAATCCCGCGCGGCAGCACCGTCGGGTCGTAATTGACGTCGCGGCACGGCCCGCTGTCCTGCGGCTCCACGTGATCGAGCACGAGCGTCCCCGCGTCGATCGTCGTGCGCTGCGCAGGCCAGACCTTCGTCGCGTCGTCCACCGGATCGCCAGGCTCGGCGAGCGTGACGAGCAGCTTCCACTTCTGCGCACCGTCCGCGATGCGCCGCGTCAGATCCTGCTCCAGCACGTTCGGATCCGCGGCGGTAGCGACGTCGCCGGCGCCGGCCGTCTGCTCCGGCACGACGCGCCACCGCACCGCGTGCCGCTGCCCGGCCGCGTCGACGAAGTAGAACGCGTTCAGCCCGTAATAACTCTCGGTGACGTAGCTCGCGCTCGGCTTCGCGCCCTTCACCCATTCGCGGAACGCGGCCGTCTCCGGATGCGCGGCAAAAAACGCCTTTACCTTCGCCGGATCGGGCTTGCCGGTCGCCGGGTCGGGTCGCGTCGCGAGCAATTGCGCGTAGAACGCCTGCGGCGTCGCGATCGGAAACACGGGCATCGCGTTCATCCCGGTGCGCCATTGCTCGCCATCGGGCGCCGTCAGCTTCAACGCGAGGCTGCGGATCGGCACGCTGCTGTCGGGCGCATACGGATTCCCGCCCGGCAACGCGAACCGCCCGACCACCGGCGTGCGCACGGGTTTGAAGAACGGCGCGACGGAATACTGGCTCGCCGTGCCGTTGCCTTCGAAGTAGCCGGTCACGCAGACGCCCTTCGCGTGATTACGCCGGAAGCCGGGATGCAGGCCGCCGGCGGTCTGCAGCGCGTCGACGAGCCGGTGCGGGGTCAGGCGCGCCGGCGCAAGCCAGCCGCCGACATAGCCGAACGCCAGCGCAGCGCCCGCGACGGCGCCGCCGATCGCGGCCCAGCGCCACCATCCGCGGCCGGGCTCGCGCGGCGGCGGCGAAGAAGAGGAAGATCGTTCCATGAATACACTCCCGATCGTCAGATCATTGTCGAACGCGCGTAGGACGCCGGCCGCCCGCCTTTATTCCATGAAAAAATTTTTCGTATGCTGATGGAATAACGGACGTCGACCGGCGTCCTACGCGGCATCTCCACGTTTCCGGCAACGGTCCGGCCATGCCCTCAAACGCCCTCGACGACGACGCGTTACGCGAACTCATCCCTCGGCTGCGCCGCTTCGCGCTGTGGCTCGCGCGCGATGTGCATGCGGCCGACGATCTCGTGCAGTCGACGCTCGAGCGCGCGCTGTCGCGCTGGACGAGCCGTCGCGACGACGCGTCGCTGCGCAGCTGGCTGTTCACGATCCTCTACCGGCAGTTTCTCGACGGCAAACGCAGCGCGAAACGCTACGCGTGGCTGCTCGGCCGCATGCGCGACGACGAAGAGCCGCATTGGCCGTCCGCCGAGCGCGAAGTCGCCGCGCGTGCGACGCTCGAGGCGTTCGGCCGGCTGTCCGACGAGCAGCGCAGCCTGCTGCTGCTCGTCGCGGTCGAGGGCTTTACGTATCAGGAAGTCGCCGATCTGCTCGACGTGCCGATCGGCACGGTGATGTCGCGGCTGTCGCGCGCGCGTCAGGCGCTGCGTTTGCTTAGCGACGGCGAACTGCCGGCCCCTTCACTGCGGTTGATGAAATGAATCCGATCCGTCCCGACGAACACGATCTCCAGGCCTATGTCGACGGCCAGCTCGACGACGACGCACGCGCCGCGGTCGAGCGCTATCTCGCGCTGCACCCGGAGAGTGCGGAACAGGTGAAGCAATGGCAGCAGGATGCGCAGCGTCTGCGCGCCGCGCTCGAAAGCGTGCGGATGCCGGGCGAGAACCCGGCGCTCGATCCGGCCGCGATTCGCGCGCGACGCGCGGAGCGCGCGCGGATGCGATTCGCGATGGCGGCCTCGTTCGTGTTCTGCGTCGGGCTCGGCACGTTCGGCGGATGGCAGGCGCGCGGGTGGAACGCGCAGCCGGCTGTCGCACCGATGAGCGATGCGCTCAACGCTTACCGGATGCTGGTGGTCAATCGGACGGCAAAGGTCGATTACCGGCCGACGGGTGCAAGCGATCTGCAACGGTGGCTCACCACGCGCGTCGGCACGTCGGCGAAGCTGCCGGATTTGAGCGCCGCAGGGTTCAGGCCGGTCGGCGGGCGGTTGTTCACGACGGACGTTGGCGCCACGTCCGCGATGGTGCTCTATGAGGACGATGCGGGGCGAACGCTGAGCTTCTATGTCCGGCCCGCGGAATCGTCGCGCCGGCTGCTGCCGGCCGGACAACGCGTGGACGGTGCGCTACTGGCGCGGTATGGATCGGTGAACGGGCTCAACTTCGCGGTGGTCGGGCCAGCGGATAGTCTCGAGGAGAAGGCCGTCGTGCGGGCGCTGGATCAGCAGACTTGAGCCGGGCGGCTCGGGGTGCGGCTGCGGGTGGATGCCGTTGTCAGGCTCGTCGGGTGTAGTCTTTCGGTGGCTTGAAAGCGCTCATATCGTCGATTCCGATGCACAGCGTTTGGGTTTGCTTTTGTGGTCGTTGTCCACACCGTGGAATCTCCGTGCGATGCGTACCACGTGAGCCGGATTTTCTTGTTCGGATCCACAGGGTTTGATGTCCTTTCGGATCGGGATATCCACATCCGTCACGATGGTGGGCGCATTCAAGCTCGTCGAATCTTCTCAATTTCGACGCCCACAGTGCTTCGAGTGGCTTGGGAAGAGCATATCCACAACGCGCTCGCCTGTTTGGTTCACAGCGTTGCGACTGATGTGCGGCCCGGTTGTCCACATGGACGAGCGGTAACGCTACAAGGCTTTGCCTTTTCATGACACGCCGGTCCGTGGCAGCGCGAATCATCAAACCGTTGGTCCGGACCTACGCGACGATATCGCGGTTCGGCTGTGGTCCCTCAAGGAAATACTCCGATTCGTCGGGAATGACGCCGTCCGTATATCGCTTGTCTTCCCACAACAGTCGCCAGTGTGTCTTGACGGGTAGTCCGAGGTCGTTATCCCTCAGCTTCGGCGCGCGGATGTCGCGAATGAAGTAGTTGAAGCAGCCGTTGTTGCGCAAACGGCGATGGCCGATGGGCACGATGCCGAGCAACTTCTCTCGCTCGATGACTACGGGTTCCCAGATGCCGTCACAAGGCACCTTGTTGCCGGACTTGATTACCGGGCCGATAGCCTGTGGAACCGCCCGCAAGTCATCGGGAAATACCGGATACGGAAGCGTGTAGAAGGTGTACTCGTACGCACTCGGGGACAGCAGCATCCCTACCGAGCGCAATTGTGCGAGATCGTTGTTCAAACTCGCCGGTTCCAACGGCACATTCTCCATCTGGTATTCCGATGCATGGAGCAATTGGGCCAGCGCATCGATCTTCGGTGGGTACGGGGAAAACTGCGCGCCGCGCTCCCAGTAATTCTGATGAGGGAAAAAATACGCGTTCAAATGGTTATACCGATCGATTGCGTATTGCAACGGCTCGCCGCGCTGCCAGACGAATCGGTTCCCGCGGGCTAACTCGGACAACCCTCGATCATAAGCGGCAAGGATCTCGGAAATGATCGACAAATTGTGCGGCGGTAGGGCTTCCGGATCATCTTCCGGCCATGTCTTTACCGCGTTCTCGTATTCGTTCGCGAAACGCGCAAACGCGTCACGCTTGCGCTTCCAGAGCGAAAAACTGGTCAGACGCTGAAGCAGCCAGAAGACTCTGCGCCTCGTCATGTCGTCTGTCATGTCGTATAGCTTGATTGTGTTCGTCATCGGACAAAGGGCGTCGACGGTTGCGGCGTCGGCCCGGATTCCAGCAGGTACTGTGATCCGTTTGGAACAATGCCCTCCCCATACCGCGTGTATTTCCCCGACAAACGCCAATACGTAGGCCCCAGCATCACGTTGAACGCGTCGACGTCAATAGCGCATGTCGGTATTACGAACGCGTCACCAGATGCCACGTTACCCAGTGCACCTTGAGTTCACCCAGGTTGTCCCTCACCAGCATGTCCGGCATCGCCGCACCGGCTTCGACCCGCACGGTTTTGCCGCCGTATTCGTCCGTTCGCCATTCGCCGGAGACCGGGCAAATATCGCCGGTCCGAACCGGCGCGGCCATGTCGCGGCTCGGCTGCGGTGACGACGGCAGCTCGAGGAAGTACTGCGATTCGTCAGGGATGATACCGTCGGCGTATCGCTTGTCTTCCCACAACAGTCGCCAGTGTGTCTTGACGATCGCGCCCGTATCGTCATCTCTGACGTTCGGCGCATGAATGTCCCGAACGAAATAATTGAAGCAGCCGTTGTTGCGCAAACTGCGATTGCCGACCGGCACGACGCCCAGCAATTTCGATTGCTCGATAGCAACGGGTTCCCAGATGCCGTCGCAAGGCACCTTGTCGCCGGATTTGATCACTGGACCGACAGCTCCTGGAACCTCCGGCAGGTCGTCCGGAAATACCGGATACGGAAGCGTGTAGAAGCCGTGCTTGTATGTCTCGGGGGATAGCAGCAACCCTATCGAACTCAGTTGTGCGAGACAGTTGTCCAAAGGTTCCGGTTCGAGCGGCGCGTACTCTACTTGGTACTCCGATGCATGGAGTAATTGGGCCAGCGCATCGACCTTCGGCGGGTATGGGGCAACCTGCGCACCGCGATCCCAGTAATCGGAGTGCGGAAAGAAGTGTGCGTTCAAATGGTTATACCGATCGATTGCGTACTGCAACGGCTGACCGCGCCGCCAAACGAACCGGCACCCTCGGGCCAACTCGGACAAACCTCGATCGTAAGCGGCAAGGATCTCGAAAATGATCGGCAAATTCTGTGGCGGTACGGCTTCCGGATCATCTTCCGCCCATGTCTTCACCGCCTTCTCGTATTCGTTCGCGAACGTCGCAAACGCATCACGCTTGCGTTTCCAGAGCGAGAAGCTGGTCAGGCGTTGAAGCAGCCAGAAAACGCTGCGCCGCGTCGCGTCGTCCGCCATGTCGTATAGCTTGATCGTGTTCATCATCGTGGGAACGGGAGCGACGAGCCCCGATTCGGATGACCCCCAAGTACTGTGATTCGTTTGGAACAATGCCGCCCCCGTACCGCGTGTATTTCTCCGACAAACGCCAATACGTAGGCGCCAACATCACGTTCAACGCGTCGACGTCAATAGCGCATGTCGGTATTACGAACGCGTCACCAGATGCCACGTCACCCAGTGCACCTTGAGCTCGCCAAGATTGTCCCTGACCAGCATGTCGGGCATCGCAGCGCCGGCTTCGACGCGCACGGTCTTGCCGCCATATTCGTCCGTGTGCCACTCGCCGGAGACCGGACAAATGTCCCCCGTTCGGACTTTCGCGACGGAATGACGGTCTGGTGCTGGCATCGACGGCGGCTCGAGGAAATACTGCGATTCGTCCGGGATGATGCCGTCGGCGTATCGCTTGTCTTCCCACAGTAGTCGCCAGTGCACCTGAACAAGCCCACCGGTCTGGTTGTTCATAAGATTCGGCGCTCGAATATCGCGGATGAAGTAATTGAAACAGCCGTTATTGCGCAAACTTCGATTGCCGACCGGCACGACGCCCAGCAACTTCGATTGCTCGACGGCAACGGGTTCCCATATTCCATCGCAAGGCACCTTGTCGCCCGACTTGATGACCGGACCTTCCGGTTCCGGAACCTCGCGCAAATCCTGTGGGAACACTGGATACGGGAGCGTATAGAAGCTGTGCTTGTATGCCGTCGGAGACAGCAGCAATCCTACGGATCGCACTTTCGCAAGATCGGTATGTCCCGGTTCCAAAGGCGCGTACTCCATCTGATATTCCGACGCATGCAACAGTCGGGCCAGTGCATCGACCTTCGGCGGGTAAGGAGCTGCCTGCGCACCGCGATCCCAGTAATCGGGATGAGGGAAGAAATACGCGTTCAGATGCTGATAGCGGTCGATCACGTGTTGCAGCGGCTCACCACGCTGCCAGACGAATCGGTACCCTCGGCCCAGTTCGCGTAACCCCTTGTCGTAAGCAGCGAGAATCTCGAAGATCGTGGGCAAATTGTCTGCCGGCATCGACTCCGGATCATCTTCGGGCCAGGTCTTCACCGCGTGCTCGTATTCGTTCGCGAACAACGCAAATGCATCACGCTTGCGCTTCCACAGCGAAAAGCTGGTCAGGCGTTGAAGCAGCCAGAAAACCTTGCGGCGCGTGGCGTCGTCCGACATGTCGTATTGCTTGATCGTATTCGTCATCGCTGGCCTTCGTAATTCACTGCTGATCGCGTCGTTGCCGTTACTGTGCTGTTGGTCGTCTTGGTCTGGATTTCGTCGCTAGCCAGCCGGCGCGTCTTCGTCGAGTACTTAATGTCGCCCTCATATTTACTGTAGCCGTAGACCTTCTCGACATTTTCCCAGTTCGTCTTGTGGAACTCGATCTTGACGCCGTCGAACTCTCGTTGAACGTGCAGCTCGGCGTGACCGGTAACGTTTAGGAACTGCTGCTTGATTTTGTTCCCTTCTTCGGTCACGTATTCCGACAGTTTGCCGAAGTCGACTACCAATTGGTCACCGCCGCCCTCGAGATACTGCATCGGCGTCGCGGTGCCGTACTGCTCGGCAATCTTTCCGCCCCAGGCATTGGCCGTCGGCATCCGCTCGCCGAAATCGTGCGGCAACTGCATGATGACGATGAATCCATTACCGTTCCAGGTATCCAGCACCGCGGAGAGCCTGCGCCACTCCTCCGCGGTCTTCGGCGGTTCCCCGACACCCCAGAACGCGGGATTCCTGCCACCTGCCGTGCTACCGCCTTTGTAAGTCGCGAGTTCAGACGGGTTACCGAATACGCGATACACCTTCTTGCCGGCCAATTCCTTTGCGGTCAACGCCTTGATGGTGCCACTGAACGACGCGACGTCGAGAAAGACTTCGGCTTCTTCGAACATCGGCATCGCTCCCTTTCTCTTGAGAATGTCCGGCCATCCTTCGGCAATCTTGGGGCCGTACTTTGCCTTGAGCCACGCTTCGACCTCACCGTCGTCAGCGAGGCATTGCGCCGACGGAAAACGACCCCGACGAATATCACGAGCCAGCCTGCGCTCCTGCAGATACGCTTCGACCTCACGCTCCAGTTTCGGCGCCCCACCCGTCGCGATTTCGTGCACCTCACCGCGATACACCATGTTCTGCAGCACCTTGAGCTTCGCGTTCAGCTCCTTGATCGCCTCCGGCACGATCTGGTCGGCCATGTCCTGGATCGCGTGGAAGCCGCTGCTGACACGCTCGAGGGCCGCCCGCCATTTGTCCGGCAACATTCGTCCGACGCGCGCCGCGAGCGAACGCTGAATGGCCACGCGGACCGTGGCGCAAAAATCCTTCAGCCTGGTAACGACCTGGGCCTGATACTTGGCGAGATCCAGGGCCTTGAGCCACTTCGGTGCGTCGCCATGCCCCATCCGGTTCAGGAATTGCACGACCGCCTTCAGCAACTCGGCATCTTTCGCGACATCTCCGGTGACTTTCAGCAGCAAACGCCCGACGCCTTTGATGACACCGCCCACCACCGGGATCAGCGCAAAGATCAGGACGACCAGCAACACGCGTTGCGTCGTATCGTTCCGCTTGACCGGATCCTGGCTCATACCGATGCTGACGGCCAACAGGTCCCGAACCGCAGTCGCATCGCCCACGAGCGGAATCATGCCGATCACGGCATCGACGATGATCTGGCTGATCGTCTGCTTTTCATTGAATGCGCCTTCGAGCGTTCCCCAGCACCATTGCCCGACTTCCAGCGACGTTGCCCTGAAATCCTCAATCGTCCAGCTCACGCTTACGCTCCCCCGTGCCTGTTGATGATTGAATCGATGTCGGCATCGGAAAGACGCTCTCCCTTGTAGTCGGGATTCGCGGTCGTATCCTTTCGCGCATACGCGCGCGCATCCGGCCCGAGTTCAGCCTTGATCGCTCCCGCAGGCACGTCCTCCAGACGCATCCGCCCATGCGAATCGAGCACCCCTTCGCGCGTGCTGCCGTCGGGCAGCCTGCTCGAATCACAGTCGCCGGACTGTGCTTATCCAAAGGTGTTAACAGAGTTCGTATACATACGTAGTGATAGTTAACAAGCCCTCCGCATCACAGTGGATAACCTCCGTAACGCACTGAATTGTCGACACGAAGCGCAATGCATAACCGCACGCGATGCGCGTGCACAGCTCTGTGCAGCACAGAACAACTTTCCGGCCATTCACAGCTTCGCGAACCTATCCTCAATCGCTCCACTGTGAATCCAGAGGCTTGCCGAATGGTTATCCAGAGCCCAATGTGGATAACGTGACGACACCGACTCGTTGCGCTGTGCCCGCACGTCCGTAGACAGACCGCACCATCGCCGGCGCTCCCGCATCGCACCCCGCCCGTCCTCACCACGCGCGTCAAAAAATTTTCACGAAAGGGCTTGTGCTCCTCCCAAACCCTCTCTATAATTCGCGGCTTCTTAGGCTCGTAGCTCAGTTGGTTAGAGCACCACCTTGACATGGTGGGGGTCGTTGGTTCGAATCCAATCGAGCCTACCAACGAATAATCGAAGGGGTCCGGCAGCACGCATTGCTTCATGCAATCCGGCTCGCCAAATGATCAAACGCCACGCGGCAGGTTCGCGTGGCGTTTTTCTTTTCCGCATTGCATATTGCGTTTGCGCTTCGGCACCGCGCCGTCGCGCATCAATGCAGATGCTTCAGCTTGTCCGGATTGCGCACGACGTAGATCGCGACGATCTTGCCGTCCTCGATCTCGAGCGCCGTCGTCTGCAGCTCGCCGTCGGCTTCGCGCGTGACGAAACCGGGCAGGCCGTTGATGAAGCCTGCCCGCACGAGCATCGACGCCTGCGTCGCGAACAGCTCGGCCAAATGCGCGTGCACCTTCATCACGCGCTCGAACCCGAACACCGGTTTGGCTGCGGCCGTGCGCTTGCCACCGCCGTCCGAATGCAGGCTCACGTCTTCGGCGAGCATCGCGCCGAGCATGCGCATGTCGCCGCTGCGCGAGGCCGCGAAGAAGGCTTCCGCGAGCTCGATTCCGCGCTGCCTGTCGACGCGAAACCGCGGCCGCGCTTCACGCACATGCGTGCGTGCACGCGCGGCGAGCTGCCGACACGCAGCGGGCTCGCGCTGGATCGTCGCGGCGACTTCGTCGAACTCCAGCCCGAACACGTCGTGCAGCAGAAACGCCGCACGCTCCAGTGGCGAAAGCCGTTCGAGCGCAAGCATCAGCGGCAACGTCACGTCTTCCTGTTCGTCTTCGTCGACGACGGGCTCGGGCAGCCACGGCCCGACGTACGTTTCGCGCCGATACCGCGCCGACTTCAGATGATCGAGACACAGCCGCATCACCATCCGCCGCAGGAACGCCTCGGGCACGCGGATCGCGGTGCGGTCGACGTCCATCCAGCGTATGAACGCGTCCTGCACGACGTCCTCCGCATCGGCGACGGACCCGAGCATCCGGTACGCGACGCGAATCAGCATCCGGCGCAGCGGATCGAAGCTCGCGGCCGCGTCGCCCATCGTGTCCGCGGGATCGACGTTCGTCATCAGGCCACCATCTTCGCGGCGGCGGCCTTCGCCTCGGCCGGGTCGACCCATAGCCCGAAGCCTACGGCCAGCCGGTTCCAGCCGTTGATCACGTTGATCATCAGCGTGAGCTTCACCTGTTCCTCCTGCGTAAAGTGCGCATTCAGGTCGGCATACGCGGCGTCGTGCGCGTGGCCTTCGGACAGTCGCGTCAGCGCATCGGTCCAGCCGAGCGCCGCGCGTTCGCGGTCGGTGTAGCAGGGCGCCTCGCGCCAGGCGGCGAGCAGGTTGATCCGCTGCTCCGTCTCGCCTTGCGCGCGCGCTTCGACGGTGTGCATGTTAAGACAGTTCGCGCACGCGTTGATCTGCGATGCGCGGATCTTCACGAGCTCGATCAGCGTCGGCTCGAGGCTTCCGGCCGCGGCGACCGATACGGCCATCCAGTCCTTCATTAGTGCGGGCGCAACGGCAAACGGATTGAGTTTCGCGGTCATGGTCCTTCTCCTTTCGTGTGGGTTCCGATGACATGACGAGCGAGCACCCGGCCCGTGTGACATCCCGACGAAAAATTTTTCAATGCGCGTGACGATCGAGAGGCCGAGGAGGGGAAACGGAAAGCGATGCGTGCGGCGGTTCGAACGTGCATCGGCGGATCCGAATGACGGAAGCCACCCGTCCATCGGCCCGGGGGAACGCTGTCGCGGCGTGCGACGGCATTCGCGAAACCGCGCCGCATGTCACGCCAGCGCGAAGACAATCGCCGCGTGAGTGTCAGAAGGCGTCAGCAGGCCGCCGAGCGGGCATGCGCCTTGCGGCCGTCCGCGCGGGCCGCCGCATAAGCGATAGCGCTTCACCGCTCATTGCCGCACGCACACCGACGCATGCTTTCAAATTTCTTTCGTTTTCCGCTTTCCGCGCAATCCGATTCGCGACCTTCACATTTCTGGACCATACTGTTCTGCACGGGCAGATGGACTGACGCCGCTTTTGCGGCCCGGCGCGCGCGCCGGCTGCCCGATGGACGCAGCACCGAAGGTCGCACGTCAGCCGCGCGCAACCGAGCGCGAGGCTTTCCTTTTTCCGGCAACGCAACGCAGCGAATTGCGACGTGGACGGTAAACCGATGAGCCTCCTTGCATCCCAGCTTCAGCGCCGTTATCAGGACGTGCGCGCCCATAGCGTCGCGTTGACGGCGACGCTGTCCGCCGAAGACCAGGCCGTGCAGTCGATGCCCGACGCGAGCCCGACGAAGTGGCATCTCGCGCATACGACCTGGTTCTTCGAAACGGTCGTGCTGATGCGTCGCGTGCACGGCTACACGCCGTTCAACGACGCCTTCCAGTTCCTCTTTAATTCCTACTACGAAGCGCTCGGCCCGCGTCATCCGCGTCCGCAGCGCGGGCTGCTCACGCGCCCGTCGCTCGACGAAGTGCACGCGTACCGGCAGTACGTCGACGAAGCGATGCTGAACGCGCTCGCCGGCGCGGATCCGTCGCTGCTCGATACGATCGCGCCCGAGATCGAACTCGGCCTGCATCACGAGCAGCAGCACCAGGAACTGATCGTCACCGACATGCTGCACGCGTTCTCGTGCAATCCGCTGAAGCCGGCCTACCGCCCGCGCAGCGATGCCGACACGCAGGCGCTTGCCGCGGGCGACGCAGGCCCGCTGCGCTGGCTGCATCGGCCGGGCGGGCTCGTCGAAATCGGTCACGGCGGCGATACGTTCTCGTTCGACAACGAGCGGCCGCGTCATACGGCGCTCGTGCGGCCGTACGAGATCGCGAATCGGCTCGTCACGAACGCCGAATTCGCGGCGTTCGTCGCCGACGGCGGCTATGCACGCCCGGAATACTGGCTGTCGGACGGCTGGGCGACGGTGCAGCGCGAAGGATGGCAAGCGCCCGCGTACTGGATCGCCGACGACGAAGCCGCGCACGGATGGCGCACCTTCGGGCTGCACGGCGTCGAATCGCTTGCGCCGGACGCACCGGTCTGTCACGTGAGCTTCTACGAGGCGGCCGCGTACGCGGAATGGGCGGGCGCGCGGCTGCCGACGGAATTCGAATGGGAAGCCGCGTTCGGCGCGGACGGCATCCGGCAGATGCTCGGCCACGTATGGCAGTGGACGCGTTCGTCGTACGAGCCGTATCCGGGCTTCCGGCCGCTTGCCGGTGTCGCGGCCGAATACAACGGCAAGTTCATGGTCGGCCAGCAGGTCCTGCGCGGCAGCAGCATCGCGACGCCGCCGGGCCATGAACGGCCGACGTACCGCAATTTCTTTCCGCCGGCTGCGCGCTGGCAATTCACGGGAGTTCGACTTGCGCGAGACGTCTGACCTGACGGCCACGACCGGTGGCCAGTTACCCGCCCGCGAAGTGCGGCCGAGCGCGTTCGAGCGCGACCTGATCGACGGACTGTCGCGCACGCCGCGCAGCATCCCGCCGAAATACTTCTACGATGCGACGGGCTCCGCGCTGTTCGATCGCATCTGCGAACTGCCGGAGTATTACCCGACGCGCACCGAACTCGGAATCCTGCGCGCGCGTGCCGCGGAGATCGTACAGCGCGTCGGCCCGCATGCGGACATCGTCGAATTCGGCGCGGGCTCGCTCGAGAAGATCCGCATCCTGCTCGACGCGTTCGCCGCGCACGGCGCCAACGCGCCGCTGCGCTACGTGCCGATCGACATCTCGGCCGACTATCTGCACGGCGCGGCCGCGCGGCTGCGCGCCGAGTATCCGTGGCTCGATGTCGCGCCGATCGCGGCCGACTACACGAAGGCCGAACAGCTCGCGGAACTCACCGCGACGCCGCGGCGGCGCATCGGTTTTTTTCCGGGCTCGACGATCGGCAACTTCTCGCCGGAAGAAGCCGACGCATTCCTGCGCGATGCGGCGCAACTGCTGCGCGGCGGCGGCCTGCTGGTCGGCGCGGACCTCGTGAAGGACGAGCGCGTGCTGCACGACGCGTACAACGACGCGCAGGGCGTAACCGCACGCTTCAACCTGAACCTGCTCGCGCGCGCGAACGCCGAGCTCGGCGCGGACTTCGATCTCGATGCGTTCTCGCACTGCGCGTTCTACGATCCGCAGCGCCAGCGCATCGAGATGCATCTCGTCAGCGACGTCGCGCAAACGGTGCAGGTACGCGGTCACGTGTTTCATTTCGATGCGGGCGAACGCATCCACACCGAGAACTCGTACAAGTTCACGATCGACGGCTTTCGCACGATCGCGCGACGCGCCGGGTTCGTGCCCGATACGGTGTGGACCGACGCGGACCGGCTGTTCAGCGTGCACTGGCTGCGCAGCGTCGACGATATTCGCGCGTGAATTCGAGCCCATCGCCGGGCCGGCCCCGGCGTTGCGTTCCGCATGCCGATGCGCGTGCGCCACGCGCGACGCACGGCCGTTTTTTCCTTTAGCGACAAGTACTTGCCGACGACCGTAAACGCCCGTTACCGGTCTCGCACACCGGTTTCACCTGTATCCGCGCGTGTTGCCTAGACTCCAAACCGTATTCACACGAAGCACGACATACGTGCAGGGAGTCGCGAGATGAGCAAGAAACTTCTTCTCGGTGCGGTTATCGGTGTAGCGGCGCTCGCCGCGTCGGGCGTGGCATCGGCCCACGTCGACCTGTCGGTCGGCATCGGCGTGCCGGGCGTCTACACGGCGCCGGCACCGGTCTATGTGGCGCCGCCGCCCGTCACGTATGCGCCGGTCGGCTATCGCTACGACGACTGGCGTGCGCGCGAATGGCGTGAACGCGAATGGCGTCGTCACGAGTGGCGCGAACACGAATGGCGCGAGCGCGACCGCGGCTGGCGCGGTGGCCGCTGGGATTGAACGCCGGCCGGCTCGCCGGTCGGCCTGATCGATGCGACAGGAGCGTGATCGCATCATGTCGATTCGAAGTTTCCGTACCTGTGCCGCCGCCGTTATCGTTGCGCTCGCAACGATCGGCAGCGCGCATGCGGCCGGCTGTATGAAAGGGGCGGTGGTCGGCGGCGTCGCCGGCCATTACGCGGGCCACCACGCGGTGGCAGGCGCTGTCGGCGGCTGCGTCGTCGGCCATCACATGGCGAAGAAGCACGCGCAGGAGCAGGCCGAGCAGCGCAACGAACGCGCGCAGTCGGCGCCGCCGAAGCAGTAAGTCAGCGCAGCCACCAGGCGGAAGGGCGCCACGGCGCCGCTTCCGCGTTTCATTTTTCTTCTCCGCTATCGCCGGGCTCCGGCGTATTCGTCCTATCAAAGCACGCAACGCGCGTCGTTACGATCATTTACAACGTCGCGATGCACGCCGATCGCGTGCGTTCCTAGAATGCAGTCACTCGAATACACACAAGGGAGGAGCACTCGATGAAAAAACAACGATATCTGTCCGTGCTGGCAGCCGCGCTGCTCGCACTGGGGACGGTCTCCGCACACGCGGCGGCCGGCGGCAACGGTGGCGGGAATGGCGGCGGTCATGGGGCGGGCGGTTCCGGCGGCAATGCGGGCGGCATGTCGGGCGGCCACATGAGCGGCGAAGCGCTGAGCAATTCGAACGGCTTTCACGCGGGCGATCGCGACAAGGGCCTCGCGCGTGCGGCCGATCGCTCCGATACGATCGCCGATCGCGCCGGCACGCAGCCGGGACGCGGGCATACGCACGGCCATGCCGCGCACACGGCGTCGCACGGCAAGCATACGAAGCGCAACGCGTTCGGTAAGACGACGCTGTAACGCGGCCTGCAGGAAAAAAGGGAAGGGCGCACGTCCGAATCGCATGGCGGCGCCGGAATCGCATCCGGCTCACCGTGCATTCGGGCGTGCGCCCTTTGCTCGCGCGTCGCGTCGTGCAGACGCGATGCTCGTTTCATGTCGACAGGCGCCGCGACACGTGCGCCCGCTCCAGCCGCGCGTCCCGTCGGCGGCGACAGCATTGCCGCCGACGCTCGCCTTACCGCGCCGTGCGCGTCGGCGCCGCAGCGACGTCGAACAGCGCGTCGACGTGCCGGACGCGCACGAACCGCGCCGCATCGTCGCCGTCGGCCAGCGCACGGAAATGCGCTTCGCCGCACGCGAGCTTCGCGCGCTCGTGCTCGGTCGGCGTATCGCCGTCCGCATTCGGCGTATCGACGACGAAGTACAGCCGCTCGCTGCCGTCCTGCTCGGCGAGCACGGCCCAGTCGGGGTGATAGCTGCCGAGCGGCGTCGCGACGCGGAACCACGCGGGCAGCTTTGCATACAGCTTCACGCTGCCGTGCGCCTCGAGCGCGTCCGCGAATGCGCGCTCCGCGTCGGTCTCGCAGACGACGGCCTCGTGGATCGACTTGCGCGCCTCGAGCCGCAGGTTGCGGAGATAGCCGGTCAGCGCCTCGCTCTCGAACGATTCGAGCGCGTGTACGTGACGATCGCCAAGCTTCCGGTACGCGATGCCCGCGACGAGCGCGAGCCGCTTGCAGCGATTGATCGCATCGGCCGCGACCGCGATGAACTGCTGCGGATTCACGCGGAAATCGTCGAGCCGGCCGCTGTCCGCGAGGATCGTCGCGAGCGAGCGGCGCGTGAGCTGCGTGCGGTCCTGCAGTTCGGTCAGCAGGTCGGGCAGCGGCAGTTCGCCTTCGTCGATCAGCACGGTGCCGGCGCCGCCGACCTCGATCGCCTCGACGCCCGACTTGCCGATGTCGATCTCGGCCTTGCGCCATTGCAGGCGTGCGCGCGCGATGTCGGGCGCGTCGCGCAGCGCGGCCGCGCAGTCGCGCACCAGCTTCGCATTGTCGAAATCGACGCGATACACGGTGCGATGGCGGATGCGATCCCATAGCGCGCGGAAATCGTCGCCGAATACGACGGCCTTGCCCGATGCATCGCGCCGCAGCGCGATCGCGCGACGCTCGTCGGCATTGCGCACCGCGAAGCGGCCCGACAGCTTGCGCAGCGTCGCGACGATCGGCGCGCGCAGCGACTCGAACGCGTCGGGCAGCACGAGCGCGCTTTGCCGCAGCGCGTCCTTCAGCCGGTCGAGCACCTTGCCCTGCGCGTCGACGTAGCCCTGCTCGTGCAGATGCATCCACAGCACGCGCGACAGTTCGACGCCGAGCGCATGCGCGGGTCCGTCGCCTTCCTGCACGGGCAGCGCGGCGAACTGGTGCTGCTCGACGATCCCGAAGCGGATGCCGGTGTCGGCCTCGATTTCCTTCTGCAGGTTCTCCGCGAACGACTCGTAGCGCTCGGTCGCGATCACGGTCAACGTGTTGACGCCCGGATCGCGCACGCGCTCGCCGTCCTGGTCGACCGCGAGACGCAGCCCGCGGCCGAGCGTCTGGCGGCGCTCGCGCTCGGTCTGGATGTCGCGCAGCGTGCAGATCTGGAATACGTTCGGGTTGTCCCAGCCTTCCTTGAGCGCCGAGTGCGAGAAGATGAATTTCAGCGGCGTGTCGAACGACAGCAGCGCTTCCTTCTCGCGCATGATCAGCCCGTACGCGCGTTCCGCGTTCTCGCGCGCGACGGCGCTGCTTTCGCTCGTGTCGGTCCAGCCGCCCTTGCGGTCGATCGAGAAGTAGCCGTTGTGCGCGCGCTCGACCTCGCGCGCGATGTCGACGCCGTCGAACAGCGCACGATACGCGGGCACGCGCGCCGCGCGCGCGTATTCCTCTTCGAAGATCAGCGCGTATTCGCCTTTGACCGGCATCCCGTTCTCGTCGTAGCGTCGATACCGTTCGACCGAATCGACGAAGAACAGCGACAGCACTTTCACGCCGCGCTCCGCGAGGCGCAACTCCTTGTCCAGATGCTCGCGGATCGTGCGGCGGATCATCTCGCGCTGCACGGCGAGCGTGTCGATGTCGCCGAACGCCTCGCCGAGCGACAGGAACGTTTCGCCTTCGGGATGCCGCAACTCGACGTACTCGGCGCCCTTCGCCGCATGCACCTCGCCGATGCGCAGCCCCGCGTAGAGCGCGCGCTTCGTCAGGCGCTCGAGATCGTCGCCGTCGGTGGCCGACACGAGCTGGCGCTTCACGCCGTTCGCGGTCGCGACGTCGAGCTCGAGACGCGCGCTGATCGCGCCGCGCCGGTTCGACACGCCGACGAGCCGCACGTACGGCTTGTTGTGCGCATCCTCGACGATCGCCGATGCGATCTCGATCTGCTTGACGAGCTTGCGCTCGTACGCGTCGACCGCATCGAGCCGGTACACCATGTGATGACGGTCGACGTGCGTGGCCGAATAGCGCAGCGTGCAGAGCGGATCCATCGCGGCGAGCGCCTCGCGGCCGCGCCCTTCGAGCCCACCGTCGACGCTCTGCGGCTCGTCGACGATCACGATCGGCCGCGTCGCGCGGATCAGGTCGATCGGTTTCTCGCCGCCGGTCTTCTCGCTGTCCTTGTAGAGGTTGTTGACTTCCTTCTTGTTGATCGCGGCGACCGTCATCACCATGATCTGGATCGTCGCGCTCGCCGCGAAGTGGCGCACCTGGCCGAGCTTCGCGGAGTCGTACAGGAAGTAGTCGTAAGGCACGCCCGCATACAGCGCGCGGAAGTGATCCTCGGTGATCGCGAGCGTCTTGTGCACGCCTTCCTTGATCGCGATCGACGGCACGACGATCACGAATTTCGTGAAGCCGTAGCGGCGGTTCAGCTCGAAGATCGTGCGCAGATATACGTAAGTCTTGCCGGTGCCGGTCTCCATCTCGACCGTGAAATCGCGCGAGCCCGGCGAGCCGGAGGGCGGCAGCCCGCCGCGCAGCTGCACGTCGGCGAGGTTGCGCGCGAGTGCGTCGTCGGTCAGCGACAGCCGGTTGCCGACGCCGCGCTCCGACATCGCGAAGCCGAGCGAGCCTTGCGCGGCGGCCGTCGTGCCGGGCGCCGCGCTCGCGAGCACGCTGAAGTCGCCGCGATACGATTCCTGGCCGCGAAACAGGTCGCAGACGGCGTCGATCGCGTCGCGCTGATAGTCGAGATCCGCTTCGAAGTGCAGCCGCATCACAGGCTCCGCACACGCTTCACGCCGTGCTGTTCGAGCAGCGCGGCGAGATTGAGCTTCGCGACGTCGTCGACGAAGCCGCTGTCGCGGAACAGGCACGTGACGTCGCGCGTCGCGCCGCTCGCGTCGAGCAGGGCGACGATCCCGTCGGCGAGCGGCTCGGCGTCGTCGCGCGACACGCGTGCGTCGAAGCACGCGACGATCTCGCGCCCGATCAGATGCACGGTCTTGCCGGCGATCGTGTGATGCTCGACCGGCGTGCACAGGTCGAGGCCGAGCTTCAGCGTCAGTTCGGCGAGCAGGTCGTCGTCGGTGCGGCCGGTCTTCACGTGCTCGACCGAGGCGAACAGCGCATGGTCGAAGTCGTCGCGGCGCGGATCCCACTCGATCACGTTCGTCGTGTCGAGCCGGTACACGCGAAAACCGAGGTCGCCATAGCTTTCCGGATAGTCGCGCGCGACCTGCTGCGCGGCGCGGCGCAGACGCTCCTTCGTCACTTCGGCGAGCGTCGCCGGCTTTTTCAGCTTCGCGCAGAAATCGGCGGCGGCCTGCTGCGTCTTGTCGCGACGATCGAGCGGTTCGGGCAGCTGCACGAGGATGTAGCGGCGCGCGCCGCCGTCGGTCGCGTTCACCTGCATCACCGCGTGGCCGGTCGAGCCGGAGCCCGCGAAGCAGTCGAGCACGATGTCGTCGCCGCGCGTGCACCAGCCGATCACGGCCGCCGCGAAGTCGACCGGCTTCGGCTGCTCGAACGGAATCCCGAGCGCCTTGAGCAGCGCGTCGTCGGAACCACCGAACGGCAGCACCGACGGCACGTTCTCGTACATGTTTTCGTCGAGATAGTAGATGCGCTGCGGCTGCGTGGTTTCGTCCGGGCCGAACTCGATCTGTCCGCGCTCGAGCAGCGCCTGCATCGTCGCCGGCGGATTGCGCCAGCCGCGCGCGGGCATCGCGCACGGCTTGCCGGTGACCGGGTGGAGCAGCGGCGTGAAGTATTCGTCGGGCGCCTTCTTCTTGTTCGGCCACGCCATCGACACGAGACGGTACACGCGCCCGTCCTCCGACAGCCGGTCGTACATCGCCTCGCCGCCGGACAGGTTCGTCTGCGCCTTCACCCACGCGCGGTATGCCTTCGCCGCATCCTTCGGCGTGCCGCTGCGGTACATCGCGTCGTGCGCGGCGTCGAGCATGCGCTGCGCGTTGCGCTTCGGCCGCTTCAGCGGCGCGCGCTCGAGCAGCGTTTCCGCATTGCGTGCGAACAGCACGAGCGACTCGTGCTGGTACGCGATGCCGCGCGCGTCGCCTTTCGGATTGCGTTTGTCCCACACCGCGACGCCGAGCTCGTTCTCCTCGCCGAAGATCTCGCGCAGCATCAGCACGAGCGCGTGCACTTCGTGCTCGTCGATATGTACGACGATCAGCCCTTCTTCGGACAGCAGCGCGTGCGCGAGCTTCAGCCGCGGATACATCATGTTCAGCCAGTCGGTATGGAACCGGCCGTTCGCCTCGGTGTTCGTGCTGCGCTTCACGCCGCCTTCGGTCTGCCCCGTCATCGCGAGGTAGTGGCGGATGCTGTCGCTGAAATCGTCCGCATACACGAAGTCGTTGCCCGTGTTGTACGGCGGATCGATATAGACGAGCTTCACCTTGCCCGCGTAGCTCTTGTGCAGCAGCTTCATCACGTCGAGGTTGTCGCCCTCGATCATCAGATGGCGCGTGTCGTCCCATGCGACGCTGTCGTCGGGGCAGGGCCGCAGCGTGCCGGTCGAGGGCGTCAGCGCGGCCTGGCGCGCGTCGCGCTTGCCGTGCCAGTGAAAGCCGTAGCGCTCGTCGGCGTCGCTGACCGTGCGGTCGCCGACCAGCGTCTTCAGCACGTCGACGTTGACCGATACGCCTTCCGGGCCTTCGGTCACGAGTTCGGGGAACAGCGCCTTCAGGCGCGCGACGTTGTCGGCCGTGAAATCCGTCGACATCGCCAGCGGGTTCGCCGCATCGAGTTTCTGCATCGTCTTTTCCATCGGGGGCCCGGCCGCCCGCGCCGGCAACGTGGGGCGCGGCCGCGGCATCGGCGGCAACGGCCGCCCGGGCAAACCCGAAACGCTAGCGAGTCGGTCGGCGCAGGTCAAGCGTTGATATGGCCCGAAATCACGAGTCGGCGTGGCACGGGACGCGCGGCGCGGCAGCCGCCGGATTTTCGCACGGTGCGAACCGCTTGCCCCATTCCAGCGGTTCAAGCGTAAACAGCGATGCGAAATGTCCTGTTTCGTGTAGTGGCCGTCGATCTGCGCGCGCGGCAATAGACCTGCCGGCCCTTGCCAGCGCTTCTCGTGGCCGGCCAACCGCGCCTCGCGTGCCGCAGCAATGCCCGCGTCGAATCCTCGCGCCGCATTGACCGCGTCGAGCAGGCTTGCCGCGTACGCGGGCCAGCCGGCGGCCAGCCAGCCGAGAACGGCGATTCGTTGGAAACGTCGTGTCGATATCATCTGCGTCAGTACCTGACGGCCGTCGGGCCGCCGCGACACGACGGTCGTCGCGCCTCGAAAACGCTGAATTCTTCAGCAACGCGCGACGACGAGATATCGTATTGCGTCCATTTTGGTATGCGGTCGGCGGGCAGCCGACAGCGAAGGCCTCGCTCGTGCGTCGACACTCACAGCCGACCGGCCGTCTGCCACCGCAAGACAAAAAAGGCACGACCGGTGCAATACGCCGGCGTGCCTGTATCGACAATCGCGGAGCCGCGCGCGGGCACGGCACGACGGCCGGCCCTGCGCGAAGCAGCGGTCAGAACCGCGTCCGAATACCCGTCGTCAGTTCGAGCTGGTTGTTCGAGCCGAACGTCGACGCGACCTTATACCCGCCGTGCAGCTTCATATAGTCGCCGGCCAGATACAGCTCGGTGCGCTTGCTCAGGTGATAGAACAACGATGCGTAGAGCGTCTCCTTGAAGCCGTTGCCGACGCCGTTGGTCAGGCTGAACGCGCCGAGGTTCGCGTTCGGCGTGAAGCCGTCCGCGTTGTATGCGGCGTTCTTGATGCGCATCTGCTGATAGCCGAGTTCGTAGTCGAGCGGGCCCTGCGGCGCGACCTTCAGCGACACGGTCCATGCGTTGTCGTGGCGCTGGCCGAGCGAACCCTGATCGCCGTTGTAGCGGAAGTAGCCGGCGTTCACGCGCACGATGCTGAAGGTATAGTTGCCGCCGACCGAGAACGTCTGGTTTCGAAAGCCGCCATGGTTTACGTGGCTGTAGAAACCCGACACGTTGAACGGGCCGCCGTTATAGCCGAGCGCGGCCTGGTACGCGGAGCCGGTCGCGAACGCGGTCGAGTTGCTGAACTGATAGCCGGCGCTCGCGAAGATGCCGTTCGAGAACAGCTTCTTCCACGCGATCCCGTTGTTGTAACGCGTGCCGGTCGGGCCGGCCGCGTAGAAGATCATCTGCTTGAAGTTGTTCGAGTTCGTCCAGCCGCCTTCTTCGGTGCTGAGCTTCGCGGCGCCGTAGGCGTCGCCGTAGATCGCCGCCGCGTCGCGCGCGATCGTGTTCTGGAAGCCGGCCGTCAGCTTGCCGAAGCGCTCGTCCTCGACGCCGACCCATGCGTCGCGGTCGAAGATCTGGCCTTCGTCTTCCATCTGGCCGTTCGCGACCACGTATTCGCTTTCGAGCCGGAAGAGGATCTTCGTGCCGCCGCCGATGTCTTCCGCGCCCTTGAGCCCCCAGCGGCTGCCGCTGAACCACGGCTCGCCGTCGTTGCCCATGCCGATCACATGCTTGCCGTTCGCATCCGCGTGCGTGCGATAAGTCGGAAAGCTCAGGTCCATCAGGCCGTAGAGCTGCACGCTGGACTGCGCATACGCGCCGGTCGCGGCGCACAGGCCGGCCGCCGCGATGGAAAGGGTCAGGGTTTTGCGTTTCAACATCGTCTCCTCCGAGCTGCCGCATCGAAATTCGGTTATTGGTATCCCTAATGGATGCCCGCACATGCCGGTCGCTGCGAGTCGACCGACGCGCATCATCGTAGAGCGCGCAATCCTTCACGCCGCTTTCCCGGTTGCCGTGCACGAATGGGTGAAAACACCGAGCGCGTGCATGCCGCTCACGGTTTAGTCGATGATTGGGGATGCGAATCGATGCGAAGCGGAGGCGCGGCCGGCACGCGGCGCACTGCAGGCGCGGGCCCCCGCGCGAGGAACGCTCAGGCCGTGCCGGCCTTCGCGCGAAGGATGTAACCGAGCCCGCGCAGCGTGATGATCTCTGCGCTGCTCGCGGCCAGATGCTTGCGCAACCGATGGATGTAGATGTCGATCGCATCCGCGCTCGGTTCGTCGTCGAGCGCGAACACGCTGTCCATCAGCCGCGCCTTCGACACGGTCTTGTTCTGCTGCAGCATCAGCGTTTCAAGGATCGCATGCTCGCGTCGGCGCAGCATGAGCGGCGCGTCGCCGCAGCGGAATTCGCGCGTGCCGAACGCATAGACGAGGTCGCCGCACACGAGCTGCGTCGAGCCGACGCCGGCCTGCCGCCGGATCAGCGCGCGAATGCGCGCGACGAGCTCGCGCGATTCGAACGGCTTGACGACGTAGTCGTCGGCGCCGGCGCCGAAGCAGTCGACCTTGTCGTCGACGGACCCGTGCGCGGTCAGCATCAGCACCGGCACGTTGTCGTTGCGGCGCCGCAGCCGCGCGAGCACCTCCTTGCCGCTGATGCCCGGCAGCCGCATGTCGAGCAGCACCGCGTCGTAGCGCTCGGTCTTCAGCACGGTGTCCGCGCGTTCGCCGTCGCCGACGCAGTCGACGGCGAAATCCTCGCCGCGCAACAGGTTCACGATCCAGTGCGCGAGTTCGGCGTTGTCTTCGACCAGCAGGAGTTTCATCGCAGCGTTCTCTTCAATCGTACGCAGGCAGCCGCACCGTCACGACGACGCCCCGGTTGCCGGGGCCCGGCGCGAGCGTCGCGCTGCCGCCGTGCGCCTGCGCGATCTCGCTGACGATCGCGAGGCCGAGCCCCGAGCCCTCCGTGTCGGACGACACGCGGTAGAAGCGCTTGAACACGTGCGGCCGCGCTTCCGCCGGAATGCCGGGGCCGTCGTCGATCACGTCGAGCACGACCGTGTCGCCGTCGCGTCGCGCGGCCACGGTCACACAGCCGCCCGGTTGCGTGTAACGCACCGCATTGTCGACGAGATTCGTCACGAGTGCACTCAGCAGGCTGCCGCTGCCCGCGACGTCGAGCCGCTCGCCGAGCTCCGCGCCGAGATCGATGTCGCGCCGCTGCGCGAGCACGATCGTCTCCTCGAGCACGCTCGACACGAGCGCGGCCAGATCGACGCGCTGCGTCAGCAGCGTCGACGGCGTCGCTTCCGCATGCGCGAGCAGCAGCAGCTTGTCGGTCACGTCGGCCATCTTGCGGCTGCTGCGCTGCATGCTGTCGAGCACCGACGCGAGTTCGCGATCCTCGTGCCCGCGCTGCTGCGCGTACTGGATCTGCGTGTCGAGCACCGCGATCGGCGTACGCAGCTGGTGCGCCGCATCGGCGATGAAGCGCCGCTGCGTCGCCGTGTGTGTGTTCAGCCGCGCGATGCACTGATTGATCGCGTCGACGATCGGCCGCAGCTCATGCTGCAATCGCTCCGGACGGATCGGCTCCAGCTCCATCGGCCCGCGATCGGCGACATCGTCCTTCAGCTTCATCAGCGGCCGCAGCTCGAACGTGAGGCCGAGATAGACGAGCACGACCGCGAGCACCAGCATCAGCGCGAGCCGCACGAGCTGCGGCCGCCAGATCGTCGCGACCATCGCGCTGCGCGAGCGCGTCGTCTTCGCGACGACGACCGTCACCGTATCGACCTGGCCTTCGTCGTACAGCTGGCGGTCGTAGGCAACGGCGCGCAAGCGCGTGCCGTCGAGCGTCGTGTCGTACGCGATGGGCTCTGCGCCGTGCCGCGCAACGACGTCGAGCGCGGGATTGCCGGCCAGCAGACGGCCGTCGCTGTCGATCACCTTGTAGAACACCGAATCGCGCGACGGCGATTCGAAGATTTCGAGCGCGGCGGGCGGCACGTCGGCGACCGGCAGTCCGTTGCGCCACTCGATGTCCTCGCCGATCGTGCGTGCGGACGCGACGAGCGTGCTGTCCTGCACGAGATCGGCGGTGCGCCGCGCGGCGTCGTAGGCCATCGCGGCCGCGATCAGCACGAACACCGCGAGCGGCAGCAGCAGCCACCACAGCAGCCGTCCGCGCAGGCTGTGCGCCATCGATCGTCGCTCCTTGTGCTCGAAACGCCGCCGCGCCGGGGTGGCCGGCGCGGTGGCGGTGTCGTGTTCTACGTGACGGCGGCGCTCAGAATACGGCGGGGCGCCACTTCAGCAGCCGTTTCTCGACCCAGGTGAGCAGATAGTCGGCGGCGAGCGCGACCACGGCCAGCACGATCATCGCCGCGAACACGCCGCTCGCGTTGAACGCACCCTGGGCGGTGGAGATTAGCAGGCCGATCCCCTGTTTGGAACCCAGGAATTCGCCGACCACCGCGCCGACGAGCGCGAAACCGAAGCTCACGTGCAGGCTCGCGAGAATCCAGCTGAGCGCGGACGGAATCACGACGGCCGTCGTGATCTGCCGGCGCGACGCGCCGAGGATCTGCGCGTTCGCGATCAGGTAGCGGTCGGCTTCGCGCACGCCCTGGAACGCGTTGCCGAACACGACGAAGAACACCATCACGACCGCGAGCGCGATCTTCGACGCCATCCCGAGGCCGAGCGCGATCACGAACACCGAGCCGAGCACGACGCGCGGAATCGAGTTGGCGATCTGGATGTACAGCCCGAACACGTCGGCCATCAGCTTGTTGCGGCCGAGCACGATCCCGCAGATCACGCCGGCGACCGACCCGATCAGGAAGCCGATCGCGGTCTCCTCGAGCGTGACCCAGACCTGCGTGAGCAGCGGGCCCTGCGAGGTGCCGTTCACGAACCAGTCGCGGATCTGATCGAAGATCAGCGACGGCATCGAGAAGAAGAACGGATCGATCCACTTCAGCCGCGCGGCCAGCTCCCAGCCGCCGAGCACGACGACGAGTACGGCGATCCGCAGCGTGACGATCAGCGTGCGCCGGCGGCGCAGCCGGCGTTGCGCGGCGCGCTCGTCGTCCTCGAGGGACGTCGCCGGCAGGGCGGTGGGGGGAAGCGTCATGTCGGTCATGCTCCTGTCCTTGCTGTCAGCCGATCTGCACTTCTTCGCGCAGGTCGTGCCAGATGTCCTTCGAAATCTCGATGAAGCGTGCGTCGTAGCGCACCTCCGACATGACGCGCGGGCGCGGCAGGTCGATCGAATACACGCGCTTGAGCGTCGCCGGGCGCGCAGTCAGCACGAACACGCGATCGGCGAGCGCGATCGCTTCCTCCAGATCGTGCGTGACGAACACGACCGATCCCTTGTTCGCGGACCAGAGCTGCAGCAGCTCGTCCTGCATCAGCGTGCGCGTCTGCATGTCGAGCGCGGAGAACGGCTCGTCCATCAGCAGGATCTCCGGCTGATTGATGAAGGTCTGCGCGAGCGCGACGCGCTTGCGCATCCCGCCGGAGAGCTGATGCGGGTAGTGCTTGGTGAACTTGTCGAGGCCGACCTTGCGGATCCATTCCTCGGCCTGCGCATACGCGACGTCCTTCGAGCGGCCGCGAAACAGCGGGCCGGCCGCGACGTTGTCGATCACGTTGCGCCACGGGAATACGGCGTCGGCCTGGAACACGAAGCCGATGCGCGGATCGATGCCGTCGACCGGGCGGCCCATCACGCGCACTTCGCCCGAGGCGGGCTTGAGCAGCCCGGTGATCAGGTTCAGTGTCGTCGACTTGCCGCAGCCGGTCGGCCCGACGATCGCGATGAACTCGCCGCGCGCGACGCTCATGCTGAACTCGCGCAGCGCGACGGTCGCCTTGCCTTCCGGTGAAATGAAGCGGCACGACACGTTGCGAAACTCGATCGCCGGCGTGCTCGCGGAAACTGCCTGGTTCATCGCATAGTCCTGCGCGTGAAGATGGCGCCGAGGCGGCGCCTGGCCGGCCAGCCGGGCCGGAACGGCGCGCGCGACGGCGCTCGGGCCGCCCGCGCGCGAACCTGCGTCTATTTCGCGGCGACGAATTCGTTCGTGTAGGTGCGCGCGAGATCGATGTGCTTGCCCTTCACCGACGGGTTGAACGCCGACAGCACCTTCAGCACGGTGGCCGGGCCGTCGGCCGGCATCTTGCCGTCGGCGGTGTACATCGGCAGCGACGCCTTCAGCGCAGCGACGTACAGCGCCTTGTCCTTCTGGTAGTCGGCCGGCATCTTCGCGGCGATTTCCTCCGCGCTGTGCGTGTGGATGAACTGCATCGTCTTCGCGAACGCGTGCGCGAGCCTGGTCGCCTGCGCCTTGTGCGAATCGGCCCACGCGGACTGCACGTAGAGGCTCGCGGCCGGATAGGTGCCGCCGAGCGCCGCGCGCGTGCCGTCCACGGTGCGCATGTCGACCAGCACCTTCGCGTCGCCCATCTTCTCGAGTGCGGACACGGTCGGCTCGGTCGTCATCCCGGCATCGATGCGGCCCTGCTTGATCGCGGCGATGAAGCTCGCGTCGGCGCCGACCGGCAGCATCGTGTACTGCGTCGACGGCACGCCGTGCTGCAGCGCCAGATACTGCGTGAGGAAGCTCGTCGACGAGCCGAGGCCCGTCACGCCGAGCGTCTTGCCCTTCGCGTCGGCCATCGACTTGAACGTCGGCGCGGCCTTCGTCGACACCATCTCGACCTCGCCCGGCACCTGGCCGAACACGGCGATCGCCTTCACGTCCTTGCCCTTGCTCTGCAGGTCGATCGTATGGTCGTAGAAGCCGACGACGGCCTGCACGGCGCCCGCGAGCAGCTCGTTCTCCGCGTCGACTCCGGCCGGCTGCGACAGCAGCTCGACGTCGAGCCCTTCGGCCTTGAAGTAGCCGAGTTCCTGCGTGAGGCGCGCGGGCAGATAGATCAGCTTCGCGATCCCGCCGACCATGATGGTGATCTTGCCGCCGTCGTCGGCGAGGGCGGGGTGCGCGGCGAGCGCGCAGCTCAGGCTGGCTGCGACGGCGAGGGTGCGCAGGATGGGTCGCATCGGGTTGTCTCCGTTCGTTGTATTCGTGTGGCGTGATGCTTGCTGCATCGTCGCATCGAGTATAGGAACGCGAAACCTTCCGCAACCTTTCACGGGGGCGCGATTCGTTTAGGGGTTTTCCAGCAATTGGGGGCACCGGTGCGGTCGAGCGGCCGGCCGGCGGCGCCAAGCGCGTCGCATTCGCCGCCCCTCACCGCCTCAACGCCACCCCAGCACGACGCGCCCAATCGCGTCGAGCCCCATGTCGAACAGCCGCGACACGAACGGCACGAGGTTCGGCACCATCAGTTGCACGAGCAACAGCCCGACCAGCATCGTGACCGGAAAGCCGACCTGGAACACGCCGATCTGCGGCGCCGCACGGTTCAGAATCCCGAGCGCCAGGTTCGCGATCAAGAGCGCCGCGACGACCGGCAGCGCGAGCAGCAGCCCCATCCCGAACACGGTCGCGCCGAACGCCGCGAGCGTGCGCCAGCCCGGCGCGTGCAGCAGATCGGCCGATACCGGCAGCGACTGGAACGACGCGGTCAACGCGGCCAGCACCTGCAGATGCCCGTCCACCGCGAGAAACGCGAGCATCGCGACCGCGTTCAGAAACCGGCCCATCACGGGCGTCGCGCCGCTCGAATGCGGATCGAAGAAGGTCGCGAAGCCAAGCCCCATCGACAGCCCGATGAAGTCGCCGGCCGCCTCGACGGCCGCGAACACGATCTGCATCGTGAACCCCATCGCGGTGCCGATCAGAAACTGCGTGACGACGATCCAGATACCCTGCGCGGAAAACACGGTGACGGCCGGCATCGGCCCGAGCGTCGGCGCGACGATCAGCGCCATGAACGCGGCGACGCCGATCTTCACGCGCGCGGGCACCGACGCGTGTCCGACCACCGGCGCGGTCGCGACGAGCGCGAGCATCCGCACGAACGGCCACAGGAACGCGGTCAGCCAGCCGTTGAGCTGCGCATACGTAACGGAAAACATCGGAACCGGCCGCCGCGCGCCGCTCAGCCGGCGCCGAGCGTCGCGACGTGCAGCAGCGTCTGCCGCAGGTAGTCGAGCATCGTCGTCAGCATCCACGGGCCGGCGATCACGAGCGTCGCGGCGACGGCGAGCAGCTTCGGAATGAACGACAGCGTCGCTTCGTTGATCTGCGTCGCGGCCTGGAACAGGCTCACGACGAGGCCGACCGCGAGCGCGACCAGCAGCAGCGGGGCGGCGAGCAGCAGGCCGACCATCATCGCCTGGTGCGCGAGCGTCATTACCTGTTCGGGCGTCATTGCGGGCCTCCGTCGCTTACGTGAAGCTCTGCGCGAGCGAGCCGATCAGCAGCTGCCAGCCGTCGACCAGCACGAACAGCATCAGCTTGAACGGCAGCGACACGGTCGACGGCGACACCATCATCATCCCCATCGACATCAGCACGCTCGCGACGACCATGTCGATGATCAGGAACGGGATGAAGATCGTGAAGCCGATCTGGAAGCCCGTCTTCAGCTCGCTCGTCACGAACGCGGGCACCAGCAGCGACAGCGGCACGTCCTCGGGGCCCTGCATCGGCGCGGCCTTCGAGATCTTCGCGAACAGCGCGAGATCGGTCTCGCGGGTCTGCTTCAGCATGAAGCCCTTGAACGGCGCGACGCCGCGCTGCACGGCCTGTTCCATCGGCAGCGTGCCGTCCGAGAACGGTTTGTAGCCGTCGGTGTACGCGCGGTCGAGCACCGGCGACATCACGAAGAACGTGAGGAACAGCGCGAGGCCGACGAGCACCTGGTTCGGCGGCGTCGTCGCGGTGCCGAGCGCCTGGCGCAGCAGCGACAGCACGATGATGATTCGCGTGAAGCTCGTCATCATCAGCACCATCGCCGGCAGGAACGACAGCATCGTGAGCAGCAGCATCGTCTGCACGCTCAGCGAATAGGTCGTGCCGCCGTTCGGGCCCGGGCTCGCGTTGAACGCGGGCAGGCCGGCCGCCTGCGCGCACGCAAGCGCGGGGGCGAGGCCGAGAAGCAGCGCAGGCGCGATGCGCGCGGCGCGGCGCAGGAAGACGTGGTTCATCGGATTACAGAAAGAGGGAACAGCGACGGCACGCGCGCATGTCAGCGCTCCTTGCCGCGGCCGAGGCGCTTCGCGGCTTCGCCGGCGAGCGCGTCACGAAAGCGCGCACCGAACGATGCGCCGTTGACGGACAGCTCGCCGCTGCCGGGCGCAGCGCGTCCGGACGGCGCGACGCCGGCGGGGGCGTCCACCGGCACGGCCGCCACGGAGCCGGCCGGCAGCGTATGCAGCAGCCGCACGTTGCCCGGCGCGACGCCGAGCACGAGCCACGTATCGCCGATCTCGACGATCGTCGCGCTTTCCTTCGCGCCGACCGCGACGCTCGATACGACCTTCAGCGGGCCGCCGCGCCGTGCCGGCTGGAAGCCGAAGCGGCGCGCGAGCCAGGCGCAGCCGAACACGAGGCCGATCACGACCGCGAGCCCGACGAGCGTCTGCAGCACCGCGCCGACGCCGAGCGACGGCGCGGCCGAACCGACCACCACGCTCGACGCGATCGCGCCCGCGTGATTGACGGCGTTCAGATCGGCGCCGCACGCAGGCATGCCGACGGCCGACGCCGCACAGGCGGCCGCGGCCGCGAACGCAGCGCGGCGGCCGGACGGCGCGACGCTCATCGATTCAGCTTCCGGATGCGTTCGGACGGCGTGATGATGTCGGTCAGCCGGATCCCGAACTTGTCGTTGACGACGACGACCTCGCCCTGCGCGATCAGGCAGCCGTTCACGAGCACGTCCATCGGCTCGCCGGCGAGCCCGTCGAGCTCGACGACCGAGCCCTGCGCGAGCTGCAGCAGGTTGCGGATCGCGATCTTGGTGCGGCCGAGCTCCACGGTCATCTTGACCGGGATATCGAGAATCATCTCGATGTCGTTGTGCGTCGAGCTGGCCGCGGCCTTCGACAGCGGCTGGAACACGCCCGCGCCCGTGGCGCCGGCCTGTACCGGCTGCTGGTTCTGCTCGGCGAGCGCCGCGGCCCAGTCGTCCATTGCCGGATCGGCGTCGGCCGCCTGCTGCGCGCCCGCGGAGTCCGCCAGCGCGGCATCGGCGAGCGCCTGCGGGTCGAGTTCCGGCGTCGGGTTCAGCTCAGTCATATCCACCTTCCTTCATCGTGTCGCTCGCGCTGATCATCTTCTGCACGCGCAGCGCATATTGGCCATTGAAAATCCCGTAGCCGCATTCCATCACCGGCACGCCGTCGACCTTCGCGGTGATCGTGTCCGCGATGTCGAGCGGCAGCACGTCGCCCGCGCGCAGGTTCAGGATCTTCTCGAAGGTCGTCGGGATCTCGGCGAGATCCGCGGTCAGCTCGACTTCGGCGGCCTGCACCTGCTGCGACAGCACGCGTACCCAGCGGCGGTCGACTTCGAGCGCCTCGCCCTGGATCGGCGAGCTCAGCACGTCGCGGATCGGCTCGATCATCGAATAGGGCATGCAGATGTGCAGCGTGCCGCCGGTCGGCCCGAACTCGATCGAGAACTGCGTGACGATCACGATCTCGTTCGGCGTCGCGACGTTCGCGAACTGCGTGTGCATTTCCGAGCGGACGAATTCGAACTGCAGCGGCCGCACGCTCTTCCACGCGACCGTGTAGTGCTCGAACACGAGGTTCAGCAGCTTGCCGATGATGCGCTGCTCGGTCGCGGTGAAGTCGCGCCCCTCGACGCGCGTATGAAAGCGCCCGTCGCCGCCGAACAGGTTATCGACGACGAAGAACACGAGGTTCGGATCGAACACGAACAGCGACGTGCCGCGCAGCGGCTTCACGTGCACGAGGTTCAGGTTCGTCGGGATCGGCAGGTTGCGCGTGAATTCGCTGTACTTCTGCACCTTCACCTGGCTGACGGAGATTTCCGCCGTGCGCCGCATGAAGTTGAAGATGCCGATCCGCAGCAGGCGCGCGAAACGGTCGTTGATGATCTCGAGGCCGGGCATCCGGCCGCGGACGATCCGCTCCTGCGTCGCGATGTTGTACGGGCGCACGCCCGCCGTGTCGCGCTCTTCGTCGACCGTGTCGGATTCGCCCGTGACGCCTTTGAGGAGGGCATCGACCTCCTCCTGCGACATGAATTCTTCGTGGCCCATGCGCGCTCCTTTCGCGGCCGCGTTACTGGACGACGAATTCGGTAAACAGCACGTCGTCGACCTTCGTGCGCTGGTTGCCCGGCTGCGTCGGCTCCTCGATCAGGTTGCGCAGCTGCTGCGCGAGCGCCTGCTTGCCGTCGGGCGTCGCGATGTCCTCGGGATGCTTGTTCGACAGCGCGAGCAGTACGCGGCTGCGGATCTCCGGCATCCGGGCGGTCAGCTGCTCCTGCGCCTTCGGGTCGGTGAGCTTGAGCGACAGCCCGACGCGCAGGTAATGCTGGACGCCGTCGTCGGACTGCAGGTTCACGGTCAGCGGATCGAGCGGGAAGAACACGGGCGCGGCAAGCGGCGCCGGCTCGGCGCTCGCGTGGGTCGCGCCCTGCCGGCCCATGAACACGTACATGCCGGCCGCGGCAGCCGCGGCCGCGCCGAGCGCGATGACGGCGATCAGCGCGATGCGCTTGAACTTGCCGGACGAAGCCGGTTTGTCGGCGGGCGGATTTGCGGTCGTGGAGGCCATGTGAATGCGTGCGTGATGACTCGTAGCATGCATTGTTCGGCATCCGGGCCGCGCCCGATGGGCGGAAAAGAGGGGGGATTTGCGGCTATCTCAGCCGATTGTCGGCGCGCGTCAGATCGGCAGCCGCGACAGCAGCGGCGCGATCAGCACCATCGCGACGCCCGCGATCATCATCGTGAGGCTCGACACGACACCTTCCTCGCTGCCGATCTCGCGCGCCTTCGCGGTGCCGACGCCGTGCGCGGCCGCACCGAACAGCGCGCCGCGCGCGAGCCGCGTGCGCATCGGCACGAGCGCGAGCACGATCTCGCCGAGCAGCATCCCGCAGATGCCGGTCGCGATCACGAACAGCGCGGTCAGGTCCTTCGGCGCGTGGATCTTGTCGGACACCGCGAGCGCGAACGGTGTCGACACCGAGCGCGTCATCAGCGAGCGCTGCAGCTCCGGCGACAGGTGCAGCAGCTTCGCGAGCAGCAGCGAGCCGCATACGCCCGCGCCGATCCCGACCGCGACGCCCACCGACAGCGACAGCCAGTGCCGGCGGATCAGGTCGCGATAGTCGTAGATCGGCACCGCGAACGCGATCGTCGCGGGGCCGAGCAGCCACATCAGCCAGCGCGTGTCGCGGAAATACACCGAATACGGAATGCCGGTCAGCAGCACGAGCAGCACCAGCACACCCGGCACGAACACGAGCGGCGAGAACAGCAGCGTCTTCTTGTACGCGTAGAGCCGCTTCGACGCGAAATACAGCGCGACGGTCAGCACGAAGCAGCCGAACGAGATCGCGGCGTTCACGCGATCGGCGGGCAGGTTCGACAACGCGGCAAACATGACGGGCTCCGGTTCGCTGAGGGCGTTACGCGCGTGCGCGGCGGCGTTCGGCGTACACGCGCTGCACGACGAAGCGGCGTTCGAGCCGTGCGGCGAGATCGACCGCCACGGCCACCGCGACCATCACGAACGCGGTGCCCGCGACGACGACCAGCGCGAGCCGCCAGCCGTCCTCGCGGAACAGGCCGCCGTACTGGACCGCCGCGACGGCGGCCGGCACGAAGAACAGCAGCATGTCGGACAGCAGCCAGTTCGCGCCGTCCTTCACCCACGTCGGTGCGACGCGGCCGGAGAACAGCAGCACGAGCAGCACCGCGAGGCCGATCACGCCGGACGGTACCGGCAGCCCGACCGCGCGCACGGCCCAATCGACCGCCAGCCACAGCACGCCGAGCGCGGCGGCCTGCAGTGCGATGCGTCCGGCATGCGCGGCACCGGCGGGACGGGCGGGAACGGCGGTCGGTCGATTCATGGCTGGGCTCACATACAGAAATTTCTAGGATGTCGCAAGTATAGGATTCCCTCATCCATAAATAAAATGACTTGTCTCTATTCTTATCATTCCGATTCGGAATTAATTCGTTCATTTGCACCATTTTGGGGAGTCGCCGATGGAATTGCGCGCGCTGCGGTACTTCATCGAGGTCGTCCGCCAACAGAGCTTCACCGCGGCCGCCGACAAGCTGTTCGTCACGCAGCCGACCATCAGCAAGATGGTGAAGGCGCTCGAGGACGAGATCGGCTCGCCGCTGCTGCTGCGCGACGGCCGGCAGATGGTGCTGACGGACGCGGGGCGGATCGTGTTCCAGCGCGGGCAGGACGTGCTCGCCGCGCAGGCGCAACTGCAGTCGGAACTGAACGACCTCGGCACGCTCGGCCGCGGCGAGCTGACGATCGGCATTCCGCCGCTCGGCGGGTCGCTGTTCACGCCGATCATCGCCGCGTACAAACAGCGCTATCCGAACATCGAGCTGAAGCTGTTCGAGCAGGGCGCCCGGATGATCGAGGCCGCGCTGATGTCGGGCGAGCTGGAGCTCGGCGGGCTGCTCGAGCCGGTCGATCCGGCCACGTTCGAGCGGCTGCCGATGGTGCGCGCGCCGCTCTGGCTCGTCGCACCGCGCGAATCGCGCTGGGAGGACCACGCGGCCGTGCCGCTCGCGGATCTCGCGCGCGAATCGTTCGTCTTCTATGCGGAAAGCCTTGCGCTGCACGACGCGGTGCTCGACGCCTGCCGGCAGGTCGGCTTCACGCCGTCGATCGTGAGCCGCAGCGGGCACTGGGATTTCATGGCCGCGCTCGTGCATGCGGGCGTCGGCATCGCGCTGCTGCCGGAGCCGTACTGCCGGCGGCTCGATGCGGGGCAGTTCACGTGCCGGCCGATCGTCGAACCGGAGATCACGTGGGCGATCGCGCTCGGCTGGGTGAAGAAGGGCTATCTGTCGCACGCGGCGCGCGCGTGGCTCGAGGTCGCGCGCGCGACGCTGCCGATCGCGCCGGGCGACGATCTGGCGTTCGGCGGCTTGCGGGCGAGGGAGTGACGCGGTTCGATTTGGATTCGAACCGACTTTGGCCGAAGCGACGCCACCGTCCGGACGACACGGGACACGTCCCGCGGGCGATGGACCGTCAATGCCCCATCGCCGGCCCCGCGCCCTTCTTCGGCTTCGTGATCCACACGAGCGCCGCGAGCGCGACGAACACGATCGCCGACAGGTGGAAGAAGTCGTTGGTCGCCATCATGAAGCCCTGCTGCGTGACGATCTGGTTCAGTTGCGCATTCGCGGTCTGGCCGACGACGCCGAGCTGCGCCAGCGCGCCCTGATAGTCGGTCGTGTTCTGCGCATAGACGCTCACCGATTCGGCGAGCCGCGCGTGGTGGTAGATCGCGTCGTTCTCCCAGAACGTCGAGCTGACCGCGGTGCCGATCGCGCCCGACAGCGTACGCAGGAAGTTCGACAGGCCCGAGGCGCTCGCGAGCCGCTCGTCGGGGATGCTCGAGAGCGTGATCGTCGTCATCGGCACGAAGAAGCACGCGACGCCGATCCCTTGCACGAGCCGCGGCAGGATCACGTGGTTGAACGGCACGTCGAGCGTAAACGTCGAGTTCCATACCGATACGATCGCGAACACGATGAAGGCGAAGCTGGCGACCATCCGCAGGTCGAGCCGGTGCATGTTGCGGCCGATCAGCGGCGACAGCACGAGCGCGAGCAGCCCGACCGGCGCGGTCGCGAGGCCGGCCTTGCCGGCCGTGTAGCCCATCACGGTCTGCAGCCACAGCGGGAAGATCACGACCGAGCCGAAGAACGCCATGAAGCCGAACGAGATGATCAGCGCGCCGAGCGCGAAGTTGCGATCCTTGAACAGCGTGAGGTCGACCACCGGCTCCTTCTCGGTCGCTTCCCAGACGAGCATGAACGCGAGCGACACGACCGCGATCAGCGCCAGCGCGACGATGAACGACGAACTGAACCAGTCGCGGTCCTTGCCGAGGTCGAGCATCATCTGCAGGCACGACACGCCGATCACGAGCAGCGCGAGGCCGACCGCGTCGATCCGCTGTTTCGTCGTCTTGGTCTCGCGGCCGCGCAGCAGGAAGAACGCGCAGGTCGCGGAGAAGATCCCGATCGGCAGGTTGATGTAGAAGATCCACGGCCATGTGTAGTTGTCGCTGATCCAGCCGCCGAGCAGCGGGCCGAAGATCGGCGCGACGATCACCGTCATCGCCCATAAGCCGAGCGCGAGCCCGCGCTTCGCGGGCGGATAGCTGCGCATCAGGATCGTCTGCGACAGTGGCACCATCGGCCCCGACACGAGGCCCTGCAGCAGCCGGAACGCAATCAGCGTCTCGAAGTTCGACGCGAGGCCGCAGAGCGCCGACGCGATCGTGAACGCGAGCACCGACAGCGTGAACAGCCGCACTTCGCCCACGCGCCGTGCGAGCCAGCCCGTCAGCGGCACCGCGATCGCGGACGCGACCGAGTACGACGAAATCACCCACGTCCCTTCGCTGGTCGCGACGCCGAGGCTGCCCGAAATCGTCGGCACCGCGACGTTCGCGATCGACGTGTCGAGCACTTCCATGAACGTGCCGAGCGCGAGCCCGACGGTGAGCAGCGCGAGGGCGCCGCCGGACAGCGGCGCCGGTTCGGCGGCAGGGGACGCGGCGGATGCCGTGGTGGCGGACATCGGAATCTCCTAGGATCGGCTCGCGCCCGCAGCGCAGCAACGCGCGGCGGGGCGGAGCGGCAGGCGGCGGAAGACGGGCATATGTCGCGTCATCTTCTGCCCAGACAGAGAAATAAGCGAACGTTTAATCGGAACAATCGAGCGCAAGCGACCCTCCGCGTCAGTCGTGCCCGTCGTCGGGTTTCGGACAGCCGGCCGGGCCGGGCCCGTTCTCGATGAAGCGCTGCAGCAGCCCGGTCAGCGTCGCGAGTTCGTCGGTGGAAAAGCCGGCGAGCTGCGCGTTCAGCGCGGTCGCGATCAGCGAGGGCAGTGCGCGCGCGGCGTCGGCGCCGCGCTCGGTCAGCGCCAGCTCGATCATGCGGCGGTCCTGCTCGCTGCGCGAACGCGCGACGAGTCCCTTGCGCTCGAGGCGATCGAGCATGCGCGTCATCGAGCCGCTGTCGTACGCCATCTTGCGCGACAGCTCGAACGGCGTGCGCGCATAGCCGCGCGACAGCAGCAGGATCACGCCGATCTGCTGCGCGGTGAGATCGAACGGCTCGAGCGCACGATCCATCCGCTCGAACAACACCTGACGCGCCTTCGTCAGGTAGTAGCCGAGACTGGTTTCCAGCTCGATGGAGTCGGGATCGTAGAGGCCGCCAGCCATGCGTTCGCGCGCAGCAAGAGTGCGTTTCAGGTCAAAACGCGCCCAGTATCTTGAAAATTGCTTGCATAGTCAATATTATTTCAGGCAACCAGTTACGACGTGCATGTTGCACTGCCGGAGACTATGTTCTGACCGATCCGCCCGCTTTGCCGGGCACCCCGAGGATGTTCGCGATGCTGTTCCTGAAAAATGCCGCCGGCGCGCTGCGCCGCACCCTGACCGATACCGCTCATCACGTGTTCTCCGGGCCGCACCGCGGCTGGAAGATCGCACTGTACGTAGCGATGCTGGTCTTGCCGGGCGGCTCGCTCGCGGCGCTCGGGTTCGCATGGTTCGATCATCGGCGGCAGCGCAACGCGAAGGGCGCATCGCGCCGCACGCCCGGGCGCGCGGCAACGGAGCCGCCGTCATGGCGGCTCGCCGCCCAGCCGCTGCCAGTGCGCCGCTGACGCCGGTCCCGCAAGCGATCCGTAATGGCCGGTAAACCGGTCGCCCGCGCCGGTAACACATTCCTGTCGTCGCGCACCGTACCCTAACGGCTGCGCAGGCTCCCCGCCGTCAGTTACCATTTGTCCGCCAGCGGCATGACGTCCGCACCGCGCGGCGCCGCTCGCGGCCCGTTGCGCCCAGACAGGAAAAATACGATGCCGTACGCCCCACTCCCGCGCGCCCTCCGCCCGCTGAGCGCCGCCGTCGCCGTCGCGACGGCCGTGCTGCTCGCCGGCTGCGCCGTCGGGCCCGATTACCACCGCCCCGATACGTCGATTCCGGCCGCGTTCAAGGAAGCGCCAGCCGGCTGGAAAGTCGCACAGCCTGCCGACCGAGCCGATCGCGGCCCGTGGTGGACCGTCTACGACGATCCGCAGCTGAACGCGCTGATCGACAAGCTGAACGCGTCGAACCAGACGATCGCGCAATCGGCGGCCGCCTACCGTCAGGCGCGCGCGCTCGTCAGCGAGGCGCGCGCTGCGTATTTCCCGACCGTCGGCCTGAGCGCGTCCGGCTCGCGCGCGCGCACGCCGCGCTCGTCGTTCTCGTCGGGCACCTCGTCGTCGTTCGGCAGCAGCACGTCGGGATCGATCAACAACAGCTACAGCGTCGGCCTCGATGCGAGCTGGGAACCCGATCTGTGGGGCAAGGTGAGCCGCACCGTCAGCGCACAGCGCGCCGGCGAAGCGGCGGCCGCGGCCGATCTCGCGAATGCGCGGCTGTCGCAGCAGGCGCTGCTCGCGCAGACCTACTTCCAGCTGCGCACGTCCGATGCGCTGCAGAAGCTGCTCGACGAAACCGTGCAGTCGTACCGGCAATCGCTGCAGCTCACGCAAAACCAGTATGCGCAGGGCGTCGCCGCGCGCGCGGACGTGATCCAGGCGCAGACGCAGCTGCAAAGCGCGCAGGCCGCCGCGATCGACAACGGCGTCGCGCGCGCGCAGTACGAGCATGCGATCGCGACGCTGATCGGCGAGCCCGCGTCGACGTTCTCGCTGCCGCCGATGCCGCTCGCGGCCGAGCCGCCCGTCACGCCGGTCGACGTGCCCTCCACGCTGCTCGAACGCCGGCCCGACATCGCGGCGGCCGAACGCCGCGCGGCGGCCGCGAACGAGCAGATCGGCGTCGCGATCTCCGCGTTCTTCCCGACGCTCACGCTGTCGGCGAGCGGCGGTTTCGAAAGCTCGGTCTGGTCGCAGCTGTTCACGCTGCCGGCGCGTTTCTGGACCGTCGGCCCGCAGCTCGCGGCGACGCTGTTCGACGCGGGGCTGCGCGCCGCGCAAACGCAGGCTGCGCGCGCGACCTACGATCAGGACGTCGCCGCATACCGGCTCGCGGTGCTGAGCGCGTTCCAGGACGTCGAGGACAACCTCGCGTCGCAGCGGATTCTCGCGCAGGAAATCGACGTGCAGCGACAGGCGGTCGAGAGCGCCGAGCATGCGCTCGCGATCGTCACGAACCAGTACAAGGCCGGCACCGTCGCATATCTGAACGTGCTGACCGCGCAGACTACGGCCTTCACCGCGCGCCAGAAGCTCGCGACGATCACCGGGCAGCGGATGGTGTCGTCGGTCGCACTCGTGAAGGCGCTCGGCGGCGGCTGGAACGTGTCGGATATCGCGCGCGAGACGGGCGACATGGCGGCGCCGCCGGCCGTGCCGGCATCCGGTGCAGCCGCTGCGTCGGCCGTGTCGGCCGTGCCCGCGACCGGCATGCTCGCGCGCCAATAAGTCACCGCAATCGGCAGGCCGCGCCGCACCGCGTGCGGCGCTCGCTCAGCGCATCGCGCCGCCGTAGATCAACGACACCTGGCCGTTGCCGATCGGGCGGCCGAGCAGGTTCAGCAGGCCCGCAAGGTTCGCCTGCTGTTCGGGCGCCGCGTGCGCGGTGCCGCGAAACGCGCCGCTGCCGGGCCCGAACGTACCGTGCCCGTCGAGAAACAGCGGGCCCTGCGTCGTCGTCAGATCGAGATCGGCGCCCGTGCCTTTCGCCTGCAGCACCGCGCGGTACGAGCCGAGCGGCTTCACGCGCGACACGCGCGAACTCATCCCGTCGATCGTCACCGTCAGCTGGCCGAATGCATTGCGGCCGATCAGCCGCCAGTCGGTCCAGCCGAGCCGCACGTCGCCCTGCAGATCGAGCGTATTGAACGGCGTGCCGAGCCCCGCGAGCAGCGACGCGGGCACCGCCATCGCGCCGGCCGACAGCACGGCGCCGCGCCACGTCGCGTCGAGCGTCACGGGCTGCGGCATCGCATCGGTCTGGCGCAGACGCATCTGCACGCGCCCGGTCAGCAGCGGCCAGAAGCGCGTCGTCCATTCGACGCGGCCCGGCAGCAGCGTCGATGCGCTCTGGTCCGCGCCGGGCGCGAGCATCAGCGTGGCCGAACCGTGCCACAGCGAGCCGGCCGGATCGACGAGGTTGACATGACCACCGGTCGCGCGCGCGAACTGCGGCGCGATCCACGTGGCCGGCGCGAGCGCGATCAGCGTGATTGCCGTCGCGAGCGCGCCGACCGCGACCCACGGCAGCACGGCGACGAGCCGCATCGTCCATCGGTTCATCGAGCGCCCGCCGCTTGCATTGCCGCTGTCCTCATTTCGGCATCGACGGCTGCATCACGGCCGTCAGGTCGACCTGGCCGTCTTCCTTCAGCGCGCTTACGTGCGCCTCGCCGACCTGCGCCTTCAGTTGCCGGCGCACGTCGTCGAGCCACTGCGTCCACGCGGGGAACGACACGTTCTTCATCTGGATCTGCACACCGTTGCCGACGATCTGCACCTGCGCGCCCGGCAGCCCGTGATCGGACAGCGACGCGGCGAGCGCATCCTTCAGCGCGAGACCCGTCGGCGCGACGCCCTGCGCGGCGGCCGTCAGCGACTTCGCTTCGTTCGCCTGCGCGGTCATCTGCGCGAGTTCGCGGCGCATCGTCGGCAGCTCGCGTTCGATGCGCGCGCGGCCTTCCTGCGCGGGCGACCACAGCACCGAATAGGCGATCGCGACGGCCAGCACGGCGCCGCCCCAGCCGAGCAGCGTCTTTTCGCGCGGCGTGCGCTCGCCCCAGAACTGCGTCAGCGCCTGAGTCAGTCGTTCGGTGTTCATGAGCGGCTCCGGATCGTCCATTTGCCCGTGTTGCTGTCGACTTCGCCGGCCAGCCCGTTGCGCGCGAGGCGTTGCGGGAAGTCGGGATCGACCTTGACCTCCGGCTTGAAGCCGACGTCGAGCCGCCGGTCGTGATAGTCGAGCGACGCGATGCCGTTCAGCGGCAGCGCACCCATCGAACGCGCGAGTCCGCTCGACAATGCGAGGAAGTCGTTCGGCGACAGCTCGCCGGCCGCGAGGCGCAACTGGTCGAGCTGCCGCTGCATCTGCGCGGGCGGATCGAGCACCGTCGTCGTCTTCGGGAAGGCAGACAGCAGCGTTTCGGTGATCTGCGCCGACAGTGCATCGCGTTCGCGCGACAGCTTCCACCAATGCAGATTCATCCCGATCACCGCGATGCCGAGCGTCGCCGCCGCGAGCGCGATCGGCAGGCGCAGGCGCTTCAGCGTCGCGCGGTCGAAACGCCACGGCTGCGACTCGAATTCAAACTGGCAGAGGTCGAAGCGCTCCGCGAGCGCCCGGCGCGCGAATGCGTCGAACGACAGCGGCATCGCGCCGGGCAGCAGCGGAGCGCCGCCCGCGCGGCCGGACGACGCGACGCGCGGTTCCGCACCGGGCTCGCCGAGCTCGTACAGCTCGACCGCGCCGCCGCCGGCGAGCGCGGCGAGCGTGCCGGGCGCGCGCGCGGCCGGTGCCGCGAAGCCTTCGCCGAGCGCGCCGCGCGCGATCGCGAGTTCGAGCCGCGGCGCGCTCGCGGCGAGCGGCTGCGCGCCCGCTTCGACGAGCGCCGGTTCGACCGCCGTCGCGACACCGAGCACCGCGGCGACCGCGGCCGGACGCACGAGCGGCGCGGCCAACGGCGTGCCGGTCGGCGAAGCAAGCGGCAAGCCGTCGGCCGCGGCGGCGATATCGGGCGCGTCGTCGTCGGCCGGCGCGGCCGACGGTGCAGGTGCGGCCGCGAGCGGCGCGGGCAGGCAGCGCGTCGCGGGCACCGCGCGCAGCTGCCGGTGGCCGGCTGCCGTGAACGCGTCGCAGATCGCGCGGAACCATGCGCGATCGACGACGCCCAGCACGCGGCGCCCGTCCGGCAGCGCGACCGGATCGAGCGCGATATGGCAGCCGAGCGGATCCTGGATCAGCTGATCCTCGACGATGTTCGGCAGCGCCTGGCGCAGCTTCGGCCCTTTGAGCGGCGGCACGCTCGCGGCCAGCAGCAGCACGTCGCGCGCGGCGACGATCAGCACCGTCGCGCTCGCGCGCGGCAGCAGCGACAGCGCCGCGCGGCCCGCGCGCTGCACGTGGCCGGCCTTGTCGACGAGCATGAACGGCAGCTCCGGCCACTGCCATTCCTGCAACGGCACGGCAGGCTCGCGCGGCGGCAATGAAACAATCAACGTGCTCAAGGGCTCCTCTCCCGAATGGCGTCGTTATAGCTGATCGCGGATGCGCACGACCCGCGTCGAGTGCGTGGTCGGATCACGATACACGAGCGAGATGCGATCGACCTCCGCGCGATCGTGCTGGATCCGGCCGTGCACGACGAAGTAGCTCGAATTGACGTCGATGAGGCTCGCATCGAGCTGTACGCCCGGCGCGCCCGCGCCGCGCAGCGCGAGCTGCACGTCGCCGACGTTGCGGAAAAACACGGTTTCGCGGCGCGATACGAGCGCCTGCGCGGACGACACGCTCATGCCAGGCACCAGCGCGGCAATCACCTCGGCCGGCGCGGTGTTCATGTTCACGGGCGTCGCGGTCGGCAGCACGGTCACGAACGGGCGCAGCCGCGCGACCATCTCGGGCGTCACGCCGTCGACGTCGAGCAGGCTGTCGACGCTCGTCATCGTCAGCGGCGCGGGCCCGCGCTCGCCGTCGGCGAGGCCCGGCTCGTCGGTGAAGCCGCCCCCCTGCGCGTCGCCGCCCGTCACCGGCGCCGTCGGCGCCATGCCGCCGCCGGGCAGCGTCGGCAACTGAAAGCGCGTCGCCGAATGCATGAGCCCCGCGCGCACCTGCAGCGCGATCCGCTTCGCGAACGCGCCGTCGTAGCCGAGCGTCGTCAGCAGCCGCTGGAACGCCGCGAGCTGCGCGACGTTCAGCTGCAGCACGCCGGGCGCCGGCGACGCGATCAGGTTGCGCAGGTTGAACTTCGCCTGCGCATCCTCGATCGAGCCGGAGATATAGGTGTCGTCGCCGCCCTGGTTCGGCGCGCCGATCCGGCCGAGAAAATCCGACAGCTTCGTCTTCGCGATCGGCACCGCCCAGATCCCGCCGAGATACGTGATGCCGGGCGCCGTGTCGCCTTCCGAGCGCAGGATCATCCGCGTCCAGTCGAGTGCGCCGCGCGCGACCCACTGCGCCTGCGCGAGCATCCGCTGATTTTCGATGCGGCGCACCTGCACCTGCTGGCGCCACAGCATGCCGGACACGAGAATCGCCGCCAGCGCGACGACCAGCAGCGCCGTGATGATCGCCGCACCGCGCTCGCCGCGCGGCAAGCCGTGCGCGCGTCGGCAAGCGCGGCGCTCCGGCATCGAAAGGTGAGGGCGCGTTCGCATCGTGCGTCACTCCCCGACGAGAAATACGCGCGTGATCGGCACGCGCAGCGACGTCGCGCCGATGCTGACCTGCAGCCCCGTGACCGCGCGCGGCGGCGGCGCGTTGCCGATCTGCGGCACCTTCAGCGCATCGTTGTTCTGCGCGAGCGCGTCGTTCGCCGCCTGCACGCTGGTCGTCCAGCCGACGCGCGGCACGTAGAGCTTCGCGTCGATCGCACCGACGCCGCCCATCAGGGCGACTGCGCTCCAGCCGTCGACGCTGCTGTCCTTCAGGAGCGCGTGCAGCCGGTTCGCGTCGTCGAGCGGCGGCGACGCATAGCGCACGACGCGCCCGCCGGCGATCCGGTAGCGCACGACCTGCAGCCGCGGCGCGGCGCCCGGCACGTCGAGTGCGCGAATGATCTGCAGCGTGTTGCCGGCCACGCCGATCGCCGGCTGACCGGCTTCGTCGTCGGTCGCGGCGAGCCGCGCGTCGATGCGCATCTGATCGAACATCTGCGCGAACACGCGTTCGTCTTCCATCGCGGACGCCACCTTGTCGCGGCCGCGCATGATCTGGTCGAGCCCGCGCCACGCGAGCACGGCGACGACGGCGAGAATCGCGATCGCGATCATCAGCTCGATCAGCGTGAAGCCGCGTGCGCGGGCCGCGCGGGCGAACGGGCGCGGCATCGGCGCGTCAGAGCGAACGGCTGGTTTCATTCGCGACCACCGTGACCATCTGCGCGAGCACGCCGGAGCGGCCCGGCATGCTGACCGACACCTCGACGCGCCGGAACACCGGATTCGGCGTCGCGCTGACGCGCTGCGTGCATACGAGCGGCACGTTGCCCTGCGAGCAGTCGAAGTTCTGTTCGCCGATCTGCGGCCACGCATGCGCGAGCCGCAGCTGCGCGAGCGCGTTGTCGGCGCTCCAGCCGGCGAGCAGCCGCCGATGCAGTTCCGATGCGCCGGTCGCCATCGTGCCGACCGCGCGAATCGATGCCGCGAGCGCAACCGCGATGATCGCGAGCGCGACCAGCACCTCGATCATCGTGAAGCCGCGCGCCGCGCCGCGCATGCGCAGGGCGCCGGCAATGCGCGGCGAGCGGGCAGGGCGGCGCATGCGACCACGCATCGTCATTGCACCTCGTAGCGGCCGTTGCCGGTGCCCACGATCGTCGCGCTGCCGACGGCCGAATGCAGCGTCACGCGCACCGGCGTGTCGATGCTTTCGGTGCCGAATACGACGCGGCTCGCGCGCGTGTCGGAACCGGGGTAGTCGATGTCCGCGCCCGTCACGCCGCCGTCCCAGTCGCGCGGGCGCAGCAGGTCGTCGTGCAGCGTGCGCCAGCCGTCGGACGAACTGACGTCGAAACGGAAACCGTGCGCGGTCGGTTGCCACGCGATCGGCCGCGCGCGCACCTGCGCTTCGTCGCCGGCCGTTTCGAACAGCAGCGCGAGCCGCTGTGCTTCCTCGCGCAGGTCGGTGCGCGGATTGCGCGTCAGCGACAGCGACGCGAGCGACACCAGCAGGCCCGCGATCACGAGCACGACGAGCATCTCGAGCAGCGTGAAGCCGCGCGCGGCGCGACGGCGATGCTGCGTACACTGCCGTCCGAAGGCGGTGCTCGCCGCGCACGGCCCGATCGCCCGCGTTTGCCTGCGGCGAGATCCCGGCTCACCCGCCGCACACGCCCGAACGGGCGATGCCGCCGCGCGGCGCAGGCGGCCGTGGCAGGCGCAGCGGTGGGTCGTACGAAGTGCGAGCATGAAGCGCGGGAGAGAAGGATCGGACCGGTCGGCGGCGGCTTACTGCCACGAGCCGATATCGGTATCGTTGGCGTCGCCGCCTTCCTTGCCGTCGGCGCCGTAGCTGAACACGTCGATCTCGCCGTGCACGCCCGGGTTCAGATACTTGTACGGATTGCCCCACGGATCGTTCGGCAGCCGTTCGAGATAGCCGCCGTCCTTCCAGTTGTTCGGAATCGGATCGGTGGACGGCTTCTGGATCAGCGCGTTCAGGCCCTGTTCCTGCGTCGGATAGCGGCCGTTGTCGAGACGGTACAGCTTCAGCGCCTGCATGATGGTGCCGATGTCCTGCTTCGCGGCGATGCGGCGCGCCTCGTCGGGGCGGCTCATGATCTTCGGCACGATCAGCGCGGCAAGGATCCCGAGGATCGCGACCACCACCATGATCTCGATCAGCGTGAAACCGCGCTGACGGCGCACGGCTCCATTGCGGCGAGTGATCCACGTTTGCATGACTGACTACCTCTTTCCAAAAAATATCGTCGATTGAACAACGCGCCCGTGGCATCCGGACGATCGCCTGACGGCCACCTTCCACGACCCGCGGGAGCGGAGCACGCATTGTAAGGCGCGCATCGTCGAGGGCTTTCACTCAACGCAAATTTCACATAGATCCGTACAATAGCGCGCATGAACGCGCTCTCGATCCGGATCCTTTCCCTCGCCCTCTTCGCGGCGCTGTGCGCGACGGCCACGTACTGGGTCGTCACGCTGTCGGCCCGCGAAGCGCCGCTGCCCGCAGCCGCCGCGCGGCCGCCGATCCGCACCGAGGACGCCGCGGCGCTGTTCGGCGGACAGCTCGAACGCAATCCCGTGCAGGACATCCACCTGTTCGGCATCCTCGCGCTGCAGCACGGCGGCGCGGCGATCGTCGGCGTCGGCGGCGAACCGCCGCGCGCGGTGTCGCTCGGCGCGGAACTCACGCCCGGCGCGAAGCTCGCCGAAGTCCGCAACCGCTCGATCGTCGTCGAACGCAACGGCGCGCGCGCGGAAATCCAGCTTCCGGCCAACACGCCGTCCCCCGCGATCTACATGCGCTGAAGCGCGGCGGTGACGGCCGCTGCCGCCGTCACTGCACCATGTTGTTCAGCTCGATGATCGGCAGCATCACCGCGAGCACGATCACGAGCACGATCCCGCCCATCGCGAGAATCAGCAGCGGCTCGAGCAGGCTCGTCAGAAACATCGTGCGGCGCTCGAGCTCGCGCGCTTCGCCGTCGGCCGCACGGTCGAGCATCGTCGTCACGTCGCCGGTCGCCTCGCCGGAGCGGATCAGATGCACGAGCACCGGCGGAAACGTCTTCACGTTATTCAGCGCGCGCGACAGCGCCGAGCCTTCGCGCACGCGCACGATCGCGTCGTCGATGTTCGCGCGCATCGCGCGGTTGCTGAGCGTCTCGCCGGCCGCCTGCAGCGCGCGCAGGATCGGCACGCCGGCCGCGGTCAGAATGCCGAGCGTGCTTGCGAAGCGCACCGTGTTGTAGCCGCGCACGAGCTTGCCCGCGAGCGGCGCGGTCAGCAGCCAGCGATCGAATGCGAGCCGCGGCCCCGCGCGCGACAGCGTCGCCTTCACGAACCACACGACGAGCGCGACCGCGATCAGGATCGCCCACCACCAGTGCCGCACGAATCCGGACAACGCCATCATCACGATCGTCAGGAGCGGCAGCTGCTGCTTCGTGCTCGCGAACACGTTGACGACCTGCGGCACCACGTAGCTCAGCAGGAACGTGACGATCCCGAACGCGATCACCGTGACGATCGCCGGATAGGTGAACGCGAGCAGGATCTTCTGCTTCAGCGCGTTGCGCTGCTCGATGTAGTCGGCGAGCCGCGACAGCACGATCCCGAGCTTGCCCGTATGCTCGCCGGCCGAGACCAGCGCGCGATAGATTTCCGGAAAATCGCGCGGATGCTGGCTCAGCGCGTTCGCGAGCGAATGACCGCCGAGCACTTCCGCGCGGATCGCGGCCATCAGTTCGCGGATGTAGTCGCGCTCGGACTGCTCGGTCAGCACGCCGAGCGCTTCGTCGAGCGGCAGGCCGGCGATCAGCAGGCTCGCGAGCTGGCGCGTGAGGATCGCCTGCTCGCGCTGCGACAGCTTGCGGCCGAGCGCGAGCCGCTGCGAACGCGCGCCGCGCGTCGCGCTTCCGGCCGGTTCGACGACGAGCGGCGTCAGCCCCTGCGTGCGCAGCTGTCCGCGTGCGGCGCGCGCGCTGTCGGCATCGACCACGCCCTTCTGCGTGCGGCCGGCCGCATCGATCGCTTCGAAACGGAATGCGGGCATCGCGCTATGCGCCTCCCGTCACGCGCAGCACTTCCTCGAGCGACGTCGCACCGGCCGCGAGCCAGCGCTCCGCGTCGTCGCGCAGCGTGCGCATGCCCTGCGCGCGGCCGGCCGCGAGAATCTCCGCGTCGGCCGCGTTGCGGTGAATCAGCGTGCGAATCGCATCGTCGACGATCAGCAGCTCGTACACGCCGCGCCGGCCCGTGTAGCCCGAATGCCCGCACTTGTCGCAGCCGACCGGATGCCACACGCTGCGGCCGTCCTCGTGCCGCTCTTCCTTGCAGACCGGACAAAGCTGGCGCACGAGCCGCTGCGCGAGCACGCCGAGCAGCGACGACGCGAGCAAATACGGCTCGACGCCCATGTCGGTCAGACGCGTGACGGCCGACGCCGCATCGTTCGTGTGCAGCGTCGCGAGTACGAGGTGGCCCGTGAGCGAGGCCTGCACCGCGATCTGCGCGGTTTCGAGGTCGCGGATTTCGCCGATCATGATCACGTCCGGGTCCTGACGCAGGATCGAGCGCAGCGCGCGCGCGAACGTCATCCCGATCCGCTCGTTGACCTGCGTCTGGCCGATGCCCGACAGGTCGTATTCGATCGGATCCTCGACGGTCATGATGTTGGTCGTCGCGGTTTCGAGCCGCGACATCGACGCGTACAGCGTCGTCGTCTTCCCGGAGCCGGTCGGCCCGGTCACGAGCACGATGCCGTGCGGACGCGAGATCAGCTTGTCGAACTGCACGAGCGTGTCGCGGCCCATCCCGAGCGCTTCGAGGTTCAGCCGCTGCGCGTCCTTCTCGAGCAGACGCAGCACCGCGCGTTCGCCGTGGCCGGTCGGCAGCGTCGACACGCGCACGTCGACCGGCCGGCCGCCGACGCGCAGCGTGATGCGGCCGTCCTGCGGCAGACGTTTTTCCGCGATGTCGAGCTGCGCCATGATCTTGATGCGCGAGATCAGCGCGCCGTGCAGCGCCTTCTTCGGCCGCACGACGTCGCGCAGCGTGCCGTCGACGCGAAAGCGCACGACCGACGCGTTCTCGAACGGTTCGATATGGATGTCCGACGCCTGTTCGCGCGCGGCCTGCGTGAGCAGCGCGTTGATCATCCGGATGATCGGCGCGTCGTCCTCCGATTCGAGCAGATCCTCGACTTCCGGGATGTCCTGCATCAGCCGCGACAGATCGACTTCGCCTTCCACCTCGCCGACGATCTGCGCGGCGCTGCCGTCCTGCCGCGCATACGCGTGGTTGATCGCCTGCGCGAGCTCGTCGGCCGGCACACGCTGCACGACGATCGAGCCGAAATTGCGTGCGATCTCGGCCAAAGCGGCGTCGTTCGTGCGATCGCTGATCCATACCTCGAGCGTGTCGTCGAGCTGATGCGCGATCAGCACCTGGCCGTTCTTCGCGAAGCCGTACGGCAGCAGCCGCGCGGCGAGCGGCGAGGGCGGCTGCCGTTCGCCGGGCGCGCCGTCGTGGGCGGAGGACAGCAGGTCGCTCACTGCGACGCTCCCGGCGCGGTCAGCGGCTGCTGCGGCACCGTCTGCGCCGGCACGCCCTGCGATTGCGCGGGCGCCTGCTCGGCGGCCGCCGGCGGCGCGATCTGGCGCTGCATCTGCTGGCGACGCATCTTGTCGAGATCGAACAGGTTGCCCGCGGCCGTGCCGCCCTGGCTCGGGCCGAGCGGCATCGGCGGCACGACGGGGTCGTCCTTGTCGCGGATCACGTTGTTGTCCGACTTGTACGCGCCCGTCACGCCCTGGATGTAGTCGTAGCGGTTCGAGGTGACGGCCTGCGCCGTATCGCGATCGGCGATGATCACCGGGCGCAGGAACACCATCAGGTTGGTCTTCTTGCGCTGCTTGCTTTCGGAGCGGAACAGCTGGCCGATCCACGGGATGTCGCCGAGCAGCGGCACCTTGCTGTTGGACACGTTGTACGCGTCCTGCATCAGGCCGCCGAGCACGATCACTTCGCCGTTGTCCGCGAGAATCGTCGACTGGATCGAGCGCTTCGTGAACGACGGGCCCGTCTGCGCGTTCGTCGTCGCGGTGTCGACCGCGGAATCTTCGGTGTAGAGCTGCAGCTTCAGGATCCCGCCGTCGGTGATCTGCGGCTTCACGTGCAGCGTCAGGCCGACGTCGCGGCGATCGTAGGTGTTGAACGCGTTGCTCGTCGTGCCGCTCGTCAGGTTCGAATACGAGCCGGTCGGAATCGGCACGTTCTCGCCGACGACGATCTTCGCTTCCTCGTTGTCGAGCGTGATCAGGTTCGGCGTCGACAGCACGTTCGCGTCGCTCACACCCGCGAAGTACTGCAGCAGCGCGCCGAGGCCCTGCACGCCGAACATGTTGTGCAGCCAGCCGATGTTGAGGCCCTGGTTCAGGTTCGCGAGATTGGCGGGCAGCCCGACGCCGGTGGCGGTGCCCGTGCTGCTGTTCACCGAGCCCGTCGTCAGGTTGATGATGCTGTTGCCGGCGACGCTGCCGGCCGTCGCCGCGAGGTTCGTGCCGGCGAGCAGCGCGCCGCTCGCGACCTGCCACTGGATCCCGAGCTGGCCGGCCGTCGTCGAATTCAGTTCGACGATCAGCGCTTCGATATAGACCTGCGCGCGACGCTTGTCGAGCTGGTCGATCACCGCGCGCAGGTTCCGGTACACGGGATCGGACGCGGTGATGATCAGCGAGTTGGTCGCCGCATCGGCCTGGATCATCCCGCCCGGCTGGTTGTCGTCGTTCTTGTCCTTGTCGCCGCCGAGCAGCCCCGCATTGCCGAGGCCGCCACTGCCCGACGCGCCGCTGCCGTACGACGACGAAGACGTCCCGCCGAGCCCGCCGGACGGCAGCGGCGGCGTGCCGGCCGTGCCGGTCGAGAAGTTGCCGCTCGAGGACGAGCCGTTCTGGTTGAAGCTGTTCGCGTCGTTCGACGATGCGGACGAGCCGGTGTCGTTGCCGCCCTTGCCCAGCATGCCGCGCAGCGTCTTCGCGAGCTTCACCGCATCCGCGTTGCGCAGCGGTACGACGTGCATGTTGCCGGGCACCGCGCTCGGCGCGTCGAGCTGTTGCACGAGCCGCTTCGCGGCCGCGAGCCGCGACGCATTCGAGGCGCGCAGCAGCAGCGAGTTGGTGCGCGGATCGGCCGTGACCGAGACCTTCAGCGTCGCGTCGCTGTTGCCGATCGCGCCGGGGTCGAGCATCTTCTGCAGCTGCGACGCGAGGTCGATCGCGTTCGCGTTGCGCAGCGGCACGACCTGCACCTGCGCGCCCGCGGCGCTGTCGACGCCCGCGATGATCTGCGCGATGCGGCGCACGTTGTCCGCATAGTCGGTAACGACGATCGAGTTGTTTGCCGGATACGCGGTCACGGTGTTGTTCGGCGAGATCAGCGGCCGCAGCACCGGCAGCAGGTTGTTCGCCGATTCGTTGTGCAGTTCGAACACCTGCGTGATGACCTGGTCGCCGCGTGCGCGCGGCACGTTGCCGACGTAGGTCGGCACGCCCTGCAGTTTCGCGTCGGCTTCGGGCACGACCTTCAGCACGCCGTGATCCTGTACGAGCGCGAAGCCCTGCATGCGCAGCGCGGACTGCAGCGTCTTCAGCGCCTGATCTTCGGGCACCGAGCGTTCGGCGACGAGGTTCAGCTGCCCCTTGACGCGCGGGTCGACGATGATGGTCTTGCCGGTGGCGGCGCCGATCGCCTTCGCGACCTGGTCGATATCCGCATTGACGAAATTGAGCGTGACCTGAGCGTAGGCAGCCTGCGAACCGATGATGCCGGCGATGATCAGCGTCGTGGCGACGCGCCGCATAACGAAGCGATTTCTTGTCATGGATGAATGGGGCGATGCCGGCTCAGGCCACTTCCGGCGGTAGTGCTGGGATCCAAATCCGAAAAAGGCGACATTAGCAGTTTTTCATGTCCGAAATATCACATTGATCCGAGGACTGTCTCACATACGACAGGCGCCCGGCGGCCCGTATGCGATATGTAAGGTCGCACGCGCATCGCGTCGGCTGTCGCCGGCCGGCGATCCGGAGAGGCGTCCGGCCGGCACGCGATAGCCGTCATGCCGGGCTGTCGCACAGTCACGAACTGCCGGTATGATACGGGCGGCGCGTTTCTCGTCGCACGAATGACGGGCACGGGTTTTCCCGACCCCGCGCATTTTCTTTCCGCTTTCGCCCCATGAAAAGACGGTTCGCTTCGCTCGTGTGGATCGCCGCCGGCGCGTGGTTCGCCAGCGCGAACGCGCATGCCGATTGTTTCGACGAGGCTGCCCGCTACCAGAAGGTCAATCCGCTGATCCTGCGTGCGATCGCCTGGCAGGAGTCGCGCAACCGTCCGAGCGCACTGAACAAGAACACGAACGGGTCCGTCGATTACGGGCTCATGCAGATCAATTCGGTCCATCTGTCGACGCTGTCGCGCTACGGCATCGATCGCGACACGCTGATGGAGCCGTGCAAGAACGTCTATATCGCCGCGTGGCATCTGCGGCAGAAAATGAACCGCTACGGCAACACGTGGCAGGCCGTCGGCGCCTATCATTCGGAAACGCCGGCACTGCGCGACAAGTACGCGCGGCAGATCGCGGCGATCCTCGCGCAGTGGAAACTGCTGCCGCCGCAATAGCGGTGCGCCGCACGCGGGGCCGATCGCGCCCCGGCCGTCGCGCGCGCGTTTGATGCACAATGCGGGCTTACGCTGCGGCTTCGCGCGTGCGAACGGCCCGGCCGCTCGTGCCGCGCAGCGGCGCCGCGGCCGCTTTTTCACTTTTCCGTTGGTGCGTACCGCAATGAAACAGCCGTTGCCCGTCACCGTGCTGTCCGGCTTCCTCGGCGCCGGCAAGACCACGCTGCTCAACCATATCCTCGCGAACCGCGCGGGCCTGAAAGTCGCCGTGATCGTCAACGACCTCGCGGCGGTCAACATCGACGCGTCGATCGTGCGCGACGCGCAGGCGCTGTCGCATGTCGAGGAACGGCTCGTCGAGATGTCGAACGGCTGCATCTGCTGCACGCTGCGCGACGATCTGCTCGTCGAGATCCGCCAGCTCGCGGCGGAAGGCCGCTTCGACGCGATCGTGATCGAATCGACCGGTATCGCGGAGCCGATGCCGATCGCCGAGACCTTCACGTTCGTCGACGACGACGGCACGTCGCTCGGCGACACCGCACGGCTCGACACGCTCGTCACGGTCGTCGACGCATTCAATTTCCTGCGCGACTACGGCTCGGACGATGCACTCGCGACGCGCGGCATCGCCGCCTCCGAAGACGACGATCGCACGCTCGTCGAGCTGCTGATCGAGCAGATCGAATTCTGCGACGTGCTCGTGATCAACAAGGCCGACCTCGTCAGCGCGGACGAACTCGCGCGGCTGCAGCACATTCTCGCGCGGCTCAATCCGCGCGCGCATCAGGTCGTGTCGACGTTCGGCAACGTGCCGCTCGACGCGGTGCTGAACACCGGCCGCTTCGATTTCGACGAAGCGGCGAATGCGCCCGGCTGGCTCGCGTCGCTCGATCGCGATCATGCGTACTGCGACGATCCCGACTGCGACGCGCATCATCATGCGCACGTGCACGGCGAAGCGGACGAATTCGGCATCGCGAATTTCGTTTACCGCGCGCGCCGGCCGTTTCATCCGGCGCGACTCTGGGCGCTGCTCCATCAGCAATGGCCGGGCGTGCTGCGCAGCAAGGGCTTCTTCTGGCTCGCGACGCGCAACGACATCGCCGGCTCGCTGTCGCAGGCGGGCGGCGTGTGCCGGCACGGTCCGGCGGGGCTCTGGTGGGCCGCGCAGGATCGCGCGGAATGGCCGGACGACGACGAACTGCTCGCCGAAATTCGCACTGAATGGGAAGGCGATTTCGACGACCGCTCGATCGGCGATCGCCGTCAGGAACTCGTGCTGATCGGCATCGCGCTCGACGCCGACGCATGGCGCGCGAAGCTCGACGCCTGCCTGCTGACCGATGCGGAATTCGCGCTCGGCGCGGCCGGATGGGCCGCGTTCGACGACCCGTTCCCCGCATGGGACGTCGACGCGCACGACGACGAAGACCCCGGCGACGCGCAGATCGTGCGCCCGTAACAGCGATCGACGAACCGTAAAATCTTGTAAAGGTGTGACGGACTGTGGCAAAAATGCCGCGCGCGCCCAACAAAAAACCCGCCGAAAGGCGGGTTTTTTTCGAACAGGCGCTGGATTAACGCTTGTTGACGGCGTCCTTGAACGCCTTGCCAGCCGTGAACTTGACCGTCTTGGCTGCCGGGATCTTGATGGTTTCGCCCGTCTTCGGGTTGCGGCCCGTACGTGCTGCGCGCTTGCCCGAACCGAAGCTGCCGAAGCCGATCAGCTGAACCGCATCACCCTTCGACACGGCTTTCTTGATGACTTCGAGCAGCGTGTCCAGCGTTTCGCCGGTTTGAGCCTTGCTGGCGCCCGTTTGGGCGGCGACGGCGTCGATCAGTTCCTGTTTGTTCATTAAGGTTCCTTTTTCAGGTTAGGTTGACACGAACAGCGCGAACGCGCCGATTATACGTGCGCGAACCGTGCCGTCGAGAGTCAGACTCTGACGGCACAGCGCCGAATCCTGGCCCGCGCGACGCGCCTACCGGCTACGCCGGCGGCCACCCCGCGGTACGGCGTTGCTATGATAGCGCAGCGCAAACCCAATAACGACAAGGGTTTCAAAGATTTTCATCGGTATTTCGCCGAATCGATCGTCGATTGCCCGTTTTTTGACCAGCGCCAACCGGACAGGATACGCAGCCCGCTGCGCGCCTGCGTCGCGCCGTTGGATTTTGCCAACGGCCGATCGGCACGTGCGCCGCAATCCCTTGCCAGGCTTGGCTGTCACGATTTTTGTTTCGCATGCCCGACCGACTCGTCCCTGCCACGCTCGCGTTCCGCGACGACGGCACCCTCGTCTCGCCCGCGTACGGCGACATCTATCACAGTGCCGCGGGCGCGATCGCGCAGGCCAACCACGTGTTCGTCGCGGGCAACGGGCTGCCCGCGCGCTGGCAGCAGCGCCGCACGTTTACGATCGTCGAGACGGGCTTCGGCACTGGCTGCAACTTCCTCGCCACGTGGGCCGCGTGGCGCGACGATCCCGCACGCTGCGAGCGTCTCCATTTCGTGTCGGTCGAAAAACATCCGTTCTCGCGCGAAGACCTGCGTCGCGCCGCTGCGCATATCGTTGCGAACACAACGATCTCCGCGAACGTCGATGAGCTTGCCGATGCATGGCCGCCGCTCGTGCCGGGCCTGCATCGACTCGAATTCGACGCAGGCCGCGTCGTGCTCACGCTCGTGTTCGGCGATGCGCTCGAGCGGCTGCCGACACTCGTCGCGCGCGCCGATGCGTTTTATCTCGACGGCTTTGCGCCGTCGAAGAACGCGGATCTCTGGTCGATCGACGTGTTTCGCGCGCTTGCGCGCATGGCCGACGAGCGCGCGACGTTCGCGACGTATTCGAGTTCCGGCGTCGTGAAACGGGCGCTCGACGAAGCGGGTTTCGCGTATCGCAAGGTCGACGGTTTCGCCGGCAAGCGCGCGATGCTGGTCGGCGAATATGCGCCGCGTTGGCGCATGCGCCGGCACGAACCGCCGCGCGCATGGCCGAACGCCGCCGCGCGCCGTGCGCTCGTGATCGGCGCCGGCGTCGCCGGCTGTGCCGTGGTCGAGCGGCTCGCCGCGCGCGGCTGGAACGTGACGCTGATCGAACGGCACGAACGGATCGCGAGCGAAGCGTCCGGCAATCCGGCCGGCGTGTTCCATCCGCTGATGACGCGCGACGACAACGTCGCGAGCCGTCTTACGCGCGCCGGTTTTCTCTACGCGGTCGCGCGCTGGCGAGCACTCGAAAAGGGCGGTCACGCGTTTGCGCGCAGCACGCGCGGCATGGTTCATCTCGCCGAATCGGCGGACGACTTCGCGCGCATGCGCGATGCATTCGATGCGCTGGGCGCACCGTCCGACTACGCGAAGCTGCTCGACACGGACGCCGCGCGCGCGTATCTGGATCTGCCGGTCGCGCATGGCGGGCTGCTGTTTCCGCACGGCGGCGCGGTGTGGCCGGCCGCACTGGCCGACGCGCAATGCGCGGCCGCCGGCGATCGCGTGCAACGGCTGACGCGCACCGAAGTCGCGCGGCTCGAACGAAACGGCGACGAGTGGCATGCGCTCGACGCGCACGGACGCACGCTCGCGCAGGCGCCGGTCGTCGTACTCGCGAATGCCGGCGATGCGGTGCGGCTTGCCGGGCTGCGGCACGTCGCGCTGCAACCCGTGCGCGGGCAGCTGACGCTGCTGCCGGCAGGCAGCGCATCGCCGCTGCCGTGCCCGGCGATCGGCGACGGCTACGCAGTGCCGCTCGACGACGGCACGCTGCTGATCGGTGCGACGTTCGAACCGGACGACGTCGATCCGGCGATACGCGTGGCCGGCCATGCGGAAAACCTCGAGCGCGTGCGGCGCCTGCTGCCGGGACTGATCGACGACGTGCCCGCGCTCGACACGCTGCGCGGCCGCGTCGCGTTCCGCTGGGTCGCCGGCGACCGGCTGCCGCTGATCGGCCCGCTCGCCGACGAAGCGCAGGCGGTCGCCAACGCCCGCGCGCTGAGCGGTGCCAAAGCCCGCGACCTGCCACGCATGCCGGGGCTCTACGGCGCATTCGGCTACGGCTCGCGCGGTCTCGTCTGGGCCGCGCTCGGCGCCGAGCTCATCGCCTCGCAGCTCGACGGCGAGCCCTGGCCGATCGAGCGCGAACTCGCAGAAGCGGTCGATCCCGCCCGTTTCCTGATCCGCGCATTGCGCGCACGCCAGGTGAGCGCCGCCGACTGATCCGGCGCACCGTTTCCTCACAGTTTCCCGATTTTCCCGCGCAAAGTTATCCACGCGATGCTGTGGATAACCGCGCGAAATCCATGCTCGGTTCGTGTGCAATCACAGTGGACGTAAACGGGGTAACTCGGCAGGTCGCGCACAGGGTCCAAAAGTTGCTCATCTCAAACTACTGTGCACGAACACGCTGTGCAACCGGTTATGTTTTCAACAAGCCGTTGATCCGGCAGCGTAAACGGAGGTTATCCACAGAACTGCGAGCGCCTTGTTAACTTCTACTACGTATATATACAGATAAACCTTTTAAACCAAAGACCTGTGCCCCGCACAGCGTTTCGGGTTCGATCGAATGGGTTCCAGAGTGAAAAAGCTGTGGCACAATCGGTTTCCTTCGCGTTCGTCCGGCCAGGCGCCGGACATGCTTCAACGGAACGGTCCGCACAGTTTCGAATCTGAGTCTTCGAGGCAGCGCAGTCCGTTCACACATCAGGCCGACAATCCAGATCGGCAGACCTGAGCGACATATCCGCCGAATGGCGGTACAGGCGGACCCCATGTCCCGCCGTCGTGAACCACAACAATCACATTCGGGGCGATACCCAGCCGGCGCGCACTCATTCCTGACGCTTGACCCCGCGTCGCTGGCGGTTGCTTCCAAAGGAGAAGTCACCACGATGAAGTCGGCGTTCTCATTTCTGCCCAACTGGCCGCTTACGCCGGATGCCGTGTTCTGGGCCGGGCTCGCGCTGTTCGCGGCCGGGCTGTGCGGCGAGCTCTGCTATCGCGCGTGGCGGCTGCCGCGCATTACCGGTTATGCGGTGATCGGTCTCATCGCCGGTTCGTTCGGTTTCGGCGTGATCGATTCGAGCACGGACGAAACGTCGCGGCTGTTGATCAACGTCGCACTCGGGCTGCTGCTGTTCGAACTCGGCAGCCGCCTCGACCTGCGGTGGATCCGCCGCAATCCGTGGCTCATTGCGTCCAGCCTCGCCGAAGCGACGCTGACGTTCGTGCTCGTGCTGTTCGTGATGCTTGCGCTCGGCGTGTCGGGCATGGTCGCGCTCGTGCTGTCGGCGATCGCGATCGCGACGTCGCCGTCGATGGTGATCCAGCTCAAGACCGAGCTGCGCGCGGAAGGGCAGGTGTCGCAGCGGCTGATTACGCTGACCGCGCTGAACAGCGTCTACGCGATCGTGCTGACCAAGCTCGTCACGAGCTGGCTGCATCAGGAAGCGTACGGCAACGTGTTCGCCACCATTCTGCAGCCCGTCTATCTGCTCGTCGGTTCGTTCATCGTCGCGTATCTGGTCGCGCGTTCGTGCAACTACCTGTTCCGCCACATGACGTCGACGATGCGCGACGAGCATTCGTTCGTCGCGCTGTTCGGCCTCGTCATGCTCGCGATCGCGGTCGCGCAGGCGCTGAAGCTGTCGACGCTGCTCACGCTGCTGCTCGCGGGGATCATCGTCAAGAACCTCGAAGCGCGCCCCCAGCTGTGGCCCGAGCATTTCGGCACGGCCGGCTGGCTGCTCACGGTCGTGCTGTTCGTGCTCACGCTCACCTCGTTCACATGGGGCGACATCGCGCTCGGCGGCCTGTTCGCGATCGTGCTGATCGTCACGCGGCTCGTCGCGAAACTCGGCGGCGTCGTCGCGTTCGCGAAGCCGAGCGGGATCGGGATGAAGCAGGGCGTCGCGCTCGGCATCGCGCTGACGCCGATGTCCGCGCTGAGCTACCTGCTCGTCGACGATACCTACCAGCTCTACCCGAACTTCGATCCGCATCTGCGCGCGATCGTGATGTGCACGATCGTGATCCTGCAGCTCGTCAGCCCGTTCGTCGTCTACCGATGCCTGTCGGCGGTCGGCGAGCGCAGCGACGGCAACTGATTCCGGAACCCCCTGCCATGGCACTCGAAACCTTCGTCAATTCCGAGCCGTTCACGTTCGGCGTCGAACTCGAAATCCAGGTCGTCAACACGCACAACTACGACCTCACCAAGGCCGCATCGGACCTGATGCGGCTGATCCAGGGCGAGTCCTTTCCGGGCAACATCACGCCGGAAATCACCGAGAGCATGATCGAGCTGTCGACCGGCATCTGCCATACGCACGAGCAGGCGCTCGGCGAGCTGCACGCGATCCGCGACGTGCTCGTGAAGGCGGCCGACCAGCTCAACGTCGGGCTGGCCGGCGGCGGTACGCACGCGTTCCAGCAATGGAGCGACCGGCAGATCTACGACGCGCCGCGCTTCCAGTATCTGTCCGAGCTGTACGGCTATCTCGCGAAACAGTTCACGGTGTTCGGCCAGCACGTGCACATCGGCTGCCCCGATCCGGACAGCGCGCTGTTCCTGCTGCATTCGATGTCGCGCTTCATTCCGCACTTCATCGCGCTGTCGGCGTCGTCGCCGTTCGTGCAGAACGTCGACACCGGCTTCCATTCCGCGCGGCTCAATTCGGTGTTCGCGTTTCCGCTGTCGGGCCGCGCGCCGTTCGCGCTCACGTGGCACGACTTCGAGGAATACTTCACGAAGATGGTGAACACGGGCGTCGTGAACTCGATGAAGGATTTCTACTGGGACATCCGCCCGAAGCCCGGCTATGGAACGATCGAAGTGCGCGTGATGGATACGCCGCTGTCGGTCGATCGCGCCGCTGCGATCGCGTGCTACATCCAGACGCTCGCGCGCTATCTGCTGCTCGATCGTCCGCTGACGCTCACCGAGGACGACTATCTCGTCTACACGTTCAACCGTTTCGAAGCGTGCCGCTTCGGGCTCGAAGGCACGTGCGTGAATCCTCAGACCGGCGAGCGCCGCACGATCGCCGAAGACATCCTCGACACGCTCGACCGGATCGCGCCGCATGCGGCCGAGCTCGGCTCGCGCGCGGCGCTCGACGAGATCGGCGCGCTCGCGAAAGCGCGCGTGAACGACGCATCGTGGCTGCGAACCGTCTTCAAGCAGGAAAAATCGCTGAACGAAACCGTTCGCCAGCAGTGCCTGCGTTGGCGCGAATGAAAAAATGTTTTGCAGTTTGCGGACTCGACCGCGTCGCGATTCGCTGAATGCGAACCGGCGCGCGTCGAGCCGGCAACTGTTGCCGGTTCTGCCGCCATGCTGTGGATAACCGGATATTCCGCTGCAAAGTCAAAGGTCTGTGGAATGGATAACCCGGTGGATCGCCGTACCTCGCGCGATCGCCGGCGCGCGCCGCTCGATGGCCGCGCGACACGTGCCGCCGGCACGCCGCATTGGCCGCACAATGAAAAAACGCAGTTATCCCGTGATTTTCCACAGTGCGAAGGGGATAACTTAGCTGTGCGATTTTCCGCTCTCGCTTAGAATGTCGGCTTTGCGGACACCGGAAGCACCGCGCGTCTTACCGGTCGCCGCGGACGCGACCGCCGCGTGTGCCTCGCGACGGCCGTGCCGGACGGATTCGACGATCCGGTCCGCCCCTGAGACAGAGATTCGATCTCCACACTACGGCCGCTCGGCAAGTCCGGGCGGCGGCAAAGCGAAAAGACTATGAGCGAAGGCGTTTACGGGAATCAGGCTGCGGGACGTGTGACCCACAGCCTGCTGCGGTTGAGTACGGCCATGCGGAGCGAGGCATGGGATTGGGCGGAAGGCGCCGGCCTCACGCCGACGCAGGGCGAAATCCTCGTGCTGCTGCTGCAACGCAAGGGCCCGATGCGGCTCGGCGAAATCGCGCGCGAGACGCAGCTCACCGCGGCTACCACGAGCGATGCGGTCAGCACGCTCGAGATGAAGGGGCTCGTCGAGAAGCGCCGCGCGCTCGACGACGGCCGCGCGCTTGCCGTGCGCCTGTCGGCACGCGGCCGCACGGCCGCGAAGAAGGCGCTGCAATGGCCGGAATTCCTGACGAAGGCGGTCGGCAAGCTCGGTGCGGACGAGCAGGGCGCGTTGTACCGCGCGCTGCTGAAGACGCTGCGCGAGCTGCAGGTCGCCGGCGCGACGCCGCCGCAGCGCATGTGCCTCACGTGCGTGCATTTCCAGCCGTCGAAGCCGTCGAAGAAGGCCGTGCATCACTGCGCATCGTTCGGTACGCCGCTCGCGGACGGCGATCTGCGTCTCGACTGTTCGATGCACGAAGAAGCCGACGTGGCCACGCAGAAAAAGACCTGGAAGATTTTCGCAGGCTGACGTCCGTCGATCGACCGGGAGGCCGATGATGAACGCTGAAGTCGTGGCGATCCGCCACGTGCATTTCGAGGATCTCGGCAGTTTCGAGCAGGTGCTCGGCGAGCGCGGCCGGCGTGTGCGCTACGTCGACGTCGGCTCGTCGCGCGTCGAGGTGCTCGATGCGCTCGAGCCGTCGCTGCTCGTCGTGCTCGGCGGCCCGCTCAGCGTCTACGACGACGCGCAGTATCCGACGATCGCGCCGCTCGCGGCGCTCGTGAAGCAGCGGATCGATGCCACGCTGCCGATTCTCGGCATCTGCCTCGGTGCACAGTTCATCGCCCGCGCGCTCGGCGCGCGCGTCTATCCGGCCGCGCAGGTCGAACTCGGCTGGTCGCCGCTGACGCTGACCGACGCCGGCCGCGCATCGCCGCTGCGTCATCTCGACGGCGCGACGACGTCGATGCTCCACTGGCACGGCGATACGTTCGATCTGCCGGGCGGTGCGATTCATCTCGCCTCGACGCCGGCCTGCCGGCATCAGGCGTTCTCGTGGGGCCAGCATGTGCTCGCGCTGCAATGCCATCCGGAGATCCGTGCGGATCGCTTCGAACCCTGGCTGATCGCGAACGCGGGCGAGATCGCATCGACGCCCGGTATCGACGCGCGACAGCTGCGCGACGATACCGCGCAGCACGGGCCAACGCTCGAAATCGCCGCGCGCACGATGTTCGGCGAATGGCTCGACAGCGTCGGGCTCTGAGCGGCACGGTGCCGCTCGCGCCGCTGCAGCGATCGCCGATCGCATGCTGACCGTCGGGCCCGCAAGCGGCGCGTCGGTCGTCCCCTGTTCCTGACCAATCGCTTACTGCCGTTGCCGCCGTCTGCAGGCTTCGGTCGTGCGTGCTACGCTCGTGCGCTCTTCCATTTCTCGAGAGCGGCCACCATGACTGCGCTGTTTTCACCGTTCACGCTGCGCGGCGTGACCCTGCCGAACCGGATCGTGATTTCGCCGATGTGCCAGTATTCCGCGGAGCGCGGCGAAGCGACCGACTGGCACATGATTCACCTCGGCCATCTCGCGCTGTCCGGCGCGGCGCTGCTTTGCATCGAGGCGACCGCGGTCGAACCCGACGGCCGCATCACGCACGGCGACCTCGGCCTCTGGGACGACGCGACCGAAGCGGCGCTGAAGCCCGTGCTCGCCGCGATCCGCCGCTACTCGCCGATTCGCGTCGCGATGCAGCTGTCGCATGCGGGACGCAAGGCGTCGAGCGAGGTGCCGTGGAAAGGCGGGCAACTGGTGCCCGTCGCCGATGGCGGCTGGCTGCCGCACGCGCCGTCGGCCGTTCCGCACAAGGACGGCGAGACGCCGCCGCTCGCGCTCGACGCGGCCGGGCTGAACCGCGTCCGCGAGGCATTCGCTGCGTCCGCGAAACGTGCGGCGCGGCTCGGCATCGACGCGATCGAGGTGCATGCGGCGCACGGCTATCTGCTGCATCAGTTCCTGTCGCCGCTCGCGAACCGGCGCACCGACGAATACGGCGGCTCGCGCGAAAACCGGATGCGCTTCCCGCTCGAGATCTTCGACATCGTGCGTGCCGCGTTTCCGGCGGATCGGCCGGTCGGCGTGCGCGTGTCCGCCACCGACTGGGTCGAAGGCGGCTGGGAGCTCGAGGACACGATCGCGTTCGCGCACGAACTGAAGCGCCGCGGCTGCGACTGGATCGACGTGTCGTCGGGCGGCGTATCGCCGTTGCAGAAGATTCCGCTGTCGCCCGGCTATCAGGTGCCGTTCGCGCAGGCCGTGAAGCGCGCGGTCGACATGCCGACGATCGCGGTCGGCCTCATCAACGAGCCCGCGCATGCGAACCGGTTGATCGAAGCGGGCGATGCGGACTTCGTCGCGATGGCGCGTGCGATGCTGTACGACCCGCGCTGGCCGTGGCACGCGGCTGCCGAACTCGGCGCGCAGGTGTCGGCGCCGCCGCAGTACTGGCGCTCGCAGCCGCGCGAATACAAGGCGCTGTTCGGCGACATCGCATTCGGCCAGCGCTGAGCGACACGCGGCATCGCAAGCGATGTTGAACGAAGCAATCGCGAACGTGTAGGATGCGGGTGATTCGCCGCATGCCCCGACGCGGCACCGACCGGTGCCGCGTTTTCGTTTCCGGCCCGACCGATGCCGGCGGCCGTGCAGCGGCGACGTCGGGCCGCGATCGCGGCTGTCTTCCATTCAAGTCGTCTTCACGAGGATTCGTTCGATGAGTTCACGCAGGATCGCGGTGCGCCGCTCGGGAGTACACGGCAAGGGCGTATTCGCCGTGGCGCCGATCAAGGCCGGCGAGCGCGTAGTGGAATACAAGGGCGAGCGAATTTCGTGGAAGGAAGCGCTGCGCCGCCATCCGCACGATCCGAACGAACCGAACCACACGTTCTATTTCGCGCTCGAAGAGGGCGGCGTGATCGACGGCAAGGTCAACGGCAACAGCGCGCGCTGGATCAACCATTCGTGCGCGCCGAACTGCGAAGCGGAAGAAGTCGGCGGGCGCGTGTATATCCACGCGCTGCGCGACATCGAGCCGGAAGAAGAGCTGTTCTACGACTACGGTCTCGTGATCGACGCGAAGCTGACGAAAAAGCTGAAGCGCGAATATGCATGCCACTGCGGCACCGATGCGTGCCGCGGCACGCTGCTCGCGACGTCGGACGAGAGCGGCAAGAAGAAAAAGAAGAAGGACGGCAAGTCCGACGCGTCCGCGAAGGACAAGTCGAAGGACAAGAAAAAGAAGAAGTAGGCAAGTGCGCGGCGCCTGCATGCGCCGCGCCTGCATCGGTCGCTCAGTGCGTCGGTGCGGCGGCCGGCGTCGCGCTGACCGGCGTCGCCGCGCGTGCCGCGAGCGGCACCTTCACGACGAAGCGCGAACCGCCTTCCGGTGCATCCTCGTAGGACACCGTGCCGCCGTGCATCGCCACGATGTCGTGGACGATCGCAAGACCGAGCCCCGCGCCCGTTTCGACGCCGTTACCGTTGTGCGCATCGCCGCGGAAGAAGCGCTTGAACAGGTCGGCCTGCTGGTTCGCCGGCACGCCGGGGCCGTTGTCCTCGACGACGATTTCCGCGGCCGGCTGGCCGTCGTCGAGCGTGCCGCGCGCGACGTTCACCGTGATTCGCGCGCCGCTCGGCCGCGCGAGCGGCACGTATTTCAGCGCGTTGTCGAGCAGGTTCGCGATCACTTCACGCAGCAGCACCGGATTGCCGCGCACCGGCAGCGTCTCGTCCTCGCCGGGATCGTCGCTGCGCTGGAAGCCGAGATCGACATGCGCGGCGAGCGCGCGCGGCACCCATTCGGCACCGGTCTCGAATGCCATCGCCGCGAGATCGACATCGACGAAGCGTGCGGCCTGTTCGCCGGGCTCCGCGCGCGCGAGCGACAGCAGCTGATTCGAGAGCCGCACCGCGCGGTCGGCCGCCGCGCGCAGCTCGCGCAACGCGGCATACGTCTGCTGCGTATCGCGCGCGACCGCGGCCTGCTCCGCGTGCAGTTTCACGGCCGTGAGCGGTGTGCGTAGCTGGTGTGCGGCGTCCGCGATGAACTTGCGCTGCGCGTCGAGGGCGGTCTTCAGGCGGCCGAGCAGCGCGTTCATCGCGCTCGTCAGCGGCCGGATTTCGAGCGGCACGTCGGTTTCGTCGACCGGCTCGAGCGACGTATGCGTCTGCCGGTTCAGCGAATCGGCGAGATGCGTGAGCGGGCCGAGCTGCTGGTTGACGACGCGCCACACGATCCCCCAGCCCGCGAGCAGCAGCAGCAGCAGCGGCATCATGATCGCGACGAGGAATTCCGCCGCGATGCGGTAGCGGTGCCGCACCGGCTGCGCGACTTCGACGACCATCGGCTTGCCGCCTTCGACGTTGTCGACGCGCACCTGCGCCACGCGTACCGCGCGGTTGTCGTATTCCGCTTCGAACACGTATGCATGATGCATGCGCCGCACGTTGATGCCCTGCAGCGGCAGCTTCGGATCGCCGGCGAGTTCCTGCTCGCCGTCGCTGATCCGGTAGATCAGCGCTTCGGCCGGATCGGAGAACATCGCCTGCGCGAGCGGCGGCACCGTAAACGGCGCGTCGGGGCCGGCGATCTGGATCTGTTTCGAGATGGCGGTCGCGAGATCGGCGAGCGAGCGGTCGATCACGTGCTGCGTGTATTGCCACGCGAGCCAGTACGCAATCAGGCCGCTCATCAGCGCGAGCATCGACAGCGGCGCGGCGAGGCGCCGCAGCAGCGAGCGGCGCAGGCTGGTCACAGCCGGATCAGAAGACATGTCGACGGGCAAATGAATGAGCGCCGCTCACGCGGAGCGGCGCGGTCGTGCGCCGGACGGCGACGCCGCGCGGCGAGCCGGCCGCCGACGCACGACGCGCCGGCGACGGCGGTGCCGCTCAGACGCTGGCCGTCTGGCGGATTTCCTGCAGCAGGTAGCCGAAGCCGCGCACGGTCACGATTTCGACGCGGCACTGTTCGAGTTTCTTGCGCACGCGGTGCACGTAGACTTCGATCGCGGTGTCGCCGAGATCGCCGCCGAAGTGCGTGAGGTGATCCTGCAGCTGCGCCTTGCTGACGACACGGCCGTGACGCAGCAGCAGCATTTCGAGCACCGCGAATTCGCGCGGCGACAGTTCGAGCGGCTTGTCGTCGTTGAAGATGCGGCGATCGACGCCCGACAGGCGGACGCCGCCGAGCGACACTTCCGGACGCGGCATGTCGCTGTGCGGGCCGCTGCGGCGCATCACGGCGCGGATCCGCGCTTCGAGCTCGGCCGGTTCGAACGGCTTCAGCATGTAGTCGTCGGCGCCGGAATTCAGGCCCTGGATGCGGTCGTTCAGTTCGTCGCGCGCGGTCAGCACGATGACGGGCGTGTGGCGGTTGGTCTGGCGAAAGCGCGTGAGCAGCGTCATTCCGTCGATGCCCGGCAGGCCGAGGTCGAGGATTACGAGTTCGTGGCGGTTTTGTGCCAGCGCCTGTTCGGCAAAGATGCCGTCGTGCACCATGTCGACGGTGAAGCCAGCCTGTTCGAGGCTGCTCTGGATACCGCGTGCGATGGGGCGGTCGTCTTCGATCAGAAGGAGTCGCATGAAGTTCGCTCAAGTACAATGGGTTGGCGGTTCAGGCACGCGGACAGCACGACGCCGTTTCCACAGGGCCGCCGCATCGCGTGACAATCAAGCATGGCGGCCAGCGCACGATGACAACCAATCATGTCCGATATTTCGATCCACGATCTCGAAGCCGCGATCAATTTCTGGCGCGCCCGCTCGCCGTCGAGCGGCGACGAACTCAAACTCTGCGAAGAGGCCAGCGCGCTCTCCAAGCCGTATGCGCTGCTGATTGTACAGCGCGAAAGCGCGCTGCAACTGGAAGGTTTGGACCCCAAGGCGCGGAAAGCGTACGAGACTTACGTGCGCCTTAAGGACGGCTTGGAAAGCTGAAGGCTTTCGCTGAGTACATCCTAGAAAACGTTCATGCAAATGAAAAGTTGACGCGCCGCGCGCCGAAAAAGCGCGCGGCGCGTTCGCTCGTGGTCGGGCCGCGCGCGCTCAGCTCGCCGGACGCGCCTGTGCGGCGACCGCGTCGATGAAGAGGGCCAGTTCGATGTCGCGTTGGGTGAGACCGTCGGCGTCGTGTGTCGACAGCGTCACGTCGACGCGGTTGTAGACGTTGAACCATTCCGGATGATGATTCATTTCCTGTGCCTTGATTGCAACGCGCGTCATGAAGCCGAACGCTTCGTTGAAATCGGCGAAGCGCAGGCTGCGCTGGATCGCATCGCGGCCCGGCACCGCCGACCACTGCGGCAGGCGTTCGAGTCGCGTCTTGCGTTCTTCTGATGTGAGCTTGTGGACCATGTTGCACCTCGTTCGGTAACGGCGCTCGCGCGCGGCATGCGCCGCGCGGCGGGGCCTGCACCGGTCATTCTTTCATAGTTGCGCGCCGCGCGTCGGCACGTGTGGCATGCGGTGTGCGGTGTGCGGGATGTGGCGTCCGTCACATTACGCGTCGGCGTCGTCGGGCCAGCCTTCGCCGGTGCCGCGATGCAGCACGCGGTCGGTGTCGAGCACCGCGCCGGCGTCGAACTCCGGCAGTCCCGCGAGGCGCGCGGCAAGCGCGCGGCCGTCGAGCTCCGCCAGCGCGAACAGCTGCGCGAAGTCGTCGATCACGAAGTAGGTCTTCTGGAACGTATCGATCCGGTAACGCGTGCGCATCACGCGCTCGAGATCGAAGCCGAGCCGGTTCGGCGCCGCGCTTTCGACGCTGTACAGGCTCTCGCCCTTGCTCGACACGATGCCGGCGCCGTAGATCGATAGCCCGCCGGGGCCGCGCCCGTCGCGGATCAGTCCGAATTCGACCGTATACCAGTAGAGCCGCGCGAGGCGCGCGAGCGCCGCTTCGTCGTCGGCGACCGCGAGCGCGATGCGGCCGTATGCCTGCATGTAGTCGGCAAAAACGGGCTCGATCAGCAGCGGCACGTGGCCGAACAGGTCGTGGAAGCAGTCGGGCTCCTGCAGGTAGTCGAGCTGATCGGGGCGACGCATCCACCAGGTAACCGGAAAGCGCCGGTTCGCGAGGTGTTCGAAGAACACGCGATCGGGCACGAGGCCCGGTACCGCGACGATCTGCCAGCCCGTTGCGGGCATCAGCTGACGGTTCACGTCCGCGAACGACGGCACGCGATCGGCCGGCAGGTCGATCTTGCCGAGCCCGGCGACGAACGCGTCGCATGCGCGCCCGCGCAGCAGCGCCGACTGGCGCGCATAGAGCTGCTGCCACACCGCGTGGTCGACGCGGCCGTAACGCTGCAGCGGCTGGTCGATGGTGAAATCGGCGCGGGTTTCGAGGCCCGCATCGAACTGCTCCTGCAGTTTCGCGGTGACGACGGTGGACATGAGACGCTCGGCATGCTGGGGTTTCGGATGCATGCAAGTGTAGAGCGGGGTACGCGCGGATTGGGCGCAAAATTGGCGCATATTCGAGATGTAATGCGATAATCGCGCATTGAATCATTGAATCATGCGGAGAATGGACATGCTGGAACTCGATCACTTCGATCTCGCGCTGCTGGACGTGCTGCAGCGCTTCGGCCGCGCGACGCATCAGCAGCTCGGCGAGGAAGTGCCGCTGTCGCCGTCGCAGATCGGCCGCCGGCTGCAGCGGCTCGAGGCCGCCGGCGTGATCGAGGGGTATCGCGTGATGCTGCGGCCCGAAAAACTCGGGCTCGGCGTGACCGCGTTCACGAGCCTGAAGCTCAAGCATCATGGCGATTCGATCATCGAGCAGTTCCAGCAGCAGATCGACGTGTTGCCCGAAGTGCTCGAATGTCACGCGGTGGTCGGCGATGCCGACTATCTGCTGCGGATCGTCGCGCCGGATCTGAACGCGCTGTCGCAGTTCGTGATGAAGAAGCTGATGCGTGTGCCGGGCGTCGACAGCGTGCGTTCGAACATCGTGCTGACGACGTTCAAGCGCAACGGCGCGCTGCCGCTCGCGCATCTGGCGCCCGGCGCGGCCTGACGGGCGCGCGGCGTCCGCAGACGCCGCGCGTTTGTACCGCGCGTGCGCATGCCGCGCATAGGCACGCCGCGCGTATGCACGCCGCGCACGATCACGCGGCCGTTTCGCGCTCGGCCGCGTTCAGCAGGTCGACATAGGCGAGCGCGACGAGATCGTCATGCGCGACGCCGAGCTTCGCGAACACGTCGTGCGCTTCCGCTTCGCCGCCTGCTTCGTCGTCGTCGGGGCCGAGCACGACTTCGAGCTCGATGAAGTCGCCGAGGCCGTCGACGCGATCGAGGTGAATGCGCGTGCGGCCGGCCAGATACACGTGACGCTCCTTCGTGACGATGCCGCGCGTCGTCAGCGCGGTCGCGAGCAGCGCGTGCATCGCGTCCGGGTTCGTCACCGGGCTGCGCGTGTAGTACGACGCCTTCGGGCCGTCTCGATCGTCGCGCTGGTAGAAGATCAGCTCGGCCGGCGTGCCGTCCTCGAAGCGGCGCAGCTTGAGCCGGCCGCGCGGCACGTCGTAGAAGAAATCCTGCTGGCGGTAGAACAGCGGCGCTTCGGTCGCCAGGGCGGCCGCGCGTTCGCGCAGACGGTCGAATTCGCGGGCACGGGCTTTGATCTCGATGTTGCGGGCCATGCGGACCTCCTTCGGTCGACGACGATGTACGGATGTGCGAACGCACAATCTAGCAAAAAGGCTGCGACGGCGACGTGAAGCCTGCCGCGCCGAATCGCAGCGTGCGGCGCGCGCCGCGGCCCGCATCATCAATGGCGCTCATATTGCCCACTGCGCTTCGATCAGCCTGAGCGCGGCCGCGATCGCCGGTTCGTCGCGTCGCTCGGCGAGCGTGACGAAGGTCAGCTCGGTCGGCACCGTCACGCGCTCGACGATCGTCAGCGCATGCGCGTGCGCTTCGGCGAGCGCGATCGCGTCGCGCGCGAGCGTCAGACCGATCCCCGATTTCACGAGATCGAGCATCGACTGCTCCTGATCGACTTCGGCGACCTTCAGCGGCTGCACGCCGGCCTGCGCGAAGCGCCGCGACAGCAGCCGGTTGTGCGCCGACGCGGGCGGCGTCCAGATCCACGGCAGCGCGGCGAGCGCGCGCCAGTCGTGCGCGCGCTGCACGCGTTCCTTCCAGCCGGCCGGCGCAAGCACGCGGTACTGGAAATGCGTGAGCGTGACCGTATGGAACGGCGCACCGTCGCGCGGATCGTCGTCGCCGGGCCGGCCGATGTAGTAGCCGACATCGAGCGCCTGCGCGCGCACCTGGTCGAGCACCCAGCCCGACATCCCGTGCCGCAGCGCGGTCTCGATTTGCGGGTGGGTTTCGACGAGCGCGCGCAGAAAACCGCCGAGCCGCAGAAATCCCGGATCGAGGATCGTGCCGATCCGCAGCCGGCCGCGCACCTCGTGGCGCAGCGCGGCTGCCGCGCGCTCGACGTCGGCGGCCGCCGCGAGCGCGCGTTCCGCGTGCGGCAGCAGCGTCTGGCCGTCGCGCGTGAGCGCGAGCCCGCGCGACGTGCGCGTGAACAGCGCGACGCCGAGCGTCTCCTGAAGATGCTTGATCTGCAGGCTCACAGCGGGCTGCGTCAGATGCAGCTGCGCGGCCGCGCGCGTCAGATTGCCTTCACGGGCGACCGTCGCGAACGCGCGTAGCAGGGTGAGATCCATCGTCGTGATATGAGCGCCGCTTATAACGCAGTTGAGCATAACTCATTGGATCGGCGGGCGGCGCCGGGAGTACGCTTCATCGGTCGCGTTCCGCGCCGTGTGCCGGACGCGAACGGCACGGCGGCGATTGCGGCGTCGCGCCGTAGGCCGACGTGCGGCACGCGATGCGCCGCAGGCGGCGCAGGCGCACTATGCTGAAAACGACGCGCGGAATCGCGCCGCGCGACGCGATAACAACATGCTTTGCATCGAATCGGCGTGCACGCCGATCGACAGGAGACACATCGTGAGTACGGAGCGTACGCTCGAAGGCGAATTCGATTATGTGATCGTCGGCGCGGGCACGGCCGGCTGCGTGCTGGCCAACCGGCTGACCGAGGACCCGGACGTTCGCGTGCTGCTGCTCGAGGCGGGCGGCAAGGACGACTATCACTGGATTCATATCCCGGTCGGCTATCTGTATTGCATCGGCAATCCGCGCACCGACTGGCTGTACAAGACGCAGCCGGAAGCAGGGCTCAACGGCCGCGCGCTGTCGTATCCGCGCGGACGCGTGCTCGGCGGCTGTTCGTCGATCAACGGGATGATCTATATGCGCGGCCAGCGCGACGATTACGACCGCTGGGCGCGGGAAACCGGCGACGCCGGCTGGTCCTGGGACAGCGTGCTGCCGGTGTTCAAACGCAGCGAGGATCATCATGCCGGCGCGAGCGACGCGCACGGCGCGGGCGGCTACTGGCGCGTCGAGAAGCAGCGGCTGCGTTGGGAGATCCTCGAATCGTTCGCGCAGGCCGCGCAGCAGACGGGCATTCCGGCCACCGACGATTTCAATCGCGGCGACAACACGGGCGTCGGCTACTTCGAGGTGAACCAGAAGCGCGGCGTGCGCTGGAACACGTCGAAGGCATTCCTGCGGCCCGCGATGGCGCGCGCGAATCTGACCGTGATCACCGGCGCGCACGCGCAGCGCGTGATTTTCGAGGGGCGGCGTGCGGTCGGTGTCGAATATCGCGGGGGCGGTACCGAGTACGTCGCGCGTGCGCGCATCGAAGTGCTGCTCACGTCGGGTGCGGTGAATTCGCCGCAGCTGCTCGAGCTGTCCGGCGTCGGCGACGGCCGGCGGCTGCAGGCGCTCGGCATCGACGTCGTACACGATCTGCCGGGCGTCGGCGAAAACCTGCAGGACCACCTGCAGCTGCGCATGGCGTTTCGCGTGCAGGGCGTGCGCACGCTGAACACGCTGTCCGCGCGCTGGTGGGGCAAGCTGATGATCGGCGCCGAATATGCGCTGCTGCAGCGCGGGCCGATGTCGATGGCGCCGTCGCAGCTCGGCGCGTTCGCGAAATCCGATCCGGACGATCCGACGCTCGCGTCGCCCGATCTCGAGTATCACGTGCAGCCGCTGTCGCTCGACCGCTTCGGCGAGCCGCTGCACAGCTTCAATGCGTTCACGGCGTCCGTGTGTCATCTGCGGCCGACCTCGCGCGGCAGCGTGCATGTCGCGAGCGCCGATCCGCATGCGGCGCCCGTGATCGCGCCGAACTACCTGTCGACCGACTACGACCGCCACGTCGCCGCCAACGCGCTGCGTCTCACGCGTCGCATCGCGTCCGCGCCGGCGCTCGCGCGCTACCGTCCCGAGGAAATCCTGCCGGGCGCGCGCTATCAGACCGAAGCCGAGCTGCAGGAAGCGGCCGGCGCGGTCGGCACGACGATCTTCCATCCGGTCGGCACGTGTCGCATGGGACGCGCGGACGATCCGCGCGCGGTCGTCGACAGCCGGCTGCGCGTGCGCGGTATCGCGGGGCTGCGCATCGTCGATGCGTCGGTGATGCCGTTCATCACGTCGGGCAACACGAATTCGCCGACGCTGATGATCGCCGAGCGCGCGAGCGACATGATTCGCGCGGACCGCCGTGCAGCCCGCGACGCGGCCGCCTCGGTGCACACCGACGCGGTCGTGACGCCCGCATGACGACACACTGACGCGCGCGTGGGCATCGATTGCGCCGCAATCGCGGACGCGTCGCGCCACGCGCTGCTTCGCGCTGCGAAACAACGCATGCTTGTGCACGCCGCGTGTGTGCTGCGCGGCACGATTCGTGCACACCGTGCGTTCGCGCGCCGTTCGCGTGCATCCGATGCACGCGAACGGCGCGTGCAGCGGCGCGGACAGCGGCATGCGCAGCGGCGTGCGTATCGCGGCCATCCCTATAAGTGCAAATCCCGATGATTGCACTGCACCAACGGCGCGACAATGACGCGCAGCGTGCCTACGCGTCGGCGCGGGAGACCACCCTCGAGGCGTAACACGGCGCTCGGGGGCAGCCCGTCGATCCGCTGACCTGTTTCGCGGCCGCTTGCGCGAACTTTCCCGGTGCTTCGCCTGACTTCGTACGGAAGGGAACATGATTCTCGGCGACACGATTCTGGAAACACGCGGACTCACCAAGGAATTCAGGGGCTTCACGGCCGTGAATGGCGTGAACCTGCGCGTGCGTCGCGGTGCCATTCACGCCTTGATCGGTCCGAACGGCGCCGGCAAGACGACCTGCTTCAACCTGCTGACGAAGTTCCTGACGCCGACGGCCGGCCAGATCGTCTTCAACGGCATCGATATCACCGACGAGCGGCCGGCCCAGGTCGCACGCCGCGGGATCATCCGCTCGTTCCAGATTTCGGCCGTGTTCCCGCATCTGACCGCGTTGCAGAACGTGCGCATCGGCCTGCAGCGCGCGCTCGGCACCGAATTCCATTTCTGGCGCAGCGAGCGCACGTTGAAGCGTCTCGACGATCGCGCGATGGATCTGCTCACGCAAGTCGGCCTCACCGATTTCGCGCACGTGCGCACCGTCGAGCTCGCGTACGGGCGCAAGCGCGCGCTCGAGATCGCGACGACGCTCGCGATGGAACCCGAACTGATGCTGCTCGACGAGCCCACGCAGGGGATGGGCCACGAGGACGTCGATCGCGTGACCGCACTGATCAAGAAGGTCGCGAGCGGCCGCACGATCCTGATGGTCGAGCACAACATGAACGTGATCGCCGGCATCTCGGACACGATCACGGTCCTGCAGCGCGGCGAGGTGCTCGCCGAGGGTTCGTATGCGGAGGTGTCGAAGAATCCGCTCGTCATCGAGGCTTACATGGGCAGCGCGGACGCGGCGCTCGCGGGGGCGCACGCATGAAGCACAGCGAACGGGAGGAACGCGAGTTGAGCGGTGTCGAAAGCGGCACGCCCGCGCTGGAAATCACGGGCCTCGAGGCCTGGTACGGGGAATCGCACATTCTGCACGGCGTCGACCTGACCGTTCATCGCGGCGAGGTCGTCACGCTGCTCGGCCGCAACGGCGCGGGCCGCACGACGACGCTGCGCGCGATCATGGGGCTCACGGGCCGCCGCAGCGGCTCGATCAAGGTCGCAGGCAACGAGACGATCGGTCTCGCGACGCACCGCATCGCGCATTTCGGTGTCGGCTATTGCCCGGAGGAGCGCGGGATCTTCTCGAGCCTGTCGTGCGAGGAGAACCTGATGCTGCCGCCGCTGATCGGCGCGCGCGAGAACGCGATGTCGCTCGACGACATCTACGCGATGTTCCCGAACCTGGCTTCGCGGCGGCAGAGCCAGGGCACGCGGCTGTCCGGCGGCGAGCAGCAGATGCTCGCGGTCGCGCGCATCCTGCGCACGGGCGCGAACCTGCTGCTGCTCGACGAGATCTCGGAAGGTCTTGCACCGGTGATCGTGCAGGCGCTCGCGCGCATGATCGTCGCGCTGAAGTCGCGCGGCTACACGATCGTGATGGTCGAACAGAATTTCCGCTTTGCCGCACCGCTCGCCGACCGCTTCTACGTGATGGAGCACGGCCGCATCGTCGAACATTTCCGCGCGTCGGAACTGGAAGGCAAGATGCCGGTCCTGCACGACCTGCTCGGGGTGTGACGCCGCCCCGTTTCCTTGCCGCCGGCCGTCGCGGCGCACGAACAACCACAACGCATCAGAACAACAGGAGACGTCAATGAAAATGAAGACCCTCGCCCACGCGTGTCTCGCACTCGCGACCGCCGCATTCACCGCCGGCGCCGCCCACGCGGCGGATACCGTGAAGATCGGCTTCATCACGGACATGTCGGGGCTTTACGCGGATATCGACGGGCAGGGCGGCCTCGAGGCGATCCGCATGGCGGTCGCCGACTTCGGCGGCAAGGTGCTCGGCAAGCCGATCGAGGTCGTCTATGCCGATCACCAGAACAAGGCCGACATCGCCGCGTCGAAGGCGCGCGAATGGATGGACCGCGGCGGTCTCGACCTGCTCGTCGGCGGCACGAACTCGGCGACCGCGCTGTCGATGAATCAGGTCGCGGCCGAGAAGAAGAAGGTCTACATCAACATCGGCGCGGGCGCCGACACGCTGACCAACGAACAGTGCACGCCGTACACCGTGCACTACGCGTACGACACGATGGCGCTCGCGAAAGGCACCGGTTCCGCGGTCGTGAAGCAGGGCGGCAAGACGTGGTTCTTCCTGACCGCCGACTACGCGTTCGGCAAGGCGCTCGAGAAGAACACGTCGGATGTCGTGAAGGCGAACGGCGGACAGGTGCTCGGCTCGGTGCGCCATCCGCTGTCCGCGTCGGACTTCTCGTCGTTCCTGCTGCAGGCGCAGTCGTCGAAGGCGCAGATCCTCGGCCTCGCGAATGCCGGCGGCGACACGATCAATTCGATCAAGGCGTCGAAGGAATTCGGCATCACGAAGACGATGAAGATCGCCGCGCTGCTGATGTTCATCGACGACGTGCACAGCCTCGGCCTCGAGACGACGCAGGGCCTCGTGCTGACCGACAGCTGGTACTGGAACCGCGATGCGGCGTCGCGCCAGTGGGCGCAGCGCTACTTCGGCAAGATGAAGAAGATGCCGTCGAGCCTGCAGGCGGCCGACTATTCGTCGGTGACGACGTACCTCAAGGCCGTGCAGGCGGCCGGCACGACCGATTCCGACAAGGTGATGGCCGAGCTGAAGAAGATGAAGATCAGCGACTTCTACGCGAAGGGCTACATCCGTCAGGACGGCAGCATGATCCACGACATGTATCTGATGGAGGTGAAGAAGCCGTCCGAGTCGAAGGAGCCCTGGGATTACTACAAGGTGCTCGCGACGATCCCGGGCGAACAGGCATTCGCGACCAAGCAGGAATCGCGCTGCGCGCTGTGGAAGTAGACGTGACGCGGCGGCGCGCCTAGCGCGCGCCGCGCCGCACCGGCGGCCGTCGCGGTACGTCCGCTGCGCCGCCGGCGCACGCGGCCCGATACGGTTGCGTGCGCAACGAAACTCATTCTGACGGCAAACTCGATGGAAATCTTTGGCATTCCGTTGCCGGCGATGCTGAGCCAGTTGCTGCTCGGGCTCGTCAACGGTTCGTTCTACGCGATCCTGAGCCTCGGGCTGGCGGTGATCTTCGGGCTGCTCAACGTGATCAACTTCGCGCATGGCGCACTGTTCATGCTGGGCGCGATGCTCGCCTGGATGGGCTTGTCGTACTTCGGGCTGCCGTACTGGGCGATGCTCGTGCTCGCGCCGCTGATCGTCGGTGCGTTCGGCATCGCGATCGAGCGCTCGATGCTGCGCTGGCTGTACAAGCTCGATCACCTGTACGGGCTGCTGCTGACATTCGGCCTCACGCTCGTCGTCGAAGGCGTGTTCCGCTCGATCTACGGCTCGTCGGGGCAGCCGTACGACGTGCCGTCGCAGCTGTCCGGCGCGACCAATCTCGGCTTCATGTTCCTGCCGAACTATCGTGCGTGGGTCGTCGTCGCGTCGCTCGCGGTGTGCCTCGCCACCTGGTTCGTGATCGAGAAGACGCGGCTCGGCGCCTACCTGCGTGCGGGCACCGAGAACCCGAAGCTCGTCGAGGCGTTCGGCGTGAACGTGCCGATGATGATCACGCTCACCTACGGCTTCGGCGTCGCGCTCGCCGCCTTCGCAGGCGTGCTCGCCGCGCCGGTGATCCAGGTGTCGCCGCTGATGGGCCAGCCGATGATCATCACCGTGTTCGCGGTGGTCGTGATCGGCGGGATGGGGTCGATTCTCGGCTCGATCGTCACGGGCCTGCTGCTCGGCGTGATCGAGGGCTTTACGCGCGTGTTCTATCCGGAAGCGTCCGCGACGGTCGTGTTCGTCATCATGGCGATCGTGCTGCTGATCCGCCCGGCCGGCCTGTTCGGCAAGGAAAAATGATGCAGAGAAAAGTGCTCTACGGCGTGCTGCTCGCCGCACTGCTCGTCGCGCCGTTCGTCGGCGCGTATCCGGTCTTCGTGATGAAGGTGCTTGCGTTCGCGCTGTTCGCGGCCGCGTTCAACCTGCTGATCGGCTATACGGGGCTGCTGTCGTTCGGCCATGCGATGTTCCTCGCGACGGCCGGCTACGCGACCGGCTACTCGATGCAGACGCTCGGTTTCACGCCCGAGCTCGGCGTGCTGGCCGGCACCGCGATCGCGACGCTGCTCGGGCTCGTCGTCGGCCTGTTCGCGATTCGCCGGCAAGGCATCTATTTCGCGATGATCACGCTCGCGTTCGCGCAGATGGTGTACTTCATCTATCTGCAGGCGCCGTTCACGCACGGCGAGGACGGGCTGCAGGGCGTGCCGCGCGGCCGGCTGTTCGGGCTGCTCGACCTGTCGAACGACCTCGCGCTGTACTACGTCGTGCTCGTCGTGATCGTCGCCGCCTGTGCGTTCATCGTGCGGATCGTGCATTCGCCGTTCGGCCAGGTGCTCGTCGCGATCAAGGAGAACGAGGCGCGCGCGATCTCGCTCGGCTACGACACCGATCGCTTCAAGCTGCTCGCGTTCGTGCTGTCGGCGGGGCTCGCGGGGCTGGCAGGATCGCTGAAGGTGCTCGTGCTCGGCTTCGAGACGCTGTCCGATGCCTACTGGACGATGTCGGGCCTCGTCGTGCTGATGACGCTCGTCGGCGGCATGGGCACGCTGTTCGGGCCGCTGCTCGGCGCGGCGCTGATCGTCGCGCTCGAAGACCGGCTCGGCGACATCGGCGAGTGGCTGGCCTCGACGACGGGCATCGGCTGGTTCCATTCGCTCGGCGAATCGGCGACGATCGTCACCGGGCTGATCTTCATCGCCTGCGTGCTCGCGTTCCGGCGCGGGATCGTCGGCGAGATGATCGCGCGGATCAAGCCGCTCGGCGCGTCGTAACGGCGTGCGCACGGCCGCCGGCGCCTTGATGCGAAGCACCATCCGGCATGCTTCGGAACGGCGCCGAAGCGCCCTCCGGCACGCGCCGCGCGGCAAAGTGGTGCCCCATTTTCGTGCGGCGATGCACCATAGGGGTAAATGCTAAGTTGCCGGCGGCCTTAAGCTTCTTTAAGCTTCGTTTCAGTTCTGATGCACCGCGAATCGAATTTGCAGGTGGAGAACGAGGAGACAATCGAGGCACAAAGTGCCCGGACCCCAAAGCGCTGTTGGACGGAATCCAACAGCGCTTTTTCATTTGCGCGCGGATTTTCATTGCATTCAATGCGCGTGCAACGGCCGACTCGCAGTGGCGGTTCGCATTCATCGCACCGCATTCGGGCGCGTATTCTTTGTCTTCCTTCGTATTTCCGTTTTCGCATACGCAGCGGCGTACGGCGCGCAGCCGCGCGCATACCGTCCGGGCTTACCCGGTTGGCGTGCGCAAAAGGCGTCCGTTACACTCAGCTTTCGCCGACCGAGCGGTCGGCGAAATCGGTCGGCAGTCCTCCTACAAGCAGAATGCAGAAGATGGAGTGCGGTTGAATGAGAAGCGCAGGACGATGGAGCGGGGCGAGCCGCGCGGCACGGGGTGTGCGCGCGCCGGGCGGCATGCACGGCCAGGCCGCGCCGCGGTGTGGTCGCGGCAGCGCCGAGCCGCGCACGTGGCCGCGCCTGGGCCGCACGGCGTCGCGCGCGTCGGCAGGCGCCGAACTCGCGCGGTCCGGCCCGGCATCGCGTGGCGCTTTCTCGGGGTGCCGTCCCGCATGAGCGTGAGCCGTCGTTTTCCTGTTCCGGACAGTTGGTCCGTCGTTGCATTCGCACCGATCCTTTTCCCATATTTCGCGCTGCTTCATCCTGACGACATTGCGCTCGCGCACGGTAACGGGCGTCGTGCGTCGTTTTCAGGCCGATCCGCGCGATGTTGCCGGGCTCGCGGTGCACACGGTTTTTCGCGGGAAAACGAGTGTAGGCACCGCAATGCGAGATAGTTAAATTATTAACTTGTTTGAGGCCGGGAGTCGCCCGAGCGGCCCGCGGATTTTTCGAGCAGCGTTTGGAGACAACGAAAATGAAGATGAATCGATGGATGGAGGTTTTGCTTGCCGCGGGCCTCGCATGCGCGGCCGCGACGGCGTCGGCGCAGGTGAAGATCGGCGTGACGCTGTCGGCGACGGGGCCAGCCGCGTCGCTCGGGATTCCGGAAAAGAACACGATCGCGCTGCTGCCGAAGGAGATCGCCGGCAAGAGCGTGCAGTACATCGTGCTCGACGACGCATCCGACACGAGCCGCGCCGTGCAGAACGTGCGCAAGCTGATCGACGAGGATCATGTCGACGCGATCATCGGTTCGTCGGTCACGCCGAACTCGCTCGCCATGCTCGACCCCGTGTCGCAGGCGAAGACGCCGACCATTTCGCTCGCCGCGAGCGCGCAGATCATCTCGCCGATGGACGCGAAGCGCGCGTGGATGTTCAAGGTGCCGCAGAACGACCAGCTGATGGCCGATGCGATCGCCGGCTACATGGCCAAGCACGGCGTGAAGACGGTCGGCTTCATCGGCTTCGCCGACGCGTACGGCGACAGCTGGTATAACACGTTCAGCGCGGCCGCCCAGAAGAACGGCATCAAGATCGTGTCGAACGAGCGCTACAACCGCACCGACGCGTCGGTGATGGGGCAGGTGCTAAAGCTGGTCGGCTCGAACCCGGACGCGGTGCTGATCGCCGGCTCCGGCACGCCGGCGGCGCTGCCGGCGAAGACGCTGAAGGAGCGCGGCTACAAGGGCAAGGTGTATCAGACGCACGGCGTCGCGAACAACGACTTCCTGCGCGTATGCGGCAAGGATTGCGACGGCGAGCTCCTGCCGGCCGGTCCGGTGCTCGTGACCGATCAGCTGCCCGATTCGAACCCGGTGAAGAAGCCCGCGCTCGCGTACAAGGCCGCCTACGAGAAGGCGTACGGCGCCGGTTCGCTGTCGACCTTCGGCGGCCACGCGTGGGACGCGGGGCTGCTGCTGCAGCGCGCGATTCCGGACGCGCTGAAGAAGGGGCAGCCGGGCACCGAGGCCTTCCGCGAGGCGCTGCGCGCGTCGCTGGAAAGCGTGAAGGATCTGCCGGTGTCGCACGGCGTGATCAACATGACGCCGACCGATCACAACGGCTTCGATTCGCGCGCACGCGTGATGGTGCAGATCGTCGACGGCAAGTGGAAGTTGCAGGCCGAGTAAGTGTCACGTGAAATCGGCGTGCGCGAGCCGAGCGGGCCGCGCATGCCGTCGTCGCGCGCGAGCGGGTGCGTCGCGCGTCGTCGCACGAATCCTTCGGGGCGGCGCCACGATACGTGAGGCCGTGTCGCCGCGTACGCGCGCGCCGTCCCCGTCGCCGTTTCTCCGCAGCATTCTCGATACACGATACGTATGGATCTTTCGATTGCGGCGATCCTCGCGCAAGACGGCATCACGACCGGCGCCATTTACGCGTTGCTGTCGCTGGCGCTCGTGCTGGTGTTTTCCGTCACGCGCGTGATCTTCATTCCCCAGGGCGAGTTCGTCGCATACGGCGCGTTGACGCTCGCCGCGCTGCAGGCGCAGAAATTCCCCGCGACCTGCTGGCTGCTGTTTGTCATGGGCATCGCCTGCTTCCTGCTCGAAGTGGGCGGGCTGATCCGGCATCGCGAGCGGCGTCGTCCGCTCGGCCGCACGCTCGCGACGCTCGGCAGCCGCTACGTGCTGCTGCCGCTCGCGGTATTCGCCGTGACGCGCAGCTTTGCCGCCCAGCCGCTGCCGATGCTCGCGCAGATCGCGCTGACGCTCGCGATCGTCGTGCCGATGGGGCCGTTCGTGTACCGGCTCGTGTACCAGCCGATCGCCGAGGGCACGACGCTGCTGCTGCTGATCGTGTCGGTCGCCGTGCACTTCGCGATGGTCGGCCTCGGCCTCGTGATGTTCGGCGCCGAAGGTTCGCGCACGAACGCGTTCTCCGATGCGGCGCTGTCGATCGGCAGCATGACGGTGTCGGCGCAGAGCATCGTCGTGATCGTCACGGCGCTCGTGTTGATCGCGGCGCTGTACGTGTACTTCGGCCGCACGATCGCCGGCAAGGCGTTGCGCGCGACGTCGGTGAACCGGCTCGGCGCGCGCCTCGTCGGCATCGGCACGACGGAGGCGGGGCGGCTCGCGTTCACGTTCGCGGCCGGACTCGGCGTGCTGTCCGGCATTCTCGTCGGCCCGCTGACGACCATCTACTACGACTCCGGCTTCCTGATCGGCCTGAAGGGTTTCGTCGGCGCGATCATCGGCGGGCTCGTCAGCTATCCGCTCGCGGCGGCCGGCTCGCTGCTGGTCGGTGTGCTCGAATCGTATTCGTCGTTCTGGGCGAGTTCGTACAAGGAGGTGATCGTGTTCACGCTGATCATTCCGGTGCTGCTGTGGCGCAGCTTCGCGACGCCGCATGCGGAAGAGGAAGAGGAGTGACGCGATGAAGACGATGCTGCGCAACAAGACGTTCTGGGCGTTTCTCGTCGTGCTGTTCGCGTTGCCGGTGCTGCCCGGCGCGCTGCACGTGCCCGAATACTGGATCACGCTGCTCAACTACATCGGGCTCTATGCGATCGTCGCGATCGGGCTCGTGCTGCTGACGGGCGTCGGCGGCATGACGAGCTTCGGGCAGGCCGCGTTCGTCGGCGTCGGCGCCTATGCGACCGCATTCCTGACCACGCGCTACGGCGTGTCGCCGTGGCTTGCGCTGATCGTCGGCGTCGCGCTGACGGCGCTCGTCGCGCTCGTGCTCGGCGCGGTCACGATGCGGCTCTCGGGACACTTCCTGCCGCTCGGCACGATCGCGTGGGGCCTCGCGCTGTTCTATCTGTTCGGCAATCTCGAGGTGCTCGGCAAATACGACGGCATCAACGGCATTCCGGCGCTGAGCCTATTCGGGCTCGAACTCGACAGCGGCCGCAGCCTGTATTTCCTGATCTGGGCAGTCGTGCTCGCGGCGATCGTATCGGTGCAGAACCTGCTGAACAGCCGGCCGGGCCGCGCGATTCGCGCGCTGCGCGGCGGCGGCGTGATGGCCGAGGCGATGGGCGTGAACACGGCGTGGATGCGCGTCGTGATCTTCGTCTACGCGGCGGTGCTCGCCGCGGTGTCCGGCTTTCTGTACGCGCATCTGCAGCGGGCCGTGAACCCGACGCCGTTCGGGCTGAACCACGGCATCGAATTCCTGTTCATGGCCGTCGTCGGCGGCGTGTCACATGTCTGGGGCGCCGTGCTCGGTGCGGCGATCCTCACGGTGCTGCAGGACTACCTGCAGACGCTGCTGCCGAAGCTGCTCGGCTCCGAAGGCAACTTCGAGATCATCGTGTTCGGCGTGCTGATGGTGCTGCTGCTGCAGTATGCGCGGCAGGGCGTGTGGCCGTTCGTCGCCCGACTGTTCCCGCGCGGGCCGCGTGCGCACGTGCCCGAGCACGCCGATCCGCTGCCGCAGCGCGCGAAACCGGTGGCCGGCGAGCCGCTGCTCGTCGTCGACAACGCACGCAAGCAATTCGGTGGGCTCGTGGCCGTCAACGACGTCAGCTTCGACGTGAAAGCGGGGCAGATCGTCGGGCTGATCGGCCCGAACGGCGCCGGCAAGTCGACGACCTTCAACCTCGTGACCGGCGTGCTGCAGCCGACCGGCGGCACGATCACGTTCCGCGGCGAACGGATCGACGGGCTTACGTCGCGACAGATCGTGCAGCGCGGGATCGGCCGCACGTTCCAGCACGTGAAGCTGCTGCCGGGAATGACGGTGCTCGAGAACGTCGCGATCGGCGCCCATCTGCGCGGGCATACGGGCGTATGGCGCAGCATTGCGCGGCTCAATGCGCACGAGGAAGCGCAGCTGCTCGCAGAGGCGGCCCGGCAGATCCGCCGTGTGGGTCTCGAACAGCATATGTACGAAGAAGCGGGGAGCCTCGCGCTCGGTCAGCAGCGAATTCTCGAAATCGCGCGCGCGCTGTGCTGCGACCCGACGCTGCTGCTGCTCGACGAGCCGGCGGCCGGCCTGCGTTACCGGGAAAAGCAGCAGCTCGCCGAGTTGCTGCGCCGGCTGAAGGCCGAAGGCATGAGCGTGTTGCTCGTCGAACACGACATGGACTTCGTGATGAACCTGACCGACCGGCTCGTCGTCATGGAATTCGGCACGCGCATCGCCGAAGGGCTGCCGCAGGACGTGCAGCAGGATCCGGCGGTACTTGAAGCGTATCTGGGCGGGGTGGAGTGATGACGGACACGACGATGCCGATTCTCGAAGTGCGCGGGCTGGCGGTCCGGTACGGCAAGGTGGAGGCGCTGCACGGCGCGGCGATCAAGGTCGGGGCGGGCCAGATCGTCAGCGTGATCGGCCCGAACGGCGCCGGCAAATCGACGCTGCTGAACGCGATCATGGGCGCGCTGCCGGTGACCGGCCATGCGTCCGGTGCGGTCCTCTATCGCGGCGGGGACGTCGGCGCGCTGCCGGTCGAGCAGCGTGTCGCGCGCGGGATGTGCCTCGTGCCGGAGAAGCGCGAGCTGTTCGGCACGATGACGGTGGAAGACAACCTCGTGCTCGGCGCCTATCGCCGCAAGCAGGCCGGCGACGCGAACTTTCTCGACCAGCTCGACCCGGTGTTCGCGCTGTTTCCGCGATTGAAGGAGCGGCGCAGGCAGGCGGCCGGTACGCTGTCGGGCGGCGAGCGGCAGATGCTCGCGGTCGGGCGCGCGCTGATGGGCAAGCCAGACCTGCTGATGCTCGACGAGCCGAGCCTCGGGCTTGCGCCGCTGATCGTGAAGGAGATCTTTCATATCATCAGCGCGTTGCGCGGCACAGGCGTCGCGACGCTGCTGATCGAGCAGAACGCGCGTGCGGCGCTGCAGATTTCGGACTACGGCTACGTGCTGGAGACCGGCGAATTTGCGCTTGAAGGGCCGGCGTCGGAACTTGCACAGAATCCGCGCGTCATCGAGACGTACCTGGGGCTCGCAAGGAAGACGGCCTGATCGAACCGCTGGCAGCGGGAAACGAACGGCGTGTTTCACGTGAAACACGCCGTTTTTGTTTGCGGTCGGGCGACGTGGGGAAGGGCAGGCACAAAAGCAGAATCGGGTTGGGGACAACTTCAGGGCGATCGAGCGCGGACGCTGTGAAGGAGCGAGCGGCTCGGAGGCCCGCCGTGATGCGCCGCAGCGGCACGGTTTTTCAGGCGCATCGACGAAAAAATCGTCGAAACGTACGGACCCTACCATTCGGACGGCCTTCGGGCGAAAAGCGAACCCGCTATAATTCGCCCCATACATTTCTCAGATAGGTTCGTGCGCGGTCCTGCGTACGGAATCCACCATGCTTTATCCCACAGAATTTGACGTCATCGTCGTCGGCGGCGGTCATGCCGGCACGGAAGCCGCGTTGGCGTCCGCCCGAATGGGCGCGAAGACGCTGCTGCTGACCCACAACATCGAAACGCTCGGGCAGATGAGCTGCAATCCGTCGATCGGCGGCATCGGCAAGGGCCATCTGGTCAAGGAAGTCGATGCGCTGGGCGGCGCGATGGCGGCCGCCACCGACGAAGCGGGGATCCAGTTCCGGATCCTCAATTCGTCGAAAGGCCCGGCCGTACGCGCGACACGCGCCCAGGCGGACCGCATCCTGTACAAGGCGGCGATCCGTCGCCGCCTCGAGAATCAGCCCAATCTGTGGCTGTTCCAGCAGGCGGTCGACGACCTGATGGTCGAGGGCGATCGCGTGGTCGGCGCTGTCACGCAAATCGGCATCCGGTTCCGCGCGCGCGCGGTCGTGCTGACGGCCGGTACATTCCTGGACGGCAAGATCCACGTCGGCCTGAACAACTATACGGGCGGTCGCGCGGGCGACCCGGCCGCCGTGTCGCTGTCTGCGCGCTTGAAGGAGCTGAAGCTGCCGCAAGGGCGGCTGAAGACCGGAACGCCGCCGCGTATCGACGGCCGCACGATCGATTTCTCGAAGCTCGAAGAGCAGCCGGGCGATCTCGATCCGATTCCGGTGTTCTCGTTCCTCGGCCGTGCCGAGCAGCATCCGCAGCAGCTGCCGTGCTGGGTCACGCACACGAACGAGCGCACGCACGACATCATTCGCGGCGGCCTCGACCGTTCGCCGATGTACACGGGTGTGATCGAAGGCGTGGGGCCGCGCTACTGCCCATCGATCGAGGACAAGATTCATCGATTCGCGTCGAAGGAGTCGCACCAGATCTTCCTCGAGCCGGAAGGGCTGACGACCAACGAGTTCTACCCGAACGGGATTTCGACGAGCCTGCCGTTCGACGTGCAGCTCGATCTCGTGCATTCGATGCGCGGCCTCGAACAGGCGCATATCCTGCGGCCCGGCTATGCGATCGAGTATGACTACTTCGATCCGCGCGCGCTGAAGGCGTCGCTGGAGACGAAGGCGATCAACGGATTGTTCTTTGCGGGCCAGATCAACGGGACGACAGGCTACGAAGAGGCGGCTGCGCAGGGCCTGCTCGCAGGCGTCAACGCGGGCCGCTACGTGCAGGAAAAGGACGCATGGTGCCCGCGTCGCGATCAGGCGTATCTGGGCGTGCTGGTCGACGATCTCGTCACGCGCGGCGTCGCCGAGCCGTACCGGATGTTCACGAGCCGTGCCGAATACCGCCTGAGCCTTCGCGAAGACAACGCGGACATGCGTCTGACCGAGATCGGCCGCGAGCTGGGCCTCGTCGACGACGTGCGCTGGGACGCCTTCTGCCGGAAGCGCGACGCTGTTTCACGTGAAACCGAGCGACTGAAAACGACCTGGGTGACGCCGAAGACGCTGCCGCCGGAAGAGGCGACCGCATTGCTCGGCAAGCCGATCGACCACGAATACAGCCTGGCGGAGCTGCTGCGGCGTCCGGGCGTCGACTACGACGGTGTCTGCGGGCTGAAGGGCGGCGAGTGCGGGCCGGCGGAGCCGCTGGCCGACGATCCGGTGCTGCTCGCGCAGATCAAGGAGCAGGTAGAGATCGGCATCAAGTATCAGGGCTATATCGAACGCCAGGCGACCGAGATCGAGCGCAACGACGCGAACGAGAACACGCGTCTGCCGGACGGGATCGACTATCGCGAAGTGCGCGGCTTGTCGTTCGAGGTCAGCCAGAAGCTCAATCAGTTCCGGCCTGAAACGATCGGGCAGGCATCGCGCATCTCCGGCGTCACGCCGGCGGCCATTTCGCTGCTGATGGTGCACTTGAAGCGGCGCGGGCTGGGCCGCCGTAACGGCGCGGCCGCATCGGCTGCCGAGCAGGGGGACGGCGCCGTCCCGACGCAACAATGACGGCGCGTCGCGCGCCGGCGGTTAATCGGGACGTACTTGAACGGATGCTCGTCGACGGCGCGGCGTCGCTCGACGTCGCGCTATCCGATACGCAACGCAACCGGCTGCTCGACTACGTCGCGCTGCTGGGCAAGTGGAACGCGGTCTACAACCTGACCGCGATTCGCGATCCGCAGCAGATGCTGATCCAGCACATCCTCGATTCGCTGTCGATCGTGCCGCATCTGCGCGGCCGCGCGTCGGCACGCGCGCTCGACGTCGGCTCGGGCGGCGGCTTGCCGGGCATCGTGCTCGCGATCGTCGAGCCGGACTGGCAGGTAACGCTGAACGACATCGTGCAGAAGAAGTCCGCGTTCCAGACGCAAACGCGTGCGGAACTGAGGCTCACGAATTTGTCGGTGGTCACGGGGCGCGTCGAATCGCTGCGGCCCGGCGTCGAGGTGCCGGAAAAATTCGACATCATCGTGTCGCGCGCCTTCGCGGACCTGTCCGACTTCGTTAAACTTGCTCGGCATCTCGTTGCGCCGGGCGGTTCGATCTGGGCGATGAAGGGCGTGCATCCGGACGACGAGATTGCGCGGCTGCCCGAAGGCAGCCGCGTGAAGCAGACGATGCGTCTGGCGGTTCCGATGCTCGATGCCGAACGGCATCTGATCGAGGTGGCCGTCGACGAGGCGATTTGACGGCGCGCGAACGGCGCGCCGAATGTTTGAAGGTAAGAGGAACACACCAACGATGGCAAAGATCTTCTGCGTTGCGAACCAGAAGGGGGGCGTCGGCAAGACGACGACATCGGTCAATCTCGCCGCAAGCCTTGCAGCGCAGGAGCAACGAGTCCTGCTGATCGATCTCGACCCGCAGGGCAACGCGACGATGGGCAGCGGGATCGACAAGGCCGCATGCGAAGCGACGGTGTACGAAGTGCTGGTCGACGGCGTGTCGGTGGCCGACGCGCGCATCCGGCCCGAAGCCGTCACGTACGACGTGCTGCCGGCGAACCGCGAGCTGTCCGGTGCGGAGATCGAGCTGATCGGTATCGAGAACCGCGAGCGCCAGCTGAAGGCGGCGCTCGAGCGCGTCGAGGACGATTACGACTTCGTGCTGATCGACTGTCCGCCGACGCTGTCGTTGCTGACGCTGAACGGCCTGTGCGCAGCGCACGGCGTCGTGATCCCGATGCAGTGCGAGTACTTCGCGCTCGAAGGGCTCTCGGATCTCGTCAACACGATCAAGCAGGTGCACGCGAACATGAATCGCGACCTGAAGATCATCGGCTTGCTGCGTGTGATGTTCGATCCGCGCATCACGCTGCAGCAGCAGGTCTCCGATCAACTGAAAGCGCACTTCGGCGACAAGGTGTTCGACGCGGTGATTCCGCGTAACGTGCGCCTCGCGGAAGCGCCGAGCTATGGGCTGCCGGGCGTCGTGTTCGACCGCAGCTCGCGCGGTGCGCAGGCCTATCTCCAGTTCGGTGCAGAGATGATCGAGCGCGTGCGCGCGTTCGAGGCGTCGTAACCGGACATGAGCGAAGCGAGGAAGAAAGACATGAACGCCGTACCGAAGAAGAAGGGCTTGGGACGTGGCCTCGAAGCGCTGCTCGGCGGCAGCGCCGACATCACCGAAGCGGTGAAGATCGAAGGGGCGCCGAACACGCTCGCACTCGGCAAACTGCAGGCCGGCAAATACCAGCCGCGCACGCGGATGGACGAAGGCAGCCTGCAGGAGCTCGCGGCCAGCATTCGCGCCCAGGGCGTGATGCAGCCGATCCTGGTACGCCCCATTTCATCAGACAAATACGAGATCATCGCGGGCGAGCGACGTTTCCGCGCCGCGCGTCTCGCGGGCCTCGAGGAAGTGCCGGTGCTCGTGAAGGAGGTGTCCGATCAGGCTGCGGCGGCGATGGCGCTGATCGAGAACATCCAGCGCGAGGATCTGAATCCGCTTGAAGAGGCGCACGGCATTCAGCGGCTGCTCGACGAGTTCGGTTTCACGCACGAGCAGGCGGCCGAGTCGGTGGGCCGTTCGCGCAGCGCGGTGTCGAACCTGCTGCGTCTGCTGAACCTCGCGGCGCCCGTGCAGACGATGCTGCTCGCGGGCGATCTCGACATGGGCCACGCGCGTGCGCTGCTCGCGGTCGATGCGGCGACGCAGATCACGCTCGCGCATCAGGTCGTCAACAAGCGGATGTCGGTGCGCGAGACCGAGAAGCTCGTCGCACAGACGACGAAGGAAGCGCCTGCCGTGAAGGCGCGCGCGAAGGACGACGGCGGCCGCGATACGCGTCGTCTCGAAGAGGAGTTGTCGGATCTGCTGGCGTCGACGGTGAAGATCAAGCTGGGCCGTCGCGGGCGAGGGCAGGTGACGATCGACTTTGGCAACCTCGATGCGCTCGAAGGCATTCTCGTGCGCCTGCGCGGCAACGTCGCGGCCGAGGAATAACGCGAGCATGTCGATTAACGACACGGGCGCGCCGGCGTCGCGCCGGTGGCTCGGCTGGCTTGCACAGGAGCCCGTGCTGTCCGTGCTGGCGCTCGGCCTGATCGTGCTAGAATGGTTGCGTCCGCAACCGATTCGCGTTCTGGCCGAGCGCGTCGACTGGCAGACGGTCGCGACGCTCGCGGGCCTGCTGATGCTGACGAAGGCGCTGGAACTGTCGGGCTGCCTGATGTGGCTCGCGCACCGGATCGTGCATCACGTGCGTTCCGAGCGCGGGCTCGCGATGCTGCTCGTGGTGTTCGCGGCCGTGCTCTCGATGTGGCTGACGAACGACGTCGCGCTGTTCGTCGTCGTGCCGCTGATGGTGTCGTTGCGCGAACTGACGCCGCTGCCGTTCCGGCGCCTCGTGATCGTGGTCGCGCTGGCCGTCAATGCGGGATCGATCGCGACGCCGCTCGGCAATCCGCAGAATCTTTTTCTGTGGCAGTTGAGCGGCGTGTCGTTCGGCCGCTTCGTCGTGACGCTCGGGCCGCTCGCCGTCGCGCTGATGGTGCTGCTGCTCGCGCTGACTGCATGCGCGTTTCGCGCGAAACCGCTCGATCTGTCCGGCGACGTCGCGGGCGTCGACGTGCACCGCACGCACGCGCTGATCGCGGCCGTGCTGTTCGCCGCATTCGTGCTGCTGGCCGACGCGCATCATCCGCTGCCGGCGCTGATTGCGGTGACGATCGTGCTGCTCGCCGTTCAACGCAAGGCAGTCCTGAAGATCGACTGGCTGCTGCTGCTGATTTTCGTGCTGATGTTCGTCGTGCTGCGCACGGCCGCGGCGCTGCCGTGGATACACGACGCGATCGCGCACGCGCGGCTCGATTCGCCGCTGCGCGTGTTCGCGGCGGGCGCGATCCTGTCGCAAGGCATCAGCAACGTGCCGGCCGCGATCCTGCTGTCGGAGTTCACGCACGACTGGCGTGCGCTCGCGTTCGGCGTATCGGTCGGCGGCTTCGGATTCGCGATCGGCTCGCTCGCGAATCTGATCGCGGTTCGTCTCGCGAAGGAACCGCGCATGTGGCTGCCGTTCCACCTCGTGTCGATTCCGTTCGCGCTCGCGAGCGCCGTGCTCGGCGCATGGCTGCTCGCGCATCTCTGACGATCGCTGCACAGAATATCGGCTGGCCTCGGCGGTGGCGACGCACAGCCTGCGCTGTGCCGGCGTGCGCCGCGCGCGCGGGGTGCGGGGCGGACACGGCGGGGTGCGACGGGCCCAGTGAATCGGCTGTGGTGCGACTGCAACCGATGCGCGCGGATCTTCGAATTCGCGAATCCGGCCGAGCAGTCCGCAATGCAGCTTCACGGCAAATTTCCGCGTCCGGCGACGCACGCTTCACCCGTTCGATCGTGTGCCACGCTTTCCACCGCATCGCGACGGCGACAAACGCCGGCCGTTCGACCAACGACGTCTCCCGCCGCACGCCTGTGCGGATCGCCGCGACGATCGCATTACCACACATTTTCTTCGACCGATGACGACGCAAAAGTTGACCTTACAACTGTCATCGTACGTCCCCGAATCGCGCGTTTTCTCGCATCATGACGCGTCGTTTCACGCCGGTTTTTGTCGCGTCTAAAGCCTTGAATCAGTTGCAACTATCGCTTACAATCGCCCGGATTTGTTAGCTCGGCACCCCTGAAAGCTTTCGGAAAGCTTGGGGCCGGTTTCAGGATTTTGCGGAAGACTGCGATGGCGGGTCAGGCGCCGAACGATAGGCACGATGATCACCGCGCGCAACGCACCGCTTCAGCGGCCGGCGAGCGGCGCGAATCCGATGACGACTGGGATGTCGAGCAGCAAGATAACAACATCGTTCCGCTCACACGGGCGGAGGCCGAGAAGCTCTTCGGCCCGAACGTGAGCAAGCCGTCGCGCGTGACCCCGTACAAAGTGGTGATCGCGCAGGTGGCACTGTCCCTGGTTGCAACGCTGGCGTGGTGGCTGTTTTCAAAGTCGCCCGGCGCCGCTGCGCAATCCGCGTTTCTGGGCGGGGCGATCGGCTGGGTGCCAAGCGCGTTGTTCGTGGCACGACTGAAGGCGGGTGGCTCGGCCACCGTGATGAGCTGGGTGGCCGGCGAAGCGCTGAAGCTCGGCGTGACGATCGGCATGTTCGCCGCAGTGGCGTACGGCTATGCCGGCGTGCACTGGCCGGCGCTCCTCGTCACCTACCTCGTCGTGCTGAAGACGTACTGGATCGCGCTGGCCTGGCGGTAAGAAACAAGCAGCGTGCGGTTTTCGACACGAAATCGCACGGGCCCGTTCCCGCAATAGCGTGTTGCGGAACAGGCAAAACGATTTTCGACAATTAGGGTGGCATTAACGATATGGCAGCTAGCGAAGGCACGCGCAGTCCGGATCCGTCCGAGTACATTGCGCACCACTTGCAGAATTTTTCCACCTCGCATCAGACGTCGATTTTCGACATCCACGTCTGGAATCTCGACACGCTGTTCTGGTCGATCGTTTGCGGCATCGTGACGATCGTCCTGCTGCGTCTGGCCGCCCGCAAGGCGACGCCGGGCGTACCGGGCCGCTTCCAGTGCGCGATCGAGATGCTCGTCGAGATGGTCGAAGACCAATCGAAGGCCATCGTTCACGGCAACCGCACGTTCATCGCGCCGCTCGCGCTCACCGTGTTCGTGTGGGTCGCGCTGATGAACTCGCTCGACTTCCTTCCGGTGGATCTGCCGGGCCGCGTGATCGGCTGGCTGGGTCTGTCGAACGTGATCTCCCACCATCGCATCGTTCCGACGGCCGACCTCAACGGCACGCTCGGCATCGCGCTCGGCGTGTTCGTCCTGATGATCTACTACAGCATCAAGATCAAGGGCCCGGGCGGTTTTGCGCATGAGCTGCTGTCGGCGCCGTTCGGCGCGCACCCGCTGCTGTGGATCCCGAACCTCGCGCTCAACGTCGTCGAATACGTCGCGAAGACCGTCTCGCTCGGCATGCGGTTGTTCGGCAACATGTACGCGGGTGAGCTGTTGTTCCTGTTGATCGCCCTGCTCGGCAGCATGTGGAGCTTCGGTGGCGACGCAACGTTCCTCGGCTTCGTTGGTCATGTGATCGCGGGCAGCGTCTGGGCAATCTTCCACATCCTGATTGTTCTGTTGCAGGCATTCATTTTCATGATGCTGACGCTGGTGTATCTCGGCCAGGCGCACGACAAGCATTAAGCACGGCGTGCAAAAAAGAGTCTTCGTTTTATTTTCTTAAATCTCTAGTTCCAAGTCTTTTCACAAAGGAGTGATCATGCAAGCTTTCATCGCCAACATCCAGGGTCTGACCGCCATCGGTATCGGCATCATCATCGGCCTGGGTGCAATCGGCGCCTGTATCGGTATCGCGCTGATGGGCGGCAAGTACATCGAAGCGTGCGCACGTCAGCCGGAACTCATCAACCCGCTGCAAACGAAGATGTTCCTGCTGGCCGGCCTGATCGACGCGGCATTCCTGATCGGCGTGGGTGTCGCAATGCTGTTCGCGTTCGCGAACCCGCTCCTGTCGAAGCTCGCAGGCTAAGGTTCCTCGGAAATATGCGCCCGGCGTGAGCCGGCGCAGGGCGGAACGGAGACTTGGGGCGCTGATCGAATGCAACTCGATGAGCGCCTTACCGTTTCATTTTTCCGGAATAGCAGATAAGGAAACACCGTGAATCTCAACGCAACTCTGTTTGCGCAAATGGTCGTGTTCCTGGTCCTCGCGTGGTTCACGATGAAGTTCGTGTGGCCGCCGTTGATCAACGCCCTCGACGAACGTTCGAAGAAGATCGCCGACGGCCTCGCCGCCGCGGAAAAGGGCAAGGCGGAACTCGAAGCAGCGCACAAGCGCGTGGACCAGGAACTCGCGCAGGCCCGCAACGACGGCCAGCAGCGCATCGCCGACGCCGAAAAGCGTGCCCAGGCGGTCGCCGAGGAAATCAAGGCCAACGCCCAGGCTGAAGCCGCCCGCATCGTCGCGCAGGCGAAAGCGGAAGCAGAACAGCAAATCGTGAAGGCGCGAGAAGCGCTGCGCGGCGAAGTCGCTGCGCTGGCCGTGAAGGGCGCCGAGCAGATCCTGAAGCGCGAAGTCGATCAAACGGCCCACGCCCAACTGCTGAATCAACTGAAAGCCGAGCTCTGATCATGGCCGAACTTGCAACCATCGCCCGCCCTTACGCAGAAGCGCTGTTCCGCGTGGCCGAGGGCGGTGACATCGCCGCCTGGTCCACGCTCGTGCAAGAGCTGGCCCAGGTTGCGCGTCTGCCGGAAGTGCTGTCGGTCGCGTCGAGCCCGAAGGTGACGCGTGCGCAAGTGGCCGAGCTGCTGCTTGCCGCGCTGAAGTCGCCGCTCGCGGCCGGCGCCGAAGCGAAGAACTTCGTGCAGATGCTGGTCGACAATCATCGCATCGCGCTGCTGCCGGAAATCGCCGAGCAGTTCGAGGCGCTCAAGAACGAACGTGAAGGCGCAGCGGACGCCGAGATCGTGAGCGCGTTCCCGCTGGACGGCGCGGATCTCGACAGTCTCGTCGCGAGCCTCGAACGCAAGTTCAAGCGCAAGCTGAAGCCGACGGTCGAAGTCGATTCGTCGCTGATCGGCGGCGTGCGCGTGACGGTCGGCGACGAAGTGCTCGACACCTCGGTTCGCGCGCGCCTCGCATCGATGCAGGCTGCCTTGACCGCCTGAGCGCCACGCCGGCACGCAACAGAATTGACTATCAGGAGCGAATAATGCAACTCAATCCCTCTGAGATCAGCGAGCTGATCAAGAGCCGGATCCAGGGCCTTGAAGCGAGCGCAGACGTTCGCAACCAGGGCACCGTGATCTCCGTGACCGACGGTATCGTGCGCATCCACGGCCTGTCGGACGTGATGCAGGGCGAAATGCTCGAGTTTCCGGGCAACACGTTCGGCCTCGCGCTGAACCTCGAGCGCGACTCGGTCGGCGCGGTGATTCTCGGCGAATACGAACACATCTCGGAAGGCGACGTCGTCAAGACGACGGGCCGCATTCTCGAAGTCCCGGTCGGTCCGGAACTCATCGGCCGCGTGGTCGACGCGCTCGGCAACCCGATCGACGGCAAGGGCCCGGTCAACGCGAAGCTGACCGACGCGATCGAAAAGATCGCCCCGGGCGTGATCTGGCGTAAGTCGGTGTCGCAGCCGGTGCAGACGGGTATCAAGTCGATCGACGCGATGGTGCCGATCGGCCGCGGCCAGCGCGAGCTGATCATCGGCGACCGCCAGACCGGCAAGACCGCGGTGGCGCTCGACGCGATCATCAACCAGAAGGGCAAGGACCTGATCTGTATCTACGTCGCGATCGGCCAGAAGGCTTCGTCGATCATGAACGTGGTGCGCAAGCTCGAAGAAACGGGCGCGATGGCGTACACCATCGTCGTCGCCGCTTCGGCATCGGATTCTGCCGCGATGCAGTACCTCGCACCGTACGCGGGCTGCACGATGGGCGAATACTTCCGCGATCGCGGCCAGGACGCGCTGATCATTTACGACGACTTGACCAAGCAGGCTTGGGCATACCGTCAGATTTCGCTGCTGCTGCGCCGTCCGCCGGGCCGTGAAGCGTACCCGGGCGACGTGTTCTATCTGCACTCGCGTCTGCTCGAGCGTGCGGCGCGCGTCTCGGAAGAGTACGTCGAGAAGTTCACGAACGGCGAAGTGAAGGGCAAGAGCGGTTCGCTGACGGCACTGCCGGTCATCGAAACGCAGGCAGGCGACGTGACGGCGTTCGTTCCGACGAACGTGATCTCGATTACCGACGGCCAGATCTTCCTGGAAACCGACCTGTTCAACGCAGGCATCCGCCCGGCAATCAACGCCGGCGTGTCGGTGTCGCGCGTCGGTGGCGCCGCGCAGACCAAGGTCGTGAAGAAGCTGTCGGGCGGTATCCGTACCGACCTCGCGCAGTACCGTGAACTGGCCGCATTCGCGCAGTTCGCATCGGACCTCGACGAAGCGACCCGCAAGCAGCTCGAGCGCGGCCGCCGCGTGACGGAACTGCTGAAGCAGCCGCAGTACCAGCCGCTGCAGGTGTGGGAACTGGCCGTGTCGCTGTTCTCCGCGAACAACGGCTACCTCGACGATCTCGACGTGAAGCAGGTGCTGCCGTTCGAGAAGGGCCTGCGCGAATTCCTGAAGACGAGCCACGCTGACCTCATCAAGCGCATCGAAGACACCAAGGATCTCTCGAAGGACGACGAAGGCGCGCTGCGCGCGGCGATCGAATCCTTCAAGAAGTCGGGTGCCTATTGATCCGTGGGTGACACACCGAGGCCGCGCGGGAGCCGAGGCGCCCGCGCCGCTTCGGTGAGCGGTGCATGAGCCCCGAGTAAAGCGCTGAAGCGCCAACTCGGGGCGCAAAGGAGCAAGCTATGGCTGGAATGAAGGAAATTCGCGGCAAGATCAAGAGCGTGCAGAACACGCGCAAGATCACGAAGGCGATGGAGATGGTGGCCGCATCGAAGATGCGCCGCGCGCAGGAACGCATGCGCGCCGCTCGTCCGTACGCGGACAAGGTCCGTGCCATCGCCGCGCACATGAGCCGCGCGAACCCGGAGTACCGCCACCCGTTCATGGTGGCGAACGAAGGCGCGAAGACGGCCGGCATCATCCTCGTCACGACGGACAAGGGTCTGTGCGGCGGTCTGAACACGAACGTGCTGCGTGCGTCGGTGCAGAAGTTCAAGGAGCTCGAAGAGAAGGGCCAGAAGGTCGAAGCCACCGCGATCGGCGGCAAGGGTCTCGGCTTCCTGAACCGCTTCGGCGCGAAGGTGCTGTCGCAGGTCGTGCATCTCGGCGACACCCCGCATCTCGACAAGCTGATCGGTGCGGTCAAGACGCAGCTCGATCTGTACTCGGAAGGCAAGCTGTCGGCGGTCTATCTCGCTTACACGCGCTTCATCAACACGATGAAGCAGGAAGCCGTGATCGAGCAGCTGCTGCCGCTGTCGTCGGAGCACTTCGAGGCCGACGACGGTACGCCGGCCACGTCGTGGGACTACATCTACGAGCCGGACGCGCAGGCAGTCGTCGACGAACTGCTCGTGCGTTACGTCGAGGCGCTGGTGTACCAGGCCGTCGCGGAGAACATGGCGTCCGAGCAATCGGCGCGGATGGTCGCGATGAAGGCCGCGTCCGACAACGCGAAGACGGTGATCAGCGAACTGCAGCTCGTCTACAACAAGAGCCGTCAGGCCGCGATCACGAAGGAACTGTCGGAGATCGTCGGCGGCGCAGCCGCTGTTTAAGCGCGCGCCCGGGACGACAACTGCGCCTTTGCGCGAGTAAAGAATCAGGTATTTAAAGGAAAAGCGATGAGTACTGCTGCTTTGGTAGAAGGCAAGATCGTACAGTGCATCGGCGCCGTTATCGACGTGGAATTCCCGCGCGACAGCATGCCGAAGATCTACGACGCGCTCATTCTCGATGGCTCGGAACTGACGCTCGAAGTCCAGCAGCAGCTGGGCGACGGCGTGGTCCGTACCATCTGTCTGGGTGCATCCGACGGCCTGCGCCGCGGCCTGACCGTGAAGAACACGGGCAACCCGATCTCGGTGCCGGTCGGCAAGCCGACCCTCGGCCGCATCATGGACGTGCTCGGCCGTCCGATCGACGAAGCGGGCCCGATCGAAAGCGAAACGAAGCGTTCGATCCACCAGAAGGCGCCGGCGTTCGACGAACTGTCGCCGTCGACCGAACTGCTCGAAACGGGCATCAAGGTCATCGACCTGATCTGCCCGTTCGCAAAGGGCGGCAAGGTCGGTCTGTTCGGCGGTGCAGGCGTGGGCAAGACCGTCAACATGATGGAGCTCATCAACAACATCGCGAAGGAGCACGGCGGCTACTCCGTGTTCGCGGGCGTGGGCGAGCGTACCCGTGAAGGGAACGACTTCTACCACGAAATGAAGGACTCGAACGTTCTCGACAAGGTCGCGCTCGTGTACGGCCAGATGAACGAGCCGCCGGGCAACCGTCTGCGCGTCGCGCTGACCGGCCTGACGATGGCCGAGTTCTTCCGTGACGAAGGCCTCGACGTGCTGTTCTTCGTCGACAACATCTACCGTTTCACGCTGGCCGGTACCGAAGTGTCGGCACTGCTCGGCCGTATGCCGTCGGCAGTGGGCTATCAGCCGACGCTGGCTGAAGAAATGGGCAAGCTGCAGGAACGCATCACGTCGACCAAGAAGGGCTCGATTACGTCGGTTCAGGCCGTGTACGTCCCTGCGGACGACTTGACCGACCCGTCGCCGGCAACCACCTTCGGCCACCTTGACGCAACCGTCGTGCTGTCGCGTGACATCGCGTCGCTGGGTATCTACCCGGCGGTCGACCCGCTCGACTCGACGTCGCGCCAGATCGACCCGAACGTGATCGGTGAAGAGCACTACTCGATCACGCGTCGCGTTCAGCAGACGCTGCAGCGCTACAAGGAACTGCGCGACATCATCGCGATTCTGGGCATGGACGAACTGTCGCCGGAAGACAAGCTGTCGGTCGCCCGTGCGCGTAAGATCCAGCGTTTCCTGTCGCAGCCGTTCCACGTCGCTGAAGTGTTCACGGGCTCGCCGGGCAAGTACGTGCCGCTGAAGGAAACGATCCGCGGCTTCAAGATGATCGTCGACGGCGAGTGCGACCACCTGCCGGAACAGGCGTTCTACATGGTCGGCACGATCGACGAAGCCTTCGAGAAGGCCAAGAAGATCCAGTAAGGGTTCGAGTGAGTCGCACGCCGGCGCATGCGGCCGCGCATAAGTCATCGCTGATTTATCGCCGCGGCCGACCGCGCCGATCGCAACACGCTCAACCCGCCGTGCATGAGATTGGAGCGAGGCCGAAGTGCCCGTTCCGGTCGATGGCCGACGGGCCGCGATCCGCGCAAGCGCGAACGCAGGCCCGCCGCGGCATCGGTCGGACGTCGCGCCGAAGCGCTCGCACCGATCGACAGGAGTCGATATGGCAACCATCAAAGTAGACGTCGTCAGCGCGGAAGAGCAGATCTTCTCGGGCGAGGCGAAATTCGTCGCGCTGCCGGGCGAAACGGGTGAGCTGGGTATTCTGCCGGGCCACACGCCGCTGATCACGCGGATTCGTCCGGGTGCGGTGCGCATCGAAGTCGAGGGCGGCAGCGACGAATTCGTGTTCGTCGCCGGCGGCATTCTCGAAGTGCAGCCGGGCGCCGTGACGGTGCTCGCCGATACCGCGATCCGCGGCAAGGACCTCGACGCGGCGAAGGCCGAGGAAGCGCGCAAGCGTGCCGAGGAAACGCTGCAGAACGCGAAGTCGGACCTCGACCTCGCGAAGGCGCAGTCCGAGCTCGCGACCGCGATGGCGCAGCTCGAGGCGATCCAGCGTCTCGCGAAGATCCGCAGCCGGCACTGAGCCGGCCGCGTATCGCGCGAAAAGAGAGCAGCCTTCGGGCTGCTTTTTTTTCGCCTGCAGTTTCGGTCCGCGCGCGCGCATCGTTGCGTCCGGTCGTGCTATTTCATCCCGACGCCGCGATTTGATGTCAGAGTGTCGTCAGCGGAGCGCGGCATCATCCGCGATGCGGCTCGCCGCGGTGCGCCCGCCCGCGCAGCCGGCCGGCCCGCGCCGCTCAGACAAAAACGGACGGAGACACTCATGGCAGCAGACCTTGGCGTACGGGCGCTGATCGCGCCCGAGAACGGACTGTCGTACGTGCGCGGCGCGATCGACGTGCCCCTGTCGGAGGCGACGATCGGCCGCTTCCTGCGCGACACGGCCGAGCGCTTTCCCGAGCGGCCCGCGGTCGTGTTCCGCGAGCAGCAGGTGCGCTGGACCTGGCGCGAATTCGCGGCCGAAATCGACGTGCTCGCCGCCGGCCTTGCGGCGCTCGGCATCGAAAAGGGCGACCGCGTCGGCATCTGGTCGCCGAACCGCAGCGAGTGGCTGCTCACGCAGTTCGCGACTGCGCGCATCGGCGCGATTCTCGTGAACATCAATCCCGCATACCGGCTCGCGGAACTCGAATACGCACTGAACAAGGTCGGCTGCAAGGCCGTGATCGCGGCCGAACGCTTCAAGTCGTCGGCATACGTCGAGATGCTGCAGACGATTGCGCCCGAGCTGGCGAACGCGGCGCCCGGCGAACTGCGCGCGGCACGCGTGCCGAGCTTGCGCACGGTGGTATCGATGGGCGACGTCGCGCCGCCCGGCATGTTCCGCTTTGCCGACGTGATCGCGCGCGGGCGCGCCAGCGTCGATTCGGCCGCACTCGACGCGCTCGGTGCGACGCTCGCACCGAGCGATCCGATCAACATCCAGTTCACGAGCGGCACGACCGGCAGCCCGAAGGGCGCGACGCTCACGCACCGCAACGTCGTGAACAACGCGCGCTTCATCGCGATGGCGATGCGCTTTACCGAGCAGGACGCGCTCTGCATTCCGGTGCCGCTGTATCACTGCTTCGGGATGGTGCTCGCGGTGCTCGCGTGCGTGTCGACCGGCGCGGCGATGGTGTTTCCCGGCGAGGCGTTCGACCCCGTCGCGACGCTCGCGGCCGTCGCCGAAGAGCGCTGTACCGCGCTGCACGGTGTGCCGACGATGTTCATCGCGGAACTCGATCATCCCGAGTTCGCGAAGTTCGACCTCTCGACGTTGCGCACCGGCATCATGGCCGGCTCGCCGTGTCCGATCGAGACGATGAAGCGCGTGGTGTCTCAAATGCACTTGTCGGAGATCACGATCGCATACGGGATGACGGAAACGAGCCCCGTATCGTTCCAGAGCTCGACCGACGATCCGCTCGAGAAACGCACGACGACCGTCGGACGCGTGCAGCCGCATCTCGAGGTGAAGATCGTCGATCCGAGCGGCGAGATCGTGCCGGTCGGCGTGACGGGCGAGCTCTGCACGAAAGGCTACTCGGTGATGCTCGGCTACTGGGACGACGACGCGAAGACGCGCGAAGTGCTGATCGACGGCTGGATGCACACGGGCGATCTCGCGACGCTCGACGCGGAAGGCTACTGCAACATCGTCGGCCGCCTGAAGGACATGGTGATTCGCGGCGGCGAGAACGTGTATCCGCGCGAGATCGAGGAATTCCTGTTCCGGCATCCGAAGATTCAGAGCGCGCAGGTGTTCGGCGTGCCCGATCCGAAGTACGGCGAGGAGCTGTGTGCGTGGATCGTGCTGCGCGCGGACGAGCAGATGACCGAGGACGACGTGCGCGCGTTTTGCCAAGGGCAGATCGCGCACTACAAGATTCCGCGCTATATCCGCTTCGTCGACGAACTGCCGATGACGGTGACAGGCAAGGTGCAGAAGTTCGTGATGCGCGAACGGATGATCGACGAGCTGAAACTCGACGTGCAGAAGACCGCCTGACGATTCGGCTGAACGGGAGAGACGGGAAACGCGGCGGCCTGCTTCGGGCCGTTGCGTTTTCGATGGACGAAAAAAAGCGGGCTTATTAGCCCGCTAAAAACCACACGCTACGGGGTTAGCGCGAGGAGACCAAAGATGAAACCGGATCCGGCGGGGGGCCGGAAACGACTCCAACAAGGATGCCCCTCGGAAGGGCTTCGGTACGTGACCGACTGGCTCGCAGCGCTTCGCGTCCGCTCACACTTGGCACACGAGACCGCATCCGTGTTGAAACCGTTGAGGCCATTGTGGGCGAATTGATGGACTATCGCGGTAACAAAGTGTTTCAGGTTGTAACGCCCGTCAGATAAGGCTTTCCGGGATTTTTTGCTGTTTTCGGCATCCTGAAAAAGGTCATTTTTACCCACCTTTTCTCATGCGTTTTCATCGCGTGCGTGCAATGCGATTTTCACGCGCATGACGCTCGATGAAATGTCGATTTGCACGCCGGAAAGTGCGCGGCGTGCAAGCGAAGACGATCGCCGCTTCATCCGTTGGAAAGATTTTGAAACGTGATCGTCGACGAAAACAGTCGGCCGTTCGGCCAGTTCGACGCGCGGCGATCGGCGAGGTGAGTTCGAACGCGCGTGCGGCGGCCGGCGCGCGAAGCGAAGCGCGTGAACCGAAGCACGCGCATCGCCGTCGATCATGCCGTTACTTGAGCCATTTATCGGAGATCGCCTGGTATTCGCCCGTCGACAGCGCGAGGTGCAGCCACTGATCGACGTACTGCTGGAACACGACGTCGCCGCGCGGCACCATGTACGCCTTCTCGCCGAACTGGAACGGCTTGTCCGGGTGCACCGAGCAGAGGCCCGGATTCAGCTTTTGCTGCAGCAGCGTCTCGGACGCGTCGGTCACCATCACGTCGGCCTTGCCCGCGAGGATCTGCTTGAAGATCGTCACGTTGTCGGGATAGACGGTCAGGTTCGCATGCGTGAAATACTGCTTCGCGAAACGCTCGTTCGTGCCGCCGGGGTTCACGATCACGCGCGTTTCCGGCCGGTCGATCTGCGCGACCGTCTGATATTTGTCGACGTCGCCGCAGCGCACGATCGGCGTCTTGCCGTCGACGACGTACGGCTGCGTGAAGAACGCGCGCTTCTGCCGTTCGAGCGTCGTCGATACGCCGCCGACCGCAATGTCGCATTTCGCGACGAAGTCGGCGGTCAGGTTCGACCAGCTCGTCTTCACGTAGTCGGGCTTCACGCCGAGCGATTTCGCGAGCGATTCGGCCATGTCGATGTCGATGCCCTCGAAGCGGCCGTCCGTGCGGTAGTACGAATACGGCTTGTAGTCGCCGGTCGTGCAGACGCGCAGCGTGCCGCGCGCGAGCACGTCGTCGAGCCGGGAAGCGCCGGCGCCTTCCGCCTGCGCGGCGCCGGCGCAGCACAGCATCGCAGCCGCGGCGATCGTGGCGAGTGTCTTCATCTGTCTCCTCCTGGGTTCGGTTCGATATGAGCGTCCGATCATAACGGAGCCATCGCGCGCGTCATATGGCCGCCATCGCGCGGGCACGCGCAGTCCGAGCGCGGCTGTCCGGTAAAATGCCGGTTTGCCTACGCACCGTCGCTCACACCGTGGCCCATACCCTGCTCAACGACACCTTCCTGCGTGCGCTTCTGCGCGAGCCGACCGACTACACGCCGATCTGGCTCATGCGCCAGGCGGGCCGCTATCTGCCGGAATACAACGCGACGCGCGCGCGGGCCGGCAGCTTCCTCGGCCTCGCGAAGAATCCCGATTTCGCGACCGAAGTGACGCTGCAGCCGCTCGAGCGCTTTCCGCTCGACGCCGCGATCCTGTTCTCCGACATCCTGACGATTCCCGACGCCATGGGCCTCGGCCTCGACTTCCAGGTCGGCGAAGGGCCGAAGTTCGCGCATCCGGTGCGCACCGAGGCCGACGTCGCGAAGCTCGCGGTCCCCGACATCGGCGCGACGCTCGGCTACGTGACCGATGCGGTACGCGAGATCCGGCGCGCGCTCACCGATGGCCAGGGCCGCCAGCGCGTGCCGCTGATCGGCTTCTCCGGCAGCCCGTGGACGCTCGCGTGCTACATGGTCGAGGGCGGCGGCTCGGACGATTTCCGCACCGTGAAGTCGATGGCGTATACGCGTCCCGACCTGATGCACCGGATTCTCGACGTGAACGCGCAGGCCGTGGCCGCGTATCTGAACGCGCAGATCGAGGCGGGCGCGCAGGCGGTGATGATTTTCGACACGTGGGGCGGCGCGCTCGCCGACGGTGCGTATCAGCGCTACTCGCTTGACTACATTCGCCGCGTGGTCGCACAGCTCAAGCGCGAGCATGACGGCCGGCGCGTGCCGGTCATCACGTTTACGAAGGGCGGCGGGCTATGGCTCGAGGAAATCGCGGCGACGGGCGTCGACGCGGTCGGGCTCGACTGGACGGTCAACGTCGGCGCCGCGCGCGAGCGTGTCGGCGGCCGCGTCGCGCTGCAGGGCAACCTCGATCCGACGATCCTGTTTGCGCCGCCGGCCGTCGTGCGCGAGCAGGCGCGTGCGGTGCTCGACAGCTACGGCAATCATCCGGGCCACGTGTTCAACCTCGGCCACGGCATCTCGCAGTTCACGCCGCCCGAGCACGTCGCCGAACTCGTCGACGAAGTGCATCGCCACAGCCGCGCGATCCGTAGCGGAGCCGCGCGCTGAACGCAAGCGCCGTCATGCTGCAGTGCGGCGTGGCGGCGTTGCGCAGCCGGCGCTAAACAGGGCGCAACCCCGCACCGGCCGCCGATTCGATGCTTGTCAAGACTTGACTTATACACATTTTCCTCGTTGCACCGCGGTAGAGTCCGATGTCGGTCCATCCGTCCCGCTATGATTCGGGAATTTGAATAGCAGCCTTGTGGGATAAGGCTTCGCGGGGCCCGCCGAAGGTCGGGCGGAAGCAGCGGCAAGCGCGACACGGCGCGCGGCGCGCGTAAAGGACCGCAAGTTCTCAACAAAGTTATCCACAGGTCGTGCAGGGTATACGGCGATTCCTAATGAGAATCCAAAACTTAGCGCCGAATCTGAAGTTTTACTTTAAGTTCGCCGACGCGATGCGGACGCGCGCCTATACCGTCTGTGCCACCGCAGCAGCGGTCGCCGGAGCCCCGCGATGAGCGGCACGTATCTGCGCGTCGCGCTCGACCATCCGCTCGCGACGCTGTTCGACTACCGATGCGACGTCGACCCGCCGCCGGGCCCCGGCACGCTCGTGCAGGTGCCGTTCGGCAAACGCCGCGCGGTGGGCCTCGTCTGCGAAGTGACGGCTCACACCGACGTGCCGCCGGCGCGGCTGCGGGCGATCGACGCGGTCTGCACCGAGCTGCCGCCGCTGTCGGCCGACTGGCTCGCGCTCGTGTCGTTCGCGGCCGACTACTATCAGCGCGGCCGCGGCGAAGTCGCACTGCCGGCGCTGCCGCAAGCGCTGCGCGACGCGCAGCGCTGGGGGCGGCTGCTCGCGCCCGAAGTGCGATACCGGCTCACCGGCGCCGGCCGAGCGGCACTGCCCGACGCATTGCCGGCGCGCGCCGCTGCGTTGCGGCGGCTGGCGCAGGCGCTCGCCGACGCGAACGCGCTGACGCTGCCCGACGCGCGCGCGCTGCATCCGAAGGCGGCCGCGACGCTCGACGACTGGGCGGCGCGCGGCTGGGTCGACGTGCAGGAGATCGGCTGGTCGGACGCGGCTGTGGGCAATCCTGTGCCCAACGGTGTGGATAACCTGTCGACAACCGGTGGAAGAACTGTGCGGCCGGCGCTGACCGACCAGCAGGCGGAAGCGCTCGACGCGATCCGCGCGGCGCGGGGTTTCGCGCCGTTCCTGCTGCACGGCGTGACCGGCAGCGGCAAGACCGAGGTTTATCTGCACGCGCTCGCGTCGCTGCTCGACACGCGCCCCGATGCGCAGGCGCTCGTGCTCGTCCCCGAAATCAACCTCACCCCGCAGTTCGAGGCCGCGTTCCGCGCGCGCTTCGCGGGCACGCTCGCCGACGACGCGATCGTCACGCTCCACAGCGGCCTGGCCGAAGGCGAACGCGCGCGCAACTGGCTCGCCGCGCATACGGGCCGCGCGCGCATCGTGCTCGGCACGCGGCTCGCGGTGCTCGCGTCGCTGCCGACGCTCGCGCTGATCGTCGTCGACGAGGAACACGAACCGGCGTACAAGCAGCAGGAAGGGTTGCGCTATTCGGCGCGCGATCTCGCGGTTTGGCGCGCGAAGCATCTCGACATTCCGGTCGTGCTCGGCTCGGCGACGCCTTCGCTCGAGAGCTGGTGGCAGGCCGAGCAGGGACGCTACACGCGGCTCACGCTGTCGCGCCGCGCGGTGGCCGATGCGGTGCTGCCGACGGTGCGGCTGATCGACCTCGAAGAGGAGCGGCGGCGCGGGCGCGCATCGACGGGCGGGCTGTCCGGGCCGCTGATCGCCGCGCTGAAGACGCGGCTCGAGCGCGGCGAGCAGAGCCTCGTGTTCCTGAACCGGCGCGGCTACGCGCCGCAGCTCGCCTGCGACGCGTGCGGCTGGGTCGCAGGATGCCCACGCTGCAGCGCCTATGTCGTGCTGCACAAACCCGAGCATGCGCTGCGCTGCCATCACTGCGGCTGGGAAGCGCGCATTCCGCGCTCGTGCCCCGAATGCGGCAACGTCGACATCGCGCCGCTCGGGCGCGGCACGCAGCGTATCGAGGAGACGCTCGCCGAAGCCGTGCCGGGCGCGCGCGTGCTGCGCATCGACGCGGACAGCACGCGCCGCAAGGGCAGCGCCCAGGCGCTGTTTTCCGACGTGCACGCGGGCGAAGTCGACATCCTGGTCGGCACGCAGATGATCGCAAAGGGGCACGATTTCCAGCGCGTGTCGCTCGTCGGCGTGCTCAACGCCGATACCGCGCTGTTCTCGCACGACTTCCGCGCGAGCGAGCGGCTGTTCGCGCAGCTGATGCAGGTGAGCGGACGCGCCGGGCGCGCAGGGCTGCCGGGCGAGGTGCTCGTGCAGACGCGCTACCCGCGTCACGCGCTCTATCACGCGCTCGCGCGGCAGGATTACGTCGGCTTCGCGAACTCGACGCTCGGCGAGCGTCGCGACGCCCATTTGCCGCCGTTCGTCTATCAGGCGCTGCTGCGCGCGGAAGCGCGCACGCTCGATGCCGCGCTCGCGTTTCTGCAGCAGGCCGCGGCCGCGCTGCCCGGGCTGCCGGGCGCCGATCGCGTGACCGTCTACGATGCGGTGCCGATGACGATCGTCAAGGTCGCGAACGTCCATCGTGCGCAACTGCTGCTCGAAAGCGCGTCGCGTGCGGCGCTCCAGCATGCGCTGCGCGCATGGCAGCCTGAACTGCGCGCGCTGAAGGGCGTGCTGCGGTGGAGCGTCGAGGTCGATCCGCTCGACATCTGACGCGCCGCAGCGGCGCGCGCTTGCTCCCGGCGCCGCTTCTTCCTTACACCCGCCGCGGCCACGCGGCCATCCCAGTGCAACCCGTTTTCGTCGCCCGTCCGTGCACGCCGGACGGCGCGGCCGTGCGCGAATGCGTCCGATCAGGGAAAACACCGATCCGTCGACCACGGGCAACCCCTAGGTTGCGACCGGATAAGTGTCTGATTATATTGATCAAATCGATGGTGCAACCCGTCTTGAAATTCGGTTGCACCTTTTTATTGCGTGCCGTAGGATTTCGCGCATCCTCTCACACCACATTGCCGGCCTTGCGCCGGCGCATGAACCCACCATGGCAAGCACGACCCTCGGCGTCAAAGTCGACGACCTTCTCCGCTCACGTCTGAAAGATGCGGCGACGCGTCTCGAACGCACGCCTCACTGGCTCATCAAGCAGGCGATCTTCGCGTATCTGGAGCGGATCGAGCACGGCCAGCTGCCGCCCGAGCTGTCGGGCCACAGCGGCGTCGCGGATCTTGCCGACGGGCACGCGACGGACGGCGAGGACGACAACTCGCCGCACCCGTTCCTCGAGTTCGCGCAGAACGTGCAGCCGCAGTCGGTGCTGCGCGCGGCGATCACGGCCGCGTATCGCCGGCCCGAGCCGGAGTGCGTGCCGTTCCTGATCGGCCAGGCGCGTCTGCCCGCGAATCTGCAGGCCGACGTGCAGTCGCTCGCGACCAGGCTCGTCGAGGCGCTGCGCGAGAAGAGCTCGGGCGGCGGCGTCGAAGGGCTGATCCACGAGTTCTCGCTGTCGAGCCAGGAAGGCGTCGCGCTGATGTGCCTCGCCGAAGCGCTGCTGCGCATCCCGGATCGCGCGACGCGCGACGCGCTGATCCGCGACAAGATCAGCAAGGGCGACTGGCGCTCGCACGTCGGCCATGCGCCGTCGCTGTTCGTGAACGCGGCGACGTGGGGGCTGATGATCACCGGCAAGCTCGTGACGACGAACAGCGAAGCGGGGCTGTCGTCCGCGCTCACGCGCCTGATCGGCCGGGGCGGCGAGCCGCTGATCCGCAAGGGCGTCGACATGGCGATGCGCCTGATGGGCGAGCAGTTCGTCACCGGCGAGACGATTTCCGAAGCGCTCGCGAACAGCCGCAAGTACGAAGCGCGCGGCTTCCGCTACTCGTACGACATGCTCGGCGAAGCGGCGACGACCGAAGAGGATGCGCAGCGCTACTACGCGTCGTACGAGCAGGCGATCCACGCGATCGGCAAGGCGGCCGGCGGCCGCGGCATCTACGAAGGGCCGGGCATCTCGATCAAGCTGTCCGCGCTGCATCCGCGCTATTCGCGTTCGCAGCAGGAACGCACGATGACCGAGCTGCTGCCGCGCGTGCGCGCGCTTGCGCTGCTCGCGCGCCGCTACGACATCGGCCTGAACATCGACGCGGAAGAGGCCGATCGTCTCGAACTGTCGCTCGATCTGCTCGAGGCGCTGTGCTTCGATCCCGATCTCGCGGGCTGGAACGGAATCGGTTTCGTCGTGCAGGGCTACCAGAAGCGCTGCCCGTTCGTGATCGACTATCTGATCGACCTCGCGCGCCGCAGCCGTCATCGTCTGATGATCCGGCTCGTGAAGGGCGCGTACTGGGATACCGAAATCAAGCGCGCGCAGGTCGACGGGCTCGAGGGCTACCCGGTCTACACGCGCAAGATCTACACGGACGTGTCGTATCTGGCGTGCGCGAAGAAGCTGCTCGCGGCGCCCGATGCCGTGTATCCGCAGTTCGCGACGCACAATGCGTACACGCTGGCCGCGATCTATCACCTGGCCGGCCAGAACTACTACCCGGGCCAGTACGAATTCCAGTGCCTGCACGGCATGGGCGAGCCGCTGTACGAGGAAGTCACGGGCCGCGACAAGCTGAACCGTCCGTGCCGCGTGTACGCGCCGGTCGGCACGCACGAGACGCTGCTCGCCTATCTCGTGCGCCGCCTGCTCGAAAACGGCGCGAACACGTCGTTCGTGAACCGCATCGCCGACAAATCCGTCTCGGTGAAGGAACTGGTCGCCGATCCGGTCGACGAGGCATCGAAGGTCGTGCCGCTCGGCGCGCCGCATCCGAAGATTCCGCTGCCGCGCAACCTGTACGGCGACGAGCGTCCCAACTCGATGGGCCTCGATCTGTCGAACGAGCATCGTCTCGCATCGCTGTCGTCCGCGCTGCTCGCGAGCGCGCATCATCCGTGGCGCGCGGCGCCGATGCTCGCCGACGACGCGCTCGCCGACGCGCCGGCGCGCGACGTACGCAATCCGGCCGACCAGCGCGACATCGTCGGCACGGTCAGCGAAGCGACGGCCGAGCACGTGAGCGCGGCGCTCGCGCATGCGGTCACGGCCGCGCCGATCTGGCAGGCGACGCCGGTCGATGCACGCGCCGACTGCCTCGTGCGCGCGGCCGATCTGCTCGAGGCGCAGATGCACACGCTGATGGGCCTGATCGTGCGCGAAGCCGGCAAGTCGCTGCCGAACGCGATCGCGGAAATCCGCGAAGCGGTCGACTTCCTGCGCTACTACGCGGCGCAGATCCGCGGCGAATTCTCGAACGATACGCATCGTCCGCTCGGCCCGGTCGTCTGCATCAGCCCGTGGAACTTCCCGCTCGCGATCTTCATGGGCCAGGTCGCCGCCGCGCTCGCGGCCGGCAACACGGTGCTCGCGAAGCCTGCGGAGCAGACGCCGCTGATCGCGGCGCAGGCCGTGCGCCTGCTGCGCGAGGCCGGCGTGCCGGCCGGCGCGGTGCAGCTGCTGCCGGGCGACGGCGAGACGGTCGGCGCGGCGCTCGTCGCCGATCCGCGCACGCGCGCGGTGATGTTCACGGGCTCGACCGAGGTTGCGCGCCTGATCAACAAGACGCTGTCCACGCGCCTCGACCCGGACGGCAAGCCGATTCCGCTGATCGCGGAGACGGGCGGCCAGAACGCGATGATCGTCGACTCGTCGGCGCTCGCGGAACAGGTCGTCGCGGACGTGATGCAGTCGTCGTTCGACTCGGCCGGTCAACGGTGTTCGGCGCTGCGCGTTCTGTGTCTGCAGGACGACGTCGCCGATCGCACGCTGACGATGCTCAAGGGCGCGATGCAGGAACTGTCGCTCGGCAACCCGGACCGTCTGTCGACCGACGTCGGCCCGGTGATCGACGCGGAGGCGAAGCGCACGATCGACGCACATATCGCGACGATGAAGGACAAGGGCCATGCGGTCACGCAGCTCGCGATGCCGGAAGCGTGCGCGCACGGCACGTTCGTGCCGCCGACGCTGATCGAGATCGGCAGCATCGACGAACTGAAGCGCGAAGTGTTCGGCCCCGTGCTGCACGTCGTGCGCTATCGCCGCAGCCAGCTCGACAAGCTGCTCGAGCAGATCCGCGCGACGGGCTACGGCCTCACGCTCGGGATCCATACGCGGATCGACGAGACGATCGCGCACGTGATCTCGCGCGCGCACGTCGGCAACATCTACGTGAACCGCAACGTGATCGGCGCGGTGGTCGGCGTGCAGCCGTTCGGCGGCGAAGGGCTCTCCGGTACCGGGCCGAAGGCCGGCGGGGCGCTGTATCTGCAGCGTCTGCTCGCGACGCGTCCGTCGGGCCTGCCGCGTTCGCTCGCGCAGTCGCTCGTCGCGGACGGCGCGGTGGAAGGCGGCGAGCGTGCGCACCCGGCGGCGGCGCTCACGGCGCTGCGCGACTGGCTGATCGAGCAGCGCGAGCCGGCGCTGGCCGCGCGCTGCGACGGCTACCTCGCGCAGGTGCCGGCCGGCGCGACCGCCGTGCTGACGGGGCCGACGGGCGAGCGAAACACGTATACACTCGGCCCGCGCGGCACGGTGCTGTGCGTCGCAGCGACGCCGTCCGGCGCACGCGCGCAGCTCGCGGCGGTGCTCGCGACCGGCAACCGCGCGCTGTTCTCGGGCGCGGCCGGCGAGGCGCTGGTCGCCGCGCTGCCCGCCTCGCTGAAGGCGCATGCGACGGTGCGCAAGCAGGCCGACGCGGCGTTCGACGCGGTGCTGTTCGAAGGCGACAGCGACGAACTGCTGACGCTCGTGAAGGAAGTCGCGCAGCGGCCGGGCCCGATCGTGTCGGTGCAGGGCGTGTCCGCGGGCGCGTTCGAGCACGGCGACGCGGAGGACTACGCGCTCGAGCGGCTCTTGACCGAGCGCTCGGTCAGCGTGAATACGGCCGCGGCGGGCGGCAATGCGAATTTGATGACGATCGGCTGACCATCCTTGCCGCTCGGCTCAAACAATGGAAGCGGCAAGGCGATCCCGAAGCCGCTCCACTTACCCTGGTACCTAGGAGATGCTATGCAACACACGATGAAAAAGCTGGCAGGCGCGACGTTCGTCGCTGTCATGTCGCTGGCGGGGACGGCTCACGCGGACGACGTGAAAATCGGTTACGCAGGGCCGATGACGGGCGCGCAGGCGCACTACGGCAAGGATATGCAGAACGGGATCGTGCTCGCGCTGGAGGATTTCAACGCGACGAACCCGAAGATCGGCGGCAAGCCGGTCAAGTTCGTGCTCGAAACGGCGGACGACCAGGCTGACCCGCGCACCGGCACGACGGTCGCGCAGAAGCTCGTCGACGACGGCATCAAGGGCATGCTCGGCCACTTCAACTCGGGCACGACGATCCCGGCTTCGCGCATCTATGCGAACGCGGGCATTCCGGAAATCGCGATGGCGACGGCGCCGGAATACACGCAGCAGGGCTACAAGACGACGTTCCGGATGATGACGTCCGACACGCAGCAGGGTTCGGTGGCGGGCACGTTCGCATCGAAGGATCTCGGCATGAAGCGCATCGCGATCGTCGACGATCGCACCGCGTACGGCCAGGGTCTCGCCGACCAGTTCGAGAAGGCCGCGAAGGCCGGCGGCGCGACGATCGTCGACCGCGAGTTCACGAACGACAAGGCCGTCGACTTCAAGGCGATCCTGACGAAGCTGAAGGCCGCGAAGCCGGACCTGATCTACTACGGCGGCGCGGATTCGCAGGCAGCGCCGATGGTCAAGCAGATGAAGGCGCTCGGCATCACGGCGCCGCTGATGAGCGGCGAAATGGTGAAGACGCCGACGTTCCTGAAGATCGCGGGCAACGCGGCGGAAGGCACGATCGCGTCGCTGGCCGGTCTGCCGCTCGACGAGATGCCCGGCGGCAAGGCGTATGCGGAGAAGTACAAGAAGCGCTTCGGCGAAGACGTGCAGACCTACTCGCCGTACTCGTACGACGGCGCGATGGCGATGCTGAACGCGATGAAGAAGGCCGATTCGACGGATCCGGCGAAGTACCTGCCGGTGCTCGCGAAGACCGACATGGCCGGCGTCACGTCGACGCATGTCGCGTACGACGCGAAGGGCGACCTGAAGAACGGCGGCATCACGATGTACAAGGTCGAGAAGGGCGAGTGGAAGCCGCTGAAGAGCATCGGCGGCAAGTAAGCCGCACGGTGTAGCTACAGCAGCATGACGGCCGGGCCGCGGGATCCTGCGGCGCCGGTCCGGCATTCGGAACCCGTCGCGAGCGTCGAGCGCTCGCGGCGGGTTTTGTTTTTCGGCGGTCGAGCGATGGGGCGGCGACTTGACTTCGTCGAGCGCCGTATCGCTGCATCGACCGGTACCGGCGACACGCGCGCGAATTCGCGAATCGGGCGCGCCGTCACTGCGGATACGCGCGCTCGAGCAGCGCGCCGACGTCGATCGCATGCGGGTCGAACGCGCCGGCCACGCGTCCCCACGACGCTTCGCCGAGCCGCGTCGCGATGAACGCATCCGACACGGCCGCCGGCGCATCGCGTCGCAGCAGGCAGGCCTGGGCCGTCAGCGCGAGCCGCTCGGCGAACAGGCGCGCCGACGCCTCGAGCGTGTCGGCCGGCGCGGCGAGCATCGCGCGCAGCGCGTCGAACGCCGCGCGGATCTGCGGTTCGCCGGCGCCGAGCTCGCTCAGTTCGGCGAACAGCGCGGCAGCCGAATCGGGCTCGCGCGACACTGCGCGCAGCACGTCGAGGCACATCACGTTGCCCGAGCCTTCCCAGATCGAATTGACGGGCGCCTCGCGGAACAGCCGCGCGATCGGGCCGTCGTCGACGTAGCCGTTGCCGCCGAACACTTCCATGACCTCGCCGGTCAGCTCGACCGCGCGCTTGCAGACCCAGAATTTCGCGGCCGGCGTGACGATCCGCTTCCATGCGCGCTCGCGCGGCGAGTCGTCGTGCTCGAACGCATCGGCGAGCCGCATCGCGAGCACGAGCGCGGCTTCGCTTTCGAGCGCGAGATCGGCGAGCACCGTGCGCATCAGCGGCTGCTCGGCGAGCGCGCGGCCGAACGCGTGGCGCTGGCGCGTGTACGCGATCGCCTGCACGACGCCCTGGCGCAGCATCGCCGCGCTGCCGAGCACGCAGTTGAGCCGCGTGTAGGTCGCCATGTCGATGATGGTCGGGATCCCGCGCCCTTCGTCGCCGAGCATGATGCCCCACGCGTCGTCGAGCTCGATCTCGCTGCTCGAATTGCTGCGGTTGCCGACCTTGTTCTTCAGACGCTGGATCTCGACCGCGTTCTTCGTGCCGTCCGGCCGCCAGCGCGGCACGTAGAAGCACGACGGGCTGCCGGCTTCGGTGCGCGCGACGACGAGGTGCGCGTCGCACATCGGCGCGGAGAAGAACCACTTGTGGCCGCGCAGCCGGTATTCGCCGCCGCGTCCGCCCGCGCCGGCCGGCGTCGCGAGCGTCGTGTTCGCGCGCACGTCCGAGCCGCCCTGTTTCTCGGTCATCCCCATGCCGAACCAGATCGAGCGCTTGTCGGCGATCGGCACGTCGCGCGCATCGTAGTCGTCGCTGTACAGCTTGTCGCGCAGCGCTTCCCAGAGCGCGGGCTCCTTCTGCAGCACCGGAATCGCCGCCTGCGTCATCGTCGCCGGGCACAGCGTGCCGGCCTCGATCTGCCCGTGCAGATAGAAGCCGGCGGCGGTCGCGGCCCAGCGGCCGCGCCGCGTATCGCGAAACGCGAGCGACACGAAGCCTTCGTTCCGGTACAGCCCGAGCAACGCGTGCCACGCGGGATGGAACTCGACGCGGTCGATCCGGCGGCCGCGCCGGTCGAACACGTTCAGTTCCGGCGTATGGCGATTCGCTTCGTCGGCGAGCCGCGCGGTGTCGGCGCTGCCGAGCCGCGCGCCGTATGCGTCGAGCTGCGGCACGGCCCAGTCCGCGCCGGCGCGCGCGAGCGCGTCGCGCAGCGCGATGTCGGTCGCGAACGGGTTATAGTCGACCAGTTCGTCGAACTGGTTCGTGACGACGTGGGTCGGTTCGCTCATCGAATGTCTCCTGTCGGCGCGGCCGCGCGTTCGACCCGCGTGGGGCCGCGCGACGAAGCGCGTTCGTCTCGAATTCGAGGGTAGCAAATATGCCGCCGCGACATGTTCAGGTTCCCGCGCCGTCAGGCTCGCCCGCGGCGCCTTCCGCGCCGGTACTGCGCCGCCGGCCGCGCCAGCCGCGCGCACGCGCGAGTTCGGACGCGCTGCAGCAGGCGTTCGTTCAGCTTTTGCGCGAGCGCGGCTACGCGAAGACGACGATCCGCGAGATCGCGGCGGTGGCCGGCGTCAGCGTCGGCACGTTCTACGAGTACTTCGGCGACAAGCAGAGCCTCGCGGCCTTCTGCATCCACCGTCACGTGCTTGCGCTGGCCGAGCGGCTGCGCGAGGCGGCGCACGCGCTGCGCGGCGAGGCGCGCGCCGCGCTGGCCGCCGCCTTCGTCGATCTGCAGGTCGATGCGGTTGCCGGCGACGCGGCGCTATGGAGCCTGCTGTTCGCACTCGAACGGCAGGTATCGTCGCTGGCCGCGTATCGCCGGCATTACGACGCGTATGTCGCGCTGTGGCGCGACGCGCTCGCGTACACGGCGGACCCGCCGCCGGCTGCGCGTCTCGATGCCATCGCGCGCATGGCGCATACGATCTGTTACGGCGGCATCTCGCAGGCGCTGCTGACGCTCGGCCCAGCGTGGGACGCCGCCGCATTGCGCGGCGAGCTGCACGCGGCGCTGCGCGCGTATCTGGCCGTGCTGCCCGCCTGAGCGCGCCGTCCGTAGCCGGCAATGCCCGACGCGCATGCCGGCGCCGCCGGTGTGCCCGGCGGCTGAACCGTTTTCCTCGTTCGCCATGAGCAAAATGCATGGCCGCCATGACGAACTTTCGGTTGTCCGCCGATATTGGCTCGGGCTAAATCATGCGGAACGCGCAGGCCGCGCGAGCGTGCGGCCGGCCCGACAGACACCGGAAGGAGGAGGAGACATGCGAAGCGCCACTGCGCCCCGTTCGAAACTGCCCGACGTCGGCACGACGATCTTTACCGTGATCGGCCAGCTCGCCGCGCAGCACGACGCGCTGAACCTGTCGCAGGGCGCGCCGAATTTCGCGCCGGATCCGGCGCTCGTCGAGGGCGTCGCGCGCGCGATGCGCGACGGCCACAACCAGTACGCGCCGATGGCCGGCGTCGCGGCGCTGCGCGAGCGGCTCGCGGAGAAGACCGAGACGCTGTACGGCACCCGTTACGATCCGGCGACCGAGATCACTGTGATCGCGAGCGCGAGCGAAGGGCTCTATGCCGCGATCAGCGCGCTCGTGCATCCGGGCGACGAGGTCATCTATTTCGAGCCGTCGTTCGACAGCTACGCGCCGATCGTGCGCATGCAGGGCGCGACGCCGGTCGCGATCAAGCTGTCGCCCGAGGATTTCCGCGTGAACTGGGACGAGGTCGCGGCCGCGATCACGCCGCGCACGCGCATGATCATCGTCAACACGCCGCACAACCCGACCGCGACCGTGCTGTCGGGCGACGATCTCGCGCGGCTCGCGCAGCTCACGCGCGGCACCGACATCGTGATCCTGTCCGACGAGGTGTACGAGCACGTCGTGTTCGACGGCGCGCTGCATCAGAGCATGGCGCGGCACCGCGAGCTGGCCGAGCGCAGCGTGATCGTGTCGTCGTTCGGCAAGTCGTTCCACGTGACGGGCTGGCGCGTCGGCTACTGTCTCGCGCCGGCCGCGCTGATGGACGAGATCCGCAAGGTGCATCAGTTCATGGTGTTCTCGGCCGACACGCCGATGCAGATCGCGTTCGCCGACATCCTCGCGCGCCCGGACAGCTACCTCGGGCTGTCGGCGTTCTATCAGGCCAAGCGCGACCTGCTCGCGCGCGAGCTCGCCGGTTCACGGTTCGAGCTGCTGCCGAGCGCGGGCTCGTTCTTCATGCTCGCGCGGTTCCGGCATTTCTCGGATGAGCGCGACAGCGATTTCGTGCTGCGGCTGATCCGCGATGCGCGCGTCGCGACGATTCCGCTGTCGGCGTTCTATACCGACGGCACCGATGCGGGCCTGATCCGGCTCAGTTTCTCGAAGGACGACGCGACGCTGATCGAAGGCGCGCGGCGCTTGCGTTCGCTGTAGGCGCGGCGCCCCCGCCGCTGCAATCGACAACAGGAGATCACGATGAAACCCACGCACTCCCTGAAACTGGCGATCGCGCTCGCATGCGCGCTCGGTTCCGCCGCGGCCGTCGCCGACGCGCAGACGCTGCGCTTCGGCCTCGAGGCGCAATATCCGCCGTTCGAATCGAAAGCGCCGAACGGCGAACTGCAGGGCTTCGACATCGACGTCGGCAATGCGGTGTGCGAAACCGCGAAGCTGACGTGCAAATGGGTCGAGACCTCGTTCGACGGGCTGATTCCGGCGCTGAAGGGCCGCAAGTTCGACGCGATCAACTCGGCGATGAACGCGACCGAGCAGCGCCGTCAGGCGATCGACTTCACGACGATCATCTACCGCGTGCCGACGCAGCTGATCGCGCGCACCGGCAGCGGGCTGCTGCCGACGCCCGAATCGCTGAAGGGCAAGCGCGTCGGCGTGCTGCAGGCGTCGATTCAGGAAACCTATGCGAAGGCGCACTGGGAGCCGGCCGGCGTCGCGATCGTCGCGTATCAGGATCAGAACCAGGCCTATGCCGATCTCGTCGCGGGCCGCCTCGATGCGACGCTCGTGCTCGCGCCGGCCGGCCAGCGCGGCTTCCTGTCGCGTCCGGACGGCAAGGGCTTCTCGTTCGTCGGTCAGCCGGTGCGCGACGACCGGATCCTCGGCAGCGGCATCGCGTTCGGCTTGCGCAAGGGCGACGACGCGCTGAAGGCGAAGCTCGACGCGGCGATCGACAAGCTGAAGGCGGACGGCACCGTGAAGTCGCTCGGCCGCAAGTACTTCGGCGACATCGACATCTCGGCGAAGTAAGCGGGAACGCACGATGTCGATGCCGGATACGGCCGCCGCGCGCGGCACGCCGCGCGCGGCGCGGCTGTCGGATATCGCGCTCGAAGCGGCGCTCGTCGCCGAGCTCGGCGACGCATGCGTGACGCGCGCGGCCGACATCGAGCCGCGCTACTTCACCGCGTACAACGAGCGGCCCGGCGTGCGGCCGCGTGCGCTGGTGCGCCCGCGCCGCGTCGACGAGGTGTCGCGCGCGCTGGCGCTCTGTACGCGACTTGTGCAGCCCGTCGTGCCGCAGGGCGGGCTCACCGGCCTCGCGCGCGGCGCGGTCGCGCTCGGCGGCGAAGTCGTGCTGTCGATGGAGCGCTTTGCGGGCATCGACGCGCTCGACGCGGCGGCGGGCACGCTCACCGTGCGCGCCGGCACGCCGCTGCAGGTCGTGCAGGAAGCAGCCGATGCCGCCGGCTTCACGTTCGGCGTCGATCTCGGCGCACGCGGCTCGTGCCAGATCGGCGGGATGCTCGCGACCAATGCGGGCGGCACGCGCGCGATCCGCTACGGGACGATGCGCGAGCAGGTGCTCGGGCTCGAAGCGGTGCTTGCGGACGGCACGGTCGTCTCGTCGATGAACCGGATGCTGAAGAACAATGCGGGCTACGACCTCAAGCAGCTGTTCATCGGCAGCGAGGGCACGCTCGGCGTCGTCACGCGCGCCGTGCTGCGGCTGCATCCGAAGCTCGCCGCGCCGGCCACGGCGCTGTGCCGCGTGCGCGACTACGAGGCGGTCGTCGCGCTGTGGAACCGGATGCGCACATTGCCGGAACTCGTCAGCTTCGAAGCGATGTGGCCCGCGTTCTACGACTACGTCGCGCGTCATACGGCGGGTGTCGCGGCACCGTTCGCGGCCGACGGCGGCTTTGCGGTGCTGATCGAATGCGCAACGAGCGCGCCGGGGCGCGACGCGCGCGCCGCGCTCGAAACGGCGCTCGCCGATGCGATCGACGCCGGGCTCGCCGACGATGCGGCGCTCGCGACGTCGGAGCGGCAGGCGCGCGATTTGTGGACGCTGCGCGAGGGGCTTGCCATCGATGCGCTGCCGAACCTCGTGAATTTCGACGTCAGTCTGCCGACCGGAGCACTCGACGCATTCGCCGCACGTTGCGACGCGGCGCTGCGTGCGCGCTGGCCCGATATCGTGTGTCTGTTCTTCGGCCATGTCGGCGACGGCAACGTGCATATCGGCGTGTCGCTCGCCGCGACGACCGACGCGGACGCCGACGAGATCGATCGCCGCACCTACGCGATCGTGCGCGAGATGGGCGGCTCGGTCTCGGCCGAACACGGAATCGGCGTGCTGAAGCGCGACTATCTCGCGCACACGCGCAGCGACGCGGAAATCGCGCTGATGCGCACGTTGAAGGCCGCGCTCGACCCCGGCGGCATCCTGAATCCCGGCAAGGTGCTGTGAGCGGCGGCGGCCGCGCGGGCGGCGCGCGTCAGGCGTCGACCCAGCGCAGCGCACCGATCTTCAGATGCTCGACGACGCTGCGCGTCCAGTCGAGTTCGGCATCGAGCAGCACCAGCGCGTGCTCGTTGTGCAGCAGGAACAGACGCGGCACCTGATCGGCCTGCGCGGCGTGGCGCAGCGCTTCGACGCGCGCGCGCTCGGCTTCGAGCGCGGCAATGCGGCGCTCGAGTTGCTGGCGCGCATCGTCGGCGTCGAGCAGCGGCAGGAAAGCGAGACCCGCGCCGAACGCCGGAAATTCGCGCACCGGCTCCGCGAGCAGCGCGTACAGCCACGCCTGCCCGGCCGTGTGCCCGGCTTCGGTCAGCGTGTACAGCGTGCGCTCCGGAAACGCCCCGTCTCGCTCGGTGTCGTGCACGACGATGAGCCCGTCGCGCAGCAGCCGCTCGATCGTCTGATAGAGACTCGTGCGCTGTCGCACGTTGACGACTTCGTCGTAGCCACGCGCCTTCAGTTGCTGGAGCATCCCGTACGGATGCATCGGTGCTTCGGTCAGCATCGCCAGCACGGCGAGCGCGAGCGGGGACGGGCGGGCAGCGGGCATGAATAGTCTCGATATATCTAGTCAAATTATGACTAGTATCGGATCGACTATCTTGTTTGACAAGGATTTCAGCCGAGATGCGTGCGCTTCGCGGCCGGCGCGACGGTTTCCATCGTCGCGAGCCCATGCACGATCCCGCAGTCTTCCACCGAATGCTCGCCGACGCATTGCCGCCGCAGTTCGGTGAGCTGATCGCGCAGATGCGTGAGCTCCGCGAGGCGCGCGTCGACGTGTCCGATGTGTTCGTCGAGCAGCGCATTGATTGAATCGCAGCGGTCGCCCGGCGTGTCGGTGAGGCGCAGGAGCGCGCGGATTTCGTCGTGCGCCATGTCGAGCGCGCGGCAGTTGCGGATGAAGCGCAGCCGCTCGAGGTGTACGTCGGTGTAGTTCCGATAGTTCGAGTCGGTACGCTGCGCATCTGGCATCAGACCCTCCTTCTCGTAGAAGCGGATCGTCTCCGGCGTGCAGCGGGCCGCTTTGGCCAGTTCGCCGATCTTCATGTCGCTCTCCCGGTCAACGGTTGACCTTGTAGTGGCTACAGGGTGTTAACTCTACACCGTCAAGTCATCGAAAGGAGAACGTCATGAGCGACGCCCAGCGTCTGCGCGAGCCGCGCGACGACACGGACGGCAGCGGCGCGTGCTGCACCGGCCCGGCCCGCAGCGCGCCCGCGCAACGCACGGCCGACGCGGCGTGCCGCGCGCACGGCGACGCAGCGTCGTGCGGCGCGTCGTCGCACGCGAGCAGTCGCGATCATGGCGCCGCGCCGGCCGTCGGTACCGATGCGCACCGCAAGCACGAACATCACGCCGCGCACGGGCACGGGGATGACGAGGCGGGGCACGAGCACCGCCACGCTCATCCGCATGGCCACAGCCACGAGCACCAGCACGGCCACGGCGACGGCCACGGCCACGACCACGAGGACAGCTGCTGCGCGCCGGCCGTTTCGACGCTCGCGCCGCTGCCGGCCGCCGAGGCGACCGCAGCCGGCAACGTGCGCTCCGCGTTCCGCATCATGCAGATGGACTGTCCGACCGAGGAAACGCTGATCCGCAAGAAGCTCGGCGGAATGGACGAGGTGTCCGCGCTCGAATTCAATCTGATGCAGCGGATGCTGACGGTCGAACACGTGCCGGGCGCGCAGCCCGCGATCGAGCGCGCGATCCGCACGCTCGGAATGACGCCCGAGGCCGCATCGGCCGGCACGCCGGCCTCGGCGGCGCCCGCCGAAGCGCCCGCGAAACCGTGGTGGCCGCTCGCGCTGGCCGGCGCGGCCGCGATCGCGTCCGAGGCGGCGAGCTGGGCCGGCCTGCCCGCGTGGCTGTCTGCGCTGCTCGCGATCGCGGCGGTGCTGAGCTGCGGGCTCACGACCTACCGCAAGGGCTGGATCGCGCTGCGCAACGGCAACCTGAACATCAACGCGCTGATGAGCATCGCGGTGACGGGCGCGATGGCGATCGGCCAGTGGCCGGAGGCGGCGATGGTGATGGTGCTGTTCACGATCGCCGAACTGATCGAGGCGAAGTCGCTCGACCGCGCGCGCAACGCGATCCAGGGGCTGATGCGGCTCGCCCCGGATACCGCGACCGTGCAGGACGCGGACGGCACGTGGCGCACGATCGATGCCGCGCGCGCCGTGCTCGGCGCGATCGTGCGCGTGAAGCCCGGCGAGCGGATCGGGCTGGACGGCGAAGTGGTGTCCGGACGCTCGACGGTGAACCAGGCGCCGATCACCGGGGAGAGTCTGCCGGTCGAGAAGGCGGCCGGCGACGCGGTGTACGCCGGCACGATCAACGAGTCGGGCTCGTTCGACTATCGCGTGACCGCGCTGGCGTCGAACTCGACGCTCGCGCGCATTATTCACGCGGTCGAGGAAGCGCAGGGCGCGAAGGCGCCGACGCAGCGCTTCGTCGACCGCTTCGCGCGCATCTATACGCCGATCGTGTTCGCGGTCGCGCTGCTCGTCGCCGTCGCGCCGCCGCTCGTCGTCGGCGGGGCATGGCACGACTGGATCTATCGCGCGCTCGTGCTGCTCGTGATCGCCTGTCCGTGCGCGCTCGTGATCTCGACGCCGGTGACGATCGTGTCGGGGCTCGCGGCCGCCGCGCGGCGCGGGATCCTGGTCAAGGGCGGCGTCTATCTGGAAGAAGGGCGCAAGCTTGCATGGCTCGCTCTCGACAAGACCGGCACGATCACGCATGGCAAGCCGGTGCAGACCGATGTCGACGCGCACGCGGCCGACGTCGATCTCCCGCGCGCGCGGCACCTCGCCGCGAGCCTCGCCGCGCGATCGGATCATCCTGTTTCGCAGGCAATCGCGGCGGCCGCGCGCGACGCGAACGCGCCGGCGTTCGCCGACGTGCAGGATTTCGAAGCGCTGCTCGGTCGCGGCGTGCGGGGCACGATCGACGGCGTGCGCTACTGGCTCGGCAATCATCGGCTCGTCGAGGAGCTCGAGCGCTGCTCGCCGGCACTCGAGGCGAAGCTCGATGCGCTCGAGCGGCAGGGCAAGAGCGTCGTGATGCTGATCGACGATGCGCGCGTGCTCGCGATCTTCGCTGTAGCCGATACGATCAAGGACACGAGCCGCGCAGCGATTGCCGATCTGCACGCGCTCGGCATCCGCACCGCGATGCTGACGGGCGACAACCCGCATACCGCGCGGGCGATCGCCGCGCAGGCCGGCATCGACGACGCACGCGGCAACCAGTTGCCGGAGGATAAGCTCGCGGCCGTCGACGAGCTCGCGCGCGGCGGCGCGGGGGCGGTCGGGATGGTCGGCGACGGGATCAACGACGCGCCGGCGCTCGCACGCGCCGATATCGGCTTCGCGATGGGCGCGATGGGCACCGACACCGCGATCGAGACGGCCGACGTCGCGCTGATGGACGACGACCTGCGCAAGATTCCCGCGTTCGTCCGGTTGTCGCGCGCGACGCACCGCGTGCTCGTGCAGAACATCGGCTTCGCGCTCGGCGTGAAGCTCGTGTTTCTCGGGCTGACGGTCGCGGGGCTCGGCACGATGTGGATGGCCGTGTTCGCCGATGCGGGCGCGAGCCTGATCGTCGTCGGCAACGGGCTGCGGCTGTTGTCGAACGCACGCGCGTTCGGCGGCGCGCCGGCCGCACGCTGAGCGCGGCGGCGACGATGGACTGGCTCAAACGACTGCTGCGCGGGCACGGTGACGGCCATCGCGCTACCTACGCCGATGGTGGCCATCACGGCCGCGATCGGCGCGGCGGGCACGGCGGCCATGACGGCCATGGCGCCCCGGGCGAACATCACGGCTGGGGCCGCGCGGCCGCGCATCGCGCGGATACGCACGCGCCGCCGCGCGACGTCATCTGCGCGACGTGCGGGGCGCCCAATGCGGCCGGCGCGCGCTACTGCATCCGCTGCGGCAGCGTGCAGCGCGGTCGCGCCTGCGTGCGCTGTCAGGCCATGCTGCCGGCCGATGCGCGCTTTTGCCCCGCATGCGGTACGCGCGCGCATGCGGGCTGACGCCGAGGCGCCGGCCCGGCCGCCTCAACGCACCGGCACGTGAATCTCCGTCAGCAGATCCGCCGGGGCCGTATCGAGCGGCGTATTCAGATACAGCTCGAACGGCGGCGCGGCGGCCGGCGTGCGACCCGCTTGCTGCAGCCCCTCGCCGTATAGCCATTGATACGCCGCCTTCAGCTCCGCATACGGCCCCGTATGCAGCAGCACGGCATAATCGCCGCCCGCGATCGTCACGCGCTCCACGGGCGCATCGGGTTCGACGGCCGGCGCGTCGTCGGGCGGCACGATGCACGCATGCGCGCGCAGCTGCGCCTCCGGAACCGTATCGGGATCGTCGTAGTAGATCCCGGCCATCTTCGCGCCGCGGCCGATGAGCCCCCGACGTGCGGCCCACGCGCCGATCTGCGCGAACGCGTCGCCGACCTTCATGTACGCGCCGACATGCGCGACCGCATAACCGTGCTGCGCCGGCAGCCGACGGATTTCGACTTCGTGCTTGAACATCCGCTGTACTCCTTTTCATCGCGATGCGCACCGCGCGCGCTCGTCTGTACGCCTGTATCCGCGCGCCACGGTAGCACGACGCACCATCGCCGCGCGCATGCCAACGCGTAGTCGCTGCCGATATTCCGCCCCTTTTTATATTTCGGCGAAAAGGGTCACGTCCCCACCGATCTATGATTAAAGTTAAAGACGGTGAAATCGGGTGAAGCCGTCATTTTTCTCGAGTAAGTTGCTTGAGCGGGAAAGCGCATCTTGTCGGAGTCCGCAGGGAGTGTGTCGAAGTCCAATCACAACGCACGTTTTCGGGAGAACAAGAAATGGATGCTTCCAGCTTCATTACGTCGCTGCAGACCACGTTAGGCGGATATCTGCCGAAGATCGCCGGTGCGATCGGCATTCTGGTGATCGGCTGGCTGATCGCGGTGATCGTGCGGGCCGGCGCGCTGCGCCTGCTCGGTGCGCTGAAGGTCGATCAGCGAATCACCGAAAGCACCGGGCAGGGCGCCTGCGTCGAGCGCATCGTCGCCGGCGGGCTGTTCTGGCTCGTGCTGCTCGTCACCGCGGTGGGCATCTTCAACGTGCTCAATCTGTACGCGGTGTCCAACCCGTTCTCGCTGCTCGTCACGCACATCGTCGACTATCTGCCGAACCTGATCGGCGGCGCGGCGCTCACGCTCGTCGCGTGGCTCATCGCGTCGCTGCTGCGTAGCGTCGCGAATCGCGCGCTGAAGGCGAGCAAGGTCGACGACAAGCTGTCCGGCAGCGCCGGCATGCAGCCGATGAGCGGCTATCTCGGCGACGTGCTGTTCTGGCTCGTGATCCTGATGTTCCTGCCGGCGATCCTGTCGGCGTTCGCGCTGTCGGGGCTGCTGTCGCCGGTCCAGGGGATGATCGACCGGCTGCTCGCGATCGTGCCGAACCTGTTCGCGGCCGCGGTGATCGGCGTGGTCGGCTGGATCGTCGCGCGCGTGCTGCGCGGCCTCGTGACGAACCTGCTCGTCGCGGCCGGCGCCGACCGTCTCACGCAGCGCCTCGACAGCCCGACGCCCGTACGCGTGTCGAGCCTCGTCGGCACGATCGTCTATGTATTCGTGTTCGTGCCGACGCTGATCTCGGCGCTCGACGCGCTGAAGATCGACGCGATCTCGGTGCCCGCGACGAACATGCTGAACGAGTTCTTGAGCGCCGTGCCGGACATCGTCGCGGCGATCGTGATCGTGCTCGTCACGTTCTATTTCGCGCGCTTCGTCGCGGCGCTCGCGCAGCGGCTGCTCGAGGCGGCCGGCGCGGACGGGCTGCCGGCCGTGCTCGGCGTCGAGCGCGTGTTCAGCGGCATGCTGCAGCCGTCGGTGCTGGTCGCGCGGCTGATCGTGTTCTTCGCGATGCTGTTCGCCGCGGTCGAAGCGGCGAACCGGCTCGGCTTCACGCAGGTGCGCGACGTCGTCACGCTGTTCATCGAATTCGGCGGCCACGTGCTGACGGGCGGCGTGATCCTCGTGATCGGCGTGTGGCTCGCGGGCCTCGCGCGCCGCGTGATCGAGCAGGCCGACCGCGAGCACAGCGTGCTGTTCGCGCGCATCGCGCAGTTCGCGATTCTCGGCCTCGTGTTCGCGATGGGGCTGCGCGCGATGGGGATCGCGAACGAGATCGTGCAGCTCGCGTTCGGCCTCGTGCTCGGCGCGATCGCGGTGGCGGTCGCGCTGTCGTTCGGCCTCGGCGGCCGCGAGGCGGCCGGCAAGCTGCTCGATCGCTGGTTCAACCAGCGCGGCGGCGGTCAGTAAGCACGTCGGTCGCGCGCTGCCGCGCGGTCGCGCGCGGTCGGTCGGGCGACCAGTCGGGCGGTGCGGCCGGCGTTTCCGTCAGCGAAACGTCGGCTGCCGTCTTTGCCGAATTTCGATAACACGTCAAATAATGACTCTCTAGCATCGATTCTCAGTCGCGCGGGCCGCACGCCTCGCGCTTTTGAGGAGAGTCCGATGAAAGCAGAGTCGAAAGGCCAGCCCGCGCTGCAGCAGACGCTCGGCACCTGGCAACTGTGGGGCATCGCGGTCGGCCTCGTGATCTCCGGCGAATACTTCGGCTGGAGCTACGGCTGGGCCAGCGCCGGCACGCTGGGTTTCGTGATCACCGCGCTGTTCGTCGCGGCGATGTATACGACCTTCATCTTCAGCTTCACCGAACTGACGACGTCGATTCCGCATGCGGGCGGCCCGTTCGCGTACGCGCGCCGCGCGTTCGGCCCGACCGGCGGCTATCTGGCCGGCGCCGCGACGCTCGTCGAGTTCGTGTTCGCGCCGCCCGCGATCGCGCTCGCGATCGGCGCGTATCTGCACGTGCAGTTTCCGGGGCTCGAACCGAAACACGCGGCGATGGGCGCCTATCTCGTGTTCATGGCGCTGAACATCGTCGGCGTACAGATCGCCGCGACGTTCGAACTGGTCGTCACGCTGCTCGCGATCTTCGAATTGCTCGTGTTCATGGGCGTCGTGTCGCCGGGCTTCGCGTGGAGCAATTTCACGAAGGGCGGCTGGGCCGGCGCCGACCATTTCAGCGTCGGCGCATTCCACGGGATGTTCGCGGCGATCCCGTTCGCGATCTGGTTCTTTCTCGCGATCGAAGGCGTCGCGATGGCGGCCGAGGAAGCGAAGAATCCGAAGCGCTCGATTCCGGTCGCGTACGTCGCGGGCATCCTCACGCTCGTCGCGCTCGCGATCGGCGTGATGGTGTTCGCGGGCGGCGCGGGCGACTGGACCAAGCTCGCGAACATCAACGACCCGCTGCCGCAGGCGATGAAGTACATCGTCGGCGCGAACAGCGGCTGGATGCACATGCTCGTCTGGCTTGGGCTGTTCGGGCTCGTCGCATCGTTCCACGGAATCATCCTCGGCTATTCGCGCCAGATCTTCGCGCTCGCTCGCGAGGGCTACCTGCCGGAATGGCTCGCGAAGGTGCACCCGCGCTTCCGGACGCCGTATCGCGCGATCCTCGCCGGCGGCGTGGTCGGCATCGCGGCGATCTACAGCGACGAGCTGATCCAGTTCGGCGGTCAGACGCTGACTGCGAATATCGTGACGATGTCGGTGTTCGGTGCGATCGTGATGTATATCGTCAGCATGGCCGCGCTGTTCAAGCTGCGCCGTTCGCAGCCGAACCTCGCGCGGCCGTTCCGTGCGCCGCTGTATCCGCTGTTCCCGGCGTTCGCGATCGTCGCGGCGCTCGTCTGTCTCGGTACGATGGTGTACTTCAACGGCCTCGTCGCGCTGGTGTTCGTCGTGTTCCTCGCGCTCGGCTACGCGTACTTCCTCGCGACGCGCGCGCAGCGCGCCGCGAACGCACCGGCCGACGCACTGCTGGAGGATTGAGCATGACGAAGCCGAACGGCCGTTTCTGACGGCATCGGCGCGCCCGGCCGCAGCGGGCGCGCCGCCGGTTTTTGCAAGGAGACACGCACGATGTCCTATACGGAGACGATCGGTTCGCGCACCTACCGCTTCGCGGACCTGAAGACGCTGCTCGCCAAGGCAAGCCCGCTGCGTTCCGGCGATCAGCTCGCGGGCGTCGCGGCGGCGAGCGAGGAGGAGCGCGTCGCCGCGAAGATCGCGCTTGCCGGCGTGCCGCTGCGCGCGTTTCTCAACGAAGCCGTGATTCCGTACGAGGCCGACGAAGTCACTCGGCTGATCGTCGACGATCACGATGCGGGCGCGTTCGCGGAGATCGCGCACCTGACGGTCGGCGATTTCCGCAATTGGCTACTTTCGCCCGCCGCCGACGGCGCCGCACTCGAGCGGATCGCGCCGGGCCTCACGCCCGAGATGGTCGCGGCGGTGTCGAAGCTGATGCGCAACCAGGATCTGATCGCGGCCGCGCGCAAGCGCCGCGTCGTCACGCGCTTTCGCAATACGGTCGGGCTGCCGGGCCGCATGTCGGTGCGGCTGCAGCCGAATCATCCGACGGACGACGTGAAGGGGATCGCCGCGTCGATGCTCGACGGGCTGATGTACGGCTGCGGCGACGCGATGATCGGCATCAATCCGGCGACCGACAGCCTCGCGGCGATCGTGAAGCTGCTCGCGATGATCGACGGGTTTCGCGAGCGCTACCGCGTGCCGACGCAATCGTGCGTGCTTACGCACGTGACGAACACGATCGCGGCGATCGAGAAGGGCGCTCCGGTCGATCTTGTGTTCCAGTCGATCGCGGGCACCGAACAGGCCAATGCGAGCTTCGGGATCTCGCTCGCGCTGCTTGCCGAGGCGCGCGAAGCGGCGTTGTCGCTCAAGCGCGGCACGGTCGGCGACAACCTGATGTATTTCGAGACCGGGCAGGGCAGCGCGCTGTCGGCGAACGCCCATCACGGCGTCGACCAGCAGACCTGCGAAGTGCGCGCGTACGCGGTCGCGCGCAAGTTCGAGCCGTTCCTCGTCAACACCGTCGTCGGGTTCATCGGGCCCGAATATCTGTACGACGGCAAGCAGATCATCCGCGCGGGGCTCGAGGACCACTTCTGCGGCAAGCTGCTCGGCGTGCCGATGGGCTGCGACATCTGCTATACGAACCACGCCGAAGCCGATCAGGACGACATGGACAACCTGCTGACGCTGCTCGGCGCGGCGGGCATCAACTTCATCATGGGGATTCCGGGCGCCGACGACGTGATGCTGAACTACCAGAGCACGTCGTTTCACGATCAGCTGTACGTGCGCGAGGTGCTGGGCTTGCGCCGCGCGCCCGAATTCGAGGAGTGGCTGGAGACGATGGAGATCGCCGATGCGCACGGCGTGCTGCGCACGGCGACGTCGCGCGTGCCGCTGCTCGCGGGCGCGAACGACTGGATGGGGCTGTCCGCATGAGCGATGCCGTCGAAAAGAATCCGTGGAGCGAGCTGAAGTCGTTCACGAATGCGCGGATCGCGCTCGGCCGCGCGGGCAGCAGCCTGCCGACCGCGCCGCTGCTCGCCTTCAACCTGTCGCATGCGCAGGCGCGCGACGCCGTGCATCAGCCGCTCGACGCCGATGCACTGCGGCGCGAGCTCGATGCCGCCGGTTTCGCGACGCTCGGCGTACAAAGCGCGGCACCCGATCGTCAGCATTACCTGCGCCGGCCCGATCTCGGCCGCAAGCTGTCCGACGACGGCCGCGCGCTGCTCGCCGGCTACGGCGCCGCGCTCGACGATGCGCCCGATATCGTGTTCGTCGTCGGCGACGGGCTGTCGGCGTTCGCGGCTGCGAAGCAGGCGGTGCCGCTGCTGCGCGCGGTGCGCCCGCGGCTCGAGGCGGACGGCTGGCAGATCGGGCCCGTGATCGTCGCGACGCAGGCGCGCGTCGCGCTCGGTGACGAAATCGGCGAGCTGCTGCGCGCGAAACTGGTCGCGGTGCTGATCGGCGAGCGGCCGGGCCTCAGTTCGCCGGACAGTCTCGGCGTGTATCTGACGTGGGCGCCGCAGGTCGGCTGCCACGACGCGCAGCGCAACTGCATCTCCAACGTGCGGCCCGAAGGGCTGTCGTACGACGCGGCCGCGCACAAGCTGCACTACCTCGTCACGCACGCGCGCCGGCTCGGGCTGACGGGCGTCGGGCTCAAGGACGACAGCGACGCGCTGCTGCCTGCCGCGCAGCCGGCGCGCATCGGCGCGGCCTGCGATCCGGCTACTTGAACAGCCGTTCGCACAGGAAGTCGACGAACACGCGCAGCTTCGGCGACAGCTGCCGGCTCGACGGCCACACGATTGAGAACTGGCCCGGCGCGATCCGGTAGTCGTCGAGCACGGTGACGAGTGCGCCGCGCTCGATTGCGCCGCGCGCGAGGAAGTCCGGCATGTAGCCGATGCCGAGCCCCGCGAGCACCGCGCCGCGCAGCGCTTCCATGTTGTTGCACGTCATTGCGGTGCGCAGCTTCAGCGGCGTGCCGTCGTCCGCGGCGAGCGCCCAATCCTGCAGCTTGCCCGTGGTCGGGAAGCAGTAGCGCACGCAGTCGTGCGCTTCGAGGTCGCACGGCGCGCGCGGCGTGCCGGCCCGCGCGAGATACGCGGGCGTCGCGCACAGCACGAACGCGAACGGGCCGAGCCGCCGCGACATCAGGCTCGAATCGGATAGCGGCCCGCTACGGATCACCGCATCGAACCCGCCTTCGACGACGTCGACCATCCGGTCGTTGAAATCGAGATCGAGCTCGACGTCCGGATAGCGCTGCCTGAATTCCGGCAGCACCGGTAGCAGGAACCGATAGCCGATCACCGGCAGGCTCACGCGCAGCTTGCCGCGCGGGCGCTGCGCGGATGCCGTCACGGTCGCCTCCGCGTCGCGAAGATCCTCGAGGATGCGCTGACAGCGCTCGTAGAAATGCCGCCCTTCGTCGGTCAGCGTAATGCGGCGCGTGGTGCGGTTGAACAGCCGTATGCCGAGCGACTGCTCGAGCCGCGCGATCGTCTTGCCGACCGCCGACGCCGAGATGCCGAGCGTACGGCCGGCCGCGACGAAGCTCAGCGCGTCGGCGGCGCGCACGAAGGCGACGATGCCGTTCAGGTTGTCCATCGACGAAACGCGCTCCAGTGAAGACAGATTGCGGAATTCTAGTCCGTTATATGCGGAGCTTCGCGTGGTTTTTCGCGGATTGGATCGGATTTATCTTGTGTCGCGTTGCGGCGCCGATGCGCCGGCTTTTCGAGGAGCGATGATGGATCAACCGTTTTCCGCGGTATCGCCGCGTCGGCGCGCGCTCGTGCTGTTCGCCGTCTGCGCGGCCGCCGTCGCGCTGCCGCTGTCGTTTTCCGGCGGCGCCGTCGCGACGCCGGCGATCGGCCGCGACCTGCACGGCAGCGCGGTCGCGATGAACTGGATCACGAACGCGTTCATGCTCGCGTTCGGCAGTTTCCTGATGGCGGCCGGCGCGCTGGCCGACCAGTTCGGCCGCAAGCGCGTGTTCGCGGCCGGCGTCGGCGGCTTCACGCTGATGTCGGTCGCGCTCGCGTTCGCGCCGTCGATGCTCGCCGTCGACCTGCTGCGCGCGGCGCAAGGGCTCGCGGCGGCGGCCGCGCTGGCCGGCGGCACGGCCGCGCTCGCGCAGACGTTCGACGGCGCCGAACGCACGCGCGCGTTCAGCCTGCTCGGCACGACCTTCGGGATCGGGCTCGCGTTCGGGCCGGTGATGGCCGGCTGGCTGATCGAGCACTACGGCTGGCGCGCGATCTTCGTGACGGGCGCGCTGGCCGGCGCGCTGTCGCTCGCGTTCGGGCTGCCGCGCATGCAGGAGTCGCGCGACCCGCACGCGACGGGTCTCGACTGGCCGGGCACGGTCGCATTCACGGCCGCGCTGACGCTATTCACGTTCGGCGTGATCGAGGCACCCGCGCGCGGCTGGACGGCGCCGCTCGTCGTCGCGCTGCTCGCCGGTGCGACGCTGGGCGCGGCGGCGTTCGTCGCGATCGAGACGCGCGTCGCGCGGCCGATGCTCGATCTGTCGCTGTTCCGGATTCCGCGTTTCGTCGGCGTGCAGGTGCTGCCGATCTCGACGTGCTGCTGCTACATCGTGCTGCTCGTCGTGCTGCCGCTGCGCTTCATCGGGATCGACGGCTTCAGCGAGATCGACGCGGGCTGGCTGATGCTCGCGATCTCCGCGCCGATGCTCGTCGTGCCGATCGCGGCCGCGACGCTCACGCGCTGGTGGCCGGCCGGCATCGTCTCGGGGCTCGGGCTGCTCGTCGCGGCCGCCGGCCTCGTGTGGCTCGGCGTTGCGCTGCGCGGCGGTGCGGGGGCCGCCGCGATCGCGCCGATGGTCGCGATCGGCATCGGGGCCGGGATGCCGTGGGGGCTGATGGACGGGCTCTCGGTGAGCGTCGTGCCGAAGGAGCGCGCGGGGATGGCAACCGGCATTTTCAGCACGACGCGCGTGGCCGGCGAGGGCATCGCGCTCGCGATCGTCGGCGCATTGCTCGCGGCGCTCGCGCATGCCGGGCTGCAACGCGCGGCGCCCGGCGCGCCGGCCGACGCCGTGCTGCATGCCGCCGCGCGGCTCGCGACCGGCGATCTCGCCGGCGCGGCGGCCGCGCTGCCGGGCGTCGACCGCACGGTGCTGCTCGCAAGCTACACGCATGCGTTCGACCGCCTGCTGATCGCGCTCGCGATCGTCACCGTGCTGTGCGCGGCGATCGTATTCGCATTTCTCGGTGCGCGGCAGACGGCCGACGGCACGCACGCCGACACGCGCGCGAGCCTGCCGCCCAACCGCCGCACGCGACGACCGGCATGCGCGGAAACGAACGGCCGCTGAGCGGCGCGGCCCGTTACGCGGCGCCGCGTTCGCGTGCGCGGCGTGTCACGCGAGTACGAGCGGCGGCAGCGTCGCGTCGGTGCGCGGCTGCGCGCATTCGACGTCGACGATCACATAGCGCCGCGCATCCGGCCACAGCGCGGCGAAGCGTCCCGCGTCTTCGTCGATCGTCGCGCGTCCCTGCACGAGCCACGTCGTCTGTCGGACGAAATCGACGAACAGCAGCGCGATCGCCGGGTTCACGAGCAGATTCCCGATCGTATTGAACAGGTTGTTGCCCGCGAAGTCGGGCAGCACGAGCGTACGTGCGTCGACGCACGCGACGAGCGGCGCGGGCGTGCCATCGGCGCGCGGCTGCCGGCCGCGGTACGAGCAGTCGCTGTTGCCGGCATCGTCGGAGGTCGCGACGATCAGGAACGCCTGTTCCTCGATGAATGTGATGGCGTCGTCGGTCAGCGGGGCGGGTGCATGCATGGAACGAATCGGCGCGGCGGCCGGCGAAGGACGATGCGCGATGCATACGCAAGCCGCATGCCACGCGATCGCGGCCGGCACGCAGGCGCGCATTGTGAAAATTCCGAACACCGCCCGCCCTTGCTGCGCAGCCGCAGTGTTCAGTTTCGACACAGTCGCGTACCGCATGCGTGCTAGCGCGCCGCGTGCCGTGCCGTGCGCACGTGCCGGCGCGGCGCCGCGACCGGATGGCATGCATGTTGCGTAAACGTCGACGCGCAATCCAACCGGCGCTGCACTCACAAGCACGATGAACAGGAGACATGTATGAACCCGTTTGACCTGAAGCAACTGGGCCTCGACGTCGAATATCCGTATCGTCAGCAGTACGACAACTACATCGGCGGCAAGTGGGTTCCGCCCGTGAAGGGCGAGTATTTCGAGAACGTGTCGCCGATCAACGGCCAGCCGTTCTGCCGCGTGCCGCGTTCGGGCGCCGACGACATCGAGCTCGCGCTCGACGCCGCGCACGCCGCGCGCCGCAAGTGGGGCAAGACGTCCGTGGCCGAGCGCGCGAACCTGCTGCTCGCGGCCGCCGACCGCATGGAAAAGAACCTGAAGCTGCTCGCCGTCGCGGAAACGATCGACAACGGCAAGCCGCTGCGCGAGACGATGGCGGCCGACCTGCCGCTCGCGATCGACCACTTCCGCTATTTCGCGGGTTGCATCCGCGCGCAGGAAGGCGGGATCTCCGAGATCGACGACAACACGGTCGCGTATCACTTCCACGAGCCGGCCGGTGTCGTCGGCCAGATCATTCCGTGGAACTTCCCGTTGCTGATGGCCGCATGGAAGCTCGCGCCGGCGCTCGCGGCCGGCTGCTGCGTCGTGATGAAGCCGGCCGAGCAGACGCCCGCGTCGGTGCTCGTGCTGATGGAGCTGATCGGCGACCTGTTTCCGCCGGGCGCGGTCAACATCGTGAACGGCTTCGGCAAGGAAGCGGGCGAAGCGCTCGCAACGAGCAAGCGGATCGCGAAGATCGCGTTCACGGGCTCGACGCCGGTCGGCAAGCACATCCTGCACGCGGCGGCCGACAGCCTGATCCCGTCGACGGTCGAGCTGGGCGGCAAGAGCCCGAACGTGTTCTTCGCCGACGTGCTCGACCAGGACGACGCGTTCCTCGACAAGGCACTCGAAGGGCTCGCGATGTTCGCGCTGAACCAGGGCGAGGTCTGCACGTGTCCGTCGCGGATCCTGATCCAGGAATCGATCTACGACCGCTTCATCGAGAAGGCCGTCGCGCGCGTCGAGCGCATCAAGGCCGGCCATCCGCTCGACATGCAGACGATGATCGGCGCGCAGGCGTCGCAGCAGCAGCTCGACAAGATCCTCTCGTATATCGATATCGGCCGCGGCGAAGGCGCGCAATGCCTGACGGGCGGCGAACGCACGGCGCCGGCCGCCGAACTGAACACCGGCTACTACGTGAAGCCGACGATGCTGCTCGGCAACAACAAGATGCGCGTGTTCCAGGAGGAGATCTTCGGGCCGGTCGCGTCGGTGATGACGTTCAAGGACGAGCAGGAAGCGATCGAACTCGCGAACGACACGTTCTACGGGCTCGGCGCCGGCGTGTGGACGCGCAACGGCACGCGCGCGTACCGCATGGGCCGCGAGATCGAGGCGGGCCGCGTCTGGACGAACTGCTATCACCTGTACCCGGCGCACGCGGCGTTCGGCGGCTACAAGCAGTCGGGGATCGGCCGCGAGACGCACAAGATGGCGCTGTCGAACTATCAGCAGACGAAGTGCCTGCTGGTCAGCTATCAGGCGGAAGCGCTCGGCTTCTTCTGATCGCCGCCACGCGGGCGCGGACGCACGGGCGCAAGCCGGGCAGCCGGCGGCGCGCCCGTCCGTCTCGTGATCGCGCCGCCTTTCCGGAAATCCGGCGCAGGCCGCAGCGCATCGCGTTGCAGCCCGCGCCGGCCACGACCTCGTCCGCCGCCTGCGCGCGGCGGTTCCATCCGACATGACAGACACGCCCCGTTCGCGACATCCGGTATTTCATGCAGGCGAGCTCGACGCGCATCGCCGGTTCGGCGTCGCCGACGAAGCCGAACGGATGAGCGACGTCGTGACGACGCGGCTCAGCATCGGCGTGCGGCAATTCGTCGAGACGCAGCCGTTCATGTTCGTCGGCACGAGCAGCGGCGGCGGCGCGCCGCTCGTCTGCGACATCGTGCAGGGCGGCCGCGATCCGAACGGCGAGCTGCTGCCCGTCGTTCGCGTGATCGATACGAAGACGCTGCGGTTCGCGCTGCCCGCCCGGCGCGACGCATGCCGGATCGATGCGGCGCGATGCGACGGCAGCGGGATCGGGCTGCTGTTCGTCGATTTCGTGCGCGCGATCCGCTACCGGATCAACGGTCGCGCGACGCTGCGCACCGATCTGTCCGACGCGGACGCCGCGCCCTGGCCGGCGGGCAGCCCGATCGTCGAACTCGCCGTCGCGCAGGCGTACGGCAACTGCAGCACGCGCGTCGTGCGGCTGCAGCCGGCCGCCGGCCGCTAGCCGGTGAACGTGCCGCGATGCACGTACGCACCGTGGCGGTGCGCGCGGCGCGCGCGCCGGGCGGGGCGTACGCCCCGCGCAGCGTTGAATCTCGGGCGTGGCCGCCTCGCGCGCGGTTCGGCACGGGACTTGCGTGACCGACGCGGTTCCGGCAGGTGAAGGAGAGCACGATGGATGCACGACAGGCACGTCACGACGAACCGACGGCCGAAGACACGCAGCGCAGCGCGCACGGCGACGACGCGTCGGCCGGGCAGGCGGTCGTCAGCGTCGCGCACGACGCGGACGAGCAGGCGCGCAACCTGATCGGCTGGCGACAAACCTACGACCAGCTCGCGGCGGGCCGCTTCGTCGGCACGCTGACCGAGCTGCCGCTCGACACGATGAAACTGTTTCGCGAATCGACGAGCCATGTGCTGCGCCAGGCGTGCGAAGTGCGCGGCGACGCGTACTGGTTCGGCATTCCGCTCGCCGGCGACGGCACCGCGCGCGTCGACGCATGCCGGATCGGCCCCGGCGCGCTCGCGTTCCGGCCCGGCAACGTCGAATTCGAATTGCTGACGCCCGCGCAGTTTTCGATCTACGGCGTCGTCGTGCGCGGCGAGGTGCTGCGCCGCTATGCGGAGCAGGTCGAACATCGCGCGCTCGACGAGCGGCTGTTCGCGCAGCGCGTGATACGGATCGGCGACGCGCGGCTCGCGCGCCTGTGCGCGCTGCTCGGCCGCCGGCTCGACGGCGCGGCGGCCGGCGGCGGTCCGTTGCCCGGCGCGCAGCGCGATGCGCTGCAGGCCGAGGTGCTGGCCGCGCTGTTCGACGCCTGCGCGCAGCCGGGCGACGACGGCAGCGGCGCTGCGCCCTCGACGCGGCGCTGGATCGTCGAGCAGGCGCGCGACTACGTGCTGGCGCATCGCACGCGGCCGGTCGGCGTGCCGGAACTGTGCGAGCAGCTCCACGTGAGCCGCCGCACGCTGCAGTACTGCTTCCAGGACGTGCTCGGCATGGCGCCCGCGTCGTATCTGCGCGCACTGCGGCTGAACGGCGCGCGGCGCGATCTGTGCGGCCGCGCGGCCGGCTCGGTGCAGGATGTCGCGGAAGCGTGGGGATTCTGGCATCTGAGCCAGTTCGCGACCGATTACCGCCGGCTGTTCGGCAAGCGGCCCTCCGATACGCTGCGCGAGCGCGACGCGCTCGCCGCCGGGTGATACACGCGCGGGCGCGCGTATCGGCCGCAACGGTCACGTCGCGCGGCTCGCGCGCAGCGTCGCCGTCGTGCGTGCTGCCGATCGCGTTGCGCACGCATCCGGCCGCTGCCGGTGCGCGCTATGCCGCCGCCGTCCGCGCAGCCGGCCACGGCACCGCATCCCAGTCGAGCGCGCCGTAGGCCGCATCGATCGCCGCGATGTCGTCGGGCTGCTCGCTGCGATGCAGCCCGCGCAGTTCGGCCGGCACCTCGAGTTCGATCGACACGCAATGCGGGTAGTCGCGCACGCGCAGTGCCGGCTCGATTGTCGTGAAGCACGCGACGCTCGGCACATCGAAGCCGGCCGCGACGTGCAGCGCGGCCGTGTCCGGTGCGAACAGCAGGCTCGCGCCTTTCACCCAGGCGATGAAGCGCGCGGTGTCGCCGGCCGCCTCCTCGCTCACGTCGACGTAGGCCCGATGCGCGACCGCCCCGAACCCGACCACCGGTAACCCGTAGCGCTGCGCGAGCCGATCGACGAGCATCGCGCGCCGGGCCGGCGGCACGCTGCGCACCGCGGTGCTCGCGTCCGCGCAGAACAGGACGTAAGGCCGCCGCCATGCCGCCGGCAGCGCGGGGAGCTGCAGCCGCGCGAGCCAGCCGTTGCGCTTCGCCGATGGCGGCACGGCGGCAGGCTCCGCACCGAGCGCATCGAGGAAGAAGTCGATCATCGGCATATGCGCGAACGCCGGCCAGTACAGGTGATTGCCGATGTCGATGCACGGTGTGTGCGCGGGTAGCGCGTCGGCTGCGCACGGCAGCGCGCGCGTCGGCGCGACGACGTCGGCCGCGAGCGCATAGAGCGCCTCGACGTAGCGCGGCGCACGCGCGGGCCGATACAGCGTGAAGCGCAGGTCCGGATGCGCTTCGCGCAGCGCGGCGAGCGCGGTCAGTCCGATCACCGAATCGCCGAGCGCGACGCCCATCCCGTTGATCACGTGCACCTGCGTCGCGCGACTGTAGTCGAGCCGGAACGGGCGCTGCGCGGCATGCAGCAGCTGCAGCGCCGGCGCGGCCGGCACGTAGCCGGTCGCGCGCGCCATGCCGTGCTCGAGGTCGTACGGCGCGACGAGCGTGCGGTCGGGCGCGAGCAGCGTGCCGGGAAACGCGAGCGCCGCGTCGTGCGACAGCGCGGCGGGGGCGGCGGCGGCCGGCGCGGCGAGCGTGGCCACCATCATGCGCCGCGCGCGCGACGGCCTTGCTCGCGGATCTGTTCGAGCGTCGCGGCCGGCGTGCTCGCGTCCTGCGGAATGCGGATCTCGATCAGCGCGGGCAGCCCGCAGGTCAGCGCGCGGTCGAGCGCCGGCGCGAATTCTGCCGTGCGCACGACCGTCTCGCCATGCGCACCGAACGCGCGCGCGTACGCCGCGAAGTCGGGGTTCGTGAGGCCCGTGCCGTGTACGCGGCCCGGATAGTTGCGCTCCTGATGCATGCGGATCGTGCCGAAATGCCCGTTGTTGACGACGATCACGACGATGTTCAGCCCGTACTGCATCGCGGTCGCCAGTTCGTTGCCGGCCATCATGAAGCAGCCGTCGCCGGCCAGCGCGACCACCGCGCGCGACGGATGGAGCGACTTCGCGGCGAGCGCGGCCGGCACGCCGTAGCCCATCGCGCCGCTCGTCGGCGCGAGCTGCGAGCGGAAGTGCCGGTACGCGAAATGACGATGCAGCCAGATCGCATAGTTGCCCGCGCCGTTGGTCACGATCGCATCGTGCGGCAGCCGTTCGCGCAGCTGCACCATCACGTCGCCGAGCTGCACGTCGCCCGGCATCGGCAGCGGCGCATGCCACTCGCGGTAGGCGCGGTGCGCGTCGGCGGCCGTGCCGGCCCACGGAAGCGGCGCGGGCGGCTCGAGCGCGGCGAGCGGCGCGGCGATCTCGGGCATCCCCGAGACGATCGGCAGGTCGGCTGCATAGACACGGCCGAGCTCGTCCGCGCCCTGATGCACGTGGATCAGCGTCTGCCGCGTCTTCGGGATGTCGAGCAGCGTATAGCCGCCGGTCGTCGCTTCGCCGAGGCGCGGGCCGAGCACGAGCAGCAAGTCGGCGTCGCGGATGCGCTTCGCGAGCGCCGGATTGATGCCGAGCCCGACGTCGCCCGCGTAGTTCGGATGCGCGTTGTCGAACGTGTCCTGATACCGGAATGCACAGCCGACCGGCAGCTGCCAGCGTTCGGCGAACGTGCGCAGGTTCGCGCAGGCCTCGGGCGTCCAGCCGCTGCCGCCGACGATCGCGAACGGGCGTTCCGCGCGCGCGAGCCGTTCGCGCAGCTCGTGGATCTGGGCCGGCGACGGCGCGGCCGCGACACGCTTGGCGGCGGGCACCGGCGGCTGCGGCGCGCACGCGTCGGACAGCACGTCTTCCGGCAGCGCGAGCACGACCGGCCCCGGCCGCCCGGACGTCGCGACGTGAAAGGCGTGGCTCAGGTATTCGGGGATGCGGCGCGGATCGTCGATCTGCGCGACCCATTTCGCCATCTGGCCGAACATCCGGCGGTAGTCGATTTCCTGGAACGCCTCGCGGTCGAGATGCTCGCGCGCGCACTGGCCGACGAACAGGATCATCGGCGTCGAATCCTGGAATGCGGTATGCACGCCGATCGACGCGTGCGTCGCGCCGGGCCCGCGTGTGACGAACGCGATGCCGGGGCGGCCGGTCAGCTTGCCGACCGCTTCCGCCATGTTCGCCGCGGCCGCCTCGTGGCGGCAGACGACCGTCTGGATGCGCGCAGTGTCGTCCGCGAGCGCATCGAGTACGGCGAGAAAGCTCTCGCCCGGCACGCAGAACACGCGTTCGACGTGATTGGCGAGCAACGCATCGACGAGCAGTCGCGCGCCGGTGGTGGCGGGCTGCTCGAGATCCTTGGAATGCGACATGGGCTGCCGTCTCCCTGGGTAGCGGGACGTACAGATTACGCTCGTTGGCGGGGCTACGGTATGCCGGCCGATGAAAAGTGTCGGAACACGGGAGGGCGCAAGCGGCGTCGTGTACACACATGGATTTACATTGGACGAAGAATGACCTAATGTACATCCATCGTACATCCGTAATGGGAGAGATGACATGCATACCACCCGGGTCTTCCGGAATGGCAACTCGCAGGCGGTGCGGATTCCTGCGGATCTTGCTTATGAGCGCAGCGATATCGAACTCGAAATCGAGCGTGTCGGTGACGAAATTCGCATCCGGCCTGCGCGGCGGCCGCTGACCGGCGTGCTCGGCAAGTTCGCGAAATTCGGGCCCGATTTCATGGCCGAGGGGCGCGGCGATCAGGAACAGGCCGAGCGCGAGGGTTGGTGATGCCGCGCTACATGCTCGACACCAACATGTGCATCTATCTGATGAAGAACCAGCCGGAGCAGGTCGCGCGGCGTTTCGCGCAGTGCTACACGGGGGACGTCGTCATGTCGGCGGTCACCTATGCGGAGCTCGAGTACGGCGTGACGCTATGCGCCAATCCGGCCCGCGAACGCCGCAATCTCGCCGCGCTGATCGAGGATATCCCGGTGGCGCCGTTCGACGGAGCGGCTGCGCAGGCATACGGCCCCATTCGAGAGGCGACGCGCGAACGCAAGAAGGATCATCTCGACAAGCTGATCGGCGCGCACGCCGTATCGCTCGACGTCGTGCTGGTGACCAACAACGAGCGTGATTTCGCGAGTTATCCGCGCTTGAGGCTGGAGAACTGGCTGATCGGCTAGCACGCGGACATCGCGGCCAGCCGGTTCGAACGGTCGCGACGGCGGCCGGCGCGCGACGGCCCGCCGATGTAAGGCGGGCGCGTATCGCGCGGTCGGGGCGAGCGGCCGCGACGGCCGCCGCTCAGCACTCGACGATGTTCACGGCCAGCCCGCCGCGCGACGTTTCCTTGTACTTCGTCTTCATGTCGGCGCCGGTTTCGCGCATCGTCTTGATCACCGAGTCGAGCGACACGTAGTGCGAGCCGTCGCCGCGCAGCGCCATGCGCGCCGCGTTGACGGCCTTCACCGATGCCATCGCGTTGCGCTCGATGCACGGAATCTGCACCATCCCGCCGACCGGGTCGCACGTGAGGCCGAGGTTGTGTTCCATGCCGATCTCGGCCGCATTCTCGACCTGGCGCGGCGTGCCGCCGAGCACCGCCGCGAGCGCGCCGGCCGCCATCGAGCAGGCGACGCCGACTTCGCCCTGACAGCCGACTTCCGCGCCCGAAATCGACGCGTTGAGCTTGTACAGAATGCCGATCGCGGCGGCCGTCAGCAGGAAGTCGATCACGCCCTGTTCGTTCGCGCCCGGCGTGAAGCGCGTGTAGTAATGCAGTACGGCGGGGATGATGCCGGCCGCGCCGTTGGTCGGCGCGGTGACGACGCGCCCGCCTGCCGCGTTTTCCTCGTTCACCGCGATCGCATACAGGTTGATCCAGTCGACCATCGACAGCGGATCCTGCAGCGCCCGCTCCGGGTTGCCGGTCAGCGCGCGGTACAGCTGCGGCGCGCGGCGCTTCACCTGGAACGGGCCCGGCAGGTTGCCTTCGGCGTCCGGGTTGCCGATGCCGCAGCCGCGCGACACGCACGACTGCATCACGGCCCAGATCTTCAGCAGGCCGTCGCGCGTCTCCTGCTCGGTATGCCACGCACGCTCGTTTTCCCACATCAGCTGCGCGATCGACTTGCCGGTCGACTCGGTCAGCGCGAGCAGCTCGGCGCCGGTGCGGAACGGATGCGTCATCTGTTCGGCCGCGCTCAGCACCTTCGTGTTCGGTGCGCCGGCCGTCACGACAAAGCCGCCGCCGACCGACAGATACGTGCGCTCGGCGAGCACCGCGCCGTTCGCGTCGGACGCGCGCAGCTTCATCCCGTTCGGGTGTTCGGGCAGCGCCTGCCGGTAGAACGCGATGTTCTCCTTCAGCACGAACGGCACCGGGCGCTTGCCGAGCAGCGCGAGCTGCTTCGACGTGCGCACCTGCTCGAGCCGTGCGCCGATCGTGTCCGGATCGACGGTGTCGGGCGCGTCGCCGAGCAGGCCGAGCATCACGCCGCGGTCGGTGCCGTGACCCTTGCCGGTCGCGCCGAGCGAACCGTACAGCTCGACCTTCACGTGCGCAGTCGCGTCGAGCAGTCCGTCGCGCTCGAGGCCCTGGACGAACATCAGCGCTGCGCGCATCGGTCCGACCGTATGCGAACTGGACGGCCCGATGCCGATCTTGAAGAGGTCAAACACGCTGACTGCCATTTGAATTCCTGCCTTGCGATAAAAAACTAGCGCGCCTGCAACGGCAGGCACGCGGCGAGCCATGCGGGCGGCGTTGGAGAAAGCTGCTGCGCGACGCGGGCGTAGCGTCCATCGAGCCGCGCAGCGAGATGAAACAGTTCGGTGGCGTTTTTCGGGTCCCACTGCCCCGTGTAGCCCGGCAAGCCGGCCTCGCGACGCTTCGCATCGAACGGTACCGTCGAATGCACGAATTCTTCGTGCGTCTTCTCGCCGAGCGCGTACGGTACGAGCCAGTCGAGCGCCGCGGCGAGCGTCGCGCCGTTCGTTCCGCGCTCGCGCAGCCAGTTGCGGTTGAAGCGGCGCGCGGCCAGCGCCGCCGTGACGAGCGGCTGCAGATCGTAGACCGCATAGTGCAGCGCATCGCGTTCGCCGAAATCCGAGGTCGCGCCGTCCGGGCCGATGTTGTCGGCCAGATGCTCGACGAACAGCCGCTGCGCGGCGTTCATCATCTTGCGGTCGCCGAGCGTGAACGCGGACAGCGCGATCAGCTTGATCCGATGACTCTGCCAGTTGTTGCGCCAGATGCCGGTGAGCGGCCGCTTCTGCGCGTCGATCTGCGCGACATAGCCGGCGCCGAGCTTCGCGATGAACGCCGACGTCGCGTTGCGCGTCTTCACCGGCAGCGCGCTCGCGGTCATGTCGTACGCGAGGATCAGACTCTCGAAGCGCGTCTCGTCGATCGGATTGAAACTCGGTTGATACGTCGAAACCCACGCGGACAGGAACCGGTCAACGAGCTGCAGATACCGCGGCGTATTCGTCACGCGCCAGGCGAGCGCGGCGTCGCGCATCAGATCCATGTCCTTCAGTGCTTCGACACTCTGATCGTAGATCCCCTCGTGCGGCAGCGTGCCTTCGGTGTGCACGCGCGCCATCGCGTGCGGCTGCTCGCCGATGCGCGCGTCGACGCTGCGGATCAGCGCCTGCACGCCCGGTTCGGCATGCGTCGTCTCGCTCGCCTGCAGGGCAGGCGCCGCGCAGAAATTCATCGCCGCGTGCGCGCTGCCGGCCGCGCCGAAGCCGGCAGCGGCAAGCGACAGCGACGCGGCGAGCGTCGGCACGAAGCGGCCGGCGCGCATGCGGCGCTGCGTCTGCGTCGCGTCGTGGCCCGGAAACATCGGACGCACCATACGGAACTCCTCGTTTGGCTGGATCGCGTGATGTTAGCCGGATTGGCGGACGAATGTGAGGCGGATCGGCCTGCGGCGCGCGCCCCGCACGCTGCGCGCGGCGGCGTGCGGGGCAAGGCGTGCCGGACGAGCGGGCCGGCGCTGCGTTATGCGTATTCCGACATCGGCACGCACGCGCAGAACAGGTTGCGGTCGCCGTACGCGTTGTCCGCGCGGCCGACCGGCGGCCAGTACTTGTTCGTGCCGAGCGACGCGACCGGGTACGCAGCCTGCTCGCGCGAGTACGCATGCGGCCATTCGTTCGCGGTGACGACCGCGGCCGTGTGCGGCGCGTGACGCAGCGGGTTGTCCTCGCGATCGGCGCGGCCTTCCTCGACCGCGCGGATTTCGTCGCGGATCGCGATCATCGCGTCGATGAAGCGGTCGAGTTCTTCCTTCGACTCCGATTCGGTCGGCTCGACCATCAGCGTGCCCGGCACCGGGAAGCTCATCGTCGGTGCGTGGAAGCCGTAGTCCATCAGGCGCTTCGCGACGTCGTCGACGGTGATCCCGCTCGATTCCTTGATCGGACGCAGATCGAGAATGCACTCGTGCGCGACCAGCCCGCCCGGGCCCGAATACAGCACCGGATAGTGCGGCGCGAGGCGCTTGGCGATGTAGTTCGCGTTGAGGATCGCGGTTTCCGTGGCGGCCGTCAGATTCTTCGCGCCCATCATCGCGATGTACATCCACGAGATCGGCAGGATCGACGCCGAGCCGTACGGCGCGGCCGATACCGCGCCGATGCCGTCTTCGCCGCGCGTGTAGCCCGTCGAACGCTGGTTCGGCAGGAACTTCGCGAGGTGCGCGCCGACCGCGACCGGGCCGACGCCCGGGCCGCCGCCGCCGTGCGGGATGCAGAACGTCTTGTGCAGGTTCAGGTGCGACACGTCGCCGCCGAACTGGCCCGGCGCGGTCAGGCCGACCATCGCGTTCATGTTTGCGCCGTCGACGTACACCTGGCCGCCGTGCGCATGCACGATCTCGCAGATCTCGCGCACGTTCTGCTCGAACACGCCGTGCGTCGACGGATAGGTGATCATGATCGCCGCGAGGTTCGCCGAATGCTGCTCGGCCTTCGCTTTCAGATCGGCGATGTCGACGTTGCCTTGCGCGTCGCACGCGACGACCACGACCTTCATGCCGGCCATGTGGGCGGACGCCGGGTTGGTGCCGTGCGCGGACGCCGGAATCAGGCACACGTCGCGGTGGCCTTCGCCGCGCGATGCATGGTACGCGTGAATGATCAGCAGGCCCGCGTACTCGCCCTGCGAACCCGCGTTCGGCTGCAGCGACACGGCCGCGTAGCCGGTGGCCGCGACGAGCATCTGCTCGAGCTGGTCGATCATCTCGCGATAGCCGACGGTCTGCTCGGCCGGCGCAAACGGGTGGATGCGGCCGAATTCGGGCCACGTAACCGGCAGCATCTCGGAAGTCGCGTTCAGCTTCATCGTGCACGAGCCAAGCGGGATCATCGAGCGGTCGAGCGCGAGATCCTTGTCCGACAGGCTGCGCAGGTAGCGCAGCATTTCCGTTTCGGAATGGTGGCGGTTGAACACGTGGTGCGTCAGGTACGCGCTGGTACGCACGAGCGAGGCCGGCAGCGCGGCTTCGCCGCCCAGGCCCGCATCCAATGCGTCGACGGACGGCGCGGTGCCGCCCGCCGCCTGCGCGAACACGGCGAGCAGATCGGCGAGATCGTCGCGCGTCGTCGTTTCGTCGATCGATACGCCGACGCGCGTGTCGCCGACGCGGCGCAGGTTGATGCGCTTCGCGTTCGCGAATGCGTGGACCTGCGCGGTGCGTGCGCCGGTGTCGACCGTGACCGTATCGAAGAACGTGTCGTTGACCGTCGCGAAGCCGAGCTGCTTCACGCCGGCCGCGAACAGCGCGGCGATGCGGTTCACGCGCAGCGCGATCGTCTTCAGGCCGTGCGGGCCGTGATAGACCGCGTACATGCTCGCCATGATCGCGAGCAGCGCCTGCGCCGTACAGACGTTCGACGTCGCTTTTTCGCGGCGGATGTGCTGTTCGCGCGTCTGCAGCGCGAGGCGCAGCGCCGGTTTGCCCTGCGCGTCGACCGTCACGCCGACGAGGCGGCCAGGCATCTGGCGCTTGAATTCGTCGCGCACCGCGAGATATGCGGCGTGCGGCCCGCCGAAGCCCATCGGCACGCCGAAGCGCTGCGTGTTGCCGACCGCGACGTCCGCGCCCCATTCGCCGGGCGGCGTCAGGACGGTCAGCGCGAGCAGGTCGGCCGCGACGACGACGTGGCCGCCGGCCGCATGGATCGCATCGGTGAGCGCGCGGTAATCGCGCACGTCGCCGTTCACGCCCGGATATTGCAGCAGCACGCCGAACGCGTTCGACTGCGCGGCGTCGGCCGCCGGGCCCGTCTTCACTTCGATGCCGATCGGCAGCGCGCGCGTGCGGATCACTTCGAGCGTCTGCGGCAGCACGTCGTCGGCGACGTAGAACACGTTCGACTTCGGCTTGCCGACGCGCTGCAGCAGCGTCATCGCTTCGGCCGCCGCGGTTGCCTCGTCGAGCAGCGATGCGTTCGAGATCGCGAGGCCGGTCAGGTCGGTCACCATCTGCTGGAAGTTCAGCAGCGCCTCGAGACGGCCCTGCGAAATTTCGGGCTGGTACGGCGTGTAGGCCGTGTACCACGCCGGATTCTCGAGCACGTTGCGCAGGATCACGGCCGGCGTATGCGTGTCGTAATAGCCCTGGCCGATATACGAGCGGAACACCTGGTTTTTGTCCGCGAGCGCGCGCAGCGCGGCAAGCGCTTCGGCTTCGCTCTTCGGCTGCGAGAACGGGCCGAGCGGCAGCGTTTCGTTGCGGCGGATCGAGGCCGGGATCACGGCGTCGATCAGCGCGGCGCGCGACGCGAAGCCGAGCGTGTCGAGCATGGCCTGCTGGCTGGCGGCATCGGGGCCGATGTGGCGTTCGGCGAACGCGTCGTGCGTTTCGAGCGCGGCGAGCGAGAGGGGCGTGCGGTTCATCAGGCGGTCCGGGTGTTCGAGCTTCATGGCGTTCCTATCGGGACGGAGCGGCGTATCGGCGCCGGTCCGGCCCCATGCTGGGCGGGTCGACCGGAAGCGGCGCGGCGGCCGCCTCCGGCTTGCGCGGCACCGGATGGCTGCCGGCCCCGCGCGTTTCGGGTCGGAAAAATCAGTCGATCAGCTTGCCGTAGGCGGCCGCGTCGATCAGCTTGTCGGTCGATGCGCCGTCGGCAAGCTTGATCTTGAACAGCCAGCTCGCGTATGCGTCGCTGTTGACCGAGTCCGGCGTGTCGACGATCGCCGAGTTGATCTCGACGATTTCGCCCGACACCGGCGAATAGATGTCGGACGCGGCCTTCACCGACTCGACGACGCCCACCGCGTCGCCGGCCGTCACCTGCTTGCCGACTTCCGGCAGTTCGAGGAAGACGATGTCGCCGAGCGTGCTCTGCGCGTGATCGGTGATGCCGACCGTCAGCGTGCCGTCTGCTTCGGTACGGATCCACTCGTGTTCCTCGGTGTATTTCAGATCGGCCGGGACGTTGCTCATCGGATGCTCCTGGATAAAAGTGTGATTCGTTGTGCCGGCGCGCCGGGCGGGCGCGCCGATGCGGTTGTTTTGCCGGGCGCCATATCCCGGCGAACCGGGAGGCACTCCCGGTCGTTACGCAGCGAGGACCTTGCCGTTGCGCACGAACGGCAGTTTTACCACGCGCGCGGGAAGTTGCTTGTCACGAATCTGCACATGAACCGTGTCGCCGACCTGAACGGCCGTCGGCACGCGTGCGAACGCGATCGATTCCTGCATCGAGGGCGAGAACGTACCGCTCGTGATCTCGCCTTCGCCGTGCGGCGTGACGACCTTCTGGTGCGCGCGCAGCACGCCGCCCGCCTTGCCGTTTTCCTTTTGCAGGATCAGGCCGACGAAGGCGGCGCGCGTGCCGTCGCGCTCGAGCGCTTCGCGGCCGACGAACGCGCGCGGCGTCGACAGGTCGACCGTCCACGCGAGGCCCGCGTCGAGCGGCGACACGGTGTCGTCCATGTCCTGCCCGTACAGGTTCATGCCGGCTTCGAGCCGCAGCGTGTCGCGCGCGCCGAGCCCGCACGGACGCACGCCGTGCTGCTGCAGCGCGTTCCACAGCGCCTCGACGTGCACGGCGGGGACGATCACTTCGAAGCCGTCCTCGCCCGTGTAGCCGGTGCGCGCGACCGTCAGATCGCCGAACGGCGTGCCGGCGACCTGCGCGGCGTTGAACGGCTTCAGCTCGCTCGTCGCGGCGCGCGCGGCGGGCACGGTCGCCCAGACCTTTTCGCGTGCGTTCGGACCCTGTACGGCGACGATCGCGAAATCGCGGCGCGGCGCGATCGTGAGCCCGTAGCCGCCTTGCTCGTTGAGCTGGTTGAACCAGGCGATGTCTTTGTCGGCCGTGCCGGCGTTGACGACCACGCGGAAGAAGTCTTCGGTGAAGTAATAGACGATCAGGTCGTCGATGACGCCGCCTTGCGGATTGAGCAGGCACGAGTAGAGCGCCTTGCCGGGCGTCTTCAGCTTGCCGACGTTGTTCGCGATCGCGTGCTCGAAGAAGGCGCGCGCGCGGCTGCCGGTGAAATCGACGACGCACATGTGCGACACGTCGAACATGCCGGCGTCGGTGCGCACCGCTTCGTGCTCTTCGATCTGCGAGCCGTAGTTGACGGGCATGTCCCAGCCGCCGAAATCGACCATGCGGGCATTGAGTGCGCGATGCGCGGCGTTGAGCGGGGTATGTTTCAGTGCAGTCATCGAGGCCTCAGGCAAGGCGCTTGCGCGCGGATCAGAACGGCCATGTGCCGACCGCTGCGGCGATGGGCCGGCGAGCGATCCTGTACATGCCCCTCTGTCCTCGATACCTGAGAGATTGCGCTGCGGGATTGCCCCGGCGAACGCGCGCCCCTTCGGTGGGCAGCCTGCCGGCGCTGCATGCGCAGCCGGCTACTGCCGCTCTCCAGAGTGCGGGGAGTGGTGCGGCCCGCGCGAGGCGCGGACGGGATTCCCCGACGCGGTCGGTCCTTTTGCCTGAGAGTTTGCGGGTGTGCCCCTTCGGCGGCGCGACCGGTGCTGAAACGCTGCGGTCACGCGCTCTCCCGACGCGTGCGGGCGACTGTACGCGAGCGGTCGAGCCTTGTCAATTTGAGCAAAAGAATGTCGCTTCGCGACAAGCGGCGGTGCCCGACACCGCCCCGTTTCCCAGCCGCGACGGGTGCCGGATCACTCGCCGATCGCGCGCGCGACCGTGTCCAGTTCCTGATTCAGCACGCGCTGTTCGTCGGCCGACAGCCCGCCGCCGTGCTGGCCGGCCATGTCGCTCGATTCCTGCCGGATGACGTCGAGACGATGGTGCAGCTGGGCGCCGTACGGCGGCGGATACGCGCCGCCGTTCACGCGCGTCTCGATGCGGCGGTGAAGGATGTCGATGCGGCCGAGCACCTGCTGCATCCGCTCGTTGGCCGCCGCCTGCGGATTCGGGCGCGGTGCCGGGGCTGCAGGGGCGGGCGCCGGACGCACGGGCCGCGGCCGCTCGACGACGCACGCAGCGAGCGAGGAAATCAGGACGCAGCAGAGCGCTGCGCGAACCAACCGTTGCATCGAATTCTCCTGAGGATAGGGTGTCGGATCGGCTTTTTGGGAAACGCGTCAGACCGGCGCACCGCTGACTTTCGTTCCCGCGCCAGTTGTAACGGAATGTTGGGCCGGGGCGGCGGGGCGGCGCGAGCGGGACGGCCGCCGATAGCGGCTCGCGCTCGCGCGGCAGCGCGCAGGCGGCCGCGGGAAAGCGGCCGCCGCAAGCGTGCGAGCAGCGACGCTCGAGCCGCGCTGCCGCGCCGCGCTCCGTCAGATCGTGCGCCGCACGAACGGCAGCCGTCGGCCGTCGTGCTCGCTCTGTGCGGCGAGCTCGATGATCGTCATCACATCGACCGCGTCCTGCGGCGTGACCGGGAACGGCGCAGCGTCTTGCACCGCCGCGGCGAGCGCGCGATAGAACTCGGCGTACTGGCCGTCGAGCGTCGGCACCGGCCGCTCCACTTCGATCTCGCCCTCGAGTACGCGCAGCACGCCCGGGCGGTTGCCGCCGCCGAATTCGACGTCGTCGGGCGTAAGGCCGGCCTTCAGCTGGTCTTCCTGCGTGTCGAGGCCGTATTTCTGATAGCTGCCGCGCGTGCCGTGCAGCGTGAAGCGCGCCGGCTCGATCGCCGACAGCGCGCTCGCGTGCAGCGCGACATCCTTGTCCGGATAGCCGAGCAGCAGATGCACGAAATCCGGCGCGGTGCCGTTGTCGCGGCGCGTCTTGACGGTCGCGCTCACCGTCTCGGGCAGCCCGAACAGCGCGAGCGCCTGATCGATCAGGTGCGGGCCGAGGTCGAGCAGCAGGCCGCCGCCGCGGGCCGGTTCCTCGCGCCAGCGCGTGCGCGGCGTGGGCCGGAAGCGGTCGAAGTGCGATGCGAAATAGGTGAGGCGGCCGAGCTCGCCCGATTCGACGAGTCGCCGCACCGTGAGGAAATCGCCGTCCCAGCGGCGGTTGTGGAACGGCGCGAACAGGCGGCTGCGCGCATTCGCGAGCCGGGCGAGCGCGAGCGCTTCGTCGGCGGTCAGCGTGACCGGCTTGTCGACGACGACGTGGCGGCCCGCCTCGAGTACGCGGCGCGCGAGCGCGAAGTGCGTGTCGTTCGGCGTGGCGATCACCACGCAATCGATGTCGTCGAGTGCGAGCAGCGCGTCGAGATCGGCGACGATGCGCGCGCCCGGATACGCGGCGCGCGCGCGATCGGGCTGACCCGTCGCGATCGCGGCGACTTCCGTGCGGCCGCTCGCGGCGATCACCGGCGCGTGAAACGTGGCGCCCGCGAAACCGAAACCCATCAGACCAATCCTGAGCAATGACGACATGGCAATTCCTGGCGACGAATGAAACGGAAGGATCGCGCGCCGGGGCGGCGCGATGACGACTGGCTATTTTGGCATGACGCCGCGGTGGGGCGCGATCGGCCGTTCGGCCGAGGTGCGAGCGCGGTGCGCGCCGGCGCTGCGCCAACCGCGCGATCGCGTGCGCGGCGTGCCGGCGCTCGGCGGCGGGCTTCGCGAAACGCGCGCCGCCGACGTGTTAACATGCGCGTCCTGTCCGCGCATGCGCGTGCTTCGCAGCCTCCGGCGCGCGCGGCATCCTCCCGGCCTATCGCCGTCAACCGCAACATCATCCGACATCATGTCCGCAGGCCTGAACCCCGCTCAGAACGAAGCGGTGCGCTACCTCGACGGTCCCTGCCTCGTGCTCGCCGGCGCGGGCAGCGGCAAGACCCGCGTGATCACGCAGAAGATCGCGCACCTGATCGAAGCGAAGGGCTTCGAGCCGCGCCACATCGCGGCCGTCACGTTCACGAACAAGGCGGCCGCCGAAATGCGCGAGCGCGTGTCGAAGCTGCTCGAAGGCAAGACGCTCACGACGCCCGGCAAGGAAGGGCGCAAGGTGCCCGTGAACCAGCTGACCGTCTGCACGTTCCACTCGCTCGGCGTGCAGATCCTGCGCCAGGAGGCCGAGCACGTCGGCCTGAAGCCGCAGTTTTCGATCATGGATTCGGACGACTGCTTCGGGATGATCCAGGAGCAGATCGGCACGACCGACAAGGGCCTGATCCGCAAGATCCAGAACATCATTTCGCTGTGGAAGAACGGCCTCGTCACGCCCGAGGAGGCGATGACGATCGCCGCGAACGAGGACGAGCACCAGGCCGCGCTCGTGTACCGCAACTACGTCGCGACGCTGCACGCGTACCAGGCCGTCGACTTCGATGACCTGATCCGGCTGCCCACCGAACTGTTCGCGAAGAACGAGCAGGTGCGCGACCGTTGGCAGAACAAGCTGCGCTACCTGCTGATCGACGAATACCAGGACACGAACGCGTGCCAGTACCAGCTGCTGAAGCTGCTCGCGGGCCCGCGCGCCGCGTTCACGGCGGTCGGCGACGACGACCAGGCGATCTACGGCTGGCGCGGCGCGACGCTCGAGAACCTGGCGCAGCTCGGCAAGGATTTTCCGAAGCTGCACGTGATCAAGCTCGAGCAGAACTACCGGTCGACGGTGCGGATCCTGACTGCCGCGAACAACGTCATCGCGAACAATCCGAAGCTGTTCGAGAAGAAGCTGTGGTCCGAGCACGGGATGGGCGACGCGATCACCGTCACCGCGTGCAACGACGAGGAGCACGAGGCCGAATCGGTCGTGTTCCGGCTGTCCGCGCACAAGTTCGAGCGGCGCGCGCAGTTCCGCGACTACGCGATCCTCTATCGCGGCAACTTCCAGGCGCGAATCTTCGAACAGGTGCTGCGGCGCGAGCGGATTCCGTACGTGCTGTCCGGCGGCCAGTCGTTCTTCGACAAGGCCGAGATCAAGGATCTGTGCGCGTATCTGCGCCTGATCGCGAACGCCGACGACGATCCCGCCTTCATTCGCGCCGTCACGACGCCGCGCCGCGGGATCGGCAACACGACGCTCGAGGCGCTCGGCGCATTTGCCGGGCAGGCGAAGGTATCGCTGTTCGAGGCCGTTTATATGGGCGGGATCGAGGCGCGGCTGTCGGCGCGGCAGATCGAGCCGCTGCGGATGTTCTGCGACTTCATCCAGCGGCTGACCGAGCGCGCGGACAAGGAGCCCGCGTCCGTCGTGCTGGACGACATGATGGAAGCGATCCACTACGAGGCGTATCTGTACGACGCGTTCGACGAGCGGCAGGCGCAGTCGAAGTGGCAGAACGTGCTCGAGTTCCTCGAATGGCTGAAGCGCAAGGGCACGAAGCCCGAGACGGAAGCCGTCGACGGCGAGGCCGACGGTTTCCACAACGCGGACGGGCTCGCCGATACCGGCAAGAACCTGCTCGGGCTGATCCAGACCGTCGCGCTGATGTCGATGCTCGAAGGCAAGGAAGAGGACCCGGACGCCGTGCGGCTGTCGACCGTCCATGCGTCGAAGGGGCTCGAGTATCCGCACGTGTTCCTCGTCGGCGTCGAGGAGGGCATCATGCCGCACCGCGGCGGCAGCGAGGACGACGGCCCGATTGACGACGAGCGGATCGAGGAGGAGCGCCGGCTGATGTACGTCGCGATCACGCGCGCGCAGCGCAGCCTGCATCTCAACTGGTGCAAGAAGCGCAAGCGGGCGCGCGAGACCGTCGTGTGCGAGCCGTCGCGGTTCATTCCGGAGATGGGCCTCGACGATGCGCCGCCGCCGACGCCCGAGGAAGCGCCGATGACGCCCAAGGACCGCCTCGCGAGCCTGAAGGCGCTGCTGCAGAAGTGATGCCGCAGCGCCGGTGCGGCGATTGCGCGGACAAACAAAAACCCGCGACGCGCAACGCGTCGCGGGTTTTTTATGGCGCGGCGTGCGTTATTTCGCTGCGTTGACCATGTAGTCGACGGCCGCCTTCACGTCGGCATCCGACGCGTTCGACCCGCCTTTCGGCGGCATCGCGCCCTTGCCGTGCAGCGCGTAGTTGTAGACGGTGTCCATCGAGTCCTTCAGGCGCGGCGCCCAGTCTTCCTTGCTGCCGAACTTCGGCGCGCCGAGCACGCCGGCTGCGTGGCAGGCCTGGCAGACCTGCGTGTACAGCGCCTTGCCGGCCGAGGCGGCGTCGGCGCTCGTCGGCGCGGCTGCCGGTTTTTCGCCGGCCTTCGGAATCGCGGCGATCGCGGCCTGCGCGGCGGCGATCTGCGCGCTGGCCGCGTCGGCGGCGCCCGATGCGCCTGCCGCGCCGCTGGCGGGCTGCGCGGCGTTGGCGGCCGGTGCGGCCGGTTCGGGGAAGTTCGCGCCGTCGTTGTTCGCCATGTAGACGATCGCGCGCGCGATCTCGTAGTCGCTGACGTCGTCCGGGTTCGTGCCGCCGCGCGGCGGCATCGCGCCCTTGCCGGCGAGCGCCGTCTTCAGCAGCGTGTCGAAGCCTTGCGCGATGCGCGGCGCCCAGTCGTCCTTGCTGCCGAACTTCGGCGCGCCCGCGGCGCCCGTGCCGTGGCACGTGACGCAGACCGCCTTGTACACCTCCTCACCCGTCTTGTAAGTGCGCGGTGCGTTGGCATCCTTCACGTCGACCTGCGCGATCGGCGCGATGCGTCGCGCGACCTGGTCGTCGGACAGCGCGTCCGTGCCGGCGCCCGCGCGGAACGCGTGGTTCGCATAGGTGGCAAACAGAACGATGAGGGCAATCGGAATCGCGAACGACGCGATGATGAGGGCAATCAGCTGCCCGGGGGTTTTGACGGGAGATTCGTGGGGTGCTTCGCTCATGCTTGCCTCGTCTCCGTGAATAGGAATTGTGAGCGCGGTGCAACGGCAAAATGGCTGTCCAATGAAGCACGGACGATTATAGACGGAACGTTTACATCACGGCGAGCGGCGCGATGGCGCGTGTTTACCCGCACGGGATGCGGGTGGCGGCGGGGGCCGGCGCGCAAGGTGGACGCGTCATCGGAAACAGGGTATCCTTGCCGTCTTGCCAAATCGTGGGCGATCTTGTTTATTGGGGTCGTTTCACTGTCTCAGGCGCCCGTAGCTCAATGGATAGAGTACTGCCCTCCGAAGGCAGGGGTTGCTGGTTCGATCCCAGCCGGGCGCGCCAAATTGCCTGTTCAGGCGTTCCTCTCTGTAGCTTTCCGCTTCGTCGTTGTTTCGATCGCACTGACATACATCGCCGGTCTCAGCGCAGTCATGCGTGAAGGCGCGAGCACCTCACGCCGCCTCGCCGTCGCGTAAGCGCGTTATGCGAGAATCGCCCGCAACGACAACTCGAGCGACGATCGCGGCGGCCGTCTGCGCATCGCGCCCATGCCGATGGCTACCACCCCGTCTTCCCCGATCGCCGGCGACATGCCGGCCGACTGGCAGCAGGCGCTGCTCGCGCGCCTGAACGCCTATTCTCCCGACGACCCCCATGCGCCGCTGCCATACAGCCGGCGGCTCGCCGACGCCGAAGGCTGGTCGCACGATCGCGCACTGGCTGTGATCGAGGAATACAAGCGTTTCGCATTCCTTGCGCAGGCGGCCGGGCATCCGGTTACGCCGTCGGTCGCGGTCGACGCCGCATGGCATCTCCATCTGCAATACACGCGCGAATACTGGGACGTGTTCTGTGCCGACGTATTGCAGGCGCCGCTGCATCACATGCCCGGTACCGGCGCGCCGGACGAGGCACGCATGTACGAGCAGCGCTATCGCGATACGCTCGACAGCTATCGTCGGCTGTTCGGCTGCGAGCCGCCCGAATCGATCTGGCCTCGTCCGGCGCGTGCGCGCGCTGACACCGCATCGTCGCGTGCCGACGGCGGCTCGGCCGCACGCGAGCCGGGCGAGCGCGGGGCTGCGGCATCCGCGGCGCGGCGCAACTGGCGCAATCGTCTGCCCAAGCTGGCGTGGCCGGCGGCCGCCGCAAGTGTCGCGGCGACTTGTGCGTCGGCGCACGACCTCAACCTGCTGAACTACACGGGGCCGCAGTTCCTCACGTTCTATATCCCGGCCTGCATCGTTGCGCTGCTGCTGATCGTCGGCCTGCAGCAGGTCGAATACCGCTGCCGGCGCCGACGTGTATTCACGCGCGAAGCGGTGCCGGACCTGAGCGCCGAGCAGGTCGCCTATATCGCCGGCGAAGAGACGCGCGTCGTGCAGGTGATGACGCTGTCGCTGATCCAGGCGGGCGCGATCGATCTGAGGCGGGCCGGCCGGCTGGGCACGCGCGTGACGCTCGTCGATCCGGCGCGCGCCGGCGCCTACGCGGACGAGTGCGAATGGCTGGCCGCTCAACCGGACGGCGAAGTGAGCTTCGGCGCGTTCCGCCAGGTCCTCGCGCGCCGCGCGGCCCAATACGCGGATGCCGTGCGCCGGCGTGAATGGCTGTGGGCGCCGGGCGAGATGCGTGCGGCGCGGCTGGCCGCGCGCGCGATCGTACTGATCGTGCTGGGCACGGGCGTCGCAAAGCTCGCGGTCGGGCTCAGTCGCGGGCGGCCCGTGCTGCTGCTCGGCATCAGCATGGCCGCATTCGCGATCGCCTACGGCATCATCGCCGAGCGCCTGACGGGCTTCGGGCGCGGCGGCCTGTCGGTGGGCGGCCGGGCAACGCTTGACGCGCACCGCAACGATCGCCACGACGAACCCAGTACGCCGGACGATTTGCTGTGGGCCACCGCGCTGTTCGGCGCGGGCGCGCTGGTCGGCACCGCGTGGGGCATGCATGCGAGCGCGTTGATGGAGCCGCCGCCGCTGATGACGGCCGCGATGCGCGCGGACGGAACGAGCGGGTCGTCGCCCAGCAGCCACGCGAGCGATTTCGGGCCGAGCTGCTCGTCGTCGAGTTCGTGCAGTTCCAGTTCCTGCGCGGCGAGTTGCGGCGGGTGTTCGTCGAACAGTTGAGTCGTTGGTGTGGGCGGTGGCGGCGTCAGATGAACCGTCGATGGCGGTGGCCGCTTGCCACCGCCAACCGGCCACCCTGCCACCCGCTAAGCCGCTAAGCCGCTAAGCCGCTAAGCCGCCAACCCGCCAACCCGCCAACCCGCCACCACACCCCATCCGCCGAACAGCCACGCGGAACGGGCTCATCTCCTCGCATCGCGCGTACATCCCCTTCGGTAATCTGTCATCCGAAGCCGTTCACGCTGAAACGAAATCGTCGCGCGCACGGCCCTTTGCCTCGCCTCCGATTATGACGCCCGTTTCCGACGATTCCGCGCCCGTTCAAGAAGCCGCGACCCTATGCCAGAGCGGGCAGTTCGCTGCCGCGCTGTCGCTGGTCGCGCCGTTGCTCGACAGGCCCGCGCCCGATGCCACGGCGCTGCATGTCGCAGCCGTCTGCGCGCTCGGCATGAATCGGCACGCGGACGCGGAACACTGGTGGCGGCGCGCAATCGACACGATGCCGGCATTCGAGCCCCCTTACGACGGCCTCTGCGCATTGCTCGTATCGCAGCAGCGATACGCCGACGCGGAAGCCGCGCTGCGTCGCCAACTCGAGTCGGTCCAGCCGCTGCGCGCGTCGCATCATCATCGGCTCGGCAAGCTGCTCGAAATGCTCGGCCGCTTCAGCGAGGCCGAACAGGCGTTCGGGCAGGCACTGCTGCTCGAGCCGCAGTCGGCGGAAGTGCTGAACGATCTCGGCAACGTGCTGCGTGTCGTCGGACGGCAGGCCGAGGCCGAACTCGCGTATCGGCTCGCGATCGCCGTGCGTTCGGATCACGCGCTCGCCCATGCGAATCTCGGCGCGATCCTCGTCGACATGCAGCGCCTGCCCGAAGCGGAAGCCGCGAGCCGGCAAGCGCTCGCCCTGTGCCCCGATCATCCGGAGGCGCATTACAACCTCGGCGTCGCGCTGCAGAATCTCGATCGTCTCGCCGAAGCGGAAGCAGCGTATCGCGATGCGATTCGCTGCCGCCCCGGCCTGGCACAGGCGCACAACAATCTCGGCTGCGTGCTGCGCGCGCAGGGACGCCACGACGAAGCGATGGCGGTCTTCGCCGACGCGCTCGCCCTTGCGCCGCAGATGGCCGAAGTGCACTACAACCTCGGCGCGACGTTCGCGCATGCCGGTCGCTTTGCGGATGCGGAGCGCGCATACCGCCGCGCGCTCGAACTGCGCGGCGACTATGCGGACGCGCAGTTCGGTCTCGCGACGCTGCTGCTCGGCCTCGGTCGGTTCGACGAAGGCTGGCGGCGCTATGAATCGCGCTACGCGCAGTCGACGTTCGTCCATCGGCGCACGCGCGAGATACTGCGATGCGCGCAGTGGCAGGGCGAGCCGCTCGCGGGCCGCACGCTGCTCGTGTGGCAGGAGGATGGCCTCGGCGACATGCTGCAGTTCAGCCGCTATTTCAGCGAGTTTCGTGCGCGGGGCGCGGCGCGTGTGGTATTCGCGTGTCAGCCGGCGCTGCATCGGCTCATGGAAACGGTCGACGGCATCGACGCGGTGCTCGATCACGACGCGGCCATCGCGCGTTCGGCCGAATTCGATTACTGGACGAGCCCGCTCAGCGCGCCGCTGTATGCGGGGACGACGCTCGACACGATCCCGCCGCCGGTGCGGCTCGTGCCCGATCCCGAGCGCGTCGCGCGGTGGCGGGTGCGGCTGGACGCGCTGCCTGCCGGTCCGCGTGTCGGTCTCGTCTGGAAAGGCAACCCGAAGCATCACAACGACGCGCATCGTTCGCTGCCGTCGCTCGCGTTGCTGACGCCATTGTGGAGCGTGCCGGGCGTGCAATTCGTGAGCCTGCAGAAGGGGCAGGGCGAAGACGAGGCGCGCATGCCGCCGGGCGGCCTGCCGCTGCTGCATCTCGGTTCGGAGATCGGCGATTTCGCCGATACGGCGGCGATCGTCGCGCAACTCGATCTCGTGGTCTGCGTCGACACGTCGATCGCGCATCTGGCGGCGTCGCTCGGCAAACCATGCTGGGTGCTGTTGCCGAATCAGGACGTCGACTGGCGTTGGCTGCACGAGCGCGACGATTCGCCGTGGTATCCGGGCACGATGCGTTTGTTTCGGCGCGGGCGCGAGGAAAGCTGGATCAGGGTGGCCGAGCGCTTGCGGGAGGCGTTTGCGGCGTATTTCGCGAACCGCCGTACGGCCGCGAACGAGCCGGCCCGTGTCGACTGACGACGCATTGCACGTGGCGTGCCGCTTGGGCACACCGTGCGAGACCGTGCGGCGGCACGCATCGCATTTTTGTTTTTCCGTTCAATCGAGGCACGCGTGGACAACATCGTGATCGTGGGTTCGTCGGGGCACGCCAAAGTCGTGATCGACATCGTCGAGCAGGCGGGCCGCTACCGGATTGCCGGCTTGATCGATTCGTTCCGATCGCGCGGCGAGCAGACGCTCGGTTATCCGGTCCTCGGCGCCGAGCGCGACCTGCCGCAATTGGTCGACGCGCATCGGATCACGGGCGTGCTGGTCGCCATCGGCGACAACCATGCGCGCGAGCAAGTGACCGCGACGGTCGCGTCGATCGTGCCGGACCTGCCGCACGTAACGGCCGTTCATCCGGCCGCGCGAATCGGCAAGGCGTCGACGATCGGCGCGGGCACGGTCGTGATGGCGGGTGCCGTGATCAATCCATGCTGCACGATCGGCGCAGCCTGCATCGTCAACACGAATGCGTCGCTCGATCACGACGGTGTCATGGTGGATTTCTCGAGCCTCGCGCCCGGCGTCGTGACGGGCGGCAACTGCCGGATCGGACGCGGCGCGGCGATCGGTCTCGGCGCGATGCTGCGGCACCGGATCACGGTGGGGGAGCACGCAGTCGTCGGCGCGGGCGCCGTGGTGTTGCACGACGTCGACCCGTACACGGTCGCATACGGCAATCCGGCGCGCCGGATTCGCGAACTTGCGGCGGGCGAGCGCTATCTATGAATGTCGCGGGCTCAGCCGGCGATCAGATCGACGATGCGGTGGACCATCGCATCGGTCAGCGCCGGATAGATCGGCAGGCATAGCACCTTGCGCGACGCCTCGGACGCGACGGGCAGGTTGTCGCGGTTCGCGGACGGCAAGCCGCGATACATCGGAAACTCCGAAATCAACGGATGGAAGTAGCGGCGCGCGTAGACGTCGTAGTCGCGCAGCTTGCGATAGAGCGCATCGCGGTCGAGCGGATATGCTTCGTCGACGAGGATCGCGAAATACGCGTAGTTCGCGACCGCATGGTCGCCGCGCGGCAGGCAGCGAATCCCGCGCACGTCGCTCAGCAGCGTGCGGTACAGCGTGTCGATCTCGCGGCGGCGCGCAAGCGCGGCGTCGATGTGCTGCAGCTGCAGCATCCCGAACGCGGCGTTGATCTCGCTCATTTTCCCGTTGATGCCGGGCGCGACGACCGTGACTTCGTCGACGAACCCGAAATTCTTCAGATGGTCGATCCGCTGCTTGGTCTTCGCGTCGGGGCAGATGATCGCGCCGCCTTCGAACGTGTTGAACACCTTCGTCGCATGGAAGCTCAGCACCGACAAATCGCCGTGGGTCAGCACGCTGCCGGTGTCGGTGCGTACGCCGAACGCATGCGCGGCGTCGTAAATCACGCGCAGGTTGTAGTTGTCGGCGATCTTCTGAATTGCGTCGACGTCGCACGGATTGCCGTAGCAATGCACGGGCATGATCGCGGTGGTTTGCGGCGTGATGGCCGCCTCGATGCGCGCCGGGTCGAGATTGAGCGTGCCGGGCGTCACGTCGACGAATACCGGCTTGATGCCGTTCCACAGCAGCGAATGCGCGGTCGCGACGAACGAATAAGGCGTCGTGATGACCTCGCCGTTGATGCGCAGGGCCTGCAGCGCGGTCACGAGCGCGAGCGTGCCGTTGGCGAACAGCGACAGATACGGAACGCCGAGATACTCGCAGAGCGCGCGCTCGAACTGCTGGTGGAACGGGCCGCCGTTGGTGAGCGTCCTGCTTTCCCAGATCTTCTCGAGGTACGGCAGGAAGTCTTCGAGCGGCGGCAAGTGCGGTTGCGTGACGTAGATGCGTTCGTTCGGCAATTGCGCGACGGACGAGGCGGGCAGGCTGGCGGTCATGGCGGTCTCTCTCGAATGGCGCGGCGATCAGGCGTCGACCGCATCGGGCACGGCGGCCGCATCGTCGAACAACGGCGTATCGAATGCTGTGGCGGGTTCGCCTGCGCACCAGCGCCGCCACATCGTGCGCAGCGCCGACGACAGACCCGCCGCGACGACGGCCGGCCGGAACGCAGCCGACTGCGCGCAGCGCGCGCGAAGACCCGTGCGCAGCACGTGCAGCGCGGCGGTGTCGCGGCCGAGCGCGACGGCCTTCGCGACGAAGTCGTCCTCGTCCTTCGCGATATATTCGTCGAGCCGGACATGCTGCAGCCAACCGGCGCTACCGCGCCCGGCCACCGTCGAGCCGGGGATCGTCACGGTGGGAACGCCCATCCACAGCGCATTCAGCGTGGTCGTCGAACCGGTGTACGGAAAGGCATCGAGGCAAAGGTCCACGCCGTGATGCTGCTGCATGTAGACGGGGATGTTCGAGCGCGGATGGAACGTCAGACGGCTCGCGTCGATGCCGGCCGCGGCGAACCATTCGGTCAGCGTGCGCTGATCGCCGGCATTGCCGATCGCGCCGAGCGCCATGCGTGCCGTCGGGTCTGCGTGCAGCACGCGCGCCCAGACGGCGATGACTTGCGGGCTCAGCTTGTTCAGGCGGTTGAAGCTGCCGTACGTCGTATAGCCGTTGTGCAGAGCCGGCAACGCGTTGACGGGCGGGCAGTGCGGCGGCGGCATGAACGGTGCGATCGCGGGCAGCCGCACGATCTGCTCGACGAACTGATCGTCGAATAAGCCATGCGGCGCGACGAACCGATCGGTCAGGTAGTAGTCGATCGACGCGAGGCCGGTCGTCGCCGGATAGCCGATCCAGGACGCCTGCACCGGCGCCGCACGTTGTGCGAGCGCGACGAGCCGGTTGCGCCCGGTGTGGCCCGACAGATCGATCATGATGTCGATACGGTCGCTGCGAACGCGCTCGAGGAACGCGTGATCGCTCATGCCGGCGACGTTGCGCCAGCCTGCCGCACAGGCCTTGAAGCGTTCGGACGTCTGATCTTCTTCGACATGGTTGTGATAGAAGTGCATCGCGATGCCGGTGTCGGCGGCGAGATGTTCGATCACGGGAACCGCGTAGGACGCCACCGCATGGTTGAACAGGTCGCCCGATACGAAGCCGACCCGAAGCCGGCGTGCCGGCTCGCGCGAATTCGAGAAAGCCGCCGCTCGCTTGCGTTTGCGATCTTCGTAGCGCTGGCCGAACTTGCGATGTTCGGCCACCAGCGCTTGCGGATCGAGATCGCTGCTGTGCGCAAGGCAGAACAGCATGCTGCTGTGCGTGACGCTGTCGGTCGGATCGATTTCGATTGCACGCCGAAGCCAGCCGAGTGCTTCCTGGGTCACGCCGAGTTCGAGCAGCAGGAAGCCGAGCGTGCCGTTCGGTGCCGCAGCGTTGGGCGCGAGTTCGACCGCGCGCCGGCATGTGGCGATCGCTTCGTCTGCGCGACGCAGCGCGAACAGCACGAGAGCGTGGATACGGAGCGCTTCCGCGTGATCGGGCCGCAGTTCGAGCAGACGCCGGCAGACGTCCTCGGCTTCCGCGAGGCGGTTCATCACGCGCAGCGTGTCGGCGAGCAGGATCCGCACGAGCACTTCGTCGGGCAGCAGCGCGATGGTGCGCTGACCGGCGTCGATCATCTCCGCATAGCGGCCGCTCTTGTGCAGCGACGCAGAGAGTGCGCGCCAGCACGCGCCGTCGTCCGGGTATTCCGCGACGAGCCGCTGTGCATGTGCAGTCGCTTCGTCGTGCTTGCCCTTCTCGAACAGTGCGGCGTGCTTTTGCAGCAGATGCGCACTCGCGCGGCGAACCGCCTTGCCGGCGCCGTTCGGCGCGGCCGCTTCGGCGACGGTCTCGGCCACGATCGCCGCGCCGACGCCCGTTGGCGCGATCGCCGCCGCGGCCGTCGCGAGCCGCGCGTCCGGCATGGCCATCTGGGCGATCAGTCCGTCGAGTGCAGGGCCGCGCACGCCGCGCTGCTGGGCGATCTCGACCGCGATCCAGGCGGCCGGCGTTTGTCCGCTGCGATGGAGTGCGTGGATGTAGCTGACCCAGTAGTAACCGTTCGCCGGATTCGCGCCGAGCGCGGCTTCGAAATGCGGCAGCGCGTCGGCCGGCCGGCCCGTATCGACCATCAGGACCGCGAGGTTGTAGCGGGCGTCCGCATGCGCGGGCATCGCATCGAGGATCGCCTCGTACAGCGCCTGCGCTTCGGCAAACGCGCCGCTGCGCTGGCGCTCGAGCGCGTTTTCCATGACGAGCGCGATATCCTGCGCGAGCTGCTGTTCGGGCGTGAGCGTGGCCGGGGCGGACGGGGGCATGATCGAATCTGCGGAAAGTCGGTCCCTACGATTATGGGTAGCGGGCCGCCGCACCGATGCCGCGAGGTGACGGTAAAAGCACGGTCAGTTTGGGCAATTGACCGGCCGACGACGGCACGGCGACAGGGCGTGCGACGCGCAAAAAAACGCCCGCGCGAGGCGGGCGGAGTCGAACGAGCGCGCCCTCACATCAGCGCGTTGTTCTTGTTGTCGGGTGGGCCGCACGGTCACGCGCAGCAGCCGGCGCGCGTCAGCGGCTGGCGATGTTCTGGTATTGGCCGGCGGCCTGCACGCGGCTCATCGCCGCCTGGTATTCGTCGGCGAGTTCCCGCTGTGCGCGCTGCGCATCGGCGAAGATGCGCTCGTTGCTGGCCTGCATGCGCCGGATCGCGGCGATGCCGGCGGGCGGCTGGTCGGCCGAGAGCGACAGGACGAGCGGCTCGCGCGCCGCGGCGAGGCGTACCGCCTCGGTCCAGTCGGCCATCGCGGCCGCGTGCTCGATTGCATCGGTGAGCGCGTCGAGCTGCGCGATCAGTTCGGTCTGTTCCATCGTGGCTCCCGGGTCCGGATCGCGCTCAGCTCTTGTTGCTCGACAGCGCGCCGGCGCTGTTCGTGCCGCCGAACAGCTGCGTCAGGTACTGCGAATTGTTGTTCATCGTCGCCATCAGCGTATTGAGCGCCGTGAACTGCGCCTGGTACTGGCTCGTCAGCTGCGCCGCATAGGTCGACAGCGCCGTCTGCTGCTGCGCGACGCTCTTCAGGTCGTTGCTGAGCGCGGTCGTCCGCGCGGCGATCAGTCCGTTCGTCTTCGTGTAGTTCGTGATGCTGGTCGTCAGCTGCTCGCCGATACCGTTCGTCGAGTTGAACAGCGATGCGACGCCCGTCGGATTGTTCTGCAGCGCGCTATTGAGCGCCGTGCTGTCGACCTGCAGCGTGCCGTCGGCCTGCAGCGTGACGCCGATCGACGCGAGGTTCACGGTCGAGCCGTTGTTCGTGACGCCGCCGGCGACGATCGACGCCAATGCATTGCGGATCGTATTCAGCGTCGAGTCGCCCAGCAGCGGGCCCTGCGACGACGCGCCGGACGTGAAGCTCGACAGCGAGCCCATCGTCGTGACGAGCGTGTTGTAGAGCGTCGCGAAATTGCTGATCGCGTTGGCCTGGCTCTTCGTATCGGCCGCGACGGTCAGCGTCATCGGCTGCGTCGCGCTGACGGCCGCGGCGGTCAGGTTCAGCGTGACGCCCGTGATTGCGCCCGTCACGGCATTGGTCGCGCTCGTGCCGGCAATCCCGTTGATCGTGAACGCGGCGTCCTGCGCGGCGGTACTTTGCTTCCACGCTGCGCTGCCGTTCGCGGACGTGACCGTCGACTGCCCGCCCGTCGTGCTGGCCGTCGACGTGACACCGAGGCTCGACAGCCCTTTGTCGTTGGCGACGTTGCTGAGCGAGACGCTGATCGTGTTGGCCGCGCCCGTCGGCGTCGAGCTGAGCACGAGATGCGCGCCGTCGCTGCCGTTGACGACCGACGCGACGATGCCCGGGTTGCCGGTCGCGTTGTTGATCGCGGCGGCGATGCCGGACAGCGTGTTGTTCGCGCCGTTGACGTCGACGGTGAACGACTGGCTGCCCAGCGACAGCGTCATCGTGCCGGTGCCGAGCGCGGTCGACGCGCCGAATGCGGCCGAGGACAGCGACTGCGACGTCGCGATCTGCGTAACGCCGACCGAGTAGCTGCCCGCAACGGCGCCGGCGCCAGCGGTCGCGGTGAGGCCGGTGCCGCTTGCGGTGGCGGTGAAGGTGTTCTGCAGCGAGCCGTTCGACAGTGTCGTGAGGCCGGCCTGCAAGGCGCTCAGCGCGGCCGACAGGGCGCCGAACGCGGAAATCTGGGTGTTGTCGCTGGTCTGCTGCGCGGTGAGCGCGGCGGCCTGACCGGCGGTCTTCGCATTGACGAGCGCCGTCACGAGCGAGTTCACGTCCATCGACGAGTTGCCGGTCGAACCGCTGATGATCGATTGCGCAGCTTGCTGCAGCAGGCTGTTGGCCGAGTTGGTGGCGGAAGTGACGGCGGAGTTGATCGTCGACATCGTAGTGCTCCGTGCGGCGGTGAATGCGTGAAATCGGTGAAGAAGGTCCGGCGGCGACAGGTGCGGTCGCACGCCGGATGCAGGCAGCCGGGCCGCGCATTGCGCGGGCCCGGCCGTCGGTTGCTACGCGATTACTGCAGGAGCTTCAGGACCTGCTGCGGCAGCGAGTTCGCCTGTGCGAGCACCGAGATGCCGGCTTGCTGCAGCACCTGGTTCTTCGACATGTTCGCGGTTTCCTGCGCGAAGTTCGCGTCGGTGATCTGCGACTGAGCGGACGACAGGTCGGTCGACTCGGCCTGCTGCGCGGTTGCGATCGCCGTGAAGCGGTTTTGTGCGGCGCCGAGCGCTGCCTGCAGGTTGTTCACCGTTTGCAGTGCGTTGTCGATCGAGACCATCGCGACGTTCGCGCCGCTGACCGTGCTGATGTCGAGGTTCGACACGGTCGCCGGCTTGTTGACGGCGTTGATTTGCGCAACGGCATTCGAGATCGCCGTGAGCGAAGCTTGCGACATGCTCGCGTTCGTCGCGCCTGCGCTGATCGAGATTTGCTCGACCGTTGCGCCGTTCGATGCTGCGGCGGTGGACGTCGCGAAGATCGCCGCTGCCGTTGCGCCGGTGATCGCCGTGCCGTTCTGGTCGGTGAACGTGAAGCCGCCCTTGCCGTCGGACAGCACGTTGACTGCCGTGATGACCGCACCCGACGACGTGTATGCGCCGCTCGAGTCGAGGCTCAGACCCGTGACCGTGCCGACCGTCTGGCCTGCCTGCACAAGGCCGCCGCCGATTTGTGCTGCCGACATGCTCTGGCTCAGATCCAGCGAGATCGTCTGACCGACGTTCGCGCCGACCTGGAACGACACGATGCCGGCGTTGCCGTTCAGGATGTTCGTGCCGTTGTACGTCGTTTGCGACGCGATACGGTTCACTTCCTGAATCTGTTGCGCGACTTCCTGTTGCAGCGCGGCCTGGTCGGTCGACGACATCGTGCCCGTCGATGCCTGCACGGCCAGCTGGCGGATACGCTGCAGGCTGTTCGTCAGCGACGACAGCGCGCTCGATGCGGTCTGGATCATCGACACGCCATCGTTTGCGTTCGACACGCCCTGATTCAGGCCGTTGATCTGCGTTTGCATCCGCGTCGAGATCGCGAGACCCGCTGCGTCGTCCGCTGCGCTGTTGATGCGCTTGCCCGACGACAGACGCGTGATCGCTTGCGACAGCGCGTTCTGCGAACCGTTCAGGTTCTGCTGTGCGACCAGCGAGTTGATGTTGCTATTGATTCCGAGCATGGAAAAATCTCCTGTTAAGCCGAAAGCCTTGGAAAGCCGTTTTGGCGTCGGCGGAAGCACTCGTTCATTGCTGGCCGCCTCAGAGCAGGATTTCGGCGGCACAAAACAAAACTTGAGGGGATCGAGGAGATTCGGCCCGATTTTTATGTCGAGGGGTCGGATTGCTGTGCCGCGATGGCGGTCGGACGTTGAGCGCGCCGTGGCGTGAGCCCTTTCGTCGCTCGCCCACGCGCGGACGACAAAAGGGTGGTTTTGTCTGTGATTCCCTGCTATGATGGCGGGCTGAATTGAGATTTCTGTCACGCCTTTGCCGTTTTCGGCATGTCTGCTGGCAGTCAAACGCGGCGCTGCACGCGGCTTGTGAAGCGTACTCGCGGTGCTTTCCGCCTCTCTTTTCCGGCCTCCGAGGCCGTATTTCCGCTCGTTTCGCCTGTTGTGGGAACGCCCGGATGGCCGGTGCGTGGCGCTTGGCCGCTACGTTTTTGACCGTTTAAGCAATTTAGGAACGACATGACGACGATTCTTCTGAAAGAAAACGAGCCGTTCGAAGTGGCGATTCGCCGCTTTCGTCGCGCTATCGAAAAAAATGGCCTGATCGCTGAACTGCGCGAGCGCCAGTCCTACGAAAAGCCGACCGCAGTCCGCAAGCGCAAGAAGGCAGCAGCCGTCAAGCGCCTGCACAAGCGTCTGCGCAGCCAGATGCTGCCGAAGAAGCTCCACTAAGAGCATCGACGGTTCGCCGCGAAACGGCGGAGCGTGCTTCGAAAGAAGCCGCTCCGCCGTTTTGCTTTTGAGGCGCGGAAAGCGTCTGCTCGATCGGCCGGGCGCCGGTGTGGAGTCATCGCAACCACGGTGTCGCGCGACGCAAAGCGGTTCACGCGAACGGAACGAAAGTAAGAATCATTTGCATTGCGTTAGAATGTCGCGCGTTGTCACTCCATCCGCAACACGCGCAACACTGCGATGCCGCGCCCGTCAGTCGCTGCCGCAAACGCCGCTGCGTGTGCGTAGCTTCCATGATCCGCAATCCGTCCCTTCCGGGCCATCGTCCGATTCGGCCTGCTCGTCATCCGCGGTGCGCGCGATGAATGCGTTCGTGCGACCGCTGTTCGTCCGCCTGCATCGATGGTTCGGCCTCGCGACCGCGCTGTTTTTGTTCGTCGCGGGGCTCACCGGCGCGCTGATCGCCTGGGATCACGAGCTCGACGCGGCGCTGAACCGCGACTTCTACGTCGCGCGCAGCGGCGGGAAGCCGCTTTCGCCGCTCGTGCTCGCCGCGCGGATCGAAGCGGCCGACCCGCGCGTGCAGGTGACTTATCTGCCGCTCGCCGTCGAGCCCGGCCATACGCTGCAGGCCGGCGTGATGCCGCGTACCGATCCGGCGACGGGGCAGCCCTATGCGATCGATTTCAACCAGATCGCCGTCGATCCGGCGACCGGCGCCGTGCAGGCGCGCCGCGAATGGGGCGCACTGTCGCTCGCGCGGCTCGATCTGATTCCGTTCATCTACCGGCTGCATTACTCGCTGTTCCTGCCCGTGTACGGCGGCGTGAACTTCGGCTTCTGGGTGATGGGCGTCGTCGGCATCGTATGGGCGTTCGACAGTCTGATCGCGCTCGTGCTCGCCTTTCCGAGCATGAAAAGCTGGCGCAAGTCATTCGCGTTCCGCGTGCGGCGCGGCGGCTACCCGCTCGTGTTCGACCTGCATCGGTCGGGCGGCGTGTGGGTGTGGGGGCTGCTGCTCGTCGTCGCGATCACGTCGATCTCGATGAACCTCGGCAACCCGGTCGTGCGTCCGCTCGTGTCGCTGTTCTCGCCGCTGTCGGAGACGCCGTATACAAACCCCGAGCATTTCCCGCCCGCGCCGCCGGGCAGCAAGGTGCTGGCGCGCGAGCGCATCGTCGAACTTGCCGGCCCGGCCGCCCGCGACGCGGGAATCGCGGCGCCGCCCGGTGCGCTGCTCTACGCGCCGGCGATGAACGTCTATGCGGTCGGCTTCTTCGAGCCGGGTAACGATCACGGCGATGCCGGCCTCGGCAACGCGTGGCTGTACTGGGACGCCGTCACGGGTAAGCCCGTCGCGGCCCAGCTGCCGGGGCGCGGCTCGCTCGGCGACCTCTTCATGCAGGTGCAGTTTCCGCTGCATTCGGGACGCATCGCCGGCGTGGCGGGGCGCGTCGCGGTCAGCGTGCTCGGCATCGTCATCGCGATGCTCAGCGTGACGGGCATCTGCATCTGGGTGAAGAAGCGCAGTGCACGCGTGCGGGCGGCGCGCGGCGCGTCGCGGACAGCCGTGCCCGCTTCGTCGCGGCCCGCGCGCTGAGCGCCGAACGGCGGCTGCCCGCGCGCCGCCGATTCGTCAGCCCGCTTTGCGCGCGCGCGCCGGCTGTTTGCCGCCGAGCGCCGCGCATCGCGCATGGCACGGGCAGCCGACTTCATGATCGTTGACCATTCCGGTTGCCTGCATCAGCGCGTAGCAGATCGTCGAGCCGACGAACTTGCAGCCGTACGCCTTCAGCGCCTTGCTGAGCGCATCGGAGCGCTCCGTCGACGCCGGTGCGTCGCGGTACGACTGCCACGCGTTCTGGATCGGCGTGTGATCGACAAACGACCAGAGGAAGTGCGCGAGCGAACCGTGCTCCTCGCGGATGCGCTGCACCGCGCGCGCATTGGCGACGGCGGCTTCCACCTTCGCGCGGTTGCGCACGATGCCCGGATTTTCCAGCAGCTTCTCGATACGCTTCGGCGTGAAGCGCGCGACGGCGTCGACGTCGAAATCGGCGAATGCGTCGCGGTAACCGGCGCGCTTGTTCAGGATCGTCGACCACGACAGCCCGGCCTGCGCGCCTTCGAGGATCAGCATCTCGAACAGGTGACGATCGTCGTGCGACGGCACACCCCACTCGGTGTCGTGATAGTGAGCGTCCGCTTCGGTTTTGACCCAGTTGCATCGCGCCGACATCGTCTGCCTCGCTTCCCGTATCGATTCGATCGCGCCAGCATAGCGGAAGGCCCCGGCGCGGGATAGCTGGCCGTACGGCAGATGGGCGCGCGCCGCCGATCCGGTTAAGCTTGGCGCCTGTTCGAATCAGCGGGATGAAGGCATGACGGCATTACCTTTTGCGATCGGCATCGACGGCGGCGGCACGGGCACGCGCGCGGTGCTCGCCGATCGGCACGGGCGCGAACTCGCGCAGGGGCGCGGCGGCCCGTCGGGGCTGGGGCTCGGCATCGAGCGTGCGTGGGCGTCGATCGCGGCCGCGTGCGCGGACGCATTCACGCGCGCCGGGCTCGCGTTCGACTGGGCGCAGTGCGCGCTTGGCTGCGGGCTGGCGGGCGTCAACAACGCGGCGTGGCTCGCCGCTTTCCGGGCGCAGGCACCGCTCGCGGCGCTCGCGATCGAGAGCGACGCTTATACGACGGTCCTCGGCGCGCACGGCGGCGCACCGGGGCTGATCGTCGCGCTCGGCACCGGCAGCATCGCGGCCGCGCTCGATGCCGACGGCGCATGCCGGATCGCCGGCGGCTTCGGCTTCCCGTCCGGCGACGAGGCGAGCGGCGCGTGGCTCGGCATGCGCGCGCTCGCCTATGCGCAACAGGCGCTCGACGGACGCGCGCCGCGCGACGCGTTTGCGGAGGCGCTGCTCGCGGAAACCGGTGCGCAGGATCGCGATGCGCTCGTCCAGTGGTCGTGCGACGCGAACCAGACGGTCTATGCGCGGCTTGCCCCGATCGTGTTCGCGCACGGTGCGCATCCGGTTGCGCGCGCATTGATCGCGCAGGCCGGCGACGAGATCGGCAAGATGATCGACGCGCTCGATCCCGGGCAGACGCTGCCGGTCGCCTTGTGCGGCGGCCTGGCCGATGCGCTCTCGCCGGCCGTGCCGGCCCGGCACACGGCGCGGTTGCGCGCGCCGCTCGAGGACTCCGCACACGGCGCGTTGCAGCTCGCACTACGGACGTTGCGCGCGGCGGGCGACGGCGGCTGAGGGAGGCGGAGCGCGACGGGGCTAGGGCGGGACGCAAGAGCGCAGCCGGGGCGGAACGAGGACGGGGCGGTGACGGACGGACCGGCACGAGGACAACGCGCGACAGGCGCAGGCGGTGCGCGCGCTCGCTATAACGGCGACACGCGCCGCAGCCCCGCAGACGCCCAAGGCGCAAGGCCCGAGGCCCGAGGCCCGAGGCCCGAGGCCCGAGGCCCGAGGCTCGAAGCCCGAAGCCCGAGCACTGAGGCCCGAGCACCGAGCACCGAGCAGCGAGCACCGAGCCCGAGCCCGAGCCCGAGCCCGACGCCCGAGCCCGAGCCCGAGCCCGAGCCCGAGCCCGAGCCCGAGCCCGAGCCCGAGCCCGAGCCCGAGCCCGACGCCCGAGCCCGACGCCCGACGCCCGACGCCCGACGCCCGAGCCCGAGCCCGAGCCCGAGCCCGAGCCCGAGCCCGAGCCCGAGCCCGAGCCCGACGCCCCACCACCCACCCCCGCCCGACGCTAAAATGACGGCTCCGCAGCGCGCTGCGCGCCTTCCTTGCTCCCCATGTACAAAGTCATCGCCACCGATCTCGACGGCACGCTGCTGAACAGCGACCACCAGCTCGATCCGTACACGATCGAGACCGTCCGCCGCCTCGACCGCGACGGCGTGCAGTTCGTGATCGCGACGGGGCGCCACTACGCGGACGTCGCCGGCATCCGCGACGTGCTCGGCATCCGCCCGTACCTGATCACGTCGAACGGCGCGCGCGTCCATGCGCCGGACGACACGACGATCCACGCCCAGGACATCGATCCGGCCATCGTCCGCCGTCTGGTGCTGCCCGAGATTGCCGGCGCGCACGGCCGCGTGATCGTCAATCTGTTTACCGAACACGGCTGGCTGATCGACCGCGATGCCCCGCACCTGCTCGAATTCCATCAGGACTCGGGCTTCCGGTACGAAGTAATCGACATGCTCGCGCACGACGGCGCGGACATCGCGAAGGTGCTGTATATCGGCGAACCGGCCGATCTGGCGGTCGTCGCCGAGCAGATGCGCGTGCAGTTCGGCGATGCGCTGTACGTCACGTACTCGCTGCCCGACTGTCTCGAAGTGATGACCGCGAACGTGTCGAAGGGCCGCGCGCTGCGCGCGGTGCTCGGGCGGCTCGGCGTCGACGCCGGCCATTGCGTCGCGTTCGGCGACAACATGAACGACATCGACCTGCTCGAAACGGCCGGCCATGCGTTCATGATGAACAACGCAAACCCGGATCTGATCGCGCGGCTGCCGCACATCCCGCGGATCGGCAACAACTTCGACGCGGGCGTCGCGCGTCATCTCCGTACGCTGTTCGCGCTCGAGGATCTCGCCGCGTCCCGAGTCCCGACATGAAAAACGGGCGCCAGCGGCGCCCGTCAAATGGCTTGCCTCTATCTTCTTGTGCAGCGTGAGGCTCGCTGCTCTGCTCGCATGACCCCGTAGTGGTTATTCGCTTGTGCGAGCGGATGCCGTCGGCAGCAGGTCGAGCGCGTCGTCGCGGCCCGCTACCAGCGGGTAGATGACCCCGGCGAGCGCCGCACCGATCAGCGGCGCGATCCAGAACAGCCAGAGCTGGCCGATCGCATCGCCGCCGACGAACAGCGCCGGGCCGGTCGAACGAGCGGGGTTCACCGACGTGTTGGTGACCGGGATCGAGATCAGGTGAATCAGCGTCAGGCACAGCCCGATCGCGATCGGCGCGAAGCCTGCCGGCACGCCGCGCTTGTCGGTCGCGCCGAGGATCACGAACAGGAAGAAGCCCGTCATCACGACTTCGCAGATGAACGACGCCGCGAGCGAGTAGTGGCCCGGCGAGCGCTCGCCGAAACCGTTCGTCGCGAAACCGCTGCCGACGACGTCGAAGCCCGGCTTGCCGGTCGCGATCAGATACAGCACGAACGCGCCGATCGTTGCGCCCACCACCTGTGCGACGATGTACGGGACGAGGTCGCGTGCCGGGAAGCGCCCGGCGACCGTCAGGCCGACGCTCACGGCCGGATTCAGATGGCAGCCCGAAATGTGGCCGATCGCGAACGCCATCGTCAGGACGGTGAGCCCGAATGCGAGCGCGACGCCGGCAAATCCGATGCCGAGGCCCGGGAAGGCGGCGGCCAGCACGGCGCTGCCGCACCCGCCGAGCACCAGCCAGAACGTGCCGAATACCTCTGCAGCGAGCCGCTGAGAAAGATTCATGTGAGGACCTCGTTCAAGTGGGTTGAAGACAAACCGGCGACGGTTACGATTTAGCCGCCGTCCGGAATTGGTCTGGATTATAGGAAATGAAACGCCGCATCGTGGTCAACGATTGTTAAATTTGAGTAGCTGACAAATCGCTTTATTAGAATAAGTCCGCATTCTCGATATATGCGGACCGGTTAAAAATGTCGGCATTAATTTCGATTGGCACGGCGCAGGACGGATTGAGCGGGGGCCGTGTCGCGGCGGATGCGCCGGGGCGCATCATGGAAAGGGGAGTCAAAAAATGTCTCAATACGCAAAACTCAAGGCCCAGATCGCCGAATTGCAGGCCCAGGCGGACGAGGTGCGGCGTCAGGAAGTCGAAGCCGTGATTGCCGATATCCGGCGCCTGATCGACGAATACGGGCTGACCGCGCAGGATCTCGGCTTTGCCGAGCGCGCGCGCCGCGGCCGTCCGCCCAAAAAGGCGCCGCTGCCGCCGAAATACCGCGATCCGAAGACGGGCGCGACCTGGAGCGGTCGCGGCAAGCCGCCGAATTGGATCGTCGGCAAAAACCGCGACCGTTTCCTGATGGAGTGACCGACAGCCAAAAAGAAAGAGCCGCATCGTCGATGCGGCTCTTTGGTTTTACGCGCCGGATTTCGGCGCGATTTTCACCGGCTATTTCGCGCGGATTTCGGCGTTACGCGCCGGCCACGCGGCGCAATGCCGGCCGTCGGGCGTTGGCGCAAAGCGATTCGTAAGTTTCGACGTAGCGCTGCGCCATCGCCTTGGCGCTGAATCGCGTATCGAAACGCGCGCGAATCGCGTCGCGCGACAGGCTGTCGATCCGGTGCAGCGCGCCGACCGCGCCTTGCACATCCTCGACGATAAAGCCCGTCACGCCGTCCTCGATCACCTCCGGCACCGAGCCGCGGTTGAACGCGACGACCGGCGTGCCGCACGCCATCGCCTCGATCATCACGAGGCCGAACGGCTCCGGCCAGTCGATCGGGAACAGCAGCGCCTTCGCGCCCGACAGGAACGCCGGCTTCTGCGCCTCGTTGATCTCGCCGATGAACTCCACGTGCGCCTGGCCGAGCAGCGGCTCGATCACTTCCTTGAAGTAGTCGGCGTCGGCCTTGTCGACCTTCGCGGCGATCTTCAGCGGCAGCCCGCTTTGCGCAGCGATCCGGATCGCGGTGTCGACGCGCTTTTCGGGACAGATGCGGCCGAGGAATGCCAGATATTCGGGCTTCACGTCGGGCTGCGGCGTGAGCAGCGTCTCCGGCAGCCCGTGATAGACGGTGCCGGCCCACGCGGCCTGCGGCAGCGGCTTGCGCTGCGAATTCGAGATCGACACGACCGGCGCGTTCGGGAACGCGTCGAATACGGGCTGCAGTTCGGGCAGGTCGAGGCGGCCGTGCAGCGTCGTCACGTACGGCGTGTCGAGCCGCGACATCAGCGGAAACGGCAGATAGTCGAGATGGAAGTGCAGCACGTCGAATTCATGCGCGACGCGCGCCACCTGCTCGATCAGGCGCATATGGGGCGCCATCGAATCGCGGATCGACGGATCCAGCCGCAGCGCGCGCGGCCATGCCGCTTCGAGGCGCGCGGACGTCACCGAGTCGCCGCTGGCGAACAGCGTCACGTCGTGGCCGAGCTCGACGAGCGCCTCGGTGAGATAGGACACGACGCGTTCGGTGCCGCCGTACAGTTTCGGCGGGACGGCTTCATACAGCGGCGCGATCTGGGCAATGCGCATGGACGTTCTCCTGTGTCGACCCGGATTCGCGCCGCAGCGCTGGCCGGGTCCCATGTACCACGGTCGACCCGGGAGCGTTCGGCCCTGGCTCCGGGTCCCTTGTAAAACGGTCGGCCCGAACCGGCCGCCTCGACGTTGCTCGGGCCCTGCAAGACGGTCGATGAGGACCGGAAGCGGCGCCCCGGTTCGTCGTTCGATCCGTCCGAGCCGCGGGATGCGGCTCGCTCGGTCCCGTACTGCGGTTGCGGAAAGTGCCGACGCTACGGTCGGCGGGGCTGGCGGGCCGGTTCGACGAGAACGGCGGGCCGGCGCCACGCGATGCCGGGGCGGTGCGACACGCGTCGTGTCGACGCCCGTTGGAGTCCATTATCGGGATCGCTCGGCGGGGTTCGAGTGTTTTTTCAAACACTTAAGGCTTGTTACACGATGAAATACGCGAAAACCCGAATAAAAAGGGCACGGAAACACGAATGGAGATGGTCAACGCGATTGTTGCACCATCATGAAAAACCACTATAATTTTTACCGATTCGCGTCCCGGCATGCCTTGCCGGACGGCCCTCCGCGGCGTATCGGCGCAGGTCTCGCCAAATCGCACGCCGCATTTGTCCTCATTCAAGCTTTCAATTCGCCTTGTCGGAAAAATTCCTACACGGTTTACAGACAAATCCTGCACTGCATACGCCACTTCGCTGATACCGGTGCCATTCCCGTTTGGCCAAAATTCGCGCTGTAAGACTATAAACATGCCGACCGAGTGCATCAGGTGCGCCGGATCGAGCAAACGTTTCCATAAACATGAATGGCCAAAGCAACGCTTCTCACGGGGGAATCATGAGCGCCACCAGCGAAATGCTAGGCGAGATCAAAGAGGTCAACCTGTCGTACCTGCTGCTCGCGCAGCGCCTGCTGCGCGAAGACAAGGCAATGGGCATGTTCCGGATGGGCATCTCCGAGGAACTGGCCGACGTGCTTGCAAACCTCACGCTCGCGCAGACGGTCAAGCTCGCCGCGTCGAATCAGATGCTGTGCCGCTTCCGCTTCGACGATCACGCGCTGCTGTCGTCGCTCGCCGACAAAGGCCGCAGCGACGTCGTCGCACGCGCGCACTCGGCGATCCTGATGGCCGGACAACCGGTCGAAAGCGTCCGCTGATCCTTCCTGTCCTGCGTTCGAGCCGGCGCGCCGCGCCGGCGCCGGCGCATGGGCGCAGCATCCGAACAACGACACGCGAACGTTATCACCATGGCAAGCAAAAGCGTCGTGATCGAGGTGAAGGAAATCACCCTCGCCATCGAACTGATCGAACTGGGCGCCCGGCTGCAGCTGCTGGAGGCGGAGACGAGCCTGTCGCGGGATCGTCTGATCAAGCTGTACAAGGAACTGAAGGGCGTTTCGCCGCCGAAGGGAATGCTGCCGTTCTCGACCGACTGGTTCATGACGTGGCAGCCGAACATCCATTCGTCGCTGTTCTACAACATCTACCGCTTCATGCAGGATCACGGCCGCTGCGAGCCGATCCACGCGATCGTGAAGGCGTACCGGCTCTATCTGGAGCACGTCTCGCTGTCCGGCGACGAAGCGGCGCTGAGCCTCACGCGCGCCTGGACGCTCGTACGCTTCTTCGATTCCGGGATGCTGCAGATGACGCCGTGCACGCGCTGCGGCGGGCATTTCGTCGCCCATGCGCATGATCCGCAGCAAGGTTTCGTCTGCGGGCTGTGCCAGCCGCCGTCGCGCGCGGGCAAGACGCGCAAGGCGGCAGCCGCGCGCGCCGAGCTGGCCGCCGCGGCCGCCTGACGCGCGCCGCGCGGCGCATTGGCCGTGCCGCACGGCCGTCCGGCACGCGTGCGTGCGGCGTCGTGCGCGCCGCGCCGCCCCCGGCGGATTGCTGGTAAACACCGTCCGCGTGTGCCCGCGCGGCCGCGAAAGTTTTCCTGCCCACTGCCGTAAACCACTTAACGGCGGTCTCCCCGCCGGTCTTTCGTGAGGGACAGGCAGTGCTGATTATCGTAGGAACACTCGTGACGCTGTTGTCCGTCTTCGGCGGCTATGCGCTGGCGGGCGGGCATCTGGGCGCGCTGGTCCAGCCCCTCGAAATCCTGATGATCGCGGGCGCCGGCCTCGGCGCGTTCATCCTCGGCAACGGCACCAAGACGATCAAGGCGACGGTGCGCGTGCTGCCGACGCTGTTCAAGGGCTCGAAATACACGAAGGACGTGTACATGGAGCTGATGGCGCTGCTGTACGTGCTGCTCGCGAAGGCGCGCAAGGAAGGCACGCTGACGCTCGAGGCCGACATCGACGATCCGGAGAAGAGCCCGATCTTCACGCAGTACCCGAAGATCCTCGCCGATCGCCACATCGTCGAATTCCTGACCGATTACCTGCGCCTGATGGTCGGCGGCAACATGAACGCGTTCGAGATCGAGAGCCTGATGGACGAGGAGATCGAGACGCACCATGCGGAAGGCGAAGGCCCCGCGCATGCGTTGATGCGCGTCGGCGACGCGATGCCGGCATTCGGGATCGTCGCGGCGGTGATGGGCGTCGTGCACACGATGGCGTCGGCCGACAAGCCGCCCGCGGTGCTCGGCGCGATGATCGCGCAGGCGCTGGTCGGCACGTTCCTCGGGATCCTGCTGTCGTACGGGCTGATCGGGCCGCTCGCGAGCCTCGCGGAGCAGCGCGTGGCCGAGTCGACGAAGATGTTCCAGTGCATCAAGGTGACGATCCTCGCGAGCCTGAACGGCTATGCGCCTGCGATCGCGGTCGAGTTCGGCCGCAAGGTGCTGTTCTCGCCGGAGCGCCCGTCGTTCGCGGAACTCGAAGAGCACGTGCGCCGCGTGAAGGCGAAATGACGCGGAGCGAGCGATGAGCAAGGGCAAGGAACGCGCGATCGTCGTCAAGCGGGTGGCCCCGCAGAAGAAGGGCCATCACGGCGGCGCATGGAAGCTCGCGTATGCGGACTTCATGACGGCGATGATGGCCTTCTTCCTGCTGATGTGGCTGCTGAGCTCGGTCACGCCGGTACAGCTGAAGGGAATCGCCGAATACTTCAACACGCCGCTGAGGGCGGCGCTGTTCGGCAGCGGCGATCGCAGCTCGCAGGACTCGAGCATCATCAACGGTGGCGGGCGCGACCTGTCGAGCGTCGACGCGGGCACGCTGCGCCGCACCGACGGCACGACGCAACTGGCCGAGCGCGTCGCGAAGCCGACCGACGATACCGCTCAGGCGCGGATGCAGGGCGCGCTCGAGCGGCGCGAGCAGGTGCGGCTGCACGACCTGCAGATCAAGCTGATGGCCGCGATCGAAGCGAACCCGACGCTGCGCCAGTTCAAGCAGCAGATCCGCATCGACTCGACGCTGATGGGGCTGCGCATCGAGATCGTCGATACGCAGAAGCGGCCGATGTTCGCGATGTCGAGCGATCAGGTCGAGCCGTACATGCGCGACATCCTGCGTGAAATCGGCAAGACGCTGAACGACGTGCCGAACCGGATCATCGTGCAGGGCCACACCGATGCGGTGCCGTACGCGGGCGGCGAGGGCGGCTACAGCAACTGGGAGCTGTCCGCCGATCGCGCGAACGCGTCGCGCCGCGAGCTGATCGCGGGCGGCATGGACGAGGCGAAGGTGCTGCGCGTGCTCGGCCTCGCGTCGACGCAGAACCTGAACAAGGCCGATCCGCTGGACCCGGAAAACCGCCGGATCAGCGTGATCGTGCTGAACCGCAAATCCGAAGAGGCGCTGACGCGCGACGACACGACGACCACGACGCTGTCGGCCGACGCCGCGGGCTCGACGCAGCTCGCGCAGCAGCTCGCCGGCGCGCATCCGGCGCCGGTCGCGCCGGTGTCGCCCGTTGCGGCCGCGCCGAAACCCTGATGTTGATTCGATTCGAGACACCCATGAAACGATCTTCACGCGCACGACGTCCGTTGCCGCCCGACAGCGCGGCCCGCCTTGCCGGTGCGGCAGGTCGGAGGCACGCATGATCCGGACCATTCTCGCGATCGACGATTCCGCGACGATGCGCGCGCTGCTGCACGCGACGCTCGCGCAGGCGGGCTACGAGGTGACGGTGGCGGCGGACGGCGAAGCCGGCTTCGACCTCGCGGCGACGACGCCATACGACCTCGTGCTGACCGACCAGAACATGCCGCGCAAGAGCGGGCTCGAGCTGATCGCCGCGCTGCGTCAACTGAGCGCGTATGCGGACACGCCGATCCTCGTGCTGACGACCGAAGGCAGCGATGCGTTCAAGGCGGCGGCGCGCGACGCGGGCGCGACCGGCTGGATCGAAAAGCCGATCGACCCGGGCGTGCTCGTCGAGCTTGTCGCGACGCTGTCCGAGCCGGCCGCCAATTGACATGAACGCGATGAACCCAACCGGTGACCGGGCATGACTCTCGACATCACTCAGTTCTACCAGACATTCTTCGACGAAGCGGACGAGCTGCTCGCGCAGATGGAGCAACTGCTGCTGAACCTCGACGTCGGCTCGCCCGACGCCGAGGATCTCGCTGCGATCTTTCGGGCCGCGCATTCGATCAAGGGCGGCGCGGCGACGTTCGGGTTCTCCGCGCTGACCGACACCACGCACATTCTCGAATCGCTGCTCGACCGCGCGCGCAACCACGAGCTGACGCTGACGAAGGAAATGGTCGACGCGTTCCTCGAGACGAAGGACGTGCTGTCCGACCAGCTTGCCGATTACCGCGCGAGCGCCGAACCCGACGCGGCGGCCGCCGCGGCGATCTGCGCAAAGCTCGAGCGGCTGCAGGCCGATAGCGGCGGCGCGGCGGCATCGTTGGCCGCACCGGCGGCGGTCGCCGTCGCGGCGCCCGCGCCCGCCACGCCGGCCGTTGCATCCGCAGCGGCGGCCGGCCAGCGCGCGCCCGACCATGTCGTCGAGCAGGCGGTCGCGGCCGCGCATCCGTCCGCGGCCGGCGCACCGGCGCCGCAGGCCGACGCCGCCGCCGACGGCGACGGTCCGCACCTGAAGATCACGCTGACCGGCGTGGACGCGAAGGATCAGGCGCTGCTCGTCGAGGAACTCGGCAATCTCGGCCGGATCGTCGGCCGCACCGAAGTCGGCGACGCGCTGACGCTGTGGCTCGAATCCGACGTGCCGTCCGACGACATCGTCGCGGTGTGCTGCTTCGTGATCGACGAAAGCCAGATCCGGATCGCGCGCGGCGCCGCGCCGGCCGCCACGCAGCCGGCTGCGGCTGCGGCTGCACCGGTCGTCGCCGAGCCGCCGCCTGCCGCGCCGGCAGCGGCGTCCGCGGCAACTGCCGCCGCACCGGCACCGGCGCCGGCCGCATCGACCACATCCGCCGCAGCGGCCGCCGCGCCTGCCGCGCACGCCGAATCGCCCGTGCCGTCCGCGGCCGCGCAGCCGGCCGCGCATCACGACGACAAGCGCGCACGTCCGGCCGCGGCCGCCGCGGCAGGCGCGGAAGGCAGTTCGATCCGCGTCGGCGTCGAGAAGGTCGACCAGCTGATCAACCTCGTCGGCGAACTCGTGATCACGCAGGCGATGCTCGCCGAGACCGCGAGCGCGTTCGACCCGGCGCTGCACGACCGCCTGTTCAACGGGATGGCGCAGCTCGAGCGCAACGCGCGCGATCTGCAGGAAGCGGTGATGTCGATCCGCATGATGCCGATGGACTACGTGTTCAGCCGCTTCCCGCGCCTCGTGCGCGATCTCGCCGGCAAGCTCGGCAAGCAGGTCGAACTGGTCACGTTCGGTCAGGCGACCGAACTCGACAAGAGCCTGATCGAGCGGATCATCGATCCGCTCACGCACCTCGTGCGCAACAGTCTCGACCACGGCATCGAGACGGTCGACAAGCGGATCGCGGCCGGCAAGGATGCGGTCGGCCAGCTCGTGCTGTCGGCCGCGCATCACGGCGGCAACATCGTGATCGAGGTCAGCGACGACGGCGCGGGCCTGAACCGCGAGCGGATCCTCGCGAAGGCCGCGAAGCAGGGCATGCAGATTCCCGAGAACATCAGCGACGACGAAGTCTGGCAGTTGATCTTCGCGCCGGGCTTCTCGACTGCCGAGACGGTGACCGACGTGTCGGGCCGCGGCGTCGGGATGGACGTCGTGAAGCGCAACATCCAGTCGATGGGCGGCCACGTCGAGATCTCGTCGCAGGCCGGGCGCGGCACGACCACGCGGATCGTGCTGCCGCTCACGCTGGCGATCCTCGACGGGATGTCGGTGAAGGTCGGCAGCGAGATCTTCATTCTGCCGCTGAACTTCGTGATGGAGTCGCTGCAGCCGTCGAACGACGACATCTACACGGTGGGCAACGGCGAGCGCGTGGTGCGCGTGCGCGGCGAGTACCTGCCGCTCGTGGCGCTGCACGAGGTGTTCTCGGTCGAGGGCGCGCGCACCGATCCGACGCAGGGGATCGTCACGATCATGGAAACCGAGGGGCGCCGCTTCGCGATGCTGATCGACGAGCTGGTCGGCCAGCAGCAGGTCGTCGTGAAGAACCTCGAGACCAACTACCGCAAGGTGCACGGCATCTCCGCGGCGACCATCCTCGGCGACGGCAGCGTCGCGCTGATCGTCGACGTCGCGGCGCTGAACCGCGAAACCCGTGCGACGCACGGCGCCCGGGCGGGCGCCGAGCTCGCGATGTTCTGACTCTCGCCATCAACCGATTGGGGGCAAACGTGTCTGCTGAAGTCCAAATGATCAATCCGGCCGCGGCGAACGCGGCCAACGCGACGACCGGCCGCCGCGACGCGGAACATGGCGACGCGACGGGCCAGGAATTCCTGGTGTTCACGCTCGGCGACGAGGAATACGGGATCGACATCCTGAAGGTGCAGGAGATCCGCGGCTACGACAGCGTCACGCGGATCGCGAACGCGCCCGATTTCATCAAGGGCGTGATCAACCTGCGCGGCATCATCGTGCCGATCGTCGACATGCGGATCAAGTTCCACCTCGGCCGCGTCGAGTACGACCACCAGACGGTCGTAATCATTCTGAACGTCGCGCATCGCGTCGTCGGGATGGTCGTCGACGGCGTGTCGGACGTGCTCACGCTGTCGGCCGAGCAGATCATGCCGGCGCCCGAATTCGGCGCGACGCTGACCACCGAATATCTGACGGGCCTCGGCACCGTCGACGGCCGGATGCTGATCCTGATGGACATCGAGAAGCTGATGTCGAGCCGGGAAATGGCGCTGATCGAAACGCTCGGCGCATAAGCGCGCGATACGCGCGCACGGAACTTCGGGAGAATCTGCGATGCTGCAAAACTGGTCGATCCGCACGACGCTCACGGCGGTCGGACTCATCCTCGTCTGTCTTGCCGCCGCGATCGGCGGCCTCGGTCTGTTCGCGCTGAATCACGCGAGCCGCTCGCTCGACGAGATCGCGCACGTCGATCTGCCGGCGATCCACGCGCTCGACGACACGTCGTCGTATCTGCTGCGCGCGCGCGTGTCGCTCGACCGCTTCCGCTCGCTGACCGAGGCCGGCAACGCGGCCGAGGCCGCGAAGGTGCTCGATCGTGCGCAGGAGCTGTTCGCGAAGTCGAACCAGAACTGGCAGACGTTCCAGTCGACGCCGAAGCTCGGCGTCGAGCAGGCGCTCGTCGACGAGCTCGCCGCGCGCTACGCGACGATCGTGAAGGAAGGCGTCGAGCCGGAGTTCGCGGCCGCGCGCGCGGGCGACATGGCCGCTTACCACGCGGTCGCCGATACGAAGATCAGCCCGATGTTCGTCGCATACGACCAGGCCGCCGCGGCCGTGATCGCGTCGCTGCAGCAGCGCGCGAACGACCGCCACGCGTCGACGCAATCGCAGATCTCGCTGATGATCGCGCTGATCGCGGCCGGCATCGCGATCGCGTTCGTCGTCGTGATCGCGATCCGCTTCGCGCTGCGCGGGCTGATCGTCAAGCCGCTCGAGGACGCGATCGCGCATTTCGAACGGGTCGCCGGCGGCGACCTCACGCAGCCGGTGCACGTGTTCAGCAAGAACGAGATCGGCCGGCTGTTCGGCGGCATCAAGCGCATGCAGGATGCCGTGACCGCGATGGTGCAGGCCGTGCACCGCGGCACCGAATCGATCGACGTCGGCGCGCGCGAGATCGCGACCGGCAATACGGATCTGTCGCAGCGCACCGAGGAACAGGCCGCGTCGCTGCAGGAAACCGCGTCGAGCATGGAGCAGCTGACCGGCACCGTGCGCCAGAACGCGGAGAACGCGCGGCAGGCGAGCCAGCTCGCCGTGAACGCTTCGGACATCGCGACGCAGGGCGGCGAGGTGGTCGGCCAGGTCGTGTCGACGATGCAGGACATCGCGGCGAGCTCGGGCAAGATCGTCGACATCATCGGCACGATCGAAGGGATCGCGTTCCAGACCAACATCCTCGCGCTGAACGCGGCGGTCGAAGCGGCGCGCGCAGGCGAGCAGGGCCGCGGCTTCGCGGTGGTCGCCGGCGAAGTGCGCTCGCTCGCGCAGCGCAGCGCGACGGCCGCCAAGGAGATCAAGCAGCTGATCGGCGATTCGGCCGCGAAGGTCGATAGCGGCTCGGCGCTCGTCGCGCGCGCGGGCTCCACGATGGACGAGATCGTGCAGGCCGTGCGCCGCGTGACGGACATCATGGGCGAAATCAGCGCCGCGTCGGACGAGCAGTCGACCGGCATCGAGCAGGTCAATCGCGCGGTCGGCCAGATGGACGCCGTCACGCAGCAGAACGCGGCGCTCGTCGAGCAGGCGGCCGCTGCGGCCGCGTCGCTCGAGGAGCAGACGCGTCAGATGAAGGCGATCGTGTCGAGCTGGCGCGTCGCGGGCGGCACGGCGCTCGCGCCGATGCGTACCGCGCGTGCGGTCGAAGCGGCGGCCGTGCCCGCGCTGCCGGCCGGCACGCCGCGCGACGACGCGCCGGTCGCCGCGCTGCCGGCGCCGGGCGCATCGAACGCATCGCATGCTGCATCGAACGGATCGAACGCATCGAACACCGCATCGCAGCCGGCTCGACGTGCATCCGGCTCGGCCGCATCGTCGAGCGCCGCCCGCACGGCCGCCGACTCGGCCGCGCGCACGCCGGCGGCGAAGGACGCGCCGGCCGCGTCGGGCTACGGCCCGCGCGTCGCGAAGGCGGCCGCACCGGCGGACAAGCCGGCCGCGAAGCCCGCGCTCGTGCGTCCGGCGCTGAACGGCGAGAAGCCGGCGCTGGCGACGGCCGGCGCGTCCGACGACGATTGGGAGACCTTCTAAATCATGCAGGCCGCGCGCGTGCCGTTTCGACCCGATGCACCGGATGCCTCGCCTCGCGCGGGCGAGCCGGGGCGCGACTTCGCGTTCACGGGCGCGGATTTCGCGCGCATCCGCGCGCTGATCCATCGTCGTGCGGGCATCTCGCTGTCCGATCACAAGCGCGACATGGCGTATAGCCGGCTCGCGCGGCGGCTGCGCGCGCGCGGGCTCGACTCGTTTCGCGAGTATCTCGACCTGCTCGAACAGGAGAACGACGCGGCCGAGTGGGAAGCGTTCACGAATGCGCTGACGACGAACCTCACCGCGTTCTTTCGCGAGTCGCACCATTTCCCGATCCTCGCGGAGTTCGTGAAGGGCCGCGCGGCGCCGGTGTCGGTGTGGTGCTCGGCGGCATCGACCGGCGAGGAGCCGTACTCGATCGCGATCACGCTGATCGAGGCGCTCGGCGAATCGGCGGCGCGCAGCGCGTCGATCCTCGCGACCGACCTCGACACGCAGGTGCTCGCGAAGGCCGAGGCCGGCATCTATACCTACGATCAGGTCAAGCATCTGTCGCCGGAGCGGCTGAAGCGCTTCTTCCTGAAGGGCACGGGCGCGCAGGCGGGCCGCGTGAAGGTGCGGCCCGAACTGCGCGCGATGATCCGCTTCGAGCAGCTGAACCTGACCGATGCCGACTACGGGATCGCGAAGCCGTTCGACGCGATCTTCTGCCGCAACGTGATGATCTATTTCGACAAGCCGACGCAGAGCCAGGTACTCGCACGCTTCGAGCCGCTCGTGAAACCGGGCGGGCTGCTGTTCGCCGGCCACTCGGAGAACTTCACGTACGTGACGCAGGCGTTCCGGCTGCGCGGGCAGACCGTCTACGAGCTGACGCGCGATGCGGCGGGCGGCGCACGCCCGCGCGGCGCGCCGCCGGCCGACGCCGCGCCGCCGCGCCTGCGCGCGCACGCCGCCGCCGCCGCGGGCGTGTCCGGAGGCCGCGGATGAGCGCGCTGCCGATTGCGACGAACCGCTACTTCGACAACCACTTCGGCCTGCCCGGCGTGAAGCTGCTGCCGAACGAGTTCTATACGACGGCCGACGACATGGTGCTGACGACCGTGCTGGGCTCGTGCGTCGCCGCCTGCCTGCACGATCCGTTCGCGGGCATCGGCGGGATGAACCATTTCATGCTGCCGGACGACGGCGCGGACGCCGGCGCGCCCGCATCGGAATCGATGCGCTACGGCGCGTACGCGATGGAAGTGCTGATCAACGAACTGATCAAGGCCGGCGCGCGCCGCGATCGCTTCGAAGCGAAGGTGTTCGGCGGCGCGGCCGTGCTCGCCGGCATGACGACGATCAACATCGGCGATCGCAACGCCGACTTCGTGCGCCGCTACCTCGCGCTCGAACGCATCCGCATCACCGCCGAGGATCTGCAGGGCGTGCATCCGCGCAAGGTCGCGTTCATGCCGCACACCGGCCGCGCGATGGTGAAGAAGCTGCGGCTGCAGGTGCCGGGCGTCACCGAGCGCGAAGCCGCGCTCGCGCGCGAGGCCGAGCGGCTGCGGGCGGCGCGCGCGCACGTCGAGCTGTTCCGGACGAAGCCGCCGGCTGCGCCGCAGCCGGCGCGGCCGCGCATCGAGCTGTTCGGCGCGCGCGGCGCGAGCACGAGGGCGGGCGCGAGCGGCACGGCAGGCGCTGCGCGGACCGGCAGCGCAAGCGGCGGCAGCCCGTACGCCGGAAGCCCGTATGCCGGAAGCCCGTATGCCGGCAGCCCGATTGCCGGGGCCGCGCACCCCGCGACCCCATCGAAAAAGCAGGAGGCGTGAACGTAGTGCAGAAGATCAAAGTGTTGTGCGTCGATGACTCGGCGCTGATCCGCAGCCTGATGACCGAGATCATCAACGGCCAGCCGGACATGATGGTATGCGCGACCGCGCCCGATCCGCTCGTCGCGCGCGAGCTCATCAAGCAGCACAACCCCGACGTGCTGACGCTGGACGTCGAGATGCCGCGCATGGACGGGCTCGACTTCCTCGAGAAGCTGATGCGCCTGCGGCCGATGCCGGTCGTGATGGTGTCGTCGCTGACCGAGCGCGGCTCGGAGATCACGCTGCGCGCGCTCGAACTCGGCGCGGTCGATTTCGTCACGAAGCCGCGCGTCGGGATTCGCGACGGGATGCTCGACTACGCGGAAAAGCTCGCGGACAAGATCCGCGCGGCATCGCGCGCGCGCGTGCGCCAGACGCCGCAGCCGCAGGCGGCCGCTCGCGCGGCGGGCGGGCACCCGGCCGCGCCGATGGTCAACAACCCGCTCGTCAGTACCGAGAAGCTGATCATCATCGGCGCGTCGACGGGCGGCACCGAGGCGATCCGCGAGGTGCTGACGCCGCTGCCGCCCGATGCGCCGGCCGTGCTGATCGCGCAGCACATGCCGCCCGGCTTCACGAAGTCGTTCGCGCAGCGGCTCAACGGGCTGTGCCGGATCGCGGTGAAGGAAGCCGAGCACGGCGAGCGCGTGCTGCCGGGCCATGCGTACATCGCGCCCGGCCATGCGCACCTGCTGCTCGCGCGCAGCGGCGCGAACTACATCGCGCAGCTCTCGGACGAGCCGCCGGTAAACCGTCACCGGCCGTCGGTCGACGTGCTGTTCCGCTCGGCGGCGACGCACGCGGGCAAGAACGCGCTCGGCGTGATTCTGACGGGGATGGGCCGCGACGGCGCGGCCGGACTGCTCGAGATGAAGCGTGCGGGCGCGCATACGTTCGCGCAGGACGAGGCGAGCTGCATCGTATTCGGGATGCCGCGCGAGGCGATCGCGCTCGGCGCCGCCGACGAGGTCGCGCCGCTGGCGGAAATGAGCCGCCGCGTGATGGCGCGGCTCGCGACGATGGGCGATCGCGTGCAGCGCGTCTGAATGGAATGTCGCGGGACGCGTGCGATGACGCGCGCCCGGACGGAAACGAATCTGGAAAGGAACGACGATGGACAAGAGCATGAAAATCCTGGTGGTGGACGATTTCCCGACGATGCGCCGGATCGTCCGCAACCTGCTCAAGGAACTGGGCTATACGAACGTCGACGAGGCCGAGGACGGCGCGGCCGGTCTTGCGCGGCTGCGCGGCGGCGGCTTCGATTTCGTAATTTCGGACTGGAACATGCCGAACCTCGACGGCCTCGCGATGCTGAAGGAAATCCGCGCGGACGCGTCGCTCGCGCATCTGCCGGTGCTGATGGTCACCGCGGAATCGAAGAAGGAGAACATCATCGCGGCCGCGCAGGCCGGCGCGAGCGGCTACGTCGTGAAACCGTTTACGGCCGCGACGCTCGACGAGAAGCTGAACAAGATCATCGACAAGATGGCCAAGGCCGGGAGCTGACGTGAACGAGCCGATCCATGCCGCGCCGGGCGATGCGCCGTTCGGCGGCGACAGCCAGCCCGAAGGCGCCGATCTCGCGAGCGACCGCATCCTCGCGCGCATCGGCCAGCTCACGCGCACGCTGCGCGACTCGATGCGCGAGCTCGGGCTCGACAAGCACGTCGAGCGCGCGGCGGAAGCGGTGCCCGATGCACGCGACCGGCTGCGCTACGTCGCGACGATGACCGAGCAGGCTGCCGAGCGCGTGCTGAACGCGATCGAGATCGCCAAGCCGGTGCAGGAGCGCGTCCAGAACGAAGCGGAGGCACTGGACGCGCGCTGGGCGCAGTGGTATGCGGCACCGATCGAGCATGCGGAAGTGCGCGAGCTGATGGACGACACGCGCGCGTTCCTGCGCGCGCTGCCCGACGCGACCTCGGCGACCAACGCCCAGCTGCTCGAAATCATGCTCGCGCAGGACTTCCAGGATCTGACCGGCCAGGTGATCAAGAAGATCATGGACATGGTCTACCTGATCGAGCAGCAGCTGCTGACCGTGCTGGTCGAGAATATTGCGCCGGAACGGCGCGAGCAGTTCGCGGCGACGGCCGCTGCGCTCGCGGCCGAGAAGACGAGCGCGACCGGCAGCCCCGAGTCGCTGCTGAACGGCCCGCAGATCGCGCCGGAAGGCAAGCCCGACGTCGTGCAGGACCAGGCGCAGGTGGACGACCTGCTCGCCAGCCTCGGCTTCTGACACGGCGCGTCGAGCGTCGCGGCCGCGCCGTCCCCCTGGGCGGCGGCCGCGCGTCGGCATTTCCGTGCGGAATTGACACTTGGACACACTCCGCGGGCATACTACGCGTCAGCAGCAACGCAGCGTCATTCATACGATCATCGCGATCGCGGGCGGCGGCGCCCGCGTCGACGCCAGTCCCTGGGGGGGAACGTGAAGCTGAAACGTTTGGGTAGGGCTGCCGCGCACGCGGCAGTTGCAACGGGCGTGCTGTGGGCGACCCACGCGTACGCCGAACTGGGCGGGGCGCCGATGTCGCCGCCCGCCAACGATCCGGCGGCCACCGTGCGCGCGATGCAGCGCGCGATGCGCTCGGCCGACGGCGCGCCGACGAGCGCGGCCGCGTACACGATGCGCGAGATCACGCTCGGTTCCGGCACCGTGATCCACGAATACACCTCGAGCGCGGGCACCGTGTTCGGTCTCGCATGGCGCGGGCCGACGGTACCGGATCTCGCGTCGCTGCTCGGCAGCTATTTCCCGCAGTACACGGCCGGCGTCGAAGCCGCGCACGCGGCACGCGGCTGGCGCGCGCCGGTGTCCGTCGCGACCAGCGGGCTCGTGATCCGCACGGGCGGCCACATGGGCGCGTTCTCGGGCCAGGCATGGCTGCCGAACGCACTGCCCGCCGGGCTGACCGGCAACGACATCCAGTGACTGCGGGAGAACGATCTTGCGAATTCCTCGTACTTTCATCCGCTGGGTCGGCGTCGCGGGTCTGGCGATCGCGACGGCGTTGACGGTCGTCGCGTGCGGCGGCGGCGATGGGGACGGCGGCGGTAGTGCCGCAGGCGGCGGCAGTTCGACGGGCGGCGGCAATACCGGCGGATCGGGCGGCACCGGCGGCTCCGGCTCGGGCGGCGGCACGGCCAACACCGCGAACACGGCCGTCATCACGGTCAATTCCGGTGTCGCGAGCGTCATCAACATTCCGACGGTCAGCGTGACGGTCTGTGCGCCGGGCACCACGAATTGCCAGGTCGTCAACAACGTGCTCGTCGACACTGCGTCGTACGGCCTGAGGCTCGTCGGCACCGCGGTATCGGGCCTGCTCGGCAGCCTACCGCAGACGACGAGCGGCGGCGCGCCGCTCGCCGAATGCGGCAAGTTCGTGTCGAGCTACACCTGGGGTTCGGTGCGCACGGTCGACCTGTCGATCGGCTCCGAACAGGCGTCGTCGCTGCCGGTGCAGATCATCGGCGATCTCGGCACCTCGAACGTGCCGACGTCCTGCACGAACGGCAACACATCGGCGAACTCGGCCGGCACGCTCGGCGCAAACGGGATTCTGGGCATCGGGCCCGCACCGTACGACTGCGGCGACAACTGCGTGACGTCGACATCGTCCGACTACAACAACTACTACGCGTGCCCGAACGGCAATGCGAGCTGTACGGTCACGCTCGTGCCGCTCGCGCAGCAGGTCGCGAATCCGGTCCATCGTTTCGCGACCGACAACAACGGCGTGATCGTGCAGATGCCGAACATCTCGAACAGCGGGCAGGCGAGCGCGACGGGCCTGCTGACCTTCGGCATCGGCACGCAGAGCAACAACGCGCTGGGCGCTTCGTCGACACTGACGTCGACGACGGCCGGCGACGTCACCGCGACGTTCCTCGGCCGCACCGTGACGGCGTTCTTCGATACGGGTTCGAACGCGTATTTCTTCGACGACGCCTCGCAGGCGGTCTGTTCGCGCAACACGTCGTTCTACTGCCCGACGTCGACGACGACCTACTCGGCGACGCTGACCGGCCAGAACGGCACGTCGGCCGGCGTGACGATGCCAGTCGTGAACGCGGACGCGGTGTTCGCGAACACGTCGACGTTCGCGTTCAACGACATCGCCGGCCCGTTCGGCTCGTCGCAATGGCTCGATCTCGGCCTGCCGCATTTCTACGGCAAGACGATCTACTTCGGCATGGACCGCCGGTCGATGGGCGGCGCAGCGCCTTACGTCGCATTCTGAGCGGCCCGGCCGGCCGTACCGAAAAGGGGGCGACTCGGTCGCCCCCTTTTTTCATCCGCACGCGGCACGCAGGCACCCGCCGCCGAGCCGCGCCGGGCGGGCGATCGCGCCCGCCCGATTCGCAGAAATACCCCCCTTTCCCGGCTTTGCTCGACCGATCGGCGGTTGACGCGTCCATCAATAATCGCTGTCAGTGAAAAGCGGCATTCCGCCGTAGCCGTAGCCGACTGGAGGCCCCGTGGCAGACGAGAGCGATCTCGACCGGACCGAAGCCGCCACTCCGAGACGCCGCGAGAAGGCGCGCGAGGAGGGGCAGGTCGCGCGTTCGCGCGAGCTGGCTTCGTTCGCGCTGCTCGCGGCGGGCTTCTACGGCGCGTGGCTGCTCGCGGGACCGGCGGGCGCGCATCTGCAGGCGATGCTGCGCGGCGCGTTCGAGTTTGACCGCGCGACCGCATTCGACACGCACCGGATGCTGTCGGCGGCCGGCAGCGCGAGCCTCGAGGGGCTTGCCGCGCTGCTGCCGATCCTCGCACTGACCGGCGCGGCCGCGCTGCTCGCGCCGATGGCGCTCGGCGGCTGGCTGATCTCGCCGAAAACCTTCGAGCTCAAGTTCGACCGGCTCAATCCGGTCGCGGGTCTCGGCCGCATCTTCTCGATCCAGGGGCCGATCCAGCTCGGCATGTCGATCGCGAAGACGCTCGTCGTCGGCGGCATCGGCGGCGTCGCGATCTGGCGCAGCAAGGACGAACTGCTCGGGCTCGCGACGCAGCCGCTCGATACGGCGCTCGTCGACGCGCTGCATCTGGTCGCCGTGTGCTGCGGCACGACGGTGGCCGGGATGCTGGTCGTCGCCGCGCTCGACGTCCCGTATCAACTCTGGCAGTACAACAAGAAGCTGCGCATGACGAAGGAAGAAGTGAAGCGCGAACACCGCGAGAACGAAGGCGATCCGCACGTGAAGGGGCGGATTCGCCAGCAGCAGCGCGCGATCGCGCGTCGCCGGATGATGGCGGCCGTGCCGAAGGCGGACGTCGTCGTCACGAACCCGACGCACTTCGCGGTCGCGCTGCAGTACGCGGACGGCGAGATGCGCGCGCCGAAGGTCGTCGCGAAGGGCGTGAACCTCGTCGCCGCGCGCATCCGCGAGCTCGCGGCCGAGCACAACGTGCCGCTGCTCGAGGCGCCGCCGCTCGCGCGGGCGCTCTATCACAACGTCGAACTCGAACGCGAGATTCCGGGCGCGCTGTATTCGGCCGTCGCCGAAGTGCTCGCGTGGGTCTATCAGCTCAAGCGCTTCCGCGCCGAAGGCGGCGCGTTCCCGGCCGCGCCCGTCGATCTCGACGTGCCGGCCGAGCTCGACAAGGGTGCGACGGTGTCTGCCGACGACGCGCGCGACGAGGCCGAAGACGCGCTCGGCACGCACGGAGGCGCCGCATGAGCACGCCGACCACGGGGCTCTTCGCGAAGCGCGCGAACCTGCTTGCCGGCACCAACCTGCGCGCGCTGGCCGGGCCGATCCTGATCTGCATGATCCTCGGGATGATGATCCTGCCGCTGCCGCCGCTGCTGCTGGATCTGCTGTTCACGTTCAACATCGCGCTGTCGGTGATGGTGCTGCTCGTCAGCATGTACACGATGAAGCCGCTCGACTTCGCGGCATTCCCGAGCGTGCTGCTGTTCTCGACGCTGCTGCGGCTGTCGCTGAACGTCGCGTCGACGCGCGTCGTGCTGCTCGAAGGCCACACGGGCCCGGACGCGGCCGGCCAGGTGATCGAGGCGTTCGGCCACTTCCTCGTCGGCGGCAATTTCGCGGTCGGCATCGTCGTGTTCGTGATTCTGATGATCATCAACTTCATGGTGATCACGAAGGGCGCGGGGCGCATCGCGGAAGTGTCCGCGCGCTTCACGCTCGACGCGATGCCCGGCAAGCAGATGGCGATCGACGCCGATCTGAACGCGGGCCTCATCAACGAGGAGCAGGCGCGCAAGCGCCGCCAGGCCGTCGCGCAGGAGGCCGAGTTCTACGGCTCGATGGACGGCGCGTCGAAGTTCGTGCGCGGCGATGCGATCGCCGGCCTGATCATCATGGCGATCAACGTGATCGGCGGCCTGATCGTCGGGATGATCCAGCACGACATGAGCTTCGCGGCCGCGGGCAAGAACTACACGCTGCTGACGATCGGCGACGGCCTCGTCGCGCAGATTCCGTCGCTCGTGATCTCGACCGCGGCCGGCGTGATCGTGTCGCGCGTCGCGACCGACGAGGACATCGGCACGCAGATCACCGGCCAGCTGTTCACGAACCCGCGCGTGCTGACGATCACGGGCGCGATCATCGTGCTGATGGGGCTGATCCCCGGCATGCCGCACTTCGCGTTTCTCGCGCTCGGCGCCGGCGCGATCTGGCTTGCCCGCACGCAGACGAAGCGCGCGGCCGCACGCAAGGCGGCCGGCGACGTGACCGAGATCGCACCGCCCGCCGCGCTGCCGTCCGACAGCCACGAAGCGACATGGGACGACGTGCAGCTGATCGATCCGCTCGGCCTCGAAGTCGGCTACCGGCTGATTCCGCTCGTCGATCGCAACAGCGACGGCGAGCTGCTCAAGCGGATCAAGAGCATCCGCAAGAAATTCGCGCAGGAAATCGGCTTCCTGCCGCCGGTGATCCATATCCGCGACAACCTCGAACTGCGTCCGAACGCGTACCGGATCGCGCTGAAGGGCGTCGAGATCGGCACGGGCGAAGTGTTTCCGGGTCAGTGGCTCGCGATCAATCCGGGGCAGGTGACGGCCGCGCTGCCGGGCGCCGCGACGCAGGATCCGGCGTTCGGGCTGCCCGCCGTGTGGATCGACGTCGCGATGCGCGAGCAGGCGCAGGTGTACGGCTACACGGTCGTCGATGCGAGCACCGTGGTCGCGACGCACCTGAACCATCTGGTCGTCCAGCACGCGGCCGAGCTGCTCGGCCGGCAGGAAGTGCAGGCGCTCGTCGAGCGCACCGGCAAGGACGCGCCGTCGCTCGTCGAGGATCTGGTGCCGAAGACGGTCTCGCTGACGACGCTGCAAAAGGTGCTGCAGAACCTGCTCGACGAAGGCGTGCCGATCCGCGACATGCGCACGATCCTCGAGGCCGTGTCCGAGCATGCGGGCCGCGGCGACGCATACGAGATCACGGCCGCCGTGCGCCTCGCGCTCGGCCGCGCGATCACGCAGCAGTGGTATCCGGGCACGGGCGACATGCAGGTGATGGGGCTCGACGCGAATCTCGAGCGCGTGCTGTCGCAGGCGCTCGCGACCGGCGCGAATCCGGGCCTCGAGCCCGGACTCGCGAACACGCTTCTGACCGGCACGCAACAGGCGATGCTGCGTCAACAGAATCTCGGGCTGCCGCCCGTGCTGCTCGTGCAGCACGCGTTGCGCGCGATGCTTGCGCGCTTCCTGCGCCGCAGCCTGCCGCAATTGAAAGTGCTGTCGTATGCCGAAGTGCCGGATACACGCACGATCAAGGTTGTTAACGTCATCGGGGGTTCCGCTTGAACATTCGCAAATTCACCGGCGCGACGAGTCGCGACGCGCTTCGTCTGGTGCGCGAGGCGCTGGGCGCCGACGCCGTCGTGCTGTCGAACCGCGCGCTCGATGACGGCAGCGTCGAAATCGTCGCACTCGCCGACGCCGAACTGGCCGCGGTCGCACCGCCGGCCGCCGCTGCCGTGCGAGCGCGCCTGCCGGAATCGGCGCTGCCCGCCGCCGTGCCCGCGGCCGCCGTGCCCGGGATCGTCGCGCGGCCCGCCGCGCCCGCACGCGCGGTCGCGAATCCGTATGCGACGGACGAACACGGGCTGCCGGACGTGTTCTCGTCGGTGTTCGGCGCGAGCGCCGATACGCCGCAGGCGGCCGCCGGCTCTGCCGCGCCGGCCGCGGACGAGCCGGGCGCGGTGCGCGCGAATGCCGCTGCGCCGGCGCCGGCACATGCGGCGGCGCCCGCCGCGAGCGGCGAACCGGCCGCATGGCTCGTCGAGCACGCGAAACGCCTGACGCAGCAGCGCGATGCGCTGCGCGCCCGTACGCAAACCGCGCCCGCCGCGTCGGCCGGCGCCGCACACGCGCCGCAGGACGCAGCGCCCGCGGCGTCGCCCGACTGGATGCGCGATGTCGCACGCGAGGCGGAACGGCGCGCGCCGGCCGCCGCGCGCACGACCGACGCGGCTGCCGCGAAAGCGGCCGACCGCGCGCGGCTGTCCGCCGATACGGCGGCTGCCGTCGCCGACGCGGTGAAGTCCGGCGTCGAGCGCATCGTCAACGACACGGTGATGCACGAGCTCGGCGCGCTGCGCGGGATGATGGAAGCGCAGTTCGACAACCTGATGTGGCACGACCGTCAACGCCGCAGCCCGGTGCACGGCGCACTGTCGAAGCATCTGTTCGCCGCCGGTTTTTCCGCGCAGCTCGTGCGGATGCTCGTCGATCGTCTACCGGCCGGCGACGGTGCGCAGACGTTCGACGCGGCGCTCGAATGGGCGCAGTCGGTGCTCGCCGCGAACCTGCCGGTGCTCGGCAGCGAGGACGCACTGATGGAGCGCGGCGGCGTATTCGCGCTGATGGGGCCGACCGGCGTCGGCAAGACGACCACGACCGCGAAGCTCGCCGCACGCTGCGTGATGCGCTTCGGCGCGAGCAAGGTCGCGCTGCTGACGACCGACAGCTACCGGATCGGCGGCCACGAGCAGCTGCGCATCTTCGGCAAGATCCTCGGCGTGCCGGTCCACGCCGTGAAGGACGCCGGCGATCTGTCGCTCGCGCTGTCCGAGCTGCGCAACAAGCACATCGTGCTGATCGACACGATCGGGATGAGCCAGCGCGACCGCGCGGTGTCCGACCAGATCGCGATGCTGCACGGCGCGAGCACGCCGGTGCAGCGGCTGCTGCTGCTCAACGCGACGAGCCACGGCGACACGCTCAACGAAGTCGTGCAGGCGTATCGCAGCGCCGGCGACCGCGCCGATCTCGCGGGGCCCGACCTGGCCGGGCCTGACCTGGCTGGGCCTGACCTGGCTGGGCCTGACCTGGCCGGCTGCATCCTGACGAAGCTCGACGAGGCGACGCATCTGGGCGGCGCGCTCGACACCGTGATCCGCTACAAGCTGCCCGTGCACTACGTGTCGACCGGCCAGAAGGTGCCGGAAAACCTGTACGTCGCGACCACGCGCTTCCTGCTGAAGAGCGCGTTCTGCGTGCCGCGCGACGGCTCGCCGTTCGTCCCGCAGGACGACGACATGCCGCTGCTGCTGTCCGCGCTGACCGCCCGCGCGGCCGCCGATCTGCACGAGGTGCGATTTGGATAAACGAACGATCGACCAGGCCGAAGGACTGCGGCGCCTGCTGGCCGGGCGCGGTTCGCGCATCGTCGCGGTGACGGGCGGGCCGACCGGCGTCGGCTGCACGTCGACCGTCGTGAACGTCGCTGCCGCGCTCGCGGCGCTCGGCAAGGACGTGCTCGTCGTCGACGAGCGCGCGGACGTGCATTCGGCCGCCGCGACGCTCGCCGGCGCATGGCTGCGCGACGGCGAGCGCACGCGCGTCGCCGCCGGCTTCTGGCTGTGCGCGAGCGCGCAGGCCGCGCGAGCGGGCTACGGCGATGCGCAGCTGAGCGACTTCGTCGATGGCCCGGCCGACATCGTGCTGATCGACGCGCAGCGCGGCGCCGACGGTACGCTGTCGACGCTCGCGCGCGAAGCGCACGACGTGCTGATCGTCACGCGCGTGGCCGCGCACGCGATCACCGAAGCGTACGCGTGCATGAAGCGGCTGCATTTCGCGCACGCGACCGCGCAGTTCCGCGTGCTCGTGAACCACGTCGGCAGCCATGCCGATGCGAAGACCGCGTTCGACAATCTCGCGGGCGTCGCGAGCCGCTATCTGACCGTGTCGATCGCCGATGCCGGCTGCGTGAGCGCCGATCCGCTCGTCGAGCACGCGCGTGCACTGACGCGCTCCGCGGTCGACGCGTTTCCGTCGTCGCCCGCGGCGCGCGACTACCGAAAGATCGCGGCCGACCTGCTGTACTGGCCGATGCGCCCGCGTGCGGGCACAGGTTCCGCGCGCGAGCTGCGCGCGGGCGGGCAGCCGTCGTACCGGACGGGCGCGGCGCACGCCGCATGAGCGCCACCGGAAGGAGAGAGCCATGATGTACAACGCTCAGGGAAAGATCTCGCAGGCCGACGTGCTCGCGCAGTACGCGCCGCTCGTGCGTCGTCTCGGGCTGCAGCTCGTCGCGAAGATGCCGGCGAGCGTCGATCTCGACGACCTGATCCAGGCCGGCATGATCGGGCTGATGGATGCGGCCGGCCGCTACAAGGAAGATCAGGGCGCGCAGTTCGAGACCTACGCGACGCAGCGGATCCGCGGCGCGATGCTCGACGAGCTGCGCAGCAACGACTGGCTGCCGCGCAGCCTGCGCAAGACCTCGCGCGAGGTCGAACTCGCGGTGCACCAGGTCGAGCAGCGGCTCGGCCGCGCCGCGAGCGAGGCCGAAATCGCGCAGCACCTGAACATGCCGCTCGACGAATACCAGGCGATGCTGCAGGACCTGCACGGCAGCCAGCTCATCTACTATGAGGATTTCGACCGTGCGGCCGACGACGAGCCGTTCCTCGACCGCTATCGCGTCGATCACGCCGATCCGTTGTCGGCGCTGCTCGACGAGCATCTGCGCGGCGCGCTCGTCGAGGCGATCGAGCGGCTGCCCGAGCGCGAGAAGCTGCTGATGTCGCTCTACTACGAGCGCGGACTGAATCTGCGCGAGATCGGCGCCGTGCTCGAGGTCAGCGAATCGCGCGTGTGCCAGCTGCACAGCCAGGCGGTCGCGCGATTGCGCGCGCGGCTGCGCGAGCAGGCGTGGGTCGGCGCGGAAAGCTGAAGCGCGCGCGGCCGGCGGCGCATCGCGCCGTTCGCCCGGCAGTTCCTCGATCGGACGCGGCCTGCTCTACTGCAGCATGGTGAGATTGCACGCGTCGAGAATCGGTGCGACCGCGTCGGCAGCACGAGTCTCCCGATCGATCGGCCAGCCGATCGCGCGTGCGAGCATCGCGACCCAGAGCGCCCGCGCGCATCTCGATAAAGGGGCGCGCTTCGCTCTGCGCGCCCGTCGCGACGGCGATCGACGCGGCCGACGCAAGAAATTTCCGTCGCGATTTGCTACAATCGCAGCCGTTTTCCGAGGAGCGTTGCGACGGACCTTCTGCGTCCGCCAGGCTCGGAAGGCTTCACCAGGCAGCCGTGCGGCGACATTCGCGCCGGCCCGCCTCCTGAACGGCGCTCACGTCATCAATTTCTAGAACTTTTTTAGAAAGGAGGGCGTGATGAGCGCCGTTATCGATTCGAAAGCTTCCCAGGATTACGTCGTCGCCGACATGGCACTTGCCGGCTGGGGCCGCAAGGAGCTGAACATCGCCGAGACCGAAATGCCGGGCCTCGTGCAGATCCGCGACGAATACAAGGCGCAGCAGCCGCTGAAGGGCGCGCGCATCGCCGGTTCGCTGCACATGACGATCCAGACCGGCGTGCTGATCGAGACGCTGAAGGCGCTCGGCGCCGACGTGCGCTGGGCATCGTGCAACATCTTCTCGACGCAGGACCACGCGGCCGCCGCGATCGTCGAGGCCGGCACGCCGGTGTTCGCGTTCAAGGGCGAATCGCTCGACGAATACTGGGAGTTCTCGCACCGTATCTTCGAATGGCCGAACGGCGAATTCGCGAACATGATCCTCGACGACGGCGGCGATGCGACGCTGCTGCTGATCCTCGGCGCGAAGGCCGAGAAGGATCGCTCGGTGATCGCGAAGCCGACCAACGAGGAAGAAGTCGCGCTGTACAAGTCGATCGCGCGCCACCTCGACATCGACGCGAACTGGTACTCGAAGCGCCTCGCGCACATCAAGGGCGTGACCGAAGAAACGACGACCGGCGTGCACCGCCTGTACCAGATGGAAAAGGACGGCCGCCTGCCGTTCCCGGCGTTCAACGTGAACGATTCGGTCACGAAGTCGAAGTTCGACAACCTGTACGGCTGCCGCGAGTCGCTCGTCGACGGCATCAAGCGTGCGACCGACGTGATGATCGCGGGCAAGGTCGCGGTCGTCGCCGGCTACGGCGACGTGGGCAAGGGCTGCGCGCAGTCGCTGCGCGGCCTTGGCGCGACCGTGTGGGTTACCGAAATCGATCCGATCTGCGCGCTGCAGGCGGCGATGGAAGGCTACCGCGTCGTGACGATGGAATACGCGGCCGACAAGGCCGACATCTTCGTGACCGCGACCGGCAACTATCACGTGATCACGCACGATCACATGAAGGCGATGCGTCACAACGCTATCGTCTGCAACATCGGCCACTTCGATTCGGAAATCGACGTCGCGTCGACGCGCCAGTACCAGTGGGAAAACATCAAGCCGCAGGTCGACCACATCATCTTCCCGGACGGCAAGCGCATCATCCTGCTGGCCGAAGGCCGCCTCGTGAACCTCGGCTGCGCGACCGGCCACCCGTCGTTCGTGATGTCGAACTCGTTCGCGAACCAGACGCTCGCGCAGATCGAACTGTTCACGCGCGGCGACCAGTACGAGAACAAGGTCTACGTGCTGCCGAAGCATCTCGACGAGAAGGTCGCGCGTCTGCACCTCGCGCGCATCGGCGCGCAGCTGTCGACGCTGTCGGACGAGCAGGCCGCGTACATCGGCGTGCAGAAGGAAGGTCCGTTCAAGCCGAACCACTACCGCTACTGATGCGTGCCGCCGCTGCCACGCCGCATGCGCCTCGCGCGCACGCGGCGCGGCAGCGCGGCGTCATCCGGCCGGGCGGCCTGCCGCACGCATTTGCGCGCGGGCCGCTCGCGCCGGCGGCCACCGATCGACAACCGAAGAACCGGAGCACACCATGAGCCTCATCCTGACCTGGGTCATCAATGCCCTCGCGCTGCTGATCATCACGTACCTCGTGCCGTCGATCCACATCAAGAGCTTCGGCACCGCGCTGATCGTCGCGGTCGTGCTCGGCCTGATCAACACGGTGATCCGTCCGGTGCTGATCCTGCTGACGCTGCCCGTGACGGTCGTCACGCTCGGGCTGTTCATCCTCGTCGTGAACGCGCTGTGCTTCTGGTTCGCGTCGTCGCTGCTGAAGGGCTTCGAGGTGTCCGGGTTCTGGTCCGCGTTCTTCGGTTCGATCCTGTACAGCATCGTGTCGTGGCTGCTGTCCGCACTCATCTTCGGTCAGCGCAACCTCGGCTGAGGGCTGAACCCTCCGAATCATGAAACCGATCGAACTCTCGTTTGAATTCTTTCCGCCGAAAACGGCGGACGGCGTCGAGAAGCTGCGCGCGACGCGTGCGCAGCTGCTGCCGCTGAAGCCGAAATTCGTCTCCGTGACGTTCGGCGCCGGCGGCTCGACGCAGCAAGGCACGCTCGATACCGTGCTCGACATGCAGAAGGACGGCCTCGACGCCGCGCCGCACCTGTCGTGCATCGGCTCGTCGCGCGACAGCCTGCGCGCGATCCTCGACCAGTACCGCTCGTGCGGCATTCGTCACATCGTCGCGCTGCGCGGCGATCTGCCGTCCGGGATGGGCTCGGTGGGCGAGCTGCGCTACGCGTCGGAACTCGTCAGCTTCATCCGTGCGGAGCACGGCGACTGGTTCCACATCGAAGTCGCCGGCTATCCGGAATACCATCCGCAGGCGCGCTCGCCGAAGGCCGATCTCGAGAACTTCGCGCGCAAGGTGAAGGCCGGCGCGAATTCCGCGATCACGCAGTACTTCTTCAACGCGGACGCGTATTTCCGTTTCGTCGACGACGTGCGCAAGCTCGGCGTCGACGTGCCGATCGTGCCGGGCATCATGCCGATCACGAACTTCTCGCAGCTGATGCGCTTCTCGGAAATGTGCGGCGCCGAAGTGCCGCGCTGGGTCGCGCGCCGGCTCGAGAGCTTCGGCGACGATCGCGAATCGATCCGCGCGTTCGGCGCCGACGTCGTCACCGGCCTGTGCCAGCGTCTGATCGACGCGGGCGTGCCGGGGCTGCACTTCTATACGCTGAACGCGGCCGCCGCGACGAAGGCGATCTGCGAACGCCTCGACGTGTAAGCGTCGCGCACGCGGCCTGCCGCTGCATGCCCCGTCGGCTTCGGCCGGCGGGGCTTTTTTTCGTCCGTCAGCGCTGCGCCTGCAGCAGCGGCGGACGGCGATCGAACCACGGCCGCGCCTGCTCGAGCTGCCGCGCGAGCTGCAGCAGCAGCGCGTCGTCGCCGTGACGCGCGACGAACTGCACGCCGATCGGCAGCCCGCGCGCGTTCCAGTAGAGCGGCACCGACATCGCCGGCTGGCCCGTCAGATTGAACAGCTCGGTGCAGCCGGCCCACGCGAACGCCTTCTGCGACGCCTTCGCGAGCAGCTCGCGCAGCAGCGGCTTCGCGGGCAGCGCGGCCACGAGCTTCATCTGCGCGGCTTCGAGCGGCGTCGGCTGCAGTTCGCCGATCTTCACCGGCGGCCCGGCCAGCGACGCGCAGAGGATCGCGTCGTAGCGCGACACGAAACCCGACACCTGCACGGTCAGCTGCCGCTGCCATTCGAGCACGTCCTGCAGCCGCGCACGCGCGAGCCGCCGGCCGACCACGGCCATCGCCCAGGTCGCCGCCTCGAACTCGCCGCGCCGCGGCGTGCGGCCGGTCAGTGCGCGCGCGCCGAGGACGATCTCCTCGGCGATCGTCGCCCACAGCGTCAGGAAGGTTTCGGCCGCGCGCGCGTAGTCGACATGCAGCGTCGCCGGTTCGACGTGATGGCCGAGCGATTCGACGAGCGCGGCCGCGTCGTCGAGCGCCGCGCGCGTATCGTCGGCGAGCGCCGGCGCGAGCATCGGATCGGTGACGAGGCCGATCCGCAGCGGGCCGGGCGGCGTATCGAGCGCCGCGAGGAACGTGCCCGGCGCACCGGGCGGCCGCGTCGCGCCGGTCGTCACGTCGAGCAGCAGCGCACTGTCGCGCACGCTGCGCGACACCGCATGATTGACGACGAGATCGCCGTGGGTCGGCAGATCGACGAGCGCAGGATGGCGGCTCGGCTTCAGGCCGAACAGCCCGCAGCACGAGGCGGGAATGCGGATCGAGCCGCCGCCGTCCGATGCATGCGCGAGCGGCACGACGCCGGCCGCGACGGCGGCCGCCGCGCCGCCGCTCGAGCCGCCGCTCGTATGGTCCAGGCTCCACGGATTGCGGCACGCGCCGAACAGGTCGGGCTCGGTGTAGGGCATCTGGCCGATCTCCGACGTGTTGGTCTTGCCGAACACGTTGAGCCCGGCCGCACGGCTTTTCGCGATGAAGGGCGAATCGTCGCCGGGCACGAAGTAGCGGTAGTGGCGGCTGCCCATCGACAGCGGCAGCCCGGCGACGGCCGCGCCGAGATCCTTCACGAGATACGGGACGCCCGCGAACGGCGCATCGGCGGTTGCCGCCGACGCAGCCGCCGCACGCGTGCGCGCGGCGTCGTAATCCTGCAGCACGATCGCGTTGATCGCGCCGTTGACGGCCTCGGCCTGGCCGATGGCCGCGTCGAGCAGTTCGAGCGGACTTGCTTGGCGTTCGCGCACGAGCGTCGCGAGGCCGATCGCGTCGTGCGCGAGATAGTCGTCATGCATCGCGGTCACTCCTGTTGTGACGTATGGCGATGGGCCAAGCATAACGCGGGCGCGGCACGCGGCGGTGCGGGCCCGCGGCGGGCCGGGCTTACAGGTGCTCGGCGAGGAACGTCAGCGTGCGGCCGTGCGCGAGCGCCGATGCGCGCTGCTGGTACGACGCGCGCTCCGGGCAGTTGAAGCCGTGCTCGGCGCCCGGATAGACGTGAAACGCGGCGTTGTCGCGGCCGGCGAACGCGGCCTTCACCTGCTCGACCGCATCGAGCGGAATCGCGTGGTCGTTTTCGGCGTAATGGAACAGCATCGGCTGCGCGATCTTGCCGGCGAGGTCGAGTGCGTTCTGGATGCCGCCGCCGTAATACGCAACCGCGGCGTCGACCTTGCCGGCCGCAGCCATGCGATAGGCGAGGTGGCCGCCGAAGCAGTAGCCGATCGCGGCGACCTTGCCGGTCGTTTCGGTCCGCGCGCGCAGCGCGTCGGCGGCCGCGCCGAGATCGGCGACCGCGAGCCCGATGTCGGTCTTTTTCAACAGCTCGATGCCTTTGTCGCGATCGGCGCCGTCGTACGTCAGCTCGACGCGCGGCTGCGTGCGCCAGAACACGTCGGGCGCGAGCGCGACGTAGCCGTCGGCCGCGTACTGGTCGGCGACCGCACGAATGTGCGAATTCACGCCGAAGATTTCCTGAATGATGATGACGGCAGGACCCTTGCCGCGCTTCGGCAGCGCGAGATAGCCGCCGAAGCTGTCGTTACCGGTCGGGATGTCGATCCATTGGGCAGTCACGTGGGAACTCCTGGCAAACGAGGCGCATGCGGCCTCGGGGACGATAGAGGCGGCTTAGTGTGCCACCAATCGCGTGCCGTTGCAGTGCGCGCACCGTGCGCGTCGCGCGCTTCTCGCGCAGCGATCGATTCGATCTCGATTATTCATTTTTCGGCCGCGCGGTGCTTCGCTACAGTCGATGCACAGGCTTTTACAAAGCGCTTTCGCGCATCGTTTTCGAAGGATCCGCCATGTCCGCTCGTCCGTTTTCCACTCCGTTCGCCGAACGCTTCGGCTTGCGCGTGCCGCTCGTGCAGGCGCCGATGGTCGGCGCGACCACGGCCGCGATGGTCGCCGCCGCATCGAACGCCGGCGCGCTCGGCAGCCTCGGCGCCGGCGCATTCGACGCGGATCGCATCGCCGCCGAAGTCGACGCGATCCGCGCGGCGACCGATCGCCCGTTCGCCATCAACCTGTTCGTGCTGCCCGACACCGCAGCCGATGCGGCGACCGTCGCGCGTGCGCTCGCCGCGATCGATCCGCTGAACGCGGCGCTCGGCCTGCCGCCGGGCACCGCGCCCGCACGGTACGCGCCCGACTTCCGCGCGCAGCTCGATGCACTCGTCGCACTGCGTGTGCCGGTCGCGAGCTTCACGTTCGGCGTGCTCGACGCGGCCGACGTCGCGCGCCTGAAGGCTGCGGGCACGTACGTGATCGGCACGGCGACGCACGTCGCCGAAGGGCTCGCGTGGCAGGCGGCCGGCGCCGACGCGCTGTCCGCGCAGGGCGCCGAAGCGGGCGGCCATCGCGGCACGTTCATCGGCCCGGCCGAGCACGCGCTGATCGGCACGCTCGCGCTCGTGCCGCAGCTCGTTGATGCGACCGGGCTGCCGGTGCTCGCGGCGGGCGGCATCATGGACGGCCGCGGCATTGCCGCGGCGCTCGCGCTCGGCGCGCAGGCCGCGCAGCTCGGCACCGCGTTTCTGCCGTGCGCGGAAAGCGCGATCGCGGCGGACTGGAAGGCGCGGCTGCTCGCGTGCGACGACACGTCGACGCAGGTCACGCGCGCGATCACCGGGCGCCACGCACGCGGGCTGCGCAACGCGCTGATGACGCGCCTCGGCGAACGGCTCGACGACGTCGCGCCGTATCCCGTGCAGAACGCACTCACGCAGCCGCTGCGCCAGGCGGCCGCGCGCGCGAACGACGGCGACTACCTGTCGCTGTGGGCCGGGCAGGGCGCGGCGCTCGCACGCCGGCGCGGCGATGCGCTGACGACCGCGCAACTGGTCGATGCGCTCGCGGCCGAATGGCGCGCGGCAGCCTGAATGCGTTCGTATCGGACGCCGAAACGCGCGTGCCGTCACGCGCGTTTCATTCAATGAACGCGCGCACCCAATACCGATTCGAAAAGGCGCGGAAACGCTTTAAAAGTCCCTTTCAAAAGCCCTCGGGTAATTAGCGGAAACCCTTATCCGGCGGGGCTTCCAGCCGTTTTCGAGCGAGCCCTCCAGTGCGCTCGTGGCGGTAGTGTTACCACTAACTCAAAAAAGTCCCACAAATTAATTTGATCACCTACACTGCGCGCAAGCACGGGCGGGCAGCTGCTAAAAGCGGCTGTTTCACGTGCTTGAGGCCAAGTGCATGAACGATGCAACCGGCGAATCGTCCAGTGATGCAAACACAGGGATGGCAGCGGGGCACCGGGCGATGGCGTTTATTGGGACCGAAACTGGAGACTTACATGAATATCAAGATGCAAAAGCTGTTGCCGATCACCGCGGCGGCGATGCTGTGCGCTGCAGCCGCAAGCAACGCGTCCGCCGATCAAGTCGTCAAGATCGGCCACGTCGCGCCGTTGACGGGCGGCATTGCACACCTGGGCAAGGACAACGAAAACGGTGCACGTCTCGCAGTCGAGGAGATCAACGCGAAGGGACTGACGATCGGCGGCCAGAAGATCACGCTGCAGCTCGACCCGCAGGACGATGCGGCCGACCCGCGTCAGGCGACGCAGGTTGCGCAGAAGCTCGTCGACGACAAGGTCGTCGCGGTCGTCGGCCACCTGAACTCGGGCACGTCGATCCCGGCATCGAAGATCTACAGCGATGCGGGCATCGTGCAGATCTCGCCGTCGGCGACGAACCCCGCCTACACGCAGCAAGGCTTCAAGACGACGTATCGCGTCGTCGCGACCGACGCGCAGCAGGGCCCGGCACTCGCGAACTACGCGCATTCGAAGGGCATCAAGAGCGTCGCCGTGGTCGACGATTCGACGGCCTACGGCCAGGGCCTCGCGAACGAATTCGAGAAGAAGGCGAAGGCGCTCGGCCTGAAGGTGGTGTCGCACGACGCGACGAACGACAAGGCGGTCGACTTCCGCGCGATCCTGACGAAGATCAAGGGCGAAAACCCCGACGCGATCATGTACGGCGGCATGGACGCGACCGGCGGCCCGTTCGCGAAACAGGCGAAGCAGCTCGGCCTGCGCGCGAAGATCTTCGCGGGCGACGGCGTGTGCACGGAAAAGCTGGCCGACCTGGCCGGCGACGCGACCGACAACGTCGTGTGCTCGGAAGCCGGTGCATCGCTCGAGAAGATGCCGGGCGGCGCCGCGTTCAAGGCCAAGTACGAGAAGCGCTTCGGCCAGCCGATCCAGATCTATGCGCCGTTCACGTATGACGCCGTGTACATCATCGTCGACGCGATGAAGCGCGCGAACTCGACCGATCCGGCGAAGATCGTCGCGGCGATGCCGGCGACGAACTACACGGGCGTGATCGGCACGACGACCTTCGATTCGAAGGGCGACCTGCGGCACGGCGTGATTTCGCTGTACAACTACAAGAGCGGCAAGAAGACGCTGCTCGACGAAGTGAAGATGTAACGCGACAAGCGGTCAACAGCAGGGGTGAAAACGCGCATGCGGCGACGCATGCGCGTTTTCTTTTGTGCCGGCGCGCCGCTCAGATCTTCAGATGCGCGAGCACCTTCGGCGCCACGATCGCGACGAGCGCCGCGCAGAGCGCGACGACGGACAGGCCGATGGACAGATTCGCGGCCTGCGCGACCGCGCCGATCACGACCGGCCCGAACAGCAGTCCGAAGTACGCGAGGCCGGCGACGTGCGCGAGGCCTTCGGCCGCGTGGATGCCTTTCACGCGCGCGGCGGCGGCAAACAGCACGGGCATCATGTTCGCGAGGCCGAGCCCCATCAGCGTGAAGCCGATCAGCACGGCCGCCGCGTGCGGCACCAGCAGCGCGCCGATCATCCCCGCGCAGGCGAGCGACGCGCTCGCGAACACGAGCTGCGGCGCGCCGAATCGCGCGCGCACCGCGTCGCCCGCGAAGCGCGCGGCGGCCATCCCGCCGGAGAACGCCGCGTACGCGGCGCTCGCCGCACCGGGGCTCGCAGCGACGACGTCGCGCATGTAGACGGTCGCCCAGTCGTACATCGCGCCTTCGGCGATGAGCGCGACGAGCGCGATCCCGCCGAGCATCCACAGTGCGGGCGAGCGCCAGCGGTTGCCGCTGCCGTGCGCTTCGTCGTGATGCGGGACGTGCGGCAGCACGGCCGGGCTCGCCGCGACGAGTACGGCCGCACAGGTGGCGGCCGCGAGTGCGAGATGCACGGCCGGCGACATCCCGGCCGACAGCAGCGCGCCGCCGGCCGCGGCGCCCGCCATCCCGCCGATGCTGAACATCCCGTGCAGCGACGACATGATCGGCTTGCCGAGCGCGAGTTCGACCGCGCTCGCTTCCGCATTCATCGCGACGTCCAGCGTCGCCATCGAGAAGCCGAACAGCGCGAGCACGACGAGCAGCATCGGATAGTCGGGCACGACGAGGATCAGTGCCGCGCACGCGGACATCACGAGTCCGCCCGCGAGACACGCGACGCGCGAACCGACGCGCGCGATCCAGCGCGCGATCGTCAGCATCGCGGCGATCGATCCGCCGGCGACCGCGAACAGCGCGATCGACAGCAGCGCGGGGCTCAGCGCGAACTTGTCGCGCACGGTCGGCACGTGGACGCCCCAAGACGCGTACATCATGCCGGCAACGAAGAACAGCGCCATCGTCGCGGTGCGCGCACGCTGACGAACGGGAAGCGACAGCATGCGGTGCGCGTCGGGCGCGGCGGCGAGATCGGAGGAAGATGGGGACACGGAACGCTCGTTGGAAGTCTGAATGCGCCGGATGACGGGCGCTCGTCTGATTGGTCCGATTCTATCGAACCGCTTGCGCGCTTGCCGAGCGGCGCCGTCCCGCGCGATGCTGCACCGGTTTGGCGCATGACGGCCGGATGGGCCGACGGCCCATGCGCGGCACGCTCGGCCGCGAGTAACATCGGAGCGCAGGCGGCGCGCCGACGCGCCGCGCGTTCATCGTGGAGCCATCTTGAACATCGATCCCGCCCTCGCCCTGCATCTGCTGCACCGCTGCGCGCTCGGTACGCTCGCGACCCATGCGCGCGAGCCGCAGGGATTTCCGTATCCGACCGTCGTGCCGTTCGCCCCCGACGCCGGCCACCGGCCCGTGATTCTCGTCAGCGCGCTTGCCGAGCACACGCGCAACCTCGTCGCCGATCCGCGCGCGGGATTCCTGGTCGTCGATGCGCGCGACGGCGACGTGCTGAACGCCGAGCGCGCGACGCTGCTCGGCCGCTTCGTCCCGCTCGACGACGATCCGCACGTCGCCGCGCGCTACTGCCGCTACGAGCCGGACGCCGCGCGCTATCTGGCACTCGGCGACTTCACGTTCTGGGCGTTGGACGTCGAGCGGCTGCGCTATATCGGCGGCTTCGGCCGGATGGGCTGGGTCGACGGCACGGGCCTCGACACGCTGCCGCCGCTCTCGTTCGACGACGAGCAGGAACTGTGGGCCGCATACGAAGCCGGCGCCGAGCGTCGCGACGGGCTGGAGCTGCTCGGCGTGGACCGTTACGGCGCGGACTGGCGATACGACGGGCGCCGCATCCGGACGTCGTTCGACATGCCGCAGGCCGACTTGCGCGCCCTGCGCGAACGGCTGCTCGACTGCGCGCGAAATGCGGCGTGATGTCGCGGCGTGCCGGCTCGTACGCGGTGCAACGATTTTCCGAAATTGTCGCCGGATGAAAGTTTTGATTTTTACGCATGTCGGGTAATTGCGTATGTTGATAGACCGAATCGACAACCGGTAATGTCCTAATCTCGACACCGGTTCGTAACATTTTGAGAAAGTTCGTAGCCGGTCAAAATGACGGGCCTGAATTACAATCGACATCGGGATTTTCATGAATCCCTCTTCTCTCAATTCTTTTTTGTGCTAATCTCTGCCTTCAAAATCCGAGGCACATATATTTCATGAGTGGTGAGCCGGCTGCAGACCGGCGCCATTGGTCAGATCGAAAGGAAAACTATGTCTTCTTACAAGGACCTGCTGGCCCAGCGGGAGAAGCTGGAGAAGCAAATCGAAGAAGCGAAGGCGCGTGAATACGCCGAAGTACTCAACGACGTGAAGCAGAAAATCGCCGACTACGGCTTTTCGCTCGCGGAACTCGGCCTGAGCCGCGCGAAGGCCGGCAAGGTCGGCCGCCCGCGCGCCGGTGTGGCGGCAAAATATCGCGATCCGGAAACGGGCGCGACGTGGTCGGGCCGCGGCAAGCCGCCGCGCTGGATCGCCGGCAAGAATCGCGAACAGTTTGCGATTTAAACACGCGCTTACATCGCTCATTCAAGCAGAAGAGCCGCGTGCCGTTGAGGCGCGCGGCTCTTTTGTTTTCAAGGCGTCCGGCTGCGGCTGTCGTGATTTGTAACAAAAATGTCACAAAGCGACGTGAATGAAAATGCGATGCGTTCGCATAAGCAATTGATTTGAATGGGAAATTTCGTGTTATCGAGATATGGAGCGGGTCGCGTTTGATAGAATCACGTATCCACACCGATATCTCGTATTCCATGTCTACCTTTACCGGCGACGCGCAAAGTGCGGATAAGCACGCGGTCGCGCGCAAGAGTACCTTCGTCAGTATCGTGCTGAATGTCGTACTGGCGACATTTCAGATCGCGGTCGGCGTGATTGCACATTCGCAGGCATTGATTGCCGACGGCGTGCATTCGATTTCCGATTTGATCTCCGATTTTGTCGTGCTGGTTGCGAATCGGCACAGCGGCGCGGTGCCCGATGCCGACCACAATTACGGACACAGTCGCTACGAGACCGTCGCTTCGCTGTTTCTCGGCGCGATCCTGATCGCGGTCGGAATCGGCATGTTATGGCGCGGCGGCGAGCGCCTCGTGCATCTCGAGACCATTCCGCCCGTGCATTTTTCCGCGCTGCTCGTCGCGCTGACGGTACTCGTGTCGAAGGAAGCGCTGTTCCGCTACATGCTGCGCGAAGCGCGACGCGTGCGCTCCGCGATGCTCGTCGCCAACGCGTGGCATGCGCGTTCGGATGCCGCATCGTCGCTCGTCGTCGCGATCGGCATCGTCGGCAGCCTGTTCGGCTTCCGGCTGCTCGACCCGATCGCGGCCGCGATCGTCGGCTTCATGGTCGCGCGCATGGGCTGGACGTTCGGCTATGACGCGCTGCAGGATCTGTCCGATCGCGCGCTGAGCCTGGCGGAGACTGCCGAGATCCGCGCGCTGCTCGCGGCGACGCCCGGCGTGCGCGACGTGCACGATCTGCGCACGCGCAAGATGGGCGACGCGGCGCTCGTCGACGCGCATATCCTCGTCGATCCGATGATTTCCGTGTCCGAAGGCCACTACATCGCCGAAACGGCGCGTGCGCGCGTGCTGGCCGATCCGCGCGTGCTCGACGCGCTGATTCACGTCGATCCGGAGAACGACGCGGCACGCCGTCCGGCGCTCGCGCTGCCGCCTCGCGACGAAATCGCGACGCGGCTCGAAGCGGCGCTCGCGCAGCGCGGGCTGCGCGCCACCGCGATCAATCTGCATTACCTGAGTACGGGCCTCGAAATCGACGTGACGCTGCCCGCGGAGACAGGCTCCGACGCGGCGCTCGCCGACAAGCTCGACATCGACGCGCTGAAGCGCCAGTTCGGCGCGCGCCGGATCGGCTTCACGCGCGCGCTGCCGGCGCACGCATGAACGACGGGTCGCGCGGCGCGGCGCTGCGCGCGGCCCGCCCGCCGATCAAAGCGGCAACTGCGTGTCGAACTTGATTTCGCGCAGCACGACGCTCGTGCGGACCTGCGAGACGGCGGGAATCTTGAAGATGCGTTCGTGCAGGAACACGTCGTAGGCCTTGATGTCGGGCGCGACGATCTTGAGGATGTAGTCGGCTTCGCCGGTCGTGCTGTAGCACTCGGTGACTTCCGGGCAGGTCGCGATCTCGCGCTCGAACTGTTCGACGCCGCCCTCGTTGTGGCGCGTCAGATGCACGTGCGCGAGCGCGCAGACGTGCAGCCCGAGCTTCTCGCGATCGAGCAGCGCGGTGTAGCGCTGGATCACGCCCGACTGTTCCATGTCCTTGATGCGGCGCCAGCACGGCGTGCTCGACAGGCCGACCTGGTCGGAGATTTCCTGCACGGAGCGGCGCGCGTCGAGCTGCAACAGGCGAAGGATTTTTTGCGAAAAGGAATCGAGCGTCACCTGCGCCTCCATGCGGCAGCTACAACACGCTGAATGTTAGAGGGCCGCGAAAGGAAAGGCAATCTGACGTGCCGTCGGTGAGCGAGATTCCCTAATTTGTCCGTGGATCCGTGGGAGATCGTCCCGCGCCCGCGTCGTCGGACCGATCGGTGTCCGATACGGCGAGGCCCGCAAGCGCGGCCTGCTGGCGGCGCAGGTCGGCCAGCATGTTGCAGAACAGCGCGCCTTGCTCGATCGCATCGTCGAGCGCGACGTGCGTGTGCGGATGATCGTCGAACCAGTGCTTCGGAAAGCGCGGCTTGATCGCCTTGCGGTACGGCAGCCCCGTCATCGCGAACGCGAGCGTCTTGATGTCGAGCGCCGACCACGAGAACGGGCAGCGTCCCGCGAAGCGCATCATGTACCAGAACATGAACGTGAAGTCGAAGCCGGCGGGCATCGCGACGAACACCGGTTTGCCGGGCAGCGCCTCGACCCATTCGACGTACGCGACGAGCGCCGTTTCCGGCGCCTGCAGGTTCTGCCGGCACGCGGCCCAGGCGTCGGGCTCCGTCTTCCACCACGCTTCCTGCACGGGATGCGCGTGCGCGCCGGGCAGCGTCTCGAGGTTCGCCGAGAAGGTGGCGATCAGCTGTTTGTCTTCCGTATAGGCGGCCGACGCGAAGCTCAGCATCGAGTGCGGGCCGGGGATCGGGCCGTCCGCTTCGACGTCGGTGCTGACGTAGATTTCGGGAATCGCGGTCTGGTTCATCCGAACACCTTGTCCGACACGAACGGGTTCGTGCGGCGCTCGTCGCCGAACGTCGACACGGGGCCGTGGCCCGGCACGAACGTCACGTCGTCGCCGAGCGGCCACAGCTTCTCCTTGATCGAGCGGACGAGGTCCGCATGATTGCCGCGCGGAAAATCGGTGCGGCCGATCGAGCCGGCGAACAGCACGTCGCCGACGATCGCGACGCGATGCGCGCGACTGAAGAACACGACGTGGCCCGGCGTATGGCCCGGGCAGTGATAGACCTCGAGCGTTTCGTCGCCGAACTGCACGGTGTCGCCGTCGTTCAGCCAGCGATCGGGCTCGAACGCTTCCGCGGCCGGGAAGCCGAAGCGCTCGCTCTGCGTCGGCAGCTTCTCGATCCAGAAGCGCTCGTCTTCCTGCGGCCCTTCGATAGGCACGCCGTAGTGCGTCGCGAGCGTCTTCGCGCCCGCGCAGTGATCGATGTGCCCGTGCGTGAGCAGCACCTTGTCGACCTGCACGTTCTGCCGCGCGATCTCCTGTTCGATCCGTTCGAGGTCGCCGCCCGGATCGACGACGGCGGCGCGGCCCGTCTTCTCGCAGACGAGCAGCGAGCAATTCTGCTGGAACGGCGTGACCGGAATGAGCGTGACTTTCATGGAAGCACCGGCGGCTAAAAGGATCGATTGTACCGGTCGGGCGCGTGGGCTGCCGGCCGTGCGGCGGCGTGCAGGGCCGTTGTTCGGGCAATCCCGCAGCATCCCGATGGTTACCGCCATAGAGAGAATCAATGGTCCGCGCGAGGCGCTTTTCGAGACGCGATTTTGATTTATGTATAATGCGGCCCATTGCACGTGAATTTCACGCAATTCGCTGGTGTTCCGGCCCCGTCAGAGAGGGGCGTCGGGTTCACCGTCAAGCATCAGCCGCCGGGGGTTTCCGGCGGTGTATCCAGCACCGTGCATTCGGTGCTCACGTCTTGTCCGGCCGGGCGCTGCGCGCCCGCCTGCGGCCTTGCTGCCGCGCCGCCGGACGGGGCCTGTGCCGCCGTTCCTGTGCGTCATCGTATCGACGCGCGCGAACGTGAAAGCCATGTTCGATGGCGGCATGTGGGGTCTGGTCAGGCTGCCGGGGACAGGTTGCGCCAGACGTGAAAGCTAATCAGGACGGTTGCGGCACAGACGAAAGCCGCGCCCATGCAAGCCGCCCGCTCGCGCTCGAGCGGGACGTGCACGCATTTGCCGTCCGGGCCGCGTATCCGCGTCGCGAAACAGCGTCAGGAACAGGCGGCCCGAACCAGAAGGCGACACGTCGATGAATTTACGACTTCCGAATCGATTCGGGACCATTGCTTTATTTTTTGCGCTCGCGGGCTGTGCGGTGCCACCCAGCCAGACCACCGGGAGCGCGTCGCAGAAGAACGCGGTCGACAAGACGGCCGCGGCCGCGAAAGCGGACGATCAGCAACCGCTCAATTTCGATTCCGCGCTGGCATCGATGCCGGCCACCGGCAGCGACGACGCGAAGAAATCGTCGCTGGCCGACGCCGAGCCGATCGACGGCAAGGACGTCTCCGATTTCCGCCAGACCGGGCGCGCATCGTGGTACGGGAAGGGCTTCCACGGCCGCCGCACGGCGAACGGCGAGCGCTTCAACATGAACGCGTTCACGGCCGCACACCGGACGCTGCCGCTGTCGTCGTACATCAAGGTGACCAACGCGTCGAACGGCAAGTGGGTCGTCGTGAAGGTCAACGATCGCGGGCCGTTCAAGCGCGGCCGCGTGCTCGACCTGTCGTATGCGGCCGCGAAGGTGATCGGCCTCGTGCACGCCGGCACCGGCCGCGTGAAGATCGAAGGGCTCTCGCCGCAAGAAGCGCGCGAGGCGCGCGACGAGATGCTCGCGTCGATCTCGTCGAAGTAACGTCGCGGAGCGTTTCCGCATGCAGAAGGGCTGCCGTCGGCAGCCCTTCGTCATTGATGCGCGGTGCGTGTGCGCCCGCCGTCAACCTTCCTTCAGCGCCAGTGCGCGCGCATAGAGCGCGTTGCGCGACGCGCCCGTCAGCGCAGCCGCGAGTTTCGCCGCGCTCTTCACCGGCACTTCTTCCAGCAGCAGCTTGAGCAGCGCGTCGTGCGCGGTGTCGTCCGCGTCGTCGCGCGCGGCCGGCGCGCCTTCGACGACCAGCACGAATTCGCCGCGTTGCCGGTTCGCATCGCCGGCGAGCCAGCTCTGTCCTTCGGCCAGCGTGCCGGCGAACAGCTGCTCGTGTAGCTTCGTCAGTTCGCGCGCGATCAGGAGCCGGCGCGCGGGGCCGAACGCGCCGGCGAGCGCGTCGACCGTTTCCGCGATCCGGTGCGGCGCTTCGTAAAACACCAGCGCGTACGGATGCGACGCGAGCGCCTGCAGTGCGGCCGCGCGCTGCTTCGCCTTCGGCGGCAGGAAGCCTGCAAACGTGAACGCGCCGACCCAGTCGCCGGCCACGCTGAGCGCCGTCACGGCCGCGCTCGCGCCGGGCAGCGGAATCACCGCGAAACCGGCGGCGCGCACCGCGTCGACGAGCCGCGCGCCGGGGTCCGAGATGCCGGGCGTGCCGGCGTCCGATACGTACGCGACGCGCTCGCCGGCGCGCAGCAGCTCGATCACGCGCAGCGCGGCTTCGCGCTCGTTGTGTTCGTGCACGGCGACGAGCGGCTTCGAGATGCCGTAACGCGCGAGCAGCTGGCCCGTGTTGCGTGTGTCTTCGGCGGCGATGCGGTCGACGAGGCCGAGCACGTGCAGCGCGCGCAGCGTGATGTCGGCGACGTTGCCGATTGGCGTCGCGACGACGTAGAGGGCGGCTTCCGGGTAGTGCTGCGTGTGCGCGAGTTCGAGGAGGGCAGTCATGGCAGGCAATGCGCGCGATCGCCGCGCAAGCGGAACAAGGACGGCATTGTGCCACGCGCGCGCCGCGCGGCCGGACGACGCGTGCGCGGCCGACAACTTTTCCTGCGCGGCGCGATCCAAGCCGATCGGCGCCGCGTTCGAGTTGCGCGCGCGGCAGTTCCTCGCGCGCCGCGGGCTCGCGTTCGTCGCGGCGAACGTGACGATGCGCGGCGGCGAACTCGATCTCGTGATGCGCGACGCCGACGGCACGCTCGTGTTCGTCGAAGTGCGCGCGCGACGCAGTACGCGCCACGGCGGCGCGGCCGCGAGCGTCGGTGCGCGCAAGCGGCAGCGGCTCGTCGCCGCGGCGCTGCGCTTCTGGGCGCATCACGATCCGGCGGCCGCGTGCCGCTTCGACGTGATCGCGTTCGAGGCCGGGCGGCTCGTCTGGCTACGCGATGCATTTCGTGCCGACGATGCGTAGCCGCCAGCTGTGACGAGATGTAAAGAGTTCTTGCCGGACCGCGGGACACGGTGCCGGAGTACGGTAAACTCGCCGCACTCACGATGTGTCGCGCGACGCGCCGAAGCGTGCTGCGCGCCCAGTTCACCAGGAATCGATGTCAGTCGAACGTATTCAGCAACATTTCCGCGACAGTGCCGCGCTTCATGCGGAAGCCGCCGACACGCTGTCGCTGCCGATCGCAGCCGCGGTCGACGCGATGTTCGCCGCACTGGCGAACGGCAACAAGATCGTCGCATGCGGCGACGGCCCGTCGGCCGCCGCAGCGCACTACCTCGCCGTGTCGCTGGTCGGCGGCTTCGAGCGCGAGCGTCCGGGCCTGCCCGCGATCGCGCTCGGCACCGATGCGTCGCAGGCCGGCCTCGCCGGCGCGGCGGCCGCCGATCAACTGTTCGCGCAACAGGTGCGCGTGCTCGGCCAGACCGGCGACATCCTGCTGGTGCTCGATTCGGGCGGCGCCTCGCCGCGCGTGCTCGCGGCGATCGACGAAGCGCACGAGCGCGAGATGACCGTCGTCGCGTTGACGGGCGGCAGCGGCCATGCAGTCGCGGCCGCGCTGTCCGACACCGATATTGCGATCAGCGTGCCCGCCGTCCGGGCGGCGCGCATTCACGAAGTCCATCTGCTGACCATCCACTGCCTGTGCGACGGCATCGACGCGATGCTGCTGGGTGAGGATTGAACGAAGGAGAGCCGTCGATGAATCAAAGCCGCGTCAAACAGACGCTCGTCAGAACCACGCTGCTCGCCGCGCTGACGGCGGGCCTCGCCGTGTCGCTGCAGGGCTGCGTGCTCGGGGTGGTCGGTGCGGCAGCCGGCGGCGGCGCGCTGATCGCGACCGACCGCCGCACGCTCGGCGCGCAGACCGAAGATCGCGAGATCCAGGTCAAGGCGCTCACGCAGATCAACAACGGGCTGCCCGATCAGTCGCACGTGAACGTGACGGTGTTCAACCGCCGCGTGCTGCTGACCGGCGAAGTGCCGAACGATGCATCGAAGCAGCGCGCCGAGGAGATCGTGCGCGGCATCAACAACGTGAACGGGATCGTCAACGAGCTGTCGGTCGAGCCGGCGGCGTCGCTGTCGTCGCGCGCGAACGACTCGTATCTCGAAGGGCGCGTGAAGTCCGAGCTGATCGCGACGAAGGGCATCTCGGCGAACAACTACAAGGTCGTCAGCGAGCGCGGCAACATCTATCTGATGGGCCTCGTGACGGTCGACGAAGGCAATCGCGGCGCCGAGGCGGCGAGCCAGGTGCCCGGTGTCGAGAAGGTCGTGAAGGTATTCCAGTACATCAAGCCGCAGGATGCGCAGGCGCTGCAGGCCGCGGCGCCGAGCGACGCGTCGGGCACGCAGGCCGCGGCCGCGCCGGCCGACGCGGCGACCGTCGGCGCGGTGCCCGATGCGTCGGTGCAGTCCACGCCGCTGCAGCCGCCCGCGCCGATCTCGAATTCGTCGGGCGTGCATCCGGGCAACCCGAAGGCGACGCCGCAATGAGGGCTGCGCCGATGAAGTCGTTCAGGCAGGTGGCACGCCGCATCGTGCAGGGCGCCGTGGCGGCGTCGCTCGTCGGTGCGTGGGGCGCGAGCGCGCACGCGCAGGTCGGCGACGGGCTCAGGGTCGCGCGCAGCAACGCCTGCCTGGGCTGTCACGCGGTCGACCGGAAGCTCGTCGGCCCGTCGTTCAAGGACATCGCCGCGCGCTACAAGGGCGATCCGCAGGCCGTCGCGAAGCTGTCGAAGAAGGTGAAGGACGGCGGCTCGGGCGTCTGGGGCGCGATTCCGATGCCTGCGCACCCGCGGATGAGCGATGCCGATCTGCGCTCGGTCGTCGAATGGGTGCTGGCCGGCGCGCCGCAAAAGTAACGTTCGGCGGGCCGCCGCGCGCGATCTTGCGCGGGCGCAAGCGCTTGGGGGCAACCCTATTGCCAAGCGCGGAAATGCGTGTGTATGATGACGGTTTGTTGGGGCGGTAGCTCAGCTGGGAGAGCGTCGCGTTCGCAATGCGAAGGTCGGGAGTTCGATCCTCCTCCGCTCCACCAACGAATTCGAAGGGCTCGATCGCAAGATCGAGCCCTTTTTGTTTATGCGCGCCGGCGCCCTAGCGCCGCCCGAAGCTCGGCCGCTTCGGATCGTAGGTCCACCCCGGCACGAGATACCGCATCGCAACCGCATCGTCGCGCGCGGTGCCGCCCACCTGCCGGTACAGCGCATGCGCGGCCTCGACCTGCTCGAGGTCCAGCTCGATCCCGAGCCCCGGCCGCTCCGGCACGGCGACCTTGCCGCCGACGATTTCGAGCGGTTCGCGCGTGAGCCGCGCATCGCCTTCCTGCCAGATCCAGTGCGTGTCGATCGCGGTGATCGTGCCCGGCGCCGCGGCTGCCGCCTGCGTGAACATCGCGAGCGACACGTCGAAGTGATTGTTCGAGTGCGAGCCCCACGTGAGCCCCCAGTCGCGGCACAGCTGCGCGAGCCGCACCGAGCCCTGCATCGTCCAGAAGTGCGGGTCGGCGAGCGGAATGTCGACGGCCTGCAGCCGCACCGCATGATCCATCTGCCGCCAGTCGGTCGCGATCATGTTGGTCGCGGTCGGAATGCCGGTCGCGCGGCGGAATTCGGCCATCACCTCGCGTCCCGAATAGCCGGCTTCCGGCCCGCACGGATCTTCCGCATACGCGAGCAGGTGGCCTTGCCCGCGGCACAGCGCGATCGCTTTGTCGAGCGACCAGGCGCCGTTCGGATCGAGCGTCACGCGCGCGTCGGGAAAGCGCGCCTTGATCGCCGCGATCGCTTCCATCTCGTCGGCGCCGTCCATCACACCGCCCTTCAGCTTGAAATCGGCGAATCCATAGCGTTCGACCGCGGCCTCCGCCTGCCGCGCGATCGCGGCCGGCGTCAGCGCCTCGTCGTTGCGCAGCCGGAACCAGGGCTCGCTCGCGTGCGCCTCGTCGCGGTACGGCAGATCGGTGCGGCGCCGGTCGCCGATATAGAACAGATACGCGAGCATCGGCACCGCGTCGCGCTGCTGACCTTCGCCGAGCAGCGCGGCAACCGGCACGTCGAGATACTGGCCGAGCAGGTCGAGCAGCGCGGCCTCGATCGCCGTGATCACGTTGTCGAGCCGCAGGTTGATCTCGTGCGGCTGGCGCAGCACCGCGGCTTCGCCGGCCGACGTGACCTCGTGCCGGATCGTGCGCCCCGCGCCCGCGGCCGGGCCGGACAGCGCCGCGCGCACCGCGTTCAGCGTCGCCTGGTAGCGGCCGATCGGCTGGCCGACGACGAGATCGATCATGCGCTCGAGCGCGTGCCGGATGCCTTCGCCGCCCGGCACTTCGCCGACGCCGGTGCGTCCGCTGCTGTCGTCGAGTATCACGAGGTTGCGCGTGAAATACGGTGCGTGCGCGCCGCAGAGATTGAGCAGCATGCTGTCGCGACCGGCGACGGGAATCACCTGCATCCGCGTGACGCGCGGCGTGCCGGCATGACGGGCTTCGGACATCGTTCGGGGTTCCTCTCGAAAGCGGGCGGCCGGCCGCGCCGGCTCGGCCCGCGTCGGTTCAACGAAGCTCGACGCGGCGGATCTCGCCGACGACGAACAGATAACAGATCACCGCGACGAGCGCGTGCGCGCCGACATAGACCAGCGCGCCGTTGAACGACCCGCTGCGGTCGACGATATAGCCGATCGCGATCGGCGTCGTGATGCTCGACAGGTTTCCGCAGGTGTTCAGCAGCGCGCCGCTGAGCCCGGCGATCTGGCGCGGTGCGGTATCGGCATTGACGGCCCAGCCGAGCGCGCCGAGCCCCTTGCCGAAGAACGACAGCGCCATGAACAGCACGACGAGCACGTGAGAATCCGTGTAGTTGCAGACGATCATCGACATCGACAGCAGCATCCCGATCACGATCGGCACCTTGCGCGCGGCCGACAGCGAGCGGCCGTGCCGCAGCAGCGCGTCGGAGACGATGCCGCCGAGAATGCCGCCGAGGAACCCGCACACCGCCGGGATCGACGCGACGAGCCCCGCATTGAGAATCGACATCCCGCGCGCCTGCACGAGATAGACGGGAAACCACGTGATGAAGAAGTAGGTGAGCGCGTTGATGCAGTACTGCGCGACGTAGACGCCGATCAGCATCCGGCTCTTCAGCAGCGCCTTCACGTGCCGCAGCGACGGCCCGCCGTCGCGCGCGCCGCTCGTCTGATCGATGTTGACGAGCGCGCCGCCGTCCGCGAGATAGTCGAGTTCGGCACGGTTGATCTGCGGATGGTCCTTCGGATCGTAGACAGTGCGCCGCCAGACCGCGACGAACGCGAAGCCGAGCACACCCATCACCGCGAATACCGATTGCCAGCCGAACGCGTGCACGAGCCAGCCCATCAGCGGCGCGAACACGACGGTCGCCGCATACTGCGCGGCATTGAAGATGGCCGACGCGGTGCCGCGCTCGGCGGCCGGAAACCACGCGGACACGATCCGGCTGTTGGCGGGAAACGATGGTGCTTCCGCTGCGCCGACGAGAAAGCGCAGCCCGAACAGCAGCGCGAACGCGGCCGCGCCGCCGAAGAAGCCGATCGCGCCTTGCAGCAGTGTGAACAGCGACCAGAAGAAGATGCTGAACGCGTAGACGATGCGCGAGCCGTAGCGGTCGAGCAGCCAGCCGCCGGGCAGCTGCGCGACTACGTACGACCAGCCGAACGCGGAGAAGATGAAGCCGATCTGCACGTGGTTCAGATGCAGGGCGCGCGCGAGGCTCGGGCCGGCGATCGAGATCGCCGCGCGATCCGCGTAGTTGATCGTCGTGACCGCGAACAGCACGGTCAGCACGAGCCAGCGCACGCGTGTGCGCCGGGCCGTTGCCGACGCGGACGCCGGCAGCGCGTGAAGCGGATTCATGCTGTCTCCTCCGAGGCGGAAGGCGGGCCGTCCTGCGGCCGGCGCGTCGATGTGCGCGCGATCTGTCGTGTCGCGACGCCCGGGCCGGGCGAGCGGGCGGGCGTCCGGGTCATTCTGTCACGGCGACATTTGCACATTCATGCCAATTGCTGACTTGATCGATTCAGCAATTGAATCGTTCGCGGCGACGGCGACCGGCGCGGACGATTTTTATCCGGGTGATATTGACATCCGATTTATACCCGGATAAAAATGTCGCTACTCCGATTTTGCATCCAAGGCGACCGCGATGACTGCGACTCCGTTTCTCCCTTCCTATACCGCGTTCGACGGCCATCGCCGCATCGCGTCGGGCCCGCTCGCGACGGTGGCGGTCGCGGTCAAGCGCATCGCCGGCGACGGCATGGCCGGCACGGTCCTGATCTTCGACGATGCGACGGGGCGCTCGATCGACCTCGACCTGCGCGGCACGGCCGACGAAGTGCGCGCGCGTCATGCGCCGCCGGCGCGCGATGCCGCGCAGGACGCAGGCATCGCCCGCGATCCTGTCGGCGCGGCCGAACAACGCGGCCGCGGCCGGCCGAAGCTCGGCGTCGTATCGCGCGAGGTCACGCTGCTGCCGCGCCATTGGGACTGGCTCGCCGCGCAGCCGGGCGGTGCATCGGTCGCGCTGCGCAAGCTCGTCGAAGACGCGCGCCGCACGCATGCGGCCGCCGACCGGCGGCGCGACGCGCAGGCGCGCGCCTATCACTTCATGTCGGCGCTGGCCGGCGATCTGCCCGGTTTCGAGGAAGCGGCGCGCATGCTGTATGCGAACGATCTCGCGCGGATGGCCGAACTGATCGCCGGCTGGCCGGAGGATGTGCGCGACCACGCGCTCGCGCTGGCGCGCGGCGAGCTGCCGCCGTCGACGGAAACGTGCTGAGCGCGCGCGCGCCGTGCATCACCGCGCGCGCAACGCATCGACGATGTTCAGCCGCGCGGCGCGCAGCGCCGGCAGGAAGCCGCCGACGAGCCCCATCACGAGCGAGAACAGCAGCGTCTTGACGACGATCGCCGGCGTCAGCACGAAGCGGAACGACAGGTCCGAGAAGGTCTGGAAGTTGGTCGTCGAGAACGAGGCGAACTGCATCAGCGACGCGCAGGCGAGCCCCGCGACGCCGCCGACGAAGCCGAGCAGCAGCGCTTCGAGCAGGAACGCCGCGAGCACGTTCGCGCGCTTGAAGCCGAGCGCGCGCAGCGTGCCGATCTCGGCGGTGCGGTTCGCGACCGACGCATACATCGTGATCGTCGCGCCGATCATCGCGGCGATCGAGAAGATCGTCGACAGCGTGATTCCGAGGATGTTGATGAAGGTCGACAGCGCCTTCGACTGATCGCCGTAGAACGTCTGCTCGCGCTTGGCTTCGTCGGTCAGCCGCGGATCGACGTCGATGTCGGCCTTGAAGCGCGCGAAGCCGTCGGCGCTCGGAATGCGCAGCACCATCGACGAATAGCTGGTGCGCCGGAACGACTGCATCAACTGATCGACGTCGCCCCAGATTTCCGAATCGAAGCCGCTGCCGCCCGCGTCGAACGCGCCGACGATGGTCCAGTCGCGCTGCGCGAAATGCAGACGGTCGCCGAGCTGCGTGCCGCTGAAGCCTTTCGCGACCGCGCTGCCGACGATGATTTCCGACGAGCCCGGCGCGAACATGCGGCCCGCCTTGAGTTGCACGCGCGGGCGCAGCGCGAGCCCGGCCGGCGACACGCCGCGGATCACGACGTTCGACGGCTTGCCGGTCGACGTCTTCACGAGCGAGATCAGCACGACCGCTTCCTTCGACACGAGCGGCCGGCCGTCGGCGCCGAGCGCGACGGCCGGATGCATCTCGAGCGCGTTCGCCTGCTGATGATCGATCGCGCTCTGGATTTCGGTCTCCGCGCCCTTGCGGATCACGACGACGTTGTCGGGCTCGCCGGTCGACACGAGCGTCTGCGTGAGCCCGGCGTCGAGCATCAGCACGGTCGCGAACACGAAGATCACGAGCGCCATCCCGCCGGCGGTCAGCGCGGTGGTGAGGCGGCGCGCCCACAGGTTGCGCGCGATGTAGGTGAGCGGGATCGCCATGCCGCGCCCGTCAGCCGATCGCCCGCAGGCCTTCGACGACGCGCACGCGCGCGGCCTGCCAGGCGGGCACCAGCGCGGCCGCCACGCCGACCGCGACCGAGCAGGCGGCCTGGAGCGCGAGCGTGCGCGCGGACACGTGGAACACCGGGAAGATCCCGCCGGCCGCCTGCTTGAACAGGCTCGCGGCCGGCGGCGTCGCGAGCATGCCGAGGCTGCCGCCGATCGCCGCGATCACGACCGATTCGCCGAACACGAGCAGCGCGAGGAAGCCGGGCCCGAAGCCGAGGGCCTTCAGCGTTGCGTATTCGGCAGTGCGCTCGCGCGCGCTCATCGCCATCGCGTTCGCCATGACGGCCATGATGATCAGGATCACGACGTAGGACACCAGCCGGATCGCCGCGATGATCTGGTTCGACATCGCGACGAAGCCGAGCTGGAACGCCTGCTCGGTTTCGGTCAGCGTTTCGGCGAGCGAGTTGCGGAACGTCGCGTCGACGTTGCGCGCGATCGCCGCGCCGTCGTCCGGGTTCGCGACGCCGAGCACGAACACGCCGACCTGATCGGCCTGCTTCGGCGTGCGCTGGCGGACCGTTTCATTGAGATAGTCCCAGTGGAACACCAGTTGCCGCGTGATCGTCGATTCGTCGCGCCCGTCGAGGATGCCGCGCACGACGAAATCCCACGTGCCCGGATAGATCGTGCCCTTCAGCGGGATCACGTCGCCGACCTTGAAGCCGAACTGCGTCGCGAGCTGCCGCCCGACGAGACAGCCGCGGCGGTCGCGCGCATAGTCGGCGCGCTGCTGCGCCGGCACGATGAACTCGGGATACAGATCGAGATAGTTGTCCGACACCGCGAAGCTCGCGAAGAAATTCTTCGGATCGCGGTAGATGCCGCCGAACCAGTTCGAGCGGACGATCGCCGTCACGCCGTCGACACCGCGGATCCGGTTCTCGTAGCTGACCGGCAGCGGAAACACGAGCGAGATCGCGTTGCGCGTGACGAGCCGGCCGCTCGACGCGGCGGCCGCGCCCGCGTACCACGCGTCGACGACCGTATGCAGCAGCCCGAATGCGAGCACCGCGATGGTCAGGCCGAGCACGGTCAGCAGCGTGCGCAGCCGGTGCCGCAGCGCGTTGCGCGCGATCAGCTTCAGCACGAACATCGCACGCGCCGGGGCGAACGGTCAGCGGGCATGCCCATCGATCAGCTCCCCTTTTTCGAGATGCACGAGCGATTTCGCGGCCGCGGCCGCATGCGCGTCGTGCGTGACCATGATGATCGTCTTGCCGAGTTCGGCGTTCAGCCGCTGCAGCATCGCGAGCACGTCGGTGGCCGAGGCGCGGTCGAGATCGCCGGTCGGCTCGTCGGCGACGATCAGCGCGGGATCGGTGATCAGCGCGCGCGCGATCGCGACGCGCTGCTGCTGGCCGCCCGACAGCTCGGACGGATAGTGCGCGGTCCGCTCGCCGAGATTCACCATGTCGAGCACGAGTTCGACGCGCTCGCGCCGTTCGCGGCGCGACAGCGGCGTCAGCATCAGCGGCAGCTCGACGTTCTCGAACGCGGTCAGCACCGGCATCAGGTTGTAGAACTGGAAGATGAAGCCGACGTTCGCCGCGCGCCATTCGGCGAGCTGCGCTTCCGCGAGCTGCGTGATGTCGAGCCCGCCGACGCGCAGTTCGCCGGCATCCGGCCGGTCGATGCCGGCCACGAGATTGAGCAGCGTGCTCTTGCCGGAGCCGGACGGTCCCATCAGCGCGACGAAGTCGCCTTCGCCGATGCCGAGCGTGATGTCGGTCAGCACGGGCACGATCTGGCTGCCGCGCCGGTACGACTTCGCGACGTGGCGGATCTCGACGAGGGGCGGCGGTGCGGCGCTCACGCTACTTCTTCGCGACGGTCACTTTCGCGCCGTCCTTCAGCGCCGCGCCGGGCGCGAGCACGACCGTGTCGCCGGGCTTCACGCCGCGCACCGCGACCAGCTCGCCGATGCGCGCGCCGCGCGCGACGGGCACCGCGTGCACGGTGTCGTCCTGCAGCGCGAACACGACCGGCCGGCCGTCGCGCTCGACGACGGCGCTCGCCTGCACGGCCGTCACCGGCTGGCGGTCCTGCGCCGAGACGGGCTTCGACAGGAACGCGATCTTCGCGCTCATGTCGGGCAGCACGCGGTCGTCGCGATCGACAAAGCGCACCTTCACGAGCACGGTCGCCTTCGAGCGGTCGACGGTCGGCACGATCCGCGACACGCGGCCCGCGAAGCGCATGTCGAGCAGCGCGTCGAGCTGGATCTCGCACGGCTGCCCGGCGCGGATCTTCGCGATGTTCGATTCGGCGACGTCGGCCTCGACTTCGAGCGTATCCATGTCGGCGATCGTCACGACCGCGCCCTTGCTGTCCGATGCGGACGAGAACGGCGTGATGTTGTCGCCGACGTTCGCGTGCTTCGCCAGCACGATCCCGTCGAACGGCGCGCGGATCACCGTCTGGTCGACGGCGACCTGCGCGGCGCGGGCATTCGCTTCGGCCGACGCGACGGCGGCCTCGCCGCTGTTCACCGACGCGCGCGCCTTGTTGACGCGCGCGGTGTCGGTGTCGAGCTGCGCAGCCGGCACGGCGCCGCGCGGCGCGAGCGCCGCGGTGCGGCGCAGCGCGATCTCGGCATCCTTCAGCTCGGCCTGCTGCACGCCGAGGTTCGCGCGTGCCACCTTCACCTGGGCAAGCGCCTGCGCGAGCGACGCTTCGACGTCGCGGCTTTCGAGCCGCGCAATGATTTCGTCCTTCTTCACGCGCGTGCCCTCGAGCACGCCGAGCCATTCGACGCGTCCCTGGCCCTTCGATGCGACGGCCGCCTTGCGCTGCGGAACCACGTAGCCGGTCGCGTTCAGTTGCGTGTCGTTCTGATAGGGATACGCGGACGTGACGGCCGTCGTGTCGACGGTCGGCCGGCGTGTGACGGCGAGGCCTATGGCGAGCGCGACGAGGGCGAGCGCGGCGGCCGCCGCATAGCGAACCCAGCGTCGCCGGCGCGGCGCTGCGATCGGGCCTCGGTCGATCTTCAGCTTGTCCAGATTGTGATCGGGCAATTGGGTGCCTCTTGGCGGCCGTCTCGGGGCCGCGGTCCGGTGCCGGGAGCGTGTCCGGGAAAGGGACGGAAGGTCGCTCAGTATAGCGTCGCCGCGCACGGCCGGCGCACCGGTTCGCCGGCATGCGGCCGGTGCCCGCGCGTGTGCCCCCGGGAAAACCCGGTAAACGCCGCGCACGTGTCAACTGGCCGCGAAGCCGGTGCGTTATCGAGCCAGTGCGTCAGGATTCCAGTGCGGCGGAACGGTGCAAGCCGGCCGGCGCGACTGACGCTCCGATGCGGATGCCTCGCATCTTTTCGTACCGGTACGTTTGAATTTTTTCTCCGCTAAAGGAAGAACAATGAAGAAGACGCTCGCTTCGATCATGACCGCAGCATTCGCTCTCGCATCGGTTTCGGCATTCGCACAGGCTTCCGCGCCGGCCGCCGACACGTCGGCTTCGGCCCCGGCACCGGCCAAGAAGAAGGATCACAGCAAGCCGAAGCACCAGCTGAAGCACCACGGTTCGGCAAAGGGCAAGGCGAAGGCCGCAGCGGCTTCGGCAGCCGGCACGAACGACGCAGGCACGCAGAACTAAGCACGCGGTGCAGGCCGGCGCGGCCGGCCCCGTCGCGAAACCCCGTTTGCTTCGGCAGACGGGGTTTTGTTTTTTCAGCCGCCGCTCGCGGCGCGGTGCGAGCGCATCGCCTCGACGAGCGCCTGCATGCGCCGCCAGTGCGAGCCTTCCCAGAACACGCGCCGGCACACGTCGCACGCGGCGAAGCGCCGGTGCCGCTGCCGCACGCCGGGCGGCACGCGCGGCGCGGCCGCCGCGGCGTCGAGCGCATGCAGTGGCGCGTTGCAGCGCAGGCAGAGCCGGAACGGCTGCATGTGCGGCGCGAGATCGAGCCGCGCGAACAGCTCGCGCAACTGCTCGGCCGGCTGCTGCGCATGGACGTAGCAGCCGCGCACGATCGCGCGGCGCTTCAGCAGCTCGCGGTCGCGCGTCAGCACGATGCGGCCCTCGCGCTCGGCGAGCGCCGCGATCTCGTCGTCGCGGAAGTGGTTGTCGTAGCGCGTGTCGAAACCGGCGAGCCGCAGCAGCTGCGCGAGCCCGCCGAGATGGGCGTCGGCGACGAAGCGCCAGGCGTCGGGCGGCGGCGCGCTCGCGGCGCCGCGTGCGCGCTCCGGGTACACGTCGATGCGGTCGCCGTCGTCGACGCGCCGCTCGAGCGCGGCCGGCGCATCGTTGACCGATAGCCGGCCGATTTCCGTATGCGGGACGCCGAGCGCCTCGATCGCATGCTTGACGGTCGCGTCGCGCGCGCACGCATGCGCGAACGCGCGCTCGCGCTGCTCGCGCGCGAGAAACGCGTTCAGTTCGCCGTGGAAGCGGAAGGTCGCGGTCGCCATCCGCGCAGTATCGCATCGCGAGCCGCGCGGCGTGCGGCGTGCGCCGTCAGGCCTGAGGCGTGCGCTGCGCGTTGCACGCATCTGTGTTTAACTCGCGGCTTGACGATCGAAGGAGCGGGCAATGGATCTCGGATTTATCGGGCTGGGCGAAATGGGGCAGGCAATCGCGACGAACCTGCTGAAGGCCGGACATACGGTGCGCGTGTGGAACCGCTCGCGCGATCGCGCGGCGCCGCTGGCGGAGCTCGGCGCCCGGATCGTCGATGCGCCGGCCGACGCGTTTCGCGGCGACGCGGTGTTTTCGATGCTGGCCGACGACGCCGCCGCGCGCGCCGTGTTCGACGACGCGCTGCTCGCGCAGGCGCCGCGCGGCTTGATCCACGTGAACATGGCGACGATATCGGTCGCGCTCGCGGAATCGCTCGCGCACGCGCATGCGTCGCGCGGCCTGCAGTACGTCGCCGCGCCGGTGATGGGCCGGCCCGACGTCGCGGCCGCCGGCCGCCTGACGATCATGGCCGGCGGCCCGGCCGAGGCGATCGACCGCGTGCAGCCGCTGTTCGATGCGATCGGCCAGAAGACCTGGCGTTTCGGGTCGCTGCCGCAGCACGCGAACGTCGCGAAGATCGCGGCGAACTTCACGCTCGCCTCGGCGATCGAGACGCTCGGCGAGGCGTCGGCGCTGCTCGGCGCGCACGGCGTCGCGATGCGCGACTTCCTCGACGTGATCACGCACAGCGTGTTTCCGGGGCCGGTCTACGAAGGCTACGGCGCGATGATCGCCGAACGCCGCTACGAGCCCGCGCGCTTCAAGGCGCGGCTCGGGCTGAAGGACGTGCGGCTCGCGCTCGAAGCCGGCGACGCGGCGTCGGTGCCGCTGCCGGTCGCGAGCGTCGTGCGCGACAGCCTGCTCGACGTGCTCGCGCACGGCGGCGGCGATCTCGACTTCGCCGCGCTCGGCGACGCGGCACTGCGCCGCGCGGCCCGTTGAGGGCGCGCGCGACAGCGGCGTCGCGCGCACGGCATAATCGACGTTTCGTTTTGACGACTTCACGCAGAGGCGCGCAATGAACCTGCATACCTGGTGGCTTTTCGTGGCGACGGTGTTCGTCGTGTCGGCGATTCCCGGACCGAACATGCTGCTGGTGATGACACACGGTGCGCGCCACGGCCTGCGGCGCTCGGCGGCGACGATGGCCGGCTGTCTGAGCGCGCTCGTGCTGATGCTGTCGGTGTCGGCAGCGGGCCTCGGCGTGTTCCTCGAGGCGTGGCCCGCGATGTTCAACGCGCTGCGCTTCGCGGGCGCCGCCTATCTGATCTACCTCGGCGTGAAGGCGTGGCGCGCAAGCGCCGACGACGTGCCGGCCGCCGATGCCGAGCCCGCGCTGCGCCATGCGGCCAATGCGTCGCGCTGGGCGCTGTTCCGCAACGGCTTCCTGGTGGCGGGCAGCAACCCGAAGGCGATCCTGTTCGCGGCCGCGCTGCTGCCGCAGTTCATCAACGCGGCCGAGCCGACGCTGCCGCAGTTCGGCATCCTCGTCGTCACGTTCGCGGTGATCGAGGTCAGCTGGTATCTCGTCTATGCGTCGTTCGGCACGCGCATCGGCGCGACGCTGAAAAGCCGCAGCGTCGCGAAGATCTTCAACCGGCTGACGGGCGGACTGTTCGTCGGCTTCGGCGCGATGATGGCGCTGGTCCGTCACTGATTCGCGCCGCCGCCGCGCGCCGAACGCCCCACACCGGACGCCCCGTGCCTCGCCAGAGGGCGGGGCGTTCGTCTTTCTGGCCTGCGTGTCGGGCAGCGCCGCGCGGCCGGTCACGCGCACGGCGGAGCGCCCGGCCAGGCCCGATGCGCCGGCGAAGACGAGCGCGACCGTGCACACGGCGCTCCAGCCGCCCCAGGCCCATGCGCTGCCCGCGAGGGCCGCGCCGATCGCGCCGCCGACGAAGAACAGCCCGACGAAGAGGCCGTTCAGGCGCCCGCGCGCGGCCGGATTCAGCAGGTTGATCGCGCGGCGGCCGAGCGTCTGGTCGACGATCACGCCCGCATCGAGCAGCGCCGCGCCGCCGGCCAGCAGCGCCAGCGCGAGGCCGCGCTGCGCGTGCGCGTCGAAGCCGAGCCAGCCGGCGCCCGCGATGCCGAGCACGACGAGCGCCGCGAGCATGGCGCCGAACGCGGCGCGCTGCGCGAGCGGCCCGCGCCCGCTGTCGCCCGCGCGACCGGCGAGCGGCGTGACGATCGCGCCGCTCGCGCCGGCGAACGCGAACAGCGCGATTCCATGCAGGTCGAGGCCGAACGGCGGCTGCGCGAGCCGCAATCCGATCGCCGTCCAGAACGCGCTGAACGCCGCCATCGCGAGCGCGGCCGACAGCGCATGCCGCCGCAGCACGGGTTCGTCGGCGAGCAGCCGTCCCATCGATGCCAGCAGCGCGCGGTAGCTCGCCGTGACGGGCGGTGTGCGTGTCGGCAGTCGCAGCGCCAGCACGGCTGCGATCGCGACGTCGGCCGCGGCGGCGAGCGCATAGAACGCGCGCCAGCCGATCGAGCCCGCGATCAGGCTCGCGAGCGGCCGCGACAGCAGAATGCCGAGCATCAACCCGCTCATCACGTTGCCGACGGCGCGCCCGCGCTGCGCTTCCGGCGCCATCGACGCCGCCATCGGCACGAGCATCTGGATCACGCTCGACGCGGCGCCCGCGATCAGCGTCGCGCACAGAAACACCGTACCCGAGTGCGTGATGGCCGGCAGCGCGAGCATCGCCGCGCATACGGCGAGCGTCGCCACGATCACGCGGCGGTTCTCGAGCAGATCGACAAGCGGCACGAGCAGCGCGAGCCCGGCCGCGTAGCCGAGCTGCGGCAGCATCGCGACGAGCCCGGCGAGGCTCGCGGGCAGCTGCAGGTCGGCGCTGATCGGGCCCGTCAGCGGTTGCGCGGCGAACAGGTCGATCACGATCACGCCGACCGTCGCCGCGAAGAAGAGCGTCATGCCGGCGCTCAACGTCGGCCGGGCGTCGTGCGCCGCGCGCGCGGCGCCGGGACGGGCAGGGGCAGGGCAGTTCATGGAAGGGCCACCGGAATAGTTGAAGGAAACCCCATCCTAGGCGGCGTCACGTTATGCGACAATTGAAATATCTCTAACATCATTATGCGAATTTGCTTTGAATACACGCGATCTCCAGGCGTTCGTCGCGGTGGTGGACAGCGGCTCGATGGTGGCCGCGGCCACGCGGCTTCATCTGACGCAGCCGGGGCTGACGCGGCGCGTGCAGAACCTCGAAACATTGCTCGGCGTGCCGCTGCTCGACCGGCAGAGCAAGCCGCTGAAGCCGACCGCGGCCGGGCGCGACGTGTACGTGCTCGCGCGCAACGTGCTGAGTGCGGTCGATGCACTGTTGGCGGCCGGCACGCCGGATAGCGAGCCGACCGGCGAACTGCGGATCGGCGTGCCGCCGTTCCTGTCCGAACTGGCGCTCGAGCAGCCGATCGACCGGCTGCGCGAAGCGTTCCCGCGCCTCACGCTGCGCGTGACGGCCGGCTGGTCGCCGGCGCTGCTGCAGGGCGTCGAGCGCGGCACGCTCGACATGGCGACCGTGATGGTGCCGGTCGGCACGGCGCTGCCCGACACGCTGAGCGCAACGCGGCTCGGCACGCAGCCGACCGTGCTCGTCGCCGCACGCGAGTTTCCGCTGCCGGAGGGGCCGCTGACGCTCGACGCGCTGTCGCGTTTTCCGTGGGTGCTGAGCCAGGACGGCTGCGGGATGCGTTCGGCGCTGAGCCGAGCGCTCGGCGCGGCCGGGCTGCCGTTCGACGTCGCGGTCGAGGCGTTCGGCTCGGAGCTGCAGTTGTCGCTGGTGGCGCGCGGCGCGGGGATCGGCATCGCGCCGCCGAACGCGCTCGCGCGCAGCGCGCATCGCGACGCGCTGAAGATCGTGCCGACCGACGGGCTCGATACGCGGATCGGCGTCTGGATGGTGCACGGCGCGTTGCCGGGCCGGCTGATGCGGCCCGCCGCGCTGCTGCGGGAAGCGCTCGGCGCCGTGCTGGCGCGGGAGATTGAAACGGGGTCGGGTGTAAGCGCGGCGGCCTAGCACCCGCCGGACGGCGTTAGAGGCGCCATTCGAGGGAAAATCCTTATTTTCTCTACGGAAATGTTGCGCTGCGCAAATCGATTCGCTATAGTTACACCTGTCTCCTCCATGTCTCCTCTGATATGGATTCAGCCCGCCTCTCAAGGCGGGCTTTTTTTTGCCTGCGTGCCGGCCGCGGGCGAGCCGCTGCGCCGCCGCCGGTGCGGCCGGGCATCAGAACTTGTAGGTCAGCCCGACGTAGCTGATGATCGGATCGGCCTTCAGCTCCGACTTCGATTCCGCGAGCACCGTACCGTCGGCCGCCTTGATCGTCACCGTCGACGTCGTCTTCAGCGGGATGTAGGTCACCGACGCGATCAACCCGAAATGCTCGGTCATGTTGTACTGCACGCCCGCGTTGAACACCGGCTGCCATGACGACGAGGCCTTCGCTTCCACGGATGTCGTGCCCGGCTTGCCGGCGCCTGCCGCGAGAATCGCGCCGAGGTTGTCCTGCGTCTGCTTGATGAAGTTCGAGTTCAGCTGCAGGTCGCTGAACCAGTTGTACGACACGCCGAGCCCGAGGAACGGCCGGAACCGCGCGGTGGCCTGCCCGAAGTAGTACTGCAGCAGCACCGCGGGGCTCCATTGCCGCACGCTTTTCACGATCGGATTGACCGCCGCGATCCCGATGTTCTGCGTGCCGAGTGCGCCGGCCGGGCCCGGCGGATTGATCGTGCCTTTGCCCGACACCTTGAACACCGGCGGTACGCCGGCGACCGACGTGACCGCGATGTGGTCGGTCAGAAAGTGGCTGACCGTCAGCCCGACGGTGTCCGCGCCGCTCGTGTGCAGCCCGGTGCCGGGCGACGTGAACGAAGGCGGCAGCCGCAGCGGCGTGTTGATCGGCGTCGGCGCGACATTGGTTGTCATCGGCGTGCTGCTCTGCTGCGGCATCACGTGGAACCAGCCGAGCGTGACGACGTTGCTGCCGGCGCTCTGTGCGTGGGCCGCGAGCGGCGCCAGCGCGGCGGCGCCGGCCGCCGCGCACAGGAAGGTCTTCTTCATCACGGCAGCCTCCGCTTACTGGACGAACGCGCCGATCGTGAAATACGGCGTCGAACCCGCGTTGTCGAGGAAGCCGAACACACCGCCCGTGAAGATGAACTTGCCGGTCGGCGACGTGCTGCCCGAGCCCGTATGGATCGTCGTGACCGTGCCCGGCACCTTCTGCGTGTAGTCGAGGTCGAGCGCGGTCGCGAGCGACGCCTGCGACGGCTGGAACGGATCGAGCAGCGTCGCCTGCGTGTTGATCAGCGCCGTCGTCCGATAGTCGAACTGGCTGTCGACGCCGATGTACTCGCCGTTCTGGGAGCCGACCGACACGGCCGTCTGCGGGGCGAGGATCGAAATGCTCGACTCGTCGTCGGCGGTGAGGCCCGGCACGCCGTTGCTGTCGGGTGTCGGGTTCGGGTTCGCGACGCCCGTGCGCACGAGGATCGGCACGAGCTGGTTGCGCAGCTTGCCGACGACCATGAAGCCCTTGCCTTGCGGCGTCGCCGACAGCGTCGGCTTGATCTGGCTCTGATAGTGGTCGGTCTCGAACGCGCCGCTGCCGTCGGCCGACTGCACGAAGTTCGTGCCGCGCTGCACGCAGGCGCCGCCCGCGAACTGGCCGGTCGAATCGCACTTGCTCCACGTGCCGTCGGCGTTGATCGTCACCTTCGCGTCGATCGACACCGGCGCGAAGTTCTGCGACGGCACTTCGCCGAAGCCGACGTGGCTGTATGTGCCGGCCACGTTGGCAATGTTCGTCTCGATCTGCGAGAAGCCGATGAACGGGTAGTACGGGAATTTCGTGTCGGGCACCGCGGCCTGGCCGAGCACGCCGCCGAACTGGATCTCCTTGCCGGGAATCGTGCCGCCCGCCACGCCGTAGCCGACGAAGATGCGCGCCGGGCGCGACGCGTCGAGGCTCGCGCCGTTCAGCCGGAATGCGCACTGATTCAGCTTGTTGGTCGGCAGCAGCGTTTCCTGCGTCAGCGTGCCGCTGTCGACGGTGCCCGCGCGCGTCGGCGTCACCGTGCCCGTCGTGCGCGGCACCGGCGATTCGATGTACGTGACCTGCCAGGTCATCTTCGTCGTGTCGAGCTGAAGCTTCACGAGTTCGCCGCTGCCCGCGCCGCCCGTGTAGACGGTGTTGTAGTCGAGCGTCGCGGGGCAGAGCCGCTCCTCGACGAGCGGCGGCGGATTGTCGCCGTCGCCGCCGCCGCCGCAGGCCGAAAGAAGGGGGGCGGCAAAGGCCGCCGCCAGAACGAGGTTGCGCTTCATGTTGCTCCTCCGGATTTGTCTTGTACGGCGGCCGGCTCCCTGTCGACCGCTTCTGTTGCTTGTGCTCGTGCTGCCGGCGCCGTGCCGGGCGCCTTCGTGCGTCGCGCGGCGGCGTGCATGCGCCGCCGCGTCCCCGACCGCTACTTGCTGATCTGCGCGCCCACGCCGAAGTACGGTGCCGACGACGTCGTCGCGTTCGCCGACGTCGACGTGACGCCGCCGTTCACCGTGCCCTGTACGAGCGCCGCGTACAGCCCGCCCGTCGCGATCACGACGCCCGACGCGGACGGATAGCTCGCGCCGCTCGCCGGCGTCGTCGTCGCGGCCAGCAGGCCCGGCGTCGACTGGCCGTAGTCGAGCGTGAAGCCGTCTTCCTCGGCCTGCGTGGACGGATTGATGAACGATGCGTTGCTGCCGCGGATCAGCGCAGCCGTGTACTTGAAGTTCGAGTCCGCGCCTGCGTAGCCGCCGTCGATCGCGCCCGACTGGATCGTGCTCGCCGCGCCGAGCACCGCGATGCCCGATTCGTCGTCGACCTTGGCGTCGGTATGCAGCGGCGGCGAGCCGAGATTCACGTCGCCCGTCCGCACGATCACCGGCACCGTCGCGCCGTTGAGCTGGCCGATCACCATGTGCGCGGTGGCCGACTTGCCGGTCGCGCCGACGATCGGCAGCTGCGTTTGCGGCAGGATCTGCGGGGCGTTCTTGCTATCGAGGTAGCCGCCGTTCGCGGCATTTACGGTCCAGGGATTGCCGGTCGTCTGGCAGCTGCCCGACGTCGACGTGCATGCGCCGTTCGCGTCGAACGTCTCGCTCGAATTCGTGCCCTTCGTCGCGTAGTTGCCGGACGGCACGAGGTGGTAGATCAGCGCGTTATAGGTGCCCGGCAGCTTCGACAGATCGGTCGTCGTGCTCGCGAAGCCGAGGAACGGATAGAAGTCGAAGTGGCGGTTCGGCACCTTGCCGACGTTCTCGGCGATCACCGGAACGATCGTGAGCCCGTCGTACTGCACCGTCGCACCCGGAATGCCGCCGCCCGCGACGCCCATACCGACCAGCAGCATCGGCGGGTTCGCCTGGTTGAAGTCGGCGGCGGTCGAGTAGGTCGAGCCGTCCGCTGCGGTGCCGGTGCCGGGCGTCAGGACGAAGGCGCAGCGTGTCTGTTCGGCCGTCGGCAGCGTGCCCGCGGGCGGATGCACGACCTTGCCGGTGATCGTCGTGCCGGCGCGGCTCGGCGTGACGGTGCCCGTTTTCAGCGGGATCGGCGATTCGAGCCACTTGAGCGTGTAGGTCATTGCGACCGCATCGATGTTCACGCTGACGATCTCGCCGCTGCCCGCGCCGCCGAGATACGTGCTCTTCACGATATCGGCGTTCGCCGGGCACAGCGCGCCGTTCACCGGCTGCGACGGTGGCGGCCCTTGCGTGCCGCAGCTCGAGCCCGAGCATTGAGGCGCGTCGATCGGCGCGAGCGAACCGCCGGAATCTCCGCCGCCACAGGCAACCAGCAAAGGGGCAATGGCAAAGGCCGTTGCCACCCCCTTCGATAAGGTGTGCGACATGCCGCTGTCTCCAGTCGTTTAATTGTGCGAGCTAATGTCGCCGCGTGGATTTTTGCTGTCAATTGACGAACTCGTCTAAAAAAGGCGATTGAAACGAAAAGCGCTTTTAAAGCCCTTTACGGATAAGGCCTGCGGTAAGAAATTTAAACGCGCGGGACGGCGGGATAGGGCGAGGAAGTCGGCTCGGCGCCACGCCGGTCGGGCGTCTGCGCCGCTGTGCACGTCGCCGCGAAGCGTTTAAAGCGAACGGTATCCGGTTTATCCCTATCCGGGATGAAAGGGAGAGCGGCGGCGCGCGAAATTAATTAACCGGCAATGAGCTAATCGAAAGCTTGTAAATATTTGTAAATACCGGCGCGCGCGTTTTATTGATTGCCGGCCGTGAATGAAAAAAGCCGGCTTTGCATCGCGTGCGATGACGATCAGCGCTTGAGGCCCGTGTCCTCGGCTGCGCCGATGTTGATGTTCATGCACTGGATCGCGGCGCCCGACGCGCCCTTGCCGAGGTTGTCGAGTCGCGCGACGGTCACGAAGCGCTCTTCGTTGCCGAATACGAACAGGTCGACGCGGTTCGTGTCGTTGTTCGCCTGCACGTCGAAGAAGCCGCCGTCGAGGTTCGCATCCGCGTTGAACGGTGCGACGCGCACGAACGGTTCGTCCGCGTAGTACTCGGCGAACACGCGCTGCACGTCCTGCGGCGTCGCGCGCTTCGCGAGCTGCTCGGGCGTGAAGTACGTCGTCACCGCGAGGCCCTTCAGGAACGGGCCGACGATCGGCGTGAAGATCGGCGGGTTCGCGAGGCCCGTATGGGCGGCCATCTCGGGCAGGTGCTTGTGCGTGAGGCCCAGTGCATACGCGCGCGGGCTCGCGAGCTTGCCGCCCGGCGCCGCGTTCTCGTAGTCGGCGATCATCGACTTGCCGCCGCCGCTGTAGCCCGTGATCGAATAGCTGTGCGCGGCGAACGTCGGTGCGACGATGCCGGCCTCGACGAGCGGGCGCATCGCGAGCACGAAAGCCGACGCGTGGCAGCCCGGCACCGCGATGCGCTTCGACGTGCGGATCTTCTCGCGCTGGCCGCGCGCGAGTTCCGGCAGCCCGTACGCCCAGTCGGCATGCGTGCGGAATGCGGTGCTCGCGTCGATCAGCGTCGTGGCCGGATTCTCGACGAGCGACGCCGATTCGCGCGACGCGACGTCGGGCAGGCACAGGAACGTGACGTCGGACGCGTTGATCAGGCGGCGGCGTTCGTCGACGTCCTTGCGCTTCGCTTCGTCGATCCGCAGGATTTCGATGTCGTTGCGCGCCGACAGGTATTCGAAGATCTTCAGGCCGGTCGTGCCTTCCTGACCGTCGACAAAAACTTTGGTGCTCATTTCGCTCTCACTGAAACGGGGGCGCCGCGGCCCGAAAACCGACATTTTAAGACGTCATCCGCTGCACCTGCAGCGCACCGGGGAAAAAAAGCGGCCTGCGCGGCGCGCAGGCGCCGTCACCGCCGCGCGGCGTGCCGCCCGAAGCGGCAAGACGCAGTCTAGCGAGCCGACATGACGGAAAGGCATCGGATGCGTCACTGTCCGTAGCGGACGACGAGCCGCGCGGTGCCGATCGTCTCCGTGCCGATTTCGTGCTCGAACATCGGCGCCGGCCGGCCTTGCGCGACGCGCAGGTCGGTCGCCTTCAGCGCATAGACGGTGATCACGTAGCGATGCGGCCTGCCGGGCGGCGGGCACGGGCCGCCGTAGCCGTCGGTGCCGAAGTCGTTGCGCGCCTCGCTCGCCCCGATGCGCCGCAGGAACCCGGACGCGCTCGCGTCGGCCGGCAGGCTCGTGACGGTACGCGGAATGCCGGTCACGGCCCAGTGCCACCAGCCGCGGCCCGGCGCGTCTGGGTCGAACATCGTGACGGCGTAGCCTCGCGTGCCGGGCGGCGGATTGCGCCAGCTCAGCTGCGGCGAACGGTTCTCGCCCTTGCAGTCGCCGCGATCGAACAGGTTCGCGGTGCCGACGCGGCCGCCCGGCGTCAGATCGTCGCTCGATACGGTGAACGGCGCTTGCGCATGCGCGAACGCGCAGGCCAGCATCGCGCAGGCGGCGGTGACGACGAACGCACGCGGACGACCCGATGGCGCAGGCGGAGCGATCCGGCGATCGACACGCATATGGCGCTTCTCCCGTCACGTGGCGCGGGCCGAGCGGCCCGGCATTGTTGGTGTGTGCGTGGCCGGCGCAAGGGCAGGCGGCGACGCATGAAGTCTAGCATTCGGGGTTGGATGCACGAAGCGGATGCCACGCCGTGACGCACGGCACGTACGGACGAAAAAAAACCGCTCGCGATCGCGAGCGGTTCGTGTGTGCGGCGTACCGGCATCGGCGCCGGCGCAGCATTACTCCTGGGCGCCCGTCGCGCCGCCGTGCGCGGCCGACCACTCGGCCGGCGCGTGCAGGAATTTCTCGACTTCGTCGAGCGTCTTCGTCTCGAAGTAGCCCGATGCCTTCGCGACGCGCAGCACGTCCCACCAGGTCGCGAGCGCGTGCAGGTCGACGTCGATGTCCTTCAGGACCGACACGCTTTCCTTGAAGATGTTGTAGTGAAACAGCACGAAGCAGTGATTGACCTTCGCGCCGGCCGTGCGCAGCGCGTTCACGAAATTGATCTTGCTGCGGCTGTCGGTCGTCAGATCCTCGACGAGCAGCACGCGCGAGCCTTCTTCCAGATGACCCTCGATCTGCGCGTTGCGGCCGAAACCCTTCGGCTTTTTGCGCACGTACTGCATCGGCAGCATCATCCGGTCGGCGATCCACGCCGCGAACGGGATGCCGGCCGTCTCGCCGCCCGCCACCGAGTCGATCTGCTCGAAGCCGACGTCGCGCATGATCGTCGTTTCCGCCATTTCCATCAGCGCACGACGCACGCGCGGATACGAGATCAGCTTGCGGCAGTCGATATAGACGGGGCTCGCCCAGCCCGACGTGAAGATGAACGGTTTTTCGGCGTTGAAGTGCACCGCCTGCACTTCGAGCAGGATTTTGGCGGTCGTATCCGAGATCGACTGACGATCGTAGCCTGTCATGGGCATTCCTTGGGTGATGAGCGAGGAGCGGGCGCGGGCCCGGTGGCGCAGCAAGGGGAACCCGGCCGGGAGCCGGGCGCGACCGGGAGGCCGATCGCACCGCTGCGCGCGTAGCCCGCAATTTTACCCGATTCAGGGCGGTTTTCGGCGGAATTCGCGCAGGTTCGCCCGACTGCTCGCCACCCGTGAAACAAGCGGGCCGCCCGCGCCGGCGGCTGATGGCGGGCATGCCGTGGCGCAGCAACGCGCGTCATTCTCGGGGGTGTACACTAGGCGACCCTTAGAAATCGTTCCGTACTTTGCATCTGCTTCTTGCCACCCGCCAAGGTTCGAGGGCGTGCCGATCCGGCGCGCCGCGGCCGTCTCGCAGTCGACCATCCCCTCGATTCACGCAGACGCGGCTCAAGGTGCTGTGTACCGGACCGTCAACATTTCGCATGTCTCTCGCAGGTCAATCATGGACGAACAACTGAAGCAGGCCGCTCTCGCCTATCACCAGAACCCGAAACCCGGCAAGATTTCGGTCACGCCGACCAAGCCGCTGTCGAATCAGCTCGACCTCTCGCTCGCGTATTCGCCGGGCGTCGCGGCCGCGTGCGAGGCGATCCACGCCGATCCGCTCGACGCGCAGAAATACACGTCGCGCGGCAACCTCGTCGGCGTCGTGACGAACGGCACGGCCGTGCTCGGGCTCGGCAACATCGGCCCGCTGGCCGCGAAGCCGGTGATGGAAGGCAAGGGCTGCCTGTTCAAGAAGTTCGCCGGCATCGACGTATTCGACATCGAACTCTCGGAATCCGACCCCGACAAGCTCGTCGAAGCGATCGCGATGCTGGAGCCGACGCTCGGCGGCATCAACCTCGAGGACATCAAGGCGCCGGAATGCTTCTACATCGAGCAGAAGCTGCGCGAGCGCATGAAGATTCCCGTCTTCCACGACGACCAGCACGGCACCGCGATCATCGCATCGGCCGCGATCCTGAACGGCCTGAAGGTCGTCGGCAAGAACCTCGCGGACGTGAAGCTCGTGTGCTCGGGCGCCGGCGCCGCGGCGATCGCGTGTCTGGACCTGCTCGTGAACCTCGGGCTCACGAAGTCGAACATCCTCGTGACCGACTCGAAGGGCGTGATCTACGAAGGGCGCGGCAATCTCGATCCGTCGAAGCAGCGCTACGCGGCGACGACCGACGCGCGCACGCTCGCCGACGCGATCGTCGGCGCGGACGTGTTCCTCGGCTGCTCGAGCGCAGGCGTGCTGAAGCAGGACATGGTCAAGGCGATGGCCGACAAGCCGCTGATCCTCGCGCTCGCGAACCCGGAGCCCGAAATCCGCCCGGAAGACGCGAAGGCCGTGCGCCCGGACGCGATCGTCGCGACCGGCCGTTCGGACTACCCGAACCAGGTCAACAACGTGCTGTGCTTCCCGTTCATCTTCCGCGGCGCGCTCGACGTCGGCGCGACGACGATCACGGAAGAGATGAAGCTCGCCTGCGTGCGCGCGATCGCGGAGCTGGCGCAGGAAACCGACCAGAGCGAGGAAGTCGCGAAGGCGTATGAAGGCCATTCGCTCGAATTCGGGCCGGAATACCTGATTCCGAAGCCGTTCGATCCGCGCCTGATCATCAAGATCGCGCCGGCCGTCGCGCAGGCCGCGATGGATTCGGGCGTCGCGACGCGTCCGATCCAGGACATGGACGCATACCGCGAACAACTCGGCGCAACGGTGTACCGCACGGGCATGGTGATGCGCCCGGTGTTCGCGACCGCGAAGAAGGCCGCGGCACGCATCGTGTTTGCCGAGGGCGAGGACGAGCGCGTGCTGCGCGCCGCGCAGTTCGTGCTGCTCGAGAAGATCGCGAAGCCGATCATCATCGGCCGTCCGTCGGTCGTCGAGATGCGCCTCGCGAAGATCGGCTCGAAGCTGAAGGCAGGTGTCGACTTCGAGATCGTCAATCCGGAAGACGACACGCGCTACCACCGCTACTGGCAGGCGTACCACGAGATCGGCGCGCGCGACGGCGTGACGCCCGAAGTCGCGAAGGCCGCGCTGCGCAAGTTCAACACGCTGATCGGCGCGATGCTCGTGCACCTGGGCGATGCGGACGGGATGATCTGCGGGATGATCGACACGTACCACAGCCACCTGAAGTTCATCGAGCAGGTGCTGGGCCGCGCGAAGGGCGCCGAGCACTTTGCGGCGATGAACCTGCTGATGCTGCCGGGCCGCAACCTGTTCGTCTGCGACACGTACGTGAACGAACTGCCGAGCGCCGAACAGCTCGCCGACATGACGATCCAGGCCGCGGCCGAGATCGAGCGCTTCGGGATCGTGCCGAAGGCCGCGCTGCTGTCGAACTCGAACTTCGGCAGCGCGCCGTCGGCGTCGTCGCGCCGCATGGCCGAGGCCCGCAAGCTGATCGTCGAACGTGCGCCGAACCTCGAGGTCGACGGTGAAATGCACGGCGACGCCGCGCTGTCCGAAGCGGTCCGCAAGGCCGCGTTCCCGGGCACGACGCTGTCGGGCGAAGCGAACCTGCTGATCATGCCGAACGTCGAAGCGGCGAACATCGCGTACAACCTGCTGAAGATGGTCGGCGGCGAAGGCGTGACGGTCGGCCCGTTCCTGCTCGGCGCGGCGAAGCCGGTCCACATCCTGACGCCGGCCGCGACCGTGCGCCGGATCATCAACATGACGGCCGTTGCCGCCGCGAACGTGAACACGAAGTAAGCGTGCGCGTGTGCCGCGCCCTCGGCGCGGCGCAAAGAAAAAGCCACGGAACCCTGCGTTCCGTGGCTTTTTTTATCGCGATCGGCCGGTACGGCGAGCGCGGCGGACGTCCGGCGCGCGAACGCCCGCCGCGCGTCGGCGGCTACGCGACCTGCTGACGCGACTGGCCGCCCGTCGGCGAACGCCACTGCGCGAGCAGCGTGTTCCACTTCTGGCGGACGGCGCGCAGGTTGTTGTCCTTCACGTGACCGTAGCCGCGGATGCCGTCCGGCAGCGACGCGAGCTCGACCGCGAGCGGCCGGTTGCCCGTAGTCAGCTTCGCGAGCACCTCGTCGATCAGCGCTTCGTACTCGCCGATCAGCGCGCGCTCGGTGCGCCGTTCTTCGGTGCGGCCGAAGGGGTCGAACGCGGTGCCGCGCAGGAACTTCGCCTTCGCGAGCAGCCGGAACGCGGACATCATCCACGGGCCGTACGCCTTCTTCACGAGATGGCCGTGCGCGTCCTTCTTCGCGAACAGCGGCGGCGCGAGATGGAATTTCAGCTTCCAGTCGCCTTCGAACTGCGCGGACAGCCGCGCGAGGAACGCCGGATCGGACTGCAGCCGTGCGACCTCGTATTCGTCCTTGTACGCCATCAGCTTGAACAGGTTGCGCGCGACCGCTTCGGTCAGCGGCTCCTGCATCGCGTCGCCGTCGGCGAGTGCACGCTCGGCGGCGCGCACCTTGTCGACGAACGCCGCATAGCGTGCCGCGTAGCCGGCGTTCTGATACGCGGTCAGGAACTCGACGCGCTTCGCGATCAGCGCATCGACGGCCTTCTTCGTGTGCAGCGCGATCACCGTCGCGCCCTGGGCGGCGCGCGGTTCGCCGGCCGCGGCCTGCTGCACGCTAGCGAGATCGTGCGCGGCGCGCCGGCCCCACTCGAATGCCGCGCGGTTCTTGTCGACCGACACGCCGTTCAGCTCGATCGCGCGCTGCAGCGACGCGAGCGTCAGCGGCAGCCAGCCCTTCTGCCATGCGTAGCCGAGCACGAACGGGTTCGTGTAGATCGCGTCGCCAAGCAGCGCGACCGCGAAGCGGTTCGCATCGACGAAGTCGACCATGTCGCCGGCCGCGGTGCGGATGTCGTGCTCGGCGGACACGCCCGGGAACGCCCAGTTCGGGTTCTTGATGAACTCGGCGGTCGGCGTTTGCGCGCTGTTGACGACCACGCGCGTCGCGCCGTGCCGCATCCGCGACGTGCATTCGTCGCCGGCCGTCACGATCGCGTCGCAGCCGATTACGAGATCGGCTTCGCCCATTGCGATGCGCGTCGCGTGGATGTCGGTCGGCGTGTGCGAGATCTGCACGTGGCTCATTACCGCGCCGCCTTTCTGCGCGAGACCCGTCACGTCGAGCACGGTCACGCCCTTGTTTTCGAGGTGCGCGGCCATCCCGAGCAGCGCGCCGATCGTGACGACGCCCGTGCCGCCGACGCCGGTGACGAGGACGCCGTACGCGCGATCGATCGCCGGCAGCGCCGGCTCGGGGATCGGCGGCAGCGCGCTGCCGTCGACGGCGACGGCCTTCGGCTTCTTCAGCTGGCCGCCTTCGACCGTGACGAAGCTCGGGCAGAAGCCCTTCACGCACGAGAAGTCCTTGTTGCAGCTCGACTGGTTGATCTGGCGCTTCGTGCCGAATTCGGTTTCGAGCGGCTCGACCGACAGGCAGTTCGACTGCACCGAGCAGTCGCCGCAGCCTTCGCACACCGCGTCGTTGATCACGACGCGCTTGGCCGGATCCGGATACGCGCCGCGCTTGCGGCGGCGGCGCTTTTCGGTCGCGCAGGTCTGGTCGTAGATCAGGATCGTCGTGCCTTCGATCTCGCGCAGCTCGCGCTGCACGTCGTCGAGCTGGTCGCGGTGATGGATCGTCACGCCCGGCGCGAGCAGCGCCTTCTGGCTGTCGTACTTCTCGGGCTCGTCGGTGACGATCACGATCTTCTTCGCGCCTTCGGACGCGAGCTGGTGCGTGATCTGCGGCACGGTCAGCACGCCGTCGACCGGCTGGCCGCCGGTCATCGCGACGGCGTCGTTATACAGGATCTTGTACGTGATGTTCGCCTTCGACGAGATCGCCGCGCGGATCGCGAGCAGGCCCGAGTGGAAATAGGTGCCGTCGCCGAGGTTCGCGAACACGTGCTTTTCGTCGGTGAACGGCGCCTGGCCGATCCACGGCACGCCTTCGCCGCCCATCTGGCTGAAGGTGCTCGTGTTGCGGTCCATCCAGACGGTCATGTAGTGGCAGCCGATGCCGGCGATCGCGCGCGAGCCTTCCGGCACGTTGGTCGACGTGTTGTGCGGGCATCCCGAGCAGAACCACGGCTTGCGCTCGGTCTGCACGTGCGGCTTCGCGAGCGCCATTTCCTTCGCGTTGATCACCGCGATGCGCGCGGCGATGCGCGCGCGCACGTCGGACGGCAGCTCGAACTTCTCGAGGCGCGTCGCGATCGCCTTCGCGATGATCGCGGGCGACAGCTCGTAGTGCGCGGGCAGCAGCCAGTTGCCCATCGGCACCGACCATTCGCCGCCGGCACCGTCCTTTTCGTCGAACTTGCCGTACACGCGCGGGCGCTGCGCGTCCGGCCAGTTGTACAGCTCTTCCTTGATCGCGTATTCGAGGATCTGGCGCTTTTCCTCGACGACCAGAATTTCGTCGAGGCCGCGCGCGAACGCCTGCGCGCCCTGTGCTTCGAGCGGCCAGACGCAGCCGACCTTGTAGAGCCGGATGCCGATCCGCGCGCAGGTTTCGTCGTCGAGGCCGAGGTCGGTCAGCGCCTGGCGCACGTCCAGATACGCCTTGCCGCCCGTCATGATGCCGAAGCGCGCGTGCGGCGAATCGATCTCGATGCGATCGAGCTTGTTCGCGCGCACGTAGGCGAGCGCCGCGTACCACTTGTAGTCGAGGAGCCGCGCTTCCTGCACGAGCGGCGGGTCCGGCCAGCGGATGTTGAGCCCGCCTTCCGGCATGACGAAGTCGGTCGGCAGCAGGATTTCGGTGCGGTGCGGGTCGATGTCGACCGACGCCGACGATTCGACGACGTCCGTCACGCATTTCAGCGCGACCCAGAGCCCCGAGTAGCGGCTCATCGCCCAGCCGTGCAGCCCGAAGTCCAGATATTCCTGTACGTTCGACGGGAACAGCACCGGCAGCCCGCAGGCCTTGAAGATGTGCTCGGACTGATGCGCGAGCGTCGAGGACTTCGCCGCATGGTCGTCGCCGGCGAGCACCAGCACACCGCCGTGCTTCGACGAGCCGGCCGAGTTCGCGTGCTTGAACACGTCGCCGGTGCGGTCGACGCCCGGGCCCTTGCCGTACCACATGCCGAACACGCCGTCGTACTTCGCGCCGGGATACAGGTTGACCTGCTGCGAGCCCCACACGGCGGTCGCGGCGAGATCTTCGTTGAGGCCGGGCTGGAAAACGATCTGATGGGCGGCCAGATGCTGCTTGGCCTTCCAGAGCGACAGGTCGAGGCCGCCGAGCGGCGAGCCGCGATAGCCGGAGATGAAGCCGGCCGTATTGAGGCCGGCGGCGCGGTCGCGTTCCTGCTGGAGCATCGGCAGGCGCACGAGCGCCTGGATGCCGCTCATGTAAGCGCGGCCGCGCTCGAGCGTGTATTTGTCGTCAAGCGTGACGGACTTTAGCGCGGCTTCGAGCGACGCGCGTTGGCCTGCGTCTAGCGGGGCATTCATTAACAGTCTCCTCCACCCAGTTTGGGATCACCAAAACTTCGAGTGCGTCGGCGTCTTGTGAACGCGTCGGCAGTGGCCGGCATATTGGCCGGTTTTAAGTGATGGTAGCACTGGGATAAACCCGCCGCCCATCCGCGATACTGCCGCACTGCATCAACGGGCGAGGGCCGGCGCACCCGTTACAGCATGTAAAAGCATGTAAAGCTGGCCCCATCTTCGCGCAAACGCCGTTAATCTTGTCGGCCTGCCGGAGGTGCCCGGTCGCGTCGACACGCTGTCGAGGCACGGGGAGGCGCCGGCAGTCTTAAAAGGAGGTGCAATGAACACGCGTCATATCCAGAGTTTCCTGATCGTGTCGGCCGCATTTTTCGCGATGACCGGCCCGGTGCGCGCGCAAGGCGCGAGCGCACTGGCGGCAGCCGGCGCGCAGATGCGTCAGACCGCGTCGGCGCAGAACGCCGATGCGCAGCCGGCCGTCGCGCGCGCCGCGGCGTCGAAGGCGAGCGTGCGTTGATGCGATCGCGCGGCAGCGCGCCGCGCCGAAAACGAACAAAGGGCGGGAATCGTGCGATTCCCGCCCTTTTTGTTTGTGCGGCCGGGCCGGACGGCGGCGTGCGGCCGCGCGCACGGGCCCGTTCCGTCAGGCCTGGCGTCAGGCCTTGTCCTGCACGACGCCGCGGCGGATCTGATCGAGCTCGATCGATTCGAACAGCGCCTTGAAGTTGCCTTCGCCGAAGCCCTGATTGCCCTTGCGCTGGATGATCTCGAAGAAGATCGGCCCGATCTGGTTTTCGGTGAAGATCTGCAGCAGCAGATCGTCGCGTGCGCCGTCGATCAGGATCTTGCGCTTCTTCAGCTCTTCCAGCGATTCGCCGTGGTTCGGCACGCGGCGATCGACCAGTTCGTAATAGGTGTCGATCGTGTCGAGCAGTTTCACTTCCTTGCTGCGCAGGCCGTCGACGGCCCCATAGATGTCGTTGGTGCCGAGCGCGATATGCTGAATGCCTTCGCCGTGGTACGCGTCCAGGTATTCCTGGATCTGGCCGGCCGTGTCCGAGCCTTCCTCGTTGATCGGGATGCGGATCTTGCCGCACGGCGACGTCATCGCCTTCGACTTCACGCCCGTCACCTTGCCTTCGATGTCGAAGTAGCGCACTTCGCGGAAGTTGAACAGGCGTTCGTAGAACTCTGCCCATTCCTGCATGCGGCCGCGATGCACGTTGTGCGTCAGGTGGTCGATGTACGTGAGCCCGTGGCCGACCGGGTTCGGCTCCGCGCCGGGGATCGGCTCGAAGTCGACGTCGTAGATGCTGATGTCGCCGATCGCGCCCGGCTGCGCGCCGTTCTTGCCGCGCCAGCGGTCGACGAAGTAGATCAGCGAATCGCCGATGCCCTTGATCGCCGGGATGTTCAGCTCCATCGGGCCGGTCTTGTTGTCGAAGCCCCATGCGCCGAGTTCGAGCGCGCGCTTGTACGCCTTCGCGGCGTCCTGCACGCGAAACGCGATCGCGCAGATCGACGGGCCGTGCAGCCGCGCGAAGCGCTGCGCGAACGAGTCGGGCTCGGCGTTGATGATGAAGTTGATGTCGCCCTGGCGGTAGACCGTCACGTCCTTGTGGCGGTGACGCGCGATCGCGGTGAAGCCCATCCGTTCGAACAGTTGTCCGAGCGCCTTCGGATCCGGTGCCGTGTATTCGATGAATTCGAAGCCGTCGGTGCCGACGGGGTTGTCCCAGGTGGGGATCTGCATGCGTGTCTCCTGAGTCGGCCGCGGCGATGCGGAGCGCCGTCGGTCCTGTGTCGAGGGTGGTGCGCGCCGACGGCGCGCGAAACGATCGAGTACGTGCGACAAAGTGTAGCGGGCCCTGTGGAGCGTAAACTTGCGAACTTGGTCGCGCGATCCTACGATGGCGCAATTTCCAGTCTCGAAACGACTTTCGGAGGGCAGAAGATGGCGCAGGTCGAATTGGACGCGATCGACCGGCGGATCCTCGCGATTCTTCAGGAGAACGGGCGCCTGTCGAACCAGGAGATCGCCGAACGCGTGAACCTGTCGCCGAGCCCGTGTCTGCGGCGAATCCGCCGCCTCGAGGAGATCGGCGTGATCACGGGCTACGTCGCGCTGCTCGACCCGCAGAAGCTCGGGCTCGATCTGCTCGCGTACGTGAGCGTGCGGCTCGAGAAGCGCGGCGGCGTCGTGCCGGTGCGCGCGGACGAAACGGCGGCGCGCGCGGGCGCGACGCACGCGGAGCTGTTCCGCGCGGCCGTGCAGGCCTGGCCGGAAGTCGTCGCGTGCCACGCGATGACGGGCGATATGGATTATCTGCTGCGCGTGCAGGTGGAGGACATGGCGCATTTCTCCCGCTTCGTGCAGGAGCAGTTGCTGCACCATCCGTCGGTGATCGACGTGAAAACGAGCTTTTCGCTCGAATGCTTCAAGGAGACGACGGCGCTGCCGATCCGGTCGATGCGCTAGCGCCGATGGGAAGGCGGGAGGGGGAAGCGAGAACCGCCGGGCGCAAGCGACGCGCCGCGGCGGCGTACCGGCGTTACGCGCTGAGCGCAGCGGGCATCAGCGACTCGATGAACTTCGACGCCCGGTGCGCCTGGCGCTTCATCGCATAGTCGAACACGGCCGCCTGTTCCTGCAGCATCTCGGCGAGGATCGTCGAGTGGTCGGCCGGCGGCAGCGACAGATACGCGTCGGCTTCGCCGTACGCATGCTCGATGCGCATCCCGGACTTCTTGGCGATGTGCATCATCGTCGCGTTGCGCGACAGGCAGTGCATGTAGAGCGTCGTCACGCGCGTGTTGCGGCTGCGGATCGCCGCGCGCTCGAACAGCTTCGTGCCGACGCCGCGGCCGCGCGCGCGTTCGAGCACCGACACGCCGAATTCGGCCGTTCGCTTGTCGCCGTCGGCCGGCAGATAGGCGAGGTGACCGACGCCGATCAGCTCGAGATCATGGTCGAACACGCCGAACACGGTATCGCGGCCGAAGTCGATCGTGCGCACGTAGTTTTCGATCACGTGGTCGGGCACCATCTGGCCGAAGCGCAGCAGGCGGTCGTCCTCGTTCAGCGACAGAAAATGGGTGAGCATCTGCTCACGGTCTTTGGAAGCCAGTTCCCTGACGAGAACCGGCGCATTACCGGCGGTGCCGACGACATCGGCCGAGCCGTGGAATTGCGTGTTCATCGTGGGTTCCTCAATGGTGACCGTACAGCGGGTTGTGCAATGCAGCAGCATTTTACCCGAGTGTTTGGGTCAGGATTGGGGAAAACCCGTATATTCTGTCGAGGGTGAATTCTAAATGCGCTTAGTTCATAAGATAAACCGCTGATTTTAAACGTATTAAAAATTCATCATATGAAATGCCGAGAGGGCGGTGTGGCTGTGCACACCGCGCAACGGATGCTGCCCTGCGACATCACGCGGCCGACGACAGCCCGCGCTCGATCATGTCGATCACCTGTTCGGCGAAGTCGCGGTAGCCGAGGCGGCCGCCCGGCTTCAGCCACGTGAACGTCCAGTTGATCATTCCGAACACCATCATCGTTACCGACGTCTGGTTTTCCTTCGAGATGCGGTCCGGGTAGGCGCGCGCGAGTTGCCGCGCGAAGGCCGCGACGATGTCGCGCTGGCGGTCGAGCACGATTTCGCGCTGCGCATCCTCGAGGTACTTCACGTCGTTGAGCAGCGCGACGTGCCGGCTGTGCGACGTCTCGTATTCGGCCAGGAACGCGCGCACCAGCTCGGCGAACGCCTCGCGCTCGCTGAGCCCGCGCCGCTGGCTCGTCCCTTCGACTTCCGCGATGATCAGCATCAGCCGCTTCGTGTAGCGGTCGAGCAGGTCGAACAGGATCGCTTCCTTGCTCTCGTAATAGTGATAGAGGCGTGCCTTCGACGTGCCGCTCGCGGTCGCGAGATCGGACATCGACGTGCTCGGATAGCTCGTCTGCGCGAACTTTTCGGCGGCGAGATCGAGGATCTGCTCGCGCTGGGATTCGTGGTCGGGCGCTCGGGTACGGGCCATGGTCGAATGCGGAAGATTAGCGGGATGCGTTTACCGCGCGGGCGGCGCGCACGTGCGTGAAGGAGAGGGCGGCGGGCGCATCGTCCCGCAGCTCGAGCCGGCCGGCCGCGGCCAGTTCGCGGCAGCGCCACCACGCGACGGCGTCGCTGACGAACAGTCCGCCGCGATCGGCCTCGGCCATGATGCGGCCGACGAGCTGCCGCGCCGGCTGCCAGTCGGTGCTCGCGCGCGCGACGATCAGCGCGTCGAGGTCCGCATAGTGGCCGCTCTTGATCGTGTTGCTGATCCAGTAGCGCAGCTCGGCGTTCAGGTGTTTGGCCTCCTGCCATTCGAGCGCGAGCCGGCCGATCCGCAAGACCGAGATCGGCGCGGCGGCAGGCCGCCGCTTGCCGAGCTGCGCCGGCGAGAACATGCCCGTCGAACAGGCGTGGTCCGCGCGTGCGAGTGCGGCGCGCTGCGTCGCGTCGAGGTCGGCGGCAGACAGCCGCACTTCGTTCAGCCGTTGCGGGACACTGCGCAGGTGATAGGCGACGCGGCGCAGCAGCAGCTTGTCGCCGACGCATGGCGCGTGCCACACGACGACCTGGCCGGTGTCCGTGGCCAGCTGGTCGAGTCGCGCGAATTCGCCTTCGATCTCCGCTTTCCAGTCGGGGATCTGGTCGCCGAGCACACGTTGCCAGAACGCGGCGCGCACGTCCGGCGTCTCGTCGGCACCCTTCAACGGGCCGACGCCGAGGTCGTCGAGCAACCCGACGACGCGCTCGTCGCGTCCGGCTGCCGCGAGCGCTTCGCGCAGCGACGCGGCGGCGGTGCCGCCCTGAATCACGTGAATGGTACTCATCGGCCTGTCGTCAACAAAAGAAAACCGCCGGCCGGGCGGACGCTGCAAGCTGTCCGACCGGCCGGCGGCCCCTAGTGTAAGCGAGATGTGTGACGACGAGAAACCGGCGCCGCGTCTCGACGCGCGGCCGATCAACGCTCGTCGAAGCTCACCACGATCCTGTCGCTGACCGGATGGCACTGGCACGTCAGCACGAAGCCGTCGTTCACCTCGTGCTCCTCGAGCGTGTAGTTCTTCTCCATCCGTACTTCGCCTTCGAGCACCTTCGCGCGGCACGTGCAGCACACGCCGCCCTTGCACGCGTACGGCAGCGCGAGGCCGGCGCGCAGGCCGACGTCGAGCAGGCTCACGCCTTCGTATGGCAGACGCAGCTTGCGCTTCTTGCCGTCGAGCACGATCTCGAGATCGGCGGCCGGCGTCTGTTCGGTGATCTCGACGACCGGCACGCCCGCCTGCGGCAGCGGCGTGCCGAAGCGCTCGACGTGCACCTTCGCGGGCGGCACGCCGGCCGCCTTCAGCGCGGCTTCGGCCGCATCCATCATCGGCGCCGGGCCGCAGATGAACGCTTCGTCGATCGAATCGGCCGGCACCAGCGTGTCGAGGAACGCCGCGCACTTCGCCTGGTCGAGCACGCCGTTGAACAGCTCGACGTCCTGCAGATCGTCGGACAGCACGTGATAGAGGACGAAGCGGTTCATGTAGCGGTTCTTCAGATCCTCGAGCTCTTCCGCGAACATGATCGCGTCGACGCTACGGTTGCCGTAGATCAGCGTGAACGTGCTGCGCGGCTCGAGTTCGAGCGTCGTTTTCACGATCGCGAGCACCGGCGTGATGCCCGAGCCGCCCGAGAACGCGACGTACTGCTTGCCATGATCGGCGTTCAGATGCGTGAAGAAGCGGCCGTCCGGCGTCATCACGTCGATCGTGTGGCCGGGCTTCAGCGTGTCGAACGCGAAGTTCGAGAAGCGGCCGCCGCGCACGCGCTTGATGCCGATGCGCAGCTCGCCGTCGCGATCGTAGTCGGTCGTGCCCACGCAGATCGAATACGAGCGGCGCGTCTCCTCGCCGTCGATATGCGTCTTCAGCGTGACGAACTGGCCCTGCGTGAAGCGGTATGCGTCGCGCAGCTCCGGCGGCACCTCGAAGGAGACGGTCACGGCGTCGGCGGTCTCGGGCCGCACGTCGCGGATACGTAGCGGATGAAATTGCGGGGTCGCCATATCAGTAAGGTTTGAAGTAGTCGAAGGGTTCGCGGCAGTCGACGCAGCGGTACAGCGCCTTGCAGGCCGTCGACGCGAACTGCGCGAGACGCTCGGTGTTCGCGGAACCGCAGCGCGGGCAAACCGGCGCCGCGACCGGCCGCGGCACGAAGCGCACGACGTTTTCGCGCGGCGCGGCGCTGCCGCACTGGCCGACGGGCGGCGCGATGCCGTAGGCGCGCAGCTTCTCGCGCGCGTCCTGCGTGATCCAGTCGGTCGTCCACGCGGGCGCGAGCACCGTCTCGATCCGGTGCGGCGGCAGGCCGGCGCTCTGCAGCGCGGCCGCGATGTCTTCGGCGATCTGCGACATCGCCGGGCAGCCCGAGTAGGTCGGCGTGATCACGACTTCGAGCGTGCCGTCGGCGGCGCGGCGCACGTCGCGCAGGATGCCGAGCTCGCGGATCGACACGACCGGGATCTCCGGATCGGGTACGGCTTCGAGCACGTCCCACGCGCGCGCGAGCAGCGGATCGGCGTGGTGCGCGCCGGGCGCGCCGTGCGTGGGGGCGGCGGTCTCGATGGACATGCGTCGGCTCCGTCGTCGCGGGTTACCAGGTCGCGCCCGGATGCTGGCGCGCAAGGCTCTGCATTTCGGCGAGCAGGTAACCCATATGTTCCGAGTGTTCGCCCTGCTTGCCGGTCGGCACGTGCTGCACGGGCGCGGGCAGCGCGAGCGTCGCTTCCGCCAGTGCCGCTTCGACGTCGGCGCGCCACGCGGGTTCGAGCGACGCCGGCGCGGGCCCGATGCCCTGCGCGGCGACCGCCGCGTCGATCGCGTCGGCCGCGAAGAATTCACGCGTGTACGGCATCAGGTACTCGAGCGCGGCCTGTGCGCGGCGATGCGATTCGTCGGTGCCGTCGCCGAAGCGCACGAGCCATTCGCGCGCGTGCTGCACGTGATAGCGCGTTTCCTTCACCGACTTCGCGGCGATCGCGGCGAGCTGCGCGTCGGTCGACGTTTCGAGCGCGCTCCATACGTGCAGCATCAGCGTCGCGTAGAGGAAATTGCGTACGATCGTCACCGCGTAGTCCTTGTCGGCGTGCGCGGTGCCGGCGAGCGGTCCGTAGTGCGGCAGCTCGGCCAGCGTGAAGTTCGCGAACTCGCGTTCGGTGCGGAAGTAGGCGTAGTCGTCCTCGGTTTTCGTCGCGCCGTTCAGCTGGCGTTCGAGTTCGGCCGCGTGCGTGTACAGCATGCGCGCCTGGCCGATCAGGTCGAGGCTCATGTTGGTGAGCGCGATGTCTTCCTCGAGGACCGGGCCGTGACCGCACCACTCGGCGTTGCGCTGACCGAGGATCAGCGCGTTGTCCGCGAGGCGCAGCACGTAGGAAAGGTGTTCGGGCGTGATCGTCATGGCGCGCGTTACATGTGGTTGACTTCGTCGGGCAGCGTGTAGAACGTCGGATGGCGATAGATCTTGTCGCCGGCCGGTTCGAACATTTCGGCCTTCTCGTTCGGATCCGATGCGGTGATCGCCGACGACGGCACCACCCAGATGCTCACGCCTTCCTGGCGGCGCGTGTAGACGTCGCGCGCCATGCGCAGCGCCATCGTCGCGTCGGCCGCGTGCAGGCTGCCGCAGTGCTTGTGGTCGAGGCCCTGCTTGCTGCGCACGAACACTTCCCAGATCGGCCATTCCTTGTTCATCTTTCTCTCCTGCGGGCCGGCTTCGCGCGCGCGGCGCGAGCCGGTCCGATGCAATGCTGTGTTGAATTCGATCGGCGGCCGACACGCACGGTGCCGGCGCGTGCCGCTTATGCCGCGTGCTGTTCGGCGCGCGCGCGGCGTTTCGCTTCGTACGCGAGCGCGGCTTCGCGGACCCACGCGCCGTCTTCGTGCGCCTTCACGCGCGTTGCGAGGCGTTCCTTGTTGCACGGGCCGTCGCCGTTGACGACGCGCCAGAATTCGTCCCAGTCGATCGCGCCGTAGTCGTAGTGGCCGCGCGCCTCGTTCCATTTCAGGTCCGGGTCGGGCAGCGTGACGCCGAGCACCTTCGCCTGCTCGACCGTCGCATCGACGAACTTCTGCCGCAGATCGTCATTCGAGATCCGCTTGATGCCCCATTTCGCGGACTGATGGCTGTGGACCGAATCGGCGTCGCTCGGGCCGAACATCATCAGCACCGGCCACCACCACCGGTTCACGGCCTGCTGGACCATTGCGCGCTGCGCGTCGGTGCCCTTCATCATCGTCAGCAGCGCATCGAAGCCCTGGCGCTGATGGAACGACTCCTCCTTGCAGACGCGGATCATCGCGCGCGCATACGGGCCGTACGTGCAGCGACACAGCGGCACCTGGTTCATGATCGCGGCGCCGTCGACGAGCCAGCCGATCACGCCGACGTCGGCCCAGGTCGGCGTCGGGTAGTTGAAGATGCTCGAATATTTGGCCTTGCCCGCATGCAGCGCGTCGATCAGCGACTCGCGCGAGACGCCGAGCGTTTCGACCGCGCTATACAGATAGAGACCGTGGCCCGCTTCGTCCTGCACCTTGGCAAGCAGGATCGCCTTTCGCTTCAGGCTCGGCGCGCGCGTGATCCAGTTGCCTTCCGGCAGCATGCCGACTACTTCCGAGTGCGCATGCTGCGAGATCTGGCGGATCAGCGTCTTCCGATAGGCGTCCGGCATCCAGTCCTGCGGTTCGATCTTGCCGTCCGCGGCCATCACCGCGTCGAACCGCGCCTGCTCGGGCGACTCGGCTGCGGCGTCGAGCGGCGCGACGTTGCCGGGAATGTCGAGGGATTGCGTGTACATGGCGAGCGCTCTCGTCCGGTTGAATGTGTGCGAAGTATAAACCAACCGACCGGTCGGTTAATAAATTTGTTGTGGAAATTCGGCGAGGTGCGGGTAAACCACGGGCGCCAGGGTGCGATCGCATGGCGGCGCGCGATCGGTCGCGCTTCTTCTGCGGCACAATGCCCGCTTTCCGATGAGGATTTGCCGATGTCATTCCGAAGCAGTCTGGCGGCGACCGTGCTGGGTGCCTCCGTTCTTCTTTCGCCGTTCGCCGTCTGCGCGGCGCCCGCCGGCTGGGTGGCCGCGTGGGCGACCGCGCTGCAGCCGATTCCCGAGCTGGCCTCGCCGCCGCCGTTGTACCGAGTACCGGACGTCGCGGGGCGGACCGTCCGCCAAATCGTCTATCCGACTGCATCGGGCCGCGCGGCGCGTATTCGCGTGAGCAACGCGTATGGCCATGCACCGCTGGTGGTCGAGGCGGCGAGCCTCGGCCGTGCCGGCGAAGGCGCGGCGCTCGCGGACGGTGCGGCCGCGCCGGTGCGGTTCGGCGGCAAGGCCTCGGTGACGCTCGCGCCGGGGCAGGAGCTCGACAGCGATCCGGTCGCGCTGGACGTCGTGGCCGGTCGGCCCTATGCGATCAGCTTCTATATGGGACCGAAGCAGCGGATGACGGTTTGGCACCGCGTGTCGAACCAACTGAATTACGTGTCCGGTCCAGGCGACCATGTGAACGATGCCGGCGCCGCGGCGTTTCGCACGCGGTTTACGCAGTACGCGTGGGTGACGGAGCTGGCGGTTGAGGCGGGCGGTGCGCATGCGAGCGTCGCGGCGATCGGTGATTCGATTACCGACGGCTTGCGGTCGAGCCTGAATCGGAACCGCCGTTGGCCGGACGCGTTCGCGCGCCGGCTGGAGGGCGCCGGTACGACGTCGGTCGGCGTCGTGAACCTCGGGATCAGCGGCAACCGGCTGCTCAGCGATTCGCCATGCTACGGCGTGGCGCTGGCGTCGCGATTCGAGCGCGATGCGCTGTCGCGCGCCGGCGTGAAGGCGGCAATCGTGCTGATCGGGATCAACGACATCAATTTCGCGGCGATGCCGCCGCGCGCGGGGCTCGATTGCGACGATCCGCACACGCAGGTCACGGCCGCGGCGCTGGTCGACGGCTATCGCCGATTGATCGACGCGGCGCATCGGCGCGGCGTAAAGGTGTTCGGCGCGACGTTGACGCCCGCCGACTTGCCGCCGGCGCGCGAGGCGATCCGTTTGGAGGTAAACCGATGGATCCGGAGCGGCGGCGCGTTCGACGGCATCGTCGACTTCGACGCGGCGTTGCGCGACCCGGCGCGTCCGAGCGTGCTGCAGCACCGGTACGACAGTGGCGACGGGATCCATCCGAGCGACGCCGGCTACGCGGCGATGGCCGAGGCGGTGCCGCTGGAGCGGTTGAAGGCGATTGCGGCTGGCGAGTAGCGCGCTCCTATATATATGGGACACGAGGCCGCGCAATGCCGACCAGACTCGGTGCCGAATCTTAAGCTCGAGCGAGCGTCCGGAGGACGCGGCCCCGCGCTCTAGTTTGCGAATTCGCCGAACCCGCGCGTCGTTGTCCCGAAGCCTCCGTGCGCGGCAGTGCACGGAGGCTTTTAAAGATATTTTCACAAACCGCTTGCGCGTTGGGCGTCAGGTGCATAGAATCACGCCTCTTTCGCGCTAACGGAAACGCGGCGCGAGAGGGGAAGCGGAGCCGGTGGTGTGCTGCAGCATAGAGCGCCCGCCCGACGAAGGAAGAAGAACCGCGCAGTCGCAACGATGTAGTGAAAAAAGTTGTTGACGAGCTGCGAAACAGTGTTCATAATCTCGCTTCTCTGCTGCTGACAACGCAGCGCTGCTGAGCAAGACGATCTGCTCGCAGACATGTTCTTTAAAAACTAACAGCCGATAAGTGTGGGCGCTTGATGTGAGCGAGACCTGATCTTCGGATCAGGATAGCAAAAGTATCAAGAGTCTCACACTAAAGTAAGTCAGGTTTATGAAGCAATTCATATGACCTGTCAGCTTTGAGTGAGCGACCGGTTTCTAACGAAACCGAAAAACAGTAACAGGTTTGAACTGAAGAGTTTGATCCTGGCTCAGATTGAACGCTGGCGGCATGCCTTACACATGCAAGTCGAACGGCAGCACGGGTGCTTGCACCTGGTGGCGAGTGGCGAACGGGTGAGTAATACATCGGAACATGTCCTGTAGTGGGGGATAGCCCGGCGAAAGCCGGATTAATACCGCATACGATCTACGGATGAAAGCGGGGGACCTTCGGGCCTCGCGCTATAGGGTTGGCCGATGGCTGATTAGCTAGTTGGTGGGGTAAAGGCCTACCAAGGCGACGATCAGTAGCTGGTCTGAGAGGACGACCAGCCACACTGGGACTGAGACACGGCCCAGACTCCTACGGGAGGCAGCAGTGGGGAATTTTGGACAATGGGCGAAAGCCTGATCCAGCAATGCCGCGTGTGTGAAGAAGGCCTTCGGGTTGTAAAGCACTTTTGTCCGGAAAGAAATCCCTGGCTCTAATACAGTCGGGGGATGACGGTACCGGAAGAATAAGCACCGGCTAACTACGTGCCAGCAGCCGCGGTAATACGTAGGGTGCGAGCGTTAATCGGAATTACTGGGCGTAAAGCGTGCGCAGGCGGTCTGTTAAGACAGATGTGAAATCCCCGGGCTCAACCTGGGAACTGCATTTGTGACTGGCAGGCTAGAGTATGGCAGAGGGGGGTAGAATTCCACGTGTAGCAGTGAAATGCGTAGAGATGTGGAGGAATACCGATGGCGAAGGCAGCCCCCTGGGCCAATACTGACGCTCATGCACGAAAGCGTGGGGAGCAAACAGGATTAGATACCCTGGTAGTCCACGCCCTAAACGATGTCAACTAGTTGTTGGGGATTCATTTCCTTAGTAACGTAGCTAACGCGTGAAGTTGACCGCCTGGGGAGTACGGTCGCAAGATTAAAACTCAAAGGAATTGACGGGGACCCGCACAAGCGGTGGATGATGTGGATTAATTCGATGCAACGCGAAAAACCTTACCTACCCTTGACATGGTCGGAATCCTGAAGAGATTCGGGAGTGCTCGAAAGAGAACCGGCGCACAGGTGCTGCATGGCTGTCGTCAGCTCGTGTCGTGAGATGTTGGGTTAAGTCCCGCAACGAGCGCAACCCTTGTCCTTAGTTGCTACGCAAGAGCACTCTAAGGAGACTGCCGGTGACAAACCGGAGGAAGGTGGGGATGACGTCAAGTCCTCATGGCCCTTATGGGTAGGGCTTCACACGTCATACAATGGTCGGAACAGAGGGTTGCCAACCCGCGAGGGGGAGCTAATCCCAGAAAACCGATCGTAGTCCGGATTGCACTCTGCAACTCGAGTGCATGAAGCTGGAATCGCTAGTAATCGCGGATCAGCATGCCGCGGTGAATACGTTCCCGGGTCTTGTACACACCGCCCGTCACACCATGGGAGTGGGTTTTACCAGAAGTGGCTAGTCTAACCGCAAGGAGGACGGTCACCACGGTAGGATTCATGACTGGGGTGAAGTCGTAACAAGGTAGCCGTATCGGAAGGTGCGGCTGGATCACCTCCTTTCTAGAGCTATCTCGCGAAGTTGAGCGCTCACGCTTATCGGCTGTAATCAAGACAGACTCAGGGGTCTGTAGCTCAGTCGGTTAGAGCACCGTCTTGATAAGGCGGGGGTCGTTGGTTCGAATCCAACCAGACCCACCAAGTTGTCTGGCGAGAAGAAACCTGGGTGGTCTCTGTACATGGGGGCATAGCTCAGCTGGGAGAGCACCTGCTTTGCAAGCAGGGGGTCGTCGGTTCGATCCCGTCTGCCTCCACCAATCTTCAATGCGAAGTGCTTGGTTCGAAAGCGAACCGAGGATTTGGCATTGGCGATTGAGCCAGTCAGAGTGATGCAGGAAACTGTATCGGCTGTCGTTCTTTAACAATCAGGAAGAAGTAAGTAATTTGGATAGCGGAAGCGTCTTATGAGATGGACGTGGAAACTATCCGGGTTGTGATTGTATCGATGTATCTCAAGATGATTCGAACTTCATTGTTCGGCTCAATTTGGAATACGGCACAACGCGAGAACTCAACCTGTAACGACTGTCGTCCCCATGCGGGGATGGGGCCATCGTAAGCGCTGAAGCGCTAACGATGGCCGACATGAGACAGACTCGTTATAGGGTCAAGCGAACAAGTGCATGTGGTGGATGCCTTGGCGATCACAGGCGATGAAGGACGCGGTAGCCTGCGAAAAGCCCCGGGGAGCTGGCAAACAAGCTTTGATCCGGGGATGTCCGAATGGGGAAACCCACTCCGTATGGAGTATCCATGACTAAATACATAGGTCATGTGAAGCGAACGCGGTGAACTGAAACATCTAAGTAACCGCAGGAAAAGAAATCAACCGAGATTCCCAAAGTAGTGGCGAGCGAAATGGGATGAGCCTTGTACTCTTTATTTGTATTGTTAGCCGAACGCTCTGGAAAGTGCGGCCATAGCAGGTGATAGCCCTGTAGGCGAAAACAGTATGAAAGAACTAGGTGTACGACAAGTAGGGCGGGACACGTGAAATCCTGTCTGAAGATGGGGGGACCATCCTCCAAGGCTAAATACTCGTGATCGACCGATAGTGAACCAGTACCGTGAGGGAAAGGCGAAAAGAACCCCGGGAGGGGAGTGAAATAGATCCTGAAACCGCATGCATACAAACAGTCGGAGCCTCGTAAGGGGTGACGGCGTACCTTTTGTATAATGGGTCAGCGACTTACGTTCAGTAGCAAGCTTAACCGTATAGGGCAGGCGTAGCGAAAGCGAGTCCGAATAGGGCGTTCAGTTGCTGGGCGTAGACCCGAAACCAGGTGATCTATCCATGGCCAGGATGAAGGTGCGGTAACACGTACTGGAGGTCCGAACCCACTAACGTTGAAAAGTTAGGGGATGAGCTGTGGATAGGGGTGAAAGGCTAAACAAACCTGGAAATAGCTGGTTCTCTCCGAAAACTATTTAGGTAGTGCCTCGTGTCTCACCTTCGGGGGTAGAGCACTGTCATGGTTGGGGGGTCTATTGCAGATTACCCCGCCATAGCAAACTCCGAATACCGAAGAGTGCAATCACGGGAGACAGACATCGGGTGCTAACGTCCGGTGTCAAGAGGGAAACAACCCAGACCGCCAGCTAAGGTCCCCAAATATGGCTAAGTGGGAAACGAAGTGGGAAGGCTAAAACAGTCAGGAGGTTGGCTTAGAAGCAGCCACCCTTTAAAGAAAGCGTAATAGCTCACTGATCGAGTCGTCCTGCGCGGAAGATGTAACGGGGCTAAGCCATATACCGAAGCTGCGGATGCGTGCTTGCACGCATGGTAGGAGAGCGTTCCGTAAGCCTGCGAAGGTGCCTTGTAAAGGGTGCTGGAGGTATCGGAAGTGCGAATGCTGACATGAGTAGCGATAAAGGGGGTGAAAGGCCCCCTCGCCGTAAGCCCAAGGTTTCCTACGCAACGTTCATCGGCGTAGGGTGAGTCGGCCCCTAAGGCGAGGCAGAAATGCGTAGCTGATGGGAAGCAGGTCAATATTCCTGCACCGTCGTTAGATGCGATGGGGGGACGGATCGCGGAAGGTTGTCCGGGTGTTGGACGTCCCGGTCGCTGCATTGGAGAAGGCGCTTAGGCAAATCCGGGCGCAGGATTCAAGGGTGTGGCGCGAGCGACTTCGGTCGCGAAGCAATTGGAAGTGGTTCCAAGAAAAGCCTCTAAGCTTCAGTCTAACGATGACCGTACCGCAAACCGACACAGGTGGGCGAGATGAGTATTCTAAGGCGCTTGAGAGAACTCGGGAGAAGGAACTCGGCAAATTGGTACCGTAACTTCGGGATAAGGTACGCCCTTGTAGCTTGACTGGCCTGCGCCAGGAGGGTGAAGGGGTTGCAATAAACTGGTGGCTGCGACTGTTTAATAAAAACACAGCACTCTGCAAACACGAAAGTGGACGTATAGGGTGTGACGCCTGCCCGGTGCCGGAAGATTAAATGATGGGGTGCAAGCTCTTGATTGAAGTCCCGGTAAACGGCGGCCGTAACTATAACGGTCCTAAGGTAGCGAAATTCCTTGTCGGGTAAGTTCCGACCTGCACGAATGGCGTAACGATGGCCACACTGTCTCCTCCCGAGACTCAGCGAAGTTGAAGTGTTTGTGATGATGCAATCTACCCGCGGCTAGACGGAAAGACCCCATGAACCTTTACTGTAGCTTTGCATTGGACTTTGAACCGATCTGTGTAGGATAGGTGGGAGGCTATGAAACCGGAACGCTAGTTTCGGTGGAGCCGTCCTTGAAATACCACCCTGGTTTGTTTGAGGTTCTAACCTTGGTCCGTGATCCGGATCGGGGACAGTGCATGGTAGGCAGTTTGACTGGGGCGGTCTCCTCCCAAAGGGTAACGGAGGAGTACGAAGGTACGCTAGGTACGGTCGGAAATCGTGCTGATAGTGCAATGGCATAAGCGTGCTTAACTGCGAGACCGACAAGTCGAGCAGGTGCGAAAGCAGGTCATAGTGATCCGGTGGTTCTGTATGGAAGGGCCATCGCTCAACGGATAAAAGGTACTCTGGGGATAACAGGCTGATACCGCCCAAGAGTTCATATCGACGGCGGTGTTTGGCACCTCGATGTCGGCTCATCTCATCCTGGGGCTGTAGCCGGTCCCAAGGGTATGGCTGTTCGCCATTTAAAGAGGTACGTGAGCTGGGTTTAAAACGTCGTGAGACAGTTTGGTCCCTATCTGCCGTGGGCGTTGGATATTTGAAGGGGGCTGCTCCTAGTACGAGAGGACCGGAGTGGACGAACCTCTGGTGTACCGGTTGTGACGCCAGTCGCATCGCCGGGTAGCTATGTTCGGAAGAGATAACCGCTGAAAGCATCTAAGCGGGAAACTCGCCTTAAGATGAGATATCCCTGGAGGCTTGACCTCCTTGAAGGGTCGTTCGAGACCAGGACGTTGATAGGTCGGGTGTGTAAGCGCAGTAATGCGTTCAGCTAACCGATACTAATTGCCCGTAAGGCTTGATCCTATAACAAGTCTGCCTTGTAGATCGGCGCCGTGCGACAGCACCGGCTGCGATCCAAAGCGACATGTTGGATTCTCGTGTGCGATACGCACAACCCAAAATTACTGCTTCTTCCCGATTGGTTGCGCTGCGAAGCGGCGCAACAACCCTCTTTGCCTGATGACCATAGCGAGTCGGTCCCACCCCTTCCCATCCCGAACAGGACCGTGAAACGACTCTACGCCGATGATAGTGCGGATTCCCGTGTGAAAGTAGGTAATCGTCAGGCTCCCTAAGCCAAGAACCCCCGCCCAGCAGGCGGGGGTTTTTGCATTTGTGGCGCTGGAAATGCGCTATCGGCCCGAGCGCCGGCCGGTCTCCGCGCGATGCGAATCCTCGCAGGATACGCGTCCTCTTTCTGGGGCATGCCTTCTTTCAACCGGCCGAGCCCTAGACTCGGCGCGGCGAGCCGCCTCACGGCAAATGAGCCGTCGCCTATCCTCTGGCGCGCCGTGACACGCCGACAGACGCTGCCATCGACACCGCCTTGCAGTTGGTGCCCTGCGGCCCGCCTTCGTCGATCGACGGACATCGCTCGACAGCTGGCTGACAGCGGTCTTTGCTGACGCCCCACCGGTCCGCAGATCGACCCATGCGGCGTCGGGGCAACTGAAATGTCCCCCCGTCGCGCGCTCTGTGCGATTGCCTGTTCCACGTTGCAGCCTCGCTGCGTTCCTCAGCTCACGCGCGCCCATCGACAATCGTCTGCTCGTAGCTCCTATTCCGACCGTTCCGCGCGGTGTGGCTGCGCTTTCCGGGCGTCTTGACCCTTCCGGCCAAGGGTGCCCGTCGCGCCCGGCCGCCGATACCGGGCGCGGCGGCGAACAAGCAGCAAGCAGTTGGGCAGGGCGCCGCACCGGTCGACAGCCATGTGCGCAGCGGAGAAGCGGTCCCGAAGAGTCCGCGCGTCAGGCCTGAGCGCGGTCGCCGGCGCCGCGTCCGAGGCCGTTCAGTCCGGGCCGTCGCTCCCCGGCGCTGCGACTGCCTCGCGGGGCAACGGCGCGATACGCCCGACAACCGTCCCCTGAAGTCCCCAATTCGTCGCCCAAAGGACGCCCGGCACGAATATTGCAAAAATTTTCCGCCTACCCGCTTGGCATTCTGTCCGAGAGGCCGTATGATGGCGGTCTTTCGTTTCCAGCATGCAACATTGCTGGAAGCGGAGTCTGACGAAGGTGTGGGCGCCGAATGGCGAACCTCTCGTCGCCATCGTAGTCGGCGGCGGATGCCTGGTGGTCGAGCCGGCGCTCGGGAAGAAGATGAAAATAATCTTCTCGCAGTGCTTGACAAGAGTTCGATGCACCCCCATAATCGTCAGTTCTCTACGGAGGGGTGCCCGAGTGGCTAAAGGGGGCAGACTGTAAATCTGTTGGCTTACGCCTACGTTGGTTCGAATCCAACCTCCTCCACCAAGACATCAGCGCAGAGAGCGGTAAGGAATCGTTAGTGGCCCGTGCGGGTGTAGCTCAATGGTAGAGCAGAAGCCTTCCAAGCTTACGACGAGGGTTCGATTCCCTTCACCCGCTCCAGTCCGCGAAGTTGAAGCGTAAAAGCGCCCATGTGGCTCAGTGGTAGAGCACTCCCTTGGTAAGGGAGAGGTCGGCAGTTCGATCCTGCCCATGGGCACCAGCAGTAAAGTCAGTGTCTGTTTGCGCGCGGCGCAACATGTGAAATTCCTTTCGGGAGTTGAAAATGGCCAAGGAAAAATTCGAGCGGACCAAGCCGCACGTGAACGTTGGTACGATTGGTCACGTTGACCACGGCAAGACGACGCTGACGGCAGCGATCGCGACGGTTCTGTCGTCGAAGTTCGGCGGCGAAGCGAAGAAGTACGACGAAATCGACGCGGCGCCGGAAGAAAAGGCACGCGGCATCACGATCAACACCGCGCACATCGAGTACGAAACGGCGAACCGCCACTACGCGCACGTCGACTGCCCGGGCCACGCCGACTACGTGAAGAACATGATCACGGGTGCAGCGCAGATGGACGGCGCAATCCTGGTGTGCTCGGCCGCAGACGGCCCGATGCCGCAAACGCGTGAGCACATCCTGCTGGCGCGTCAGGTTGGCGTTCCGTACATCATCGTGTTCCTGAACAAGTGCGACATGGTGGACGACGCTGAACTGCTCGAGCTGGTCGAGATGGAAGTTCGCGAACTGCTGTCGAAGTACGACTTCCCGGGCGACGACACGCCGATCATCAAGGGTTCGGCAAAGCTGGCGCTGGAAGGCGACAAGGGCGAGCTGGGCGAAACGGCGATCATGAACCTGGCCGACGCGCTGGACACGTACATCCCGACGCCGGAGCGCGCGGTGGACGGTACGTTCCTGATGCCGGTGGAAGACGTGTTCTCGATCTCGGGCCGCGGTACGGTGGTGACGGGTCGTGTCGAGCGCGGCGTGGTGAAGGTCGGTGAAGAAATCGAAATCGTCGGTATCAAGCCGACGGTGAAGACGACCTGCACGGGCGTTGAAATGTTCCGCAAGCTGCTGGACCAGGGTCAGGCAGGCGACAACGTCGGTATCCTGCTGCGCGGCACGAAGCGTGAAGACGTGGAGCGCGGCCAGGTTCTGGCGAAGCCGGGTTCGATCACGCCGCACACGCACTTCACGGCCGAAGTGTACGTGCTGAGCAAGGACGAAGGCGGCCGTCACACGCCGTTCTTCAACAACTACCGTCCGCAGTTCTACTTCCGTACGACGGACGTGACGGGCTCGATCGAGCTGCCGAAGGACAAGGAAATGGTGATGCCGGGCGACAACGTGTCGATCACGGTGAAGCTGATTGCGCCGATCGCGATGGAAGAAGGTCTGCGCTTCGCTATCCGTGAAGGCGGCCGTACCGTCGGTGCCGGCGTCGTCGCAAAGATCATCGAGTAAGCCAGTTATTCGTTGATCGACAGTTTTGGGGCTGGCGATAGCCGGCCCCAACATGGTCTAGGGGTATAGCTCAACTGGCAGAGCGTCGGTCTCCAAAACCGAAGGTTGGGGGTTCGATTCCCTCTGCCCCTGCCAAAAAATAGCCACGTGTCCTACGTGGCATTTGTTTTAAGGTGTTATGGCGAATCCATCCGTCGAAACTGTAAATACCTCCGGCGATAAGCTGATGCTGGCCCTGGGCGTATTGCTGGTCTTGGCCGGATTCGTGGGCTTCTTCTGGCTGGGCAATCAGCAGTGGTATGTCCGCGGCGCCGCGTTGGCGGTCGGGATCGTCGCCGGCGTGGCCGTCGGGCTGATGTCCGCTCCAGGCAAAAGCCTCATCGCGTTTGCCAAGGACTCGTACAAGGAAGTCCGAAAGGTCGTTTGGCCCACCCGTAAGGAAGCAACGCAAACCACGCTCGTCGTGTTCGGTTTCGTGCTTGTGATGGCGATTTTCCTCTGGTTGAGCGACAAATCGATCGAATGGGTGATTTTCTCGGTGATTCTGGGTTGGAAATGATATGAGCGATACTCCGGCATCTCCGAGCGGAAAACGTTGGTACGTCGTGCACGCCTACTCCGGCATGGAGAAGAGCGTGCAACGTGCGCTTCAGGAGCGCATCGAACGGGCCGGCATGCAGGATAAATTCGGTCAGATCCTGGTCCCGACCGAAGAAGTGGTCGAAGTCAAAGGCGGCCACAAGGCTGTGACGGAACGTCGTTTCTTCCCGGGCTACGTGCTCGTGGAAATGGAAATGACGGACGAAACGTGGCACCTCGTGAAGAACACCGCGAAGGTCACCGGTTTCGTCGGCGGCGCACGCAACCGCCCGACCCCGATTTCCCCGAAGGAAGTCGAGAAGATCATGTCGCAGATGCAGGAAGGCGTGGAGAAGCCGCGCCCGAAGACCCTGTTCGAAGTGGGCGAGATGGTACGGGTCAAGGAAGGCCCGTTCACGGACTTCAACGGCACCGTCGAAGAAGTCAACTACGAAAAGTCGCGCGTGCGCGTGTCGGTCACCATCTTTGGCCGTTCTACCCCGGTCGAACTCGAATTCGGCCAGGTCGAAAAAGTCTGATCCTGATTCTGTGGGCAGCCTCGGCTGCCCACCTTCGCGCTTACGGCCCGCGTCATGGTCGTTGAGGAGCGTCAGTAGCCAGCGGCGAACGCGCGTTATCACTCACCGAACGCCGCTTGGCGTTCCAACGAGGTTTTCAAATGGCAAAGAAGATTGTCGGCTTTATCAAGCTGCAGATTCCTGCAGGTAAAGCCAACCCGTCGCCGCCGGTCGGTCCGGCACTGGGCCAGCGCGGCCTGAACATCATGGAGTTCTGCAAGGCGTTCAACGCGCAGACTCAAGGTATGGAGCCGGGTCTGCCGGTGCCGGTCGTCATCACGGCATACGCTGACAAGAGCTTCACGTTCGTGATGAAGACGCCGCCGGCGACCGTCCTGATCAAGAAGGCGGCGAAGGTGGACAAGGGCTCGAGCAAGCCGCACACCGACAAGGTCGGTTCGATCACGCGCGCTCAAGCCGAAGAGATCGCAAAGACGAAGATGCCGGACCTCACGGCAGCTGATCTGGACGCAGCCGTTCGCACCATCGCTGGTAGCGCACGCTCGATGGGCATCACTGTGGAGGGCGTGTAAATGGCTAAGATCTCCAAGCGCCGTCAGGCATTTGCCGCCAAGGTCGATCGTCAGAAGCTGTACGCGATCGACGACGCACTGGCACTCGTGAAGGAATGCGCGAGCGCGAAGTTCAACGAGTCGATCGACGTCGCAGTCCAGCTCGGCATCGACGCGAAGAAGTCGGACCAGGTCGTTCGCGGTTCGGTCGTTCTGCCGGCCGGTACGGGCAAGTCGGTTCGCGTCGCCGTGTTCGCGCAAGGCGAGAAGGCCGAGCAGGCACGTGCAGCAGGCGCGGAAGTCGTCGGTATGGAAGACCTGGCCGAGCAGATCAAGGCTGGCCAGATGGACTTCGACATCGTGATCGCTTCGCCGGACACGATGCGTATCGTCGGTACGCTCGGTCAGATCCTCGGCCCGCGCGGCCTGATGCCGAACCCGAAGGTCGGCACGGTCACGCCGGACGTCGCGACCGCGGTCAAGAACGCGAAGGCTGGTCAGGTGCAGTTCCGCGTCGACAAGGCCGGTATCATCCACGCGACGATCGGCCGTGCATCGTTTGAACCGGCTGCGCTGCGTTCGAACCTGTCGGCGCTGATCGAAGCGCTGCAGAAGGCCAAGCCGGCAACGAGCAAGGGCGTCTACCTGCGCAAGATCGCACTGTCGAGCACGATGGGCGTCGGCGTGCGTGTCGACCAGGCTACGCTGGCCGCGCAGTAAGCATGAAATTCAGGCCGCTTCGTTCGCGAAGCGGTCTTCAAGGGCTTTGGGCGGTTGTTCGTGCAGTCCGCGGGCAACCGGTTATCAAAGACCGTTGGTGGGAGGCAGCAGTCGGGCATCCCTTAATTCAAGCCAACGCAGATGGCGAACCCGAAAAAGTTTTGTAGTGGTGAAGCCGCAGGTCGCGAAGCAGTTCGCGGCGTGAGGTGGAAATACTCCTAACGAGGTCGGACGCCGTTGTTGAACGAGGTACGTGAGGTCGAGCCATACCGGCTAGCCGAGCGTATCGTTTCTGGAGGCTAACCGTGCCGCTTAATAGAGAAGACAAGCAAGCCGTCGTTGCTGAGGTCGCCGCACAAGTTGCGAAGGCCCAGACCGTTGTGCTGGCTGAGTATCGTGGAATTGCGGTTGGCGATCTGACCACGCTGCGCGCGAAAGCGCGCGAGCAGAAGGTTTACCTGCGCGTTCTGAAGAACACGCTGGCGCGTCGCGCTGTTGAAGGTACGCCCTTTGCTCCGCTGGCAGAGCAGATGACTGGTCCGCTGATCTACGGCATCTCGGAAGATGCAATTGCCGCTGCTAAGGTCGTCAACGACTTCAGCAAGAGCAATGACAAGTTGGTCATCAAGGCTGGTTCGTTCGATGGCAAGGTGATGGATAAGGCTGGCGTGCAAGCGCTGGCAAGCATCCCGAGCCGTGAAGAACTGCTCTCGAAGCTGCTGTTCGTCATGCAAGCGCCTGTTTCGGGCTTCGCGCGTGCTCTTGCCGCGCTGGCCGAGAAGAAGCAAGCAGAAGCTGCGTAATCGAACACGCATCAGCGTCACTGATCGCTGGCTGTATCCGAATTCAATTTAGGAGTATTTCAAATGGCAATCGCAAAAGAAGACATCCTGGCAGCAGTCGAAGGGATGACCGTTCTCGAACTGAACGAACTGGTCAAGGCGTTCGAAGAGAAGTTTGGCGTGTCGGCAGCTGCAGTCGCAGTCGCTGGCCCGGCAGGCGGCGGCGCAGCTGCTGCTGCTGAAGAGAAGACCGACTTCACGGTCGTTCTGGCTGAAGCAGGCAGCAACAAGGTCGCAGTCATCAAGGCCGTTCGCGAAATCACGGGCCTGGGCCTGAAGGAAGCGAAGGACCTCGTCGACGGCGCACCGAAGCCCGTCAAGGAAGGCGTCGACAAGGCTGCTGCTGAAGAAGCGAAGAAGAAGCTGGAAGACGCAGGCGCGAAGGTCGAACTCAAGTAAGTTCCGACGCGCTGTGCGAAGGCTGGCGGTATTTTCACCGCCGGCCTTTTTGTGCTTTGTGGGGACGTTATTCTGGCACTCTTTCGGGAGGCGGGATAATCGGCCCCAGAAGCCAAAGATAAACGTCAAATCGTGGCTGCTGCACGGCGATTGGCGATTCTCTTTGTCTTCTGAAGCGACTGCAGAAGGCAAGTTTGGTCGGGTAGCGGGCAACACAGGCATCCGCTGCCGTCAGCCAGCGGTTGGTAGCGGCCAACCACCAAGCTTCTCGGCTCGTTCAAGCCGTCGGACGGCCATCGGGTCTCAGTCGGTGAACACTCGGGTTTGAAACGTCCAGGTATTCCGCCTCGATAGCACCCGCCGTGATTCGGAGATCGTATGCAATATTCCTTCACCGAGAAGAAGCGCATTCGCAAGAGTTTCGCGAAGCGCCCCATCGTTCACCAAGTTCCTTTCCTGCTGGCCACCCAGCTTGAATCATTCAGCACGTTTCTGCAAGCCGATGTGCCGGCGACGCAACGCAAGCCTGAAGGTTTGCAGGCCGCTTTCACATCGGTATTTCCCATTGTTTCGCACAACGGCTTCGCGCGCCTCGAGTTCGTGAGCTATGCGCTGTCCGCGCCGGCATTCAACATCAAGGAATGCCAGCAGCGCGGCCTGACGTACTGCTCCGCGCTGCGCGCGAAGGTCCGCCTCGTCATCCTCGACAAGGAATCGCCGAACAAGCCCGTCGTCAAGGAAGTGAAGGAGCAGGAAGTGTACATGGGCGAAATTCCGCTCATGACGCCGACCGGCTCGTTCGTCATCAACGGCACCGAGCGTGTCATCGTCTCGCAGCTGCACCGTTCGCCGGGCGTGTTCTTCGAACACGACAAGGGCAAGACGCACAGCTCGGGCAAGTTGCTGTTCTCGGCACGGATCATTCCGTACCGCGGCTCGTGGCTCGACTTCGAATTCGATCCGAAGGACATCCTGTACTTCCGCGTCGACCGTCGCCGCAAGATGCCGGTCACGATCCTGCTGAAGGCGATCGGCCTCACGCCGGAACAGATCCTCGCGAACTTCTTCGTGTTCGACAACTTCACGTTGATGGACGAAGGTGCGCAGCTCGAGTTCGTGCCCGAGCGCCTGCGCGGCGAAGTCGCGCGCTTCGACATCACGGATCGCGACGGCAAGGTCATCGTCCAGAAGGACAAGCGGATCAACGCGAAGCACATCCGCGACCTCGAAGCCGCGAAGACGAAGTTCATCTCGGTGCCGGAAGACTATCTGCTCGGCCGCGTGCTGGCGAAGAACGTCGTCGACGGCGAGACGGGCGAAGTGATCGCGAACGCGAACGACGAGATCACCGAAAGCGTGCTCGAGAAGCTGCGCGAAGCGGGCATCAAGGAAATCCAGACGCTCTACACGAACGATCTGGACCAGGGTCCGTACATCTCGTCGACGCTGCGTGTCGACGAAACGACCGACAAGACGGCCGCGCGCATCGCGATCTATCGCATGATGCGTCCGGGCGAGCCGCCGACCGAAGAAGCGGTCGAGGCGCTGTTCAACCGTCTGTTCTACAGCGAAGAAGCGTACGACCTGTCGAAGGTCGGCCGCATGAAGTTCAACCGCCGCGTCGGCCGTGACGAAATCACGGGCCCGATGACGCTGCAGGACGACGACATCCTCGCGACGATCAAGATCCTCGTCGAGCTGCGCAACGGCAAGGGCGAAGTGGACGACATCGACCACCTCGGCAACCGTCGCGTGCGTTGCGTCGGCGAACTGGCGGAAAACCAGTTCCGCGCCGGTCTCGTGCGCGTCGAGCGCGCGGTCAAGGAACGCCTCGGCCAGGCCGAAAGCGAAAACCTGATGCCGCACGACCTGATCAACTCGAAGCCGATTTCGTCGGCGATCCGCGAGTTCTTCGGTTCGTCGCAGCTGTCGCAGTTCATGGACCAGACCAACCCGCTGTCGGAAATCACGCACAAGCGCCGCGTTTCCGCACTGGGCCCAGGCGGTCTGACGCGCGAGCGCGCAGGCTTCGAAGTTCGCGACGTGCACCCGACCCACTACGGCCGCGTGTGCCCGATCGAAACGCCGGAAGGTCCGAACATCGGTCTGATCAACTCGCTCGCACTGTACGCGCACCTGAACGAGTACGGCTTCCTCGAGACGCCGTACCGCAAGGTCGTGGACGGCAAGGTGACCGACCAGATCGACTATCTGTCGGCGATCGAGGAAGGCCGTTACATGATCGCGCAGGCGAACGCGGCGATCGACGACGAAGGCCGACTGACCGACGAACTCGTGTCGTCGCGTGAGGCCGGCGAAACGATGATGGTCACGCCGGACCGCATCCAGTACATGGACGTGGCGCCGTCGCAGATCGTGTCGGTCGCGGCATCGCTGATTCCGTTCCTCGAGCACGACGACGCGAACCGTGCACTGATGGGCTCGAACATGCAGCGTCAGGCCGTGCCGTGTCTGCGTCCGGAGAAGCCGGTCGTCGGTACCGGCATCGAGCGCACCTGCGCGGTCGACTCGGGCACGACGGTTCAGGCGTTCCGCGGCGGTGTCGTCGACTACGTCGACGCAGGCCGTATCGTGATTCGCGTGAACGACGACGAAGCGGTCGCAGGTGAAGTCGGTGTCGACATCTACAACCTGATCAAGTACACGCGTTCGAACCAGAACACGAACATCAACCAGCGTCCGATCGTGAAGATGGGCGACAAGGTCTCGCGCGGCGACGTGCTGGCCGACGGCGCCTCGACGGACCTGGGCGAGCTCGCGCTCGGCCAGAACATGCTGATCGCGTTCATGCCGTGGAACGGCTACAACTTCGAGGATTCGATCCTGATCTCGGAGAAGGTCGTGGCCGACGATCGCTACACGTCGATCCACATCGAAGAGCTGAACGTCGTTGCACGCGACACGAAGCTCGGGCCGGAAGAAATCACGCGCGACATCTCGAACCTGGCGGAAGTCCAGCTCGGCCGTCTCGACGAATCGGGCATCGTCTACATCGGTGCGGAAGTCGAAGCGGGCGACGTACTGGTCGGCAAGGTCACGCCGAAGGGCGAGACCCAGCTGACGCCGGAAGAGAAGCTGCTGCGCGCGATCTTCGGCGAGAAGGCGTCGGACGTGAAGGACACGTCGCTGCGCGTGCCGTCGGGCATGAGCGGCACCGTGATCGATGTCCAGGTGTTCACGCGTGAAGGCATCCAGCGCGACAAGCGTGCGCAACAGATCATCGACGACGAACTGAAGCGCTACCGTCTCGACCTGAACGACCAGCTGCGTATCGTGGAAGGCGACGCGTTCCAGCGTCTCGCGCGCATGCTGGTGGGCAAGGTCGCGAACGGCGGTCCGAAGAAGCTCGCGAAGGGCACGAAGATCGACCAGGCGTACCTGGAAGATCTCGACCACTACCACTGGTTCGACATCCGCCTCGCGGACGACGAAGCAGCGGCGCAGCTCGAAGCAATCAAGAACTCGATCGAAGAGAAGCGTCACCAGTTCGATCTGGCGTTCGAAGAGAAGCGCAAGAAGCTCACGCAAGGCGACGAACTGCCGCCGGGCGTGCTGAAGATGGTCAAGGTGTACCTGGCGGTGAAGCGCCGCCTGCAGCCTGGCGACAAGATGGCGGGCCGTCACGGCAACAAGGGTGTCGTGTCGAAGATCGTGCCGATCGAAGACATGCCGTACATGGCCGACGGCCGTCCGGCAGACGTCGTGCTGAACCCGCTCGGCGTGCCGTCGCGGATGAACGTGGGTCAGGTTCTGGAAGTGCACCTCGGCTGGGCCGCGAAGGGCCTCGGCTGGCGTATCGGCGAAATGCTGCAGCGTCAGGCAAAGATCGAAGAGCTGCGTGCGTTCCTGACGAAGATCTACAACGAGTCGGGTCGCGCGGAAGATCTGGACAGCTTCTCCGACGACGAGATCCTCGAACTCGCGAAGAACCTGCGCGAAGGCGTGCCGTTTGCGACGCCGGTGTTCGACGGTGCGACCGAGGACGAAATGGCGAAGATGCTCGACCTCGCGTTCCCGGACGACATCGCGAAGCAGCTCGACATGAACCCGTCGAAGAACCAGGTTCGCCTGTACGACGGTCGCACGGGCGAGCCGTTCGAGCGTCGCGTGACGGTCGGCTACATGCACTACCTGAAGCTGCATCACCTTGTCGACGACAAGATGCACGCGCGTTCGACGGGCCCGTACTCGCTCGTCACGCAGCAGCCGCTGGGTGGTAAGGCGCAGTTCGGTGGTCAGCGTTTCGGTGAAATGGAAGTGTGGGCGCTCGAAGCGTACGGCGCATCGTATGTGCTGCAGGAAATGCTGACGGTGAAGTCGGACGACGTGACGGGCCGGACCAAGGTGTACGAGAACCTGGTCAAGGGCGATCACGTGATCGATGCAGGCATGCCGGAATCCTTCAACGTGCTGGTGAAGGAAATCCGCTCGCTCGGTATCGATATCGATCTCGACCGCAATTAATCGGACTACGGAGAGAAAGCAATGAAAGCTCTGCTCGATCTATTCAAGCAAGTCCAACAGGAAGAAGTTTTCGACGCGATCAAGATCGGTCTGGCCTCGCCCGACAAGATCCGTTCGTGGTCGTTCGGCGAAGTGAAGAAGCCGGAGACCATCAACTACCGTACGTTCAAGCCGGAACGCGATGGTCTGTTCTGCGCGAAGATCTTCGGACCGATCAAGGACTACGAGTGCCTGTGCGGCAAGTACAAGCGCCTGAAGCACCGTGGCGTGATCTGCGAGAAGTGCGGCGTTGAAGTGACGCTGGCGAAGGTGCGTCGTGAGCGCATGGGCCACATCGAGCTCGCGTCGCCGGTCGCGCACATCTGGTTCCTGAAGTCGCTGCCGTCGCGTCTGGGCATGGTGCTCGACATGACGCTGCGCGACATCGAGCGCGTGCTGTACTTCGAAGCGTACGTGGTGATCGATCCGGGCATGACGCCGCTGAAGGCGCGGCAGATCATGACCGAAGAGGATTACTACAACAAGGTCGAGGAATACGGCGACGAATTCCGTGCCGAAATGGGCGCGGAAGGCGTGCGCGAACTGCTGCGCGCGATCAACATCGACGAGCAGGTCGAACAGCTGCGCACCGAGCTGAAGAACACCGGCTCGGAAGCGAAGATCAAGAAGTACGCGAAGCGCCTGAAGGTCCTCGAGGCATTCCAGCGCTCGGGCATCAAGCCCGAGTGGATGATCCTCGAAGTGCTGCCGGTGCTGCCGCCGGAACTGCGTCCGCTCGTGCCGCTGGACGGCGGCCGTTTCGCGACGTCGGATCTGAACGACCTGTATCGCCGCGTGATCAACCGTAACAACCGGTTGAAGCGTCTGCTCGAGCTGAAGGCACCTGAAATCATCGTCCGCAACGAAAAGCGGATGCTGCAGGAAGCCGTCGACTCGCTGCTCGACAACGGTCGTCGCGGCAAGGCGATGACGGGCGCGAACAAGCGTCCGCTGAAGTCGCTCGCCGACATGATCAAGGGCAAGGGCGGTCGTTTCCGTCAGAACCTGCTGGGCAAGCGCGTCGACTACTCGGGCCGTTCGGTCATCGTGGTCGGCCCGACGCTGAAGCTGCATCAGTGCGGTCTGCCGAAGCTGATGGCGCTCGAGCTGTTCAAGCCGTTCATCTTCAACAAGCTTGAAGTGATGGGCGTCGCGACGACCATCAAGGCGGCGAAGAAGGAAGTCGAGAACCAGACGCCGGTCGTGTGGGACATCCTCGAAGAGGTGATCCGCGAGCACCCGGTGATGCTGAACCGTGCGCCGACGCTGCACCGTCTCGGCATCCAGGCGTTCGAGCCCGTGCTGATCGAAGGCAAGGCGATCCAGCTGCACCCGCTCGTCTGTGCGGCGTTCAACGCCGACTTCGACGGTGACCAGATGGCCGTCCACGTGCCGCTGTCGCTCGAAGCGCAGATGGAAGCGCGCACGCTGATGCTCGCGTCGAACAACGTGCTGTTCCCGGCCAACGGCGATCCGTCGATCGTGCCGTCGCAGGATATCGTGCTGGGTCTGTACTACGCGACCCGCGAAGCGATCAACGGCAAGGGCGAAGGCCTCACGTTCACCGGCGTGTCGGAAGTGATCCGCGCGTACGAGAACAAGGAAGTTGAGCTCGCCTCGCGCGTCAACGTGCGGATCACCGAAATGGTCCGCAACGAGGACAAGTCGGAAGGCGCGCCGGAGTTCGTGCCGAAGATCTCGCTCTACGCGACGACGGTCGGCCGCGCGATCCTGTCGGAAATTCTGCCGCCGGGCCTGCCGTTCTCGGTGCTGAACAAGCCGCTGAAGAAGAAGGAAATCTCGCGCCTGATCAACACCGCGTTCCGCAAGTGCGGTCTGCGCGCGACGGTGGTGTTCGCCGATCAGCTGATGCAGTCGGGCTTCCGTCTCGCGACGCGCGCCGGCATCTCGATCTGCGTGGACGACATGCTCGTGCCGCCGCAGAAGGAAACGATCGTCGGCGACGCCGCGAAGAAGGTGAAGGAATACGACCGTCAGTACATGTCGGGTCTCGTCACCGCGCAGGAACGCTACAACAACGTGGTCGACATCTGGTCGGCGACGTCGGAAGCGGTCGGCAAGGCGATGATGGAGCAGCTGTCGACGGAGCCGGTGATCGATCGCGACGGCAACGAGACGCGCCAGGAATCGTTCAACTCGATCTACATGATGGCCGACTCGGGCGCCCGCGGTTCGGCGGTGCAGATTCGTCAGCTGGCCGGTATGCGCGGCCTGATGGCGAAGCCGGACGGCTCGATTATCGAGACGCCGATTACCGCGAACTTCCGCGAAGGTCTGAACGTGTTGCAGTACTTCATCTCGACCCACGGTGCACGTAAGGGTCTGGCTGATACGGCACTGAAGACCGCGAACTCGGGTTACCTGACGCGTCGTCTGGTCGACGTCACGCAGGATCTGGTGGTCGTCGAGGACGATTGCGGCACGTCGAACGGCGTCGCGATGAAGGCGCTGGTCGAAGGCGGTGAAGTCGTCGAAGCGCTGCGCGACCGTATCCTCGGCCGCGTCGCGGTCGCGGACGTCGTGAACCCGGAAACGCAGGAAACGCTGTACGAAGCGGGCACGCTGCTCGACGAAACGGCGGTCGAGGAAATCGAACGCCTCGGCATCGACGAAGTGCGCGTGCGCACGCCGCTGACCTGCGAAACGCGTTACGGCCTGTGCGCATCGTGCTACGGCCGCGACCTCGGCCGCGGCACGCTCGTGAACGTCGGCGAAGCAGTCGGCGTGATCGCGGCGCAGTCGATCGGCGAGCCGGGCACGCAGCTGACGATGCGTACGTTCCACATCGGTGGTGCGGCATCGCGTGCGGCAGTCGCGTCGTCGGTCGAGGCGAAGAGCAACGGTACCGTCCGCTTCTCGCCGTCGATGCGCTACGTGACGAACGCGAAGGGCGAGCAGATCGTCATCTCGCGTTCGGGCGAGGCGCTGATCACCGACGACATCGGTCGCGAGCGCGAACGTCACAAGATCCCGTACGGCGCGACGCTGCTGCAGCTCGACGGCGCGGCGATCAAGGCCGGCACGCAGCTGGCGACGTGGGATCCGATGACGCGTCCGATCATCACCGAGTACGGCGGTACGGTGAAGTTCGAGAACGTCGAGGAAGGCGTGACGGTCGCGAAGCAGATCGACGACGTGACCGGCCTGTCGACCCTCGTCGTGATCGACGCGAAGCGTCGCGGTTCGCAGGCATCGAAGAGCGTGCGTCCGCAGGTGAAGCTGCTCGACGCGAACGGCGACGAAGTGAAGATCCCGGGCACGGAGCACTCGGTGCAGATCGGCTTCCAGGTCGGCGCACTGATCACCGTGAAGGACGGTCAGCAGGTGCAGGTCGGTGAAGTGCTCGCACGTATCCCGACCGAATCGCAGAAGACGCGTGACATTACCGGTGGTCTGCCGCGCGTGGCCGAGCTGTTCGAAGCGCGTTCGCCGAAGGATGCGGGCATCCTCGCGGAAGTCACCGGTACGGTGTCGTTCGGCAAGGATACGAAGGGCAAGCAGCGTCTCGTCATCACGGATCTCGAGGGCAACCAGCACGAGTTCCTGATTGCGAAGGAAAAGCAGGTGCTGGTCCACGACGGTCAGGTCGTCAACAAGGGCGAAATGATCGTGGACGGCCCGGCCGATCCGCACGACATCCTGCGTCTGCAGGGTATCGAGGCGCTGTCGCGCTACATCGTGGACGAAGTGCAGGACGTGTATCGTCTGCAGGGCGTGAAGATCAACGACAAGCACATCGAGGTGATCGTTCGCCAGATGCTGCGTCGTGTGCAGATCACCGACAACGGCGATTCGCGCTTCATCCCGGGCGAGCAGGTCGAGCGTTCGGACATGCTGGACGAGAACGACCGCATGATTGCCGAGGGCAAGCGCCCGGCGTCGTACGAGAACGTGCTGCTCGGTATCACGAAGGCGTCGCTGTCGACCGATTCGTTCATCTCCGCGGCATCGTTCCAGGAAACGACCCGCGTGCTGACCGAAGCGGCGATCATGGGCAAGCGCGACGATCTGCGCGGCCTGAAGGAAAACGTGATCGTCGGCCGTCTGATTCCGGCCGGTACGGGTCTCGCGTTCCACAAGGCACGCAAGGCGAAGGAGATGTCCGACCGCGAGCGTTTCGACCAGATCGCAGCGGAAGAGGCATTCGACTTCGGCACGCCGAGCACGCCGGCGGAAGAGCCGCAACACCCGGCAGCCGAGTAACGGCGCGCGGCGCGAGCCGCGTCTGCTTTGCTGTCATCGAAACCGCCCGGTTTGCCGGGCGGTTTTTTTTTGTTCGTCCCGTTGGCGGGCGTGCGTGCGGCGTATCGGCACGCGCTGCGCGCGAGCGCACGCTGTCCGAACGGCGAACGTCGTGCGATTTGCCGCGCGCCGCGCGGGGCGGGTTGTTAAAATCGCGGTCATCGTTCCGCCGTCCTCGTTCTCATCATTCATGTCTCGCGCCCTCGAAATCCTCGACGAAGTCTTCGGTTATTCCGCCTTTCGCGGCCAGCAGGGCGAGATCGTCGAGCACGTCGCGAGCGGTGGCGACTGTCTGGTGCTGATGCCGACGGGCGGCGGCAAGTCGCTGTGCTACCAGATTCCCGCGCTGATGCGCCGCGAGGCCGGCCATGGTGCGGGCATCGTCGTGTCGCCGCTGATCGCGCTGATGCAGGATCAGGTCGCCGCGCTGCGCGAAGTCGGCGTGCGTGCCGCGTATCTGAACTCGACGCTGTCGGGCGCCGAGGCAGCGGCGACCGAGCGCGCGCTGCGCGAAGGCGAGATCGACCTGCTGTATGTCGCACCCGAACGGCTGATGACGGGGCGTTTCCTCGAACTGCTCGAGCGCGCGAAGATCGGGCTGTTCGCGATCGACGAGGCGCACTGCGTGTCGCAGTGGGGGCACGACTTCCGTCCGGAATACATCCAGCTGTCGGTGCTGCACGAGCGGTTCCCGGCGGTGCCGCGCATCGCGCTGACGGCGACCGCCGATGCGATCACGCGCGACGAAATCATTCACCGTCTCGCGCTCGACGACGCGCGCGTATTCGTGTCGAGCTTCGATCGGCCGAACATCCGCTATCGGATCGTCGAGAAGGACAACGCGCGCGCGCAGCTGCTCGATTTCATCCGCGCCGAACACACGAATGGCGACGGCACGACCGACGCCGGCGTCGTCTATTGCCTGTCGCGCCGCAAGGTCGAGGAAACGGCCGAGTGGCTGAAGGCGCAGGGCATCCGCGCGCTGCCTTATCACGCCGGCATGGAATTCGAGGTGCGGCAGAAGCATCAGGAGATGTTCCAGCGCGAGGAAGGCATCGTGATGTGCGCGACGATCGCGTTCGGGATGGGCATCGACAAGCCCGACGTGCGCTTCGTCGCGCACCTCGATCTGCCGAAGAGCGTCGAAGGCTATTACCAGGAGACCGGCCGCGCGGGGCGCGACGGGCTGCCGGCGAACGCGTGGATGGCGTACGGGCTCGGCGACGTCGTCCAGCAGCGCAAGATGATCGACGAGTCCGATGCGGACGACGCGCACAAGCGCGTGCAGACGTCGAAGCTCGACGCGTTGCTCGGCCTGTGCGAGACGATCTCGTGTCGCCGCGTGCGGCTGCTCAATTACTTCGGTGAAGCGAGCCAGCCGTGCGGCAACTGCGATACGTGCCTCGAGCCGCCCGCATCGTGGGACGCGACGCGCGAAGCGCAAATGGCGCTCTCATGCGTGTTCCGCGCGCAGCGTGCGAGCGGCTTCAACTTCGGCGCGAGCCATCTGATCGAGATTCTGCGCGGCGCGCGTACCGAAAAGGTGCTGCAGCGCGGGCACGATCAACTCAGTACGTTCGGGATCGGTGCGGCGCTGTCGGAGCCCGAGTGGCGCGCGATTTTCCGGCAGCTCGTCGCGTACGGCTATCTCGCGGTCGATCACGGCGGATTCGGCGCGCTCGTGCTGACCGAAGCCGCGAAGCCCGTGCTGAAGGGCGACGAGAAGGTCACGCTGCGACGCTACGTGAAGCCGCAGCGCACGCGCCAGTCGTCCGGCCGCAGCGGCACGCGCGTCGATCCGACGGCCGGCATGGGCGCACGCGAGCGCGCGCGCTGGGACGCGCTGCGCGCGTGGCGCGCGGAGACGGCGAAGGCCGACGGCGTGCCGGCCTACGTGATCTTCCACGACGCGACGCTCGCGGAGATCGCGCGCAATGCCCCGGAGACGATCGACGATCTGCGCCATATCCCCGGCATGGGCGTGCGCAAGCTCGAGCGGTTCGGCGACGAGATCATCGACGTCGTCGAATCGGCCTGACACAGGCGTTCCGACCCTTCGGGTCAGCGGGCGCGACCGGCGGCAAATCACGCAAGCCGTTGACTTAGTTGGTATTTCCGGAATATCATGCTGGGTTCCGGTCTTCGGTGGGTCGACACGCGTTCGAAGGTTCGTGCCCGATTCGCCGCGCCGGGAGTCAACTGTGCGTCGATTTTCGCTTTGCCCGAAATCGAAGTGCGGATTTTGTTCAATTTCAGGAATAAACAATGCCAACCATCAACCAACTGGTTCGCAAAGGCCGTCAGTCGGAAACGACGAAGAGCAAGAGCCCGGCCCTGCAGGACTGCCCCCAGCGTCGCGGCGTGTGCACCCGTGTGTACACGACGACGCCGAAGAAGCCGAACTCGGCACTCCGTAAGGTCGCCAAGGTTCGTCTGACGAACGGCTTCGAAGTGATTTCGTACATCGGCGGTGAAGGCCACAACCTGCAGGAGCACTCGGTTGTGCTGATCCGCGGCGGCCGTGTGAAGGACTTGCCGGGTGTGCGTTACCACATGGTTCGCGGCTCGCTGGATACCCAGGGCGTCAAGGACCGTAAGCAAGCGCGCTCGAAGTACGGCGCGAAGCGTGCAAAGGCTGCCAAGTAAGCAGCGTTTGATCAGGGATCGCCTCAGGGCGGTCAAGGCGGTGGTGCCGGATTGCCGGTGCTGTCGAGTAAGTGGTCACCCGGCCAAGCTGGTTAGTCGTGAAGATGTGATCGGGTTAGTTGGTGGCCGCGGGGCTGAACACAGCTCCAACTGAACAGGTAAAGGAAGAATCATGCCGCGTCGTCGCGAAGTCCCCAAGCGGGAAGTGTTGCCGGATCCGAAGTACGGCAACGTGGATGTAGCCAAGTTCATGAACATGCTGATGCTGTCCGGCAAGAAGTCGGTCGCTGAACGCATCGTTTATGGTGCTTTCGAACAGATCCAGACCAAGGGTGGCAAGGACCCGCTGGAAGTGTTCACGGTTGCGCTCAACAACGTCAAGCCGGTGGTCGAAGTGAAGAGCCGCCGCGTTGGTGGTGCCAACTATCAAGTTCCGGTCGAAGTGCGCCCGTCGCGTCGTATGGCATTGGCGATGCGCTGGCTGCGCGAGGCTGCGAAGAAGCGCAGCGAGAAGTCGATGGCTCTGCGCCTGGCAGGTGAACTCTCCGAAGCGGCCGAAGGCCGTGGCGGCGCGATGAAGAAGCGCGACGAAGTTCACCGCATGGCAGAAGCCAACCGCGCGTTCTCGCATTTCCGTTTCTAAGCGCCTGGCTGGGCTGTTAGCGGAAATAAATTCCGGGCGGGTGCGCTTTTCGAGCGCCTCGCCCGTTTGTGTTGAGGCGCGATGCAGCAGGGCTGCGTCGCGCCATCCCAGTAGAGGATCAAAGTGGCTCGCAAGACTCCCATCGAGCGCTACCGCAATATCGGTATTAGCGCTCACATCGACGCCGGCAAGACGACGACGACCGAGCGCATTCTGTTTTACACCGGTGTGAACCACAAGATCGGTGAAGTCCACGACGGCGCAGCAACGATGGACTGGATGGAGCAGGAACAGGAGCGTGGCATCACGATCACGTCCGCTGCTACCACCGCCTTCTGGAAGGGCATGGGCGGCAACTATCCGGAACACCGCATCAACATCATCGACACGCCGGGGCACGTCGACTTCACGATCGAAGTGGAGCGTTCGATGCGCGTGCTGGACGGCGCGTGCATGGTCTACTGCGCAGTGGGCGGCGTGCAGCCGCAGTCGGAAACGGTGTGGCGCCAGGCGAACAAGTACAAGGTGCCGCGTCTCGCGTTCGTCAACAAGATGGACCGTACCGGCGCGAACTTCTTCAAGGTCTACGACCAGCTCCGTCTGCGCCTGAAGGCGAACCCGGTTCCGGTCGTGGTGCCGATCGGCGCGGAAGAAAACTTCAAGGGCGTCGTCGATCTGCTGAAGATGAAGGCGATCATTTGGGACGAGGCGTCGCAGGGCACGAAGTTCGACTACGTCGACATCCCGGCCGAGCTCGTCGATACGTGCCAGGAATGGCGTGAAAAGATGGTCGAGGCGGCTGCGGAAGCCAACGAAGACCTGATGAACAAGTACCTGGAAGAAGGCGATCTGCCGGAAGCCGACATCATCAAGGCGCTGCGCGACCGTACGATCGCGTGCGAAATCCAGCCGATGCTGTGCGGTACCGCGTTCAAGAACAAGGGCGTGCAGCGCATGCTCGACGCCGTGATCGACTTCCTGCCGTCGCCGGTCGACATCCCGCCGGTCAAGGGCGAGCTCGACAACGGCGAAACGGCCGAGCGCAAGGCGTCGGACGACGAGAAGTTCTCGTCGCTCGCGTTCAAGATCATGACCGACCCGTTCGTCGGCCAGCTGATCTTCTTCCGTGTGTACTCGGGCGTCGTCAACTCGGGCGACACGGTGCTGAACTCGACCAAGGGCAAGAAGGAACGCCTCGGCCGTATTCTGCAGATGCACGCGAACAACCGTGAGGAAATCAAGGAAGTTCGCGCGGGCGACATCGCCGCTGCGGTCGGCCTGAAGGAAGCGACCACGGGCGACACGCTGTGCGATCCGGCCAACCCGATCGTGCTCGAGCGCATGGTGTTCCCGGAGCCGGTGATTTCGCAGGCTGTCGAGCCGAAGACGAAGGCCGACCAGGAAAAGATGGGCCTCGCGCTGAACCGTCTCGCGCAGGAAGATCCGTCGTTCCGCGTGCAGACCGACGAAGAGTCGGGCCAGACCATCATTTCGGGCATGGGCGAGCTCCACCTCGAAATTCTGGTCGACCGGATGAAGCGTGAGTTTGGCGTCGAAGCAACCGTCGGCAAGCCGCAGGTTGCGTACCGCGAAACGATCCGTTCGACGGCGAAGGACGTCGAAGGCAAGTTCGTCAAGCAGTCGGGCGGCCGCGGCCAGTACGGTCACGCAGTCATCACGCTCGAGCCGAACGAACAGGGCAAGGGCTACGAGTTCTTCGACGAGATCAAGGGCGGCGTGATTCCGCGCGAATACATCCCGGCGGTCGACAAGGGTATCCAGGACACGCTGAAGTCGGGCGTGCTGGCCGGCTTCCCGGTCGTCGACGTGAAGGTTCACCTGACGTTCGGTTCGTACCACGACGTCGACTCGAACGAAAACGCGTTCCGCATGGCCGGTTCGATGGCGTTCAAGGAAGCGATGCGCAAGGCGAATCCGGTGGTGCTCGAGCCGATGATGGCTGTCGAGGTCGAGACGCCGGAAGAGTACATGGGCAACGTGATGGGCGACCTGTCGGGCCGTCGCGGCATCGTTCAGGGCATGGAAGACATGGTGGGCGGCGGCAAGATCGTTCGCGCCGAAGTGCCGCTGTCGGAAATGTTCGGTTACTCGACCTCGCTGCGCTCGCTGACGCAAGGCCGTGCAACGTACACGATGGAGTTCAAGCACTACGCTGAAGCTCCGCGCAACGTTGCCGACGCGATCATCAGCGCGAAGTCGAAGTAAATCTGCATCTACCAACTGATTATTTTTTGAAAGAAGAGAATCATGGCAAAAGAGAAGTTTGAGCGGACCAAGCCGCACGTGAACGTTGGTACGATTGGTCACGTTGACCACGGCAAGACGACGCTGACGGCAGCGATCGCGACGGTTCTGTCGTCGAAGTTCGGCGGCGAAGCGAAGAAGTACGACGAAATCGACGCGGCGCCGGAAGAAAAGGCACGCGGCATCACGATCAACACCGCGCACATCGAGTACGAAACGGCGAACCGCCACTACGCGCACGTCGACTGCCCGGGCCACGCCGACTACGTGAAGAACATGATCACGGGTGCAGCGCAGATGGACGGCGCAATCCTGGTGTGCTCGGCCGCAGACGGCCCGATGCCGCAAACGCGTGAGCACATCCTGCTGGCGCGTCAGGTTGGCGTTCCGTACATCATCGTGTTCCTGAACAAGTGCGACATGGTGGACGACGCTGAACTGCTCGAGCTGGTCGAGATGGAAGTTCGCGAACTGCTGTCGAAGTACGACTTCCCGGGCGACGACACGCCGATCATCAAGGGTTCGGCAAAGCTGGCGCTGGAAGGCGACAAGGGCGAGCTGGGCGAAACGGCGATCATGAACCTGGCCGACGCGCTGGACACGTACATCCCGACGCCGGAGCGCGCGGTGGACGGTACGTTCCTGATGCCGGTGGAAGACGTGTTCTCGATCTCGGGCCGCGGTACGGTGGTGACGGGTCGTGTCGAGCGCGGCGTGGTGAAGGTCGGTGAAGAAATCGAAATCGTCGGTATCAAGCCGACGGTGAAGACGACCTGCACGGGCGTTGAAATGTTCCGCAAGCTGCTGGACCAGGGTCAGGCAGGCGACAACGTCGGTATCCTGCTGCGCGGCACGAAGCGTGAAGACGTGGAGCGCGGCCAGGTTCTGGCGAAGCCGGGTTCGATCACGCCGCACACGCACTTCACGGCCGAAGTGTACGTGCTGAGCAAGGACGAAGGCGGCCGTCACACGCCGTTCTTCAACAACTACCGTCCGCAGTTCTACTTCCGTACGACGGACGTGACGGGCTCGATCGAGCTGCCGAAGGACAAGGAAATGGTGATGCCGGGCGACAACGTGTCGATCACGGTGAAGCTGATTGCGCCGATCGCGATGGAAGAAGGTCTGCGCTTCGCTATCCGTGAAGGCGGCCGTACCGTCGGTGCCGGCGTCGTCGCAAAGATCATCGAGTAAATTCGGCGATCCGCGGCTTCCCACGGGGGCCGCGATTCCACGGTAAGCAGTCGTACCGTCCGAAACCGGGCGTCCAGTTCCGCTGGCGCCCGGTTTCGTTTTGGCCGGGCGGCGGCGCGGTATCGACAAACGCGCACCACCGCTCGACAAAATCGTGTAGAATCGCGGGCTTAGCAGTGGAAGTACCGTCCCGGGACATCGTGCCTCGCACCCCGCAGGTGCGCTGTCTTGCGTTCTTTTAGTGTCCGGCGATGCAATATCGCCTCGCTCTTTTCAAGGAATCGTCATGCAGCAACAGAAAATCCGCATTCGCCTGAAGGCTTTCGACTATCGCCTGATCGATCAATCGGCCGCCGAGATCGTCGATACCGCGAAGCGGACTGGTGCAATCGTCCGTGGCCCGGTGCCGCTGCCGACGCGCATCCAGCGTTTTGACATCCTGCGTTCGCCGCACGTCAACAAGACGTCGCGCGACCAGCTCGAGATCCGTACCCACCAGCGTCTGATGGACATCGTCGATCCGACCGACAAGACGGTCGACGCGCTGATGAAGCTCGACCTGCCGGCTGGCGTCGACGTGGAAATCAAGCTGCAGTAAGGCTTTCGGCGCCTTCCGGGGTTCCGGAGGGTGCTAAGTCTTTGATTGCTTGCAGAAAACGGGAGGCCTTGCTACAATGCTAGGCTTTTCGCGCATTCGCGTAAAAAAGTCGGGTCTTGCGTACCCGGCATTTTGTAAATCAGCCCCGACCAATCGCAGTCGGGAATGGAGAAAACGATGAGCCTTGGACTCGTAGGTCGCAAGGTTGGCATGACCCGTATCTTCACGGCTGAAGGGGATTCGATTCCCGTCACCGTGGTGGACGTGTCGGACAACCGCGTGACGCAGATCAAGACTGTTGAAACCGACGGCTACACCGCCGTTCAGGTTGCATTCGGCTCCCGCCGCGCATCGCGCGTGACGAAGCCGCTGGCAGGTCATCTCGCCAAAGCCGGCGTTGAAGCCGGTGAAATCCTCAAGGAATTCCGCATCGATGCGGCCAAGGCAGCCGAGCTGTCGAATGGCGCCATCGTTGGCCCGGATCTGTTCGAAGTGGGCCAGAAGGTCGACGTGCAAGGCGTGTCGATCGGTAAGGGCTACGCCGGTACCATCAAGCGTTACAACTTCGGTTCGGGCCGTGCTTCCCACGGTAACTCGCGCTCGCACAACGTGCCGGGCTCGATCGGTATGGCGCAGGATCCGGGTCGCGTGTTCCCGGGCAAGCGCATGACGGGTCACATGGGTGACGTGACGGTGACGGTGCAAAACCTCGAAATCGCTCGTATCGACGCAGAGCGCAAGCTGCTGCTCGTCAAGGGTGCGATTCCGGGTGCGAAGGGCGGCAAGGTTTTCGTGACGCCGGCCGTGAAGACCAAGGGGGCGAAATAATGGAACTCAAGCTCCTGAACGAAAATGGTCAGGAAGGTGCAGTGGTCAACGCATCGGACGTCGTGTTCGGTCGTGACTACAACGAAGCGCTGATCCACCAGATCGTCGTCGCTTACCAGGCGAACGCTCGCCAGGGTAACCGCGCGCAGAAGGACCGCGAGCAGGTCAAGCACACGACCAAGAAGCCGTGGCGTCAGAAGGGTACGGGCCGCGCTCGTGCCGGTATGTCGTCGAGCCCGCTGTGGCGTGGCGGTGGTCGTATCTTCCCGAACTCGCCGGAAGAAAACTTCTCGCACAAGGTCAACAAGAAGATGCATCGCGCAGGTCTCTGCTCGATCTTCTCGCAGCTGGCCCGCGAAGGCCGTCTGTCGGTCGTCGAGGACATCGTTCTCGAAGCGCCGAAGACCAAGCTGCTGGCCGACAAGTTCAAGGCCATGGGTCTCGATTCCGTGTTGATCATCACCGACACGGTCGACGAAAACCTGTACCTGGCTTCGCGCAACCTGCCGCACGTGGCAGTTGTCGAGCCGCGCTACGCTGACCCGCTGTCGCTGATCTACTTCAAGAAAGTGCTGGTCACGAAGGCTGCGGTCGCCCAGATCGAGGAGTTGCTGTCATGAGCGAGATTCGCAAGAACGATCATCGTTTGATGCAGGTCCTGCTCGCACCGGTGATTTCCGAAAAGGCGACGCTGGTTGCCGACAAGAACGAGCAAGTCGTGTTCGAAGTCGCACCGGATGCCACGAAGCAGGAAGTGAAGGCGGCTGTCGAGCTGCTGTTCAAGGTTGAAGTTGATTCCGTCAACGTGCTGGTTCAGAAGGGCAAGCAAAAGCGCTTCGGCCGTTCGATGGGCCGCCGCAAGGACGTGAAGAAGGCATACGTGTGCCTGAAGCCCGGCCAGGAAATCAACTTCGAAGCGGAGGCCAAGTAATCATGGCAATCGTGAAAGTTAAACCGACCTCGCCGGGCCGCCGCGCGATGGTCAAGGTGGTCAACAAGGACCTGCACAAGGGCAAGCCGCACGCGGCACTGCTCGACACGCAGAGCTCCAAGGCTGGCCGCAACAACAACGGCCGCATCACGACGCGTCACCAGGGCGGTGGTCACAAGCACCACTACCGCGTGATCGATTTCCGTCGCACGAAGGACGGCATTCCGGCGAAGGTCGAGCGTCTCGAGTACGACCCGAACCGCAGCGCGAACATCGCGCTGGTGCTGTACGCCGACGGCGAGCGCCGCTACATCATCGCGCCGAAGGGCGTGACGGTTGGCCAGCAGCTCATGTCGGGTTCGGAAGCGCCGATCCGTGCAGGCAACACGCTGCCGATCCGCAACATCCCGGTCGGTACGACGATCCACTGCATCGAGATGCTGCCGGGCAAGGGCGCGCAAATGGCGCGTTCGGCCGGTACGTCGGCCATGCTGCTCGCACGCGAAGGCGTGTACGCGCAAGTCCGTCTGCGTTCGGGCGAAATCCGCCGCGTGCACATCGAGTGCCGTGCGACGATCGGTGAAGTCGGCAACGAAGAGCACAGCCTGCGCCAGATCGGCAAGGCCGGTGCGAACCGCTGGCGCGGTATCCGCCCGACGGTGCGTGGCGTGGCAATGAACCCGATCGACCACCCGCACGGTGGTGGTGAAGGCCGTACCGCTGCGGGCCGCGACCCGGTGAGCCCGTGGGGCACGCCGACGAAGGGCTTCCGTACGCGTCGCAACAAGCGCACGACGACGATGATCGTCCAGCGCCGTCACAAGCGTTAAGGAGTAGGCAATGGCACGTTCTGTTAAAAAAGGTCCGTTCTGCGACGCCCATTTGCTGAAGAAAGTTGAGGCGGCTGCAGCTTCGCGCGACAAGAAGCCGATCAAGACCTGGTCGCGTCGCTCGACGATCCTCCCGGATTTCATCGGCCTGACGATCGCCGTTCACAACGGCCGTCAACACGTTCCGGTGTACATCTCGGAAAACATGGTCGGCCACAAGCTTGGCGAGTTCGCACTGACCCGTACGTTCAAGGGTCACGCGGCCGACAAGAAGGCCAAGAAATAAGGGGCTATCAAGATGGAAGTGAAAGCAATTCATCGCGGTGCCCGCATCTCGGCGCAAAAGACGCGCCTTGTGGCTGACCAGATCCGCGGTTTGCCGGTCGACAAGGCGCTGAACGTTCTGACGTTCTCGCCGAAGAAAGCGGCTGGCATCGTGAAGAAGGTCGTGCTGTCGGCGATCGCGAATGCGGAGCACAACGAAGGCGCCGATATCGACGAGCTGAAGATCAAGAGCATCTACGTCGACAAGGCTGCATCGCTCAAGCGTTTCACCGCGCGCGCCAAGGGCCGCGGTAACCGCATCGAGAAGCAATCCTGTCACATCACAGTGACGGTCGGGAATTAAGGAGCCATACGATGGGACAGAAAATTCATCCGACTGGCTTCCGCCTGGCTGTCAGCCGCAATTGGGCTTCGCGTTGGTACGCGAACAACAACAATTTCGCGGCGATGCTGCAGGAAGACATCGGTGTTCGTGAGTATCTGAAGAAGAAGCTGAAGAACGCTTCGGTCGGTCGCGTCGTCATCGAGCGTCCGGCAAAGAACGCGCGCATCACGATTTTCAGCTCGCGTCCGGGCGTCGTCATCGGCAAGAAGGGTGAGGATATCGAACTGCTGAAGACGGAACTGCAACGCCGCATGGGCGTTCCGGTTCACGTCAACATCGAAGAGATCCGCAAGCCGGAAACCGATGCGCAGCTGATCGCCGACTCCATCACGCAGCAGCTCGAGCGCCGGATCATGTTCCGGCGCGCGATGAAGCGTGCGATGCAGAACGCGATGCGTCTGGGTGCCCAGGGCATCAAGATCATGAGCGCAGGCCGTCTGAACGGTATCGAAATCGCGCGTACGGAGTGGTATCGCGAAGGTCGCGTGCCGCTGCATACGCTGCGTGCCGATATCGACTACGCGACTTCGGAAGCGAAGACGACCTACGGGATCATCGGCGTCAAGGTGTGGGTGTACAAGGGCGATACCCTTGGCCGCAACGACGCGCCGGTGGTGGAAGAAGTAGCCGAAGACAAGCGTCCGCGTCGCAATGCGCGTCCGGGCGACCGTCGTCCGCGCCGTGACGGCGAAGGCGGCGCTCCGGGTGCTCGTCGTGGCGCACCGCGCCGTGGCGCCGGCAAGCCGGAAGACGGCAAGACTGGAGAATAACGATGCTGCAACCGAAACGCAGGAAGTATCGCAAAGAGCAGAAGGGTCGTAACACCGGCAAGGCGACGCGCGGCAACGCGGTGTCGTTCGGTGAATTCGGCCTGAAGGCGATCGGTCGCGGCCGTTTGACCGCGCGTCAAATCGAAGCGGCGCGTCGTGCCATGACGCGTCACATCAAGCGTGGCGGCCGCATCTGGATTCGCATTTTCCCGGACAAGCCGATTTCGCAGAAGCCGGCCGAAGTACGTATGGGTAACGGTAAGGGTAACCCGGAGTACTACGTCGCCGAGATTCAGCCGGGCAAGATGCTGTACGAAATGGACGGCGTATCCGAAGAACTGGCGCGTGAGGCGTTCCGTCTGGCTGCAGCGAAGCTGCCGATCCAGACCACGTTTATCGTTCGCCAGCTCGGCGCCTAAGGAGAAAACATGAAGGCTTCCGAACTTCTCCAGAAAGACCAGGCCGCGCTCAACAAAGAGCTGGCGGACCTGCTGAAGGCGCAATTCGGCCTGCGCATGCAACTCGCGACCCAGCAGCTCACGAACACGAGCCAGCTGAAGAAGGTTCGTCGCGACATCGCACGTGTGCGGACCGTCATGACTCAGAAGGCGAACCAGAAATGAACGATAGCGTGAAAACCTCGCTGAAGCGGACGCTGATCGGTCGGGTCGTCAGCAACAAGATGGACAAGACCGTCACCGTGCTGGTCGAGCACCGCGTCAAGCACCCGATCTACGGCAAGTATGTCGTGCGTTCGAAGAAGTACCACGCGCACGATGAAGCGAACACCTACAACGAAGGCGATCTCGTCGAAATCCAGGAAACCCGTCCTGTTTCGAAGACGAAGGCCTGGGCGGTGGCGCGTCTCGTCGAGGCAGCCCGCGTTATCTAAGCGGGTCAGAGCAGTAGAGTAGTAACGGGCACTTCTCCACGAAGTGCTTGAAATCGCAAAGTTTTTGCTTGCGTGACCGGGATTATTTGTTATAATCCCGGTCTTCCCTCTTTATGGGAGCCCCGTCGCGGGCGAAGTTGGTGGGGGAAGCGGACAGGCGCCAGCCTGCTCCGAAAGATTCACCGAATTGCGATGGCGGGTTTCGTTTGCCGTCGCTGCTGTTCCAACCCAAGCAGCCGATCGGCTGACGGGACCAAGACTGACCGTATGCATCATGGTGGTGCATCCGGATTAAGTTGGGAAAGACAAACCATGATCCAGACCGAATCTCGGCTTGAAGTAGCCGACAACACGGGTGCGCGTGAAGTCATGTGCATCAAGGTGCTCGGCGGCTCGAAGCGTCGTTATGCCAGCATTGGCGACATCATCAAGGTGAGCGTCAAAGAGGCAACGCCGCGCGGGCGTGTGAAGAAAGGCGAAATCTACAACGCCGTGGTGGTCCGCACCGCCAAGGGCGTGCGCCGTCAAGACGGCTCGCTGATCAAGTTCGACGGCAACGCCGCTGTGCTTTTGAATAACAAGCTCGAGCCGATCGGCACCCGCATTTTCGGGCCGGTGACGCGTGAGCTGCGTAGCGAACGATTCATGAAGATCGTCTCGCTGGCGCCGGAAGTGCTGTAAGGAGTCGCGATGAACAAGATTCGCAAGGGTGACGAAGTCATCGTCATCGCAGGCAAGGACAAGGGCAAGCGCGGTGTCGTGCTGGCAGTCGCCGCCGACCGCGTGACGGTTGAAGGTATCAACCTCGTCAAGAAGCACGTGAAGCCGAACCCGATGAAGGGTACGACGGGTGGTGTGGAAGCGAAGACGATGCCCCTCCACATTTCGAACGTCGCGGTTGTCGACGCGAACGGCAAGGCGTCGCGTGTCGGCATCAAGGTCGAGGAAGGCAAGAAGGTTCGCTTCCTGAAGACGACCGGTGCCGTACTGAGCGCCTGACGCAGCGGAGTAAAAAATGGCTCGTTTGCAAGAGTTTTACAAAGAAAAGGTTGTGCCCGGCCTGATCGAGAAGTTCGGTTACAAGTCGGTCATGGAAGTGCCGCGCATCACCAAGATCACGCTGAACATGGGTCTTGGCGAAGCCGTCGCGGACAAGAAGATCATCGAGAACGCCGTTGGCGACCTCACGAAGATCGCCGGCCAGAAGCCGGTCGTCACGAAGGCTCGCAAGGCAATCGCAGGTTTCAAGATCCGCCAGGGTTACCCGATCGGCGCGATGGTGACGCTGCGTGGCCGTGCGATGTACGAATTCCTCGACCGTCTGGTGACGGTTGCGCTGCCGCGCGTGCGTGACTTCCGCGGCGTGTCGGGTCGTGCATTCGATGGCCGTGGCAACTACAACATCGGTGTGAAAGAGCAGATCATTTTCCCCGAAATCGATTACGACAAGATCGACGCGCTGCGTGGGCTGAACATCAGCATCACGACGACCGCGAAGACCGACGACGAAGCAAAGGCGCTGCTCGCCAGCTTCAAGTTCCCGTTCAGAAACTGAGGTTACCGTGGCTAAACTGGCACTGATCGAACGTGAAAAGAAGCGCGCCCGCCTGGTCGCGAAGTTCGCAGCAAAGCGCGAAGCGCTGAAGGCGATCATCGAAGACCAAAGCAAGTCGGAAGAAGAGCGCTACGAAGCACGCCTTGAGCTGCAGCAACTGCCCCGCAACGCAAACCCGACCCGCCAGCGCAACCGCTGCGCGATCACGGGCCGTCCGCGTGGCACGTTCCGCAAATTCGGCCTCGCGCGCAACAAGATTCGTGAAATCGCATTCCGTGGCGAGATTCCTGGCCTGACCAAGGCGAGCTGGTAATAGGAGAAACGTAAATGAGCATGAGTGATCCTATCGCCGATATGCTGACTCGCATCCGCAACGCGCAGATGGTCGAGAAGGTATCGGTCGCGATGCCCTCGTCGAAGGTCAAGGTTGCAATCGCACAAGTCCTGAAGGACGAAGGTTATATCGACGATTTCGCGGTGAAGACCGAAGGCGCGAAGGCTGAGCTGAACATCGCGCTGAAGTACTACGCGGGCCGTCCGGTGATCGAGCGCCTCGAGCGCGTGTCGAAGCCGGGTCTGCGCGTGTACCGCGGCCGTAACGAGATTCCGCAGGTCATGAATGGCCTCGGTGTGGCTATCGTGTCGACGCCGAAGGGCGTGATGACCGACCGCAAGGCGCGCGCAACGGGCGTCGGCGGCGAAGTCATCTGCTACGTCGCTTAAAGCCGAGGAGAGAGAAACATGTCTCGAGTAGGTAAGAGCCCGATCGCGCTGCAAGGCGCGGAAGTCAAGCTGGCCGACGGCGTCATCACCGTCAAGGGCCCGCTGGGCACGATCACGCAAGCGGTGAACCCGCTCGTGAAGGTGGCGAACAACGACGGCACGCTGAACCTGGCGCCGGCCGACGAAAGCCGCGAAGCAAATGCACTGTCGGGCACGATGCGCGCGATCATCGCGAATGCCGTGCACGGCGTGACCAAGGGTTTCGAGCGCAAGCTGACGCTGGTTGGCGTCGGCTACCGTGCGCAAGCGCAAGGCGACAAGCTGAACCTGTCGCTGGGTTTCTCGCACCCGGTGGTGCACCAGATGCCGGAAGGCGTCAAGGCTGAAACCCCGACGCAAACCGAAATCGTGATCAAGGGGATCGACAAGCAGAAAGTCGGCCAAGTGGCTGCGGAAGTCCGCGGCTACCGTCCGCCTGAGCCCTACAAGGGCAAGGGCGTGCGCTATGCCGACGAGGTTGTGATCCTCAAAGAAACGAAGAAGAAGTAAGGGTGCGCAATCATGGATAAGACTCAATCTCGCCTGCGCCGCGCTCGCCAGACGCGTATCAAGATCGCTGAGCTGCAGGTCGCGCGTCTCGCCGTGCATCGCACGAACACGCACATCTACGCTCAGGTGTTCTCGCCGTGCGGCACCAAGGTGCTCGCTAGCGCGTCGACGCTGGAAGCTGAAGTGCGCGCCGAGCTCGCAGACAAGTCGGGCAAGGGTGGCAACGTCGCCGCCGCGACGCTGATCGGCAAGCGTATTGCCGAGAAGGCCAAGGCCGCCGGCATCGAATCCGTCGCCTTCGACCGCTCGGGCTTCCGCTACCACGGCCGCGTGAAGGCGCTGGCTGAGGCAGCTCGTGAAGCTGGGCTCAAGTTCTAAGGAAGGAATTCGTCATGGCAAAGATGCAAGCGAAAGTTCAGGCTGACGAGCGCGACGACGGCCTTCGCGAAAAGATGATTTCGGTCAACCGCGTGACCAAGGTCGTGAAGGGTGGCCGTATTCTCGGCTTCGCCGCACTGACCGTGGTAGGCGACGGTGATGGCCGCGTCGGTATGGGCAAGGGCAAGGCGAAGGAAGTGCCGGTCGCTGTCCAGAAGGCGATGGAGCAGGCTCGCCGCAACATGTTCAAGGTGCCGCTGAAGAACGGCACGCTGCAGCACGAAGTGCACGGCAAGCACGGCGCATCGACGGTTCTCCTCGCTCCGGCGAAGGACGGTACCGGCGTGATCGCCGGCGGCCCGATGCGCGCCGTGTTCGACGTGATGGGCGTTCAGAACGTCGTGGCCAAGAGCCACGGTTCGACGAACCCGTACAACCTCGTGCGTGCGACGCTGGACGGCCTGCGCAAGCAGTCGACCCCGGCAGACATCGCGGCGAAGCGCGGCAAGTCCGTCGAAGAAATTTTGGGCTAAGCCCGGGTGGTCACCATGTCTGAAAAAACTGTCAAGGTTCAGCTCGTCAAGAGCCTGATCGGGACCCGCGAATCGCACCGCGCGACCGTGCGTGGCCTGGGCCTGCGCCGACTCAACTCGGTCAGCGAGCTTCAGGACACGCCGGCGGTCCGCGGCATGATCAACAAGGTCTCGTACCTCGTTAAGGTCATCGCGTAAGCGGCCCTACGGATCAAGGAGTTGATATGGAATTGAATAACCTGAAGCCGGCCGCTGGCGCCAAGCACGCCAAGCGTCGCGTCGGCCGCGGCATCGGTTCGGGCCTCGGCAAGACGGCTGGCCGTGGTCACAAGGGTCAGAAATCGCGTTCGGGCGGCTTCCACAAGGTCGGCTTCGAAGGCGGTCAGATGCCGCTGCAACGTCGTCTGCCGAAGCGCGGCTTCACGTCGCTGACGAAGGAATTCGTCGGTGAAGTGCGTCTGGGCGACCTCGAGAAGCTGCCGGTCGATGAAATCGATCTGCTCGCACTGAAGCAAGCCGGCCTGGTCGGCGAGCTGACGAAGAGCGCGAAGATCATCGCCACGGGCGAACTGAAGCGCAAGATCGTCGTGAAGGGTCTCGGCGCCACGAAGAGTGCGCGCGCTGCGATCGAAGCGGCTGGCGGTTCGTTCGCCGAGTGACACGCGTAGCGCGTCGTCACTTGCATTCATCGGAGAAGGTACTTGGCTAACAGCCCGAGTCTTGCAAAACCCGGTCGAAGCACGGCGAAATTCGGCGATCTGCGCCGGCGAGCGATGTTCCTGCTCCTGGCGCTGATCGTCTATCGCATCGGCGCGCACATCCCCGTGCCGGGCATCGATCCGGATCAACTGGCGAAGCTGTTCCAGAGTCAGGCGGGCGGCATCCTGGGCATGTTCAACATGTTCTCGGGCGGCGCGCTGTCGCGTTTCACGATCTTCGCGCTGGGGATCATGCCGTACATCTCGGCGTCGATCATCATGCAGCTGCTGGCGATCGTGTCGCCGCAGCTTGAGGCGCTGAAGAAGGAAGGGCAGGCGGGGCAACGGAAGATCACGCAGTACACGCGGTATTTCACCGTGGTGCTCGCGACCTTCCAGGCGTTCGGTATCGCGGCTGCGCTGGAAAACCAGCCGGGCCTCGTGATCGACCCCGGCATGCTGTTCCGGCTGACGACGGTCGTGACGCTGGTCACCGGTACGATGTTCCTGATGTGGCTCGGCGAGCAGATCACCGAGCGCGGTCTGGGCAACGGTATCTCGATCATCATCTTCGGCGGGATTGCAGCAGGGTTCCCGAATGCCGTGGGCGGTCTGTTCGAGCTGGTGCGCACGGGTTCGATGAGCATCATTTCGGCGATCATCATCGTCGTTCTGATTGCCGCGGTGACTTACCTGGTCGTGTTCATCGAACGCGGTCAGCGCAAGATCCTCGTGAACTACGCGAAGCGTCAGGTCGGCAACAAGATCTACGGCGGGCAGTCGTCGCACCTGCCGCTGAAGCTGAACATGTCGGGTGTGATTCCGCCGATCTTCGCGTCGTCGATCATCCTGTTCCCGGCCACGATTCTCGGCTGGTTCAGCACGGGTCAGCCGTCGGGAAGCTGGATCTCCAACACGTTGCATAACGTCGCGGAGGCGCTGAAGCCGGGCCAGCCGGTCTATGTGCTGCTGTACACGCTGGCGATCGTGTTTTTCTGCTTCTTCTACACCGCACTGGTGTTCAACAGCAGGGAAACCGCGGACAACCTGAAGAAGAGCGGCGCGTTCGTGCCGGGCATCCGTCCGGGCGACCAGACCGCGCGATATATCGACCGCATCCTCACGCGTCTGACGCTGGCCGGTGCGATCTACATCGTCTTCGTGTGTCTGCTGCCGGAATTTCTGGTGCTGCGCTGGAACGTGCCGTTTTATTTTGGTGGAACGTCGCTGCTGATCATTGTCGTCGTCACGATGGACTTCATGGCGCAGGTGCAGTCGTACGTTATGTCGCAACAGTATGAGTCGCTGCTCAAGAAGGCCAACTTCAAGGGCGGCAACATCCCAATGCGTTAAAAGGACTATGGCCAAAGACGATGTAATCCAGATGCAGGGTGAGGTGATCGAAAACCTCCCGAATGCGACCTTCCGCGTGAAGCTGGAAAACGGCCATGTCGTGTTGGGGCATATCTCCGGAAAGATGCGGATGCACTACATCCGCATCCTGCCGGGCGACAAGGTGACGGTTGAATTGACGCCTTACGATCTGTCTCGTGCGCGGATCGTGTTCCGGGCGAAGTGATTTGGAAAAAAGGGTATTATCATGAAAGTGATGGCATCGGTTAAGCGCATTTGCCGCAATTGCAAGATCATCAAGCGCAAAGGCGTCGTTCGCGTGATCTGCAGCTCGGATCCGCGCCACAAGCAGCGCCAAGGCTGACCGCGCGTTTGTTTGCGCTTTTTGTTTGAGGAAAAACAATGGCTCGTATCGCAGGGGTTAACATCCCGAATCACCAGCATACCGAGATCGGCCTGACGGCAATCTTCGGTATCGGCCGCACCCGTTCGCGCAGCATCTGCGTGGCAGCTGGCGTCGATTTTTCGAAGAAGGTCAAGGATCTGACCGACGCAGACTTGGAAAAGCTGCGTGAAGAAGTGGGCAAGTTTGTCGTCGAAGGCGATCTGCGCCGTGAAGTGACGATGAACATCAAGCGCCTGATGGATCTCGGTTGCTACCGTGGCGTTCGTCATCGCAAGGGCCTGCCGATGCGCGGTCAGCGTACGCGTACGAACGCACGTACCCGCAAGGGTCCGCGTCGTGCAGCGCAAGCGCTGAAGAAGTAAGCGGAACTGACAGTTACAGGAAAACGTAATGGCTAAGGCTTCGAACACCGCGGCGCAACGCGTTCGCAAGAAGGTTAAGAAGAACGTCGCTGAAGGCGTGGTTCACGTTCACGCGTCGTTCAACAACACGATCATCACGATCACCGATCGCCAAGGCAACGCACTGGCATGGGCGACGTCGGGCGGTCAGGGCTTCAAGGGCTCGCGCAAATCGACGCCGTTCGCTGCTCAGGTCGCAGCCGAGTCGGCTGGCCGCGTCGCGATGGAATACGGCGTGAAGAATCTGGAAGTGCGGATCAAGGGCCCGGGCCCGGGTCGCGAGTCGGCAGTGCGCGCGCTGCACGGCCTCGGCATCAAGATCACCGCGATTTCGGACGTCACCCCGATTCCGCACAACGGCTGCCGTCCGCCGAAGCGTCGTCGTATCTAAGGATGTGCTGGCACGTTCGTGCTGGCGCATTGCCTGTCGCCGCGCCGCGTCGACGGGCGTTGCTTTTTTGATTGACTAAGCCCACCGTTCGCCCCAAAGGGAGCGGACTAGCGCGGATTCCGATCCGCGTGACCGATTGATAAAAGGAATGCAAAGTGGCACGTTATATCGGCCCTAAAGCCAAGCTGTCCCGCCGTGAAGGCACCGACCTGTTCCTGAAGAGCGCGCGTCGCTCGCTCGCCGACAAGTGCAAGCTCGACAGCAAGCCGGGTCAGCACGGCCGTACCTCGGGCGCACGTACGTCCGACTACGGCACGCAGCTGCGTGAAAAGCAAAAGGTCAAGCGTATCTACGGCGTGCTGGAGCGTCAGTTCCGCCGCTACTTCGCCGAAGCCGACCGCCGCAAGGGCAACACGGGTGAAAACCTGCTGCAACTGCTCGAATCGCGCCTCGACAACGTCGTGTATCGCATGGGCTTCGGCTCGACCCGCGCTGAAGCGCGTCAGCTCGTCAGCCACAAGTCGATCACGGTGAACGGCATCGTCGCGAACGTGCCGTCGCAGCAAGTGAAGGCAGGCGACGTCATCGCGATCCGCGAAAAGGCGAAGAAGCAGGCACGTATCATCGAAGCGCTGTCGCTGGCCGAGCAAGGCGGCATGCCGAGCTGGGTTGCAGTCGATGCGAAGAAGTTCGAAGGTACGTTCAAGCAAGTGCCGGAACGCGCCGACATCGGCGGCGACATCAACGAAAGCCTGATCGTCGAATTGTATTCGCGTTAATCCGATTGACGGCCGAGGTACCCCGATTGCGTGCAGCAAGGGGTGACCTCGGCTGTTTATTTTCAGGGTGTTACCGGTCAGCCTTATCGGTGTAACGAGCCGAGGGTATTGAAAAGGAAAACCTATGCAAACCAGTTTGTTGAAACCCAAGATCATCGCCGTGGAATCGCTGGGCGAGAACCATGCGAAGGTGGTCATGGAGCCGTTCGAGCGCGGCTACGGCCACACCTTGGGCAATGCGCTCCGTCGCGTGCTGCTGTCGTCGATGGTCGGTTACGCGCCGACGGAAGTCACGATCGCGGGCGTGGTGCACGAGTATTCGACGCTCGATGGTGTGCAAGAGGACGTCGTCAACCTGCTGCTGAACCTGAAGGGCGTGGTGTTCAAGCTGCACAACCGCGACGAAGTGACGGTGACCCTGCGCAAGGAAGGTGAGGGCGTCGTCACCGCCGGCGATATCGAGCTGGCGCACGATTGCGAAGTCATCAACCCGGATCACGTGATCGCGCATCTGTCGAAGGGCGGCAAGCTCGACGTGCAGATCAAGGTCGAGAAGGGTCGCGGCTACGTGCCGGGCAACGTCCGTCGCTATGGCGAAGACACGGCCAAGATCATCGGCCGCATCGTGCTCGACGCATCGTTCTCGCCGGTTCGCCGCGTGAGTTACGCGGTCGAAAGCGCGCGTGTCGAGCAGCGTACCGACCTCGACAAGCTCGTGATGAACATCGAAACGACCGGCGTGATCACGCCGGAAGAGGCGATCCGTCAATCGGCGCGCATCCTCGTCGACCAACTGTCCGTGTTCGCGGCGCTGGAAGGCACGGAAACCGCTGCCGAGGCACCGTCGCGCGCACCGCAGATCGATCCGATCCTGCTGCGTCCGGTGGACGATCTCGAGCTGACGGTCCGTTCCGCGAACTGCCTGAAGGCCGAGAACATCTACTATATCGGCGATCTGATCCAGCGCACGGAAAACGAGCTGCTGAAGACGCCGAACCTCGGTCGCAAGTCGCTGAACGAGATCAAGGAAGTGCTCGCATCGCGCGGCCTGACGCTGGGCATGAAGCTCGAGAACTGGCCGCCGGCTGGTCTCGACAAGTAAGCGCGGTAGTTGCTGAAGCTGGCAAAGATGCGGATTTTCCTTTAAAATCCGCATCTTGCTTTTTTTCATTACCGGCCCGTGCGCCCGTTCGGGGTGCGATAGAAGAGCTGGATCAAAACTTTGAATCAAGGAAACTGAAATGCGCCATCGTCATGGTCTGCGGAAACTGAACCGCACGAGCAGCCACCGTCTGGCTATGCTCCGCAACATGTCCAACTCGCTGATCGAGCACGAAGTCATCAAGACGACGCTGCCGAAGGCGAAGGAACTCCGTAAAGTCGTCGAGCCGCTGATCACGCTCGGCAAGAAGCCGTCGCTCGCGAACCGTCGCCTGGCGTTCAACCGCCTGCGCGATCGCGATTCGGTCGCGAAGCTGTTCGACGTGCTCGGTCCGCGTTTCGCGAACCGTCCGGGCGGCTACCTGCGTATCCTGAAGTTCGGCTTCCGCGTCGGCGACAACGCACCGATGGCACTGGTCGAACTGCTGGATCGTCCGGAAGTCGACGAAACGGAAAACGTGCAAGAAGCGGAATAAGCTTCGGTACGAAGCAGTAACCGAAAGGGCTGAGCGATTGCTTGGCCCTTTTTGTTTTTCGGGCGCCGGCTGCGATCGATTGTCGCAGCGTGCCGCCGGCAGCCGCGCTCGCGCTGCGCTACGATACGGGGCGACAAGCGTGGGCCGCGGCGTGCGGCGAGTTGCCGTCGCCGGATGCGCGCCGGCCCCGCGAGCGAATCAGGAGGGCGCGAATGGTGGTAGTACTGATGCTGACGACGGTGCCGGATGCCGCGACCGCCGCGACGCTGGCCGACGGTGCGCTCGGTGCGCGGCTTGCCGCGTGCGTGTCGGAACTCGGCGCGATCAAGTCGCGCTATCACTGGCAGGGCAAGGTCGAGACCGCCGACGAGATCCAGCTGCTGTTCAAGACGAGCGCCGTTCGCGCGCTCGAACTGGAGCGGTTTATCGTCGCGCATCATCCGTACGACACGCCCGAAATCCTGTCGTGGCAGGCGACCGCATCGGACGCCTACGGTCAGTGGGTGGCCGGCGAAACTCAACGTCTCTTTCATGTTTAACGGTATGGCGCTTCCCGTGCGCGCGCGTGCGCTGCAATTCCTCGCATTCCTGTTGTCGGTGCTGTGCATGCTGGGCGGCATGTCGATCGCACGCGCGGCCGACGATTTCCTCGATCCGGCGGTCGCGTTCAAGTTCAGCGCCAGCGAAGCGCCGGGGCAGGTCGACGTCCGCTTCAAGGTCGCGAACGGCTACTACCTCTACCGCGAGCGATTCGCGTTCGCGGTGAAAAGCGGCCAGGCGACGCTCGGCGAGCCGCAACTGCCCGCCGGCCATGTGAAGTTCGACCAGACCTTCGGAAAGAACGTCGAGACGTATCGCGGCGACGTCGTGATCCACGTGCCGGTGAAGCAGGCGGCCGGGCCGTTCGAGCTCGCCGTCACGTCGCAGGGCTGCGCGGACGAAGGCATCTGCTATCCGCCCGCCGAGCATGTCGTGAAGATCGACGGCGCCGCGCTCGGCACTGCGTCGAATGCGGCGGGCAATACGGCCGCGCAGGGCAGCTGGTTCGACAAGGTCACGAGCGCCGATTTCGCGCAGTCGCTGCTCGAAGGGCGGGGCTTCTTCACGATCGTCGCGTTGTACTTCGTCGCAGGCGTCGTGCTGAGCCTGCTGCCGTGTTCGTATCCGATGATCCCGATCGTGTCGGCGATCATCATCGGCCAGGGCACGCGGGCGACGCACGCACGCGGCTTCGCGCTGTCGCTCACGTACGTGGTCGGCATGGCGCTCGTCTATACGGTGCTCGGGATCGCCGCGGCGCTGATCGGCCAGAGCCTCGGTGCATGGCTGCAGAACCCGTGGGTGCTCGGCGCCTTCGCCGTGCTGCTGACCGCGTTCGCGGTATCGCTGATCTCCGGCAAGGACATCGCGTTGCCGCAGCGCTGGCAGAACGGTGCGGCCGAAGCGTCCGGCGCGCGTCAGGGCGGTCACTTCGCGGCGGTCGCGGCGATGGGCGCGCTGTCGGCGCTCGTCGTCGGCGCATGCATGACGGCGCCGCTGTTCGCGGTCCTCGCGTTCATCGCGCATACGGGCAACGCATGGCTCGGCGGCGCCGCGTTGTTCGCGATGGGGATGGGGCTCGGCGTGCCGCTGCTCGTCGTCGGCGTGGGTGCCGGTACGCTGCTGCCGCGCGCGGGCGCGTGGATGGACGGCGTGAAGGTGTTCTTCGGGATCGTGCTGCTCGCGGCCGCGCTGTGGATCGTATGGCCGGTGCTCGGCGGCGGATTGAAGATGATGCTGGCCGCGCTGTGGCTGCTCGTCGCCGCGGCGGCGCTCGGGCTGTTCACGCCGAATGCGGGTGCCGCCTCGATCTGGCGCCGGCTCGGACGCGGTCTGGGCGCGGCGCTCGCGATCTGGGCCGCGACGCTGCTCGTCGGCCTCGCCGCCGGTTCGACCGATTCGGTGAAGCCGCTCGCGGTGCTCGCGTCGCGCGCGGCGGCGACCGGCAACGATGCAGCGGCGGCCGCGGCGCACGAGGGTCCGGCATTCGCGTCAGTGCGCTCGAGCGGCGAGCTCGATGCGCTGCTGAAGAGTTCCGCGCAGCCGGTGATGCTCGACTTCTACGCCGACTGGTGCGTGAGCTGCAAGGAGATGGAGCACTTGACGTTTACCGACGCGCGCGTGCAGGCGCGGCTCGCGCAGCTGCATCTCGTGCGTGCGGACGTGACGGCCAACAATGCGGACGATCAGGCGCTGCTCAAGCGCTTCGGCCTGTTCGGGCCGCCGGGCATCATCTTCTTCGATCGCAACGGCAAGGAAATCGCGCGCGTGGTCGGCTATCAGGCCGCGGAGACGTTCCTGCGCAGCCTCGATCGCGCGGCCGTGCCGACCGTATAACGAACGAACCGCACGCCAGGCGATGTCGCCGCACGCGATCGGGCGCGCACAAAAAAACGGCGGAACACCGAAGTGTTCCGCCGTTTCGTTTTGCAGCCGCGCAGGGCGCGCCGATCAGCGTTGCGCTTTCAGCAGACGCGCGGCGTCGAGCGCAAAGTACGTGAGCACGCCGTCGGCGCCCGCGCGCTTGAACGCGAGCAGCGATTCGAGCACGACCTTGTCGTGGTCGAGCCAGCCGTTCATCGCGGCGGCCTTCAGCATCGCGTATTCGCCGCTCACCTGATAGACGTAAGTCGGGAAGCGGAATTCGTCCTTCACGCGGCGCACGATGTCGAGATACGGCATGCCGGGCTTGACCATCACCATGTCGGCGCCTTCGTCGATGTCGAGACGCACTTCGCGCAGCGCTTCGTCGGTGTTCGCGGGATCCATCTGGTAGGTCATCTTGTTGCCCTTGCCGAGATTGGACGCCGAGCCGACCGCATCGCGGAACGGGCCGTAGAACGCGGACGCGAACTTGGCCGAGTACGCCATGATGCGCGTATGGATATGCCCGTCGCTTTCGAGCATCTCGCGGATCGCGCCGATGCGCCCATCCATCATGTCCGACGGCGCGACGATGTCGACGCCGGCTTCGGCCTGCGCGCGCGCCTGCTCGATGAGGATCTCGATCGTGTCGTCGTTGATCACGTAGCCGTTCTCGTCGAGCACGCCGTCCTGGCCGTGGCTCGTGTACGGATCGAGTGCGACGTCGGTCAGCACGCCGAGTTCGGGGAAGCGCTTCTTCAGTTCACGCACCGCGCGCGGAATCAAGCCTTCGGGATTGCCCGCCTCGCGGCCGTCCGGCGTCTTCAGCGCGGGCTCGATCGCGGGGAACAGCGACAGCACCGGCACGCCGAGTTCGACGCATTGCTCGGCCACATGCATCAGCAGATCGACCGATACGCGCTCGACGCCGGGCATCGACGGCACGGGCTGCCGCTCGTTCGTGCCTTCGACGACGAACACGGGGTAGATCAGATCGTCGGTGGTCAGGCGGTTTTCGCGCATCAGGCGCCGGGAGAAATCGTCGCGGCGCATCCGGCGCGGACGATGAAGCGGATGGAAACTCATGACGAATTGGCAGAAATCAGGGCAATAAGACCTTACGGAACCCTTAGGTCATTTTCGGGGGCGTTGGTATATGATAGCGATCGGGCGACGCGCGATGCGCGGCGCTCCCCGCTTCTCCTCCCTGAGCGGGTGCCTGTCGTTTTTCGATTAGGCTGTTTGACCCGCCGTTCGACGGCGGGTTTTTTTATGAGCCGTCCGAATCGCAGGCGCTCTCAGGTGCGCGCGGCCGATCCCGCCGCGCGTTGCCGTTCATTGTGCTACAGGCTCGTTTTTTTCGTCGGCGACGGACGGCCGCACCCAGCTCTCGATCAACGCATGCGCTTCATCGAGGCCCGTGCGCTTGAGCGCCGAGAACAGCTGCACCGTCAGCTTGCCCTGGACACCCTGATCGCGATAGGCATCCAGCCCCTTTTGCGTGGTGCGCAGGGCGTTGATGCTTTCCTGCCGCGTCAATTTGTCGCACTTCGTCAGCAAGGTATGGATCGGCTTGCCGGTCGGCGCGAACCATTCGATCATCCGGCGATCGAGTTCGGTCAGCGGACGGCGCGAGTCCATCATGAGAATCAGCCCGCAGAGCTGCGAGCGCGTCGCGAGATAGGTGGACAGCAGCATCTCCCAGTGCGCCTTCGCGGCGCCGGGCACTTCGGCGTAGCCGTAGCCGGGCAGATCGACGAGATTCGCGACGGGTTCCGCGGCCGGCCCGACCGAGAAGTAGTTGATGTGCTGCGTGCGGCCGGGCGTTTTCGACGCGAATGCCAGCCGTTTCTGGTTGCACAGCACGTTGATCGCCGTCGACTTGCCGGCGTTCGAGCGGCCCGCGAATGCGACTTCCGGCTGCACCGTGGGCGGCAGATCGCGCAGGTGATTGACGGTCGTATAGAAGCGGGCTTGATGGAGCAGAAAGGCCATGGGAACCGGACGGACGGGCGGCGCGAGCCGCTTGGTGGAGGCGGGGTAGCCCCGATAGGCGCGGGGGCTTTCAGCGCGATATTGTACAATACGGCGGTTTTACCGAAGGCCCCGGGGCGCCTGCGTCGCACTTTTATGCGGCTTCTGCGGTAGACTGAACGCCGTCGTTTTTTGCAGAACCTCAAATTCCCACAAGACGAAACAGGGTGTGCGAATGAATCGACTGTGCAAGTCTCTGATGGTGCTTCAGGTTGCAGCAGGGTTCGTAGGTTTCGTAGCAGAGGCAAGCGCGGCGGATGCGGCCAAGCCGGATCTGGAGCGCGGCAAGGCGATCGCCGGGCAGGTATGCGCGTCGTGCCACGGCGCCGACGGCAACAGCGCCTCGGGCAATTTCCCGAAGCTTGCCGGTCAGCATCCCGAATATCTGGTCAAGCAGTTGAACGACTTCAAGGCGCAGCCGGGCGCGAAGGGGCCGGCGCGCAACAACGCGGTGATGGTCGGATTCGCCAGCGCGCTGAGTCCGGACGACATGCGCAACGTCGCCGCGTATTACGGATCGCAAGCGGCCAAGCCCGGCACCGCGCGCAACGCGGCCACCGTAGCGCTCGGCCAGAAGATCTATCGCGGCGGCATCGCGGACAAGGGCGTGCCCGCCTGCGCGAGCTGCCACGGGCCGACCGGGCAAGGCATTCCGGTTCAGTATCCGCGTCTGTCGGGGCAATGGGCCGACTACACGGTGGCCCAGTTGACCGCGTTCCAGCAGGGTGCCGGCGCGCGGAACAACAACGAGGCGATGCATCAGATCGCATCGCGTCTGTCGGACAGCGAGATCAAGGCCGTCGCGGATTACATCGCCGGCCTGCATTGAGCGGTTCGATGCGAACGGAGTGACCGGGCGTCCGAAGGGCGGCCGGAGTCAGAACAAGAAAAGGGTGGGGCGCCGCGTCGTTGCGGCCGCCTTGCCCTTTTTTGTTGTCAGTCGGAGTTTGAATGAGCGTTACCACGTCGGGGTTGCAGTCGAAGTCGGGTCATGGTGCGTCGAAACGCGCGGTCGAGCTGCTCAGCTCGATGCGCTTCGCGATCGCGCTGCTGGTCGTGCTGTCGATCGCGAGCATCATCGGCACCGTCCTCACCCAGGACGATCCTTATCCGAACTACGTGAACCAGTTCGGCCCGTTCTGGGCCGACATCTTCCGCGCGCTCGGCCTGTACAACGTGTACAGCGCATGGTGGTTCATGCTGATCCTGATCTTCCTCGTCGTGTCGATCTCGCTGTGCGTGATCCGCAATGCGCCGAAGATGCTCGCCGACGCGAAAAGCTGGAAGGACAAGGTCCGTGAAGGCAGCCTGCGTGCGTTCCATCACAAGGCCGAGTATTCGGCGAGCGGCACGCGTGCGGCCGCGGCGGCGGCGCTCGCCGCGTTCGTCGCGAAGGCCGGCTACAAGCACGTCGTGCGCGAAACCGACGGCGCGACGCTGATCTCCGCGAAGCGCGGCGCGATGACGAAGTGGGGCTACATCTCCGCGCACCTCGCGATCGTCGTGATCTGTATCGGCGGCTTGCTCGACAGCAATCTGCCCATCAAATTCCAGATGTGGATGTTCGGCAAGAGCCCCGTCAACACGAGCGCGACGATCAGCGAGATTTCGGCCGATCACCGGCTGTCCGCATCGAACCCGACGTTCCGCGGCTACGCCTGGGTGCCCGAGGGCCAGTTCGTGTCGACCGCGATCCTGAACCAGCCGAGCGGCTCGCTGATCCAGGATCTGCCGTTCTCGATCCAGCTGAACAAGTTCATCGTCGACTACTACTCGACCGGCATGCCGAAGCTGTTCGCGAGCGACATCGTCGTGATCGATCGCGAGACGGGCCGCAAGATTCCGGCGCGCGTGGAGGTCAACAAGCCGTTCACGTACAAGGGCGTGTCGATCTATCAGTCGAGCTTCCAGGACGGCGGCTCGCAGATGCAGATGACGGCCTATCCGATGACGGGCGGCAGCGCGAAGCCGTTCGCGGTGCAGGGCACGATCGGCAGCTCGACGCCGCTGCAGATGCCCGGCGTCGACGGCGACACGATCGAGTTCGCCGATTTCCGCGCGATCAACGTCGAGAACATGGCGGACGCGAACGGCAAGCCGGACGTGCGCGGCGTCGCGAAGACCGCATCGCTGAAGGAGGCGTTCGACGAGCGGCTCGGCTCGGGCGCGAAGACGTCGAAGCCGATGCAGCTCCACAACATCGGGCCGTCGGTGCAGTACAAGATCCGCGGCAAGGACGGTCAGGCGCGCGAATTCAACAACTACATGCTGCCCGTCGACATGAGCGGCGAGCGCGTGTTCCTCGCGGGCGTGCGCTCGAGCCCGAACGATCCGTTCCGCTACATGCGCATTCCGGCCGACAGCCAGGATTCGATCGGCGAATGGATGCGTCTGCGCGCGGCGCTCGAGGATCCGGCCGTGCGCGCGGAAGCGGCCGCGCGCTTCGCGCAGCGTTCGCTGCCGGGCACGGACGCGCCGCTGCGCGCGCGCCTGCAGGACAGCGCGCAGAAGGTGCTGACCCTTTTCGCGGCGAGCGACGACAGCGTCGGCCGCGGCGCGGACGGCCAGCCGATCGGCGGCTTCCAGGCCGTCGCGACGTTCATCGACCGTTCGGTGCCGAAGGCCGAGCAGGAGAAGGCCGCGAACCTGATGCTGCGCATGCTCGAAGGCTCGATGTGGGAGGTCTGGCAGATCGCGCGCGAGCGCGCCGGCGAGCCGGCCGCGCAGCAGGGCAACGACACGCTCCGCTTCGTGCAGAACGCGCTCAACGCGCTGTCCGACAGCTTTTTGTATGGCGCGCCCGTCTATCTGCAGCTCGACTCCTTCAAGCAGGTGCAAGCTTCGGTATTTCAGCTGACGCGCGCACCCGGCAAGAATCTGGTGTATCTTGGCAGCCTGCTGTTGGTCGCCGGCATCTTCGCGATGTTCTATGTGCGCGAGCGGCGTCTGTGGTTCTGGCTGAAGGACGCCGGCTCCGGCGTCGACGTGGTGATGGCGATGTCCACGGCCCGCAAGACCTTCGATTTCGAGAAAGAATTCGTGCAGACGCGCGATGCGGCGGGCGCCGCGTTGCACGCCGCACCGCGCGATGCCGCGCCGGCCGGTGCCGCTTCAGCCGCGCGTCCGCCCGTCGGCGGCGATTCCGATTCCGAGAATTCCACCCGGTAACATCATGGATCTCACTCAAGTCTCCTCTTCCCGTCCGGCGCCGGCCAAGGCGCCGGCTCCGGCCGCGTCGTTCGACGACCGTCCGTTCCTCGCGCGCCTGTCGCCGCTCGACTGGCTGTTCGCGCTGGCGCTTGTCGTGGGCGCGGGCTATGCGCTCGTGCACTACAACGCGCACATGGATTACTACGACAAGGCCGTGCTGATCGGCACCGTGCCGGCGCTCGTCGCGCTCGGCTGGCGGTGGAAGCCGGCGCGGCTGATGATGGCGTCGATCGCCGTGCTGTCGCTGCTGTCGATCCAGATTTATCAGGGCGATCTCGCGCGCGCCGATTCAGCGTTCTTCCTCAAGTACTTCCTGTCGAGCCAGTCGGCGATCCTGTGGATGAGCGCGCTGTTCGTGCTCGCGACGCTGTTCTACTGGATCGGCCTGCTCGCGCGCTCGGCGTCGGGGTCGGCGATCGGCCAGAAGCTTACGTGGGTCGCGGTGCTGATGGGCTTCACGGGCCTGATGGTGCGCTGGTACGAGTCCTACCTGATCGGCGCCGACGTCGGACATATCCCCGTGTCGAACCTGTACGAAGTATTCGTGCTGTTCAGCCTGATCACCGCGCTGCTCTATCTCTATTACGAAGGCCACTACGGCACGCGTGCGCTCGGTGCGTTCGTGCTGCTGGTCATCAGCGCGGCGGTCGGCTTCCTGATGTGGTACTCGGTCGCGCGCGATGCGCAGCAGATCCAGCCGCTGGTGCCGGCGCTGCAGAGCTGGTGGATGAAGATCCACGTGCCGGCGAACTTCATCGGCTATGGCAGCTTCGCGCTGTCGGCCATGGTGTCGGTCGCCTATCTGATGAAGGAGCGCGGCGTGCTCGCCGATCGTCTGCCGACGCTCGAGGTGCTCGACGACGTGATGTACAAGTCGATCGCGGTCGGCTTCGCGTTCTTCACGATCGCGACGATCCTCGGCGCGCTGTGGGCGGCCGAAGCCTGGGGCGGCTACTGGAGCTGGGATCCGAAAGAAACCTGGGCGCTGATCGTGTGGCTGAACTACGCGGCGTGGCTGCACATGCGGTTGATGAAGGGGCTGCGCGGCGCGGTGGCTGCGTGGTGGGCGCTCACGGGCCTGCTCGTGACGACGTTCGCGTTCCTCGGCGTCAACATGTTCCTGTCCGGGCTGCATAGCTACGGCAAGCTGTAAGGGTTTCGACGCTCGTCAGACAAAAGACCGCCGGCGCACCGCGTGCCCGGCGGTTTTCTTTTGTAATGCGCGCGCGCAGCGCGTGCAGAACGGCGCCCGGCGGCGCCGGTCGAATGCGGATGAGGCGTGCGCCAGCGCGCGCAAAGGAGCAGCACGATGTGGATCAAACGTTCTTTCCGTCACCTGCTGACGGGCGACGATATCGCGCGCAGCGAGATCACGCCGCGCGCGCTGTTCGAGCATCGCCGGCGCGTGCTGCAGGCCGCCGGCGCCGCGGCGGCGGGCGGGCTGCTCGGCGGCAGCGGCGCGGCGTTCGCCGCGTACGCGTCGCCCGACGCGCGTGCGGCCAAGCTCGCGGCGAAAACGAACGCGAAGTTCGTCGCGGCCGACAAGGTCACGCCGTTCAAGGACATCACCTCCTACAACAACTTCTACGAATTCGGCACCGACAAGGGCGATCCCGCGCAGAACGCCGGCACGCTACGGCCGCGTCCGTGGCGCGTGAGCGTCGAGGGCGACGTGCTGCATCCGAAGGTGTTCGACATCGACGAGCTGCTGAAGCTCGCGCCGCTCGAGGAGCGCGTGTACCGGCTGCGCTGCGTCGAAGGATGGTCGATGGTGATTCCGTGGATCGGCGTGCCGCTGTCGGAGCTGATCAAGCGCGTGCAGCCGACCGGCAACGCGAAATATGTGCAGTTCGTCACGCTTGCCGATCCGTCGCAGATGCCGGGGCTGTCGACGCCGGTGCTCGACTGGCCGTACTCGGAAGGGCTGCGGATGGACGAGGCGATGCATCCGCTGACGCTGCTGACGATGGGCGTCTACGGCCAGGTGCTGCCGAACCAGAACGGCGCGCCGGTGCGCGTCGTCGTGCCGTGGAAGTACGGCTTCAAGAGCGCGAAATCGCTCGTGAAGATCCGCTTCGTCGACAAGCAGCCGAAGACGAGCTGGAACACGTACGCGCCGAACGAATACGGGTTCTATTCGAACGTCAATCCGGACGTCGACCATCCGCGCTGGAGTCAGGCGACCGAGCGTCGTATCGGCGAAGACGGCTTTTTCACGCCGAAGCGCAAGACGCTGATGTTCAACGGCTACGGCGATCTTGTCGCGTCGATGTATCAGGGCATGGACCTGAAGAAGAACTTCTGAGTGCACGGGTGCGACAGGACATGACGCCGACACCTCTTTCGTCTTCGCATACCGCGCGCTCGCGCGTGGCGTCCGGCGCCGCGCGTACGGCCGTGCCGCGCTGGCTCGCTGCGGCCAAGGTACTGGTTTTCGCGGCAGGCCTTTATCCGCTTGCGCGGCTCGTGCTGTTCGGGATGACGGACCGCCTCGGCGCGAATCCGATCGAATTCGTCACGCGCTCGACGGGCCTGTGGACGCTCGTGATGCTCTGCGTGACGCTCGCGATCACGCCGCTGCGGCGCGTGACGGGCGTGACTGCGCTGCTGCGCTTTCGCCGGATGATCGGCCTGTTCGCGTTCTTCTACGCGACGCTGCACTTCGCCACCTACTTGTGGTTCGACAAGTGGTTCGATGTGGCGGCGATTCTGAAGGACGTCGGCAAGCGGCCGTTCATCACGGTCGGCTTCGCCGCGTTCGTGCTGCTGATCCCGCTTGCGGCGACGTCGCCGCGCGCGATGGTGCGCCGGCTCGGCCGGCACTGGGCGACGCTGCACCGTGCGATTTATGCGATCGCTGCGTGCGCGGTGCTGCACTTCTGGTGGATGCGGGCCGGCAAGCACGATCTCGCGCAGCCGAAACTCTATGCGGCGATCGTCGCGGCGCTGCTCGGCTGGCGGCTGATTGCGTGGGCCGTGCGGCGCTTGCATGCGGCGCGCGATGCGCAGAAAGACGAAAGGCGATGACGGAACGTCATCGCCTTCTGTAGCGAGCGCGCCGCGCAGACGCTTTTATTGCACGGACGTGCCCGAAGCGGCGGCGGGCGCTTTCGCGGTGCCGTCGGACAGCTCCGGCGACAGCGTCAGCGGTGTGCCGGACGAGTCGGGCGTGTCGGACGCGTTTTCGTCGGTCGGTGCGACGTCCGACGGCGGCGTGTCTTGCTGCTGGATCGGCTTCTGCGGCAGCGGCGGCACGGTAGGCAGATAGAGCGGGCCGCGTTGGCCGCAGCCGGCAAGAATCGCCAAAGCCGCTACAATCGCGCTCATCCGGAAAACGACTCGCATGATCGTCCCTGAACAATTGAACCGATAGAGTTTAGCATGTCCGATACCGAATACCTGACCCGTGCCGAGGCCGTGCTGGCGGCCGTCGAGCGTACCGTCGACGCCGCGAACGACGGCGATCACGACATCGATCTGGAACGCAACGGCAGCGTTCTGACGCTCACCTTCGAGAACGGCTCGAAGATCATCGTGAATCTGCAGCCGCCGATGAAGGAAGTGTGGATCGCCGCAAAGGCGGGTGGTTTCCACTATCGCTACGTCGACGGCGCATGGCGCGATACGCGCACCGGCACCGAATTCTTCGCCGCGCTGAGCGAGTACGCGACGCAGCAGGCCGGGCTGCCGATCACGTTCACCGCGTGACGCGGTAGGCGCCGGCGCCGCCGGTGCGTGCGTGCATCGCCGGATAAGAAAAAAGCGCCCCGCGGGGCGCTTTTCTCATGCCGGGGCCGCCGATCAGTGGCCGCGGAACAGGTTCATGATGTCCTGCTTTTCCTGCTCGTCGACATGCGGCACGGCATCGTCGACCTCTTGCGATGCGGGCGCCTGCGGCACACCGACCGTCGACACGAAGCCGTGGCCGGGCGTGAAGTCGGTGAAATACAGCTCGCCGCCGAGCGATTCGACGCCGTCGGGCATCATCGGCTTGAAGTCGGGCACGCCCTTGAGCGCCGCACCCATGTAGTCGATCCACACCGGCAGCGCGAGGCCGCCGCCGGTTTCGCGATCGCCGAGGCTGCGCGGATTGTCGTAGCCGATCCATGCGATCGCGGCGAGCGTGTGCTGATAGCCGGCGAACCACGCATCGTGCGAATCGTTGGTCGTGCCGGTCTTGCCCGCGAGATCGGTGCGCTTGAGCACGTTGGTCTTCGCGCCGGTGCCGCGCTGCGCGACGCTCTGCAACAGGCTGTTCATCACGTACGCGTTGCGCGCATCGATCGCGCGCGGCGCATTCTGCTCTGCGATGAGCGGTTGTGCACGCGCGACGATCGCACCGTTCGGATCGGTGACTTCCGCGATCAGATACGGGTTCACGCGATAGCCGCCGTTCGCGAACACCGAATACGCGCCGGCCATCTGCAGCGGCGTGACGAGGCCGGCGCCGAGCGCCATCGGCAGATAGGCCGGATGGCGATCGGCGTCGAAGCCGAACCGCGTGATGTACTGCTGCGCATACTTCGTGCCGATGTGATTGAGGATCCGGATCGACACGAGGTTGCGCGAGCGCTGCAGCGCGGTGCGCATCGACATCGGCCCTTCGAAGCCGCCGCCGTAGTTCTTCGGTTCCCACGGCTGGCCGCCGGTTTCGGCCGCGCTGAAATAGAGCGGCCCGTCGTTGATGACCGTGGCCGGCCCGAGCCCCTTGTCGAGCGATGCCGAGTAGATGAACGGCTTGAACGACGAACCGGGTTGCCGCCACGCCTGCGTCACGTGGTTGAACTTGTTCTTGTTGTAGTCGAAGCCGCCGACCAGCGAGCGGATCGCGCCGTCCTGCGGCACGATCGAGATGAACGCGCCTTCGACCTGCGGCAACTGCGTGATCGACCATTTGCCCGCGTCGTTTTTCACGACGCGAACGATTGCGCCCGGACGAATGCGACGGTTCGGCTGCGCGTTCGCCGACAGTGCGCCGGCCGCGAAGCGCAGGTTCTCGCCTTCGATCGTCGCGCTGCTGCCGTCGATGAACGCGACGGTGATCTGGCGCGGGCTCGCGGCCGTGACGACGGCCGCGATCAGCTCGCCGTTGTCCGGGTGCTCGAGCAGCGCGTCGTCGATGGCCTGTTCGCGCTCGTCCGCGGCCGAAGGCAGCTCGATGAAACCTTCCGGCCCGCGATAGCCGTGGCGCCGCTCGTAATCCATGATGCCCTTGCGCAGCGCGGTATACGCAACCTGCTGATCGGCGGAATCGATCGTCGTGATGACGTTGAAGCCGCGCGTGTAGGTTTCCTCGCGGTATTGCGCATACATCATCTGACGCACCATTTCCGCGACGTATTCGGCATGCACGCTGTACTCGCGACCCGCGCCCTTGACGACGAGCGGCTGCGCGACGGCTTCGTCGTACTGCTCGCGCGTGATGAAGTTCAGCTCGAGCATCCGCTGCAGGATGTACTCCTGGCGCACCTTCGCGCGCTTCGGATTGACGACCGGGTTGTACGCGGACGGCGCCTTCGGCAGCCCCGCCAGCATCGCCGCTTCGGCGAGCGTGATGTCTTTCAGGTCCTTGCCGAAATAGACGCGCGCGGCGCTCGCGAAGCCGTACGCGCGCTGGCCGAGATAGATCTGATTCATATAGACCTCGAGAATCTGATCTTTCGTGAGCGCGCGCTCGATCCGGTACGCGAGCAGCATCTCGTAGATCTTGCGCGTGTACGTCTTCTCGCTCGACAGGAAGAAGTTGCGCGCGACCTGCATCGTGATCGTACTCGCGCCCTGTGTCGCGTGGCCGTTCGTCAGCGCGACGACGCCTGCGCGGAGGATGCCGGTGAGGTCGACGCCGCCGTGATCGTAGAAGCGCGCGTCCTCGATCGCGAGGATCGCCTTTTTCAGCGAATCGGGGACGTCCTTGAAATGGACGATGTCGCGGCGTTCCTCGCCGAATTCGCCGATCAGCACGTGATCGGACGTATAGATGCGCAGCGGCACCTTCGGCCGATAGTCGGTCAGCGCGTCGAGCGACGGCATGTTCGGCCACGCGACGACGAGCGCATAGCCGAGCACGAGGCCGCCGGCCACGACGAGCGCCACGCACATCGCGGCGAAGCCGAACAGCGCTTTTTGCCACCAGGGGCGCTTCTTCGGCTCCGGGGACGGAGGCGGGGGCGTAGGAGACGTGGATTGCATAGGCATACCGGAAAACAGTCCCGCGATTATAGCTGCCCGCCGGAGGCGGCCCCGGCGCGGGGGAAGCGGCCGGGCAACCGCGCGACCGTGCCGAGATCAGCATAGCCCGGCGGCCGGCTCGTGCGCCATTGGCCGTTCGGTCGACTGTCGGCGGCGCGCACTGCTCGCCAGAATCGGGCCTCGGATCGCGGCATGGGCTGCGACGATCGCGGGAGGCTGGAATGACAGGACGATGGGCGGCGGCGCGCTTCGTGCCGGGCAGGCACCGATCGACGGGTATCGACGTCGGCGCGGGCGAGGTCAGGATCGTGGTGCTGAGCCGGCGCGGCCGCGTGGCCGACGTGCGGATCGAAGCGCTCGAGCGGGAACCGCTCGCACTGCCGGAGGGCGCCGATGCGCGCTGGGCGGCAGTCGCGCGCGCGCTGTCGGCTGCCGTCGCGCGGCTCACCGGCGCTGGCGTGCGCTGCGACACGCGCGGCGTGATGGCGCTGCGCGACGACGAGATGCGCACGGCCACGCTCGATCTGGCGGGGCGCGACGACATCGCCGATGCGGCGCGGCAGGCTGCCGAGCGCATCTCGGGGCTTGCGCCAGACAGCATCGCGTTCGACTGGCGGCACGACGACGGCGCGTGCGCGCAGGAGATCGCGGTCGCGGCCGCACCGCTGGCGTTGCTCGAACGGCGGATCGACGTCGCCGCGCAAGCGGGGATCGACCTGACGGCCGTCGACAGCGAATCGGCCGCCGCACTGCGCGCGCTGCGCTACGCGGCGCAGTTCGAGCTCGACGCTCAGGGGCCGTACGCGGCGCTGTGGTTCTCCGACGCGGGCGTGCGCGGCTGGCGCATCGACGGCGCGCTCGCCGCGCCGATGCTCGCGCTGGCCGCCGACATGCCGGGCGCGTTGGCCGATGCGTTGCGCGCAGGTGCGCAGGAGCGGGTCGGCTGCGTGCTGGTAGCCGGCGATGAGCGATGTGTCGCGCGCTTCGGCCTGTCGCTGGCCGATATCGGCGACGCGCTCGGCGCGACGTCGGTGCCGTTCGACTGTACCGGGTGGGACGGGCGTCCGATCGCGCCGGCCGGGGTGCCGAGCGCGCCGGCGTTCGCGGTCGCGTTCGGGCTTGCGCTGCGCGGGGTGTGGGAATGATCGCGAAGCGCTTGCGTGCGGCCGGCCCGCTTCGGCTCGACGGCTTCAACCTGCTGCCGTACCGCGAGCGCGTTGCGCGTGCGCTGCGGCGGCGTCAGGCGGCGCAGTGCGGTGCGGCGATCCTGCTCGCCGCGCTCGGCGTCGGCCTATGGACAGCCGGCTGCACATGGCGGCGGCTCGACATGGACGCCGAGCGCCTGCGTCTCGACGTACGGTTGCGGCAACTGGAGCCGCAGGCCGCTGCGGCGAAGCGCGCCGCGCGTACGGCAGGCGCCGTCACGCAGCGCGACGCGCAGGCAGTCGAGCTGGCGGAGCCACACCGGCGCGTGAGCGCGCTACTCGCGACACTCGCGCACGTGCGCGACGACACGGTGCGCATCGACGCGCTGCATGCGACGCGTTCCGGCGTCGTGCTCGACGTGCGCGCGGCGAGCTACCGCGCGGGTGCGCGTTGGCTCGCCAGCGTCGCGCGCGAGCAGCGCGACGCGCGAATCGACGTCGATGCATTGAAACCGGCGTCGGCGGCGGCGCCCGTTGCGGCGGGCGCGCCGATCGCGTTTTCCGCGCACGTGCGCTGGCGCGATGCGACGCCGCGGCGCGCGACGCCGGGAGACGGCGCATGACGACGATCGCGACCGCAGGCGGCCCGCTCGTCGCGGCATGGCCGCGTATCAAGCGGCGCATGTCGCCGGCCGCTGCGCATGCTGCCGGCTGCGCGTTGGCGTTCGCCGTCGTGCTGGCGGGCGGCATTCATCTGTCGAACGCGGCCGACTGGAGCGGGCTCGCGCGCAGCGGCGCGCTTCTGCAGGCGGCACGGACGCGTGTCGCGGACCTTGAGCACGCGCTCGAAACGGCCGCGCCGAACCGAAACGCGAGACCGGGCGCCGCGGCCGGCGACCGTACGCCGCCTGTGCGCGAGTGGGGCGCGCTCATGCTCGAGCTGGCCGACCTCGTTGCATCGCGCGGGCTGCACGTCATATCGATCGAACCGTTGAAGGCCGACCGTGCGGCAGCGTACGGTCGCCGTACGGTGCGGCTCGTCGCAGCCGGCGAACCGGCGGCGCCCGCGCGCGCAATCGGCGCGCTGGCGGATTTTTCGGTGCTCGCGGTGCCGGCGACGCTGCGTGTCGAACGCGGTCCCGATGGCGTGAGGATCGACATGTCGGTCGACGTGTTTCCGACGTTGCCCGGCATCGCGTCCAGCGGCGCGGCAACGCCTGCGCTGGATGGCGATCCGTTCGGCGGTGCGGAGGCGTTCGCGATGGCCGACGGGCGGTTGCCGCGCCTTGCCGGGCTGATCCGCGACATGCGCACGGCGCTGGTGCTGTTCGACGACGGCGATGGCCGCTTCACGGCCGTGCGGGCCGGCGACGCGCTCGGTGCATTGCGCGTTGCACGCGTCGATGCGGGCGCCGTGACGCTGTCGACGTCGGACGGCCCGCGGCGGCTCGCACTCGAAGACGGAGGCCGCTCGTGACGAAGCTCAACCGGTACGGCATTGTGGTCTGGTTTGGTATCGGAGTCGGCGCCGTCGGCCTCGGCGCGGCTGCGGCGAACGCCGGGTTGCCGCCGCTGCCTGCGGCCTGGCCGGTCGCCTCGACGATGGCTGAAGCGCGCGAGGCGCCGCTACCGCCGGGCGTGCCGGACGGCGCGATCGATGACGCAATCGACGGTGCGGCCGATCGCGCGGCGTCGCACGCCCAATCCGACCGCACGCACGAAGCCGCCTCACCGGGCGCGAGCCCGCCGCCGTTCGAACACGCATCCCGCGTCGCGCAGCACGCGCAACCGGCCGCGCCGGCACCGGCGCTGGAAGGGCCGCCGATCCCGCTGCCGCCGCCTGCGCGCATGAACGACGCAGCCGCGCATCGCGCAGGCGATGCGGACGATACGCGCCGCATCTCGCTGAATCTGCAGCGCGCGGACCTGACGGCCGCCTTCGACGCATTCGCACGCTTCACGGGCCTGAACATCGTCGTGAGCGAGCAGGTTCGCGGCACCGTGACCTTACGTCTGAACAATGTCCGCTGGCGCGATGCATTCGACACGCTGCTCGACACGCACGGGCTCGCGATGTCCCGGCGCGGCGACATCGTCTGGGTGACGCCGGCCGCCGAACTGGCGGTGCGTGAGCGCGAGCGCTTCGAAACGCACGCGCGTGCCGCCGATCTGGAGCCGCTCGAGAGCCGCCGGTTCGAATTGCACTACGCGCGTGCGCAGGACGTGCAGCGGCTGCTGGCCGGCGCGACCGGCCAGCGCCTGCTGTCGAAGCGCGGTGCCGCGGCGGCCGATGCGCGCACGAACCTGGTGTTCGTCACCGATCTTGCGCCGCGCATCGCCCAGATCGCCGATCTGATCGCGGCACTCGACCGGCCGTCGCGGCAGGTGCGCATCGAGGCGCGCATCGTCGAGGGCGAGCAGGGCTTTTCGCGTCATCTCGGCGCGCGGCTCGCGCTGCGCGCGCAAGGGCAGCCGGCGGCGGCCGAAGCTGCCGCGTCCCCGGCCGGCCCACGCACGGCGCTCGATCTGGCCGCGCGGCCGCTCGCCGGGTTCGATGCGGCGACGGCCGGCTTCACGCTGCTCGCCGCGCCGCTCAGCCGCGTGCTCGACGTCGAGCTGAGCGCGTTGGAGGCGCAGGGGCGCGGCCAGATCGTGTCGAGCCCGCGCGTCGTGACGGCCGATCGCGCGAAGGCGCTCGTCGAGCAGGGCGCGGAGCTGCCGTATCAGGCAAAGGTCGGCAACGGCGTGACGGGCGTGCAGTTCCGCCGCGCGACGCTGAAGCTCGAGGTCGAGCCGCAGATCACGCCGGACGGGCGCGTCGTGCTCGACCTCGACGTGACGAAGGACAGCGTCGGCGAACCGACCGCGGCCGGGCCCGCGATCCATACGAAACACGTGCAGACGCGCGTCGAAGTCGACGACGGCGGCACGGTTGCGATCGGCGGAATCTATGAGCGGCTGCATCGGCACGATGTGACGCGGGTGCCGCTGTTGGGCAAAATACCGGTTCTGGGCGCGCTTTTCCGGCATCGCGCGCAGCGCGAGCAGCGTAGCGAGCTGGTCGTATTCATCACGCCGACGATCGTCAGCGCCGGGTGCGGCCCGCCCGGCACAGCCGACGAAAATGCCGAGAAATCGGGGCCGGAAGCGGGTGGCGCAGGCTCGACAAGGCAGTCGCTTTGCCAGTAAGCTGCGCCACACACCAGCAAGATTGAAGCAGAGGAAGCCGTTGCAAGCGCGGGACCCACATGCAAACGTATTTTTCGTCGGCCTTATGGGAGCGGGTAAGACCACCGTGGGCCGTGCGGTCGCGCGCCGGCTCGACAGGACGTTCTTCGACTCCGACCACGAAATCGAGGCCCGCACGGGCGCGCGCATTCCGGTGATCTTCGAGCTGGAGGGCGAGGCCGGATTTCGCGACCGCGAAGCGCAGATGATCGCCGAACTCACGCAGCGCGAGAACATCGTGCTCGCGACGGGCGGCGGCGCGGTGCTGCGGGCCGAAAATCGCGCGTGCCTGAAAGGCAACGGCATCGTCGTCTATCTGCGCGCCAACCCGCACGATCTGTGGCTTCGCACACGCAAGGACAAAAATCGTCCGCTGCTGCAGACCGACGATCCGAAGGCCCGTCTCGAAGCGCTCTACGAAGTGCGCGACCCGCTGTACCGCGAATGCGCGGACTTCGTGATCGAAACGGGCCGCCCGTCCGTCAACGGTCTCGTCAACATGGTGCTGATGCAACTCGAACTGGCGGGCGTCGTCGCCAAGCCGCTACAAGCATGATTACTGTCAACGTCGATCTGGGCGACCGCGCCTACCCGATTCACATTGGCGCCGGCCTGATCGGCCGCGCCGAGCTGTTCGCTCCCCACATCAAAGGTTCGTCGGTGACGATCGTCACGAACACGACGGTCGATCCGCTCTACGGCGACGCGCTGCGCGCGGCGCTCGCGCCGCTCGGCAAGCACGTGTCGACGGTCGTGCTGCCCGACGGCGAAGCCTACAAGAACTGGGAAACGCTGAACCTCATTTTCGACGGGCTGCTCGGCGAGCGCGCCGATCGCAAGACGACGCTCGTCGCACTCGGCGGCGGCGTGATCGGCGACATGACGGGCTTTGCCGCCGCCTGCTACATGCGCGGCGTGCCGTTCATCCAGGTGCCGACCACGCTGCTGTCGCAGGTCGATTCGTCGGTCGGCGGCAAGACGGGCATCAATCATCCGCTCGGCAAGAACATGATCGGCGCGTTTTACCAGCCGCAGGCGGTGATCGCCGACATCGGCGCGCTGACGACGCTGCCCGAGCGCGAGCTCGCGGCCGGCATCGCCGAGGTCATCAAGACCGGCGCGATCGCCGATGCCGCATTCTTCGACTGGATCGAGGCGAACGTCGACGCGCTGAACCGGCGCGATCCCGCGGCGCTTGCGCATGCGGTGAAGCGGTCGTGCGAGATCAAGGCGAGCGTCGTCGCGGCCGACGAGCGCGAGGGCGGCCTGCGCGCGATCCTCAATTTCGGACATACGTTCGGCCACGCGATCGAGGCGGGCCTCGGCTACGGCGAATGGCTGCACGGCGAGGCGGTCGGCTGCGGGATGGTGATGGCGGCCGATCTGTCGGTGCGGCTCGGGCTGCTCGACGACGCGTCGCGGCAGCGGCTCGACGCGGTGATCGCGGCCGCGCATCTACCGACGCGCGGGCCGGCGCTCGGCGATGCGCGTTACATGGAGCTGATGCGCGTCGACAAGAAGGCCGAAGCCGGCGCGATCAAGTTCATTTTGCTGAAGCGCTTCGGCGATACGCTGATCACGCAGGCGCCCGACGAAGCGGTGTTCGCTACACTGGCGCATACGACCCGGTAATCGGGCCCCGGACGCCCGGCGCCCCTGACATGGAGGAGACGTGAGCGAGACATCCAGCCGCAATCTGCCCGAAACCGGCCGTGGCCCAGCCGCCGCCGTCGTCGAGCCGCCCACGCTGGCGGCGCTGGAAGCCCACCTCGCTCCGTATGCCGCGCATGCCTCGCAATCGCGCGGCCGCCGCTACCCGGAGGCGCCGCCCGCGGCACGCACCGAATTCCAGCGCGACCGCGACCGCATCGTTCACTCCACCGCGTTTCGCCGGCTCGAATACAAGACGCAGGTATTCGTCAATCACGAAGGCGACCTGTTCCGCACGCGTCTCACGCATAGCCTCGAAGTCGCGCAGATCGCGCGTTCGGTCGCGCGGAACCTGCGCCTGAACGAGGATCTCGTCGAAGCGATCTCGCTCGCGCACGATCTCGGCCATACGCCGTTCGGTCATGCCGGGCAGGATGCGCTGAATGCCTGCATGCGCGAATACGGCGGCTTCGAACACAACCTGCAGAGCCTCGCGGTCGTCGACGAGCTCGAGGAACATTACGGCGCGTTCAACGGGTTGAACCTGTGTTTCGAAACGCGCGAAGGGATCCTGAAGCATTGCTCGCGCGAGAACGCGCGCAAGCTCGGTGCGCTCGGCGAGCGTTTCCTGCAGGGGCGGCAGCCGTCGCTCGAAGCGCAGCTCGCGAACATCGCGGACGAGATCGCCTACAACAATCACGACGTCGACGACGGTCTGCGCTCAGGGCTGATCACGATCGAGCAGCTCGCGGAAGTCGAGCTGTGGCAGCGCCACTACGAGCAGGCGCTCGCCGAGTTTCCCCATCTCGAAGGCCGCCGCCTCGTGCACGAGACGGTGCGCCGCATCATCAACACGCTGATCGTCGACCTGATCGACGAAACGACGCGCAATCTCGCGCGCGTCGCGCCCGCATCGATCGACGACGTGCGCGCGGCGCCGCCGCTCGTATCGCACAGCGAGCCCGTGGCCGCGCAGGCGGCCGCGCTCAAGCGTTTCCTATTCAAGAACCTGTATCGCCACTACAAGGTGATGCGCATGGCGAGCAAGGCGCAGCGCGTCGTCACCGGGCTGTTCGATGCGTTCATCGACGATCCGCGCCTGCTGCCGCCGCCCTATCAGTCCGACGATCGCGCGCAGCAGCCGCGTCTCGTCGCGCATTACATCGCCGGGATGACCGACCGGTTCGCGCTGAAGGAGTACCAGCGGCTGTTCGTCATCAACGACAACTGACTGTCATAAACGATCACTAGACTTCGCCGGTTCAATGGCGACGGGAAGCTTGCACACGCTGTTGGTAACGTTTTCATAGGAGAGGTCGATGAAGAAGAAGCCTGCGGGGACCGTGGTTCGTTCGATCGTGCTCGGCGGCGCGCTGATGTTCGGTGTGCAGCATGCGGCATTCGCGGTGACGGAGATCCAGTTCTGGCACGCGATGGAAGCCGCGCTCGGCGAGCGCGTGAACGAGCTGGCGACGCAATTCAACGCGTCGCAGAGCGATTACAAGATCGTGCCGGTCTTCAAGGGCACCTACGACCAGACGCTCGCGGCCGGTATCGCCGCCTATCGCAGCGGCAACGCGCCGGCGATCCTGCAGGTGTACGAAGTCGGCACGGCCACGATGATGCAGGCGAAGAAGGCCGTCGTGCCGGTGTACGACGTGTTCAGGCAGGCCGGCGTGCCGCTCGACGAAAAGGCGTTCGTGCCGACGATCGCGAGCTACTACAGCGACGCGAAGACGGGCCATCTCGTGTCGATGCCGTTCAACAGCTCGACGCCGGTGCTGTACTACAACAAGGACGCGTTCAAGAAGGCCGGCCTCGACCCGAACCAGCCGCCGAAGACCTGGGCGGACGTGAAGGCCGATTCGGAGAAGCTGCGCAAGGCCGGCATGACGTGCGGCTTCACGACGGGCTGGCAGGGCTGGATTCAGCTCGAGAACTACAGCGCGTGGCATGCGCTGCCGTTCGCGAGCCGCAACAACGGCTTCGACGGCTCGGACGCGGTGCTCGAGTTCAACAAGCCGCAGCAGATTGCGCACGTCGCGTTCCTGCAAGAGATGGCGAAGGACGGCACGTTTACATACGCGGGCCGCAAGGACGAGGCGTCCGCGAAGTTCTATAGCGGCGACTGCGGCATCATGACGACGTCGTCGGGCGCGCTCGCGAACGTGCAGAAATTCGCGAAGTTCAGCTACGGCACCGGGATGATGCCGTACGACGCGAACGTGAAGGGCGCGCCGCAGAATGCGATCATCGGCGGCGCGAGCCTGTGGGTGCTGGCCGGCAAGGATCCGGCGACGTACAAGGGGGTCGCGAAATTCCTCGCGTTCCTCGCGTCGCCGCCGATCGCCGCGAAGTGGCACCAGGAGACGGGCTACCTGCCGGTCACGACCGCCGCCTACGACCTCACGCGCCAGCAGGGCTTCTATGCGAAGAATCCGAGCGCCGAAACCGCGATCAAGCAGATGCTGAACAAGCCGCCGCTGCCCTATACGAAGGGGCTGCGCCTCGGCAACATGCCGCAGATCCGCACGGTCGTCGACGAAGAGCTCGAGCAGGTGTGGGCGCAGAAGAAGTCGCCGAAGGACGCGCTCGACGCGGCGGCGTCGCGCGGCAACGAACTGCTGCGCCGCTTCGAGAAGTCGGGCGGCTGAGCCCGTCTCGCGCCGTGCCGCGGGCCGCGTCGCACATGCGCCGCGCGCCGCGGCGCGGCTTCGTTTCCGTTTCGTCTGACCGGATCTCCGCGATGCAATCCCGTTCCCGTTTCGGCACGAGCCTGCTGCCGTATCTGCTGATCGCGCCGCAGCTCGCGATCACCGCCGTGTTCTTCCTCTGGCCGGCCGGCGTCGCGCTGTGGCAGTCGACGCAGATGCAGGACGCGTTCGGCACGTCGAGCGAGTTCGTCGGCCTCGCGAACTTCGCGCACCTGTTCGCGGATCCGCTCTATCTCGATTCGTTTCGCACGACGCTGGTGTTCAGTGCGCTCGTCACGGTGAGCGGGCTGATCGTGTCGCTGCTGCTCGCCGCATGTGCGGATCGCGTGACGCGCGGCGCGCGCGCGTATCGCACGCTGCTGATCTGGCCGTACGCGGTCGCGCCGACGATCGCGGCCGTGCTTTGGGCCTTCCTGTTCAACCCGAGCATCGGGCTCGTCACGTATGCGCTCGCGAAGCAGGGCATCGTGTGGAACCATGCATTGAACGGCGGGCAGGCGATGTTCCTCGTCGTGCTGGCGTCGGTGTGGAAGCAGGTCAGCTACAACTTCCTGTTCTTCTACGCGGGGCTGCAGGCGATCCCGCGCTCGCTGATCGAGGCGGCCGCGATCGACGGCGCGGGCCCGGTGCGGCGCTTCTTCAACATCGTGCTGCCGCTCCTGTCGCCGACGAGCTTTTTCCTGCTCGTCGTGAATCTCGTCTACGCGTTCTTCGACACGTTCCCGGTGATCGATGCCGCCACCGGCGGCGGCCCGGCGCAGAGCACGAAGACGCTGATCTACAAGATCTTCGCGGAAGGCTTTCAGGGCCTCGACATCGGCAGCTCCGGCGCGCAGTCGGTCGTGCTGATGATCATCGTGGTCGGGCTCACCGTGATCCAGTTCCGCTTCGTCGAACGCAGGGTGCAATACGCATGATCGAGAATCGCAAGGGCTTCGACCTGTTCTGCCACGCGGTGCTGATCGCCGGCGTCGTGCTGATCGTGTTTCCGGTGTACGTCGCGTTCTGCGCGGCGACGATGAACGCGCAGGAAGTGTTCACGGTGCCGCTGTCGCTCGTGCCGAGCACGCATCTGTTCGAGAACGTCGCGTACATCTGGGGGCACGGCAGCGGCGGCACGACCGCGCCGTTCGGCCGATTGCTGCTGAACAGCTTCGCGATGGCGCTCGGGATCGCGGTCGGCAAGATCGCGGTGTCGATCCTGTCCGCGTACGCGATCGTCTATTTCCGCTTTCCGTTTCGCAACGCCGCGTTCTGGCTGATCTTCGTCACGCTGATGCTGCCGGTCGAAGTGCGGATCTTTCCGACCGTGCAGGTCGTGTCGACGCTGCATCTGACGAACAGCTATGCGGGGCTCACGCTGCCGCTGATCGCGTCGGCGACCGCGACCTTCCTGTTCCGCCAGTTCTTCATGACGCTGCCCGACGAGCTGATGGACGCCGCGCGCATCGACGGCGCGGGCCCGCTGCGCTTTTTCTGGGACGTCGTGCTGCCGCTGTCGAAGACGAGCATCGCCGCGCTGTTCGTGATCACGTTCATCTACGGCTGGAACCAGTATCTGTGGCCGATCCTGATCACGACGGAGGCGTCGCTGTCGACGGCGGTGGTCGGAATCAAGACGATGATCGCGAGCGGCGACGCGGCGACCGAATGGCAATACGTAATGGCGGCGACGCTGCTGGCGATGGTGCCGCCGCTCGTCGTCGTGCTGGCGATGCAGCGCTGGTTCGTGCGCGGCCTCGTCGACTCCGAAAAATGAACGACGCACGCAAACGGGAGATGGATCGGGTATGGCTGCGCTGAGCTTGAAGGGCGTCAGGAAATCGTACGACGGCAAGCAGCACGTGCTGCACGGCATCGACGTGGAGATCGCCGACGGCGAATTCATCGTGCTGGTGGGCCCGTCGGGTTGCGGCAAGTCGACGCTGCTGCGCATGATTGCGGGGCTCGAGACCGTGACCGACGGCGAGATCGCGATCGGCGGGCGCGTCGTGAACGCGCTGGAGCCGAAGGATCGCGACATTGCGATGGTGTTTCAGAACTACGCGCTGTATCCGCACATGACGGTCGCGCAGAACATGGGCTATGGGCTGAAGATCCGCGGCATCGACCGCGCGACGATCGACGCGCGCGTCGCCGCGGCCGCGAAGATTCTCGAGCTCGAAGCGCTGCTCGCGCGGCGGCCGCGCGAGCTGTCGGGCGGTCAGCGGCAGCGCGTCGCGATGGGGCGTGCGATCGTGCGCGAGCCGTCGGTGTTTCTGTTCGACGAGCCGCTGTCGAATCTCGACGCGAAGCTGCGCGTGCAGATGCGCCTCGAGATCCAGCGGCTGCACGCGCGGCTCGCGACGACGAGCGTCTACGTGACGCACGACCAGATCGAGGCGATGACGCTCGCGCAGCGCGTGATCGTGATGAACCGCGGCTACGCCGAGCAGATCGGCGCGCCGGTCGACGTGTACGAACGGCCGGCGACGATGTTCGTCGCGGGCTTCATCGGATCGCCGGCGATGAATCTGCTGCACGGCCGGCTGTCGGACGACGGCGCGACGTTTACCGTCGCGGGCGGCGGGCCGGCGCTGCCGGTGGCCGGCGCGCCCGGCATCGGCGGCGCGATCGCGACCGGCCGCGACTGGGTGCTCGGCGTGCGTCCGGAACACATGACGCCGCAGCCCGGCGTCCCGCACGCGACGCTGCCGGTCGATTCGTGCGAACTGCTCGGCGCCGACAATCTCGCGCACGGCCGCTGGGGCAGTCACGACGTCGCGGTGCGGCTGCCGCACGCGGAGCGTCCGGCGCGCGGCAGCGCGCTGGCGGTCGCCCTGCCTGCGCACCGGCTGCATTTCTTCGATCCCGAAACCGGCCGGCGCGCCGACTGAATCCGCAGAGAGGCTGACGATGACTTCCCGCTCCGACTGGCCCTATCCGCGCGTGGTCGCGCACCGCGGCGGCGGCACGCTCGCGCCCGAGAACACGCTCGCGGCGCTCGACGAAGGCGCGCGGCGCGGCCATCGCATGGTCGAGTTCGACGCGAAGCTGTCGGCCGACGACGTCACGTTCCTGCTGCACGACGACACGGTCGAGCGCACCTCGAACGGCCAGGGCGCCGCTGCAGGCATGCGCTATGCGGCGCTCGCGGCGCTCGACGCGGGCGCGTGGCGCGACGCGCGCTTTGCCGGCGAGCGGATGCCGACGCTCGAGGCGGCCGCCGCTCGCTGCATTGCGCTCGGTCTCGCGGCGAACGTCGAGATCAAGCCGTGCCCGGGCCGCGAGCGCGACACCGGGCGGCGCGTGGCCGCCGATGCGGCCGCATACTGGCGCGGCGCGGCGGTGCCGCCGCTGCTGTCGTCGTTCTCGTTCGAGGCGCTGCGCGAGGCGCGCGAGACGGCGCCCGAGCTGCCGCGCGGGATGCTGTACGAAACGGTGCCGCCGGACTGGCACGCGCAGGTCGTCGACGCGCTCGGCTGCGTGTCGCTGCACGCCGACCATACGCGTCTCGACGAAACGCAGGTGCGCGCGATCAAGGCGGCCGGGCTGCGCATCCTGGTTTACACGGTGAACGACCTCGCGCGGGCGCGTGAGCTGGTGCGCTGGGGTGTCGACGCGGTCTGCACGGACCGGATCGACCTGATCGGCCCGCACGCGCTCGACGACGTCGTGCAGGGCGCGGCCTAGCGCGCCAACGAGCCTGACGCGAAAAGACGACGCCCCGGCGCGGTTTGGCCGGGGCGTTTTGCATCGCGGAGACGTTACGGCGGGAAAATTCCGCTACAAATTGCAGCGGGATTAACCATTCCCCAAATATTCGACTACGCTTAGAAACGGTAGCCGACGTTCAGGTACGTGACGATCGGGTTCAGCGAGATGTGGGCTTTCGAGGTTTCGGTCAGCGTGCCGACCTGCGTGCGGCGAGCGGTGGTGAAAGTCGCGGTGACGCTCACCGGCACGTACGAAATCGACAGGCCGGCGAACCAGTGCTTCGTGAAGTTGTACGTGAAGCCTGCGTTGAAGACCGGGGCCCACTGATTGCTCGTCGTTGCACTGGTGGGGCCGCCGAGCACGCCGTTCTCGAACGCGGTGTTCGTGATCTTCGCGCCGGTGAACCAGACGTACGTCGCGCCGATGCCGACATACGGGCGGAATTTCGCGTTCGCGTCGTTGAAGTGGTAGCGCAGCAGCAGTGCGGGGCTCCACTGATACGCGCGGCCGAGCACGCCGAAGTTCGCGAACTGACCTTTTCCGGTGATGTCGAACTTCGGCGGCACACCGAGGACGAATTCGGTGGAAATGTGGTCGGTGAGGAAGTAGCCGGTCGCCAGGCCGAGCGTGTCGGCATCGTTGATGCCCGCACCGGTGTTGGGAACGGACTGATTGACGGGCGTGCCGCCGACGCCATAGACAAAGAGCGGGTCGCTGCTGTCCTGCGGGGACAGGTGAAACCAGCCGGTGCTGACGTAAAAACTACCTGCAGATTGTGCGTGTGCCGTGCCGCCCGCCAGTGCGAATGCGAGCGCCGCGGCCCCCGTAATGGCCAGTTTTCGTTTCATTGTGTCTCCTCCGATCAAAGGCGTGCTCATTATGACGACTGCGTTTAAAACCAAACAAGCTCGTAAGCTAGAGTTTTCTCCCTAGGTTTAGTACGACCGTACGCTTTCGCGCACCGCCGCGCGGGCATTCTACGCAGGTGCGCACATTCGGACCCCCGGGTATTTCCTAACGCGTTCAAACGGACATTCAGCATGGCACGGTTAGCACGACTCTACGTACCCGACCAGCCGCAGCACGTGATACTGCGCGGCCTGGATCAGCAACCCGCGTTCGTTGACGACCAGGACTACGAACTCTTCATCGATTGTCTGAAGGCCGCCGCACGCGATCATCACCTCTCGGTGCACGCCTACGTGCTGCTGCCGCGTCAGGTTCAGCTGCTCGTCACGCCGAGCGACGAGGCGAGCCTGCCGAAAGCGATGCAGGCGGTGGGGCGCCGCTACGTCGCGCATTTCAACCGGCGCTACTCGCGGCGCGGCACGCTGTGGGAAGGCCGCTACCGCGCGACCGTCATCGAAGGCGAACGCTATTTCCTGCTCGCGAGCCGCGTGGTCGAATTGAGCCCGGTGCGCGCGCAACTCGTCGCGACGCCCGATGCATACCGATGGTCGAGCTACCGGCACCACGTCGGGCTCACCGTCGACAGCCTGATCACCGACCATCCGCTCTACTGGGCGCTCGGCAACACGCCGTTCGAGCGGCAGCGCGCCTACAAGGAGCTGTGCGAGCAGCCGCTCGACGAGCGTCAGGCCGACCAGTTGCAGCAGGCGACGCTGAAGGGCTGGGTGCTCGGCGGCGAAACCTACCGCGAATGGGCTGCGCGCACCGCCAATCGGCGCGTGTCGCCGCTGCCGCGCGGACGCCCCAGAAAGGTGCGCGAGAACACGCCGCCGATCCAGCAGTAAGGGCCGACGGCGGCTTGGGAAGCGGCGCTGCGGGCGCCGCTTCTTTTTGCACCAAAACGATACGTCCCCAATAAAACAGCACCAGATAGAGGCGCGCCTTTAAATGGGGTTCGATCAAGCGGTTTTTGTTGCTATTCCTTTGATTCGTCGCGTATATTCCGAATTCCGGTGGCCCGGGCGAAGCGCGCCCTTCCATCGTCGGCCGCGCCGTCTCCCGCCGGGAGCTGGATCGGCGGCAAACAACAAAATGGTTCAACGGCCCTCCGGGCCCCTTTACGACGGTGTCCCCATGAACGACCACCAGCAGCCGCTCGCCGCGGTGCCCGCCGCACAAGGTCTCTACGACCCGCAAAACGAACATGACGCCTGCGGCGTCGGCTTCGTCGCCCACATCAAGGGCAAGAAGAGCCACGAGATCATTCAGCAAGGGCTGAAGATCCTCGAGAACCTCGATCACCGCGGCGCGGTCGGCGCCGATCCGCTGATGGGCGACGGCGCGGGCATCCTGATTCAGATTCCCGACGCGTTCTATCGCGAGGAGATGGCGAAGCAGGGCGTGACGCTGCCGCCGGCCGGCGAATACGGGGTGGGGATGATCTTCCTGCCGAAGGAAAACGCCTCGCGTCTCGCGTGCGAGCAGGAGCTCGAGCGCACGGTGAAGGCCGAAGGGCAGGTCGTGCTCGGCTGGCGCGACGTGCCGGTCGACCACACGATGCCGATTTCGCCGGCCGTAAAGGCCAGCGAGCCGCTGATCCGCCAGATCTTCATCGGCCGCGGCAAGGACATCATGGTGACCGACGCGCTCGAGCGGAAGCTGTACGTGATCCGCAAGACCGCGAGCCACCGCATCCAGGCGCTCAAGCTCAAGCACGGCAAGGAATACTTCGTGCCGTCGATGTCGGCGCGCACGGTCGTCTACAAGGGGCTGCTGCTCGCGGGCCAGGTCGGCGTGTACTACCGCGACCTGCAGGACGAGCGCGTCGTGTCGGCGCTCGCGCTCGTGCACCAGCGCTTCTCGACCAACACGTTCCCGGCGTGGGAGCTTGCCCACCCGTACCGGATGATCGCGCACAACGGCGAGATCAACACCGTGAAGGGCAACGTGAACTGGCTGAACGCGCGCACCGGCGCGATCGCGTCGCACGTGCTCGGCGACGATCTGCCGAAGCTCTGGCCGCTGATCTATCCGGGCCAGTCGGACACCGCATCGTTCGACAACTGTCTCGAACTGCTCGTGATGGCCGGCTATCCGCTCGTGCACGCGGTGATGATGATGATCCCGGAAGCGTGGGAACAGCACACGCTGATGGACGAGAACCGCCGCGCGTTCTACGAATATCACGCCGCGATGATGGAGCCGTGGGACGGCCCGGCCGCGATCGCGTTCACCGACGGCCGTCAGATCGGCGCGACGCTCGACCGTAACGGGCTGCGTCCGGCGCGCTACATCGTCACGGACGACGACCTCGTGATCATGGCGTCGGAAGCCGGCACGCTGCCGATTCCGGAATCGAAGATCGTCAAGAAGTGGCGTCTGCAGCCGGGCAAGATGTTCCTGATCGACATGGAACACGGCCGCATCATCGACGACAAGGAGCTCAAGGACAACCTCGCGAACGCGAAGCCGTACAAGAGCTGGATCGACGCCGTGCGCATCAAGCTCGACGAGATCGAGCCGAAGGCCGAGGAAGTCGCGGCCGGCCGCGCGCAGGGCGCGTCGCTGCTCGATCGCCAGCAGGCGTTCGGCTACACGCAGGAAGACCTGAAGTTCCTGATGGCGCCGATGGCGCAGCAGGGCGAGGAAGCGGTCGGCTCGATGGGCAACGACTCGCCGCTCGCGGTGATGTCGAACAAGAACAAGACGCTCTATCACTACTTCAAGCAGCTGTTCGCGCAGGTCACGAACCCGCCGATCGACCCGATCCGCGAGAACATGGTGATGTCGCTCGTGTCGTTCATCGGCCCGAAGCCGAACCTGCTCGACACGAACAACATCAACCCGCCGATGCGTCTCGAAGTGTCGCAGCCGGTGCTCGACTTCAAGGACATCGCGAAGATCCGCGCGATCGATCAATACACGGGCGGCAAGTTCAGCGCGTATGAGCTGAACATCTGCTACCCGGTCGCGTGGGGCAAGGAAGGCATCGAGGCGCGTCTCGCGTCGCTGTGCGCGGAAGCCGTCGACGCCGTGAAATCCGGCTACAACATCCTGATCGTGTCGGACCGCAAGACGGACGCCGAGCATGTCGCGATTCCGGCACTGCTCGCGACCTCGGCGATCCACACGCACCTCGTCCAGCAAGGCCTGCGCACGAGCACGGGTCTCGTCGTCGAAACGGGCTCGGCGCGCGAAACGCATCACTTCGCGCTGCTCGCCGGCTACGGCGCGGAAGCCGTGCATCCGTACCTCGCGATGGAGACGCTCGCGAAGATGGCCGAAGGGCTGTCGGGCGACTTGTCGCCGGAGAAGGCCATCTACAACTTCACGAAGGCGATCGGCAAGGGCCTGCAGAAAGTGATGTCGAAGATGGGCATCTCGACGTACATGTCGTACACGGGCGCGCAGATCTTCGAAGCGCTCGGCCTGTCGAGCGACCTCGTCGAGAAGTACTTCAAGGGCACCGCATCGAAGGTCGGCGGGATCGGCCTGTTCGAAGTCGCGGAAGAGGCGATCCGCCTGCACCGCGACGCGTTCGGGGACAACCCGGTCCTGCGCGACATGCTCGACGCGGGCGGCGAGTACGCGTACCGCGTGCGCGGCGAAGACCACATGTGGACGCCCGACTCGATCGCGAAGCTGCAGCACGCGACGCGCAGCAATTCGTACCAGACGTACAAGGAATACGCGCACCTGATCAACGATCAGACCAAGCGTCACATGACGTTCCGCGGGCTGTTCGAGTTCAAGGTCCAGCCGACCAAGGCGATCCCGATCGACGACGTCGAACCGGCGAAGGAAATCGTCAAGCGCTTCGCGACGGGCGCGATGTCGCTCGGCTCGATCAGCACCGAAGCGCACGCGACGCTCGCGATCGCGATGAACCGGATCGGCGGCAAGTCGAACACCGGCGAAGGCGGCGAAGACGAGAACCGTTATCGCAACGAGCTGCGCGGCATTCCGATCAAGGCCGGCGAGACGCTGAAGTCGGTGATCGGCGACGAAGTCGTCTCCGACATTCCGCTGAAGGAAGGCGATTCGCTGCGCTCGAAGATCAAGCAGGTCGCGTCGGGCCGCTTCGGCGTGACGGCCGAGTATCTCGCGTCGGCCGACCAGATCCAGATCAAGATGGCGCAGGGCGCGAAGCCGGGCGAAGGCGGCCAGCTGCCGGGCCACAAGGTGTCCGAGTACATCGGCAAGCTGCGTTATTCGGTGCCGGGCGTCGGCCTGATTTCGCCGCCGCCGCACCACGACATCTACTCGATCGAGGATCTCGCGCAGCTGATTCACGACCTGAAGAACGTGAACCCGGCCGCGAGCATCTCGGTGAAGCTCGTGTCGGAAGTGGGCGTCGGCACGGTCGCCGCAGGTGTCGCGAAGGCGAAGGCCGATCACGTCGTGATCGCCGGCCACGACGGCGGCACCGGCGCATCGCCGCTGTCGTCGGTCAAGCATGCGGGCACGCCGTGGGAGCTCGGCCTCGCGGAAACGCAGCAGACGCTCGTGCTGAACCGCCTGCGCGGGCGCATCCGCGTGCAGGCCGACGGTCAGATGAAGACCGGCCGCGACGTCGTGATCGGCGCGCTGCTCGGCGCGGACGAATTCGGCTTCGCGACGGCGCCGCTCGTCGTCGAAGGCTGCATCATGATGCGCAAGTGCCACCTGAACACGTGCCCGGTCGGCGTCGCGACGCAGGATCCGGTGCTGCGTGCGAAGTTCAAGGGCCAGCCCGAGCACGTCGTCAACTACTTCTTCTTCGTCGCCGAGGAAGTGCGCGAGATCATGGCGCAGCTCGGCATCGCGAAGTTCGACGATCTGATCGGCCGCGCGGATCTGCTCGACATGCGCAAGGGCATCGAGCACTGGAAGGCGAAGGGGCTCGACTTCTCGCGCGTGTTCTACCAGCCGGAAGGCTGCGAGGAGGTCGCCCGCCGCCACGTCGAAAGCCAGGATCACGGGCTCGAGCGTGCGCTCGACCACGTGCTGATCGAGAAGGCGAAGGCCGCGATCGAGAACGGCGAGCATGTGTCGTTCATCCAGCCGGTGCGCAACGTGAACCGCACGGTCGGCGCGATGCTGTCGGGCGTGATCGCGAAGAAGCACGGCCACGACGGCCTCGCGGACGACGCCGTGCACATCCAGCTGAAGGGCACGGCCGGCCAGAGCTTCGGCGCGTTCCTCGCGAAGGGCGTCACGCTCGATCTCGTCGGCGACGGCAACGACTACGTCGGCAAGGGGCTGTCGGGCGGCCGCATCATCATTCGTCCGACCAACGACTTCCGCGGCAAGTCCGAGGAAAACATCATCTGCGGCAACACGGTGATGTACGGCGCGCTCGAAGGCGAAGCCTTCTTCCGCGGCGTCGCGGGCGAACGCTTCTGCGTGCGCAACTCGGGCGCGACGGCGGTCGTCGAGGGCACGGGCGACCACGGCTGCGAATACATGACGGGCGGCACGGTCGTCGTGCTCGGCGAGACGGGGCGCAACTTCGCGGCCGGCATGTCGGGCGGCGTGGCCTACGTGTACGACCCGGACGGCACGTTCGCCGCGAAGTGCAACAAGTCGATGGTCGCGCTCGATCCGGTGCTGCAGCAGGCCGAGCAGGAGCGCACGGTCGACCGCGCGCTCTGGCATGCGGGCATGACCGACGAAGCGTTGCTCAAGGGGCTCGTCGAGCGTCACTTCCAGTTCACCGGCTCGCCGCGCGCGAAGTCGCTGCTGGAAAACTGGGACGCGGCGCGGCGCCAGTTCGTGAAGGTGTTCCCGCACGAATACAAGCGCGCGCTGGGCGAGATCGGTGCGAAGAAGGCGGCGAAGGAAGCGCTGGCCGCCTGAGCGACGAACGACATAGCGAAGGCCGCGCGCGCATGAACGCCGCGCGCGGCTCCCCCACCCGATACATCGAACAGAAGAGCACCTTATGGGCAAGGCAACCGGTTTTCTGGAGTTCGAACGCCGCCACGAGGCGTACGAAGCACCGCTCACGCGCGTGAAGCACTACAAGGAATTCGTCGCGGCGCTGTCCGACGCGGACGCGAAGATCCAGGGCGCGCGCTGCATGGACTGCGGCATCCCGTTCTGCAACAACGGCTGCCCGGTCAACAACATCATTCCGGACTTCAACGATCTCGTTTACCGCCAGGACTGGCAGCAGGCGATCGAAGTCCTGCATTCGACGAACAACTTCCCCGAGTTCACGGGCCGCATCTGCCCGGCGCCGTGCGAAGCCGCCTGCACGCTCGGCATCAACAACGATCCGGTCGGCATCAAGTCGATCGAGCACGCGATCATCGACAAGGCGTGGGCCGAAGGCTGGGTGAAGCCGCAGCCGGCCGCGCACAAGACGGGCAAGAAGGTCGCCGTCGTCGGCTCGGGCCCGGCGGGCCTCGCGGCTGCGCAGCAGCTCGCGCGCGCGGGCCACGACGTGACGGTGTTCGAGAAGAACGACCGGATCGGCGGCCTGCTGCGTTACGGGATTCCCGATTTCAAGCTCGAGAAGTGGCTGATCGATCGCCGGATGCGCCAGATGGAAGCGGAAGGCGTGACGTTCCGCACGAGCGTGTTCATCGGCAAGGATCCGCTGCCGGAATCGATCGGCAATCTCGCGAAGGAAACGATCTCGCCGGAGACGCTGAAGGAGGAGTTCGACGCGGTCGTGATCGCGGGCGGCTCGGAGACGCCGCGCGACCTGCCGGTGCCGGGCCGCGAACTGGCCGGCATCCATTTCGCGATGGACTTCCTGCCGCAGCAGAACCGCGTGAATGCCGGCGACAAGCTCGTCGATCAGTTGCTCGCGAAGGGCAAGCACGTCGTCGTGATCGGCGGCGGCGACACCGGTTCGGACTGCGTCGGCACGTCGAACCGCCACGGCGCGAAGCACGTCACGCAGTTCGAACTGCTGCCGCAGCCGCCGGAAGAGGAAAACAAGCCGCTCGTGTGGCCGTACTGGCCGATCAAGCTGCGCACGTCGTCGTCGCACGAGGAAGGCTGCGAGCGCGACTGGGCTGTCGCGACGAAGCGCTTCGAAGGCAAGAACGGCAAGGTCGAGAAGCTCGTCGCGGCGCGCGTCGAGTGGAAGGACGGCAAGATGCAGGAAGTGCCGGGCTCGGAGTTCGAGATGAAGGCCGATCTCGTGCTGCTCGCGATGGGCTTCACGCAGCCGGCCGCGCCGGTGCTCGAGGCGTTCGGCGTCGCGAAGGATGCGCGCGGCAACGCGCGCGCGGCGACCGAAGGCGATCGCGCGTACTACACGTCGGTCGACAAGGTGTTCGCGGCCGGCGATATGCGCCGCGGCCAGTCGCTCGTCGTCTGGGCGATCCGCGAAGGCCGCCAGTGCGCGCGCTCGGTCGACGCGTACCTGATGGGGCATTCGGAACTGCCGCGCTGAGCATCGCGAGCGGGTTTCGATGAAGCCGGGCGTCCGAGAGGGCGCCCGGTTTTTTTTCGGCCGCACGCCTGCGTGCATGCGGTTTCTTGACCGCGTTTCTTCGGCTTCGGCAAGCTTCGCCTCGCCGCCATCGACGCTGCGCCCTGACGCCACGAGCGCCGCATTTTCGCGAAGCATCGCCTAACCTGATCACATTCGACGGCTATTTTTCGCGATCGCGAATCCTTTCGGTTTGTAATGATCCTCGCAAACTGTCATATCATGTCGCCCCTCCGGCCGCTGACGGCCGCCGCATGTTACTGACCTATTTGTAAGGACACTGGATGGAAGCACTCGTGCATGGGCTGATCGACGCCGTCAACGGCGTGCTGTGGAACTACGTGCTGATTGCGCTACTGCTCGGCGTGGGCGCGTGGTTCACGCTGCGGTTCCGGATGATTCAGCTTAAGGCGTTGTTCCTCAGCATCCGGCTCGTCGGCAGCAAGGGCGAGCCGGGCAGCATCTCGTCGTTCCAGGCGTTCGCGACGGGGCTGGCGAGCCGCGTCGGCACCGGCAATATCGCGGGCGTCGCGGTCGCGCTGACGGTCGGCGGGCCGGGCGCGATCTTCTGGATGTGGATGACGGCGCTGGTCGGGATGTCGTCGGCATTCGTCGAGGCGACGCTCGCACAGATCTTCAAGGTGTCGCATCCGGACGGCTCGTATCGCGGCGGTCCCGCGTACTACATCCAGACCGGCCTGCGCTCGCGCGGCTTCGGCGTGCTGTTCTCGCTGTCCCTGATCCTCGCGTTCGGCTTCGTGTTCAACGCGGTGCAGGCCAATGCGATCGCCGACGCGTTCGACACATCGTTCGGCTGGCGCCGCGAGACCGTCGGCCTCGGCCTCGTGCTGCTGACCGCGCCGATCATCTTCGGCGGGATCCGACGCATCGCGTCGGTCGCGCAGGTGATCGTGCCGGTGATGGCGATCGGCTATCTCGCGCTCGCGGTCTACGCGGTCGCGACGCACATCACGCTGGTGCCCGGCGTGATCGCGTTGATCGTGAAGAGCGCGTTCGGCCTCGAGCAGGCGGCCGGCGGCCTGACCGGCTATGCGGTCGGCCAGGCGATCGCGATCGGCGTGAAGCGCGGGCTGTTCTCGAACGAGGCCGGCATGGGCAGCGCGCCGAACGCGGCCGCGACGGCGGGCACGCGGCATCCGGTCACGCAGGGGCTGATCCAGATGCTCGGCGTGTTCGTCGACACGATCGTGATCTGCAGTGCGACCGCGTTCGTGATCCTGCTGTCCGGCCAGTATGAGCTCGGCACGGGCATGGAAGGCGCGGCGCTCACGCAGCGCGCGATCTCGAGCCACGTCGGCGACTGGGGCGGCATCTACATGGCCGTCGCGATCTTCTTCCTCGCGTTCTCGTCGGTGATCGGCAATTACGCGTATGCGGAAGGCAACGTCGACTTCATCACGAAGCGGCGCGGCGTGCTGCCGCTGTTCCGCGTCGCGGTGCTCGGCATGGTGATGTTCGGCAGCGTCGGGCAGCTGCCGCTCGTCTGGGCGATGGCCGATACGAGCATGGGGCTGATGGCGATCGTCAACCTGATCGCGATCGTCGCGCTCGGCAAGTACGTGCACGCCGCGTGGCGAGACTATCGTCGCCAGCGTGCGGCAGGCGTCGCCGATCCGGTCTTCACGCGCAACACGATTCCCGAACTCGCGCGCGTGCTGCCGGCCGACGTATGGGGCGAGCACGGCCCGCTGCCGCAGCGCCCGGCGGCCGATGCGGTCGGCGAGCCGCGCGTGGCCGTCCGCGAATCATGAACGGCGACCGGCTGCGCGTTTTCGTCGCGCTGATGCCCGATGCGGCATCGCGCGACGCGCTGCACGCGTTGCCGGTCGCACGCGGCGCGCGGCGCACGCTCGCCGCGCAACTGCACGTCACGCTCGCGTTCATCGGCGCGATCGAGCGCGATCGATGCGACGCGCTCGCGGCGCGTCTGCCGGCGCTGGCCGCCGCGCATCCGTTGCCGCCGCAGCCGGTCGAGCGCATCGCGTGGTGGCCGAGCCTGCCGCGGGCGCGGCTGATCGTCGCCGAACTCGCGCGCGAGCCCGCCTGTGCGGCGCTCAACGCGGCGCTGACGGCGTCGCTCGCCGAACTCGGCCTGCCGGCCGATCCGCGTCCGTTCCGGCCGCACGTGACGCTCGCGCGATTGCCGCGCGAGGCGGTCGGGCAGCCCGCGCACGGCGGCGCGCCGGGGCGGCCGGTCGCGCTGCGCTTCGATGCGCTGACGCTGTTCGAAAGCCGGCTGTCGCACGAAGGCGTATCGCATCGGCCGATCGTGTCGGTGCCGATCGCATGCCTCGAGCACCGCGGGCCCGGCGAGCCCGGCGAGTGGACCTAACGCGCGTAGCGCGCGAGCGTCAGTCCGGACAGATCGATCTCCGGTTCGCGGCCGGTCACGAGATCCGCGAGCACCTTGCCCGATCCCATCGACATTGCCCAGCCGGTCGAACCGTGGCCGACGTTTAGCCAGAGACCCTCGATTCCGCTCGCGCCGAGCAGCGGCGGCCCGTCGGGCGTCATCGGCCGGCGGCCGGCCCAGAAGCGTACCGACGCGCGGTCCGCCGCATGCGGAAACCAGTCGTCGAGCACGGTCATCAGCGTGTCGAGCGCGCGCTGCCGCAGTGCCGCGCGCCGGTTGCCGAGTTCCGCGGTGCCGGCCACGCGCAGCGTCGGGCCGAAACGCGTGATCGCCGTCTTCAGCGATTCGTCCATCAGCGCGGCCCGAGGCGCGCGTTCGTCGTCGACGACGGACAGCGTCGCCGAATAGCCCTTCACCGGATACAGCGGCACGTCGATGCCGTAGCGGCCCAGCAGATCGGCACTGTCGACGCCGAGCGCGACGACGATCGCATCGGCGGCGAGCACCGCATCGCCGCGGGCGTCGCCGTTGCCGCCATGCGGACCGGTCGGCGCGATGCACACGCCGCGCGCACGCCGCCCGGCGACGTCGAGCGCACGCACGTCGGTGCCGAAGCGAAACGCCACGCCGTTCGCGTCGCAGAGCGCCCGCAGTTCGCGCGTGAAGCGCGCGCAGTCGCCGGCTTCGTCGTCGGGCAGGTAGATGCCGCCGACGGGTGCCTGCCGCGCCCAGCGCAGCCCCGGTTCGACCGCGATGCAGCCGGCCGCGTCGAGCTCGTGAAACGCGATGCCGGCATCGCGCAGCACGTTCAGTGCGGGCTGCACCATGTCGACGTCGAATGCGCTGCGCAGCAGCTGCAGATAGCCGCGGCTCGCGCCGTAGTCGAACGGATGCCGTTCGCGAAACGCATGCAAACACGCGCGGCTGTAATACGCGATGCGCTGCATCCGCTGCTTGTTCGCGCGGAACCGTTCGAATTCGCATTCGCGCAGCCAGCGTGCGATCCAGCGCCATTGCGCGGGATCGAGCGTCGGGCGGAAGATCAGCGGCGACGCGGGCCGAAACAGGTATTTGACGAGCTTGCCCGGCATCCCGGGCGCGGCCCACGGCGTCACGTAGCCGGGCGCGATCACGCCCGCGTTGCCGAAGCTCGTCGCCTGCGCGACGTCGGCCTCGCGTTCGATCACGGTGACGTCGCAGCCCGCTTCGCGCAGGTGCCAGGCGGTAGCGACGCCGATCACGCCGGCGCCGAGGACGATCACATGCATGCGGTACCCGGCGCGAAACGGCGGTTCACGATGCGACGGCCGGATCGTCGGCCAGCGACTTGCCGCGCGTTTCCGGCAGCACGAGGGCGGCGACGATCACGAGCAGATAGCCGCCGCCGGCGACGAATCCGATCGCCTTCACGAGCGACATCGACTGCGACAGCGAGCCGACGAGGATCGGAAAGAACGAGCCGAGCCCGCGGCCGAGGTTGTAGCAGAAGCCCTGGCCCGAGCCGCGGATCGCACCCGGATAGAGTTCGGACAGATACGCGCCGACGCCCGCGAAGATGCCCTGCACGACGATGCCAAGCGGAAAGCCGAGCGCGAGCATCGCGGTGTCGGTGATCGGCAGCATCGTATAGGCCATCCCGAGCGTGAAGGATCCGATCGCGAACAGGATGAACGATGCGCGGCGGCCGAGCCGGTCGGACAGGATCGCGCCGACCACGTAGCCGACGAACGATCCGACGATCAGCACGACCAGATAGCCGCTCGTGTTGAATACGGACAGGTGCCGGACGGTTTTCAGATAGGTGGGCAGCCAGGTCGTGATCGCGTAGTAGCCGCCGAGCATGCCGGTGCACAGTGCGCTGCCGAACAGCGTCGCGCGCAGATGCGGCGGCGAGAAGATCTCGAGGAAGTGGCCCGACACGCGGCCTTCGTCGCGTGCGCGGCGCGTGGCCGTGTAGATGTCGGGATCGCTGACGTTGCGGCGGATATACAAAATCCACAGCGCGGGTGCGATGCCGATCCAGAAGCACGCGCGCCACGCGACCTGTTCCGGCAGCAGCGCGAAGAAGGCCCAGTAGAGAATCGCGGCCGCGGCCCAGCCGAACGACCAGCTGCTCTGCACGGTGCCGACCGCCTTCGCGCGATGCTCGGGCGAGCGGATCGTTTCGGCCATCATGATCGTCACGACCGACCACTCGCCACCGAAGCCGAAGCCCTGCAGCGTACGCGTCGCGAGCAGCTGCCAGAACGAGTGCGTGAAGCCGGACAGGCACGTGAACAGCGCGAACGTCGCGATCGTCCACTGCAGCACGCGCACGCGACCGTAGCGGTCGGCGAGGATGCCGGCGACCCAGCCGCCGATCGCGGACGAGATCAGCGAGCTCGTCGCGATCATGCCGGCCTCGCTCTTCGTCATGCCCCAGGTCGCGATCAGCGTCGGAATCAGGAACGAGTAGATCATGAAGTCGAACGCGTCGACTGCATAGCCGCCGAAGCCCGCATACAGCGTGCGGCGCTCGCGCGACGACAGTTCTCGAAACCACTGGATTGCCTGCATGCCGCTGTCTCCCGTCCCGTTCGTCATCGTGGTGCCGTGTGGCGGCTATTGTACGGTCGGGATCGCGTGTGCCAAAAAGGCTGACGCGAGGCGGTGCGATCGGCGAGGCGGGAAGGCGGGATGCGACGCAAACCGTTGCGGTCGCAACGGTGCACGCGCACGTCAGAGCGTCAGGCCGCCGTCGACATGCACGACCTGACCGGTGATCTGTCGCGCCGCGTCGGAGAGCAGGAACGCGATCAGCGCGGCGACATCGTCGGGTTCGGCGATCCGGCCGAGCGGCGTCGCGTGCGCTGCGTGCGCCCACGCACCGGCGTTGTCGGCGCTCGGGCCGCGGTCCTTGCGCGTGAAGCCCGGCGCGACCGCGTTGACGGTGATCGCGCAAGCCGCGAATTCGGCGGCCGCGCTGCGTACCAGCGATTCGAGCGCGGCCTTCGCCGCCGCGGTCGCGGCGAACGGCGCGTCCGCGCGATAGCGGTGTGCGACGAACGAGCTGACCGCGACGATCCGCGCCGCGGCCGACGCTTCGAGCAGCGGCCGCGCACGCGATGCGAGCGCCGCGAATGCGCCCGGCATTGCCGCAAACGCGGACGCGAGCGCATCGGCGGACAGATCGGACACGGACTGCCGCGCCGCGAAGCCGGCGTTCGCGACCAGATGGTCGAGCCCGCCGAATTCCGTAGCGGCCGTATCGACGAGCCGGGCCGCGACGCCCGGATCGGCGAGATCGCCGGTCAGCGCGATGCATCGTGCGCCGGCGGCCGTGCACGCGTGCACGACGTCGGCGAGCCGCGTACGCGACGCGTCGTCCGCGCCGCGCGCGTGCAGCGCGAGCGCGACGCCCGGTGCGGCGAGCCGGCGCGCGAGCGCCGCGCCGATCCCCGAACCGGCGCCGGTGATCAGTGCGATGCGCGCCGCGCGCGCGCTCACGCGGCCACCTTGTCGCTGTCGTTCACGCGCTCGACGTTGATCGTACCGCCGTGGAACGCGGCCAGCGATTCGCGGTGCGCGATGCTGACGATCGCGGCCTTCGGCAGCCGCTCGGCGAACAGGCGATAGAGCCGCGCCTCGTTGTCGGCATCGAGCGCGCTCGTCGCTTCGTCGAGGAACAGGAAGTCGGGCTTGTGCAGCAGCACGCGCGCGCCGGCGAGACGCTGCTGTTCGCCGGGCGACAGCACGCGCGTCCAGTGCGCGGTTTCGTCGAGCCGGTCGACGTAGTCTTCGAGGTGGCATGCGCGCAGCGCGTCGCGGCACGCGTCGTCACCGAACGCATCGGGCGCCGACGGATAGGCGAGCGCCGCCTTCAGCGTGCCGATCGGCAGATAGCTCGATTGCGGGACGAACATCATGCGCGCGCCGACCGGTGCGTCGATCGCGCCGTCGCCGAACGGCCACAGCCCGGCGAGCGCGCGCATGAACGTGCTCTTGCCGGAGCCCGACTTGCCGACCACGAGCCAGCGCGAACCCGGCTCGATCGTCACGCTGCCGATGTTGGCGAGCGCGTTGCCGTTTGGCAGTGCGAGCTTCAGCGACGACGTCGACAGCTTCGCGGCATTCACATAGTGCAGGTTGATGCCGCCGTGCTCGGTCGCGGGCGACAGGCTTTCCTTCAGATGCGAGGTGCGCATCACGCGCTTGAATTCGCGCAGACGGTTGACGGTCGCGCGCCACTCGACCAGCGTGCGATAGCTGTTGAGGAACCACGAGAACGAATCGCTGACCGTGCCGAATGCGGACGAGATCTGCATCAGCACGCCGAGCGTGAAGGCGCCCGCGAAGTAGCGCGGCGCTGCGACGACGAACGGGAAGATGATCGCGATCTGTCCGTAGAACGCGTTCACGAACGTCAGGCGCTTCGTGTATTTCATGACGCGCCACCAGTTGTCGCGGATGCGCAGGAAGAGGCCCTGCGCATTGCGGTTTTCGGTGTCTTCGCCGTCGTAGAACGCGATCTGCTCGGCATTTTCGCGCACGCGGATCAGCCCGAAGCGGAAGTCCGCCTCGACGCGCTGCTGCTGGTAGTTGATCGACACGAGGGGCCGGCCGACCTTCTGGATCACGAGCGAGCCGACCACCGCGTAGAGCGCGGCGGCCCACACCATGTAGCCGGGGATCGAGACGGGCGTGGCGCCGAGCGACAGCGTCAGCGCGCCGCCGAGCGTCCAGAGGATCGTGATGAACGACGCGAGCGTGACGACCGTCGAGAGCAGATCGAGCGACAGCGACAGCGTGGTCGTCGCGAACGCCTGCAGGTCGTCGGCCACGCGCTGGTCGGGGTTGTCGGCGAGGCGGTCGCGTTCGATGCGGTAGAACGCGCGGTCGCCGAGCCATTCGCCGAGAAAGCGGTCGGTCAGCCACTGGCGCCAGCGGAAGCCGAGCATCTGCCGCAAGTACAGCCCGTACACCGCGAGGACGATGAAGCCGAACGCGAGCATCGAGAACTGCATCATCAGATGCGGGAAATCGTGCACGTTCTTGGTCTGCAGCGCGTTATAGAACTGCGCGTTCCACTTGTTCAGCTGGACGTTGATCCAGACGACGCAGAGATTGATCGCGATGATCGTGACGAGCAGCGCCCACGCGACTTTCCATTCGGACGACACCCAGTAGGGCTTGATGAGGCTCCATGCGGATACCGGGCGCTCGTCCTGCGGCGCGTCGGAGGCGGAGCGGACGGGATCGATCGATTGGGTCATGTGCTTCCTGATGAGTGGCCGGCGCACGGGCCGGGCGAAGCCGGGCGCGCGCCGCGAGACGGCATGCCGGGACGAGTGCTCGCCGACGGCGGGCGTCCGGATGGTGGCCCGCGCGTCTTAAACGGCACTTAAAGGCCGGCGGTGGCGCAACAACCGGCCGCTCGCGCGGCCGGCCTGCCGGGCATTGTGCCAGAGCGGCGCCGCGCGACGTCGATTTGCCGAACGGGGACAGTTTGCGACGTTTTCCGCTTTTATGGTCTAATGGCCGACGACGAAACAGGGGTGCTTCGTGCGCGGCCGACGGTGTTCCGGGCGGCGCGGCGAGGCTGAGAAAGACCCTTCGCACCCGATCCGGGTAATACCGGCGAGGGAAGTTTCTGATCCCGCCGGGCCGCGCTGGCTGCCATCCCATTGTCAGCGCCCGAGTCCCGCCCGGCCGGCCTTTGCTGCCGGTTTCGTCCTTTTGGGTACGCGCGCCGCGCGTTACGGAAGGAACCGATGACCGATCAATCTTCAGTTGTTTCAGTCTGTCGCGCGGGTTCGCGCGCCGCTTCGCCGCATGCGTCGGCGTGCGCCGGGCGCGCGCGGGCGGGCGGCGCGGAGGGCGCGCGATGAACGTTCACGATTCGCGGCCCGACTTCGCGATCCTCGGCGGCGGCCTCGTCGGCCGGCTGATCGCGTGGCGGCTCGCGGGCGACGGGCATCGCGTCGCGCTGTACGAGCGCGGCGGCCCGGACGGCGAGCGCTCGGCGGCGTGGATCGCGGCCGCGATGCTCGCGCCGCTCGCCGAAGCGGCCAGCGCCGAACTGCTGATCACCGAGCTCGGCGCCGCGTCGCTGGCGCGCTGGCCGCAGTGGCTCGCCGAACTGCCCGAACCGGTGTTCTTCCAGCAGCACGGCACGCTCGTCGTCTGGCATCACGCCGACCGCGCGGAAGCGCCGCTGTTCGAGCGCCGCGTGCGCGCGAATGCGCCGGCCGACCTGTTCGACGGTGGCTTCGTCACGCTCGCGGGTGCGCAAGTCGACGCGGCCGAGCCCGCGCTCGCGGGCCGTTTCGCACGCGGCCTGCTGCTGCCGCGCGAAGGTCAGCTCGACAACCGGCAGGCGCTGCGCGCGCTCGCCGCGGGGCTCGCCGAACGCGGCGTCGACACGCACTGGCACGCGGCGGTCGACGACGCCCACCTGCCGGCTGCGCATTTCACGATCGACTGCCGCGGGCTCGGCGCGAAACCGGCGCTGCCGGCGTTGCGCGGCATCCGCGGCGAAGTCGCGCGCGTGCATGCGCCGGGCATCGGGCTCACGCGTCCGGTGCGGCTGCTGCATCCGCGCTACCCGCTGTACATCGCGCCGAAGCAGGACGATCTCTATGTGATCGGCGCGACGGAAGTGGAGGGCGAGGACATGTCGCCCGTGAGCGTGCGTTCCGCGCTCGAGCTGCTGAGCGCCGCGTTCTCCGTGCATCCCGCATTCGGCGAGGCGCGCATCCTCGAGCTGAACGCGCAGTGCCGGCCGACGCTGCCCGATCATCGCCCGGCCGTGATCTGGGACGGCGCATCGACGCTGGCCGTCAACGGCCTGTACCGGCACGGCTTCATGATCGCGCCGGAAGTTGCGCACGCGGCCGTCGCGCTCGCGCAGGCCGCGCTCGACGGCACGCTGCGCGATCCCGACGCGTTCGCCGCATGGCGCGACGCGGCGCGCTGGCCGACGCTCCTTCATCACCGCGACGACGCGCGCCAGCCGGCCTGACGCACGCCGCCGCCCGATTCCGACGAAGCCTCATGGACATCCAGATCAACCAACAGACCCTGACGCTGCCCGACGGCGCGACGGTCGCCGACGCGCTGGCCGCGTACGGCGCGCGCCCGCCGTACGCGGTCGCGGTGAACGGCAACTTCGTCGCGCGCACGCAGCACGCGGCGCGCACGCTCGCGGCGGGCGACCGGCTCGACGTCGTGCACCCCGTCGCGGGCGGCTGAACGCCGCCGGTTCGTCCCGCTCTTCCAGGAAAACGACATGACGTCCCTCACCCCCGCCGACGCGCTGACGCTGTACGGCGAAACCTTCGCAAGCCGCGTGCTGCTCGGCACGTCGCGCTATCCGTCGCTGCAGTCGCTGTCCGATTCGATCGCCGCGTCGCGGCCGGGCATGGTCACGGTCGCGCTGCGCCGCCAGATGACGGGCGGCACGGCCGAAGCCGGCTTCTTCGATCTGCTGAAGCGCCATGCGGTGCCGTTGCTGCCGAACACGGCCGGCTGCCAGACCGTCGCCGAGGCCGTGACGACCGCGCACATGGCGCGCGAAGTATTCGAAACCGACTGGATCAAGCTCGAACTGATCGGCGACGACTACACGCTGCAGCCGGATCCGGTCGGGCTGATCGAGGCGGCCGCGCAACTGATCAAGGACGGCTTCAAGGTGCTGCCGTACTGCACCGAGGATCTGGTGATCGGCCGCCGCCTGCTCGACGTCGGCTGCGAGGCGCTGATGCCGTGGGGCGCGCCGATTGGCACCGGCAAGGGTGTCGTTAATCCGTACGGTCTGCGCGTGCTGCGCGAGCGGCTGCCCGACGTGCCGCTGATCGTCGACGCGGGGCTCGGCGTGCCGTCGCACGCCTGTCAGGTGATGGAGTGGGGCTTCGACGGCGTGCTGCTGAATACGGCCGTGTCGCAGGCGACGCACCCGGAAATCATGGCGCGCGCGTTCGCGCAGGGCGTCGAGGCCGGCCGCGCCGCCTATCTCGCCGGCCCGATGGACGCACGCGAGACCGCGCACGCGAGCACGCCGGTCGTCGGCATGCCGTTCTGGCATCAGGACGGAGGCGGCGCATGAGCGCGCGCTTTGCCGACGCCTTCTGGCCGCCCGCCGACGAGCTCGCCGAAGCGGCCGAACGCATCCGTGCGCGGCTCGGCGACTGGCCGCGCGCCGCTGCGCCGTGGCGGCTCTGCATGACCGCGCCCGACGCGCCGACCGACGGCGACGTGCTGATCGTGTCGCGCGGCGATCGCGCGGGGCAGGCGCGCGCATCGGCCGTGTCGCGGCCCGCATCGCCGAACGCCGTCGCGATCGAATTCGACGAGCGCGGCGCGGCGCTGCACGCGGCCGGCGCGCGCTACGCGCTCGATGCCGCGCATGCGCTCGCGGACGACTGGATCGCGGCGCTCGCCGCGTTTCTCGATTGCGGTTTCGCGCCGCTCGACGCGCTGGTGCTCGCGCTCGCGTGGCGCGACGGCGACGAGACGCGCGCCGACGACGCATGGCCCGTCGACGCCGCGCAGTTTCCGCGCGTCGCCGGGCTGCCGGCCGCCGCCGAGCCGGCATTCGCGCCATGCCCGGCGCGCCTGGGCCTCTATCCGGTCGTACCGGACGCCGAGTGGGTCGAACGCGTGCTCGACTGCGGCGTGCAGACGGTACAGCTGCGCGTGAAGGGCGCGGCGCCGGACGCGCTGCGCCGCGAAATCGCGCGCGCGGTCGCGGCGGGCCGCCGCTATCCGGATGCGCGCGTGTTCATCAACGATTACTGGCAGATCGCGGCAGATGAGGGCGCGTACGGCGTACATCTCGGTCAGGAAGATCTCGAAACCGCCGATCTCGCCGCGCTCGCACGCGCGGGGCTGCGGCTCGGGCTGTCGAGCCACGGCTATTACGAGATGCTGCGCGCACTGCACGAACGGCCGAGCTACCTCGCGCTCGGGCCCGTGTTCGCGACCGCGACCAAGGCCGTTGCGGCGCCGCCGCAGGGGCTCGCGCGGATTGCGTGCTACGCGCGCTTCGCCGGCTCGAGCGTGCCGCTCGTCGCGATCGGCGGCGTCGGGCTCGACGCCTTGCCGGCCGTGCTCGCGACCGGCGTCGGCAGCGTCGCGGTGGTCAGCGCGGTGACCGGCGCGGCCGATTACCGCGCGGCGATTACTGCGCTGCAGCGGTGCTTTGTGCCCCCTATTTGACAATCGTTGACCGCGCGGTCGGGAAAGGCGTCACGACATCATTCCGAGGCAGGCCCTATAATTCGGCGTTCTGCGTAAAAGGACTGTCCGCTCCGTGAGCCCCTCTCCTACCGAGACACTGCTGGAACTTCGCGACGTCGACTTTGGCTACGGCGACCGCCTCGTGCTGTCGAACCTGAACATGCGCTTCGGGCGCGGGCAGGTGGTCGCGGTGATGGGCGGGTCGGGTTGCGGCAAGACGACCGTGCTGCGCCTGATCGGCGGGCTCGTGCGCGCGCGTCGCGGCCAGGTGCTGTTCGACGGCGCCGACGTCGGCGCGCAGACGCGCGACGGCCTGTACGCGCTGCGCCGCAAGATGGGGATGCTGTTCCAGTTCGGCGCGCTGTTTACCGACATGTCGGTGTTCGACAACGTCGCGTTCGCGCTGCGCGAGCACACCGACCTGCCCGAAGAGCTGATCCGCGACCTCGTGCTGATGAAGCTGAACGCGGTGGGCCTGCGCGGCGCGCGCGACCTGATGCCGTCCGAGGTGTCGGGCGGCATGGCGCGCCGCATCGCGCTCGCGCGCGCGATCGCGCTCGATCCGCAACTGATCATGTACGACGAGCCGTTCGCGGGCCTCGACCCGATCTCGCTCGGCATCACCGCGAACCTGATCCGCACGCTGAACCAGGCGCTCGGCGCGACGTCGATCCTCGTCACGCACGACGTGCCGGAATCGTTCGCGATCGCCGACTACGTCTACTTCCTGGCCAACGGCGGCGTGCTCGCGCAGGGCACGCCCGACGAGCTGCGCGCCTCGACCGATCCGAGCGTGCGTCAGTTCATCGACGGCGCGCCGGACGGCCCGTTCAAATTTCATTACACGAGCCCGCCGCTGGCGGCGGATTTCGGGCTCGGCGGAGGACGCGCATGATCAGCGCGATCGGACGTTACGTCATCGGCGGCCTCGAACGCGCGGGCTACGGCACGCGGCTGTTCGTGCGCCTCGTGCTCGAATTCTTCCCGTTGCTGCGCCGGCCGCGGCTCGTCACGAAGCAGATCCACTTCCTCGGCAACTACTCGTTCGTGATCATCGCCGTGTCGGGGCTGTTCGTCGGCTTCGTGCTCGGGCTGCAGGGCTATTACACGCTGAACCGCTACGGCTCCGAGCAGGCACTCGGGCTGCTCGTCGCGCTGTCGCTCGTGCGCGAGCTCGGCCCGGTCGTCACGGCGCTGCTGTTCGCGGGGCGCGCGGGCACGTCGTTGACCGCCGAGATCGGGCTGATGAAGGCCGGCGAGCAGCTGACCGCGCTCGAAATGATGGCCGTCGATCCGATCAAGACGGTGATCGCGCCGCGTATGTGGGCCGGGATCATCACGATGCCGCTGCTTGCGGCGATCTTCAACGCGGTCGGCGTGCTCGGCGGCTATTTCGTCGGCGTCGTGCTGATCGGCGTCGACCCGGGCGCGTTCTGGTCGCAGATGCAGGGCGGCGTCGAAGTGTGGGCCGACGTCGGCAACGGCGTGCTGAAAAGCATCGTGTTCGGCTTCGCGGTGACCTTCATTGCACTGTTTCAAGGGTACGAGGCGAAGCCCACGCCCGAGGGCGTGTCGCGTGCGACGACCAAGACCGTCGTGTTCGCATCGCTTGCCGTACTCGGTCTCGATTTCCTGCTGACCGCGCTGATGTTCAGCTAAGCCTCAGCCAAGCCAAATTTTGGGATGACGATGAAAAAGACTGCTCTCGACTTCTGGGTCGGCCTGTTCGTGGTGGTGGGGTTCGTTGCGCTGCTGTTCCTTGCGCTGAAGGTCGGCAACATGAGCTCGCTGTCGTTTCAGCCGACGTATTCGGTGAGGATGAAGTTCGACAACATCGGCGGGCTGAAGCCGCGTGCGGCCGTGAAGAGCGCCGGTGTCGTGGTCGGCCGCGTGAAGTCGATCGGCTTCGATCCGAATACCTATCAGGCGGTCGTGACGGTCGATCTCGACAGCCAGTATCCGTTTCCGAAGGATTCGTCCGCGAAGATCCTGACGTCGGGCCTGCTCGGCGAGCAATATATCGGACTCGATCCGGGCGGCGACACCGAGATGCTGAAGTCGGGCGACACGATCGCGATGACGCAGTCGGCGATCGTGCTCGAAAACCTGATCGGGCAATTCCTGTACAGCAAGGCGGCCGACGCGGGCGGCTCGAAGCCGGCTGCAGGCGCAGCGGGGGCGCCCGGCGCGCCGGCCGCACCGGCTCCCGTGCCGGTGCCGGCGTCGGCGGTCGCGGGTTCGGCCGCACAATAAACACACAAGAGAACAAAGAGGGTAACCAACATGCAGACGATCCGGATCAGGCACGCCGCGCTCGCGGCTGTGGCCGTCGCCGCGTTGAGCGGCTGCGCGACCGTGCAGACGCCGACCAAGGGCGATCCGCTCGAAGGCTTCAACCGCACGATGTACAAGTTCAACGACACCGTCGACACGTACGCGCTGAAGCCGGTCGCGAAGGGCTATCAGTACGTGGTGCCGCAGCCGGTGCGCGACAGCGTGACGAACTTCTTCTCGAACATCGGGGACGTCTATATCGCGGCGAACAACCTCGTGCAGCTGCGCATCGCGGACGGCGTCGGCGACCTGATGCGCGTCGTGATCAACACGGTATTCGGCGTCGGCGGCCTGTTCGACGTCGCGACGATCGCGAAGCTGCCGAAGCACACGGCCGATTTCGGGATCACGATGGGCCGCTACGGCGTGCCGTCGGGCCCGTACCTCGTGCTGCCGCTGCTCGGCCCGAGCACGCTGCGCGATGCGGCCGGCCTGGGCGTCGACTACGTCGGCAATCCGCTCACCTACGTGAAGCCGGACAGCGTGAGCTGGGGGCTGTACGGCGTGAACCTCGTCAACACGCGCGCGAACCTGCTCGGCGCGGGCGACGTGCTCGATGCCGCGGCGCTCGACAAGTATTCGTTCGTGCGCAACGCCTATCTGCAGCGCCGCCAGATGCTGATCAACAACGCACGCGGCGAGGCCGGCGCGCCGGCGTCGAACGACGCGCTGCCGCAGTACGAGCTGCCGGACGACACGGCGGCCCCGGCGGCAGCCGGCGCAGCAGGCAGCGCGGGTGCCGCGGCGGTCGGCGGCGCGGCCGCGCCCGCGGGCGCATCGGCTGCCGAGCCGGCCTCCGGCGCAGCCGCGCCGAACCCGGCCAGCGCAACGACGGTGCCGCCGATGCAGGTGACGCCGCCGGCGCCCGGCGGTCTGCGCCTGCCGAGCTTCCGGCTGCACTGACCGGCTTACAATCGTTACAGCCGGAAACGATTCAGTCGGTAGCGCACGCGAACTTGCGCGTAAGCTACGGGCTCCAACCTTCGCATCGACTCACTCATGCAGGTCACTATGATGAAAAAACTGTTCCTGATCCCCGTTTTCGCGGCGCTGTTCTCGTTCGGCAGCGCAGCCCACGCGCAAGTCGACCAGTCGAACCCGCAGGCGCTGATCAAGACGGCGACGCAGCAGGTCCTCGATGAAGTGAAGCAGCAGACGATCAAGCCGGGCGACACGAATCGCATCATCTCGATCGTCAACAAGGACATCCTGCCGTACACCGATTTCCGCCGTACCACGCAGCTCGCGATGGGCCGCAACTGGCGCACGGCGACGCCCGAGCAGCAGCAGCAGGTGCAGGAGCAGTTCAAGCTGCTGCTGATCCGCACCTACTCGGGCGCGCTCGCGCAGCTGAAGCCGGACCAGCAGATCCAGTACCCGCCGTTCCGTGCCGATCCGGCCGATACCGACGTCGTCGTGCGTACGGTCGCGATGAACAACGGCCAGCCGGTGCAGATCGACTACCGTCTGTACAAGACGGCGAACGGCTGGAAGGTGTATGACCTGAACGTGCTGGGCGCCTGGCTGATCCAGACGTATCAACAGCAGTTCAACGAGAAGATCCAGCAAAGCGGCGTCGACGGCCTGATCAAGTTCCTGACGCAGCGCAACCAGGAGCTTGCCGCCGGCAAGCAGGCATCGTGAGCGGCTTCGAAGCCGGCCCGTCGCTGACCGTCGCGAGCGCGAAGACCGCGCTCGCGGCCGGTCTCGCACACGTCGCCGCGGGCGCCACCGCGGTCGATTGCGCATCGCTCGCGCAGTTCGATTCGTCCGCGCTCGCGGTGCTGCTCGCATGGCAGCGCGCCGCGAAAGCGCGCGGCGCCACCCTCGACATCCTCCATCTCCCGCCGAAGCTCGCCAGCCTCGCGCGCGCCTATGGCGTCGACGCCCTGATCGACGGCAACGCGCGACATTGACGCTGTCCGACCGGAGCCTGCCGCGCCGCCCGGCGCGCGCATGCTCGACGCGGCGCGCCCGCCGCATCGGCTTCGCCAGCCGGTTTGCCCTATAATCAAGCGTTTTGCGGGGCTGCCAATCGGCGTCCGTCCCCCATTTTCTTTCGCAGCAAGCACAGAATAGGCGTCGCGGCCGATGCGCCGCGCACAGTCATGTCAGCCATAGAAATCCGTCACGTCAAGAAGCGCTACAAGTCGCTTCAGGCGCTCAAGGGCGTCAGCCTGTCGGTCGAGGAGGGCGAGTTCTTCGGTCTGCTCGGCCCCAACGGCGCCGGCAAGACCACGCTCATCAGCATCCTCGCCGGGCTCGCCCGGGCCGACGAAGGCAGCATCTCGGTGCGCGGCCACGACGTCGTCAAGGACTTCCGCGGCGCGCGTCTTGCGCTCGGCGTCGTCCCGCAGGAGCTCGTGTTCGATCCGTTCTTCACCGTGCGCGAGACGCTGCGGATCCAGTCCGGCTATTTCGGGCTGCGCCGCAACGACGACTGGATCGACGAAGTGATGGCGAACCTCGACCTGACCGAAAAGGCCGACGCGAACATGCGTGCACTGTCGGGCGGCATGAAGCGCCGCGTGCTGGTCGCGCAGGCACTCGTGCACCGGCCGCCGGTGATCGTGCTCGACGAGCCGACGGCCGGCGTCGATGTCGAGCTGCGCCAGACGCTTTGGAAATTCATCTCGCGGCTGAACCGCGAAGGTCACACGATCGTGCTGACGACGCACTATCTCGAGGAAGCGCAGTCGCTCTGCGACCGCATCGCGATGCTGCGGCGCGGCGAGGTGGTCGCGCTCGATCGCACCGACGCGCTGCTGCGGCGCTTCGCGGGATTGCAGCTGTATCTGCGCTTTGCGACCGGCGCGCTGCCGGCCGAGCTGCGCGGGCTCGAGACCGATCCGGCCGCGCGCGCGCCGCGCGAGCATCTGCTGAGGCTGTCGAGCTACGACGATGTGGAACGGATTCTCGCGCAGTGCCGCGCGGCCGGCTGCACGTTCGACGAGATCGAGGTCCGCAAGGCCGACCTCGAGGATGTGTTCGTTCAGGTGATGAACGGCGGCGAGGTGATCGAGGGACTGGCATGAAACAACAACCGACGCAGCCGCTGCGCGCACTGCCCGCCGATGCGGCGGCCCGGCAGGTCGCCGGAAGCGGCTTTCGCACGCTGTTCTACAAGGAGCTGCTGCGCTTCTGGAAGGTATCGTTCCAGACGGTCCTGGCGCCCGTCGTCACCGCGCTGCTGTATCTGACGATCTTCGGCCACGCGCTGTCGGGCCGCGTCGAAGTGTATCCAGGCGTCGAGTACGTGAGCTTTCTCGTGCCGGGCCTCGTGATGATGAGCGTGCTGCAGAACGCGTTCGCGAACAGCTCGTCGTCGCTGATCCAGTCGAAGATCACCGGCAACCTCGTGTTCGTGCTGCTGCCGCCGCTGTCGTACCGCGACATCTTCGGCGCGTACGTGCTCGCGTCGGTGGTGCGCGGGCTGACGGTCGGCGCGGGCGTGTTCGTCGTGACGATCTGGTTCATCCCCATGCATTTCGCGGCGCCGCTGTTCATCGTCGCGTTCGCGCTGCTCGGCTCCGCGATCCTCGGCACGCTCGGGCTGATCGCCGGCATCTGGGCCGAGAAGTTCGACCAGCTCGCCGCGTTCCAGAACTTCCTGATCATGCCGCTGACGTTCCTGTCCGGCGTGTTCTATTCGACGCACTCGCTGCCGCCCGTGTGGCGCGAGGTCTCGCGTCTGAATCCGTTTTTCTACATGATCGACGGCTTCCGCTACGGGTTCTTCGGCGCGTCCGACATCCACCCGTTCACGAGCCTCGCGATCGTCGCCGGTTTCTTCGTGCTGCTCGCGATGTTCGCGATGCGGCTGCTCGCGACCGGCTACAAGCTGCGTCATTGATATCGAATGGCAGCGGCCGCCGCAGGCGGCGCGCGCCGACAGGAGCCTTTCATGTTGCCGACTCCCGAACAGGTCAAGCAATACATCGCAGGCGGGCTCGCCTGCACGCATCTGGAAGTCGAAGGTGACGGCCAGCATTTCTTCGCGACGATCGTGTCGCCGGCCTTCGAAGGCAAGCGGCCGATCCAGCGCCATCAGCTCGTGTATGCGGCGCTCGGCGACCGCATGAAGCAGGAAATCCACGCGCTCAGCATGAAGACGCTGACGCCCGCCGAATGGCAGAACGCATAACCGGAAAAACTGAGTGCAAGTCACCGTCAACGAGCGCGACGCCGTGCAGAGCGTCGCGACGGCACACCCGGCCGCCAACGGGGAAACGCAGGGGCAGGGGATGGACAAGCTCGTGATCGAAGGCGGCCGCCGGCTCGCGGGCGAGATCGTCGTGTCGGGCGCGAAGAATGCGGCGCTGCCGATTCTGTGCGCGGGGCTGCTGAGCGCCGAGCCTGTGCACCTCGACAACGTGCCGAATCTGCAGGACGTACGCACCACGCTGAAGGTGCTCGGCCAGATGGGCGTGAAGAGCGAGACCGACGGCTGCCGTGTGCAGCTCGACGCGTCGCGCGTCGACAACCTCGTCGCGCCGTACGAGCTCGTGAAGACGATGCGCGCGTCGATCCTCGTGCTCGGCCCGCTGCTCGCGCGCTTCGGCGAGGCGAAGGTATCGCTGCCCGGCGGCTGCGCGATCGGTGCGCGGCCCGTCGACCAGCACATCAAGGGGCTGCAGGCGATGGGCGCCGAGATCAGCATCGAGCACGGCTTCATCGAGGCGCGCGCGAAGCGCCTGAAGGGCGCGCGCATCGTGACCGACATGATTACGGTGACGGGCACCGAAAACCTGCTGATGGCCGCCACGCTCGCCGACGGCGAGACCGTGATCGAAAACGCGGCGCGCGAACCGGAAGTGAGCGATCTCGCACACTTGCTGGTCGCGATGGGCGCGAAAATCGACGGCATCGGCACCGACCGCCTCGTGATCCAGGGCGTCGAGCGCCTGCACGGCGCGCACCACGCGGTGATTCCGGACCGCATCGAGGCCGGCACGTTCCTGTGCGCGGTCGCGGCGGCGGGCGGCGACGTGACGCTGACCGGCGTGCGTCCGCACATCCTCGACGCGGTGATCGACAAGCTCCGTGAAGCCGGCGTGACGGTCGAGGAAGGCGATCGCTGGCTACGCGTGAAGATGGATCGCCGGCCGAACGCGGTGACGATCCGCACGTCCGAATACCCGGCGTTTCCGACCGACATGCAGGCACAGTTCATGGCGCTCAATTCGGTGGCGACCGGCACCGCGCAGGTCGTCGAAACGATCTTCGAGAACCGCTTCATGCACGTGCAGGAGCTGAACCGCCTCGGTGCGAACATCACGGTCGACGGCAACACGGCGCTCGTGACGGGCGTCGACAAGCTGTCGGGCGCGAACGTGATGGCGACCGATCTGCGCGCTTCCGCGAGCCTCGTGATCGCCGGGCTGCGCGCCGAAGGCGAGACGCGCGTCGACCGCATCTATCACCTCGATCGCGGCTACGACCGCATGGAAGCCAAACTGACCGCCGTCGGCGCGAATGTGCGCCGCGTCTCCGGGAGCCAAGCATGAGCGCGCCGCTGACCCTCGCCCTGTCGAAGGGCCGCATTTTCGAGGAAACCCTGCCGCTGCTGGCCGCAGCCGGCGTGCAGGTTGCCGAGGATCCGGAAACGTCGCGCAAGCTGATCCTGCCGACGACCGATCCGAACCTGCGCGTGATCATCGTGCGCGCGAGCGACGTGCCGACCTACGTCGAATACGGCGCGGCCGATTTCGGCGTGGCCGGCAAGGACGTGCTCGTCGAGCACGGCGGCTCGGGGCTGTATCAGCCGATCGATCTGAACATTGCGCGCTGCCGGATGTCGGTCGCGGTGCCGGCCGGCTTCGATTACGCGAACGCGGTGCGCCAGGGCGCGCGGCTGCGCGTCGCGACGAAGTACGTCGAAACGGCGCGCGAACACTTCGCCGCGAAGGGCGTGCACGTCGACCTGATCAAGCTGTACGGCTCGATGGAGCTCGCGCCGCTCGTCGGGCTCGCGGACGCGATCGTCGATCTGGTCAGCTCGGGCGGCACGCTGAAGGCGAACAATCTGGTCGAGGTCGAGGAGATCATGGCGATCTCGTCGCGTCTCGTCGTGAACCAGGCTGCGCTGAAGTTGAAGCGCGCGGCGCTCAAGCCGTTCCTCGACGCGTTCGAACGCGCGTCGCAGAATGGCGTATGAGCGCATCACCGTAACGGAACTCCCATGTCCATCACCATCCGCAAACTCGATTCGACGAGCGAAGGCTTCGACGCCGCGCTGCGTGCGGTGCTCGCGTTCGAAGCGAGCGAAGATGAGGCGATCGAGCGCTCGGTCGCGCAGATCCTCGCCGACGTGAAGTCGCGCGGCGACGCCGCGGTGCTCGAGTACACGAACCGCTTCGACCGGCTGAACGCGGACAGCGTCGCCGCGCTCGAACTGCCGCAGGACGCGCTGCAGGCCGCGCTGGACGGCCTCGAGCCGAAGGCGCGCGCCGCGCTGGAAGCGGCCGCCGCGCGCGTGCGCGGGTACCACGAGAAGCAGAAGATCGAATGCGGCACGCATAGCTGGCAGTACACGGAAAGCGACGGCACGGTGCTCGGCCAGAAGATCACGCCGCTCGATCGCGTCGGCCTCTACGTGCCGGGCGGCAAGGCCGCGTATCCGTCGTCGGTGCTGATGAACGCGATTCCCGCGCGCGTCGCGGGCGTCGGCGAGATCGTGATGGTGGTCCCGACCCCGGATGGCGTGAAGAACGACCTCGTGCTCGCCGCCGCGCTGCTCGGCGGCGTCGACCGCGTGTTCACGATCGGCGGCGCGCAGGCCGTCGGGGCGCTCGCGTACGGCACCGCGACCGTGCCGGCCGTCGACAAGATCTGCGGGCCCGGCAATGCGTACGTCGCGTCGGCGAAGCGCCGCGTGTTCGGCACGGTCGGCATCGACATGATCGCCGGCCCGTCGGAGATCCTCGTGCTGTGCGACGGCACGACCGATCCGAGCTGGGTCGCGATGGACCTGTTCTCGCAGGCCGAGCACGACGAACTCGCGCAGTCGATCCTGCTCTGCCCGGACGCGTCGTTCATCGAGCGCGTCGAGAAGGCGATCGCCGAGCTGCTGCCGTCGATGCCGCGCCAGGACGTGATCCGCGCGTCGCTCGAAGGGCGCGGCGCGCTGATCAAGGTGCGCGACATGACGGAAGCATGCCGGATCGCCAACGACATCGCGCCCGAGCACCTCGAGATTTCCGCGCTCGAGCCGCAGCAATGGAGCCAGCAGATCCGCCATGCGGGCGCGATCTTCCTCGGCCGCTACACGAGCGAGAGCCTCGGCGACTACTGCGCGGGGCCGAACCACGTGCTGCCGACGTCGCGCACGGCGCGCTTCTCGTCGCCGCTCGGCGTGTACGACTTCATCAAGCGCTCGAGCCTGATCGAGGTCAGCGCGGAAGGCGCGCATACGCTCGGCGAAATCGCGGCCGAACTCGCGTACGGCGAGGGCCTGCAGGCGCACGCGAAGAGCGCCGAGTTCCGGATGAAGGGGTGACCGGCCGCCGGAACCGCGTTCCGGCGCCGCGCAGGAGACGAGCGCAGGGCGGCAGCCGCCGCCTTGCCGACCATTTGACGCCGGCGCGATGCACGCCGGCTTGCCTACCATGACGACGCCACAAGACATCATCCGCCGCGACGTGCTCGCCATGACGAGCTATCCGGTGCCGGACGCGAGCGGGTTCGTGAAGCTCGACGCGATGGAGAACCCGTACCCGCTGCCCGAGCCGCTCGCCACGGCGCTCGGCGAACGGCTCGCGCGGGTCGCGCTGAACCGCTATCCGGCGCCTCGCCCGGCCGCGCTGCTCGACAAGCTGCGCCATGCGATGGGCGTGCCCGGCACGTGCGACGTGCTGCTCGGCAACGGTTCCGACGAAATCATCAGCATGATCTCGGTCGCGTGCGCGAAACCGGGCGCGAAGGTGCTCGCGCCCGTGCCCGGCTTCGTGATGTACGAACTGTCCGCGCGATTCGCGCAGCTCGACTTCGTCGGCGTGCCGCTGAAGGCCGACCTGACGCTCGACGTCGATGCGATGCTCGCGGCGATCGCCGAGCATCGGCCGGCCATCGTGTATCTCGCGTATCCGAACAACCCGACCGGCACGCTGTACGACGATGCCGACATCGAGCGCATCCTGCGCGCGGCGACGCACAGCCTGATCGTGATCGACGAGGCGTACCAGCCGTTCGCGCAGCACAGCTGGCTGCCGCGCGCGGGCGAGTTCGACAACGTCGTCGTGATGCGCACGGTGTCGAAGCTCGGCCTCGCGGGGATCCGGCTCGGCTACCTGGTCGGCCGGCCTGCATGGCTGAACGAATTCGACAAGGTGCGCCCGCCGTACAACATCAACGTGCTGACGCAGGCAACCGCCGATTTCCTGCTCGACCATCTCGACGTGCTCGACGCGCAGGCGGCCGAATTGCGCGCCGAACGCGTGCGGCTCGCGCAGGCGGTGGCCGCGCTGCCGGGCGCGACGGTGTTCCCGAGCGCCGGCAATTTCCTGCTGGTGCGCGTGCCCGACGCGGCTGCCGTGTTCGACGCGCTGCTCACCGAGCGGGTGCTCGTCAAAAACGTGAGTAAAATGCATCCGTTGCTGGCCGAATGCGTGCGGCTGACCGTCGGTTCTCCCGACGAAAACGCGCGCCTGCTGGCTGCCCTGAAACTCGCGCTGCCCGATTGACGCCACGGCGCGGCGGCGCGCGACGATCAATCCCCATTTACATCAGACTCATTCAAGGAATTGCCATGCGTGTGGCGGAAGTCGTTCGCAATACCAGCGAAACGCAGATCCGTGTGAAGCTCGATCTCGACGGCACCGGCCGGCAGAAGCTGGCCACCGGCGTGCCGTTTCTCGACCATATGCTCGACCAGATCGCGCGACACGGTCTGGTCGACCTCGAGGTCGAAGCGCATGGCGACACGCATATCGACGATCACCACACGGTCGAGGACGTCGGCATCACGCTCGGCCAAGCCGTCGCGAAGGCGATCGGCGACAAGAAGGGCATCCGCCGCTACGGCCACGCGTACGTGCCGCTCGACGAAGCGCTGTCGCGCGTCGTGATCGATTTCTCGGGCCGTCCCGGCCTCGAATTCCACGTGCCGTTCACGCGTGCGCGGATCGGCACGTTCGACGTCGATCTGTCGATCGAATTCTTCCGCGGTTTCGTGAACCATGCAGGCGTCACGCTGCATATCGACAACCTGCGCGGCATCAACGCGCACCATCAGCTCGAGACGGTGTTCAAGGCGTTCGGCCGCGCGCTGCGCGCGGCGGTCGAACTGGACGAGCGCGCGGCCGGGCAGATTCCGTCGACCAAGGGCAGCCTCTGAACTGACGACCGGACGGACGGCAAGGACAAGCTCACGGCTTCGGCGCAACGCGCCGGCTTGCGATGGATCTGCTCAAATCGTTCATTTCGCTGCTCGCGCTGATCAATCCGGTCGGCGCGGTGCCGTTCTTCCTGAGCCTGACTGCACAGCAGAACGAAGCGGAACGGCGCCGCACGATCCGGATCGCGTCGGTATCGGTGTTCTGCATGATGACGGTGACGGTGCTGCTCGGGCAGCAGATCATCCGCTTCTTCGGGATTTCGGTCGGCTCGCTTGAAGTCGGCGGCGGGATCATCATGTTGCTGATGGCGATCAGCATGCTGAACGCGCAGATCGGCAACACGCGCTCGACGCCCGAGGAACGCGACGAGGCCGAACTGAAGGACAACATCGCGGTGGTGCCGCTCGCGATCCCGCTGCTCACGGGCCCCGGCTCGATCAGCACCGCGATCGTGTATGCGGCGAATGCGCATCACTGGTATGAGCGGGCCGGGCTCGTCGCGATCGGCGCGATTCTGGCCCTGCTGTGTTTCGTTGCGATGCGGCTCGCGGAGCCGATCGCGAACTGGATCGGCCGTACCGGCATCAACATCGCCACGCGGCTGATGGGTCTGATGCTGTCGGCGCTGGCGGTGGAATTCATCGTCAATGGACTGAGGGCGCTACTGCCTGCACTGAGATGAAAACTTCGATTGCGATTGTGGATTATGGGATGGGCAACCTGCGCTCGGTCGCGCAGGCGCTCAAGAAGGCCGAGCCGGCCGCCGACGTGGCGATCGTCGATACGCCGGCCGCGATTCGCGCGGCCGACCGCGTCGTGCTGCCGGGCCAGGGCGCGATGCCGGACTGCATGCGCTGCCTCGGCGAGTCGGGCCTGCAGGAGGCCGTCGTCGAAGCGTCGCGCACGAAGCCGCTGCTCGGCGTGTGCGTCGGCGAGCAGATGCTGTTCGACTGGAGCGCGGAAGGCGACACGAAGGGGCTCGGGCTGCTGCCCGGCAAGGTCGTGCGCTTCGAACTCGACGGCCGGCTGCAGGACGACGGCTCGCGCTTCAAGGTTCCGCAGATGGGCTGGAACCGCGTGCGCCAGTCGCGCGCACACGCGCTGTGGGACGGCGTGCCCGACGATGCGTATTTCTATTTCGTGCACAGCTATTACGTGACGCCGGACGATCCGGCGCATACGGTCGGCGAAACGGCGTACGGCGCGCCGTTTACGTCCGCGGTCGCGCGCGACAACATCTTCGCGACCCAATTCCACCCGGAAAAAAGTGCGGAGGTCGGGTTGCGTCTGTATCGCAACTTCGTACACTGGAAACCGTAAACGTGGTGCGCGAGCCACAGTCGACGGGCCGGAAACGCCCGTCGTACGGGGCTCGCGCGCGTAGGCGCCGAAAGAGTTGTACTAAACTAGCGAGACGGCGCGGCACCGGTTTGGCCGGTACGCGCCGGATTCTTTTCTTTTTCCACGACGACACCCGATTGCTATGCTGCTGATTCCGGCCATCGATCTCAAAGACGGTCAGTGTGTGCGCCTCAAACAGGGCGATATGGACCAGGCCACGATTTTCTCCGAGGACCCGGCGGCGATGGCCCGCAAGTGGGTCGATCTCGGCGCCCGGCGGCTGCATCTCGTCGACCTGAACGGCGCATTCGCCGGCAAGCCGAAGAATCTCGATGCGATTGAAGCGATCCTCGACGAAGTCGGCGATGAAATCCCGGTGCAGCTCGGCGGCGGCATTCGCAGCCTCGAGACGATCGAGAAGTATCTCGACGCGGGCCTGTCGTACGTGATCATCGGCACGGCGGCCGTGAAGGACCCGGGCTTTCTGCGCGACGCATGCACGGCGTTCCAGGGCAACATCATCGTCGGCCTCGACGCGAAGGACGGCAAGGTCGCGACCGACGGCTGGAGCAAGCTGACCGGCCACGAAGTGATCGACCTCGCGCAGAAGTTCGAGGATTACGGTGTCGAATCGATCGTCTACACCGACATCGGCCGCGACGGAATGCTGCAGGGCATCAACATCGACGCGACCGTGAAGCTCGCGCAGGCGGTCGGCATCCCGGTGATCGCGAGCGGCGGCCTGTCGAACCTCGAAGACATCGACAAGCTCTGCGAAGTGGAAGAAGAAGGTGTCGAAGGTGTGATCTGCGGTCGCGCGATCTACTCCGGCGATCTCGATTTCGCGGCCGCGCAACGGCGTGCCGATGAACTGAACGGCGAGCTCGACGACGCCTGAGCGCGTTCTTCGCTTTCGCCGGGGCCGCCTGCGGGCGGCCCGACCGGGCGTCTCGTGCGAGACGTCCGCAACCGGCCGCCCGACCGGCCGTAACCGGCCGTCCCCGTCGCGGCATTTGGCGCAACATCATGGCTCTAGCTAAACGCATCATCCCCTGCCTGGACGTGACTGCCGGGCGTGTCGTCAAGGGCGTAAACTTCGTCGAACTGCGCGATGCGGGCGACCCCGTCGAGATCGCCCGCCGCTACGACGAGCAGGGCGCCGACGAACTGACGTTCCTCGACATCACCGCGACGTCCGACCAGCGCGACCTGATCTTGCCGATCATCGAGGCCGTCGCGTCGCAGGTCTTCATCCCGCTGACGGTCGGCGGCGGCGTGCGCGCCGTCGAGGACGTGCGGCGCCTGCTCAACGCGGGCGCGGACAAGGTCAGCATGAATTCGTCGGCAGTCGCGAATCCGCAGCTCGTGCGCGACGCGGCCGACAAGTACGGTTCGCAGTGCATCGTCGTCGCGATCGACGCGAAGCGCGTGTCGGCCGACGGCGAGCCACCGCGCTGGGAAGTGTTCACGCACGGCGGCCGCAAGGGCACGGGCCTCGACGCGATCGAATGGGCGCGCAAGATGGCCGAGTTCGGCGCGGGCGAGATCCTGCTCACGAGCATGGACCGCGACGGCACGAAGTCGGGCTTCGACCTCGCGCTCACGCGCGGTGTGTCCGACGCGGTGCCGGTGCCGGTGATCGCATCGGGCGGCGTCGGCTCGCTGCAGCATCTGGCCGACGGCATCAAGGACGGCCGTGCGGATGCGGTGCTCGCCGCGAGCATCTTCCACTACGGCGAGCACACGGTCGGCGAAGCGAAGCGCTTCATGGCCGAGCAGGGCATCCCGGTGAGGCTGTGATGAATACCGAAACGAAACCGCTGCCCACGTGGCTCGACAAGGTCCGCTGGGACGACAACGGCCTCGTGCCCGTGATCGCACAGGAAGCGTCGACGAACGACGTGCTGATGTTCGCGTGGATGAACCGCGAAGCACTGGCGAAGACGATCGAGACGCGGCGCGCGGTCTATTATTCGCGCTCGCGCAAGCGCCTGTGGTTCAAGGGCGAGGAGTCGGGCCACGTGCAGCACGTGCACGAGGTGCGGCTCGACTGCGACGAAGACGTCGTACTGCTGAAGGTCGAGCAGGTGTCGGGCATCGCATGCCACACCGGCCGGCATTCGTGCTTTTTCCAGAAATTCGAAGGCACTGTCGACGCAGGCGACTGGGTCGCGGTCGATCCGGTGCTGAAAGACCCCGAACATATCTACAAATGACGCAATCGACCGAAGACACGCTGCTGCGCCTCGCCGGCGTGATCGACAGCCGCAAGGGCGGCGATCCCGAACAATCGTACGTATCGCGCCTGTTCCACAAGGGCGACGACGCAGTGCTGAAGAAGATCGGCGAAGAGGCGACCGAAGTCGTGCTGGCCGCGAAGGACGTGCGCCAGGGCGGCGCGCCGTCCGCGCTGGTCGGCGAGGTCGCCGATCTCTGGTTCCATTGCCTCGTGATGCTGTCGCATTTCGATCTGAGCCCGGCCGACGTGATCGCCGAGCTCGAGCGGCGCGAAGGGCTGTCGGGGATCGAGGAGAAGGCGCTGCGCAAGCGCCGCGAGCGCGAGGCAAACGGCGGCTGACGTGCTGCGGCCCGCGCCGATGGCGGTCGTGCGGTAAGCTGTAAGAATTGTCATCTGACGGGGGTAGCATCATGACCGATACGCCGAGCCAGTTTCCGCCGCCGGCGGTGTCCGCCGCGGCGGAGGCCGAACGCCTGAAGGGGCTGCGCACGCTCACGCATGTGCTGTATGCGCTGTACGCGATCCATTGGCTGACCGGCGGAATCACGGGCATCATCGCGATCATCATCAACTACGTGAAGCGCGGCGACGTGGCCGGCACGGCGTACGCCGATCACTTCGAGTGGCAGATCCGCACGTTCTGGCGCGCGCTGATCGCCTACGTGATCGGATTCGCGCTCGCGTTCGTGGCGGTCGGGTTCGCGGTGATGTTTGTCACGTGGATTTGGACGCTGTACCGTATCATCAAGGGTTGGCTGTACCTGAACGACAACAAGGCGCTCGATCCGCAGGCCTGGTTCTGACGGGCCGCGTGCGGGCACCAGCAGGAGCAACATGAGTCACGATCCGAATTGCCTGTTCTGCAAGATCGCGGCAGGCGAAATCCCGAGCACGAAAGTGCACGAGGACGACGAATTCGTCGCGTTCCGCGACATCCGCCCGGCGGCCGACACGCACGTGCTCGTGATCCCGCGTCGCCATCTGCCGACGCTGTCGGCGGCGACCGACGACGACGCGCCGATGCTCGGCCGGCTGATGGTGCTCGTCGCGCGGCTTGCCGACCAACTGGGCGTCGCGTATACGGGTGGCGAAACGGGTTTCCGCACCGTGATCAACACGGGCCCCGGCGGCGGGCAGGAGGTTTACCATCTGCACGCGCACATCCTGGCCGGCCCGCGTCCGTGGCAGCGGATGGGTTGACGGCGCGGGGCATTTTCCGCATTGACAGTCGAAGCCGGCGCGTCGCCGGCGATTTGCGCCGCACGCGGCGTGGTTGAGGAGAGGTTTCATCATGGGTGGATTGAGCATTTGGCACTGGCTGATCGTGCTGCTGATCGTCGCGCTGGTTTTCGGCACGAAGAAGCTGCGCAACATCGGCAACGATCTCGGCAGCGCGGTGAAGGGCTTCAAGGACGGCATGAAGGACGGCGATGCGCCGGCCGACGCGCAGCAACTGCCGCGCTCGGGCACGGTGGACGTGAACGCGAAGGAAGCGACGCGTTCCGATTCGAACAAGGCGTAACGCCGGCGCTGACAGGCATTCGCGATGCTGGATCTCGGTCTTTCGAAGATGGCGCTGATCGGCGTCGTCGCGCTCGTGGTGCTCGGTCCCGAGCGCCTGCCGCGCGTTGCGCGCACGGCCGGCGCGCTGTTCGGCCGCGCGCAGCGCTACATCAACGACGTGAAGGCCGAGGTCTCGCGCGAAATCGAGCTCGATGCGCTGCGCACGATGAAAAGCGATTTCGAGACGGCGGCGCGCAACGTCGAGACGACGATTCACGACAACCTGCGCGAGCACGAGAAGGACCTCAACGAGTCGTGGAATGCGGCGATTGGCGGTCTGAACGATGCGGTGCTGGGCACGTCGGCTTCGTCGGAATCCGAGCCGCAGCCGGCCGCCCCGGCATGGCGCGGCAGCGTCGCGGCGTCGGCGCCGAAGCGGCGCAACTGGCGCGTGAAGCAGAGCGCGACGCCGGTCTGGTACAAGCGCGCCACGACGCGCCGCACGCACGTGCAATCGGGCGCGGCGCGCGTCGCGCGGCACCAGCCGGCGAGCCTGCGCCGGCCGGCGCGCTTCTTCTGAGCTGAGCGCATGCGCGCTCGTCAATCCTACCGAGGGCCGGTGTGAGCGACCCCCAGCAGAATCCGGACGACGCTCCGGAAGAAACCTTCATTTCCCATCTCGTCGAGCTCCGCGATCGCATCATCCGCGCGGGGCTGGCCGTCATCGTCGTGTTTCTCGGGCTCGTCTACTGGGCGCCCGACATCTTCCGGCTGCTCGCGCGGCCGCTGATGGAGAATCTGCCGAAGGGCGGCAAGATGATCGTCACCGACGTGACGGGCTCGTTCTTCGTGCCGATGAAGGTCACGATGCTCGTCGCGCTCGTGATCGCGCTGCCGGTCGTGCTGTACCAGATCTGGGCATTCGTCGCGCCGGGGCTGTACCAGCACGAGAAGAAGCTCGTCGCGCCGCTCGTCGGCAGCAGCTACGTGCTGTTCCTCTGCGGGATGGCGTTCGCGTACTTCCTCGTGTTCCCGACGATCTTCCGCGTGATGGCGCACTACAACGCCCCGCTCGGCGCGGAGATGTCGACCGATATCGACAACTACCTGAGTTTCGTGCTCGGGATGTTCATCGCGTTCGGCGTCACGTTCGAAGTGCCGATCGTCGTCGTGCTGCTCGTGCGGATGGGCGTGCTGACGCTGCAGAAGCTGAAGGAAATCCGGCCGTACGTGATCGTCGGCGCGTTCGTCGTCGCGGCGGTCGTCACGCCGCCGGACGTATTCTCGCAATTGATGCTCGCGTTGCCGCTCGTCGTGCTGTACGAGGCCGGCATTCTCGCCGCGCGATTCTTCGTGCCGAAGCCGAGCGCCGAGGCCGAAGCGGAGAACGGCGCCGCGAGTTGAGCGGCGGGCCGGTCATGCCGCCGACGTGCGCCGCGCCGCTTGCACGTCGCGCTCGAAAGTAGAAAGGGCAGCCTGCCGGCTGCCCTTTTTCGTTGCGTGTCCGTCGTTTGCGATCGCGGCGGCTGCCGGCCCGCGCACCGCGGTGCGCCATGCCGGCCGCGCGGCGCGCGTTACTCGGTGTCGCTGTCCTGATCGTCGAGCGTCTGCTTCGGCGGCGGCGGACGCTTGCCGATCACGACGTTGACGTCGAATTGCTTGCCCTTGCGCACCACGTGCACCTTCGTCGACGTGCCGGGCTTGATCTGCGCGACGACGTTCAGCAGCTTCGTCGTATCGGTGATGTCCTCGCCGTTGACCGTCACGAGGATGTCGCCCGGCTTGATGCCGGCCTTGTCGGCCGGGCCGCCCTGCAGCACGCCCGCGACGATCGCGCCCGATTTCTGCTGGAGCCCGAACGACTCGGCGATTTCCGGCGTCACGTCCTGCGGTTCGACGCCGATCCAGCCGCGCGTGACCGAGCCGGTCGTGATGATGCTCTCGAGCACCGTGCGCGCGGTCGACATCGGAATCGCGAAGCCGATGCCGAGCGAGCCGCCCGAGCGCGAGTAGATCGCGGTGTTGATCCCGAGCAGGTTGCCGTTCACGTCGACGAGTGCGCCGCCCGAGTTGCCGGGGTTGATCGGCGCGTCGGTCTGGATGAAGTTCTCGAACGTGTTGATGCCGAGGTGGTTGCGGCCGAGCGCGCTGATGATGCCCATCGTGACCGTCTGGCCGACGCCGAACGGGTTGCCGATCGCGAGCACGACATCGCCGACGCGTGCCTGGTCGGAGCGGCCGAGCGTGATCGTCGGCAGATTCGTCATGTTGATCTTCAGCACCGCGAGATCGGTTTCGGGATCGCTGCCGATCACCTTCGCGGTGGCGGTACGGCCGTCGGCGAGCGCGACTTCGATCTGGTCGGCGCCGTCGACGACGTGCTGGTTCGTTAGAATGTAACCTTCCGGGCTCACGATGACGCCCGAGCCGAGATTGGCCGCCGGTTCGTCCTGCTGCTTGCGCGCGTTGCGGTCGCCGAAGAAATAGCGAAACAGCGGATCTTTCGCGCGCGGATCGGGCGGCAGCGAGCCGTCTTTGCTCGAGAATACGTTGACGACTGCCGGCATCGCCTTTTGCGCGGCATCGGCGTACGACGTGGTCGCCGCTGCACCGCCGATGCTGCCCGGCGCGACTTCGCGCAGCGCGACGATCGGCGTGGCGAGCTGCTTGCCGAGCTGTCCCTGACGTTGCAGCCATTGCGGCTTGAGCGTCACGACGATGAACATCAGCGCGAGCAGCACCGTGACCGCTTGCGCGAAGAACAGCCAGAAGCGTCTAAGCATCTGAATGGATTAGAGGTTTATATGGATCGGATCGAACTTGAATTGTACTTGAACAATACCCTCGAAACCGCGCGCTTCAAGGACTATTGCCCGAACGGGCTGCAGGTCGAGGGGCGCCGCAAGATCGAGAAGATCGCGACCGGCGTGACGGCTTCGGTCGCGTTTCTCGAGGCGGCGCTCGAGTGGGGCGCCGATGCGGTCCTCGTCCATCACGGCTATTTCTGGCGCAACGAGGCGCCGCAGATCACCGGCCGCAAGTACCAGCGCCTGAAGCTGCTGCTGGCGAACGACCTGAACCTGTTCGCGTTCCATCTGCCGCTCGACGCGCATCCGGAGTTCGGCAACAACGCGCAGCTCGGTGCGAAGCTCGGCCTGATCGGCGAGTCGCATTTCGGCGACGGCGATCTCGGCTGGATGGCCACGCTGCCGATGCCCGTCACGCTCGAGCACTTCGTCGCGAAGGTCGAGAACACGCTCGGCCGCGCACCGCTCGTGCTCGGCGATCGCGACATGCAGCTGCGCCGCATCGCGTGGTGCACCGGCGCGGCGCAGAGCTATTTCGACGCGGCGATCGAGGCCGGCGCCGACGTGTACCTGACCGGCGAGGTATCCGAATTCGTCACGCATACGGTCGCGGAGAGCGGCGTCGCCTACGTTGCCGCAGGGCACCATGCGACGGAACGCTACGGAATCCAGGCACTTGGTGCGCATTTGTCGGAGCAATTCGACCTCGAACACCTGTTCATCGATATTCACAATCCGGTCTGACGGCCGGAATTGCGGCGGCGCATCGAAAAGCGTCTATGAAGCACTCGCTTAAAACGCCTGTGAGTTAACTGCTCCTATAGTGGGGGAAAACCCTTGACTATCAATCACTTCGAGGGGATTTTTGCCGTCGGGCCTTGTAAATGGCGACTCCATTCGCGCAAACTAGCGGCGGAATGGAAAGTCGTGACGGTAAATCCAACTCAGAAGTGGGGCGTGTGATGCGAGACAAGGAAGAGAAACGCGTCGACAGCGGCCGCCGTACCTGGCTGATTGCGACATCCGTAGCAGGTGGCGTAGGAGGCGTTGCCACCGTCATACCTTTCGCGGCGTCGCTGGCGCCGTCCGCGAAAGCCAAAGCGGCCGGGGCGCCGGTCGAGGTCGATATCAGCGGCCTGAAGCCCGGCGAAATGATCACCGTGCCGTGGCGCGGCAAGCCCGTGTGGGTCCTCAATCGTACCGACGCGATGCTGGCCGACGTGGTCAAGGCCGACAAGGAAGTCGCCGACCCCAACACGAAATCCCCGTATTCGATGCCGTTGCCCGCGTACTGCGCGAACGAATATCGCTCGCGGGCCGATCGCAAGAACATTCTCGTCGTGATGGCCGTGTGCACGCACCTCGGCTGCACGCCGAGCCAGCGCTTCACGCCGGGTCCGCAGCCGAACCTGCCGGACGACTGGCCGGGCGGTTTCCTCTGCCCGTGCCACGGTTCGACGTACGACCTTGCCGGCCGCGTGTTCAAGAACAAGCCGGCGCCTCAGAATCTCGACATCCCGCCCTATATGTTCACGTCGGCGACGACCCTCGTGATCGGCAAGGACGAGAAAGGAGAAGCGTGATGGCCGACAACAAGGAAGTCTCCACGACAGGTCTCACCGGCTGGATCGACCAGCGCTTCCCGCTGACGACCACCTGGAAGAAGCACGTTTCCGAGTACTACGCGCCGAAGAACTTCAACTTCTGGTACTTCTTCGGCTCGCTCGCGCTGCTGGTGCTCGTCAACCAGATCGTCACCGGCATCTTCCTGACGATGAACTACAAGCCCGACTCGATGCTCGCGTTCGCATCGGTCGAGTACATCATGCGCGAGGTGCCGTGGGGCTGGCTGATCCGCTATATGCACTCGACGGGCGCGTCGATGTTCTTCGTCGTCGTGTATCTGCACATGTTCCGCGGGCTGATGTACGGCTCGTACCGCAAGCCGCGCGAGCTCGTCTGGATCTTCGGCTGCGCGATCTTTCTCTGCCTGATGGCCGAGGCATTCTTCGGCTACCTGCTGCCGTGGGGCCAGATGTCGTTCTGGGGCGCGCAGGTGATCGTGAACCTGTTCTCGGCGATCCCGTTCGTCGGCCCCGACCTGTCGCTGTGGATTCGCGGCGACTACGTCGTGTCGGACGTCACGCTGAACCGCTTCTTCGCGTTCCACGTGATCGCGATTCCGCTCGTGCTGGTCGGGCTCGTCGTCGCGCACCTCGTCGCGCTGCACGAGGTCGGATCGAACAACCCCGACGGCATCGAGATCAAGGCGAAGAAGGACGCGAACGGCATTCCGCTCGACGGCATCCCGTTCCATCCGTACTACTCGGTGCACGACTTCTTCGGCGTCTGCGTGTTCCTGATGGTGTTCGCGCTGATCGTGTTCTTCGCGCCGGAAATGGGCGGCTACTTCCTCGAGTCGAACAACTTCGTGCCGGCGAACCCGCTGCAGACGCCGCCCGAAATCGCGCCGGTCTGGTATTTCACCGCGTTCTACGCGATGCTGCGCGCGACCACCGACCCGTTCAAGATCGTGCTGATGATCGTGATCGCGCTGCTCGGCGTGCTTGCGCTGATCCGCGCGCGCGGCAAGTGGAAGATCGGTCTGCCCGTGCTGGCCGCCGCGATCGTCGTATTCATGTATCTGACGGAATCGAAGTTCTGGGGCGTCGTCGTGATGGGTTCGGCGGTGATCACGCTGTTCTTCCTGCCGTGGCTCGACCGCAGTCCGGTGAAGTCGATCCGCTACCGGCCGCTGTTCCACAAGGTGTTCCTCGGGATCTTCGTCGCCGCCTTCCTGACCCTCGCGTTCCTTGGCACACGGCCGCCATCCCCGGCCGCGACGCTGATTGCGCAGGGCTGCGCGCTGATCTATTTCGCGTTCTTCCTCGGCATGCCGGTCTGGACGCCGCTTGGCACGTTCAAGCAGCCGCCGGAACGGGTGCGCTTCAAGCCCCATTAACGTGAGCGAGGAGAGAACGACATGAAGAAACTGCTTTCGACGCTCGCGCTGATCGGCGCGACCGCGTGTGCGCTGCTGGGCGCGCCCGCCGCGTCGGCGGAGGGCAATTTTCCGCTCGACCGGGCGCCCGATAACACGGAAAATCTCGTTTCGCTTCAGCACGGCGCGCAATTGTTTGTAAACTATTGCCTGAACTGCCATAGCGCGAACCTGATGCGCTACAACCGTCTGACGGATCTGGGCATATCCCAGAAGGAGATCGAAAAGAATCTCCTGTTCACGACCGACAAGGTCGGCAACACGATGACCGTCGCGATGCGGCCCGAAGACGCGAAGAACTGGCTCGGCACCACGCCGCCCGACCTGTCGGTCGAGGAGCGCGCGCGCGGCCGCGACTGGCTGTATACGTATCTGCGGAGTTTCTACCGCGACGATACGCGGCCGACCGGCTGGAACAACGCGGTGTTCGAGAACGTCGGCATGCCCCATGTGCTCTGGCAGTTGCAGGGGCAGCGCGCCGCGAAATTCGAGGAAAAGACGGACGAGGAGACGGGCGAGAAGGTGCGTACGCTCGTCGGCTTTCAGCAGGTCACGCCGGGCACGCTGTCGCCGCCCGATTATGATGCTGCCGTTGCCGACCTGGTGGCGTACATGACGTGGATGGCCGAGCCGGCTCAGCAGACCCGCAAGCGCCTCGGCGTATGGGTGCTGATCTTTCTCGGTGTCCTGACTTTCCTGGCCTGGCGGCTCAATGCCGCGTACTGGAAAGATATCAAGTAATCACGCCTGACCGGCGTGGGGCCGGCGCAACGCGGAACTCGCGCAACGGGTTTCGCCGCGCGCCGGCCCTCGGCTTTTTTGAGGAAACGCAAATATGATGGTTCTGTATTCCGGCACAACTTGCCCGTTCTCCCAGCGTTGCCGGCTGGTGCTGTTCGAGAAGGGCATGGACTTCGAGATTCGCGACGTCGACCTGTTCAACAAGCCGGAAGACATTTCGGTGATGAACCCGTACGGCCAGGTGCCGATTCTCGTCGAGCGCGACCTGATCCTGTACGAATCGAACATCATCAACGAGTACATCGACGAGCGCTTCCCGCATCCGCAACTGATGCCGGCCGACCCGGTGCAGCGCGCGCGTGCGCGTCTGTTCCTGCTTAACTTCGAGAAGGAACTGTTCGTTCACGTCAGCACGCTCGAGAACGAGAAGGGCAAGGCGGCGGAGAAGAACCACGAGAAGGCGCGCCTCGCGATCCGCGATCGCCTGACGCAGCTCGCGCCGATCTTCGTGAAGAACAAGTACATGCTCGGCGAGGAATTCTCGATGCTCGACGTCGCGATCGCGCCGCTGCTGTGGCGTCTGGATCACTACGGGATCGAGCTGTCGAAGAATGCTGCGCCGCTGATGAAGTATGCCGAGCGGATCTTCAGCCGTCCGGCGTACATCGAAGCACTGACGCCGTCCGAAAAGGTCATGCGTCGCTGATGATGCAATGAAGGCATGACGGGGCGGGCAGTGCGGGATGCCGCCTTGCCCGCCCCGGGTTCGAGGATTGTGATGCAAGAGATTTCAACGAAGCCTTATCTGCTGCGCGCGCTGTACGAGTGGTGCACCGATAACGGTTACACGCCGCATATCGCGGTGAGAGTCGACAATTCGACACGCGTGCCGCGTCAGTTCGTGCGTGACGGCGAGATCGTGCTCAATATCAGTTTCGAGGCGACGAGCCAGCTGCAGATGGGCAACGAGTGGGTCGAGTTCACTGCGCGGTTCTCCGGAAAGGCGCACAAGATCGAGATTCCCGTGGCGAACGTGCTCGCGATCTATGCGCGCGAGAACGGGCAGGGGATGGCGTTTCAGGTCGATGCGGTGGCCGGTGAGGGCGAGGACTCCGGTGCGTTCGACGACGATGCCGAGCACGCGGACGATGCGCAGCGCGGCGAGTCGTCGGCCGGGCTGACGCCGGTCGGCGATGCAGGTGCCAACGAGGAGCCGTCGGAGGGCGCGGACGAGCCTCCGAAGAGCGACGGCGACGGGTCGAAAGGCAGCAGCAGGCCTCGCCTCAAGATCGTGAAATGAGGTAGAATCTCGCGCTTACGCCGGCTTAGCTCATCTGGTAGAGCAGTTGATTTGTAATCATCAGGTGGCGGGTTCGAGTCCTGCAGCCGGCACCAATGAAATCAAGGGGTTACGCGATGTTTGCGTAACCCCTTCGCGTTTCCAATGGCGGGCTCACGTTTCCAATGAGCGTCACCGGGACGGTTTTACCGGCCGCGTCCCGCGCACGTACCGCGCCGTCATGCCGGGGCCGCTGTGTCCTGCGAGCCGCTGCCCAGCCTCTAGTCCTTCATCGATCGTCTTGTGCGTCACGCCGCGCGCGCGGAGATCGCGAAACTGAAATTTCGCTTTGTCGATGCCCGCGCGCTCGCGCGCCTTGTCAAAGCGCGCGCGCAGCTGGCCTTTCGTGAGCGGATAGCCTTCCTCGTCGCGCAACAGGTAAGGCGAGACGTCGACCTTTGAACCACGCCAAGCGAGGAGTCGATCAATCAGCGCCGCCAGCTCGCCCGTTATCTGAACAGTGACGAATGCGCCTGTCTTCTGCGTGCGGAAGATGAGATTGCCCCGCACGATATTGGAGCGCTGTACGCGCAGCACGTCTGATGGGCGCTGCGCGCAGAGATCGGCCAGGTCCATCGCGTTGCGTAGTGGCTGGTCGGCCACGGCGTAGACGGCGGCGTAAAGTTCGTCATCGACGAGGACCCCCTGCCGGCCCGTTTCTTTCTTCCCGCGCACGCCGACACACGGGTTCGCTATCGTCATCATGCCCCAAAGTCGCGCGCAATTTAGGACGAGAGACAGCACGGCTTTCGTCCGGTTGGCTGTCACGACGCCGCGTTTCTCAGCCGTTGCGCGCCAGATCGTTGCGACGTCAGCAGGTGTGAGCGTGTCCAGTTCGCGCTCTCCGATAACGGCACCGAGCCTGGAGAGAAAGAGGTCGTACATGCGCTGGGTCGCCGCCGACTTTTGTGGCAGTTCACGAACGCGATAAGCCTGCTCGAGCATGGTGAACGTGTGCACCGTTCTTTCGCCGGACAACGGCGCACGCGTACCCTCGAGTTCGGCCCAACGTTGGAGCGCTGCGACGCGATCCGTGCCGAGTGGTTCGAGAATGCGCCGACCGTTCGCCGGGCCGTGATCGTAGTAGTACCGCAACGAGCCGTTCGCGTTTTTGCGCGAGCGGAAGCGCGGAATTGCACCGGGGGTTTTTGCTTTGCCTGCCATCACACTGCGCCGAGATTGAGCGATGTCTGCGTCGCTACGTGCGTCGAAAGCGCAGAGCTCGAATCGATGATGCCCATTTGTTTGTCGTGGTAAGCGCGCGCTACGAGTACACGGCCGTGGACGTCCACGACGTGCGGCCAACCCTGTTGCGCGAGCCAACGGATTTGGCGCGCGCGGATTGGCGTTCCGGTCAGTTCGCGCAGCTCACTGCGCCCCAGATATTTTTCCATACGCATTGCTGTTACGAAAAGGAACCACACGCAGCGCAACTCGTGGATTCGTGGTTTGCGCTGGTTTTTGGTTTAACTCACTGATTTTTGTGGGGATTTTGTGCCACCAATTGCCATGAGTTACCCGTGGATGGGCCTGAAAACTCGTGGCTCAAAAAATAGGCACAGGCGCAAACCCGTGGCAAAAAGTCCAAGACTCGTGGCGCTCGATTCCTGCCTTTTATTGCTTCTTCCCTGCTTTCTTTTCTCTTCTTTTTCAATGAATTAGAGAGAAAAGAGGAAGGGGCGATGGTCGCCGGCGCGAAAATCGGACTAGTGGCAAAAACGCCCCGACTAATGGCGAATGGAGGGCGACACATGGCGGTACTCTTCTCAACAATCAAAGACTTACGAACGGACGCCCTCGAAAACCAGGATTCGCGTGCGCTGCCTGCCCCTTCCCGATGGAAAAAACGGCCCGCGCGGCCCGCTTTCATCGAGGCCCGCGCTTTCGCCCGGCAGGTTCGACTCGCGAGGGAGACGGGGAGCAGCGTGCAGCACGGCGGCCGCATTGGCTGGGAGGGCATCATGCGCGGCCTCGCTGCTCGGCCGCGTCGGTCGCCAGATCTTCGCGAACCGACACGTGCAGCCCGTAGCCGGCCAGGCACTCGAGCGAGATCGGCGTGAGGTACGGCACGCGACGGGTATAGATGCGCCGCTCGACTTCCTTCTCGCCAACCACGACGCCGGCGTGCTTGAGTTGCGCCTTGAACACGCGGTCCGACTTCACCGGCAGGGCGTTCCATTTGTCGCGCAGCGCGCTCGTGTGCGCGATGTGGTCCATCACGTGCCCGGTGCGCAGCAGTAGGCAGAACTCGCCGTCGACCATGTCGAACGTGTACGGGTGCTTGTAGTTGCCGCCGTCGATTTCCGACAGCACGGTTTCCATGATCCAGACCCACGGTTCCCGATCGGCGCTCGTCTCGGCGATGTGGCCGTTCATTTCAGCGAGCAGATCGCGCGGGAAGTCGCCTTCCGTCGGATCCATGCCGGCGAACTCGCACAGGTAGCGCCACGCGAGCGCGACGGCCGCGTAGTTGCCGGCCATGCGTTTCGCGCCGTCGTCCTCGCCGCTCGCGCGGCAGTTGGCCAGCGCCTTGTCGCGCAGCGTCGCGTACTGGTCGAGCACGGCGCGCTTGTCGAGCCCGGTGAGAAATTCGAGCCACTGCCGTACCGGGAAGCGCGGCAGGTCGTCGGGCAGCAGCGGGCCGCGCTTGCCGGTGAGCGTCGTGCGTACGAGCTTGCCGAGCAGACTGCGCACGGGCACGTCCTCGCCGGCGAGCATCACCGGCGCGCACAGCAGGTATTCGGTCATGTCGGCGCCGCGGCGCGTGACGGTGTACTGATAGTTCTCCTGCAGCAGGCCGACCGCCTTGTCGATCACGTCCTGCCGGCGTGCCGACAGCTCCTCCCAGCCGACCGGATGGCTCGTGTGACTGATGCTGGTCAGCAGGCGGAACTCGGTCTGCAGCGACTGGCCGGAGAACATAGTGAACGCGAGCGACCGTTCGAGACGCTTGATGAGCGTCGATTTGCCGGCGCCCTTGTTCGCCTGAATCGTGATGTGCGGCCAGAAGCCGAGTAGCGCCTTCAGGTGGCCGCCGAGCGCCCAGACGAGCGGGATCGTCGCGGCGTTCTGTTTGAACGTTGTCTGGTAGGCCCTGATGACGCAGCGCGCGTCGCTGATCGGGCCGCTCGGGAATGTGAGGTTGTGATACGGACACTGCTTGTCCGCTTCGGTGAAGTAGCAATCCGGGCCTTCGTTGACGATGAGCCGGCCGTCGCGCCACGCGAGCCCCACGAAGTTCGCGGCCTGCCGCGCGCCGAGGTCGGCGCCGCGTTCGAGGATATTGACCATGCGCTTGAACGGCGCCGGCGCCCAGATCGGGCCGAACTTGCCCCACTGGTCGACGTTGTGCAGTTGGTCGTCGAGCATCACGCGGCGAATGAGCTGCGCGCCGTGGCGCGGCGCCTGCACCGACACGGCGAAGTACACAGTCGGCGCCTGGTCGGCGTCGCCCGTCATCGTCGATGTCGCGCTCGCGACCGACACGCGGCTCATGCCGGCGATGCGGAAACCGCACAGATCCGTCATCACCGGTGTCTCGACGCCCGATTCCTCGTTGCGGTCCATCTTCGTGATATAGCTGGTGAAGTCGGGCCGCACGCGGAAGCGCCAGTACTGTGCGAAGTCGTGCGGCGGCAGAGAGATGCGCGGCCGGCCGCGGCGTGTGGCGTCGCCGGCGAGGCCGGCGATCAGCCACGGCTCCAGCTGCTCGAGCGCACGCGCGAGTTCGAGCGGGCCGCGCAGCTGCAGGTAGTCGTTGACGTCGTTGATGGGCTTCTGCTGCTTCTCCCCGTCCGCGAGGTCGGCGAGCCAGTCAGCCTGGTCGACGAGCACGGCGCTGATGTTCAAGGCGGTGAGCCGTTCGTAGAGCGCCCACGCTGCTTCGGGGCCGGGACGGTGGCCGGCGCGTGGATGGCCGTCAGCGAATGGCTCGTCGTTGTCCAAGCAGATCACAACCTGCTTGCCTCGCAGCGGCGTGAAGTCCAGCGTGTCAACGTTGCCGAGGCCGCGCAGCGCGAGCGCGGCCGCGCCGGGCAGCGCACACGTGTCGATCGACAGCGCATTGATCGCGCTTTCGACGAGGAATACGCGCTTCGCCTTCTCCAGCCGCCGGGGATCCGCGGTCCAGCCGTAGCCCGCCTTGTCGCCCTGCGTCTGCGTTTTGACGCCGCCGTTCAGTGCGGGATCCACGTAGCGCATGTCGACGGCGACGACGCCGCCGTCGGCCGGCGCCCGCACGATGAACGCGGCGGCCGGCCCGCCGTGCCCGACTTCGCCGGCGGCAACTTTCGTGCTCGTCCACGTGTTGAACCCTAGCGTACGTGCGGCGATCGCGGCGTCGATCGCCGCGGCCGAAATGCCGCGGCCGCCGAGGTATTCGCGGACCTGGTCCCGCTCCGCGAAGCACCGGTCGGCGATGTATTCGACGGTCGTTTTCTCACGGCGCTCGGTCGGCGCCGACCGGTCGAGCGGAATGCCGTACGCATCGTGCAGGTAACGTACAGCGTCCGCGACGGTGCCGCCGCGCGCATATATGACCAGATCGATGCACGAGCCGCCGACGCCGGCGCTGTGATCGCGCCAGCCGGTGCCATGCTTCGGGTGATTCACGTAGATCGACAGGGACGGATTTTTGTCCTCGTGCTGCGGCGAATGGTAGAGCGCCTTGTTGCCGCCGCGGCCGCGCTTGAGACCGAGGCGATCGGCGAGGTCGTGCAGGTCGATGCGTTGTTTCAGTTCGTCGATCGAGGCCATCGTTATTGCTGTTGTTCAGGTTGCTGCGGGGCGTTGACAGCCGGGTTGGCCGGCGTCGCGGGAGAGAAGACGAGCGCGCGCAGCGCGTCGGCGGACTCGGGGAACTCGAGCGCGAGGCGATCGCTCAACGCCGCGACGAACAGGCCGAGCGCGCACTGGCGAGCGACGCTGCCGGGGCGGTTGTTGAAGTGCAGAGGATTTGCGGCCGCGGCGATCGCAGCCCGGAGCGTCGCATCGTGCGACGAAGCATCGAGGCGGGTCATGCGGCTTCCCCCAGGATCGCGAGCCGATTGCGCGCGAGCTGATAGGTGGCGAACTGCAGATCGGTGCGGGCCGCAGTCGCCTCGTCGAGCATGGTGCGCAGCCGGGGCCGATTGCGTTCGACGTTCGTCGTCGCGTTTGTGATGGCTGCGGTGCGGGATGTGCCCGTCCCGGCTTGCATGCCCGAGGCCAGGTGCGTGACGACCCACTTTTCCGGGTGCCCGTCGGCAAGATAGGGCTCGGCGTGGATGCCGAAAGTCGCGCCGACGTCGTTCGGAATGACGACATGCTCGCCGGTGACGGTGCGCAGACCGGCCGAGGTTAGCAGCTCATAGCGGATGGCGGATTCGATCGTTATCACATCACCCCCGAGGCGGAACGGACCATCCGAGCGCGACGACGAGCGCAACCATCACCGCGACGCCGCCGACGAAGGCGATCGGGCGTGCGTATCGGACGTCGAATAGGCGCAGGACGTCGGTGGTGAGGTAGTAGGCGCCGGTGAGGGAGAGCGAGAGCATCAGCAGCACACTGATGCCGAAAACGTATGGTTTCATGGTTTGGCTCCAGGTGAGTGCGCCGGCAGTCGGCGCGGATTCGTCATTCGTCGAAGTCATTCGCAGCGCATCGCTTCGCGTCGGAGCTGCGCCGCAACCGGGCTTGTTCTCGGTCCTGCATCGCGCGCGCCGCGGATTCCACGACCAGGCGCACGGCGCGATGGCGGATCGACGTGTCGAAATCGCCGACCATGCGCAGGCGATGCCATGCCGCGCGCAGGTCGACGTCGGTGAGCGGCGCGCGCATCGGCTCAGTGCAGCCAGGCGAGCAGCGGCGTGCCGCGCGAGAGATCCCACGACACGGTGAATCCGAGTGCGCGTGCGGATGCGACAAACACGTCGGCACGGACGTCAGTCGCGCAGAGCTTCTGCAGATAGGCGACGCGCTGGTTGAAATCCAGCGACGAGCTGAGAGTGGTGACGTGGGCGGAAGTCGGCGTTTGCATGAGGTTTCTCCAGAATTTCAGGCAAAAGGAGTCCCCCGCGCCCGCGCGAGGCGGGTGCGATGGGTGTGAAACAACTAGCTGCGGTTACGGGTTAGGCGTCGATCAGCGAGAGCTGGCGCGGATCCTGGGGTAGCCGGTCAACCTTGCCGACGGGCAGGTAGACCATCGGGTTCGGATTGAGGCTCGGCGCGATCGTGTGGACTGCGGCAATATGGATCTTGTACGTCGTCGCGCACTCGATGTTGGTGCATTGGCAGTACGCCTCCCGGACGAGGACGGACAGCGGACGGCTGGTCCGAATGACGGCGCGGCTGCCGCAGTGATGGCACTTCAATTTCATCGTGACTTCCTGTCGGAAATGGCCGCGTCAATTACGGCTGTTGTTATGGACGACGTAGAGCGCCCGGTCTCGTCCGGTGAGGCGACGTGCGCCGAGGCGCAGCCGTCGCTTCACGAGCCATTCCGCCGCTTGCTGAATCGACGCGAGGCCTTGCTGTTGCCGTACGCGCTCGAGAATCTCGGCGTCCTGCTCGGTGAAGGTGATTTCGAGTTCGGGCATTGAATCGGCTGCTCCAAGGCTGCTGCTATCGGGCCTGGTCGCGAGCTACATTGCTCGATGGCAACAGGGCTTCGGCGGCTTCTCGCAGAACCATCTGGCGAATCAGCGTGGCGGTTTGCTCGCCCTGATAGTTAGCAAGCGCGGTGATGAGCGCGTATTCGTAGTCGTCGAACCGCAGCATCAGGCGGTTGTCGCGGACGCGCTTGGGATCGGGATACATGATGATCACCTCCGGTCAGCTGGCGGAAACTTTGGCGGACGTGTCCTCGAACGAGGACACCTTGGCGAGGTAGTGCGGCAGCCCTTCGAGATAGATCAGGCGCGTGAGGCTCGCAAGAGAGCGAGGCTCACGTCTGGCGAGCTGTTCGAGCTGGCTGCGCTCGGCGGGCAGAAGGCGCAGGGAAACCGGCTTGCTGGACATGACGCCGGCCGGTGCGCGCCGGGGGCCTTGGGGGGTTGTCATGGCGGTTATACTCAGTTTGGACAGTGCTTCACTAGGGATGAGTGAAGTTTAGGGTACTCAAAACGAAACTTCAAGATGGTAGAGAAAACGATTGGCGACCGTTTGAAGGAGGAACGGATGCGCATCGGACTAAGCCAGGCAGAGTTCGCTGCGCTGGGTGGGCTGGGAAAGCAGGCGCAACTGAACTACGAATCCGGTACGCGATCACCAGACGCGAACTACCTGGCGGCGCTCGCCAAGATCGGCGTTGACGTGCTGTACGTGATTACTGGCGAGCGTGCGACGCAATCGAAATTGCCGCCTGACGTAGCTGACCTGGTAGACAGCTTTTTGCAACTGAACGACATCGGACGCGCCGCTGTGCAAGGCGCGATCAACGGTTACCTGCACATTGGCGAGATGACCGTGTCTGGCCAACCTTCAAAGCGGATTCCACGAATCGCGGCGAATCGCATGGCGAAGCTGGACGCGTTCGTTGAGGAGGAAGTGAAGGCGGCACAAGCCAGTGTGGAGCAGACCAAGCGACAACGCGTATCTCGTAAACGCGGTCAGATCAGTCAAGACTGACTTACTTAGGACCGGCGCAGGGTATCCGCGGCGCGCTTGAGCGCCTCCATCGCGTCTTCCACGTGCCCCAGGATGTCTGCCGCATCCAACATGGATGGCGAGCACTCCGGCTGCCCGCGCAGCGCCGCTAACTCCTGATCGAAGCGGGACACGATCATGCGCAGTCGTCTCCCGTACTGAGTGAGGCGGAATCCATCGCTACCGGAACGCCGCTCCATCAACGGGAGGCCCAATATCTTTTCGAGCTCGGTGATCTTCTGGCTGACCGTCGGCCGTTGCACGCCAAGCGCGTGCGCGGCCTCCGTGATGCTGCGGTAACGGGCGATCTCCGCAAAGGCCCTGAGAAGGTTCCAGTTGAATTGTATCGGCCTCGTGGACGGATTCATACGATTGCGCAATGTGGGCATGACGCAATCTAGCAGCGTGTCGCGAACACCGCTCAATCTGGCCGCCGGGACCGAGGCAGACGTAGGCTTTTACCTAACTTTCGAAAGCCTTTTCCCTACGTTTCATTTTCATTCGTAACGCACGAAAATAGGGCCGCGTTATTTGACGCGTGAATGTCGTTTCACGCGGTAACGTGGTTCACAATATCCGAAGAGGTATCCGTAGTGCGTAACACGAAGCAAGACCAACTCGATGCCATTGAAACAACGATCGACGGGGCCATCGATCGCTGCGCGGAAGCGAACCCGACTACACAAAGGATGCGTTCCGCTGATCCGCCCAGGAAGAAGCGCGCAGGGCGCCGACTGCGAACGCTGTCCCCTGCCGAGCATGCTGATCTCGTGCAGCTCGTCACAAGCTCACTCGCGAGCCTGTCCGCTATCCACCGCATGCTGATGCAGTAGTTCATGCTCCATCCGAGGTGTCGAACTCCGGCACCTCGGTCGCCTTGACCTCTAGGTCGAGGTCTGATGTAAATCCGCCGTTGCCGTCGAGCGTATGTGTAACACGGGCGACGATCCACTTGCAGTCGTCGATGACGCGTTTGTAACCGCGCACGGTTACAGGCAGCTCGGTCATGAGTTCGGGCCGGCCGAGCGCGAGCACGATGCTGAACTCCGCGACGCCGCGCTGCAGCTTCTCCCATTCCGCCTTCGCCGCGCGCGTCGCGTTGCTTTTGTTCGCGTACGTGTGCCGCAGCACCTTCACGTTCTCCGCCGTGCCAAACAGCACGTCGCCGCTCTTATCGATGGGCTTCTTCTTCGTGGTGCGCCGCCGGCGCCGCTTGACGGTGGTCGACTGCTTCTTTGCGGTGCGCGTGTTCAGGTAGAACGCCTGCACGCCGGAATACGCGTCGCGATCGGCGACACCGAACTCGTGGCGGTCGCCGACGTCGCGGGCGATTGTGACGGGCGGCAACGGCTTGCCGCTCGCCGTGGTCGCTTCGCCAGCCTTGATGAACAGTAGCTTCCCGTTCTTCACGGTTGCGATTGCGTCGAACATTTTGGCCAAGCGCGTGAGCAAATTGGCGTCCGATTCGGCAGTCTGGTCGATATGGTCGACGAGCTGGCCGTCGAGCGCACGGCTGACACGCGCCTCTACCTTGTTCTGGCTCGCGATCGCGCGCACGATCGCGCCGACCGTTTGCCGGTGCCAGGACCGCTCCTTCTTGATAGAGAGGCCCGCGCGCAGATCGACGCTGCGCGCGCGAATGGTGAGCACATCTGGTGTGCCGGTGTGCCGCACCTCGTCGACAACGAACTCGCCTTTATCGACGAGCCCGTTCGCAGCGCCGGCCCAGCCGATCGCCACCTTCAGTCTCACGCCGCGGCTCGGGATCTCCAGCGCGCCGTCCGAGTCGTCCAGGCTGATGTCGAGTTGGTCGGCCTCGAAGCCGCGGTTGTCCTGCAGCGTCATCGAGATCAGCCGACCGTCGAACTTGTGCGTAATGTCCTTGCCGGCCAGCGTGATCGAGTAGATCGCGCGCGGCACGCGATCGTCGGCCAGCGCGGTTTTCTGCATCAACTCGGCGCCCGGCAAGTCGGCCAGGTTCATAGCGAGATCGCCTCCTTGATCGCATCGGTGACAATTCCCAGCATGTTGATGTCGTCGTTGCGCGTGAGCGCCACCGTGAAGTCGATGCGGCGCGCCGCGCCATCCGGGAAGAACAGCGTGCGCGCCGTATCGATGTCGTCGATCGTGAACATGCCGTAGATGTGGCCGGTGCCCTCGATCAGCGGCCACGCGGTGTGTTGCTCGGCCATCGCCTCGAGCACCGACAGCGACAGATCGCCGCCGGTCAGTTCGGGCAGCAGCACGCCGGAGAGGACGATCGTTTCGTCAACTTCGCCAACGTACTGCCGCGCCGGCTTCCGGCCGACACGGTTGTTGCTCGCGTAGCGCCAGCCGCGCCGGCGCTTCAACTCCTGGTAGGGCAGCGTCGACAGGCTGAACACGAACAGCCCGAGCGCCATCATCATGACAATCCCCCTTCAATCCCGATCGCGCAGGCGCGAGCGCTCGCGCGCGGCCTGCGCCGCTTGCGCCTGTCGCATCACCTGCAGCACCTTCTGCGCGAGCGCATTCGCGTCCATGCCCGGCGACGCGTAAACGTTGATCGTGATCGGCGCGGGCGCCGATGCCGGCGAGCGCGCGGCCGTTGCGGCGATCAGCGGCGGCCGGTTGTCGACGGAAAGCGGTGCGCTGCCCGCGATTGCTGCTCCCGTGAGGCCGATGCCGGCGCCGGCCGCGACGATCCGCTTGCCGAGCTCGCGCACCGTCGCGAGCGGCCCGTCCTGGCCGTTGCGCAGCCCCTGCTCGAGGCCGGCCATCGTGAAGCCGCCGAGTGCGGCGAACACGCGGCTCGGCGAGTGGATGCCGAGCCGCTCCTTGAACCAGCTGACAACGCTGTCGCCAGCGCGCTGGATCGCGGTCTTCACGGCGCCCAGGCCGTTAGTGATCCCGTCGACGAGCCCGGACATAAGGTTCGATCCGAACTCAGCGAAGCGCGTCGACGCATCAGCGAGGCCGCGGATGATGTCGGCCAGCCAGGCGCCGAAGGCTCGGCCGGCGCCCGTTGCGGCGTCGAGGCTTTCCTTGCTTGCGTCGACGGGCGGCAGTAGTCGTGTGAGCCAGTCCCGCACACCCTTCGCAGCGCCCATCAGCCAGACGAACAGCGGTTTGAGCGGTGCGAACGCGGCGCCGAGTATCCCGAAGGCTCGGCTGACGAGCGGCGCGAGCGGCTTCAGGCCGTCTGCGAGCCCTTGCCAGAAGCCCGAGAAAAACGCCTTGATCGGCTCCCAGTACCTGACGATGAGCAGCGCGGCAAGCGCGATGCCGGCGATCACGATGCCGATGGGACTCGTCAGCGCGACGCGGCCTACGAACAGCAACGTCCGCGCGATGGCGCCGAGCGCGCGCACCAGGACACTGCCCTGGATGCCGAGCATCGACATGCTGAAGCGCACGATCGCGAGCGGCCCGAGCACGGCCGCGAGCGTGATCGTCAGCGTGCCGAGCACGGCGAGCAGCACGCCGAGGCCGGCCGCGCCGATTGCAACCGCACGCGTGAAGTTCGGATATTCCTTCGCGAAGCCGAGCAGCCGCTCGAGCACACTGGTGGTCAACTCGAGCGCTCGGTTGTACACGGGCAGAACCTGCTCGCCGATCACGGTGCGCAGGTTGCGGACCTTCTCCAGCGCGATCAGCTCTTTCCCTTCGGTTTGCTGCTGCCCGAGTGCATGCAGCTGGTCGATCCCGTACGCGCCGCGATTCAGCCGCTCGTTCTTGTGAATCTGCTCGCGCTGCATGAACATCGTGGCGAACAGGTTCGCGCCGTTGCCGTTCGTCATGATCGTGGAGAATTCCTCCAGAATCTTGGCGTCCGACGTGATGCCCTTGGCCTTCAGCTTCGGCAGCAGTACCTTCTCCATCCACTCGAATGGCGAGGCGTTGAAGAGGTCGCCGCCAATCAGCGCGCCGGGCTTGATCCGCTTCACATTGCCGATCGCGTTGTACTCGACCGACTTCTTGTCGACGAGGCCGAGCTCGACCAGGCGCTTTGCCGCGCGCACGGTCGTCTTGCCTTGCATCAGGTTGCTGTACGCCGCCTGCACGCCGGTGCCGGCCGCGTGACCGCCCATTTCCTGGATGAGCGGCTCCATCTGGTAATAGAACGCGTCCTGGCGCATCTGCTTCGCAGCGACCTTGCCGGTCTGGATGAAGTTGCGCCATTCGTCGCCGCCGACACGCCCGCCCGTCGCGGTCAGCACCTGCTGGACCATGTTCGCTTCTTTGATGAACGCTGCCTCGGATTTCGTGCCCCCGCGCAGCTCGATCACCTTCAGCATGTTCATGAACTTCTCTTCGTTCTCGTGCCCCTGGTCGGCGCCGAACATCGCCTCGTTCGCGAACTTCATCTTCGCGAGCGTTGGCATGACCATCTGCGCGTGATGCTCGTCCGCGAAGATCGACATCGCGTCGCGCATCAGCGTCATGTTGTCGGCGATCGTCACGCCCGGCGTTTTCATCGCGCGTACGTAGCGCTCCGCATCCTGCGTCGCACGTTCGCCGAGGCCGAGCCCGAGGATGCGGCCGCGCTCATTCTGGATTTTCTTCGCCTCGGCCAGCGGCTCACGCAGGTCGGCAAGAATGTGCTGGCCCGTCGCGCGCGCAGCATACCCGCCGATTGCCATCTCAGCCGCGGCGCCACGCATGACGCCCATCTTCGTGCGTGCGGCCGCGATGCGCTGCTGTTGGTTGTTCATGGCGTCCAGGCGCCGCGCATGTTCCGTCAGCACCGCGTTCGTTTCGGCGATGCTCGAGCGTAGCGCCCGCTGGTGTTCGACAAGATTGCGTGTACTGACGCCGCTCGCGGCGAGACTCGAGCGCACGCCGTCGAGTCGCTGACGTTCCTGATCGAGCTGGCCGGCAAGCGCCTTCGCCGCGCGTACGGCCTGCTGGTGTTCGCGAGTGAGCGCGCGTGTTGGCGGCTCGGCCGCTTTCATCTGCTGCGCGAGCTGGCGCACGCGCTCCTGCGCAGCGCGCGCCTTCGCCTCGGTTTCCTGCATGCCGCGACGCAACTCCCGGAACTCGCCGATACGCTTCTGGGTGTCGCCGAGTTCCTTGAGCCGCGTGCGCGTGTCGCGCAGGTCTTTCACCAGCGCGCGGTTGCGCCCGGTGATCTCGCGAATTGGGCGGCTCGCTTGGTCGAGCGCCTTGAGCACGACCTCGAGGCGCAGCGAACGATCGCTCATTCGTTACCCTGCTCGTAGCGTTCACGTGCGCGCTCGCGCCAGTCCATCAGCTCCGACAGCGGCATGGCGGCCATCACGTCGGGCGACCAGTGGAACACGAGCGCGATGTCGGCCATCACGTCGTCGACGGTTCGAGGGAGACGTCCGCCTTCGACGAGTTCGGCACCAAAAAACCAGCCACCTCCGTGCCGAGCTGCACCAGATCGGCCGGGTCCAGGCGCAGCACATCCTGCGTGGTCAAAACAGGATCGCTGATGCGCGGCAACACTTTCGACAACGCGATCACGTCCAGCTGCAGCACGTCGGTGAGCGCGACGCCGCGCAGCGCGCCGGCGACCGGCTTTATCAGCGTGACGGCAGTGATTTCCTGCTCGCCGCGTTTGATCGGCGTATCGAGCGTAATGACGGCGGATTGCTTGGATTGCATGGTGTGTTTCCTGAGAGAGGGAATGGATTGGGATTACAGGCCGATGTCGCGGCGCTGCTGCGCGAGTCGATCGACACCGCCGACGATCTCGACGAAGTTCGGGATGTCGATCTCGATCAGCGTCTCGCCGTTGCAGACGAGGCGGTAGTACGACAGCGACATCGTGCCGGTCTGGTCGGCGTTGTCGCCGGCCTTGGCCTTACCGGGGTCGATTTCCTTGTAGCGGCCGCGCACATACACTTCGACCGCGTCCGTTTCTTCGGTGTCGTCGCGCTGGTAGGAACCGGCGAAGCGCACGGTGACGCCGTCGATCTTCGACGTGCCCCACGTCTTGAACATCTCCTTCATGAAGCCGCCCATCGTGAGGCCGAGCTCCATCTTCTCCATGCCGAGGTCGACGTCGACTTCGGCGTTCATGCCGCCGCCGCGATACGCTTCCATCTTGCGAGACAGCTTCGGCAGCTGGATTTCGGGCACTTCGCCGACGAACGAGACGCCGTCTTCGAACACGTTGAAATTCTTCAGTTTGGATGGCAGAGCCATTGCGTTTCCCTATGGTGAGTGCGGTGACGTCAGACCGCGATGCTTTGCGCGAACTTGAGCAGGTAGCGGTCCGTGATGCGCTGGCGGAACGTCAGGTCTTCGAGCGGAGGGGTCGGGCAGAAGTCGTAGTCGAGGAAGCCCTGGCCTGCCTTCAGCGAATCCTTCTCGTTGGCGGCGGGATCAAACCAGCACTCGCCATCGATGAGGTAGCCCGCCGTCTTCCATGCGCGGAACTTCGCGTTCACACCGTCCACGATCTCTTTGATCAGCGTGCGGCTCATCGGCTGGTCGACCGCCCACATATGCGCCTCGGCCATCGTGTCGGCGATCACCTGCGCGGTGCGCACGTAGTTCTCGAAGGCCCATAGCTTGTCCTGGGAACAGGTACGCGATCCCCATAGACGGTAACCGTCCGAGTTCACGAGCGTGGTGACGTCGTGGCTGTTCAAGTAGCCGGCATCGGTATTCGGATCCTGCAGATCCCAGAACACGTCGCGGCTGATGCCGGTGACGCCGTTCACGACGACGTTCGAGATCGTCTTGTGCCAGCCCATTTCCTCGTCGATCTTCGCGCGCATGCCGAGCGCGCGCGCCGTCGCCCACGTGATGTCCTCGGCGTTGGTTGCGGTGTTCCAGTTCACGAAGTCCGGCCAGATCGTCATCAACTCGCGCTGACCGAAATTGGCCCGGTGGGCGACCGCCTCTTCCTTGGTCTGCGCGCCGAACGCGCTGACGTATGCGAAGCCGCGCAGCTTCTGTGCGATCGTGGCGAGCTCGGCGGCAACCGGCAGCGTGTCGAGGCCGGGACAGCCGAGCACGCGCGGCTTTACCCCGAGGCGGCTCTTCGCGGCCAGCAGCGCCTTCATGCCGGTGTACTGGCCGTCGGTCGTCGTGGTGCCGATCACGTTGCTGGTCGTCGCGTCTGCATCCTTGCCGGTCGGCACCCGCACGGCGACGATCATCGGCGAAGTTTGCGCGGCGATCGCATCGAGCGCGCGCGCGAGCGTGCCCTTGGTGCCGGCCTTGCCGATCGCGGCCTGCACGTCCGTGATGAGGGTGGGACGGTTTTCGGGGAAGGTGGTCGGATCGGCGTCGTCGCCGGTGCAGACCATACCGATCACGGCCGTGCTGACCGTGCGGATGGGGCGCGTACCGTCATTGATCTCAATGACGCGTACGCCGTGGTGGTAATCAGAGGGCATGCAATCTCCCGGAAGTGAGGCTCCCGAAAAGATTGCCGTTCGCGCGCGCGCAGATCACGCCCGCGTGGTTGTGCAGCGGTCGGCCACAACCGAAACCGCAGCGGGATGACGTTATGCAGCGACGGTGGGTTTGTTGAGCCCGGCAAGGCGTGGCGTCGCGACCTGGTGGTAGGTGGGCTCCAGCTCACATCCGATCCAGTTCTGTTTCATTGCGACTGACGCGATAGACCTCGGCGGGCCGGGTCATGCACCAGAACGACCACGACCGTTGAACCTTGCTGTCGTACTGGAACTCCGGGTAGATCGTCTTCACGCCCCGCAGATGTACTTGCTCGACAGCGACTGGCCGCGCGAGGCGCCGGTCGTGCCGCCGGACGAGTAGGGCGGATCCGTGGAGGTCAGATCGACACAACTATCAGGTAGCGCGCGAGCACGTTCGGTGCGTCGGCTTGGTGAATGCGGTTGATCAGGTCAGCGGAAATGAGTAGTTGCATGGAGCGAACCCCTCGTAGCGGAGACTCGGCGGCCTGCGGGTAAGCGGCGCTCGGCCCTCAACACGTTCATAGCCCGACAGCGCGGGCATTTGATGGTGAGCCGGATGTACTCGCCGGCTCCGAGTTTTCGGTTACAGCTTCCGCAATGGATGTCCTGTATGGGGCACGCGCTTCGATTGACCATCTGGCAAGTCTGGATGTGCTCCCAGCGGCGGTTGTTACTGCGTGGTGACGTCGTCGTTAGATAAAGGGATAGAAAGTTAAAAAAAAACGTGTCCGTAAAACGATTGCGAATTAAGACACATATGCGCTGAGCCTTAACGAAACGTACAATCACTGTCGGCTCGACGTGCCGTGACATTGCCTGCTATTTGGCCACAAACTTAGCGTTCCGCAATAAACGGAAGGGGAAATGAAAACATCGAAAGTTATCCGTGAAATCGCAAACGAAATAGAAAATGTTTTTCGCAACAATGAGTTGGCAGAGCCCAATCCTCTCGCTTTGGCTCAGCTCGAGGTACTGCATAGCCGCATGCGTCTTCACTGCGGCTACTGCTTTGAACGAACGACAAAAATTATTTCCCTCGCCAACGACTTCTACAGTGTGCGCAAGCATCAGTTGCATCCCGGGGGAGCCGACGGCGTGCTGCGCGATGTTTGCGTAAACCTCGAAGAGATGCGTGCCTGGGCAAGCTTGTGGGAGAAGAACGGCAAATAACGACTTGGGGCGTCACTCGCCGACCGCCTCTCTTCCAGAGCGCTTACGCCACGCCTTCATCATCAGCAGTCGCACTCGGCACCGACGGCGCAACATACGGCGCCGGCTCCTTCGGCCACACCACATTCGGGAACGTTTCGCGATTCAGCGTATGCGTGAGCCGATCGGCATACGCAGACCATGCGCGATAGTTGTACTGCTCTTCGTCCGACAGCTCGCCTGCCGCATACGCGTCGGCTTTCCCGTCGATAAAGCTCTTTGCCTTCGCCATTCGCGCCTCGAATTCCGCAAGCGCCGGTTCGCACGCGACTTCGAAGGGGACCGGATCGTCGGGCCAATGCACGGTGTCGGGGAAGCCGTCCGACTGAATCGCGCGCACCAGATCGAGTTGATAGGCCGACCATGCGCGGAAGTAATACACCTCCTCCATCGACAACAGCCCTGCCGCATACGCGTCCGCCTTGCCGGCGTTCATCTGACGCGCGCGCGCCATACGTGATTCGAACTCGACCATCGCTGCTTCCCGTGCTCGTTGAGCCACGAGCGCGGGATCGAGGACCCAGCCGCCGTCGCGCCACACGTGCTCCGGCGACGGACGTGGAATTTCGGTGAGCCCCTGTGCTTCGGGCGTCGTGCCGGCCGCGAGGATTTCGGCCGGCTCGCCGGTGTCCTGTCGATACAGAACCTGTCCGCGGTGATCAGGCAGGAGCGTCCATGCACCGTTACGGTAAAACGGCCAGGTGCGCGGCGTGCGCTCCGGCAGTGGATCGAGCGTACTGAACGCTGGCACGAGCCAGCGATTCGGGTTCTTCGGATCCACGTCGGCGAGATGGCTGGAAATGTACTGTCCGGTTTCGGCGTCGTATTGATGGATGAGCATAGGTGTCGTTTCAGTAAGCGCGAATCATGGCGAGCATGGCGATGTTCCGGGGACGGGCCTCGTTGCCGCCGTCCCCGTTCACGGTAATGGCATGCGCGTGTGCGCCGGCGCCGCCGATCCCGACGTTATGGCTGTGCGTGCCGGAGCCTTCGGTATTGAACTCGTGTGCGTGATCGCCGGACCACGCGATGTCGGCCGAATCGCCTGCACCGACCGCCTGCTCGGAGCCGCTACCGGCCTGGTCGGAACCGGTTAGCGACCCACCGTAAGGCGGCCGCAGTAAGCGGCTGAAAATCCCGTTGTTGTGATTGTGTCCGCCGCCGCCGCCGGTCCAGCCGTGGTGACCATGCCAGCCTTGCGCGTCCGTCCAGGCGCCGTGCGTATGGTCGCCGACGGCTGCCGACGATGCCCCGTGCGCATGCCATGCGTTCTGGAAGCTCTGGAAAGTGCCAATCCCGCGCGCAGAATCCGCGCCGCGGCCGTCGTCCCAGCAGCGCAAGAATTCGCCGCGCAGCTCCGGCAGACGGAACGTCGTCGCGCCGTCGCCCGTCGAGAAACATCCCCAATTGTTCTGCCCCCACGCCGACTCGGCGACGAGCGCGCCGCTCGCCTGTGCGTACGCCCACAGCGCGGGATAGTCGCTGCGGTTGACGAGCGCGCCGTTCAATTTCAGAAAGCCGGCGCGCACGCTGGTGCGCGGCTCGAACACGATCGTGCCGATGCCGGCCGACGCGATCGCTGCGACAACCCATTCGGTCGTTGGCACGCGCTTCGATGCGTCGCCCGATGGAGGCGTTTGAGCCGTGATGAGGCCGCCGACGTCGAGCGTGCCGCGAAAGCCGGTATTGCCGGTACGCGTATCGAACCAGTGCGAAAATTCCGTTCGCGGTACGGGCATGCCGTCGATCGTTGGCGCGAACCCGATGCCATACCACGAACGCAACGCGACGTTGGTCGTCGAGGCGGATGCGCCATCACCATTGCCGGCGCCGAGAATCGCGCCGGTTCCGCCCGGTGCCGACGCGAGATGCACGACGTCCCGTGTGCTGACGCGGCCCGTGAAGTCTGCGCCCGAAAGATTGGCCTTCGCGTCGAGCCGTGGCTTGAGCGTAGCCGGCGTCACGGCGCGCGTCGCGTCAGTGCCTGCGGCGACCTCTTCCGTCGTCGCGAGCTCGACGACGCCCTTGCGGTCCATCGTCGCCGGTGGGTTCAGGAACGTGGCGGGGCCGAACTGGAGCTGCGATGCGTCGATCGACTTGAATACGATGTCGCTCGCAAGCAGCATCATCGCCGCCGGAGACTTTTCCAGAATGGGCGTGTCCTGAACGTAGACGCCGAAGAGCACACCGTTGTCGAGGTACAGACCGTACGCGAACAGCGAATACTGATCGTCGGTGTCGTCCTGGATGACGACATGCACTGTATCGGGCGCGACGTTTTCGCCGCCGAACGTGGTCACGCGTTTGCGCTCGGCGGGCATGGTTTTCATGCCCTTGTCGAAGGTGAATGCCGCGGTGCCGAGACCGACTTCGGTCACGCGGCGGGCAACCGTGCCGGTATTGCCAGCTGCGACGAGCGCCGCGCGTCCGGCGTCGGTAATGTTGATGAGGTTTCCAGCCATGTTCAGGTTTCCGAGAGGGACAGCCGGCGATAGACCGCGGCGCGTGCACCCGCGCCGACGTGCTGCGTGCCGATCGCGCTGTAGCCTTGCTTGAAGATGTAGTGCGCGGTTCCCCGCTTCGCCCGATCGACTTCGGCGCGAATGTCGGCGACGTACTGCGCGGTGGCCGGCACGCCTTCACGACTGCCTACCGTCATCACGATCTCGAACGTGCCCGGCACGCCGCGCGGCGTCATCTCGAACCATTCGCGCATCACGACGTTCGCGCCGAACGACGCGCAGACGTCGCGCACGGCGTCGGCCGTGCCCTTTTTGCGGGCGATGCGAATTGCCGATTTCACACGCGCGCGCTTGACCTGCTCGGGCCATTCGTCGCGCCACGTGTCCACGCCCATGTGCCACGCGAGCCACGGCAGAAAGCGCAGCGGGATCCGGTCCGGGTCCATCAGCGTGTCGAGCTCGACCGGGATGTCGAGCAGGTCCGCATTGGCTTCGGCCAGGCGTCGCTCGAGCGCCGTCGCGTTCGGCGGCAACAGTGAACGGGTCGGTTTATTCATCGGCTACCCCGCCGTCGATCAGCTCGATACCGGTGCAGTACGGCGCCTCGTCGATCGCGATCGGCACGCCGTTGGCCGGCGTGTCGAGCAGCACCTTCTGGACGCCGGCCACGCGCATTGATGCATACAGGCCGTCCAGCGTGATCTCGGAACCAGGACGGTGCATGGCATCTGCGAACTGCTGGGCGTTCTTCCGCGACGCAGCGATCGCAACGGCGCGGTCCGGTCCGTTGAAGAAGCGCAGCGTCGCGCGGATCGCGTACGGCACGATCTTCGCGCTCTGGACAATGACCTCGTCGGCCTGCGGGCGCTTCTTTTCGAGGTTCTTCCGGACGATGTCGAGCAGTTCCTCGCTGGCGGTGCCGTCGCCTTCGCGCGATAGGATCGTGACGACCATCACGCACGGCGACGGGCTGTACGCGGTCGCCGCCTTCACACGTCCATCCGCCGCGCGTGCGTGGAACACGTACGCATCGTCGGGGCCGGCCACCGAAAAGCCGCGCGGCGCGAGCTGGATGCGCTCGCGCAGGCTGTCATCGTCCTCGTAGACCGGATCGATGCCGTTGTCCGGGTCGCCGGCCGAGATCAGCAGACGCTCGACATCGAACAGGGCGCCGAGATGCTCCAGCGTCGTGCCCTTCGCGTACGCGAGCAGCAAGCCACGCGCCTTCTCGTTCACCAGCGCGAGCAGCAGCATCTTTTCGTAGGCACCTTCCTGCAGCAGCTTGACCATCGGCTCGGATTCGAGCTCGAGCGCGGCGGCGATCTCGTCCTGCTGTTCCTTCGGGTACAGGGAAATGAGCCGGGCCTTCTTCTCGGCGAAGATAGTCTCGTAGTCCAGCTCTTCGACGATGTCCGGCGCGGGGAGCTGCGACAGGTCGATTGGCGTCGTTCTCATGCCACACCTCGACCTGCAATGCGGCCACTCGACGTCGGCAGGCGCATGGAGAACGGCGTGCCGGCGCGCGGGCCGTCGGTGCGCTCGCCATGCAGCTCGAGCACGGCACCGCCGTCGACGCCGGTGGTGGTGAAATCCACCTGATTGACCTGAATTCGCGGCTCCCAGCGTGCCAGCGCCATGACGGATGCCGCCATCACCCGCATGCGCATCAGCGGATTGACCGGCCCGTCGATCAGCGCGGGCAGGAGCGAACCGTAGTCGCGCCGCATGACGCGCGTGCCGAGCGGCGTGAACAGGATGTCCGCGGCGGATTGCTCAATGTGGGCCTGGCCGGCGATCGCGCGGCCAGTGCGTGCGTTCATGCCGATCATGCGCCACCCGCGATCGGTTTCGAGGTCTGCGCGAATTCGCCTTGCGCCTGGTGCGGGTGCTTCACGAGGCTCACGTTATTCGACTGCACGTCGACGTCTGCTGATACGACGCCGGTGAAGTGGGCGCTGCCCTCGATCTCGATCACGGCGCGCGAGCCCGTGCCGCCTCCGTTCTTACCTGTGGCGCCGGACTCGAATGTGAGTGGTCCCTTCACAAGCAACGCGCCCGTCACGGTCGTATCGTCGGCGTCGAGGGTGACAGTCTTTGCCTTGACGGTTGCGCTGTTGGTTTCGACCGTGACGCTGCCCGGCGCGACGACATGCACGGTCGCGCCGGCGGGCAGCGTGGCGGTGAGCGCGTGCGCCGCGAAGTCGTATGCGATACGTGCGCCGTCGCCGTACATGCGCACGTGTTCGTGCGGATTCGAGCTGGGCGCGTCGTGACCGTCGCAGTACACGCCAGACAGGAACAGACCGGTGGTTGGTTCACCCGACGGACACAGCAGCAGTCCGGGTTCGCCGATCGACGGTGGGTCCCACACGATGCTGTCGCCGGTGCGCTGCGCGAGCCAACGAATCCAGTCGGTTTGCAGTCCGCCCGATTCCACGCGCACGCGGCGGGCACCGTGGTCGACGTCGATCACGGTGCCCTCGCGCAACAGGCTTTCGAGTCGGCGGTTCAGGTCAGCAAAATCATCCATGCGGCAAGGATGCCGCGCGCGCGGGAGGGGGATCACGCGGAAATGGTTGTACGGAGCCGCTCCACAACGCAAAGTCAGTAGGCGCAGCCCCATTTCGACAAAAGATCGAAAGTCCAACTGGACGTTATAGCGCCACAAGTGCGACGAGCTAGCTGGCGGTCGTCGGTCGCTAGATCGACTCAGTTATGAGGTGCGACGCGCAGTCAATAAGGACAGCGCTTCTCGCAACAGCTCCACAGAGGTACTGACATTTGAATCCGGTGCGCCCACCCTACCTGTCAAGGACAGGTAAGCAAAATGAATCCCATCTGAATGCCTAGCCAGCGCCACCAAGTGAGGCCCGCTTGGGCCGCGAACACCGCCGAGCCAGTTCTGAACAGTTCGCTCACTCGCGCCGGTCCAACGGGCAAGTCGTTTTATCGTCTGCCGCGAGCCACCGAACTCTTCTTTGAGCGCCAGAGCGATCACCAAAGGATACTCAGCGCCAATATCTTCTTTTTTCGCGCGCAACTTTTTGCGTGTTGTCGGCAACATTTTTCGCGCCTCCAAAACTATATTCACTGAACGCGTGCACTGAAAAGGGGCTCGGTTCGATTCGTTCCCCTTTGACGGCCTGTGGCAAGGACTGATTTCCCGCGATTCACGGAGGCAGAGTGGAACAGGCATCACGCAACGAAGCTACGTGCGGATCTTACGTCCGAAGCCGGGCGGCAGCGTACGTACGGATGTCGACGGAGCATCAACAATACTCAACCGAGAATCAGAAAGATGTCATTCTTGCGTTTGCGGAAGACAGAAACATGGAGGTCGTTCGCATCTATGCCGATGAAGGAAAAAGCGGGCTGCGTCTTGACGGCCGTGACGCGCTGAAAGCGCTGCTGCAGGATGTAGAGTCTCGTTCGGCGGACTTCTCGGTGATCCTAGTGTATGACGTCAGCCGCTGGGGACGATTTCAAGATCCAGATGAGAGCGCTAGCTACGAAATCCGTTGCAAGCACGCGGGTGTGAAGGTGCTTTACTGCGCTGAGCAATTTGAGAATGATGGCAGCCCGGTCTCCAGCATCATCAAGAGCGTTAAGCGGACGATGGCGGGCGAATATAGTCGCGAGCTCAGTGTGAAAGTGCATGCCGGCCAGTGTCGCCTCATCCGAAACGGCTTTCGACAAGGCGGCCCGGCGGGATACGGGCTGCGTCGCGTTCGAGTGGATGAAGCAGGCAACATCAAAGGTGAGCTGAATCGCGGCGAGCACAAGGCCATTCAGACGGACCGGGTCATTTTGGCTCCCGGACCCGCCGAGGAAGTGGCGATCGTCCAGGACATCTATCGGAGGTTCGTCGAGGATGGGTGTTCTGAGTCGGAGATTGCCGTAGCACTGAATGAGGCAGGCGTTCGAACAGACCGTGGCACCCAGTGGACTAGGGGAACCGTTCACCAAATCCTGATCAACGATAAATACGTGGGCGACAACGTATGGAACCGTGTGTCGTTTAGGCTCAAGCAGGAGCGAATCCGTAATCCGCCAGCCTCATGGATTAGGGCTGACAATGCGTTTGCGCCCATAGTTGATCGAATTATGTTTCAGGCGGCTCGGCAAATAATTCTGGCGCGCTCTTATCGCCTGAGTGATAGAGACATGCTGGATGCGCTACGTAAGCTTCTGCTGCGCACTGGCTACCTTACCGGAATCATAATCGATGAAGCGCCATGTTGCCCGTCTAGTAGTGCTTATGCAAATCGCTTCGGTAGTTTGCTGCGGACATACGATCTGATCGACTATAGACCGGGTCGAGATTACAGCTATGTGGAGAGCAATCGCCGTCTCCGGGAACTTTATCCACAAATCGTTTCGCAGGCCGAGCACGCCATGATTGATGCGGGGGCCCGAATCCGAAGAGACACCGTGTCTGGTCTTTTGTGGGTCAACGAAGAGTTCAAAGTATCGCTTGCTCTGTCGCGTTGCAGACCGACCGCTGCCGGATCAAATCGATGGATCATTCGCTTCGATAATGTACTGTGCCCCGACATTACGGTTGGAGTTCGTATGGAGTTCGACGCAAGAACGATCCGCGACTATTACCTCTTGCCAGCTATCGACACGTCGCCGGAGATCATTCGATTGAACGACTACAACGACTTCGGATTTGAGGCATATAGATACGACGACCTCAGCATGCTGTGCCACTTGGCTCGCCGTGTCCCATTGAAGGGATTCAGCTATGAATGATCGAGTTGACAAGTTATATTCGGCGCTGTCGCGCAGCGACGAAATCACCTTGATTCAAATTGCGCGGCTTCGCGTACTCAACCCTCGGACACGGAACGCATATTTTTTCTCGCAACTGGTCGAGAACATAGCGTCGGTGGGGCTCAAACGGCCTATCACGGTCGCGCATGGTGGGTGCGATGCAGAGGGGGAATGGTATGAGGTGTTGTGTGGACAAGGCCGCCTGGAGGCTCTCAAGGCTCTCGGCGAGACGATGATTCCGTGCTGCATTATTGAGGCAAGTGAGATTGATCGTTACCTCATTACATTGACGGAGAATATTGCGCGAAGGCGCCATTCCAACGCCGAACTTTTGAGTGCCTTACAGACGCTGCGCGCAAAAGGTTATAGCACAGAGGAGATTGCAACAAAAACGAACTTAGACCAATCCTATATCAACGGTATTTTGCAACTACTGGAGAAGGGGGAGCAGCGGTTAATACAGGCGGTGGAGAAACGCGTTATGCCACTTTGGCTCGCGGTCGAGGTCGCACGCGCGTCGAATGATGAGGTTCAGGCCGCTATGGTCGCCGCTTACGAATCCAAAACATTGACCGGCGACCAATTGCTGCGGGTTCGCCGCCTTCTCAGCAAGCGAGAGGTCGCTGGCAAGAAGCTTCATGGTCGCCCCGCGCCGGGCGATAGACCGACTCCCCAAAAGCTACTGCGCACCTACAAGAACGAAGTACGTCGGCAAAAACTGATCGTGCAGAACGCTAACTTACAAGAGCAGAGGTTACTTCTGATCACATCGGCGTTACGGCACTTTCTGGCTGATGAGCATTTCAGGACGCTTTTGAGGGCAGAGGGCATAAATGATATCCCTGAGGCCGTTGCCTCTCGTATCCCCGCGGAGCTTATGCCATGAGCAATGTGAAACATGGGTTCGAATCTCAGGTTGTTTATATCCCGCTCAACAAAATTATCGTCGAAGATTTGCTAAAAAAAGGCGCTGTTGAATCTTCTAAATACAAAACGATACTCAGCTCCATTGCTGAGTTGGGTATCGTTGAGCCATTAGCGGTATTCCGATCCGTGCGACGGTTGGGGGATTACGATCTGCTTGACGGAAGATTGCGGCTTGAAGCACTGAAGGAACTCGGCCACGACACCGCTCCCTGCATGGTTTCGACTGATGATGAGGGCTTCACCTTTAATAGACACGTTACGCGTTTATCTGCAGTGCAGGAGCATAAGATGATTCGCGCTGCGTTGGCTAAGGGGGCGTCGGAGCAGAGGATTGCCGAAGTGCTACGAATGGATGTTCGAAATATTCGGGAGCGGGCAACCTTGCTGGACGGCGTTGCCCCGGAGGCTGCCTCGATTTTAAAGAATCGACAGGTTGCCCCGAAGGTTTTTTCAACCTTAAAGAAAATGAAGCCCTACAGGCAAATAGAGGCAGCCGAAATGATGGTCGCGGCCAATAAATTCACAGCCGCTTATGCCGAAATGATTCTGGTTGCGACGCGTACCGAGGCGCTGATGGACTCGGTGAAACCGAAGAGAAAAGACGAAATATCACCTGAAGACCTTGCGAAGATGGAAAGCGAAATGGAGAGACTTCGCCAAGATTGTCAAGCCGTCGAGGACGAGATGGGCGACACGATGCTTTCGTTGGTAGTTGCAAAAAGCTTCATGGCGCGCCTGCTTCGAAACGGCAATATCCAGGCTCACTTGCGTCGTCACCACGCCGACTTGCTTACGAGCCTGGTTTCAACGATGGACGCCATTGCGGCCGACAATCGAGTCACGGAGCGGGAGTAACGGATCCACCAACTCATGCCGTCATCTAAATACCTACCGATGGTTTGTTCTACTGCGAGAGAAAATCGAGGACGATGTCCGCGATTCGCTCGACGTCGGCGTCCGCGAGACCCAGCAGCTCGCGCGCCGGATACTGCACGATCGGCCCGTCGCGCTGCACCCGATCGCGCAGGCCCTCCTGATGCACGCGTGCGATGCGCTCGACGTCGCGCGTGAAATGCAGCACCGATGCATCGGCGCTCGAGGCGGTTTTCAGGAAGCGGGCAGTGCGCAGCTTGGAGAACATCGCGCGCCGGATGCGGCCCTTCTTGCGCCGCGCCTGCGGCTTGCGCGGTGCGTATCTGCTGCCGTCCGGGTTGCGGGCTTCTGCGATGCGTCGCGACTGGCGCCGGCGCAGTTCGGCCGCGAGTTCCTTCGCTAGGCGCGCACGCTGCGCACTCGTGAGCTGGCCCAGTAGGCCGGACGCCCATTCCTCAGCGCGCGAGAGACGATCGGCCATCACGTTCCCGCGATCGGCGGCTCGCCAAAGTGGCGGATCTCGAATCCGTCCGGCCGCTCGGCGACACCGACGCGCTCCGTCAGCTTCAGCAGGATTTCGACATCGGACTTCCCATTGTCGAGCAACTCGGCCTGGAACTTGAACCCATCGCGGCAGAGGTCGCGGTTCAGCAGCAGCTCGGGCTGGTGAACCTTCAGCCACGCGATGATCGGCACCATCAGCTGATCCGAATGTCCGGCGTAATCCGTCACGATGATGTCAAGAGTGTACGCATACTCGAACGACAGCGAATTCGCTGCGGTGACGGCAATCGACCCGTGTTCGATGAAGATGTGCAGCCGGTCCGGATCGCGCGCGAACTCGGGCAGGGCGGCCGTCAGCGCTGCGCGCAGGCTGTTCGGTTTGTTCACGGCGCCTCCTTCTCGATGTCACGCACGCGTGCCTGCAGGGCGATCAGCTGTTCGGCGTTTTCGTGGCAGGTGGTGTAGTTATCGGCGACGGTCGCGGCGACGGCAGAGAGTGCAACGCCCGTGGCGGCCGCATCAGTGCTTCCGGGATGTCCCAGCGGCACATTGGCGGCGGCCGCGTCGTGCACGCGCACAAACCCGAGAGGAACAACACAGGCGCGATCAGCTTCGCGATCCACATAAACGGGTACCTCTTTGATGATGGTGTCGCCCTTTTCGCGGACAACGCGGACACGGTCGACGTACTGCGTAACGATCTTCACGTCGCGACGCGCCGCGTCGCGCTCGGCTGTCCGTTCGCGCACGTCGCGCGCGAGATCGTCGGCGTGCTGGCCGGCGCTGACCAGGAGCGCATGCTGGATCGCGATGACGACGGCCGCGGCGAGCGCGATCGCGCCGGCGACGAGAATGCGAGCGCCGCCGGTCATGCGACTGCCCGGCTGTAGCGCTCGAAGGCCCGTTCGAGCTTCACGTCGTACAGGTGATCCGCGTAATCGCGGCCGTTGTACAGCTCGGCGAACTTCGCCCATTTCCGGCCGCGCAGAGCGGCGAGCAGCGCCTTGTCAGCGAGGATGAAGCGCACGAACGCCTCGAGGTGCTCGGCTTCGCTTACCTTCATCGCTTCGACGAACGCGAATACGTCCGGATAGCCGAGCAGGTTCCAGTGAAAGCCCATGATTTGGAACCCGCCCCAGCTCGCCGCTTCGAGTGCGCATGCGGCGGAAATTTGCGACGCGGTCGCCAGGCGCGCGTATTCCGCCGTGCCGCCGGCGTAGCCACCGGGCTTCGAGTTGACGACGCCCGGATACTTTGCCGCGAGCGCGTCGGCGTCCAGGCCGGCGGCCGCGAGCTGCCGATACATGATGTGCCGCTCGAACAGGATCACAGGACGGCCGTCCGGCAGAAAGCCGGCGCCGCGCGATTCGACTTCGTTGACTGCGCGCACAGCCGCGAGATCGACCTGCAGCCGATCGGCCGCGCGCTGCAGATCCGCATCAGTCAGGTGCCGCGGATCGCGCCGGCCGGCTGCCAGTGCCGCCCACGTCTTCGGGCCGGTGATGCCGTCGGCGACCAGGCCGTGCGACGCCTGGAATGCCACCACGGCGACGCGCGTCGCGCTGCCGTAGATTGCGTCGGTGTTGATGCGCGCGCCGGCCGCGATGAGCTGGCGCTGCAGGTAGGCAACGTCGGCGCCGCGGTCGCCTAGGCGCAGGGTTTTATACATGGCGCCCCCACGGTTTGAACTGCAGCACACGCGCGATCAGCGAGTCGCGCGGATTGCCGCGGTGGAACAGCTCGACGACGTTGCCGCGCACGCCGTACACGGCCAGGCACAAGACGCCGACGAGGACGGTGTCAGCCACATTTGCCGGCGGCAGCATGCCGAACGCGGCGCGAATGGGCGCGGCGCCGGCGGCAACCGCGAGTGCGTAGGCGAGACACGACGCGAGCGGTCGGTGGGCGCTCGTGCCGCGGCGAAAAATCACCAGGCGCAGCGCGAGCGCGGCGCACAACAGCACGTAGACGGCCGTGAGCATCACTTTTCCCTCCCCTTGAACACGTTCAGCAACCGGTCGGGCGCGTCAGCCTGCGCGATGAGCCACAGCAGCAATTTCACGACGAGCGCCGAGGAGATCAGCGCGCCGATGCCGGCGTGGACGTCGATGCGCGCGGGCAGCACGGCGTGGAGACCGGCTGCGAACAGGTCTGCGGTCAGGCACCCCGCCACGAACGAGATCACGAAGAACGCGACGCGTTTCGGGATCGACGGGTCGGCCGCGGTCATCACGAACAGCAGCGAGCCGGCGAAGGCACCCATGACGACATTGGCGTCGACGCCGGGAAACAGCGACAGCGTCGCGACACCGAGCGCCGCGGTCGTCGCGGACGACGTGGAAATAGGTTCAGCCATTCTCAGTCCCATAACTGGAGCCGCTCGGCGCCCGATTGCGCCGCTTGCGGTGGTTCGTCGGGCAGCTCGACGAGCAGCCCGTGAGGCAGGATCGGGCCGTACTGCGCGAGATCCCGGTTCAGCTCGAGCACCGCCTCGACGACACCGCGCGTGCGGCCGAGCACGCGCCAGCACAGTGCGTCGACGGTTTCGCCCTGGAGCGCGCGCACCCACATCAGGACAGCTCCTGACCATCCGCACCGTAATGGGCGACGAGCCGCGGTTTCAATGACGCCAGCTGACGCGCGCGTACTGCGGCCCGCACCATCAACGACGCAGTGTCGAGGTCGGAGCACAGAGCGATTTCGCGCCAGAAGAGTCCCGCGATGCGGCGCTGAACTTGAAACGGTGCCGCGACGTGTCGGCCATCAATGACGCGGTCCTGCGGCAGGCGACGGATTCGGTACGTTGCTTGCATCAGATGAGCTCCACGGTCACGCGCGGCCGGCCGACGATGTCGCTGATCGCCCAGCGCGCATCGCGGCGTAGTTCGTCGCTCTGAGGCTCCAGGTCGTCGGCGCGGCGTGCGCCGTCGCCGGTCGTGTCGTAATCGCGGTACCGCTCGATGAGGGTCGCCTTCGCGAGGCAGTACACGGCGCGCCGGTAGTGCTGCAGCAGCACGCTTTCGCCGTCGAGCTGGTCGGCCGGTACATCGGCGAGCCGCACGAAGCCGGCATCGCGCCACGCCGCGCGCGCCGCGCGCAATTCGTCATTGACGCTGGCGATTGCCGCGAGCAGCTCGTGCCGCAAACGGGCATCGGTCACAGATCCGTCGAGGCGCATCGTGTCGCGTGCGTGTTCGAGTGACACGGCCGGGTAGAACGCGTCGTTCGCAATCGGCGGCGCCGCCGTTTGCGGCGACTGCGCCAGCGGCGGGGTCGAGACAAAGGACATGGTCGTGTTCGTCACGTTGAAAATATGAGGCGGTGGACGGGGCTTTCGCGCGCGCAGCGCCGGCTACGGCCCCGTGCCGCCTGGTGCGCGGGGTACGCTCGGTGTCAGCCATCGGGGCCGCGCTGGCCCCCGCTGGCAGAGTTTTTCAGCTCGCGCTCGAGCCGCTCGATGTCTTTCTTCACGCCGACGTTCGCGAAGAGCTGCAGCGCGCGGCGCAGGTGGTCAAGGGCACGCGACGGCTCGGCGGCGGTGAGCCCGTAGCCGATTGCTTTGTGCAGCTTCGCGCGCACTTCATCGGGCATGTCGGCGCCCGTCGTCAGCTGCTCGATTTCGAGCAGCGGCTCGACCTGGATCGGCTCGCCTGCGCGATGCGCGCGCAGCGCGGCCTCGGCGAATTCCTCGACGAGTAGGCACGGTGTGCTGCGCTTGTACTGGTCCGGAAGCGGCAGCCCGTGCCGCAGCGCGTACGAGCCGATCTCCAGCGCACCGCGGAAGTCGCCGACGTCGACGCGCCAGATCATGACCGTCATCAGCACGTCGTCCGGCACGCCCGCGGCGCCGTCCAGGACGCCGGCGACCCACGCGTCGTACGCCGGCAGGAACTGCCGTTTCAGGTCGGCCTTGCGCTCGAGCGACTCGACGGCCTTCAGCGCGCGGCGGTGCTCGTCGAGCTGCGCTAGCATCAGCGTGTACGCCGAGTCGTCGCGCAGCCCGCCGACGCTCGCCGGCGTGCCGCGCGCGGCCTTGGCCGCGACGGTGCGCTGGAAGTGTTGGCGGAACGGGTTCGTCATGCGCCACCCGCCGGTGCGTCCGGCGCCGGATCGGTGTCGACGAAGCGGATGTCCTCGACCACGCAGCCCGCGCCGAATTCCTCGATCACGTACGCATCGTTTGAGCTTTCGAAGTTCTCGATGCGATCGCGCTTCGGGTTGTCGATCAGCGCGCGACGGCGCGCACCGATTTGCCAGTACAGCGACAGGTTGTCCAGGCGCGTGATCATCAGCGCGCGCGGGGGGAAGTACGGCACGCGCACGGCCGGCAGATTGCCGATGCGCTTCTGCGCCGTGATGACGTCCGCGGCGAGCGCTTCGGTCGGCGGCTGATCCTTGTTCACGACCGGGAAATACTTGTCCTGCAGCAGCTCGCGGCCGCAGATCACGACGAGATTCGGATCCTCGACGTACCACGGCTCGAGCAGTTCGTTGTTCGCGAGCGTGACGACGGCATCGAGATTCTTGAACCGCTCGTCCTTGCCGATCTTCACGCCCGAGAACACGCGTTCCTTCGCGTTGTTGCGGTATTGCTGCAGCCAGCCGATGTTCACGTCCTGCAACAGCGGGTTCGCCGCGAGATCGGTGTCGGCTGCCGCGCGCACGCCATTCCAGCCGATCATGATCCGATCAAGCGCCGCGCGTCGAATGATCGCGTCGCGCAGACGAGCCTGAAAGTCCGGGAACTTCGCCCAGGCGTCGAGGCGCTGATACGTGATGTGCGTATCGTAGTTCGTCTTCTCGGCGCGATAGCGTTGGCTGTCGAGCGTCGCGATGTCGCGCGTTTCGCGCTCACGCTTGCTCGTGTCGGTGCGGCTCGCGGACGGCCCCGAAACGCCGAGACCGACCTTCTCGCCTTCCATCTCGGTCACGCCGATCACGTTGATGCTGTTCAGGAAGGCGCTCGATTCCTGCGTCTTCGTTTCGAGCGTCTGCTGCACGGTCGGATCGACCGAAAACTTCACAGTCGCATCGCTGATGCCATTCAGTTCCTGAATGCGCTCGACGAAGCGGGTATAGAGCTCGCGGGTATCGTTCCGCATGGATTCTCCGTTTTACGAAAATGGGTGGCGAGATCGATCAGCAGTCGGTCAGCACGGCGTTGTCGCCGCCCGTCGACGTCGGCCGTTGCTGGCGGTCGCTGTCGGTGCGCGAGAGCTTCTGCACCAGATCGGAATGGCGCGCTTCAGCGTCTTTCAGCGCGCGTTTCACGTCGGCCAGCTCGCCGCTGAACCGCTCGACCTGATCGAGCACCTGGCTCTGGCTTTCGGCGACCGCCACGACCGACTGCGACAGATCGGAGAAGCGCTGATCGTCGGACGCTTCCTTGAGATTGAGCAGGCTGCGGACCTTGGAGAACAGCGAACGCGCGGCATCGCTCGTGCGCGTCGGGGCTTCGTCCTCGAGCTCGATGTCGGCTTCGACCGCGGCGCTGAAGAGGTTTTCCGGGCGCAGCTTGCGCGTGTCGAACGCACGGTTCTTCGCGCTGAAAGCGAGCATCTCCGTGCCGAGGCTCGCCGGGTTGTCCGTGACGGCCAGACCGACCAGATATGCCTCGCCGGTGCCCGCGAAGTCGGGGTCGACCTCCATCGACGTGTAGACCTTCTGCCGCTGCTCGGTGGTCATCGCGATCAGATCCTTGGTCGGCGAGAGCTGCGCGAGCAGACGCATCTTGCCGTCCTGCTCTTCGGCCTTCAGCGCAATCACGTCGCCATACGAGCGAAACGCGCCATCGGGATAAAGCCCGCGAATGTGTTCCATGTTGATGCGCGCGCCGTACACCGCGGGATCGTACGAGCGGGCCATTTGTTCGAGCATCGCGCGATCGATCGTGCGACCGTCCGTGGTCGCGCCTTCGGTCGCGATCCGGAAAAACTTCGTCTTCTTCGTGTCCTGTGCCATGTGCGAAACCTCTGAGAGGGCAGGGTGCTGTATTCAGGGATTCCAGTGTCGGCAGTTCGCGATGGCGTCGCAATGAACAGCGGTTGTGTGCGCAACCAGTACAACCGGCGGCAGTAGGGCTCGCGCGCGCGCGTCGGTAGCCTTGCCGCATGACTGCACTTCTCATTGATTCATCTGACGTTGATCCACGCCGACGCGCACGTGATCTCTACTGGCAGGGCTATCGCATCGCGCGTATCGCCGACATGCTTGGTGAGAAGCCGGCCACGCTGTACAGCTGGAAGCGGCGCGATCGATGGGACGAGACCGAGCCGGTCGATCGCGTCGCGCTGTCGATGGAGGCGCAGCTGATTCGGCTCGTCGTGAAGGAGAAGAAAGAAGGGCGCGACTTCAAAGAGATTGACCTGCTAACGCGTCAGCTCGACCGGCTGCGCACGCGCCCGGCGAACGACGCGAAGGTGAGCCAATGCGGGAGCGCGGGCGGGACGAGACGGTCGCGCAGCGCGGACGAGCGCAACGCGTTCACCGACGAGCAGATCGAGAAGCTGAACGATGCATTCCTCGAATCGATCTTCGACTATCAGCGCACGTGGTATCGCGCGGGATTCAAGGAACGAATCCGCAACATCCTGAAGAGCCGGCAGATCGGCGCGACCTGGTACTTCGCGCGTGAGGCATTGCTCGACGCGCTGCACACCGGCCGCAATCAGATCTTCCTGTCGGCCAGCAAGGCGCAGGCGCACGTGTTCCGTCAGTACATCGTCCAGTTCGCGAAAGATACGGTGGGCGTTGAGCTGAAGGGCGACCCAATCGTGCTACCGAATGGCGCAACGCTGTACTTCCTCGGCACGAACGCGCGCACCGCGCAGAGTTACCACGGCAACCTGTATTTCGACGAGTACTTCTGGGTGCCGCGCTTTCAGGACCTGCGCAAGGTCGCGTCCGGCATGGCGATCCACTCGCAGTGGCGTCAGACGTATTTTTCGACGCCATCGAGCCTCGCACACGACGCGTATCCGTTCTGGTCCGGCGCGCTGTTCAACCGCGGCCGCCCGAAGGATCAGCGCGTGTCGATCGATATTTCGAATGCCTCGCTCGCTGCGGGCCGCGCGTGCGGCGACGGCCAGTGGCGGCAGATCGTGACCGTCGAGGACGCCGTGCGCGGCGGCTGCAACCTGTTCGACCTCGAGCGCCTGAAACTCGAATACAGCGCCGACGAATACGCGAACCTGCTGCTGTGTCAGTTCATCGACGACTCGCTGTCGGTGTTTCCGCTGTCGGCGCTGCAGCCCTGCATGGTCGATACGTGGGAAGTGTGGGACGACTTCAAGCCGTTGTATCTGCGCCCATTCGGCGACGAAGAGGTGTGGATCGGCTACGACCCGTCGCATACAGGCGACAGCGCTGGCTGTGTCGTCGTGGCGCCGCCGAAGTATCCGGGCGGAAAGTTCCGCGTGCTCGAGCGGTTCCAGTGGCACGGCCTCGATTTTGAGGCGCAGGCCGGTCAGATCGAGGCGCTGACCCGGCGCTACCGGGTCACCTACATCGGCATCGATACGACCGGGATCGGGCAGGGCGTTTACCAGCTCGTCACGAAGTTCTTCCCGGCCGCGACGCCGTTCCACTACTCGGTGGAGATCAAGACCGCGCTCGTAATGAAGGCGCAGAACGTGATCCGCAAGGGCCGGTTCGAATTTGACTCGGGCTGGAAGGATCTCGCTGCGTCATTCATGGCAATCAAGAAGACGCTCACGCCCAGCGGCCTGCAGGTCACGTACAAGGCGAGCCGCTCAGAAGAGGCGAGCCACGGCGACCTCGCCTGGGCGTGCATGCACGCGCTCGCGAACGAGCCGCTCGAGGGGGCGACAGGTACCAACACCGGATTCATGGAGATTTTCTGATGTCACGCAAGTATCGACGCGGCGCTGGGCGTCGCACGCATGAGCGTGCCGAGCCGGCGGCCGGCACGAACTCGGCGTCGGCGCCGCGCGCCGAGGTGTTCTCGTTCGGCGATCCGGTTGCCGTGCTCGACCGGCGCGAGCTGCTCGACTACGTCGAGTGCATGCGCATGGGGAACTGGTACGAGCCGCCGCTGCCGCTGGACGGGCTTGCGCGCTCGTTTCGCGCAGCGCCGCATCACAGCTCGGCTATCTACGTGAAGCGCAACATCCTTGTGCAGTCGTACGTTGAGCATCCGCTGCTGTCGCGCGCGGACTTCAGCCGGTTCGTGCTCGAGTACCTGGTCTTCGCGAACAGCTACCTCGAGCTGCGCACAAATCGGCTCGGCCAGCCGATGGCACTGAAATGCTCGCTCGCGAAATACACGCGGGTCGGGATCGAGCCGGGCCAGTATTGGTTCGTGACGAACGTGCGTGAGCCGCACGCGTTTCCCGTGGGCGCGGTATATCACCTGTACGAGCCGGATCTGAACCAGGAGATTTACGGGCTGCCCGAATACCTCTCGGCGCTGAATTCGACGTGGCTAAACGAGAGCGCGACGCTGTTCCGGCGGCGCTACTACAAGAACGGCAGCCATGCGGGCTTCATCCTATACATGACCGACGCGGCCGAGAAACAGGAGGACGTTGACAACCTGCGTGAGGCTCTGCGAAACGCGAAGGGGCCGGGCAATTTCCGGAACCTGTTCATGTACGCGCCGAAGGGGAAGAAGGACGGCATCCAGCTGCTGCCGATCGGCGAAGTCGCGGCAAAGGACGAGTTTTGGAACATCAAAAAGGTGACGGTGGAGGATCAGCTCGCGGCGCACCGAGTGCCGCCGCAGCTGATGGGAATTATTCCGTCCAACGCGGGCGGGTTCGGTGACGTGCACAAGGCCGCTGAGGTGTTCAACGAACTCGAGATCGAACCGCTGAAGGCGCGGCTGCGGGAGGTAAACGATTGGCTCGGCGTCGAGGTCGTTCGCTTTCGCCCTTATATGCCGGCCGCGCAGTGATGCAGTGGGGTTCGCGTTGAGTGTGCTATTGATTTCTTGTGATAGATGCAACCCCTTGCACATTTACGTGGTCGCGAATGCCCCGATATGGGCTGGTAGCCGTCGGCCCTTGCCGCCGGAAACTGGCCAGATGTCGAACTACGCGCGACCCGTCCGACCCATTGGTAAAGTCGGCGACCAAAGCGACTTTCCCGCTCACATGAGCACGCAACGTGCGCCAGCATTGCAACCGTTACTCCGATGGTGCAGCAGTACCTCTTCCTTCTCTGACAAGGCTCGCGGACCGGACCTACGCTAAGACCTACGTTCGCCCTTTTGACGATCGTCCGCTAACGACCCTGAACGCTTCATTCAAGAAACTCCCACTGACGGACCACGGCCGGCTAGTACATCCGTCGAGATCGATCAAACTTTGATCGGCCCGAACATCCCCGTATAAATCAGCGCCTCCCAAACCTTTTTGAGCGCTTGTCCAGTTTCCTGGTTGACAAACAGCGACGATCTGCTTCCGTGCGGACGTCCCAAAAAATATGAGCGCATCGACTGCCATGTTTCGGCAACTTCGGCTCCCCAAACACACGGGAGCTCCTTTTCAAGAAGCAGCGGCATCGCGACACTTAACGGAATCGTGCCGTCTCGATTCAACGGCTTTGCCCATTCGCATTTGACGAGTATCGGCGTGCAACTTGGGTTGTACAACTTGGCATCGAGTCGCTCGGCCGTGATTTGCGCGGCAGGATGATACGGAAGAGCATTCACTGAATCCAACACCCTTTGCCCGTCGTCGTACGGACAGGTGATGAAGCCATTGGCGAAATAGCGGGTGTGGTCCAGTCCATGGTATCCGCAGTCTGGTCCCGGAGTCGTAGCCGGGCAGCGATCGTCTTTGTAGTTTCGGACAAGCGGATGCCAGCTCGGATAGCTTTCCACTACCGGTCCAAGCTGATCTGCGATATCGAGAAGGGCCTCGCGGCTTTCCTCTCTTCCCGCTTCATCCAGGTATTGCGCGCGTGGGACCAAGTAGTCCAACACACTCCCAAGCCCTGCTCGCGCCGCTTCGTCTGCCCGGAACGCCATACCACCTCCTAATCGAATCTGTTTGTGCACAGTATCACTATCTCGCGCATAAAACAATCATGTTGTGCGTGAGATGCGTCTGTCGTGCGACGTTCCCTTTTCCCTCTTCTGCGCTCAAGCGCTTCCATCGGCGGCCTGTAGCGGGGGCTACGGAAAGGGCTGCTCTTGTACATTGATGCGGCGTCTGAATGCCGCAGTTAAGCGGCGCGCGAATGTCGCTGCATGGCCGGTCGCGTACGTTCGTCCCCTGCATTCACGATGAAGCCGGCAAATGTCGGCAGGGTCTCGGTGCCCGCGGCGTTTTTGTGCCAGCGTCCGTACGTGGCCGAGATGGAATTCGGCGGCTCGGAGTGGCCGCCGGCCAGCAAAACCCCGCGGCGGTCTGGCGCGAGGCAGAGGCGTGACGCAGCTGATGCATCCGGGGGCGTACGAGCGGCATGACTTGTCGCGCCCGACGAGCATTCAGACTAGGCGCGCGCAGTTGTGACCCCGCCCCACCTACCCGCGAAAATGAACGGTTTTTATGCACGCATGCATCCGGCGCTCGGGGCCGCCGGGTGCGGGCCGCGTGGAGGCCGGCGGCCGGATTCGTCTATGCAGCTTTATGCGCCTTGGTTATGCAATGTCGTGCGCATGCAAACTTCATGTACGCTCCAGCCATTCAAATATGTGCGGGGGGGTTTATGTTGGCAGCGTGCGAGGCGCAAGCCATTTACTTTACATTGACCGGGCGTACGCCGGTTTCGGCGGTCAAATTGGCAATCGGTCACTCGGAGTTCAGCGGAGCGGGAGTGTCTGGGGCGCAATCGATAGGGTTTGAACTGGTGAAGGGGTTGCCGGCGGCAGTGGTAGCGCTGCTCGTTGGCATCATCGGTGGGCTGATTGCATGGCGGCAATATCGCGTCGCGAGGGCGAAATTGAACCTCGACCTGTTTGAGAAACGCTACGAACTCTTTATGGTCGTCTGGACCTTTGCATCTACTATCGTTCAGGGTGGGTGCGACCAGCTTCACGTACCGGAGCGGCGCGAGATGACGAACCTCATACCCAAAATCGAGTTCTTATTCGGCCGCGACCTCGCGGAATATGTGCGCCATCTCAATGCCCAACACGCTTCCTTGTGGGCCATCCACCAGGCCGCGAAGACGAATAACAATGTCATCCCGCCTCAGCATATGGAAGCCCACAATGCCATCATGAAGTGGTTTGCTGACGAGGCATTGGAGGGGGTGAAGCAGAGGTTTGGCCTGTACCTGAGTTTCGAACAGTGGCATTGAACGGGGCAGCGTATTCCAGCTGATGCGATCGGACATCAATCAAGAGGTGTATGGTCTGCCCGAATATCTCAGCTCGCTTCACTCGGCATGGCTGCACGAATCGTCGATGCTGTTCCGGCGGAAGTATTGACGAGTACGTCATTCCGCCGGTGTCGGGCGCAACTTAATACAACCGGCTTGTTGAACGGTCAGCTGTGTTTCAGCAGAGCCAATACGCCTGACACTGTTCCGCCCAAGACACTGGCTACAACTGGGCTTTCGAGTAGCTTACCCACCAAGTTTTTTGCCTCCTCTTTTTCCTGGGCGGAGGCCGCCGACCCGTCGATTTTTTCGATCAAACCGGCAAGACTGCTCGCGATATGTTGAACGTTGTGATCGCCGATCTGGATACCATGGGAGTGATTGATCGTAATGCTCGGGGCCGGCTTCCCCTGGGCCACGTGGAGCAGGGACGCATCCTTATACAATTTTAGGCTCCAGTGAGGTGGGATGCCGCTGATACCTTTGCTGTAGTTTGCCTCGACGATCTTGTACGTGTCTTCGCGGCCGTTCGGCAGTTCTCTCGACAATATCCAACCCTCCGCACCAATAAAGCTTTCGTCGAATACAGTCGCTGCGTGATAGCCGTTTTTGGCGCCGATCTTAGTCATATACGTACCCGACTGTGTCCCGTCGGGAGATTCGACGCGCACGGTATCGGTGTGCATGGATGCAAACGGATTATTCATTTCGTGTACTTCCCCGCTGACATGTGGAAGTGAAATATTAGCAAGCAAAGTCGCTCGTGAAATGGATCGCGCATAGGTATTCCGGCGCGGCCCTATTTGTGCTTGGGGCGGCTCAGGATCGAGGCGCTACAGAGGATCGGCCGGCGCAGGGGGGGGCTGCGACGGGCGGAGATCGTGATGGGGAGGCTCGGCGAGGCTGTCGTGCGGCCGGAAAGGGCATCACGGGGGCTACGGAGGAGCGGGCCACGCTGCGCTGGCCCCCAAAGGAAGGACTTCGATGGTTTGAGTACTAGAGAATCGCGCGCAATTTGGACATGCGCGCGATCGCTGCGCTACTCGGACTGAGGTTGAGAAGGTGCAACCGGAGTGCTGTCAGGGATTAGTTGTGTCGAAAGCGTTTCAAGATCGCTCCCCGACGTTTCCGGTGCCGGCTGCTGTTCCGTGCTCTCCGGATCCAACTGCGCCTTCCGCTCGGCCTCGCGCCGTGCATTTTCCAGCTTCCAGTAGCTGGCTAGCTTGTTCAGTTTTTCGATGTGCCGCGGAGGAATTCGTTTGAATAGAACGTCCTGATCGCCGTAGATGAACGGCTTCATTACGTGGGTATCTTTGTTTTTTTCCAGGTAGCGTTCACAGAAGGTCTTGACTTCACTCGCCTGGGTCGGTTCACGTTTCTCGATCCTGTCTTCGATTTCCATCAGCGGGTCGGGCATAACGGCATTCACCCAGAATACAGGATAGGGAGTGCCATTCGTGACGCCCTTTAGATCCTTACGGCCTTCGTAATAGAACTCAAGCCTTTTCAGATCCCATGACGTAGGAAGATTTCCCGCGGTATGCGACAGCATGAATGCAAGGTCCGCCGCTAGTACGAATTTGCGCGGTGACGCCGCCGAAGCAACGCGGAACCCCGTATCAATAGACGGTCCGATGAAATCTCGGATTCCGGTAATACTGCGCTCGGAGCTGGACCCAGAGTGCGTTTGCGGACCGACGTTGGCAGCAAAAAGACGTGCCAGGTTGCCGAAAATGTAATCGCCATCATCGCAGCCGGCGAGACCGTTCGAGGACTGGTGATCGAGAATAACTTCCGCATTGTTGATTGGAAATCCAGCGATCCAGGCCGCGCACTTCAAGTCGAGTCCAGCGCTGTGCTCCTTAATCCGCCGCCGATAGTCTTGGATCGTGAGAAGCCAGGCGAGCACGGACAGGTACGCTTGTCGATGGTCCGTGAGGATCTTCGTGAAAATCAGTTCATCGCCAACAGCCTTCCACACGGTGGGTCGATCGCCAACAGGCCAATCGTGTTGCTCTTCTTGCGCATGCTTGGTTACCACCTTCCATTGGTCTTCGAACGTCGCTGAAATTTGTTCGTAAAACTCGAGAATGGGGGAGAGCCATGGCTCAGAGGGTGATCCTTCCTCACCGTCCTCCTTGTGCGCTGTGCTGCCCTTGTGTGGCGAGTGCGAAAGAAGTTGCTTGAATTGCGTTGACCCCGTGATATCAACGCTCATGAAAAGGCGGAGCTTCGGCTTCAAGAAGTCCGGAAGCTCCGCCAGGATATCGCTTGTCATGACGAATGCAGTGGGCTCGTCGCCCGATTTGTTGTTATAAGCCGAGGGATTTTGCGCGCACGCCTGCGGCAGACGTTGACACGCCAAACTGTGACGCGAGCGACACAAGGTCGCCCCCCGTTGCATGGAACGCCTCTGTGAACTTTCCTTCCGGCATCAAGAACGATGCGGCAAACCAGTTTGCCTCGACTTCAGCCTGATCTCCACCGTAGCGCGCTGCTCGCATTGGCCCTATGTCGCGACCCTTTACGCGAGGGAGGCGATAGTGCAAAAAGTAGTGACCAAGCTCATGGGCTATCGTGAATCGATCACGAGCTCGACTCGTATGTGCCGCGAGCGTAACAACAAATTTGTTGTCGCCGTGGATCTCAATAGAGCCAGATTCGCTCGAGTCTAGCGCCCAGATGTCTTGGTAGCGAATTTCCCCACCGAGGCGGGCTACCAAAGACTCAAGGTCTGAGCCGATCTCGTACTGAATATGACGGGCAAGCTTCTCCGCCAGGTCGCCTACGGCCTTCTTCCCGAGGTTGCACGGCTCTGGCGATGCAAAGGCGAGCGTGTTCATGTGAGCCTCAAAGGGTTTAGTTTTTCCTATTGACCGGGGATTATAGCGAACCCCCTTGACAAGTGGCAAATATTTCGTCCACTGGCCTGCCACCGGGCGCCACGCCCGGCAGTTCACCCTACCACTGTATATTTTTACAGTATTTGTGGGCTTATGGCAAACGCATGGCTGAGCGGGCCGGCCCGCTGCCAGCCGGCGCGGTCACCCGCGGCTAGCAATCTCGCGTGAGATTTCAGCAGGAGAAATAGCATGAGCGACCTGTACGAAAATTCGCGACTGGACCGTCCGGAGCGCTTGCTGCGCTTCGCAGAGGTTCGCGCACGCATTGGCTTGTCCAAAAGTGAGATCTATCGCAGGATTGGCGCAGGAACATTTCCGGCTGGCGTCAAGCTAGGCGCTCGGGCTGTGGCTTGGCGCGAATCCACCGTCGAGGATTGGATTCGCGCTCTCAGGTAGATTTCGCTTCGAATCAGTCGTGAGTTTTGAGGCGTTTCCAATCGGAATTCGATCCTTGCCAGACAAGGCTGGGAAGGCAACGGAAGTGTGCATTTTGGAAACGCAGATACGCGCTAAGTCGTTGCTATCATTGACAATTTCGACTGCTTTGTAATCATCAGGTGGCGGGTTCGAGTCCTGCAGCCGGCACCAATGAAATCAAGGGGTTACGCGATGTTTGCGTAACCCCTTCGCATTTCCGATAAGCCGCTCGCGTTTCCAAACGATGAGACCGTGCTCGCAGACGGCTCGTCCAAGTTGACGGGCGCGCACGAATTGCCATCGCGCGGAGGTCAAGCTGTCGGCCGGGCCGACGCGTGCCACAACGGCAAATCCGATAAAACCGACCCTGCCGTTTTCCCGTATCCCCGGGCTTGAGGTTTTCGGCTCCGTTGCCGTGATCCCCGTCGTGTTCCGGCACTACGGCGCCAACCCGATGCATATCATCGGCCGCAATCAGATGGACGGCGAAACCGGCCGCGCACATACCGCCTCGTTGCTCCCCCGTTTTCATGTCACGGTCGCGTCACGATGCGGCCATAAGGTTGCTCCTTCCTGGCGCGGCCTCGCGTGCAATTCGGGTGCCAATGTATTGTTTCCCGGGCTTTTTTGCCAGACAGAAAGGCTCCCGCGACATCCGTACATGCGTACCTGAATCCGCGGCGATACGTTCGCGCGTCAGGGCGTGCGCAACCCTCGAGCGACGACGTGCCCGCGTCGCCTAAGGGCGTCCGGGATCTCGCTCCCTGCAACGCGTACCGTTTCGTGCATTGCACCGTTCATTCAAAGACACGATCGACGCCGATTCATCCTGAATGAATCGCGAACGATCAGGAGACAACCGTCATGTTGAGTCCGCATGAATTTTCGATGCTGCTTCGCGTCGCCCGCGCGCCGGACAGCGTCGATCGATCCAACCCGGCTTTCACCGTTCTCGTCGAAAAGCGTCTGGTTGACGATACGCAAGCGCGCATGAGCGCGGTAGCGGCGCGCCCCGCATTGACGCCGATCGGCCAGATGCTGCTCGCGCGCTTCGACGAGGCGGCTTGACGGAGACGAAACGGAGGAGACCGGAACAGAAGAGCCCGGTACAGAACCGCAGAAACGCGTCAAGCCGCCGCACCAGCGAACGGCGTGACGCAACGAAACCGCGGCGAACCGCTTACTGCGCGACCGGCACCGTCACATCGCTGCCGAACCAGTGCATCGAGATCTTCTTCAGCGTGCCATCCTTGCGCAGCGACTCCAGCGCATCGTTGATCGCCTTCTCGAACTTCGGATTGCCCTTGCGGAACGGGATCGCCATCTCCTGCTTGCCGCCGTTCAGCACCGCACCGGCACGCAGCGGCAGATTCGACGTCTTGATCATGTACGGCAGCATCAGCCGATCGTCGAGCGTCGCCTCGATCCGGCCCGCGGCCAGATCGCGCAGCTTTTCCGGCGCGCCCGGATACGTCTGCACCTCGATGCCGGGCACGCTGCGCGCCATCTGATCGTAGTTCGTGCCGAGCGTCACGCCGAGCTTCTTGCCCTTGAAATCCTCGAGCGACTTGAAGTCGCGCTTGTCGTCCTTGCGCTGGATCAGCTGTGCAGCCGAATACGTGTACGGCTCGCTGAAGTCGAGTGCTTCCTTGCGCTGCGGCGTAATCGTCACCTGGTTCACGATCACGTCGAACTTGCCGGCCTGCAGGCCCGCGATGATGCCGCTCCATTCGGTCGGGATGAACTGCGTCTTCACGCCGAGCTTGCCGGCCACCGCATTGGCGACGTCGACGTCGAAGCCCTCGAGCTGCCCCGACGTGCCGCGCGAGTTGAACGGCGGATACGTGCCTTCGAGGCCGACGCGCAGCACGCCGGCCTTCTTCACGGAGTCGAGCAGGTCTTCGGCGTGGGCGGCGACGGCCGTAAAGCCGAGGGCCGACGCAAGCAGCAGGCCCGACAGCAGGAACTTCGTACGTTTCATCGCGGATCTCCAGTAGTTCAGTGTGTGGTTGGGCGAGCCCGGGCAGCGGTCGCGGCCGGCCGCGGCCGGAATACGGCACGTCGACACTACTCGCAACTGGGCCGCGCCGAAAGTCGAATTGGCCCTGATTGCAATCGATTTCAACGGCAAAAAGCAACGGCGACGGATCCGCGCGGTGGCACGCAAAACGATTTTTGGCGCGTTCGAATTACCGCTCTTTTAAATCAGGTCAGTTTTACGAGAAACGCCGAGATTTGTCTGTAAAATCGCGCGAGCGAAGTCGAATGCTCGCGCCGCCGAGGGTGCGTCAAAAGAAGAAAAGGCCGTAGCCATGAACATGCAGAACACAATTGCCGCATTGCGCGGCGGGTTGCTTCAGCAGGACCGGCTGTTGAAGCTCGATACGCCGCTGGGAGCCAATGTCCTCACCGTACAGCGCGCGGTCGGGCGTTCGCGCATTGGGCGCGCGTACGAATTCGCGCTCGACGTGCTGTCGACCGACAGCGATCTGGAACTCAAAAAACTGATCGCGCAGCCGATCACGCTCTGGCTCCAGCAGGCCGATCGCAGCTACCGGCCGATCAACGGCTACGTGCATACCGCGCGCCGACTCGGCGCCGACGGTGGGCTGACAACCTATCAGCTCACGTTCGCCGATTTCACCCATTTTCTGAAGTTTCGCCGCGATCAGCGCATCTGGAACGACGCGGCAGTCGATCAGATCATCTCCGACGTCCTGAACTGCCATCCGCAAGCGCAGGGCCACTTCCGCTTCGCGCTATCCAAGCCGCTGCCGAACCGCTCGTACACGCGCCAGCACGATACCGACTGGCATTTCATCCATCGGTTGATGGAGGACGAGGGGCTCTATTGCACGTGGCAGCAGGCCGACGACGGCAAGTCGCATACGCTTGTGATCACTGACAACCTGCAGGCGTTTGCGCCGCTGTCGCCGGAGACCGTGCGTTTCTATCGAGGCGGGGCGGCGAGCGAAGCCGACGCGTTCACGCAATGGTCGGGCACGCGCACGCTGCAGAGCGTGACGCGCACGACGCGCACGTTCGACTACAAGAATCCGTCGCAGCCGTCGAACCCGAAGGGCACGTCGCTGCCGACGATGGCCGGTCAGGGCGAATTGCCCGACCAGCTCGAAGTCTACGAATACACCGGCGCGTACACGTATCTCGACCAGACACGCGGCGACCATCTGACGAAGATCCGGATGGAGGAGTGGGAATCGCAGGCCAAGCGCTTTCATGGCGCGGGCGGCGTGCGTGCTATCGATGCGGGCCGGCGCTTTACGTTGGCGGACCATCCCGAACACGATCGCGATCCGGCGGACCAGCGCGAGTTCGCGACGATCGAAGTCGCATGGTGGATCGAGAACAACCTGCCCGTGTCCGCGAGCGATTCGAATTTTCCGCACAGCCTTGCGTCGTCGCTCGCACAGGTACGCGCTCGATACGGGGACATGCGAGAACTTCAGGTGCCGCATCCCGACGGTTCGCTCGGCTTCTATCTCGTCGAAGTCGAGGCGCAGCGCACGAGCGTGCCGTATCGCAGCCCGTTCGAGCACGCGAAGCCGAAGATGCACCTCGAGACGGCGATCGTCGTTGGTCCGCAGGGCGAGGAGGTCTATACCGACGAGCTGAACCGGATTCGCGTGCAGTTCGTATGGGATCGCCTCAATCCGGGCAACGAGAACGCATCGTGCTGGGTGCGTGTGGTGCAGTCGGACACCGGCGGCGGCTACGGCGGCGTGCACGTGCCACGAATCGGCGAGGAAGTGCTGATCGACTACGTCGGCGGCGACTGCGACCGGCCGCTGGCGGTCGGGCGCGTGTACAACGGCGCGAACAAGCCGCAGTGGCATAGCGACGGCATTCTGTCCGGATATCGATCGAAGGAATACGCGGGCGGCGGCTACAACCAGCTCGTGATGGACGACGCCACCGGGCAGAACCGCGTGCAACTGATGAGCAGCAGCGCGAACAGCCTGCTGCATCTGGGCTACATCATCGATCAGAACGGCAATGCGCGCGGCTCGTATCTCGGCAGCGGGTTCGATCTGCGCTCGGATGCGTATGGTGCGGTGCGCGCGAGTCAGGGGCTGTACGTGACCACGCATCCGAAGGCGGCGAACAGCCAGCCGCTCGACGTGAAGGAAGCGCAGCAGCAGCTCGTGACCGGCGAGAGCCTGATCGAGGCGATGTCGGGCGTGAGCGAACAGCATCAGGCGGAAAGCCTGAAGGAAGCGCACGACACGATGCGCGCGTTCGCGGACGCGACGCAAAGCAGCGTGTCGGGCAATGCGTCGGGCGGGCGTACTGCGGGCGGTGGAACGGGCAGCGCGAATGCATTCAAGGAACCGGTGATGCTGTTCGGCAGCCCGTCGGGGATCGCGATGTCGACGCAGCAGTCGGTGCACATGGTCGCGAACGATCACGTGAACGTCGCGAGCGGCCAGAGCGTGCACGTGGCCGCAGGCAAGTCGCTGATCGCGAGCATCGGACAGAAGCTGAGCCTGTTCGTGCAGAACGCGGGGATGAAGCTGTTCGCGGGCAAGGGCAAGGTGGAGATCCAGGCGCAGTCGGACAACGTCGAAGTGACTGCGCAGAAGGCGGTAAAGGTTGTGTCCGCAACCGACAGGATCGAGATCGCGGCCGATCAGGGGATTCTGCTGACGAGCGGCGGCGGCTATATCCGTATTCAAGGCGGGAACATCGAGATTCATACGCCGGGTGCGGTCGATGTGAAGGGTGCGTCGCATACGTTCGCGGGGCCCGCGAGCATGGGCTATCCGTTGCCGAGCCCGAGGCCCGATCAGCCGGGGCAATTGGAACTGTTTCACAAGTACGCGAACGGCGAGGCGGTGAAGGGCGGCTTGTTCACGGTGAAGGACGTGAACGGCGCGGTGCTGAAGAAGGGGGCGCTCGACAACAGCGGCTATACGGTTGTGAGCGGACTGCCGCCCGGCGCAGTGCGTGTCGAATTCGGAAAGGATCCGCGCGAGTCGGATCAGCCGGCGAACTATTTCAAGGAAGCGAAGTGGCCGGCCGAGCCTGTCACGCCGTCGCCGGAGGGTGCGCAGGCCGCGGCAGCCGGTCAGCTCGCCAGCCAGTTGAAGGGAATGGCGCCCGCGGCTGCGACGGCTGCGGCGGGGCTGGCGAGTGGAGGCGGCGCCGGTGCTGCGTTGGGCGGACTGGCGAGCTCCGCGTTGCCGGCTGCGGCGGCTGCGCTGGGCGGCGCGGGTGCGGTGTCCGCGTTGCAGACCGCTTCAAGCTTGGGCAGCGCCGCGAAGCAGGTGGCGGGGATGGTGCAGGCCGCGCGTCAAGGCGGCCTCGCGGCCTTGGCTGCGCCAGCCGCGAATGCTGCATCCGGGGCGCTGCAGGGCGCTTTGCCCGGTGTGGCGGGGATCGCCGGCAAGGGCGCTACGGCGATGGCATCGGCTGGCGGCGCCGCCGGCATGAAGTTGCCGACCAGCGGCTTCGGCGGCCCGCTTAAATCCTGAGAGGGCGGCGTATCGGCCGTCGAGAACAACAAATCGCGATTTGAACGAAAAACGACATGGCACAGCAACTTCCACCGGGCGCCGAGAAAGAACAGGCCGTTACCTGGCTCAGCGATGTTTCGCCAAAGGACGTCGCCGCAGTCGGCAACCGCTTCGACGCGTGGTTGCGCCGGATCAGCGGCAACCACATTACGTTCGAGGACGTGAAGACTTTTGCCGGCGCGGTGCCGATCGTCGGCAACATCATGGCGATGGCCGACGCACTTGGCGATATTGCCGAGATCGTCGAGAAACGCGGCGGCCAGGTGCTCGATTACATGAGCCTCGCGATCAATCTTCTCGGCATCATTCCGATTCCGCCAACGCTTGCGCCGTTCCGGATGTCGGCGCGTCCGCTACTCGCGCTCGTTCGTCACGAATTACTGGCAACGCGCAACAATCTCGGTGCAGCGATCATCTCCGTGCTTGTCACGCACATCAACGCGACATGCGCGACCGAAATCGAGGATTTTCTCAACAAGCTGAAGGCCGGACTCACCGAGCTGCTCGACGGTTGCGCGTCGAAGTGCGAAGAGATCATGATCGCGCTGGCGAACGGCATGGACAAGGCGCTGCACGGGCAGCTCTTCGACGCCGGCGGCAATCTGAGACGTCAGCAGCAGCTCGCGAAGAAGATCGCCGACGATCGGCCGTGGTACAGCCCAAGCCGCGTCGGTGACGGCATCCAGTTCGCATACGAGGGCACCAAGGCACTTGGCAAGAAGGTAGCGAACAAGACGGCGGGCACGATGGCGAAGCTCGCGCCGGACGCGTGGCTGGAGCCGTTTCGCGGCACGGTGACCTTCCTGCGGACCGAGGCGCCGAAGGTCGCAACGTCGATCCGTTCGCTCGCCGGGAGCGAAGAAGGCAAGATGATGTGGCTCGTGTTGCAGTTGATCGAGGCCGTTGGGCGTGTGAAGGCGCGCGCGAAGCTCCATGAACAGAGTGCGGACGTCAAGGCCGCCGGAAAGAGTCAGGCGAAGAAGACGCGCGGCCAGGAGGGGCTGGAGAAAACCGACGCGCAGGCACCGGCCGAAGGGCAGGGAAAGAGCAAATGCAAGGCTTGCGGCATCGGCGGGTCACCGGCTTCCATCGATTTCGCGTTCGGCGATGAGACGTTCTCGCACGTGGATTTCGATCTGCCGGGCGCGTTGCCGCTCGTCTGGGAGCGTACCTATCGCTCGCGGCTGTCTGCATATGACAGCGGCGAGCTGGGTGCACGCTGGATCACGCCTTATACGACGCGCATCGACGTCAAGAACGACCGGTGGATCTACCGCGATGCAGAGGGGCGCAGCATCGACTACCCGGCACTCGCGGCCGGAGCGGTGCACGACGATCTGTCGGAGAACCTGACGCTGTCGCGGCTCGACGATACGTGGGCGACGATCGCATACGGCCATGACGTTCTGCATGTATACGAACGCCGAGGCGATGCGTTCCGGCTCGCGATGCAGAAAGATCGCGCCGGGAACACCGTCACGTTGGACTACGATGCGCTTGATCGCCTCGCGCGCCTGATCGACGCGAGCGGCAATGTGCTTGCGCTCGAGCATGACCGGCATGGCCGGATCGTACAGATCGAGCAGGTGCTCAAGGACGGTGAGCGCCGTACGTTGGCGAGCTATGAATACGATGCGAACGGTGATCTCGTCCGTGCGGTCGACCGCCATGGCAATGCACGGACGTATCAATATCACCGGCATCTTGTGACGCGCTATACAGATCGAACGGGCCGCGGCATGTCGCTCGAATGGGATGGCGCGGATGCCGAAGACAACGCGGACGCGAAATGCATTCGTGAATATGCGGATGACGGCAGCCTGGACATTCGGCTCGCATGGAATCCGAACATCCGCCTCACATACGTGACCGATGCGCTTGGTCGGATGACGCGGTACTACTTCAACATTCACGGCTATGTGTACCGGATCGTGTATCCGGATGGCAATCAGGAGTGGTTCCGTCGCGACGCGAATCACAATCTGGTGCTGCATATCCGGCAGGATGGCAGCATCGAGCGCAGGGAATACGACGCACGCGGCAATCTCGTTCGGCACGAACGCGCCGACGGCAGCATCATCGAGATGGCGTACGACGACAAGGACCAGATGATCCGGCTCGTCGATCCGAATGGGCACGTGTGGCAGCGCAAGTACGACGATGCGGGCAATCTCGTCGAGGAGATCGATCCGCTCGAGCACGCGACGAAGTACGCGTACAACGATAAGGGGTTGCCGACGCAGATCACCGATGCGAAGGGCGGGACCAAGACGCTCGAATACAACGACGCCGGGCAGCTCACGAGCTACACCGATTGCTCCGGAAAGAATACGGAGTGGCAGTACGACGATATCGGGCGCGTGGTGGAGGCCAAGGATGCGTCCGGCGGCGTGGTCGCTTATGGTTACGGACCTAACGGGCAGCTGTCGGAGATTCGTTCTCCCGCCGGCGTCGAGCACGTGCAGTACGACGCCGAAGGCAGATTGCTGCGGCATACCGATCAACTGAACCGTTCGACGCGATACAGCTACGACGCGGCGGGCCGCATTGCGAGCCGCGCAGACGCACTCGGGCAGACGATTGCGTATCGCTACGATCGTCTCGGCCGGCTCACTGCACTGACCGATGCGAACTTCGCAACATATCAGTTCCACTACGATCCGGCGGGACGGCTGATCGAAGAGATCGGCTTCGACGGCAAGTCGACGCGTTATCAATACGACAAGGACAGCGGTAGTCTCGTTGCCGTCGACGAAGCCGGCTGCGTGACGTCGGTTGACCTCGACGTGAACGGGCGGCTGCTGAAGCGTGCTTCTGGCGAAAGCGAGGAGCGGTTTGCGTACGATCGGAGTGGCCGCCTGATCGACGCGGTGAACCGCTACAGTCGCGTGCAGTTCTTCTTCGACCCGGTCGGGAACCTCGTCCGAGAGCATCACGCCTACAATCTGTTCGGCGAGCGACGCAGCTACGTGTGGCATCACGAATACGACGAACTCGGCAATCGACGGCGCACCGTGCGACCGGACGGCCACGCGATCGACTGGCTGATGTACGGCTCCGGGCACGTGCACGGGATGCTGCTGGATGGCGACGAGCGAGTGCAATTCGAGCGCGACGATCTGCATCGAGAGACGGTGCGGATGCTGTCGAGCAAGGTCGGACAACGCACGCACTACGATCCGGCCGGACGCGTGCTGCAACAGACGATACAACGGTCCACGTCGCCGGCGCCGCTGGTCGAGCGACGGTATCGCTATGACGCGGCCGGTCAGTTGTCGCGGATCGAGGACAGCCGCAAGGGCGGCATCGACTATCGGTACGATCCGGTCGGACGGCTGATCGAGGCGATCAGCCCGGTCGCGAAGGAGCGGTTCGCGTTCGATCCGGCGAGCAATATCGTCGATCCGGCGCGATCGAGCGACACGCCTGCGTCGCGGCCGAGCCCGGTGCGGCCGGAAAGCACGTTGCCGGCAGAGGTACCGAAAGTGCTCGGCAACCTGCTGAAGGCGTATGCGGGGATGCGCTTCGAGTACGACGCGCGGGGCAATCTCGTGCGCAAGCATACGCCGGCGGGCGAGCAGGAATACGAGTGGGATGCGTTCAACCGTCTGCTGTCGGCGCGCGTTGCGGAGACGTCGCGGCAGAGCGAGGCGCGGTACTTTTACGACGCGTTCGGCCGCCGGATCGCGAAGGAGGTGAACGGCGAGCGGACGGTGTTCGGATGGGATGGCGACACGCTCGCGTACGAAAGCGATGGAGAGCGCGGCACGCACTATATCTACGAGCCGGGGACGTTCGTGCCGCTCGCGCAGTATGTGGCCGAGCCGGTTCTCGGAATCGAGACGCCGGAGTGGAAGAGCAGCGATCGGTACGTGCCGGAGGACGATCCGCTGCAGAAGGTGCCGCAGCGGCGGGCTGACGCGAAGCTTTTCTATTACCACTGCGACCAGATCGGCACGCCGCAGTTGCTGACGGACCAGGATGGGGATGTTGTCTGGGAAGCGTCGTACAAGGCGTGGGGCGAAGCGCGGGAGGTGATCGCGCGGGCGTCGAAGGCGGCGGGGATCGTGGCGAGGAATTCGTTGCGGTTTCAGGGGCAGCAGGAGGATGAGGAGACGGGGCTGCATTACAACCGGCATCGGTATTATGATTCCAGCATTGGGCGTTTCACATCGCAAGACCCGGTCGGCGTGGGCGGTGGAATCAACCTGTTCCGGCATACGGCGAATCCGACTCAATGGATCGACCCCCTTGGACTCACACCATGTGCTGGTAAGGCAGTGATTCGACACTACGATACGGGAAGCCGAACTGGGCACTATACGGTTGAAGTGCAGAGTCCGACTGCATCTGTCCATACTCATCAAGTAATCACGGGCGATACGACTACAACAGTTGTAAACGAGAGGCGCGAAAGGTTAATGGTGGGCGACCCCATCCTTCATACCACGGAAGTACCCCTTCCGAATGCCAATGCTGCGATTGCCTATCAGCAGGCCCAAATCGGACGGCAGTTAGGTCAATATGATGAGAGGTCAAATAGTTGCGTCGATCACGTTGCGAATGTCCTGCGGGCCGGTGGAGAAAACGTTCCCTCTGGGCCTTTGGGTCAATCACGGTATCTTACTCAACGTGGATTTAAAATGAAGGTCAGATAATATGGCTCACGCAAAATGTGAAAAACATGGCTCCCAACCTGCTGAATTGGTGACGAACAATGTTGTCGATCTGATCCGAAACGGTGTGGGATCCGACTTTAAGCGAGTGTTTCCGATGACGTTGGTTTATCAGGAGCTGGAATATCCCGGCTATGGAACCGCGGAAGACCGGACTATTCTACAAAGCTTGGGGGGAGTTTGGGACTCCGAGGAAATATGCACGTTCGTGGACGAAGGTGCGATGGAGAAGGCAATAGGGCTATTTAGTGCGATTTGCGCGAAGTGCTTGGCTGAAGTGCTTTGACGGTCTATTCGGCGATCGCAGCGTCAAGCAATTGTTTGGCCAGTTCATTCTGCTCTGATCCAGCGCACCAGGCGGCACAAAAAAAGAGGGCCGCGGAGCGACCCTCGACAGCGTTGGAAGAAGCGCAACCTCAAGGCAACGAAATCGCCAAATTCGCCGACTCCGGCTCGGCCTTGGTCACCCGTGAGCAGGACGGCAAGGTATGTTGTCCGCAGAGGTGCTGAAGGCGCAGGGTAACCTGAAGGCATATGCAGTGATGCACTTCGAGTAGTGGGACGAGTTCAATTAAGCGTCGTACAAGGCGTGGGGCGAAGCGCGGGAGGTGATCGCGCGGGCGTCGAAGGCGGCGGGGATCGTGGCGAGGAATTCGTTGCGGTTTCAGGGGCAGCAGGAGGATGAGGAGACGGGGCTGCATTACAACCGGCACCGGTACTATGATCCGAGTAGCGGACGGTTCGTGTCGAAGGACCCGATCGGCCTCGATGGCGGCATCAACGTCTATCAGTACGCTGATAACCCGACGGGCTGGATTGATCCACTTGGTCTCGCGAAGCGATGCGGGTGCCCATGTGGCGTTGAGCCCCACGGTAATCAACCGAGCCCCCGGCTGTCTGGCTATCAGAGTCACCACATCATTCAGGATCGTTGGGCTAAGGCGAACGAAATCGAGGGGTACAACTACCGAGAAGCTCCTGCGATTCTTATCCCACAAAACCCGATCCACAAAGCGATCAGCGATAGCCAGAACGCACGTCGCGACGCAATGACGGCTGCGGGACAGGACCCGTGGGCTACCAGCATTCAGGATCAATTCAACTATTCGTCTCAAGATATGCGGGCTGCTGGGATCTCGGACGACTGCCGTAAGCGTGCCTTGAAGAAGGCGTAGAAGTATTTCGACCAACTCGGAGCCATCAAATGACGGATTTCACAGCGTTGCTGGGCGTCGACTTTCGCAGAAGGGCTCCCGCTACCCGTGCAGAAATCGCTCGCCTGGAAAAGACACTAGGCGTCCTGCTTCCATTGAACTATAAGGACTTCCTTGCGTGGTCGGATGGGGGCGAGGGCGAAGTTGGTGACCTCTATCTGTCCATGTGGGCCGTCGAGCAGGTCATCGAACTCAATGCCTTGTACTCGATCACGACACGCATGGGCCGGGGCTTTGTGGGCATCGGTACGGACGGTGGGGATTACTGCTTTGCTCTGGATCTCCGAAGGGACCAACGTTTCGTTGTCGTGCCGCTCGGTGCGCTAGCTGAGGATGAGGTCAAATCACTGGCAAGCGATCTCGTTGCCGGGTTGACCGCCATCCACGACGGCCACATAACGGGCAACGATCTATAACCGGCATCGCTACTATGATCCCCAACTCGGCAGGTTCACCAGCAGAGATCCCGTCGGGTTTAGCGGTGGGATAAACGTGTTTCGATACGCACCCAACCCCGTGGGGTGGGTTGATCCGCTCGGCTTGACGTGCTGCGATTGTTTGTATAGGGGGTGAGGGAGGTATCCGGAATTTCGTGTGTGAGGCGGGTTGAGATTCGGACTCCAATGTTGAATCGTTCCGGGTAAAGCAGCGCGAACTGTGTCATGGCGCTCTTCCAATCGTGCCGAGAGCCGGTCCACTTGGCCACGACGTTGCGCAGCGCCAGCCAGATCAGTTTGAGCGCGGCCTCGTCCGACGGGAAGTGGCCGCGCGCCTTGATGATCTTTCGAAGCTGCATGTGCAGCGACTCGATCGCGTTGGTCGTATATACAATTTTCCGGATGTCAGGCGCGAAGGCGTAGAACGGAATCACCTGATCTGTGTGATTCATAGACATCGTTTCAACTAGAATGAAGCGATGGACCGAGAGATCGCCGCGCGATTACGTTGGGTACGCATGTATCACGAGACCGGCAATGCCGGCCTCGTGTGCGCACGGTGCGGCATATCTCGGCCGACACTTCGCAAATGGCTGCGTCGCTATCAGGAAGCTGGCGAAGCAGGTCTCCAGTCTCAAAGCCGTCGTCCACTGCGCAGCCCAAACCGGAAGGTCTCCGAGGCTGATCGGGCGACGGTCCTCCGATTGCGCGCTGAGCGCAAAGGCGCACGGCGGATCCAGAATGAACTGCGACTGCACGAGCAACGAGAGCTATCCCTCGCGACCATTCACAAGATCTTGAGCGAGGCGGGTGTAAAACCGTTGGTTCGATCCAGGCGACCGACGCAGCCGAAACGCTATAGCCGGCCGGTGCCTGGAGACCGCGTCCAGATGGACACGATGAAAATCGCTCGAGGTGCGTACCAGTACACGGCGATCGACGACTGTTCGCGATTCCGGGTACTGGCGATCTACCCACGCAGAAATGCCCGAAATACGCTGCTTTTTCTTAATCGCGTCATTGAGGAGATGCCGTTCCCGATTCAGCGTATCCAGACCGACCGAGGCGGTGAGTTCTTCGCCGAGTCAGTGCAGCGGCGCTTGATGAGCGAGTGCATCAAATTCCGACCGATTCCGCCCCGTTCGCCACACCTCAACGGCAAGGTCGAGCGTTCGCAGCTCACCGACCTCAACGAATTCTGGTCGGATCATCCACCGACCGGGGATGCGATCGACCAACGAATTGAGGAGTGGCAGTTCGACTATAACTGGCGGCGCCCGCACGGCTCACTTGGTGGCAAAACGCCCATCGATCGTATCGCGGAGTTAAGCGAAATTACGCCTCTCGCGGAGGAGGTGGAAAGTGCCTACGACGAAACGAAAGAACGAATTCGCCACCGTGAATGGCGCGTCGACAAGACCCTCGCCGAACATCACCGGCGCGTGGTGGAGCTCGCGTCTCCTAACGGAGCCTCGAGCTCCACCACGGAACGAAAAAGGCGCACCAAGAAGTGAAACGATGTCCGTGAATCGCACACGCAATGGCATGCCGATCTCGTCTGATCTAACGGCTGGCTCAGTTTGACAAGAGGCAATCCAACGCGGGAAATGGGTGCGCTCTCTTGCGGTCCGCTTTCCTGCACGCCGCATGGCGACGGGCATCGCTCCCGCTCGTCGTACTGGGGCTCGACCGGCTCGACCGCCTCGGCAAGCGCAATGGATGACCATCCTGCGCTTGACGATGTATATCGGAGAACGGAGCGCTCGACCGACAACAACCGTCGATCCGCCTCGCGCCTCCGAAATTGGCATAATCACGGCTCGCTGCCGCGAGCGCTGCGACGCAGGCGCATTCGTTTCAGTGGCATCACCCGACTTGCATCGACTTCAGCCTGGTTATAGCCGCAACACCCATGCCGACCATCCCCGTGACCACCGCGTCGCTGAAACACATCCTCGAACACCCTGGCGATTTCCACGGATGGCTCTGCCTCCCGCGGACGCCATGGACCCTCGACACAGAGGCCGCATTCATCGAAGATGCCGCCAACACCGAAGCTGCTTCGCCACCCACCACCGCCCCACACCCCGATTGGCGCGTGACCTTGAACAGCGCGACGATCGAAGACATCGTAATCAATGCGCATGACCAGGTCGACGAGCCGACCGCCACGCAGCTGTTCGACGCATTCACGTTCTACGTCGACAACGAAGACTTCATCCTGCTCTGAAGCCACACGTCACATGCCATAGCAAAAAAGGACCGCCAAGCGGTCCTCTCTCATACAGCGTCAACGTCCGAACGAAGCACAGCCGTCAAGGCAACGAAATCGTCAAATTCGCCGACTCCGGCCCGACCTTGATCACCTGCGAATAAGGTGCCAACGCCTGCAGCGTCTTGTCCTTGAGGTAGGCATTGAGCCCGAGATACCCGAGCAGGGCCACCAGCGCGAACACGGCCCCGATCGCCCAAACCGGCACCTCCCGCTTCAACCGGTGCGCGATCTGATCCGGCAGCGGCCAATGCGGCGCAAACGCGGCCCGCTTGCCCTTCATGTGCGCGATCTCGTCGCCCAGCCGCGCGGTGAGATACGCGAGCTTCTCCGGCCCTTCGAGCAGATACTTGCCCTGGAACCCGAGCAGCAGGCACATGTGAAACACCTCGAGCGATTGCAACCGCGCCGCGCCCTGCGCGCGACATTCCTCGAGATACTGGAAGAATTTCTCGCCCGCGAGCTGCTCGCCGAACAGCACGAGCTGCAGCGGCCGGCGCTCCCAGTCGGCACGGATCTTGAACTGCGACGACAGCACCATTTCATCGACCGCCGCGCAATAGGCGAACTTCGCGCCGTACACATCTTCGGCCGCGATATTGAGCTTCTTCGCGCCGCGCTCGAAATCCGACAGGAATTCCTGGATCTTCGTGCTGAACTCGCTCGCGCTGTCCGGCTCGCGGCCGTTCTTCAGCAGGAACAGCATGAAGAACCCGTCGTACAGCAGATCGAGCAGCGAACGGGCCTGAAATGCGGCGTCCGTCGACGACGGGGTATGCACGGGTGTCGGCGCGTTGTCGCCGAACAGGGAAGGCGCGTAGCTCATGATGTGACCGCGATCAGTTCGAATTTCAGGTCATTGATGCCGGTCGGCGCATAGATCATCGCCGACTGGGCCTGCAGCATGCGCTCGTACAGCGCGCCGCGCGAATCAAGCTGGAAATAGCACGCGCCCGGCCGCACGGGAATCGCGGGCGGCACCTGCGGCGTGTACGACAGCCGCACGCCGGGCATCGCCGACAGCACGAGCTTGTCGACGTCGTCGGGCGCGCCGACCTTGAAGCGCGCAGGCACCGCATCGACGAGCTCGACACTCGGCATGTCGGCGGACACTGCCAGGTAGAACTCGGTCTTGTCGTCGATCTTGCCCGAGTCGAGCCGGCCGAGATGGAACGACGGCCGCACCTCGTCGAGCGTGATCGCGAAGTAGCGCGTCGAGATCACGGTGTCGAGCAGTTCGCGCAGCATCACGTCCAGACGCGCGAAGCCGGGGCCCGGATCGTCGTGGCGATAGACGGGCAGATCGGCAAGCGAATAGCCTTTCGAGAACGTCATCAGCTGACCCGTGAGCCTCAGCAATTCATGGAACAGCCGCTCGGGATGCAGCGCCGCGTGCTGATGCAGGTGCGCGAGCGTCGCGAACGCGGCGTTCGCCGTGTGCAGCAGCCAGAACGAGGCGATGTCGCCCGAGCGGAACTCGATGATGTTCTTCGACGGCTCGCGATGAAAGCCGTACAGTGCATTGACTTTCGCCTGCAGCGCGTCGACGAGCTGGCGCAGCCGCTGATGCAAAAGCGGCGACGCTTCAATCGCGAGGCACGGCGGCACGAAGCTGTCGTCGACCTCGAACCCGGACGTCGCGGTGCGCCGCACGCGCACGAGCGGCACCGACAGCAGCTGGTCGCGCGGCTCGCTGTGCGCAATCAGCTTGACCTGCGTCTTCAGGAACGTGATGTCGGCTTCGGCCGCGTCGGTGAAGTTGTCGGCGACGCTGCTCTGCTGGCTGACGAAGCGCGTCGTGAAGCCGGCGGCCGGATCGTCGCTGTAGTTGGTGCCGTTCTCGCGCAGCGGGTGCAGCGCCAGATAGAACACGAATTCGTTGATGCCGTCGGGCAGCGTGTCGAGCGCGATCGGCGGCGGCAGATCGTCGCCCTGCGGCGCCGCGTACAGCGTGCCGTCGGGGAACACGAGCGCGAGTTCGGCGACGCGCAGCACGTTGCTGCCGAGCGCGTCATGGTCGATCCGCAGCGTGCGCAGCCCCCAGTTGTACGGCTGGATCGCCTGGATCGATTCGAACAGGCGCGCCTCGTGGTACGCGTCCTGCCGCTGAAAATGTTGAGGCCGGAGGAACAGCCCTTCTCCCCACAGCACCTTGGCCGAATAACTCATGTCGAATCCGGTTAATGTCGCGTTGCGATGTAATCGATCTGTTCGTGCCCGAATTAAATCGCGATTTGTTAACTCTTGTTAATTGACATTCGCGCGTCACGTTTAACCGCAACTGACCGACGACAGCATATTCAGCGGTTGCGAAGGCGCGCCCTGCTGCGGTGCGATCACCGTGCCCCCGGTCACCGTCATTGCGCAATTATGCAGGCCGATGATTATGCCGGATTTCTCCGACTTCGCCGGGTCGAATGTCAGCTTCCATCGCTGCAGTGCGGGATCGCGGAACAGCGCGACGATGCCGAATGCCTGCGCTTCGCGCGACACTTTCTCGGTCGCCGTATAGCGCTGCCCGGGAATCAGCGTGATTTCGCGGACGTTGAGCAAATCGGCGCCGAGTGCGGCTTTTTCCTTGTTCGGATCGGTAAATGCGTCGAACGGCGCCTGCTGGAACGAAGTCGGGTCTTTCAGCGCGTAAAGCCGCACGACGAGCGCGAGCGGCTTGTTATCGGTCGCCGCATTCAGATTCGGCGCGGCGGCGAGCGTGAGGCCGATGTTGCGCGGCGGTTTTTGCGAGTCCGGCACCTCGGGCTTGCCGATGCCGGTGGCCGACATCACGGCGCTCGCGGCCGATCCGAGCAGCGGCGCGGCGGCGCAGCCGGCCAGCAGCGCGCAAGCGATCAACGGCAATCCGTAGCGAATCATGGGCGATCTCATCTTATTTCCGGCGTGCCGCCTTTTGCTCCCTGTCAAAACTGCCGGGCATTTCGCGTATCGGCGCGATGCACGGCCGGTCCCTCGTTCAACTATTAAGCCTGCGTGCGTCGCGACAGAGCGGTTCGGCAATTTTTTCCGATGCTCCCGGCGAGCCGCCGCAAGACAGCAAAACCGCGGCTTTCCGGCGGATTCGAACGGTGTCTCGAACCCGCCGCCCGCCGTGTTTCATCGGGGCAGCGCCCGGTTTTAAAAGAAATTAGCCTGCACGCGACGATTGAATTATGAAAAATTGATCGGTACTATACCCGCGCGCTTCTTGCAAAGCAAAAGAACGGATTCTCAACGATTTAAAACTCACGCGCCGGTGGATATAACGATGAAAGATCGTCTCTTCGCAAAGCTGTCTGGGGTAGTGCTGGCTTGCGGCGTGATTGCGGGCTGTGCAAGTCAGCCGACCACGCCGCCGACCGCCGAAGTATTCAACAAATCGCTGGCAGAAGCGGACGAAGTGGCCAAATCGGGCGATCAGGATCGCGCGCTCGGCCTCTATCAGGCGCTTGCCAAGTCGGACCCGACACGCGAAGAGCCGTGGTCGCGCATTGCGCAAATCCAGTTTGCCCAGAACCATTACGGCCAGGCGATCGTCGCCGCTCAGGAAGCGCTGCAGCGCGACTCGACCGACCGTCAGGCCAAGAGCGTGCTCGCGGTCGCGGGCCTGCGGATCGCGACGCAGTCGCTCGGCGAACTGCGTCAGGATGCGTCGCTGGCCGGCGACGCGAAGTCCGATGCGCAGGCGCTCGCGAAGCAGCTGCGCGAAACGCTCGGCGAGAACGCGCTGTTCCCGCCGGAGCAGAAGGTCCAGGCGCGCAAGGTCCGGCGCCCGATTCACCGAGCGAAGGCCGCGGCCGCAACGGCGGCCGCCGACAGCGGCGCCGCGACGCAGCCCGCGCAGACGTCGAGCAGCGGTGCGCCGCAAAAGGGCGGCGATCCGTTCAGCGCGCTGCGTTGATCGGCGCATAACCACAACCAACCTGGGAGCCGTCGATGGCCAAGAAAGAGAGCATTCAGAAAAGCTTGCAGAAAATACGGCCGCCGCGCGTCCAGCTGACCTACGAGGTCGAGAAGGGCGATGCGATCGAGGTGAAGGAGCTGCCGTTCGTCGTCGGGGTCGTCGCGGATCTGGCCGGCCAGTCCGAAGTCGAGCAGCCGAAACTGCGCGATCGCAAGTTCGTCAACATCGATCGCGACAATTTCGACGACGTGATGAAGGCGATCGAGCCGCGCGCGGCGTTCCAGGTGGAAAACCGGCTGAGCCCCGAGGGCGGCAAGTTCGCGGTCGACCTGAAATTCCGTTCGCTGTCGGATTTCAATCCGGACGAAGTCGTCGAGCAGGTCGAGCCGCTGCGCCGCCTGCTCGAGGCGCGCTCGAAGCTCGCCGACCTGCGCAACAAGCTCGCCGGCAACGACAAGCTCGAAGACCTGCTGTCCGAGGTGCTGAAGAACACGCAGCAGCTGCAGGCGCTCGCGAAGGGCACGGGCGGCGACAAAGACGGCGAATGACGACGGAGTGTTGAGATGAACCAGCAAACGGCTCCGGCCCAAGCGAGCGGCGCGGAATACGCCGCCGGGACTTCGCTGCTCGACGAAATCGTCGAGAAGAGCAAGGTCGCGAAATCCGATTCCGAGCATGCGCGCGCGAAGGACCTGATCGGCGAACTCGTGCACCAGGTGCTCGACGGCACGGTCGTCGTGTCGGACAACCTGTCGGCGACGATCGACGCGCGCGTCGCGGAGCTCGATCGGCTGATCTCGGCGCAACTGTCCGCGGTGATGCATGCACCGGAATTCCAGCGCCTCGAAAGCACATGGCGCGGGCTCGACTATCTGGTCAAGGAAAGCAACACGGGCCAGACGATCAAGATCAAGGCGCTGCACGCGCCGAAGCGCGACCTCGTGCGCGACTTCAAGGGCGCCAGCGAGTTCGACCAGAGCGCGCTGTTCAAGAAGGTCTACGAAGAAGAATTCGGCACGTTCGGCGGCTCGCCGTTCGGCGCGCTGATCGGCGACTACGAGATCTCGCGCCAGCCCGAGGACATGTACTTCATCGAGCAGATGTCGCACGTCGCGGCGGCCGCGCACGCGCCGTTCATCGCGTCGGCGTCGCCGGAGCTGCTCGGCCTGGAATCGTTCGCCGATCTCGGCAAGCCGCGCGATCTCGGCAAGGTGTTCGACACGGTCGAATATGCGAAGTGGAAGTCGTTCCGCGATTCCGAGGATTCGCGCTACGTCGGCCTCACGCTGCCGCGCTTCCTCGGCCGCCTGCCGTTCAATCCGAAGGACGGCCAGACCGCGGAAACCTTCAACTTCGTCGAAGACGTCGACGGCACCGACCACGACAAGTATCTGTGGTGCAACGCCGCGTGGGCGTTCGCCGCGCGGCTGACGGCCGCATTCGACGACTTCGGCTGGTGCGCGGCGATTCGCGGCGTCGAGGGCGGCGGGCTCGTCGAGGATCTGCCGACGCACACGTTCAAGACCGACGACGGCGAAGTCGCGCTGAAGTGCCCGACCGAGATCGCGATCACCGATCGCCGCGAGAAGGAGCTGAGCGATCTCGGCTTCATCCCGCTCGTCCATTGCAAGAATTCTGATTACGCCGCGTTCTTCGCTGCGCAATCGGTGCAGAAGCCGAAAAAATACAGCACCGACAGCGCGAACGCGAACGCCGTGCTCTCTGCCCAGCTTCAGTACATCTTCTCGGTATCGCGCGTTGCGCACTACCTGAAGGCGATGATGCGGGACAAGATCGGCAGCTTCGCGTCGGCGCAGAACGTGGAGACCTTCCTCAACCGGTGGATTTCGCAATACGTGCTGCTCGACGACAACGCGACGCAGGAGCAGAAGGCGCAATTTCCGCTGCGCGAGGCATCCATACAAGTATCGGAGATTCCGGGCAAGCCGGGCTCGTATCGTTCGGTCGCGTTCCTGCGCCCGCACTTTCAGCTCGACGAACTCTCGATTTCTCTGCGACTTGTCGCTGATCTGCCCAAACCGGCAAATTCATAAGCGAGCAAAATCGCCCGGGCGGGCCGCCTGGGTAGGACGTTAAAACCACCTCTTTGGGGAGTCGAAGGGCCATGTTACACATGCACATGCAGTTTGGTAGTCCGGCGATCAAAGGCGAATCCGCGGACAAGGACCACCAGGGCTGGATCGAACTGAAATCGTGGGATCACTCGATCATCCAGCCGCGTTCGGCGACCGCGTCGACCGCAGGCGGCCACACCGCCACGCGTTGCGAGCACGGCGACATGATCTTCACGAAGGAAATCGATTCGTCGAGCCCGCTGCTGTATCAGCACGCGTCGGGTGGCACGACGTTCGACGAAGTGACGATTCATTTCTCGCGTGCGGACGGCGAAGGCAAGCGTGTCCAGTATCTGGAGATCAAGCTCAAGTACGTGATCATCTCGAGCATCGCGCCGAGCGTGCGCGAGGAAGGCCTGCCGGTCGAGACGTTCTCGCTGAAGTATGCGGCCGTGCAGTGGAAGCAGACGCAGCAGAAGATCGGCGGCAACCAGGGCGGCAACACGCAGGGCGCCTGGAGCCTGACGAAGAACGACAAGACCTACGCGGTCTAAGGTCGGTTGCGGCAACGGGGCGCGCGGCGCTCCGTTGCCGTTTTCGCAGCAGATGCCGGCCGATGAAACGCTTCGAACCCAGTTTTCTCGACAAGCTGTTCGACGACGAACCGCATCTGCCGGCCTCGGCCGCGATGCGGCAATTGTCGCTGGACGAGCTGAAGAACACGGTCGCCCGCGACGTCGAGGCGATCCTCAATACCCGTATCGCACACACCGAAACCGAGCTGGCCGCGCTGCCGGAATGCCAGAAGTCGGTGCTGACTTACGGGCTCAACGATTTCGCGGGGCTGAGCCTCGCCAGCCACTACGATCGCGCATTCATCTGCAAGTCGATCCAGCAGGCGATCGCACGCCATGAGCCGCGGCTGCAGCAGGTGCAGGTGACGTTCGAGCTGAACGAGCAGTCGACCAACGCGCTCTACTTCGCGATCCAGGCGCTGCTCGTCGTGCATCCGGCCGAAGAGCCGGTCAGCTTCGATGCAATGCTGCAGCCTTCGACGCTCCAGTATTCGGTCACGCGCGCGCGCACGGCACGCATGCTGTAATTCAAGCCGCCGCGCGGGCCGGACCGCACGGCGGCGGAACAGGGTCCGGCACGGAATGGAAGAGGTTCGGGGTCGTCGATGGAAGAATTGCTGCCGTACTACGAGCGCGAATTATCGTTTTTGCGGCGCTATTCGCGGGATTTCGCCGAACGCTATCCGAAGATCGCGGCGCGCCTCGCGCTGTCCGGCGAGCACTGCGAGGACCCGCACGTCGAGCGGATGATCGAGTCGTTCGCGCTGCTCGGCGCGCGGATCAACAAGAAGCTCGACGACGACTACCCGGAATTCACCGAAGCGCTGCTCGAAGTGCTGTATCCGCACTATCTGCGGCCGTTTCCGTCGTGCTCGATCGCGCAGTTCGCGGCGGCGGCGCCCGGGCAGCAGACGGAGCCGGTCGTGATCCGGCGCGGCACCGAGCTCAAGAGCCGCCCGATCCGCGGCGTGCAGTGCCGGTTCCGCACCGCCTACGACGTGACGCTCGCGCCGATCCGCATTTCGGAGGCGCGCTATACGCCGGTCGCACTCGCGCCGAGCGCGACGGTGCTGCCGTCGAACGCGACGGGCGTCATCTCGATCACGTTCGAATCGCTCGCCGCGCAGCTCGATCTCGGCGCGCTGAAGCTGCCGACGCTGCGCGCGCATCTGCACGGCGAGCAGTCGTTCGTCGCCGCGCTGACCGACTGCCTGTTCGTCAACGTGCTCGGCGCGTACGTCGAACCGGAGCGCAACGGCCGCTGGACCGCGCTGCGCCAGTTGCCGATCGCGCAGGCCGGCTTCGACGAAGGCGATGCGCTGATCGACTATCCGGCGAAATCGCATCCCGCGTATCGTCTGCTGACCGAATACTTCGGCTTTCCCGACAAGTTCGACTTCGTCGATTTCGACATCGCCGCGATCGCGCGCGCATCGGGCCGCTGCCAGCGCGCGACGCTGCATCTGGTGCTGCAGGACGTGCGCAGCGATTCGCATGTCGCGCGGCTGCTCGAGCTGCTCGCCGCGAGCCACTTCCGCTTGTTCTGCACGCCGGTCGTCAACCTGTTCCGCCAGCACGGCGAGCCGATCCGCATCACGCATCGCGCGGTATCGTATCCGGTGATCGCGGAGGCGCGCCGCGCGTTCGCGTACGAGGTCTATTCGATCGACTCGGTGAAGCTCGTGCGGCAGCAGGCGCACGAGGAATCGGTGATCGAGTTCCGGCCGTTCTATTCGCTGCATCACGGCGAAGCGGCGCGGATCGGCCATTACTGGTTCGCGCGCCGCAACGACTCGGTCGCGCAGAAGAGCCCGGGCTACGAGACCGAGATCTCGATCGTCGACATCGATTTCGAGCCCACTTCACCGCAGACCGACACGCTGAGCCTCGATCTCACGTGCACGAACCGCGACCTGCCGGCGATGCTCGCGTTCGGCCTCGAAGGCGGCGACCTGTTCCAGGACGGCGGCGCGCAGACGGCCGGGATCGCGCTGCTGCGCCGTCCGACGCAGACGGTACGCTTCGAGCGCGGCCGCGCCGCGCACTGGCGTCTCGTGTCGCACCTCGCGCTCAACCACGTGTCGCTCGTCGCGCACGGGCTCGCGCCGCTCAAGGAGATGCTGACGCTGTACGACCTGCGGCGCACCGCGGTGTCGACGCGCCAGATCGACGGGCTCGTCGCGATCGAGCAGCGCGGCGCCGTGCAGTGGCTGCCCGGCAAGCCGTTCGCGACATTCGTGCGGGGGATCGAAGTGCGGCTGACGATCGACGAGGAGCATTTCGTCGGCGCGAGCCTCGCGTCGTTCGTGCGCGTGCTCGACAGCTTCTTCGGGCTGTACGTGCACCTCAACAGCTTTGTTCAACTGGTCGTCGTGTCGAAGCGCACCGGCGAGGAGATCATCCGATGCAAGCCCCGCACCGGCGAATCGATTCTGGCGTAGTCGATACGCTGCTCGACGAACCGCACCGCTTCGAATTCTTCCAGGCGGTGCGCGTGCTCGAAGGGCTGTTCGCGCGGCAGGCCGCCGATGCGCCCGGCGCGTGGCGGCAAGGCGACGTCGTCGCGCACCGGATCGCGTTCCGCAATACGCTGTCGCTCGGCTTTCCGCCGAGCGAGATCGAAGGCGCGCGCTCGTTCGACGACGACGGCCTGCCGCTCGACTCGACCGAGCAGCGCGAAGCGGCGGTCGCGGGAGGCGAGCTCGGGCGCGTCGAACTGACGCCGGCGTTCTTCGGGCTGCTCGGCGCGCAGGGCGCGCTGCCGCTGCACTACACCGAACAGATCGCGGCGCGCGAGCATCTGAAGCGCGACCATGCGGCGCGCGCATTCTTCGACGTGTTCTCGAACCGCGCGACCGCGCTGTTCTACGCGGCCTGGAAGAAATACCGGCTGCCGTTCCACTACGAGCTCGATCGCGACGAGCGCTATCTGCCGCTGCTGCTCGCGATCGCGGGCGTGGCGAGCGACGACGTGCGCGACAGTCTCGCGGCAGGCGCGGGCGGCGTGCTCGACGAAGCGGTCGCCGGCTATGCGCTCGCGGCGCGACACCGGCCGATGTCGGCCGCCTATCTGCAGCGCACGCTGTCCGATTATTTCCGCGTGCCGGTGAAGATCGATCAGTTCGTCGGCAAGTGGTACGACGTGCCGCCCGATCAGCTGAGCGTGCTCGGCCAGGTCAACGCGGTGCTCGGCGCGACGGCGCTGGTCGGCGAACGCGTGTGGCAGCGCGACATGCGCGCCCGGATCGTGATCGGCCCGCTGTCCAAGCGCGACTACGAGGCGTTCCTGCCGGGCGGCGCGCAGGCCGTTGCGCTCGAGCGGATGCTGACGCTGCTCGCCGGCGTCACGCTCGAATACGAAGTGAAGCTCGTGCTGAAGCGGACCGAAGTCGGCGCGAGCGTGCTCGGCGCCGGCTCGCGGCTCGGCTGGGACGCGTTCCTCTGCACGCGCGACGCCGACGAAGACCGGTCCGACGCGCGCTACGAGCTGCACGTGATTCACTGATACCGAACGACAACAAACACGCAAACGAACCTGAGATCGACGCCATGAGCACGCCTCTGAAGACCCTCATCACGAAACTGAATCCGCTGTGCCGGCATGCGGCCGAGCGCGCGGCGAGCGCGTGTCTTGCGCGCGGCCATTACGAGGTCGATCTGGAGCATCTGTTTCTCGCGCTGCTCGAGGAGCCCGCGGGCGACCTGTCGCTCGCGCTGCGCGCGAGCCGCATCGACGCGCATGCGTTGCGCGCCGATCTCGAGCGCGAACTCACGCGCCTGAAGACCGGCAACACGCGCACGCCCGTATTCTCGGTGCATCTGATCGCGCTGTTCGAGCAGGCGTGGCTCATCGCGTCGCTCGACTCGCAGCTCGGCCGCATCCGCTCGGGCCACCTGCTGCTCGCGCTGCTCACGGCGCCGGACCTCGCACAGTTCGCGCAACGGATGTCGGCGCGCTTCTCCGAAGTGAACGTGACCGATCTGAAGCACAAGTTCGACGAGATCACGGCCGGGTCCAGCGAAGCCGAGCCGCATCGTGCGGACGCGGAGCACGGCGACGCCGCTGCGCCGGCCGAGGGCGGCGTGCCGGCAGCGGGCGCATCGAAGACGCCTGCGCTCGACACGTACACGACGAACCTCACGCAGCGTGCACGGGACGGCAAGATCGACCCGGTGATCGGCCGCGAAGCCGAGATCCGTCAGGCGATCGACATCCTGATGCGGCGCCGCCAGAACAATCCGATCATGACGGGCGAGGCCGGCGTCGGCAAAACGGCCGTGGTCGAAGGGCTCGCACTGCGCATCGCGGCCGACGACGTGCCGCCGCCGTTGCGCGGCGTCGCGCTGCACGTGCTCGACATGGGGCTGCTGCAGGCTGGCGCGAGCGTGAAGGGCGAGTTCGAGAACCGCCTGAAGAGCGTGATCGACGAGGTCAAGAAGAGCCCGCATCCGATCATCCTGTTCATCGACGAGGCGCACACGATCATCGGCGCGGGCGGACAGGCCGGCCAGAACGACGCGGCGAACCTGCTGAAGCCCGCGCTGGCGCGCGGCGAGCTGCGCACGATCGCGGCGACGACGTGGAGCGAATACAAGAAGTACTTCGAGAAGGATGCCGCGCTCGCGCGACGCTTCCAGGTGGTGAAGGTCGAGGAACCGAGCGAGCCGCTGGCGGCCGCGATGCTGCGCGGCATGGCAGGACTGATGGAGAAGCACTTCAACGTGCGGATTCTCGACGATGCGATCACCGAGGCCGTCCGGCTGTCGCATCGCTATATCAGCGGCCGGCAACTGCCGGACAAGGCGATCAGCGTGCTCGACACCGCGTGCGCGAAGGTCGCGCTCGCGCACAGCGCGACGCCGGCCGCGATCGACGACACGAAAAAGCGCATCGAGCGCATCGACGCGGAAATCGCATCGCTCGAGCGCGATGCGGCAAGCGGCGCAGCGCACGACGAACGGCTCGGCGAGCTGCGCGGCGCGCGTGACGCGGCGCTCGAACAGCTCGCGAAGGACGAAGCGCGCTACGAGGCGGAACGCGCGATCGTCGCCGAGATCACCGCGCTGCGCGAGACGCTCGACCGCGCCCGCGCGCCGGCCGACGACGGCCAGCCGGTCGACGTGCAGGCCACGCGCGAGAAGCTCGCCGAACGCGTCGCGGCGCTGCATGCGTTGCAGGGCGGCGAACCGATGGTGCCGCTGCAGGTCGACGGTCACGTGGTGGCCGAAATCGTCGCTGCGTGGACCGGCATTCCGCTCGGCCGGATGGTGAAGGACGAGATCGGCACCGTGCTCAATCTGAAGCCGCTGCTCGCCGCGCGCGTGATCGGCCAGGACCATGCGCTCGAAGCGATCGCGCAGCGCGTGCGCACCGCGTCCGCCAATCTCGAGGATCCGAACAAGCCGCGCGGCGTGTTCATGTTCGTCGGGCCGTCCGGCGTCGGCAAGACCGAGACGGCGCTGGCGCTCGCGGACATCCTCTACGGCGGCGAGCGCAAGATGATCACGATCAACATGAGCGAGTATCAGGAGGCGCACAGCGTGTCCGGGCTGAAGGGTTCGCCGCCGGGCTACGTCGGTTACGGCGAAGGCGGCGTGCTGACCGAGGCCGTGCGGCGCAATCCGTATTCGGTCGTGCTGCTCGACGAGGTCGAGAAAGCGCATCCGGACGTCCTCGAGATGTTCTTCCAGGTGTTCGACAAGGGCATGATGGACGACGCCGAAGGGCGCGAGATCGACTTCCGCAACACGCTGATCATCCTGACGTCGAACGTCGGTTCGGCCGCGGTGATGCAGGCGTGCCTGAACAAGCAGGCCGAGGAATTGCCCGATCCCGATGCGCTCGCGGAGGCGCTGCGCCCGCAGCTGTACAAGGCATTCAAGCCCGCGTTCCTCGGCCGGATGAAGGTGGTGCCGTACTACCCGATCTCCGACGACGTGCTCGCCGAGATCATCGAGCTGAAGCTCGAACGGATTCGCAGCCGCATCGAGGCGAACCACAAGGCCGCGTTCGAATGGGACGAATCGCTCGTCGACGCGGTTCTCGCGCGCTGCACCGAAGTCGACTCGGGCGCACGCAACGTCGACCACATTCTGAACGGGACGCTGTTGCCGGAGATCGCGGGCCACGTGCTGGGCCGGATCGCCGACGGCGCGTCGATTACGCGCATCGCGGTGTGCGCGGACGACGCCGGCGAGTTTGCGTATACGGTCGAATGAGCGCGCCCCTTCCGATGCATCAACGGATTTACTGAACCATGCCCATCAATCTCCCCGAGCTGCTGACGCCGATCAGCGATGCGTCGCCCACCGGCGACGACCTGCTGTTCTCGAACGAATTCGACGCGATCCAGGAGGCGCGGCGCTACGACGATCCGACGCTCGATCAAGGCGAGTGGGTGACCGAAATCAAGGAGGCCGACTGGGGTCTCGTCGTCGAGCGCGCGACGGAGCTGCTGCGCACGCGCACGAAGGATCTGCGCGTCGCGGTGTGGCTAACCGAGGCGCTCGCGCTCGAGGACGGCATCACCGGTCTCACCGAAGGCTATGCGCTGCTCGAAGGACTGTGCCGCGAGTATTGGGACACCGTTCATCCGCTGCCCGAAGGCGAGGACGTCGAATACCGGCTCGGCAACGTCGCGTGGCTGGCCGGCCGTACGGCCGAGCTGCTGCGCGGCATACCGATGACGGACGGCGCGGCGAACGCGTTCACGACGCTCGACTGGGAGGTCGCGCAGCACGTGGCGCAGGCGATCAAGCGCGATCCCGAGCATGCGGACGACATCGCGCGCGGCAAGCCGTCGGTCGAGCAGATCGATGCATCGCGGCGCGTGACGCCGATCGCGTTCTACGCGACGCTGCTCGCGAACCTGAAGGCATTCGAGTTCGCGCTCGATGCGTTCGAGGACACGCTGGTCGCGCGTGCAGGCGATGCCGCGCCGAGTTTCCGGCAGACGCGCGATGCGTTCGAGACCGTGTATCGGCTTGCCGAGCGCTTTGCGCGCGAGCAGGGCTATACCGGCAGCGCGCCGCATAAGGAAGTGCCGCCCGCCGCGCAGCCCGAGCGCATCGAGCCGAGTTTCGGCACGCCGATCCAGACCGAGGAGACCCACGTGCAGTCGCAAACCGCTCCGCGTCCGCCGGCGACGCAGATGATCGCCGGCATTCAGAACCGTGCGCAGGCCGTCGATCAGTTGCGTGCGGTCGCGCGCTACTTCAGGCAGACGGAGCCGCATAGCCCGGTCGCGTATCTCGCCGACAAGGCGGCGGAATGGGCCGACATGCCGCTGCACAAGTGGCTCGAGAGCGTCGTCAAGGATGACGGATCGCTGTCGCATATTCGCGAGCTGCTGGGGGTGAGGCCGGACGAGCAGTCGTGAGCGACCGGGCTTTCGACCTGAGAGCGCGGGCCCGGCGGGTTCGCGAGGAACAACAAGAAGGGTGACGTATGAACGTGACCGAACTGATACAGGCGATTCGCGGCGGGCTGATTCAGCAGGATCGTCTGCTGAAGACCGACATCCCGTCGCTGCCGAGCAATGCACTCGTGCCGCGCCGCGCAGTAATCCGCGCCGAACTGGGCCGCGATTTCAGCGTCGCGCTCGACTTCGAGTCCGCTGCGAGCGACATCGAGCTCAAGACGCTGATCGCCAAGCCGATCACGCTGTGGATCCAGCAGGCGGACAAGTCGTATCTGCCGATCAACGGATATGTGCATACCGCTCGCCGGCTCGGCGCGGACGGCAGTCTGTCGAGCTATCAGTTGACGTTCGCGTCGTGGATGCACTTCCTGAAGTTCCGCAGCGATATGCGCTACTGGCAGGACGAGAGCGTCGACGCGATCCTGGCCGACGTGTTCGATACCCATCCGCAGGCGAAGGGCCGGTATCAGTTTGCGTTATCGAAGCCGCTGCCGTCGCGCTCGTACTGCCGCCAGAGCGAAACCGACTGGAACTTCGTGCATCGGCTGATGGAGGACGAAGGGCTGTTCGGGTTTTGGCGGCACGCGGAAGACGGCAGTGCGCACACGCTTGTCGTGACCGACGATCTGCATGCGATCGACGCGCTGTCGCCGAACGTCGTCAGGTTCGAGCGGTCAGGCGCGGGCACCGAAACCGCGGGGTTTACGCAGTGGGCCGCGTCGCGGACGCTGCAAAGCTCGCTGCATACCACGCGCACGTTCGACTACAAGTCGCCGTCGTCGGCCGGCAGTCCGAACGGCACGTCGTTGCCGACGAAGAGCGGCCAGGGCGATCTGCCGGAGCAGGCGGAAATCTACGAATACACCGGCGCGTACACGTATCCGGGCCAGGATCGCGGCGAACAGCTGTCGAAGATTCGTCTCGAGGAATGGGAGTCGCGCGCGAAGCGCTTCTTCGGCGTGGGCGGCGTGCGCGGCATCGACGCGGGCCGGCGCTTCACGCTCGCCGATCATCCAGAGCATGACCGCGATTCGGCCCAGGATCGCGAATTCGCGGCGATCGCCGTGAGCCGGTATGTCGAGAACAACCTGCCGCTTTCGGCCGAGGAGGCGCACTTTCCGCACAGTTTGCAGGACGAACTTGCGCGGGTGAAAGCGGCGTACCGCGATGCTGCGGCATTCGTTGTCGGCCACGACGACGGCTCGGCAGGGTTCTATCTCGTCGAGGTCGAAGCGCAGCGCGCGAGCGTGCCGTACCGCAGCCCGCTCGTGCATCGCAAGCCGGAGATGCAGCTCGAAACGGCGGTCGTCGTCGGTCCGCCGGGCGAAGAGGTTTACACCGACGAACTGAACCGGATCAAGGTGATGTTCGTGTGGGATCGGCAAAGCCAAGGCCGCGAGAACGCGTCGTGCTGGGTGCGCGTCGTGCAGTCGGATACCGGCGGCGGTTACGGCGGCGTGCATATTCCGCGCGTCGGCGAGGAAGTGCTGATCGGCTATGTGGGCGGCGACTGCGACCGACCGATCGCGTTGCACCGCGTGTATAACGGTGCGACCGCGCCGCAGTGGCACAGCAACGGGATTCTGTCGGGCTTCCGGTCGAAGGAGTATGCGGGATCGGGGCACAACGAGATGGTGCTCGACGACGCGACCGGGCAGAACCGCGCGCGCCTGTTCAGCAGCAGCGCGAATTCGCTGCTGCATCTCGGCTATCTGATCGAGCAGGACGGCAACACGCGCGGCGCGTATCTCGGTTCGGGGTTCGATTTGCGCACGGACGCGTATGGCGCGGTGCGCGCGGGGCAGGGGCTGTATGTGACGACGCATCCGAAGCAGGCGAGCAGCCAGCCGCTCGATGTGTCGGAAGCGCGGCAGCAGCTCGTCAATGCCGAGGGGCTGATCGAGTCGATGTCGCAGGTCAGCGAGATGCATCAGGCTGCGGGGCTCGGCGATGGGCACGATGCGCTGAAGCAGTTTGCCGATGCGACGCAGAACAGCGTCGCGGGCGCGACGGCGGGTGGCGGCAGGACCGCGGGCGGCGGGACGGGGAATGCGAATGCGTTCAAGGAGCCCGTGATGTTGTTTGGGAGTCCGGCGGGCGTCGCGTTATCGTCGCAGCAGTCGGTACACGTGTCGGCCGATCGGCAGACCAATATCGTCAGCGGCCAGAGCACGTTCATTGCCAGCGGGAAGTCGCTGATTGCCGGCATCCGCGATCGCATCAGCCTGTTCGCGCAGAATGCCGGAATGAAGCTGTTTGCCGGCAAGGGGAAGGTCGAGATACAGGCGCATGCGGATAGCGTCGAGGTCACTGCGCAGAAGGTGGTCAAGCTGATGTCGGCAACCGAGCATGTCGACGTGGCCGCCAAGCAGGAGGTCCTGCTGACGTCGGGCGGCGCCTATATCCGGATCAAGGGCGGCAACATCGAGATTCATGCGCCGGGGAAGGTGGATTTCAAGGGCGCGCAGCACCAGTTCAACGGACCGGCCAGCATGCCGTATCCGCTGCCCGCGATGCCGGGCGGAACGTGCAAGCAGTGTGTGCTGAATGCGCATAGCGGGCGCGAAGCAATGGTCGAGGCGGATTGATGGACGAGCTTAACGACGTGACCGGTCGGAATGACGCGACTGGCGCAAACGAAACCATCGACACTGCTCCGAATCCGCGCGAGCCGGAGTGGCCGGCGTTTCTGGCAATGCTGAAGGCTTCGCTGGCTCGCACCGACGAAGTCGGCAGGGCGATGCGGCTGTATGTCCTCGTCGATACACGGGGCTATCAGGAGCTCGATGTGCGACTCGCGATGGTGCATCGTCTACGCTACGCGTCGCTGTGGACCGATACGGGGCTCGAAGCCTATACGGATATCGCGCCGTACCTGATCGCGTTCGATCGCGACACGCTTGACGACGAGAATGCCGAGCAGCATCGGCTGCTGCGCCAGCTGTGGCTTGATGCGGTCGATCTGCATGCGGTGACGTGGATGTGGTCGACGTGGTCGTTCGATGCACTTGATGCGCATCTGCGCCGGTACGTGCAGTACAGATTGCCGAACGGTCGCGCGTACTACCTGTTCTTCTTCGACAACCATGTGTTCGACCGTATTCGACGGGTGTGGAGCGATGCGCAGACACGACAGTTCGTTGCGCCGTTCAACGAGATTCGGTATCGCGATCGACAGCTCGATGAGGTGGTGTGGCGCAACGATGCGCCGGCGGTCGAAGGAGCGATGCCGGCGGCCGATGCGGCGGGACTCAGCGAGCAGCAGCATGCGAAGTTGATCGAGCTCGGGTATCCAGACAAGCTCGTGCTGAAGTTCAGGGAGACGATGGCGGCGGTGGTCGATCACCTGTCGGATGCGGAGCTTCACGACCTGGTTGTCGAGCAGCTTGATCGTGCGGCGGCGCACGGGATCGTCGATGAGATTGGGCTGCTCTCCTATGTCGTGACCGGCGTGCAGGTTGCGCCGCGGTTCGACGAGCATCCGATCGTGAAGTCGTGTCTTGAAGCGGCGTCACGCGGAGAAACGAGCGTCGATGCAGCGCTGGCGTCGATCGATGATGCGACTTGGGATGCGATTCGCGACATGCATGAGCGGGAGTTGCTGGAGGCGCGTGAGGATGCGGCGTAGGCCCGCGGTAGCGGTGGGCGCGATTGCGATGGTTCTGGGCTTGAGCTGAGCTATGTCGCTGAGGGCATGCCGAGGATTGCGGTCGGGTCTATGCCTGTGTCGCGCGCTGAGAGCGATTCAAAAGGAAAACATCAATGAGTAGAGCAATGAGATTGTCGAGTCTGATGAGTCGTACGCTGGCGGGGTGTTTGCTCGTGGTGGCAACGACTGCATGCGGAAAGTCAGAGCCGACGTATACCGGGATTTCGGTAATCGCGCACAACTATCTGCCATACAACCTGGACGGATTCACGATTACCGACGCATACGGTAACAAAGCTGGGGGGGGTAATAGCTTGCCAGGTGGCGGAGGTGGCGTGACGTGCTGCTACAAACTTAAAGGCACGGAGTTTACAGTCAAATGGAGCTATGTCGACGTTGACCAGTGGCACAAGGGCAACGAACAGACGTTTCACGCGGAGGCCAAGGTGACGATGCCGCCGGCGCAGGTTCCAGAGAAGGTCGGTGATCGAATTCTCGAAGTGCACTTTTATCCAGACCGTCACATCGAGTTCCAGTTTCCTGGTGCGCTGATGGATGAGTCGCGCATCCCAATGGTCGATGTGTCGCGTTGGATGGCGAGTCAGTATCAGACGCAGTTGAACAAGCGGTACGATGAGCGCGAAGACCAGCAGTTTCGTCGTGTCGCCCGTGTGGTCGCGATTGCATGGCTGAAATACCATCTCACCGATCTCGACGATCTGAAGCAATACGCTTACTACAATCTGCTCGTCAATAATCGCTTCGACTCGCATCCGGAGATTCAGCGCATCCTGCAAGCGGACGCCAGCAAGCCGGGGGCCTTTGCGAAGGCGATGCAATCGTTGCCGAAGAAGACTCTGTCTGAATTGACGAGCGGCAAGTTCGAGTCGGTAGCGGTGCCGTCCCTACCCGATGGACTTGTTCCGCCCCCGCGCGTAGAGGAGAAAAAGCATGGCTGAAAGAATCAAACTGGATCCGGATGATGCAACACCGGCATCGGTGTACATGCAGATCGTCAATCAGAACGCGACCATGTACCCGAAGAGCGATTGCATGCCTTGCGGGGCGACGATCCGTATGGGTTTTTTCTTCGATGCGTTCGGGCGCAACCGAGATATAGACGATAAATCGAGTTCGCGGTATTCAAATATCGCCCGGCTTTGGGAGGCACATCGTGACATTGAGGACCCGAGGCGACCAGCGAACCAGTTCTGGTTTCGCTTTTACTATTCCGGCCTGGGTACGCCGCTGAACGACGATGCCAAATCCAACACATGGAACAACATTGGCGTAGCCGCCGCCAAACTGGCGGGCAAGAAGCTCGCCAAGGGGGCGTCGTCGGTGGCCCAATCGTTCGCGCGTGTCAATACGCCGCTCAAACAGGCCGACGTAAAAAGGCGGGTCGACGACGTGAAAAAGCAGTTTCTCGCGGGAGATTTTTCGTTTCGACCAATCGAGAAGGCATTCGAGGATTTTCGAAAGGATATTGAGCACATTCCTGCTCAGGCGCGTCGAATCGCGAATGTGCTGAATGCGTCGCCGGAGCGAATCTGGGAGCGAACCAAGGCCACTGGCACGTTGCTGTGGCGCAATGCCAAGAACGACGCCAAGGCGAACATTAAGGGAACCCCGATGAAGGCGGCCATGGCCGTTGCGCGCGGACTCTTCGTTGGCTTGGCGATGGAGAACGTACCGATCGTACGTGACAACGCTGTCATGGCCGAGGCATTCGGAACTGGCGTCGACACCCGGTTGATCGCGGCCAGGGATCAATTCGAGGCTGCATACCATACCGTCAAGAACCAGATGCCGAAGGTTCGCCTCATCGAGGTATCGGTCTTTGGGGCGGATCGGGGATGCGTGCTCGCACGTGCGTTTATCAACCATCTGGCAGAGAAATACAAACGCAGGGACGATACGGATCTTGCGATTGACGGCGTATCGATTCAGATCAAGTTTGTCGGTCTTCTCGACGCCGTTTCGTCGATCATGTCGGAGGAGGCCGGCGAACTGATCGGGATGGTGCCTTATCTTGGATTGCTAAAAACCAGCTACAAGGATCGGCCTCTCGGCATTCCGGCAAGCGTCCAGCGCTGTGTTCATTTCGCTGCTGCGCATGAGATGCGCTTCTATCAGCGTCTTGATAGTCTCGAGAAAACCCGCGGCGAGCAGTTTCTCTATCCGGGCACTAGTTGCGATGTCGTCGGTGGAGCACCGAACGGGTCCTTGGGTTTTAATGCCGAACTGATGAGGATCCCGCTGCAAGATATGTTGCTGGAAGCACTGAAGGCGGGGGCCGCTATGGACACGATGGAGGATCTGTATCTGTACAACGCACCCGTGTTCCAGCGCTTCAAGCTCTCTGATCCAATCAAATGCGATGGAAGGGAATACCGGATTAGGGCACTGGTCAACGCCTACCGCGCACTCGTCCCCCGCAAAGCCGGCATCGACCTCGTCTCCCATTCGAAAATCTTCCTGCGCTGGATTGCCGTCCGCTATCAGGACCCCGAATTCCGGCGCACGATGTCCGACCCAGTGGCGGACTGGAAGCGCAACATGGCCGACGCCGACCTGCAGCGCAAGACGACGAAGTCGAAACTCGACTGGGAACTGCAGCGCCAGGGCATCAACATGAGCATGCTGGCGAGTCGGAGCCCCGCCGATCAAGCGACGTTGCGGGGGATGAAGGCGGCGAGCGACGCGGCGCAGAAGCGTTACGAGAAGTTGCTCGCCGAGGCGCCGAAAGACTACACGACCGTGTGGGAACGTCTTCACAAGGAGTCGGAAAGGATGCTGTACCGCGCGTCCCTTCAGGACGGCTTGCGGAAATCAGCAGAACGAATCCGGAACACGCCGGACACATGGGATTCCGATAACAAGGCGAGCGCGGACGCGATCGAGGCAGCCATGCTGCCCGAACCTCAGATGGAACTAGTGTCGGCCTGGAAAGAAGGAATCGAAGGCAAGCACCCGCTTCCTCCCGACGTGATGGCACTATTCGACCTGCTCGTTCACGACACGTTGTTGACGAGTTGGCAGGATCACGTGCTCGCGCCCTCGCTGTACTTCCGCACGCGGGACACGGACGAGTTCGGGGTCTCCGATCTCGACAAGGAAGCAAAGCAACGCCAGAAAGACGATCGCGTCGCTGCTCGAATCGACCAGGCCGCCAAGCAGAGCAAGGAATGGGCGCGCGGATACAAGGGCGGCGCAACGCCTTCCGTCCATTGAGCGGCGACGAGAACTTCCTACCGCCGGCCGTCGCCCGGGCCGTATGGTCCGCGATTCTGCCGAACGCGCTGGCGGTAGCGCGTACGTTTGCCGTGTTGCGAATTGCCGCGGCCAATCTACTATTCGTGTCGATCGCAGCATGCAGCAATCCGAGCCGACCTATGTGGCTGTTTCCACGGAAGCACTGAATTACCTGCCGTACAACCTCGCTCGATTTACGATCACAGACCAATACGGCAATAAGGCTCGCGGAGGTGGCGATTTGGAACCGGGAGCGGGCGAGGGCAGCATCGCATGCTGCTATTCGCTGAAGGGCACGAACTTCAAGGTTCAGTGGACGTATTACGACGCGGACGACTGGCGGCCCGGCGAGCAGGTGAAGAAGCAGCAGGCGGAAGCGAACGCATCGCTGGCTCCGACCAACGTGCCGGACTCGATCGGTTCGCGCATTCTCGAGATTCATTTCTACCCCGATCACCATGTCGAACTGGCATTTCCAGGCGAGATGCTGGGGACTACGCGCTTGCCCATCGTGGACGTATCGCGCGAGCTGACGAAACGATACGGAAAGCAGCTCGACGAGAAACGGGGACAACGATGCCCAACTGCATCGCCGAATTTCGCGGACGGTCGCGGCAGCGTGGCTCAGGTACCGCTTCACCGATCGCGATGATCTCGCGCAATACGCGTATTTCGCGCTTCTGGTGAACGCCCGGTTCGACGCGCACCCGGCGGTGCAGAAACGCATTCGGTCGAGCAACGGGACGCGCGGCGCATTCGCGAAAGAGATGGCCGCTTTGTCGCCGGACATTGCGGCGGAACTGGCGCAGGATCGATTCCCGTCGGTTGCTGTGCCGCCGATCGAAGCGGGATTATTGCCGCCGCCGCGCGACGATAGCCGAGGCAGCCGAGGCAGTCGAGGCTGACGCACACGGGCGTGCTCGGGCCGCGTCAATGACGCGGCCCGTTTCGAATTCGGTCAAACGGCCCCGTCTCCCCACCTACTGCCCAACCCGAAACTCGATCCGCCGATTCCTCGCCCGCCCGTCCGCCGTATCGTTCGGCGCGATCGGCTGATCCGGCCCGACGCCTGTCGTCGTCATCTGCTGCGGCGCGATTCCCTTCGTGATCAGATATCCCTTCACAGCATCCGCACGAGCCTGGCTCAGCGCGATGTTCGACGTCCGGTTCCCCGAGTTGTCGGTATGCCCGATGATGTCGACGGTCCGGTTCTGCAGCTTCGCGAGCGCGGTCGCCATCTGGTCGAGAATCTGCTTGCCCTGCGGCGTCAGCGTCGCGCTGCCGGTCTCGAACTCGATCGTGCGGTTCGCGAGCGTTTGATCGAGCAATCCCTGCTCCGACGCCGACACACGCAACCCGTTCCGGATCGTATACGTCGGGTTCAGCGTATTGGCCATGTCGCTTGCGATCTGCTGACGCTGCGCCTCGTTGTGCACCTCGCCCTTCATCTCGATCTGCGTGCCGTTGATCTTCAGCTGCCCCTTGCTGATCTGCTTGAGCTGCGCGCCGAGCAGCTTCTGCACGTTCGCGCTCCAGTTCGGCGGCGTCGCGACGTCGCCGACCTCGATCTGATCGACGACGTTCGCGGCGCCGTACGTGTCGCGCAGCTTCTGCAGCACGGCGGCCTTGGTCGCTTCGTCGGGCACCTTGCCGCCGACCACAACCTGGCCGGGCGTCGCATTCGCAGGCGGCGGCGCAAGCGTGCCGGCCGTGCCGCGCACGAGCGTGCCGGATGCGGCCGCGCTTGCCGAACCTGCGCCGGCATTCGCGGGCAGCGCACTCGCCGCGACGGTGCCGTTGCCGACCGGCGTGACGGTCGCGCCACCGGCGTTCTGCGCGTAGGCCGCACCGTTGCCGACGAGGCCGGCAGCGAGAAGGGCGGCAACGAAGGACGACAAGCGCGACAAGCGCATACGCCGGACATGAATCGTACGTTGCATCCCGTCAGCCTCCGATGAACGCTTCGCGGAACGCGTCGATGGCGACGCGCAGCGACAGCTGTGGTTGATCGAGATAGCTGACGAGTTTGCTGACCTGCGGATCGTTTTGCGCATGAGCGTCGATCCACTCGGGATCGTCGATATCGATGTTGTGGGCGGCGTACGTTTGCGGATCGACGACGCTCAGCAGCGTCTTCGCCGACGCACCGTTGAACCCGATGATCAGTCGTTCGCGCTCGGCGATCGTACCGATGAAGATCGCGAGCTCGAAATCGGCCTGCGCGACGAACGGCGCAATCAGTTCGAGCCAGAACGCGGCGACGAGGCTGCGGTAGAACGGATCGACGGGCAGCGGCAGCGTGAGGCCGCGTTCGATATGCGACGAGCCGCTCTGCATCACCGGCCGCAGCAGCGAGCCGAGCGCGAGCATCGCGCCGCGCAGCCGCACGGGATGGCCGCTTTCGAGCAGCATCTGCTGCAGCCCGTACAGCGACTGATGTTCGACGAAGTCGTTGAACGTGCCGTCATGCGACGTGCCGGGCCCGCCGATGTCGATCGGCACCTGCGTGTCGCCGAGCGCCTGCAGCGCGCCGGGCGGCTCCTCGCTCGCGAGCAGCGGCGCGATCTGCGCGGCGACGCGCGACCACAGCCGCGCGAACGCGAGCGGGCTGCGTGCGAGGAACGCGAGCGGCCGGTCGACTTCGAGCGCGGTCGCGCCGAGGAACGGGAAGCGGCGCATCGATACGTCGTGGCTCGCGACCATATGGCCCGCGATCGCGAGCTTGCTGCGCGAGCCGAGGAACGCGAAATGCATCGGCTTCGCATCTTCGTAGACGATCTTCCAGCGCGGATCTTCCGCAAGCAGTTCGAGCGCCTGCGCGATCCAGCGATCGAGCGTCTGCAGCAACTGCGGATTGTGCGCGCTCTTCACGAAATCGCCGCGCGAAGGAATCTTGCCGAAATAGGCGACTTGCGCCTGAACGGTTTGCGTCATTGCGCCCCCTGTGCATTCGAACCGGTAGCGGCCGCGACGGTCGGCGCGGCGGCCGGCGCGCCGGCGCCGGCCTGGGCCGCGTTCTGTGCGGCGCCCGCGCTCGCGTCGACGACCGACGACGGCAGTTGCAGCCCGCGCAGGCTCTGCTGCTGCGGCTGGTCGCCGCCGCCGCTTGTCGGCTGCGACGTGCTGATGATGCGCATCGTCACCGACACGCTCACGCTGCCCTGCGTCCACGTGAGGTCGAACGTGCCGTCCGGCCGCCGCTTGCGCTGCGCGGAGTTGATCAGTTTCTCGAGACCGTAGCGGCCGGGCTCGTTGACGAGCTGCACGGTGCGCCCGTCGAACGTCGTCGCCGACAGCGTCGCGCCCGGCGAGCCCTGCGGGTTCGGCCACACGAAGTTGGTCCACTGCGGCGGCGTGTTGCGGTAGCGCAGCTGCTGGCCGTCGATCGCGACCGTGTATTCGGTCGTGCCGGTGCTCGGCTGCGGCAGGATCTGGAACACGGTCTGCGGTTCCGACGACGCGGCGGCACCGCCGGCCGCGCCGCCCGCGAGCGGTGCGACCCAGCGCGCGAAGCCGTTCGTGAACTCCGGCGCGAGCGCGAGGCCCATGTCGCCCCACGTACGCGCGGCAAGCGTATCGCCACGGCGTACGGCGAGCGGTCCGAGCGTCGTGCCGACGAACTTCGCGATCGAGCCGTCCGGACCGAACACCTGCGCGATCTCGCCGGCGCCGGCCTCGACCTTCGCGTTCGCCGCGAACGGATACTTGGTCGCGAGCGAGCTCTGGAACGGCTGATAGACCTGCGCGTTCCACACCTTGTTGACCTCGACGCTGGCCGGCTGAATCACGACCGAGAACGCCTGCATCAGCGGACGCACGAGCAGCGGGCGCAGCGCCTTGCGTTGCGAATCGGTGAGGCCGGTCAGCATCTGCTCGTCGACGAACTTCAGCGAATCGGCGAGCTCCGAGCCGTTGCCGTCGAGCGTCTGCTGCATCAGCTGGCGCGCGCCGGGCCCAGGATCGCCCTGGTTCTTGATCACGTTGAAGCGCGTGCGCACCTTCGACAGCGTGTCCATGTAGCCCTTCAGCATCGACGTGCCGTCGTGCGTCGCGACGATTCGCGCGAGGCCGATGAACTCCTGGCCGATCGGGCCCATCGGCACCTCGACCGGATTGCCGTTGATGTCGATGTTGGCGGCCGCAACCTGGCCGGCCTGCGAGCGCGTGAACAACTGCTTGACCCAGTTCACCACGCCGGTCTGCGCCTTCTTGATCGCGACGTTCGCCAGCGACGGGTTATCCCACGAGGTCTGCTCATACGCGGTCTCGAGGATCTTGCGGATCGGCGAGTCCTGCGGGTCGCCGAGGCGGTTCATGCCGTCGACGGCCTGGCCGAAGCTGCTGAAGCCTTGCACCGCGATGCCCTGCATGAACTTCTGCCAGTGCTGCGCGTACTCGGTCTTGTACATCCCGACCAGCGTCTTCTGGATCTGCTCGGGACTGCCCTCGAGCGTGAGGTCGTCCTGCGTCGACGTATTGAGCACCCAGTCCTTCGCCTGCAGCTCCTTGGTCGCCGCGTCGCGGATCGCAGGCTGCACGTAGTCGAACCACGCGTCGCGCGTGAACGTGCCCGGGATCGCGTAGCTGCCGGCAATCAGCCCCTGGTTGCCGTCGCCGACGATGCGCGCGACGGTCATCGGCGCGAAGCGCGTCGACGCGCGTGCCTTGATTTCCTCGTACACGCGCTGGCGGGCCGGCATGCCGCGCACCACGCGACGCAGGTTCTCGCGCGTCTGGTCGACGAGCGCGAGGTTCGCGTCGATCATCGGCCAGTCGTCGTCGTTCACGCGCGCGAGATAGAACGAGATCATGCGCTCGGCGCTCTTGATCATCTCGTCGCGCGGCATGTTGCCGCGATTCGTCTCGAGCCAGCCGCGCCAGAAGCGCGCGAGCTGGTCGCTCAGGTGCGCTTGTTCGACGTGACGCTTGTCGGACAGCATCAGGTAAGTCTTCAGCGCGTTGTACGCGTCCTGCACGTTGGTCGGCGACGCGTCGCTGTACAGGCCGCCTTGCGGCGCGGCCGGCGGTTGCGGCGCGGCGAGCGCACCCGCGACGGACGATGACGGTTGCGCGGCGCCGGCCTGAGGCGCGGCGCCCGCCGGGTTCGTCGATACCGGCAGCGCGCTCGCCTGCACGGCGCCCGATTCGGGCGGCCGCGTCATCGGCACGAGCTGGTCGGGGTGTGCGTTCACGTCCTTCAGGAACGATGCGAGGTTCTGCGAAACCGGGTTCAGCAGGATCTGGCGCACGCCGTTGTAGTACTCGGTCAGCAAGTGCTGTTCGAGACGATCGCCCTGATACAGGCCGAGCGACACCGACAGCGGCTTGTCGCGGCGGAACTGTTCGAGCTGCTCGATGCGGTCCTCGAGGATGTCCATCGCCTGCAGCCGCGACTGCAGATCGTTGCGGCCCTGCTGCAGGCGCGTGACGTTGTCGAGATCGGCCTGCACGTTCGCGACGAGCTGCTGGTTGCCGATCGTCGACCACGTCCAGCCGCCGAGCGCCAGCGCGAGCGCCGCGACGAAGCCGAAGAAGGTCGCGTAGCGCAGCCGCGTCTTGGTCGGGCTCGCGAACTGGCGCACGGTCTGGCGGTCGGCGAAGATCACCTTCGAGAACAGGTCGCGCAGGAAGAAGCCGTTCTTCGAGAACGCGCTGTGCGGCTTCGGCAGCGCGCTCGCGTCGAGGCCGAAGCGGTGTGCGATGCGCTGCGCGGCCGCGCTGCTGGTTTCGCCTTCCTGCAGCGCGCTCGTGAAGTAGAAGCCGCGGAAGATCGGCTTGTACTGGAACGGGTTGTTCTCGAACAGCGTCGCGAGGAACGCGCGCAGCGCCGGCTTGATCGTCGAGAACTCGAGCGGGAAGCTCAGTTGGCCCGGCGACAGCTGATGGCCGCGCGACAGCGACAGCTGCGCGATGCTGATTTCCTTCAGCCCTTCGTAGAGCTCCTCGAAGCGCTCGTCGAACAGCGCAACGACGTCGCGCTTCTCGTCCGGTTCGTACGGCAGCGTCGCACCCCACACGCGGTCGTACTCGTGCTTGTCGCTGCTGCTGAAGAATTCGGTGAAGCCGGTGATGAGGTCGGCCTTCGTGAACATCACGTAGACCGGCGCGAACACTTCGAGCTTTTCCGTCAGTTCCTGAACGCGCTGGCGGAGGTTCTTCGCGAGATTGATCGCGAATTCGGGGCGGTTGCCGGTGAGTTCGGCAATGCTCGCGGTCACGATGATGCCGTTGATCGGCGCCTTCGGCCGGTAGCGTTTCAGCAGGCCGAGGAAGCCGAGCCATTCGCTGCGGTCTTCCTCGTGAACCGAGTAGCGGCCCGCGGTGTCGAGCAGGATCCCTTCGGTCGTGAAGAACCAGTCGCAGTTGCGCGTGCCGCCGATGCCGTGGATCACGGCGCTGTTCTTGTCGGCGAACGGGAACTGCAGCCCCGAGTTGATCACCGCGCTGCTCTTGCCGGCCGCGGGGTTGCCGATCACGATGTACCACGGCAGTTCGTACAGCGCGGAGCCGCCCGATACCTGGCCGATCTTCGAGGTCTTGATCGTCTTCACCGCATCGGACAGGCGCGTGCGCAGCGCGTCGAGGTCGGCCGTCTTCGCATCGGGCGCGACGGCCGCCGCGGCGGGCGCCGCGATCTTGCCGGTTTCGGCCTGTTCTTCGAGCACCTCGCCGAGCTGCCGGTTCGCGCGCTTCACGCGCCAGCGCCGCCAGAGCGCGACCGCGAGCCACAGCGCGAGGATCGCCGCGAGCGCGATCGCGGCCCACGGCAGCGGCAGCTGCAGCATGTCGGCGACGATGAAGAGGATCGCCGCGAGCGCGACGATCCCGACGATCGAGAGCGTACGCGGGTGAGTCAGCACGTTGAGGATGCGTTGCATAGGACGTTCAGGTTCCGGTGCGATTCGGTGAGGCGACGGGCGTGCGAGCGGCAAGCGTGACACCGCGACGTGTCGCCATGCTGTCAAACGGGGTGAAGGGGGCTGGCATCAATGCGCCCGCGGCATCGGAGAAGGCGCGCGCATGGATGAAAGGACGCTGTGAGTTTTAAAACGCAGGCGGCGGCCGGAAAAAATCGCGCATCGAAATGCCCGATCGATTGCGCCGCCGATATCGTTTCCTGTCGGGTGATTAACAAGCCCCATGCCGCCCTCATTATTTCCTGTCCGGCAGCCCTGGCTAGCTGCCGCGTCCCAGTTTAAAACCGGGTTTATGGTATTCCACGTGCCCGAGATCCATCATTTTCCATCGGCCGCCCCACGTGAGACCGACCTGTTCGGCCACCTGTCCGTACAACTGGTAGCCGCGCATTGCCCACGGATCTTTCTCGGAAATGACGAGCTTGCCGTCGCGCAGGAATGCATTGTCGGCCGCGAGCCCGAATTGGTGATAGCTCTGGAACGCCGCCGCATTTGTTACGTTGCTGCCCATCTGCGCGAGCCGGTTTTGCCGTTCCGGGCTTCGATAACCCTCGAGCAGCGCCATTTCATAACCGTACTGCTCGTGCATGATCTTGTAGACCAGCAGCAAGCGCGTACGGAAATCCGGATCGAGCAGATTCCAGTCGCGGCTCGCGTCCTTCAGCGCCGGCCTTACCTGCTCGACTTCCCGCGTGGCAAAGACTTCCGGCGGCAACGGCGGCGGCGGCACGAGCTGCTCGCCCTGCAATAGCGCGGCGATCTTTTCGTCCGGCACGCGCGCCGTGTCGTCGTACTGAAACAATTGCCTGCCGCGTAACGCAATCGCGACCAATGGCGGCGTCGCAAGAATACCCGCCGAGACCATAATCATCAAGCGCCGCCGAACCAGTAAATTTTGCACGTCGCTCAGCGTGGTGCGCGTGACGCGTGCCGATTTAACAATCTGACTTCGTGCGCGTGCGGCGCGATCGTTCGCGCGGCGCGTAAGACGGCCGTGAAATTGCGCGACGGAATCGAAAACCGTCGCGCGGATGCCTGGTAAAAGCAACAGTGCCGCAACGGCGACGGCAACGGCGAAATAGGCGACGAGTGCGACGGCAATCAATGAAATCCCCGGAAATTGGAATTGATTGTGTTTTGCAATGCTTGCTCTTAGAATCAGGCTGCTTCGAGAGGCCGGGCTATATTATCGCGGTGAATTAAACCAGGATTCAATGAGACGCTGAATGAGTGCGCCGGAAAATTCAAATTCGAAAACTCCACCGAGCCTGCTGTCCGATACAAAGCCGGCGGACAACGGCGGCTCGCAGCCGTCGCGCATTCTCGCGGATCTGGAAGGACGCGTCACGCCGCCGGCCGAGCCGCCGCGCCGGTCGCTGAAGGCGCCGATCGCCGCCGTCGTCGCGCTGCTGGTCGCCGTCGGCGGCTGGGGCGCATGGCGCTGGCAGCAGCAGTCGGCCGACGAGCCGGCCGCGGTGGCCGCCGCGCCCGCGCAAGCGGCCGGGAAAGCGACGCCGGCAAGCGGGGCGACCGCGCAGGTTGCGCAGAACGGCGCATCCGCGGCGTCGGCCGTGCAGCCGGCGACGATCGTCAACGACGAGCCGGCATCGGCAGCGGTTGCGTCCGCATCGGCACCGCCGGCAGCGGACGACAGCCGGCTGTCGCGCGCGCTCGCGAACGGCGCCGACGAGGCATCCGGCGCGACGACGGCCGGCGCAGCGGCTACGGCCGCCACGGCGGCCACTGCTGCCGCGACGACGGCTGCAGCCGCCACGACGGCGAAAACCGCGAAGGCCGATGCGAAACCGGACGCGAAGAGCGCGAAGGTGGCCGCCCGCAGCAAGGCGGACGCCAAGGTCGACGCAAAGGCCGAGGCCCGCAAGCACCGCAAGGAGCAGGCCGAACTCGCGCAGAAGAAGCATCGCGACACGTCGGTGCGGACGGCGTCCGCGAAGGACGATCCGGACGCCGATCTGCTCGCCGCGCTCGTCGCACGTACGAAGCCGGCCGACAAGAAAGCGGCCGCGCAGAAGGCGCAGCCCATGCCGACCAAGGCGGCAGCCGCGACCGGCGGCTCGCTCGCGGCACGCGTGAAGGAATGCTCGGAGCGCGGCTTCTTCGAAGATCAGCTGTGCCGCTGGAGAGTCTGCGACGGCCATTGGGGCAAGGATCCGGCGTGCCCGACTGCCGCGCAGTCGGACGCGCGCCAGTAAGGCTCCGCACGCACCGAATCGCCGCATGCGCGCCGCCCACCGGGCGGCGCGTTGCTTTTGGGGCCCATGCATCGGCGCGGCACAGTCGCAGCAGGGCATACATGACACTGTCACGAAACCGTCACACATGTGCGGCATACGTCATGTTTCCCTTCCCGGTGCGCTGCCGGCGACGCGCGACGCGCGCTCGACGCACCCTCGCTTCGACACGATGGACCTGATCGCACAGACTTACGGCGCCGACACGTCCGGCATGATATGCGGGTTCCGCTTCATGCGCGGCGAGCCCGGCGTGCCGCTCGACGCATCGGCTGCGGCCGACTGGCTGCGCACGTGCTGCGCGCGCGATGCAGCCGACGCCGACGATTTCGTGTGGCTGCACTTCAATCTCGCGCACGGCGCGAGCGAGCGCTGGATGCGCACGCATCTCGGACTGCCCGACAGCTTCTTCGAGTTTCTGCATGAAGGCTCGCGTTCGACGCGTATCGAGCAGGAAGACGGCGCGCTGCGCGCGATCGTCAACGACGTGATGTTCAACCTCGAGCTGACGCCGTCGGAGATCGCGACGCTGTTCGTGCACGTCGAGCAGCGCATCATGGTCACCGCGCGCCTCAAGCCGCTGCGTTCGGTCGACACGCTGCGCGCGTGCGTGCGCGACGGCGAGCGCTTCCGGTCGCCGGCCGAGCTGCTGATGCATCTGCTGCGCGATCAGGCCGACCTGCTGATCCAGATCATGCGGCGCACGAGCGTCGACGTCGACCGGATCGAGGACAGCTTCCTGTCGCAGCGGCTCACGTCGAACCGCATCGAGCTCGGCACGATGCGGCGCACGCTGACGCGCCTGCAGCGCATGCTCGCGCCGGAACCGGGCTCGATCTTCCGGCTGCTCGCGCGGCCGCCCGCCTGGCTGCACGCGGACGACGTGCAGGAGCTGCGCGAATCGACCGAGGAGTTCTCGCTCGTGCTCGCCGATCTCGCGGGGCTCGTCGAGCGCATCAAGCTGCTGCAGGAAGAGATCGGCTCGCGTCTGGACGAACAGAACAACCGCACGCTGTTCACGCTGACGCTCGTCACCGTGATCGCGCTACCCATCAATATCGTCGCGGGCTTCTTCGGGATGAACGTCGGCGGCGTGCCGTTCGCCGAGAACAAGCACGGGTTCTGGTTGATGGTGCTGTTCGTCGCCGGCTTCACCGCGCTCGCCGCATGGTGGGCGTTTCGTCGGCGCAACGATCGCTGAGCGGCGCGGCCGCACCGCGCGACGCATCCGCAAAAAAACGGGCCTCGCTCGCGAGGCCCGTCGTACGGGTAAGCGCATGCGCCGGCCGGCGCGGCGCCGCAAGCGGCGTCGGCCGGCCGTGCATCGTTACTGCGTGAGCACCTTGCGCGGCTTGAACGCGCCCTGGTAACGCAGTGCCGGACGTTCCTTCGTCGTCGGCGCGATGCCGTCGAACGTCGGCGTCTGACGCAGCTTCATCGCGGCCGGCGAGGCGACCGAACCGATCGACGTCGAGCGCGAGGCCGGCGCGAGGTTGTTCGCGACGAGCAGCGCGGCTTCGCTCTTCAGGTTCGCGAGCAGCACCGGATCGGTCGAGCCGTTGACCTGCGTGAGCACGCCGCTCCAGGCCGCGTCGCTGTAGTTCACAACGTAGTAGTCGAGACCGCTCGGATCGGCGACCACGCCCGTGCAGCCGTCGAGCCGCGTTTGCGCCTGCGTGTCCTTCAGCGCGAGCGTCGTGCGCTTCGACAGGCCCTGACCGTACGCGAGCGTGATCGGCACCGTCCATTGCAGGCCCGGATACGCGTTTTTGTTCGGGAACGGCTGCTGTTTCAGCGTGACGATCGTCTGGTTCTTCGTCAGGTCGCACTGCGTGTCGAGCGAGACCAGCGGCACGCCCGTCTGCCGCACGTAGCTGTCGCCGATCGGGCCGACCGGCTGGCCGCTCGCCTTCGACAGCGCGTCCCACAGACGCTTCGGCGTCCCGTTGCCGAACGAGTAGTCGGTCAGGTACTGCTGCAGGCCCTTGCGCAGCGTCTGCTCGCCCAGATAGTTCTCGAGCGTCTTCAGCACGTGGCCGCCCTTGTCGTAGGTGAACGCGCTCGCGCTCAGCACGAAGTCGTTCGACGCCCAGCCGTTGAAGTTCGGTGCGACCGGGAACGCGTTCGGCCCGATGTCGCGATTGATCACGCGGTACTTGTTCTTCACCTGATCGAGCCAGCTGAACTCGTCGGGGAAGAACTGGATCGTCGTCTTCGTTTCGAAGAACGTCGCGAACGACTCGTTGAGCCACACGTTGTCCCACCAGTCGGTCGTCACGAGATCGCCGAACCACTGGTGCGCGACTTCATGCGTGAGCACCTCGTTGCCGTACTGCGACATCGGCTGGCCCGGCTCCGGCAGGATGTCGTCCGCGAATTCGAGAATCGAGCCCCAGTTCTCCATCCCGCCGAAGTTCAGGTCCTTCTGCTCCTTGAACGCATCGTTCGCGGCGACCGTGTCGAACTTCGTGAGCGGCAGCGGAATGCCGGTGTACCGATAGTAGAAGTCGAGCGCCTGCTTGGTGCGGTCCATCGCCGGCTTCGCCCAGTCGCGCATGCCCGGCGGCGTGAACACGCGCAGATGCAGGCCGCCCTTGCCGCCCGGCAGCGGGCTCGTGAAGTCGTCCTCGTAGGTGTCGAACAGGCCGCCGCCGAAGAACAGCAGGTACGACGGCATCGGCGGCGTCTTCTCGAACTGCACGAGCTTGTAGCCGCCGCCGACGTTCGTCGACGGCTTCTCGGCCGCGTTTGACACGACGCGCCAGTTCTGCGGCACTTCGGCCGTCACTTCATAGGTCGGGCGGAACGCAGGCTCGTCCCAGCCGGGGAACCACTGGCGCGCGAGGTTGGTTTCGCCCTGCGTGAGAATCGCGCCGCTCGTCGTGCCGTCGGTCGCCTTCAGGTCGACGCGGAAGATCCCTTCGGCGGCCGAGCAGCCCGGATACGGATCGTCGCCGCAGCTGCCGCCGGTCTTGTTTACCGGATCGTCGTACGACTTGAAGTTGATGATGCCGGACCACTCCATGTGCAGCGAATAGTTGCCCGGCGAGATCGAGCCGCTGACAGGGCGCAGCTGATAGAAGTCGCCCTTGTCCTGCGGCGTCGCGATTAGCTGGATGTTGCCCGGCTGCAGCGTGATGCGGCCGTTCGTGAACTTGATCCGGTGGCCCGCGATCACGATGTTGTTCACGGGCTTCAGCACCTTGATTTCGACGTCGGCGCGGCCGTCGAACGCGTTGAGCGCCTCGTTCGGACGGAACCAGAGGCGGTAGTTGATCGGCACGACGGTGTCCGGCAGCTCGACGGGCGCGACGCTCTTGTCGACGTTGGACGCGCTGGTCTGCGGGCCGCCGGCGGCGGGCGACGAGCCGGCGTTCGGCGCGGCGGCCGAACTGAGCGCGGAAGCGGAGCCTAGGCCGCCGTCGTCGCCGCCGCACCCGGCGAGCGCGAGCGCGGCAACGAGCGGCAGATAACGCATCTTGCGAATAGAAATCGACATGACTGAAAACCTCGATTGTAGAAAGAGTCGTTCAGTGCTGCGAAAACGCCGGCAAAAGCAATCCCCCGCCGCTGGATAAGCGGCGAAAAAAGCCAATGACGGATTTATTCGAAAAGACGGCCGGCCGACTACGTAAAGGTAATCATGGTTTGCTGCCCCCTCTGTGTTTCCGGATATCGGTTGACTTGCCGGTTCGAAATCGCCGGGCGCGTGTTGTACTGAATGGAATGCGCGCGCACGACAGGCGGCGCGCCGTGCACGGGCGCGCGCCTGCTTTGAACCGACGCCCCACGGGGCGGGCCGGGCCAGGCCGCCGGACGGAAGGACGGCGTGGTGTCGCCGTTCCGCAAAGTCGCCGTCATGCGGCTTGAAGGTTTGTCGGCCTGCTCGAAGGATGCGTCAATATACTTGATGGTTTTGGGTAAAGGAAACGAAAAAATTAGAAAGTCAGCCTATTGCGGTTTTTGCGCTTCATTGAATTGCGGATGGAATGAATTAACGATTTGGTTATTTGTGGAATTCCGTAGTTTTAATCTGTTAAGGAACCGGCGGTGCGCTGGAACTACGAAATCGCTCGCGTGCGGGTGCGGTCGGTACAATGCCGGATCGATCCGACGAATTCGCTGCCGCGAGGAGGCTGTCCATGCTGCGAGCCCTGTTCCGTTTCGCGCCCCTGCGCGCCGTGCTGTTCCTGTTCGCGGCGGCATTCGTGCTCGACGGTTGCGCGAGTCTCACGCGCGAGCCCCTCAGCGTGTCGGTGGTCGGGCTCGATCCGCTCGTCGGGCAAGGGCTCGAGATGCGTTTCAGCCTTAAGCTGCGCGTGCAGAACCCGAACGACACGCCGATCAAATACGACGGCATCGCGGTCGCGCTCGAGCTGAACGGCGCGCCGTTCGCGAGCGGCGTCAGCGATCGCTCGGGCGTCGTGCCGCGCTTCGGCGAGGCCGTGCTCGACGTGCCGGTGTCGGTATCCGCGTTCGCGGCCGCGCGGCAGGCGTGGAACCTGCCCGGCGCCGCCGCGAACGGCGAACTGCCGTATGCGCTGCGCGGCCGGCTCGCGGGCGGCGTGCTCGGCACGGTGCACTTCAGCGACGCGGGCACGCTGCGCCTGCCCGCGATGCCGGGCTGGGGCGCATCGTGACGCGCCTGTACCGTGCCGTGCCCGCTTTGCCGCACGATGCAAAGCGCGGTATGGTGTCGTCCGCGCGGCGAATGTCCGCCGCGCCGAAGCCAACCGTAGCCGAGCTCGCGTGACCGATTTCCCCGTTTTCCACTGGACCGACGCCGACGGCGTCGATCATGCCGTGCGCTGGCGCTCCGAAGCCGGCGTACCGCCGCCGAAGCGCGCGGTGCCCGCCGACGACCGCCTGACTGCCGACGCCGCCTATCGCCTCGCGTGCGAGGGCACCGCGCTCGTCTGGCAGGGCGATTTCCAGAATGCGCGCCAACTCGTGCAGGCGATGGCGCGCCGCGTCGAGCGCAAGCCGAAGAAGGCGAAGGCTGCCGCCGGCGTCGAGGCATTCAACCTGCACCGGCTCGCGCAGTCGCAGCGCGCACGTACGCTCGGCATGCTGCTGATCCCGCTCGACGCCGACTACAGGATTCCGCTGCGCCGCGCGCCCGACGTGCGCGCCGCGTGCGAGGAAGCGTACGGGCCGGGCGACGCGCCGTCGATGGTGTCGCTGCGCGAACTGCTCGGGCTCGTCGGCGCGCACGAATGGCGCAAGAAAGGCGTGCCGATTCCGGCGCTCGGCGGCGCGGCGATTCATCCGCACTACGGCGTGTTCTCGCCGGTGCGCGGCGAATACGTGACGCTCGTCGCGCGCGCGCCGCTGCCCGCGACGTCGGTCGCGTTCGACATCGGCACCGGTACCGGCGTGCTCGCGGCGGTGCTCGCGTCGCGCGGCGTCGAGCGCGTCGTCGCCACCGATCAGGATCCGCGTGCGCTGGCCTGTGCGCGCGAGAACCTCGAACGGCTCGGTTATGCGGGCCGCGTCGACGTCGTCGAAGCCGATCTGTTTCCGCCGGGCCGTGCGCCGCTCGTCGTCTGCAATCCGCCGTGGGTGCCCGCGCGGCCGAGCGCCCCGATCGAGTTTGCGGTCTACGATCCCGACAGCCGCATGCTGCGCGGGTTTCTCGCGGGGCTCGCCGCGCACCTCGAACCGGGTGGCGAAGGCTGGTTGATCCTGTCCGATTTCGCGGAGCATCTCGGGCTGCGGCCGCGCGACACGCTGCTGCAATGGATCGACGCGGCCGGCCTCGTCGTGCTCGGCCGCGACGACATCCGCCCCGCGCACCCGAAGAGCGCCGATGCCGACGATCCGCTGCACGCGGCGCGCCGTGCCGAGCTCACGTCGCTATGGCGGCTCGGCGCGCGAGCCTGAGCGCGCGTTTTCGGTAAACTGTCGCCATTCCTCACGATTGCCCGCTGCCGGGCCGTGGTCGACCGACCGCGGCCCGGCCGCGCTTCACGATGTCCAACAAGACTTACGAAATCCGTCCGGAGCAGTCCGTCGAACTGCTGAAGGAACTGCATATCCTGACCCGCGACGGCAAGATGAACCAGGACAGCCGCCGCAAGCTGAAGCAGGTGTATCACCTGTTCCAGTTCATCGAGCCGCTGCTCGCGAACGTGCAGGCCGACCGCGGCGCGGTGACGCTCGTCGATCACGGCGCCGGCAAGTCGTATCTCGGCTTCATCCTGTACGACCTCTTCTTCAAGCAGCAGCCGGGACACGGCACGCCGGCGTTCGCGTCGCATGTGTACGGGATCGAGACGCGCGAGGAGCTCGTCGCGCGTTCGACCGAACTGGCCGCGCGGCTCGGGTTCGGCGGCATGTCGTTTCTGAACCTGTCGGTTGCCGATTCGATCACGTCGCCGAAGCTGCCCGATACGGTCGACGTCGTCACCGCGCTGCACGCGTGCGACACCGCGACCGACGACGCGATCCGCTTCGCGCTCGCGAAGCGCGCACGGCACATCGTGCTCGTGCCGTGCTGCCAGGCCGAAGTCGCGGGCGTGCTGCGCCGCCACAAGGGCAAGTCGCTCGCGAACGCGCTGACCGAAGTGTGGCGTCATCCGCTGCATACGCGCGAATTCGGCAGCCAGATCACGAACGTGCTGCGCTGCCTGCAGCTCGAGGCGCACGGCTATCAGGTGAGCGTGACCGAGCTGGTCGGCTGGGAACATTCGATGAAGAACGAGCTGATCATCGCGCAGTACAAGAACCTGCCGCGCCGACGCCCGAGCGAGCGGCTGAACGAGATCCTCGACATGTTCGGGCTCGCCGAGCTGCGCGAGCGCTTTTTCGTTCCGCAGCGCGACGCGGCGGCCGGCGAAACGGTCGAACAGCACGCCGGCTGACGCCTGCGCGCCCGGCGCGCGTGCGCGCCAATCGGGCGGAGCCGGCGGCGCTAGACGTCGTCGCCCGTGCCGCTCATCCACTCGCGCCAGCCGTCGTGGCCAAGGCGGCGCAGGGTTTCCTGGTTTTTCTCGTAGATCGCGGCGGCGTCCGGAAACGCGTCGACCGCGCGCGCGATGCTGTCCTCGCGCAGCAGATGCAGGATCGGATACGGCGCGCGGTTCGTGTAGTTCTCGATGTCGTCCGGTTCGCTGCCGTCGAACCGATACTGCGGGTGAAAGCTCGCGATCTGCAGCACGCCGTCGAGTTTCAGCTGCTGCACGAGGCGATCGGCGAAGAACAGCGCGTCGTTGTAGTCGACGAAATCCGCGAACGCGTGCGGATAGATCACGAGCGTCGTGTCGATCTGCCGCGGATCGGCCGCTTCCAGCGCGCGCAGTTCGGCTTCGAGATCGGCGAGCGCCGTGTCGAGCGCGGTCGCGTCGCTGACCGCATAGCGCACCTGATCCTTCACGTACACGCTCTTCGCGAACGGGCACAGATTGAGTCCGATCACCGCCCGCGCGAGCCAGTGACGCGTGGCGGCGACGATTTCGTCGGTGGGTTCGGGGCGGGTGTCGATCATCGGAAACGGGCGGGAAGGGCGGCAACGGCCGCATTGTAGCGGGCGCGCGCGGCCGCTACGCGCAGGCGGCCGCGATCAGCTGCGTGACGAGCGCCGGTGCGATGCCGATCGGCGTTTCGCCGTGCCGGTACGTCTGGCTTGCCGCATAGATCCCTTCGATGACGAGCGCGAGCGAATCGGCGAGCGCCTTCGGATCGCGCGCGCCGGCCGCTTCGCAGAGCGCGACCAGCCGCTTCATCAGCTGTTCCTTGTTCTGCGCGACGCGCTCGCGCGCCGGATGCGACGCGTCCGGAAATTCGGCGGCGACGTTGACGAACGGGCAGCCGCGGTAGTCTTTCTGCGTCGCGCGCTCGGCAAGATCGACGAAATACTGGATCAGCTGCGCCTTCGGGTCGCCCGGATGCTTCGCGAGGCTCGCGTCGACGCGCTCGAAGAAGCACGCATCCATGCGCGCGAGATACGCGAGGATCAGGTCGTCCTTCGACGAGAACTGACGATACAGGCTCATCTTATTCACGCCGGCGAGCTCGACGACCGCTTCGACGCCGACGCTGCGCACGCCTTCCCGGTAAAACAGTTCCTGCGCGGCGCGCAGCAGATGCTCCTGTGCGGTGGCGCCGGCGATCGCGCGGCGCGTGCGGCGAGCTGGCGGCTTGGCGGCCTCGATGCCCGACATGATGACCCTCGACTGCGTGGTGAATTGCTTGACATGTTACCGACTGGTCACTACGATCGCAACACACTTGTGACCGGTCAGTAACAATGCCGGTCCGGACAATGGAAAAAATGCCAAGCATCGGCCCGGGTCAGCCGATGCGGTGTGCGGCGGAGGTGGCCCGGTCAAATGGGCGGCGCGCGGGCGCGTGCCGGCCGACTGGAGAACGCGAGATGAACTGGGCAGTGACACGAATCGGCGGGCGGTTCCATTACGGATGGCTCGCGGCGGCGGTGGTATTCCTGATCCTGCTGGCCGCGGCCGGCACGCGCGCGACGCCGAGCGTGCTGATGGTGCCGCTCGAGCGCGAGCTCGGCTGGAGCCGCGCGGCGATCTCGCTCGCGATCTCGGTCAATATCGCGCTGTACGGGCTGACGGGGCCGTTCGCGGCTGCCGCAATGCAGCGCTTCGGCCTGCGCCCGACGATCCTGACGGCGCTCGCGACGATGGGCGCGGGCGTCGCGCTGTCGTCGATGATGACGCAGAGCTGGCAGATGGTGCTGATCTGGGGGCTGATGGTCGGCTGTTCGACGGGCGTCGTCGCGCTGACGCTGTCCGCGACGTTCGTCACGCGCTGGTTCCACGCACGCCGCGGCCTCGTGATGGGGATTCTGACCGCGAGCACGGCCACCGGCCAGCTCGTGTTCCTGCCGATGCTCGCGGCGATCGCGCAGCGTCACGGCTGGCGGCCGGTCGTGCTGGTCGTCGCGCTCGCGGCGGCGATCGTGATTCCGCTCGTCGCGTTGCTGCTGCCCGAACGGCCGGCGGACGTGAACCTGCGTCCATACGGCGAGCCGGCCGATGCGCCGGCCGCGCCCGACGCGACGAAGGAGAATCCGCTCGCGGTCGCGTTCCGCACGCTGCTCACGGCGACCCGCTCGCGCGATTTCTGGCTGCTGTTCTTCAGCTTCTTCATCTGCGGCGCGAGCACCAACGGCTACGTCGGCACGCACCTGATCGCAATGTGCAGCGACTACGGGATGACGGAAGTGCAGGGCGCGTCGCTGCTCGCCGCGATGGGCGTGTTCGACCTGTTCGGTACGACGCTGTCGGGCTGGCTGTCCGATCGCTACGACAACCGCGTGCTGCTGTTCTGGTACTACGGGCTACGCGGGCTGTCGCTGATCTATCTGCCGCATGCGTTCGGCATCGACTTCTTCGGGCTGCCGCTGTTCGCGATGTTCTACGGGCTCGACTGGATCGCCACCGTGCCGCCGACCGTGCGGCTCGCGACCGACGTGTTCGGCAAGGCGGCCGCGCCGGTCGTATTCGGCTGGATCGTCGCCGGCCATCAGCTTGGCGCGGCGTTCGCGGCGCTCGGCGCGGGGATGCTGCGGGCGAGCCTCGGCACCTACACGATCGCGTCGATGATCTCGGGCGGGCTCTGCATTATCGGCGCGCTGATCGTGCTGCGGATCAACCGCGGACCGTCGCGCGCGGCCGCGCAGGCGGCCTGAATACCGCGGCCGCCGCGTGCGGCCGCCTTTGCAGGTGCGGCGATTTGCATTGTCCGACGCGATCGGGCGCGCGTCGCCGCAAGCGGTTATGCTTGCGTTTCGGCGAGGCGTTCGCGCCCCTTCATCGATGTCAGCGAGGAACCGCATGTCTGTCAAACCTGCTCCCACTACCGTTTCGATTCACGAACTGATCGCGGGCCGCTGGAGCCCGCGTGCCTATTCCGACGCGCCGATCAGCGCCGCCGACCTGCATGCGGTGCTGGAGGCGGCGCGCTGGGCGCCGTCCGCGTACAACGCGCAGCCGTGGCGCTTCATCGTGTTCGATCGCACGCGGGACGAAGCCGCGTTCAAGCGTGCGTTCGCGACGCTCGTGCCGTTCAATCAGGGCTGGAACGCACCGGCGCCGGTCCTGATCGCCGTCACCGCGCATACGCTGACGCCGAAGGGCGAGCCCGCGCCGACCGCGCTGTACGACGCGGGCGCGGCTGCGATGTCGCTCGTGCTGCAGGCGCACGCGCTCGGGCTCGCCGCACATCAGATGAGCGGCTTCGACGCGAACGCGTTCCGCGAGGCGTTCGAGATCCCGGCCGACGTCGCGATTCCCGCGATCATCTCGCTCGGCCACTACGGCAACGTCGACAAGCTCGATCCGGTGTTGCGCGATCGCGAGAAGGCGCCGCGCACGCGCCATCCGCTCGGCGAGATCGTCTACGCGGGCGCGTGGAAGAAGGGCTTCGAAGCGGCCGCGTGACGGCCTGCGCGCGCCGCGGCGGAGCGCGCCGCGGGCGCCGCGCGACCGGCGCGACGGCCATACGCCGATCGCGCCCGCCCGTTGTGATCGCGCGGGCTTCATGTTAAAAAGCCCGTCCTTTCCGTTTTCGCGCCGGCCATGCGGCGGCTCTTTCCCATGACTTACTGCGCGATCGATTTCGGTACGTCCAATTCCGCCGTGGCGCTGCCCCACGGCGACGGCATGCGGCTCGCGCCCGTCGAGGGCGACCATCTGACGCTGCCCACCGCGATTTTCTTCAACAACGACGAGGAGACGGTCGAATACGGCCGAGCGGCGCTCGCATCGTACATCGACGGCTTCGACGGCCGGCTGATGCGCTCGATGAAGAGCATCCTCGGTTCGCCGCTCGCCGAGACGACGACCGATCTCGGCGACGGCACCGCGATCGCCTATACCGACGTGATCGCGCGTTTCCTGCAACGCCTGAAGCAGAAGGCCGAGGCGTGCGCAGGCGCGCCGATCCGCCGTGCGGTGCTCGGCCGCCCGGTGTTCTTCGTCGACGACGATCCGCGCGCCGACCGCCTTGCGCAGAACCAGCTGCAGGCGGCCGCGCAGTCGGTCGGATTCGCCGACGTGCGGTTCCAGTACGAGCCGATCGCGGCCGCGTTCGACTACGAGTCGCGCCAGCAGGCGGAGCGGCTGGTGCTCGTCGCCGACATCGGCGGCGGCACGTCCGACTTCTCGCTGGTGCGCGTCGGCCCGGACCGCATGACGCGCCTCGACCGCAAGGACGACGTGCTCGCGCATCACGGCGTGCACGTCGCCGGCACCGACTACGACCGGCGCGTCGAGCTGTCGGCGATCCTGCCCGCGTTCGGCTATCGCGCGCTCGATCCGGAGGGCCGCGAGCTGCCGAACCGGATCTACTTCGATCTGGCGACCTGGCATCTGATCAATACGGTCTATACGCCGAAGCGGCTCGGCGAGCTGAAGCTGATGAAGCATCTGTACCGCGACGCGCGGCAGCACGAGCGGCTCGTGCGCGTCGTCGAGCAGCGGCTCGGGCATGCGCTGATGGCGCGCGCGGAAGAGGCGAAGATCGGCGTGGCCGCGGGCGGGGAGACGATGATCGACCTGAACGATGTCGAAGAGGACCTGCAGATCGCCTTCGACGCGGCGCGCCTGATCGATGCGAGCCGCGAGGACACCGCACGGATCGTCGACGCCGCGCGCGAAACGGTGCGGCTGGCGGGCGTCGCGCCGCGCGACGTCGGCGCGCTGTACTTCACGGGCGGCTCGACCGGCTTGGCGTTCCTGTCCGGCGCGCTGGCGGCCGCGTTTCCGGACGCGCAGCCGGTGTTCGGCGACCGCCTCGCCAGCGTCGCGACGGGCCTCGGCATTCACGCGCAGCGACTGTTCGGCTGACCGGCCGACGCGCGGTGCGCACGCGCTGCGCGCCGTGCCTGGCACGCTCCGACGCGACAAATAAAAAGCCCCGCCGAAGCGGGGCTTTTTTCACGAAATCTCGCGCAGCAATTACAGCGGGCGGATGTTCGCAGCTTGCAGACCCTTCGGGCCCGTCTTCACTTCGAATTCGACCTTCTGGTTTTCTTGCAGCGTCTTGAAACCTTCGACGCGGATTTCCGAGAAGTGCGCGAACAGATCGTCGCCGCCGCCTTCCGGGGTGATGAAGCCGAAGCCCTTTGCGTCATTGAACCACTTGACGGTACCGGTTGCCATGTTACTTGTTCCTAAAAAGATAAAACGGGGCCGAAGCCCATGGGGTGCGGAAAATCAAGGAAGGGGGTAATGGGACCAACCGGAGTACCGTTGATGGGCGAACTACGAAAGACCAATTCACTCGCCGCTTGAAATCCTGCGAAGTCCGTTATACGGCTAATCGGGCGCGCGGTCAACCGTATTTCCATGTCCTCAGGGTTATTGCGGATATTTAAGCTTACAAACATTGCAGAAACGCCGGATTTTTTGTAGGGGGCGATCGATTTTGGCGCCAACTTGGAGGTGCAACCGTTAAACTACGCGCCGCGCGGACCAGGTTGCCCCGATCGGGTGACCTGTCCCCCCAAGAATGCGTGCGCGGCGCAGTTCGAGCCGATCCCGAACTGCGGGCCGACCATGCTTTTTGAGACACAGGAGAGGATGTGAAGAGTTCTATACAACGGAACATCGGCCCGTTTGCATTGATGCTGACGGGGCTGGGTTCGATTATCGGCTCGGGCTGGCTGTTCGGTGCCTGGAAAGCCGCCAAGATCGCCGGTCCGGCGGCGATCTGCGCGTGGATCATCGGCGCCGTCGTGATTCTCGCGATTGCGCTCACGTACGCGGAGCTCGGTGCGATGTTCCCCGAGTCGGGCGGGATGGTGCGTTACGCGCGCTACTCGCATGGGTCGCTGGTGGGCTTCATCAGCGCATGGGCGAACTGGATTGCGATCGTGTCGGTGATTCCGATCGAGGCCGAGGCATCGATCCAGTACATGAGCACGTGGCCGTATCCCTGGGCGCATGCGCTCTTCGTCAACGGGGAACTGACGACGCCGGGCCTGCTGCTGTCGGCCGTGCTGGTGGTCGTGTACTTCCTGTTGAACTATTGGGGCGTGAAGGCCTTCGCACGGGCGAACACCGCCATCACGATCTTCAAGTTCCTGATCCCGGGCCTGACGATCCTCGGCCTGATGCTGACGAGCTTCCATTCGGAAAACCTCGGCACGAGCTCCGGTGCGAGTTTCGCGCCGTACGGCTGGTCCGCCGTGCTGACCGCGGTGGCGACGAGCGGCATCGTGTTCGCGTTCAACGGCTTCCAGAGCCCGGTGAACCTTGCCGGTGAAGCGCGCAACCCGTCGCGCAGCGTGCCGTTCGCGGTGATCGCGTCGATTCTGCTCGCGCTCGTGATCTACGTGCTGCTGCAGATGGCGTACATCGGCGCGGTGAATCCGGCCGACGTCGCGAAGGGCTGGCAGCACTTCAACTTCTCGTCGCCGTTCGCGGAACTCGCGATCGCGCTGAACCTGAACTGGCTCGCGATCCTGTTGTACGTCGACGCGTTCATCAGCCCGAGCGGTACCGGCACGACGTACATGGCGACGACCACGCGGATGATCTACGCGATGGAGCGCAACAACACGATGCCGAAGATGTTCGGCAACGTGCATCCGCTCTACGGCGTACCGCGTCAGGCGATGTGGTTCAACCTGCTCGTGTCGTTCATCTTCCTGTTCTTCTTCCGCGGCTGGAGCTCGCTCGCGGCAGTGATCTCGGTCGCGACCGTGATCTCGTATCTGACGGGTCCGATCAGCCTCATGGCGCTGCGCCGTGCGGCGACCGACATCGAGCGCCCGCTGTCGATTCCGGCGATGAAGCTGATCGCGCCGTTCGCATTCGTCTGCGCGTCGCTGATCCTGTACTGGGCGAAGTGGCCGCTGACCGGCGAAATCATCCTGCTGATGATCGTCGCGCTGCCGGTGTACTTCTACTTCCAGGGCAAGTCGGGCTGGACCGGCTGGGGTGCCGACCTCAAGGCGGCATGGTGGCTCGTCGCGTATCTGCCGACGATGGCCGTGCTGTCGCTGATCGGCAGCAAGGAGTTCGGCGGTTACGGCTATCTACCGTACGGCTGGGACATGCTGGTCGTCGCCGTGATCTCGCTCGGGTTCTACTTCTGGGGCGTGAACACCGGCTACCGGACGCAGTATCTCGACGAGCGCGAGTCGCACGACGAGATCCTCGAAGGCATCGGCGCCTGACGCAAGCAGTCCGCTCTGCCGCCGGAATCGGCGGCGGCCGAGCGCGCAAGCAAGCCCGCCCGAGCAGCGATGCTCGGGCGGGCTTTTGTTTTGTGCGGTCCGGCAGGGGGCGCTAAGCGGGGCGCTAAGCGGGGCGGGCAGCGGGGCCGGCAGCTGCGCGGCCGCGCGGCCGCTCAGGCCGTCGCGCTCGAGAACACGTAGTTCGTCATGGCCAGCACGCGCTGATACGTGCCGAGCGCCTGGATGCCGAGCCGGTAGTCGTCGTCGGCCGCGCCGAGCGCCGCGAACACCGGCAGCAGATGCTCGTCGGTCGGATGCATCAGCGCCGCGTGCGGCGCCTGCCTGCGGTAGTCGAGCAGCGCGTCGATGTCGCGCTCGGCGAGCTTCGTCTCGAACCAGTCGGTGAATTCCGCGACGCGCGGATCGGCGTCCTCCGGCGACGCGCCGAAATCCGCCGCGCGCAGATTGTGCGTGATCTGGCCCGAACCAATCACCATCACGTCCTCGTCACGCAGCGGCCGCAGCGCGCGGCCGACTGCGAAGTGATGCGCGGCGTCCGCGCGCGGCTGGATCGACAGCTGCGCGACCGGCACGTCGGCGTGCGGGAACATCAGCAGCATCGGCACCCACGCACCGTGATCGAGGCCGTGCTCGAGCGTCGCGGTCGCGATGCCCGCCGCGTTCAGGAGGTCGGCCGCATGCTGCGCGACGTCGGGCGCGCCGGGCGCCGGGTAGCGGATTTCGTAGAGCGCGCGCGGAAAGCCGTAGAAGTCGTGAATCGTGTCCGGATGCGCGGCAATGCTCGCGACGGGTTGCTGCGTGCCCCAGTGCGCGGACAGCATCAGCACCGCGCGCGGGCGCGGCAGTTCGGCACCGAGTTCGGTGAATGCGCCGGACGGCAATGCCGGATCGATCGGCAGCGTCGGCGCGCCATGCGACAGGTAAAGCGAAGGCAAGCGGTTCATGTCGGTGGCCTGCTGAAGGGATGTTGCGTTCGACTATAGATCCGCACGCGAGATTGATAAACAGCGGTTCTGGATTTTATTGAATCTCTCGAGTTGATAATCGAGCCGCGCATCGGCTCGGCGGCCATCCGCGCCATGAGCGGATGGCTTTCTCCGAACTTGCGCGAAAATCGGCGAAGATGGCTCGGAAACGGCGAGGTTTCGCCGCGAGAGGCGCGCTACTGCGCGTGACGGAGCCCGGCCCACGGCGTCGTGAGCGGCGTATCGGGCGCGAACAGGTCGAGCACGCGCGTGACGGTCTGGTCGACGAGTTCGTCGATCGTCTTCGGCATTGCATAGAACGCCGGCAGCGGCGGGAACACGATGCCGCCCATTTCGGTGACGGCCGTCATGTTGCGCAGATGCGCGAGATTGAACGGCGTTTCGCGCACCATCAGCACCAGGCGGCGACGTTCTTTCAGCGTTACGTCGGCCGCGCGCGTGATCAGGTTGTCGGAGAGCCCGTGCGCGATGCTCGCGAGCGTCTTCATCGAGCACGGCGCGATCACCATGCCGTGCGTCGCGAACGAGCCGGACGCGATCGTCGCGCCGACGTCGCGCACCGAATGGACGACGTCCGCGCGGCTTTCGACGTCGGACTTCGACAGCTTCAGTTCGTGCTGGATATTGAGCCAGCCGGCGTTCGAGATCAGCAGGTGCGTCTCGACGCCGCCGGCGGCGCGCAGCAGATCGAGCAGCCGCACGCCGTAGATCGCGCCCGTCGCGCCGGTGATCGCGACGATCAGCCGGCGACGCGGCGCGCTGGGAGAGACCATCGGGGAAGCGGTGTTACGCGGCGGCGAACAGTTGCTGCAGCTCGCCCGACTGGTACATCTCCATCATGATGTCCGAGCCGCCGATGAACTCGCCCTTGACATACAGCTGCGGGATGGTCGGCCAGTTCGAGAATTCCTTGATCCCCTGACGGATCTCTTCGTCCTCGAGCACGTTGACCGTCTTGAACTGATCGACGCCGCAGGCCTTCAGCACCTGCACCGCGCGGCCGGAAAAGCCGCACATCGGGAATTGCGCGTTGCCCTTCATGAAGAGCACGACCGGGTTTTCGTCGACGATTTGCTTGATACGTTGTTGGGTGTCCATGACTGACCTTGCGTTTGCGGGGCGTTAGATCGAAATGATAGCGGATTTCAACCGGGCGGGCCGGGCGTCAGCGGGGCAAGCGGCCGCCCGTCGTGCGTTCGATCGCGGCGAGATCGGCGAGCGATTCGACCGCGTCGAAACCGTGCGATGCGAGCAGCGCGCGCACCGCTTCCGCCTGGTCGTAGCCGTGCTCGATCCACAGCGTGCCGCCCGGCTTCAGATGCGCACGCGCGCCGGCGACGATCGTCCGAATCGCGCTCAGCCCGTCTGCGTCGTCGGTCAGCGCGCCGCGCGGCTCGAAGCGCAGGTCGCCTTGCGACAGATGCGGATCGTGCTGCGCGATATACGGCGGATTGCTGACGATCGCATCGAAGGCGAGCGCGGGATCGAGTGCCGCGTACCAGTCGCTCTGCAGCCACTGCAGCGGGCCGCCGGGGCGGCGCGCATCGAGCAGTTTGTCGGCGTTGCGCTGCGCGACCGCGAGCGCGGCGGCCGACCGGTCGAGCGCCCATACGCGCGCATCGGGCCGCTCGGCTGCGATCGACACCGCGATCGCGCCGCTGCCGGTGCCGAGATCGAGCACGGCCGGATGCGCGAGCCCGTCGATCGCGTCGAGCGCGGCTTCGACGAGCAGTTCGGTTTCGGGGCGCGGGATCAGCACGTCGGGCGTCACGTCGAACGGGCGGCCGAAGAACTCGCGCATCCCGACGAGCTGCGCGACGGGCTCGCCGGCCGCGCGGCGCGCTTCGAGCGCACGATAGCGTTCGACTGCCTCTGCATCGAGCGGCCGATCGCCGCGCGTGATCAGCTGCGTGCGCGTCCAGCCGAGCGCGTGCGCGAGCAGCACGCGCGCGTCGACCGCATCGAGCGGCGTCGCGCGCAGCAGGTCGTCGGCGGTCGGTGCGGACATCGTCGCGGCCTCAGTCGGCGTCGCCGAGCGACGCGAGCAGCTCGGCCTGATGCTCGCTGACGAGCGCGCCGATCAGCTCGTCGAGATCGCCGTCCATGATCGCCTCGAGCCGGTAGAGCGTCAGGTTGATCCGGTGATCGGTCATCCGGCCCTGCGGGAAGTTGTACGTGCGGATTCGCTCGGAACGATCCCCCGAGCCGATCAGGCTCTTGCGCGTCGCGGCTTCCTTCGCGTGCTGCTCGTGATACTGCTTGTCCTTGATACGCGCGGCGAGCACCTTCAGCGCGCGATCCTTGTTCTTGTGCTGCGAGCGGTCGTCCTGGCACTCGACGACGATCCCGGTCGGCAGGTGCGTGACACGCACCGCGGAATCGGTCTTGTTGATGTGCTGGCCGCCCGCGCCCGAGGCGCGGAACGTGTCGATCCGCAAGTCGGCCGGATTGATCTCGACTTCGCCGATTTCATCCGCCTCCGGCATCACGGCGACCGTGCATGCGGACGTATGGATGCGCCCCTGCGTCTCGGTCGCCGGCACGCGCTGCACGCGATGCCCGCCCGACTCGAACTTCAGCCGCGAATACGCGCCCTGGCCGGCGATCCGCACGATCACTTCCTTGTAGCCGCCGAGATCGGACGGACTTTCCGACATCATCTCGACCTGCCAGCGCTGCCGTTCCGCGAAGCGCAGGTACATGCGCAGCAGATCGCCGGCGAACAGCGCCGATTCGTCGCCGCCGGTGCCCGCGCGGATTTCGACGAAGATGTTGCGATCGTCGTTCGGATCCTTCGGCAGCAGCATCTTCTGCAGCTCGACCTCGAGCCGCGCCATCCGCTCGCGCGCGCTGCGGATTTCTTCCTCGGCGAAATCGCGCATCGACGGATCGGCGAGCAATTCCTGCGCGGCCGTCTCGTCGCTGCGCGACTGGCGCCACAGCGCATACTGCTCGACGACCGGACCGAGTTCCGCGTGTTCGCGCGTGAGCTTGCGGTACTGGTCGAGATCGGCCGTGACGTTTTCGCGGCTCAGCAGATCGTTCAGTTCGGCCAGCCGGGTGGACAGCTGGTCGAGCTTGCGTTGCATGCTCGTCTTCATGGTGTGGAGCGGCGCTCCCGGGCAAGGAGTATTCGGAAAGGATAGGCCGGCCGACGGCCGGCGGCAGTGCGATCGGCCGGCGCTAGTGGCCGGACTGATCGTTGGAGCGCGGCGCGTGCTGATAGAAACCGCGCATCAGCTCGATCAGCGAATCGCGATCGGCGCCGTTCACGCGGTTGAGCGCACTCGTCGGGCCGTGGATCAGCTTGTTGGTCAGCGCCTGCGACAGCGCTTCGAGCACGGCGGCCGGATCGTCGCCGCGAGCGAGCATTTTCTGCGCCTTCTCGACTTCCAGGCGGCGCAGCGCGTCGGCCTGCGTGTGCATATGACGGATCACCGGCACGACGCTGCGCGTATCGAGCCATTGCATGAAATTCTGCACGCGCGTCTCGATGATCGCTTCGGCCTGCGCGACCGCCGCCTGACGCGATGCGTTGCCTTCGCGCACGATCGCGCCGAGATCGTCGACGGTGTACAGGAACACGTCCTTCAGCTTGCCGACTTCGGGCTCGATGTCGCGCGGCACGGCGAGATCGACCATGAAGATCGGACGGTGACGGCGCGCCTTCACGGCGCGCTCGACCGCGCCGAGACCGATGATCGGCAGCGTCGACGCGGTGCACGACACGATGATGTCGAATTCGTGCATCCGCGCCGGCAGGTCCGACAGCGGCATCGCGCGGCCGTTGAAGCGTTCGGCGAGCCGCTGGCCGCGCTCGGCCGTGCGGTTCGCGACGACCAGCTCGCGCGGGCCTTGTGCGGCGAAGTGCGTCGCGCAGAGCTCGATCATTTCGCCGGCGCCGATGAACAGCACGCGCTGATCCGACACCTTTTCGAAGATCCGCTGCGCGAGGCGTACCGCGGCGGCCGCCATCGACACCGACTGCGCGCCGATTTCCGTCGTGCCGCGCACTTCCTTCGCAACCGCGAACGTGCGCTGGAACAGCTGATTCAGGTAGGTGCCGAGCGCGCCGGCTTCCGACGCGGTACGCACCGCGTCCTTCATCTGACCGAGGATCTGCGTTTCGCCGAGCACCATCGAATCGAGGCCCGAGGCGACGCGAAATGCGTGCCGGACCGCTTCGGACTGCGGCAGCGCATAGACGTGCGGCGCCAGTTCATCGACCGGAATCCGGTGATAGTCGGACAGCCAGCGGATCGTGGCGTCGCGCGCCGCGCGATCGTCGGTTGCGCAGTAGAGCTCGGTGCGGTTGCAGGTGGACAGGATCGCCGCTTCGGGCGCGTTGGGCGCCTGCGGGCCGAGGAAGACGTTCTTGAACGTGACGAGAGCCGGCTTGATCTGCTCGAGCGGAAACGCCACGCGTTCGCGCAAGGCGACTGGCGCAGTGTGGTGGTTGATTCCGATCGTGAGGAGTTGCATATCGAGGGCTATCGTTTAGCCGCATATTATAGCGTCTCGGCGGATTGCTCACCTGCGCTGTAGCGGGCGTCCGCGAGGCGCGGGCGGCGATTTGGGGGCTCGATCGGCACGCGATCGAGCTGATAGCCGTAGCCGTACAGCGGCAGCAGTCGGTAGCCGCGTTCCGGCAGCAGCCGCAGCTTGCTGCGCAGCCGCGATGCGTGCGTGTCGAGCGTGCGCGACTTCATGTCGCGGTGGCGCGCCCACACCGTCTCGAGGATATGGGCGCGCGACACCGGCCGCGACAGGTTCGCGAGCAGAAGCCGCGCGAAGCGGAACTCCTTCGGCGTGAGCGCGACGGTGTGCTGGCCGAAGCTGACGAGCAAGTGCGTCGCATCGAACGCGAATTCGCCATACATTTCGCGCGAGCGCACCGGCGGCCGGCGCACGCCCGCGCGCCGGCTCAGCGCGGTCACGCGCGCCAGCAGCTCGGGCCCGCCGACCGGGCGCACGAGGCAGTCGTCGGCACCCGCGTGCAGGCAGGCGACGATTTCGCTTTCGCGTGACAGATGGAAGACGGCGATCGCGGGCAGCCCGGGCAGGACCGCCTGCGCGCGCGGAATGATGTCTTCGGCAGGGCTGTCGCCGGCCCAGCCCGCGACGATCAGCATGTCGCAGGTGTCGCCTGCAAGCCATTCGAAGAACGCCGCGGCGGTGGAAAATGCGTGGCAAACGTGACCGCCGATGAAGAGCTGGCGATTCAGGAACGCGGCGTGGTCCGCGTCCGGATCGATCAGAGCGATTCGCATGATGTGTGTTCAATGCGGCAGCCGGTGCGCGCTTGCCATAACGTCGACTGGGCCCCTACACTCGAACGTTCGCGGCGCCCGGCTGTCCCGGGTTCGATGGATGATCGATGCTAGCCGCTGGCAACGTTCACGCCTATTGGACGAATCTGAATTTATAGAAGGCGTCGAATGAACTGGTTTGGGATTGTTGTCCTGGGGGCGGCCGTCGGGCTCGTCGGCCGCTGGCTGCACCCGATGCGGCGTGCGGGCCGGCCGGCGTGGTGGGCGTCGGTGCTCGTCGGCATCGCGGCGGCCGCCGCCGCGCGCATGCTCGGCAACCTCTCGGGACTGTTTTACGACGGCGAAACGCTCGAATGGCCGGTCTGTACCGGCGCCGCGTTCGTCGCCGTCGCCGTGACGGTCGCGCTCGCGGCCCGTCGATGAAAGCTCTCAGGTGAAATCATGAATGCCCGTCTCCCCGAAGTCTCGCCGGTGCCGGCCCGGCTCGCGCTGCTGCGCGGCGCGATGGTCCGCGAGGATCTGGCCGCGTATCTCGTACCGTCCGCCGATCCGCATCTGTCCGAATATCTGCCCGAGCGCTGGCAGGCCCGCCGCTGGTTGTCCGGCTTCACGGGCTCGGTCGGCACGCTCGTCGTGACCGCCGATTTCGCGGGCCTCTGGGTCGACAGCCGCTACTGGGTGCAGGCCGAAGCCGAGCTCGCCGGCACCGGCGTGCAACTGATGAAGATGACGGGCGGCCAGCAGAGCGCACCGCACGTCGACTGGCTCGCGCAGAACGTGCCGGCCGGTGCGACGGTCGGCGTCGACGGCGCGGTGCTCGGCGTCGCCGCGGCGCGCGCGCTGACGGCGGCGCTCAGCGCGCGCGGGATCGCGCTGCGCACCGATCTCGACCTGCTCGACGCGATCTGGCCCGAGCGGCCGGCGCTGCCCGCCGATCCGGTGTTCGAGCACGTCGCGCCGCAGGCCGACACGACGCGCGCGAGCAAGCTCGCCGACGTGCGGCGCGCGATGCAGGCGCAGGGCGCGCAATGGCATTTCGTGTCGACGCTCGACGATCTCGCGTGGCTGTTCAATCTGCGCGGCGCCGACGTCAGCTTCAATCCGGTATTCGTTGCGCACGCAATGATCGGCATCGACAGCGCGACCTTGTTCGTCGCCGACGGCAAGGTGTCGCCGGCGCTGGCCGCGTCGCTCGCGCAGGACGGCGTCGACGTGCGGCCGTATGGCGACGCGCGGGCGGCGCTCGCCGCGCTGCCGGACGGCGCGACGTTGCTGGTCGACCCGCGCCGCGTGACGTTCGGCACGCTCGAAGCCGTGCCGGCCGGCGTGAAGCGGGTCGAGGCCGTGAACCCGTCGACGTTCGCGAAATCGCGCAAGACGCCCGCCGAGATCGCGCATGTGCGCGTGACGATGGAGCACGACGGCGCGGCGCTCGCCGAATTCTTCGCGTGGTTCGAGCAGGCCGTGAACCGCGACACGATCACCGAGCTGACGATCGACGAGCAGCTGACGGCCGCGCGCGCGCGGCGCCCCGGCTACGTGTCGCCGAGTTTCGCGACGATTGCCGGTTTCAACGCGAACGGCGCGATGCCGCATTACCGCGCGACGCCTGCGTCGCATGCGACGATCGCCGGCGACGGGCTGCTGCTCGTCGACTCGGGCGGCCAGTACCTGACGGGCACGACCGACATCACGCGCGTCGTGCCGGTCGGCACCGTCAGCGATCTGCAGCGGCGCGATTTCACGATCGTGCTGAAGTCGATGATGGCGCTGTCGCGTGCGCGTTTCCCGCGCGGCATCCGCTCGCCGATGCTCGACGCGATCGCGCGCGCGCCGATGTGGGCGGCCGGTCTCGACTACGGTCACGGCACGGGCCACGGCGTCGGTTATTTCCTGAACGTGCACGAAGGTCCGCAGGTGATTTCGCACTACGCGCCGGCCGAGCCGTACACGGCGATGGAAGAAGGGATGATCACGTCGATCGAGCCGGGCGTGTACCGCCCCGGCCAGTGGGGCGTGCGGATCGAGAACCTGGTCGTGAATCGCGCGGCCGGGCAGACCGAGTTCGGCGATTTCCTCGCGTTCGAGACGCTGACGCTGTGCCCGATCGACACGCGCTGCGTGCTGATCGAGATGCTGCACGAGGAAGAGCGCGCGTGGCTCAACGCGTATCACGCGACGGTGCGCGAGCGCGTCGGCCGGCACGTGAGCGGCGACGCGAAAGCATGGCTCGACGCGCGCACGCAGCCGGTCTGACGCGGCGAACGGCACGGGCCGCGCGGCGGCCCGACGATAACGACGGCGAGGAGCGACGATGACGGATACCGCAGTGATCGTGGTCGACATGCAGCACGGGCTCGTGCAGCGCGCGACGCCCGCGTACCGGCTCGACGACGTCGTGTCGGGCATCAACCGGTTGACCGCGGCGGCGCGCGCCGCGCGTGCGCCGGTGTGCTTCGTGCAGCACGACGGCGACGCGGCCGACGACATCGTGCCCGGCACGCCCGGCTGGGAGCTGCATCGCGGGCTCGTCGTCGAGGCCGGCGACTGGCGCATCCGCAAGCGGATGAGCGACGCGTTTCACGACACGCCGCTCGCCGCCCAGCTGGACCGGCACGGCGTCCGGTCGGTGCTGATCTGCGGCTACGCGACCGAGTTCTGCGTCGATGCGGCCGCGCGTCGCGCGGCGCTGCTCGGCTACCGCACGACCGTCGTGTCGGATCTGCATACGACGAATACGCGCGCGCACCTGTCGGCGGAGCAGATCGTCGCGCATCATCACTTCATCTGGGAAAACAGTTCGCTGTCGGGCAACGCGGTGACGCCGCGCCCGCTGGCCGACGTGCTCGCAACGGAGCTCGCATGACGATCAAGGCGGTGGTGTTCGATTTCGGCGGCGTGCTGATCGACTGGAGCCCCGAGTATCTGTACCGGAAACTGATTGCCGACGACGCCGAGCGCCGCTGGTTTCTCACGCACGTCTGCGCGATGGAGTGGGTCGTGCGGCAGGACGGCGGACAGACGATCGAAGAAGGCACGAACGAGCTCGTCGCGCAGTATCCCGAACACGAAGCGCTGATCCGCGCGTTCTACGCACGCTGGCACGAGATGATCGGCGGCGTGCTCGCGGAAGGCGTCGCGCTCGTCGAGCGGCTCGACGCGCGCGGCATGCCGCTGTTCGGGCTCACGAACTGGTCCGCGCAGACGTTTCCGTATGCATGGGAGCACTTCCCGGTGCTGCGGCGCTTCAAGGACATCGTCGTATCGGGCCACGTGAAGCTCGTGAAGCCCGACCCGGCGATCTACCGCGCGATGCATGCGCGGATCGATCCGCATCTGCCGGGCATCGCGCCGCACGAACTCGTGTTCATCGACGACAACGCGAAAAACGCGGCCGCCGCAACCGCGCTCGGCTGGCACGGCATTCACCACACGAGCGCGGCCGCGACCGAAGCGCGGCTGCGCGAACTCGGCGCGCTCGCGTAAGCCGCCGCCATCAAAAAACCCCGCGCTTCGGACAGACAGCGCGGGGTTTGTGGGTCGGCGGGGCCGCCGGCCGATCAGCGCGTGATCGGCTTGTAGCGGATGCGCTTCGGCTTCGCCGCTTCCTCGCCGAGGCGTGCGCGCTTGTCGGCTTCGTATTCCTGGTAGTTGCCGTCGAAGAACGTGACCTGCGAGTCGCCTTCGAACGCGAGGATGTGCGTCGCGATCCGGTCGAGGAACCAGCGATCGTGCGAAATCACCATCACCGAGCCGGCGAACTCGAGCAGCGCGTCTTCGAGTGCGCGCAGCGTTTCGACGTCGAGGTCGTTCGACGGTTCGTCGAGTAGCAGCACGTTGCCGCCGGAGATCAGCGTCTTCGCGAGGTGCAGGCGGCCGCGCTCGCCGCCGGACAGGTTGCCGACGATCTTCTGCTGGTCGCCGCCCTTGAAGTTGAAGCGGCCGATGTACGCACGCGACGGCGTTTCGTACTTGCCGACCGTCAGCACGTCGGCGCCGCCGGAGATTTCCTCGAACACCGTCTTCGAGCCGTCGAGCGCATCGCGGCTCTGGTCGACGTACGCGAGCTTCACGGTCGGGCCCGTCACGATCTCGCCCGAATCCGGCTGCTCCTTGCCCGTGATCATCCGGAACAGCGTCGACTTGCCGGCGCCGTTCGGACCGATGATGCCGACGATCGCGCCCGCCGGAATCTTGAAGCTCAGATTGTCGATCAGCAGCCGATCGCCGTACGACTTGCTGACGTTCTTGAACTCGATCACTTCATTGCCGAGGCGATCGCCGACCGGAATGAAGATTTCCTGCGTTTCGTTGCGCTTCTGGTATTCCTGGCTGTTCAGCTCCTCGAAGCGCGCGATACGCGCCTTCGACTTCGCCTGACGGCCCTTCGGGTTCTGGCGCACCCACTCCAGTTCCTTCTTGATCGCCTTCTGGCGCGCGGATTCGGCCGCCTCTTCCTGCTTCAGGCGTTCCTCCTTCTGGTCGAGCCAGCTGCTGTAGTTGCCCTTCCAGGGAATGCCGTGGCCGCGGTCGAGTTCGAGAATCCACTCGGCTGCGTTGTCGAGGAAGTAGCGATCGTGCGTGACGGCGACGACCGTGCCCGGGAAGCGCACGAGGAACTGCTCGAGCCAGTCGACCGATTCCGCATCGAGGTGGTTGGTCGGTTCGTCGAGCAGCAGCATGTCGGGCTTTTCGAGCAGCAGCTTGCACAGCGCGACGCGGCGCTTTTCGCCGCCCGACAGGTGCTCGATCTTCGCGTCCCACGGCGGCAGGCGCAGTGCGTCGGCCGCCACTTCGAGCTGCTGCTCGGGGCTGCCGCCGTCGCTCGACGCGAGGATCGCCTCGTATTTCGCCTGCTCGGCCGCGAGCGCGTCGAAGTCGGCGTCCGGTTCCGCATACGCGGCGTAGATTTCCTCGAGCTTCTTGTTCGCCTGGAACAGATCGCCGAGACCTTCCTCGACCGCCTCGCGCACCGTCTTGCTCGGGTCGAGCTGCGGTTCTTGCGGCAGGTAGCCGATGTTCAGGTTCGGCATCGGCGTCGCTTCGCCTTCGATGTCCTTGTCGACGCCTGCCATGATGCGGATCAGCGTCGACTTGCCCGAGCCGTTCAGGCCGAGCACGCCGATCTTCGCGCCCGGAAAGAACGACAGCGAGATGTCCTTCAGAATCTGGCGCTTGGGCGGCACGATCTTGCCGACCCGGTTCATCGTGAAAACGTATTGGGCCATTTCGGTGTGAAGTCAGAAGTGGTTGAGACGGCCGCGCAGCGTGCTGGCGTGGCGGCGTCGGATGATTCGGTACGGAGCGGCCGCGCGAGGCGCGACGGTGTGCCGCGTGCGGCGACGCGAACGGCTATTGTACTTCGCCGCCGGCTGTCGCTGGCGCGGCTCGGCCGTTTGGCCGAGGCACGCTCAGAGCCACTCGGCGACGCCGCCGTGGCCCGAGCACGTGCCGCGTCGATGGCGGCTGAAGCTGTACGCGCCGTCGCGGCATCGCGCGCTCGCGCCTTCCGGCACGCGGCCCGATTTCGAGCGGGCCGGCGCGTGGACGGTTTCGCCGTCGCGATTGCGATAGGTGTCGTGGCGATCGAGGTCGGCCTCGTTGCCGTAGGCGGGCGATGCGCGGAACGCGTGTGCCGGAGCGGACAGCGGCGCAGTGGCGGCGAACAGCGCGATCGACAAGGCTGCGATGCGCGTCGCGCGGCGGAGCAGGGCGGGCATGGTCTTCTCGGGATGTTGTTATCGGAGCGGCGCGATGGCCGTGGGCGGCATGCTAACCGATGCGCGGGAGAAGCGGCGCGGCGCGGGCCGGCCGCGGCGCGCGCTGTCGCTACGTCGCGCCGGACATCGATGGCGCGTCGCCGGCGCGCGCGGCATCGAGTATCCAGCGCCGGAACGCAGCCACCTTCGGCCGTTCCGCATGATGCGGCGGGTAGACGAGGTAGTACGCGAAATCGTCGAGCCGTGCGACGTCGGCGAGCTGCACGAGCCGGCCGTTCGCGAGCTCGCCGCGGACCATCGCGGCCGGCAGCAGCCCCGCGCCTTGCCCGGCGACGATCGCCTGCAGCAGCAGGCCCGCATCGTCGAAGGCGGGGCCGCGCGGCGGGCCGAAATCGTCGATGCGCTGCGCATCGAACCAGGTGTGCCAGCCTTTGCGCTCGGCATCGTGCAGATGCGGCCAATCGACGAGCTCGGCCGGCGTGCGCGGCATGCCGAGCCGCGCGACGAGCTCGGGCGACGCGAGCGCGACGATTTCCACCGTCAGCAGGTGCTCGCTGCACAGTCCGGCGTAGCGGCCGAGGCCGTGACGAATCGCGACGTCCACGCCGTCGCGTGCGAAATCCGTGAGTGCATGACTCGTGACGATCTGCAGATCGACGTCCGGACACGCGTCGCGAAACTGCGCGAGGCGCGGCACGAGCCACGCGGACGCAAAAAACGGCGTGACGCTGATCGTCAGCACGCCGCTGTCGGCCGCGCCCGACACGCGCTGCGACGCGTCGGCGATCTGCCGGAACGCGTTGCGCACGGGCGGCAGGTAGTCGCGACCCGCGGCGGTCAGCAGGATGCCGCGGTTCACGCGTTCGAACAGCTGCACGCCGAGATGCGTCTCCAGCGTGCGGATCATCTGGCTCACGGCGCCCGGCGTGACCGACAGTTCTTCGGCCGCGGACTTCACCGACAGATGGCGGGCGGCCGCCTCGAATGCGCGCAACGCGTTCAGCGGCGGCAGGCGGGAACGATTCATTGAGTTTTTCTCAATCGAAAGGCCGAGCAAATATCGTTTGAGGCGCTGCGCACGCGCGAGTAACGTGGGTGTGTCGGATCGCGTTGCCGACGTCGTCGTGGCGGCGGGCGATGCGATCAACATAGTTCAACTATATCCATGACGCAAATCCGGACGCCGGCGTGGCGGCCGGTGCGGCTCGGGAGGAGCATCGTGATCGATCGCCTACGCACATCGCGCGTGTTCTACGGCTGGTACGTGGTCGCCGCCGCGTTCGCCGTGACGTTCGTCGGATTCGGCAGCGCCTATACGTTCAGCGCGTTCGTCGAGCCGCTGCAGCGCGATTTCGCCGCGTCGCGCGGCCAGATCTCGCTCGTGTTCTCGCTCGCCGGTTTCCTGTATTTCGGCTTCGGCATCGTCAGCGGGCCGCTCGCCGATCGATTCGGCTCGCGGCGGCTGGCCGTCGTCGGCATGTTGTTGACCGCCGCCGGGCTCGCGGCCGCCGGCGCCGCGCGTACGCTGCTGCAGGTCTATGCGGCATACGGGCTCGGCGTGGGCTTCGGCGTCGGCTGCGCGTACGTGCCGGCCGTCGGCGCCGTGCAGCGCTGGTTCGTGCGGCGCCGCGGCTTCGCGTCGGGGCTCGCGGTCGCGGGGATCGGCGTCGGCACGCTCGCGATGCCGCCGCTCGCGTCCGCGCTGATCGCGCAAGTCGGCTGGCGCGGCGCGTACTTTGCGCTGGCCGTGCTTGCGGTCGTGCTCGGCGCGGGGATGTCGCTGCTGATCGAGAACGATCCGCGCGGGCGCGGACTGCTGCCCGATGGCGATGTGACGGATCCGGCCGCCGACGGCGCGTCGGCGTCGGCATGCGATCGCGGCCCGTGTGCTAAGCGGGCGCCGTCCGATGCGGCGCCGCGGCGCAGTCCGACCGACGTGCCGGCCGCCGGTGCGACGGTGCGCGAAGCCGTCCTGTCGCGGCCGTTCGCGAGCCTTTACGCGGCTTGCCTCGTCTGCTCGTTCGGCGTGTTCGTGCCGTTCGTGCATCTCGTGCCGTACGCGGTCGATCACGGCGTCGCGCCGGCCGCGGCCGTGCTGCTGCTGGGCGCGATCGGCGTCGGCAGCACGGCCGGGCGCTTCTTCCTCGGCGGCCTCGCGGACCGCTTCGGCCGCCGCGCGTCGTTGCTCGCGATGTTTGCCGGCATGGCTGTCGCGCTCGTCGCGTGGGCGGGCGCCGGCACCGTTGCGACGCTCGCCGCGTTCGCGCTCGTGTTCGGCGTATTCTACGGCGGCTGGGTCGCCGTGCTGCCCGCGGTCGTGATGGACGCCTTCGGCGGGCGCAACGTCAGCGCGATCATCGGCGTGCTCTATACGAGCGTCGCGTTCGGCACGCTGATCGGGCCGGCCGCGGCCGGCTTCATCTACGACGCGGGCGGCGGCTATCTGGTGCCGATCCTGGCCAGCGCCGCCGCCAACGCGATCGCGTTCGCGATCGTCGCGACGAGCGGGCGCACGCGAGCGGCGGCGCGCGCGGCCGGCCGATAGGCGCACCGCGCGATTTCCGGTAGGGTGGGCGGATCGTGAACCGGCGACGAAACGCGGAGGGCCTCATGACGTTCGACGAAGTTCGGCAAATCGTGCTTGCGTGGCGGGGCGTCGAGGAAGGCACGTCATACGGCACACCCGCGCTGAAGGTGAGGCGCAAGATGCTCGCGCGGCTGCGCGAGGACGGCGACACGCTCGTCGTAAAGGGCGTGGGCCCCGACGAGCGCGCATGGCTCATCGAATCGGAGCCCGACGTGTACTACGTGACCGATCACTACGTCGGCTGGCCGATCGTGCTGGTGCGCCTGTCGGCCGCGAGTCCCGAGGCGGTGACAAACCTGCTTCGGCGCGAATGGGAGGCGATCGTGCCGGCCAAATGGCGGGAAGCGGGCGACGCGGGTTGACGCGGCGATCGGTGCAGGCACGTGCGGCCGAACCGGATCACGCGTTGCATCGATGCGCGTCGATGCAACAAGTGGTTCCATCGAAAATATTCAATTGGTTCTTAGTGAAGAACCGTTTGATGCTTACACTGCATCGCTTCGAAGGCGGCTGACCGAAAGCCGACGGAATCGGCGCGCGCGATGCGCCGGCGCGCTGCGCGCCGCATCGCACCCGCAGCTTCGCAGACTGCGCGGCGCGCCGTCCCGGAGCGGCCCGGCGGATTCGCGTGCCGCACGCACGCGGTTCCATCCCGGCTCAACAAAGACAATCCCCACGCCGCCTTCACGCGACACCGGTCGTACCGGACCGTTTTTTGGAGAGAGACAGATGAAGGAAAGCAAGACAGGCCTTGGCACCGGCCTGAAGCAGCGGCACGTGACGATGATGTCCATTGCGGGCGTGATCGGCGCGGGCTTGTTCGTCGGTTCCGGCCACGCGATCGCGGAAGCCGGTCCGGCATCGATCCTCGCGTATGCGATCGCGGGCGTGCTGGTCGTGCTGGTGATGCGCATGCTCGGCGAAATGGCCGTCGCGCATCCGGACAGCGGCTCGTTTTCTACCTATGCCGACCGCGCGATCGGTCACTGGGCCGGCTTCACGATCGGCTGGCTGTACTGGTGGTTCTGGGTGCTCGTGATCCCGATCGAGGCGACGGCCGCCGCGACCATCCTCAATGCGTGGTTCCCGGGCATCGCGACGTGGATGTTCGCGCTCGGCATCACGCTGCTGCTGACCATCACGAATCTGTTCTCGGTCAAGAACTACGGCGAATTCGAATTCTGGTTCGCGCTGATCAAGGTCGTCGCGATCGTCGTGTTCTTGTGTGTCGGCGCTGCGGCGATCGTCGGCATCGTGCCGGCGCCGGCCGTGTCGGGCGTGTCGAACCTGTTCGCGCATCACGGCTTCATGCCGAACGGCGCCGGCGCGGTGCTCGCGGCGATGTTGACGACGATGTTCTCGTTTCTCGGCACTGAAATCGTGACGATCGCGGCCGCCGAGTCCGACAACCCGCAACGCCAGATCGTGCGTGCGACGAATTCGGTGATCTGGCGCATCACGCTGTTCTATCTCGGCTCGATCCTCGTCGTGGCGGCAATCGTGCCGTGGAACGACCCGCTGCTGCCGGCGCACGGCTCGTATCAGCGTGCGATGGAGCTGATCGGCGTGCCGAACGCGAAGGCGATCATCGACGTGATCGTGCTCGTGTCGGTTGCGAGCTGCCTGAATTCGGCGCTGTACACGGCGTCACGGATGCTGTTCTCGCTGTCCAAGCGCAAGGACGCGCCCGCGTTCCTGCACCGCACCGATGCGACCGGCACGCCGCGCGCGGCCGTGCTCGCCTCGACCGCGTTCGGCTTCGTGACCGTGATCGCGAACTACCTGATGCCCGAGCAGGTGTTCGGCTTCCTGCTCGCGACCTCGGGCGCGATCGCGCTGCTCGTGTATCTCGTAATCGCGATCTCGCAGCTGCGGATGCGCAGGACGCTCGAAGCGACTGGCGCGGATCTGCCGCTGCGGATGTGGATGTTCCCGTGGCTCACGTGGGCCGTGATCCTGTTCATCTGCGGCACGCTGACCGTGATGCTCGTGAGCGAGGAACACCGGATGGAAGTCGGTGCGACGGCCGTGCTGGCGCTGTTCGTGCTGCTTGCGTCGTGGCTGAACAAGCGAGGTCGCGATGCGCGGGTGGGGGAGGGGCGGCGCGTGTCGGCGACGTAACTCGCGTGAACCGGACGGGCGCGGCTGCTGCGCCCGTTCGCGCTGTGCGGCGTAGGCGCGGTGGAATCGAGGCGTGGCGTCGGGGAGGGCGGGCGTTGGCGGCACACCGCACGCGGCAGCGCGATGAATATCGGCGATAGCGCGTTACGCGAGAGAAAACTCCAGAATATCCTGGCGACAGAGATCCGTGACCAGATCGCGGATGCGGTCCGCATCGGTGTTGGCAAAACCAGAAATCAGTGTTCCGAGGCTGATGCCGGGGCGCTCGACGATCAGTCGAATCAGCGTTGCGCCTTGATCGTCCAGATTGACCTTGGTGCCGTTGGCGATCACATAGCGATCGTCGCGGCCAGGCGGCCGATAAGCGCTCAAGCGAATTCTCGATTCATCTGGGATTGCCGACACCGCTGGGTTCCCCAATGTCTCGAGTGCGAGATCTGTCTCGATACGTATGGCCCCAGTCCTATCGTCGAGAAAGCGGCGGTAATTCTCTCGGGTGCAAATGAAGTCCTCGAATTGTTGCCCTATCGACGCCAGGACGTTTTTATCGTTCTCCCAGTCACTCAACGAACGTCTGGCGTCGAGCAAGTGCGGCATTCGGTTTATCGCCCAACTCAAGTAATCAATGACATAGGCCGGGAAAGTTCCGAATGCAAGATGGAAGGTCGCTTCACCGACGGGAAGCGGGTTGTGCCACCAGCCTCGTGGTAGATAGAGCAGATCACCGGCCTCCAACATGACGTCCATATACGGGGTGTCAGGACACGGATACAGGCCCTCGTAATCCTTGCTTTGTTGCATGTAAAGCGGTGCCTCGAGTGAGGGCTCGTACAGGACCCACCGCTTGCGCCCGATGAGTTGTATTGCGAAAACGTCACGTGTATCCCAATGGCAGCGGAACGAGTCGCGCTCACCGAATGCCAGGTAGGCGCTACTGACCACCTGTCTGCCGGTGAATTCGATGAGTTGTCTCGATAACTGATTGACCTTCGGTTCAGTGGCGATTTTGTTTGCGATCAATGTCGCGCCCTTGCGCAAATAATCGTAGACAACTGGCTTGATCAGGCGATGGCGAAGCGTGCCGATGTCCCACCAGCTTTCGATGTATTCGCTCTTTGGTCGGATGCCGTCGAAAGTCAGCTTGAAATCGTCGGAGGCTACGTTGCTGCGTTCGAAGATTTCATTTACGTCCCGCCAGGAGAAGTTGCGAAGCGATACGGCTCCTTTCATAAGCAAGGGGCGCTTTTCCTGGTAATCGAGTGCGAAGTCTTTAGGGGAGACGCTGAACGAAATGCTCATCGGAACGATTTGATGTTTGGGCTGGTTTCGGGTTCGGTTGGGGAAGGTGATTTAGTTGTAGTTGGTTCATGGCGCGTTGTAGTTGGTGCCCGCCGAGTTGGTCGCATTTTCCAAGAAACCAGCGGCCATTCCACTATAAAATCCAAGCTGACCATTGAGAATGGTCATTGCACCGGCTTGCATGAGTGTGGGGGTTGCTGGGCCGGTAAAAAAGCCAAGCGTGGCCCCGGCAAGTATCGCTGAAGCGAGACCGGTGGGGCTCGCTTGTCCGGTGACCGATGCTTGCCCCAAGTAAATGGCCCCCCCTCCGACACCGCCAAGCGCGGCACCGATTGGCCCTACGGCGCCAGAGACTACCTTCAGTTCTCGAATTGATAGTTCGCGCATTTCAATTCTCCGAAAAACCGTCATGTCAGGGATGTTTGGTAAGTAGTGATTTTGCGATGTTTCCTAAAATTACGGATAAAAATATTAGGATCATCCAGGGGTTTACTTTTGTTTTTATGATGAACGTCGATATTATTTTGAATAGCCAATACAGGACAATATGGATGGAAATGATGAGTGCGTATCCAATGAAGAAGTCGATGAAGAAAGCGTCGACTGAACCGGGGGTGAATTTTATGCCGAGAATCTCGGCGTGTGGTTCATTTTTCATGGAGTGATTGATCCTTGGATTGATGAGGTGCCGAGTGCCTACGGGAAGTGATGGGGGCAGTATTGTGTGCGATCAGATGCTTGCATATAGAACAAATACTAATTTTTATAAATCTGCGTCGGAAAATGTCTGAAGTCGTAGCAAGATGGCGATCGCTGTTTTTTGTCGGAAGTGTGCTGAACGAATTTTCGGGCTGTATCCGTCCGGCGCCATTCAATTGATCCATCGGTTCGAGTCGGTCTACGGACAGCCGGTGTAACGGCTTTGCGGTCGGACCAGGGCGGAGAAGCCGGTCGACGCATCCGTCGGGCAACATTCCCAGGTAAAGGCAGACCAAAAAGCAAATTTGCGTCGCCCCTCCGCGATTCGTTCTCGCGAGTAAATGGACGATCAACAGATCGGCTATTTGTAACTGACATGGTTTCATTTATCGTTCGTCCACCTCATCTCTGAAGGAGTACGACCATGTCGGTACGTCATCTGGTTTCATCCGTGCTGGCGGCGAGCGCGCTGCTCGGCGCGGCATCGTCGAGCATTGCCGGCCCGCTGGCCGTGGATGTCTACAATCCGGGCGCGAAGAGCATATTTCCGGTGTCGTCGGAGATCGTGTCGGGCAAGACCGAAGCGATCCTGATCGACGCGCAGTTCCAGCGCAACGACGCGCAGGCGCTCGTGAACCGGATCAAGGCGACGGGCAAGACGCTGAAGGCCGTCTACGTCAGCCATAGCGATCCGGACTACTACTTCGGCCTCGACACGATCCACGCGGCGTTCCCGGACGCGAAGATCGTCGCGACGCCGCAGACGGTCGCCGCAATCGAAGCGAGCAAGGACGGCAAGCTCGCGTACTGGCGGCCGATCCTGAAGGACAACGCGCCGGCGTCGATCATCGTGCCGCGGCCGCTCGACGGCGACACGCTGAGCGTCGACGGCGAGAAGCTGCGCATCGTCGGGCTCGACGGCCCGACGCCGGACCGCACGTTCGTGTGGATTCCGTCGGAGCGCACGGTGGTGGGCGGAATTCCGGTCGCGGCGAACATCCATGTGTGGATGGCCGATACGCAGACCCCGCTGTCGCACGCGAACTGGCTCGCGACGCTCGACCGGATCGATGCGCTGAAGCCGGTGCGCGTCGTACCGGGCCACTTCCTGCCGAACGCGGACGGCAGCCGGCCGTTCACGACCGGCGTCGCCTTTACGCGCGCCTATGTGAAGGCGTTCGATCAGGAGGCCGCGCGCGCACGCGATTCGTCAGCGCTGATCGCCGCGATGGAGGCGCGCTATCCGACGCTGGGGGCGAAATCGTCGCTCGAGCTGAGCGCGAAGGTCGCGAAGGGCGAGATGCAGTGGCCTGCGCCGCAGCCGTTTCCGGCAATCGGCAAGGTCGCGCGCGTGGCGTTCGGCGACACGGTGTTCGACCTGCACTTCCAGGACGACAAGACGATGTCGTTCATCGGCACGGCAGGCCAATTCAAGGGCGTGGCCGATACCGTGCAATACACGGCGCACGAGATTCGGCCGCAGGTGTACATGGTGTACTGGCACGAGCCGTCGACCGGCTCGAACGTCGTGCACGTCGAGGATTTCGCGCGCGGCACGGTGAACACGAACATCGCGACGAAAGACGGGCAGTTTCTCCACATGTCCGGCACGATCGCGATCGGCGACGGCGAGTAACGAACGGATGCGGCCGCGACACGGTACCGTCGCCGCGCCGCGTCCCGCCACGCAAAAAAGAAAAAGCCCGCATCGAGCGGGCTTTCTCACGGCAGCATCGAAACGACGCTCAGACGTTAAACAGGAAGTTCATCACATCGCCGTCGTGCACGACATATTCCTTCCCTTCCGCGCGCATCTTGCCGGCTTCCTTCGCACCTTGCTCGCCCTTGTACGCGATGAAGTCGTCGAACGCGATCGTCTGCGCACGGATGAAGCCGCGCTCGAAGTCGGTGTGGATCACGCCGGCCGCCTGCGGCGCGGTGTCGCCGATGTGGATCGTCCACGCGCGCACTTCCTTCACGCCCGCGGTGAAGTAGGTCTGCAGCCCGAGCAGCTTGAAGCCCGCGCGGATCACGCGATCGAGACCCGGCTCCGACATGCCCATGTCGGCGAGGAACGCTTCCTTGTCGGCATCGTCGAGATCGGCGATTTCCGCTTCGATCGCCGCGCACACCGCGACCACCGGCGAATTCTCGCTTTCCGCGTACTTGCGCACCGCGTCGAGGTGCGGGTTGTTCTCGAAGCCGTCGTCCTTCACGTTCGCGACGTACATCGCCGGCTTCGCCGTGATCAGGCAGAACGGCTTGAGCAGCGCCTGCTCGTCGTCGGACAGCGCGAGGCCGCGCACGGCCTTGCCCTGGTCCAGATGCGCGCGCACCTTGTCGAGCACCGCGACGAGCTTCGCCGCTTCCTTGTCGTTGCCGGACTTCGCGGCCTTCGAGTAGCGCGCGAGCGCCTTCTCGACCGTGCCGAGATCGGCGAGCGCGAGTTCGGTGTTGATCACCTCGATGTCGTCGATCGGGCTCACCTTGCCTGCGACGTGGACGACGTTGTCGTCCTCGAAGCAGCGCACGACGTGCGTGATCGCATCGGTTTCGCGAATGTTCGCGAGGAACTGGTTGCCGAGGCCTTCGCCCTTGCTCGCGCCGGCGACGAGGCCCGCGATGTCGACGAACTCGACGACGGCCGGCACGATGCGCTCGGGCTTCACGATTTCGGCGAGCGCCTTCAGGCGCGCGTCGGGCACTTCGACGATGCCGACGTTCGGCTCGATCGTGCAGAACGGGTAGTTCTCGGCGGCGATGCCGGCCTTGGTCAGCGCATTGAATAGAGTGGACTTGCCGACGTTGGGCAAGCCGACGATGCCGCATTTGAGGCTCATGGAATCCTTCGAACGGATGAAGCGGCGCGGCCGGGCAGGGCGCGGCGGCGCGGGACAAAGAGGGCGGCCGGCGCTGGGCAGCGCGACGGGCCGGCGTTCAAAGACGCTATTGTACCGTGCCGACGCGCCGGTTTCCGGCTGCGGAGCGCTCCGGCGCGGCCGCCGGCGCCGCCGCCATCACGCCGTCACCGTCGTCACAGCCGTCACAACCGTCACAACCGTCACAACCGTCACCACTGCCACCGCCGCCACCGCGGCCACCGCGGCCACCGCGACCACCGCCGCTGCTGCCGCCAGCGCCCCCGCCCCCACCACACGCCCCCAATCGACGTGCGCGCGGCGCAGCAACCGCCCGCGTGCGCCGGCCGGTCGCGCCGCCGCGTGCCGCGATTCCGCTGATTTCCCGCAAAGTCCGGCCGCGTAAGGGTTTGGCCCCGCGGCTATAATGCCCGCCATGACTGTCCACCATACCTTCGACGTCGCCGTGGTCGGCGGCGGGCTCGTCGGCAAGACGGCCGCGCTCGCGCTGACCCAGTCCGGCTACAAGACCGCGCTGCTCGCGCAGCCGGTCACGCCGCGGCCGGCCGATCTCGCGTTCGATACGCGCGTGTATGCGCTGTCGTCCAGCTCGCAGGCGCTGCTCGAGCGGCTGCGCGTCTGGCAGGCGCTCGATCACGGCCGGCTCGCGCCCGTCTACGACATGCGCGTGTACGGCGATGCGCACGCCGAGCTGCATTTTTCCGCCTATCAGGCGTCGGTGCCGCAACTCGCCTGGATCGCCGAATCGTCGCTGATCGAGGCGTCGCTCGACGCCGCGCTGCGTTTCCAGCCGAACCTGACCTGGTTCGACGCGCGCGCGCAGGGCCTCGACGTGCGCGACGACGCGGCCGTGCTCGCCTTGTCGTCGGGGCAGGTGCTGGAAGCCGATCTCGTCGTCGGCGCGGACGGCGCACACTCGTGGGTACGTTCGCAGATGGGCGCGCGCGTCGAGCGGCGCGATTACCGGCAGACGGGCGTCGTCGCGAACTTCAAGGCGTCGCTGCCGCACCGCGAAACCGCGTATCAATGGTTTCGCGACGGCGAAATCGTCGCGCTGCTGCCGCTGCCCGACGGCCACGTGTCGCTCGTGTGGTCCGCGCACACCGCGCACGCGGACGAGCTGCTCGCGCTCGACCCCGCGCAGCTCGCGGCCGAAGTCGAGCGCGTGTCGCACGCGCAGGTCGGCACGCTCGAATGCGTGACGCCGGCCGCCGGTTTCCCGCTCGCGCTGCAGACGGTCGACAAGCTGATCGCGCCGCGCGTCGCGCTCGTCGGCGATGCCGCGCATCTGATCCATCCGCTCGCGGGGCAGGGTATGAACCTCGGCCTGCGCGACGTCGCCGCGCTCGCCGATGCGATCGCGACGAAGGAAAGCTTCCGCAACCTCGGCGATACGGTGCTGCTGCGCCGCTACGAGCGTTCGCGCCGCGAGGACATCCGCGCGCTGATGGTCGCGACCGACGGCCTGCAGCGGCTGTTCGCCGTGCCCGGTTCGTTCGCGAAGGCCGTGCGCAATGCGGGCATGGCGTTCGTCGGCGCGCAGCCGCTCGTGAAGCGCTGGCTGGTATCCGCCGCGCTCGGTTGAGCGAACCTTCGGCCGCATCGCCGGTCGGACTCGGTTCCGTTACGGCGTACACTGTGCCGTGCATTCCGATAGAGCTGAAGGAACAACTCGATGAAAAAAACGATCCGCATCGCCTCGCTGGCGCTGGCCGTCACGATGGCGGCGCTCGGCTGCACTGCGCAGGCCGATCAGGCCACCGACAAGCTGAAAGCCACGCTGCAAGCGCGTCTCGGCAACGACGCACCGATCAAGAGCGTGTCGAAATCGCCGGTCGCGGGGCTGTACGAAGTGAACCTCGGCTCGCAGATCATCTATAGCGATGCGGCGGGCGACTACGTGCTGCTCGGCGATCTCGTCGACGCGAAGACGCACAAGAACCTCACCGACGCACGCCTGTCGGAGCTCAACAAGATCGACTTCACGAGCTTGCCGTTCGCCAACGCGATCAAGGTCGTGAAGGGCAACGGCGCGCGCAAGATAGCTGTGTTCTCCGATCCGAACTGCCCGTATTGCAAGCGTCTCGAAACCACGCTGCAGTCGGTCGACAACGTCACCGTGTACACGTTCCTGTATCCGGTGCTGTCGCCCGATTCGACCGCGAAGTCGAAGGCGATCTGGTGCGCGACCGATCGCGCGAAGACGTGGCAGAGCTGGATGCTCGATCATCGTGCGCCGTCCGGCGCCGGCAACTGCGACACGAGCGCGCTCGACAAGAATCTCGCGCTCGGCCGCGGCATGAACGTCACGGGCACGCCGACGATCTTCCTGCCGGACGGCCGCCGCCTGCCGGGCGCGGTGTCGGCCGACCAGCTGAACCAGGCGCTCGCGTCGAGCAAGTAACCGACCGACACGCCGGGCCGCGCGCCCGGCCAGCGAGGGGCGCCCGCGATGCCTGCCGGCGCCTCTCTTCGTTTCCGCAGCCGCAGTTCGACCGATTGCCACGATGAACCAGCCGATCCGCTATTCGATTGTCCCGAAAGACGTTGCCGCCCACCTGTTCGAAGTGACGGTGACGGTTTCCGATCCCGATCCCGACGGCCAGCGCTTTTCGCTGCCCGTATGGATTCCGGGCAGCTATCTCGTGCGCGAGTTCGCGCGCAACATCGTGACGCTCGACGCGTTCAACGACGCCGGCCGCAAGGTACGGATCGCAAAGACCGACAAGCATACGTGGCAGGCCGCGCCCGTCAGCGGCGCGCTGACGCTGCGCTACGTCGTCTACGCATGGGATCTGTCGGTGCGCTCCGCGTATCTCGACGAATCGGGCGGTTTCTTCAACGGCACCGCGGTGTTCCTGAACGTCGCGGGCCGCGACGATGCGCCGTGCGAAGTCGACATCGCGAAACCGGCCGGCGACGTGTTTCGCGCATGGCGCGTCGCGACCGCGCTGCCGGAGGCGCGCGGCACGAAGCGCTACGGCTTCGGTGCCTATCGCGCGGCAAACTACGACGAACTCGTCGACCATCCCGTCACGATCGGCGAATTCGCGCTCGCGACGTTCGACGCGCACGGCGTGCCGCACGACATCGTGATCGCCGGGCGCGTGACGCAGCTCGACATGGAACGGCTGCGCACGGACCTGAAGCGCGTGTGCGAAGCGCAGATCGCGCTGTTCGAGCCGAAGTCGAAGAAGGCGCCGATGGATCGCTACGTGTTCATGACGCTCGCGGTCAGCGACGGCTACGGCGGCCTCGAGCATCGGGCCTCGACCGCGCTGATCTGCAATCGCACCGATCTGCCGGTGAAGGGGCGCCCGGAAACGACGGAAGGCTATCGCACGTATCTCGGCCTTTGCAGCCACGAATACTTCCACACGTGGAACGTGAAGCGGATCAAGCCGGCCGCGTTCGTGCCGTACGACCTGACGCGCGAGAACTACACGTCGCTGCTGTGGCTGTTCGAAGGCTTCACGTCGTATTACGACGACCTGATGCTCGTGCGCAGCGGGCTGATGTCGCAGGACGAATATTTCGCGGCGCTCGGTCGCACGATCGGCGGCGTGCTGCGCGGCACGGGCCGCCTCAAGCAGAGCGTCGCGGACAGCTCGTTCGACGCGTGGATCAAGTACTACCGCCAGGACGAGAACGCGACGAACGCGATCGTCAGCTATTACACGAAGGGCTCGCTCGTCGCGCTCGCGTTCGATCTCGCGATTCGCGCGCAGACGCGTCACCGCAAGTCGCTCGACGACGTGATGCGTCTGCTTTGGCAGCGCTACGGCCGCGACTTCTATCGCGGCAAGCAGGCGGGCGTCGCCGAAGACGAAGTCGCCGCGCTGATCGAAGAAGCGACCGGCGTCGCACTCGGCCGTCTGTTCAGCGATGCGGTGCACGGCACGCGCGACCTGCCGCTCGCCGAGCTGCTCGCACCGTTCGGCGTGACGCTCGCGCCGGACCTCGGCGCGCCCGGTGCGGTCGCGAAACCGTCGATCGGCGCACGTCTGCGCGGCGGCGCCGACTGCACGCTCGCAGCCGTCTATGAAGGCGGCGCCGCGCATCGTGCGGGGCTGTCGGCCGGCGACACGCTGATCGCGCTGGACGGGTTGCGCGTGACGGGCACGAACCTCGATGCGCTGCTCGCGCGCTACCGTCCGGGCGACAAGGTCGAGGTCCACGCCTTCCGCCGCGACGAACTGCGCACCGCGAAACTGAAGCTCGACGGCCCGGAGGTGTCGCGCTACCGGCTGACGGCCGCCGCGAGACCGGCCGCGTTGCTGAAGGCGCGCGAAGCCTGGCTGAAGGGCTAGCATGACGAAGCGGGAATCGGGGCGCGATCCGCAATTGTTCTGCTGTTGCAACAATCCGTCGCCCTGAGCCCGCTTTTTCACGCAAATGCGGCCACGCACAATGGCGTCACTCGCGCTACCGAAGCGCAACCCAACCGGAGCCTGACATGACGACCATTCTGCAAATCAATTCGGCGGCGCGTTCGCAAGGCGCGCAGTCCACGCTGCTGTCCAACGAACTGACGGCAAAGCTGCAACAATCGAATCCCGGTGCGAAGGTCGTGGTCCGCGACCTGCTGGCCGATGGTCTGCCGCATCTCGACGAATCGGTGCTCGGCGCGTTCTTCACGCCGGCCGAGAACCGCAGCGCGGAGCAGAATGCGATCGTCGCGAAGAGCGATGCGCTGATCGCCGAACTGCAAGCCGCCGACATCATCGTGATCGGCGCGCCGATGTACAACTTCGGCATCTCCTCGCAACTGAAGACGTACTTCGACTGGATCGCCCGCGCCGGCGTCACGTTCCGCTACACCGAGAACGGCCCGGAAGGCCTCATCAAGGGCAAGAAGGTGTACGTCGTATCGGCGCGCGGCGGCAAGTACGCGGGCACCCCGCACGACAGCCAGACGCCGTATCTGCGTTCGTTCCTCGGCTTTGTCGGCATGACCGACGTGAGCTTCATCTACGCGGAAGGCCTGAACATGGGGCCGGAAGCGCAGAGCGCGGCGCTGGCCGGTGCACGCGAGGCGATCGCCGCTGCGTAAGGGTTGGACGCGGGCGTCGCACGCCCGCGGCTCGATCTGAAAGCAAAAAGCGCCGCGTCCCGACAGGGGCGCGGCGCTTTGCATTCCGGCCGACGCAGGACGCGGCGCAGCCGCCGTTACGCGAGCGTTTCGGCGACCTCGGGCAGCCGCCAGTCGATCGGCGTGCGGCCGTGCTCGACCAGATAGTCGTTCGCGAGCGCGAAGTGGCGGCAGCCGAGAAAGCCGCGATGCGCGGACAGCGGCGACGGATGCGGCGCCTCGAGCACGCAGTGCGCGCTCGCGTCGAACAGCGCACGCTTCGCCTGCGCGTGCGCACCCCACAGCATGAACACGAGGCCGCGATGACGGTTCGCGAGCTCGCGGATCAGCGTATCGGTGCACTGCTCCCAGCCGCGCTTGGCGTGGCTCGCGGCCGCGCCGCGCTCGACCGTCAGCACGGTGTTCAGCAGCAGCACGCCCTGGCGCGCCCACGTGTCGAGACAGCCGTGGCGCGGCGTATCGTGGCCGAAGTTCGCGGCGATTTCCTTGAAGATGTTGCGCAGCGACGGCGGTGTGCGCACGGCGGGCGGCACCGAGAATGCGAGGCCGTGCGCCTGCGGCGTGCCGCGGTCGTCGCCGTGATAAGGGTCCTGACCGAGGATCACGACCTTCACGTCGTCGGGGCTCGTCAGCCGCAGTGCGCGGAACACGTCGGTCGGGTAGATCGTCTTGCCGGCCGCGCGTTCGTCGTCGACGAAGCGGCATAGCGGCGCATATGCGTCGCTGTCGATGAACGGCTTCAGCACGTCGCGCCATACGGCGGGCAGTGCATCGAATTGCGCGGCGAGGTGCGGGATGTCGCGCGCGGCATGCGGGGCGGCCGCGGCGCCGGCAGCGATCTTGCCGGCCGGCCGGCGCTCGGCTGCGGGAGCGGCCGGCGCAGCGGGCCGGAGGTCGGCCTCGGCCGTTTCCGGCACGGGATCGTCGAACAGCGACGCCTGCAGCGGCGTGCGGGAGGTCTTGCGGGTTGCCATGCGTGATGCGGGTTTATTGCGCGCGCAGCCGGTAGCCGCGCTGCGCCTTGCTGATGTTTTCGGGAGCGAGACCCGGCAGCGCCTGCTGCAGCTCGGCGGCGAGCGTCGCGAGCGCCGCTTCCGGGCCGTCGAGCAGTTCGAGTTCGATTTCGCTGATCGGTTCGCGGCGCGTGTCGCGGTCCGTGTGGACGACGATCTCGCCGATGTCCACCGCCGCCTCGACCGTCGCACCGCCGATCGCGACGCGCCACAGCGTACGCGAAAAATCCGTGCGGAACAGCGCGTGTAGCGCGGGCGCCGCGTCACGCAGCGCGGCGGCGGCTTCCGGCACGTCGCATGCGGCGACGAGCGCGGCGACTTCGAGCGCGTCGCCGGCCACCGGCAGTTCCCATTCGTGGCGGCGGTGCAGCCCGTGTTCGGCGCTGCCGACCGTCTTGAACGTCTGCAGCCAGCCTTGCGGCGTGCGGCGTACGCGCACTGCGCTTTTCGAACGCGCGAGCGCGAGGTCGGGCGTGTCGTAATAGACGTTCGACAGCGCGATCTCGCGGCCGCGCTCACCGGTCAGCGTCTCGAAGAAGCGGTGCGCTGCCGGCGCGTGGCCCGCCGGCAGCGCGAGCTTGATTTCCTTTTCGATCGCCATCAGAAGAACATCCGTGCGAGTTCCTCGCCCGGCTGGTCGGCACGCATGAACGCCTCGCCGACGAGGAACGTGTTGACGTTCGCCGCGCGCATCGTATCGACGTCCGCGCGCGACAGGATGCCCGACTCGGTCACGACGATGCGGTCCTGCGGAATCATGTCGAGCATGTCGAGCGTCGCCCGGATCGAGGTTTCGAACGTGCGCAGGTTGCGGTTGTTGATGCCGAGCAGCGGCGTCTTGAGCGTCAGCGCCTGCTCCATTTCGTTGCGGTCGTGCACTTCGACGAGCACCGCGAGGTCGAGCGAGTGCGCATACGCTTCGAGCTCCTGCATCAGCGGCGTGTCGAGCGCGGCGGCGATCAGCAGGATCGCGTCCGCGCCCATCGCGCGCGCTTCGAGGATCTGGTACGCGTCGACGATGAAGTCCTTGCGCAGCACCGGCAGGTCGCACGCGGCGCGCGCTTCCTCGAGATAGCGGACGCCGCCCTGGAAGAACTGCTCGTCGGTCAGCACCGACAGGCACGCGGCGCCGTGCGCCGCATACGAGCGGGCGATGTCGGCGGGCACGAAATGCTCGCGCAGCACGCCCTTCGACGGGCTCGCCTTCTTGATTTCGGCGATCACGGCCGGCTGGCCGGCCGCATGCTTGGCGCGCAGCGCGCCGACGAAGTCGCGCCGGTCGCGCGCGGACGCTTCCAGCTTCAGCGCCTCGAGCGGCGTGCTGCGCATGGCGGCTGCTACTTCTTCGCGCTTGACGGCGATGATTCGGTCGAGAATGTCGCTCATTGGGGTTCCTGCTTGATTCGTAACGGGGTCAGCGCTTGAATTGCTGCGTGAAGCGCACGAGTTCGTCGACTTTCGCACGGGCCTTGCCGCTCGCGATCGCTTCGCGCGCGAGCCGGATGCCGTCGGCGATCGAGCCGGCGACGTTCGCCGCATAAAGCGCGGTGCCCGCATTCAGCGTGACGATCTCGCGCGCGACGCCGGGCTGATTGTCGAGCGCGCCGAGCAGCATCGCGCGCGATTCCTCGGCATTTTCCACCTTCAGCGTGCGGTTCGACACCATCTGCAAGCCGAAGTCCTCCGGATGGATCTCGTATTCGTGCACCTGGCCGTCGCGCAGTTCGCCGACGAGCGTCGCGGCGCCGAGCGACACCTCGTCCATCCCGTCCTTGCCGTACACGACGAGCACGTGCTGCGCGCCGAGGCGCTGCATCACGCGCACCTGGATGCCGACGAGGTCGGGGTGGAACACGCCCATCAGCTGATTCGGCGCGCCGGCCGGATTGGTGAGCGGGCCGAGGATGTTGAAGATCGTGCGTACGCCGAGCTCGCGGCGCACGGCCGCGATGTTCTTCATGGCCGGATGATGGTTCGGCGCGAACATGAAGCCCATCCCGGTCTCGGCGATGGACGCGGCAACCTGGTCGGGCTGCAGGTCGATGTTGACGCCGAGCGCTTCCAGCACGTCGGCGCTGCCGGACTTGCTCGATACGCCGCGGTTGCCGTGCTTCGCGACCTTCGCGCCGGCCGCGGCCGTCACGAACATCGACGCGGTCGAGATGTTGAACGTATGCGAGCCGTCGCCGCCCGTGCCGACGATGTCGACGAAGTTCGAATTGTCCTGCACCTCGACGTGGTTCGCGAATTCGCGCATCACGGTCGCGGCGGCGGCGATCTCGCCGATCGTCTCCTTCTTCACGCGCAGCCCGGTGATGATCGCGGCCGCCATCACCGGCGACATGTCGCCGCGCATGATGAGCCGCATTAGATGCAGCATCTCGTCGTGGAAAATCTCGCGGTGCTCGATCGTGCGCTGCAGCGCTTCCTGCGGAGTAATCGTCATCGTCGCGCTCCGTCAGGCGGCATGCGCGGCCGCGCGCGCCTGCTTCAGGAAATTCTCGAGCAGCGCATGGCCGTGTTCGGACAGGATCGATTCCGGATGAAACTGCACGCCTTCGATCGGCAGCGTCTTGTGACGCACGCCCATGATTTCGCCGTCGTCGGTCGTCGCGGAAATCTCGAGGCAGTCGGGCAGCGACTCGCGCTCGATCGCGAGCGAGTGATAGCGCGTGACGTCGAAGTGCTTCGGCAGATCGGCGAACACGCCGCGGCCGTCGGTCTCGATGCGGCTCACCTTGCCATGCATGATGGTCTTCGCGCGCACGACGCGGCCGCCGAACGCCTCGCCGATCGCCTGATGGCCGAGGCACACGCCGAGAATCGGCTTCTTGCCTGCGAATTCGCGCAGCACGTCGAGCGTGATGCCCGCGTGCTGCGGATTGCTCGGCCCCGGCGACAGGCAGATCGTGTCGGGATTCAGGCGCGCGATGTCGTCGAGCGTGATTTCGTCGTTGCGGTAGGTGCGCACGTCCTCGCCCAGTTCGCCGAAGTACTGGACCAGGTTGTAGGTGAACGAGTCGTAGTTGTCGATCATGAGCAGCATGGTCAGTCTCCGGTCAGAAGTCGCTATCGAGGCCGTCCTGGACCTGTTCGGCCGCGCGCAGCACCGCGCGCGCCTTGTTCTCGGTCTCTTGCCATTCGGATTCGGGCACCGAATCCGCGACGACGCCGGCCGCCGCTTGCACATACAGGTTGCCGTTGTGGATCAGGCCCGTGCGGATCGCGATCGCGAGATCCATCTCGCCCGAGAACGACAGGTAGCCGACGGCGCCGCCGTAGAGCCCGCGCTTGACGGGCTCGAGCTCGTCGATCAGCTCCATCGCGCGCACCTTCGGCGCGCCGGACAGCGTGCCGGCCGGGAACGTCGCGCGCAGCACGTCGAAGTTCGTCATGCCGGGCTTCAGCTTGCCTTCGACCGAGCTGACGATGTGCTGCACGTGCGAGTACTTCTCGATCACCATCTTGTCGGTCACCTGCACGGAGCCGATGTCGGCGATGCGGCCGACGTCGTTGCGCGCGAGGTCGATCAGCATCACGTGCTCGGCGATTTCCTTCGGATCGTTCAGCAGCTCGGTCGCGAGCTCCGCGTCGCGCTCGGGCGTGTTGCCGCGCGGGCGCGTGCCGGCGAGCGGGCGGATCGTGACGATCTGGTCGTCGCCGCGCTTTTCCTGGCGCACGAGGATTTCCGGCGACGCGCCGACCACGTGAAACTCGCCGAAGTTGTAGTAGTACATGTACGGCGACGGATTCAGCGAGCGCAGCGCGCGATACAGCGACAGCGGATTGTCGCGGTAGGGCTTCGTCAGGCGCTGGCCGACCTGGATCTGCATCAGTTCGCCGGCCGCGATGTATTCCTTCGCCTGACGCACGGCGGCCAGATAGTCGTCCTTCTTGAATTCGCGGAACGTCTCGGTGCGCACGCTCGCCGACGTGACGGGCGGCTGCACGGTCGCGCGCAGCCGCTGCTTGAGCTCGCGCAGGCGCTGCTTCGCCTTGGCGTACGCCTCGGGCTGGCCCGGATCCGCGTAGATGATCAGATACAGCTTGCCGGCGAGGTTGTCGATCACCGCGACTTCCTCGGTCAGCAGCAGCTGGATGTCGGGCAGGCCGAGATCGTCGCGCGGCGCGGTGTGCGCGAGCTTCTTCTCGATGTAGCGCACCGCATCGTAGCCGAAGTAGCCGGCGAGGCCGCCGCAGAAGCGCGGCAGGCCCGGGCGCTGCGCGACCTTGAAACGCGCCTGGAACGACGCGATGAATTCGAACGGATCGCCGTGGTGCGTCTCGACGACCGCGCCGTCGCGCACGACTTCGGAGACGCCGTTGCGGGTGCGCACGAGCGTGCGTGCCGGCAGCCCGATGAACGAGTAGCGGCCGAAGCGTTCGCCGCCGACCACCGATTCGAGCAGGAAGGAGTTCGCGCCCGCGCGTTCGGGTTGCGCGAGCTTCAGGTAGAGCGACAGCGGCGTTTCGAGATCGGCGAGCGCTTCGGCGATCAGCGGGATGCGGTTATAGCCTTCGTTCGCGAGCGATTGGAATTCGAGTTCGGTCATGTTCCGGTCCTGTTCGGGACGAGCGGCGCGTGCGCCAGGGATCGTTTGACGCTGCGCGGGCTACCGTCGGCGAAAGGGCGGTCGATCCTGAAGTGCCTGGTGCCGGCCGGCGCGGCCCGCAGCGTGAACGTCGCGAGCCTCCAGCCGATCCTGAACGCAGGCGTTCGGACACGGTGGAACTCGGGTGGTGCGACGATCGGCGCGCGGATGCGCAGCGAGATAAAAAACGGCGCTGAAGACGTGCTTCAGCGTACCTCATCGAAGAGGTTAGCGCGACCAGCGACGCCAGGGCCAGGCTCCCCGGTCGATGCTGCTCAGACTCCGTTTTTTATTCAGAAACATGCGGATGGAAGAAATAGTCAGACGGTTGGCTGGCCGGCATTGTGCGCGACGATCGCGAGAGCCGCAGCCAGCAACGAATCGACTATACCATCCGAATTTATCGTTTGTATAGGCTTGCCGTGGTTGTAGCCATACGGGACCGTCAGCGTTGCCATCCCGGCCGCGCGGCCCGCGAGCGCGTCGTTTTCCGAGTCGCCGATCGCGACCGACACGTGCGGCGCGACGCCGAGCGCCTCGCAGGCGGCCAGCATCGGCAGCGGATCGGGCTTCTTGCGCGCGACGCTGTCGCCGCCGAGCACGATGCCGAAACGATCGGCAAGCCCGTATTGCTCGAGCAGCTCGACCGCGAAGCGGTGCGGCTTGTTCGTCACGCACGCGAGCCGGATGCCTGCCGCGCGCAGCGCATCGAGGCCGGTCGCGACGTCGGGATAGAGGCGCGTGTGGCGGCCGTTGATCTTCGCGTATTCGGCCTGATAGATCGCGAGCGCGTCGTCGAAGCGCGTGCGCACTTCGTCGGCAGTGAAGCGCGGCGCCAGCACGCAATGAATCAGATGCTCGGAGCCCTTGCCGACGTAGCCGATCACTTCGTCGCGCGACGTGGCCGGCGCACCGAGCTTCGCGAGCATCGCGTTCAGGCCGGCCGTGAAATCGTCGACCGTATCGACCATCGTGCCGTCCAGATCGATCAGCGCCGCGTCGATGCGCGGCGCGCTCAACCGGATCGTGCGATCGCCGGCGGCGGGCGGCTCGGCGGCGGAGGCGGGCGCGGCAAGCGGCGGCTGAGCCATCGCGTCAGCTCCGCTCGACGGCCGCGAGGGCGGCGCGCATCTCGTCGATCACCTTTCGGTAGTCGGGCTTGCCGAAGATCGCCGAGCCCGCGACGAACGTGTCGGCGCCGGCCGCCGCGATTTCCGCGATGTTGTCCGCCTTCACGCCGCCGTCGACCTCGAGCAGGATCTCGCGGCCCGTGCGTTCGGTGTACGCGTCGATGCGCGCACGCGCTTCGCGCAGCTTGTTCAGCGTTTCCGGAATGAACGACTGGCCGCCGAAACCGGGGTTCACCGACATCAGCAGCACGTAGTCGAGCCGGTCCATCACGTGATCGAGATAATTCAGCGGCGTCGCCGGGTTGAACACGAGACCGGCCTTGCAGCCGTGATCGCGGATCAGCGTCAGCGTGCGGTCGATGTGGTCGGAGCCTTCCGGATGGAAGCTGATCAGGTTCGCCCCGGCTTTGGCGAAGTCCGGCACGATCCGGTCGACCGGACGCACCATCAGATGCACGTCGATCGGCACCTGCACGTGCGGACGAATCGCTTCGCACACGAGCGGGCCGATCGTCAGGTTCGGCACGTAATGGTTGTCCATCACGTCGAAGTGGATCCAGTCGGCGCCGGCGGCGACCACGTTGCGGACTTCTTCGCCGAGCCGCGCGAAGTCGGCCGACAGGATGCTGGGAGCGATGCGGAATTGAGTCATGACAGGGAAGCGGGGACGCTGCGGCGCAAAACCGCCATTCTACCGCCCGCCGGGCGCGGCGCGGCGGCGGGCCGTCCGGTTGCAGCCCGTTTGCGCATCAAGCAGAATGCCGAACCAAAGCGGCGCGCCTGCCGCGTCCTTCGTCCACGTCGCCGGCGCGGGCCTTACCCTCCAGCGGAAACACCATGAGTCAGTATCAGTTCACCGTTTCGGTGAAAACCAGCTACTTGCCGGAACAATCCGACCCCGAACGTCGTCAATACGCATTCGCGTACACGCTGACGATCCGCAACACGGGGCAGGTCGCCGCGCAACTGATCGCGCGCCACTGGATCATCACCGACAGCGAGAACCACGTGCAGGAAGTGAAAGGGCTCGGCGTGGTCGGGCACCAGCCGCTGCTGCAGCCGGGCGAACAGTTCGAGTACACGAGCTGGGCCGTGATCGCGACGCCGGTGGGCACGATGCGTGGCGCGTATTTCTGCGTGGCCGAAGACGGCGAGCGCTTCGAAGCGCCGATCGACGAGTTCGCGCTGCACATGCCGCGCACGCTGCACTGAGCGCACGACGCCGCACGCGGCGCGGCGCGGTGCTGCGCGCGCCGCGATCAGCGCGGCTGACGGTCGTTGTTGCGGGCGTGCTTCTTTCTGCCCGACGCGGTCCACGCGACGATGAAAACCAGCAGGGCGAGCGCGAGAAAGGCTTCCAGCGCGAAGATGAGCATCGGATATTGGTCGAGAAAATCTGACATGGCGGTTTCCATCAAGAACGGACATTGTATGTGGTTTGGGCGCCGGGCGGCCGGCTGGGCGGCGGCGGTCGCGATGGCGGCGCTACTCGCCGCATGCGGCGGCGCGCCGACGCGGCCGACCGCGCTGAAGCCGCCGACCGGCGCGGCGATCGTGCCGGGGCAGGTCGCCGCGAAGCGGCTCACGCCGGTGGCGTGGCAGCAGGTGCCGGGCTGGCAAGACGATTCGCTGATCGGCGCGACGGCCGCGCTGCGGCAGAACTGCGTGCGGCTCGCGCGGCAGCCGGCGTGGCAGCGCGCGTGCGCGGCCGCCGAGCGGCTCGACGAACTCGACGCGAACGGCGCGCGCGCGTTTTTCGAAACGTACTTCACGCCGTTCCAGTTCGCGAACACCGACGGCACGCTCGACGGCCTCGTGACCGGCTATTACGAGCCGCTGCTGCACGGCTCGCGCGTGCGCCGCGGCCCGTATCAATATGCGCTGTACCGCTGGCCGGCCGGCTATCGCGCCGGCGCGGCGCTGCCTGCGCGCGCGCAGCTCGAACGCTCGGGGATACTGAACGGCAACGAACTCGTGTGGGTCGACGACCCGATCGAGGCGTTCTTCCTGCAGGTGCAGGGCTCGGGGCGCGTGCTGCTCGACGACGGCTCGGTGATGCGGGTCGGCTTCGGCGGCACCAACAATCAGCCGTATCGCTCGATCGGCAAGTGGCTGCTCGATCGCGGCGAACTGACGCCGGCGCAGGCGACGATGCAGGGCATCAAGGCGTGGGCGAAGGCGAATCCGGGCCGCGTCGACGCGCTGCTCGACACGAACCCGCGGTTCGTCTTCTTCCGCGAGATGCCGACGAAGGAAGAAGCGCCGCACGGCGGCGCGGACGGTCCGATCGGCGCGCTCGGCGTGCCGCTCACGCCCGAGCGTTCGATCGCCGTCGATCCGGCGTCGATTCCGCTCGGCACGCCGGTGTTTCTGCAGACCACACGTCCACTGACGAACACGCCGATGAACCGGCTCGTGTTTGCGCAAGATACGGGCAGCGCGATCAAGGGCGGCGTGCGGGCCGACTATTTCTGGGGGCTCGGCGACGATGCCGGCGACCTCGCCGGTCGCATGAAGCAGGTCGGCCGGATGTGGCTGCTGTTTCCGAATTCGTGAGGGTTTTCGTGTCGGTCGTCGTGACGGGCGATGGCGGCGCGTAGCCGACGCGGCGCGCGCCTGTCGGCGAAATCGTTCGGGCGAGGCGGTTCGCGCCGATGAATAGAAAAACGCCCGCCCGGCGTTCGCCGGTCGGGCGCTGCATCGAAATGGCGTTGCGGGCGTCGACGTTCGCTATGCGGCGCGCGACGACTTGCCGGCTCAGCCCTTGCGCTTGTCGATCACGCGGCGCGCCTTGCCCACCGAGCGCTCGATCCCGTTGACCGGCAGCACGTTGACCACCGCCGTCACGCCGATCAGCGATTTGATGTCGTACGCGAGCGCCTGCTTCGCGGCCTGAATCGCGGCGGTGTCGGGCGCCGTTTCCGGGCACGGCTCGACGTTGAGCGTCAGTACGTCGAGCGGCCCTTCCTTCGTCAGCACGATCTGGTAATGCGGCGCAAGCGCGCGCTGCTTCAGCAGCTGCTCCTCGATCTGCGTCGGAAACACGTTCACGCCGCGCACAATCATCATGTCGTCCGAGCGGCCCGTGATCTTTTCCATGCGCCGCATCGTACGGGCGGTGCCCGGCAGCAGACGCGTGAGGTCGCGCGTCCGGTAGCGGATGATCGGCAGCGCTTCCTTCGTCAGCGAGGTGAACACGAGCTCGCCGAGTTCGCCGTCCGGCAGCACTTCGCCGGTGTCCGGATCGATGATTTCCGGGTAGAAGTGATCTTCCCAGATCGTCGGGCCGTCCTTCGTTTCGACGCATTCCGACGCGACGCCGGGGCCCATCACTTCGGACAGCCCGTAGATGTCGACCGCGTCGATCTTCATCCGCTGCTCGATCGCGACGCGCATGTCGTTGGTCCACGGCTCGGCGCCGAAGATGCCGATGCGCAGCGAACTCTGCGCCGGATCGACGCCCTGCCGTTCGAACTCGTCGGCGATCGACAGCATGTAGCTCGGCGTCACCATGATGATGTCGGGGCGGAAGTCCTGAATCAGCTGCACCTGTTTTTCGGTCTGGCCGCCGCCGAACGGAATGACCGTGAGGCCCGCGCGCTCGGCGCCGTAGTGCGCGCCGAGGCCGCCGGTGAATAGCCCGTACCCATAGCTCACGTGCACCTTGTCGCCGGGGCGCGCTCCGGCCGCGCGGATCGAGCGCGCAACGAGGTTCGCCCACGTATCGATGTCGCGCGCCGTGTAGCCGACCACGGTCGGTTTGCCGGTCGTGCCCGACGACGCATGAATACGCGAGACCCGCTCCTGCGGCACCGCGAACATCCCGAACGGATAGCTGTCACGCAGGTCGCTCTTCGTCGTGAACGGGAAGCGCGACAGGTCGGCGAGCGTTTGCAGGTCGTCCGGATGCACGCCGGCTTCGTCAAACTTGCGGCGATAGACAGGGGAGTTATCGTACGCGTGCCGCAGCGACCATTTGAGGCGTTCGAGCTGCAGCGCGGTCAGCTCGTCGCGGGATGCGGTCTCGATCGGCTCGAGCGGTAGCGGGGTAGTCATGCGTGTCTCCAGTGTTTGTTATGGGCGTGGCGCCGACGTCAGCGGTCTTCCGGTATCACGGTGCCCTTGATCTGCGCGGACTTGCCGCGAAACATCGCGACCGTTTCTCCGGCGCGGTTCGTCACGCGGATGTCGTAGATGCCATGCCGACCGCTGCGCGTTTGTTCGGTCGCCTCGGCGGTCAGCACGTCGCCGCCGTGCACGGGCCGCAGATACTCGATCGAGCAGCCGGCCGCGACCGTGTTGACGTTGTACGAATTGCACGCGAATGCGAACGTCGAATCGGCGAGCGTGAAGATCAGCCCGCCGTGGCAGATCTGATGGCCGTTCAGGAAATCGGCGCGCACGGGCATCCGCAGGCACGCGTAACCGGCGCGCACGTCGACGATTTCGATGCCGAGCGCGCGGCTGCACGCGTCGGCTTCGTACATCGTCTGCGCGGTCATGCGTGCGAGTGCGTCGGGATCCAGCGTGTCGGTCGTCGGGTTCGTCGTCATGTCAGCGGCCCTCGAAGCGCGGCGCACGCTTTTCGATGAATGCGTTGACGCCTTCGGCGTAATCGTGCGACTGGCCGAGCTTGCGCTGCAGATCGCGCTCCAGATCGAGTTGCTGGTCGAGCGTATGGGTCATGCCGTCGCGCATCGCCTGCTTGATCGACGCGATCGCGAGCGTCGGTTGCTGCGCGAGCCGCGCGGCCAGTTCACGGGCCGATGCGGCGAGCGCGTCGTCGTCGACCGCGCGCCAGATCAGTCCCCACTGTTCCGCCTGTTCGGCGCCGAGTTTGTCGCCGGTCAGCGCAAGGCCGAGCGCGCGCGCCATCCCGACGCGCTGCGGCAGGAACCACGTGCCGCCCGAGTCCGGCACGAGGCCGATCTTGACGAAAGCCTGGATGAAACTGCTCGAGCGCGCGGCGAGCACGATATCGCAGGCGAGCGCGAGATTCGCGCCCGCACCGGCGGCCGTGCCGTTGACGGCGGCGATTACCGGAATCGGCAAGCGCTGCAGGCGGCGGATCAGCGGATTGAAGTGCTCGTCGATCAGCGCGCCGAGGTCGGTCGGCGCGCCCGGCGTGAAATCGAGGTCCGCGAGATCCTGACCGGCGCAGAATCCGCGCCCCGCACCCGTCAGAATCAGTGCGCGCGCACCGGCCGCGTCGACTTCGTCGAGCGCCGACTGCAGCTCGCGATGCATCGCGCGCGTAAAGCTGTTCAGCTTGTCGGGACGATGCAGCGTGATCGTCGCCACGCGGGCGGCTTCGTCGATGTCCAGCCGAATTGCCTGATAGGACATGCAGTGTCTCCGTAATGATTCGTTATGGTGCGCGCGGGGCGGTCGTTATACGCGTTCGATCGCGAGCGCGATGCCTTGCCCGACGCCGATGCACATCGTGCACAGCGCGAAGCGGCCGTTCGCGCGATGCAGCTGATACATCGCTGTCGTCACGAGCCGCGCGCCCGACGCGCCGAGCGGATGGCCGAGCGCGATCGCACCGCCGTTCGGGTTCACGCGCGGATCGTCGTCGGCGACGCCGAGCATGCGCAGCACCGCGAGACCCTGCGACGCGAACGCTTCGTTCAGTTCGATCACGTCGAACTGGTCGATCGTCATGCCGAGTTGCTGCAGCAGCTTCTGCGTCGCCGGCGCCGGGCCGATGCCCATCACGCGCGGCGCGACGCCGGCGGTCGCCATGCCGATGACGCGCGCGCGGCGGCGCAGGCCGTACTGGTCGGCCGCTTCGGCATTCGCGAGCAGCAGCGCGCACGCGCCGTCGTTGACGCCCGACGCGTTTCCGGCCGTCACCGTACCGTCCGGGCGCACGACGCCCTTCAGCTTCGCGAGCGCTTCGAGCGACGTTTCGCGCGGATGCTCGTCGCGCGACACGACGAGCGGGTCGCCCTTCTTCTGCGCAATCGTGACGGGCACGATTTCCTCGGCCAGTGTGCCGTCCTGCTGCGCGCGGGCCGCCTTCTGCTGGCTGCGCAGCGCGAACAGATCCTGATCGGCGCGGCTCACGTTGTAGTCGACCGCGACGTTCTCGGCCGTCTCCGGCATCGAGTCGACGCCGTATTGCTGTTTCATCAGCGGATTGACGAAACGCCAGCCGATCGTCGTGTCGTAGATGTCGGCCTGACGCGCGAACGCGCTCGCGGCCTTGCCCATCACGAACGGCGCGCGCGTCATGCTTTCGACGCCGCCGGCGATCATCAGCCGCGCTTCGCCGGCCTTGATCGCGCGCGCGGCCGTGCCGATCGCGTCCATGCCCGAGCCGCAGAGCCGGTTCAGCGTCGTACCGGGGACGGCGGTCGGCAGCCCGGCCAGCAGCGCCGACATGCGCGCGACGTTGCGGTTGTCTTCGCCGGCTTGGTTCGCGCAGCCGTAAATCACGTCGTCGACCGCGTTCCAGTCGACGTCGCGGTTGCGCTCGATCAGCGCCTTCAGCGGCACCGCGCCGAGGTCGTCCGCGCGGACGTCTTTCAGGGCGCCGCCGTAGCGGCCGATAGGGGTGCGAATGGCATCGCAGATATAGGCGTCAGTCATGGCGTATCGGAAGGCGACGAACCCGCCGGATGGCGGATTCGTTCATGGTAGAGAATGTGGCGGCGTTTGCACGTCCGCCATTCGGGTTATGCCGGTTGGCCGACTTCCGCGGGCGCCGCCTTCGGCGCAACATGGACGCGGCTCTGAACCACGCGGAAGCGGTTGGCGACGAATGCGGCATCGGCCAGCGCCGCGTTCGCGGCCGGATTGGCGCCCGTACCGTGGAAGTCCGAGAACGCCGCCGACTGATTGACGAACACGCCGCCTGTCAGGTTGAGCGACAGCGCGACGCCGCCGCGCACCGCGGCTTCGTGTGCGGCGTCGATCACGTCGTCGGCCGTGCTGTAGACGGACAGCGTCAGCGCGCCGTGCTCGGCGGCGATCTCGCCGGCGAGATCGAGCGACTGCGCGGTCGAGTCGGTCGCGATCACGAACGAGATCGGCCCGAACCATTCCTGCGTGAATTTTTCGCGGTCGGCGACGTCGAGCTGCAGCACGAGCGGCGTGCGCACGCGAGCGTCGGGGAAGGCGGGGTGCTGAAGCGTCTGGCTATCGAGGAGCACGCGGCCGACTGCGCGCGCGGCGTCGATGCGTGCCGTCACGCCGTCGTTCTGGATGGCGCCGATCAGCTCGACCGACCGTGCCGGGTCCCCGGTGAGTTTCTGCACTGCGCCGGCGATCGCCTGCGCGACTTCGTCGAAGCTCGCATGGCCGTCGGCGGTGCGGATGCCGTCGCGCGGCACATAGATGTTCTGCGGCGCGGTGCACATCTGCCCCGAGTACAGCGCGAGCGAGAACGCGATGTTCTTGGCGGCGGCTTTCAGATCGTCGGTCGAGTCGATCACGATCTGATTGACGCCTGCCTTTTCGGTGTAGACCTGCGCCTGATGGGCGTGACGTTCGAGCCACGTGCCGTTCTGCGTGCTGCCGGTGAAGTCGATCAGCTTGATCTCGGGGCGCAGCGCGAGGTCCTGCACGAGTGCGCCGTCGTTCGGCTCCGTGGCGAGCAGCGTCACGACGTTCGGATCGAAGCCGGCCTCGCGCAGCACGTCGCGCGCGATCCGCACGGTGATCGCGAGCGGCAGGATCGCGCCGGGATGGGGCTTCACGATAACCGTGTTGCCGGTCGCGAGATCGGCGAACAGGCCGGGATAGCCGTTCCAGGTCGGGAACGTGCAGCAGCCGAGCACGAGCCCGGTGCCGCGCGGGACGATCGTGTAACGCTTCTGCATCGCGAGCGGCGGGTTCTTGCCTTGCGGCTTTTCCCAATGCGCGTCGGCCGGGACGCGGCGCAGTTGGTCCCACGCGTAGGCGACGGCCTCGAGCGCGCGGTCCTGCGCATGCGGGCCGCCGGCCTGGAACGCCATCATGAACGCCTGGCCCGTCGTGTGCATCACGCTGTACGCGATTTCGAAGCTGGCGCGGTTCAGGCGCGCGAGGACTTCCAGGCTGACACCGATCCACGCGCTCGGGCCGGCCTCGCGCCACGCCCGCTGGGCAGAGCCGGCGGCGGCGATCAGCGCATCGGGCGTCGACTTCGGATACCGGATGTCGAGCGCGACGCCATACGGAGAACGTTCCGCGCCGACCGTCTCGCCGCTGGCCGGCTGGTCGAGCTCGAAGGTCTTGCCGAGGTGCGATTTGAACGCGGCTTCGCCGTCTGCATTGCCGCTTTCCCCGTACACTTTGGGGCTCGGCATTTCGGCGAACGGGCTCCAGTATCCGCGGCTCTCGATGGCGGCGAGTGCGCGTTTCAGCGTGTCTTCGTGCTTCGTGAACAGTGCATGGGTCATGACGGCGGCCTGATGAACGTGAGAAGGGTTGGATCGATTAATTAACCGACCGGTTGGTCGGAGAATGGTAGCATCAAACTATTCGCGTGTGCGAGGCGTTTCTCAATTCATTGATCGAGGAGAAATAGATGTCTTACGAGAACATCCTGGTGGAGACGCGGGGGCGTGTCGGACTGATCACGCTGAACCGGCCGAAGGCGCTGAACGCGCTGAACGACGCGTTGATGGACGAGTTGGGCGCAGCGCTGAAGGCGTTCGACGCGGACGACGCCGTGGGCGCGATCGTCGTAACGGGAAGCGAGAAGGCCTTCGCGGCCGGAGCGGACATCGGCATGATGGCCACCTATTCCTATATGGACGTGTACCGCGGCGACTACATCACCCGCAACTGGGAAACGGTGCGCCAGATCCGCAAGCCGATCATTGCAGCGGTCGCCGGTTTTGCGCTCGGCGGTGGCTGCGAGCTGGCGATGATGTGCGACATCATCTTCGCCGCCGATACGGCGAAATTCGGCCAGCCGGAGATCAAGCTGGGCGTGATGCCGGGCGCCGGCGGCACGCAGCGCCTGCCGCGCGCGATATCGAAGGCGAAGGCGATGGACATGTGCCTGACTGCGCGCTTCATGGATGCTGACGAGGCGGAGCGCGCCGGGCTCGTATCGCGCGTGCTGCCGGCGGACAAGCTGCTCGACGAGGCGTTGTCGGCTGCGGCGACGATCGCCGAGTTTTCGCTGCCCGCTGTCATGATGATCAAGGAGTCGGTGAATCGGGCGTACGAGACGACGCTGGCGGAAGGCGTTCATTTCGAGCGCCGGCTGTTCCACTCGCTGTTCGCGACCGAGGATCAGAAGGAAGGGATGGCGGCGTTCGTCGAGAAGCGCAAGCCGGTGTTCAAGAACCGGTGATGGCATTGCGCGGTGGCTGCGGCCGTTGATGCCAACGGCGCAGCGCGCAATGCAGTCGGACCCGTGCGTCGTTGCCCCGAAGCCACCGTGCGCGGCAGCGCACGGAAGCTTTTAAAAATATTTTCACAAACCGCTTGCGCGTTGGGCGTGGGCTGCATAGAATCACGCCTCTTTCGCGCTAACGGAAACGCAGCGCGAGAGGGGAAGCGGAGCCGGACGTGTGCTGCAGCATAGAGCACCCGCCCGACGAAGGAAGAAGAACCGCGCAGTCGCAACGATGTAGTGAAAAAAGTTGTTGACGAGCTGCGAAACGGTGTTCATAATCTCGCTTCTCTGCTGCTGACAACGCAGCGCTGCTGAGCAAGACGATCTGCTCGCAGACATGTTCTTTAAAAACTAACAGCCGATAAGTGTGGGCGCTTGATGTGAGCGAGGCCTGATCTTCGGATCGGGATAGCAAAAGTATCAAGAGTCTCACACTAAAGTAAGTCAGGTTTATGAAGCAATTCATATGACCTGTCAGCTTTGAGTGAGCGACCGGTTCGAGAGAACCGAAAACAGTAACAGGTTTGAACTGAAGAGTTTGATCCTGGCTCAGATTGAACGCTGGCGGCATGCCTTACACATGCAAGTCGAACGGCAGCACGGGTGCTTGCACCTGGTGGCGAGTGGCGAACGGGTGAGTAATACATCGGAACATGTCCTGTAGTGGGGGATAGCCCGGCGAAAGCCGGATTAATACCGCATACGATCCACGGATGAAAGCGGGGGACCTTCGGGCCTCGCGCTATAGGGTTGGCCGATGGCTGATTAGCTAGTTGGTGGGGTAAAGGCCTACCAAGGCGACGATCAGTAGCTGGTCTGAGAGGACGACCAGCCACACTGGGACTGAGACACGGCCCAGACTCCTACGGGAGGCAGCAGTGGGGAATTTTGGACAATGGGCGAAAGCCTGATCCAGCAATGCCGCGTGTGTGAAGAAGGCCTTCGGGTTGTAAAGCACTTTTGTCCGGAAAGAAATCCCTGGCTCTAATACAGTCGGGGGATGACGGTACCGGAAGAATAAGCACCGGCTAACTACGTGCCAGCAGCCGCGGTAATACGTAGGGTGCGAGCGTTAATCGGAATTACTGGGCGTAAAGCGTGCGCAGGCGGTCTGTTAAGACAGATGTGAAATCCCCGGGCTCAACCTGGGAACTGCATTTGTGACTGGCAGGCTAGAGTATGGCAGAGGGGGGTAGAATTCCACGTGTAGCAGTGAAATGCGTAGAGATGTGGAGGAATACCGATGGCGAAGGCAGCCCCCTGGGCCAATACTGACGCTCATGCACGAAAGCGTGGGGAGCAAACAGGATTAGATACCCTGGTAGTCCACGCCCTAAACGATGTCAACTAGTTGTTGGGGATTCATTTCCTTAGTAACGTAGCTAACGCGTGAAGTTGACCGCCTGGGGAGTACGGTCGCAAGATTAAAACTCAAAGGAATTGACGGGGACCCGCACAAGCGGTGGATGATGTGGATTAATTCGATGCAACGCGAAAAACCTTACCTACCCTTGACATGGTCGGAATCCTGAAGAGATTCGGGAGTGCTCGAAAGAGAACCGGCGCACAGGTGCTGCATGGCTGTCGTCAGCTCGTGTCGTGAGATGTTGGGTTAAGTCCCGCAACGAGCGCAACCCTTGTCCTTAGTTGCTACGCAAGAGCACTCTAAGGAGACTGCCGGTGACAAACCGGAGGAAGGTGGGGATGACGTCAAGTCCTCATGGCCCTTATGGGTAGGGCTTCACACGTCATACAATGGTCGGAACAGAGGGTTGCCAACCCGCGAGGGGGAGCTAATCCCAGAAAACCGATCGTAGTCCGGATTGCACTCTGCAACTCGAGTGCATGAAGCTGGAATCGCTAGTAATCGCGGATCAGCATGCCGCGGTGAATACGTTCCCGGGTCTTGTACACACCGCCCGTCACACCATGGGAGTGGGTTTTACCAGAAGTGGCTAGTCTAACCGCAAGGAGGACGGTCACCACGGTAGGATTCATGACTGGGGTGAAGTCGTAACAAGGTAGCCGTATCGGAAGGTGCGGCTGGATCACCTCCTTTCCAGAGCTATCTCGCGAAGTTGAGCGCTCACGCTTATCGGCTGTAATCAAGACAGACTCAGGGGTCTGTAGCTCAGTCGGTTAGAGCACCGTCTTGATAAGGCGGGGGTCGTTGGTTCGAATCCAACCAGACCCACCAAGTTGTCTGGCGAGAAGAAACCTGGGTAGTCTCTGTATGGGGGCATAGCTCAGCTGGGAGAGCACCTGCTTTGCAAGCAGGGGGTCGTCGGTTCGATCCCGTCTGCCTCCACCAATCTTCAATGGGAAGCGTTTGACTCACACGAAAGTGACATGTGAGACGAGCATTTGCCATTGGCGATTGAGCCAGTCAGAGTGATGCAGGAAACTGTATCGGCTGTCGTTCTTTAACAATCAGGAAGAAGTAAGTAATTTGGATAGCGGAAGCGTCTTATGAGATGGACGTGGAAACTATCCGGGTTGTGATTGTATCGATGTATCTCAAGATGATTCGAACTTCATGTTCGGCTCTAATTGGAATACGGCACACACGTAGTGTGGGCTCCGCGTAAGTGCTAAAGCACTAACGCTGAGCGACACGCGAGAACTCAACCTGTAACGACTGTCGACGAGACAGACTCGTTATAGGGTCAAGCGAACAAGTGCATGTGGTGGATGCCTTGGCGATCACAGGCGATGAAGGACGCGGTAGCCTGCGAAAAGCCCCGGGGAGCTGGCAAACAAGCTTTGATCCGGGGATGTCCGAATGGGGAAACCCACTCCTTATGGAGTATCCATGGCTGAATACATAGGCCATGCGAAGCGAACGCGGTGAACTGAAACATCTAAGTAACCGCAGGAAAAGAAATCAACCGAGATTCCCAAAGTAGTGGCGAGCGAAATGGGATGAGCCTTGTACTCTTTATTTGTATTGTTAGCCGAACGCTCTGGAAAGTGCGGCCATAGCAGGTGATAGCCCTGTAGGCGAAAGCAGTATGAAAGAACTAGGTGTACGACAAGTAGGGCGGGACACGTGAAATCCTGTCTGAAGATGGGGGGACCATCCTCCAAGGCTAAATACTCGTGATCGACCGATAGTGAACCAGTACCGTGAGGGAAAGGCGAAAAGAACCCCGGGAGGGGAGTGAAATAGATCCTGAAACCGCATGCATACAAACAGTCGGAGCCTCGTAAGGGGTGACGGCGTACCTTTTGTATAATGGGTCAGCGACTTACGTTCAGTAGCAAGCTTAACCGTATAGGGCAGGCGTAGCGAAAGCGAGTCCGAATAGGGCGTTCAGTTGCTGGGCGTAGACCCGAAACCAGGTGATCTATCCATGGCCAGGATGAAGGTGCGGTAACACGTACTGGAGGTCCGAACCCACTAACGTTGAAAAGTTAGGGGATGAGCTGTGGATAGGGGTGAAAGGCTAAACAAACCTGGAAATAGCTGGTTCTCTCCGAAAACTATTTAGGTAGTGCCTCGTGTCTCACCTTCGGGGGTAGAGCACTGTCATGGTTGGGGGGTCTATTGCAGATTACCCCGCCATAGCAAACTCCGAATACCGAAGAGTGCAATCACGGGAGACAGACATCGGGTGCTAACGTCCGGTGTCAAGAGGGAAACAACCCAGACCGCCAGCTAAGGTCCCCAAATATGGCTAAGTGGGAAACGAAGTGGGAAGGCTAAAACAGTCAGGAGGTTGGCTTAGAAGCAGCCACCCTTTAAAGAAAGCGTAATAGCTCACTGATCGAGTCGTCCTGCGCGGAAGATGTAACGGGGCTAAGCCATATACCGAAGCTGCGGATGCGTGCTTGCACGCATGGTAGGAGAGCGTTCCGTAAGCCTGCGAAGGTGCCTTGTAAAGGGTGCTGGAGGTATCGGAAGTGCGAATGCTGACATGAGTAGCGATAAAGGGGGTGAAAGGCCCCCTCGCCGTAAGCCCAAGGTTTCCTACGCAACGTTCATCGGCGTAGGGTGAGTCGGCCCCTAAGGCGAGGCAGAAATGCGTAGCTGATGGGAAGCAGGTCAATATTCCTGCACCGTCGTTAGATGCGATGGGGGGACGGATCGCGGAAGGTTGTCCGGGTGTTGGACGTCCCGGTCGCTGCATTGGAGAAGGCGCTTAGGCAAATCCGGGCGCAGGATTCAAGGGTGTGGCGCGAGCGACTTCGGTCGCGAAGCAATTGGAAGTGGTTCCAAGAAAAGCCTCTAAGCTTCAGTCTAACGATGACCGTACCGCAAACCGACACAGGTGGGCGAGATGAGTATTCTAAGGCGCTTGAGAGAACTCGGGAGAAGGAACTCGGCAAATTGGTACCGTAACTTCGGGATAAGGTACGCCCTTGTAGCTTGACCAGCCTGCGCTGGAAGGGTGAAGGGGTTGCAATAAACTGGTGGCTGCGACTGTTTAATAAAAACACAGCACTCTGCAAACACGAAAGTGGACGTATAGGGTGTGACGCCTGCCCGGTGCCGGAAGATTAAATGATGGGGTGCAAGCTCTTGATTGAAGTCCCGGTAAACGGCGGCCGTAACTATAACGGTCCTAAGGTAGCGAAATTCCTTGTCGGGTAAGTTCCGACCTGCACGAATGGCGTAACGATGGCCACACTGTCTCCTCCCGAGACTCAGCGAAGTTGAAGTGTTTGTGATGATGCAATCTACCCGCGGCTAGACGGAAAGACCCCATGAACCTTTACTGTAGCTTTGCATTGGACTTTGAACCGATCTGTGTAGGATAGGTGGGAGGCTATGAAACCGGAACGCTAGTTTCGGTGGAGCCGTCCTTGAAATACCACCCTGGTTTGTTTGAGGTTCTAACCTTGGTCCGTGATCCGGATCGGGGACAGTGCATGGTAGGCAGTTTGACTGGGGCGGTCTCCTCCCAAAGGGTAACGGAGGAGTACGAAGGTACGCTAGGTACGGTCGGAAATCGTGCTGATAGTGCAATGGCATAAGCGTGCTTAACTGCGAGACCGACAAGTCGAGCAGGTGCGAAAGCAGGTCATAGTGATCCGGTGGTTCTGTATGGAAGGGCCATCGCTCAACGGATAAAAGGTACTCTGGGGATAACAGGCTGATACCGCCCAAGAGTTCATATCGACGGCGGTGTTTGGCACCTCGATGTCGGCTCATCTCATCCTGGGGCTGTAGCCGGTCCCAAGGGTATGGCTGTTCGCCATTTAAAGAGGTACGTGAGCTGGGTTTAAAACGTCGTGAGACAGTTTGGTCCCTATCTGCCGTGGGCGTTGGATATTTGAAGGGGGCTGCTCCTAGTACGAGAGGACCGGAGTGGACGAACCTCTGGTGTACCGGTTGTGACGCCAGTCGCATCGCCGGGTAGCTATGTTCGGAAGAGATAACCGCTGAAAGCATCTAAGCGGGAAACTCGCCTTAAGATGAGATATCCCTGGAGGCTTGACCTCCTTGAAGGGTCGTTCGAGACCAGGACGTTGATAGGTCGGGTGTGTAAGCGCAGTAATGCGTTCAGCTAACCGATACTAATTGCCCGTAAGGCTTGATCCTATAACAAGTCTGCCTTGTAGATCGGCGCCGTGCGACAGCACCGGCTGCGATCCAAAGCGACACGTTGGATTCTCGTGTGCGATACACACAACCCAAAATTACTGCTTCTTCCCGATTGGTTGCGCTGCGAAGCGGCGCAACAACCCTCTTTGCCTGATGACCATAGCGAGTCGGTCCCACCCCTTCCCATCCCGAACAGGACCGTGAAACGACTCTACGCCGATGATAGTGCGGATTCCCGTGTGAAAGTAGGTAATCGTCAGGCTCCCTAAGCCAGAAACCCCCGCCCGAACAGGCGGGGGTTTTTGCATTTGTGGCGCCGGAAATGCGCTGTCGGCCCGAGCGCCGGCCAAATGCGCCGCTGCGATCTCCGATTCTTCTCCTCCGACCGGCCCGCCTAGCCCCATCTTCAAATAAAGCCCGCGACCTGTACGGAATGAGCGCTTTATCCGGCAGGTCCACGTAAAATTTGCGAATCCCCATCTTCGCACCCACAACAATGAACGCCGCCACCCACGTTGCTCGGGCCGTCTGCCCGCATGATTGTCCGGATACGTGCGCCATGCGCGTGACTGTCGAGAACGGAAGGGCGATCAAAGTCGCAGGCGACCCCGACCATCCGCCGACGCAAGGCGTCCTCTGCACGAAGGTCAGCCGATATGCGGAGCGTGTTCATCATCCGGACCGTCTTACCGTGCCGCTGAAGCGCATCGGCGCGAAAGGCGAAGGGCGCTTCGCGCCGATCAGTTGGGACGAGGCGTTCGACGAAATTGGTCGCCGTTTGGGGGACATTGCGACGCGCGCGCCCGAAGCGATCGTGCCGTACAGCTATGCGGGAACGATGGGTCTCGTGCAGGGCGAAGGCATCGCACAGCGCTTCTTCCACAAGATCGGCGCGTCCCGCCTCGAGCGGACGATCTGCGCGGCGGCCGGCGCCGCCGGCCTGCGCTTCACTTATGGCGCCAGCGTCGGGATGCATCTCGAGCATTTCGAGGAAAGCGAACTGATCCTGATCTGGGGCGCCAATCCGATCGCATCGAGCCTGCATTTCTGGACCCGCGCGCAGGAAGCCAAGCGGCGTGGCGCGCGGCTCGTCGCGATCGATCCGTATCGGTCGCTGACCGCCGAAAAGTGCCACCAGCACATCGCACTGAAGCCCGGCACCGACGGGTCATTCGCGCTCGGCATGATGTACGTGCTGATCACCGAGAATCTGCTCGATCACGATTACATCGCCGACCATACGCTCGGATTCGACGCGCTCAAGGCGCGCGCGCTGTCGTATCCGCCGGAGCGCGTCGCGCAGATCTGCGGTATCGATGCGTCGGAACTGATCGATCTCGCGCGCCGGTACGGCGCGACGCGCAAGGCAGCGATCCGCCTCAATTACGGCATGCAGCGCGTGCGCGGCGGCGGTAACGCGGTGCGCGCGATCGCCAGCCTGCCCGCGCTGACCGGTGCCTGGCGCGACCGCGCGGGCGGCCTGCTGCTGTCGTCGTCGGAATTCGCGCCAATCAATCAGCCCGCGTTGTTGCGCCCGGATCTGATCCCCGGCTGGCCGCACAAGCTGCCGCGCATCATCAACATGAATGCGATCGGCGATGCGCTGCTGCACCCGGGCGATGCGGCGTTCGGTCCGAAAATCGAGGCGGTGATCGTCTACAACTCGAATCCCGTTGCCGTCGCACCCGACTCGTCGAAGGTCGCGGCCGGGTTCGCACGCGAAGACCTATTCACCGTCGTTCTCGAGCATTTCAAAACGGATACCGTCGATTTCGCCGATATTGTGCTGCCGGCGACGACGCAGCTCGAGCACCTGGACGTTCACAAATCGTACGGGCACATCTACGTGATGGCGAACCTGCCGGCCATTCCGCCCGTGGGCGAGGCACGGCCGAACACGGAAATCTTCCGCGGCATCGCGCGCAGCATGGGGCTCGACGAGCCGGCGCTCTATCACTCCGACGAGGAAGTCGCGCGCGCGGCGCTTCGATGGGACGACCCTTCGCTCGACAGCGATTGGGACACGCTGAAGCGCGAAGGTTGGCTGAAGCTGAAATTGCCCGATGCGCCGTTTGCAAACGGCGGGTTCCGCACGCCGTCCGGCAAGTGCGAGTTCTACAGCGCGCGGCTCGAGCAAATGGGTCTGGATCCGGTGCCCGACTATCTGCCGCCTTTCGAGTCGGCCGAAGCGGCGCCGGAGCTCGCGGCCCGTTACCCGCTCGCGATGATTTCGCCGCCGGCGCGCCACTTCCTGAACAGCACGTTCGTCAACGTCGAGAGCCTGCGCAGCACGGAAGGGCAGCCGCACCTCGACATGCACCCGGCGGACGCCGCATCGCGCGGCATTGCGGACGGCGATCTCGTGCGCATCTTCAACGACCGCGGATCGATGCAGGCCGTCGCGAGAGTGACGGACCGCGCGCGTGCGGGGCTCGTCGTCGGCTTGTCGATCTGGTGGAAGAAGCTGTCGCCCGACGGCCGCAACGCGAACGAGGTCACGAGCCAGGCGCTGACCGATCTCGGCAATTCGGCGACGTTCTACGACTGTCTGGTCGAAGTCGAACCCGCCTGAGCGAACGGACGCACGCGCGTCGGGCGAGCATCGTCCCCCGTTCGAAGGGGACGTCTAACCCTGTTGTCTCGCGACGGGCGACCCGCTACGATGCGTTTTAGCACGACCATTCGAAAATCCGTGAGGAGACGCGCAGTATGGAAAAAATTTGGCTGAAATCGTACCCGCCCGGCGTTCCAGCCGAAATCGACGCGTCTCCGTATCCATCCGTTCCCGACCTCCTCGACGAGAGCTTCACGCAATATCGCGACCGTACGGCATTCGTCTGCATGGGCAAGGCGATTACGTACGGCGAACTCGATGCGCTGTCGCGCCGCTTCGGCGCGTGGCTGCAGTCGCGCGGCCTCGCCCGCGGCGCGCGCGTCGCGATCATGATGCCGAACGTGCTCCAGTACCCGGTCACGATTGCGGCCGTGCTGCGTGCCGGCTATACGGTCGTCAACGTGAACCCGCTCTACACGCCGCGTGAGCTCGAGCATCAGCTGAAGGACAGTGGTGCCGAAGCGATCGTCATTCTCGAGAATTTCGCGTCGACGCTGCAGGCGGTGATTGCGAATACGGCGATCAAGCACGTCGTCGTCGCGTCGATGGGCGATCTGCTCGGCATCAAGGGCTGGATCGTCAACTACGTCGTGCGCAACGTGAAGAAGATGGTGCCGGCCTGGCAGTTGCCGTCCTTTACGCGCTTCAATGCGGCGCTCGCCGAAGGAGCGCGGCAAACGTTCAAGCCGCCGAAGCTCGGCCCCGACGACGTCGCATTCCTGCAATACACGGGCGGCACGACCGGCGTCGCAAAGGGCGCGACGCTGCTGCACCGGAACATCGTGTCGAACGTGCTGCAGGCCGGCGCGTGGCATCAGCCTGCACACGACAAGTATCCCGACGTGAAACAGTTCGTGACGGTTGTCGCGCTGCCGCTCTATCACGTGTTTGCGCTGACCGTCTGCGGCTTTCTGACGATGCGCACCGGCGGCATGGGCGTGCTGATTCCGAATCCGCGCGACATCGGCGGAATGATCAAGGAGCTGAAGGGCTATCAGATATCGACGATCCCGGCCGTCAACACGCTGTACAACGCGCTGCTGAATCATCCCGACTTCGGCCAACTGGATCTTTCGAAGCTCGTGATTGCGAACGGCGGCGGGATGGCGATCCAGGAAGGCGTCGCGAAGCGCTGGTATGAAAAGACTCATACGGCGATCGTCGAAGGCTACGGGCTGTCCGAAACGTCGCCGGTCGCGACCTGCAATCCGGTCACGGCGACCGAATACAGCGGGACGATCGGGCTGCCACTGCCCTCGACCGAAGTCACGATTCGCGACGATGCCGGCAACGACGTCCCGCTGGGCGAGCCGGGCGAGATCTGCATCCGCGGGCCGCAAGTGATGGCCGGTTACTGGAACCGCCCGGAGGAAACCGCGAAGGTCATGTGTCCGGACGGATTCTTCAAGACCGGCGACGTCGGCGTGATGGATGCGCGCGGTTACGTGAAGATCGTCGATCGCAAGAAGGACATGATTCTCGTATCCGGCTTCAACGTGTATCCGAACGAAGTCGAAGACGTCGTCGCATCGCATCCGGGCGTGTTCGAAGTGGCCGCGGTCGGCGTGCCGGACGAGCACTCGGGCGAAGCGGTGAAGCTCTTCGTCGTGAAGAAGGATCCGGCGCTGACCGACAAGGATCTGCTTGCGTACTGCAAGGAGCGCCTGACCGGCTACAAGCGGCCGAAGTTCGTCGAATTCCGCACGGAATTGCCGAAGACGAACGTCGGCAAGATCCTGCGGCGAGAACTGCGCGACGGACGCGCGTAACGGCGCAACGCTCGAGCGAGCGGACCGCAGGACGAGCCCGGCCTATGCCGGGCTTTTTGTTTGGTTCATCGCAGGAAACCGTGGAGAGTTTGAGAGCGATTGCGTAACCTGACGCCTGACTTTAAGGACGTCAGGAGAGGCAATTGCTCGATCGCAAAGCACTTGAGGCACTGGGCTGCTGGACGGGTTACCGGCTGGAGCGTGTGGAATGGCCGGAAGGCGAGGGCCGTACGCTGTCGCTGTATTTAAAGCCGGTCGGCAAGATCATGTACTGCGAGCAATGTGGGGCACGCTGCCAGCAGATCCACGAGACGACGGTTCGTCGGGTGCGTGACTTGCCGCTATTCGAATACCGAGTGGTGTTGCATGTGCCTCGTCGCCGGGTCTGGTGCGAACGCTGCGGCGGCCCGCGACTGGAGAAGCTGGCGTGGCTGGGCCGTTACCAGAGAGTGACGGAGCGCTTCGCCAAGGCTTGCGAGAAACTGCTGCAAGCGGCCAGCGTGTAGGCGGTGGCGGCCTTCTACGATCTGGGCTGGCACACGGTCAAATCGATCGACAAGATGCGCCTGCGGGCGCGCGTGAGCGAGCCCGATTGGTCAACGATCCGCTATCTGGCGATGGACGAGTTCGCGCTGCATAAAGGTCATCGCTACGCCACGGTGGTGGTCGACCCGATCAGCCGGCAAGTACTCTGGATCGGACCGGGACGCTCGCGTGAGACGGCCCGGGCCTTCTTCGAGCAGCTTCCCGAAGGCGCGGCCAAGCGTATCGAAGCGGTCGCGATCGACATGACCACGGCCTATGAACTCGAAATCAGGGAACAGTGTCCGCAGGCGGAAATCGTCTTCGACCTGTACCACGTCGTGGCCAAGTACGGCCGCGAAGTGATCGATCGGGTGCGGGTCGATCAGGCCAATCAACTCCGACATGACAAGCCAGCCCGCAAGGTTCTGAAGTCCAGCCGCTGGCTGTTGCTGCGCAACCGCCACAACCTCAAGCCGGATCAGGCCGTGCACCTGAAGGAATTGCTGGCGGCCAATCAGGCGCTGTTATGCGTCTACGTGTTACGTGACGAGCTCAAGCGGCTCTGGTTCTACCGAAAGCCGGCCTGGGCGCAAAAGGCTTGGGAACAATGGTTCGAGCAGGCTCAGCAAAGTGGGATCGCGGCCCTGCAAAAGTTCGCCGAGCGTCTGCAGGGCTACTGGCACGGCATCGTGACTCGCTGCCGCCATCCGCTCAATACCAGCATCGTTGAAGGCATCAACAACACCATCAAGGTCATCAAGTGTCGAGCTTACGGGTACCGCGACGACGAATACTTCTTCCTCAAGATTCGCGCCGCGTTCCCCGGTAATCCTCGATGAACCTTTTGTTTGCCTGCGCGAAAAGCGTCGTCGCAATTGCAAGGCCGCCCGCTGCGTGGCGCGACGAGGACGCGCATGGCACGGCCCGACGAATGCCGCTGCTGCGGTCACCCGTTGCGGGGTGATCCGCGAGCGGATCACGCATCGTCGAGCGGCGAGTTCAAGCGGCCGCAGGCGCGTACGCGCGTCGGAAAAAGAAAAAGGCGCCCGAAGGCGCCTTCAATGTGCTGCGGCTTGTCAGACAAGCTGATTAGAACTTGTGACGGATGCCGACGCGCGCTGCGACCTGGTTGCTCGTCGCCGACGGATCGAGACCGTTGATCGAGGCATGTGCCTGAACGACATTGCCGTTCGCGTCGAGCGTGTTGCCCGATGCATGCTGATACACGCCGATCACGTAGACGTCCGTGCGCTTCGACAGGAAGTAGTCGACGCCCAGCGAGCCTTGGTGGTACTTGGCTGCGGAGCTGCCGTTGATCTTGCTGCCTTGCGTGTAGTCGTACGCTGCGCCGAGGATCAGCGCCGGGGTCAGCTGATACTTGAAGTTGATTTCGCCATTGTTGAACGTCGCGGTCTGGTTCACGAACGGCCCGACCGAGAAGCCCTTGAACTTCGTGTTCGAGTACGTCGCGCCGATCGTCGCTGCGCCGAACGTGTATGCGCCGCCCGCGCCGATGACCTGGTACGTGTTCGCGGTGTTCGCATAGGCGCCATAGACCGGCGACGACACGGCCGTCGTCGCGGCCGTCGAGCCGTTGTTGAACATGCCGCCGAAGTTCGCCGGCGTGCGCGCGTTCAAGTAACCGACGCCGAGGACGAGCGGGCCGTTGTTGTAGCCGGCGCCGAGCGACCAGACCTGATTCTTCGAGAACTGGCCCGCTTGGCCGCCGAAGCTATACAGGCCGCCGAACGAGAAACCGCCGTAGGTCGGGCTCGTGTACTTCACCGCGTTGTTCACGCGGTACGCGTTGTTGAAGTTGTCGAGGTCGCCCGGGTGAGCGGCGATGTAGCCGCCCCACTGGTCGCCTGCCTCGAGCGGGCCGACGAAGTCGACGACGGAGTCGTACTGGCGGCCCAGCGTGACCGTGCCGTACTGGCTCGACAGGCCCACATAGGCCTGACGACCGAACATCAGGCCGCCCTGGCCGAGCCTGCCCGAGTTCACGTCGAAGCCGTTTTCGAGGGTGAAGATCGCCTTCAGGCCGCCGCCGAGGTCTTCGGTGCCGCGCAGGCCGAAACGGCTACCCTGCATGACGCCGCTGCTCAGACCGTACAGGTGCTGGCCCTTCGCGTTGTTGTTGAAGATGAAACCTTCATCGATGATGCCGTAAAGCGTCACGCTGCTTTGCGCATGGGCAGCGCCAGCGAACGCGCCCAGCGCGACGAGCGCGAGAAGCGACTTTTTCATTAACGGATCTCCAAGAATCACTGAATTTTTCTGTCGGGGCGGGTAGTTATGTTTTGCCGGCTGCCCCCGTCAACTTCGCAAGAAGTCGCTCGTAATGTAGCAAAACGGATTTTTGCCACAAAGCGAAATGCCGTACCGCAACCTCGGCATGTTTCCTTTATGCAACAATGGTTAAAATCACGGGTTAACCGCAATTTCCGCTGAAGAATCAAGTCGTTTACGCAGCGGGACGCGTGCCTTCGCCATTCGCGGCGGCGGCACATGCAGCCAGGAGAACAGGATGGTGTTGGATGAACTGATCAGCGAATTCGACCGCGGGCTGCGGTCGCTTACGGGTATCAGCCGGATGAGCCGCCCGGTGCCCGCGCCGGCCGAGGCGCCGGCCGCCGAGCTCACACCGGCCGAGCGCACGCACGCGGCCGGGCTGATGCGCGTGAATCACGTCGGCGAAGTCTGCGCGCAGGCGCTCTATCAGGCGCAGAAGCTCACGGCACGTTCGCCGTCCGCCAAGGCGATGTTCGAGGACGCCGCGCGCGAGGAGGAAGATCACCTCGCGTGGACGGCCCATCGCCTCAAGGAGCTCGATTCGCGTCCCAGCGTGCTGAATCCGCTGTGGTACGCGGGCGCACTCGCGATCGGCGTCGCGGCCGGCACGCTCGGCGACAAGGTCAGCCTCGGCTTCATGGCCGAGACGGAGCGCCAGGTCGAGAGTCATCTCGACGGCCACCTGTCGGACCTGCCGGCCGGCGATACGGCGTCGCGCGCGATCGTCGAGCAAATGCGCGTCGACGAAGCGAAGCACGGCAAGGCGGCCACGGATGCCGGCGGCATCGAGTTGCCGCTGCCTGCGCGAATGCTGATGCGCGCCGCGTCGAAAATCATGACGCGCACGGCGTACTACCTGTAAGATGCGCGCCGGCGGCGGACGACGTGCCGCGCCGGCCACCCCGTCGAACCCGCCCGTTTCGTCCGCGTTTTCCCGTCCCCGAAAGTCCTGTCCCCGTCCCCGTCTGCCCGGCCCTTCTCACGTATCACCTTCACAAGTTGCACTAGCTCATTCATTTATAACGGTTTTTGGATAAGGGGCTGCATGAGCATGTGCGCGTAAGTCCTTGTTCTAACTAACAAAATTCGTCAAAAAAGCGGGCCGCTCCCTTGACCGTGCCACACCCTTCCTCTAAAGTGGGAGACAGTGTGAGAAAGTGTATTTTTGTGTGATTTGGCGGGCTAATCCGGCTAAATTCTCAGCCTTGAGAGCGGGTGCTTCGGTGCCCTGAACGGGAGAGCGGAACGTGTTCCAAGGGGCGTCGGCGCTGACGCTCGATGCGAAAGGGCGGATGTCGGTGCCGGCTCGCTATCGCGAAGCGCTGCAAGGACAGGCAGAAGGACGGGTGACTGTGACCAAGCACCCGGACGGCTGCCTGTTGCTGTTTCCGCGCCCTGAATGGGAGGTGTTCCGCGCCAAGATCGCCGCGCTGCCGATGGACGCGCACTGGTGGCGGCGGATTTTTCTCGGCAATGCGATGGATGTCGATCTCGACAGCGCGGGCCGGATTCTCGTATCGCCCGAGCTGCGCATGGCAGCGGGGCTGGAAAAGGAAGTCATGTTGTTGGGAATGGGTAGTCACTTCGAGCTGTGGGATTCGCAGACCTACATCGCGAAGGAGCAGGCAGCGATGGCGCAGGGCATGCCCGACGCGCTGAAGAACTTCACGTTCTGATTGCGGTGACGGAGACGCCCGCGATGGGAAACGAATTGCAGCATCGGACGGTGCTGTTGGACGAAGCGGTCGAATCGCTCGTGACGCGTCCGGACGGCATCTACGTCGACGGCACGTTCGGGCGCGGCGGTCACAGCCGCGCGGTGCTCGCGCGGCTCGGGCCGGCCGGGCGGCTGATCGCGTTCGACAAGGATCCGAGAGCGATCGAGACGGCGCAGGCGATGGCCGATGCGCGCTTCTCGATCGTGCATGACAGCTTTGCCTCGATGCGCGGCGCGCTTGCGGCGCGCGGCATCGAGAAGGTGTCGGGTGTATTGCTGGACCTGGGCGTGTCCTCGCCGCAGGTGGACGATCCGGCGCGCGGCTTCAGCTTCCGCGCCGATGGTCCGCTGGACATGCGTATGGATCCGACGCGCGGCGAATCGGCGGCGGAATGGCTCGCGCGGGCTTCGCTGCAGGAACTGACGGAGGTGATACGAGATTATGGGGAAGAACGGTTTGCTTTTCAGATTGCAAAGGCGCTTGTTGCTCGCCGGGCAGAGTCCGACCGTCTCGGGCCTCTCGACAGCACGGGCGAGCTTGCCCAAATCGTGGGTCACGTCGTCAAAACCCGTGAGAAGGGCAAGGATCCGGCAACCCGCACCTTTCAGGCTATACGGATTCACGTCAATCAAGAGCTTGCGGACCTGCAAGTCGTACTAGACGCGGCATTGTCGTTGCTGGAGCAAGGGGGGCGGCTGGTGGTCATCAGCTTTCATTCACTCGAGGACCGGATCGTCAAGCGATTCATGCAGGCGCACGCCAGTGCGCCTGCGGTCGATCGTCGCCTGCCGATCCGTGCCGTCGACCTCCCGAGCCCGCCGCTCAAGATCATCGGCCGCCAGTTTCCGAGTGAAGCGGAAGTGGTCGCCAACCCGCGAGCCCGTTCGGCCGTGATGCGCATTGCGGAGCGCGTCACGCCATGAGCCGCTTCAACATCTTCCTGTTGATCATCGTGATGGGCTGTGCGCTGTCCGTCGTCAACTCGACGAACCAGCAGCGGCAGATCTTCATCCAGTTGCAGCGCGCGCAATCGCAGGAGCGTCAGCTCCAGCAGGATTACGCGCAGCTTCAATATCAGCAGAGCGCGCTGTCGAAAACGTCGCGCATCGAGCAGCTCGCGAACGACTCGCTGAAGATGCAGCCGATCACGACCGGCCGCACGCAGTACCTGACGCTGCCGCCGGGCGCCGCGAAGGCCGTCGACGCGCCGATCCCCGCATCGGCCGACTCGGCCGGCAAGGGCAAGGGAGGCGCGCGATGAAGAAGCCTCCGCAGAAGCGCCACGACGTGAAGTTCTCGTCGAGCCCCGTGCTGTCCGTGCATCTGCCGATGTGGCGCTCGAAGCTCGTCGTGTTCATGCTGTTCATGGCGTTCGTCGCGCTCGCGGCCCGCGCCTTCTGGATCCAGGGGCCGGGCAACGCGTTCTATCAGAAGCAGGGCGAAAGCCGGTATCAGCGCACGATCGAACTGCCGGCCACGCGCGGCAAGATCCTCGACCGCAACGGGCTCGTGCTCGCGACGAGCCTGCCCGTGCGCGCGATCTGGGCGATTCCGGACGCGGTGCCCGACGATCTCGGCGCCGACAAGATCAACCAGCTCGGCAAGCTGCTCGGCATGACGCCGAAGGAGCTGCGCGTCAAGCTGTCGGAAGACAAAGGCTTCGTCTACGTGAAGCGCCAGGTGCCGATCGACATCGCGGACAAGGTCGCCGCGCTCGACATTCCCGGCATCTATCAGCGCAACGAATACAAGCGCTTCTATCCGGAAGGCGAGATCACCGCGCACCTGATCGGCTTCACGAACGTCGAGGACGAAGGACAGGAGGGCGTCGAGCTCGGCGACCAGAAGCTGCTGTCGGGCACGTCCGGCATGCGCCGCGTGATCAAGGACCGCCTCGGCCACATCGTCGAGGACGTCGCCGAGCAGATTCCGCCGCACAACGGCGCGGACGTCGATCTGTCGATCGACAGCAAGATCCAGTACATCGCGTATGCGAACCTGAAAGCCGCCGTCGAGAAGTTCAAGGCGAAGGCCGGCGCGGCGATGGTCGTCGACGTGCGTACCGGCGAAGTGCTCGCGCTCGTCAACTATCCGACGTACAACCCGAACGACCGCTCGCGGCTGACCGGCGAGCAGCTGCGCAACCGGATCCTGACCGACGTGTTCGAGCCGGGCTCGATCATGAAGCCCTTTACGGTGTCGCTCGCGCTCGACCTGCACCGCGTGACGCCGAATACGCTCGTCGAAACGGGCAACGGGCATTTCGTGCTCGACGGGGCGCCGATCACCGACGATGCCGGTTTCGGCACGCTGACGGTCGGCGGCGTGATCCAGAAGTCGAGCAACATCGGCGCGACGAAGATCGCGATGACGATGCGGCCCGAGGAAATGTGGAACATGTATACGAGCATCGGCCTCGGCCAGGCGCCGAAGGTCGGCTTCCCGGGCGCGGCCGCGGGCCGGCTGCGTCCGTGGAAGAGCTGGCGCCGCATCGAGCAGGCGACGATGTCGTACGGCTACGGGCTGTCCGCCTCGCTGTTCCAGCTCGCGCGCGCCTACACGGCGATCGCGCACGACGGCGAACTGATGCCCGTGACCATTTTCAAGACCGACCCCAAGCAGCCGATCGCCGGTACGCAGGTGTTTACACCGACCACCGCGCGCGAAGTGCGGGCGATGCTCGAGACCGTGGTCGCGCCGGGCGGCACGTCGCCCGATGCGGCGGTGCCCGGCTATCGCGTCGGCGGCAAGAGCGGTACCGCGTACAAGCATGAGGGCCACGGCTATACGCGCAAGTACCGCGCGTCGTTCGTCGGGATGGCGCCGATGCCGAATCCGCGGATCGTCGTCGCGGTGTCGGTCGACGAGCCGACGGCCGGCAGCCACTTCGGCGGACAGGTGTCCGGCCCCGTCTTCTCGGCGATCGCGGGCGATACGCTGCGCGCGCTGAACGTGCCGCCGAACATGCCGATCAAGCAGCTCGTCGTGTCGGACGATTCGCCGGCCGCCGCGCCTTCGACCGGTGCGCAAAAGCTGGCCGCGGGCGGCAAGGCGAAGCATATGATCGTATCCAGCACCACACGCAATTCACCAGGAGTCGTTCGATGAGCGCCGCTCGCAGTTCCCATCCGGCGCATCAGCAAATCGCAGCCGCGCTTGCGTGGCTGCGTCAGCATGTAGCCCCCGCCGCGCAATTGCATGCGGACACGCGCAGCCTTCGGGCCGGCGACGTGTTCGTCGCCTATGCGGTCGACGGGGCAGACAATCGCGCATTCATTGCCGACGCGCTCGCGCGCGGCGCGGCCGCCGTGCTGTACCAGCCGGAGGGACTCGCCGCCACGCCGAACGCGCCCGTCGCGCTCGCGGTGCCGGCGCTCGACCAGCTCGCCGGCGAGATCGCGAGCGGCTGGTACGGCGATCCGAGCGACGGCCTGCTCGCGATCGGCGTGACGGGCACGAACGGCAAGACCACCTGCACGCAGTGGATCGCCGCCGCGCTGACGGCGCTGCACCAGCCGTGCGCCATCATCGGCACGCTGGGCAGCGGAATGCCGGGCCATCTCGTGCCGACCGGCTTCACGACGCCCGATGCGCCGCAGCTGCAGCGCAGCCTCGCGCAGCTGCGCGATGGCGGCGCGCAGGCGGTCGCGATGGAAGTGTCGTCGCACGCGCTGCATCAGGGGCGCGTGAACGGCACGGCGTTCGACATCGCCGTCTTCACGAATCTGACGCAGGATCACCTCGACTATCACCGCACATTCGAAGCGTACGAAGCGGCGAAGGCGAAGCTGTTCGCCTGGCGCGGGCTGCGCGCGGCGGTCGTGAACCGCGACGACGCGGCCGGCCGCCGCCTGCTCGAAAAACTCGCGGGCCGCGTGCGCACGATCGCGTACGGGATCGGCGATACGCAGCAGGCGCTCGACGCCGATCGCGAACTGGTCGCGCTCGACGTGCGGGCGACCGCGACGGGCACGGCATTCCGTCTGCGTTCGTCGTGGGGCGACGCGGACGTCGAGGTCGGCACGCTCGGCACGTTCAATGTCAGCAACCTGCTCGCCGTGCTCGGCGCGCTGCTCGCGGCCGACGTGCCGTTCGACGCGGCGCTTGCCGAGATCGCGCGGCTCGAGCCCGTCAACGGCCGGATGCAGCGTCTCGGCGGACGGCTGCAGAACGACGAGCCGCTCGTCGTGATCGATTACGCACATACGCCCGATGCGCTCGAGAAGACGCTCGACACGCTGCGCCCGATCGCCGTCGCGCGCGGCGGGCGGCTCGTCTGCATGTTCGGCTGCGGCGGCGATCGCGATGCGACCAAGCGGCCCCTGATGGGCGCGATCGCCGAGCGGCTCGCCGACGACGTCGTCGTCACGAGCGACAACCCGCGCAGCGAGGATCCGCAAGCGATCATCGACCAGATCGTCGCCGGCATGACGGCGCCCGATCGCGCGCGCCGCATCGAGGATCGCGCGAGCGCGATCCTGCAGGCCGTGCGCGGCGCCGCGCGCGAGGACGTCGTCGTGCTCGCCGGCAAGGGACACGAGGCAACGCAGGAAATCATGGGCAAGAAGCGCGCATTCTCCGACCAGGACCACGCGCGGCTCGCGCTCGCCGCGCGTGCGACGCACGGCAAGGGAGGCGGCGAATGACGATGCTGAGTCTCGACGAAGCCGCACGCCTGATTCCCGGCGCGACGGTACATGGCGATGCGCACGTGACGTTCGAGCGCGTGTCGACCGACAGCCGCACCGTTGGCGCGGGCGATCTGTTCGTCGCGCTGAAAGGCGAGCGCTTCGACGCGCACGACTTTCTCGCGGACGTCGCCGCGCGCGGTGCCGCGGCCGCCTTGGTCGCGCAGGCGCCGGCGGGCGTCGCGCTGCCGATGATCGTCGGCGGCGAAACGCGCGCGGCGCTCGGCGCGCTCGCGCACGGCTGGCGCAAACGATTCGCGCTGCCGGTCGTCGCGGTGACGGGTAGCAACGGCAAGACGACCGTGAAGGAAATGATCGCGTCGATCTTTGCCGCGGCGGTCGGCGCGGACGCCCGGCTCGCGACGGCCGGCAATCTCAACAACGACGTCGGCCTGCCGCTGACGCTGCTGCGTCTGACGGCCGCGCACCGCCTCGCGGTGATCGAGCTCGGGATGAATCATCCCGGCGAAACGGAGATCCTCGCTCGCCTGACGGCACCGACGGTCGCGCTCGTGAACAACGCGCAGCGCGAACACCAGGAGTTCATGGCGACGGTCGAAGCCGTCGCGCTCGAACATGCGGCCGTGATCCATGCGCTGCCGCCCGACGGCGTCGCGGTGTTTCCGGCCGACGATGCGTACGCGAGCATCTGGCGCGTCGCGGCGACCGGCAACCGGATTCTCGATTTCGCGCTGCACGACGACGAACGGCAGACGGCGGCGCAAGTCGCCGGCCGGCTGCACGGCGGCGAGCTCGCGATCGATACGCCGTCGGGCACGCTGACCGTGCGGCTGCGCGCGCTCGGCGAGCACAACGCACGCAATGCGCTGGCCGCGACGGCAGCCGCGCTGGCCGCGGGCGTCGCGCTGTCGGCGATCAAGCAGGGCCTCGAATCGTTCGAACCGGTGAAGGGCCGGCTGCAGGTGCGTCGCGCGAGCGCGGGCAGCCTCGCCGGCGCGACGGTCGTCGACGATACCTACAACGCGAACCCCGACTCGATGCGCGCGGCGATCGACGTGCTCGCTGCGCAACCGGCGCCGCGGGTGCTGGTGATCGGCGACATGGGCGAGGTCGGCGACGAAGGGCCGGCGTTTCACCGTGAGGTAGGCGCATACGCGCGCGAGCGCGGCATCGACGCGCTGTTCGCGCTCGGCGACGCATCGCGCGACGCCTGCGCGGCGTACGGCGAAGCGGCGCGCCATTTCGACGAAGTGGGCACGCTCGTCGACGCGCTGCTCGCGGCGGGCTACGGTGCCGAGGCGTCGGTGCTCGTGAAGGGCTCGCGGTACATGAAGATGGAGCGCGTGGTCGACGCGCTGACGAACCAACCCGCGGCGGGCACGACGCCCGCCGCCCACTGAGTAGAAGGAAGGAAGCATGCTGCTGGCGCTGGCGCAATGGCTGCAAGGAGACGCAAGCTTTTTGCGCTTGTTCACGTACCTGACGTTCCGTGCCGTGATGGCCACCATCACGGCGCTCGGCATCGGGCTCGTGTGCGGACCGTGGGTGATCCGCAAGCTGACGGAAATGAAGGTCGGGCAGGCCGTGCGCAAGGACGGCCCGCAGACTCACCTCGTCAAATCGGGCACGCCGACGATGGGCGGCGTGCTGATCCTGATCGGCATCGCGGTCGCGACGCTGCTGTGGGGCGACCTGACGAACCGTTTCATCTGGATCGTGATGCTCGTCACGTTCGGCTTCGGCGTGATCGGCTGGGTCGACGACTACCGCAAGGTCGTCTACAAGGATCCGCGCGGGATGTCGTCGCGCGAGAAGTATTTCTGGCAGTCGGTGATCGGCCTGTTCGCGGCCGTCTATCTCGCGTTCAGCGTGTCGGAGGCGAACAACGTGCGCGTGTTCGACCTGTTCATGGCATGGGTGCGCAGCGGGCTGTCGATGGGGCTGCCGGCGCGGGCCGACCTGATGCTGCCGTTCCTGAAGTCGATCAGCTACCCGCTCGGCGTGTGGGGCTTCATCGCGCTGACCTATTTCGTGATCGTCGGCGCGAGCAACGCGGTGAACCTCACCGACGGCCTCGACGGTCTCGTGATCATGCCGGTCGTGCTGGTCGGCGCGTCGCTCGGCGTGTTCGCGTACGTGATGGGCAGCGCCGTCTATTCGAAGTATCTGCTGTTCCCGCACATTCCGGGCGCGGGCGAACTGCTGATCTTCTGCTCGGCGATGGGCGGGGCAGGGCTCGCGTTCCTCTGGTACAACACGCACCCCGCGCAGGTGTTCATGGGCGACGTCGGCGCACTCGCGCTCGGCGGCGCGCTCGGCACGGTCGCGGTGATCGTTCGCCAGGAAATCGTGCTGTTCATCATGGGCGGCATCTTCGTCGCTGAAACGCTGTCGGTGATGCTGCAGGTCACGTGGTTCAAGTACACGAAGAAGCGTTACGGCGAAGGGCGGCGCATCTTCAAGATGGCGCCGCTGCATCACCATTTCGAATTGTCCGGCTGGAAGGAAACGCAGGTGGTGGTGCGTTTCTGGATCATCACGTTGATGCTGTGCCTGTTCGGTCTGTCCACCCTCAAGTTGCGGTAAAGGAAAGGTAACAAGGATGTCTGGCGAGATGTTTGGAGATCGGCAACGGCCGATGGTGCTTGTGCTGGGGCTCGGCGAATCGGGCCTCGCGATCGCGCGGTGGTGCGCGAGGCACGGGTGCCGGCTGCGCATTGCCGATACCCGCGAGGCGCCGCCGAACCTTGCCGCACTGCGCGCCGAAGGCATCGACGCTGAATTCGTCGGCGGGCCGTTCGGGCCCGCGCTGCTCGACGGCGGCGTCGAGATCGTCGGGTTGAGCCCCGGCCTGTCGCCGCTCGAGCCGGCGCTCGCGACGCTGCTCGCGGCGGCGAACGAGCGCGGCGTCGCCGTATGGGGCGAACTCGAATTCTTCGCGCAGGCGCTGCGCGCGCTCGGCACGAGCGGCTATCAGCCGAAGGTGCTCGCGATCACCGGCACGAACGGCAAGACGACGACGACGAGCCTCACGGGCCTGCTGTGCCAGCGCGCGGGCAGGAAGGTCGCGGTGGCCGGCAACATCAGCCCGGCGATGCTCGACCGGCTCGCGGCCGCCATCGACGACACGGCGCTGCCCGACGTCTGGGTGCTCGAACTGTCGAGCTTCCAGCTCGAAACCGCGCGCACGTTCGCGCCCGATGCGGCCGCGATCCTCAACATCACGCAGGATCATCTCGACTGGCACGGCAGCTTCGACGCGTACGCGGCGGCGAAGGGCCGGATCTTTGGCGCGACGACGACGCGCGTGCTGAACCGCGACGATCCGGTCGTGATGAAGTTCGCACCGGCAGCCGGCGCGGCCGACGCGCCGCGCACGATCACGTTCGGCCTGAACGAGCCGACGCAGGACGGCGATTACGGGCTGTCGCGCGACAACGGCATCGCATGGCTCGTCGAAGCGATCGATCGCGACGCACCGGACGAAACGGCGACGACGACGCGCCGTCGCAAGCGCGACGCGCATACGCCCGATATCGCGCACAAGAGGCTGATGCCGGCCGACGCGCTGCGCATCCGCGGGCTGCACAACGCGGCGAACGCGCTGGCCGCCTTCGCGCTCGCGCGCGCGATCGATCTGCCGGCCGCGCCGCTGCTGCACGCGCTGCGTGAATACCGCGGCGAAGCGCATCGCGTCGAAGTGATCGCGACGATCGACGACGTCGATTACGTCGACGACAGCAAGGGTACGAACGTCGGCGCGACGGTCGCCGCGCTCGACGGGCTCGCGCAGAAGACCGTGCTGATCGCCGGCGGCGACGGCAAGGGCCAGGATTTCGCGCCGCTCGTCGCGCCGGTCGCGCGCTGGTGCCGTGCGGTGATGCTGATCGGCCGCGATGCGCCGGCGATCCGCGACACGCTTGCGGAAACCGGCGTGCCGCTCGCCGAGCACCCGACGCTCGAAGCGGCCGTGCACGCGGCGGCGGCGCTCGCGGAGCCCGGCGACGCGGTGCTGCTGTCGCCCGCATGCGCGAGCCTCGACATGTTCCGCAACTATGCCCACCGGGCGGACGTGTTCCGTGCGGCGGTCGACGAACTCGCCACCGACAAAGGAGCGACGCCATGAGCTGGTCCGATCGCCTCGTCTCCCGTTTCAACGACCGGCGCGATGCCGGCGGCAATGCCGCGGGCGGCCGCGTCGCGTCGGCCACGCGCGCGGCGACCGGCGGCCTCGCGAGCGTCGTCAACGGCGTGCGCCCGAGCCGCTCGCGGATGCTCGATTTCGACTACTCGCTGCTGTGGGTCGCGATCGCGCTGCTCGGGCTCGGCGTCGTGATGGTGTATTCGGCGTCGATCGCGATGCCCGATTCGCCGAAGTACGCGCAGTATCACGACTACGCGTTCCTGATGCGCCACGTCGTCTCGCTCGTCGTCGCGTTCATCGCGGCGGTGATTGCGTTCCGCGTGCCGGTGTCGACGTGGGACAAGTACGCGCCGCACCTTTTCCTGATCGCGCTCGTCGGCCTCGTGATCGTGCTGATTCCGCACGTCGGCAAGGGCGTGAACGGCGCACGGCGCTGGATTCCGCTCGGCATCACGAACATGCAGCCGTCGGAAATCATGAAGCTCGCGGTGACGATCTACGCGGCGAACTACACGGTGCGCAAGCAGGAATACATGCAGAGCTTCGCGAAGGGCTTTCTGCCGATGGCGTTCGCGGTCGGCCTCGTCGGCGCGCTGCTGCTGCTCGAACCGGACATGGGCGCGTTCATGGTGGTCGCGGCGATCGCGATGGGCGTGCTGTTCCTCGGCGGCGTGAACGGCAAGCTGTTCGGCGGCCTCGTCGCGACCGCGATCGGCACGTTCACGATGCTCGTGTGGCTGTCGCCGTGGCGGCGCGAGCGGATCTTCGCGTATCTCGATCCGTGGGACGAGCGCTACGCGCAGGGCAAGGCGTACCAGCTCACGCACTCGCTGATCGCATTCGGCCGCGGCGAGTGGTTCGGCGTCGGTCTCGGCGGCAGCGTCGAGAAGCTGAACTACCTGCCGGAAGCGCATACCGACTTCATCCTCGCGGTGATCGGCGAGGAGCTCGGTTTCGTCGGCGTGCTGGTCGTGATCCTGCTGTTCTACTGGATCGTGCGCCGCGCGTTCGAGATCGGCCGTCAGGCGCTCGCGCTGGACCGCACGTTCGCGGGGCTGATGGCGAAGGGCATCGGCATCTGGTTCGGCGCGCAGGCGTTCATCAACATGGGCGTGAACCTCGGGCTGCTGCCGACGAAGGGCCTGACATTGCCGCTCGTCAGCTACGGTGGCTCGGGCATTTTGCTGAACTGCGTCGCGCTTGCGGTGCTGCTGCGGGTCGACTACGAGAACCGGGTGCTCATGCGCGGAGGGAAGGTATGACCGCGTCGCGACGCACGCTGATGGTGATGGCAGGCGGCACCGGGGGCCACGTGTTCCCGGGGCTCGCGGTCGCGCACCGGATGGAAGCGGCGGGCTGGCGCGTCGTGTGGCTCGGCAATCCGGCCGGGATGGAAGCGACGCTCGTGCCGAAGCACGGGATTCCGATGGAATACGTGCGCTTCGGCGGGCTGCGCGGCAAAGGGCTGAAGACCAAGCTCGCACTGCCGTTCAACCTGCTGCGTGCCTGCGCGCAGAGTCTCGGCGCGCTGCGCCGCGTGCGGCCTGACGTCGTGCTCGGCATGGGCGGCTACATCACGTTCCCGGCCGGCGTGATGACCGCGCTGTCGGGCCGTCCGCTCGTGCTGCACGAGCAGAATTCGATCGCGGGCCTCGCGAACAAGGTGCTCGCGAAGTTCGCGAAGCGCGTGCTGGTCGCGTTTCCCGGCGCGCTGCCGCACGCCGAATGGACCGGCAATCCGATTCGCGCGGAACTTGCGCGCACGGAACCGCCCAAAGCACGCTATGCGGCGCGCAGCGGCCCGCTCAACGTGCTGGTCGTCGGCGGCAGCCTGGGCGCCGCCGCGCTGAACGAAGTCGTGCCGCGTGCGCTGGCGCTGCTCGCGCCGGGCGAGCGTCCGCGCGTCGTGCATCAGGCGGGCGCCAAGCACATCGACGCGCTGAAGGCGAATTACGAAGCCGCCGGCTTCGCGGCCGGCGACGACGTGCGGCTCGTGCCGTTCATCGACGACATGGCGGCCGCGTATGCGGCGGCCGATCTCGTGATCTGCCGCTCCGGTGCGATGACGGTGTCGGAAATCGCGGCGGTGGGCGTCGCGGCATTGTTCGTGCCGTTCCCGTACGCGGTCGACGATCACCAGACGACCAACGCCGCGTTCCTCGCCGATGCGGGTGCCGCGGTGCTGGTGCAACAACGCGACCTGTCGGCGGAACTGCTCGCCGACTGGCTGCGCGGCCAGTCGCGGGCGTCGCTCGCGGCGATGGCGGAGCGTTCGCGCTCGCTGGCAAAGCCCGAGGCTACCGACGAAGTCGCGCGCGTGTGCGCGACGGTAGCCGGCGCGAACCTGGAATCATTGCAATGAAACACATCGTCAAACACATTCATTTCGTCGGGATCGGCGGCGCGGGCATGAGCGGCATCGCGGAAGTGCTCGTCAATCTCGGCTATCAGGTCAGCGGCTCGGATCTCGCGCGCAACGCGGTGACCGATCGCCTGGCTGCGCTCGGTGCGCGGATCGCGATCGGCCATGACGCGGCGAACATCGAAGGCGCGAACGCGGTCGTCGTGTCGACGGCCGTGCGCTCGGACAACCCGGAAGTGCTGGCCGCGCGCGCGCAGCGCGTGCCCATCGTGCAGCGCGCGGTGATGCTCGCGGAACTGATGCGCCTGAAGCAGGGGATCGCGATCGCCGGAACGCACGGCAAGACCACGACGACGAGCCTCGTCGCGAGCGTGCTCGCCGCGGGCGGCCTCGACCCGACGTTCGTGATCGGCGGCCGGCTGATCAGCGCCGGCGCGAACGCGCGGCTCGGCACCGGCGACTTCATCGTCGCCGAGGCCGACGAATCCGACGCGTCGTTCCTGAACCTGTATCCGGTGATCGAAGTGATCACGAACATCGACGCCGATCACATGGATACGTACGGCCACGATTTCGCGCGGCTCAAGCAGGCGTTCATCGAATTCACGCAGCGCCTGCCGTTCTACGGCAGCGCGGTCGTGTGCGTCGACGATCCGAACGTGCGGCAGATCATCCCGTTCATTTCGAAGCCGGTCGTGCGCTACGGCCTGTCGGCCGACGCGCAGGTGCGCGCGGAGGACATCGACGCGCGCGACGGTCGCATGCATTTCACGGTGATCCGCGAAGGACGCACGCCGCTCGCGGTCGTGCTGAACCTGCCGGGCCTGCACAACGTGCAGAACGCGCTCGCGGCGATCGCGATCGCGACCGATCTCGGCGTGTCGGACGACGCGATCCAGCAGGCGCTGGCCGAATTCAACGGCGTCGGCCGGCGCTTCCAGCGCTACGGCGACGTGCCGACCGCCGACGGCGGCCGCTACACGCTGATCGACGACTACGGTCATCACCCGGTCGAGATGGCCGCGACGATCGCGGCCGCACGCGGTGCGTTCCCCGGCCGCCGGCTCGTGCTCGCGTTCCAGCCGCACCGCTATACGCGCACGCGCGACTGCTTCGACGATTTCGTCAACGTGCTGTCGACGGTCGACGCGCTGGTGCTGACCGAAGTGTATGCGGCCGGCGAGGCGGCGATCGCGACGGCCAACGGCGACGCGCTGTCGCGCGCGCTGCGCGCGGCGGGGAAGGTGGAACCGGTGTTCGTCGAGACGGTCGACGCGTTGCCGGAGGCACTGGCGAAGGTCGCGCAGGACGGCGACGTAGTAATCACGATGGGCGCGGGTTCGATCGGCGGCGTGCCGGCGAAGATCGTGCAGAACACGCAACAGAAGGGATGACATGAGCGGGATCGATCCGAAACGTTTCGGCAAGGTGGCGGTGTTGTTCGGCGGCGAATCCGCCGAGCGCGAGGTGTCGCTCACCTCGGGCCGCCTCGTGCTGCAGGGGCTGCGCGACGCAGGCGTCGACGCCCATCCGTTCGACCCGGCCGAGCGGCCGCTGTCGGCGCTGAAGGACGAAGGCTTCGTGCGCGCGTTCAACGCGCTGCACGGCGGCTACGGCGAGAACGGCCAGATCCAGGGCGCGCTCGATTTCTACGGCATTCGCTACACGGGCAGCGGCGTGCTCGGCTCGGCGCTCGGGCTCGACAAGTTCCGCACGAAGCTCGTGTGGCAGCAGACGGGCGTGCCGACGCCGCCGTTCGAGACGGTGATGCGCGACGACGACTACGCCGCGCGCGCGACCGAGATCGTCGCGAAGCTCGGCCTGCCGCTGTTCGTGAAGCCGGCGAGCGAAGGCTCGAGCGTCGCGGTGCTGAAGGTGAAGACGGCCGACGCGCTGCCGGCCGCGCTCGCGGAAGCCGCGACGCACGACAAGATCGTGATCGTCGAGAAGAGCATCGAAGGCGGAGGTGAATACACGGCGTGCATCGCCGGCGATCTCGATCTGCCGCTGATCAAGATCGTGCCGGCGGGCGAGTTCTACGACTATCACGCGAAGTACGTGGCCGACGACACGCAATACCTGATCCCGTGCGGGCTGCCGGCCGACCAGGAAGCGAAGCTGAAGCGCCTCGCGCGCCGCGCGTTCGACGTGCTCGGCTGCACCGACTGGGGCCGGGCGGACTTCATGCTCGACGCGGCCGGCAACGCGTACTTCCTCGAAGTGAACACGGCACCGGGCATGACCGACCACTCGCTGCCGCCGAAGGCCGCGCGCGCAATCGGCATCAGCTATTCGGAACTGGTCGTGAAGGTGCTGTCGCTCACGCTCAACGACTGACGCGGAAACGGAACACGTATGTGGAACAACGTTCGCCAACTCAACCTTGCCGCCAGCGCGTTGTACGCGCTGCTGCTGCTCGTGTTGGCGGCGGCCGGCTGCTACTGGCTGATTCAGCGTCCGACGTTCACGCTGCGCGAGATACGGATCGACGGCGACACCGAGCACATCAACACGCCGACGGTGCGTGCGGGGCTCGTCGGCCGGCTGAAGGGCAACTTCTTCACGGTCGATCTCGACACGGCGCGCGCCGCGTTCGAGCAGATGCCGTGGGTGCGGCACGCGAGCGTGCGCCGCGTGTGGCCGAACGCGCTCGCCGTGACGCTGGAAGAGTACAAGCCGCTCGGTACCTGGGGCAGCAGCCAGCTCGTGAGCGTCGACGGCGAGCTGTTCACCGCGAACCAGGGCGAGCTCGATCGGGAACTGCCCGCGTTCGACGGCCCGGAGGGCAGTGCGAAGGAAGTCGTCGCGCGGTATCGCGACTTCGAGAAATGGTTTGCGCCGCTGAAGGCGGCGCCGGAAGAAGTGACGCTGTCGGCGCGCTACGCGTGGACGGTGAAGCTGTCGAACGGGATGCAGGTCGAGCTGGGCAGAGAGCGCAACAACGACACGCTGCATGACCGGAGCCAGCGCCTCGTCGCCGCGTGGCCGGCGGTCACGGAGCGCTGGGGCAACGACATCGAGTACGCGGACCTGCGCTATCCGAACGGATTCGCGATTCGCGCGGCAAGCATGCGGTTCCTGACCGATACCGACAAGCGCAAGAAGTAACGAGAGATCACACGCAAGAGCACTTTATGAGCAAAGACTACAAGGATCTGCTGGTTTCCCTCGACATCGGCACGTCGAAGGTGGTGGCCATCGTCGCCGAGCTGAAGGGCGAAGGCCATTACGAGGTGATCGGTCTGGGCCAGAGCGAATCGAAGGGTCTGAAAAAAGGTGTGGTGGTCAACATCGAGGCCACCGTGCAATCGATCCAGCGCGCGCTCGAGGAAGCCGAGCTGATGGCCGACTGCAAGATCACCAACGTGTTCACCGGCATCGCGGGCAGCCATATCCGCAGCTTCAATTCGAGCGGGATGGTCGCGATCAAGGACAAGGAAGTCACGCAGACGGACGTCGCGCGCGTGATCGAGACCGCGAAGGCGATCAACATCCCGACGGACCAGCAGGTGCTGCACATCCTCACGCAGGAATTCATCATCGACGGGCAGGAAGACGTGCGCGAGCCGATCGGGATGAGCGGGATCCGGCTGGAAGTGAAGGTGCACATCGTGACGGGCGCGGTCAGCGCCGCGCAGAACATCGTCAAGTGCGTGCGCCGCTGCGGGCTCGAGGTGAACGACCTGATCCTGCAGCCGCTCGCGTCGTCGCTCGCGGTGCTGACCGAAGACGAGAAGGATCTCGGCGTGGTGCTCGTCGACATCGGCGGCGGCACGACCGACATCGCGATCTTCGCGGAAGGCGCGATCCGTCACACGGCCGTGATTCCGATCGCCGGCGACCAGATCACGAGCGACATCGCGATGGCGCTGCGCACGCCGACGCCCGATGCGGAAGACATCAAGGTCGGCTACGGAATCGCGAAGCAGGCACTCGCCGATCCGGACGAGATGGTCGAAGTGCCGGGTCTCGGCGAGCGCGGTCCGCGCACGCTGTCGCGCCAGGCGCTCGCGGCCGTGATCGAGCCGCGCGTCGAGGAACTGTTCTCGCTCGTGCAGCAGGTCGTGCGCGAATCGGGTTACGAAGAACTGCTGAGCTCCGGCGTGGTCATTACCGGCGGCGCGGCGATGATGCCGGGCATGGTCGAGCTCGGCGAGGACATTTTCCTGAAGCCGGTGCGCATCGGTGCGCCCGAGTACGCGGGCGGTCTTGCCGACGTCGTGCGCAATCCGCGCTATTCGACGGCGATGGGGCTGCTCGTCGAAGGCAGCGCGCAGCGCATGCGCGGCCGCAAGGTTGCGGTGCAGTCCGGCAACGCGGGGCAGATCTTCTCGCGGATGAAGGAGTGGTTCCTGAGCAATTTTTAAGCGCCGCGCGGCTCGGCAAACCGAGCGTGCGGAGAACCGAATCGAAATTCGCGCTGGTGCCGGCGGCTGGCGCGCGACAGGGGGTTGCCCGATCTCCTGCCGAATAACGGCCGAGTAGCGGTAATTTTCTTGACGGAGGCAACAATGGAATTCGAAATGCTGGAAACCGAAACCAACGGCACCATCATCAAGGTGGTCGGCGTTGGCGGCGCTGGCGGCAATGCCGTGCAGCACATGATCAACCGCGGCGTGCAAGGCGTCGACTTCATCGTGATGAACACGGATGCGCAGGCGCTGTCGCGTTCGCGTGCACCGTCGGTGATCCAGCTCGGCAATACCGGCCTTGGCGCCGGCGCGAAGCCGGAAATGGGCCGTGCAGCGGCCGAGGAAGCGCGTGAGCGCATCGCCGACGCACTGCGCGGCGCGCACATGGTGTTCATCACGGCCGGCATGGGCGGTGGCACCGGCACGGGCGCGGCACCGGTCGTCGCGCAGATCGCGAAGGAGATGGGCATTCTGACCGTCGGCGTGGTCAGCAAGCCGTTCGAGTTCGAAGGCGGCAAGCGCATGCGCGTCGCGGAAGCCGGTTCGCAGCAGCTCGAGGATCACGTCGATTCGCTGATCGTCGTGCTCAACGACAAGCTGTTCGACGTGATGGGCGACGACGCCGAGATGGACAAGTGCTTCCAGTGCGCGGACGACGTGCTGAACAACGCAGTGGCCGGCATCGCGGAAATCATCAACGTCGACGGTCTCGTGAACGTCGACTTCGAAGACGTGAAGACGGTGATGGGCGAGCAGGGCAAGGCGATGATGGGCACGGCGACGGTCGCCGGCGTCGATCGCGCGCGCCTCGCGGCGGAACAGGCCGTGGCGAGCCCGCTGCTCGAAGGCGTCGATCTGTCGGGCGCGCGCGGCGTGCTGGTCAACATCACGTCGAGCCGTTCGCTGCGTCTGTCGGAAACGCGCGAAGTGATGAACACGATCAAGAGCTACGCGGCGGAAGACGCGACGGTGATCTTCGGTGCGGTGTACGACGACGCGATGGGCGATGCGCTGCGCGTGACGGTCGTGGCGACGGGTCTGGGCCGTGCGGCGAAGAAGCAGCAGTCGGCACCGATGACGCTGCTGCGCACCGGTACCGACAACCAGCCGGTCAACGCGGTTTCGCACGGCTACGCACAGCCGCACCACGTCAGCACGGCAGACTACGGCGCGCTCGACACGCCGGCGGTGTGGCGCAACTCGCGCGAAACCGCGGCATCGCACGTGCAGGCGCTGCAGGAGAAGGGTGTCGACACGTACGACATTCCGGCTTTCCTGCGCAAGCAGGCCGACTGACGCATACACAGGCGAAGCCGCGGCGGTGTCGCCGCGGTAACGCCGGCGTGACGGATGCCACGAACCGCAACAGGCCGCGTCGAGACGACGCCGGGCCGGGAGACGTGCCCTCTTCGCTTGCGCGAAGCGGGGTGGGTCGTGCTGTCCGCAACATGCCGAAAAACCGTATCGCTATGAGGGACCAGCCATGATTCAAGTGGGCGACGCGCTGCCCGACGCGCAACTGTTCGAATTCGTCGACGACGCGCGCGAGGGCTGCACGCTGGGGCCGAACGCCTTCAGCGTGCGCGAACAGGTCGCGGGCAAGCGTGTGGTGATCTTCGGATTGCCGGGCGCTTTCACGCCGACCTGCTCGGCGCAGCATGTGCCGGGCTATGTCGAGCACGCGGAGCGCTTGCGCGCGGCGGGCATCGACGAGATCTGGTGCGTGTCCGTCAACGACGCATTCGTGATGGGCGCATGGGGACGTGATCTGCACACCGCGGGCAAGGTGCGCATGATGGCGGACGGCAGCGCGGCTTTCACTCATGCGCTGGGGCTGACGCAGGATTTGTCCGCGCGTGGCATGGGAATCCGTTCCCTGCGCTACGCGATGGTGGTCGACGACGGTGTGGTCAAGACGCTGGCCGTCGAAGCGCCGGGCAAATTCGAAGTGAGCGATGCGGCGAGCGTGCTCGCGACGTTGACGTCCTGATCGTGCGGTGCGCCGTTGCTTGCCGGCAACGCCGCTTACCGCGCTCGGGGCAGTTGTAACACGGGCCGATGACCGGAAACGCCTCCGTTCCGGGCATCGGCCCGTCCCGTATCGGCGCGGGTAAACAGTCGAAACAGATTGATACGCAGTTTCAAACGGCGTTGAATAGGGAATTACGCTATAATCACGCCTATCGAAGATAACTCCTGATTGGAATCTTCAATCAAGACAAAGAACATCATGCTGAAGCAGCGCACCATCAAATCGATCGTGAAGACCGTCGGTATCGGTCTCCACTCGGGCCGCAAGGTCGAACTGACGCTCCGTCCCGCCGCGCCGGGCACGGGGATCGTGTTTTCGCGCGTCGACTTGCCCACGCCCGTCGATATTCCGGCCAGCGCGATGTCGATCGGCGACACGCGGCTCGCATCGGTGCTGCAGAAGGATGGCGCGCGCGTGTCGACGATCGAGCACCTGATGTCCGCGTGCGCGGGGCTCGGCATCGACAACCTGTATGTCGACGTGACGGCCGAGGAAATCCCGATCATGGATGGCAGCGCGGCATCGTTCGTGTTCCTGATCCAGTCGGCCGGCATCGAAGAGCAGAATGCGCCGAAGCGCTTCATCAAGGTCAAGAAGCCGGTCGAAGTGCGCGACGGCGACAAGTTCGCGCGTCTCGATCCGTTCTTCGGCTTCAAGCTGAAATTCACGATCGACTTCCGTCATCCGGCGGTCGACAAGACGGGCCAGGCGCTCGAGGTCGACTTCGCGAACACGTCGTACGTGCGCGAGATCGCGCGCGCGCGCACGTTCGGCTTCGCGCACGAAGTCGAGATGATGCGCGAACTGGGCCTGGCGCGCGGCGGCAGCATGGACAACGCGATCGTGCTCGACGAGTACCGCATCCTGAACAACGACGGCCTGCGCTACGACGACGAATTCGTGAAGCACAAGATGCTCGATGCGATCGGCGATCTGTACGTGGTCGGCCATCCGCTGCTCGCGTCGTACACCGCGTACAAGTCGGGGCACGGGCTGAACAACGCGCTGCTGCGCGAACTGCTCGCACACGAGGACGCTTACGAGATCGTCACGTTCGACGATCCGCAAGCTGCGCCGAGCGGCTTCGCGTTCGATACGCAGACGGCCTTCGCGTAAGCGCGGCAAGTCGAATCTGTAAAAAAAGCGGCCTGCGGGCCGCTTTTTTATTGCGTTTCGCTTGCGCGCCGCGTGCTCAGCGCGGCGTCTTCTTCGCGCCGTGGCGCGCGGCCATCCGCGCGAGCGCGGCCTGCAGCGGCGACGGCGCGAGATGGTCGGCCAGATCGCGCAACGCGGCCGCGCCGGCTGGCGTCATGCGCGCCTGCTTCTGCGGCGCCGGTTCCGGCGCGTCCTTCGGCCGCACGCGCACGCGCAGCGTCGACACGGGCCAGCCGCGTTTTTGCAGATCGGCGAGCAGGCGCGGTTCGACCTGCCGCAAGCGGGCCGCGAGCGCGTTGTGGGCGGCAAAGAGGGTCAGGGTGCCGTCCTTCACGAAGCCCGGTTCGACGTGCGCCGCCAGATAGTCGGGCAGCAACGCGGCGAGGTCGCGCTGCAGCGACGCGACCTGCTCGACGCCGGCGCGCAGTGCGGCGAAGGCATCGGCGCGGCCGAGCACTTCGGACACGGGCTGCGGGCGATACGCGGGGAGCGGGCCGAAACGGTTGGAAAAGCGGGTCATCGAGTCATTCTTCGGGCGCGCACGCGCGCGGAGGTTGCCGCCGATTGTACTCGCGCCGGCCCGCGCCCGCGCGGGTTTCGGCGCTCGCGACGCGCATGCGGCGCGCAACCGCGATCCCGCCGAGACACGGGCGCGTGCGCCCTCGCGTGCTAAAATTCGACGTTTGAGTCCACCCATTCGCTAAGCCGCCGGGGCTCGGGCGTCGGGGCGCGCAACACGCGCCGGGCGCCGGTGCTGCGACGCAGGATCCGATCCGATGACAACCGGTTTTCTCCAGAAAATTTTTGGCAGCCGCAACCAGCGGCTCGTCAAGCAATACCAAAAGACCGTCGCGGCGATCAATGCGCTCGAAACGCAGATCGAGAAGCTGACGGACGACCAGTTGCGCGGCAAGACGGACGAATTCCGCCAGCGTGTCGCGGCCGGGGAGTCGCTCGACAAGCTGCTGCCCGAAGCGTTCGCGGTCTGCCGCGAGGCGAGCCGCCGCGTGCTGAAGATGCGCCACTTCGACGTGCAGCTGATCGGCGGCATGGTGCTGCACTACGGCAAGATCGCCGAAATGCGCACCGGCGAAGGCAAGACGCTGGTCGCGACGCTGCCCGTCTACCTCAATGCGCTGTCGGGCCGCGGCGTGCACGTCGTGACGGTCAACGACTATCTCGCGCAGCGCGACGCCGAATGGATGGCGCGCCTCTACAACTTCCTCGGTCTGTCGGTCGGCATCAACCTGTCCGGGATGGAGCACGACCAGAAGCAGCAGGCGTACGCGGCCGACATCACGTACGGCACGAACAACGAGTTCGGCTTCGACTACCTGCGCGACAACATGGTCTACGAGACCGGCGCGCGCGTGCAGCGGGCACTGAACTTTGCAGTCGTTGACGAAGTCGACTCGATCCTGATCGACGAGGCGCGCACGCCGCTGATCATCTCCGGCCAGGCCGAGGATCACACCGAGCTGTACGTGCGGATGAACGCGCTGCCGCCGCTGCTCGAGCGCCAGATCGGCGAGGAGAAGGCCGACGGCACTGGCGTCGAGAAGCCGGGCGACTACACGCTCGACGAGAAGTCGCGCCAGGTGTTCCTGACCGAGTCGGGCCACGAAAAGGCCGAGCGCCTGCTCGCCGAGTGGGGCCTCATCGGCGAGGGCGAAAGCCTGTACGCGCCGCAGAACATCACGCTGATGCACCACGTGTACGCGGCGCTGCGCGCGCACACGCTGTTCCACAAGGATCAGCACTACGTCGTGCAGAACGGCGAAGTGGTCATCGTCGACGAATTCACGGGCCGCCTGATGGCGGGCCGCCGCTGGTCCGACGGCCTGCATCAGGCGGTCGAGGCGAAGGAGCACGTGAAGATCCAGAGCGAGAACCAGACGCTCGCGTCGATCACGTTCCAGAACTACTTCCGGATGTACGCGAAGCTCGCGGGCATGACCGGTACCGCCGATACCGAAGCGTACGAATTCAACGAGATCTACGGTCTCGAGACGGTCGTGATTCCGACCAACCGTCCGCCGAAGCGGATCGACAAGCAGGACCAGATCTACAAGACGGCCAAGGAGCGCTACGACGCGGTGATCCGCGACATCCGCGACTGCTACGAGCGCGGTCAGCCGGTGCTCGTCGGCACGACGTCGATCGAGAACTCGGAGCTGCTGTCGCACCTGCTGAAGCAGGCCGGGCTGCCGCACGAAGTGCTGAACGCGAAGCAGCACGAGCGCGAAGCCGCGATCGTCGCGGAAGCCGGACGCCCGCGCGCGATCACGATTGCGACCAACATGGCCGGCCGCGGCACCGACATCGTGCTCGGCGGCAACGTCGAGAAGCAGGCCGCGTTCATCGAGGCCGACGAGTCGATTCCGGCCGACGAGAAGGCGCGCCGCATCCAGCAGCTGCATGACGAGTGGGAATCGCTGCACGAGCAGGTGAAGGCGGCCGGGGGCCTGCACATCATCGGCACCGAGCGGCACGAGTCGCGCCGGATCGACAACCAGCTGCGCGGCCGTGCGGGCCGTCAGGGCGATCCGGGCTCGTCGCGCTTCTATCTGTCGCTCGACGATCCGCTGCTGCGCATCTTCGCGGGCGACCGCGTGCGCGCGATCATGGATCGTCTGAAGATGCCCGAAGGCGAGGCGATCGAGGCCGGCATCGTCACGCGTTCGATCGAGTCCGCGCAGCGCAAGGTCGAAGCGCGCAACTTCGACATCCGCAAGCAGCTGCTCGAGTACGACGACGTCGCGAACGACCAGCGCAAGGTCATCTACCAGCAGCGCAACGAACTGCTCGAAGCGCACGACATCACCGAGACGATCACCGCGATGCGTCACAGCGTGATCGCCGACGTCGTCCGCCAGTTCGTGCCGGAAGGCAGCATCGAAGAGCAGTGGGACGTGCCTGAGCTCGAGGAAGCGCTGCGCAACGACTGGCAGCTCGATCTGGCGATTCAGGAAATGGTGAACGAGTCGTCGTCGATCACGGCGGACGAGATCCTCGACGCGGTGACGACGGCCGCCGACGAGCAGTACGAAGCGAAGGTTGCGCTGGTCGGCCGCGAATCGTTCAGCGCGTTCGAGCGCTCCGTCATGCTGCAGACGGTCGACCGCCTGTGGCGCGAGCACCTGGCGGCGCTCGACCACCTGCGTCAGGGCATCCACCTGCGCGGTTACGCGCAGAAGAATCCGAAGCAGGAATACAAGCGCGAGGCGTTCGAGCTGTTCGCAGCGATGCTCGAGGCGATCAAGCAGGAAGTCACGCGGATCGTGATGAACGTGCAGATCCAGTCGCCGGAGCAGCTCGAAGAGGCGGCCGAGCAGATCGAGGAGCGCAGCAGCCATCTCGAGAACGTCGAGTATCAGCACGCGGAGTTCGCGGAAGCCGGCGCGCCGGCGGCCGGCGGTGCGGCGGTCGCCGCGGCCGCCGCGACGGCCGACATGGTCGGCAGCGCGATGGCGCACAGCGGCCCCGGCGGCGAAATGCCGAAGGTCGGCCGCAACGACCCGTGCCCGTGCGGCAGCGGCAAGAAGTACAAGCACTGTCACGGCAAGCTGTCATGATCGGCGGCGCGGCGTGCCCTGTGCGCCGCGTCGTGTTGGGTTGACGTCAGTGATCTGAGTTGCGGCGGCGCGCGCGAGCGGCCGCCGGTTCGTCCAATCGATGCCGGCGCGCGCCGGCATTTTCCTTTCGGCAGGTGTGCCCCATGGCTGTCAATTTTCCGTCGATCGATCCCGCCCAACTGCATCCCGTCGCCGGCGTCACGCTCGGCTGGGCCGAAGCGAACATCCGCAAGCCGAATCGCAAGGACGTGCTCGTCATCTCCGTCGACGAAGGTGCGACGGTCGCCGGCGTGTTCACCGAGAACCGCTTTTGCGCGGCGCCCGTCACCGTATGCCGCGAGCATCTGGCGAAGGTGCGCGCGGGCGGCGCGGGGATCCGCGCGCTCGTCGTGAATACGGGCAACGCCAATGCGGGCACGGGCGAGCCGGGCCTTGCGAACGCGCGCGAAACCTGCGCCGAACTCGCGCGTCTGGCCGGCATCGAGCCGTCGCAGGTGTTGCCGTTCTCGACCGGCGTGATCCTCGAACCGCTGCCGATCGATCGGCTGAAGGCGGGCCTGCCGGCCGCGCTGGCGAACCGCGCTGCCGCGAACTGGTACGACGCCGCGCAGGCGATCATGACGACCGATACGCTGCCGAAGGCCGCGTCGCGCCGCGTGACGATCGACGGCCACACGGTCACGCTGACGGGCATCAGCAAGGGCGCGGGGATGATCAAGCCGAACATGGCGACGATGCTCGGCTTCCTCGCCTTCGATGCAGCGGTTGCGCAGCCGGTGCTCGACACGCTCGTGAAGGAAGTCGCCGACCGCTCGTTCAACTGCATCACGATCGACGGCGATACGTCGACGAACGACTCGTTCATGCTGATCGCGTCCGGCAAGAGCACGCTGCCGGCGATCACGTCGACCGACTCGCCGGCCTACGCGGCGCTGCGCGATGCGGTCACGGCGCTCGCGCAGACGCTGTCGCAGCTGATCGTGCGCGACGGCGAGGGCGCGACGAAGTTCATCGCGGTGCAGGTCGAAGGCGGGCGCAGCGTCGCCGAGTGCCGGCAGATCGCCTATGCGATCGGCCACTCGCCGCTCGTCAAGACGGCGTTCTACGCATCGGACCCGAACCTCGGCCGGATTCTCGCGGCGATCGGCTACGCGGGCGTCGCGGATCTCGACGTCGACAAGATCGACCTGTATCTGGACGACGTCCTCGTCGCGAAGGCGGGCGGCCGCAACCCGGCCTACCGGGAAGAGGACGGCCAGCGCGTGATGAAGCAGAGCGAGATCACGATCCGCGTGCTGCTCGGCCGCGGCGACGCGCAAGCAACGATCTGGACGTGCGACCTGTCGCACGATTACGTGAGCATCAACGCGGATTACCGCTCCTGATCGGGGGCGCTCGAACGACATGGACAAGCTCGAACAATTTCTGACGCGGGCCGAAGCGCTGCTCGGCCGCCTCGAATCCATGCTGCCGCCCGCGCCGGCAGCCGTCGACTGGAACGCGGCGCACGCGTTCCGCTGGCGCAAGCGCCAGGGGCGCGGCTATCTGCAGCCGGTGCCGGCCGTGTCGACGATCACGCTCGACGATCTGCACAACATCGATCGCCAGAAAGGGCTGATCGAGCAGAACACGCGGCAGTTCGTCCAGAAGAAGCCGGCCAACAACGTGCTGCTGACGGGCGCGCGCGGCACCGGCAAGTCGTCGCTGATCAAGGCGTGCCTGAACGCGTTCGCGAACGACGGGCTGCGCCTGATCGAAGTCGACAAGGACGATCTGCACGATCTCGGCGACATCGTCGAGCTGATCTCGCCGCGCCCCGAGCGCTTCATCGTGTTCTGCGACGACTTGTCGTTCGAGGACGGCGAGTCGGGCTACAAGGCGCTGAAGGTCGCGCTCGACGGCTCGATCGCCGCGCAATCGGACAACGTGCTGATCTACGCGACGTCGAACCGCCGCCATCTGTTGCCCGAGTACATGAGCGACAACGAGACGTACAAGCACCTGCCGGACGGCGAAATCCATCCGGGCGAGGTTGTCGAGGAAAAGATCTCGCTGTCCGAGCGCTTCGGGCTGTGGGTCAGCTTCTACCCGTTCAAGCAGGACGACTATCTCGACATCGTCGCGCACTGGCTGCGCCATTTCGGTTGCCCGGAAGCGGAAATCGAGACCGCGCGCGGCGACGCGCTCGTGTGGGCGCTCGAGCGCGGGTCGCGTTCGGGACGCGTCGCATGGCAATTCGCGCGCGACTGGTCGGGCCGCAAGGAGCAGGCATGAGCGGCGTCGATGGCGTGGCGTCCGCCGCGCACGCACCCGACGGGCGCAAGGTGACCGAAGTCGCGGTCGGCGTGATGGTGCAGTCCGACGACGCGACCGGCCGCAGCCTCTACCTGCTCGCGCAGCGGCTGCAGGGCAAGCCGTACGAAGGCTACTGGGAATTTCCGGGCGGCAAGCTCGAGGCCGGCGAGAGCGTCGAGGACGCGCTCGCGCGCGAACTGCACGAGGAACTCGGCATCGTCGTCACGGCGAGCCACCGCTGGCACACGCTCGAGCACGACTATCCGCACGCGTACGTGCGGCTGTATTTCTGCAAGGTCACGGGCTGGACGGGCGAGCCGCACAGCAAGGAAGGGCAGGCGTTCGTCTGGCAGCCGCTGCCGGTCGACGTCGCGCCGCTGCTGCCCGCGGCGCTGCCGGTGCTGGCACTGCTCGAGCAGGAGGCGGCGTCACGCTGACGTCGCCGCGGCCGGCCCGTGCGGCCGATCGCTTCGCATACCCGGCGGCGTCGCGCGCCGCTCAGTTGTCGCGGCGTTCGTCCGTGCCGTCCTCATCGGACAGCGGCGCATCGTCCGAGCCGCCGATCCGGTACTTTTCGGACGCCCATGCACCGAGGTCGAGCTGTTTGCAGCGGGCCGAACAAAACGGACGGAATTGATTCTCGGGCGTCCAGCGCACCGCTACGCCGCACGACGGACATTTGACAACGGTAACCATACGAAAAAACGATCCGGCACGCGGCCGTTACAGATTGCACAAGGTCAGCTGGAACGGCACGTCGATGTCGACCGCGCGCGGCCGCACGTCGCCGTCCTGCATCGTGAACCGCACCCAGAGCATGTACTTGTTCGCGCTCGCTTCCGGTATCACGTGCAGTTCGCGCGGCACACGCACCTGCATCAGCTGATAGCTGCGGCCGGACAGCATCTGCTGATAGCTGCCCTGCATCGCCATCACTTTCGACGCCTGACCCGATTCGCGCGCGAGCCGCAGCACGATCGTCGCCGCGTCGCGCAGCGGCAGCAAAGGCATGATCCACTTCGCGATGTCCTGGCGCCGCTGCTCGGCGGGCCATTGCTGCCATGCGTAGTACGACGGCAGGTCGAACTTGCAGGTGCCGCCGGGGATCACCGCGCGGCTGCGAATGCTCGCGAGCCATTCGTTGTCGACCAGATGCTGCCCCGTCTTGCCCTGCATTTGCGCGAGATTGGCGAGCGTCTGCTCGATCTCGCCGAGCACGGCTTCGAGCGCGTTCTGTTCGATGCCGGGATTGCCGCGAAACGGCGCGAGCGTCTGGCGCTGACGTTCGAGCTCCTTCATCAGATCCGATTTCAGGTCCGCGCGGCCCGTCACCTCGGCGATTTCGAACAGCGTCGTCAGCGCGACGTGATGTTCCCGCGGGTCCTCTTGAGCCAAAAAGAACGCGAAGCGCTCGAACAAGTCTTCGAGGCGCAGCAGCGTGCGAATTCGCTCATTGAACGGATACTCGTAAAGAATCAAGCGCGCTCGCCTCTCGGATAGGGATGGAAACAATGCAGGACATTCTAATGCTCACACTCTACCCTAGCAACGCGCCAATTTCGTACGCCATCACGAGTGCGCGCGCGTTCAACGCATCGTTAGCGCATCGTTGCCGCGTGCTGCAGATAGCGTTGGTGCAGTGCATCGACCTGCGCGGCGAGTGCCGCCGGCGTCGCCGCGTCGTTGACGATCACGTCGTCGGCCGCGGCAAGACGCGCCTCGCGCGTCGCCTGCCGCGCGATGATCGCTTCGACCTGCTCGCGCGTGAAATCGTTGCGCCGCATCACGCGCGCAATCTGGGTCTCGACCGGACAGTCGACGACGAGTATCCGGTCGGCACGCGCCTTCCAGTTGCCCGATTCGACGAGCAGCGGCACGACGTATATCACGTACGCGCCTTGCGCTTCGCGCGCTTCGCGATCGGTTTCCGCGCGGATCAGCGGGTGCGTGATCGCTTCGAGGCGGCGGCGCGCAGCGTCGTCGCTGAAGACGAGCGCGCGCATCTTCGCGCGATCGAGCGAGCCGTCGGCGGCGACGAAATCCGGCCCGAACGTACGCTCGATCTCGCGCATCGCGAGACCGCCCGGCGCGGTAATACGGTGCGCGATCACGTCGGTATCGACGATCGACGCGCCGCGCGCGGCAAACAGATCGGCGACGGTCGTCTTGCCGCTGCCGATACCGCCGGTGAGTCCCACTGAAAACATGTGTCAGCCTCCGAGCGCGGAATAAAAAGGGGTGCCGAAAAACAGCGTAGCCGCCCCGCCGGCCGCAAGGAACGGGCCGAACGGAATCGGCTCCTCGAAACGCATGCGGCCGCGCCAGGTCGCGACGAGCCCGACGAGCGCGCCCGTCACGGCTGCGAACAGCACGACCTGCGGCAGCGCGGCCCAGCCGAGCCACGCGCCGAGCGCCGCGAGCAGTTTCAGGTCCCCGAAGCCGATGCCCTCGATGCCGCGCAGCCATTTGAACAGCCAGTAGATCGACCACAGGAACAGATAGCCGGCCATCGCGCCGATCACCGCCGAACGCAGCGACGCGAACGTGCCGCCGAGATTCAGCACGAGGCCGGCCCACAAGAGCGGCAGCGTCATCGAGTCGGGCAGGTAGCCGGTGCGCATGTCGATCGCGCTCATCGCGAGCAGCGCCGCGCACAGGCCGAACGCGGCCAGCGCGGTGCCCGTCATCCCGAAGGCCGCGAGCGAGCCGGCCGCGAGCAGGCCGCCGGCCAGCTCGACGAGCGGATAGCGCGCGCCGATCGGACGGCTGCACTGCCTGCAGCGCCCGCGCAGCAGCAGATAGCTGACGAGCGGGATGTTTTCCCACGCGCGCAGCACGTGGCCGCAATGCGGGCAGGCGCTGCGCGGACGGCAGAGGTCGTAGCGCAGCGGATAGCCGTCGTCGGGTGCGGCCGCCGCATTGCCGGTTGCGTCGGCAATCTCGCGCTGCCACGCGCGCTGCATCATCACCGGTAACCGGTGCACGACCACGTTGACGAAGCTGCCGACGCACAGGCCGAGCACGACCGCGAACACATACTGCGCGGCAGGCGGCAGCATCGCCAGGGCGAGCAGCGTGCTCTCGGGCGCAGAAGAGGCGGCGTACAGGGGCGCGGGCGTCATGATGCTGAGGGGTTCCGACAAAAAGGGCGACAGTGCGCTGCGATGCTACACCACGTTGCCGAGCTGAAGGATCGGCAGATACATCGCGATTACGAGCCCGCCGACGAGCGCGCCGAGCACGATCACGATCAGCGGTTCGCCGAGTGCGGCCAGCGTGTCGATACGTGCGTCGAGCTGATGTTCGGACAACGTCGCGATGTCCGCGAGCATCGTGTCGAGCGCGCCGGTTTCTTCGGCGACGGCGATCGGCTGCACGATGTCGTCCGGGAAGCAGTCACTCGCCTGCATCGCGTCGGCCAGGCGTGCGCCGCGCAGCACGCGCGCGGCGATCTGCGTGCTCGCCCGTTCGAACACGGGGTGGCCGGCCGTTCGTTCGAGCGTCGCGAACGCGTCGGCGAGCGGCACGCCGGCGCCGAGCAGCGTCGCGAGCGAGCGGCACCAGCGCGCGGCCGCGTATCGCGTCAGCGTGTCGCCGATGAGCGGCGCGCGCAACGCCTGCCGCGCGAGCGCGTATCGCAGCGTCGGCGAGCGCCGCAACGCGTATTGCGTGGCGAGCGCAGTTGCGGCGGCGCCGGCGGCCAATGCGCCGCCCGATGCCGACAGCGCGGACGAGAGCGCGAGCAGCGCACGGGTCGGCGCCGGCAGCGCGGTGCCGAAACCGTCGAAGATCTGCCGGAAGGTCGGCACGACCCACACCATCAGCGCGGCCGCGATCGCGAGTGCGAACAGGATCACGACGGCCGGATAGGCGAGCGCCGTGCGCAGCTTGCGCCATTGCGCGTCCGCACGTTCGCGATGCTCGGCGATGCGCATCAGGACCGTGCCGAGTGCGCCCGACGCTTCGCCGACCTCGATCAGTTGCCGATACAGCGTGCCGAACTGCGACGGGTACAGCGCGAGCGCGGCCGCGAAGCGCTGCCCGTCGACGATCTCGCGCGCCAGGCCGGCGGCGATGCGCGGCAGGCCGCCGTGCGTGCGCGTGCGCGACAGCATGTCGAGCGCCGGCGCGAGCGGCAGGCCGGCCTGCAGCAGGCTCGCGAGCTGACGGGTGAAGCGCGTGACGTCGCGGGCACGCGCCGTCGGCGGCCTTGCCGGCCCGCGCGCGGCGAGCGACAGCACGGCGATGCCGTCGCGCGCGAGCCCGGCGCGCGCAGCGGCGGCGTCGAACGCGATGACGGTGCCGCTGCGCGGCGTGCCGTCGCGGCGACGGCCGCGCCAGGCGAAGCGCATCTCGCGGGGCGGCGTGCGCACGGTCATGCGTTCGGCGTGGCGGCGAGCGCTTCCGCGACGCTCGTCGTGCCATCTCGAACGCGCGCGAGCGCCGCGTCGCGCAAGCTGCGAACACCTTCCGCCGCCGCGCATCGCGCGAGTTCGCCGACGCTCGCACGCGCGACGATACGTTCGGCGAGCCGCGACGACACCGGCATCGTCTGATGCAGGCCGATGCGGCCGCGATAACCGATGCCGTGGCATGCGGCGCAGCCGCGCGCGACGAACGGGCGCCATCCGGATTCGAGCGCGGGCGCGTCGCAGCCCGCGTCGCGCAGCAGCGCGGCCGGCGCGTCCGACGGCACGCGGCAGCCGACGCACAGCCGCCTGACGAGCCGTTGCGCCGTGACGAGGCGCAGCGCGGCCGCGAGGTTGTACGGCGCAACGCCGATGTCGAGGAGCCGCGCGATCGCGGCCGGCGCGTCGTTCGTATGCAGCGTCGACAGCACGAGATGGCCGGTCTGCGCGGCCTTGATCGCGACGTCGGCCGTTTCGGCATCGCGGATCTCGCCGACCATGATGACGTCCGGATCCTGCCGCAGCAGTGCGCGCAGCGCGGTCGCGAACGTGAGGCCGGCTTTTTCCGCGACGCCGACCTGGTTGATGCCATCGAGCTGGATTTCGGCGGGGTCTTCTACCGTGCAGACGTTGTGGGCATCGCGATCGAGCATCTGCAGCGCGCAGTACAGCGACAGCGTCTTGCCGCTGCCCGTCGGGCCCGTGACGAGCACGAGGCCGTGCGGTGCGCGGATCGCGGCTTCCATCGCGCGTGCCTGCTGCGCATCGAAGCCGAGCGCGGCGAGCGTGAGATCGGGCGGCAGCGTTTCGAGTCGGCGCAGCACGAGCTTTTCGCCGAACAGCGTCGGCAGCGAGCTCACGCGGTAGTCGCCGCGCGTGCCGCCGCCGAGCGCGATCCGCAGCCGGCCGTCCTGCGGAAGCCGACGCTCGGCGATGTCCATGCGCGCGAGCACCTTGATGCGCGTGACAAGCGCGTCGCGCAGGTGAACGGGCGGCCGCCCATGCTCGTGCAGCACGCCGTCGATGCGCAGCCGGATGCGCCAGCCGCCTTCGAACGGCTCGATGTGAATGTCGGAGGCATCGCGTGCATGCGCCGCATGCAGCGTGTCGGTGAGCAGGCGCACCGCAGGCGCATCGTCGAGCTGCGCCGCATCGAGCGAGCGGGGCACAGCGGCCGCGGCCGCTGCGTCGGAGGGCGCAGGCGCACGCGGCGCCGTGCGGGAAGCGGGAAAGTTCATGTGAGCCGGCGCGTCGGCCGCCGTTGATCGAGACGCGTACAGGATCGCGCGGCACGGCAGGCACCGGTAGTCGGCCGTTCGGTCAGGCGCGGCCGCGCCCGTGACGGGCGTTCGGCGTTAGCGGGGAGCTTGGCGTGACGGTGAAACCGTTCTTCCCGCGCGTCGCAGCGGCGCGCGACACGGACGCGCCGCGCGAACGGACGCAAATGCGCTAGCGACGGGCGCCGCCCTTCGCGCGCGATCCGGCACCGCGCGGCCGGAACAGCTTCACCGTGCGCACCGCCTGATCGTCGCTGCGCATCACTTCGAGCATCACGTCGCCGATCTTCAGGCAGACGTCGTCTTCCGGAATTTCCTCGAGGATTTCGAGAATCAGGCCGTTGAGCGTCTTCGGGCCGTCGGTCGGTAGCTTCAGATGCAGCCAGCGATTCAGCTCGCGCAGCGGCATGCTGGCCGCGACGATGCATTCGCCGTTTTCATCCCAGCCGCCCGCGCGCTCGCTGCGCGGCATCGACGTCGTGAACTCGCCGATCAGTTCCTCGATGATGTCTTCGGGCGTGACGAGGCCTTCGAGTTCGCCGTATTCATTGACGACGAGCGCGGTGCGCTGCCGGCTTTCCTGGAAATACTGCAGCTGCTGGACGACCGGCGTACCCGACGGCACGTAATACGGTTCCGCGAGCAGTTCGCGCAGCGTTTCGCGATCGAAATCCTGGTTGTGCAGCGCGGTCAGCGTCTTGCGTACGTGCAGCACGCCGAGCACCTTGTCGATATCGCCCTCGTAGACGACCAGCCGGTTGTGATAGCAGGTCTCGAGCTGATGCAGGATGTCGTCGAGCGGCGCATGGAAGTTGAGCGACTCGATCTGGCGGCGCGGCACCATCACGTCGTCGACGGTGATGTTTTCGAGATCGAACAGGTTGAGCAGGATGCTGCGGTGCTTGGTCGGCATGAAGCTGCTCGATTCGAGCACGATCGCACGCAGTTCGTCGGCCGACATCCGCTGATCGCGACCTTTCTTCGTATTGATGCGCAGCGCCCACAGCACACCGTTCGCGAGCGCGTTGACGAACCAGACGACCGGCTTGAACACGCGCATCAGCGGCGCGATCACGAGGCTCGCGGGCAGCGCGATGCGCTCCGGGAAGGTCGCGCCGACGATCTTCGGCGCGATCTCCGCGAACACGATGATCAGGAACGCGACGATGCCGGTCGCGATCGACAGCGCGAGATTGTTACGGCCGAAGGTATGAAGCGCGATCGACGTCGTGAGGACCGGGATGATCGTGTTGAACAGGTTGTTGCCGATCAGGATCACGCTGAGCAGCAGATCGGTGCGCGTGAGCAGGCCTTGCGTCGCTTTCGCGCCAAGCGCGCCCTGGCCGACGAGATGCTTCAGCCGATGGCGGTTGAGCGCCATCATGGCGGTTTCGGAGATGGAAAAGAAGCTGGAACAGAGGAGAAGCAGAAAGACGGCGCCGATTTGCGCCCATAAGGGAATTTGGTCCACGCGTGGAAGAGGCTGTGAAGGACAGGGATGGAGCGAATATAGCAGAGGCGGCCGTACCGATGCGGCGAGGGCGCCGCGCGTACGGACGAAAAAAAACCGTGCACGTGGTGCACGGTTTTTACAAATCTGGTCGGGGTGAGAGGATTCGAACCTCCGGCCTCTACGTCCCGAACGTAGCGCTCTACCAGGCTAAGCTACACCCCGATTTGGACTCTTCCGATTTCGCCGTCTTCTTCAAGACAGCTGCGTCGTCGAGCAAGAACATAACTATATCAGCGCTTTTTCGAAAATGGAATACCTTGGGAAAGAAAATTTTCGAAGCGTCTGATCGGCGCGGCCATGGCGTCCTGCCGCCGCGCCTACTGCCGCGCCCTTACGACTGCCGCGACGTCGAATACGAGCACAGCGCGAGCAGGCTTTCCTTGTATGTCGAATCGGGAAACGCGGTAATCGCCGCTGCGGCCGCCAGCGCTTCCTGGCGTGCGCATTCGAGCGTGTGATCGAGCGCGCCCGAGCGCGTGATCGCATCGAAAATGGTGTCGAACCGATCGGTGCCGCCCTGTTCGATCGCTTCGCGCGCGAGCGCCGCCTGCTCGGGCGTACCGCGCTCGATCAGATAGATCAGCGGCAGCGTCGGCTTGCCTTCGCGCAGATCGTCGCCGGCGTTCTTGCCCATTGCTTCGGCCGTGCCCGCGTAATCGAGCCAGTCGTCCATGATCTGGAACGCGGTGCCGATCCGCCGGCCGTATTCGGCGGCCGCGGCCTCCGTCGGTGCGTCGGCGCCAGCGAGCACTGCGCCCAGACGCGCCGACGCTTCGAACAGCTTGGCCGTCTTGTAGCGGATCACCTGCATGTAGCGCGTTTCGTCGACGTCCGCATCGTGCATGTTCAGAAGCTGCAGCACTTCGCCTTCGGAAATGATCGTCGTCGCCTCGGACAGGATCTCCATCACGCGCATCTTGCCGACGCCGACCATCATCTCGAACGAGCGCGAATAGAGGTAGTCGCCCACCAGCACGCTCGCCGCATTGCCGAACAGCGCGTTGGCCGTCTCGCGGCCGCGTCGCAGCTCCGATTCGTCGACGACGTCGTCGTGCAGCAGCGTCGCCGTGTGGATGAACTCGACGACGGCGGCCAGCACGTGCCGCTGATGCGACGTTTCGCCGAGCGCGCCGGCCACGAGCAGCAGCAGTGCCGGGCGCAGCCGCTTGCCGCCCGCGCCGATGATGTACTCGGCGATCTGGTTGATCAGCAGCACGTCGGACGCGAGGCTTTGCCGGATAACGCGATTCACCTGCTCCATGTCGCTGGCGATCGGGGCGAGCAGGTGGGCGGCGCTGAGGGAGGGGGAGGCGGTGGACGACGACATGATGATGGAATTGGGTGATGCCGCGGATTATAAGGCGAATCGGCAATATTCCGGTCTGTCGCACGTTGCGCGCCCGCGATTTTGGCCGTCCGGCCGAGGCCCGCGCGCGGCAATCGTCAATCGGCTTTGACGTCGATGCTAACTCTCTGTATAATCACGCCTTTTCCGCGCGTGGTGTGCGGAAAAATGGATCCAGAGTGAGGTTCTCAATGTACGCGGTCATAAAAACCGGCGGCAAGCAGTACAAGGTTGCCGTTGGCGAAAAACTGAAAGTAGAACAGATACCGGCTGACATTGACGCTGAAATCACGCTCGACCAGGTTCTCGCAGTGGGCGAAGGCGAATCGATTAAGTTCGGTACGCCGCTGGTCAGTGGGGCTTCCGTCAAGGCCACCGTCGTGTCGCACGGTCGTCACGCCAAGGTCACCATCTTCAAGATGCGTCGCCGGAAGCACTACCAAAAGCACGGCGGCCACCGCCAGAACTACACTGAGCTGCGCATCGACGCGATCAACGCGTAAGCGCCTCGGTAAAGGAGCAATCAGATGGCACACAAAAAGGCAGGCGGCTCGTCCCGTAACGGCCGCGACTCCGAGTCGAAACGTCTCGGCGTGAAAGTGTATGGCGGCCAGGCGATCAACGCCGGCGGCATCATCGTGCGTCAGCGCGGCACGCGCATGCACGCAGGCGAGAACGTCGGCATGGGCAAGGATCACACCCTGTTCGCGCTGGTCGACGGTCACGTGAAGTTCGCGACGAAGGGCGCGGACAAGAAGCATACGGTCATCGTCGTCCCGGCAGCTGCCTGAGTTCAGGCATCACGGGCTTCGTAGCCGAAAGGCCCCGCAGTCTTCGCGGGGCCTTTTTTATTGGCCGCCGCGCGCAGGTGCGCGTAGGCGGCCGTCGCAAAAACCGGCGTACGATTGGCCGAACGGCCGATTGTTCAAGCGCGCCGGCGCGCGGCACAATAGCGGAAATACTGGGCGGAGTAACGAATGAAGTTCATTGACGAAGCGCGAATCGAAGTCATTGCCGGCGATGGAGGCGATGGCAGCGCGTCGATGCGCCGCGAAAAATTCGTTCCGTTCGGCGGGCCGGACGGCGGCGACGGCGGCCGGGGCGGCAGCGTCTACGCAATCGCCGACCGCAACATCAACACGCTGATCGACTACCGATACGCGAAGAAGCACCTGGCGCGCAACGGCGAAAACGGCCGCGGCTCCGATTGCTACGGCAAGGGCGGCGACGACATCACGCTGCGCATGCCGGTCGGCACGGTGATCACCGACATGGACACCGGCGAGCTGATCGCCGATCTGACGGAGCACGACCAGCAGGTGCTGCTCGCGAAAGGCGGCGCCGGCGGCCTCGGCAACCTGCATTTCAAGTCGAGCACGAACCGCGCGCCGCGGCAGAAGACCGACGGCAAACCGGGCGAGCGGCGCATGCTGAAGCTCGAGCTGAAGGTGCTCGCCGACGTCGGCCTGCTCGGCATGCCGAATGCGGGCAAGTCGACGTTCATCTCCTCGGTGTCGAACGCGAAGCCGAAGATCGCCGATTACCCGTTTACGACGCTCGCGCCGAATCTCGGCGTCGTGCGCGTGGGCCCGAGCAAGAGCTTCGTGATCGCCGACATCCCGGGGCTGATCGAGGGCGCGGCCGAAGGCGCGGGCCTCGGCCATCAGTTCCTGCGGCACCTGCAGCGCACCGGTCTGCTGCTGCATCTCGTCGACATCGCGCCGTTCGACGAAGGCGTCGATCCGGTCGCCGAAGCGACGGCGATCGTCGGCGAGCTGCGCAAGTACGACGAGGCGCTCTACGAGAAGCCGCGCTGGCTCGTGCTGAACAAGCTCGACATGGTGCCCGAGGACGAGCGTGCGGCACGCGTCGCCGATTTTCTCGAGCGCTTCGACTGGCACGGCCCCGTGTTCGAGATTTCCGCTTTGACGGGGCAGGGCTGCGAAGCGCTGTGCTACGCGATCTACGATTATCTGGCCGAGCATTCGGACGCGCATCGCGCGGCCGAGGCGGAAGATCTGGCGGCAGACGTGCGCTTCCGCGATGCGCCGCCGGCCGCCAATGCTGCGCCGGGCGACGACGCCTGAGCGTACCCGTCACGCGCCGGTCTGCGTCGGTCCGGCGCCGGAATTGAATCGCGCCCGGCCGGGCAGGCATCAGATACAGGAGACAGCGCACGATGCGTTCGATCATCGCGGATTCGAAGCGATTGGTAGTGAAAGTAGGCTCCAGCCTCGTGACGAACGACGGCAAGGGGCTCGATCATGCGGCAATCGGCCGCTGGGCTGCGCAGATCGCAGCGCTGCGCGCGCAGGGCAAGGAAGTCGTGCTCGTCAGTTCGGGCGCGATTGCCGAAGGCATGCAGCGGCTCGGCTGGAGCAAGCGGCCGCGCGAGATCGACGAGCTACAGGCCGCGGCCGCGGTCGGCCAGATGGGGCTTGCGCAGGTCTATGAGAGCCGCTTCACCGAGCACGGGATTCGCACGGCGCAGATCCTGCTCACGCATGCGGATCTCGCCGATCGCGAGCGCTACCTGAACGCACGTTCGACGCTGCTGACGCTGCTGCGTCTCGGCGTGGTGCCGATCATCAACGAGAACGACACGGTCGTCACCGACGAAATCAAGTTCGGCGACAACGATACGCTGGGCGCGCTCGTCGCGAACCTGATCGAAGGCGACGCGCTGATCATCCTGACCGACCAGTCGGGGCTGTTCACTGCGGATCCGCGCAAGGATCCGGCGGCGACGCTCGTCGCCGAGGCGAATGCGGGCGCGCCGGAGCTCGAGGCGATGGCGGGCGGCGCCGGCTCGAGCCTCGGCCGCGGCGGCATGCTGACGAAGATTCTCGCGGCGAAGCGCGCGGCGCACAGCGGCGCCAACACGGTGATCGCGAGCGGCCGCGAGCCGGACGTGCTCGTGCGTCTGGCCGGTGGCGAGGCGATCGGCACGCAGCTGATCGCGCGCACGGCGCGGATGGCCGCGCGCAAGCAATGGATGGCCGACCACCTGCAGGTGCGCGGGCACGTCGTGATCGACGCCGGCGCGGTCGAGAAGCTGACGGCCGGCGGCAAGAGCCTGCTGCCGATCGGCGTGACGGACGTGCAGGGCGCGTTCGCGCGCGGCGAGGTCATCGCATGCGTCGGCCCGGACGGGCGCGAAGTCGCGCGCGGCCTGACGAACTACAGCAGCGCCGAGACCAAGCTGATCCACCGCAAGCCGAGCGGCGAAATCGAAAGCGTGCTCGGCTACATGCTCGAGCCCGAGCTGATCCATCGCGACAATCTGGTGCTCGTCTGAACGCAGCGCGGGCAGTCGCGCCATGCGTTATCGCGGCCGAAATGAAAAAGCCCGCTCGATGCGTAATGCCGTTCAGTTAAGGTTCTTTCTGAGGAACCGGACGGCATAACGAGCAGGACGGGACTTGACGGCCCGATCGCATTTGCGATCAGGCCGTTTTACATTGATGAGCAGCTTGAGGTGTTCGCGAAGTCGCTTGAGCACGGCGGGCAGCTTGGCGAAGGCAGGCGTGCGTGCAGCCCACATCATCTCGTGCTGGATGAGATGGAACGAGCGAACGAAGCTCAGTTCGGTCGGTTCGCACTTGGCCTCGAAGGCGGCGCAAGCCATTTCGCGGCGAATCAGGTTGTAAGCGATCAGCGCACCCCAGATCTCTTGGTAGATGCCGTCGACGGTTCGGCTACGTAGGGTCAGTTCGCTACCGAGCATGGACTGCTTCAGTTCGCGATAGCTGGTCTCGATCTGCCAGCGCCGCTCGTAGCAAGCAACCAGATCGGCCAACTTGAAGCGGCGCCGATCGGTCAACGACGTCAGTAGTACACGTTCCCGCCCCTGTGCATCTTGAATGCGCACTGCACGCGCCGTCCACCACTCCGGCAGATCGGGGCATTTCTGCCGAGCCTGAGGCGAGACGCGCATGCGCACCAATGCATCGTCCGGTTTGCCCGACAGTACCTCCCAACGCGTATTGGACTTTGCCGGAATCAGGAAGTGGCGATTGCGTTCGCCCGAGCTCAGGCCGCACAGGATCTCGGCTGCCAGGAAGCCTTTGTCGAAGACCGTGAGCGAATGGTCGGGAATCTGCGCCAGCAGATTCTTGGCGTAGATCATCTCGTTGGTGTCGTAGCGGCCAAACGCAATGTTTGCTACCAGATGCGTCGGGATCGAGGTCAGCGTGACGGCCCGCACCTGCGGGTAGCTGGCCACCTTGCCGCTCGCGTAGCTTTGGGACCCGAAATGCTCCCGATTCGCGGCACTGTCCGGCGTGCGTAGCGTGGTGCCATCCATGGCCCACAAGCTAAGCCCTTTGAAGGCATGGCGCGCACCATCCTGCTTGCACCATGCTTGCGCGGTTTGCTCGAACAGCCAAGCTATCGGGGCGTGGCCTAAGCGCTGCCGGGCCTGGGTGACGGCGCTCTTGCTGACGAACGTGGTCTCGTTGGGCAGCACCAGTTCCAGACTGTCCACCACTTCGCTGACTGACCAATGACGATAGATCGCCAGCGCGATCACCAGCCAGACCACCTGTTCAGCCGGCAAGCGACGGCGACGAATGCTCGCCGTGCCTGTCGCTTCGATGGCCTGTTCGATCCATGCATGGGGAAGATGCTCCGCCAACCGGCTCAGGTCGGTAGGTTCGGCATCGAGCATGAAGGTCAGGTGGTCGGTCAGCATCGCGCCAAAAGTTAACATCTCAGAGCAGCGTTTACAACCACTCCTTCCCCAAAACAAAAATGCCGTTCAGTTGCTTAACTGAACGGCATTACCGCTCGATGCGGGCTTTTTGCCGAATGCCGCCGACACTGCCGGGGCCGCGTACGATCAGCGCAGCTGGCTCATCGCGGTGCGATGAAAGCGGATGTTCTCGACGATCTGCTGCGCGGAGCCTTGCGGCATCTTGTTCGCGCACAGGTAGTCCTGATAGAGCGCCGCGTGATACGCGTTCAGCTCGCCGTTCTCGATGCGCCGCCAGTCGTTCTCGACCGTGCGGTCCCAGCCGTCGTGGTCCGAATTCAGCCCCGCGTACTGGCGCCATTCGTACGTATCGCAGCGGATCCCTTCGTAATTCACGTTGCGCGCGCCGGCCGGGCTCGTGACGACGACCGTGTAACGCACGACGCCGTCGCTGCCGACCGTCAGCGATTTCGCGTCGACGAAGAACTTCAGCGGTGTGTTCTGCGACACGTTGAACGGCAGCAGGTCGGCCGCTTGCGGGAGCGCCGGCAGCGTGTCGACCGGGTTTTCCTTCCAGTTCCCCTGGCGGTCCAGCAGATACACGAACGCGCTGTCGTCCTTGTTGGTCGGCGTTTTCGAATTCGCGCAGCCGGCCAGTGCGGCGGCTGCGGCGATCGACGCGAGCACGAGAGCAATCGCTTTCAATATGCATTCCTCGTAAAAAAAGGGCGCGACACCAAGGTCGCGCCCGGTCATGCAGTCCGACTCGTCATTTGCCGACGATCACGCGGGGCGGCATCTCGTCGAGCGTGCTCGCCTCCACTTCGACCTCGGAACAGACGACCGATGTGTCGACAATCGTCAGCGTCTCGGTGGGTTGCGCGGCGATCACGCGCGGATAGCGCGGCAGACGCGGCCCACGGGGCTTGTCGGCTCGCTGCGCCGGGCGGCGCAGGAAGCGCGACAGTTCCGTCAGCGCCAACTGATAGACATCCCGCTTGAACTCGATTACCGCATCGAGCGGCACCCAGTACTCGTTCCACCGCCACGCATCGAACTCCGGGTGATCGGTCGCGCGCAAGCAAATGTCGCAGTCGCGTCCGAGCATCCGCAGCAGGAACCAGATCTGTTTCTGGCCGCGGTAATGACCGCGTACTTCGCGTTTGATGAACTTGTCAGGCACCTCGTAACGCAACCAGTCGCGAGTGCGGCCGATTATCTTGACGTGTTCCGGCAGCAGGCCCGTTTCCTCGTGCAGTTCCCGGTACATCGCCTGCATGGGGGTCTCGCCGTACTTGATCCCGCCTTGAGGAAACTGCCAGGAGTGCTCGCGGAGCCGTTTGCCCCAAAACACCTCGTTGCGCGCGTTCAAGAGGATGATGCCGACGTTCGGGCGAAAGCCTTCACGATCCAGCATACAACCACCTTCGAATCCTTTAAAATTGCTTTGATTATAAACAGATAACGGGCGCTGCGCACCGTGACGGAGCGAATCCGCGCGAGGCGCGCCGGCTGAATTGTCCCTGATTTGTCTGCTACGTCATCTGCGCCATCGTCGTTCGTCGCGCGCAGCTTTTTCACCTTGAATCTTTTTCGGGCGCCCTGCCTGGGGGCGCCGTTTTTGGAACCGTCCGCATGAAAGCTTCCCGTTTCTTTATCGGCACCCTCAAAGAAGCACCGGCCGACGCAGAGATCGTCAGTCACAAGCTGATGGTGCGCGCCGGCATGATCCGTCGCGTCGCCGGCGGCATCTACAACTATCTGCCGATCGGTCTGCGCTCGATTCGCAAGGTCGAGGCGATCGTGCGCGAGGAAATGAACCGGGCGGGCGCAGTCGAACTGCTGATGCCGGCCGTGCAGCCGGCCGAACTGTGGCAGGAGTCGGGGCGCTGGGAGCAGTACGGCCCCGAACTGCTGCGCTTCAAGGACCGCAAGGACAACGACTTCGTGATCGGGCCGACGCACGAGGAAGTCGTCACCGACATCGCGCGCAATCAGATCAAGAGCTACCGGCAGATGCCGGTGAACTTCTATCAGATCCAGACGAAGTTCCGGGACGAGATCCGTCCGCGTTTCGGCGTGATGCGCGGCCGCGAATTCATCATGAAAGACGCGTACTCGTTCGACAAGGACGCGGAAGGCCTGCGCGAGTCGTATCGCAAGATGTATGACGCGTACGTGCGCATCTTCACGCGCCTCGGCCTCGAATTCCGCGCGGTCGCGGCCGACAGCGGCTCGATCGGCGGCAACTTCTCGCACGAGTTCCACGTGATCGCCGATACCGGCGAGGACGCGATCGCCTACTGCCCGAGCTCCGAGTTCGCGGCGAACGTCGAGGCGGCCGAAGCGCTGCCGCTGATCGCGGAGCGCGCCGCGCCCGCCGAAGCGCTGACGAAGGTCGCGACGCCGGGCAAGGCGAAGTGCGAGGCCGTCGCCGAGCTGCTGAACATCCCGCTCGAGCGCACGATCAAGTCGATCGTGCTCGCCACCGACAACGAAGGCGCCGAGCCGACCATCTGGCTCGTGATGCTGCGCGGCGATCACGATCTGAACGAGATCAAGGTATCGAAGCTGCCGGGGCTGAAGAACCACCGCTTCGCGACCGAGCAGGAAATCGTCGAGTGGTTCGGCACGCCGCCGGGCTATCTCGGCCCGATCGGCACGAAGAAGCCGGTGAAGGTAATCGCCGATCGCACGGTCGCGAACATGAGCGATTTCGTCGTCGGCGCGAACGAGGTCGACTATCACATCGCCGGCGTGAACTGGGGCCGCGATCTGCCGGAGCCCGAGGTCGCCGATGTGCGCAACGTGAAGAAGGGCGATCCGTCGCCGGACGGCAAGGGCGCGATCGACATCTGCCGTGGCATCGAGGTCGGCCACGTGTTCCAGCTCGGCACCAAGTACTCGGAAGCGATGGGCGCGACGTTCCTCGACGAATCGGGCAAGCCGCAGCCGATGCTGATGGGCTGCTACGGGATCGGCGTCACGCGTATTCTCGGCGCGGCGATCGAACAGAACTTCGACGACAAGGGCATCATCTGGCCGGAGTCGATCGCCCCGTTCGAAGTCGTGCTGTGCCCGATGGGCTACGACCGCAGCGACGCGGTGCGCGAAGCGGCCGACAAGCTGTACGCGGAACTGACGGCGGCCGGCATCGACGTGATCCTCGACGATCGCGGCGAGCGTCCGGGCGTGATGTTCGCCGACTGGGAACTGATCGGCGTGCCGCACCGCCTCGTGATCGGCGAGCGCGGGCTGAAGGACGGCAAGATCGAGTACCAGGGCCGCCGCGACACCGAAGCGACGCTGCTGCCGGCCGGCGAGGCCGCGGCGACGGTCGCGGAGAAGGTCCGCGCGGCACTCGCGCACTAAGCGGATCGGACGGGGAACGCGGTGGAGTACACCTTCCTGTCGGCTACCGTGCTTCTCGTGCTGATCACCGATCCGCTCGGCAATATCCCGCTGTTCATTTCGGCGATGCGCGACGTGCCGCGCGAGCGGCGCGTCAAGCTGATCCTGCGCGAGGTGGGGATCGCGTTCGTGATCCTGCTGTTCTTCATGGTGGTCGGCGATCGCTTCCTGCGGATGATGAGCCTGACCGACCTGTCGCTGCGCCTCGGCGGCGGGATCGTGCTGTTCCTGATCGCGCTTCGGATGATCTTTCCGCATCCGGACGGCGCGCTCGGCAGCGATCCGCGGGCGGGCGGCGAGCCGTTCATCGTGCCGCTCGCGATCCCCGCGCTCGCGGGGCCGTCCGCGCTCGCGACGGTGATGCTGCTGACGTCGCAGGCGCCCGGCAAGATGTTCGAATGGGTCGGTGCGCTGACCGTCACGATGATCCTGTGCGCGATCACGCTGGTGCTGGCCGAACGGATCCAGCAATGGCTCGGCGAGCGCACGGTCGCCGCGTTCGAGCGGCTGATGGGCCTCGTGCTCGTCGCGATCTCGGTCGAGATGCTGCTCGCCGGCATCCGCGCGTTCGTCCACCAGTTGCAGACCTGACGCGCGTTTCGCGCGTAACGACAAAAAAAGCGGCGCTCCGGGCAATGAACCCGGGCGCCGCTTTCCGTTTGGCGACGGCGAAGCCGGCGTGCGCTCAGACGTTCGCGGTCAGCGCGCGGATCGTCGGCAGGTTGCGCCAGTAGCCCTTCGCGTCCATCCCGCAGCCGAACACGTAGCGGTCCGGCACCGAGAAACCGCAGAAGTCGGGATGCAGCGGCTTCGCCTTCGCGAGCGTCTTCTCGCACAGCACGGCCGACATGAAGCGCTTCGCGCCCATGTCGAGGATGCGGTCGCGGATCGCGGCCATCGTCTCGCCTTCGTCGAGGATATCGTCGAGAACGAGCACGATGCGGTCTTTCACCGACTCGCGCGGCGCGACACGCCAGTGCATCTCCGGGCTGCCCTGCGTCGTGTTGCGGTAGCGCGTCAGGTGGATGTAGTCGAATTCGAGCGGGAAATCGAGATGCGGCAGCAGCATCCCGGTAAACACCGCCGCGCCGCCCATCACCGACAGAACGAGCGGGAACGCGTCGCCGATCTCGGCGCGGATCGCATCGGCCATCCGGACGATCGATGCGTTGACGGCGTCCGCCGAGACGATCTCTTCGGAGTGTTCGAAAATGTGGAGGGCTTCTTCGCGGTTCATGTGTTCTGGCGGACAGTCGGTATACAAATAAGAGTGAAGCACAACGGCCGGTGCGCGCTACGGCAAAAACCCGCGCGCCGGCCGGCGGACGGAATCAGCGCAGGCCGGGCATCATGCCCTTCAGGCCGCGCATCATCTTCTGCATGTTGCCGCCCTTCAGCTTCTTCATCATCGTACGCATCTGATCGTACTGGTTCAGCATCCGGTTGACTTCCTGCACCGGCACGCCCGCGCCGGCTGCAATGCGGCGCTTGCGCGTCGCCTTGATGATTTCGGGTTTCGCGCGCTCGGCCGGCGTCATCGAGTTGATGATCCCTTCCATCCGGCGGATCTGCTTCTCGGCCTGGCCCATGTCGGCGCCGGCCGCGGCCTGCTGGAACTGCGCGGGGAGTTTGTCCATCAGCGACGACAGCCCGCCCATGTTCTTCATCTGCGAGATCTGCGCGCGGAAATCGTTCAGGTCGAAGTCGCCGCCTTTCTTCACCTTGTCGGCGAGCTTCTGCGCGGCCTGCACGTCGACGCCGCGCTGCGCTTCCTCGACGAGCGCGAGGATGTCGCCCATGCCGAGGATCCGGTTCGCCATCCGGTCGGGATGGAACACCTCGAGGCCGTCGAGCTTCTCGGCGACGCCGACGAACTTGATCGGCTTGCCCGTCACGTGCCGCACCGACAGCGCGGCGCCGCCGCGCGAGTCGCCGTCGAGTTTGGTCAGCACGACGCCCGTGAGCGGCAGCGTGTCGTTGAACGCCTTCGCGGTGTTGACGGCGTCCTGGCCGAGCATCGCGTCGACGACGAACAGCGTTTCCGCGGGCTTCAGCACGCCGTGCAGCGCGGCGATTTCCTGCATCATCGCTTCGTCGATACCGAGCCGGCCGGCCGTATCGACGATCAGCACGTCGTGATAGTGGCGCTTCGCCCAGTCGACGGCCGCGACCGCGATGTCGACCGGCTTCTGGTCGGGTGTGGACGGGAAGAATTCGGCGCCGACCTGTTCGCTCACCGTTTTCAGCTGCATGATCGCGGCCGGGCGATAGACGTCGCACGAGACGGTCAGCACCTTCTTCTTGTACTTCTCGCGCAGCAGTTTCGCGAGCTTGCCGGCCGTCGTCGTCTTGCCGGCGCCCTGCAGGCCGGCCATCAGGATCACGGCAGGCGGCGAGACTGCGAGGTTCAGCTCGGCGGCCTTGCCTTCGTAGTCGCCGCCGATCACGGCGGTCAGCTCCTTCTGCACGACGCCGACGAGCGCCTGGCCCGGCGACAGGCTGCTGATCACTTCCTCGCCGAGCGCCTTTTCCTTGACCTTCGCGATGAATTCGCGGACGACCGGCAGCGCGACGTCGGCCTCGAGCAGCGCGAGACGCACTTCGCGGAGCATTTCCTGCGTATTCGCCTCGGTGAGCCGGGCTTCGCCGCGCAGCGTCTTGACGACGCGCGCCATCCGTTGAGTGAGATTGTCGAGCATGGGGAGCGATGGACAGTGGGGCCCGAAGGCGCGGCGGTCATCGAACAACGGAGCCGTCGCGGGAAGGGGGCCTAGTGTAAACTTCGAACATGGATATTGTACTGTATGCCCTCACCGCATTCCTGTACGGCGGCCTTGCCGTCGCAGGCTGGCGCACGCATCGGCAGGGCGCGGCGTCGCCGCTCGTCGCGAGCGTGCCGGCCGTGCCCGTTCCGGCGTCGGCCGCGTCCGGGATGAGCGGCATCGGGCGCGCGCTGCTGTTCGCCGCGCTCGTCGCGCACGGCGTGCTGCTCCACATGACGATCTTCCCGCACGACGCGATGATCTTCGGTTTCGCGTTCGCGCTGTCCGCGATGTTCTGGCTCGGCGCCGGCATCTACTGGATCGAGAGCTTCTTCTTCCCGCTCGACAGCCTGCGTCTGCTCGTGCTGCCGCTCGCCTGCGGCGCATCGCTGCTGCCGCTCGTGTTCGGCGGCGTGCGGGTGCTGCCTTATGCCGCAGCACCGCTGTTCAAGCTGCACTTCCTGATCGCGAACATCGCGTACGGACTGTTCGCGATCGCGGCGCTGCACGCGGTGCTGATGCTGATGGTCGAGCGGCGCCTGCAGTCGCTGCGAAGCGGCGGGCGCGACGGCTCGACCGGCTGGATCGCGAGCTGGCTCGAAACGCTGCCGCCGCTGCTCACGCTCGAGAAGCTGCTGTTCCGCCTGATCGGCGCCGGCTTCGTGCTGCTCACGCTGACGCTCGCGTCGGGCATCCTGTTCAGCGAGCAGGTCGATGCGCGCGCACTGCGCCTCGATCACAAGACGGTGTTCGCGATTCTGTCGTGGCTGATGTTCGGCGGCCTGCTGATCGCGCGCAAGACGTCCGGCTGGCGCGGGCGCGGCGCGGCGCGCTGGGTGCTCGTGTCGTTCGCCGCGCTGCTGCTCGCGTATGTCGGCAGCCGGTTCGTTTTCGAGGTGCTGCTGCACCGCTCCGTCGTTTGACCGCAGGTTTCCGATGCGACAGATTCTTCTCCTGATTCTTCTCTTCTTCGCCGGTTCGTGGCTTGCGCGCAAGCTGCGTCACGCGCAGGAGCAGGCGCGCGCAGGCCGCGGCGCCGATGCGTCCGGCGCGCCGGGCTACGGCGCCGGTGCCGCGCGTCCGAACGGCGATGCGCGCTCGCTGCCGGAGCCGATGGTGCGCTGTGCCGAGTGCGGCGTGCATGCGCCGAAGGGCGATGCGATCGCGGCGGCGAGCGGCGAATACTTCTGCAGCACCGAGCACGCGCAACGTCACGCCGCACGCGCGGGCGGCGCGCGATGACCGACGCGCGGCGGCTGTCGGTCGACGCGGCCGGCTGGGTGCGCGAAGCGCGCCACGCGCGCTCGCCGAACTTCGAGGCGCGGCCCGCGGGCGCGGTGCCGTCGCTCGTGATCGTGCACAACATCAGCCTGCCGCCCGGCGAGTTCGGCGGCGACGCGATCGAGGCGCTGTTCCTGAACCGCCTCGACTGCGACGCGCACCCGTACTACCAGCGTCACCTGCGCGACGTGCGCGTCTCCGCGCATTTCCTGATCCGCCGCGACGGCGAGCTCGTGCAGTTCGTGTCGTGCGACGAGCGCGCGTGGCACGCCGGTGCGTCCGAGTTTTTCGGCCGGCCGCGCTGCAACGACTTCTCGATCGGCATCGAGCTCGAAGGCGCGGACGACGTACCGTTCGACGATGCGCAATACGCGACGCTCGTCGTGCTCGCGCGCACGCTCGCCGCGCGTTATCCGGTCGACGCGTTCGCCGGGCATTCCGACGTCGCGCCCGGCCGCAAGACCGACCCGGGTCCGCATTTCGATTGGCAACGCTTCGCGCGCGATGCCGGGTTCGGCGCCGAATACTTTCCTTTCCGGCAGCAGTGAGCGCAGGGTTTTTTTGACCGGGAAACCCCTTTTCTCGGATCAATGCCTTGTCGCGTCTGCCCGTGCGCGATGTCAAGACCTCCGGCGCAAATTCTCCGTTTGGACCTCGCCGGAATGTCCACTATACTTGGTGCCTGTTGAGCAGTTCTGCACTAGATATAGTGTGTGTCGCAGGGGAAACCCGAGCGGCACCGGCCGGCAGGCAACGCCGGCGAACGGGGTTCTCAGGGCGGCGCGTCAGGCCGGGCAGTCCAGGCGCCGCAATCAGCGCAGCGAACATCGCGGGTAGGGTAGACATGACGAAGCACACGACCGAACCGGTTGTCGCGCATCGACGGAACCGGCTTCCCCGACGCATCGCTCGCCTCTTACCGCTTGCGCACCGCATCGCGCAGCGTTCGTTTTAATCCGCGGTTCTCTCCGCACCATCCAACACCAGGAGCTTTGCACATGCAAACCACCGACAACGCGACGTCCCAGTACGAGAGCGCATCGAGCCGTCCTCTCGGCGGGGCCGAACAAGGCGCGCCGGCGCTCGCGCCGCAGGCAACGTTCGCCGACTACAAGGTGATCCGCCGCAACGGCAGCGTGGTGGCGTTCGAGCCGTCGAAGATCGCGATCGCGGTGACCAAGGCTTTCCTGGCCGTCAACGGCGGGCAGGGCGCCGCGTCCGCGCGCGTGCGCGAGCTCGTCGACCAGCTCACGCGCAACGTCGTGCGCGCGCTCGTGCGCAGCCGCCCGAACGGCGGAACGTTCCATATCGAAGACATCCAGGATCAGGTCGAGCTCGCGCTGATGCGCGGCGGCGAGCACAACGTCGCGCGCGCGTACGTGCTGTATCGCGAGAAGCGTCACCTCGAGCGCCAGCATGCGGGCGAGGAAACGGCGGCGGTGCGCGAGACGACGGGCGGCATCAACGTCGTCGACAACGGTGTCACGCGTCCGCTCGACATGAACGCGCTGCGCGCGCTGATCGTGTCGGCATGCGACGGCCTCGGCGCTGCGGTTAACCCTGATCCGATCGTCGCGGAGACGGTGAAGAACCTGTACGACGGCGTGCCGATGAGCCAGGTCTACGACTCGGCGATCCTCGCTGCGCGCACGATGATCGAGAAGGATCCGGCATACAGCCAGGTCACGGCCCGCATCCTGCTGCACACGATCCGCCGCGAGATCCTCGGCGAGGAAGTCGTGCAGGCCGACATGTCGACGCGCTACGCCGAGTATTTCCCGCAGTTCCTGAAGCGCGGCGTCGAAGCCGGCCTGCTCGACGACAAGCTGCTGCAGTTCGACCTGAAGCGCCTCGGCGAAGCGCTCGACGCGAGCCGCGACCTGCAGTTCGGCTACCTCGGCCTGCAGACGCTGTACGACCGCTACTTCCTGCACGTCGACGGCACGCGCATCGAAATGCCGCAGGCGTTCTTCATGCGCGTCGCGATGGGCCTGTCGCTGAACGAGATCGACCGCGAAGCGCGTGCGATCGAGTTCTACAACGTGCTGTCGAGCTTCGACTTCATGAGCTCGACGCCGACGCTGTTCAACTCGGGCACGCACCGCTCGCAGCTGTCGTCGTGCTATCTGACGACGGTCGCGGACGACCTCGACGGCATCTATGAAGCGCTGAAGGAAAACGCGCTGCTGTCGAAGTTCGCCGGCGGCCTCGGCAACGACTGGACGCGCGTGCGCGCACTCGGCTCGCATATCAAGGGCACGAACGGCAAGTCGCAGGGCGTCGTGCCGTTCCTGAAGGTCGTCAACGACACGGCCGTCGCGGTGAACCAGGGCGGCAAGCGCAAGGGCGCGGTCTGCGCGTACCTCGAATCGTGGCACCTCGACATCGAGGAATTCCTCGAGCTGCGCAAGAACACGGGCGACGACCGTCGCCGTACGCACGACATGAACACGGCGAACTGGATTCCGGACCTGTTCATGAAGCGCGTGATGGAAGGCGGCGAGTGGACGCTGTTCTCGCCGTCGACCTGCCCGGATCTCCACGACAAGTTCGGCGCGGACTTCGAGGCGGCTTACACGGCTTACGAAGAGAAAGTCGCGCGCGGCGAGATCAAGCTGTTCAAGAAGATTCCGGCGCAGCAGCTGTGGCGCAAGATGCTCGGCATGCTGTTCGAGACGGGCCATCCGTGGATCACGTTCAAGGATCCGTGCAACGTGCGCTCGCCGCAGCAGCACGTCGGCGTCGTCCACTCGTCGAACCTGTGCACCGAAATCACGCTGAACACGAGCGACACCGAAATCGCGGTCTGCAACCTCGGCTCGGTGAACCTCGTCGCGCACCTCGTCAAGCAGCCGGACGGCACCTACGCGCTCGACCACGACAAGCTGAAGCGCACGATCAGCGTCGCGATGCGCATGCTCGACAACGTGATCGACATCAACTACTACGCGGTGCCGAAGGCGCGTAACTCGAACCTGAAGCACCGTCCGGTCGGCCTCGGCATCATGGGCTTCCAGGACTGCCTGCACCTGCTGCGCACGCCGTACGCGTCGGAAGCGGCGGTCGAGTTCGCCGATCGCTCGATGGAAGCGGTCTGCTACTACGCCTACTACGCGTCGACCGAGCTGGCCGAGGAGCGCGGCCGCTACTCGAGCTACCGCGGCTCGCTGTGGGATCGCGGCATCCTGCCGCAGGACACGCTGAAGCTGCTGGCCGAAGCGCGCGGCGGCTACGTCGAGGTCGACTCGTCGGAATCGCTCGACTGGGCCACGCTGCGTGCACGGATCGCGACGCACGGGATGCGCAACTCGAACTGCGTCGCGATCGCGCCGACGGCGACGATCTCGAACATCATCGGCGTGTCGGCGTGCATCGAGCCGACCTTCCAGAACCTGTACGTGAAGTCGAACCTGTCGGGCGAGTTCACGGTCGTCAACGAGTACCTCGTGCGCGACCTGAAGGAGCGCGGCCTGTGGGACGAAGTGATGGTCGCCGACCTGAAGTACTTCGACGGCATGCTGTCGCGCATCGACCGCATCCCGGCCGACCTGCGCGCGATCTACGCGACCGCGTTCGAGGTCGATCCGAAGTGGCTGGTGGAGGCCGCGTCGCGTCGCCAGAAGTGGATCGACCAGGCGCAGTCGCTGAACATCTACATGGCCGGCGCATCGGGCAAGAAGCTCGACGAGGTCTACAAACTCGCGTGGCTGCGCGGCCTGAAGACGACCTACTACCTGCGCACGATGGCGGCGACGCACGTCGAGAAGTCGACGGTCGCACACGGCGCGCTGAACGCGGTGCCGACGAGCGGCGGCGGCGCGGCAGGCGGCGCGCAGGGCGCAGCGGGCGGCTTCGGTGCGGCGGGCGGCGATGTGTCGTCGGGCGCGCTCGATGCAGCGGCGCTCGCGCCGGTCGAGGCGGAAGGTCCGGTGTGCACGATGCGTCCTGGCGACCCTGGCTTCGACGAATGCGAAGCGTGCCAGTAACGCTGCACGCCTGAGTCGAAGAGACTGCGGGCGGCGCGCACGACGAGCGATCCAGGTTGAAGTGCGCGCCGCTCTCTACTAAAAAAATGATAAGGAATCTGTAACGCGACATCTGCGTTGCAGGCAACGACGAACGATCGAGACATCCCCGACGACGTCACGTTTCGATCAGCGTTCGATGCGTCGAGTGCACCTCGCAAACGATGTGCGACACAGGTCGCGCACTGCATGATCGACGATGCGTTGCTCAAAGTGTTGTATCGAGGTCGCAACGCGAATCGAAAAAAGGATTTTTCGTGAGCGAACCCTTTTATCGCTCAGGAAAAGATGGTACAAACCGTTCTAAATTGATGGTGAGAATTTATGCTCAACTGGGATGACGAGATGACCGCCGTAACTCCCGCGAGCGGAGCGCAGCAAAACGCGATGCGCACCTCCGCGGGGACGGCTGTCGGAATGCAGGCTGCGTCGCCTGCCGCCCATCAGGTCCGTGACATTTTCGAAGGCGATCTTGCGGTGCCGCCGCAAGCATCGGCTGTTCCCGCCGGCGGTTCCGAAGCGCGGGTCAATGTCGCCGACAAGCGCATCATCAACGGCCAGACTGACGTCAATCAGCTGGTGCCGTTCAAGTACAAGTGGGCGTGGGAGAAGTATCTGGCCGGTTGCGCGAACCACTGGATGCCGCAGGAAATCAACATGTCCCGCGACATCGCGCTGTGGAAGGATCCGAACGGACTGACCGAAGACGAGCGCCGCATCGTCAAGCGCAACCTCGGCTTCTTCGTCACGGCCGACTCGCTCGCCGCGAACAACATCGTGCTCGGCACGTACCGCCACATCACCGCACCGGAGTGCCGCCAGTTCCTGCTGCGCCAGGCATTCGAAGAGGCGATCCACACGCACGCGTATCAATACATCGTCGAGTCGCTCGGGCTCGACGAAGGCGAGATCTTCAACGCGTACCACGAAGTCCCGTCGATCCGCGCGAAAGACGAATTCCTGATCCCGTTCATCCATACGCTGACGGACCCGGCCTTCAAGACCGGCACGCTCGAAGCGGATCAGAAGCTGCTGAAGTCGCTGATCGTGTTCGCCTGCATCATGGAAGGCCTGTTCTTCTATGTCGGGTTCACGCAGATCCTCGCGCTCGGCCGCCAGAACAAGATGACGGGTGCTGCGGAGCAATATCAGTACATCCTGCGCGACGAGTCGATGCACTGCAATTTCGGCATCGATCTGATCAACCAGATCAAGCTCGAAAACCCGCACCTGTGGACGGCCGAGTTCCGTGCGGAGATCCGCGAGCTGTTCAAGCAGGCTGTCGAACTCGAATACCGTTACGCCGAGGACACGATGCCGCGCGGCGTGCTGGGCCTGAACGCGTCGATGTTCAAGAGCTATCTGCGCTTCATCTGCAACCGTCGTTGCCAGCAGATCGGCCTCGATCCGCTGTTCCCGAACGAGGAAAACCCGTTCCCGTGGATGAGCGAGATGATCGACCTGAAGAAGGAACGCAACTTCTTCGAGACGCGTGTGATCGAGTATCAAACGGGAGGCGCGCTGTCCTGGGAGTAACCCGCAGCAGCGAACCCGTCACATGATGGAGCAGCCGGCGGCCTCTCGGCGCCGGCCCAAGGTTTAGGAGCAAGAACGCCTGATGCAAAGCATGCCCGGTGCCTTAAAGGCCCAACGACACGACAGGCACTTTGCGAACCCTTCAGTGGGATGGGCAAACTTCCCTCCGGAAAAAGCGGACGGCCGTGTGGTCGTTCGCTTGATCAAGCGATTAGGGGCAGCGGCGCGACGTGTGCCGGCTGCCGACTTGATTTGGCGCGCGAAGCCGGGTGGCTTCGCGCGCCATACCGTATTCATTAGCGTAAGCGTGCGGTATCCGCGTACGCCGATGAATAGCCCGCTTCGAAGCGCACGTGCTGAACAGCGTCCGCGGGAAGCGGGTTTTGACGAAGGGTGTAGTTTGAACTGACTCTCATCTGAACCTGAAGGAGAACAACATGGCTACTGCCAAGAAGAAACCGGCTGCCAAGAAGGCTGCTGCGAAGAAGACCGTTGCGAAGAAGGCTGCAGCACCGGCGAAGAAGGCCGCTGCAGTGAAGAAGGTTGCTGCGAAGAAGGTCGCGGTGAAGAAGGTTGCCGCGAAGAAGGCAGCGCCGGCGAAGAAGGCCGCTGCCAAGAAGGTTGCAGCGAAGAAGGCAGCACCGGCGAAGAAGACCGCTGCGAAGAAGGTCGCAACGAAGAAGGTTGCAGCCAAGAAGGTCGCGACGAAGAAGGTCGCCGCGAAGAAGGCGGCACCGGCGAAGAAGGCCGCAGCGAAGAAGGTTGCAGCCAAGAAGGTCGCGACGAAGAAGGTAGCGGCGAAGAAGGCCGCACCGGCGAAGAAGGCTGCTGCCAAGAAGGCGGCACCGGCGAAGAAGGCTGCAGCGAAGAAGGCTGCGCCCGCGAAGAAGGCCGCGCCGGCGAAGAAGGCTGCTGCGCCGAAGAAGGCTGTGGTGAAGAAGGCCGCACCGGCAACGACGGCATCGACGGCATCGGTCGCACCGGCATCGGGCGTGAAGACGGCGCTCAACCCGGCAGCGGCATGGCCGTTCCCGACCGGCAGCCGTCCGTAATCGCGGTTGACGAGCACCACCCGGACACCTCCGTCGTGTCCGTGGGTTGAGTAGCGCTACTCAATCGGTCCCGCCATCTGGTTCAGGTGGCGGGATTTTTTTCGTCCGCGTTTTCATCCGTGTGCGGCGCCCGTCGCGTACGGACGAAAAAAAACGCATGTGCAGCCTCGCACATGCGTTCGACCGCGGCTCGCGCCGCGCGCTGAGGTACTCGTTAGTGCGTGACGCGCGTGACGCCGCCGCTCGACAACAGACGCACGCGTTCGCCGGCACGGAACACTTCGCCGGTCGCGGCCTGCGTGATCGAGCGCAGATCGCCGTTGTCGAGGCGCACCGTGATTTCGACGCCGTTCGCGGTGCTCATGTTTTCGCCGATCGCATTGCCCGCGACCGCGCCCGCGAGGCCGCCTGCGATGGCCGTCAGGATCGACCCCCGGCCGCCGCCGATCGCGCTGCCGGCCACGGCGCCGAGCGCGCCGCCGCCCAGCGTGCCGATCGCGCTGCCGCCGCCGTCGGACTGGATGCGCACCGCGCGAACGCTTTCGACGGTGCCCATGCGGACCGTCTGTTCGCGCTGCGCCTGGCCGACGCTATAGACGTCCGCCGAGCCGGGCGGCGTGAAGCAGCCGGCGAGCGTCACCGTGGCGGTGACCATGGCCGCGAGCGTGAGGGTTTTTTTCGTCAGCATCTTTGCTCTCCAACAATATTCATTTGAGACTGTAACCGAACGCAGCCTCGAAGCGCGCGTCGATTTCGGCGCGCGTCAGTACGTAAGTCTGGGGCCCCTGGTAAGCGATCTTCAGCGAGCCCATCAGGCTTGCGAGGCGGCCCGTGGTTGCCCAGTCGAGGCCGTTTTCGATCCCGTAGAGAAGCCCGCCCCGGAAGGCATCGCCGCAGCCGGTCGGGTCGACGACGCGCTCGGCGCGCACGACGGGAATCTGTTCTTCGCCGTTTTTGTGAAGAATGGTAGAGCCGTGCTCGCCGCGCGTGATGATCAACGCCTGAACCCGGCTGGCGATTTCCTGTTCGGACCAGCCCGTCTTGTCGCTGACGAGCTTGCCTTCGTAGTCGTTGACTGCGACGAACGTCGCGAGTTCAATGATGCGGCGCAGCGTCGCGCCGTCGAACAGCGGCAGGCCCTGGCCCGGATCGAAGATGAACGGGATCCCGGCCTTCGCGAACTGCTCGGCGTGCTGGACCATCCCGTCGAAGCCGTCCGGTGCGACGATGCCGAGCTTCACGCCCGGCACTTCGTCCGCGCGGTTCAGGTGCGACAGCATCATCGCGCCCGGGTGGAAAGCCGTGATCTGGTTGTTGTCGAGATCGGTCGTGATCATCGCCTGCGCGGTATGCGCATCGGGCACCACGCGCACGTTCGCCTTCGACAGGCCGAGGCTGTCGAGCCGCTCGAGATAGCGATCGGCATCGTTCGCGCCGACCGTCGCCATGATGCGCGCGTCGCCGCCGAGCATGTGCAGCGCGTAGGCGATATTGCCCGCGCAGCCGCCGAATTCGCGTCGCATCGTCGGCACGAGGAAGCTCACGTTCAGCAGGTGAACCTGGTCGGGCAGGATGTGCTCGCGAAACCGGCCCTCGAAAGTCATGATGTTGTCGTAGGCGAGCGAGCCGCAAATCAGCGTAGTCAAGGCGTGCGTTCCTGTAGAGAGCAAAGGGAGGCGGCCGCCCGGCCGGCGCGGGCCGGGCGGCGGCGGATTACTTCAGTGCGGCGAGCGCTGCGTCGTAGTTCGGCTCGTCCTTGATCTCGCTGACGAGTTGCGCGTGGATCACCTTGTCCTGCGCGTCGAGCACGACAACCGCGCGCGCCGTCAGGCCGTTCAGCGGGCCGCTCGTCACGTCGACGCCGTATGCGTTCGCGAATGCGCGGCCGGTGCGGAACGTCGACGCCGTCACGACGTTCTCGAGGCCTTCGGTCGTGCAGAAGCGCGATGCCGCGAACGGCAGGTCGGCCGACACGACGATCACGACCGTGTTGTCCAGCGACGACGCAGCTTCGTTGAACTTGCGGGTCGACGTCGCGCAGGTCGGCGTGTCGAGGCTCGGCACGATGTTCAGCACCTTGCGCTTGCCGGCGAAGCTGGCGAGCGTCAGATCGGCGAGGTCCTTGCCGACCAGCTTGAAGTCGGGGGCCTGCGAACCGACGGTCGGGAACGTGCCGGCGAGATCGATCGGGTTGCCACCCAGCGTAACTTTGCTCATGTTCGTGCTCCGAAATAGCGCGCCGCTCGGGCGCGCGGGTTGAGACGGGCGCGCGTGCGCGCGCCGCGGTGCGTCACGGATAGAAGATCTGGACGCGGAAATTCGATGCGGGTGCGCCGTTCGTGTCGAGGCGGACGATCATCGTCTGCGTCGTGCCGGGCGGCAGCCCGGCGTCGATCGGCGTACCGGGGCGCACGTACTCGCGCGGCGCGAGCACGCGGCGCACGGTGACGCGATTGCTGTCGTCGAGCAGCGTCAGCTCGAGCGACGGATAGGCGAGCGCGACACGGTAGCGGTTCGTCAGCGGCGCCTTCAGTTCGAGCACGCGCGGGCCGTCGAGCTGGCGCAGATCGGTTGCATCGAGCCGCAGCCCGTCGATCGCGCGCGGCGGCGCGACCGTGCAGCCGAGCGGCGCGCACAGTTGGCGGAACCAGCCTTGCGCCGCCGGCCAATGAATCATCAGCGGTTCGCGCTGCCACCACGCGAGCTGCGCGACGAGCAGCACCGCGAGCGCGGCTGCGACGAGCCCGCCCACGAAGCCGCCGAGCACCCCGCGACGCTGCGGCTCGCGCGCTTCGCGTGTGACCGCGAACGGCGGATGATCGTCGTCGGACGGCACCGCGGCGAACGGTTCGTCGGCCGGTGCGCGCGTATCGGCGGTAGCGAAGGCCGCTGTCGCCGGTGCCGTTGCGGCTGCGAAACGCGGCTCGCGCGGTGCGTCGATATCGTCCGGCATTGCGAAGTGCGGCGGGCGGGCCGGTTCGTCGGCGTCGTTGCCGGCGTCGGTCGGCACGGGCGCGATGAAGCGCGGTTCGCGTGCGTCGGTGTCGGCAGAGGGCGGGAAGGGCGGCACCGCCGCGGGTGCGTCGGCGGATGCAGTGAGCGGCGGCAGCGTTGCGTCGGTTTCGGTCGATGCAGCGGATGCCGCAATTGGCGGCAACGCAGCGTCCGTTTCGTGCGGCGAAGTAGAGGAAGCCGAGAGCGGGTCGTGCGCATCGCCGGCACGCGACGCAGCGTCGGCTTCACGCGCGTGCGGCGTCCGCTCGGGCGTGCCTGTCAGACGAACGACGCCCGCTTCGATCGACGGCAGCGCGACCGGCACCAGCGGTTCGATCCGGACCGTTTTCCCGTTGTGCTGCAACGCCGGATCGATGCTGCCGTCGAGCCACGGCGCCCACATGTCCCAGCCTTCGGGCTTGTAGTCGGCGCTTGGCGGCACGTCGCGCGGCGCATCGGCGAACAGCCGCGGCGGTGCGTCTGCATGCGCGGCATTGCCGGCATCGTCGATATCGCGAAGGTTCGTCGGCCGCTCAGCGTCGCTCGGCTTCAGTTCGGGCGACGTCGGCTTGGAGGCGGGCGATGCGGGCGGCTGCGCGTGCTCGGGCACGAGCGATTGCGCGGCATTGAAGACTTGCCGGCAGTGTCCGCAACGCACGAGCCCTTGATGCAGCGACAGCTGTTCCGGCTGCAGCCGGAAGACGGTTTCGCAATGAGGGCAGCGCGTCGCAAGAAACATGTCGAGCCGGGCGGCCTGCTGGCCAGAGTGAAGGACAGCGCTATTCTAATGGCTTTCCCGCCGCGTTCCGGCGAGGCAGACCCAACCTTCGTGTTCGCGCCAGACCGAGATGTCGACGTAACGCGCATACACGGCCGCGACTTCGTCGGCCTGACGCGCGAGCACGCCCGACAGCGCGATGCGCCCGCCCGGTTTCACTTTCGAAGCGAGCATCGACGCCATCAGCTTCAGCGGATTCGACAGGATGTTCGCGACGACGATGTCGAACTCGCCGGCCGGGCACGCGTCCGGCAGCCCGTACGTGACTTCCGCGCGGTTGCGTTCGCTGTTCTGACGCGCCGATTCGACGGCTTGCGGATCGATGTCGATGCCGACGACGGGGTTCGCCCCGCATTTCTTCGCGAGGATCGCGAGGATGCCCGAGCCGCAGCCATAATCGAGCACCGACTGGCCCGGCTGCACCGACTGCTCGAGCCATTCCATGCACAGGCGCGTGGTCGGGTGACTGCCCGTGCCGAACGCGAGGCCCGGATCGAGCTCGAGCACGAGCGCGTCGGGATCGGGGGCGTCGTGCCACGACGGCACGACCCAGATCCGTTCGCCGATCGGGATCGGCTCGAACTGCGACTGCGTGAGCCGCACCCAGTCCTGTTCCTCGACTTCGCGCACGTCGAACGTCGGCGTGGCATCGAGGCCGATCTCGTTCGCGGCGGCCGCGAGCAGCACGGCCGGCTCGTGGTCGGGCGACAGCAGCGCGATCACGCGCGAGTGCTGCCACGCGGTGCGCTCCGGCACGAGGCCCGGCTCGCCGAAGAGCGGCTGTTCGTCGGGCGTGTCGGCATCGGCATCTTCGACCGATACCGACAGCGCGCCGAGTTCGAGCAGCGCGTCGGACAGCGCCTCCGCGTGCTCGCGGGCCAGTTCGACGACGAGTTCGCGATAGCTCATGCTTACGCTTCTTCCGGTGCGACGGCCTGCTTCTGCGCGAGCCGGTTTTCGAGGTAGTGGATGCTCGTGCCGCCTTCGACGAACTTGGAGTCGATCATCAGTTCGCGGTGCAGCGGGATGTTCGTCTGGATGCCTTCGACGACCATCTCCGACAGCGCGATGCGCATGCGGCGGATCGCCTGCTCGCGCGTCGCGCCGTAGGTGATCAGCTTGCCGATCATCGAATCGTAGTTCGGCGGCACGAAATAGCCATTGTAGGCGTGCGAATCGACGCGCACACCGGGGCCGCCCGGCGTATGCCACGACGTGATCCGGCCCGGCGACGGCGTGAACTTGAACGGATCTTCGGCGTTGATCCGGCATTCGATCGCGTGGCCGCGGAACTGGATGTCGCGCTGGCGCAGCGTCAGCTTCTCGCCGGCCGCGATGCGGATCTGCTCCTGCACGATGTCGACGCCGGTGATCATTTCCGAGACCGGGTGCTCGACCTGCACGCGCGTGTTCATTTCGATGAAGTAGAACTCGCCGTTTTCGTACAGGAATTCGAACGTGCCGGCGCCGAGGTAGCCCATCTTCTTGCACGCGTCCGCGCAGCGATCGCCGATGCGGTCGATCAGACGGCGCGGAATGCCGGGCGCCGGCGCTTCCTCGATCACCTTCTGGTGGCGGCGCTGCATCGAGCAGTCGCGCTCGCCGAGCCAGATCGCGTTCTTGTGCGCGTCCGACAGCACCTGGATCTCGATGTGGCGCGGGTTCTCGAGGAACTTCTCCATGTAGACCTGCGGGTTGCCGAACGCACGGCCGGCTTCCTCGCGGGTCATGTTCACCGCATTGACGAGCGCAGCTTCGGTATGCACGACACGCATCCCGCGACCGCCGCCGCCGCCTGCGGCCTTGATGATCACCGGATAGCCGATCGCGCGCGCAATCTTCACGATCTCCTTCGGATCGTCCGGCAACGCGCCTTCCGAGCCCGGCACGCACGGCACGCCGGTCTTGATCATGGTCTGTTTCGCGGTGACCTTGTCGCCCATCAGGCGGATCGTTTCCGGACGCGGGCCGATGAACGTGAAGCCCGACTGTTCGACGCGTTCCGCGAAGTCGGCGTTCTCGGACAGGAAGCCGTAGCCGGGGTGGATCGCTTCGGCGTCGGTGACTTCCGCGGCGCTGATCAGCGCCGGCATGTTCAGGTAGCTCAGGTTCGACGGGGCCGGGCCGATACAGACGGCCTCGTCCGCGAGGCGCACGTACTTGGCTTCCTTGTCGGCTTCCGAGTAGACGACCACCGTCTTGACGCCCAGCTCGCGGCACGCGCGCTGAATGCGCAGCGCGATTTCACCGCGGTTGGCAATGAGGATTTTTTCAAACATAGCGAGTATTCGTCTCTTCGAGGGGCGCGCGAACGGCGCCTGGAGAGCATCGGCGGCGCGCGGCCGGATGGCCGCGCGGCGGGCTTAGCCGATCACGAAAAGCGGCTGGCCGTATTCGACGGCCTGGCCGTTCTCGACGAGGATTTCCTTGATCACGCCGGCCTTGTCCGACTCGATCTCGTTGAGCAGCTTCATCGCTTCGATGATGCAGAGCGTCTGGCCTTCCTTGACCGAGTCGCCGACCTGCACGAACGGGTCCGCGCCCGGCGACGGCGCACGATAGAACGTGCCGACCATCGGCGAGGTCACGACGTGACCCTGCGGAGCGGCCGGTGCCGGTGCAGCCGCCGCGGCGGCTGCAGGCGCTGCGGCCGACGCTTCGGCCGACGTCGGCGCGGCCGATGCGGCGACGCTGACCTGCGGGGCAAACCCGCCCGTCGGCTGCACGTAAACCGGCGGCGCGTTCTTGACGATACGCACCTTGCCTTCGCCTTCCGTCACTTCGAGCTCGGAGATGCCCGATTCGGAGACGAGGTCGATCAGAGTTTTCAGCTTACGAAGATCCATCGGGAATTCCCCTTTCAATACGTGAAAGCGCCGGTTGAGCCCGGCGCTGAATCCAGATCGCGGAATCAGCCGCGCGACGCGCCTTGCAGCTTGTCCAGCGCGTACTCGAGCGCGTACAGATAGCCTTTCCAGCCCAGCCCGCAGATCACGCCTTCGGCCTGGTCGGAAAAGTAGGAGTGGTGCCTGAACGCTTCGCGGCGATGCACGTTCGACAGATGTACCTCGACGAACGGAATGCCGACGCCGGCGAGCGCATCCCGGATCGCGACGCTCGTGTGCGTATACGCCGCCGGGTTGATCAGGATGAAATCGGTCTGTTCCTCCCGCGCGGCCTGGATGCGGTCGACGAGCGCGCCTTCGTGGTTGCTCTGGAACGACGACAGTTCGGCCCCCGCTTCCTGCGCACGCGCGGCCAGCGCCTGATCGATCTGCGCCAGCGTGACGCGGCCGTACACCTCCGGTTCCCGGGTGCCGAGAAGGTTCAGGTTAGGGCCGTGCAGCACCAGCAATCGTGTCATGGTCGCTTCTAATTCTGCGGAATTGCGCGCACTTTAGCGCTATTTAGAGAAATTTGTCTAGTTTTGCCGAACGGCCGCGCGCGCCGGCCCTGTAATAATTACCGGCATCAATGCAAAGTGTCGGCGAATTCGCGCGAAACTGCCGCGATCGATGCGCGAACCGCAGTCAACTTGCACATCGCGATTCGGACGCGTCACAACGCGTCGAGCGTCTTTTTCAGCTCCGCAGGTTGGATTTGTCCCAATTTTGTCTCGCGGATCTTGCCCGTGGCGTCGATGACGACCGTAAAAGGTAGAGCGCCGGCCGTGTTCCCGAAATTACGGGCCAGATCTGCGCCCGCATAGCCGCTGACGAACACCGGGTAGTCGACCTTCACCTTCTGCAGGAAGTTCTTCACGTTCTGCTCGGAATCGACGCCGATCCCGACGAAACGGATGCCCTTCTGCCCGTATTGATGCGACAGCGCGACGAGTTCGGGCATCTCCTCGACGCACGGGCCGCACCACGAGGCCCAGAAATTCACGACGACCTTCTGGCCCTTGAAGGCCGCGAGCGTCGCGGGCTTGCCGTCGACGCCCGTGAGCGATGCGGCCCACAGCTGCTCGACCGGATTGCCCTGCCCGGCCGCGGCGACGGCGACGCCGTCGTCGGTGCTGCCGTGGAACCAGCGGCCGGCGGCGATCCCGCCGGCGACGGCGGCGGCCGCGACCACTGCGAGCGCCAGCATGCGTTTCATCATCATCGTTCAATCATTCCGGTTCGGAAGGCGCGGTTCCCGCGCCGACGAGCGCGCGCAGCGCGGCGGCGTCCGCGCGCGCGACACGGCCGCGCGCGTCGGCCTTGACCGCGCCGCGCAGGTCGTCGCTCGCGTAGAGCGCGACGTGGATGCCGATCGCGTCCATGTCGCGCCGCGGGCGCCACAGGAAGCTCAGCGTCTCGACGTCGCCGCGGCCCGCGAAATGCCGCGTCTCGGAGACGTCGTACTGCACGTTCTGATTCAGCAGGTAGATCGCGACGTCCTTCGGGTTGTCGGTGAAGGTCTGCAAATGAATGTCCGAATGTGCGTTCGCGGTGCCGTTCAGCACCGCGCCCGTCACGTACGGATTGAATTCGGCGAGCCGGCGCATCCAGTCGAGCGCGATTTCGCGCAGGCGCCGCAGCTCGTCCGGCTGCGTATCGCTCTGGAACAGCGCCAGGTATTCGCGCAGTTCTTCCTCGATCAGGTCGTTATCGGGCAGCCATTCGCCAGCCACGCGCGTGTCGCCGAGCAGCTGGCGCGCGGCCTTGCGTTTGGCGCCGGCATAGTCGAGACCGTCCTCCGCGATCAGGCGCGCGGCGGACTGGGCGATTTCCTCGCGGACGCGCCGCGGATCGACAAGGGGTTTGCGAGACATGATCCGGCAATCATACTCGATCGCCGCGGCGCCCGACCGCGCTGCGGCCGCACGCCGCCCGGCGCGTGCCGCGGTGTGCGCCGGCGCCCGGTGCGCACGGGGCGTCAGTTACAATGACGCTCTTTGCGTCGCCTCGGCACGCGCGCGGCCGGCCACGCGGCCCGTGCGGCGCGACGCAGACCATCCTTTCCGAATCGACGGCGCCAGGCGGCGCGAAAGCATTCATCTATGCACATCCACATTCTCGGCATCTGCGGCACCTTCATGGGCGGTCTCGCCGTACTCGCGCGCGCGGCGGGGCATACGGTGACGGGTTGCGACGCGGGCGTCTATCCGCCGATGAGCACGCAGCTCGAGGCGCAGGGCATCACGCTGATCGAGGGCTACGGCGCCGACCAGATCGACCTGAAGCCGGATCTCTTCGTGATCGGCAACGTCGTCACGCGCGGCAATCCGCTGATGGAGGCGATCCTCGACCGCGGGCTGCCGTACGTGTCAGGCCCGCAATGGCTCGGCGAGCACGTGCTCGCCGGCAAGTGGGTGCTCGCGGTCGCGGGCACGCACGGCAAGACCACGACGTCGTCGATGCTCGCGTGGCTGCTCGAGGACGCCGGGCTCGCCCCCGGTTTCCTGATCGGCGGCGTGCCGTTGAACTTCGGCGTGTCGGCGCGGCTTACCGATTCGAGCTTCTTCGTGATCGAGGCCGACGAATACGACACCGCATTCTTCGACAAGCGCTCGAAGTTCGTCCACTACCGGCCGCGCACCGCGGTGCTGAACAATCTCGAATTCGATCACGCCGACATCTTCCCCGATCTCGCCGCGATCGAGACGCAATTCCATCATCTCGTGCGCACCGTGCCGGGCGTCGGCCGGATCGTCACGAACGGCCGCTCGGATGCGCTCGAGCGCGTGCTCGCGCGCGGCTGCTGGAGCGAAGTCGAGCGCTTCGGCGTCGATGGCGGCTGGCAGGCGCTGCCGGCCGAGGACGGCGTGCCGGTCGACGAGCGCTTCGCGGTCTATTCGCATGCCGAGCGTGTCGGCGAAGTCGCATGGCAGGTGCAGGGCGAGCACAACCGCATGAACGCGCTCGCGGCGATCGCCGCCGCGCGCCACGTCGGGGTGCCGCCGGCCCAGGCCGCCGCGTCGCTCGCGTCGTTTCGCAACGTGAAGCGCCGCATGGAGGTGCGCGGCAGCGTCGACGGCGTGACCGTCTACGACGACTTCGCGCACCATCCGACCGCGATCGAAACCACGATCGCCGGGCTTCGCGCACGCATCGGCCGTCAAAACAGCCGCATTCTCGCGGTGCTCGAGCCACGCTCGAACACGATGAAGCTCGGCGTGATGAAGGCGCAGCTGCCGGCGAGCCTCGCCGATGCCGATCTCGTGTTCGGCTACGGCGCGCCGAGCGGCCGCGACGCGCTCGGCTGGAATCTCGGCGACGCGCTTTCGCCGCTCGGCGACAAGGCGCGCGCGTTCGACGATCTCCATCTGCTCGTGAAGGCCGTCGCGGAAGCGGCGCGTCCCGGCGACCACGTGCTCGTGATGAGCAACGGCGGCTTCGGCGGCGTGCATCAGAAGCTGCTCGACGCGCTCGGGAGCCGTGCGTGATCCTCTATCTGCACGGCTTCCGGTCGTCGCCCGCGTCGCAGAAGTCGCGGCTGCTCGCCGCGCGAATGGCCGAGCTCGGGCGCCTGGACGAATGGCGGTGCCCGTCGCTGTCGGTGTCGCCGCTCGAGGCGGTCGCGCTCGCCGAAGCCGAAGCGGCCGGCGCGCGCGACGTGACCGTGATCGGCAGCTCGCTCGGCGGCTATTACGCGACGTGGCTCGCCGAAAAGCACGGCTGGAAAGCCGTGCTGCTGAACCCGGCGATCGTGCCGCAGCGCGATCTCGAACAGTATCTCGGCGAACAGCCGCTGTATCACGGCGGTGGCACGATCGTCGTCGAACGCCGCCATCTGCAGGAGCTCGACGCGTTGCGCGTGCCGGCGATCACGCGTCCCGAGCGCTACTATCTGTTCGCGGCGACGGGCGACGAAGTGCTCGACTACCGCGAGATGCTCGCCCACTACCGCGGCGCGAAAACGCGCGTGATCGAGGGCAGCGATCACGGCATCAGCGAATTTGCCGACTATGTCGACGACGTTCTCGCGTTTTGCGACGAAAAAGCGACATGAACCGGCCGTGAGCCGGTCGAATTCCCCAACATCATGCGGCGCCGTCTGCGCGGCGTCCGGCAGTCTGAACGAGAGTACTGAGTGAACGTTTTCTTCGAGGAATCGGGCAGTTTCAAGGCGGGCAGCGTGCTGTCGCGCCAGGGCGACGCGTTTCAGGTCGAGTTGCCCGGCGGGCGGCGCGCGAAAGTGCGCGCGAAGGACGTGCTGATCGAATTCGAGAAGCCGGCCGCGAGCGAGCTGATGCAGGAGGCCGATGCGGCCGCGCAGCAGATCGACCTGGATTTCCTGTGGGAATGCGCGCCGGCCGAGGAATTCGCGTATACGGCGCTCGCCGAAGAGTACTTCGGTGCGACGTACGGCCCGGTCGAACGCGCGGCGCTGGTGCTGCGGCTGCACGGCGCGCCCGTCTACTTCCGCCGCAAGGGGCGCGGCCAGTATCAGCGCGCGCCCGAAGAGCAGCTGAAGATGGCGCTCGCGTCGCTCGAGCGCAAGCGCCAGCAGGCCCTCGTTCAGGCCCAGTACGAAGAGGAGCTCAAGGCCGGCAAGCTGCCGGACGCATTCGCCGGCAAGGTGCTCGGCCTGCTGACGCGCCCCGACAAGAACTCGATCGAATACAAGGCGCTCGAGGCGGCGGCCGGCGCGCGCGGCGTGTCGCCCGCGCGGCTGATGCTCGATTGCGGCGGGATCGCGTCGGCGCGGGCGCTGCACGAAGCGCGCTTTCTCGCGGAATTCTTCCCGCACGGCACCGGCTTTCCGCCCGTCACCGTCGGCAGCCTGCCCGACGACCTGCCGCGCGCGGACGTGCAGGCGTTCTCGATCGACGACATCACGACGACCGAAATCGACGACGCGTTCTCGGTCGAGCATCTGTCCGACGGCCGCGTGCGGGTCGGCGTGCACATCGCGGCGCCGGCGCTCGGCATCGTGCGCGGCGACGCGGTCGACGCGATCGCGCGGGCGCGCCTGTCGACCGTCTATATGCCGGGCGACAAGATCACGATGCTGCCGGACGACGTCGTCGACGTCTTCACGCTGAAAGAGGGCGACTATCGCCCGGCGCTGTCGCTCTACATCATCGTCAATCGCGAGACGCAGGACATCGTCGCGAGCGAGACGCGCGCCGAGCTCGTGTTCGTGAAGAGCAATCTGCGCCACAACACGCTCGACGAACTCGTGACCGAAGAGTCGCTCGCGGCCGGCACCGGCGACTATCCGCACAAGGACGACATCGCGGTGCTGTGGCCGCTCGCGCAGGCGCTGTTCGAGAAACGCCAGGTCGCGCGCGCGGGTTACGGGCTGAAGCGCGAAGTACAGCGCAATACCGACTACAACTTCTACGTCGAAGGCGAGCACGTGACGATCACGCCGCGCCGCCGCGGCTCGCCGCTCGACCTGATCGTGTCGGAGCTCGCGATCCTCGCGAATTCGACCTGGGGCGCGTTCCTGCACGACCACACGGTGCCGGGCATCTACCGGACGCAGCGCGGCTTCGGCGCGCCGGGTCCGAAGCGCACGCGGATGCAGACGACGGCCGCGCCGCACGAAGGGCTCGGCGTCGCGCAGTATGCATGGAGCACGTCGCCGCTGCGCCGCTACGTCGACCTCGTCAACCAGTGGCAGCTGCTCGCCTGCGTGCAGCACGGCGTGACCGCGAAGCTGGCCGCGCCGTTCAAGCCGAAGGACGCCGATCTGTACGCGGTCGTACAGGGATTCGACGATACCTACACGGCCTACGCGGATCATCAACGGCGGATGGAGTATTTCTGGTGCCTGCGCTGGCTCGCGCAGGAGCAGAAGAAGCAGGTCGTCGCGACCGTCGTGAAGGGCGACCTCGTGCGCCTCGAGGAAATCCCGCTGCTGCTGCACGTGCCGGCACTCGGCGTCCATGCGCGCGGCACGCGCGTGCTGCTCGAGGTAATGGCGCTCGACGAGCTGACGATCGAGGCGTCGGTGCGGCTGCTGCACGTGCTCGACGCGCCGGTCGTCACGAGCGGCGACGCGGCCGACGAAGACGACGAAGCCGGCGACGACACGCTGCTCGACGCGCAGGAAGCGTCCGCGCAGACCGAGGCCGAAGCGCTGGCCGAATCGGACGACGCAGCGCCGGGCGCCGATGCCGACGCTGGCGCGTCGCAGCAGGAGCGCGCATCGTGAGCGCGACCGCCCCGACGCGCGGTGCCGACCGCTACGTGGTATTCGGCAATCCGGTGGCGCACAGCAAGTCGCCGTTCATCCACGCGCAGTTCGCCGCGCAGACGGGCGAGGCGATCGACTATACGCACCGGCTCGCGCCGGTCGACGGCTTCGAGGCGGCCGTGCGCGCCTTCATCGCCGAAGGCGGGTGCGGCGCGAACGTGACGGTGCCGTTCAAGCTCGACGCGCATGCGCTCGCCGACACGCTGTCGCCGCGTGCGGCGGCGGCCGGCGCGGTCAATACGCTGCGCTTCGACGCAGACGGCCGCATCTACGGCGACAACACGGACGGCGTCGGCCTCGTGCGCGACATCGAGTCGAACCTCGGCGTGTCGCTCGCGGGCGCGCGCATCCTGCTGCTCGGCGCGGGCGGCGCGGCGCGCGGCGTGGTGCTGCCGATGCTCGACCGTGCGCCGCTGTCGATCACGATCGTGAACCGCACGGCGAGCAAGGCCGAAGCGCTGGTCAGCCAGTTCATGCAGGCCGCGCACGACGCGGGCTGCACGCTCGCGGGCGGCGGGCCCGGCGAAGTACGCGCGCAGCCGTACGACGTGATCGTCAACGCGACGGCCGGCAGCCTCGACGCGGCGCTGCCCGAGTGCGACGCGGCCGCGTTCGGTGCGGGCACGCTCGTGTACGACATGATGTACGGCGCGCAGCCGACCGTGTTCATGCAGCACGCGGCGTCGCTCGGTGCGCGCACGGCGGATGGGCTCGGCATGCTCGTCGAGCAGGCCGCCGAATCGTTCTTCGTGTGGCGCGGCGTGCGCCCGGACGGCGCGCCGGTGCTGGCCGCGCTGCGCCGCGCGCTCGCGGCGAACTGAACGGCGCGAGCGGCACGTGGTAGCGGTGACCGGTACGCAACGCACGCGCGTGGCCAGCCCGACGCGCTGGATCGTTTACGCGGGCGCGGTGTTCGCGGCCGCATGGCTCGCGACGCAACTGTTCTACTTCGTGCAGATCGCACTGTGGTCGTTCGTGAATCCCGGTTCGACCGCGTTCATGCGTACCGACGCGTGGTGGCTGTCGCACGACACGCCGCCCGCGCAGATCCAGCATCAGTGGGTGCCGTACGACAAGATCTCGCGCAACCTGAAGCGCGCGATCATCGCGTCCGAGGACGCTACCTTCGCGACCAACAACGGCTACGACGTCGACGCGATTCTGCAGGCGTGGGAGAAGAACAAGGCGCGCGGCCGGATCGTCGCCGGCGGCTCGACGATCACGCAGCAGCTCGCGCGCAACCTGTTCCTGTCGCGCGAGAAGAGCTACATCCGTAAGGGGCAGGAGCTGATCATCACGTGGATGCTCGAAACGCTGCTCGACAAGGAGCGGATCTTCGAGATCTATCTGAACTCGGTCGAATGGGGGCGCGGCGTGTACGGCGCGGAGGCCGCCGCGCGCTATTACTACCGGATCCCGGCGAGCCGTCTCGGTGCGTGGCAGTCCGCGCGCCTCGCGGTCATGCTGCCGAAGCCGCGCTGGTTCGACGCGCACCGCGGCTCCGCGTATCAGGCGCAGCGCGCGGCGATCATCGCGCGCCGGATGGGCGCGGCCGAACTGCCGCAATCGGAGTAGCAGACGTTTGCCGTGACGGCGGCGTCGCCGCATGCCGCTCGTATTGCTTGCCGTCCCTTCATGCCTCGTTTGTGCGCCGCAGCGACCGCGCACGCGGTTCGTTCCACGCCGCTTTCTCTAGATTAAACCGTCTATTTCGCGTTGCTGAGCAATGCAGGTCTTCATGCGCGTACATCGTCGCGTACCGGACGCGATGCACGCGATTTCGCCGCTCCGGCGACGCGCGCACGCGCCGCTGAAAGCGGGACGAAAACAGACGTTTCGGCATTCGAAGCGTGTCTGTAAGGTGTGCGCCGCAACGGCCGCTCGCGCGAATATTTCAAAATTTTTCAATGCTGACACGCTCGCGTATATTGGCCGGCACCGCGGCTTACCCGCCGCGCGCATGAGGTGGGGGGCGGCCCGACCGGCTGCTCGACATAACAACATCGAGAGAGGGAAGGCAACGATGCCAGCAAGCCAAGCGAAGCTGTGGTTGGGAGTCGTGTTTTCTTCGCTGATCCTGACGGCCTGCAACGACGACGTCACGTCGTCCGTCGCCAGCGCCGGCGATTCAGCACAGTCCGCCGCGCAGGCGGACAAGCCCTACGCCGATCCGAACAGCTATTCGTCGAATGCGAACGCGTCGCTCGATGCGTCCGCCGCGGTCGAGCAGGCCGCCGTCACGCATCATCAGATCACGCTGAACGGCCAGACGATCCGCTACACGGCCACGGCCGGCCATCTCGTCGCGCGCGATCCGCGCAGCGGCGCACCCGAGGCGTCGTTCTCCTACGTCGCCTACACGGCCGACAACCAGCCCGCCGCGAAACGGCCGGTCACGTTCCTCTACAACGGCGGCCCGGGCTCCGCCTCGGTATGGCTGCATCTCGGCTCGTTCGGCCCGAAGCGGATCCAGACCGGCGATCCGAACGCGAACACCTCGACGTTTCCGTTCGTCGACAACGCGGAGAGCCTGCTCGATACGACCGATCTCGTGTTCGTCGACGCGATCGGCACCGGCTATTCCGAGGCGATCGCGCCGAACACGAACCAGACGTTCTGGGGCGTCGACCAGGACGCCGGCGCCTTTCGCGATTTCGTGACGCGCTACCTGAGCGTGAACCAGCGCAACGATTCGCCGAAATACCTGTTCGGCGAATCGTACGGCACGCCGCGCACCGACGTGCTCGCGAACCTGCTGGAGACGGCTGGCGTCAAGCTCGACGGAATCGTGCTGCAGTCGTCGATCCTCGACTACAACACGAACTGCGACATGGCGAGCGATTACGTCGGCAACTCGAACAACGGCGCGAGCGCGGTGAGTTGCGCGGGCTTCGTGCCGTCGTACGGGACGGTCGGCGCGTACTACCAGCTCGACAATCCGAATCCGCCGAGCCTGCCGCCGTATGCGGACCAGATGCGCCTGCTGACGGCCGGCAGCTACGCGCCCGCCGTGAACGCGTATCTCGCGAACCATACGCCGCCGTCGCCGAGCCTCGTGACGACGATGACGAACGCGACCGGCGTGAAGGCGTCGCTGTGGAACGCCGACTTCAACGTCGTGCCGACCTTCTTCGACAACAGCTTCCAGCTGTCGCTGCTTCCCGGCACGCTGATCGGCCGCTACGACGCGCGCGTGAACGTACCGATATCGAGCGCGCTCGCCGCCGACGGCGATCCGTCCAGCACCTACATCACGAAGCCGTTCACCGACACGATCGCAAGCTATCTGCCGAACGAGCTGAAGTACACGGCGAAGACCGCCTATGCTGTCAGCAGCAACGCGATCAATACGTGGGACTGGAGCCACGACGGCCTTGCGATGCCGGACACGATTCCCGACCTCGCGGCGGCGCTGACGCTGAATCCGGCGTTGAAGGTGCTGTCGCTGAACGGCTATCACGACATCGCGACGCCGTTCTACCAGACCGAGCTCGACCTCGCGCGGCTCGGCACGCAACCGAACCTGACGATCAAGGACTATCAGGGCGGACACATGGTCTATCTCGACGATACGTCGCGTCCGCAGGAGAAGGCGGATCTGGCGGCCTTCTACCGCACGGCCGCGCGCTGACGCGACACGCGGCCGGTGCGCGCGTCGGACGAATCGCGCCCGCACGCGCCATGCGGCCGGCCTCGACGACCTCATTCCAGACTGGAGCCTGACATGCAAAAACGTCTCATCGTCATCGCCGCGGCGCTCGCAGCAGCGGGCGTCGCGCTGTCCTCGGCCGCGTTCGCGCAGGCGAGCGACGCGGCCGCACCCGCCCGCGCACGGCAGGCGCAGCTCGGCGACCCGTACGTGCCGCCGGCCGCGCGCCGCCCGACCGCCGGCACGCAGACGACCGGCGCGGCGCTGCACGCGCAGGTCGTGCGCAAGCTCGCGCGGCAGTTCAGCGCGGCCGACACGCAGAACACCGGTTCGATCACCGAAGCGCAGGCGCGCGCGGCGGGGCTCGGCTACGTCGCGAACCATTTCCGGCAGATCGACGCGAGCGGCAGCGGCCGCGTGTCGTTCAGCGACGTGCAGCGCTACATGCAGACGCGTAGCGAGAGCGGACAGCAGTAGGCGATCGATCGCGACCGTGCGCGACGCGCGCGGCGGCAAACCGGGGGCGGAACCTGCGGTGCACGCGGATTTCGCCCCCGCGCACATCGGCGCCGCACGCATCGAACGTCGACGGCCGATCGACCGTTTTTCTCATTATCTGGGCAGCGCATTCAAATATTGGAGGTGGATGCGTACGCTCCTACAATCCGAAGCACATCGACAGCTTCGGACCCGCACCGCGCGGCGCCCGACGCATACGGAGACACCTTCCATGACGTTTGCCGGGCGCTTTCCTCGGTGCTTCGCGCGCCGCGTTGCCGCGGCCGGGCTCGTGCCCGGCGCGCAGGACGCGGTTTCACCGATCCCGTTGAAGTAGCCCCGTCCCATGACCAAGATGCCCGACTCCCTCGCCCTCGACGCCCGACGCGCGACGCCGGACGATGCGCCGCTCAGCGACAGCATCGGCGCGACCAGCACGCCGCTCGATCTCGCCGCGCAGCAGGCCGGCACGCAGACGCTGTTGCGCGGCCTCGCGATTCTCGAAGCGATCGCGAACGGCGCGCGCGACATGCGCGCGATCGGCGCCGCGCTCGGCACGACGCGCAGCACCACGCATCGCCTCGTCAGCAGCCTCGTGCAGGCCCGCTATCTGCGCCAGGTGCAGGGCGGCTATCTACTGGGGCCGAAGCTGATCGAACTCGGCACGATCGCACTCGAGCAGATGCCGCTGACCGCCGTTGCGCGGCCGCATCTCGAGGCGCTTGCCGAAGCGACGCTCGACACGATTCATCTCGGCGTGCGCGACGGCGACGACGTGCTGTACATCGACAAGATTCCCGGCACGCGCGGGCTCGAGATGCGCTCGCGCGTCGGCCACCGGATGCCGCTCGCCTCGACCGGCATCGGCAAGGCGATGATGCTCGACCTCGCGCCGGAGACGTGGCGCACGCTGTTCGAGGCCGCGCGGCGCGCGCTCGCCGGCGTCAGCTTCAAGCCCGACAACCGGCCCGACTCGGCGGCGTTCCTGCAGCGGATGGCGCACTACGCGGCCGGCGGCTACACGTTCGACCTCGAGGAGAACGAGGCGTCGATCCGCTGCGTGGCCGCGCCGATCCGCGACGCGTCCGGTGCGATCGTCGCGGCGGTGTCGGTCGCGAGCACGATTCCGTACATGCCGCACGACCGGATGGACGAACTGATTCCGCTCGTGCAGCGCGAAGCGCGAGCCATTTCCGCGGAACTGGGCTGGAGCCCGCCGCAGGGTACCCGCAGGATCAAACGATGACGAATCCGACCCGGACCGTTCCGGATGCCGCCGGCGCCGCAACGTCGCTGATCGCGCTCGACTGGGGCACGACGTCGCTGCGCGCCTATCTGTACGACGCGCGCGGCGCGTTGCTCGACACGCGCAGCCGCGCGGCGGGCGTGATGCATGTGCCGGGCGGCAGTGCGCACGCATTCGACGCGGCGTTCGAGGATGCGTGCGGCGACTGGCTCGACCGCGCGGGCGCCGTGCCGGTGCTCGCGGCCGGCATGGTCGGCAGCGCGCAGGGCTGGCGCGAGGCGCCGTACGTCGCGGTGCCGGCCGGCGCCGACGCGCTCGTCGCGGGTCTCGTCACGGTGACGACCGCGCGCGGCGCGACCGTGTCGATCGTGCCGGGCGTGATCGCGACGGGCGAGCTGCCCGACGTGATGCGCGGCGAAGAAACGCAGATCGTCGGCGCGCTCGCGGCCGATCCGACGCTTGATGCCGATCGTTCAGGGCTCCTGATCGGGTTGCCGGGCACCCATGCGAAATGGGCGTGGGTCAACGGCGGCCTCATCGAGCGATTCCAGACCTTCATGACGGGCGAGCTGTTCGCCGCGCTGCGCGACCACACGATTCTCGGCCGCACGATGCGCGCGCCGGCGTCGCCGGATCGCGCCGCGTTCGAGCGCGGCGTGACGGTTGCACGCGACGCGCAGCACACCGGGCTGCTCGGCACGATTTTCAGCACGCGCACGCTCGGCCTGACCGAGCGTCTCGCGCCCGATGCGCAGGGCGACTATCTGTCCGGGCTGTTGATCGGCCATGAGCTGAACGCGCTCGACGCGATGCTCGCCGAACGCGGCGCGACGCTCGCGAATCAGCCGCTGCTGCTGATCGGCGACGACCGGCTGTGCGCGCGCTACGTCGACGCGCTGCATGCGTTCGGCTGCATGCACGCGCGCGTCGTCGCGCACGCGACCGAGCGCGGGCTGTGGCAGATCGCGTCGCGCGCGGGGCTCGTGCACACGGACGGCGAACCCGTATGCGCCGGCCACTGAACCGAACCGATTGCGGAGGAATGTAACGATGTCGTCCGACCTGACGCTGCCCGCGCCGTACACGCCGCATGCCGGCCTGATGCGCGCGTTCGACGCGTGCCCGCTGATCGCAATCCTGCGCGGCATCACGCCGGCCGAAGCGGTCGAGCACGGCCGCGCGCTGTACGACGCCGGCTTCCGGCTCGTCGAGGTGCCGCTCAATTCGCCGGCGCCGTTCGATAGCATCGCCGCGCTGCGCCGCGCGTTGCCGGACGACGCCATCGTCGGCGCGGGCACCGTGCTGCGCGCCGAATACGTGGACCGCGTGCAGGACGCAGGCGGTGCGCTGATCGTGATGCCGCACGCGGATACCGCGGTGATACGCCGTGCCCGCGAGCGCGGCCTCGCCTGCGCGCCGGGCGTCGCGACGCCGACCGAAGCGTTCGCGGCGCTCGCCAACGGCGCCGACGTGCTGAAGATGTTTCCCGCCGAGCAGCTCGGCACGGCGGTCGTGAAGGCATGGCGCGCGGTGATCGATCGCGCGGTGCCGCTGGTGCCGGTCGGCGGAATCGCGCCCGACAACATGCAGCCGTTCCTCGCGGCCGGCGCGAACGGATTCGGGCTCGGCTCCGCGCTCTACCGGCCGGGCCAGTCGGCCGACACGACGGCCGCCCATGCGCGCGCGTTCCAGGCCGGCCTGCGCGCGGCGCGCGGCGGAGCCGCATGATGAACCGGCTGGCGGGCAAGGTCGCGATGGTCACCGGCGCGGCGCGCGGCATCGGCGCGGCGATCGCGCGCGCATTTGCCGGCGAGGGCGCGCGCATCGCGCTCGTCGACGTCGATTTCGCGCAGGCCGAGCAGACGGCCGCGGCGATTGCGCGCGACGTCGACGGTGCACGCGTGCTGCCGCTGCATGCGGACGTCACGCAGCAGGGCTCGGTACGCGACGCGCTCGCGCAGGCGGAAGCGGCGCTCGGCGCGCTCGACGTGCTCGTGAACAACGCGGGCATCAACGTGTTCGCCGATCCGCTGACGATGACCGACGACGACTGGCGCCGCTGCTTCGCGGTCGATCTCGACGGCGTCTGGCACGGCTGCCGCGCGGCGCTGCCGGGCATGGTCGAGCGCGGTCGCGGCAGCATCGTGAACATCGCGTCGACGCATGCGTTCCGGATCATCCCGGGCTGTTTTCCGTACCCGGTCGCGAAGCACGGCGTGCTCGGCCTCACGCGCGCGCTCGGCATCGAATACGCGGCGCGCAACGTGCGCGTGAACGCGATCGCGCCGGGCTACATCGAGACGCAGCTCACGCGCGACTGGTGGGACGCGCAGCCCGATCCGGCCGCCGCGCGCGCCGAGACGCTCGCGCTGCAGCCGATGAAGCGGATCGGCCGGCCCGAAGAAGTCGCGATGACCGCGGTGTTCCTCGCGTCCGACGAGGCGCCGTTCATCAATGCCGCGTGCATCACCGTCGACGGCGGGCGCGCGGCGCTGTACCACGACTGAACTGAAGCAGCGATTCGACAGACCGCACGTGCGCCGGCCGCGCGCACGCTGCGTCGACACCAACAAGCGGCCGCATCCTGTTCGATGAAGACAAGGAGACACTGGAGATGAAACGCAGAACGTTCGTCACGCTGGCCGCTGCGGCCGCGGTGGTGATGGGGAGCCCGATCGCGCACGCGGCCGATCCGGTGAAGATCGGCTTTCTCGTGAAGCAGCCGGAAGAGCCGTGGTTCCAGGACGAGTGGAAGTTCGCGGAGATCGCCGCGAAGGACAAGGGCTTCACGCTCGTGAAGATCGGCGCGCCGTCCGGCGAGAAGGTGATGAGCGCGATCGACAACCTCGCCGCGCAGAAGGCGCAGGGCTTCATCATCTGCACGCCCGACGTGAAGCTCGGGCCGGGCATCGTCGCGAAGGCGAAGTCGCACAACCTGAAGATGATGACGGTCGACGACCGCCTCGTCGACGGCGCGGGCAAGCCGATCGAAGCGGTGCCGCACATGGGGATCTCGGCGTACAACATCGGCAAGCAGGTCGGCGAGGGTATCGCGGCCGAGATCAAGAAGCGCGGCTGGGACATGAAGGACGTCGGCGCGATCGACATCACGTACGAGCAGCTGCCGACCGCGCACGACCGCACGACGGGTGCGACCGATGCGCTTGTCGCCGCCGGTTTTCCGAAGGCGAACGTGATCGCGGCGCCGCAGGCGAAGACCGACACCGAGAACGCGTTCAACGCGGCGAACATCGCGCTCACGAAAAATCCGCAGTTCAAGCACTGGGTCGCCTACGGCCTGAACGACGAGGCCGTGCTCGGCGCCGTGCGCGCGGCCGAAGGGCGCGGCTTCAAGGCGGACAACATGATCGGCATCGGCATCGGCGGCTCCGACTCCGCGCTGAACGAGTTCAAGAAACCGCAGCCGACCGGCTTCTTCGGCACCGTCATCATCAGCCCGAAGCGCCACGGCGAGGAAACCTCCGAGCTGATGTACACGTGGATCACGCAGGGCAAGGCGCCGCCGCCGCTGACGCTCACCACCGGCATGCTCGCGACGCGCGACAACGTGACGAAGGTGCGCGAGCAGATGGGACTCGCATCGAAGTAACGGGCGCCGCGCGGTCGTCGCAGCGATGCGGCGGCGCGCGGTCCATCGATCATGCAAGTGGAAGTGGAGAAGCGACGTGTCAGCGGCACTGCGTTTTGACAATATCGGCAAGGTATTTCCCGGCGTACGCGCGCTCGACGGCATCTCGTTCGACGTGCACGCCGGCGAGGTGCACGGCCTGATGGGCGAGAACGGCGCGGGCAAGTCGACGCTGCTGAAGATTCTCGGCGGCGAATATCAGCCCGATGCGGGCAGCGTGCTGGTCGACGGCCGGCCCGTGCATTTTCCGAATGCGGCGGCATCGATCGCGGCCGGCATCGCGGTGATTCACCAGGAGCTGCAGTACGTGCCCGACCTGACGGTCGCGGAAAACCTGCTGCTCGGCCGCCTGCCGAACGCGTTCGGCTGGGTGAGGAAGGGCGACGCGAAGCGCTACGTGCGCGAGCGGCTCGCCGCGATGGGCGTCGATCTGGATCCGGCTGCGAAGCTCGGTCGGCTGTCGATCGCGCAGCGGCAGATGGTCGAGATCTGCAAGGCGCTGATGCGCAACGCGCGCGTGATCGCGCTCGACGAGCCGACGAGCTCGCTGTCGCACCGCGAGACCGAAGTGCTGTTCAAGCTCGTCGACGACTTGCGCGCGCAGGGTCGCGCGCTGATCTACATCTCGCACCGCATGGACGAGATCTACCGGCTGTGCGACGCCTGCACGATCTTCCGCGACGGCCGCAAGATCGCGTCGCACGCATCGCTTGCCGACGTGCCGCGCGAGCGGCTCGTCGCCGAGATGGTCGGGCGCGAGATCTCGGACATCTATCACTACGCGCCGCGCGCGCTCGGCGACGTGCGGTTCTCGGCCGAAGGCATCGAGGGCCCCGCGCTGCGCGAGCCGGCGAGCTTCTCGGTGCGTGCGGGCGAGATCGTCGGCTTCTTCGGGCTCGTCGGCGCGGGCCGCAGCGAACTGATGCGGCTCGTGTACGGCGCGGACCGCCGCCGCGCGGGCGCGCTGACGCTAGACGGCAAGCGCATCGACGTGAAGCGCACCGGCGACGCGATCCGTCACGGGATCGTGCTGTGCCCGGAAGACCGCAAGGAAGAAGGGATCATCGCGATGGCGTCGGTCGCGGAGAACATCAACATCAGCTGCCGCCGCCATTCGCTGCGCGCCGGGCTCTTCATCGATCGCAAGACCGAGAACGACACGGCCGACCGCTTCATCCAGCGGCTGAAGATCAAGACGCCGAACCGCCGGCAGAAGATCCGCTTCCTGTCGGGCGGCAACCAGCAGAAGGCGATCCTCTCGCGCTGGCTCGCCGAGCCCGACCTGAAGGTCGTGATCCTCGACGAGCCGACGCGCGGCATCGATGTCGGCGCGAAGCACGAGATCTACGACGTGATCTATCGGCTCGCGGAACGCGGCTGCGCGATCGTGATGGTGTCGTCGGAGCTGCCGGAAGTGCTCGGCGTGTCCGACCGCATCGTCGTGATGCGCGAAGGCCGCATCGCGGGTGAGCTGCCGCGCGCGCAGGCGAACGAGCACGCGGTGCTGAGCCTCGCGCTGCCGCAGGCGAGCGCGGTGCAGGCCGCGTGACGCCGCCGGGCGCCGGATTCGAATCGATAGCGCGCGGCGCAGGGCCGCGCGATGCAGGAGCAGGAGACACAACCATGCAAGTCAACGAAAACCTCGCCAGCGCAGCCGTGAAGCCGTCGGCCGACGCGCTGGTGCCGCAGCAGAGCGACCGCCAGAAATGGTGGCAGCAGCTCACCGAATACAGCTTGATCGCGATCTTCGCGGTGATGTTCGTCACGATGTCGCTGACGGTCGATCACTTCTTCTCGATCGACAACATGCTCGGCCTCGCGCTGTCGATCTCGCAGATCGGGATGGTCGCGTGCACGATGATGTTCTGTCTCGCGTCGCGCGACTTCGACCTGTCGATCGGCTCGACCGTCGCGTTCTCGGGCGTGCTCTGCGCGATGGTGCTGAACGCGACCGACAACACGTTCGTCGCGATCGTCGCGGCGGTCGCGGCCGGCGCCGCGATCGGCTTCGTCAACGGCGCGGTGATCGCCTACCTGCGGATCAACGCGCTGATCACGACGCTCGCGACGATGGAGATCGTGCGCGGGCTCGGCTTCATCGTGTCGAAGGGGCAGGCGGTCGGCGTGTCGTCGGATACCTTCATCGCGCTCGGCGGCCTCACGCTGTTCGGCGTATCGCTGCCGATCTGGGTCACGCTGCTGTGCTTCATCGTGTTCGGCGTGCTGCTGAACCAGACCGTGTACGGCCGCAACACGCTCGCGATCGGCGGCAATCCGGAAGCGTCGCGGCTCGCGGGGATCAACGTCGAACGCACGCGCGTCTACATCTTCCTGATCCAGGGTGCGGTGACCGCGCTCGCGGGCGTGATCCTCGCATCGCGGATCACGTCGGGCCAGCCGAACGCCGCGCAGGGCTTCGAGCTGAACGTGATTTCGGCGTGCGTGCTCGGCGGCGTGTCGCTGATGGGCGGCCGCGCGACGATCTCGGGCGTCGTGATCGGCGTGCTGATCATGGGCACCGTCGAGAACGTGATGAACCTGCTGAACATCGACGCGTTCTATCAGTACCTGGTGCGCGGCGCGATCCTGCTCGCGGCCGTGCTGCTCGACCAGCTGAAGAACCGCGGCGCACGCGACTGAGCCGCCTACACGGAGACGCTGCATGACCACCGATTCTTCCGCGCGCGACGCGCATGCGAATTATGCGCACTATCCGAGCCTCGTCGATCGCGCGGTGCTGATCACCGGCGGTGCGACCGGCATCGGCGCGTCGTTCGTCGAGCACTTCGCGCAGCAGGGCGCGCGCGTCGCGTTCGTCGACCTCGATGCGGACGCGGGTCGCGCGCTCGCCGATCGTCTCGGCGGCGCACGCCACGCGCCGCTGTTCCTGCCGTGCGACCTGACCGACATCGAGGCGCTGCGTCGCGCGATCGACACGATCCGTACGCAGATCGGCGCGATCGCGGTGCTCGTGAACAATGCGGCGAACGACGTGCGGCATGCGATCGCCGACGTGACGCCCGCGTCGTTCGACGCCGGCATCGCGGTGAACCTGCGGCACCAGTTCTTCGCCGCGCAGGCCGTGATCGACGACATGAAACGGCTCGGCGGCGGTGCGATCATCAACCTCGGCTCGATCAGCTGGATGCTGAAGAACGGCGGCTATCCGGTGTACGTGATGGCGAAGGCGGCCGTGCAGGGCCTCACGCGCGGGCTCGCGCGCGATCTCGGCCCGTTCGGGATTCGCGTGAATTCGCTGGTGCCCGGCTGGGTGATGACCGACAAGCAGCGCCGGCTCTGGCTCGACGACGCGGGCCGCGCCGCAATCAAGGCCGGCCAGTGCCTCGAGGCGGAGTTGCTGCCGGCCGATCTCGCGCGCATGGCGCTGTTCCTCGCGGCCGACGACAGCCGGATGATCACCGCGCAGGACGTGATCGTCGACGGCGGGTGGGCCTGACCGTCGCGCGGCCCGCGTAGCGGCCGCCCATCGAGCGCATCGTTTCATCGACGAACGAAAGGAGCTGATCATGACCGCCACGTCCTCGCGCGCATCGTCGTCCACCAGCCAGTCGCGCCGCGCGCGCCTTGCGGCCGCCGCGCAGCCGGTCAGCGCCGGGCCGCAGACCGCCGTGTTCGCGCGCGGCGTCGGCGCCGCGCATGCGGCGGCCGTCACGCTGTCGAATGCGGCGCTGCGGGTGGACGTGCTGCCGCATCTCGGCGGCGGCATCGCGCGCTTCGACTGGCGGCGCGACGACGGCGCGCTCGTGCCGGTGTTTCGCCGCTGCGCGCAGCCGGAAACCGCGACGGACCCGAACGAGCTCGCCTGCTATTCGCTGCTGCCGTACTCGAACCGGATCGGCGGCGCGCGCTTCGAATGCGACGGACGCAGCATCGCGGTGCCGCGCAACCGGCTCGACGAGCCGCTGCCGATTCACGGCGACGGCTGGCTCTCGTGCTGGCAGGTCGACGATGCGACCGACACGTCGCTGCGGCTGACGCTCGACCGCCGCAGCGGTGCGCCGTACGCGTTCCGCGCGGTCCAGTCGTTCGAGCTCGACGATGCGACGCTGACGATCGCGCTGACGATCGAGAACGCGGGCCGCACGCGGCTGCCGTTCGGGCTCGGCGTGCATCCGTTCATCGTGCGCGACGACGCGACCGAACTGGCGGCCGCGGCGGGCGGCCTGTGGCTGTCCGGCGCGGATTTTCTGCCGGTGCGCCACGTGAGCGTGCCGCCTGCGTGGCAGTTCGGCGTCGCTTATCCGCTGCCGGCGACGCTCGTCAATCACGCGTTCACGGGCTGGGGCGGCCATGCGACGGTGAGCTGGCCGCGTCGCGGCATCACGCTGACGGTCGCGGCCGATGCCGACGCGTATGTGCTCTATACGCCGCCCGGCGCGGATTTCTTCTGCTTCGAGCCGGTCGATCATCCGATCAATGCGGTGAACCTGCCGGGCGGCGCGGCGGCGCACGGGATGACGTTGCTCGCGCCCGGCGAGCGGCTGACGCGGCGCTTCGCGTTCAGCGTCGCACGCAGCGACGCGCGCACCGGCGCCGTGGCGCGCGAGGGTGGTCGGCGACGCGGGTAAAATACGCGGTCTACCAACGGTTTGCCGCGAGTATCCGCCCATGTCTTCCCCGCTTACTTTCCTCGATTCGCTGCGCGCCGCGTGGCAACGCACGAATTCGCTGCTGTGCGTCGGCCTCGATCCCGAGCCGTCGCGCTTTCCCGCGCAGTTCGACGGCCAGCCCGACGCGATCTTCGAATTCTGCCGGCAGATCGTCGATGCGACCGCGCCGTACGCGAGCGCATTCAAGCCGCAGATCGCGTATTTCGCCGCGCATCGCGCGGAAGATCAGCTCGAGCGCCTGATCGCGCACATCCATCTGCAGCATCCCGGCCTGCCCGTGATCCTCGACGCGAAGCGCGGCGACATCGGCAGCACGGCCGAGCAGTACGCGCGCGAGGCGTTCGAGCGCTACCGCGCGGACGCCGTGACCGTGAACCCGTACATGGGCTTCGATTCGGTCGAGCCGTATTTCGACCACGAGGGCAAGGGCGTGATCGTGCTGTGTCGTACGTCGAATCCGGGCGGCTCCGACCTGCAGTTCCTCGACACCAACGGCCGGCCGCTGTACCAGGTCGTCGCCGATCTCGCGGCGAACCGGTGGAACGCGAAGAGCGGCCAGCTCGGCCTCGTCGTCGGCGCGACGTTCCCGAAGGAGATCGAGATCGTGCGCGGGATCGTCGGCGACATGCCGCTGCTGATTCCCGGCATCGGCGCGCAGGGCGGCGACGTGCAGGCGACGGTGAACGCGGGCCGTACGGCCGACGGTACCGGCATGATGATCAACTCGTCGCGCGCGATCCTCTACGCGAGCAGCGGCGACGATTTCGCCGAAGCCGCGGCGCTCGCCGCGCAGAAGACGCGCGACGCGATCAACGCGTATCGCTGATGCACCGCGCCCGCGCATGCGGGCGCTCCGCCTCCGGCGCGGCGCTGCCGCGTCGTCCCCGCCGCGCCGCTGCCGCGTCGTCCCCGCCGCGCCGCCGTGGCGCGCGCGGACAACTTCCCGTCGTTTCCGCACTGCATGCGCGCGCTGCAATCGCGCGATGCTGCCGCTTGTCATCGATCCGTCATCACAATGTCAAGAAAAGGAGCGACGCCATGCCGAAGCTGTATTCACGACTTCTGACCGCGCTTGCCGCGTCGCTCTGCATGACGTTCGCGCATGCGGCCGATCTCGCACATTGGCCGGCCGACAGCGCGAAGGCGCTGAACGCGATGATCGCCGCGCACGCCCATCGCGGCGACTACGCGGTGTTCGATGCCGACAACACGACGTACCGCTACGACCTCGAGGAGTCGCTGTTGCCGTACCTCGAGCATCGCGGCGTGCTGACGCGCGACACGCTCGACGCATCGCTGAAGCTGATTCCGTTCAAGGATTCCGCCGACTACAAGGAATCGCTGACAAGCTACTACTACCGGCTCTGCGAGATCGACGATCTCGTTTGCTACCCGTGGATTGCGCAGGCGTTCGCGGGGCTGTCGCTCGCCGACCTGAAGCGCCACATCGACGCGATGCTCGCCGACGGCAAGCCGATCCCGATCCGCTACTGGCAGGGCGACAAGGTCGTCGACGGTACGGCGAACCCGCCGCGCTTCTTCCGCGGGATGCAGGAGCTCTACAACGCGCTGCGCGAGAACGGCATCGAGGTGTACGTCATGACGGCCGCGCACGAAGAGCTGGCGCGGCTCGTGCTGTCCGACCCGAAGTACGGCTACAACGTGAAGCCCGAGAACGTGATCGGCGTGACGACGCTGCTGCGCAATCCGGCGACCGGCGCGCTCACGACGTCGCGGCTGCAGATCAAGGCCGGCAAGTACGACGAAGCCGCGAACCGCAATCTCGTGATCACGCCGTTCCTGATGAACCCGATGACGTGGTACGAGGGCAAGCTCGGTTCGATCGTCGGCTGGATCGACCAGTGGAAGAAGCCGGTGCTCGTCGCGGGCGATACGCCCGCGTCCGACGGCTACATGCTGCTGAACGCGACCGACGTCGCGCGCGGCGGCGTGCGCGTCTGGGTCGACAAGAAGGACAAGCAGATGGCGCAGATCCGCGCATGGTCCGACGAATCGGCCGCGAAGCAGAAGGCGCTCGGCCTGCCGGTGACGGCCGATCGCAACTGGATCGTCGTGAAGCCCGACGCGATCCAGTAAGCGGCACGCGCGCAGCGGCGCACGGCCGCGCGCGCGTCAGCCTTCGCGTTCGTCGAGCAGCTTCAGCAGCCCGCGCAGCGCATGCGCGGCCGCCTGCGTGCGGATCTGCTCGCGATCGCCCTTGAATACGAGCGTTTCGACGTCGGTATGGAGCCGGTTGCTCCATGCGAACGACACGGTGCCGACCGGCTTTTTCTCGCTGCCGCCTGCGGGGCCCGCAATGCCGGTGACGGATAGCGCGACCTGCGCGCGGCTGTTGCGCAGCGCGCCTTCGGCCATCGCGCGTGCGACCGGCTCGCTGACCGCGCCGTGCTTCTCGATCAGATCGGGCGGCACGCCGATCATCTCGCTTTTGGCCTGATTCGAATACGTGACGAAGCCGCGCTCGAACCACTGGCTGCTGCCGGAGATGTCGGTGATGGCCGCGGCGATCAGGCCGCCGGTGCAGGATTCGGCGGTGGCGAGCATCAGGTGCTCGTCACGCAGCTTGTTGCCTGCGCGGATCGCAAGCTGATGGATGACGGAATCGGTAGGCATGCGCGTCTGGAAACGGAAGTCGGTAATCGGTCAGCCGACGAGCGAACGCCACAGCGCGATCACGAGCAGCGTCATGAACGCGGCGATCAGGTCGTCGACCATGATGCCGAGCCCGCCGGTCAGACGACGGTCGAAATGACGGATCGGCGGCGGCTTCACCATGTCGAAGAAGCGGAACACGACGAACGCCCACAGCTGGCCGACGAACGTCGCCGGCGTGACGAACAGCATCACGAGCCAGATCGCGACGATCTCGTCCCAGACGACGGCGCCCGGATCGGCGACGCCCATTCTGCGCGCGGTGAAGCCCGTGATCGCAATGCCCGCGACGAACGCGAGCGCGATCAGCAACCACCATTCGGGCACGGTCAGATAGCGGTTCAGCGCGACGAACGCGAGCCAGCCGAACAGCGAGCCGAACGTGCCGGGCATGAACGGCGCGAGACCGCTGCCGAAGCCGAGCGACACGATGTGCGCGGGATGCGACAGCATGAAGCGCGCGCTCGCGCGCTGCGGCGCGCGGGGCGCCGTGCCGGTGTCGGGCGCGGCTTGCGGCGCGGGCGTCGGATCAGTCTGCATGGAAATGGTCGAAGCCGTGCAACGTGAGGGCGAGAGGCGCGCCGGCGGCGTCGTGCCACGCGATCGCGGGGCGCTCCGACGGTGCGGACAACGCGCGTATTGTACCGATACGCGTGACCGCGACGCCCGCCTTGGCGCCGGCCGCCGCGACCGCCGCGCGGGCGGACGCGGGCGCGGTGAAGCAGAGCTCGTAGTCGTCGCCGCCCGCGAGCGTGCAGCGACGCTGCACGTCGGCCGGCAGCGTCGCGAGCGCGGCCGAGCGCGGCACGGCGTCGGCGTCGATGTCGGCGCACACGTTCGAGCGCGTCAGGATGTGCTGCAGATCGCCGGCGAGGCCGTCTGAAATGTCGAGCGCCGCATGGGCGACGCCGGCGAGTGCGACGCCGAGCGCGACGCGCGGCTCGGGCCGCTCGAGCGCCTCCCGGAACGCGGCCGCCGCGTCGGCGCCGGCCGCCCATTCGCCGCGCGCGACACCGAGCCCGGCGCGTGCATCGCCGAGCGTGCCCGACACCCAGACGTCGTCGCCGTCGCGCGCGGCGTCGCGGCGCAGCGCGGCGTCGGGCGCGACTTCGCCGAACACGGTCACGCACAGATTCAACGGCCCGCTCGTCGTGTCGCCGCCGATCAGCTCGCAGCCGTAGCGCTCGGCCAGCGCGAACAGCCCGTTGCTGAATGCCTCGAGCCATGCGGCATCGGCGCGCGGCAGCGCGCACGCGAGCGTGAACGCGCGCGGCTCGGCGCCCATCGCCGCCAGGTCCGACAAATTGACCGCGAGCGTCTTGTGGCCGAGCGCCTCGGGCGCGACGTCCGGGAAGAAGTGCCGGCCCTCGACGAGCATATCCGTCGAAATGGCTAGCAATTTTCCGGAACGCGGCGCGATCAGCGCGCAATCGTCGCCGATGCCGAGCGTCGACACGCGTGCGCCGCGGGTCGCGCGGCGCGCGAAGAAGCGATCGATCAGCGAAAACTCGGACAGGGCGTCTGGCACGGCGAATGGACCCGAAGCGGTTGAAGGAACGGCATTGTACGGGGCGAACGGCAGCGGTTCCTGCACCGTTCAGTACATTTTTGTCGCGGCTGTTGCACCCGAATCGACGGTCAGAGGGCGGTCGATTGGCGCTACAATGCCGTCGAACAGTCATTCTAATCCGCACGTCACCAGACACATGTCCACCCAAGCCTCCTCCAAAGCCAAGCTCCGCGAAGCCGCCCTCGACTACCACGAATTCCCGACGCCGGGCAAAGTCGCCATCGCCCCGACCAAGCAGATGATCAACCAGCGCGACCTCGCGCTCGCGTATTCGCCGGGCGTTGCGTTCGCATGCGAGGAGATCGTCGAGAATCCGCTGAATGCCGCGCGCTTCACCGCGCGCAGCAACCTGGTCGGCGTCGTGACCAACGGCACCGCGGTGCTTGGGCTCGGCAACATCGGCCCGCTCGCGTCGAAGCCGGTGATGGAAGGCAAGGCCGTGCTGTTCAAGAAGTTCGCCGGCATCGACGTGTTCGACATCGAGCTGAACGAGTCCGATCCGCACAAGCTGGTCGACGTGATCGCCGCCCTCGAACCGACGTTCGGCGGCATCAACCTCGAGGACATCAAGGCGCCCGACTGCTTCATCGTTGAGCGCGAAGCGCGCAAGCGCATGAAGATTCCGGTGTTCCACGACGACCAGCACGGCACCGCGATCGTCGTGGCCGCGGCCGTCACGAACGGGCTGAAGGTCGTCGGCAAGGACATCAAGAAGGTCAAGCTCGTCGCGTCGGGCGCCGGCGCCGCCGCACTCGCGTGTCTCGATCTGCTCGTCGACATCGGCCTGCCGATCGAGAACATCACGGTGACCGACCTCGCCGGCGTCGTCTACAAGGGCCGTACCGAGCTGATGGATCCGGACAAGGAGCGTTTCGCGCGCGAAACCGACGCGCGCACGCTCGCGGAAGTGATCGACGGCGCGGACATCTTCCTGGGCCTGTCGGCTGCCGGCGTGCTGAAGCAGGAGATGGTGAAGGGAATGGCCGAGCGCCCGCTGATTCTCGCGCTCGCGAACCCGACGCCGGAAATCCTGCCGGAAGTCGCGCTCGAAGTGCGCCCCGACGCCGTGCTCGCGACGGGCCGCACCGACTACCCGAACCAGGTCAACAACGTGCTGTGCTTCCCGTTCATCTTCCGCGGCGCGCTCGACGTCGGCGCGACGACGATCACGCGGGAAATGGAAATCGCGGCCGTCAACGCGATCGCCGAGCTCGCGCAGCAGGAGCAGAGCGACATCGTCGCGACCGCATACGGGATCCAGGATCTGTCGTTCGGGCCCGAATACCTGATTCCGAAGCCGTTCGACCCGCGCCTGATCGTGAAGATCGCGCCGGCCGTCGCGCAGGCCGCGATGGACGGCGGCGTCGCCACGCGTCCGATCGAGGACATGGAAGCGTACAAGCAGCATCTGCAGCAGTTCGTCTATCACAGCGGCACGACGATGAAGCCGATCTTCCAGATCGCGCGTGCGGCGCCGGAAGAGAAGAAACGCGTCGTGTTCGCGGAAGGCGAAGAAGAGCGCGTGTTGCGTGCCGTTCAGATCATCGTCGACGAAAAGCTCGCGAAGCCGGTCCTGATCGGCCGCCCGGCCGTGATCGAACACCGCATCCAGCGCTACGGGCTGCGTCTGACGCCGGGCACCGACTTCACGGTCGTGAACACCGAGCACGACGAGCGCTACCGCGACTTCTGGCAGACCTACTACAAAATGATGGCGCGCAAGGGCATCAGCGAACAGCTCGCGCGCGTCGAAATGCGCCGCCGCACGACGCTGATCGGCTCGATGCTCGTGAAAAAGGGCGAGGCGGACGGGATGATCTGCGGCACGATCAGCACGACGCACCGTCATCTGCACTTCATCGACCAGGTGATCGGCAAGCGGCCCGGCTGCAGCGTCTACGCGGCGATGAACGGCCTCGTGCTGCCCGGCCGCCAGATCTTCCTCGTCGATACGCACGTGAACGTCGACCCGACGCCGGAGCAACTCGCCGAGATCACGATCATGGCCGCGGAAGAAGTGCGCCGCTTCGGCATCGAGCCGAAGGTCGCACTGCTGTCGCACTCGAACTTCGGCACGAGCAACGCGCCGTCCGCGCAGAAGATGCGCGATACGCTCGCGATCCTGAAGGAACGTGCACCGGAGCTGACCGTCGACGGCGAAATGCACGGCGATGTCGCGCTCGACGCGGCGCTGCGCAAGGAAATCCTGCCGGAATCGACGCTCGAAGGCGACGCGAACCTGCTGGTGCTGCCGAACATCGACGCAGCGAACATCGCATACAACCTGCTGAAGACGGCAGCCGGCAACAACATCGCGATCGGCCCGATCCTGCTCGGCGCCGCGCAGCCGGTGCACGTGCTGACCGAATCCGCGACCGTGCGCCGGATCGTGAACATGGCGGCGCTGCTCGTCGCCGATGTGAACGCCGCGCGCTGAGCGCACACGCGCGGTGCCGGCAGACCGGTGCCGCGCGGCAGGCGAAAACGTCAACAATCGAAAAAAAGGCGTGCCCGCAACGGGCACGCCGCCGGGCATCGTGCAAGCGCACATCCCGCAGTCAACATCAGCATCTCCCTACCCTCGACGGTGAGCGCGGCAAGGAGGCAGGACTCGCCGCGCGAGAGATGCCGCGCTTATTTTATCCTATGAAAGATAAAAATGACGAATATTCGGTAAAAAATACGCGATTCGACAGGAAGGCGCGCTTTCGATTCCCAAACGAACATTGATTCGGGCGGACAATAGCGCTACGCTAACGCCTTTGCTGGTCGTTCAACTATTTGATTTAACAGCGGGAACCCCGGTTCATGGCACGCAAGTGGCTCCGCAACGGCGCGCTCGCGTCCGTCTTCGCGATGTTCGCGATGGGTATCGTCGGCACGCCGACGGGCAGTCTGGTTTCCGCCGCCTACGCACGGCAGACCGTTTCGGCCGATGTGGCCGCCGGCGGGTTCGATACGATCCCGACCGCCCGTCTGCCGCGCGAGGCCGTGACCACGCTCGGCCTGATCGCTGCGGGCGGTCCCTATCCGTACGATAAAGACGGCATCGTGTTCGGCAACCGTGAGCGGATCCTGCCGAAGGCGAAGCGCGGCTACTACCACGAGTACACGGTGCCGACGCCGCGCGCGCGCAATCGCGGCGCGCGCCGGATCGTCTGCGGCGGGCCATTGCGGCGGATCGACAACTGTTATTACACGGACGACCACTACAACAGTTTTAAACGTATTGTTGAATGACTTCGGGATGAACGGCATGAGCGACTCCATCTACGCGCACGATACGGCGGCGGCGGAACTGTTCGCGGCCGGCGACGGCAATCTGTTTCAGCGCGTCATGCAACTGCGCGCGACGGCACAGGCCGGCGCCGCGCCGGTCCAACAGGAATCTGCCGATCCGGGGCTTTCATCGAACGAGGAGCCTATGAGCCTTTTCACGACCGTGCGACCCAATCTCGTGCAGTCGATCCGCGCATTTCGCGTTCAGGATCTCGCCGACGAAGCCGCCCGGCTCGGCCAGCATTTCCTCTATGCGTATTGCGGCGCCGCGCAGTCGAAGCAGGAAGTGATGGAGACGATCGCGACGTCGTTCCTGTTCCCGAAGCACTTCGGCAAGAATTACGACGCGCTGTACGACTGCCTGACCGACCTCGTCGCCAAGGCCGGTGCGCAGCCGGGCTTCGTGATCGTGCTCGAAGGGCTGCCGATCGCACAGAAATTCGACAAGGAAGGGCGCGAAACGCTGCTCGACGTCTTCCGCGAGGCCGCCGAGTTCTGGGCCGAGCGCAAGGTCGCGTTCCGCGTGTTCTATTCGTTCGCATAAGCGGCGAACCACCCGCTATCTGCCGGTATCCGCCGGCATCTGCAGAAAAGCCCGCGTCAGCGGGCTTTTTCGCATCCGGCGCTCGCGTGCGGCGGGGCGCTGCGTTACCAGCCGCCCCAGCGCGCGGCGAGGGCGGCCAGGACGGCCGCGCCGGCCGTCTCGGTGCGCAGCACGCGCGGGCCGAGCGACAGCGCCGTGAAGCCGCGTGCCCGCGCGGCCGCTTCCTCCTCCGGCGAGAGGCCGCCTTCGGGCCCGATCAACAGCGTGACCGGCGCCGCGGGCGGCGCGTCGGGCAGCGACGCGAACGGGATGCTCGCACGCGGCGACAGCAGCAGCCGCAGCTCGCCGTTGACGGGCGCCGGCGCCAGGCCGTCGAGCCATGCGGCGAATGCGCGCACCGCAGCGACGTCGGGCACGCGGTTGCGGCCGCACTGTTCGCACGACGCGCGCACGACACCGCGCCAGTGCGCGACGCGCTTTTCCGCGCGCTCGCCGGACAGCTTCACGACGCCGCGGGCCGTCGACAGCGGCACGACGGCCGCGACACCGAGCTCGACTGCCTTCTCGATCACCCAGTCCATCTTGTCGCCGCCCGCGATGCCCTGCGCGAGCGTCACGCGGTACGGCGGCTCGGCTTCGGCGGGATCGAAGGCGTCGATTTGCGCGAGCGCACCGCGCTTGTCGATCTCGACGAGCCGCGCGCGATACTGGCCGCCCGTGCCGTCGAACAGCGCGAGCGGATCGCCGGGCTGCAGCCGCAGCACCTGCGCGTGGCGCGCGACGTCGGCGGGCAGCGCGAGCGTCGCGTCCGCGCGCAACGCGGTGTCGACGAAAAAGCGCGGCACGGCCGCGGTCGTGCTGGCTTCGCTCATGCTTCGAGCCGGCGCGCGAGCGCCCAGCGGTAGCCGTCGAGATCCTCGATCTGCGCGAACCGGTCGCCCCAGAACTGGTCCTGCGGCGCGGTCAGCGACTTCGCGCCCGCGTCGAGCGCGCGCTGCCACGTCGCATCGACGTCGTCGACGTACAGATAGAACGACTGCGGCGCGATCGCGTTCGCGCTTTTCGGCGTGCGCGCGGTCGAGCCGAACGCGCCTTCGGGCGCGAACATCACGATCAGCTGGCCGCGATAGACCATCTCGACGTGCATGATCGCGCCGTCCTCGTCGAGCACGTCGCGCAGCGCGAAGCCGAATGCGGCCGTGAAGAAATCGATCGACGCGCGCGCATTGCGCACGGTCAGGTAAGGCGTCAACCAAGGCACGTCGGCCGGACGTGGATCGGTCATCAAGCAGTCTCCTGTCGTTCGGGGGAGGCGGCGCGAGCGTGCACCGGTTCGCTGCGCGCGTTGGCGCATCGCGCGAAGCGGCGCGCGCGTGCGAAGCGTACGCTCAGCGGCGAGCGCCCAGTGTATCGCGCAGCGCGCGCGGCAGCGCAAAAAGGGCCGCATGCAGCCGCGCATCGTAGTAGCGCAGGCCTTCGATGCGGCGCGCGGCGAGCCGTTCGTCGATGTCGTGCGCGAACAGCGCGGCCGCGTCGAGCGTGTCGCTCGCAATCGCCATCAGCCATTGCGAGCCGTACAGCGGCACGTGCGCGGAGAGCGGATCGACGACCGCGAAGCTCGCACGCAGATCCTCGAGCAGCGCGGCGATCCGCGCGGCATGGAACAGCGGCGAGCCGAGATGCATCGACACCGCGCCGCGCGGCGTCAGGATGCGCTTGAGCCGTGCGTAGAACGCGCGCGTATAGAGGCCGGCGGCCGGCGAATCGGGCGGCGTCAGATCGAACACGACGAGATCGAAATGCTCGACCGTCGATTCGACGAAATGGGCGGCATCGCCGATCACCAGTTCGACGCGCGGGTCGTCCAGCGCGCCCTGATGGACGTCGTCGAGATAGCGGCGCGCCATGCCGACGACTTCGTCGTCGAGCTCGGCGACGACGATCCGTTCGATGCATGCATGCTTGAGCAGCTGGCGCGCGGCGCCGCCGTCGCCGCCGCCGAGCACGAGCGCCTTTTTCGGCGCCGGGTGCGCGAGCGCGGCCGGATGCGTCATGCACTCGTGGTAGACGTACTCGTCGCCGACGGACGTCATCGGCCGCCCGTCGAGCGTGAACAGCCGGCCGAGCTGCGCGGTTTCCCAGACTTCGATCTGCTGGTGCGCGGACGCGACGCGCGCAAGGCGGCGCGCATTCGGAAAGCCGTAGGTGGCGTCGGGTGTCGGATGAAAGAGGAGGGTCGTGCTCACGGGCGGGCCGCGCGAGGCGGGCAGTTCCAACGCCTGAATTATAGGAGGCGCGCGCTTTCGCGGAAAACCGTGCCGGAACAAGCCGATGCGCCGGGGAAATCCCGGCCCATCTGTTAAAATGACGAGCTTTGCAGCCCCGTCCGTAGGCTCCGTCCGCTTCGCGTCCGTCAGGCGCCGCACCGCGCGCCGGGAACGGTCGATGCGCGAGCTTCCGGATGCCGCCGTGCTCCCGTTTTCTCGACTCGTTCTCCGGACTCGACATGACGACTTCGTCTCCCGCCTCCACTACCCTGATGGCCAACGCGATCCGTGCGCTCGCGATGGACGCCGTCCAGCAAGCGAACTCCGGTCACCCGGGCATGCCGATGGGCATGGCCGAAATCGGCGTGGCGCTCTGGTCGCGCCACCTGAAGCACAACCCGACGAACCCGCACTGGGCGGATCGCGACCGTTTCGTGCTGTCGAACGGTCACGGCTCGATGCTGCTGTACTCGCTGCTGCACCTGACCGGCTACGACCTGCCGATCGAAGAGCTGAAGAACTTCCGCCAGCTGCACTCGAAGACGCCGGGCCACCCCGAATACGGCATCACGCCGGGCGTCGAGACGACCACCGGCCCGCTCGGCCAGGGTCTCGCGAACGCGGTCGGCATGGCGCTCGGCGAAGCGCTGATGGCCGACGAGTTCAACCGTCCGGACGCGAAGATCGTCGATCACTACACGTACGTGTTCCTCGGCGACGGCTGCCTGATGGAAGGCATCTCGCACGAGGCCTGCTCGCTCGCCGGCACGCTGAAGCTGAACAAGCTGATCGCGCTGTACGACGACAACGGCATCTCGATCGACGGCGACGTCGTCAACTGGTTCCACGACGACACGCCGAAGCGCTTCGAAGCGTACGGCTGGAACGTGATCGCGAACGTGAACGGCCATGACGTCGATGCCGTCGACGCGGCCATCGCGAAGGCGAAGCAGTCGGACAAGCCGACGCTGATCTGTTGCAAGACGGTGATCGGCAAGGGCGCGGCGACGAAGGCGGGCGGCCACGACGTGCACGGCGCGGCGCTCGGCGCGGAAGAAATCGCGAAGACGCGCGAAGCGCTCGGCTGGAAGTGGGAGCCGTTCGTGATTCCGCAGGAAGTCTATGCGGCATGGGACGCGAAGGAAGCCGGCAAGCGTGCCGAAGCGGCGTGGAACGACGCGTTCGCGCAGTATCGCGCGAAGTATCCGCAGGAAGCGGCCGAATTCGAGCGCCGCATGGCAAACCAGCTGCCGGCCGACTGGGCCGAGAAGGCGAAGGCGATCGTCGCGGGCGCGAACGAGCGCGCCGAGACGGTGGCGACGCGCAAGGCATCGCAGCAGGCGATCGAAGGGCTGGCCGCGGTGCTGCCGGAACTGCTCGGCGGCTCGGCCGACCTGACCGGTTCGAACCTGACGAACTGGAAGGCCTCGAAGGCCGTGCGCGCGAATCCGGAAGGCGCGGGCGTGCTGCTCGGCAACCACATCAACTACGGCGTGCGCGAGTTCGGCATGAGCGCCGCGATCAACGGCCTCGCGCTGCACGGCGGCCACAAGCCGTTCGGCGGCACGTTCCTGACGTTCTCCGACTACAGCCGCAACGCGCTGCGCGTGGCTGCGCTGATGAAGGTGCCGTCGATCTTCGTGTTCACGCACGACTCGATCGGCCTCGGCGAAGACGGCCCGACGCACCAGTCGGTCGAGCACGTGTCGAGCCTGCGCCTGATTCCGCACCTCGACGTGTGGCGTCCGGCCGATACGGTCGAAACCGCCGTCGCATGGACGCACGCGGTCGCGGCCCATCGTCCGTCGGCGCTGATCTTCAGCCGCCAGAACCTTGCGTTCAATCCGCGCACCGACGCGCAGATCGCGAACATCGAGAAGGGCGGCTACGTGCTGAAGGACTGGGACGAGGAAGTCGTCGCGCGCAAGATCATCCTGATCGCGACGGGCTCCGAGGTCGAACTCGCGATGAAGGCCGTCGAGCCGCTCGCGCAGCAAGGGATCGCCGCGCGCGTCGTGTCGATGCCGGCGACCACCGTGTTCGACCGCCAGGATGCCGAATACAAGGAACGCGTGCTGCCGCACGGCGTGCGTCGCGTCGCGATCGAAGCGGGCGTGACCGATTTCTGGCGCAAGTACGTCGGCCTCGAAGGCGGCGTCGTCGGGATCGACACGTTCGGCGAATCGGCACCGGCCGGCGTGCTGTTCAAGTATTTCGGCTTCACCGTCGACCACGTCGTCGACACCGTGAAGGCCGTGCTCGCCTGAGCAATCAAAACATTCGCGACGCGCGCCGCCCCTCGCGCGCGTCGCACGTGAAGCTGCACGAAACGAATTTTTTCAGCCATCAGGAGATAGACCATGACGATTCGCGTCGCAATCAACGGCTACGGCCGCATCGGCCGCAACACGCTGCGCGCGTTTTATGAAAACGGCAAGAAGCACGATCTCGAGATCGTCGCGATCAACGACCTCGGCGATGCGAAGACGAACGCGCACCTGACGCAGTACGACACCGCGCACGGCAAGTTCCCGGGCGAAGTGTCGGTCGACGGCGACTACCTCGTCGTGAACGGCGACAAGATCCGCGTGCTCGCGAATCGCAATCCGGCCGAACTGCCGTGGGGCGAGCTCGGCGTCGACGTCGTGATGGAGTGCACGGGCTTCTTCACGTCGAAGGAAAAGGCGAGCGCGCACCTGAAGGGCGGCGCGAAGAAGGTGATCATCTCGGCGCCGGGCGGCAAGGACGTCGACGCGACGATCGTCTACGGCGTGAACCACAACGTGCTCAAGGCCGAGCACACGGTGATCTCGAACGCATCGTGCACGACGAACTGCCTCGCGCCGCTCGTCAAGCCGCTGAACGACAAGATCGGCCTCGAAACCGGCCTGATGACGACGATCCACGCCTACACGAACGACCAGGTGCTGACCGACGTCTATCACGAAGACCTGCGCCGCGCGCGTTCGGCCACGCACAGCCAGATCCCGACCAAGACGGGTGCGGCGTCGGCGGTCGGCCTCGTGCTGCCGGAACTGAACGGCAAGCTCGACGGCTACGCGATCCGCGTCCCGACGATCAACGTATCGATCGTCGATCTGTCGTTCATCGCGAAGCGCGACACGACGGTCGAGGAAGTGAACGCGATCATGAAGGAAGCATCGGAAGGCGCACTGAAGGGCATCCTCGGCTACAACGACGCGCCGCTGGTGTCGGTCGACTTCAACCACAACCCGGCTTCGTCGACGTTCGACGCGACGCTGACGAAGGTGTCGGGCCGCCTCGTGAAGGTGTCGAGCTGGTACGACAACGAGTGGGGTTTCTCGAACCGCATGCTCGATACGGCAGTCGCGTTCGCGAACGCGAAGTAAGTATCGCGTCGCGCGCCGCCGTTATGCGGCGGCGCGTGCGCCATGCAAGCCCGGTCCGGTTTTCCGGCCGGGCTTTTTTGTTCGGTGTGGATTTCGGTAGGGCGTGTCGGGGAATGTGTCCAACGTTCGATGCGGCCGCTACGGAAATGTCGCTGGAGGCGAGTGATGCAATTCGCACGCGAACTAACTCCGTCGGCTGATATCTGCTCGTCAATGAAGCATCGTCTCGTCTATCTATTGAATGTCGGACAGCGCCGGCTGCAACGGTGGTCGCAAATGCGTGCGGCCGCGGGCGGCGTCACTGCAGCCCAGGCAGGGCTGCTGTTTTTTCCGGGCGAGCACAACGGCGCGCTCATGAGCGAGGCCGGTGCCGCGCTGGATCTCGGCGCGCCGGGAATGAGCGGTCTTGCCGACCTGACCGAAAAGGCGGGATTGATCGAGCGTCGCGCGGACGAGACGGCCGGCCGCGCTTCGCGCCTGTGGCTGACGGAGGCCGGACGTGCCGCGCGCCAGCGATCGAAGCGTCGCACGAAGGACTTGAACGCCAAACTGACCGCCCCGTTGACCGATTTCGAGAAACGGGAAGTGCCGCTTCGGGCGGCAAGCGACGCCCGCCGAAACGCGCGAAGCGCTTTCCCCCAACCCGGACCCACCCACCACACGCCCCGCACCCGATCACATCACTGCGCGACCTCGCGCGCGCCGACGCGCTGCGACGCGAGCCACACCGCAACCAGCACGCCGCCAAGCACGCCGCCTGCCGCGCACACGCCGCGCCACCCGTCGAGGCCATACGCGACGCTCGCCGCGAACGACCCGAGCGCGCCGCCGACGAAATAGCTCGTCAGGTAGATCGTCGTCACGCGGCTGCGCGCGTCGCCGGCGAGTGCGTAGATCACGCTCTGATTCGAGATGTGCATGCCCTGGACGCCGACGTCGAGCAACAGAATGCCGGCGATCAGCGCGGCGAGCGAATGCGCACCGGCGGCGATCGGCGCGAACGAGGCGAGCACGGCGGCTGCGAAGAGTCCCGTTGCCGCGTTGCCGTGACCGCGATCGACGAGCCGGCCGGCCGAGGTCGCCGCGAGCGCGCCCACCGCGCCGACGATGCCGAACAGGCCGATCCGGCCTTCGCTGTAGCCGTAGGGCGGCTGGCTGAGCAGGAACGTGAGGCCCGTCCACAGCAGGCTGAAGCACGCGAACACGAGCGCGCCGTATGCCGAGCGCAGCGCGATCAGCGGTTGCGCGCGCACGAGCGCGGCAAGCGATTTCATCAGCGCCGGATAGTCGAGTCGTGCGTCGCGGCGATCCTTCGGCAGCTTCACGGCCAGCACGACCGTCAGCGCCAGCACCATCACCGCGGCGATCGCGTAGACCGCGCGCCAGCCGAACCAGTCGGCGATCGCGCCCGCGGCGACGCGCGCAAGCAGGATGCCGAGCAGCAGCCCGCTCATCACGGTGCCGACGGCGCGGCCGCGCGTGCGCGCATCGGCGAGCGACGCGGCGAACGGCACGAGCAGCTGCGTCGAGCAGGTGACGAAACCGAGCGCGACGTTCGCGGCGACGAACATCGCAAACTGCGTACTCAACGCGACGCCGACCAGCGCAACGACGTTCAGCGCGAGTAGCCGCACGATCAGCGTGTGGCGGTTCAGCGCGTCGCCGAGCGGCACGATCAGCAGCAGGCTCGCCGCGTAGCCGATCTGCGTCAGCGTGACGAGATAGCCGAGCTCGGCCGGTGCGCGGCCGAAACTGTGCGCGATCGCGGCGAGCAGCGGCTGCGCGTAGTAGATGTTGCCGATGACGATGCCGCACGCGCAGGCGAACAGCAGCGTCATGCCGCGTGTCAGCGGCGGATGGGAATCGGAAGACGGTTTCATGGTCGCAAAAAAAGCGGCGGCCGGCGGCGCTGGCCGTCGGCGGCGCGGGTCAAGGGAACGGCGGAGCCGCTTGCGGCGCAACCGATGCGGCGGCCGGCCACGGAGACCGCAGACCTCGCGCATTGCGCACACGAAGCGGCCGAGCGCTGCACAGCTGCGCCGGGCCGCCCCGGGGCGCGACGGCGAGTGCGTTGCGCGGAGCGGATGTGCGTATGATGCGGAAATCGAGTCATAGCGTCCAAGACTCGATCCTTATACGATGCATTGGTAAAACCAATACTTGAGCCGCCATGCTGCTTCGTCACATCCGCTATTTCCTGGCCGTCGCCGAGCAGGGCAGTTTCACGCGCGCGGCCGATGCGCTGCATGTGTCGCAGCCGACGCTGTCGCAGCAGATTCGCCAGCTCGAGGAAACGCTCGGCGTGCCGTTGTTCGACCGCTCGGGCCGCACGGTGCGGCTCACCGAATTCGGCGACGTCTACGCGAAGCACGCACGCGCGGCGCTGCACGCGCTCGACGCGGGCGCGCGTGCGCTGCACGATGCGGCCGATCTCGCGACCGGCTCGCTGCGGCTCGCGATGATGCCGACCTTCGCGGCCTATCTGAGTGGCTCGCTCGTCGACGCGTTTCATGCCGCGTATCCGAACGTCGTGCTGACGATCGACGCGATGCCGCAGGCGCGCATGGAGGCGCTGCTCGTCGAAGACCGTCTCGATGCGGGCTTCGCGTTCGTGCCGGCGCGCGCGCCGGAGATCGACGCGCTGCCGCTCTGGGACGAATCGCTCGCGTTCGTGACCGCGCGCACGCATCGGCTCGCGCGCCGTCGCCGCGCGCTCACGCCGGCCGAGCTGAGCGGCGAGCCGCTGGTGCTGCTGAGCCGCGCCTTTGCGACGCGCGAGCGCATCGACCGCTATTTCGTCGAGCATCGCGCGCAGCCGCGGATCGCGATCGAGACGAACACGGTCAGCGCGGTGCTCGAACTCGTGCGACGCGGACGGCTCGCGACCGTGCTGCCCGACGCGGTCGCGCGCGGCAGCGACGAGCTGTGCGCGCTGCCGGTCGACCCGCCGCTGCCGACGCGCACGGCCGCGCTGCTCACGCGCAAGGGCGCCTATCGCAGCGTCGCGGCGCGCGCATTCATCGAGTGCGCGCTCGCGTATCGCGTGCCGTCGCCGGCGTCGAGGGTGTAGGCGGCGCTTACGCGTCCGGTGTCGGGAAAAAGATGCCCGCGCGCTGCGCGGCATTCGAGATGTGCGTTTCGATCGCGGTGCCGGCCGCGGCCGCGTCGCGCGCACTCAGCGCATCGACGATCGCGCGATGCTCGTGCCAGGTCGACAGCAGCAGCTCGCGCCGGTAGAACGGCATGCGCTGGCTTTCCTTCATGATGTCCGCGCTGCTGCGCAGGACCGATTCGATCGCCGCATTGCCGGCCAGATGGATGATGCGCATGTGGAACTCGAAGTCGAGCTGCGACGCGTCCTCGAGCGCGTTCTCGGTGAGCGCGACGTGCAGATCGGCGAGATTGTCTTCGAACCACGCGATGTCGTCGTCGCTGACGACGCGCGCGGCCATCCGCGCGGCGAAGCCTTCGAGCGCGTAGCGCATCTGGTACGTGTCGGGCGGCGACGACTGTTCGGCGAACTGCCACGCATGGGCGGTGGTCGCGCGCGCGCTTTCGACATACACGCCCTTGCCGGCGCGAATGCGCAGCATGCCGAGCGCTTCGAGCGTCGACAGCGCCTCGCGCAACGACGCACGACTGATCTCCAGCTCCTCGGAGAGCTGCCGCTGGGCCGGCAGCAGGCTGCCGACCGGATACACGCCTGCCTCGATCCGGTCGCGGATCGTCGCGATGGCGGCGTCGGTCACGGTATGCGGAACGTTTTTCATGAGGTGAACGATGGCCGGTCTGACCGGCATTGTAAACCGCGCCGGCGCCGCGCATCCGCGGCTACGGGAAAGCCACGACACGGCCGGTTTTCCGCGTCGCACCAGTTCGGCTGCGGGGCGGGAAATCCCTATTTTGACGAGCCTTGACGCGACTATATCGGCTTCCTACTATCGACCATAACATCACTGGTCTTACCAGTATGAACAGACGAAACTGCAACCCATCTCGGGAGAGCGCCGTGTCAAAGTTCCTCAATTCGCTGTTTGGTCGAGTCGTGATCGCACTGATCCTCGGGGTCGCGCTCGGCGCGTTCTTCCCGCATTTCGCCGAGTCGCTGAAACCGCTCGGCGACGGTTTTCTGAAGCTCATCAAGATGGTGATCGGGCCGATCGTGTTCTGCGTCGTGGTGAGCGGGATGGCCAATGCGGGCGACCTGAAGAAGGTCGGCCGCGTCGGCCTGAAGGCCGTCGTCTACTTCGAGGTGATGACGACGCTCGCGCTCGGCATCGGGCTCGTCCTCGCGTGGCTCACGCGGCCGGGCGAAGGGATGAACATCAACCTGCACTCGCTCGACGCGTCGTCGCTCGCGTCGTACGCGAAGAACGCAGAGAGCCTGAAGGACACGGCCGGCTTCCTGATGAAGATCATCCCCGACACCGCGATCGACGCATTCGCGAAGGGCGACATCCTGCAGATCCTCGTGTTCGCGGTGCTGTTCGGCTCGGCGCTGTCGCTGCTCGGCGACAAGGCCAAGCGCGTGAACGGGCTGATCGAGGAGCTGTCGCACGTGTTCTTCCGCGTGATCGGCTTCATCATCAAGCTCGCGCCGCTCGGCGTGCTCGGCGCGATCGCGTTTACGACCGGCAAGTACGGCGTCGCATCGCTGAAGCAGCTCGGCTATCTCGTCGCGGTGTTCTACGTGAGCTGCGCGGTGTTCGTCACGGTCGTGCTCGGCATCGTGATGCGGCTCGCCGGCTTCTCGGTGTTCAAGCTGATCCGCTACCTGCGCGAGGAACTGTCGATCGTGCTCGGCACGGCTTCGTCGGACGCGGTGCTGCCGCAGGTGATGCGCAAGCTCGAATACATGGGCGTCAAGGATTCGACCGTCGGCCTCGTGATCCCGACCGGCTATTCGTTCAACCTCGACGGCTTCTCGATCTATCTGACGCTCGCGGTGCTGTTCATCGCGCAGGCGACCAACACGCCGCTGTCGGCGCACGATTTGATCGTGGTCCTGATCGTGTCGATGATCACGTCGAAGGGCGCGCACGGGATTCCGGGCTCGGCGATCGTGATTCTCGCGGCGACGCTGTCCGCGATTCCGGCGATTCCGGTGCTGGGCCTCGTGCTGATCCTGCCGGTCGACTGGTTCGTCGGGATCGCCCGCGCGCTGACGAACCTGATCGGCAACTGCGTCGCGACGGTCGTGGTCGCGGTGTGGGAGAACGACATCGACCGCGCACGTGCGAAGCGCGTGCTGAACCGCGAGCTGCGCTACGTGCCGGCCGAGGAGGACGGCGCGACGCCGGTCGCCGGCGACCAGGCTCACGCGCTCTGAGCGCCGCGCGGCGGTCTGCCCCGGACCGTCCGCGCACGTTGCAACCGGCCGGCGCAGCGATGCGCCGGCATTTCATCAGGACGGCGGGCTACGGAGGCGGGCAAGCGTGACGCGCCCGCCGCACCGGCCTGCTTCGCCAGGCTGGCGCGCGCGGCGACGCGCGACGTGCAGCCGATAATTGGAGACGACATGGCAGCCCCCATTCTCGACCCGAACGCGCCGGCCTTCACGCGGCGCTACATGAATCTCGCCGATCCGCGCCTGGGCGCCGCTGCGCTGTTCGCGAGCGACGAATTCTTCGCGCCGAAGGAGCGCATGCTGAACCCCGAGCCGGCCGTGTTCATCCCCGGCAAGTACGACGATCACGGCAAGTGGATGGACGGCTGGGAGACGCGCCGCAAGCGCACGACCGGTCACGATTTCTGCGTCGTGCGGCTCGCGCGGCCGGGCGTGATCCACGGCGTCGACCTCGATACGAGTCACTTCACCGGCAATTTCCCGCCGGCCGCGTCGATCGACGCCTGCTTCGCGGACGGCGACACGCCGTCGGACGACGCCGAATGGCACACCATCGTGGCTGCGACGACGCTGCAGGGCAACGCGCATCACTACGTCGAGGTCGCCGATGCGCGGCCGTACACGCATCTGCGCGTGAACCTGTATCCGGACGGCGGGCTCGCGCGGCTGCGCGTGTACGGGCAGCCGCAGCGCGACTGGAGCCGCGTGCCGGCAGGCGAACCGGTCGATCTGGCCGCGATCGAGAACGGCGCCTATCTGGTCGCCGCGAACAACCAGCACTTCGGTGCCGCCTCGCAGATGCTGATGCCGGGGCGCGGCGCGAACATGGGCGACGGCTGGGAGACGCGGCGCCGCCGCGAGCCCGGCAACGACTGGGCGATCGTCGCGCTGGCGCGGCCGGGCATCATCCGGCGCGTCGAAGTCGATACCGCGTTCTTCAAGGGCAACTTCCCGGACCGCTGTTCGCTGCAGGCCGCGCACGTCACGGGCGGCACCGACGATTCGCTGGTCACGCAGGCGATGTTCTGGCCCGAACTGCTCGGCGAGCAGAAGCTGTCGATGGACAGCGTGCACACGTTTGGCGATCTCGCGGCGCTCGGCCCCGTCACGCACGTGCGCTTCAACATCTTCCCGGACGGCGGCGTGTCGCGGCTGCGTCTGTGGGGCGAACCGGCCTGACGAGGGAGTGGCGATGAGCAGCTTGCATACTCTGCGCGTCGAGCGTCTGACCCGCGAAGCATTTGCGCCGTTCGGCGACGTGATCGCACTCGAAGGCGCCCGGCATTTCCCGATCAACGGCGGCACGACCGAGCGCTTCCACGATCTCGCGAACATCGACGTCTGCGCGGACGGCGGCCGTCCGCTCGTCAGCGTGTTTCGCGCGCAGCCGCGTGCGCTGCCCGTCGCGCTCACGCTGATGGAGCGCCATCCGCACGGCAGCCAGGCGTTCATTCCGCTGGCGGCGGTGTCGCGCTACGCGGTCGTCGTCGCGCCGGCCGGCGAGTTCCGGCCCGACGCGATGCGCGCGTTCCTCGCGGAAGGCTGGCAGGGCGTCAACTACGCGAAAGGCGTGTGGCACCATCCGCTGCTCGCGCTCGACGCGGTCAGCGACTTCGTGATCGTCGATCGCGGCGGCCCGCAGCCGAACTGCGACGAGATCCCGCTCGACGGCGCCTGGGCGCTCGAATTCGAGCCGGCTTGCGCGGGCGCGCTCTGACGCGCGCGGCGGCCGAACGGCCGCCGGAAAAACAGACGGCCCGGGCGGCGACATGCCGGCCGGGCCGTGTGCGCATCGGCGCTGCTGTCGGTCAGTGCTTGCGGTGCGGGCAGTTTTCGGTGGTGCACGACCCGTACATCGCAAGCGAGTGCTCCTGGAGGCGGAAACCGCGCTCCTTCGCGATCGCCTGCTGGCGGCTTTCGATTTCGGCGTCGAAGAACTCCTCGACGCGCCCGCAGTCGAGGCAGACGAGGTGGTCGTGGTGCGAGCCTTCGTTCAGCTCGAACACGGCCTTGCCCGATTCGAAGTTGCTGCGCGACAGCAGCCCGGCCTGCTCGAACTGCGTGAGCACGCGATAGACGGTGGCGAGCCCGATGTCGAGCTGCTCGTTGAGCAGGTTGCGGTAGACGTCTTCGGCGGTCAGGTGCCGCACGGGGCTCTGCTGGAAGATCTCGAGAATCTTGAGGCGCGGTAGGGTGGCCTTTAGCCCGATATTCTTGAGATCCGTCGGATTGGTCATGGCTAGGCGTCCCTAGAGTACAATGCAGGGCTTCAATGTTACCGGCTTTTCGCCGTTCCAGAAACACGCGCGGCCTGCGACGCGGGCCAGCACGGTGAGGGAAATGATTCCAGAATCTCTTTCGCACTTTCAGAGGAGCCGCATGCGGAGTGCCATCATCGCTGCCGCCGCCGTTGCCGCGCTGGCTGGTTGTTCGTCGTACGACAGCGTGACGCAGCGCATCGCGCAGAGCATCACGCCTTATCGGATCACCGTCGTGCAAGGCAACTTCGTGTCGCAGGAGAAGGCCGCGCAACTGCAGACCGGCATGACGCGCGAGCAGGTCCGCGCGCTGCTCGGCACGCCGCTGCTGACGGACATGTTCCACGCCGACCGCTGGGATTACCTGTTCTACTTCAAGCGCGGCTCGACGTCGGTCGTCCAGCAGCGCGATCTCGTGCTGACGTTCTCGGGCGATCGCCTCGCGAGCTGGACCGGTGCCGAGAATCTGCCGTCCGAGCTCGATCTGCTCGCCGACATCGACGGCGACCGCCGCGGCAAGAAAGCGGCGAAGGACAAGGCGGCCGCCGCCGCGGCCGCGAGCGGCGCGAGTGCGGTCACGACGGCAAGCGCGCCGACGTCGGTCGGCGAGGTCGTCGATCAGGATGCGAACGCGCGGGCGGCGCGCGCGGCTAACCGCGCGACCAATCAGGTCTCCGGCCAGGGCTCCGCTACGCGGCACTTCACGCCGTCCGCGCAGGCATCGGGCGGTGCGCCGGTGCCGGGCGGCCAGCCGCCGGGCGCCGTGCCGGCGATCCAGCCGCAGTTCCAGTTCCATCGGCCGCCGCAGCCGAACGTCTCGAACGAAGCGGCGCCGCCGGTCGGCCCGCAAGGGTCCGACACGCTGCAGAACCAGCCGCTCACCGCACCCGCGCAGTCGCAGTAAGCGGTGCGCGCGTGCAACCGGGGCGGCCCGCGCCGCCTGCCTTTAGACCTGTCGTGTAGAAAGCCATGAAGATTGCGATTGCCGGCGCATCGGGCCGGATGGGCCGGATGCTGATCGAAGCCGTTCTCAACGATGCCGACGCGCAGCTCGTCGGCGCGCTCGACCGCGCCGGCTCGCCGTCGCTCGGTCAGGACGCCGGCGCGTTCCTCGGCAAGGATACCGGCGTCAAGCTGACCGACGACATCGACGCGGTGTTCGCGCAGGCCGACTATCTGATCGACTTCACGCGTCCGGAAGGCACGCTCGCGCACGTCGAGGCCGCGCTGCGCCACGACGTGAAGCTCGTGATCGGCACGACCGGCTTCACGGCGGAGCAGAAGGCCGTGCTTCATGCGGCCGCCGAGAAAGTCGCGATCGTGTTCGCGGCGAACATGAGCGTCGGCGTCAACGTCACGCTGAAGCTGCTCGAATTCGCGGCGAAGCACTTCTCGCACGGCTACGACATCGAAATCATCGAGGCGCACCACCGCCACAAGGTCGACGCGCCGTCGGGCACCGCGCTGATGATGGGCGAAGCGGTCGCCGGCGCACTCGGCCGCTCGCTCGACGACTGCGCGGTGTACGGGCGCCACGGTGTGACGGGCGAGCGCGATCCGTCGACGATCGGCTTCGCGGCCGTGCGCGGCGGCGACATCGTCGGCGATCACACGGTGCTGTTCGCCGGCATCGGCGAGCGGATCGAGATTACCCACAAGTCGTCGAGCCGCGTGTCGTACGCGCAGGGCGCGCTGCGTGCCGTGCGCTTCCTGTCGGCGCGCGATGCGGGCCTGTTCGACATGCAGGACGTGCTCGGCCTGCGCTGACGCGACGGGGAACCCCGATGGCCATTCCCACCGGCGTTGTCCACTACCTCGAAAGCGGCGATGCGATCACGCACGCCGTCGCCTACGTGCTGCTGGCGATGTCGATCGCCAGCTGGTGCTTCCTCTTGATGAAGGCATGGCTGCTCGTGCGCGCGAAGCGGCAGGGGCCACGTGCGCTCGCGGCGTTCTGGCGCGCGTCGTCGCTCGAGTCGGGCATCGCCGCCCTGGCCGGTGCCGATCGCGAGCGCGTGTTCGTGCCGCTCGCGGAGGCCGCGCGCGACGCGGCCGACGAACATGAGCCGGCCGCGCTGGCCGCGCGCGTCGAGCGCAGCGAACGCGTGCTGCGCGCGCTGCGTCATGCGATGCTGCGCTCGCAGCGGCGCCTCGAATTCGGTCAGGTGCTGCTCGCGTCGATCGGCAGCACGGCGCCGTTCGTCGGGCTGCTCGGCACCGTATGGGGCATCTACCATGCGCTCGGCAGCATCGCCGCGAGCGGGCAGGCGCAGATCGAGAACGTCGCGGGGCCGGTCGGCGAAGCGCTGATCATGACCGCGTTCGGGCTCGTCGTCGCGATTCCGGCCGTGCTCGCGTACAACATCCTCGGGCGGCTCGTCCGGCAACTCGCCGAGGAACTCGACGGCTTCGCGCGCGATCTGCACGTGTTCGTCTGCGCGCAGCCCGCGTGACGCCCGCTTCCCGGAGGAACGCTCATGGCATTCGGCGGACTCGAGCACCACAAGACGTCCGCGCCGATGGCGGAGATCAACATGACGCCGCTGATCGACGTGATGCTCGTGCTGCTCGTCATCTTCATCATCACCGCGCCGCTGATGACGCACGCGATCCGGCTCGACTTGCCGAAGGTCGCGGCAAGCGTCGCGCGCGACACGCCGCAGTCGGTCACGCTGTCGATCGACGATGCGGGCAAGCTGTACTGGAACGACACGCCGATCGCGCTCGAGGCGCTGCCCGCGCGCTTCCGGCAGGCCGCCGCGAGCGCTGCGCCGCCCGAGCTGCGGCTGCGCGCGTCGCGCGCGACGCGCTACGACGTGATCGCGCAGGTGATGGGCGCCGCGCAGGCCGCGGGCCTCACGCGGATCGGCTTCGTCACCGACATGCCGCCCGCCGGCACCGCAGGGCCGGCCGCGCCCGCTGCGCCGGCCGCGCACTGACGCCGCCCGCAGCGCTCGTGGCCGTCGCGGCCGCGATGCGCGATGCCCGCGACACCGGCCTTACGCGCCGGCGCGGGCGGTATAATCGACGTTTTTCCCGGTCGGCAGGATTGTCCTGGTCATCCGGAGCCCGCGTGGGCGTTCCGGCGATGCACCGGGCACCGGCGGCCGGGCCCGGCACGGCCCGCCTGTTCCTGCGCCGGGCCAGCACGATTTTCGATCCACTCCGCGCGCGAGCCGTCGCGTCGCATAAAGCCTAGTCCGAACCACACCATGCACGAGAGATACGTACCCGCCGACGTCGAAGCCGCCGCCCAGGGCGACTGGCGCGCAGCCGATGCCTACAAGACGCAGGAAGACGCGCAGAAGCCGAAGTTCTACTGCGTGTCGATGCTGCCGTATCCGTCCGGCAAGCTGCACATGGGTCACGTGCGCAACTACACGATCAACGACGTGATGTACCGCTATCTGCGGATGAACGGCTACAACGTGCTGATGCCGATGGGCTGGGACGCGTTCGGGATGCCCGCGGAGAACGCCGCGATGGCCAACGGCGTGCCGCCCGCGAAGTGGACCTACGACAACATCGACTACATGAAGGGCCAGATGCAGTCGATGGGCCTCGCGATCGACTGGTCGCGCGAAATCGCGACCTGCAAGCCCGACTACTACAAGTGGAACCAGTGGCTGTTCCTGAAGATGCTCGAGAAGGGCATCGCATACAAGAAGACGGGAACCGTGAACTGGGATCCGGTCGACCAGACCGTGCTCGCGAACGAGCAGGTGATCGACGGCCGCGGCTGGCGCTCGGGCGCGCTCGTCGAGAAGCGCGAAATCCCGATGTACTACCTGCGCATCACGCAGTACGCGGACGAGCTGCTGAACGACCTCGACGGCCTCGGCTGGCCCGAGCGCGTGAAGATCATGCAGCAGAACTGGATCGGCAAGAGCTTCGGCGTGAACTTCGGCTTCCCGTACGAACTCGACGGCGAGAAGCAGCTGCTGCGCGTGTTCACGACGCGCGCCGACACGATCATGGGCGTCACGTTCTGCGCGATCGCGGCCGAGCATCCGCTCGCCACGCGCCTCGCGCAGGGCAAGCCCGAGCTGCAGGCGTTCATCGACGAATGCAAGCGCGGCGGCGTCGCCGAGGCCGACATGGCGACGATGGAGAAGAAGGGCGTCGCCACCGGCTTCTCGGTCACGCATCCGCTGACGGGCGAGCCGGTCGAGGTGTGGATCGGCAACTACGTGCTGATGAGCTACGGCGAAGGCGCCGTGATGGGTGTGCCGGGCCATGACGAACGCGACTTCGCGTTCGCGAAGAAGTACGGCCTGCCGATCAAGCAGGTGATCGCGGCCGAAGGCCATACGTACTCGCTCGACGCCTGGCAGGAGTGGTACGGCGACAAGGACATCGCGGTCTGCATCAACAGCGGCAAGTACGACGGCCTCGGCTACGCGGCGGCCGTCGATGCGGTCGCGGCCGACCTGAAGGCGGGCGGCTTCGGCGACAAGCAGGTCACGTGGCGTCTGCGCGACTGGGGCATTTCGCGCCAGCGCTACTGGGGCACGCCGATCCCGATCATCCACTGCCCGTCGTGCGGCGACGTGCCGGTGCCGGAACAGGACCTGCCCGTCGTGCTGCCGGAAGACCTCGTGCCGGACGGCTCGGGCAACCCGCTCGCGAAGTCCGAAGCGTTCCTGAACTGCACGTGTCCGAAGTGCGGCGCGGCCGCGAAGCGCGAAACCGACACGATGGACACCTTCGTCGATTCGTCGTGGTACTTCTCGCGCTACACGGCGCCGGACGCCGAGACGATGGTCGACGCGCGCACCGACTACTGGATGCCGATGGACCAGTACATCGGCGGCATCGAGCACGCGATCCTGCACCTGCTGTATTCGCGCTTCTGGACGAAGGTGATGCGCGACCTCGGCCTCGTGAAGTTCGGCGAGCCGGCGAAGAACCTGCTCACTCAGGGCATGGTGCTGAACGAGACGTACTATCGCGAGGACGCGGCGGGCAAGAAGACCTGGTACAACCCGGCCGACGTGACGGTCACGCACGACGACAAGGGCCGCCCGGTCGGCGCGACGCTGAACGCCGACGGCCAGCCGGTCGTGCTCGGCGGCATCGAGAAGATGTCGAAATCGAAGAACAACGGCGTCGACCCGCAGGTGCTGATCGACCAGTACGGCGCGGATACCGCGCGCCTGTTTACGATGTTCGCCGCGCCGCCCGAGCAGCAGCTCGAGTGGTCGGGCGCCGGCGTCGAAGGCGCGAGCCGCTTCCTGCGCCGCGTGTGGAGCTTCGGCTATGCGAACCGCGAAGCGCTCGCCTCGCGCGCGGGCTTCGATGCGGCCGCGCTCGGCGACGCCGACAAGGCGCTGCGCCGCGAAATCTACAGCGTGCTGAAGCAGGCCGACTTCGACTATCAGCGTCTGCAATACAACACGGTCGTGTCGGCCGCGATGAAGATGCTGAACGCGATCGACGGTGCGAAGAGCGCGACGCCGGCCGTGCTGCGCGAAGCGTACGGCGTGCTGCTGCGCGTGCTGTATCCGGTGGTTCCGCACGTCACGTACGAGCTCTGGAAGGCGCTCGGCTATGCCGACGAATTCGGTCCGCTGCTCGACGCGCCGTGGCCGAAGGTCGACGAGGCGGCGCTCGAGCAGGCCGAGATCGAACTCGTGCTGCAGGTGAACGGCAAGGTGCGCGGCGCGCTGAAGGTCGCGAAGGACGCGAGCCGCGAGGCGATCGAAGCCGCGGCGCTGGCCGACGACGCGTTCGCGAAGTTCGGCGAAGGCAAGCCGGCGAAGAAGATCGTCGTCGTGCCGGGCCGCCTCGTGAACATCGTCGTCTGACGGCCGCCGGCCGTCGGGCGTACACAGAAGGAGCCAAGGTGATCCGCAGATCGTTTTTGATGCTCGTCGGCAGCGCGGTCGCGCTGTCCGCATGCGGTTTCCAGTTGCGCGGCCAGCAGGACTACGCGTTCAAGCACCTGCTGATCGCCGGTGCGCCGGCGCCGGTGTCGGCGCGGCTCACGCGCCTCGTCGAGGGCGGCAGCGACACGAAGATCGTCAAGTCGATCGACGATGCCGATGCCGTGCTGCGTATGTGGGAATCGCGCGGCCAGAACACGCTGACGCTGAACCAGTACGGTTCCGCACAGGAATACGCGCTGTTCTACACGCTGAACTACACGCTGACGAGCAAGGACGGCACCGTGCTGATTCCGCCGAGCGCGATCGCGCTGAACCGCGCGATGACGTACAGCGACCAGTACACGAACGCGAAGGCGCAGGAAGCGGACATCCTGTACGCGGACATGCAGAACGACGCGGTCGATCAGCTGATGCGCCGCCTCGCGATCGTGCATTCGCTGACACCGCGTCCGGAAGACGTGGTGCCGGGCGTCGCGCCGCGCGCGCCGCTGCCGCCGCCGCCGCTTTGATCCGCGCCGCACGCACCGATGCAATTGCGACTTGATGCACTGGAGCCGCACCTCGCGAAGGGGTTGGCCGGGCTCTACACCGTCTACGGCGACGAGCCGCTGCTCGCGCAGGAGGCGTGCGACCGCATTCGCGCGGCCGCGCGCGCCGCCGGCTTCACCGAGCGTTCGGTGCATACGGTCGAGCGCGGCTTCGACTGGAGCGTGCTGCTCGGCGCGACGCAGGCGATGTCGCTGTTCGGCGAGCGCCAGCTGATCGAGCTGCGCATTCCGTCGGGCAAGCCGGGCAAGGAAGGGGCCGACGCGCTGAAGGCGCTGGCGGCCGCCGACAATCCCGATGCGCTGATGCTCGTCACGCTGCCGCGTCTGGATGCGGCCACGCAGAAGTCCGCGTGGTTCACCGCGCTGCAGAACGGCGGCGTCGCGCTGAAGATCGATCCGGTCGACCGCGCGCAGCTGCCGAACTGGATCGGCCAGCGTCTCGCGATGCAGGGGCAGCGCGTCGCGCCCGGCGACGACGGCCGGCGCGCACTGCAGTTCATCGCCGAGCGCGTCGAGGGCAACCTGCTCGCGGCGCATCAGGAAATCCAGAAGCTCGGGCTGCTCTATCCGCAGGGCGTGCTGTCGTTCGAGCAGGTGCACGATGCCGTGCTGAACGTTGCGCGCTACGACGTGTTCAAGCTGAACGAAGCGATGCTTGCCGGCGACGCCGCGCGGCTCGCGCGGATGATCGACGGGCTCAAGGGCGAGGGCGAGGCGATCGTGCTCGTGATGTGGGCCGTCGTCGAGGAGTTGCGCACGCTGCTGCGGATCAAGCGCGGCACCGCGGCCGGCAAGCCGCTCGCGACGCTGCTGCGCGAGAACCGCGTATGGGGCCCGCGCGAGCGGCTGATCGGTCCGGCGCTGAACCGCGTGTCCGAGGCCGTGCTCGAAAAGGCGCTCGCGTTTGCCGCGAAGCTCGACCGGCAGGTCAAGGGTCTCGCCGCCGTGACGCCCGGCCGCCGCACGCACGACGATCCGCCGCCCGATCCGTGGGACGGGCTGTTTCAGCTTGCGATGACGGTCGCCGGGCCGCAGCACGAGCGACCGCCGACCGCGGGTCGCGTGCGGCGTTAGGTCCCGTTCCGGGCCTCAGCGTACGCATCGCAACCCGCTTACAATGCTCCGAAGCTGGCGCAGCCTGCCCGCTGCCGCACCGGGCGCCGCGCCACGCCAGCCCCACGAATTCATGCCGCGCCACGCGGCTCGCTTCTCGAGTCACACGATGGATATCGATCAGTACATGACCGACCTGGGCCGCCGCGCCCGGCACGCGTCGCGCGCGATGGCGCGCGCCAGCACCGCCGCGAAGAACGCGGCGCTCGAGGCCGTCGCGCGCGCGATCGAGCGCGATGCGCAGGCGCTGAAGGACGCGAACGCGCGCGACGTCGCGCGGGCGCGCGAAAAGGGGCTCGATGCGGCGTTCGTCGATCGGCTGACGCTGTCCGACAAGGCACTGAAGACGATGGTCGAAGGGCTGCGCCAGGTTGCGTCGCTGCCGGATCCGATCGGCGAGATCGGCAATCTGAAGTACCGTCCGAGCGGGATCCAGGTCGGTCAGATGCGCGTGCCGCTCGGCGTGATCGGGATCATCTACGAGTCGCGCCCGAACGTGACGATCGACGCGGCCGCACTGTGCCTGAAATCGGGCAATGCGACGATCCTGCGCGGTGGCTCGGAAGCGCTCGAATCGAACACCGCGCTCGCGAAACTGATCGGCGAAGGGCTCGCGGCGGCCGGGCTGCCGCACGATGCGGTGCAGGTCGTCGAGACGGCCGATCGCGCGGCCGTCGGCAAGCTGATCACGATGACCGAATACGTCGACGTGATCGTGCCGCGCGGCGGCAAGAGCCTGATCGAGCGACTGATCAACGAAGCGCGCGTGCCGATGATCAAGCACCTCGACGGCATCTGCCACGTCTACGTCGACGATCGCGCGGATCTCGACAAGGCGCTGACCGTCTGCGACAACGCGAAGACGCACCGCTACGGCACCTGCAATACGATGGAGACGCTGCTCGTCGCGAGCGGCATCGCGGCGAAGGTGCTGCCGCCGCTCGGCAAGCTGTATCGCGACAAGCAGGTCGAGCTGCGCGTCGATGCGGCCGCGCGCGCGGTGCTCGCCGATGCGGGCGTCGGCCCGCTCGTCGACGCGACCGAAGAAGACTGGCACACCGAATATCTCGCGCCGGTGCTCGCGATCAAGATCGTCGACGGGCTCGATGCGGCGATCGAGCACATCAACCATTACGGCTCGCATCATACCGATGCGATCGTCACCGAGGATCACGACCGTGCGATGCGCTTCCTGCGTGAAGTCGATTCGGCGAGCGTGATGGTCAACGCGTCGACGCGGTTCGCGGACGGCTTCGAGTTCGGCCTCGGCGCCGAGATCGGCATCTCGAACGACAAGCTGCACGCGCGCGGCCCCGTCGGCCTCGAAGGGCTGACGTCGCTGAAGTACGTCGTGCTGGGGCACGGCGAAGGCCGGCAGTAACGCGAAGCGAGGCGCAAACCGATGGCGATGCTCTGGATCAAGACCTTCCATATCGTTCTGATCGCCGCGTGGTTCGCGGGCCTGTTCTATCTGCCGCGCATCTACGTGAACCTCGCGATGGAAACCGATCCGGCCGCGGTGCGCCGGCTGCTGCTGATGGCGCGCAAGCTGTTTCGCTTCATGACGTTCATTGCGGTGCCGGCGCTCGCATGCGGCTTGTGGCTCTGGCTCGTGATCGGCATCGGACAGGGGCAGGGCTGGATTCACGCGAAGGTGACGGTCGTGCTGCTGCTGATCGTCTATCACGCGTACTGCGGGCATCTGCTGAAGGTGTTCGAGCGCGGCGAAAACCGTCGCACCGACAAGTGGTATCGCGTGTTCAACGAACTGCCGGTGCTCGGCATGCTGGCTGCGGTCGCGCTGGTCGTGATCAAGCCGTTCTGAGCGGCGCAGGCCGACGATACGCGGCAAGCGCACGGCGCCCTTCGGGGCGCCGTTTGTTTTTGCGTCGTGCGCGGCGAGCCCTCAGTCCTTCGCGCCGTCGTCGATCCGGCGGCGCGTGATCGCTTCCTTCGCGCGGCCGACGCGTTCCATCAGCGCCGGCCCGCGCGACAGCGCGACGCCGACCGCGAGGATGTCGCCGATCGCGAGGTGCGACATGCGCGACGTCATCGGCGAAAACACGTCGGTTTCCTCCGCGATGTTCGATGCGAGGCTGACGGTCGCGAGCTTCGCGAGCGGCGAGTGGCTGTGCGTGATCGCGACGACCTTCGCGCCGCACGCGAGCGCCGCACGCGCCGCGTCGACGATGTCGCGCGTGCGGCCCGTGTTCGAGATTGCGACGACGACGTCCTGCGGGCCGAGCAGCGCGGCCGACATCGAGAACGTGTGCGGATCCGAATACGCGACGCTCGGCACGCCGAGCCGGAAGAACTTGTGCTGGATGTCCTGCGCGGCGATGCCCGAGCCGCCCGCACCGTAGAACTCGATGCGCGACGCATTCGACAGCAGCGCGATCGCCTCGGCGACGCTGCCGGCCGACAGGCTGTTGCGCACCTCGATCAGCGCGCCGATCGTGCGATCGAACACCTTGCCGATGATGCCGGGCGCCGGCTCGTCGGGTTCGACGTCGCGATAGACCGACGACACGCCGGGCGCGACGCTCTGCGCGAGCCGGATCTTGAACTCACGAAAGCCGCTGCAGCCGAGCGCCTGGCAGAAGCGCGCGATCGTCGGCTGGCTGACGCCCGCGCGTGCCGACAGCTCGGTCATCGCGAGGTCGAGCACCTCGCGCGGCGCGGCGAGAATGTAGTCGGCGAGCTTGCGCTCGGACGGGCGCAGTTCGGCGCGGATCGCTTCGATACGGGGCAACATGGGGCAGAGGCAGGAAATCGGGTTCGGATGAGCGAGTGTATCGCAGTCGAATTGTAGAAAATCTACATGAAAATGCTAGCGGAAACCGCACGGTTTGCCGCGAGAGGCGATCATCGGGATAAGGGTTTTCACTAATCTGGTATTGGCTCTTAGCGGGAATGCGCGTTGCACGACGACGAAACCGCATTGCGCGTGTGTAGTTTTTCTACTAGACTGCGTTCGTTCGGTCGACGCATCGACCGTCCCCACGATTCCAACCGCCGGCGCGGCCGGCATACAGGAGCGCCCAGCATGACGTCGCTGCATCCCACTCTGGCGAAAGTCACCGAACGCGTGATCGCCCGCAGCCAATCGACCCGTTCCGCCTATCTGCAGCGCATCGACGGCGCGCAAGGCAAGTTCCCGGCGCGCGGCGCGCTGTCGTGCGCGAACCTCGCGCACGGCTTCGCGGGTCTCGAGGGCAGCGACAAATTCGCGATCAAGGCGATTCGCGAGCCGAATATCGGCATCGTTTCGTCGTACAACGAGATGCTGTCCGCGCATGCGCCGTACAAGGACTTCCCCGACATCATCAAGGCCGCCGCGCGCGAGAACGGCGGCGTCGCGCAGTTCGCGGGCGGCGTGCCGGCGATGTGCGACGGCATCACGCAGGGCAATCCGGGGATGGAGCTGTCGCTGTTCTCGCGCGAGGCCATCGCGATGGGCACGGCAATCGCGCTCACGCACAACATGTTCGACGCGGCGCTGTGCCTCGGCATCTGCGACAAGATCGTGCCGGGCCTGCTGATCGGCGCGCTGCAGTTCGGCCACTTGCCGACGATCTTCGTGCCGGCCGGCCCGATGACGAGCGGCCTGTCGAACGACGACAAGGCGAAGATCCGCCAGCAGTTCGCGACGGGCCAGGTCGGCCGCGACGCGCTGCTCGAAGCCGAGTCGGCCGCCTATCACGGTCACGGCACCTGCACGTTCTACGGCACGGCGAACAGCAATCAGATGCTGATGGAGCTGATGGGGCTGCATCTGCCGGGCGCCGCGTTCATCCATCCGCACACGCCGTTGCGCGACGCGCTGACGGCCGAAGCCGCGCGCCGCGTGCTCGATCTGACCGTCGAGCGCGGCCAGTACACGCCGATCGGCCACGTGATCGACGAGAAGGCGATCGTCAACGGCATCGTCGCGCTGCTCGCGACCGGCGGCTCGACCAACCATACGCTACACCTCGTCGCGATCGCGCGCGCGGCTGGCGTGCTGATCGACTGGAACGACTTCGACGAACTGTCGGCCGTCGTGCCGCTGCTCGCGAAGATCTACCCGAACGGCAAGGCCGACGTGAACCATTTCCACGCGGCAGGCGGCGTCGCGTTCCTCGTGCGCAATCTGCTCGAAGGCGGCCTGCTGCACGAAGACGTGACGACGGTCGCCGGCAAGGGGCTGTCGCACTACACGAAGGAGCCGAAGCTGATCGACGGCAAGCTGACGTGGGTCGACGGCGCGGCCGAGAGCCACGACACGAAGGTGCTGCGCAGCATTCGCGATCCGTTCCAGCCGGACGGCGGCCTGCGTCTGATGCAGGGCCGGCTCGGCCGCGGCGTGATCAAGATTTCGGCCGTCGCGCCCGAGCACCGCAAGGTGAAGGCGCCGGCGATCGTGTTCGACTCGCAGGAAGCGGTGCAGGAAGCGTTCGATCGCGGCGAGCTGAAGCGCGATTTCGTCGCGGTCGTGCGTTTCCAGGGTGCGCGTGCGAACGGCATGCCGGAGCTGCATCGTTTGACGCCGCTGCTCGGCGTGCTGCAGGATCAGGGCTTCCACGTCGCGCTCGTCACCGACGGGCGCATGTCGGGCGCGTCGGGCAAGGTGCCGGCCGTGATCCATCTGTCGCCGGAAGCGCTGCTGGGCGGCCCGATCGGCAAGGTGAAGACGGGCGACCTGCTCGTGATCGATGCGGAAGCCGGCGTGCTCGACATCGAGGTCGACGCCGCCGAATGGGAGGCGCGCCCCGTCGCGCAGCCGCAGCATCAGGCCGACAACGAGGTCGGGTTCGGGCGCGAGCTGTTCGGCGTGTTCCGCGCGGCGGCCGCGCCGGCCGAGCAGGGCGCATCGGTTTTCGGGGCGCTGGTCGGCGAAACGGCCGCCCGCGTCGCCGCATGAATTTCCAGATCAAGGAGTGTTATCGATGAAGACGATTGCCGAAATCGTGAAGCTGGGCCCCGTCATTCCGGTGCTCGCGTTCGACTCGGTCGAGCAGGGCGAGCATGTGTCGCGTGCGCTGCACGCGGGCGGCGTGAAGGTGCTCGAGATCACGCTGCGCACGCCGGCCGGCCTCGAGGCGATCCAGCGCGCGAGCCAGCTCGCGGACGACATCGTCGTCGGCGTCGGCACGATCACGAAGCCCGAGCACTGCGCGCAGGCGAAGCGCGCGGGCGCGAAGTTCGGCGTCTCGCCGGGCCTGACGAAGGAACTGCACCTCGCGTCGCTCGATGCGGACCTGCCGCTGCTGCCGGGCGTCATGACGCCGAGCGACATCATCCAGGCGCTCGAATTCGGCTACGAGATCGTCAAGTTCTTCCCCGCGCAACAGGCGGGCGGCGTGCCGATGCTGCAGGCATTCCACGGCCCGTTCCCGACGCTCAAGTTCTGCCCGACGGGCGGCATCACGGCCGATACCGCGCCGACTTTCCTGAAACAGCCGAACGTCGTGTGCGTCGGCGGCTCGTGGCTCACGCCGAAGGCGGCACTCGCCGCGCAGGACTGGGCCGAAGTCACGCGTCTCGCGCAAGCCGCCAGCCAGCTGCCGCGCTAAGACTTGCATCCGGCGACCGTCCAACCCTCGGTAAACGAGCGCTTAGTGCTTGTTTTACCGAGGGTTTTTGCTGATGGAACCGGTTCTATCCGCGGGGCGTAAAGATAAGTAAAATTCAGCGTCCTGACGGGGTGGGAACCCCCCGTGTATCGGAGACCTGCATAGCCGGGCATACTCGCTACCACTCGCCCGGTTTCGAACAATCCAAGGAGGAGTGCCACATGGGGGCTGTCCAAGGCAGCATGCTGCTCGTATTCACGCTGATCGCGATCGCCGCGCTGATCCTGATGATCGCGCGCTTCAAGATCTACCCGTTCCTGGTGCTGATCATCGTGTCGCTCGGCCTCGGTCTGGCCGTCGGCATGCCGATGGACAAGATCGTCAAGTCGTTCGAGACGGGCACGGGCGGCACGCTCGGCCATATCGCGATCGTCGTCGGCCTCGGTACGATGCTCGGCAAGATGATGGCCGAGTCGGGCGGCGCCGAGCGGATCGCGACCACGCTGATCGACTGGTTCGGCGAGAAGAACATCCACTGGGCGATGATGTTCGTCGCGATCATCGTCGGTCTGCCGGTGTTCTTCGAAGTCGGCTTCGTGCTGCTGATCCCGATCGCGTTCAACGTCGCCAAGCGTACCGGCAAGTCGCTGCTCGTCGTCGGCCTGCCGATGGTGGCGGGCTTGTCCGTCGTGCACGGGCTGATTCCGCCGCACCCGGCCGCGCTGCTGGCCGTTCAGCAATACGGCGCCGATATCGGCAAGACGATCGCGTTCGGTCTGATCGTCGGCGTGCCGACCGCGATCATCGCCGGTCCGCTGTTCGCGCTGACCATTTCGAAGTTCGTGAAACTCGCCGAAAACAATCCGCTCGCGTCGCAGTTCGTCGATACGCGTGCCGGCGGCCGCGAGCGTCCGCTGCCGGGCTTCGGCATCACGCTGTTCACGATTCTCCTGCCGGTCGTGCTGATGCTCGTCGGCAGCTGGGCCGATCTGGTGTTCGCGCCGAAGTCGCTGCCGAACAACCTGCTGCGCTTTGCCGGCAATTCGGACGTCGCGCTGCTGATCGCCGTGCTCGTGAGCTTCTTCACGTTCGGCAAGCTGCAGGGCTTCAATCGCGACCAGATCCAGAAGTTCTGCGGCGAATGTCTCGCGCCGATCGCCGGCATCACGCTGATCGTGGGCGCGGGCGGCGGCTTCGGCGGCGTCCTGCGCGACAGCGGGATTTCGCAGCAGATCGTCGAAACCGCGAAGCACGCGCACCTGTCGCCGCTGCTGCTCGGCTGGTTCGTCGCCGCGCTGATGCGTCTTGCGACGGGCTCGGCGACGGTCGCGATGACGACCGCATGCGGCATCGTCGCGCCGATCGCGGCCGCGGCCGGCACGACGGTGAGCCCGGAGCTGCTCGTGCTCGCCACGGGGTCGGGCTCCCTGATCTTCTCGCACGTGAACGATGGCGGTTTCTGGCTGATCAAGGAATACTTCGGGATGACGGTCGGTCAGACGTTCAAGACGTGGTCGTTGCTGGAAACGATCATCTCGGTGCTCGGCCTCGGCTTCACGTTGCTGCTGAGCATGGTTCTGTAACAAGGGGTAGTCAATGATTTTGATCGCAATGGGCGTGTCGGGCGCGGGCAAATCGCGAATCGGCGAAATGCTGGCGCAACGCCTGTCGTGCAGCTATACCGACGGCGACGCGTTTCACAGCGCCGCCAACAAGGAGAAGATGCACCACGGGATTCCGTTGACCGACGACGACCGCTGGCCGTGGCTGCGCGCGATCCGCGCGGCCATCGAGGAAAAGCAGCGGGCCGGCGAGACGGCCGTCTTCACGTGCTCGTCGCTGAAGCGGTCGTACCGCGACGTGCTGCGCGGGCACGACACGGACGTGCGATTCGTGTATCTGAAGGGTTCGTTCGAGGTCTTGCGCGAGCGTCTGAAGACGCGCACCGGCCATTTCTTCGATCCGTCGCTGCTGCAGAGCCAGCTCGACACGCTCGAGGAGCCGGGCCCGGACGAAGCGATCGAGGTCAGCATCGAGCTGACGCCCGAACAGATCGTCGATCAGGTGATCGCAAAGATGGGCACCGCGCAGCAGCATTGAGGGCAGGGCGGGACGCACCGTTCCGCTGAAACCGCTCGATATGCCGCTGATGAAGGGCCGAGTCCTGTTTGCGTACAGGGCTCGGCCCTTTTTAGTTGGTGGGCCCGTAGCCGATCAGCGCTTCCGTGCGCTTATTCCAGCCTCATAGCACTTCGGCGATATGGAGCCCGCACCAAGGGCATTCCGCGCTTCAGCGCGGATCTGCCTCAAACCGCCTCACCTTTCCCGGCAGCGCCGCCGCCTGCCTGACGCGCAATCCCGTCGAGCAGAACCTCGACCATCGTCTCGTGCACCACCGCCGGATCGAGCGCCGCATAAAGCGGCGCGGCCGCCTTGACCAGCGGATACCCCGTATCCGACAGCGCGTCCATTTCCGCGAGCTCGATGTCGTTCGCGGGCCGCGTGAGGCCGCCGGCCTCGGCCGCCGCGAGCCCGATCACGCTCGCATACCAGCCGACGCACACGGTCGGGCGCGCGTTCGCCGCGACGCCGGCGTCCGCGAGCGCGCGGTGCACGGCCTCGACATGCGCGAGATCGGCGGGCCCCGTGCTCATATGCCGCTGCAGCAGCCCGAACGCGACCGGATGGCGCAGCGCCAGCGCACGGTATTGGCGCGCGAGGTCGCGCAGCCGGTCGCGCCACGGCAGCGCGTCGTCGAGCGGCACGAGCGCACGCGACAGCGCGTTCGCGATCGCGCGGTTCAGCCCTTCCTTCGACTTGAAGTGATACAGCACGCTCATGGGGTCGCAGCCGATCGACTGCGCGAGCTTGCGCACGCTGAACGCGGCTTCGCCGACTGTTTCGAGCAGCGCAAGCGCGGCCGCGACGATCGCTTCCTTGTCGAGGCCGCGTGGGCCTGGGGCGGATTTGTCCTTCATCGGAGCAATGCAGCCGCGCACGGCGCGCGGCTGAAAGGTTGACGAAAGCTGATTCTACACTGTAGAATTATTTCTGCGGTGTAGAAATTGGGTGTCCCGGCACCTTTCAATGCGTGCGTTTCGCACGGTCCGGGATCCAGGCGGCCACGCGCGTGGCCGCCGTCAACACGGGCCGCTGCGCCCCGTTTCTCGTTGACACCCAAGTGGAACCGGCTGCCCCACCCGCGAAGCCCGAACGGCTCTTCGACTGGCGGCCCAAGACCATGCAAGTGCGAACATGACTTCCATTCCCTCGCTGCTCGAGCGCGAATCGCGTTTCGAAGCCACGCAACTGAATATCGAAAAAGACAACTGGAACTGGTGCGACCCGGCACGCTACGCCGGCGAACGCCCGGCGAACTGGTACGAGGCATCGCTGTCCCGCTGGGACAACGCGGCGCCGCTCGCGCACGATGCAGTGTGCGACGTGCTCGTGATCGGCGCCGGTCTGCTCGGCGCGTCGGCCGCGCTGCATCTCGCGGAGGCGGGCGTCGACACGATCCTCGTCGACAAGCATCACGTCGGCTCGGCCGCGTCCGGCCGCAACGGCGGCCAGCTGACGCCCGGCCTCGCGCGCTGGGAAGCGGCCGACATGATCGAGCGTCTCGCGCATGAGGACGCGAAGCGGCTGTGGCGTTTCGCATCGTCGGAATCGATGGCGCTGATCGATGCGATCGCCGCGCGCTACGCGCTCGACCTCGATCGCGGGCGCGGCCACGTGACGGCCGCCGTTCATCCCGGCCACATGAGCGCGCTGCTCGACGGCGCGGATGCGCGCCGTCATCTCGGCGACGCGAGCGTGACGCTCGTCGGCAAGCATCAGCTGCACGACGAATACGTGCGCTCGCCGCTCTATCACGGTGCGGCGATCGATGCGCTCGGCGGCCAGCTTCATCCGCTCGCGCTCGTGCGCGGCCTCGTCTACGGCTTTCGTGCCAACGGCGGCGCGCTCTACGAATGCACGGAGGTGCTCGAACTCGACGAAACGCCCGCGGGCGTCGTCGCGACGACGCCGGGCGGCACGATCACCGCGCGCAAGGGTGTCGTGCTCGCGCTGCACAACACGACGTTCCGGCTGTTCGACGACGGCGCGGCGACGACCGTGCCGTTCTTCACGTACGTGAGCGTGACGGCGCCGCTCGAGGTCGACGTCGCGTCGCTGATGCCGGCCGGCATGCCGGTGTACGACACGCAGTTCCAGATCGACTACTACCGGCCGGTGCGCGGCAACCGGCTGCTGTTCGGCGGGCAGGGCACCGGCACCTGCTGGCCGCAGCACGATGCGAACGCGTATCTGCTCACGCGATTGAATGCGGTGTTTCCGCAATACGACGGCCGGTTCGCGCTCGACTACAGCTGGAGCGGCGTCAGCGACTTCACGCTGAACGGCGCGACCGACAGCCGCAAGACCGAGGGCCGCGTGCCGGTGTACATGGTGCAGGGCTGGAGCGGGCACGGCGTCGCGCAGACGGTGCGGATCGGCAAGGCGATCTGCGACGACTTCGTCGGCCGCAACGACGACTTCTCGATGCTGACCGGCATCGACCATCGCGAGATTCCGCTCGGCCGTCAGCTGTCGCCGGTTGCGATTCCGGCCGCAAAGGCGGCGATGAGCGTGATGAGCGCGCTGAATCCGGGGAAGATGATCTCGTTCTGACGCATCGCGCGTGCGCCTCCGCACGCGACAACCGCGCATGAAAACGAAAACGCCCGATGCATTGCATCGGGCGTTTCGCTATGGAGTGTGTGGGCGACGAAACGGCGCGAACGTGCGCCGCCGTGCCGTTACGCGATCCGCTTCGCGAGTTCGATGGCCTTGCCGATATACGACGCGGGCGTCATCGCGAGCAGGCGGTCCCTGGCGTCCTGCGGAATCGCGAGCGTGCCGATGAACTGCTGCAGCGCTTCGCGCGTAATGCCCTTGCCGCGCGTCAGCTCCTTCAGCTGCTCGTACGGGTTCTCGATCCCGTAGCGGCGCATCACGGTCTGCACCGGCTCGGCCAGCACTTCCCAGCAGTTGTCGAGATCTTCGTTCAGACGCTGCGGGTTCACTTCGAGCTTGTCGAGGCCGCGGATCAGCGCGTCGTACGCGAGCAGCGAATAGCCGAGCGCGACGCCCATGTTGCGCAGGACCGTCGAGTCGGTCAGGTCGCGCTGCCAGCGCGATACCGGGAGCTTGTCGGCGAGGTGGCGCAGCGTCGCGTTCGCGAGGCCGAGGTTGCCTTCCGAGTTCTCGAAGTCGATCGGGTTCACCTTGTGCGGCATCGTCGACGAGCCGATTTCGCCGGCCTTCGTCTTTTGCTTGAAGTAGCCGAGCGCGATGTAGCCCCAGACGTCGCGGTCGAGGTCGAGCAGGATCGTGTTCGCGCGCGCGACCGCGTCGAACAGTTCGGCCATGTAGTCGTGCGGCTCGATCTGGATCGTGTACGGGTTGAACGTGAGTTTCAGGCGGTTTTCGATCACGTCGCGCGAAAACGCTTCCCAGTCGAATTCCGGATACGCGGACAGGTGCGCGTTGAAGTTGCCCACCGCGCCGTTCATCTTGCCGAGGATTTCGACCTTCTCGATGCGCGCGATCGCACGCGCGAGCCGCGCGGCGACGTTCGCGAGCTCCTTGCCGAGCGTCGTCGGGCTCGCCGGCTGGCCGTGCGTGCGCGACAGCATCGGCTGCTCGGCGTGCGCGTGTGCGAGCGCAACGAGACGCTGGTGGACCGTGCGCAGCGCCGGCAGGATCACGTGCTCGCGCGCGCCGGCGAGCATCATCCCGTGCGACGTGTTGTTGATGTCCTCGGACGTGCAGGCGAAGTGGATGAATTCGCTGGCCTTCTCGAGTTCGGGCTGGCCCTTCACCGATTCCTTCAGCCAGTATTCGACGGCCTTCACGTCGTGGTTCGTCACGCGCTCGATTTCCTTGATGCGCGCGGCATCGTGCGCGGTGAACCGCTCGACGAGCTGCAGCAGGAACTGCTCGGCGGCTTCGGAGAAGCGCGGGACTTCGGCGAAACCGGCGCGCGACAGCGCGATCAGCCAGTGCACCTCGACGGTGACGCGGTGACGCATGAAAGCGGCTTCGGAGAGCCAGTCGCGCAGCGCTTCGGTCTTGCTGGCGTAGCGGCCGTCGATGGGCGAGAGCGCGGTGAGCGCGAAAAGCGTATCGGGACGAGTGTCGGACATGATCGGGCGGGCCCTGGGGCCGGGTCGAGCGTGGAGAGGAGAATCCGGGATTTTACCATCGGCGCGCGCCGGCTCCGTCGCGCGCGGCCGCCTGCGATGGCCGCGCGCGGCGCCGGTAAAATGCAGCCTTCTTCCGCTCGCCGCCCGCCGCGCCCGCCCGTATGGAACTGAAATGGCTCGAAGACTTCGTCTCGCTCGCGGAGACGCGCAGCTTTAGCCGGTCCGCCGAGCTGCGGCACGTGTCGCAGCCCGCTTTCTCGCGGCGCATCCAGGCGCTCGAAGCGTGGCTCGCGACCGAGCTGATCGACCGCTCCGTCTATCCGACGCGGCTCACGCAGGCCGGCCAGATCTTCTACGAGCAGGCGCTGACGATGCTGTCGCAGGCGCACGAGGCGCGCACGCTGCTGCGCGGCCACGTCGGCGCGCCGGTGCCGACGATCGAGTTCGCGGTACCGCACACGCTGTCGCTCACCTACTTCCCGCGCTGGCTGCAGCGGATCGAGGCGAAGATGGGGCAGGTCCATACGCGGCTGCGCGCGCTGAACGTGCACGACGCGGTGCTGTCGCTCGTCGAGGGCGGCTGCGACCTCGTGATGGGCTATCACCATCCGAGCCATCCGGTCGCGCTGGACCCGGCCCGCTACGACATGCTGATCCTCGGCAGCGAACCGATCAGCGCGTTCTCGGCGCCCGGCCGCGCAGGCCGGCCGCGCTACACGCTGCCCGGCACGCCCGACGCGCGCGTACCGTATCTGTCGTACACGCCGAACGCCTATCTCGGCCGCATGACGGAAGTCATCATCGCGAACGCGCCGACGCCGCTGTTTCTCGATCGCGTGTACGAAACCGACATGGCCGAAGGGCTGAAGGCGATGGCGCTCGCGGGCCACGGCGTCGCGTTCCTGCCGCACAGCGCGGTCGAGGACGCGGTCGCGGGCGGCCGGCTGATCCGGCTCGACCGCGCCGTGCGCGGCGGCGCGCAGCCGTTCACGCTGACGATGGAGATCCGGCTCTACTGCGACAAGCTCGCGCTGCAGGGCGAGGAGCCGCGCCAGAAGCTCGTGCGTGCGCTATGGGACGTCGTGCGCGACGAGCTGCGCGAGACGGGCGGCTGAGGCCGTCGGCTGACGGCGCGCTTGCAGCGGCTGACTGCACGCTGACCGCCGGGCACGTCCGCGCGGCCGCGCAGGATTTTTCGCGCGCGCAAAGCACGGCCGATCGCGGCCGTTCTTGCGCAAATCGACCGCGGATTTGCGAAAAATCGCGATCATGCAAGAAACGCATAATCGAATAAGCAAACGGCATTGGATAAAAAAAACGGGTTTTTCGACAATGTGCGCAATCCGTTGAACGTTGGAGCATCCATGTCTTCGCAACTGCAGTCCATCCCGTCCTACTTGCACGCCGACGATCTCGGCCCGTGGGGCAACTACCTTCAGCAGGTCGATCGCGTCGCGCCGTACCTCGGTTCGCTGTCGCGCTGGCTGGAAACGCTGAAGCGTCCGAAGCGCATCCTGATCGTCGATGTGCCGATCGAGCTCGACAACGGTACCGTCGCGCACTTCGAAGGCTATCGCGTGCAGCACAACGTGTCGCGCGGCCCCGGCAAGGGCGGCGTGCGCTACCACCAGGACGTGACGCTGTCGGAAGTGATGGCACTGTCGGCATGGATGTCGGTGAAGAACGCCGCGGTGAACGTGCCGTACGGCGGTGCGAAGGGCGGTATCCGCGTCGACCCGCGCAAGCTGTCGCGCGGCGAGCTCGAGCGCGTCACGCGCCGCTACACGAGCGAAATCGGCATCATCATCGGCCCGAACACCGACATTCCGGCGCCGGACGTCAACACCAACGAACAGGTGATGGCGTGGATGATGGACACGTTCTCGATGAACCAGGGCCAGACGTCGACCGGCGTCGTGACCGGCAAGCCGATCTCGCTCGGCGGCTCGCTCGGCCGCAAGGAAGCGACCGGCCGTGGCGTGTTCGTCGTCGGCTGCGAAGCGGCGAAGAAGAAGGGCCTCGAAATCGAAGGCGCGCGCATCGCCGTGCAGGGCTTCGGCAACGTCGGCGGGATCGCCGCGAAGCTGTTCCAGGAAGCGGGCTCGAAGGTGATCGCGGTGCAGGATCACACGGGCACGATCTACCAGCCGGCCGGCCTCGACGCGAACAAGCTGCTCGACCACGTCGCGCGCACGGGCGGCGTCGCGGGCTTCGAAGGCGCGGAGCCGATGGCGAACGACGAATTCTGGACGGTCGAGACCGACATCCTGATCCCGGCGGCGCTGGAAAACCAGATCACCGAGAAGAACGCGTCGAAGATCCGCACGAAGATCATCGTCGAAGGCGCGAACGGCCCGACCACGACCGCGGCCGACGACATCCTGAGCGCGAACGGCGTGCTCGTGATCCCCGACGTGATCGCGAATGCGGGCGGCGTGACGGTGTCGTACTTCGAGTGGGTGCAGGATTTCTCGAGCTTCTTCTGGACCGAAGACGAGATCAACCATCGCCTCGAGCGCGTGATGCGCGAAGCGTTCGCCGGCGTATGGGCGGTCGCGGAAGAGCACAAGGTGTCGGTGCGTACGGCGGCGTTCATCGTCGCGTGCAAGCGCATCCTGATGGCACGCGAAATGCGCGGCCTGTACCCCTGATCGGCGGCGCCGGCCGAACGCGGCCGGCGATCGCGATCGATCCATGACGCAATCCACCCGATTGCGTGCATGAACCCGCGCGGGCGGTGCCGAATCCGGCACCGCCCGCGCGCGCATGCGGAGCGCCCGAAGCCGGGAGGACGGCTTTCCGCGCGGCGATTCGTAGTGCGGTAAACAACCAGTACTTTCAGAAATATTACTTTGATACACTGGCGCGGGTTTTAGCCAAGGAGATGACCACAATGAAATACCACAAGGCAGTCCTGATGGTTGCAGCGCTCTGCGCGTTCGCAAGCGGCGCGCAAGCTCAGGAGACCGGCACGCTGAAGAAGATCAAGGACACGGGCGTGATCGCGCTGGGCCACCGCGAATCGTCGATCCCGTTCTCCTACTACGACCAGAACCAGCAGGTGGTCGGCTATTCGCGCGAGTTCCAGCTGAAGGTGGTCGACGCGGTGAAGAAGAAGCTGAACCTGCCGAACCTGCAGGTGAAGAACATCCCCGTCACGTCGCAGAACCGCATCCCGCTGGTGCAGAACGGCACGGTCGACATCGAATGCGGCTCGACGACGAACAACGCCGAGCGTCAGCAGCAGGCCGCGTTCTCCAACACGATCTTCGTGATCGGCACGCGCCTGATGACGAAGAAGGATTCGGGCGTCAAGGACTTCGCCGACCTGAAGGGCAAGACGGTCGTCACGACGGCCGGTACGACGTCGGAGCGTCTGCTGCGCAAGATGAACAACGACAAGCAGATGGGCATGAACATCATCAGCGCGAAGGATCACGGCGATTCGTTCAACACGCTCGAATCGGGCCGCGCGGTCGCGTTCATGATGGACGACGCGCTGCTCGCGGGCGAGCGCGCGAAGGCGAAGCAGCCGGGCGAATGGGTGATCGTCGGCACGCCGCAGTCGGAAGAAGCTTACGGCTGCATGATGCGCAAGGGCGATCCGGAGTTCAAGAAGGTCGTCGACGATGCGATCGCGCAAGTCGAGAAGTCGGGCGAAGCCGCGAAGATCTACGCGAAGTGGTTCGAGAATCCGATCCCGCCGAAGAACCTGAACCTGAACTTCCCGCTGTCCGATTCGATGAAGAAGCTGTACGCGAACCCGAACGACAAGGCGCTCGACTGACCACGCGTCACGGCCTGCGCGCGAGCGGCGGGCCGTCCGCGGCGACATCCGCGTGACGGCAACCGGCACGCTCGGCGAGAACAGGCCGCCGATGCAGAATTGACGCTGACGAAACGGAAGAGGCCACGCTTCTTCCGTTTCTTTTTGCTGGAGTCTTGCCCATGTCATACCACTGGAACTGGGGCATCTTCCTGAGCCCCGTATCGACCGGCGAGCCGACGACTTACTTCGGATGGCTGATGTCCGGCTTCTGGGTGACGATCGAAGTATCGCTCGTCGCCTGGGTCATCGCACTGATCGTCGGCTCGCTGTTCGGCGTGCTGCGCACGGTGCCGAACAAATGGCTGGCCGCGATCGGCACGGTCTATGTGTCGATCTTCCGGAACATTCCGCTGATCGTGCAGTTCTTCATCTGGTACCTCGTCGTGCCGGAGCTGTTGCCCGCCTCGATCGGCACCTGGATCAAGCAGCTGCCGCCCGGCACGCAGTTCTTTACTGCGTCGATCGTCTGTCTCGGGCTGTTCACCGGCGCACGCGTGTGCGAACAGGTGCGCTCGGGCATCAACGCGCTGCCGAAGGGCCAGCGCGCCGCCGGTCTCGCGATGGGCTTCACGCAGTGGCAGACGTATCGCTACGTGCTGCTGCCGGTCGCCTACCGGATCATCGTGCCGCCGCTCACGTCCGAGTTCCTGAACATCTTCAAGAACTCGGCGGTCGCGTCGACGATCGGTCTGCTCGATCTGTCGGCGCAGGCGCGCCAGCTCGTCGACTACACCGCGCAGACTTACGAGTCGTTCATCGCGGTCACGCTCGCGTACGTGCTCATCAACCTCGTCGTGATGGGGCTGATGCGCTGGATCGAAGGCCGCACGCGGCTGCCCGGCTACATCGGAGGCAAGTGATGCATCAGTTCGACTGGAGTAGTATTCCCGGCGCGCTGCCGACGCTGTGGACGGGGGCGATCGTCACGTTCAAGATCACGCTGATCGCGATCGTGGTCGGGATCGTCTGGGGCACGCTGCTCGCGCTGATGCGCCTGTCGGGCGTGAAGCCGCTCGCGTGGTTCGCGAAGGCCTACGTGACCGTGTTCCGCTCGATCCCGCTCGTGATGGTGCTGCTGTGGTTCTTCCTGATCGTGCCGCAGGTGCTGCAGGGCGTGCTCGGGCTGTCGCCGACGATCGACATCCGGCTCGCGTCGGCGATGGTCGCGTTCTCGCTGTTCGAAGCCGCGTATTATTCCGAGATCATCCGCGCCGGCATCCAGGCGGTGCCGCGCGGGCAGGTGAACGCGGCGTTCGCGCTCGGCATGAACTACGCGCAGGCGATGCGCCTCGTGATCCTGCCGCAGGCGTTTCGCGCGATGGTGCCGCTGCTGCTCACGCAGGCGATCGTGCTGTTCCAGGACACGTCGCTCGTGTACGTGATCAGTCTCGCGGACTTCTTCCGCACGGCCGCGAACATCGGCGATCGCGACGGCACGACCGTCGAGATGGTGCTGTTCGCCGGCGCCTGCTATTTCGTGATTTGCTCGGTGGCGTCTGCCCTCGTCAAAGGTCTCCAGAAAAAGGTCACAAGATGATTTCCATCAAGAACGTTTCGAAGTGGTACGGCCAGTTTCAGGTTCTCACCGACTGCACGACCGAAGTCAAGAAGGGCGAGGTGGTCGTCGTGTGCGGGCCGTCGGGCTCGGGCAAGTCGACGCTGATCAAGACCGTGAACGGCCTCGAGCCGTTCCAGCAGGGCGAGATCCTCGTGAACGGCCAGTCGGTCGGCGACAAGAAGACGAACCTGTCCAAGCTGCGCTCGAAGGTCGGGATGGTGTTCCAGCATTTCGAGCTGTTTCCGCATCTGTCGATCACCGAGAACCTGACGCTCGCGCAGATCAAGGTGCTCGGCCGCGGCAAGGACGAAGCGACCGAGAAGGGGCTGAAGCTGCTCGATCGCGTCGGCCTGAAGGCGCATGCGCACAAGTATCCGGGCCAGTTGTCGGGCGGTCAGCAGCAGCGTGTCGCGATCGCGCGTGCGCTGTCGATGGATCCGATCGCGATGCTGTTCGACGAACCGACGTCCGCGCTCGATCCGGAGATGATCAACGAAGTGCTCGACGTGATGGTCGAACTCGCGCAGGAAGGCATGACGATGATGGTCGTCACGCACGAGATGGGCTTCGCGAAGAAGGTCGCGCATCGCGTGATCTTCATGGACAAGGGCGCGATCGTCGAGGACGACCGCAAGGAAGACTTCTTCTCGAATCCGAAGTCGGATCGCGCGAAGGACTTCCTCGCGAAGATCCTGCACTGAGCGGCGCGGCCTCCGTCGCACGCAACGGCAAACCGCCCGGCCAGACGCCGGGCGGTTTTTTTTCGTCCGCGCGTGCGGCTTACCAGCTGTACCGGTAGCCGACCTGCCCGACGATGCCGCGCCGGTAGTCGCCGCCGATGTTGCGCGCGTATTTGACGTTCGCATACAGCGCACCGGACTTGCCGAAGCCCGCCGTGACGCCGAGGCCGAGCTCGTACCAGGTGCGGCCCAGATGCGTCGCGAACGGCGTGCCGCCGACGACGGTCCGGCCGGGCGACAGGAAGTCGCGCAGCACGTCGGCCGTGAAGTACGGCGTCGCCGCGCCGTCGCCCGCGCCCGCTTCCATATTCGGCCGGAAGATCCGCACGCCGACGCGCCCGCGCAGTGCATTCGACGTCGTGCCGGACACGGCCGACACGTTATCGCCGAAGCCGTTGAGCTTCAGATACTGATACATCAGCTGCGCCTGCGGCTCGATCGCGATCGGCGTGCCGGCGATCGCGAACGGCTTGCCGACTTCCTGCGACAGCGCGGCGCCGAAGCCGTTCTGCGACGCTTCGTTGCCGTAACTGTCGCGATAGCGGTTGCCGTAGTGCGTGGCCTGTCCGACCGTGTCGAAGTACGTGCCGTCGGACAGATAGCGCGTCCAGTAGCCGCCGATGCTTTGCGCATGCATCTGCACCGAGCCGGTCGAGGTCGACAGATCCGCCGCGTCGGCGCGCGCGCGGTCGCTGAAGCTCGCATGCGAGGTGCCGATCGTGGCCGTCACGCCGGCATGCGTGCTGCCGCCGTTCGGCGTCTGCTCGAGCGTCCAGTCCTTGCCGAGCTGCGCGAAGAAGGTGCGCTCGTCGGCCGCGAAGCGGCCCGCGTTCGCGTCGAGGCTCTGGCCGCCGATGCGCCCCCACACGCCGTCGCGGTTGCCCGGCTGCCGCTTCTCGACGTTGTAGACATCGCCGACGCGTTCGTGCAGCTTGCCGAGCGTCGAGAAGCCGTAGTCGACGTTGAGCAGCGGCGTCAGCGCGTAGCCGGCCACGCCCGGGCGATACGCGAGGTGGCTGCCGCCGCCGTCGCCGCCCGCCGACGGACCGACCGGATCGCCGGGAGCTGCCGGATCGAGTTGCGAACGCAGATACCAGCCGTTCGCGTCGCGTTGACCGCCGCGGAACAGCCGGTATTCGTACGCGCCCGCTTGCACCGGGCCGGCGAGATGGAAGGCCGACGCGCTCGTCGTGCCCCCGTTCGCGGTGACGACGACCGGAATGCCGTCGCCGGTCGTCTGCGCGCCGGTGCCCGCGGTGTTCGCGATCTTCAGGCCCGTCGTGCCGGTCGCGCTGCCGCCGTCGACGACGACGCGGTCGGTCGGCGATGCATCCGCGCCGAGGAACGTGTTCAGCGCGATCGTGCCGCCGTTGCCGACGTAGCTGCCGGTCGTCAAGGTCTTGTAGCTGCCGGTCAGCGCCGGCGAGCCGGTCGGGGCGGCGAACGCGACCGTGCCCGCGTTCGTCAGGCTGCTCAGCACGGAGCTCGCCGTCATGTTCCAGGTGCTCGTGCCGTCGACCGTCAGCGCGACCGGATCGATCCGGCCGGTGAGCGTCGTGCGCTGGGTCAGGAATACGTTGCCGGTGCTCGACGCGTCGGAGACGATGTCGCCGCTCAGGTTCACCGCCGAGGCGGTGAATGTCGTGCGGCTGCCGTTCGCGAGATCGAGCAGCGTGCCGTTGCCGGTCGTGACGACCGTGCCGTTGCGCACCACGATGTCCGCGCTGCCGCCGCGCGCGGCGAACGCCGGGCCGCCCACGGCCGTGATGCTGCCGCCGTCGATCAGCACCGAACTCGTGGCGCCGCTCGCGAGCGTATCGGACGTCGTCACGCCGGACGTCGCGCCCTTCAGCGTCGTGCCCGTCAACGCGAGCGCGCTGCCGCCGTCGGCCGTCGCGCCGTTGCCGGCCGCGCTCGCGATCGACGAGCCCGTATCGGCGAGGCGGCCGCCGCGCTGCGCGACGATGCCGTCGGCCGCGATACCGGTGGTGCTCAGCTTGGCGCCCGACAGCAGCGCCGTCGTGCCGCCGTCGGCGACGATCGCATGCGCGCCGGCGCCGGCCGTCGCGACGGTCGTTCCCGTGGCGTCGAGCGTCGAGCCCGCGCCCGACACGAACAGCCCACGCGCGCCGTCGCCGCCCGTGCGCACGACGGTCGCCGCGTCGGTCGCGATGTGCGCGCCGGCGCCGGTCGAATGCAGGCCGTCCGCGCCGCTGCCCGTCGTGCCGATCTGCGTGCCGGTCAGCACGATCGTCGAATCGGTGCCGACGTTGTCGATCCCCTTGCCTGCGCCGCCGACCGCGATCGAGGTCGCACCGGCCGCGATCCCGCCGCCGCTGACGGTGGCGTCGATCAGCATACCGTCCGCACTGCCGTTCGCGACGACGCTGCCTGCGCCGGACAGCGCCACCGACGCGCCGGCGCCGGTCAGATGGACGCCCGCCACGCCGCCGTCGGCTTCGATCGTGCCTGCGTTGGCGAGCGTCGCCGATGCGCCTTCGACGCGCGCGCCGGTCCCGTTCGCGACGCGGATCGTCGACGTGTTGTTCACCGTGCCGAGCGTGCCGGCGACGACGCCGGTCGAGCCGGCGCCCGTCAGCAGCACCGTGTTGCGGTTGTCGAGCGTACCGAGCTGTTGCGCGACGAAGCCCGTCACGCCGGCCGTCGACGACGTCACGGCCGCATCGTTGGTCAGCCGCGTCGCGACCGCGGTGCCTGCCGGCGCGCCGGACAAGTCGTGCGGCTGACCGTCGACGATGCCGGCCGTCGCGCCGTTCGCATTCAGGTTGATCGTCGCGCCTGCGTCGATCGTGCCGGTCGCGCCGCCTTCGACGGCGATGGCGATACCGTTCGCGCCGTTCACGTTGTAGACCGCATTGCCGGTCGACAACGTGGTGCCCGCATCGGTCGCGACGACGCCGCGCGCGCGTGCGCCGTCGACGTTCGTCGTCAGCGTGCCGGCCGCCGACCGGCCCGTGTACGCGGCACCGCCTGCGACGCGGAACAGTGTCGAATCGTCGGTGCCGACGCTCAGGTTCTGCGCGCCGACGTTGATCTTCGAGCCGGCGCCGTAGGCGTAGAAGCCGATCTGGTTCATGCCCGACACGAAGTGCGGCACGGCATTCGCGCCGACGTCGATGGTCGCGCCCGCGCGCGCGTGCACGCCGATCGCGCCGTTGCCGGTCAGGTTCAGCGTGCCGTCCAGTTTTGCCGCCGCGTTCGCCCCTTCGGCCCAGATGCCGTAGTTGCGCATGTCGGACGCGGGATCGATCGCGCCGGCGACGTCGATCGTGCCGGTCGACGTCGCCGACGTGGCGGTCGCGCCGTTGCCGACGACCATGATGCCGATGCCGTTCACGCCGTTCAGCGCGATCGTGCCGGTGTTCGTGACGGTCGCGGCCGTATCGGCGGCCAGCATCCCGACGTTCGCGAGCGGCGCGCCGGGCGCCGCGCCGTTGACGGCGATCGTGCCGGCATTGGTCAGCGTGCCCGCCTCCGAGCCGATGCTCGCCATCGCCGCGCCGTTCTGCGTGAGCGAGCCGATCACGATCGTGCCGCGGTTCGTCGCGGTGCCCGATGCGCCGAGCAGCACGCCGTACGCATGCGCGGACGACGCGACGTCGTTCACGGCTTCGGGCGCCGCGCCGTCATATTGCGCCGCGCGGCCGAGATAGATCGTGCCGCCGGCTTCGTTCGTGAAGCTGCCGCCGGCCGCGAAGCCGCCGATCACCTGGCTGTCGAGCGTCGTCGCGTTGACGCCGACGTTGATCGTGCCGGCGTTCGACGCGGCCGCGCCGTCCGTCACGGCCACCGCGTAGTTCTGCAGGTCGGGGCGATTGCGGCCGTACGTCCATGCGCCGACGTTCATCACGCCGTTGTTGACGAACGTCGTACCGGCGCCGCTCGCGTACACGCCGTTGCCTTCGGTGTAGGCGTGAAAGCCGAAATTGTCCGGCTGCGCGCTGCCGCCGGTGTCGAAGTTGTCGCCGGACGCATAGCCGGACGAGATCGCGCCGTTGTTCACGCCGCTCGCGCCGCTCAGCAGCCGCACGAGCGTGAAGTCGCCCGACAGCCGGCCGTCGTTCACGAAGTGCGCGCCGTTGTCCGCGAGCACGGCCGAGCTCGATTCGACGAGGTTGGTGCCGCGGAAGTCGATCTGGCCGTCCTTGCCGATCTGCACGGTCGCGTTTGCGCCGGTGCCGTGCATCACCGACAGATGATCGGTCGGCAGCGCGTTCTCGTCGCCGGGCGAGACGTTGTTCGCGTATTCGAAGGTCTGCGTCGACATCGTGACGGCCTGGCCGAACGCCGCGTCGTACGCGGCCTGCGAGCCGAGCGCGCCGCTCTGGATCGAGCGCACGAGAAAATCGTTGTATGTGGCGAGCGACGCAGCATCGTTGACCGTCCACCTGCTGCCGTCGAATGCGGTGAAGGTGCCCGCGTAGGTCGGTACGTCGAGCGCGACGCTGCCGAGCGGCCCGCCGTTCGCCAGATAGTCGCCGGTCGTGAACTGGATCTGGTTGCGCGAATGCCAGTTGATCGTGCTCGACGCGGTACCGGTGCCGTCCGCGAGCGTCAGGTCGGTCTGCTTCGGCGCGATCGAAATCAGGTTGCCAGGCGCCGACGGCGCGGCGGCCGGATCGCCGATCGACACGTCCAGCGTGCCGCCCGAGCGGTCGACCGTCCCGATGCGCGCGTTCACGTACTGGTTGCCGTTCACGTCGTGAAATACCGGCACTTCGTGCGCGCCGGCCGTCGATCCGACGAACGCGGACGAATCGTAGGTGGCGACCGACGTATGCGCGCTCGTGATCGTATCGGGTGTGGCGACGCTTTGCGTCTTGCCGCCGAGCGACAGCAGCGGCTGATTCGGGTTGCCGGATACGACCGTCGTGCTGCCGAACGGCAGCTCCGCGTAGCCGGAGTCGCCGGCCGCGCCGCTCCATGCGCCCGTCACGGCGACCGTGTCGCCGCCCGACACGGTCGCCGAGCCGACCAGGTTGTCGTTGACGGTCGGGCTGAAGGTGCCGAGCGCGCAGCTACCGCCGCTCGCGACGCTTGTGCCGTCGCCGCAGCTCGATGCGTAGGCATTGCCGGCCGCGAGCGCGGCGAGTGCGGTGGCGAGCGCCGCGATGCGCAGCGGCGAGCGGCCGGCGACCCGGCGCGCGAGGCGGCCGGCACGATCAGTGGCGCTGCGCGCCTGCTTGCCGCGCGCGCGCGTGGTTTCCGCGACGGCGATCCAGCACCCCGATGTGTCGCTCCATATCGATCGAAATGAGTGATTCACGACATACCCCTCTTTCTTCTTTTGAAGTGATATTCACCGCGAAGCGGTGAAGGCGCATTCCACGGCGGGAAATGAGCAGGCGTGCGGCAGTAGTGGCTGCATCGTGCGCCAATCGCATTTCGTTACACCGGGGATGGGGCGAGTCTAACGATTGAAGGGGAGTGTGATTATCAGAAAAATTAAAATCGTGGCGATAATGCCGATTTTGTCCGATATTTCTGAATTGTGTGATTTATCGAACGGAAGGTATTGATGTTAAAGGACTTTGTCCTTTTTGCGAGGCGGTGTGGGAAAATCGCCGGATCGGTGGCGTCGCGCACTGTTCGGCAAAATTCGTCGCGCTAGAATGCGGGTTCCGGATTATATGGTTTTAAGGTCGACTGTTTTTTGCCGCGCGCGTGGAGTATTTTTATGCGCGAAATAGGGTAATGGCAAGAAAATAATATCGGCCGGTGTTTCGATAGGTCTTCCTGTCCCGCGGACGAAACGGCGCCGCGTGAATGCGCGCTGTGTCGATGGAAACGGCCGTGGTTGCCGGACGGCGGCGCGGGCGCGCAGGGCGCGCGCTCAGAAATCGATCGTGTCGTCCGGATCGCCGTCGGCGGCGGTCGCGAGCGCCGCCGTGCGCGTCGTGCACGGCGCGGACGCCGACGGATCGAGCGACGGATTGCGCAGCTTCTCGAGCACGCGCTCCGGCACCGGAATCTGCATCCGCGCGGCGACGTCGCCGCACTGGAACATGATCAGCTCACCGGGCTCGAAGGCCGTCCACACTTCATTGTCGGTGAGCGGCTGCGTCGCGATCACCGCGACGCGATCCTCCGGCGTCGTGTATTTCGCGAAGTCGATCGACAGGTCTTCGTCGACGAGATGCGCGGTCGAGAACGGCCAGCGGCGCACGAGGTAGTGCAGCCGCGTCGAGCAGTGCGCAAACAGCGCCTGGCCGTTCGACATCAGGAAATTGAACACGCCGTGATCGGTGATCCCGCGCGTGAGTTCGCCGACGCGCTCGAACAGTTCCGGCAGCGGTGGCTGCGCGCCGGGAAACGCCTCGCGCAGCCCCTGCATCAGCACGCAGAACGCCTTCTCGCTGTCGGTCGTGCCGACCGGCTGGTACACGCTGCGCTCGAGCTCGGGTTCGAAGTCCTGGAGATCGCCGTTATGCGCGAAGATCCAGTGCCGCCCCCACAGCTCGCGCATGAACGGGTGACTGTTCTCCAGCACGATGTGGCCTTGCGTGGCCTTGCGGATATGCGCGATCGTGTTCTTCGACTTGATCGGATAGCGCTTGACCATTTCGGCGATGGGCGAGGTGGCCGATGCCTGCTGGTCGATGAAGAGGCGGCACGCCTTGTCCTCGAAGAATGCGATGCCCCAGCCGTCGGCGTGGTGATCGGTGAGGCCGCCCCGGGCCGCGAATCCTGTGAAGGAGAATGTGACGTCCGTCGGCGCGGCGCAGTTCATTCCTAGGAGTTGGCACATTTTACTTGGGGCGGCAGACTGAAGCGGGGTAACGAACCGGGCGAACCCCCGGTACAATGCGGCTTCTAGCATATCACCGAGCCTCGAGCGGTAAAAAGCGGATTCCGCCGGCCGAAGGCCCCGTGTTGCGGTTTGCCGTCAGTCGCGGGCCGCGCACGCGCGGTCCGGCCCCGCCGATGCCGGCCCGTTCCTCACGAGCCCCCTATGACTGCCTCGAACGCTTCCTCCCCGGCGACGCTGTCGCTCGCCCGTCCCGACGACATGCATCTGCACCTGCGCGACGGAGAGATGCTCGCCGCCGTGCTGCCGCATACCGCCCGCCAGTTCGCGCGCGCGATCGTGATGCCGAACCTGAAACCGCCGGTGACGACCACCGCGCACGCGCAGGCGTACCGCGACCGCATTCTCGCCGCGCTGCCGGCCGGCATGGCGTTCGAGCCGCTGATGACGCTGTACCTCACCGACAACACGTCGCCGGACGAGATCCGTCGCGCGCGCGAAAGCGGCTTCGTGCACGGCGTGAAGCTGTATCCGGCCGGCGCGACGACGAATTCGGACCACGGCGTCACCGATCTCGCGAAGTGCGCGAAGACGCTCGAGGCGATGCAGGAGACCGGCATGCCGCTGCTCGTGCACGGCGAGGTGACCGATGCGTCGATCGACCTGTTCGATCGCGAGAAGGTGTTCATCGATCGCGTGATGACGCCGCTGCGCCGCGATTTCCCGGGCCTGAAGGTCGTGTTCGAGCACATTACGACGAAGGACGCGGCCGATTACGTGCGCGACGCCGATGCGGCGCCCGGCCTGCTCGGTGCGACGATCACCGCGCATCACCTGCTGTACAACCGCAATGCGCTGTTCGTCGGCGGCATTCGTCCGCATTACTACTGTCTGCCGGTCCTGAAGCGCGAAACGCATCGCGTCGCGCTCGTCGAAGCGGCGACGTCGGGCAACCCGCGCTTCTTCCTCGGCACCGACAGCGCGCCGCACGCGCGTGGCGCGAAGGAAGCCGCGTGCGGCTGCGCCGGCTGCTACACGGCGCTGCACGCGCTCGAGCTGTACGCGGAGGCGTTCGACCAGGCCGGCGCGCTCGACAAGCTCGAAGGCTTTGCGAGCTTCTACGGTGCCGATTTCTACGGGCTGCCGCGCAGCGCCGAGACGGTGACGCTGCGCCGCGAGACGTGGGAACTGCCGCGCGAGGTGCTGGCGGGCGACACGCCCGTCGTGCCGCTGCGCGCCGGCGAGACGCTCGGCTGGAAACTCGCATGACGCACGCGCCGCCGCGCGCGGCCGCCCAGGCGGGCGGCGACGGCGCGGCTGCGTTCGCGCGGATCGACTGGTCCGCGCCATGGCTCGCGCGCTTCGCGCAGCCGGGCCGCACGGTGCAGGCGGCCGCGACGGTCGGCGACGCCGCGCTGCTCGAGGCACTGAACGACGCACTGCGCGACGGCGCGCGCGTCACGGGCCGCGGCAAGCCGCTGCGCTTCGTGCCGCAGGCCGAGCTGCCGCCCGGCATCGCGTACGAAACCCATATCGCCGAAACCGGCCGCGTGCCGACGCGGCACAATCTCCACGACTTCTTCAATGCGCTCGTCTGGCTCGCGTATCCGCGCATCAAGGCCGCGCTGAACGCGCGCCAGGCCGCGGCGATCGACGCGGCGGGCGGCGTCGGACCGGTGCGCGGCACGTTGCGCGACGCGCTGACGCTGTTCGACGAGAATGCGGCGCTGTTCGTGACCGCCGATCGCACGCTCGCCGATGCGCTGCGCGCGTTCGACTGGCAGCGGCTGCTGGTCGCCGCGCGCGACGCGTGGGGCGCGCGCTGCGAGGCGCGGCTCGTCGGCCATGCGCTGCTCGAGAAGCTCGTCGCGCCGTACAAGTCGTGCACCGCGCACGTCTGGATCGTCGAGGTCGACGCCGACTATTTCTCGTGGCCCGACGCGCGGCGCGCCGAGCATGTCGACGCGCAGGTCGCCGCGATGCTCGCGACGCGCGCGCTGACGAGCCGCGATTTCTCGCCGCTGCCCGTGCTCGGCGTGCCGGGCTGGTGCGCGGCGAATGCCGATCCGGCGTTCTACGCGGATCCGGCCGTATTCCGCAGCGGCCGCCGCACGCGCGACGCGGCCGGCGGCGCGCAGTGCTAGAATGCGCGTCGCAAAGCAGGCCAGGCAGTCGCGGCCTCGCCGCCTTCGGGCTGGCGGGGGCGAGGAAAGTCCGGACTCCACAGGGCAGGGTGATGGCTAACGGCCATCCGTGGCGACACGCGGAACAGGGCAACAGAAAGCAAACCGCCGATGGCCCGGCGCAAGCCGGGATCAGGTAAGGGTGAAACGGTGCGGTAAGAGCGCACCGCGGCGACGGCGACGTCCGCCGGCACGGTAACCTCCACCCGGAGCAATTCCAAGTAGGCAGGCGCGCATCTTCGGATGCAGGACGGGGCCCCCGTCTCGTCTGCGGGTAGGAAGCTTGAGCGCGTCAGCAATGGCGCGCCTAGAGGAATGGCTGCCACGCAGCGTGCGCTTCGGCGCGCGGTGTGCACAGAATCCGGCTTATCGGCCTGCTTTGCCGCGCGAATGCAAAGGGCCGGCGCTCCTGACGGAACGCCGGCCCTTTTTTCATGCGCGTGCGCTGCTTACGCGGCGACGATGTCGAACGAGTGCGTGAGTTCGGCCGTCTTCGCGATCATGATCGACGCCGAGCAGTACTTGTCGTGCGACAGGTTGATCGCGCGCTCGACCGTTGCCGGATTCAGGTTGCGGCCCGTGACGGTGAAGTGGAAGTGGACCTTCGTGAACACCTTCGGATCTTCGCTCGCGCGCTCGGCCTTCAGCGTGACCGAGCAGCCCGTGACGTCCTGGCGGCTTTTCTTCAGGATCAGCACGACGTCGTACGCGGTACAGCCGCCGGTGCCGACCAGCACCATCTCCATCGGCCGCGGCGCGAGGTTATGGCCGCCGCCTTCCGGCGCGCCGTCCATCGCGACGAGGTGGCCGCTGCCGGTCTGTGCCGAAAACGCCATCCCGTCCTGACCCATCCAGCTTACTTTGCATTCCATGCTTGCGCTCCCGCGTTGCCTGATTCGAATTCGATCCGGCATTGTAGCCCGTCGCGCAACGGTCGGCTGACGCACTGCACGGCGCGAAACGGTGCGTCCTCGGTCACGGGAGGAACGGCACTCGCGGCGACGATTTCCCTGTCGGCTTTAGGGGTTTTACTCTAGATGCGTGCGTTCCGGCGCGCCTGATGACGAAAGTAACTTGTTGATTCGACAGAGAAATTTCGTGCGTCGCCAGGTTTGTCGATAATTTCACATCGTGGTCATCGATTTCGCAATGCAAATTTTCTTGTGAAGTCTGCAGGCCGTTCGTATAATGCGACTCATTGGTTGTCGCGCTGCGGCAACCTCCGAATGTCTCCTCCACCCTCCTCCTAAGGTGGATTAAGCCCGAACCAGCCGTTCGGGCTTTTTTTCGTCCCATGCAAACAGCGGCGCACGGCTTGCGCGCGCCGACAGCGTCAGGCGGGCTGCCGCGCCGTCGGCCGCGACGCCGCATCAGGCGGTGCGGATGACGTCGGTGCGGCGGGCGCGGACGCATGCGCGGCCGACGCATGCGCGCGACCGTGTGCGCAGAAATGGCGAACGCGCTCGCGCACGGCGCGCAGGCGCGCGATCCGGTCCTCGGCGTGGGCGGCGCGCGCTTCGGCGATGCGTGCGTCGAGCGCATCGAGCTTCGCGTCGCAGCCGGTGCGGGCGAGGGCGGCAGGCGCCGCGGCGGCCAGCAGCGCGGCCGCGAACAGGTAGATCGGTCGTTGTTTCATCATGCTGGTTTGTTGTTCTGGATGGTCGGCCGGCCGCGGCGCGGCCAGCTCGTGCGCCGCGCGCGACCGGATGCGCCGGCCCGGCGCTCGGTTCGCCGGGAAATCGGGGCACGGAGCGGATTTTGGCCCATTTCGCGCGCGCCGCACACGGGGCGCGGATTCCCTTTGACCGCGCAGCCGCATTTCCTTTATAATTCATGGCTTTTCCGCATTCATGCCCACGGAAAAAGAACAGGGAGAGCCTGCACCGCGCCTCGAAGCGCACACAGACAAGCAGGAAGAACACATCGGGCAAAGCAATTTTTTTGGATCGATCATGAAGACGTTTTCCGCAAAAGCCCATGAGGTGACGCGCGAATGGTACGTGATTGACGCGACGGATAAGGTTCTCGGCCGTGTCGCCAGCGAAGTGGCACGCCGTCTGCGCGGCAAGCACAAGCCTGAGTTCACCCCGCACGTCGACACCGGTGATTTCATCATCGTCATCAACGCGAGCAAGTTGAAGGTCACGGGCAACAAGACTCTGGACAAAAAGTACTACCGTCACTCGGGCTACCCGGGCGGTATCTATGAAACGACGTTCGGCAAGATGCAGGAACGCTTCCCGGGCCGCGCGCTCGAGAAGGCGGTCAAGGGCATGCTGCCGAAGGGCCCGCTCGGCTACGCGATGATCAAGAAGCTGAAGGTCTACGCAGAAGCGACGCATCCGCACTCGGCTCAACAGCCGAAGGCGCTCGAGATCTAAGGGGAGCCCACATGATCGGTAACTGGAACTACGGTACGGGCCGCCGCAAGAGCGCAGTCGCTCGTGTCTTCATCAAGGCTGGCAAGGGCGACATCATCGTCAACGGCAAGCCCATCGCTGACTACTTCGCACGTGAAACGTCGCTGATGATCGTGCGTCAGCCGCTGGAACTGACGAACCACGCTCAAACGTTCGACATCAAGGTGAACGTGTCGGGCGGCGGCGAAACGGGTCAGGCAGGCGCAGTGCGTCACGGCATCACGCGCGCGCTGATCGACTACGACGCGACGCTGAAGCCGGCCCTGTCGAACGCAGGCTTCGTCACGCGTGACGCGCGTGAAGTCGAGCGTAAGAAGGTCGGTCTGCACAAGGCACGCCGCGCCAAGCAGTTCTCGAAGCGTTAATTCCGCTTCATGGCCGCGCCGCTTGCGGGCGGCGCCCGCCGGAAAAACCGCCAGCTTTCGCGCTGGCGGTTTTTTTATGCGCGCGTGCCGGACGGGCCGTCGCCGCGCGCACCCGGCCCGGCGCAGCGAAATCGACAAGAACCTGTTGATTTCATGGACTTCAGCACGATCTTCTGATCGGCCCTACAATAGCGGCTAAAGCTTTTTGGAGAGTTCGCATGAACGCTGTTACCGAATCCGCAGCAACGACCACCGAAATGCCGGCTCCGTTCGTCTTCACCGACGCCGCGGCCGACAAGGTCAAGCAATTGATCGACGAAGAGGGCAATCCCGACCTGAAGCTGCGCGTGTTCGTGCAAGGCGGCGGCTGCTCGGGCTTCCAGTATGGCTTCACGTTCGACGAGGAAGTCAACGAGGACGACACCGTGATGAACAAGAACGGCGTCCAGCTGCTGATCGACTCGATGAGCTACCAGTATCTGGTCGGCGCCGAGATCGACTACAAGGACGACCTCAACGGCGCGCAGTTCGTGATCAAGAACCCGAACGCCACGACCACCTGCGGGTGCGGCTCGTCGTTCTCGGTCTGATCGCACGATCGCGCCTTTCCGGTTCGCCGGAACGAAAAACGGGGCTTCATGCCCCGTTTTTTATTGTCGGGATCGCGCGCGTCGGCGCGCATCAGCGCGGGTAGAGCGCGCCGAGCACGCGTTCGCCGGCCGCGCCGGTCACCGCGGACAGATTGCCGGGCTCGCGTGCGACGAAGCGATACGCGAGCCACGCGAACGCGAGCGCCTCGACTTGCTGCGGCGGCACGCCGAGCGCGACGGTCGTGTCGACCGAGGCCGGCACGCCGGCATCGCGCAGCGCGCGCGACAGCGCGTCGAGCAGCACCGGATTGCGCGCGCCGCCGCCGCATACGAACACCGCGCGGCAGTCGGGCGCATGCCGCGCGATTTCGCGCGCGACCGACACCGCGGTCAGCGCGGTCAGCGTCGCCTGCACGTCTTCGGGCGCGACGTGCGCGAAGGCGCCGAGCCTCGCGTCGAGCCACGCGGGATTGAACAGGTCGCGCCCCGTGCTTTTCGGCGGCGGCGCGGTGAAATACGGCTCGTCGAGCAGCGTATCGAGCAGGGCCGCGTGCACGGTGCCGCGCGCGGCGAATTTCCCGCCGTCGTCGTAGGGCTTGCCGAGGTGGCGCGTCGCCCATGCGTCGATCAACGCGTTTGCGGGGCCGCAGTCGAAGCCGCGCACGTCGCCGCCGCCGCCGTCGGCGGGCAGGATCGTGATGTTGCTGATACCGCCGAGATTGCAGACGACGCGCGTCTCGCCCGGCGCGCCGAACACCTCCGCATGGAACGCGGGCGCAAGCGGCGCGCCGTGGCCGCCCGCGGCGACGTCGCGGCTGCGGAAATCGGCGATCACGTCGATATGCGCGAGTTCGGCGAGCAGCGCCGGATTGTTCAGCTGCCGCGTATAGCCGCGCTCCGGACGGTGCCGCACCGTCTGGCCATGCACGCCGATCGCGCGCACGTCGTCCGGCGCGAGGCCGGCCGAGCGCAGCAGTTCGTGGCAGCACACCGCGTAGCGCGCGACGATGGCGTTGGCGGCGAGCGACTCGCGCTCGATCTCGTTGTCGCCGGGCTGCTGCAACGCGAACAGCGCGTCGCGCAGCGACTGCGCGAAACCGACGCAGGCCTGCGCCAGCACGACCGGCGCGCTGCCGGCGGCGAAACGCACGGCGACGCCGTCGACGCCGTCCATGCTGGTGCCGGACATCAGGCCGAAGTAGATGCCGTCGGCCGGATGGGCGGTTGGCGGGTGTCGTTGCGGCACGTTGCGGTTCTCCTGAAGCATGAAGCGCGGGCACGATCCGCGCGCGTTGCGCCGATTATCCGCGCAACGCGGCGCGCCGTTAAGCGACGCGCGCGCAAGTTATGGGAAAATCCCTGTTTTTGCGACATTCTTCCTGGCACCGATGAGCACCGAACCCAGTTCCAAGCCCGTTTTCCCGATCACCGACGAAGTCCGGCATGCGCTCGCCGTCACGAAGCGCGGCGTCGACGAGCTGCTGATCGAGGAAGAGTTCGCGCAGAAGCTCGCGCGCAGCGCGGCCACCGGCAAGCCGCTGCGCATCAAGCTCGGCCTCGACCCGACGGCGCCCGACATCCATATCGGCCACACGGTCGTGCTGAACAAGATGCGTCAGCTGCAGGATCTCGGCCATACGGTGATCTTCCTGATCGGCGATTTCACGTCGCTGATCGGCGATCCGTCGGGCCGCAACGCGACGCGTCCGCCGCTTACGCGCGAGCAGATCGAGGCGAACGCGAAGACCTACTTCGAGCAGGCCGCGCTCGTGCTCGACCGCGACAAGACCGAGATCCGCTACAACAGCGAATGGTCGATGCCGCTCGGTGCGGACGGGATGATCAAGCTCGCGTCGCGCTACACGGTCGCGCGCATTCTCGAGCGCGAGGACTTCACGAAGCGCTTCCAGGGCGGCGTGCCGATCTCGATCCACGAATTCCTGTATCCGCTGATGCAGGGCTATGACTCGGTCGCGCTGAACGCCGATCTCGAGCTCGGCGGCACCGACCAGAAGTTCAACCTGCTGGTCGGTCGCGAACTGCAGAAGCAGTACGGCCAGGAACAGCAGTGCATCCTGACGATGCCGCTGCTCGAAGGTCTCGACGGCGTCGAGAAGATGTCGAAGTCGAAGGGCAACTACGTCGGCATCAGCGAGAAGCCGACCGACATGTTCGGCAAGCTGATGAGCATCTCCGACATGCTGATGTGGCGTTACTTCGAACTGCTGTCGTTCCGCAGCATGGACGAGATCGCCGGCTTCAAGCGCGAAGCCGAAGGCGGCCGCAACCCGCGCGACTTCAAGGTGATGCTCGCGCAGGAAATCGTCGCGCGCTTCCATTCGCAGGCCGATGCCGAGCGTGCGCTGGAAGACTTCAACCATCGCGCGAAGGGCGGCGTGCCGGACGACATTCCGTCGGTCTCGCTCGCCGGCGCGCCGCTCGCGATCGGCCAGCTGCTGAAGCAGGCGGGGCTCGTGCCGTCGACGAGCGAAGCGCTGCGCAACATCGAGCAGGGCGGCGTGAAGATCGACGGCACGACGGTGTCCGACAAGGGCCTGAAGGTCGACGCCGGCGAATACGTCGTGCAGGTCGGCAAGCGGCGTTTCGCGCGCGTGACGCTCGCTGCATGATCGCGCTGATCCAGCGCGTGAAGCGCGCCGACGTGCGCGTCGGCGAGCGCGTGACGGGCGAGATCGGCGCCGGCCTGCTTGCGCTCGTATGCGCGGAGCGCGGCGACACCGAGGCCGCGGCCGACAAGCTGCTCGCCAAGGTGCTCGGCTACCGCGTGTTCAGCGACGCGGCCGGCAAGATGAACCTGCCGGTGTCGAATATCGACGGCGCGGGCCGTGCGGGCGGGCTGCTGCTCGTCTCGCAGTTCACGCTCGCGGCCGACACCAACAGCGGGCTGCGGCCGAGCTTCACGCCGGCCGCGCCGCCCGACGAGGGCGCGCGGCTGTTCGACTATTTCGTAGCCGCCGCGCGTGCGCGTCACCCGATCGTCGAAACCGGCGAATTCGGCGCCGACATGCAGGTGTCGCTCGTCAACGACGGCCCCGTGACGTTCTGGCTGCAAGTGCGGCCCTGATTCCCCGCCGGAGACGCCTCGCGATGGCTACCACCCAGATCCTCTTCATCCGCCATGGCGAAACGGCCTGGAACCGCATCAAGCGGATACAGGGCCACATCGACATTCCGCTTGCCGACACGGGCCTCGCGCAGGCGCAGCGGCTCGCCGCGCGCCTCATGCGCGAGGCGCACGACGGGGCACGCATCGATGCAGTCTATTCGAGCGACCTGATGCGCGCGCAACAGACCGCGCAGCCGTTCGCCGCTGCGCTCGGCCTGCCGCTGCTGCTGCGCGAGGGGCTGCGCGAGCGTGCGTACGGCGTGTTCCAGGGGCATGACAGCGCCGAGATCGAAACGCTGTTTCCGGACGCGTATGCGGAATGGCAGACGCGCGATCCCGGCTTTGCGCCGGAAGGCGGCGAGTCGCAGCGCGCGTTCTATCATCGTGTGCTGCATGCGCTCGAGCCGATCGTCGCCGCGCACCCGGGCGGGCGGATCGCGTGCGTCGCGCACGGCGGCGTGCTCGACTGCGTGTATCGCTTCGCGAACGGCCTCGATCTGTCCGCACCGCGCAACTATCCGCTGCTGAATACGAGCATCAACGTCGTCGATTACGTCGACGGCCGCGCGCATGTCGTCCGGTGGGGCGACATCGCGCATCTCGACGCGCCGAGCGACGACGACGGGTATCGCAAGGTGCTGTGATCGCGTGCGCGCGTGGCCGTGCGCATCGCGTGACTGCGCGGCGGGTCGTGCGTTGTAGTGGGGCGCGTGTGTGCGGTTACTGCGGTTACGGCGTTTGTCGGCTTGTCCGCTTGTCGGCTGCGATCGGCGGACGCAGCTTGTCGATTTCCTGATTGCCGTTCTTCTTGCTGCGGTGTCTTGCGTTCGTGCGTCGGTGCTTCTGCTCGCCGCGCCGGTCTTGCCGTCGATCGCCGGATCGGTCGCCATCAATCACTATGCGGGCCGAGGCTCTCCACACCACCGCATTCGCTTCATCGCCATCAGCCGTGATTCGACGACGGACGATCGGGCGGCACGGCCGTCGCGGCGGTCGCGCGACGTCGTGCGCGTTTGGACACGCCGTTCACGAGCGCCCACCGCAGCACGGGCGCGACGGCGCGCACGCCGGGGCGGACCACCGCGCGGCGCAGCGGCGCGAACGTCGACACGCCGAGCATCTGTTGCGCCCACGGCGGCAGCAGGTCGACGCCGGCCTGCATCACGAGTGTCGCGGCGGGCCGCAGCATCGGCGACGCGAGCGGCGCGTTCAGCAGGATGCGCATTACCTCGAAGGTTCGCGGCCCGGCCTCGAGCTCGGGACGCATCCGCGCGAGATATGCGTCGATTTCGGCGCGCGAGCGCGGAATGTCGGTCGCGCCGAGCCGCTCGGCGATCTGCGCGGTCTCCGCATAGTAGCGATCCTGCAGTTCGCCCGACAGCGCGGGGTTCACGTAGCGCAGATGCGCGGCGAGAAAGCTCGACACCTCCGCGACATGCACCCAGGTCAGCAGCGCGGGATCGTCCGCGCGATAGGGGCGGCCGTCCGGTGCCGTGCCGGCGACGCGTGCATGAATCGCCTTCACGCGTTCGATCAGCGCCAATGCATCGCAGCGATTGCCGAACGTCGTGCCGGAGATGAACGTCGCGGTGCGCCGCAAGCGGCCGAGGATATCGGTGCGAAACGACGAATGATCCCAGACGCCCGCAAGCGCGAGCGGATGCAGCGCCTGCAGCAGCAGCGCGCAGATGCCGCCCGTCATCATCGACGTGAAATCGGCATGCACGCGCCAGCAGACCGCGTCGGGGCCGAACAGCCCCGGATCGCCGGGCGGCGACGAATAGTCGAGCGTCGGGCCGCTGCCGGTGGTCAGATGCGTGACGCCGGCCGCGACCCGCTTGCGGATCTGTTCGATCCACCGCGGGCTGCCGGCGGTAGAAGGCGGAGCGCTGTGCGGTGTCGTCATGGCGGGCCGGGTGTCGGACCGTGCGTTACTGCGCGTCCGGCGTGTCCCAGATGCTTTGCACGGGACTGCCGGCGTCGGGCGCGGCCAGGCCGAAGTGGCGGTACGTCAGGAGCGTCGCGACGCGGCCGCGCGGCGTGCGCTGCAGGAAGCCCTGCTGAATCAGGTACGGTTCGAGCACGTCCTCGATCGTGTCGCGCTCTTCGCCGATTGCGGCGGCGAGGTTGTCGATGCCGACCGGGCCGCCGTCGAACTTGTGCAGGATCGCTTCGAGCAGCTTGCGGTCCATCAGGTCGAAGCCGACCGGATCGACGTCGAGCATCGCGAGCGCCGCGTCGGCGATCGCTGCCGTGATCTGGCCGTCGGCCTTCACCTCCGCGTAATCGCGCACGCGGCGCAGCAGCCGGTTCGCGATCCGCGGCGTGCCGCGCGAGCGCTTCGCGATCTCGAGCGCGCCGTTCGGATCGATCTGCGCGTTCAGCAGCGACGCCGAGCGCTGCACGATGCGCGACAGCTGATCGGCATCGTAGAACTCGAGGCGCGCGACGATCCCGAACCGGTCGCGCAGCGGATTGGTCAGCATGCCCGCACGCGTGGTCGCGCCGACCAGCGTGAACGGCTGCAGGTCGAGCTTCACGCTGCGCGCGGCCGGCCCTTCGCCGATCATGATGTCGATCTGGTAATCCTCGAGCGCCGGATACAGGATTTCCTCGACGACCGGCGACAGCCGGTGGATTTCGTCGATGAACAGCACGTCGTTGGCTTCCAGGTTCGTCAGCAAGGCCGCGAGGTCGCCCGCGCGCTCGAGCACGGGGCCCGACGTCTGACGCAGGTTCACGCCCATCTCGCGCGCGATGATGTGCGCGAGCGTGGTCTTGCCGAGGCCCGGCGGCCCGAACAGCAGCACGTGATCGAGCGGCTCGCGGCGGCGCTTTGCAGCCTCGATGAAGATTTCGAGCTGGCCGCGCACCTTTTCCTGGCCGACGTAGTCGTCGAGCTGGCGCGGCCGCAGCGCGCGTTCGAACACCTCCTCGTGCGACGAGGCGGGCGTGGCGGCAATGATCCGCTCGGCGGCGAGTTTGTCGGTTTCAATCATGCGGCCATTGTACCGCGCGGCGTGGCGCGGCCAACCTGGCCGAACGGCCGACTGTCGCGCGCGCCGACGCCGCGCGACACTGGATGCGACGGGCCGTTACGCCTTGGAGAGCGCCTTCAGCGCGAGCTTGATGCCTTCGGACACGCCGGTGCCGGCCGGCACGTTCTTGATCGCCGCGAGGCCTTCCTTTTCGGAATAGCCGAGCGCGAGCAGCGCGTTGAGGATGTCGGTCGCGTGGTCCGACGCCGACGCGGCGCCGGCGAGTGCCCCGAGGTCCGCGCCGAGCTTGCCCTTGAGTTCGAGCAGCAGGCGCTCTGCGGTCTTCTTGCCGATGCCGGGCAGGCGCGTGAGGCGCGCGGCGTCCTGCATCGTCACGGCCTGCGCGAGCTCCTGCACGCTCATGCCGGACAGCACGGCGAGCGCCATGCGCGCGCCGATGCCGGTGATCTTCAGCAGCTCGCGGAACGTCGTGCGCTCCTGCGGCGTGAGAAAGCCGTACAGCAGGTGCGCGTCCTCGCGCACGATCTGCTGCGTGAGCAGGACGACGCGCTCGCCGGTCTGCGGCAGGTTGTAGAAGGTGCTCATCGGCACGTCGATTTCGTAGCCGACGCCGTTGCAGTCGACGAGCAGGTGAGGCGGGTTCTTTTCGAGCAGGATGCCGGCGATGCGACCGATCATGGATGGCGGGATGCGAGGAAGAAAGCGCGAGTGTAGCGCACGTGCGGCGCAAAGCCGATGGTCCGGCGCGGCGGGCGGTGCCACGGCGCGGCAGCGGCGCAATGCGGCGCGCACGCGCGACGCCGGCCCCGAGCGGCCGCGCCGGTTGCGGTCGGCCGGCCGTTCGCCGGCACATGCCGGCGGCGCGCCCGGTGCCGCTCAGCCGACGAGCCGGCCGCGGCGCAAGCGCAGGCCTTTCTGCGCGAGCGCCGGCGCGAGGCCGCCGAGCGTGCTCAACGTATTGCCGCCGTGCGCATGGCAGATCGCGATGCCGAGCGCGTCGGCCGCATCGCTGCCGGGCTGGCCGCTCAGGCTCAGCAGCCGCGTGACCATCTCCTGCATCTGCGCCTTCGTCGCGCGGCCGTAGCCGACGATCGCCTGCTTCAGCTGCAGCGCGGTGTATTCGGCGACGGGCAGTCCGCCCGATACGAGCCCGCAGATCGCGGCGCCGCGCGCCTGGCCGAGCAGCAGCGTCGACTGCGGGTTCACGTTGACGAACACTTTTTCGATCGCGGCCTGGTCCGGTGCGTGTTCGCGTACGAGCGTCGAGACGCCCGCGAAGATCGTGCCGAGGCGCGTGGCCAGATCGGCCGTCGGCGTGCGGATCACGCCGCTCGCGACATAGGCGAGCCGATGGCCGCTGACGTCTATGACGCCGAAGCCGGTGACGCGCAGGCCGGGGTCGATGCCGAGAATTCGCATGTGAAGAGGGAGTTGCGTGATGCAGCGATACTACAACGAAAGGGGCAGGGCGCCGTCGCCGCACGGGGCGCAGCGAGGCGGAACCCCCGTTCGCGCGAGGCGCGGTGCAGGTGCGGTCCCGCACGGCCGGCCGTTCATGCGCGGCCCAATAAAAAACCCGGCGGGTGCGACGCCGCCGGGCATGGTCGCAGCGGCCGCGCGGGCCGCATGCGGGCGATCAGTGACGGAAGTGACGCACGCCCGTCAGGATCATCGCGATGTTGTGCTCGTCGGCTGCCGCGATCACTTCGTCGTCGCGCACCGAGCCGCCCGGCTGGATCACGCAGGTCGCGCCTGCCGCGACGACCACATCCAGACCGTCGCGGAACGGGAAGAATGCGTCCGACGCCACGGCCGAGCCGGCCAGCGTCAGGCCCGCGTTCTGCGCCTTGATGCTTGCGATGCGCGCGGAGTCGACGCGGCTCATCTGGCCGGCACCGACGCCGAGCGTCATGCCGTTGCCGCAGAACACGATCGCGTTCGACTTCACGTACTTCGCCACGCGCCACGCGAACAGCAGGTCGTCCATTTCCTTCGGCGTCGGATGACGCTTCGTGACGACGCGCAGCTCATGCGGCTGCACGTTCTTCGCATCGAGCGACTGCACGAGCAGGCCGCCGCCGACACGCTTCAGGTCGAACGCGTTATGGCCTTCGCCAAGCGCGATCTCCAGCAGTCGCACGTTCTGCTTCGCGGCGAACACCTGCTTCGCGGCATCGGTGAACGACGGCGCGATCAGCACTTCGACGAACTGCTTGGCAACGGCCTGTGCAGCCGCTTCGTCGACTTCGCGGTTGAACGCGATGATGCCGCCGAACGCCGACGTCGGGTCGGTCTGGAACGCCTTCGCGTACGCATCGGCCGAGTCGTTGCCGACCGCGACGCCGCACGGGTTCGCATGCTTGATGATCACGCACGCCGGCGCGTCGAACGTCTTCACGCATTCCCACGCCGCGTCCGAATCGGCGATGTTGTTGTACGACAGTTCCTTGCCCTGCAGCTGGCGGTAGTTCGCGAGCGCGCCGGCCAGCGTGACGATGTCGCGATAGAACGCCGCGCTCTGGTGCGGGTTCTCGCCGTAGCGCAGGTCCTGCACCTTTTCGAACGCCATGTTCAGCGTCGCCGGATACGGATTGCGCGAGCTGTGCTTCAGTTCGTCGGTCAGGCTCGTCAGGTAGTTGGTGATCGCGCCGTCGTATTGCGCGGTGTGCGCGAATACCTTCGTCGCGAGCCGGAAGTTCGTCGCGTAGCCGACCGTGTTGCCGTTCGCCTTCATTTCGTCGAGCACGACTGCGTAGTCGGCCGGATCGACGACGACCGTCACGTCGCGGTGGTTCTTCGCGGCCGAGCGCAGCATCGTCGGGCCGCCGATGTCGATGTTCTCGATCGCGTCGGCGAGCGTGCAGTCGTCCTTCGCGATCGTCGCGACGAACGGATACAGGTTCACGACGAGCAGGTCGATCGTCGGGATGTCGTGCGCTTCCAGCGCCTGCATGTGCTCGGGCAGATCGCGACGCGCGAGGATGCCGCCGTGCACCTTCGGATGCAGCGTCTTCACGCGCCCATCGAGCATTTCCGGAAAGCCCGTGTAGTCCGCCACTTCGGTGACGGGCAGGCCCGCGTCGGCGAGCAGTTTCGCGGTGCCGCCCGTCGACAGCAGCTTGACGCCGAGGTCGGACAGCGACTTCGCGAAGTCGACGATGCCGGTCTTGTCGGAAACGGAAATGAGCGCTTGCTTGATCATGATGGAACCACCAATAGCCAGGGAAACGGGGACGGGGCGGCCGACTACAGCAGGCCGTGCTGCTGCAGCTTCTTGCGCAGCGTATTGCGGTTGATGCCGAGGTACTCGGCGGCGAGCGACTGGTTGCCGCCCGCCTGTTCGAGCACGACCTCGAGCATCGGCTTTTCGACGCAGGACATCACCATTTCATAGACGTCGTGCGGATTGGAGCCGTCTAGATCCCGGAAATACACGTCCAGGCTCTCGCGGACACATTGTTCGATGTTGTGCTTGCTCATGCTGCTAACTGGTTATGGTCGTCCGGCTCGCCCTGACCGTTTTCGTCGTCGTCGACGTAGACGAGGTGGTCCGACAGCGCCTTTTGCGCGTCGAAGAACGCATTGACGGCGGCGAGCTGCTCGCGGGTGGAATCGAGCGTGTTCATCCGGTGCCGGAACGCGTTGGCACCGGAAAGGCCGCGAGTGTACCAGCCGATGTGCTTGCGCGCAGTACGGACGCCGGTGAATTCGCCGTAGAACGCGTAGTGGTCTTCCAGGTGCTCGTTCATCACCTGCTGGATCTCGTCGATGCGCGGCGGCGGCAGCAGCTCGCCCGTTTGCAGGAAATGATCGATTTCACGGAACAGCCAGGGCCGGCCTTGCGCGGCACGACCGATCATCAGCGCGTCGGCGCCCGTTGCCTCGAGCACGGCCTTCGCCTTCGCGGGCGACGTGATGTCGCCGTTCGCGACGACCGGAATGCGCACGGCCGCCTTCACGGCCGCGATCGTTTCGTACTCGGCCTCGCCGCGGTACAGATCGGCGCGCGTGCGGCCGTGCACGGTGAGCATCGAGATGCCGGCGGCCTCGGCGAGCCGCGCGATCGTGATCGCGTTCTTGTGCTCGCGGTCCCAGCCGGTGCGGATCTTCAGCGTGACGGGCACCGCGTCGGGCCCCGTGCCGACGGCCGCGACGACGGCCTCGACGATCCGCTGCACGAGCGGCTCGTTCTGCAGCAGCGCGGAGCCGGCCGCCACGTTGCAGACCTTCTTGGCGGGGCAGCCCATGTTGATGTCGATGATCTGCGCGCCGTTGTCGACGTTGTAGCGCGCCGCTTCGGCCATCATCGCCGGATCGGCGCCCGCGATCTGCACCGCGATCGGCTCGACCTCGCCTGCGTGGTTGGCGCGGCGCATCGTCTTCGCGCTCTTCCAGAGCTGCGCGTTGGACGCGACCATCTCGGACACGGCGTAGCCGGCGCCGAGCTTCTTGCAGAGCTGGCGGAACGGACGGTCCGTCACGCCGGCCATCGGCGCGACGAACAGGTTGTTACGCAATACGTGAGAGCCGATAACGGGCATCGCAATGGCACGGCCCGCGGCACGCGCGGGCATCGAAAGGGCGGAGGGAAAACGCGCATTTTACCGTATTCCCAACCCGCGCCGATTTGACCCGGTTTGTGTGGACGCACACCGGCACCGGCCGGCGCGGTCTGCGCGCCGCGCGCGTCAGCCGCGCTGGCCGAACATCATCTGCCGCGCGATCGCCTTCTTCAGCGGCGGCACGAATTCGAGCGCGGTGAGCGCCGCGCCGCGCAGCAGCGGCAGCGGGCCGGCATCGATCGTAAACAGCCGCGCGAGCGTGTCGGTCGCGCCGATCGTGAGCCGCCGGTCGAGCGCGCGGCGCGCATTGAAGGTCGCGAGCGCGGTCGCGTCGAAACCCTGCGTCGACAGCACGTCGACGAGCGTGTGCGCGTCGCGCAGCCCGAGGTTCAGCCCTTGGCCCGCGACCGGGTGCAGCGTCTGCGCGGCATTGCCGACGATCGCGACGCGGCCCTTGACGAGCGTCTGCGCGGCGTTGAGCCCGAGCGGGAACGACGCGCGGCCCGCGATCGCGACGAAGCTGCCCATCCGCTCGCCGAACGCGATCCCGAGTTCGCGCAGGAAGGCGTCGTCGGGCAGCGCCGCGCGGCGCGCCGCCTCGTCCGGCGCGCAGCACCAGACGAGCGCATAGTCGGCCTGCCGCGGGCCGCCGAGCGGCAGCAGCGCGAGCGGGCCTTCGTGCGTGAAGCGCTCCCACGCGACGTTCGGGCGCGGCGACGACACCGTCACGGTGCCGACGAGCGCGGTCTGGCCGTAGTCGCGTCGATGCTTGCCGGCGTCTGCCTGCTGCTCGTGGAACAGCCCGCCTTCGGCATTCACGACGATGCGCGCGCGCAGCACGCGTTCGCCGTGCGGCCCGTCGAGCGTCAGCGCGACGCCGTCGGCGTCCTGCAGCGGCGCGCGCGCGGTGGTCGACGTGAGCCAGTCGACGCGGCTGCCGCGCACGGCGCCGGCGAGCGCCTGGACGAGCGAGCCGTAGCGCACGACGTAGCCGAGCGCCGCGAGATCGTGCTCGTCGCGCTCGATCAGCGTGCGCCCGAAATGGCCGCGCTGCGACACATGAATGTGTTCGATCGGCGTCGCGTCGGCCGGCCACGCGAGCGTATCGAGCAGCACGCGGCTGCCGTGCGACACCGCGATCGCGCGCGGATCGTTCGCGCTCGCGGACGGCTCGCGCGCATCGATCAGCGCGATCGACGCGTGCTGCGTCGCGCTGCGCCGCGCGAGCCAGCCGGCGAGCGCGAGCCCGACCGGGCCCGCGCCGACGATCGCGAGGTCGTAGTCGGTCTGGGGCGGGGAGGAAGCGTGGGTCATCGGAATTCGTGAAACGGAAATAACGGTCGGCGGCCCGCGTGCGGCTTACGCGCGCGCACGCATCAGCGCCTCGATGTCGGCCGCCGCGACGGGCACGTCGCGCGTGATCAGCTCGCAGCCGTGCTCGCGCACGATCGCGTCGTCTTCGATGCGGATGCCGATGTTCCAGTACTCGGACGGCACGTCGTCGGCCGCGCGCACGTACAGGCCCGGTTCGACCGTCAGCGCCATGCCGGGCTTCAGCGTGCGCCACGGCAGCGCGCCGTTGGCGTCGCGCTCGGCGTGCCGTTCGCGGTAGTCGCCGCAGTCGTGCACGTCCATCCCGAGCCAGTGGCCCGTGCGGTGCATGTAGAAACGCGTGTACGCGCGCTCGGCGATCACGTCGTCGACGTTCGAGAAGCGCGTTTTCGCGATGATGCCGGTGTCGAGCAGCCCCTGCGCGAGCACGCGCACGGCCGCGTCGTGCGGCGCCTCGAACGGCACGCCCGCGCGCGTCGCGTCGATCGCGGCCTGCTGCGCGGCGAGCACGATGTCGTACAGCGTGCGCTGCGCGGGCGAGAAGCGCCCGTTCGCGGGGAACGTGCGCGTGATGTCCGACGCATAGCCGTCGAGCTCGCACGCGGCGTCGATCAGGATCAGGTCGCCGTCCCGCGCGGCCGCGTTGCCGGCCGGGTAGTGCAATACGCACGCGTTCGCGCCGGCCGCGACGATCGATCCGTAGGCGGGCGCCTGCGCGCCGTGCAGGCGGAACGTATACAGCAGCTCGGCCTCGAGTTCGTATTCGCGGATGCCGGGCTTGCATGCCTGCATCGCACGCCGATGCGCGAGCGCCGAGATGTGGGCGGCGCGCGTCATGATCGCGAGCTCGTGTTCGTCCTTCACGAGCCGCATGTCGTCGAGCAGCGGCGTGAGGTCGCGCATCGCGTCCGGCGCGGCGACGCCCGAGCGTGCCTGCGCGCGCACCGCATCGAGCCAGCGCGCGAGCTGCCGGTCGAACGCGGTCGACGCGCCGAACCGGTAGTGGACGGTGCCCGCGTCGGCGAGCAGGCGCGGGATCTCGGTATCGAGCACGTCGGTCGCGTACGCGGCGTCGAAGCCGAACGTGTCGCGCGCGGCCTCGGGCCCGTAGTGGAACCCTTCCCAGATCTCGCGATCGGCGTTCTTCGCGCGGCAGAACAGGATCGACTCGGGCGCGCCGTGCGGCGCGGCCGCGTTCAGCACGAGCACCGCGTCAGGCTCGGTGAAGCCGGTCAGGTAATAGAAGTAGCTGTCGTGCCGGTACGGATAGCCCGTATCGCGGTTGCGCAGCACTTCCGGCGCGGTGGGCACGATGGCGACGCCGCCGCCCGCGGCGCGCAGTGCGGCAAGCACGCGTTCGCGGCGCTGGCGGTAGACGTCGACGGCAATGGCGGTATCGAGGGGCGGATTCATCGTGCGATTGTAGCGCCGCCGGCCGCGGCGCGCGAAAGTGCGCGCGAGCGCCGCGCAGCCGGGCCCGCCGGCCGATTGTTGCAAACCATCCACAGGCCGGACGGGCGATTTTCTACCCGGCCGTGCCGCCCGGTTATGATCGGCGACAACGTATACTCCCGGCGGTTCCCTTAAAAAGGCAGATGATGAAATTAATCGGTTCGCTCAGCAGCCCGTACGTCCGCAAGGCGCGGATCGTGCTCGCTGAAAAGAAGATCGACTACAAGCTGGAGCTCGAGAACGTGTGGGCCCCCGATACGAACATTCATGCGTCGAATCCGCTCGGCAAGGTGCCGTGTCTCGTGATGGAAGACGGCGCGGCGGTGTTCGATTCGCGCGTGATCTGCGAATACGTCGATACGCTGTCGCCGGTCGGCAAGCTGATTCCGGCTTCGGGGCGCGAGCGCGTCGAGGTGCGCTGCTGGGAAGCGCTGTGCGACGGCGTGCTCGACGCGTCGGTCGCGATCCGTCTCGAACACACGCTGCGCGACGAAGCGCAGCGCAGCGCGAGCTGGATCGCGCGGCAGCAGCGCAAGATCGACGACGGCCTCGTCGCGATGTCGCAAGGCCTGGGCAGCAAGACGTGGTGCGTCGGCAATCATTACACGCTGGCCGACATCTCGCTCGGCTGCGCGCTCGGCTATCTCGACTTCCGGATGCCCGAGCTGAACTGGCGCGAACGTCACCCGAACCTCGACAAGCATTTCGTGAAGCTGTCGCAGCGTCAGTCGTTCGCCGATACGCTGCCGCAGGGCTGACCGGCGGGCCGTATGCCGCAGACTGCGCCCCTGAGAGGGCGCTTTTTTTCGACCTGACCGGCTTGACGGGCCGCCACCGACCGAGGCCCGCACACGCGTCAGTCGATCGACGCGTAGACCGTTTCGCCGAGCGTGAACGAATCGCTGCGGGCAATCGGCCACCACTTGTCGTACAGCGTATAGCCGCACGTGTTGCCGTCGAGCAGCGCGCCCGGCTTCAGATATTTCAGCAGCTGCGACATCAGCCGGACTTCGTGCGGCGACACCCGCTGCACGATGTGATGCGCGCGCAGCTCCGACGGATGCGACAGCCCGGCGGCCTGCACGAGCTCCTGCAGCGCGTGCAGCGTATTGCGGTGAAAGTTGTAGACGCGCTCGGCCTTGTCGGGCACGACGAGCGCGCGCTGACGCACCGGATCCTGCGTCGCGACACCGGTCGGGCAGCGGTCGGTGTGGCAATGCTGCGCCTGGATGCAGCCGACCGCGAACATGAAGCCGCGCGCCGAGTTCACCCAGTCCGCGCCGATGGCGAGCGTGCGCGCGATGTCGAACGCGGTGATGATCTTGCCGCTCGCGCCGATCTTCACGCGGTCGCGCAGCCCGATGCCGACGAGCGTGTTGTGCACGAGCAGCAGCCCTTCCTGCAGCGGCACGCCGACGTGGTCGGTGAATTCGAGCGGCGCCGCGCCGGTGCCGCCTTCGGCGCCGTCGACGACGATGAAGTCCGGCACGATCCCCGTCTCGAGCATCGCCTTCGCAATGCCGAAGAATTCCCACGGATGGCCGATGCACAGCTTGAAGCCGGTCGGCTTGCCGCCCGACAACGTACGCAGCCGCTCGACGAATTCGAGTAGCCCGCGCGGCGTCGAGAATTCCGAGTGCGTCGCGGGCGAGATGCAGTCCTTGCCCATCGGCACGCCGCGCGTCTCGGCGATCTCGGGCGTGATCTTCGCGGTCGGCAGCACGCCGCCGTGGCCCGGCTTCGCGCCCTGCGACAGCTTGATCTCGATCATCTTGACCTGCGGGTCGGCGGCCTGCTTCGCGAACTTGTCGGGATTGAACGTGCCGTCGTCGTTGCGGCAGCCGAAGTAGCCGGACGCGATTTCCCAGATGATGTCGCCGCCGTGCTCGCGGTGGTACTTCGACAGCGAGCCTTCGCCGGTGTCGTGCGCGAAGCCGCCTTTCTTCGCGCCGAGGTTCAGCGCGCGGATCGCGTTCGCGGACAGCGAGCCGAAGCTCATCGCCGAGATGTTGAAGATCGAGATGTCGTACGGCTGCGCGCGCGTCGCGCCGACGCGGATCCGGAAGTCGTGGTTCGGCAGCCGCGTCGGCGCGAGCGAGTGGCTGATCCATTCGTGCGCGGCCGCCTTGACGTTGAGCTCGGTGCCGTACGGGCGATTGTCGGCGACGTTCTTCGCACGCTGGTAGACGAGGCTGCGCTGCGCGCGCGAGAACGGTTTCTCGTCGGTATCGTCCTCGACGAAGTACTGGCGGATTTCCGGACGGATGAATTCGAACAGGAAGCGGAAGTGGCCCCAGAGCGGGTAGTTGCGCAGGATCGCGTGGCGGTCCTGGTTCAGGTCGTACAGGCCGAGGGCGACGAGCGCCGCCGGGATCGCGATCCACAGCCCCGAGAGCACGTGGAACGACGCGAGCGCGGCCGCCGCGACGAGCAGCAGGACCGCGCACCACATCGCGAGATAGCGTCGTGAAAGCATGGGGACTCCACAGAAGTGAACGGCCGCCATGCGTACGCTGCGCGGCGGCGCGCCGGCCTCGACGGAATCGTGTTCCGCCGGGCGCGGCGTGCCGCAAGTCTAAACCGAACGGGGGTCAGCGTGCTTCGGCGAGGGCCGGCGCGGCGGCCGGAGCGGGCGCGTGGCCCGGCTGGCCGGTGGCCGCGAATTCGATGATGCCGCCGCCCAGGCAGACCTCGCCGTCGTACAGCACGGCCGACTGGCCGGGCGTGACGGCCCATTGCGCGTCGGCGAACGCGAGCGAGAAGCGCTCGCCGCCGGCGCGCGCGAACGTGCATGCGGCGTCGGCCTGCCGGTAGCGCGTCTTCGCGCCGCACGCGAAGCCTTCGGCGGGCGGCTCGCCCGCGACCCAGCTCACGTTGCCGGCGACGAGCTCGCGCGACAGCAGCCACGGATGATCGTGGCCCTGCACGACGTAGAGCGTGTTCGACGGGATGTCCTTCGCAGCGACGAACCACGGTTCGCCGCTGCCGTCCTTGCTGCCGCCGAGGCCGATGCCCTTGCGCTGGCCGAACGTGTAGAACGCGAGGCCGATGTGCTCGCCGACGAGCTTGCCGTCCGGCGTCTTCATCGGGCCCGGTTTCGTCGGCAGATAGCGGTTCAGGAAGTCGCGGAACGGCCGCTCGCCGATGAAGCAGATGCCGGTCGAATCCTTCTTCTTCGCGTTCGGCAACCCGATCTGCGCGGCGATCTCGCGCACTTTCGTCTTCGGAATCTCGCCGAGCGGGAACATCGTCTTCGACAGCTGCGCCTGGTTCAGCCGGTGCAGGAAATACGACTGGTCTTTCGTATGATCGAACGCCTTCAGCAATTCGAAGCGGCCGTCGCGTTCGCGCACGCGCGCGTAGTGGCCGGTCGCGATCGTTTGCGCGCCGAGCGACATCGCGTGATCGAGGAACGCCTTGAACTTGATCTCGGCGTTGCAGAGCACGTCCGGGTTCGGCGTACGGCCGGCCGAATATTCGCGCAGGAATTCCGCGAACACGCGGTCCTTGTATTCGGCCGCGAAGTTCACGGCCTCGACGTCGATGCCGATCAGGTCGGCGACCGACACGACGTCGATCCAGTCCTGACGCGTCGAGCAGTATTCGCCGTCGTCGTCGTCTTCCCAGTTCTTCATGAACAGTCCGACGACGTCGTAACCCTGTTCCTTCAGCAGCCACGCGGTCACCGACGAATCGACGCCGCCCGACATGCCCACTACCACACGGCGCTTGCTCATTTGTTTACCGCCTGACGGTCGAATGCATCCGGCCGCGGCGCGACCGAATGCGTATGCACGAAATCGAGCGGAACGCGCCGCCCGGTCAGATAGTCGTCGACACAGCGCATCACGGCCGGCGACCGGTGGCGTTCGATGCACGCGCGCAGTTCGCCGGCCGTCATCCACAGCGTGCGGACGATGCCGTCGTCGAGCCGCTGACCGACGATGCGCTCGCCCGCCGTGCCGCAGAACGTGAAGCGCAGATACGTCGCGCCCGCGCTGCCGGGACGCTCGTAATGTGCGAGGTACACGCCGACGAGCGCCGTCGGCACGAACGGATGCGCGGTTTCCTCGAGCGTTTCGCGGATCACCGCGTCGGCGAGCGTTTCGCCGGCTTCGAGATGGCCGGCCGGCTGGTTGATGCGCAGGCCCGTCGAAGTTTCTTCCTCGATCACGAGGAAGCGGCCGTCGCGCTCGACGAGCGCCGCGACGGTCACGTGCGGGGTCCAGATTTCGGGTTTCATGGTTCGGCATTTTACCGGTTGCGCCCGGACGCTGCCGGCCGTCTCGTTAGACGAATCCGACCCTTCGGTGCGCGCCGTCGTGCATGGTGCAAGCGTGCGCCGCGCCGCACGTTGGCAACCTCGCACGATCGTGCGGAAAGTGCTGGCGCGCGGAACGCTTTCGGTTAAAGTGCTGCGTGAACGCCGTTGCCCGTGAGCCGGTAGTCAGCCTGTCCGGCTCGTTGTTGCAGTCAGAATCGCAAGACTAGAAATATCAACGATGACTGGAGGAACTGACGATGCATATTGGAGTGCCTGCTGAGACGCGGGCCAACGAGGCGCGCGTGGCCGCGACGCCGGAGACCGTGAAGAAGTACGCGGCCGCCGGCCACCGCGTCAGCGTCGCGAAGGGGGCCGGGACTGCGGCCAGCTATCCGGACGAAGCCTATGCCGCCGCCGGTGCGGAATTGACCGACCAGTCGGCCGCGTTTGGCGCCGACATCGTGCTGAAGGTGCAGGCGCCGACCGATGCGGAACTACCGTCGCTGAAGCGCGGCGCGGTGCTGGTCGGGATGCTCGAGCCGTTCAACGCCGAGCAGGCGGCGAAGCTCGCGGCGGCCGGCGTGACCGGTTTCGCGCTGGAAGCGGCGCCGCGCACCACGCGCGCGCAAAGTCTCGACGTGCTGTCGTCGCAGGCGAACATCGCCGGCTACAAGGCCGTGCTGGTCGCCGCGTCGCTCTATCCGCGCTTCCTGCCGATGCTGATGACGGCCGCGGGCACCGTGAAAGCCGCGCGCGTGCTGGTGCTCGGCGCCGGCGTGGCCGGGCTGCAGGCAATCGCCACCGCGAAGCGGCTCGGCGCCGTGATCGAGGCCTCCGACGTGCGGCCCGCCGTGAAGGAGCAGATCGAATCGCTCGGCGCGAAATTCCTCGACGTTCCGTACGAAACCGACGAAGAGCGCGACGCCGCGCAGGGCGTCGGCGGCTATGCGCGGCCGATGCCGCCGTCGTGGCTCGCGCGTCAGGCCGCGCTCGTGCACGAGCGCGCGAAGCAGGCCGACATCGTGATCACGACCGCGCTGATTCCGGGCCGCCCTGCGCCGACGCTGATCTCGGCGGAGACCGTGCAGGCGATGAAGCCCGGCTCGGTGCTCGTCGATCTCGCGGCCGGCCGCGGGCCGGAAGTCGACGGCCGCAAGGGCGGCAACTGCCCGCTGACGGTGGCCGACCAGGTGATCGTGCACAACGGCGTGACGATCGCGGGCCATACGAATCTCGCCTCGATGGTCGCGTCGGATGCGTCCGCGCTCTACGCGCGCAACCTGCTCGATTTCATGAAGCTGATCGTCACGAAGGAAGGCGTACTGAACATCGACCTCGCCGACGACATCGTCGCGGCGACGCTGTTGTGCCGCGACGGCGAAGTGACCCGCAAATAACGGAGGAGACCATGGAAGTCATCAATCACACGGTGATCAACGTGATCATCTTCGTGCTGGCGGTGTACGTCGGCTACCACGTGGTGTGGAACGTCACGCCCGCGCTGCATACGCCGCTGATGGCCGTGACCAACGCGATTTCGGCGATCGTGATCGTCGGCGCGATGCTGGCCGCCGCACTGACCGTCGGCGCGACCGGCAAGGTGTTCGGCACGCTCGCGGTCGCGCTGGCGGCCGTCAACGTGTTCGGCGGCTTTCTCGTGACGAGACGGATGCTCGAGATGTTCCGCAAGAAGGAGCCCAAGCGTGTCGAGGGCGGCAAGGAGGGCGCGCGATGAGCATGAACGTCGTCACGCTGCTGTACCTCGTCGCATCGGTGTGCTTCATCCAGGCGCTGAAGGGGCTGTCGAACCCGAAGAGCGCGCGGCGCGGCAATCTGTTCGGCATGGTCGGGATGGCCATCGCAATCCTCACGACGATCGCGCTGATCGTCAAGCAGGCCGCGTGGCTCGGCGCGAACCTGCCGCTCGGGCTCGCGCTCGTGCTCGGCGCGCTCGTCGTCGGCGGTGCGGTCGGCGCGTTCGTCGCCGCGCGCGTCGAGATGACCAAGATGCCGGAACTCGTCGCGGCGATGCACTCGCTGATCGGTCTCGCGGCCGTCTGCATCGCGTATGCGGTCGTGTCGGAGCCCGAAGCGTTCGGGCTCGTGCCGCAGGACGCGGTGTCGTCGAACTTCATTCCGTACGGCAACCGCGTCGAGCTGTTCATCGGCACGTTCGTCGGCGCGATCACGTTCTCGGGTTCGGTGATCGCGTTCGGCAAGCTGTCCGGCAAGTACAAGTTCCGCCTGTTCCAGGGCGCGCCCGTCGTGTACGCAGGCCAGCACCTGATCAACCTGATGCTCGCGATCGCGATGCTCGGCTTCGGCATCCTGTTCTTCATCACGCAGGCGTGGCTGCCGTTCATCATCATGACGGCGATCGCATTCGTGCTGGGCGTGCTGATCATCATCCCGATCGGCGGCGCGGACATGCCGGTGGTCGTGTCGATGCTGAACTCGTACTCGGGCTGGGCCGCCGCCGGCATCGGCTTCTCGCTGAACAACGCGATGCTGATCATCGCGGGTTCGCTCGTCGGTTCCTCCGGTGCGATCCTGTCGTACATCATGTGCCACGCGATGAACCGCTCGTTCTTCAACGTGATCCTCGGCGGCTTCGGTGGCGAGGCCGCGGCCGGCGGCGCGGCGGGTGCGCAGGAGCAGCGCCCCGTGAAGTCGGGCTCGGCCGACGATGCGGCGTTCATGCTCGGCAACGCGGAATCGGTCGTGATCGTGCCGGGCTACGGGCTGGCCGTCGCGCGTGCGCAGCATGCGCTGAAGGAGCTGACCGACAAGCTGATCGAGAAGGGCGTCGACGTGCGCTACGCGATCCACCCGGTCGCCGGGCGGATGCCGGGCCACATGAACGTGCTGCTCGCGGAAGCGGAAGTGCCGTACGACATCGTGTTCGAGATGGAGGACATCAACGGCGAGATGGGGCAGGCGGACGTCGTACTCGTGCTTGGGGCGAACGACGTCGTGAACCCGGCCGCGAAGAACGATCCGAAGTCGCCGATCGCGGGCATGCCGATCATCGAGGCGTACAAGGCGCGCACGGTGATCGTCAACAAGCGGTCGATGGCGGCCGGCTACGCGGGGCTCGACAACGACCTGTTCTACATGGACAAGACGATGATGGTGTTCGGCGACGCGAAGAAGGTCATCGAAGACATGGTGAAGGCGGTCGAGTAGCGCATGCGAGCGGTCCGGCCGGGCGATGCGGCCGGGTGCGGTTCGACAATGGGGCCCGTCCGGCGGATGCCGGCCGGGCCCCGATCGTTTACGGGCGCACGATTCGTTCGACGCACGCGGCGATCGTGTCGCGCACGCGCACGATCGCCGGAGCGCGCTGCGCGCTCGTCGGGCCGCTCGGCGATTCGCTGACCGAGCCGCCGATCGGCGAGGCGGGGCTCGTGAGCGCGCGTATCGACACCGATGAACTCGTGCGCGCGCGCTACGACTTCGACGTGGTCGGCGCACTATGCGCGCGCCGACGTGTTCTCGCTGCACGTCGACGAGCGGCCGAAGCGGCCCGTGGTGTTCGGGGCGTCAGCAGGGCAGGGGCGTCCCCGCGCGGGGCGCCGCCCGCGCGAATCGACGCGGCTGCGTCAGCGCATAGGCGTTTCCGCGATCCGCATGTAGTCGGCGATGCGCCGGCCTTCCATGTCCGGAAACTGCTCGTGCACGGTGATGTCGCCCATCCGCGCGATGTCGAACGTGCGGAAGTCGCCGCGAAGCTCGCACCACGCGCCGATCGTCCAGCGCCCGCCCCAGTAGACGAGCCCGAGCGGCCACACGCGCCGCTTCGTATGCGCACCGAGCCGGTCGCGATACGTGAAGCTGACGATATGGCGCGTATCGACGGCCTGGTGGATCGCATCGACCTTCGCGAAGAACGCTTCGTCGATGTGAAATGACGGCGCGAACACCGGCAGGCGATCGAGTGCGGTGCGCTTGTCGGCCGGCATCGCGGACGCGATCTTGGCGAGCGCCGAGCGCGCGCCGCCCGCGAAGCGCGCGCCGCCCCAGGTTTCGAGCATCCGCGCGCCGGCCGCGAGCGCGGCCAGCTCCTCGGCCGTGAACGTGAGCGGCGGCAGGCTCGCGTTGCGGTTCAGCCGGTAGCCGATCCCGGCTTCGCCTTCGATCGGCACGCCCGACAGCTGCAGGTCGCGCACGTCGCGATAGACGGTGCGCGGCGACACCGACAGCCAGTCGGCGAGTTGCTGGGCGGTCGTCAGACGCCGCCCGCGCAGCAGTTCGGCGATCTGGAACAGGCGGTCGGCACGGCGCGTCATGGCTGCACCTCGGCTCCTTCGGGGACGGGAATGTCGCGATGATAGCGCCGCGCCGGCCGCGCGGCGGCGGCACGCGCGCTCAGTGGCATTTCGGCGCGTGCAGCCCGACGCGGTTGCCTTCCGTGTCGATCAGATAGCCGATGTAGCCGTAGTTGTTCGGCAGTTCGACGACCGAGCCCTGCACGACGCCGCCCGCGCGCTTCGCGCGATCGAGCGCCGCGACGACCGATTCGCCGGCGTTCAGATACACGAGCACGCCGTTCGCGCTCGGCTTGAGCTGCTGCGGATCGAACACGATGCTGCCGCCCGTGCTCGACGCCTCGTGGTCGAAGATCGCCATCGGCACGCCGCCGATCACTTCGCGGTGCAGCGTGGTCTGCAGCACGGCTTCGTAGAAGCGGATCGCGCGGTCGAAATCGAGCGACGGAATGTCGAACCACGCGATCGCGCGATCGGCCGCGCCGGTGGCGGCGGTCTTTGCGGGTGCGGTTGCGGTTGCAGTTGCGGACGTCATGACGAGCTCCTTTTTTTCGTTCGGATTCTGTTGGAAACCAGCCTGGCATTGCGCCGGGATTGCAGTGTGATCGACCGCTGCTGACAGCGTGCTGTCAGCAGTCGTTGCGGTCCTGACAGCGCGCGGACGCATTGCGCCGAACGGCGGGAGCGGGAGCGGGAGCGGGGGCGGGACGGGGAAGGTACCCGGCCGGGCGGCCGGGCATGGCGGTGGGTGGCAGCAGCCGGCGCGCGCGGCGCCGGTGCGGGTGGCGACGACGCTTACGCGTCGCCGTCCGATGCGGCCGGGCGCGCCTTCACGCTGCCGGCGATCAGGTCGAAACGGAACAGCCGGCATTCGAGCGCGCCGTTGAACAGCGGCGTCTTCGCCGATTCGCGCAGCCGCAGCTGGCCGGGCAGCGCGCGGTCCGACGTCAGCAGGAACGCCTGCCAGCCGGCGAAGCGCTGCTTCAGCGCATCGCCGAGCGCGTTGAAGAACTCGCTGTCGGGCGCGTCGGTGTGCGTACGGCGGAACGCGTCCTCGTTGCCGCGGTTGCGGCCGGTTTCGCGCGCCTCGCCGCGTGCGCTGCGGCCGCGCACCTCGATCCGCTCGCCGTACGGCGGATTCGCGACGATCAGGCCCGGCCCGTCGCACGGCGGCGTCATGCCGCGTGCATCGACCTGCTTGAGCCAGACGGACGGCACGCCCGCGCGCTCGAGGTTCGCGCGCGCCTTCTCGAGCATGTCGCCGGAGATGTCGCTGCCGTAGACGCGCAGATCGTCGCGCCGGCCGCGCGCCGCGCGCTTCGCGTCGATCGCGGCGACCTTCAGCCCCTGCCAGGCCGTGATGTCGTACTGCTTCAGCTTCTCGAAACCGAATCGGCGCTCGACGCCCGGCGCGACGCCGAGCACCATTTGCGCGGCTTCCGCGAGGAACGTGCCGCTGCCGCACATCGGGTCGTACAGCGGCGTGCCGGGCGTCCAGCCGGTCAGGCGCAGGATGCCGGCCGCGAGGTTCTCGCGCAGCGGCGCCGCGCCCTTGTCGAGACGCCAGCCGCGCTTGAACAGCGGCTCGCCCGACGTGTCGAGGTACAGCGTGCAGTCGGTGGCCGTCAGGAATGCGAACACGCGCACGTCCGGCGCGCCGGTGTCGATGCTCGGGCGCGCGCCGGTCTTGTCGCGCATCCGGTCGCAGATCGCGTCCTTGACGCGCAGCGTCGCGAATTCGAGGCTCTTCAGCGGCGACTTGATCGCGGTGATGTCGACGCGCAGCGTCTGCGTCGCCGCGAACCAGCGTTCCCAGGGCTGCTCGAGCGCGAGCGCGTAGACGTCCTGCTCGCTGCGGTACGGGCGGTGCGCGATCTTCAGCAGAATCCGGCTCGCGATCCGCGAGTGCAGGTTCGCGGCCATCCCGGCGGCCCAGCCGCCGCGGAAATGGACGCCGCCCGGCACCTGCGCGCCCGCGGCGAACGGCGCGCCGTCCAGGTGACGGCCGGCGATCTCGGCCAGCTCGGCGGCGAGCGCCGCTTCGAGGCCGCGCGGGCAGGGAGCGAAAAAGTCGTACAGGGTGGGCGAGGACATAAGGCGGGTGCGGGGACGTACAAAAGTCCAGTATTGTACGCGGCGCCGGCGCGTGCGGCCCGGCGTCGGCCGCAACGCGGTTCGCGGCCGGCGCGCCATGCGCCGGCCGGCGTGGCTAGTGCGAACCGGACTGCTGCGCGCGCGCGTCGCGGCCGGCGGCCGGCCAGAGCAGCCCGAACGGATGCGCGACGACCGCGCGCAGGATCGCCGCGACGAGCGCGCGCACCTTCGTCGGCCGCAGGCTGCGCGAGCGCACGGCCATCGTGAACGCGAGCGCGAAGCTCACCAGCACGTTGAGGATCGCCATGCTCAGCACGCCCGCGCAGGCCCACCAGAGTTCCGGCGTGCCGAGCGCGCCCTTGCCGAGCACGCCGAGCGCCACGCCGATCGAGCCGGCCGACAGCGTCACGTGCCGCACTTCGAACGGAAACAGGAACACGGTGACGATCGCCGGAATCAGGCCGAGCATCAGCCCGAGCCCGACGTTCGCGACGACGCCGGCGACGTTGGACCGGCAGAAGTGCGCGAACTTCGCGGCGCCGGCCGCGCCGAGCGTGAGCCGCAGCCGGCGGTTGTAGGCGAGCGCGTCGCCGACGCGATGCAGCACGAACCAGTTGTCCGCCCAGCCGGCGAGCAGGCTCGACGCCCACAGCAGCACGCCGGTCAGCGCCGCGTAGAACGGCGTCGGGCCGAACAGCGAGAACGAATGCAGCGTCGCGTGCGCCTTTTCCGGCGAAATCACGTTCACGTGCAGCACGCCGGCCGCGAACAGCTGCACGAGCAGGCACACCGGCAGCACGACGAGCACGTTGCCGGAAATCGCGGCCGCCTGCGTGCGGATCAGCGCGATCACCGACGCGACGAACGCCTTCACGCCTTCGTCGTGGCCCGTGTCGTCGAGCTCGCGTGCGAGCGTCGGCGCGGTCATCGCGGGCTGCTTCGTCGCGAGCGTGAAATGCAGGAAGTGCATCAGCATGAAGCTCGCCGCGTAGTTGACGCCGGCGAGGAGCCCCTCGAGCATCGACTGCAGGTGCGCGCCGGTGATCGCGAACTTCACGCAGACGGTCGCGACGGTCACGAGTCCGCCGCCCGCGGCCATGCGCAGCATCTTCAGATACTCGGCGCGGCTGCGCGAAATGTAGTGCTCGCCCGTATCGGCATTGGTCTCGACGAGCTTGCGCGCGAACAGCGAAAAATTGCTGCGCATCAGGTGCGCGACGCTCTGGCTGTTCTGGTTCGCGTCGACGAGTTCGGCGGTCAGGCGTGCCATGCCGCGCAGATCGTCGCGCGCCATCCACGCGTTGAGCAGCGTCTCCGCGCGCAGAATGCGCATCCGCATCCGCTCGACCTGGAACACGATGTCGACCGACACGCCGTTGCGGTACAGATGCGAGAACACGTCGTCGACCGCGACGCGGCATTCGTCGAGCAGCACGCGCAGATAGTTCACCTCGTGCAGCAGCTTGCTCGGATCGCCGCCGTCCTCGACCGCCGAGTGCGCGGTTTCGACCGCGAGCATCGCGCGCGTGAGCCGGTAGAACGGCTGCGCTTCGAGCGGCGTGCGCGCATCGTCGTCGGACAGGCGGCTGCGCACCGTCTGCGACAGGCCGGTCGAGCTGATCTGGCAGGTCAGGTTGTGCAGCGCGGCCAGCAGGTCGCGCGAGAACGAGCCAGGTTCGTGGCGCTCGTCGTCGGTCACGTCGAACGCGAGCAGATCCGCGAGCCGCGCGAGCAGATCGTCGGGCAGCGCGTCGATCCACTGCGCGTCGTCGGGCGTCGGGAACATCAGCGTGAACAGCGCGGACAGCTCGCGGCGATTCGGCGCCGGCGGAATCAGCGAGGCATCGATGCGCTCGAACAGCGCGCCGAAGAAGCCCGAATGCACGGGCATGCCCGCATCGCACAGCAGCGAGATGCCGTCGCATTCGCGCAGGATGCCGCGCACGATGCGCGCCGCGTGCGACTTCCATGCCGGATTGCGATCGAGCACGTGGAACAGGTAGCGCAGCCGCGCATGCGCGGGATAGGCGCGGGCGTCGTCGCCGCGTTCGGCCGAGCCGTCCTGCGCGGCCTGTGCGGTCTGCATCGCGCCGCCGCGGCGCAGCCAGTGCGCGAGTTCGATCAGCCATTCGCTGCGCTCGGCGTACGACGCCTCGGCGTTCGCGTGCGCGAGCAGCGCATCGAGCTGATGGCTCGCACTGCGCGACGCGCGCCACTTCTTGATCAGGGTCGTCAGGGAACGGAACATAAAACGGAGTAGCGAAAGCCCTGGACGGGCGGGTTCGGAGGGCCGGCCGGGCATGCGGCGCGGCGCCGGTGAGTACGGGTGTGGCGGTCGGGGCGCCGGACGCGGCGCCCCGTTGCGGTGCACGCGGATCGCGGGCGGACGGCCACCGGACCGGCGTGCGGGCCGGACGCGCCCGGCGCTGCCGGCTCGCGCGCACGGCGGACAGCCGGTGGCGCGAGCGTGAAAGTGCGTAGGATCGTCAATCGACCGCAAAAACGCAAGGCGACCGCGCGACGCGGCGCCGGTTCCGGTCGACTTTGACAAAGAGTGCAAAGTCGCGCGGCGGCGAGCCGCGCGCTTTTACGCGCCCGGCTGGCCGGTCGCGCCGGCGTCGGTCGCGGGCGCCGCAGCCGGCGCCGGCGGGCAGGGCACGAGCGGCGGGACCGCTGCAGCGGCCGTCTTGCCGGCCGGCTGCGCGGCCGTGCCGCGGCGCGCGGCGAGCGCGCGCACGCCGGCCGCCGCCTGCGCCGCGATCGCGTCGAGCGCGCGCCGATGGCCGGCGACCAGCGCGTCGTAGCCGCTGCCGACCGGCTCGGCGACGCTCGTGCGGCACGTCATGACCGCTTGCGAGCCGACCGCGCGCACGCTCCATACCGCGTCGATCGCCGCGCGCTTGCCGGGCCACGATTCGAAGCGCTGCACGTTCACGCTGATCCGGTACACGGGCATGCCCGGCGGCACGGCGGAATCGGCGACGTCGATCGTGCCGAGCCGCGCGGCGAGATCGTCGGACAGCGCCCGGCGGATTTCGTCGGCGGGCGGCGCTGCCCAGCGCTCCTGTTCGAGCACGTCGACCTGCGCGCCGCCCTTCTGCACGACGAGCTGATTCTTCGCGATCTGCTCGGGCACGTCGACCGACGGCACTTCGATCAGGAACGGCGGATTGGCCGGCGCGGTGCGCGCGGGCGCGGCGGCGTCGGCGCGGGCGAGCGTATAGAACCGCGCGGGCGGCGAACTGCACGCGGCAAGCGCGAGTGCGGCGAGCACGGCCGCCGCGCCGCTCGCGAGAACGTTCACGCGAGTCGTCGTCATGGTTGATCTCCTGGCTTGCCCTTGATCAGCGATTCGGGATGGCGCTCCAGATAGTCGGCGAGCGCGTTGAGCGACTGCAGCGTGCGCGTGAGCTCCTTCAGCGCGCCGCGCACGTCGGACTGCAGCGGCGAATCCTGCTGCAGCGTCGCTTCGGCGGTCGAGAAGGTCTGCTTCGCGGCCGACAGCGTGTCGCGCGCCTCCGGCGCGACCTGCGTGTCGAGCTGCTTGAACAGCTTGTCGGCGTTCGACAGCGCGCTGTTCAGGTTCGCGCCGATCTGGTCGAACGGCACCTTGTCGAGCTTCTTCGCGATGTCGGCGACCTGCAGCTGCAGTTCGTCGAGCGTGTTCGGCACGGTCGGCAGCTCGAGCGGCTGATGCGACACGTCGACCTTCGCGGGCGGCGCCTTCGGGAAGAAGTCGAGCGCGACGTACAGCTGGCTCGTCAGCAGGTTGCCGGTGCGCAGCTGGCCGCGCAGCCCGTGCTGGACGAGACGCTGGACGATCTCGAGGCGCGCCGCTTCGCCCTTGCTCGCAATCGTCTCGCGGAAGCGCCGGCCGAGCCGTTCCGGATACACGTTCATCGTGACCGGCATCGTGAAGTTCTTCGTCTTCGGATCGTAGTCGATGCCGATGTTCGTCACTTCGCCGAGCACGATGCCGCGGAAGTCGACCGGCGCGCCGATCCCGAGCCCGCGCAGCGACTGGTTGAAGTTCATCACGACCTGCAGCGGCTGGCCGTCCGGATCGCGCATCGCGTCGCCTTCGTCGGCCGCCAGGCGGAACGTCGTGTTGTTCGGCGCGAGCACACCGCTGCTCTGGTTCGGCGGCGTCTGGAACGCGATGCCGCCGAGGATGACCGTTGCGAGCGACTGCGTGTTCAGCTTCAGCCCGCTCGAGTCGAGCCGCAGATCGACGCCGCTCGCCTGCCACCAGCGCGAGTTCGTGCCGACGTACTGGTCGTACGGCGCATTGACGAACACGTTGAACGTGACGCCCGTGCCGTCCTTGTCGAGCGAGAAGCCGACCACCTGGCCGACCTGCACGCGCCGGTAGTAGACGGGCGAGCCGATGTCGACGGAGCCGAGCGAATCGCCGCGCAGCACGTACTGCGTGCCCTTCTGGTCCGCCGTGACGGCCGGCGGCTTCTCGAGACCCGTGAAGTCGGTCTGCACGTCCTGCGAGCGGCCCGCGTCGACGCCGATGTACGCGCCGGACAGCAGCGTGCCGAGCCCCGACACGCCGGTCGCGCCGACGCGCGGCCGCACGATCCAGAAGCGCGAGTCCTTGACCGCGAAGTCTTCGGCTTCCTTCTTGAGCTGCACTTCGACGAGCACGCGAGACAGGTCCTTCGACAGCTTGATCGTCTTGACCATGCCGATCTCGACGTCCTTGTACTTGACCTGCGTCTTGCCGGGCTCGAGCCCTTCGGCGCTATGGAAGCTGATCGTGATCTCGGGGCCGCGTTCGCGCACCGAGCGCACGACGAGGCCGATCCCGATCAGCGCGGCGATCAGCGGGACGAGCCAGACGAGCGACGGCAGCCAGCCGCTTTTCGTCGAGATCGTCGGGTCGGGCGGCCGGGACTCGTCGTGTTGCGGGCCTGGCGGACTATTCATGGTGTTTCCCTGAGGTTTCGACTGGATCCCAGATCAGACGGGGATCGAACTGCATCGACGCGAGCATCGTCAGGATTACGACCGAGCCGAACGCAAGTGCGCCGGGGCCGGCCGTGATGACGGCAAGCGAGCGGAAATGGACGAGCGCGACGGTGAGCGTCACGACGAAGATGTCGAGCATCGACCAGCGGCCGATGCGCTCGACGATCCGGTACAGGCGCGTGCGCTGCAGCGGCCGCCATGCGGTGCGGCGCTGCGCGCTGATCACGAGGATCAGCAGCACGCCGAGCTTGAGCATCGGCACGAGGATGCTGGCGACGAACACGACGACCGCGAGCGGCCAGTCGCCCGACACCCAGAAGTAGATGACGCCGCTCATGATCGTGTCCTGCTGCGAGCCCATCAGCGACGAGGTGCGCATGATCGGCAGCAGGTTGGCCGGAATGTACAGGATCGCGGCGGCGATCAGCAGCGCCCACGTGCGCGCGATGCTGTTCGGCGTGCGAAAGTGCAGCGCGCTGCCGCAGCGCGCGCAGTGCGCGTGCGGCCGGTCGAGCGTCTGCACGAGCCCGCACGCATGGCAGCTGGCGTAGCCCTCGCGGGCGGCGGTCGGCCTCGTCATCGGCGGGCGCCTTCGGCCAGCGGCGCGACGCCGTCGCGCGGCGTACGCATGCGGCCGGCGCGCAGATCGTCCGCGATGTCCCACAGCGTGCGCGGATCGAACATCAGCACGACCGCGAGCATCAGCGTGAGCGCGCCGAACGCGAACAGCGCCGCTTCCGGCACGACGCGCGCGAGGCTCACCATCTTCACGATCGTCACGAGGATGCCGAGCATGAAGACCTCGATCATCCCCCACGGGCGCACGAGCTGCACCGCGCGCAGCACGGCGTTGAAGCCGGGCGGAATCACGCCGCGCCGTATCGGCAGCAGCAGATACAGCAGCGCCGACATTTCGACGAGCGGGAACAGCACGGTCGAGCAGAACACCATCGCGCCGACGATCGCCATGTCCTGCCGCCAGAGCGCGTCGATCGCGCCGATCAGCGTCGTCTGTACGCGGTTGCCGTTCACGTCCATCTCGAGGATCGGGAAGGTCTGCGCGATCACGAACGTGATCAGCGCGGCGAGCGCGAGCGCGCAGATCCGCTCGATCTGCGAGGCGCTGTTGCGATAGAGCATCGCGTCGCAGCGCGGGCAGCGCGCGACTTCGTGTCCGCTAAGGCGCGGTTTATGCAACAGTGCGTCGCACTCGTGACAGGCAATCAGATCGTTTCGTTGCATGGACAAAGGGGTTGCGCGACGGCGAAAGGCGGCGTCGACGGGGCCGGAACCCGCGCCAATCTTACCAAAACGCCTTTTGCACCGTGTCGAGGGGCGCCGCCGCCGTGACCGGTCTGTAACATGGCGGCAGGCGGGCGGCGCGATGACGCGTCTGTCCTCAGATGCCGCGCGCGTCAAAAGGTTGCGGTAGCATGGCGCCCGTGACGAGCACCGGCCGCGACGGCCGGCGGCCGTTCGCTGAACTGAGGAACGCAAGATGACATCGAATTCGCTGCGGCCCGCGTCGTCGGGCTATACGCGCACCGCGATCGCGCTGCACTGGCTGATCGCGCTGCTGATCGTCTGCGGCTTCGCGCTCGGCTGGGTGATGACCGACATTCCGGGCTTCACGCCGACGAAGCTGAAGTACTTCTCGTGGCACAAGTGGATCGGCGTGACGGTGTTCGCGCTCGCGATCGTGCGCGTGCTGTGGCGCGCGACGCACGTGCCGCCCGCGCTGCCGGCCGGCATGCGCGCGTGGCAGCGCACCGCGGCGCACGTGGGGCATCTGCTGCTGTACGTGCTGATGCTCGTGATTCCGGCGACCGGCTATCTGTACAGCTCGGCTTCGAACATCCCGGTCGTCTATCTGGGCATCGTGCCGCTGCCGCGGCTGATCGATCCCGATCCGGTGCTGAAGGAAACCTTCAAGACGCTTCACGTGTCTTTGAATTACATTTTGCTTGCGCTCGTGTCGCTGCACGTGCTCGCGGCGCTCAAGCACCAGCTGGTGGACCGCGACGGCCTGCTGTCGCGGATGCTTCCCTTTGCCAAATGAAGGATCCCATGAAAGTGTCTTTCTCCCGTTCCATGCTGGCCGCGTTCGCCGCGGCGTCACTCGTCGCGTCGGGCGCGGCGCTCGCCGACGTCGACCTGGCGAAGAGCAAGGTGTCCGCGGTGTCGAGGCAGATGAACGTGCCGACCGAAGGCGTGTTCAAGAAGTTTTCCGCGCAGGTGAAGTTCGATCCGGCGAAGGCCGCGCAAGGCAGCGCGCAGATGACGATCGACGTCGCGAGCTTCGACCTCGGCGACAAGATGTACAACGACCAGGTCGCGGGCAAGGAGTGGTTCGACGCGAAGGCGTATCCGCAGGCGACGTTCGTGTCGTCGGCGATCGCGCCGGCCGGCGGCAACAAGTACAACGTGACCGGCAAGCTGACGATCAAGGGCAAGACGGAGAACGTCACGGTGCCCGTCACGGTCACGCAGAGCGGCGCGACGCAGACCTTCGACGGCGTGCTGCCGATCAAGCGCTCGACGTTCAACGTCGGCACCGGCGAATGGAAGGACACGTCGGTCGTGGCGGACGAAGTGCAGATCAAGTTCCATCTCGTCGCGACGAAGTAAGCGGCGGGCTGTCGCACCACCCGAATGCCGCGCGAGGGCGCGGCGCTGTTCCTAGGAGAATGAGTTGAAAAAGCATCTGATGATCGCCGCCGGCGCGCTCGCCGCTTCGCTGTCGTTCTCGGCATTCGCCGAAAGCGCGACGTACCAGTTCGATCCGAGCCACACGTATCCGAGTTTCGAGGCCGATCACTTCGGCGGCCTGTCGGTCTGGCGCGGCAAGTTCGACAAGTCGAGCGGCACCGTGACGCTCGATCGCGCGGCGAAGACGGGGACGGTCGAGGTGACGACCGACATCGCGTCGATCCACACCGGCAGCGCGAAGCTCGACGAGCATCTGCAGACGGCCGACTTCTTCGACGCCGCGAAGTACCCGCAGGCCGTCTACAAGGGGACGATCAAGTTCGACGGCGACAAGCCGGCGTCGGTCGTCGGCAACCTGACGCTGCATGGCGTCACGAAGCCGCTGACGCTCAAGATCGACTCGTTCAAGTGCATGCCGCATCCGATGCTCAAGCGCGAAGTGTGCGGCGTCGACGCGGTCGGCGAATTCAACCGCGACGAATTCGGCCTCGACTACGGCAAGCAGTACGGCTTCAAGATGCAGACGAAGCTGCTGATCACGGCCGAAGCCGTCAAGCAGCAGTAACGCGCGCAGCCGGGCCGCGCGTCGCGCCGGCCCGCCGCGAACCGGCCGCCGCGCTCCCGATCGGGGCGCGGCGGTCTTTTTTTGCGCGCCTATAATCGTTCGGGCGCCTGCCGGCGCGGCGGCCGACCGCGTACGCGGCGGCGCGCGAACAGAACGTACAACGACAAGGAGATCGCCGATGCATGCCGTCACGCCGTCCCGTTCCATAGCCTCGTCGCCGCGCGTGTGGCGCGCGGTGGTCGCCGCGTCGATCGGCAACGCGCTCGAGTGGTTCGACCTCGTCGTCTACGGCTTTTTCGCGGTGACGATTTCCAGGCTGTTCTTTCCGGCCGGCAACGACACCGTGTCGCTGCTGCTCACGCTCGGCACCTTCGGCGTGTCGTTCTTCATGCGTCCGCTCGGCGCGATCGTGCTCGGCGCCTATGCGGACCGCGCGGGCCGCAAGGCCGCGCTCACGCTGTCGATCCTGCTGATGATGGCGGGCACGCTGATCATCGCGGTGCTGCCGACCTACGAGACGATCGGCATCGCGGCGCCGCTGATCCTCGTCGCCGCGCGGCTGATGCAGGGCTTTTCGGCCGGCGGCGAGTTCGGCAGCGCGACCGCGTTCCTCGCCGAGCACGTGCCGGGGCGGCGCGGCTTCTTCGCGAGCTGGCAGGTCGCGAGCCAGGGCCTGACGACGCTGCTCGCGGCCGGCTTCGGCACCGTGCTGAACGCGCAGCTGACGGCCGCGCAGATGGCCGCGTGGGGCTGGCGCGTGCCGTTCTTCTTCGGGCTGCTGCTGGGGCCGGTGGCTTACTACATCCGCAAGAAGGTCGACGAGACGCCGGAGTTCCTCGCGGCCGAAAGCACCGCGAGCCCGCTGCGCGACACGTTCGCGTCGCACAAGGCGCGGCTCGTTGCCGCGATCGGCGCGGTGGTGCTCGGCACGGTCGCGACGTATCTCGTGCTCTTCATGCCGACCTACGGCGTGAAGCAGCTCGGCCTCGCGCCGTCGGCCGCGTTTGCGGCGATTCTCGTCGTCGGCGTGATCCAGATGGCGTTCGCGCCGCTCGTCGGCCACTGGTCGGACCGTTACGGCCGCGTGCGCGTGATGCTCGCGCCGGCGCTCGGCTTCCTCGTGCTGATCTACCCGGCATTCGCGTATCTGGTCGCGCATCCGGGCTTCGGCACGCTGATCGCGCTGCAGGTGCTGCTTGCCGTGCTGATGACGGGCTATTTCGCGGCGCTGCCGGGCTTGTTGTCCGAGGTGTTTCCGGTGCAGACGCGCACGACCGGGATGTCGCTCGCGTACAACGTCGCGGTGACGATCTTCGGCGGCTTCGGGCCGTTCATCATCGCGTGGCTGATCAAGGCGACCGGGATGAAGACCGCGCCGAGCTTCTACCTGATGTTCGCGGCAGTGCTGAGTCTCGCGGCGCTGGTCGTGTTGCGCAGGCGGTTCGGGTTTCGGTGACGGGGCGGCGTCGGCGCCGCGCCCGCGAGGAGGGGCGGCGTCGCGGCGGCGCAGTGTTGCGCCCCTGCGGTAAGCGGACGGGGAAGGGGAGCGCTTCAGCCTACCGGGCAACGCTTCGACGCCGGCGGCTGAACGTAGCCGCCGCGTGCGACCAAACATAAAAAAAGCCGGCCCTGTCGGACCGGCTTTGCGCGTTTACCGCAACGGTGACGCAGCGGCGGCGCTCAGACCTGCGCGCCTGCGTTCGGATCGTCCGGATCGTGCGCGACCTTCTTTTCCTTGATCAAGTCTTCGCGCTTGATGCCGAGCCACATCGCGAGCGAGCCCGCGACGAACACCGACGAATAGATGCCGAACATGATGCCGACCGTCAGCGCGAGTGCGAAGTAGTGCAGCGTCGGGCCGCCGAAGAAGAACATCGACAGCACCATCATTTCCGTCGACGTGTGCGTGATGATCGTCCGCGACATCGTCGTCGTGATCGCGTGGTTGATCACCTCCGGCACCGTCATCTTGCGTTCGCGGCGGAACGTCTCCCGGATCCGGTCGAAGATGACGACCGACTCGTTCACCGAGTAGCCGAGCACCGCGAGAATCGCCGCGAGCACCGCGAGCGAGAACTCCCACTGGAAGAACGCGAAGAACCCGAGAATGATCACGACGTCGTGCAGGTTCGCGATGATGCCGGCGACCGCGTACTTCCATTCGAAGCGGATCGACAGGTAGATCACGATGCCGATCACGACGCAGGCGAGCGCGAGCAGCCCGTCGGTCGCGAGTTCGCGGCCGACCTGCGGGCCGACGAACTCGACGCGCTGCAGCGTGACGTCCGGACTTTGCGCCTTCAGCGCCGTCATCACCTGATCGCTCTGTTGCGCGGAGGTCAGGCCTTCCTTCAACTGCAGGCGGATCAGGACGTTGCGCGAGGTGCCGAAGTTCTGCACTTGCGCGTCGGCGTAGCCGAGCTTGCCCAGCGTCGCGCGCACGGGTTCGAGCTGCGCGGCCTGCTGGTACTGCACCTCGATCACCGTACCGCCGGTGAACTCGACCGACAGGTGCAGCCCGCGGTGGAACAGGAAGAACACGGCGGCGAGGAACGTGACCAGCGAGATCACGTTGAACACCAGCGCGTGCCGCATGAACGGAATGTCTTTACGGATGCGGAAAAATTCCATGGCTTCGTCTCCGGGGCCTTATTGGGTCGAGCCCGGTTTCTTCGGCGACACGCCCGGCTGCGCGCGGTTGCGCAGTTGCGGCTTGCCGGCGCGCGGCGCGTTGCCCTTCGGCGGGGCGGCGAGCTTCGCGGCGCGCGCGGTGTCGGTCGATTCGTCGGCCGCCGCGAGCGACGCGGCCGCTGCGGCGCCTTCCGGCCGCCACACCTGGCCGATCGCGAGCGACTTCAGCTTCTTGCGGCCGCCGTACCAGAGGTTGACGATCCCGCGCGAGAAGAACACCGCGGAGAACATCGACGTCAGGATGCCGAGGCAGTGCACGATCGCGAACGCGCGCACCGGGCCCGAACCGAACGCGAGCAGCGCGAGACCGGCGATCAGCGTCGTCACGTTCGAGTCGAGAATCGTCGCCCAGGCGTGCGCGTAGCCGGCCTGGATCGCGAGCTGCGGCGGCTGGCCCGCGCGCAGTTCCTCACGCACGCGCTCGTTGATCAGCACGTTCGAGTCGATCGCCATACCGAGTGCGAGCGCGATAGCGGCGATGCCCGGCAGCGTCAGCGTCGCCTGCATCAGCGACAGCACCGCGACGAGCAGCAGCAGGTTCACCGACAGACCGATCACCGAGATCACGCCGAACAGCATGTAGTAGGCGATCATGAACACGGCGATCGCGCAGAAGCCCCAGATCACCGAGTGCACGCCCATCTTGATGTTGTCGGCGCCGAGGCTCGGGCCGATCGTGCGTTCCTCGATGATGTCCATCGGCGCGGCGAGCGAGCCGGCGCGCAGCAGCAGCGCGAGATCGGCTGCGGCCTGCGGCGTCGGCTGGCCCGTGATCTGGAAACGGTCGCCGAGCTCCGACTGGATCGTCGCGACCGTCAGCACTTCGCCCTTGCCCTTCTCGAACAGCACCATCGCCATCGGCTTGCCGATGTTGTCGCGCGACACGGTGCGCACCGCGCGGCCGCCCGCCGAATCGAGGCGGATGTTGACCGACGGACGCTGGTGTTCATCGAAGCCGGCCGACGCGTCGATGATGCGGTCGCCGGTGAAGATCACGTCCTTCTTCAGCAGCACGGGCACCTGGTTGCCCTGCGTGAACAGTTCCTCGCCCGGCGGCACCGGATCGTTCGGATTCGGATGCGTGTTGATCGGATCGGCGAGGCGCGCTTCGAGCGTCGCCGTGCGGCCGATGATGTCCTTCGCCTTCGCGGTGTCCTGCACGCCCGGCAGTTCGACGACGATCCGGTCGTTGCCTTGCTGCTGCAGGATCGGCTCCGACACGCCGAGTTCGTTCACGCGGTTGTGCAGCGTGGTCAGGTTCTGCTTCAGCGCGGCATCTTCGACGGCCTTCTGCACGGCCGGCGTGAACGTGCCGACGACCTGCGTGCCGCCGCCGCCCGGCTGCGTCGCCCATTGCAGTTCGGTGATCGACGACGCGAGCACCTTGCGTGCGTCTTCCGCCGTCTGCGCGTCGCTGAAGTTCACGACGACCGATTGATCGACGCGGCTCACGCCGCCGTCGCGGATGTTCTTGTCGCGCAGCAGCGAGCGCGCGTCGGCCGCATCGGAGTCGAGCTTCTTCGTGAGCGCGCCCGTCATGTCGACCTGGAGCAGGAAGTGGACGCCGCCGCGCAGGTCGAGGCCCAGATACATCGGCAGCGCGTGCAGCGCGGTCAGCCAGCGCGGCGAGGCGCTCTGCAGGTTCAGCGCGACTACGTATTGCGGATCGTTCGGGTCGGCGTTCAGCGTCTTTTGCAGCAGATCCTTCACGCGCAGCTGCGTGTCGGTGTCCTTCAGGCGCACGCGGATGTTCGCGTTGGTCGCCGTGTTCTCGAAGGTGACGTCGTCCGGCTTGATCTGCGCGGCCGCGAGCGCCGTTTCGACCTGCGTCAGCGTGTTCGCGTCGAGCTTGACCGTGGCCTTGCCGCTCGACACCTGCACCGCCGGCGCTTCGCCGAAGAAATTGGGCAATGTGTACAGAAAGCCGATGGCGAGCGCCACGACCATCACGACATATTTCCAGAGTGGGTAACGATTCATGAGGGGGCCGAACGGATGGTTGGCATGAAAGCGTCGCGTCCGGCGCCGCGGCGGCCGGCCCGGCAGGGCAGCGGCGACGCGGGAGCCGGACGCTCGGTGACGGGCTTACAGCGACTTGATCGTGCCCTTCGGCAGAATGGTCGTGACGGCCGCCTTCTGCACCGTGATTTCGGTGCCTTCGGCGATCTCGACGCCGATGTAGCCTTCGCTGACCTTCGTCACCTTGCCGACGAGGCCGCCGCTCGTGACGACTTCGTCGCCCTTGGCCATGGCGGCGAGCATGTTGCGGTGCTCCTTCTGCCGCTTCATCTGCGGACGGATCATGATGAAGTAGAGCACGGCGAACATCAGGATGAGCGGCAGGAAGCTCATCAGGCTCGATTCGGCGCCACCGGCACCTTGCGCGAAGGCATTGGAAATGAACGGCACGTTGGTCTCTCCGTAGGGGAAGATCGAAAATTAAGCCGGTTATTCTACCACCGGCCCCATCTGCAAACGGCGCGGCAAATGCGCTTTGGGATCAAGCTGTTAAAGCGCGAAGCGCGATTGCTGCGACCGGTTTGGAAAGGTAATTGTAATGTTTTGGCGATCGGGACCGAGCGGCGCGACGCATTATTTCGTTCGCATACGATGCGCCGGCCACGCCCGGCCAGGCCAGCCCCGTCAGTCGACGCCTCTCGCGCGATCCTCCGCGAAGCGCTGGCGGAACGCGTCGAACGTGTGCGACTCGATCGCGTCGCGGATCTCGCTCATCAGCTGCAGGTAGTAGTGCAGGTTGTGGATCGTGTTCAGCTGCGCGCCGAGGATTTCGCCGACGCGGTGCAGGTGATGCAGATAGCCGCGCGAGAAATTGCTGCACGTGTAGCAGGTGCAGCTCGGGTCGAGCGGCTTCAGCGAGTTCTTGTGCGTCGCGTTGCGGATCTTCACGTCGCCGAAGCGCGTGAAGAGCCAGCCGTTGCGCGCGTTGCGCGTGGGCATCACGCAGTCGAACATGTCGACGCCGTTCGCGACGCCCTCGACGAGATCCTCGGGCGTGCCGACGCCCATCAGGTAGTGCGGCTTGTGCGCCGGCAGCTTCGGGCCGACGTGGCGCAGCACGCGCATCATGTCCTCTTTCGGCTCGCCGACCGACAGCCCGCCGATCGCAAGGCCGTGGAAGCCGAGTTCCGACAGGCCCGCGAGCGATTCGTCGCGCAGATCCTCGAACATCCCGCCCTGGACGATCCCGAACAGCGCGTTCGGATTGCCGAGCCGGTTGAACTCGTCGAGCGAGCGCTTTGCCCAGCGCAGCGACATGCGCATCGAGTCGGCCGCTTCCTTGTGCGTGGTCGGCACGCCGTCGGTCGCGTACGGCGTGCATTCGTCGAACTGCATCACGATGTCCGAGTTCAGCACCTTCTGGATCTGCATCGACACTTCCGGCGACAGGAACAGCTTGTCGCCGTTGATCGGCGACGCGAACGTGACGCCGTCCTCGGTGATCTTGCGCAGGTCGCCGAGCGAGAACACCTGGAAGCCGCCCGAGTCGGTCAGGATCGGCTTGTTCCAGCCCATGAAGCCGTGCAGGCCGCCGTGTGCGTCGATCGTGTCGAGGCCCGGGCGCAGCCACAGGTGGAACGTGTTGCCGAGGATGATCTGGGCCTTGATCTCGTGCAGCTCGCGCGGCTGGATCGCCTTCACGGTGCCGTAGGTGCCGACCGGCATGAAGATCGGCGTCTCGACGACGCCGTGGTTGAGCTTCACGCGGCCGCGGCGCGCGTGGCCGTCGGTCGTCAGCAGTTCGAATTCGAGCCCGTTGGCGGGGCGGGCGGGCGCGGCTTCGGGCGTGTGCGCGCGCGTATCGTGGGATGAACCTTCGGTCATCGTGGGGTGCTCCTGGCCACCGGAAAACAGTCCGGCGCAAGTTGGAAAAAGCCGCCGGAGTAGCGGCGGCGGAAAGAATGGATGTGCGCCATCGTAGCGCGCGGCGCGGGCGAGCGGCGGGCCCGTGCCGAAGGCGCCGCGGCGGCCGTGCCGTACGGCCGGCCGTCGCACGTGCGGCGCCTTACGCGTGCGTCGCCTCCGGCGTATCGCGCCGTGTGAGCAGCATCGCGTCGCCGTAGCTGAAGAAGCGGTAGCGCTGTTCGATCGCGTGGCGGTACGCGGCGCGGATCGTCTCGATGCCCGCGAACGCGGACACCAGCATCATCAGCGTCGACTTCGGCAGATGGAAATTCGTGACGAGCCGGTCGGCCACACGGAAGCGGTAGCCGGGCGTGATGAAGATGTCGGTCTCGGCCTGCGTCGCCGCGAGCGGCCGGCCGGCGGCTTCGGCGTCGCGCGCCGCGGCTTCGAGCGCGCGCATCGAGGTCGTGCCGACCGCGATCACCTTGCCGCCGCGCGTGCGCGTGGCCGCGATCTTGTCGACGAGAGACTGCGGCAGCTCGTACCACTCGCTGTGCATCTTGTGCTCGGCGATGTTCTCGACCCGCACCGGCTGGAACGTGCCCGCGCCGACGTGCAGCGTCAGCGTCGCGCGCTCGATGCCCATCGCGTCGAGCTTCGCGAGCAGCGGCTCGTCGAAGTGCAGGCCGGCCGTCGGCGCGGCGACCGCGCCCGGGTTGCTCGCATAGACCGTCTGATAGCGCGTCTCGTCGGTCGCGTCCGGATCGTGCTCGATGTACGGCGGCAGCGGCAGTCGGCCGTACTGCTCGATCAGCTCGAGGCACGGCTGCGGAAAGTGCAGCGTGAAGAACGGCTCGACGCGTTCGCCGACCGTCACGTCGAACGCGTCGGCGAGGCGCAGCGTCGTGCCGGCGCCCGGCGACTTGCTCGCGCGGATCTGCGCGAGCGCCGTGTGCGAGCCCGTCACGCGCTCGATCAGCACCTCGATCCGGCCGCCGCTCGCCTTCTGGCCGAAGAAGCGCGCCTTCAGCACCTTGGTATCGTTGAACACGAGCAGGTCGCCGCGCGCGATGCACGCCGGCAATTCGGCGAAACGGCGATCGACGAAGCGCGCGGGCTCGGCCGTCGCGTCGACCTCGAGCAGGCGGCTTGCGGTGCGGTCGGGCAGCGCGGTTTGCGCAATCAGCTCGGGCGGCAGATTGAAATCGAAATCGGAAAGCGTGAACATGCGGGCTGGTTCGAAACGGCCGGCGGGCGCCGCCGGCATGGCGGAAACGCGTAAAGGGCGCGCGCGAGCCGCTATGATGGCGGGATGCGCGGCCTGGCCGGCGTCGTTCGTTCGGACGACGTGAAAGCCGCTATTGTACTTGCCTTGCGAAGCACGCTCACGACCCGATGCCTGTCTCACCCCGCCGTTCCGCCGCCGCTGCCGATTCCGACGATCCGTTCGACACGGAGCTCGCCGCGTCGCCGCCGGCGCGCGCGGCCGATCGCGACGCCGCGCCGCCGGCCGGTCGTGCGGCGCCGCGCCGCACACCGAAGCGCGGTGCCGACGGACGGCTCGCGCAGCCGGCCGCGGCCGCGCAGGCCGAGTCGATCGACGACGATGCGCACGCAGGCCCGCCCGCCGATGCGCCGGCAGACGCCGACGGCGCGCCGGCCGCGAAGCGCGGCAAGAAGGCCGCGGCGGCGAAATCGTCCAAGCCGGCGCTGAAAACCGCCGACAAGCTCGCGAAGCTCGGGCTTACGCGCTCGATCGATCTCGTCCTGCATCTGCCGATGCGCTACGAGGACGAAACGACGCTCACGCCGATCCGCGATCTGCTGCCGGGCGGCATCGCGCAAACCGAAGGCGTCGTGATCGACAACGAGGTCGCGTATCGCCCGCGCCGCCAGCTCGTCGTGAAGATCCGCGACGACGACGGCGAGCAGCTCGTGCTGCGTTTCCTGAATTTCTACGGCTCGCAGGTCAAGCAGATGGCGGTCGGCCAGCGCCTGCGCGTGCGCGGCGACGTGCGCGGCGGCTTCTTCGGGATGGAGATGGTGCATCCGGCGGTGCGCGTCGTCGAAGCCGATGCGCCGCTGCCGCAGGTGCTGACGCCCGTCTATCCGAGCACGGCCGGCGTGTCGCAGGCCTATCTGCGCAAGGCGATCGAGAACGCGCTCGAGCGCACGCCGCTGCCCGAGCTGCTGCCGCCCGAAATCGAGCGCGACTACCTGAAGCCGCTCGGCGTGCCGACGCTCGCTGACGCCGTGCGCATCCTCCATCATCCGGGCGTCGACGCCGACGAAGCCGCGCTGATGGACGGCTCGCATCCGGCATGGACGCGCATCAAGTTCGAGGAACTGCTCGCGCAGCAACTGTCGCTGAAGCGCGCGCACGAGGAGCGCCGCACGCGTGCGGCGCCCGCGATGCCGCGCCGCACCGCGCGCGACGCCGACGCGCTGACCACGCGGCTCTACGCGGCGCTGCCGTTCCGGCTGACGGGCGCGCAGGCGCGCGTCGTCGACGAGATCGCGCACGATCTGACGCTGCCGCACCCGATGCAGCGGCTGCTGCAGGGCGACGTCGGCAGCGGCAAGACGGTCGTGGCGGCGCTCGCGGCCGCACAGGCGATCGACGCCGGCTATCAGGCCGCGCTGATGGCGCCGACCGAAATTCTGGCGGAACAGCATGCACGCAAGCTGCGCGGCTGGCTCGAGCCGCTCGGCGTGTCGGTCGCATGGCTGGCGGGCAGCCTGAAGGCGAAGGAAAAGCGTGCCGCGATCGAGGCGGCCGCGCTCGGCACCGCGCAGCTCGTGATCGGCACGCACGCGATCATCCAGGACACCGTCGAATTCGCGCGGCTCGGTCTCGTCATCGTCGACGAGCAGCATCGCTTCGGCGTCGAGCAGCGGCTCGCGCTGCGCGCCAAGGCCGCCAACGCGGCGGACGGCGCGCGGGGCTTCCAGCCGCATCAGCTGATGATGTCGGCCACGCCGATCCCGCGCACGCTCGCGATGACGTATTACGCGGATCTCGACGTGTCGACGATCGACGAACTGCCGCCGGGCCGCACGCCGGTGCTGACGCGTGTGGTCGGCGACGCGCGCCGCGACGAGGTGATCGCGCGCGTACGCGAGGCCGCGCTGACCGGCCGCCAGGTGTACTGGGTCTGCCCGCTGATCGAGGAAAGCGAGACGCTGCAGCTGCAGACGGCGGTCGAGACCTACGAGACGCTCGCCGCCGCGCTGCCCGAACTGAAGGTCGGCCTCGTGCACGGGCGGCTGTCGCCGGCCGACAAGGCGGCCGTGATGGACGCGTTCACGCGCAACGAGGTGCAGCTGCTCGTCGCGACGACCGTGATCGAGGTCGGTGTCGACGTGCCGAACGCGTCGCTGATGGTGATCGAGCACGCCGAGCGCTTCGGCCTTGCGCAGCTGCATCAGCTGCGCGGGCGCGTCGGGCGCGGTACCGCGGCGTCGGTCTGCGTGCTGCTGTACTCGGGGCCGCTGTCGATCGCGGGCCGCGAACGGCTGAAGACGATGCGCGAGACGACCGACGGCTTCGAGATCGCGCGGCGCGACCTCGAGATCCGCGGGCCCGGCGAATTCCTCGGCGCGCGGCAGTCGGGCGCCGCGATGCTGCGCTTCGCGAACCTCGAGACGGACGGCTGGCTGATCGACCCCGCGCGCGACGCCGCCGCGCGACTGATCGCCGCGTATCCGGACGTCGTCACGCAGCATCTGGCGCGCTGGCTCGGCGCGCGCGAGCAGTATCTGAAGGCTTGAGGCCGTGTTTGAGGGTCGGAGCCGTACCGACGATCGGCCGACCGCGATGCGGAGAAACTTGGCGAACGGCCGCCACAGGGTGTATAAATTATGCCTATCGCTCGTTTATACCTGATTGACCCACAATGACGCTGACTGAATTGAAATACATCGTCGCGGTTGCGCGCGAGCGGCATTTCGGCCGCGCGGCCGAAGCGTGCTTCGTGAGCCAGCCGACGCTGTCGGTGGCGATCAAGAAGCTCGAGGACGAGCTGAACGTGCAGATCTTCGAGCGCGGCGCGAGCGAAGTGAGCGTCACGCCGATCGGCGATCAGATCGTCACGCAGGCGCAACGCGTGCTCGAGCAGACGTTCGCGATCAAGGAGATCGCGAAGCAGGGCAAGGACCCGCTCGTCGGCCCGTTCCGCCTCGGCGTGATCTACACGATCGGCCCGTACCTGCTGCCGACGCTCGTCAAGCAGATGATCCAGCGCGTGCCGCAGATGCCGCTGATGCTGCAGGAGAACTACACGCTGAAGCTGCTCGAGCTGCTGAAGCAAGGCGAGATCGACGCGGCGATCATGGCGCTGCCGTTTCCCGAAACGGGGCTGATGGTGCGGCCGCTGTACGACGAGCCGTTCGTCGTCGCGCTGCCCGCCGGCCATCCGTGGGAGAAGCGCCGCGAGATCGACGCCGAAGACCTGAAGCAGGAAACGATGCTGCTGCTCGGCAACGGTCACTGCTTCCGCGACCACGTGCTCGGCGTGTGCCCCGAGCTGATGCGCTTCTCGCAGACGGCCGACGGCATCCAGAAGACGTTCGAAGGCTCGTCGCTCGAGACGATCCGCCATATGGTCGCAAGCGGCGTCGGCATCACGGTGCTGCCGAGAATGTCGGTGCCGGAGATCGGCCCGCGCGCGAACGGCCCGGACGCCGAGCTGCTGTCGTACGTGCCGTTCAACGAGCCGGTGCCCGACCGCCGCGTCGTGCTGGTGTGGCGCAAGAGCTTCACGCGGATGCCGGCGATCGACGCGATCAGCGAAGCGATCGCCGCGTGCGAGCTGCCGGGCGTCGCGAAGCTCGACATGCCGGCTACCTTGAACTGACGTGGCCGCCGCGCCGCATCGATCGACGGGGTCTCGCGACCCCGTTTATTTTTCCCTATAGCATAGATTTAAACAATCGAATTCTATTAAGCGATAGATTTACGTAGACTCTTCACATGGTCGGCGTCCCCGAGGCGCCCGTTGCAGATTCAATGCAAGCGTCAAAGGAGGATGTCATGATGCGATCGGTATTGCGGCACGCGCAGCGGAACATCGCGTCGCGCGAGCAAGTCGTCAATCGTGCCAGGGCCGCGATCCGCAGCCTGCGTCCGATTGCGTTCGCATACCTGGCGGATCGCACGTATGGCGGATGACGCCGTACGCCGGTCCCGTGTTCCCCCGATTCAACCGCGCCGAAGAGGGAGCAAAGCATGATCGACAACACGAAGACCCAGCGCATCGCCGGCGGCGCGTCTGCCGGCCGCGCTTGCCCGAAGCGTCCCGCCTGCGGCGCTTCGCCCGGGAAGCGCGACGCGAAGCGCATCCCGTAGTCGGGCGGCAGGCCCCGCCTGTTCCGTTTCCACCCCCGCAATCACGCTCCGCGCACGTCGTCCGGCGCTACGCCGGCACGGGGGCACATGAGCCATCCAAGGAGAAAAAGCATGTCGACCGAACCGAAGTGCCCGTTCCACCACACCGCAGGCAGCGGCACATCGAACAAGGACTGGTGGCCGAATCAGATCAACCTGAATATCCTGCACCGGCATTCGTCGCTGTCCGATCCGATGGACAAGGACTTCAACTATGCCGAGGCATTCAAGCAGCTCGACCTCGCGGCCGTGAAGCGCGATTTGCACGCGCTGATGACGACGTCGCAGGACTGGTGGCCGGCCGACTTCGGCCACTACGGCGGCCTGTTCATCCGGATGGCCTGGCATAGCGCGGGCACGTACCGGATCGCCGACGGCCGCGGCGGCGCGGGCGGCGGGCAGCAGCGCTTCGCACCGCTGAACAGCTGGCCCGACAACGCGAACCTCGACAAGGCGCGCCGGCTGCTGTGGCCGATCAAGCAGAAGTACGGCCGCAACATCTCGTGGGCCGACCTGCTGATCCTGACCGGCAACGTCGCGCTCGAATCGATGGGCTTCAAGACGTTCGGCTATGCGGGCGGCCGTCCCGACACGTGGGAACCGGACGACGTGTACTGGGGTTCCGAAAAGATCTGGCTCGAGCTGAGCGGCGGCCCGAATAGCCGCTACTCCGGCAACCGGGAGCTCGAGAACCCGCTCGCGGCCGTGCAGATGGGCCTCATCTACGTGAACCCGGAAGGCCCGGACGGCAATCCCGATCCGGTCGCGGCCGCGCGCGACATCCGCGAGACGTTCGCACGGATGGCGATGAACGACGAAGAGACGGTCGCGCTGATCGCGGGCGGCCACACGTTCGGCAAGACGCACGGTGCCGGTCCCGCCTCGAGCGTCGGCCCCGAGCCGGAAGCGGCGGCCCTCGAGCAGCAGGGTCTTGGCTGGCAGAGCACGTTCGGCACCGGCAAGGGCAAGGACGCGATCACGAGCGGCCTCGAAGTCACGTGGACATCGACGCCGACGAAGTGGAGCAACGATTTCTTCAAGCACCTGTTCAGCTACGAGTGGGAGTTGACGAAGAGCCCGGCCGGCGCGCATCAGTGGGTCGCGAAGGATGCGGAGGCGGTGATCCCCGATGCGTTCGATCCGGCGAAGAAGCACCGTCCGACGATGCTGACGACCGACCTCGCGCTGCGCTTCGATCCCGAGTACGAGAAGATCTCGCGCCGCTTCTACGAGCATCCGGACCAGTTCGCCGACGCGTTTGCGCGCGCATGGTTCAAGCTCACGCACCGCGACATGGGTCCGCGTTCGCGCTATCTCGGCCCGGACGTGCCGGCCGAGGAGCTGCTGTGGCAAGACCCGGTGCCGGCCGTCGACCATCCGCTGATCGACGAAGCCGACATCGCGGCGCTGAAGGCGAAGGTGCTTGCGTCGGGGCTGTCGGTGTCGCAGCTCGTATCGACCGCATGGGCGTCGGCGTCGACGTTCCGCGGCTCGGACAAGCGCGGCGGCGCAAACGGCGCGCGCATCCGTCTCGCGCCGCAGAAGGACTGGGAAGTGAACCGCCCGGCCGAACTCGCGGCCGTGCTCGAGACGCTCGAAGGCGTGCGCAAGGCGTTCAACGATGCGCAAACGGGCGGCAAGAAGGTATCGCTCGCGGATCTGATCGTGCTGGCCGGTGCGGCCGGCGTCGAGCAGGCCGCGAAGAGCGCGGGCGTCACGGTGACGGTGCCGTTCGCGCCGGGCCGTACGGATGCGTCGCAGGAGCAGACCGACGTCCACGCGATGGCCGTGCTCGAGCCTGTCGCCGACGGCTTCCGCAACTATCTGAAGCGCAAGTTCAAGACGCCGGCCGAGGCGCTGCTGGTCGACAAGGCGCAACTGCTGACGCTGACCGCGCCGGAGATGACGGTGCTCGTCGGCGGGATGCGGGTGCTCGGCACGAATGTCGGCGATCCGAAGCACGGGGTCTTCACCGAGCGTCCGGGCACGCTGACGAACGACTTCTTCGTGAACCTGCTCGACATGCGTACCGAGTGGAAGCCCGCATCGGCCGACAACGACGTGTTCGAAGGCCGCGATCGTGCGACGGGCGAGCTGAAGTGGACGGGCACGCGCGTCGACCTCGTGTTCGGTTCGCATTCGCAGCTTCGCGCGCTTGCCGAGGTGTACGGCAGTGCGGATGCTCAGCAGAAGTTCGTACACGACTTCGTCGCGGCATGGAACAAGGTGATGAACCTCGACCGCTTCGATCTCGTCTAACAGCCCGCTGCCGGCAGCGATGCGGCAGCGAAGTCTTGCAACAGGGCGGCGAGCGCCGGGCGGCCGATGAGCGGCAGCCCGGCGCGGCGTCGCCGTTTCGTTGAAGGAGGGACCATCATGACGCAACGCACGCTCGACATGCACGCGGCGTTTGCCGCGCCCGCACTGCGTGCGCCAGCCGCCGCGCGGCGCCTCGTCGGCGCGGCGATCGCCGGCAGCGGCGCGGCCGTGCTGATCGCGCACGCGCTCGGCGCGATCGCTCACGTGGCCGGCGCGTAAGCGCGCATTGGCGCGCGTCACGCTAAACTGGCAGGCCGCGAGCGCATGCCGCGTGCACGCGACATGCGAATGGCTCGACGCATTTTCATCGGTTCAACATGTCGAAATGAGGAGTCCGACGATGGCAAAGAAAGGCAATGCAAATGCAACGCAAATCAACATCGGCATCAGCGACAAGGATCGCAGGAAGATCGCCGACGGCCTGTCGCGCTTGCTGGCCGATACGTTTTCGCTGTATCTGAAGACGCACAATTTCCACTGGAACGTGACGGGCCCGATGTTCAACACGCTGCATCTGATGTTCGAGGAGCAGTACAACGAACTGTGGCTCGCGGTCGATTCGATCGCGGAACGCATTCGCACGCTCGGCGTCGTCGCGCCGGGCACGTTCGGCGATTTCGCGCGACTGTCGTCGGTGCCGGAAGCCGAGGGCGTGCCGGCCGCCGAAGACATGATCCGCCAGCTCGTCGAAGGGCACGAGGCTGTCGTGCGCACCGCGCGCGAGATTTTCCCGGCGGCCGACGCGGCGAGCGACGAGCCGACTGCCGATCTGCTCACGCAGCGCTTGCAGACGCATGAAAAGACCGCGTGGATGCTGCGGTCGCTGCTCGCGTAAGGACGTTGCGCGGCGGGGCGCGCGCCCGGCCGCGGCGCGCGGCATGTCGTTGCGGCATGCGGCAGGGCCGCAAGGTAGGCGGCGGCGCTGCCGCCGGACGGTTCGCACGGCGACTCGCGCGGCACCGATGGTTCCCGGATCGTGCCGGCCGCCTTCGATCTTGGTCGGCGATCCGCCGATTTCTTCACACCGATCCATTCCCCTCGGCCGGGCCTCGCGCCGGCCGCACCCATGACGCAAACGGCCGTTGGGCTCTAAAATGCCGGGATCGTCTTTCCGGTGCTTCGCCATGCTTGCCCGCTTTCCCCTGTACCTGCGCCTTGTCCGGATGGACAAGCCGATCGGCAGCCTGCTGCTGCTGTGGCCGACCTTGAACGCGCTATGGATCGCGTCGGACGGCCATCCGCGCTGGCCGCTGATCGTGATCTTCGCGCTCGGCACGCTGCTGATGCGCTCGGCCGGCTGCGCGATGAACGACTACGCGGACCGCGATTTCGACCGGCACGTGAAGCGCACGGCCGACCGGCCGCTGACGTCGGGCAAGATCCGCGCGTGGGAGGCCGTCGCGATTGCCGTCGGCCTGTCGTTCGTGGCGTTCCTGCTGATCCTGCCGCTCAATACGCTGACGAAAGAGCTGTCGGTCGTCGCGCTGTTCGTCGCGGGTACCTATCCGTTCATGAAGCGCTTCTTCGCGATTCCGCAGGCGTATCTCGGGATCGCGTTCGGCTTCGGAATTCCGATGGCGTTCGCGGCCGTGCAGAACACGGTGCCGCCGCTCGCGTGGGTGATGCTGATCGCCAACGTGTTCTGGTCGGTCGCGTACGACACCGAATACGCGATGGTCGACCGCGACGACGACATCAAGATCGGCATTCGCACGTCGGCGCTGACGTTCGGCCGTTTCGACGTCGCGGCCGTCATGGCGTGCTATGCGGTCACGCTCGGAATCTACGTGTGGATCGGCATCACGCTCGGCTTCGGTGCGGCGTACTGGGTGGGCTGGGCCGCCGCCGCCGGCTGCGCGGTGTATCACTACACGCTGATCAAGGGCCGCGAACGGATGCCGTGCTTCGCGGCATTCCGCCACAACAACTGGCTCGGCGGCGTGCTGTTCGCCGGCATTGCCGCGCATTACCTGATGGCGGCGAGCTGAACGGCGGCCCGCGCGGCTTCGTGCCGCGCGCGGCGTGCTGAAGCAGAAAAAGAAAAAGCGGCCGAGGCCGCTTTTTTGTTGCTGCTACCGGATGATGGCGTGCGCGGTCTGCTGCGCAAGTCCATCCTCGTGCAGGACGAAGCGTCGAGCCGCTCAGGCGCGGCCGAGTTCGTCGCCCATTTCCTTCGCGCGTGCGTCGGCCGCGAGCACGCCGCGCACGATCGCTTCCTTCACACCTTGCGCGTCGAACGACGCGAGCGCGGCGGCCGTCGTGCCGCCCTTCGACGTCACGCGCTCGCGCAGCACGCCAGCCGGCTCGCCCGATTGCGCGGCGAGCTGCGCGGCGCCCGTAAACGTCGCGACCGCGAGCGCGCGGCCCTGTTCGTCGTTCATCCCGAGGCGGCGCGCCGCTTCCTGCAGCGCTTCGATGAAATAGAACACGTATGCGGGCCCGCTGCCCGAGATCGCCGTGACGGCGTCGAGCCGCGATTCGTCGTCGAACCAGACGATCTCGCCGACCGCGCCGAGCACGTTCGAAGCCAGTTCGCGGCCGGCCGCATCGACGCCCGGCAGTGCGGCGAGGCCCGTCACGCCCATGCCGACGAGCGCGGGCGTGTTCGGCATCGTGCGCACGACGCGCGCGTAGCCGCCGAGCCAGCGAGACAGATCCGCGCCACGGATGCCGGCCGCGATGCTGATCACGAGCTGCGCGCGCAGATGCGGCGCGAGCGCCTGCGCGACGTCCTTCAGCACCTGCGGCTTGACCGCGAGCACGATCGCGTCGTAGTCGCCGATTGCCGCGTCGATCGCGGCGCCGGTGCGGATCCCGAACTGCTGCGCGGCGCGCGCGCGGACGTCTTCGTTGACGTCGATCGCGTACAGGCCGTCCGCGGCGACGCCGCGCTTGATGAGGCCGCCGATCAGGGCCGCGGCCATGTTGCCGCCGCCGATGAATGCGATTTTCATGATGTCGGATTGAGCGAGTGAGTGAAGGGATAGGGCGCGGCGTTCAGCGCGAATAGTCGCGCGCGCCGAAGATCGCGGTGCCGACGCGCACGATCGTCGCGCCTTCGAGTACGGCCGCCTCGAGATCGGCGGACATGCCGATCGACAGCGTGTCGAGCGGCAGGCCGTCGGCACGCAGCGCGTCGAACAGCGTGCGCAGTGCGCGATGCGGCACGCGCTGCGCGTCGAGGTCGGCTGCCGGTTCCGGGATCGCCATCAGCCCGCGCAGCCGCAGCGACGGCAGCGCGGCCACCGCGCGTGCGACCTCGGCGACCTCGGCCGGCGCGACGCCGCTCTTCGACGCCTCGCCGCTGATGTTCACCTGCACGCACACGTTCAGCGGCGGCAGGTGCGCGGGGCGCTGCTCGGCGAGCCGCTGCGCGATCTTCAGCCGGTCGATCGAATGTACCCAGTCGTAGCGCTCGGCAACCGCGCGCGTCTTGTTCGATTGCAGCGGCCCGATGAAATGCCATTCGAGCGACGCGCGCAAATCGGCGAGCGCGTCGATCTTGTCGATCGACTCCTGCACGTAGTTTTCGCCGAATGCGCGCTGGCCGGCCGCGTGCGCGGCCCGCACCGCGTCGGCGGGAAAGGTCTTCGATACGGCGAGCAGCGACACGGAGGCCGGATCGCGGCCGGCGGCACGCGCGGCGTCGGCGATGCGGCGATGAACGGATTCGAGACGAACGGCGAGATCGGACATGACGGGCACGGATACGGCGCGAGAAAACGGGCACGGAGCGGATGCGCCGCAGGCGGCGCAACGATCCGCACATTATACGGACGCCGTGCGCGCCGCCGCGACGCGCTCGCGTGCATGCATGCCCTTCACGCAGCGATCATGGCGCACCGCGAGCGGCGAGCGGCGAGCGGCGAGCGCCGACATTAACCGTAGATGAGGTGCTCGACGAGCTGGATCCAGTGCGCGACCGGGATCTGCGTGCCGCTTTGCAGGTGCGCGATGCAGCCGACGTTGCCGGACACGATCATCTGCGGTTCGAGCGCCTGCAGCTTCAGCAGCTTCTGCTTGCGCAACCGGTACGACAGCGACGGCTGCGTCAGCGAATAGGTGCCGGCCGAGCCGCAGCAGAGGTGGCTGTCGGCCGGCAGCCGCACGTCGATGCCGAGCGTTTCGAGCAGCCGTTCGACCTTGCCGCGCGACTGCTGCCCGTGCTGCAGCGTGCACGGAGGATGGTACGCGACCGTATGGATCGCACGGCGGCGGCCGAGCGTCGCGAGTTCGGCCTCGAACGCGAGCAGTACGTCCGAGATGTCGCGCGTCAGCGCGACGATGCGCCGCGCCTTTTCCGCATAGGCCGGATCGTCGCGCAGCAGGTGTGCATATTCGAGCACGGTCGCGCCGCAGCCCGACGCGTTCATCACGATCGCTTCGACGCCTTGTTCGACGTACGGCCACCATGCGTCGATGTTGCGGCGCGCGTCGTCGAGCGCTTCGTCGTGATAGTTCAGATGCAGCCGGATCGCGCCGCAGCAGCCTGCGTCGGGCGCGACGATCGTCTCGACGCCGAGCGCGTCCAGCACGCGCGCGGTCGCGATGTTGATGTTCGGCAGCATCGACGGCTGCACGCAGCCGCCGAGCATCAGCATCTTGCGCGGATGCGTGCGCTGCGGCCATTCGAGCAGCCGCGTGCGCGGCGGTACCTTGTCGCGCAGCCGCTTCGGCAGCAGCGGCCGCACCTGCTGGCCGAGCCGCATCACGGGCGAGAACAGCGTCGCGTTCGGCACGAGGCTCGCCAGCAGGCGGCGCACGAGCCGCTGCGACAGCGGGCGCTGCACCTGCGCCTCGACGTGCTTGCGGCCGATCTCGACGAGCCGGCCGTACTGGACGCCCGACGGGCACGTCGTCTCGCAGCTGCGGCACGTGAGGCAGCGATCGAGATGCTGCTGCGTGCTGCGCGTGACTTTCGCGCCTTCGACCATCTGCTTGATCAGGTAAATGCGTCCGCGCGGGCCGTCGAGTTCGTCGCCGAGCAACTGATAGGTCGGGCACGTCGCGGTGCAGAACCCGCAGTGCACGCACTTGCGCAGGATCGCGTCGGCCTCGTTGCCGTCGGGCGTGTCGCGGATGAAGTCGGCGAGGTTCGTTTGCATCGGCAGCTCAGAGATCGGGATACAGCCGGCCGCGGTTGAAGATGCGCGCGGGATCGAACGCCGCCTTCAGCCCGCGGTGGATTTTCAGCAGCGGCGCGGCGAGCGGCGTGAACACGCCGGCGCTGCGATCGTAGGCGTCGCCCGCGCGGAACAGCGTCGCGTGGCCGCCGGCCTGCTTCGCGCTCATGCGGACCGTCTGCGCGTCGGCGTCGGTAATCCACCAGCGCTGCGCGCCGCCCCATTCCATCAGCTGTGTGCCGGGCAGGTGCATCGGTTCGGTGATCGACGGCAGCGAGAGCCGCCACAGCGCATAGTCGGGCGGGATCCCGTTGAAGAACGGATCGGTGTGCTCGCGCAGGCCGGCCCAGAATCGCTCGGCCTCGACCGCGTCGACGACTTCGCCGCCGAGCTGCGTCTTTGCCGATTTGACGGCGGCCTCGGCGCCGGACAGGCGCAGCACGAGCGTGCCGTTGCGCCACGCGCTGCCGCTGACCGGCAGCGGATGGCCACCCCATTCGTTGAGCTTGCGCACGGCATCGGTCGCCGTCATCTCGAACTTCAGCGTGACTTCGGCGACCGGCACCGGCAGCACCTTGATCGAGAGCTCGAGCATCAGCCCGAGCGTGCCGAGCGAGCCGGCCATCAGCCGCGAGACGTCGTAGCCGGCGACGTTCTTCACGACCTGCCCGCCGAAGCGCAGCGTTTCGCCGCGGCCGTTCATCAGCGTGACGCCGAGCACGAAGTCGCGCGGCGCGCCGCAGGTCGCACGGCGCGGGCCTGCGAGGCCGGCCGCGATGCAGCCGCCGACGGTGGCCGCGCGTCCGAAGTGCGGCGGCTCGAACGGCAGCATCTGGCCGCACTCCGCGACGACGCTTTCGAGCTGCGCGAGCGGCGTGCCCGCGCGCACCGTGACGACGAGTTCGGCCGGGTCGTACGACACGACGCCGTGCAGCGCGCGCGTGTCCAGTATTTCTCCTTCGAGCGTCTGCCCGTACCAGTCCTTCGTGCCGCCGCCGCGAATCCGCAGCGGGCGGCCGTCGGCGCTGGCCGAGCGGACGCGTTCGGCCCATTCGGCGACGATGTCGTCCTCTTCCATGTTTTCGTGGCTGCCTCGTCTTGTTGTCCGATCGATTGTACCGGGGTGGCGCGAATCCACATCGCGACTATCCCTAGGATGCGTCGGCGACACCCGCGACATCGAGGAAAGGGGGGCGCTACAGCGCGTACCGGGCGGCGGGCCCGCCGCCCGGTACGCGCAGGCGGCGCGCGCGAGCCTGCGCCGCGCCATACCGCGCGGCCGCGCCGGGCGCTTCCTGAAGCCGGCCGGGCGGCGGCCGGCATGCGCGCGCCTAGAAGCGCGGCAGTTCGGGGTGCGGCAGCAGCCCGCCGCGCACGTGCTGGCGTCCGTATTCGGCGCAGCGTGCGCGTGTCGGAATGCCCTTGTCGGGATTGAGCAGTTCCGGCGGATCGAACGCACGCTTGACCGCGAAGAACGCGTCGCGCTCCTGCGGCGAGAACTGGACGCACATCGAGTTCAGTTTCTCGATGCCGACGCCGTGCTCGCCGGTCACGCTGCCGCCGAATTCGACGCAGCATTCGAGGATTTCCGCGCCGAACTGCTCGGCGCGATGGAGTTCGTCCGGATTGTTCGCGTTGTACAGAATCAGCGGATGCATGTTCCCGTCGCCGGCATGGAACACGTTGATGCAGCGCAAGCCGTAGCGCGTTTCGAGCTGTTCGATGCGCGCGAGCAGCGGGCCGATCGCGCGGCGCGGCACGGTGCCGTCCATGCAGTAATAGTCGGGCGAGATGCGTCCGGCGGCCGGAAACGCGTTCTTGCGGCCCGACCAGAAGCGCAGCCGCTCGCTTTCGTTGCGCGAGACCTGGATGCGCGTCGCGCCGTGCTCGCGCAGCACGGCCGTCATCCGCACGATTTCCTCGGCGACTTCTTCCGGCGTGCCGTCCGATTCGCATAGCAGGATCGCTTTCGCGTCGAGGTCGTAGCCGGCGTGCGTGAACGCCTCGACGGCCTGCGTCGCCGGCTTGTCCATCATCTCGAGGCCGGCCGGGATGATGCCGGACGCGATGATCGCGGCGACCGCCTCGCCGCCCTTGACGACGTCGTCGAAGCTCGCCATCACGAGCTGCGCCGCCTGCGGTTTCGGGATCAGCTTCACCGTCACTTCGGTGACGATCGCGAACATCCCTTCGCTGCCGATCATCACGGCGAGCAGGTCGAGGCCCGGCATGTCGAGCGCGAGCGAGCCGAATTCGACGATTTCGCCGTCGATCGTCACCGCGCGCACGCGCATCACGTTGTGCACGGTGAGTCCGTACTTGAGGCAATGGACGCCGCCCGAATTTTCCGCGACGTTGCCGCCGATCGTGCAGGCGATCTGCGACGACGGATCGGGCGCGTAGTACAGCCCGTACGGTGCGGCGGCTTCGGAGATCGCGAGATTGCGCACGCCGGGCTGGACGGTGGCGGTGCGCGCATACGGATCGACTTCGACGATGCGTGTGAAGCGCGCGAGCGACAGCACGACGCCGAGCGAGATCGGCAGCGCGCCGCCGGACAGGCTCGTGCCGGCACCGCGCGGCACGATCGGCACGTCCATGCGGCGGCAGATCTGCACGATGCGCTGCACTTGCGATTCGGTTTCGGGCAGTGCGACTGCGAGCGGCAGGCGGCGGTATGCCGACAGGCCGTCGCATTCGTACGGTGCGGTGTCTTCGTCGCGATACAGCAGGCAGTGCGTCGGCAGCACGGCCATCAGCGCCTGGACGACTTCGCGCTGGCGCTGCGCGCGCATCTGGGCGGACAGTTCGACAGGGGCGTTCATCGGGTCTCCTTTTGCGACGGGAGTTAGCGCTTTAGCGCTTACTCCCGTCCCAGGCAAAGCGCGGCTGGAGTGAGCGCTTTGGCGCTTGCTCCAGCCTCAGGCAAAGCGCGACGGGAATTAGCGCTTCAGCGCTTGCTCCCGTCCCAGGCAAAGCGCGGCTGCGGCCGCCGCTTCGCCGCCGCATCAGCACGCGAAGATCTTGCCGGGGTTCATCAGGTTGCGCGGATCGAGCGCGAGCTTGATCGCGCGCATCGTGTCGATCGCGTTGTCGCCATGCTCCTTCGGCAGGAAGCGCATCTTGTGCAGCCCGACGCCGTGCTCGCCCGTACACGTGCCGCCGAGCCGCAGCGCACGCTCGACGATCCGGTCGTTGATGCGTTCGGCCTCGTCGATTTCTTCGGGCTTGTCGGGATCGATCAGGATCGCGACGTGGAAATTGCCGTCGCCGACGTGACCGACGATCGGGCACGGCAGCGACGACGCGCGCAGATCGGCCTCGGTTTCCTCGACGCAGGCGGCGAGTTGCGAGATCGGCACGCATACGTCGGTCGTCACCGCGCGGCAGCCGGGCTTCAGCTGCAGCATCGCGAAATACGCGTTATGGCGTGCGGACCAGAGCCGGCTGCGGTCTTCGGGCCGCGTCGCCCATTCGAAACCCTGGCCGTTGTTCTGGCCCGCGAGCGCCTGCACGAGCTCGGCCTGTTCCTTCACGCCGGCTTCCGTGCCGTGGAATTCGAAGAACAGCGTCGGCGCTTCGGCGAGCGTCAGGTTCGAATGGCGGTTGATCGAACGCACGGCAAGCGCGTCGACGAATTCGACGCGCGCGATCGGCACGCCGATCTGAATCGTCTCGATCACGGTGCGCACGGCGTCGCCCATTGTCGGGAACGTGCAGATCGCGGCCGATACGGCTTCCGGCAGCGGATGCAGCCGCAGCGTGATTTCGGTGATCACGCCGAGCGTCCCCTCGGAGCCGACGAACAGGCGCGTCAGATCGTAGCCGGCCGACGACTTGCGCGCGCGCGAGCCGGTCTTCACGACGCGGCCGTCGGCGAGCACCGCGGTGAGGCCGAGCACGTTCTCGCGCATCGTGCCGTAGCGCACGGCATTCGTGCCGGACGCGCGTGTCGCGGTCATCCCGCCGATGCTCGCGTCGGCGCCCGGATCGATCGGGAAAAACAGCCCCGTGTCGCGCAGCGCCTCGTTCAGCGCCTTGCGCGTAATGCCGGGCTCGACCGTGACGGTCAGGTCTTCCGCGTTGATCGACAGCACGCGGTTCATCTCGGACAGATCGAGCGACACGCCGCCGCGCACCGCGAGCAGATGACCTTCGAGCGACGAGCCGGCGCCGTACGGAATCAGCGGGACGCCGTAGAGCGCGCACTGCGACACGACTTCGCGGACGTCGTCGACGCTGTGCGCGAACACGACCGCGTCGGGCAGCTGCGGATCGAACGGCGATTCGTCGCGGCCGTGGTGTGCGCGCACGGCATCGGCGACCGAGACGCGCTCGCCGAACCTGGCGCGCAGCGCATCGAGCATGGCGGGGGGCAGGGGGCGGCGCGTGGCCGCCGGCGGGGCGGGGTGATTCACGAATGTCTCCTTTGTCGGGGCAGCGCACGGGCGCGTGCCGGCATCGTGCGCGGTGGCCGGCGGACGATGCCGGGCGCATGTCGCGCCGACCGGGTTCGCGGCGGCCGACCGTCCGAAAAACGGGTCCCGCTTCGACGCGGTTTCGGCCCATTCTACGCTGGAACGCCTGCTGCGGCCGTCGCCGCGGGCTGCGATAATCGCGTTCCAACGCAACCGGGCCGCATCGCGGCCGCGCACCGGAGAGGACATTCGCATGGGCAACCGCTTGAGCAAGATCGCCACGCGCACCGGCGACGACGGCACCACCGGCCTCGGCGACGGCCGGCGCGTCGGCAAGGACGATGCGCGGATCGCCGCGATCGGCGACGTCGACGAACTGAATTCGAATCTCGGCGTGCTGCTCGCCGAAACGCTGCCCGACGACGTGCGCACGGCGCTCGTGACGATTCAGCACGATCTGTTCGATCTCGGCGGCGAGCTCTGCATCCCGGGCCATACGGTGATCGACGACACGCATCTCGCGCGGCTGGACCGCTGGCTCGCCGACTACAACGCGACGCTACCGCCGCTGAAGGAATTCATCCTGCCGGCCGGCTCGCGCGCGGCATCGCTCGCGCACGTGTGCCGGACCGTGTGCCGCCGCGCCGAGCGCTCGATCGTCGCGCTCGGCCGGCACGACGCACTCAACGACGCGCCGCGGCGCTACGTGAACCGGCTGTCGGATCTGCTGTTCGTGCTCGCGCGTGTGCTGAACCGCGCAGCCGGCGGCGCGGACGTGCTGTGGGAGCGCGGCCGCGTCCGGTAACGCAGCCGGCGCCTTTTTCCGCACTGCGACAATTTGTCCGTCCGGCCTGCGATTTTAAAGAGGTATCGTATCAGCATGTTTAACGGAGAACGAACATGACCCAGATCACCGCCGATCAGATGGCACGCGTGAAGGCGACCGCTCCCGTCCTCGCCGAACACGGCGCGACGATTACGAAGCACTTCTACCAGCGCATGTTCGCGCGCCATCCGGAGTTGAAGAACCTGTTCAACCAGACGCATCAGAAGACGGGCACGCAGCCCGAGACGCTCGCGAAGGCCGTCTATGCGTATGCGGCGAACATCGACAATCTGGGCGCGCTCGGCGGTGCGGTGTCGCGGATTTCGCACAAGCACGCGAGCCTGAACATTCGTCCCGAGCACTATCCGATCGTCGGCGAGAACTTGCTCGCGTCGATCGTCGAGGTGCTCGGCGACGCGGTCGACGCGGCTACGGTCGAAGCGTGGCGCGTCGCCTACGGCCAGCTCGCGCAAATCCTGATCGGCGCGGAGGCCGACCTGTACGCGGGTGCCGCCTGGAGCGGGTTCCGGCCGTTCCGCGTCGAGCGCAAGGTGCGCGAAAGCGACGAGATCACGTCGTTCTACCTGGTGCCGGCGGACGGCGGCGCGGCGCCGTCGTTCGAGCCGGGCCAGTACGTGACGGTGAAGCGCTTCGTCGGTGATCTCGGTGTCGATCAGCCGCGCCAGTACAGCCTGTCCGACGCGCCGAACGGCAAGTGGCTGCGCATCTCGGTGAAGCGCGAGTCGGGCAACGCCGAGGCGATTCCGGCCGGCAAGGTGTCGACGCTGATGCACGACGGCGTCGAAGCGGGTTCGATCGTCGAGGTGACGGCGCCGATGGGTGATTTCTCGCTGAGGCGCGACGCCGATACGCCTGTCGTGCTGATCTCGGGCGGCGTCGGCATCACGCCGATGATGTCGATGCTGTCGACGCTCGTCGCCGAAGGCAGTCGGCGCGACGTGCGGTTCGTCCACGCATGCCGGTCGGGCGCGGTGCACGCGTTCCGCGACTGGCTGAACGACACGGTGCGCCAGCACGCGAACGTGAAGCGTACGGTGCTGTACGAGCGGGTCGGACCGAACGACCGCGTCGGCATCGATCACGACCTCGAAGGGCGTCTGACGCCCGAGCGCGTGAAGCAGTACGCGCTGGTGCCGGACGCCGACTACTACATCTGCGGCCCGATCGCGTTCATGAAGGCGCAGCGCGATGCGCTGGTCGCGCTGGGCGTCGCGCCGGAGCGCGTGAATACGGAGATTTTCGGTTCGGGGGCGCTCGAGTAACGCGTCACGCAGGCACTCGCGGCTGCTCATGAAAAAGCCCGGCGTATGCCGGGCTCTGGTTTTGGTGCATGGAGGACGTCAGGCGCGCAGCACGAGCGTGGCGTGATAGCGCCACAGCTTGGGATCTGCGCTGACGAGCGGCATACCTTCATGTAGCGCCTGCGCAACCATCACGCGGTCGAACGGATCGGCGTGATCCGGAAAATCGGGCAGCGCGGCAACGCCTTCGACGTGATCGCTGCTGATAGGCAGCTCCGCAAAGCCAGCAAGCCGGAACGCCGAACGGGCATCGCGCGGATGGACCGGCAGATTGCCTTTGCGGTATTTGATCGCGATTTCCCAGATGGATGCGGCACTGACGTACAGCGTGTTCTCGGGATGCTCGATTAACGCGGCCGCTGTTGTCGACAGTTGAGGCGCGCCCTCCGCCGCCCATAGCGCGATGTGCGTATCGAGCAGCAGCTTCATGGCGCAAGCCTTTGTTCCGAGCTGGCCTCGAATTCCGCGGCGATCGATTCGTCGGCGGCATTGAATGCCTCGACGGTTGTCGGGATGTTCAGCCCGGCAAGCAGCTGACGAGCTGCGCCGATCCGCTTCGGCGCAGCATAAGGAACGATCCGGGCCACTGGATGACCATTCCGGGCGATCACGACCTCGGTTTCGCGCCCGGATTCCAGCGCTTCGACGAGGCTGGAGAGCCGCGACTTGGCATCGTGCATGTTAACCGTCGACATGGTCGCCTCCTCGGTTAGCTAGAGAATGTTAGCTAGTCTAGCAGAGCGAGGCGATCACCGCGCGCTGGCCGCATGGCCGAGGCGCCACGGGACGAACGCGCTGCTTGCCGCCCCGTCAGTTTCCGCTGCCGCTCGCGACGCGGCGCGCCTTCACCGATTCCGCCAGCCCTTCGAGCACCTTCACGCTGTCTTCCCAGTTGATGCAGGCGTCGGTGATGCTCTGGCCGTACGTCAGTTCGCAGCCTTCCTTCAGATCCTGACGGCCTTCGACGAGGTGCGACTCGATCATCACGCCGACGATGCGCGAGTCGCCGGCCGCGACCTGGCGGCCGATGTCCGCGCATACCGGAATCTGGTTCTCGTGCTTTTTCGAGCTATTGGCGTGGCTCGCGTCGATCATCAGGCGCGCGGCGAGGCCGGCCTTGCCGATGTCCGCGCACGCGGCGTTCACGCTGTCCGCGTCGTAGTTCGGCGCCTTGCCGCCGCGCAGGATCACGTGGCAGTCCTCGTTGCCGGCCGTCGACACGATCGCCGAGTGGCCGCCCTTCGTCACCGACAGGAAGTGGTGCGGCTGCGATGCGGCCTTGATCGCATCGACTGCGATCTTCACGTTGCCGTCCGTGCCGTTCTTGAAGCCGACCGGGCACGACAGCCCCGACGCCAGCTCGCGGTGCACTTGCGACTCGGTCGTGCGCGCGCCGATCGCGCCCCACGAGATCAGGTCGGCAATGTACTGCGGGCTGATCATGTCGAGGTATTCGGTGCCGGCCGGCAGCCCCATCTCGTTGATCTGCAGCAGCAGTTCGCGCGCGGTGCGCAGCCCTTCGTTGATCTTGAAGCTGTTGTCGAGATGCGGGTCGTTGATCAGCCCCTTCCAGCCGACCGTCGTGCGCGGCTTCTCGAAGTACACGCGCATCACGATTTCGAGTTCGCCCTTGAAGCGCTCGCGTTCCTTCACGAGCCGGCCCGCGTATTCGAGCGCCGCCTTCGTGTCGTGGATCGAGCACGGCCCGATCACGACGATCAGACGGTCGTCCATGCCGTGCAGGATCCGGTGCATTGCCTGCCGCGCGTTGTAGATCAGCTCGGACGCCGCTTCGGAGCAGGCGAACTCGCGGATCAGGTGAGCGGGCGGCGTCAGTTCCTTGAGTTCGCGGATGCGGACGTCGTCGGTATTGTGCGGGGGCATGCTGTTTCTCCTAGCTTTTGGGGGCGCCGTTCGGTCAGTGTGCGTGCGGCAGATTCGTCGATTCGGGTGGTGCGGTGTGTCGTTCGGGCTGCAGGGCGGCCGTCGCGACGACGGCTGGCGAAGGGCGAAAAAAAACCGCCGGGTTCGCCGGCGGTTTTTTCGGGAATTTCGGTTGCGCTTTGCGCGCCATCAACCCTCTCGATCCGCCAGCGGTCTGAGATACCAAAAAAAGTAAAAGTAAAACTTGGCGGACATGACGGAGATTCGGTTCGTCGAAAAAGTCGATTCGGAATTTATACCCGGTCGCCGTGCCGCTGGCAACCGGGGTGCGTCAAAAATGCGGACAATCCGCGCGTTCGGTCAAAAATTCGCGGATTGTCTGCGCGGCGATGCGGTTATGCCGTACCGCCGACCGTCATCTTGTCGATGCGCAGGGTCGGCTGGCCGACGCCGACCGGCACGCTCTGGCCTTCCTTGCCGCATACGCCGACGCCCGTGTCGAGCGACATGTCGTTGCCGATCATGCTCACGTACTTCAGCGATTCGGGGCCGCTGCCGATCAGCGTCGCGCCCTTGACCGGATACGTGATCTTGCCGTTCTCGATCATGTACGCCTCGGACGCCGAGAACACGAACTTGCCGTTCGTGATGTCGACCTGGCCGCCGCCGAAGTTGACGGCGTAGAGGCCGTTCTTCACCGACGCGATGATTTCCTGCGGATCCTTGTCGCCGTTGAGCATGTAGGTATTCGTCATGCGCGGCATCGGCAGGGCCGCATACGATTCGCGGCGCGCGTTGCCCGTGACCGGCATCTTCATCAGGCGCGCGTTCAGCGTGTCCTGGATGTAGCCCTTCAGGATCCCGTCCTCGATCAGCGTCGTGCACTGCGTGGGGTTGCCTTCGTCGTCGATATTGAGCGAGCCGCGACGGTTCGGCAGCGTGCCGTCGTCGACGACCGTCACGCCCTTCGCGGCGACCTGCTCGCCGATGCGGCCCGCGAACGCGGACGAACCCTTGCGGTTGAAGTCGCCCTCGAGACCGTGGCCGATCGCCTCGTGCAGCAGCACGCCGGGCCAGCCCGGCCCGAGCACGACCGTCATCGCGCCGGCCGGCGCGGGGCGCGCGTCGAGGTTCACGAGCGCGGCATGCACCGCGTCGTCGACGTAGCGCGACAGCACGTCGTCGGTGAAGTAGCCGTAGTCGAAGCGGCCGCCGCCGCCGCCGGTGCCGATTTCGCGGCGACCGTTCTGCTCGGCGATGACCGTGACCGAGACGCGCACGAGCGGGCGGATGTCGGCCGCCAGTGCGCCGTCGCTGCGCGCGACGAGCACGACGTCGTATTCGCCGGCGAGGCCCGCCATGACCTGCGTGATGCGCGGGTCGCGGCTGCGCGCCATCTGCTCGACGCGTTCGAGCAGCTTCACCTTGGCCGTCGCGTCGAGCGACGCGAGCGGATCGGACGGCAGATAGAGGTCGCGGCCCGAGATGCCTTTCAACGACGTCGCCGCCTTCACCTTCTGGCGGCCGCCGCCCGCGGCCGCGATCGCCTTCGTCGCCGCGGCGGCCTGCGCGATCGCTTCCGGCGACAGGTCGTCCGAATACGCGAATGCGGTGCGGTCGCCCGCCACCGCGCGCACGCCGACGCCCTGGTCGATGCTGAAGCTGCCCGACTTCACGATGCCTTCCTCGAGGCTCCACGCCTCGCTGCGCGTTGCCTGGAAGTACAGATCCGCGTAGTCGACGCGGTGCGTGAAGATGTCCGCGATCGTGCGCGTGAGCAGGCTCTCGTCGAGGCCGTACGGCGTCAGCAGGATGTCCTTCGCCAGCGCCAGGTTGCGGATGCCGGGTTCGATGATGTTCATGCGGGTATCGGGTGCTCTCAAAAAGTTGTCGGATGCGTATCGCGCAGATGGGTGGGCCGCGCGGCGTTTCAAGCGGGCCGGCCGCTCAGGTCAGTACGCGGTGCCGCCACGCGGGCAGGCTCTGGCGCACGTCGGCGATGCGCTGCGGCTCGAGCGTGCCGCTTACGACGCTCGCGCCTTCGTCGCGCACCGCGACGATCTCGCCCCACGGGTCGATCAGCATGCTGTGGCCCCAGGTGCGCCGGCCGTTCTCGTGCTTGCCGCCCTGTGCGGCCGCGAGCACGTAGCACTGATTCTCGACCGCCCGTGCGCGCAGCAGCGTCTCCCAGTGCGCGCGGCCCGTCGTATACGTAAACGCCGACGGCACGACGATCAGCGCGCAATCGCCCATCCTGCGATACAGCTCCGGAAAGCGCAGATCGTAACAGACCGACAGCCCGACCCGGCCGAACGGCGCGTCGAACGTGACGACCGTCTCGCCCGGGCGAATCGTGCGCGCCTCGTCGAACGACTCGTCGCCTTTCTCGAAGTTGAACAGATGGATCTTGTCGTAGCGCGCCGCCTCGTTGCCCGACGGATCGAACACGAGCGTCGTGTTCAGCACGCGCTGCGGTTCCGACGCCTTCAGCGGCAGCGTGCCGCCGATGACCCATACGCGGTGGCGGCGCGCGGCATCGGCGAGGAACTGCTGGATCGGGCCGTCGCCGTACGGCTCGGCGAGCGCCAGCTTGTCGGTGTCGCGCTGACCCATGAAGCAGAAATACTCGGGCAGCAGCACGAGCTGCGCGCCTTCGTCGGCGGCTTCCGCGATCAGGCGGCGCGCTTCGGCGAGATTGCGTCCGACGTCGGGCGTGCTGACCATCTGCAAGGCGGCAACACGGAACGGCGCGGCGGAAGGGGCGGAATCGGTCATCGCGAAATCGGTGGCGTCATAAATGGGGTGCGGCCCGGCGGCGAAGGCGGCTCAGTGGCCGCGCGCCTCGGCCGCATCGCGATTCATCTTACCCTGATCGCCCCGCACCCGCTCGATGTGCGGATGCGCCCACGATCCGGTGATCGCGTAGTCGAGCGCGAACGCGTGCTGCAGCGTCTGCGACAGCGCGAAGTCGGCGGCCAGCACGCCGACGCCGAGCAGCGGATTGATCACCGCCGCCGCGATCGCGGCCGCACCCGCGCCGACCTTCGGCGCGACGTGCGCATGGAGATCCTGCGTCTCGGTGCCGAGATCGACGGCGCCGCGCACCGTCACGTTCGCCGGTGCGGTCGTCATCGCGAAATCGTCGGTGCGCGCGATGCCGTTCGAAACGCGGGCGGTGCCGGTGATCTTGTCGAACGGCAGTCCCTTGCCGATCACGTCGCGGAAATTCAGCGTCAGGAAGCGCGCGAGGCTCTGCAGGCTCAGCACGCCGAGCAGCTTCGCGGCGCCCGGATCGACCTTCAGGATTTGCCCGTGCTCGAGGTCGAGCGCGATCTGGCCGTTCAGCGACGGCAGGTCGACCGCGGTCGGGCCGCCGCGCCAGCCGACCTTGCCGGTCACCGAACCCTGGCCCTTCGCGAGCGTACGCGGCAGGCCGACGCGATCGAGCAGCGCGCCCGCATCGTCGACGTCGAGCCGGAAGTCGAACACCGACCGCCGCGGCGCCTCGCTTTCGTCGACGCCGCGCGCGAGCGCGCGCCGCGACGTGCGCCAGTTGCCCGTCGCGCTCAGTTTCGCGTCCGGGTTCGTCAGCGTGAGGCGGTCGAGCTGCCAGACCGGCGCGCCGTTCTCGTCGACGTTGCGTGCGTTGACGACTAGGCGGCCGATGTCGTGGTTGCGCGCGACGACCTGGTCGACGATCACGTCGACCGACGGCATCGGCCGATCGGTCGGCGTCGGCAGGTTCATCGCGCGGCCGACGAGATCGTGCTGCGCGCTGTCGGGAATCACGAGCTTCGCGAGCCGTGCGTTGAGCACACCCGCGCCGTTGTGGCCGCCGCCCGGCGCCCACGACAGGTAGCCCGACACCTGGTTCGACGCGATGTTGGCCTGCCACAGATCGTCGACGTGCGACGCGCCGACGATCACGTTTTCCCAGTTGCGCTTGAGCAGCGTCAGCGTGCCGAAGTGGAGCGCAAAGCGCTTCGGCGCGAAGCTCGCGACATCGACGCGCGACGCCGCCGGCGGCTGCGTCGCGCGCGGCGTCTCGGCGCGCAGGGTACGCGCCAGCGCGATCCAGGCGTCCGCGTCGAAGGCGTCGACGTCGACCGCCGCGCTGACGCCTTCCTGCGGCATGTCGGGCATGCGGTGGATGCCCATCGCGCCGCGCACGGCACGCAGCGGCGCGCCGCGCGTCGCATCGAGCAGATAGGTCGCCGACACGGGGCCGAGCGTCAGGTCCGCGTGCTCGAGGCGCGTGCCGTCGGTCTGCGGCGCCGGCTGTAGCGTGAAACGGAACGGCATCGTCGTGCCGGCCGGCTTCGCGAACGGCGCGGGGAAGTTCAGCGCGACGCCGGTCAGGTCCGATTGCGCGGCGATGTCCGGTAGGCGCCCCGGTGCGCCGCGCACCGCGATCCGGTACGGCGCGTCGCCGCTCACGTGTTCGAGCAGCGCCGCCGCGGCGCCGCGCAGATTCAGCCCGCGCGCGGCGTCGAGCGCGAGCTTGCCGTCGACGTCGACGGCGTACGGCCCGTGCGACTGGAAGCGGCCGTTCGCGCGCACCGGGCCGCCGAGGAAGCGGCCCGACAGTGCATGCAGCGACGCGCCGGTTTCGGTGAAGCGCACCTGCCCGCGCAGCGCGGACAGCGGCGGCACGCCGTCCGCCGACAGCGTGTTGCCGCCGAACGCGAGCGCGCCTTCGATCCGCGTATGCGGATGCGCGACGTGCTGCGGAATCGTGAGCTTCAGCGCGAGCGACGCCGGCCCCTGCGCGTCGATGCGCGCGCCGACGCGATCGCTCATCGCGCCCAGCGAGCTGTTGTCCGCGTAATCGATCAGGTCGGCGAGCGGTCCTTGCGCGTGGCCTTCGATGACGAGCGGCGAGTCGCTCGGGTGGCCGAGATCGTCGATGCGGCCGGCGACCTTCGTCACCGCGACACGCTTGTAATGCGCGCGGTCGATGTCGAAGCGCAGCTTGTTCTGCGCGAGCTCGAACACGCCGTCGATGCCGTCGAGCGCGGGCCACACGCTCGGCGTGCCGTTCGCGAGCGTGCGCGGCGGGTACGGCGTCGGCTCGAAGCGGCCGCCCGTAAACGGCGCGACGATCCGGAACACGCCGGCTGTCGGCTCATGCTGAAACGGAAACTTGTCGAGCGGGCCGCGCGCGACGATCGACGCGCCCTTCCTCACGCGGCCGTCCTGCAGCGCGTGGCCGAGATAGGCACGCAGGTGATCGGACATCCCCGTCGGCAGATAGCGCGGAATCCGGGCGACCGACGCGCGCGCGAAATCGGCGCGCAGGTCGAGCGAGCCGCGGCCGTGCCCCGGATTCGTGTAGGTGCCTGACACCGCGATCTCGGCGTCGGGGTTCGCGACGAACAGATCGGGCACATTCACGTCGACGCGCGCGTGCTTTTCGCCGGGCGCCGGCGTGATGGTCCAGTTCGCGCGGCCGCGCAGCTTGTCGAACGTGAGCCGCGGCTCGTCGAACTCGCCGGGCACCGTGACGGCCGCGTCGACCGTGTCGAACTCGGCGGTGCCGCCCGTCTCGCTCGCGTCGACGCGGCCCCACAGGTTCTCGACGCCCGGCAGGCCGGCGCGCGGATGGCCGCGCGCCGACAGCCCCGGCGGCGGCTCCTGCGCCGCGAAGCTGATGCCCTGCAGATCGCCGAGGAACCGGTAGCGCACGATCGGCGCGGCGCCCATGCGGCGCTCCTCGTCGGCGAGGTCGGCGCGCGCGGGCTTCGCACGTTCGACTTCGATGTGATAGTTCGACATCATCCCGCGCGGGTCGATCTTGACGAGCTCGTTGCGCAGCCGCGCGGGCAGCGGCAGCCCGCGGATGAATTCGCTGAGGATGCCGAGATCGACGCGATCGCCGACGACGCTGAGCAGCTGGCCCTGATCGGCCGTCGGCACGCGATAGCGCGCCTTCAGCGTCGACAGCGCGAGCGAACGCGCGAGCGGCGTGCCGTCGGGCAGCGGCGGCTGGCCCAGTTCCGCGTTGAAGTGCGTCAGATGCAGCGTGTAGTCGCGGCCCGGATCGAGCGCGAGATCCCAGCGGAAGCCGACCGTCGGCACGTCGAGGCGCGGCTGCGTCGGCCGCACGCGCAGCGCGACGTCGGCGCCCTGCAGGTCGCCGCCTGCCGAGCGCAGCCGGCCGTTGCTGAAGGTCGCCCAGATCGCGTTGTCGATCCGGCCGGCATGGATCGTGAGCGGCATGTCGACATAGCGCGCGAGCGTCTGCAGATCGACGGGGCCCGTCGACAGATAGGCGTTGCCCGTCCAGTTCGAGGGCTTGCCGATCGGCGCGAGCGCCTTGTGCGTGAAGCGCGCGCGGAAATCGAGCGGGCCGAGCAGCAGCGTGCCGTTCGCGGGCGCCTGCAGCGCGGCCTTGTGCAGGCGGCCGTCGTTGAGCACCGCGAGCCGGATGCCGGACAGCGCGAGTTCCGGCGCGTCGTGCTGCGCGTCGCGCCAGCGCAGCGTGCCGCCGCGCAGCACGATCGCTTCCTGCTTCAGCAGCCAGGTGCCGAACGTGTCGTTGCCGCCGTGCGCGGACGCGACGCCGACGCCCGCGATGCTCAGCGAGCCGTCCGCCGCGCGCGCGACGACGAGGTCCGGCTCATCGACGATCAGGCTCGACAGCGCGGGCGACAGCCGCAGCAGCGACATCCACGACAGCGCAGCCGTCGCGTGCGGTACCGACAGCGCGACCTGACCGTCGCGGCCGCGGATCGTCAGACGGGTGACTTCGACGCCCGGCTGCATGCCGGACCAGTGCGGCGACAGCTTGCCGATCGACAGTTGTGCGTGGAGCTTGTCGGACACCGCGCGCTCGATGCGCGGGCGGAATTCGTCGATGCGCGGCAGCAGCACGTAGCGCAGCCCGAGGAACGTGCCGCACGCGACGAAGTACGTGCCGATCGCGACCGCCAGCGTCACCTTGAACACGCGACGCAGCACCGGATGATCGTGCTTCGGAGTGGCCGCTTCGGGCGCTGCTGCGGCGGATTCCTGACGGTCGGACATGCGGCGGACGGGCGGCGATATGGTAGTTTTGCAGACTGACGTTGAAATGTATCACACGGGTTCGTGCCGGCGGCCGCCAGGCGGCGCGGCGCGGGCCTCCCGGCGCGCGGCGTCGCACGGGCGCGGCGCGTCCGCGATGCCGCGCCTTGTCCATTGGGGCCGGCCGGCAGCGCGCATCGAATGCACGCGCGTGCCGGCCGGCCCGACCGCAAGGCCTGCTTCTCGATGACCGACGCTTCCGCCCTGATCAGCACGTCCTATTCCCGTTACCTCGCGCGCGCGGCCGCCGCGCGTCCGGCGCTCGTCGAGCAGATCGCCCGCTGGGCCGACGCGCCGCTTACGCGCGCGCAGCAGGACGAACGGCTCACCGCGCTGCTCGGCGTGCCGCCGGCCGGCGCGGCCGTGCCGACCGACGAACAGCTGAAGCGCGCGCTGCGGCAATTGCGCACCGAGGTGTTCGGCGCGGTGGCCGAGCGCGACCTGCGCGGGCTCGCGAGCGTCGCCGAGGTGACGGGCGCGATGACCGATCTGGCCGAGCTCGCCGTGCAGCGCTCGCTCGCGCTGCTGTCGGCCGAATTCGAGGCGCTGTACGGCGAGCCGCGCGGCGCCGACGGCCAGCGCGTGGTGCTCGGCGTCGTCGGGATGGGCAAGCTCGGCGGCCGCGAACTGAACGTGTCGTCCGACATCGACCTGATCTTCGTCTACGAGGACGACGGCGAGACGGCCGGCGGCACGCGCGCGCCGCTGTCCACGCAGGAATATTTCACGCGGCTCGGCCGGCGCCTGATCGGCGTGCTGTCGGAAGTCACGGCCGACGGCTACGTGTTTCGCGTCGACATGCGGCTGCGCCCGAACGGCGATTCCGGGCCGCTCGTATGCAGCCTCGGGATGCTCGAAGAGTATTTCTACGTGCAGGGGCGCGAGTGGGAGCGCTACGCCTGGATCAAGGGGCGGCTCGTGTCGGAAGGCGACAGCGACGCGGCGCGGCGGCTCGCGTCGCAGCTCGAGTCGATCGTGAAGCCGTTCGTGTACCGGCGCTATCTCGACTTCGGCGTGATCGGCGCGATCCGTTCGCTGCATCAGCAGATTCGCCACGAAGCCGCGCGCCGCGCGTCGATGCGGCCCGACAAGGCCGACGACATCAAGCTCGGCCGCGGCGGCATCCGCGAGATCGAGTTCAGCGCGCAGGTGTTCCAGCTGATCCGCGGCGGCCAGGATGCGGGGTTCCGCGTGCGGCCCACGCTCGCGGTGCTCGCGCACGCGCAGGCGCGCGGCTTGATCGCCGACGACGTGCGTGCGCGCCTGACTGACGCGTACAACTTCCTGCGCACGCTCGAGCACCGGCTGCAGTACCGCAACGACGCGCAGACGCACGCGATGCCGGTCGAACCCGACGAGCGCGCGGCGCTCGCCGCCTCGCTCGGCTTTGCCGACTACGCGGCGCTGATGACGGCGCTCGACGCGCATCGCACGTTTGTCGAGGCGCAGTTCGACCAGATCTTCGCGGACAAGGTGGGCGGCGGCCCGTGCAGTGCCGGCGACGACACGGCGGCCACCTGGATCTGGAGCGGCGCACTCGCCGACGACGGCGAGGACGACGCGCTGACGGCGCGCCTCGAGGGCCTCGGCTTCGCCGATCCGGCTGCGATGCTCGCGCGGCTGCGCGCGGTATGGCAGTCGTCGCGCTATACGGGCCTGCCGGAAAAAAGCCGTCAGCGCTTCGACAGCGTCGCGCAGCGCGCGCTGGAGGCGGCACCGAAAATCGACGCCGCGCGCCGCGACGACACGATCGTGCGCCTGTTCGACCTGCTCGAGACGGTCAGCCGGCGCGGCGTCTACCTGGCGCTGCTGACCGAATATCCGGCCGCGCTCGACCGCGTGCTGTCGGTGCTCGGCGCGACGCGCTGGGGCGGCGGCTATCTGATCCGCCACCCGCAGCTGCTCGACGAATTGCTCGACGACGAAGCGATTGCGAGCCCGTTCGACTGGCCGGCGTTCAAGGACGCACTGCGCGCGCGCCTGGCCGCCGCCGACGGTCCCGAACAGCAGATGGACCTGCTGCGGCATGCGCAGCACGCGGAGGTATTCCGGATCCTGCTGATCGACCTGGCCGGGCAGCTGTCGGTCGAGCACGTCAGCGACCGGCTGTCGGAGCTCGCCGACGCGGTGCTCGACGTCACGATCGAAGTCGTCTGGTCGCAGCTCGCGAAGCGTCACCGCGACGTGCCGAAATTCGCGGTGATCGCGTACGGCAAGCTCGGCGGCAAGGAGCTCGGCTACGCATCCGATCTCGACCTGATCTTCCTGTACGACGATCCGGACGATCGCTCGGCCGACGTGTACACCACGTTCACGCGGCGCCTCATCACCTGGCTGACGACGGCCACCGGCGCCGGCGCGCTGTTCGACATCGACCTGCGGCTGCGGCCGAACGGCGAGGCCGGGCTGCTCGTGACGGACCTCGACGCGTTCCGCCGCTATCAGCTGCGCGAAGGCGATGCGGCGAACACCGCGTGGGTCTGGGAGCACCAGGCGCTGACGCGGGCGCGCTACAGCGCGGGCGACGCGGAGATCGGCGCGGCGTTCGAGGCGATCCGCCGGCAGGTGCTGACGACGCCGCGCGACGCGGACGTCCTCGCGAAGGAAATCGTCGACATGCGCGCCAAGGTGCTCGCCGGGCACCCGAACCAGACCGAGCTGTTCGATCTGAAGCACGACCGCGGCGGCATGGTCGACATCGAGTTCATCGTCCAGTACTGGGTGCTGCTGCACGCGTCGAGCGACCCGGAACTGATCCGCAACACGGGCAATATCGCGTTGCTGCGCGAAGTCGCGCGCTTCGGGCTGATGGGCGAGGACGAGGCCGAGCGCGTCGGCGCGGCGTACCGCACGTACCGGAAGCTGCAGCACAAGCTGCGGCTCGACGGGATGGAGAAGGCGCGCGTCGAGCCGGCGCTCGTCGCCGACGAGCGCGCGGCCGTGATCGCGCTGTGGACGCGCGTGTTCGGTGCGCTTGAAACGGGCGTTTGATGGGCGGCGGCGTGCGCGGGCGGGCGGCGCTTCTATATAAGTAAACGCGTCGGCGGAGCAGGCGGGCGCACGTGCGGTCCGCCCGCCGCCACGGCGCTGCGGCGCCGGCGTGCTTGCCGCGCCGCAGCGTCAGGCCGCGAGCATTTCCTTCGCGTGCTTGCGTGTCGTCGCGGTGATCTCGAGCCCGCCGAGCATCCGCGCGACTTCCTCGATCCGGCTCGCCTTGTCGAGCGCGACGACGGTCGACACGGTGCCGCCGTGCTCGTCGCTGCCTTTCGCGACCTGGAAATGGTGGTCGCCGCGCGCCGCGACCTGCGGCAGGTGCGTCACGCACAGCACCTGCCGGTCACGCCCGAGCTGATGCAGCAGCCGGCCGACGACTTCGGCCACGCCGCCGCCGATACCCGTATCGACCTCGTCGAAGATCAGCGTCGGCGTCGGGCTCGCGGCGCTCGCGATCACCGCGAGCGCGAGGCTGATCCGCGCGAGTTCGCCGCCCGACGCGACTTTCGCGAGCGGGCGCAGCGGCACGCCGGCGTGGCCGGCGACGCGGAATTCGATCTGCTCGAGCCCGTGCGGGCCGCCGTCCGCCAGCGGCACGAGCGCGACTTCGAAGCTGCCGCCTGCCATCGACAGTTCCTGCATGCCGGCCGTCACCGCGGTGCCGAGCGCCTTCGCGGCCTGCGCGCGCGCCTTCGACAGGCGCTTCGCGTCGGCCAGATACGCGTCCCATGCCTTCGCCTGCGCGGCTTCGAGCGCGCCGAGATCGGCCGCCGCGTCGAGCGCGGCAAGCTGCGCGCGGCGCGCCGCGTGTTCCTCGTGCAGCGTGTCGGGCGGCAGCCGGAACTTGCGGGCGGTGGAATGCAGCGCGTCGAGGCGCATTTCGACCTGCGCGAGGCGGTCGGGATCGAGATCCAGACGCTGCGCGTAGTGCGACAGCGAATAGACCGCTTCCTGCAGCTGGATTTCGGCCGGCTCGAGCGACGCGAGCGCGTCGCCGAGCGCGGCGTCGTAATCGGCGAGGCTGCGCAGCTTCGACACGATCGCGCCGAGCTGCGTGAGCATCGCGTCGTCCGATTCGGACAGCGCATCGAGCGCGCCACGCACGCCCTCGATCAGATTCGCCGAATGCGACAGGCGCTTGTGCTCGGCGCTCACTTCTTCCCATTCGCCCGGCTGCGGCGCGAGCTTGTCGAGCTCCGCGAGCTGCCATGCGAGCTTTTCGCGTTCCAGTTGCAGCTCGCGTTCGTGCGCCTTCGCCGCGTCGATCGCCTGCGTCGCATCGCGCCAGACGCGCCACGCGCGCGCGACGTTCGCGGCCTCGGCGACGAGCCCCGCGTGCGTGTCGAACAACTCGCGCTGCGCGTCGGGACGCATCAGCAACTGGTGCGCGTGCTGGCCGTGAATGTCGACGAGCATCTCGCCGAGTTCGCGCAGTTGTGCGAGCGTCGCGCTGGTGCCGTTGATGAATGCGCGCGAGCGGCCGTTCGCGTCGATCACGCGGCGCAGCATCACGGTGTCTTCGGCGTCGAAAGCGTGTTCGTCGAGCCAGCGCGCGACACGGTCGTGCGGCGTGAATTCGGCGGTGATGTCGGCACGGCTGCAGCCGGTGCGCACGACGCTCGCGTCGGCGCGCTCGCCGAGCGCGAGCGCGAGCGCGTCGATCAGGATCGATTTTCCGGCGCCGGTTTCGCCGGAAAAGACGGTAAAGCCGGCGTCGAATTCGAGATCGAGCGCGGCGACGATGACGAAGTCGCGTATCGAGAGGTGGCGGAGCATGGTGTCGGGCGGCGGCGCGTCAGGACGCCTTGTCGTCTTCGTTCGAGGCGTGCTCGTTCCAGTGCAGCTTCTTGCGCAGCGTTGCGTAGTAGCTGTAGCCGATCGGATGCAGGAACGGCACCGTGTGCTTCGAGCGGCGCACCTCGATCGTATCGTTCAGTTCGAGCGCGGTGAACGACTGCATGTCGAAGTTCACGTTGACGTCGCGCCCGCCGACGATCTGGATCGCGATCTTCGAATCGTCCGGCAGCACGATCGGCCGGTTCGACAGCGCGTGCGGCGCGATCGGCACGAGCACGATGCCTTGCAGCTGCGGATGGAGGATCGGGCCCGCCGACGACAGCGCGTATGCGGTCGAGCCGGTCGGCGTCGCGACGATCAGGCCGTCGGAGCGCTGGTTGTACATGTACCGGCCGTCGACCGACGCGCGCAGCTCGACCATCCCGGAGAAGCCGCTGCGGTTCACGACGACGTCGTTGAATGCGAGCGCGTGGTAGATCGGTTCGCCGTCGCGGACGATTCGCGCCTCGAGCAGCGAGCGCTCCTCGCGCTCGAACTTGCCCGACAGCATCACGGGGACGAGCGCCTGCATGTCGGCCGCGGCGATGTCGGTGATGAAGCCGAGCCGGCCGTGGTTGATGCCGATCAGCGGCGTCCGGTACGGCGCGAGCTGCCGGCCGATGCCGAGCATCGTGCCGTCGCCGCCGAGCACGACCGCGACGTCGGCGCGCGCGCCGATCTCGGCCGGCGTCAGCGCCGGATAGCCCGAGATGCCGATCTCGCGCGCGGTGTCGCCTTCGAACACGACCTCGAACCCGCGCTTCGCGATGCAGGCGGCGAGCGTGGCGAGCGGCTCGGCGATGCCCGGCGTGTTGCTGCGGCCGACGAGCGCGACGGTGTTGAACAGATTACCGGTTTTCATGCCGGCATTACACCATAGCTCGATGCCGAAAAGAACCGTCGTGCCGCCGCGGGGCCGGATCGGACGCCGCCGCGCAACAGCGCTTGCGGCCACTCGCCGCGCTCGCGCGGTTGCGCTAAAATTTTCCACCATGCTAGATCCTCGCGCACGAACCCTCCTGAAAACCCTGATCGAACGGTATATCGCCGACGGTCAGCCGGTCGGATCGCGCACGTTGTCCCGGTACTCGGGGCTCGAGCTGAGCCCCGCGACGATCCGCAACGTGATGTCCGATCTGGAGGAGCTCGGCCTCGTGTCGAGCCCGCACACGTCGGCCGGCCGCGTGCCGACGCCGCGCGGCTACCGGCTGTTCGTCGACACGATGCTGACCGTCGAAACGCCGATCGACGCCGCGGCTGTCGCGCGGCAGGTGCAGAGCACGCTGCAGGCCGGCGAGCCGCAGCAGAAGGTGGTCGCCGCCGCGGCCAGCGTGCTGTCGAACCTGTCGCAGTTCGCCGGCGTCGTGCTGACGCCGCGCCGCAGCCACGTGTTCAAGCAGATCGAGTTCATGCGGCTGTCGGAAAAGCGCATCCTGCTGATCATCGTGACGCCGGAAGGCGACGTGCAGAACCGCATGCTGGCGACGCCGCGCGACTATTCGCCGTCGCAGCTGACCGAAGCGTCGAACTACATCAACGCGCATTTCGCGGGCCTGTCGTTCGACGAGGTGCGCCGGCGCCTGCGCGACGAAATCGACCAGCTGCGCGGCGACATGACCGCGCTGATGCACGCGGCCGTGACGGCGAGCACCGAGGTGCCCGACACCGAGGACACGGTGCTGATTTCCGGCGAGCGCAACCTGCTCGAGGTGGCGGACCTGTCGTCCGACATGGCGCGGCTGCGCAAGCTGTTCGACGTATTCGACCAAAAGACGGGCCTCCTGCAACTGCTCGACGTGTCGAGCCACGCCCAGGGCGTGCAGATCTTCATCGGCGGCGAATCGACGCTCGTGCCGATCGAGGAGATGAGCGTCGTCACCGCGCCTTACGAGGTGAACGGCAAGATCGTCGGCACGCTCGGCGTGATCGGGCCGACGCGGATGGCGTACAACCGCGTGATCCCGATCGTCGACATCACCGCGCGCCTGCTGTCGCTGACGCTGAGCCAGCAATAGCCGGCGCGAGCGCGTTCCGCCATCATCGGCGCGCGGGCGCCGCGCCGCCAGTCGGCCGGACGGCTAGTGGGCGGCGGATCGATCGTCGCGGCCGGCCTGCGCCCCGGCTGATCTGCGCGCCGGGCCGGTCTCCCGCGGTTCGACCGCGCGGCCCGACCTCCGAGGCCCGACATCCGCACCCCGCTATAATTAAAAGCCATCCGGTTTCGTGCCTCGAGCACGTTCTTGCCCATGCGTTTCGACCTTGAGCCGCCTTCGAGCGTCGCGGCTGCCCACCGCGTCGGCGTGCTGCTGATCAATCTCGGCACGCCCGACGCGCCGACGCCGCGTGCGGTGCGGCGCTACCTCGCCGAATTCCTGTCCGATCCGCGTGTCGTCGAAATCCCTCAGCCCGTCTGGCAGGTGCTGCTGCGCACGCTGATCCTGCCGCTGCGCGGCCGGGCATCCGCGAAGAAGTACGCGGCGGTGTGGATGCCCGAGGGCTCGCCGCTGCGCGTGTACACCGAGCGTCAGACCGAGGGCGTGCGGCACCTGCTCGCGTCGAACGACTATCACGTGCTGGTCGACTACGCGATGCGCTACGGCAGCCCCGGCATCGCACAGGCGCTCGCGCAGTTCAAGCGCGCAGGCGTCGAGCGCGTGCTGCTGATGCCGATGTATCCGCAGTATTCGGCATCGACGACGGCCACCGCGTTCGACGCCGCCTTCGCGGCGCTCGCGCGCATGCGCAACCAGCCGGAAGTGCGCACGGTGCGCCACTATGCCGACCACCCGGCCTACATCCACGCGCTCGCCGAGCAGGTGCGCCACTACTGGGCGCAGCACGGCCGGCCCGATTTCGCGGCCGGCGACAAGCTCGTGCTGAGCTTTCACGGCGTGCCGAAGCGCACGCTCGATCTCGGCGATCCGTATCACGACCAGTGCCAGCAGACGGGCGCGCTGCTGATGGCTGCGCTCGGGCTCTCGACGATCGAATGCCGCGTGACGTTCCAGTCGCGCTTCGGCAAGGCCGAATGGCTGCAGCCGTACACGGCGCCGACGCTGCGCGAGCTCGGCGAGGCCGGCGTGCGGCGCGCCGACGTGTTTTGTCCGGGCTTCACGGCCGACTGCCTCGAGACGATCGAGGAGATCGGCATGGAAGTGCGCGACGAGTTCATCGCGGGCGGCGGCCAGTCGTTCCACCGGATTCCGTGCCTGAACGGCGCGCCGGCGTGGATCGGCGCGCTCGGCGAGATCGTCGCGGAGAATCTGCAGGGCTGGCCCGTGCGGACCGCCCAACCCGAAACGGTGAACGGATGAACTACAGGATTTCGACGGAGCCCGGCGCGAAGCTGCGCATCGACAAATGGCTGTGGGCCGCGCGGTTCTTCAAGACGCGTTCGCTCGCGAGCGATGCGGTCGACAAGGGGCGCGTGAAGATCGGCGGCGCGGCCGTCAAGCCGGCGAAGGAAGTGCGTGTCGGCGACGAGGTCGAGATTGCGATCGATGGCATCGTCTGGCACATTGCCGTGCTGGGCGTCTGCGACGTGCGCGGGCCGGCCAGCGTCGCGCAGACGCTCTATGCGGAAACGGAAGCAGGGCGCGCCGAGCGGCTCGCCGAACTGGAGCGGCGGCGTACGTATCGCGAGCCGGCGGCCGCGCTGCATGGCCGGCCGACGAAGCGCGACCGCCGTATCATCGACAAACTGTCCGGTGGACGCTGAACAGCTGATCGAACGTCGCGCGTACGCTGCCGTATTCGGTCGTGCGGTCGGTCACGGCGCCCGACAGACAGATGGTGGTGGTGCCGGCGATGAGTACCAGCGCGACCACCGATATCGCAAAGGTCAGTTTCACGGTACTCCCCTCGAAAAGACGGGTGAAAATGGCGCCAGGCGGAGATCGGGCGGCGGGAGCTAGGGTAAACGCGCTTTTCCCGACGCCTGAAACGAGTGTAGTGCAGCGCACAGTGCCGGGCTAGTACTTCCCCGGTAAGCGTTGTTACCGGCCGTTTCGCGCGATTCGGCGGCCGATGCGCGCAATGCGGGGCAAACCGCTTCGTTGTTTCGCCGCACGCGCGAATTCCGGCGAATCTCCCTCTTGAAACCGCGGTTTTTGCCCTTATCTGCACCAGCAATGTGCGGCACCTTCGGTCATACGGCCGGCGGTTGCCGATTTGGCTTCAACCTCTAATCGACTTTCAGCGACATGGAAAACACGCAAGAGAACCCGGCATCCCAATCGGCCGAAGAAAACGGCAGCGAGACGCAGGCGGCACAAGACGCGGCTCCCGCCGCGGAAGCAGCCGACGCGGCGCTCGCCGAGGCTCAAGCCAAGGTCGCCGAGCTGCAGGAAAGCTACCTGCGGGCGAAGGCCGAGACCGAGAACGTTCGCCGTCGCGCGCAGGAAGACGTCGCGAAGGCCCATAAATTCGCGATCGAAAGCTTCGCCGAGCACCTGCTGCCGGTGCTCGACAGCCTCGAAGCCGCCGTCGGCGACACGTCGGGCGACATCGCCAAGGTGCGCGAAGGCGTCGAGCTCACGCTGCGCCAGCTGACGAGCGCGCTCGAGAAGGGCCGCGTCGTCGCGATCAATCCGGTCGGCGAGAAGTTCGATCCGCACCGCCATCAGGCGATCTCGATGGTGCCGGCCGATCAGGAGCCGAACACCGTCGTCACGGTGCTGCAAAAGGGCTACACGATCGCCGACCGCGTGCTGCGTCCGGCGCTCGTGACGGTCGCGCAGCCGAAGTAAGGACGTCGCCATGCTACCCGCCGGCGTCGATCCGGCCGCGTTCGACGCGTTCGGCATGCAGCCGCTGTCCGCCGACACGTTCGACGCCGGCATCGCCGGCGCCGGCGACGCGCTCGCGGTCGTGTTCTTCTGGGGCGTCGACTGCTTCAACTGCGAGATCGCGAAGAAGGCGATGCTCGCGCAGCCCGACGCGATCCGCGCGCTGGGCCTGAAGTGGTTCCACTGCAACGTGTACGAACATCGCGAGCTGGGGCGCCGCTTCGGGTTGCACGGCGTGCCGACCTGGTTCTTCTTCCATCGCGGCAAGCGGCTGGGCCGCGCGACCGGCTGGCACGGGCTCGCGCAGTTCCAGGCGGCGGTCGCCGCCGCGCGCGCGAAGATCGCCGCGTCGGCGCCCGCGGAGGACGATCCTGCTTCGCGCGGCGATTGAAAAAATTTAATATCCGCATCGGTCGTCAGGTCTTGAAAACGGATCCGCCGGACGCATTTCGGGAACAGAGTTGAATTCGGCGCGCGAAACCGGCCCAAAACGGCCGGTTTCGCGCAGCAAACAAGCATTTCTGGAGATTAGGAAAAAATGGGAAAGATCATCGGTATTGACCTCGGCACCACGAACTCGTGCGTCGCGGTGATGGAAGGCAACCAGGTCAAGGTCATCGAGAACTCTGAAGGTGCGCGCACCACGCCGTCGATCATCGCGTACATGGACGACAACGAAGTGCTCGTCGGTGCGCCGGCCAAGCGTCAGTCCGTGACGAACCCGAAGAACACGCTGTTCGCGGTGAAGCGCCTGATCGGCCGCCGCTTCGAAGAGAAGGAAGTGCAGAAGGACATCGGCCTGATGCCGTACTCGATCATCAAGGCCGACAACGGCGACGCATGGGTCGAGGCGCACGGGCAGAAGCTCGCGCCGCCGCAGGTGTCGGCCGAAGTGCTGCGCAAGATGAAGAAGACGGCCGAAGACTACCTCGGCGAGCCGGTCACGGAAGCCGTGATCACGGTGCCGGCGTACTTCAACGACAGCCAGCGTCAGGCCACCAAGGACGCCGGCCGCATCGCGGGCCTCGAAGTCAAGCGGATCATCAACGAGCCGACCGCGGCCGCGCTCGCGTTCGGACTCGACAAGGCCGAGAAGGGCGACCGCAAGATCGCCGTGTATGACCTCGGCGGCGGTACCTTCGACGTGTCGATCATCGAGATCGCGGACGTCGACGGCGAGAAGCAGTTCGAAGTGCTGTCGACCAACGGCGACACGTTCCTCGGCGGCGAGGACTTCGACCAGCGCATCATCGATTACATCATCGGCGAGTTCAAGAAGGAGCAGGGCGTCGACCTGTCGAAGGACGTGCTCGCGCTGCAGCGCCTGAAGGAAGCGGCCGAAAAGGCGAAGATCGAGCTGTCGTCGAGCCAGCAGACCGAAATCAACCTGCCGTACATCACGGCCGACGCATCGGGTCCGAAGCACCTGAACCTCAAGATCACGCGCGCGAAGCTCGAAGCGCTGGTCGAGGATCTGGTCGAGCGCACGATCGAACCGTGCCGCATCGCGATCAAGGACGCCGGCGTCAAGGTGTCGGACATCGACGACGTGATCCTCGTCGGCGGGCAGACGCGCATGCCGAAGGTGCAGGAGAAGGTGAAGGAATTCTTCGGCAAGGAACCGCGCCGTGACGTGAACCCGGACGAAGCCGTCGCCGTCGGCGCGGCGATCCAGGGCCAGGTGCTGTCCGGCGACCGCAAGGACGTGCTGCTGCTCGACGTGACCCCGCTGTCGCTCGGCATCGAAACGCTCGGCGGCGTGATGACGAAGATGATCAGCAAGAACACGACGATCCCGACGAAGCACTCGCAGGTGTATTCGACGGCGGACGACAACCAGTCGGCCGTGACGATCAAGGTGTATCAGGGCGAACGCGAAATGGCGGCCGGCAACAAGCTGCTCGGCGAGTTCAACCTCGAAGGCATCCCGCCCGCACCGCGCGGCGTGCCGCAGATCGAAGTGACCTTCGACATCGACGCGAACGGCATCCTGCACGTCGGCGCGAAGGACAAGGCGACCGGCAAGGAAAACAAGATCACGATCAAGGCCAACTCGGGTCTGTCCGAGGCGGAAATCGATCAGATGATCAAGGACGCGGAAGCGAACGCGGCGGAAGATCACAAGCTGCGTGAGCTGGCCGATTCGCGCAACCAGGGCGACGCGCTCGTCCACAGCACGAAGAAGGCGCTCTCCGAGTACGGCGACAAGCTGGACGCCGGCGAGAAGGAGAAGATCGAGGCGGCGCTGAAGTCGCTCGAGGACGTGCTGAAGGACACGTCGGCCGACAAGGCCGCGATCGACGCGAAGGTCGAGGAGCTTGGCAAGGCATCGCAGAAGCTCGGCGAGAAGATGTACGCCGACATGCAGGCCCAGGCGGGTGCGGCCGGCGCGGCCGGTGCAGCGGAGGGCGCGGCGCAGGGCGGCGCGCAACAGGCTGCGGACGACGTCGTCGACGCCGAGTTCAAGGAAGTGAAGAAGGACTGAGGCCGGGTTGCAACGGCACCGTACGCCGCGCGCGCGATCCGCGCGCGGCGCGGCCGACAAGCCGTCTGTCTTTCCTTCCTGCCGCTGCGCGTTGCGTGGCGGATGGCCGGATCGACTCCACGCCTGGCGGGCTTCGCGGCCCTCCGGGCACATTTGTTTTTTGGCGGGCGCTGCGTAACCTCTGCGGCGCCGGACGAGTCGAGAGACTTTACTGCGGGCGAAAGGAGCCGACGCGCGTGCGGCGCGCGGCGGCGGTGAATCGATATGGCGAAACGGGATTACTACGAGGTTCTGGGCGTCGCGAAGAACGCGAGCGACGACGAAATCAAGAAGGCGTATCGCAAGCTGGCGATGAAGTACCACCCGGACCGCAATCCGGACAACAAGGATGCGGAAGAGCATTTCAAGGAGGTGAAGGAAGCCTACGAAATGCTGTCGGACAGCCAGAAGCGGGCCGCGTACGACCAGTACGGCCACGCGGGCGTCGACCCGAACATGGGCGGTGCGGGCGCACAGGGCTTCGGCGGCTTCGCGGACGCGTTCGGCGACATCTTCGGCGACATCTTCGGTCAGGCTGCGGGCGGTCGCGGCGGCCGCGGCGGCCCGCAGGTGTATCGCGGCGCCGATCTGCGCTACAGCATGGAAATCACGCTGGAGCAAGCCGCGCACGGCTACGACACGCAGATCCGCGTGCCGAGCTGGGTATCGTGCGAAGTCTGTCACGGCTCGGGCGCGAAGCCGGGCACGAAGCCCGAAACCTGCCCGACCTGTCATGGCCAGGGCACGGTGCGCATGTCGCAGGGCTTCTTCAGCATCCAGCAGACCTGCCCGAAGTGTCACGGCACCGGCACCTACATCCCGGAGCCGTGCGCGCACTGCCACGGCTCGGGCAAGGTGAAGGAAACCAAGACGCTCGAAGTGAAGATCCCGGCCGGGATCGACGACGGGATGCGGATCCGCTCGGCCGGCAACGGCGAGCCGGGCATCAACGGCGGGCCGCCGGGCGACCTCTACGTCGAAATCCACATCAAGCCGCACGCGGTGTTCGAGCGCGACGGCGACGATCTGCACTGCCAGATGCCGATCCCGTTCACGACGGCGGCGCTCGGCGGCGAGATCGAGGTGCCGACGCTGGCCGGTCGTGCGACGTTCCCGGTGCCGGAAGGCACGCAGTCGGGCAAGACGTTCCGTCTGCGCGGCAAGGGCATCAAGGGGCTGCGTTCGAGCATTGCCGGCGATCTGTACGTGCACGTCCAGGTCGAAACGCCGGTGAAGCTGACCGACCATCAGCGCGATCTGCTCAAGCAGTTCGAGAAGTCGCTGGCTGAAGGCGGTGCGCGTCACAGCCCGCAGAGCAAGAGCTGGTTCGACCGCGTGAAGAGCTTCTTCGAGTAAGTCATGACTGACGGCAACGGGAGCGCGTCGTTCGCGCTCTTGGACGATTGCGACTCGACCGCGTCCGCGCGGTCGAGTCGTTTGTATTCGGGCTTCGTGCGTGAACGCGTGTGTACCGATCCCGCACGGCTCGACGCGCTCGATGCGGCGCTCGCGCAGGACTTGCGCGACGGCCTGCATGCGGTCGTCGTCGGCGACTATGAATTCGGACGCAATCTGCAACGTGCGCAGCCGGGCCATGCCCCGCTGCGCTTTTTGCTGTATGCACGCTGCGAGCGTCTGTCGCGCGCGGAGGTCGACGCGTGGCTCGCGGCGCAGGACGGCGCCGATACGCCGTCGATCGCGGGTGTCGCGCACGTGCGGAAAAGCGTGACGCGCGACGCGTTCGGCGCTGCGATCGCCGCCGTGCACGACGCGCTGCGCGCCGGCGATTCGTATCAGATCAACTATACGTACCGGCTGAACTTCGAGGTGTTCGGCACGCCGCTCGCGCTGTACCGGCGGCTGCGTGCGCGTCAGCCGGTGCGCTACGGCGCGCTGATCGCGCTGCCCGACGGCGCGTGGATCGTGTCGTGCTCGCCCGAGCTGTTCGTCGAGAAGCACGGCGAGCTGCTGCGCGCGCGGCCGATGAAGGGCACCGCGCCGCGTTCGGCCGATCCGCAGCAGGATGCGGCGTCCGCTGCATTCCTCGCGAACGATCCGAAGAACCGCGCGGAAAACGTGATGATCGTCGATCTGCTGCGCAACGACGTGTCGCGGATCGCGCGCACGGGCACGGTCCGCGTGCCGGCGCTGTTTTCGGTCGAACCGTATGCGTCGGTGTGGCAGATGACGTCGACGGTCGAGGCCGGCTGGCGCGACGGCACGACATTCGCCGACATGCTGCGCGCGCTGTTTCCGTGCGGCTCGATCACGGGCGCGCCGAAGCACAAGACGATGCAGCTGATCGATGCGATCGAGACGACGCCGCGCGGCCTCTACACGGGCACGATCGGCTGGCTCGATGCGCCGCGCGATGCGGCCGCGGCGTGCGGCGATTTCTGTCTGTCGGTCGCGATCCGGACGCTGACGCTCGACGCGCCGCCGGCCTCCGCACCGGCGGGCGACGACCGGCGGCGCGGGACGATGGGCGTCGGCGCCGGCATCGTGCTCGACAGCGTGGCCGCCGACGAATACGCGGAGTGCGAATTGAAAGCACGCTTCCTGACCGACGCCGATCCCGGCTTCCAGCTGTTCGAGACGACCTGCGCGACGCGCGCGGACGGCATCCGCCACGTCGATCGCCACCTCGCGCGGCTGCAGCGCAGCGCGGACGCGTTCGGCTTTCGCTTCGATGCCGATGCGCTGCGGCGCGCGATCGACGCGCGCTGCGCGGCGCTGGACGGCGACGGGCCGTACCGGATGAAGCTCTCGCTTGCGAAGGACGGCACGCTCGACATCGTCGCCGCAGCGCTGAAGCCGCTGCCTGCGGGGCCGGTGCGCGTCTGGCTCGCAGCCGACCACGGCTTCGCGCCGACGCGCGCGAACGACGCGCTGCTGCTGCACAAGACGACGCGCCGCGCCGACTACGATCGCGCCTGGCAGGCGGCGGAAGCACTCGGCGGCTTCGACATGCTGTTCGTCAACGAGCGCGGCGAGCTGACCGAAGGCGGGCGCTCGAACCTGTTCGTGAAGCTCGACGGGCAATGGGTGACGCCGCCGCTCGCGTCGGGCGTGCTGCCGGGCGTGATGCGCGCCGTGCTGCTCGACGATCCGGCCTTCGGCGCGGTCGAGCGCATCGTCACGCGCGACGATCTCTCGCGCGCGCAGGCGCTGCTGCTCACGAACGCGCTGCGCGGCGCGCTCGACGCGGTATTGACGAAGTAGCGCGGCACGGTCCCTCCCGCCGCAAGTAAAAAGCGCGACGCCCGGCAACGGACGTCGCGCTTTCGTTTATCGACGGCTCGCGTGGGCGCGCCGCGATGGATGCTCAGAACGAATGCTCGGGCCCGGGGAACGAGCCGTCCTTCACTGCCTTTACGTATGCATCGACCGCCGCCTCGATGTTCGGCTGCCCCTGCATGAAGTCCTTCACGAAACGCGGCCGCTTGCCGGGGAAGATCCCGAGCATGTCGTGCAGCACGAGCACTTGCCCCGAGCAGTCGGCGCCCGCGCCGATGCCGATCGTCGGAATCTTCAGCATGTGGGTGACTTCGGCGGCGACGAGCGTCGGCACCGCTTCGAGCACGACGAGCTGTGCGCCGGCCGCCTCGACCGCGCGCGCGTCGCGCAGCAGCTGCGCGGCGCCGGCTTCGGTCTTGCCCTGCACCTTGAAGCCGCCGAACGCGTGCACCGACTGCGGCGTGAGGCCGAGGTGCGCGCATACCGGCACCGAGCGCTCGACGAGGAAGCGGATCGTCTCGGCGAGCCATTCGCCGCCTTCGAGCTTGACCATCTGCGCGCCTGCGCGCATCAGCTCGACCGCGTTCGCGAACGCATCGGCCGGCGTGCCGTAGGTGCCGAACGGCAGATCGGCGACGACGAGCGCACGCGGCTGCGCGCGCGCGACGCATGCGGTGTGATACGCGATGTCGGCGAGCGACACGGGCAGCGTCGTCGAGTGGCCCTGCAGCACGTTGCCGAGCGAATCGCCGATCAGCAGCACGTCGGTGCCCGCGCGGTCGAGCAATGCGGCGAAGCTCGCGTCGTAGCACGTGAGCATCGCGATCTTCTCGCCGGCGTCGCGCATCGCCTGCAGCTTCGGCACCGTCACGGCAGGCCGGCTCGATTCCTGGAGATAGGTCATGGAGAAATCCGGTTCGATGAGTGAAAAACGACGGGCGGGACGCGTGTCAGCGCGTCGTCTCGCCCTTGACGAAGAATTCCTTGCGGCCGCGCATCGTTTCGATGCGCTCGACCAGCAGCGCGAAGTCTTCGGGGGAATCCAGCGGGTTCAGGTGTTCCGCGGCGACCGTCAGCACCGGCGTGCGGTCGTAGTGATAGAAGAATTCGTTGTAGGCGTCGACGAGCGCGCGCAGGTACGCATCGCCGATCTGCAGTTCCATCGGCAGCCCGCGCTTCTGGATCCGCGCGAACAGCACTTCGGGGCTCGCCTGCAGATAGACGACGAGATCGGGCGCCGGCGCACGCGGCGCTTCAAGATGCGCGGCGATCGACCGGTACAGCTGCCATTCGTCTTCGGGCAGGTTCAGCCGCGCGAAGATGTCGTTCTTCTGCGGCATGAAGTCGGCGACGACCGGCCGGCCCGTATCGAGCGCGCCGATCAGCTCGGCCGCCTGCTGCGCGCGCTGCAGCGCGAACGACAGCTGCGTCGGCAGCGCATAACGCGCGGTGTCGCGATAGAAGCGCTCGAGAAAGGGGTTGTCCTGCGGCCGCTCGAGCAGCGTCTGCATCGACCAGCGTTCGGCCAGCAGCTGCGCGAGCGTCGTCTTGCCGACGCCGATCGGCCCTTCAATCACGAGATAGCGATGCGGGGCGCGCAGATCGGGCGCGGTGACGGTCAGCGGTGTGGGGTTCATCGGCAGCGGTTCTTGTCGGCGCCGTCGCCGGCGGCGAGCGCCTTCATCAGGCACTGACAGGTCTGCACCTTCTCGATGCGCTGGTGCGCGACCGCAGCGAGGAATGCGTCGGCGCGGCCGCGCGCCGGAATGTCGAGCAGCGGCTCGACCTCGACGAGCGGCACGAGCGCGAAGGCGCGCTCGGTCAGGCGCGGATGCGGGACGATCAGGTCGGGCTCGTCGATCGAATCGGCACCGAACAGCAGGATGTCGATGTCGAGCGTGCGCGGCGCATTGCGGTACGGACGTTCGCGGCCGAAGTGATGTTCGATCTTCTGGCAGAGCGCGAGCAGCTCGCGGGCGGCGAGCGTCGTGTCGACCTTGACGACGCAGTTGTAGTAGTCGTCGCCGCCCGCATCGATCGGCGCGGTGCGGTACAGGCTCGACTTGTCGAGAATCGTGATGGTGCGCTGCTGCGCGAGACACACCACCGCGTCCTTCAGGGTCTGGCGCGCATCGCCGAGATTTGCGCCGAGCCCGAGATATGCAACCGTCATGGCATCACTTCCTGCGTCGTTCGCCGGCGAGCGCGTCAGTCGTCGGAGCTGCCCGCGGTATCGGGCGCCTGCTCGGCGGCGCCTTCGCCCGACTTGCGGTTGCGCGCACCGCCGCGGCGGCGCCGCTTGCGGGGCGATTTTTCCTTCGACCCGCCCTGCGAGAGCAGTGCCTCGCGCGCGGCCGCGTCGCCTTCGATGAAATCCGTCCACCACTGTCCGACAGCCGGGTCGAGCTCGCCGGATTCGCAGCGTAACAGGAGGAAATCATACCCCGCTCGAAATCTTTGGTGTTCCAGCAGCCGCAGCGCGCTGCGGCCCGAGCGTTTTTCGAGGCGCAGCTGCAGGCCCCAGATCTCGCGCATGTCGGCCGAATAGCGCTTGTGGATCGCCAGCTTTTCGGTCTGCATGTCGAGCACGTCGTCCATCGCGCGATGCAGCGCGGGCACCGGGAATTCGCCTTCGGCCGTGTACTGCTCGAAGCGCTGGCGCATGTCGTGCCACAGCAGCGTCGCGAACAGGAAGCCCGGCGATACGGGCTTGCCGGCGCGCACACGCGCGTCCGTATTGTTCAGCGCGAGCGCGATGAACTTCTCGCCCTGCGGCTGTTCGAGCACGACGTCGAGCAGCGGCAGCAGCCCGTGGTGCAGCCCTTCCTTGCGCAGCCGCTGCAGGCACGCGAGCGCATGGCCCGACAGCAGCAGCTTCAGCATTTCGTCGAACAGGCGCGCGGCCGGCACGTTGTTGATCAGATCGGCGAGCGCGTTGATCGGCTCGCGCGTGTGCGGCTCGATCTCGAAGCCGAGCTTCGCCGCGAAGCGCACGACGCGCAGCATCCGCACCGGATCCTCGCGGTAGCGCGTGGCCGGATCGCCGATCATCCGCAGCAGGCGCGCGCGCACGTCGGCCATGCCGTCGTGGTAGTCGAGCACGGTCTGCGTCGACGGGTCGTAGTACATCGCGTTGATCGTGAAGTCGCGGCGCGCGGCGTCTTCGTGCTGCTCGCCCCAGACGTTGTCGCGCAGCACGCGGCCGCTCGCGTCGACCGCATGCGTGCGGCGATCGAGCTCGTCGCGCTTCAGGCGCCTGGGCGGCTCGGCCGTCGCGGCTTCGGGCGGCGCATCGACGAGCGCGCGGAACGTCGACACCTCGATCAGCTCCTGGCCGAACTGCACGTGGACGATCTGGAAGCGGCGGCCGATCAGGCGCGCACGGCGGAACAGGCGCTGCACTTCGGTCGGCGTCGCGTCGGTCGCGACGTCGAAATCCTTCGGCGCGATCCCGAGCAGCAGGTCGCGCACTGCGCCGCCGACGATGAATGCGCGGTAACCGGCCTGCTGCAGCGTGTCGGTCACGCGCACCGCGTTCTTCGAGATCAGCGCGGGATCGATCCCGTGCACGCTGGCCGGCACGATGGTCGGCTCGTGATTGCTGCGCGGCTTTTTCGCGGCGGCGGCGCGCGCGGATTTGGCCGGCCGCGGCGCGGCCGAGGCCGGTGCGTCGGCCGCGCTCGCGGCGGGGGAGGTTTGCACGGCGTCGTCCTGGCCGAGCAGCTTGCGGATGAGTTTCTTGATCACGACGTTCAGAAGAGATCGAGGATGCGCCAGCCGCGGTCGCGGGCATGCGCGCGCAGCGTGTCGTCGGGATTGGTCGCGATCGGATCGGTGACTTTCTCGAGCAGCGGGATGTCGTTGTGCGAGTCGCTGTAGAAGTAGCTGCGCTCGAAGTCGTCCCAGTGCTTGCCGAGCGAGGCGAGCCAGGCTTCGGTGCGCACGATCTTGCCTTCGCGATAGCTCGGCGTACCGGTCGGCCGCCCCGTGTACGGCGAATCGGGATGGCCGTCGATCGTCTCGACCTCGCACGCGATCAGCGTCTCGACGCCAAACGCGGCCGCGATCGGCCGCGTGATGAATTCGTTCGTCGCGGTGACAATGCAGCAGAGATCGCCCGCGTCGAGGTGCGTACGCACGAGTTCGAGCGCGGCGGGCGTCATCGCGGGCCGGATCACCTCGTGCATGTACTGCTCGTGCCATTGCGCGAGCTGCTCGCGCGAATACTTCGCGAGCGGCGTGAGCATCGCCGTCAGGTACGCATGGATGTCGAGCTTGCCGGCCTTGTAGTCGGCGAAGAACTGATCGTTCTGACGCGAGAAGCTTTCCGCGTCGACGATGCCGAGCTTCACCATGAAGCGGCCCCATTCGTGGTCGCTATCGGTCGGGATCAGCGTGTGATCGAGGTCAAAGAGTGCCAGATTAGTCATGGAAGCGCATTTTACTCGAAGCGGTTCGGGCCCGCGCCGGGCGGCCCGATGTCGTCGCCGGGGCGGGCCAGCATCCGGCGCAGCAGCGGCAGCGTGACCGCGCGTTTCTGCTCGAGCGAGAAGCGGTCGAGCGCGTCGAGCAGCGCCATCAGGCTCGGCATGTCGCGCCGGAAATGGGTGAGCAGATAGGCGGCCACGTCGTCGGTCAGCGTGATGCCGCGCTCCTTCGCCGCGAGGCGCAGCACCTCGATCTTGCCGGCGTCGGACAGCGGCGACAGGTGGAACACGAGCCCCCAGCCGAGCCGCGTGCGCAGATCCTCGCGCACGTCGAGCGCAAGCGGCGCCGCCGGGCCTGCCGCCACGAACGCGCTCGACGGATGCGCGCGGACTTCGTTGAACAGATTGAACAGCGCGACCTGCTGCGTATCGGACATGCGGTCGCAATCGTCGATCGCATAGATGCCGATGCGCGGATCGAACGTGAACGCGCCGAGCGGGCTTTGCGGCGTGAGATAGCGTGCGTAGCCGTACGATGCGTCGCTGACGAGCGCCTGCAGCAGATGGCTGCGGCCGCTGCCGGGCTCGCCCCAGATGTAGAACGAGCGGTCGGGCACGGGGCCCGCCGCGAGCGCGAGATCGAGCTTCTGCAGCCGCGTGACGAGCTCGCCGTTCTCGCCCGTGATGAAGTTGTCGAACGTGGCGGGCGGCGGCGTGCCGAGATCGAGCGTCAGTTGACGGGTCACCATGCGGGTCGATTGGAAAAACGCGTGCCGGGCGCCGGGCACGCACCGCGGAACGCAGGCCGGTTGGCGGCACGCGCGACCGTACGCAGGGCGGCGCGCGGCGTCGTGCGCGGCTCGCTCGGCGAGGAAAACGGGGACGTGTTGGCCAAGATGCGATCCCTGACGATTCGATGCGGGGAATTCCGGCCAGCGGGCCGGCTTCGGGTAAAATCGCATTTTACCGACCTTCTCGCATTCCCCCATGAATCCTCCGAAATCCGCTCCCGACGCTCAGGGTCTGTCCTACCGCGACGCAGGCGTCGACATCGATGCCGGCGACGCCCTCGTCGACAAGATCAAGCCTTTTGCGAAGAAAACCCTGCGCGATGGCGTGCTCGGCGGCATCGGCGGGTTCGGTGCGCTGTTCGAAGTGCCGAAGAAGTACAAGGAGCCCGTGCTCGTGTCGGGCACCGACGGCGTCGGCACCAAGCTCAAGCTCGCGTTTCATCTGAACAAACACGACACGGTCGGCCAGGATCTCGTCGCGATGAGCGTGAACGACATCCTCGTGCAAGGCGCCGAGCCGCTGTTCTTCCTCGACTACTTCGCGTGCGGCAAGCTCGACGTCGACACGGCGGCCACGGTCGTCAAGGGCATCGCGCAAGGCTGCGAACTGTCGGGCTGCGCGCTGATCGGCGGCGAAACGGCCGAAATGCCGGGCATGTATCCGGACGGCGAATACGATCTGGCCGGCTTCGCGGTCGGCGCGGTCGAGAAGAGCAAGATCATCGACGGCAGCACGATCGCCGAGGGCGACGTCGTGCTCGGCCTCGCATCGAGCGGCATCCACTCGAACGGCTTCTCGCTCGTGCGCAAGATCATCGAGCGCGCGAATCCCGACCTGTCGGCCGATTTCCACGGCCGCTCGCTCGCCGACGCGCTGATGGCGCCGACGCGCATCTACGTGAAGCCGCTGCTCGCGCTGATGCAGAAGATCGCCGTGAAGGGCATGGCGCACATCACGGGCGGCGGCCTCGTCGAGAACATTCCGCGCGTGCTGCGCGAAGGCCTGACGGCCGAGCTCGACCAGAAGGCGTGGCCGCTGCCGCCGCTGTTCAAGTGGCTGCAGGAGCACGGCGGCGTCGCCGATGCGGAAATGCACCGCGTGTTCAACTGCGGGATCGGGATGGCCGTGATCGTGTCGGCGGCGGATGCCGACGCAGCGGTCGCCGATCTGACGGCTGCCGGCGAACAGGTGTGGAAGATCGGCACCGTGCGCGCGAGCCGCGAAGGCGAGGCGCAGACGGTCGTGGTCTGACGCGCCGCGTTCTGCCGATGGATCAGCAAAACCGCCCGGGCTGGCACCGGGCGGTTTTTTTTCGGGCGCCGTACGGCGCGCTGCCGAAGGAGGGACGACGATGAGCGAAGACGAACGGGCGATTCGCGAACTGGTGGACACCTGGTTCGTGTCGAGCCGGCGCGGCGATCTGGCCACCGTACTCGACCTGATCGCCGACGACGCGATCTTCATGGTGGCCGGCCGGCCGCCGTTCGACAAGGCGGCGTTCGCGGCCGCGTCGCGCGATGCGAATACCGGCGGCACCGACGCGCCGAAGATCGACGGCCGCTACCGGATCGACGAACTGCGCGTGCTCGGCGACTGGGCGTACATGCGCAACTTCATCGAGATCGAAGCGACGCCTCCCGGCGGCGATACCGTGCGCCGGTCCGGTCATACGCTGACGATCTTCCGCAAGCAGGACGGCCGCTGGCAGCTCGTGCGCGACGCGAATCTCGTGACGCTCGCGCAATGAGCGCGGCGACGGTGCAGAGCTGCTCCGGCCGCGCTGCGCGGGGCGCCGCGTAGCGGCGCCGTCGCGGCGCGCGACCGGGCGATGTCGTCTGGCTCAGCCCGCGGGAATGTGCCCGTCGAGCACGCGTTCGAGCGCGTCGAGCGCGCGCGCGGTCGAATCGGGCGCGATGCAATCGACGACGATCCGTTCCGGCATCGCGCGCAGCCACGTGATCTGCCGTTTGCAGAGCTGCCGCGTCGCGAAGATGCCCTTGTCGCGCATCGTCCGGTAATCGATGTCGCCGTCGAGGAATTCCCATGCCTGCCGATAGCCGACGCAGCGCATCGACGGCAGGCCGAGATGCAGATCGTCGCGGCGGCGCAGTCGTTCCACTTCGTCGATGAAGCCCGCGGCGAGCATCGCGTCGAAGCGCTGCGCGATGCGGGCGTGCAGCACCGCGCGATCGGACGGTTCGAGCGCGACCGGCACGAAGCGGTAGGCGGCGGCCGCGTCGTCGGCGGGACGCGGCGCCGCAAGTAGCGCGGACATCGGCTGCCCGCTCAGCATGAAGACTTCGAGCGCGCGCTGAATGCGCTGCGCGTCGTTCGGCGCGAGCCGCGCGGCCGTTGCCGGATCGACCTGCGCGAGCCGTGCATGCAGCGCGGGCCAGCCGTCGCGTGCGGCTTCGGCGTCGAGTTCGGCGCGCACCGCGGGATCGGCGGTCGGCAGATCGTTCAGCCCTTGCGTGAGCGCCTTGTAGTACAGCATCGTGCCACCCGCGAGCAGCGGCGTGTTGCCGCGCGCGACGATCTCGCCGATCAGCCGCAGCGTGTCCGCGCGGAAGCTCGCCGCAGAATACGCGTCGGCCGGGTCGATGATGTCGATCAGATGGTGCGGCACGCGGGCGCGCTCCTCGCGCGTCGGTTTCGCGGTGCCGATGTCCATGTCGCGGTAGACGAGCGCCGAATCGACGCTGACGATCTCGATCGATCGGCGCGCGGCGAGCGCCAGCGCAGCGGCGGTCTTGCCCGATGCGGTGGGGCCGAGCAGACAGGCGATCGTCGTCGGGACGGACTGCGCGGACACGCTCATTGGCCGCGCATGAACAGGCGGTCGAGATCGCTCAGCGTGAGCTGATACCAGGTCGGCCGGCCGTGATTGCACTGGTCCGCGCGTTCGGTCGCTTCCATCTGCCGCAGCAGCGCGTTCATTTCGTCGAGCGTCAGACGCCGGTTCGCGCGCACCGCGTGATGGCAGGCGAGCGTGCCGAGCAGTTCGTGCTGGCGTTCGGTCAGCACGCGCGAGCCGCCGAACGCGTGCAGATCGGCGAGCACCGCGCGCGCGAGCGCCTGCAGGTCGGCGTCTTTCAGCAGTGCAGGCACCGCGCGGATCGCGAGCGACGTCGGCGACAACACCGCAAGGTCGAAGCCGAGCGCTTCGAGCGTGTCGCGCTCTTCCTCGACGGTGCCGATCTCGACCGGCGTCGCCGTCATCGATACCGGCAGCAGCAGCGACTGCACGGCCACCGCGCGGTCCGCGAGCGCGTTCTTGAACTGCTCGTACAGGATGCGTTCGTGCGCCGCGTGCATGTCGACGATCACGAGCCCGTGCGCGTTCTGCGCCAGCACGTAGATGCCGTGGATCTGGCCGAGCGCGAAACCGAGCGGCTGCTCGTCGTGCATGGAAGCAGCGGACGGCATCGCCGCGAACCCGGGCAGCGGCGCGGCCGGGTCGTCGGCCGCGTCGCGCGCCGTCGTCGTGGCGTCCGGCGTGCCGGCGCCCGTGTCCTTGCGGCCGAACAGCGCATCGTAGAGCGCGAGCGGCTGCGCGACCGGCAGCGTGCCCTGCGTCATCCGCGCCTGGCGTAGCCATGTGCTGCCCGGCGCCGACGAAGACGGCGACGAGAAACCGCTGCCGGCCGTCGATGCGGGCTGATTCTGGCTTTGGCCGAGCGGCGTCGAGAGGAACGACGCCGGGCCGCGCGGCGCCGGTTCGAGATGCGCGGCGTGCCCGCCCGCGGTGGTTTCCGGCGACGCGCCGGCATGGCGTGCAAGCGCGCGCTGCACCGCGTGGAATACGAACTGGTGGATCGAGCGCGAATCGCGGAACCGCACCTCGATCTTCGACGGATGCACGTTGACGTCGACCGCTTCCGGCGGCAGGTCGAGGAACAGCACGTACGACGGATAGCGGTCGCCGTGCAGCACGTCTTCGTACGCGGCCCGCACTGCGTGCGTGAGCAGCTTGTCGCGCACGAAGCGGCCGTTCACGAAGAAGTATTGCTGGTCCGCGCGGCCGCGGCTTGCAGTCGGCAGCCCGGCGCAGCCGTAGACCGCGAGCGGGCCCGCGCGCTCGTCGAGCGGCAGGTGCGCGGTCGCGAAACCGTCGCCGAGGATCTTCGCGACGCGCTGCGCAGGCTCGGTCGCGTTCCAGTGCTCGACGGCCTTGCCGTTGTGCAGCACCGAGATCGCGACGTCCGGCCGTGCGAGCGCCGCGCGGCGAATCATTTCGACGCAGTGGCCGAATTCGGTCTGCTCGCTCTTCAGGAACTTGCGGCGCGCGGGCGTGTTGAAGTACAGCTCGCGCACCTCGATCGTCGTACCGACCGCGCCGGCCGCGGGCGACAGCACGCCTGTCTGCGCGTCGATGCGCGTCGCGTGCGCGGCGTCTGCCGTGCGGCTCGTGATGAACATCTCGGCGACCGATGCGATCGACGCGAGCGCCTCGCCGCGGAACCCGAGCGTCGCGACCGCTTCGAGCTCTTCGAGCGAGCGGATCTTGCTCGTCGCGTGGCGCATCAGCGCGAGCGGCAGCTCGTTGGGCGGAATCCCGCAGCCGTCGTCGGTGATCGAGATGCGCTTCACGCCGCCTTCCTCGAGCACGATGCGCAGCGTCGTCGCGCCGGCGTCCATCGCGTTCTCGAGCAATTCCTTGACGACCGACGCTGGACGTTCGACGACCTCGCCCGCGGCGATCTGGCTGATCAGCTGGTCGGGCAGGGGCTGGATCGCGCGTAGCGGGCGCGGAGCAGGGGCGGGCGCGGCGGTCGCGGCCGTTTCGGTGAATTCGGACATGGCCGAATTATAGCGAGGCCGCGGATGCGTGCCGGCGCGCCCGGCCGTTACGTTTTTTCACGGAGCGCGAAGGCAGTTTGGGTATCATGGCTGCGTCGCGCGCGCCGGCCTTGCCGGACGCCGTTTTCACCCCGGTGGCCGGTCTGGCCCTTTCGCCTTCGAGGAATCGCATTTGGATACGCTGCTTCATTTCGTCAACCTTGTCCTGCATATCGACGCCTTCCTCGGCGATTTCATCCGGCAGTACGGCGCGTGGGTGTACCTGGTGCTGTTCCTGATCGTGTTCTGCGAGACCGGGCTGGTCGTGTTTCCGTTTCTGCCCGGCGATTCGCTGCTGTTCATCGGCGGCGCGTTCGCCGCGACCGGCGAAATGAATGTCGGTGCGCTGATCGTGCTGCTGCTCGTCGCGGCGATAGGCGGCAATACCGTCAACTATCTGATCGGCCGCTGGGTCGGGCCGAAGGTGTTCAATACGCGCATCCCGGTGCTCGAGCGCTTCCTCGATCGCGCGGCGCTGCAGAAGACGCACACGTTCTATGAAAAGCACGGCGGCAAGACGATCGTGCTCGCGCGCTTCATTCCGGTCGTGCGCACGTTCGCACCGTTCGTCGCGGGCGCTTCGGCGATGAGCGCGGCGCGCTTTCAGCTGTTCAACGTGCTCGGCGCGCTGATCTGGGTGCTGCTGCTCGTGCTGCTCGGCTATTTCTTCGGCAACATTCCGTTCATCCGCCAGTATCTGAACGTGATCGTGCTGGCCGGGATCGGCGCGGCGGTGGTGCCGGTCGCGATCGGCGCGCTATGGAAGCTCCTGCGCGGGCGGCATTCCGATACGACGCAGAAGACCGGCGGGCGGTGACGCCGGCTACGGAAGTGCGGTGAACGAGCGTGGCGATGTGCCGCGCATCGACGATCGACGAACCCCTCGCGTGGTACTGCGAGGGGTTTTGTTTTGTGGCGGCCGCTTTCCGCGCCGTCCGCCCGCCTTGTTCGTTCGTCGTTTCGGGGAGGCTGTCGTGTCGCGTGTCGCGTTTGCGTCGCGATGCCGTCATGCGCTGCGATGCGCGACCGGCGTTTCGGGCGTCGGGTACTGCGCGTCGCGGAACGTGTCGAGGATCACGCGGTGCGTGTCGCAGTAGACCTGCCAGTAGTTCGCGGGCTGCGTGGACGGTCGCACGAACAGCAGCGGCCCTTCGGGCGTGAACTGCAGCACGCCGACGTCGGGCGCCGGATTGGTCAGCACGTTCGGAATCTTCTGGACCGCGGCCTTCAGCCGGTTGATCGCGTCGACCGCATCGACGCCGTTCGCGATCTTCGCGGTCAGATCGACGCGGCGGTACGGCGTTGCGCTGTAGTTCGCGATGTTGTCCGAGAAGATCTTGTTGTTGCCGACGATCGTCACGACGTTGTCGGCCGTGATGATCGTCGTGCCGAACAGGCCGAGCTCCTTCACCGTGCCGGTGACGCCGCCCGCGCTGATCACGTCGCCGACCTTGAACGGGCGCAGCACCTGCATGAACACGCCCGCGGCGAAATGCGACAGCAGCCCGCCCCATGCCGTACCGATCGCGAGACCGAGGCCGGCGAGCAGCGCGGCGAACGACGTGGTCTGCACGCCGAAAAGCTGCAGGATGGCGAGGATCAGCAGGATCGTCAGCAGCACGCTGACGACGGAACTCAGATAGTCGGCGAGCGTCGGGTCGACCTTGCCGGAGCGGCGCACGACCTTGCCGAGCAGGCGTGTGCCGACGTGAATCGCCCAGCGGCCGATGAACCAGAGCGCAATCGCGGCGAGGAGGTTCAGGCCGAAGTCGAGGCCGCGGGTCATCAGGAATTGTTGGGCGGTTTCCAGGTTCAGCATGGGGGCTCCGTGGGTGAAGGGGCCGACAGGCGGCTTGGGGACCGATGGTTATAACCGAAGCGCCCGCGATGCAGGATCAACAAATGTTAAAGACTGCACTGCATCGCGGGGAAATCGCGCGTTTCGCGCGCGATCTAAGCGGAATGCCGAACCGTCTGCATCATGCAGAGCGCGAGCGCCGCTTCCCAGTGCGGCGCGTGCAGACCGAAATGCTCGGCGAGCTTCGCATTCGACATCTGCGAATTGGCCGGCCGCTTCGCGGGCGTCGGATATGCGCTGGCGGGAATCGGCATTACCGCCGGCTTCTTCGCCAGATCGGCGAGGCGGAAGATCGCTTCGGCAAAGCCATGCCACGACGTCGAGCCGGCGGCGCACAGATGATAGATACCCGAATGCGCATGCCACCATTCGTCGCGCATCGGGGCGGATATGGCTTGCGCGACGACGTGCGCGGTCAGTGTTGCGATCGTATTCGACCACGTCGGCGCGCCGATCTGGTCGGCGACGACGTTCAGTTCGTCGCGCTCGGCGCCGAGCCGCAGCATCGTCAGCAGAAAGTTCTTGCCGCGCGTGCCGTAGACCCAGCTCGTACGGAAAATCAGATGCGCGCATCCCGATGCCGCGATCGCGCGTTCGCCGTCGAGCTTCGTCCTGCCGTACACGTTTTGCGGGTCGACGGGATCGTCCTCGACGTACGGGCCTGCTTTCGTGCCCGAAAACACGTAGTCCGTCGAATAATGGATCAGCGCGGCGCCGATGCGCTTCGCTTCTTCCGCGAGCACGGCCGGCGCTTCCGCATTCAGCCGTGTGGCCATTGCCACGTCGGTCTCCGCCTGATCGACCGCCGTATAAGCGGCGGGATTCACGATCAGATCGGGCTTCAGGTCGCGTACGACGTCGCGCACCTGATCGAGACGCGACAGGTCGAGCCGGCTGCGATTGAGGGCGACCACGTTGCCGAGCCCCTGCAGCGTACGCTGCAATTCGAACCCGACCTGGCCGTTGATGCCGGTCAGCAAAATCGTTTTGCGATCGGAGGTCTGCACGGCGGCCCTCACTGGAAGCACTCGGCTTCGGCGAGCCGTTTGCCTGCCGCATCCTTCGCGGCCAGCAACGGCTCGAAATCGATCGGCCACTCGATGCCGATGTCCGGATCGTTCCACACGATGCTGCGCTCGTGCTCGGGGTACCAATAGTCGGTGGTCTTGTAGAGGAACTGCGCCGCCTCCGACAGCACGACGAAGCCGTGCGCGAATCCGGGCGGCACCCAAAGCTGCCGATGGTTGTCCGCCGACAGCGTCACGCCGACCCACTTGCCGAAGTTCGGCGAGCTGCGGCGAATGTCCACGGCTACGTCGAACACTTCGCCTTCGACCACGCGCACGAGCTTGCCCTGCGCATGCTGGATTTGATAGTGCAGCCCGCGCAGCACACCCTTCGCCGAGCGCGAATGGTTGTCCTGCACGAACTCGACGCCCGGCTCGACCTGCTCCGCGAACTCGCGCCCGTTGAAGCTTTCGTAGAAGTAGCCGCGCGCGTCGCCGAATACCTTCGGCTCGATGATTTTGACTTCGGGCAGTGCCGTAGCAGTTACCGTGATGGCCATGCAACCTGATCCGTAAGAATGTTCAGCAGATATTTGCCGTAGCCGTTCTTCGCCAGCGGCTGGGCCAATTTCTGCACTTGTTCCGCATCGATCCACTGGCGGCGGTATGCGATTTCCTCGGGGCACGCGACCACCAGCCCCTGACGCTTCTGCAGCGTCGCGATGAAGCTCGCCGCTTCGATCAGCGAATCGTGTGTGCCGGTGTCGAGCCAGGCGTAGCCGCGGCCCATGATCTCGACGTTCAGCGTGCCATCGGCGAGGTAGCGCGAATTGACGTCGGTGATTTCCAGTTCACCACGCGCGGACGGCTTGATGTCGGCCGCGATGTCACACACGCGGTTGTCGTAGAAGTACAGGCCCGTGACCGCATAGTGCGAACGCGGCTTGGCCGGCTTCTCTTCGATCGACAGCGCGCGAAAGTCCTTGTCGAACTCGACGACGCCATACCGCTCGGGATCGTGCACGTGATAGGCAAACACGGTCGCACCGTGCTCCTGCGCGTTGGCGTGCTCGAGCTGCTTGGCGAGATCGTGACCGTAGAAGATGTTGTCGCCGAGAATCAGCGCCGACGGATCGTTACCGACGAAGTCCTTACCGATGATGAACGCCTGCGCGAGACCGTCGGGCGACGGCTGCACCGCGTACTGGATGTTCATCCCCCACTGACTGCCGTCGCCGAGCATCGATTCGAAGCGCGGCGTGTCCTGCGGGGTCGAGATGATCAGCACGTCGCGAATGCCCGCGACCATCAGCGTCGACAGCGGATAGTAGATCATCGGCTTGTCGTACACGGGCAGCAGTTGTTTCGATACCGCATGCGTGATCGGATAGAGCCGCGTGCCGGAACCGCCCGCGAGAATGATGCCTTTGCGTGCCATGTCTGCCACCCTTACGCGCGCTGCGCGTAGTTGGTCTCGACCCACTTGCGGTACTCGCCCGATGCGACTTCGTCGACCCACTGCTGGTTGTCGAGATACCAGTCGACCGTCTTTGCGAGACCCGTTTCGAACGTCTCGGCCGGCTTCCAGCCCAGTTCGCGCTCGAGCTTGCGCGCGTCGATCGCATAGCGGCGATCGTGGCCGGGGCGGTCTGTCACGTACGTGATCTGATCGCGATACGAGCCCGTTGCCTTCGGCCGTTTCGAATCGAGCAGATCGCACAGCGTATGCACGACTTCGAGGTTCTTCTTCTCGTTCCAGCCGCCGACGTTGTACGTCTCGCCCGGCACGCCGCGCGCGAGCACTTCACGGATCGCGCTGCAGTGGTCGCCTACATACAGCCAGTCGCGCACGTTCTGGCCGTCGCCGTACACGGGCAGCGGCTTGCCGGCGAGTGCGTTCGCGATCATCAGCGGAATGAGTTTTTCCGGGAACTGGTACGGGCCGTAGTTGTTCGAGCAGTTCGTCGTCAGCGTCGGCAGGCCGTAGGTGTGATGGTATGCGCGAACGAGATGATCGGAGCCGGCCTTGGTTGCCGAGTACGGGCTGTTCGGCGCGTACGGCGTCGTCTCGGAGAATTGCGGGTCCGTGGCGGACAGCGAGCCGAACACTTCGTCCGTCGAGACGTGCAGGAAGCGGAACGCGGCCTTGTCGGCTTCGCGCAGCGCGTTCCAGTATTGACGCGTGGCTTCGAGCAGCGTGAAGGTGCCGACCACATTGGTCTGCACGAAATCGGCCGGGCCGTGAATCGAGCGATCGACATGGCTTTCTGCCGCGAAGTGCAGCACCGCGCGCGGCTTATGCTCCGCAAAGAGCGCGTCGAGCGCAGCGCGGTCGCAGATATCGACGCGCGCAAACACGTGCTTCGGATTGCCTTCTAGCGACTGCAGCGTACGAAGGTTGCCCGCGTAGGTCAGTTTGTCGACGTTGAGCACGGCTTCGTCGGATGCGCGCAGCCAGTCGAGTACAAAGTTGGCGCCGATAAAGCCTGCGCCTCCTGTCACCAATATCATGTAGTCCCTTTTACGTTGAGCGGACGCGAGCCTTGCGCGCTCCATGGTCGGCAAGGCCCGTTCAAGGCCGCGCGAAGAATATCAAGAAACCGCGGGGCCGAACGGGCGTCCGGTCCGGCCGGCTCGACCGTGGGGTGCGGGCGGCCCTCGGGGGCGCCGTCTCGCGTCAAACGGTCGAGTTTATCTTACCGACATCCGTCTCCTACTTATGCCGAGGCGCAAACCCCATACGCCGAACCTCCGCGCCGTGCGCCACGATCGCCGTGCTCTCCGGCACTTGCTCCCACGCACCGCGCAGATCGACGAGCGGTTCCGACACGACCATGAACGCATCGTCGCCGGCTTCCGCGATCCGCGGATTATGTGGATACAGAGCGTGCAGGTGCTTGAACGACGTGCTGTGGAACAGCGACCGCGATTGCCGCTCGCTCGAGTAGCGCACCGCGATGATCCGTTCGCCGTCCGTCGCGCAGATCGTCATGTTCAGCGGCTCGGCGACGCGATGCCGAGCCGCGGTTTCCTCGACGATGCCGACCATCCGCTCGAGCGCCGGCAGCGGCGCCTGTTCGAGGCCGTACGTCAGCGCGAGCCGGAACATCAGTTCCGAATCGGTCGAGCCTTCGAGCGTCGGGAACAGCGCCGGATCGATCTTCATCGTCAGATCGCGACGCAGCTTGTGGAAATCGCGAATCAGTCCGTTATGCACGAACAGCCAGCGGCCGTGCCTGAACGGATGACAGTTGGTTTCCTGCACCGGCGTGTCGGTTGCCGCGCGGATGTGCGCGACGAACATCGGCGAGCGGATCGCGCGCGCCGCTTCACGCAGATTGCGATCGTTCCACGCGGGATGCACGGAGCGATAGCGGAACGGCAGTTCGTCGGGGTGCCCGTACCAGCCGATGCCGAAGCCGTCGCCGTTGGTCGTCGTCGCGCCGAGTTCGGAATGCAGGCTCTGATCGATCAGCGAATGCTTCGCGCGAAACAGCACGGTCTCGAGATGGATCGGGTTGCCCGTATAGGCGAGCCAGCGACACATGAAACGCTCCTTCGCGATGTATCTGTGCGCATGGTAGCCGAGTTCCATGCGCGGCCGGCGTGGCGCGAAGCCGTCGCGTCGCGCCGGCCGCGGCGCGTCAGTCGCCCATCGCGTCCATCACGCGTGCGGAGTAGACGAGCGCGGCGCCGGCATTGAGCGCGACTGCCACGCCGAGCGCTTCGGCGACTTCTTCCTTCGTCGCGCCGTGCTTCGCCGCCTCCGCGGTGTGCACGGCAATACAGCCGTCGCAGCGCGTCGTTACGGCGACCGCGAGCGCGATCAGCTCGCGCGTCTTCGCATCGAGATGGCCGGTTTTCGCGCCGGCGCCGGACAGCGCCTTGTAGCCGGCCAGCGTATCGGGCGACAGCTTCGCGATTTCGCCGATGCGCGTCGAGAGTTCCTTCCGGTATTCGTTCCAGTTCAGCATGATGCGTCCTTTGGAAAAGAGGTGAGGAGGGCGGCCGCAGCCGCAATCTTGGCGATGCAGGGGCTATTCTGCGCGTTCGCACTGAGGCTTTCGATACGCTACAGTGTCGATTTTTAGCGCAATCGTCTCATGGATGCATTGAGTCAACTGTTATTGCTCGGGCGCAGCCACGTCGAGCTCGATCTGCGCTGTCTGCTCGACGGCGCGTTCGCAATGCCGCACGCATCGCTGCCGCCCGGCGAGGCGGCCTTTCATCTGGTGCTGGCGGGCAGTTGCCGGCTGCGTACCGCCGGCGGCCGTACGTTGCAACTGGCCGAAGGCGACTTCGTGTTGCTGCCGGGCGGCGACGCGCACGATCTGCTCGACGCGATCGCGGTCCGGTCGCGCGCCACCGCGCCGTTGCGCGAGCCGGACCGCGACGGCGGCACGGTGCTGCCGATCAAGTCGAATCTGGGGGCAGCCGACCGGGATCGCGCGAGCGTGGATCTGCTCTGCGGACGCTTCGTCTACGCACGCGGCGCCGGAGAATTGCTGATGCGGACGCTGCCGCGCATGCTGCACGTGGGTTTGCGCGACGGGCTCGCGACGGCGCCGCCGCTGCAGTGGCTGACGGATGCGCTGCGCAGCGAGGCGTCGAGCGCGCAGCCGGGCGCGCGGGCGATCGTGAATGCGCTCGGGCAGGCGTTGCTCGCGTATGCGCTGCGCGCGTACGGGCGCGATACGCGGATGCCGTCGGGCTGGCTCGCAGTCGCGGCCGACGCGCGGCTCGGCCCGTCGGTTCTGGCCGTGCTGCAGGCGCCGGCGAAGCCGTGGACGGTCGAGTCGCTCGGCGACGCCGTCGCGATGTCGCGTGCGACCTATGCGCGGCATTTTCGCGAGAAGGCGGGGATGAGCGTCGGTGCGTTTGTCGCGCAGATCCGGATGATGCATGCGTGCACGCTGCTGCGGGAGACGCAGCGCGGACAGGCGGAAATCGGGCAGGCGGTGGGGTATCAGTCGGAGGCGGCGTTCGGGAAGGCGTTTCGTGCGGTGCTCGGTACGACGCCTGGGAGGTGGCGGCGGGCGTGGAGGGGCGTGTAGGGGCGGCGGTGCGAATGGCGGTTCGACGATAGGGCCTTGGCATGCCGGGCGGCAGTCAGGCGGAATCGTTTCCGACAGCAGACAGAGGAAAACAGAGACCGGAAATCCATTCAGCAACCGTCGTTCGCGTTCGCAACTGCATCGGGGATCGCAGTGCTCGGGGGTTTGGCGCATTACTGAGCGGTCACGCGATTATTTAGCGTCAATTCGATCGACCGATCCACAGTATTGCGTTCGAGCCGCAAATTGCGCACCGAATTACTCAGCATTTTGGGGCTAAGGCGGCCTGCGGCGTCACTAATCTACGGTATGCACGCGTTCCGAGTGACAACGGCAACTCCAGGAATGCCAAGAGTGCCGCTGGCTATTTCGAGTCCTTACACTCATTGCACGGTCGCCATCGTTTGCTATGCTTCGCGATTGATTGAACGGCCGATGCCTTTCGATTTGCATTCAATCTATGACACTAATGGGCGCGCCGCATTGTCTGAGAGCAATCGTCGGCGTGCTTCCCGCGACGGGGAAATCGCATGGCTGGGAAATCCTGCTCAATGTGCTGCGCGGCGGCTACGCGCAGTTCGATCGCATCGTCAAACTCGACACTCCGCTGGGTAACGACTGGCTCGTGCCGCTTTATGTGAAAATCAACGCACGGCTCGGGCGCAATTTCGAGGTGACTGTCGACGCATCGTCGGTCGTCGGCGACAAAATCAAGCTCAATGCCTTGATGCTGCAGCCGGTGACACTCTGGATTCGCCAGACCGACGGCGCGTATCTGCCGATTCACGGCTACGTGCAGCAGGTTCGCCGTTTGGGAAGCGACGGCGCGCTGTCATATTTTCAACTGCGTTTTGCGTCCTGGCTGAGTTTCCTCAAGCTCAGCAGCGATCGCCGCGACTGGCAGGAAGCCGGCGGCTGGCAGATTCTCGCCGACGTGTTCGACAAGCATCCACAGTCCAACGGTCAATACAGATCCGAGCTGCGTGGAGCAATTCGCTCATATTCGCACCGCGTGCAGTGGGAAACGGACTGGAACTTCGTGCACCGCAGCATGGAAGAAGTCGGGGTGTTTGCGCGCTTCGATTTCGCGAAGGACGGCAAGTCGCATCAGGTCGTAGTGATGGACGACCTCTATTTCGGGCCGTCGTTGCCGAAGCCGGAAATGAAATTCAGTCGTGCCGGCGCGGAGGAGGATTGCCAATACGACAACCAATGCAATTGTGGCCGGTTGGAAGGATTTCCCGCTGAACATCTCGAACGCGAAAGGGCCGGGCGCGGATTTCCGCGACGTGTTGCGCATCGCCGATCTGGACAAGAGCAGTGCAAAGGACGACAAGGGGCGGCGCTGGTATTACGTGACGATCGGCACCAAGGATGGCGGCACACGTGAGGGCTGGGTGTGCGACCAGGAGCATCCGCTCGTGCGCACGTGCGGACCCTGGGACTGGCCGGGATTCGAACTCGTCGACAACAGCAGCATCAAGCCTCTCGATATGCTGAAGCGCTACATTTACGTGGCCGAGCAGTTCCTGGTCGACGAAGACAAAACCGAATTCGAAACGAGTGCGGCGACCGTCAACGGCAGCGCACTGATCACGAAGCTGGAGAAGGCGATCGACGTCAACCATGACGGAAAGGTCACTGCGCAGGAACTCAAGCATGCCCAGGAAATCCGCTGGACGGCGGAAGCGCTGTCCCATATCGTCGTGCGCTGCGAGAGCGAGTGGGGCGGTGGTCTTGGCAAGTGGGAAGCGTTGTCGCCGCTGATGAAGAAGCTGCTGTGGCTGTGGAAGGCCGAGATCGAGCGGATCGGGAAATTGCAGTGGTGGGAGCAGGTGGTCGGCGTTGAAGGGTTTCCGAAGGAGCCCAATCCGTGGCACTTTCATCCAATTGGGCTAATTGGAAACTTCGCCCAAAAAGGCGAAGAGGGTTGTGGCGATTGCGCTGCCCGCTTCAAGAAGATATCTAAAATTATTCTGAAGCACGAGGGCGGAATTGTGAACAACAAAAACGATAAAGGCGGACTCACAAATAGAGGGATAGCCTGGCTGACGTGGCAGAAATATGCCAAGGAAGATCTTGGGGTTGAGCCAACTGCCGAAAATCTAAAGGCGCTCACCGAGAGTCAAGCAGAGGTAATTTACTTAAAGAGATTTTGGGAGCCAAAAGGATTTTGCCAATTCCGTGACGACCGCGTTGCTGTTATGACATACGATTGGACGATTACATCTGGCGGCGCAGTGAGGCAAATTCAAAAAATGCTCAATTCAAAATACGGAGCTGGTGTGAGCGAAGATGGCGGTCTTGGGCCCTCCACGATCAAAGCGATAAACAAGGTTCAAGACCAGGACCAATTGCTCCAGGATATCGCGGACATTCGCCGAAAATATTACAGGATGTTGGTCGACAATGATTCCAGTCAGGCCGTTTTTTTGAAAGGATGGCTCGACCGTGTTAACGATTGTCTTCAGGTGAAATTATGAATAGATTGATGCAAATTTTTATTGGTCTGTGCCTTCTTATTGGATTGGGCACGGCGATCGCGCAAGGGGCTCGAAGTGAGGTAAGCCCACTTCTTGGCGAATGGAGGTATGTTTCTACGCAACACGAAGGGGGGAGGCCTTATTCCACTTTTGTCATTAAATTGCACGAATCTTCAAGCAATAAAATTACGGGCAGCTATTGCTTTATCACTGAAGAAGGTCGGAGAATTGATTGCGATCCGGAGGGGGTGAGTAATTTGGGTGGCGTAATATCGGCGGGCGGATTGCAGGCCACGATCAATTTCTTCTCGTTTTTTGGCGCAAGGAACGGGATCGCAGATATTTCGTTAAATAACGGCGAATTGCACTGGAAGGTTGTAAAAAATCCGGATGGTGATTTTTTCTATGGTCCATTCGATGTTTTTCTAACGAAGAGTGAAAGGGCGTCTAAGAATAAAATGGTGGTCACTAATCGGGCGTACTTATATTTGGGGCCGGCAAGAAAAAGTAAATCAAAGGCATATCTAATAAAGGGCGATGAGGTTGAGCTATTGAATATTTCAGAGAATCTAAAATTTTGGAAAATCAGATATACCGCGAAGGACGGAAGGACTATAGAGCGCTGGCTTGAGTGTGGCACCGTTAACGCATGTCCATAGCCCGGAGCGAAGATGACATCGTGGCCGGCTGAAAGGATTTCCCGCTGAACATCTCGAGCGCGAGAGGGCCGGGCGCGGATTTCCGCGACGTGTTGCGCATCGCCGATCTGGACAAGAGCAGTGCAAAGGACGAGAAGGGGCGGCGCTGGTATTACGTGACGATCGGCACCAAGGATGGCGGCACACGTGAAGGCTGGGTGTGCGAGCAGGAGCATCCGCTCGTGCGCACGTGTGGACCGTGTGACTGGCCGGGCTTCGAACTCGTCGATAACAGCAGCATCAAGCCGCTCGACATGCAGAAGCGCTACATTTACGTGGCCGAGCAGTCCCTGGTCGACGAAGACAAAACCGAGTTCGAGACGAGTGCGGCGACCGTCAACGGCAGCGCGCTGATCACGACGCTGGAGAAGGCGATCGACGTCAACCATGACGGATATATTGATATCGCCATGAGAAATATTGTTCTTTTGACATTCTTGCTGTTTCCGCTCGCCTCGTTCGCTGAAGCGTGCGATAACGGTGGGAATGCTTATAGTGATTTGTCTTGTGTTGATCGAGCGCTGGATGAGGCGAAAAAAGACCTTAACGAAATCTATAAGAAAATATATTCGTCAACCCAATACAAGAGCGAGTTTGAGCAGTCTCAGAAGGCTTGGCTGAATTATAGGGAAAAGCAGTGTAGAGGTTATGTGGCAGCCGAGGCGTCGCAATCCCAAGGCGTCGGCCCAGCATTGATCACGAAAGACTGCCTGTATGCGATCACCAAGCAGCGTGTTGATTATTTAAAGACCCTTCTGGGGCGATAGGGAATCGGTGTGATGAACCTGATCTGTATCGTCGGCGACACCGAACATGGCGACAAGGTGGAAACCTGCTCGAGAACGACGCGTGTCAACGGTCGTGGCTGCCTGCAAAGGCGATAGCGGTTCCTGCCCGGGGCATATCGACGTGTCACCAAACTCGCTGAATAGTGGAACAGCTTGCAACTGCCCGTCACGATGGCAGTACGGCATCAATAATCAGCTTCGAGAAATGCTTGAAGGAATCCAAAGGTCGACGTGGGAAAAGCGGGTGATGAAATTGATTAAAAAGTTTGCTGTCACTATCTGTGCGATTTTATCCTTCGCGGTTTTCGCAAAACAATCTAGCGTGATTTCTGAAAGCAATCACGCATACACTGAGGTGAAAATATCCTACGCAACATCGGAGTTGACGAAGTGTTCATTTCAGTACAGTCCAATCGACTTTTGCGACGAAAAACATGTTGCGGCATATAATGATGTGCTTAGGGATAAATCGGCGAACTTCAATGGTCATTATATTATTTTAGCCTATCCTGAGTTCAAGGAATATCATCAGAGATCGGTTGTCGCTATCGACACTAAGACCGGTGTGGTATATCCACTTCCGATAGATGCTTTTTCCGGGTTTATGCGTGGACGATCGGTTGCCAAGGACGAAGGAAAGATCAGCTATTCCCTTAAAAGCAACAAAGTGTGCATTAGTGGTGCAATATTGGTATATAGGGCGTTTGAAGAGGGGAATTTTTGTTTCGAGTTTGTTGGCGATAAATTTGTCGGACACCACACTGAATATATGTATCCTTAAACGGTGCTTATCGTGATGAACCTAATCCGCATCGGCGACGACACCGACCACGGCGGGAAGGTGGAAACGGGCTCCGCCACCATGCGTTTCGATGGTCGCTATGTTGCTCGCAAGGGCGATCGCGTTTCTTGCCCGCAGCACCCCGACGTATCACCGAACCTCATTGAAGAGGGCGACTCATCGATAACGGACGACGGCATTCCGATCGCGCGCCACGGCCATCGCGCTACGTGCGGCTGTCATCTGATTTCGAGTCTGGTCTAATCCGCTTGCGGCGTTGCGCCGCATGCAGTTCAGTCGGAGCACCGAGAAGCGCGTCCGTCAGATCGAGCAACTCGATTCGTCGCGCGCCGGGAGGGCTGATGTAGGTCGCTTCTCATGAGTCAACGACCAAATTGAATGGGGCTACCGGCTGCGGTAACGCACCGAAGCGCCAAGGAAGCACATCGTCAGCGATATGGACCGATGTGGATGTGGATAAGAACCACCCACAGACGCCGGAAATAGAAAAGGACTTACACGCCGAAGCGATGTAAGTCCTTGAATTCTTTGGTAGGCCGTGCAGGATTCGAACCTGCGACCAACGGATTAAAAGTCCGCTGCTCTACCAACTGAGCTAACGACCCAAAGAGCAAAAGATTATAGCGACGGATTGTGGGTTCGTCAACAACCCGCCGCGATAATTATTTGATCGACTCGAGCTTACCCTGCGCCGTCTGCGCCGCGTTCGATCCCGCGTACTGCGACACGACCTGCTCGAACGTCTTCTTCGCGGCCGCCTTCTGGCCTTGCTCGAGCTGGTTCGTGCCGATCGCCACGAGGGCGTCGGCGGCGCGCGGGTGCTGCGGGTACTTGCTCACGATCGCTTGCCACGTCGCCGTCGAACCGCGGTAGTCGCGCAGCGCGTATTGCGCATTGCCGAGCCAGTATTGCGCGGTCGGCTGGTACGGGCTCTGCGGATACTTCGCGATGAAGCTGCGGAACGAAGCCGCAGCCGCCTTGAAGTTGCCGTTGCGGAACTGCTGCTGCGCCGCGTTGAGCGCATCCGTTTCACCCGGCTGCACGGTGCCTTCCACGCCGTCGATCGTCTTCTGCTGCGGCTCGAACTTCTTGAGACGCGTGTCGAGATCTTCGTAGTACTCCTTCTGCTGCCGCTCGAGCGTCGTCAGCCGGTTCGTCAGATCCTCGTTCTCGCCGCGCAGCGTCGCGACCTGCTGGTTCAGCTGGTCGAGGCGGGCGGATTGATCGAGGATCGTACGCTGGGCAGCCGACAACTGGTTCGCCAGGTTGTCGCTCTTGCTGCGCAGATCGAGCACGGCGCGGCGTGCTTCGTTGTCGTCGAACATGCCGGCGTGCGCCGGCGCGGCCGACCACGCCGCGCCGACGACGCAGAATGCTGCGACCGCGCGCAGCCAGGTTACACGGTGCGTCATACAGCGATTCTTCCGTTACTTACTGTTGGTAGACGAGATCGGCGCGGCGGTTCTGCGCCCACGACGCTTCGTCGTGACCCGTTGCTTGCGGCTTTTCCTTGCCGAGGCTCACGGCTTCCATCTGCGAATCGGCAACGCCGAGCAGCGCGAGCGCGCGGCGCACGGCTTCCGCACGCTTCTGGCCCAGCGCGAGGTTGTACTCGCTCGTGCCGCGTTCGTCGGTATTGCCCTGGATCAGCACGTGGCGCTGCGGGTGGCTCTTCAGATACTGAGCGTGCTGTTGCAGCAGCGGCTGATACTCGTCCTTCACCGAATAGCTGTCGAAGTCGAAGTAGATGCTGCGCTTCGCGAGCGGGCTGTTCGGATCGTTCAGCGGATCGACGTTCACTTGCGCGACGTTGTCGGCGCTCGGTTGCGTGCTCATTGCACCGGCGTTTGCCTTGTCGTCGAGCTTCACACCCGACTTACACGCTGCGAGCGCGCCGATCATCATCACGGCCAGGGCCAGACGAACTTTTTTCGACATCATGGTTACTCTCCTTGTGGTCATTGCATGAAGGGCCCCCACGACGGCTCACGAACCGAGCCGCCCTGGACGGACAGAATCTGCGGCGGCGCACTGCCGTCGGAAGGCACCGCAGCGAGCACGTTGCGACCGCCCGACTGCGTGGCGTACAAAATGTACTGGCCGTTTGCCGCGAAGCTCGGCGATTCGTCGCGATTCGTATTGGTGATAGCGTTCGCCGCGCCGGTTTGCAGATCCTGAACGTACAGCTTGAAGCCCCCGCCCGTACGGGAGATGTAAGCGAGCAGCTTGCCGTCCGGGCTTACGCGCGGACTCGTGTTGTAGCTGCCGGTGAAGGTCACGCGCTGCGCCGCGCCGGCGCTTTCGCCTTGCGCGGGCATCCGATAGATCTGCGGCGCACCGCCGCGATCGCTCGTGAAGTAGATCCAGTGGCCGTCCGGCGAGTAGAACGGCTCGGTGTCGATCGAGCTGCTCTGCGTGAGACGGCGCAGGCCGCCGCCGTTCGAATTGACCGAGTAGATCTGCGTGTTGCCCGTCAGCGACAACGCGACCGCGAGCGTATTGCCGTCCGGCGACCACGCCGGCGCGCTGTTGTTGCCCTTCTGGTCGGAGACCATGTAGCGGCGGCCGGTTGGCAGATCGTGGATGTAGACGATCGGCTTCTTGCGCTCGAACGACACGTACGCGACCTTCGTGCCGCTCGGCGACCACGCCGGCGAGATGATCGGCTCGGTGCTCGACAGCGCGATGCGCGCGTTCTGGCCGTCCGAGTCCGAAATCTGCAGCTGGTAGCGATTGCCGGTCTTGATCACGTACGACAGACGCGTCGCGAACACGCCGCGCACGCCGAGCAGCTTCTGGTAGATGTAGTCGGCGATTTTGTGCCCGGCCGTGCGCAGCGTCGTGTCGTTGGCGCTGAGCGACAGGCCGCCGAGGCTTTGCTGCTTCACGGTGTCGTACAGGATGAAGTTGATCTTGTACTGACCGTTGCCCTCGCGGTTCACGCTGCCCGCGACGAATGCGTTCGCACCTTTGGCCTTCCACGCGCCGAGATCGACCGAGGCCGTCTCGGGCACGGGCGTGCTGCCCGCGTCGATGTTGGTGAATTTGCCGCTGCGGGCAAGATCGGCACGGACGATCGACGTGACCTGCTGCGGCAGGCCTGCCTCATTCGCGAAGTTCGCGGTGGCGATGGGGAACTGGGTCGAACCGACGCCGGTGATCAGCACGTTGACCTGCGCGTTAGCGGCACTGCCGGCCGCAATCAGGCACGAGGCCACGAGTGCCCTGAAACCTAGCTTCGTCATCAAACTCATGCTTCTTGCTTCCCGTATGACATGGATCGCTGCGCAACCGCAGAGACTGTAAAAATACCCGATTCGTTCCCGTCGGACAGCGACGGCCGGAGTGTAAGCGCATTTCCCGTCACTCCGCCGCCTTGAAGGTAATCGTAATGTCCGCCGGGGTACGACCGTTAGAATCGGGCGGCAACGGGACCGACGCCTGGATCGCATTGACCACGGCTTGATCCCACCCCGAATTTCCGCTCGAACGGCGGATCGATACGCTCAACACGTTACCCGACGGCGTGCAGCGGATCGCGACGACCGTCGTCAGGCCGGCACGCTCGCCGCCCCAGACGATATTCGGCTTCACGCGGCGGCGCACCTTGTCCGGATAGCCGGGCGATGCCGCATTGCCGCCGGCGCCGGAACCGGTGCCGCTCTTCGCGAGCCCTTCGCCGCCGCCTTCACCTGCACCGGCCAAGCCCTGCATCTGCGCGAGACGCGCGCGCCGTTCCTGGTCGAGCTTCGCCTTCGCGGCCGAATCGGCCTTCGCGCGCGCCGCTGCTTCGGCCTTCGCCTTTGCCGCGGCCTCCGCCTTGGCCTTCGCGGCCGCTTCCGCTTTCGCCTTTGCCGCCTGCTGCGCCTCGAGCTGCGCCTGCTTCTGCTGCTGGAGTTTCTGCTGTTCGAGCTTCTGCTGCTCGGCGAGCTGTTGTTGCTTGAGCTTCTCGGCCTGCTTCTGCTTTTCGCGTTCGGCCGCCTTCTGCGCGGCGAGCGCCGCCGCCTGCTGGGCCGCAAGCTGCTGGCGTCGCGCTTCCTCTTCCTCGCGTGACTTTTGCTGCTGCGCGCGGCGCTGCTGCTCGAGCAGCGCTTCGCGTGCGGCCGCTTCCTGCTGACGCTTCTTCTGCTGAAGCGCGATGTCGGCCTGCTCGTCGCGAACCGGGGCAGGGGGCGGCGCGACCTTCGCAGGCGCCGGCGGTGTCACGACCGGACGCGGCGCCGCGACGTCGGGCACCTCCGTCCACAGTTCGGCTTCGGCGCCGGCCGGCGTGCTGTTTTGCCACTGCACGCCATGATAGAGAAACAGCGCGAGCAGCACATGCATCAGCGCGGCGAGCGCGAACGCGCGCCACGTGCCGCGCTCGCGCGGCGGCTGAGGCGGATAGGCGGTGCTGCGCGGGGATAACCGGTTCATTGCGATTTGACGAGGAGGCCGACGCGCTTGACGCCGCGCGCCTTCAGATCCGACATCACGGTCATGACTGCATCGTACTGCACGGTCTTGTCGGCTGCGATCACGACCGGCTGATCCGGGTGATCGGCCTGCCGGGCCGAAATGAAGCTGTCGAGCTCGGCCTTCGTCATCGTGTCTTCCTGCGTCGCGCCGGAGTCGCCCTTGTACTTGACGCTCATCGTGCGGTCGGCCTTGATGTTGACGACGACAGGCGGCGTCTGCTCCTGCGGCGCCGCGTTGCCGACGGTCGGCAGATTGATGATCGACGGGGCGACGAGCGGCGCCGTGACCATGAAGATCACGAGCAGCACGAGCATCACGTCGATGTACGGAACGACGTTGATGTCGGCCATCGCGCGGCGCGAGCGGCCGCCGCGCATGCTCGATCGAATGGGGGTGCCTGCCATCGCGTGCTCCTTACTGGGCCTGACGCTGGAGGATGTTCGAGAACTCTTCGATGAAGGTCTCGAAGCGGATCGCGAGGCGGTCGATGTCGTGCGCGTAGCGGTTGTATGCGACGACGGCCGGAATCGCGGCGAACAGGCCGATCGCGGTAGCGACGAGCGCCTCGGCGATGCCCGGCGCGACGTTCGCCAGCGTGGCCTGCTGTACGTTCGCGAGCCCGCGGAACGAGTTCATGATCCCCCAGACGGTGCCGAACAGACCGATATACGGGCTCACCGAGCCGACCGACGCGAGGAACGCGAGGTTCGATTCGAGCACGTCCATCTCGCGCTGGAACGATGCGCGCATTGCGCGCCGGGCGCCGTCGAGCACGAGGCCCGGATCGCTGAGACGCTTTTCCTTCGCCTTCAGGAACTCACGCATCCCCGACTCGAAGATCCGCTCGAGCGCACCGATCGTGTGGCGGTTGTTCGCGGCGCTCTGATAGAGCGCCTGCAGATCGCCGCCCGACCAGAAGTCCCGTTCGAAGCGCTCGGTCTGCGCGCGCGCGCGGCGGATTGCGAACCACTTGCGGAAGATGAAGGTCCACGACATCAGCGACAGCAGCAGCAGCAGCCCCATCACGGCCTGGGCCAGCACGCTCGCGTTGAGAACGAGGGAAATGATCGACAGGTCTTGAGAAGTGTTCATAGAGGTTTGAAGTAACGTCCCTTCGGGGTGCCCGGGGCGCCCGGTGTGCGTGCAGTGCGACGCGCCGGCGAGCGGGGCCGGAATGCGCCTGCCGCGCCTGAGGTCGAACCTTGCTTAGTATCGATTCAGAAAGGCGAGTTCATAGGCTTTGTCTAAACGGCGCTCATGCGAGCTTCGTTGACAGTTCGCCGGGCCCGGCATTCGCGACGGGCCCGCGTTGCAGCGCATCGAGCGCGGCCGGCGGGATCGCCGCGGGCCGGATGCCGGTGCGGTCGACGCAGCCGATGCGGATTTGCCCGGCGACGAGCAGCGTGTCGCCACGCCATGCTTCCTGTACGAATTCCACCGATGCGCGACCGATGCGTGCGGGACGGCTCGTGATCGTCAGCATGTCGTCGAGTCGCGCCGGCGCGCGGTAGTCGAGCGACGTGCTGCGGACGATGAAGAGCGCGCCCGTCTCGTCGGCGAGCCGACGCTGGTCGATACCGCACGCGCGCAGCCACTCGGTGCGGGCGCGCTCGAAGAATTTCAGGTAGTTGGCGTAGAAAACGATGCCGCCGGCATCGGTGTCCTCGTAGTACACGCGCACCGGCCAGGTAAAGCCGGAAGGCACGTCCGACGAGCGGGTAGGCTGAGTCATGGCGCGCATTCTACCGGAAGGGAAGGGTCCGATTCGCAACCGATTCGTAACGGAATGTAGTAGTCGCAGTACACCGCGGGCCGGCCGTCGGCCGGGCCCGCACGGCGGTTCAGCCGCGATGCACGGTCGGGCCGCCCGGCGCTTGCGCGATCGGCATCAGCTCGATCGCGTTGACGTTCACATGGGCGGGACGCGTCGCAATCCAGTACACGGTGTCGGCGATGTCCTCGGGCATCAGCGGCTGCACGTTCGCGTACACATTGGCGGCTTTTTCGTTGTCGCCGCGGTAGCGGACGTTCGAGAACTCGGTGCCGCCGCACAGGCCCGGCTCGATGTCGGTCACGCGCAGAGGCGTGCCGAGCAAATCGGCGCGCAGGTTCAGGCTGAATTGTCTGACGAAAGCCTTGGTCGCGCCGTACACATTGCCGCCGGCGTACGGGTAGGAGCCGGCGACGGAGCCGATGTTGAAGATGTGGCCGCGGCCGCGTTCGATCATGCCGGGCAGCAGCGCGTGCGTGACGGTGACGAGGCCCGTGCAGTTCGTGTCGATCATCGTGTGCCACTCGTCGAGGCTCGCCTTGTGGGCCGGTTCGACGCCGAGCGCGAGGCCCGCGTTGTTGACGAGCACGTCGAGCGCCGCGAACTCGGCGGGCAGGGCGGCCGGCACGGCTTCCACGGCCGCGCGGTCGCGCACGTCGAGCTCGAGCGGCAGCAACGCATCGCCGAGCTCGGCGGCGAGCGCGTCGAGCCGCTCCTTGCGGCGCGCCGTGGCGACCACGCGATGGCCGCCCTTGACGAAGGCACGGGCGATGGCGGCGCCGAAGCCGGCGGACGCGCCTGTGACGAACACGATCATTGCTGCTCCTGGTCGGTAAAAAAGTAGCGCGTAGTATCGCGCAAACGCGCCGGGATTGCCGCACCGCGACAACGGCGTCGCGTGCGCCGGACAAGGCGACTCGGTTCCGGCCCCGATTCTTCGTGCGGCCGGGGGCGCGGTTGCCTATTCATGGCGCATCCAATACACTAACGCGCTCATCACCCCTGCGTGACTGGCGATAGAACCCTCGGGTTCAAGGTGGAGCATCCCACCGTGAAGCGCAGGGCGCCGTTTTTGCCGTTCGCCTGGGCAGCCGTTGTGCGCCGTCGCGTGCATCGCCGGTGGCTGTCCTGCCTCGCGTCCCTCGGATTCTTCCGCCACGTCGAGCTGGTCCTGCCAGCAGCGCAGTGTACTCGGCCACCCGGTCAACCTGTACACACTTAACGGAAACCGTATGTTTGACAGAGCCCAAAGCACCATCGCGAACGTCGATCCCGAAGTCTTTGCAGCGATCGAGCAGGAAAACCGTCGCCAGGAAGAGCACATCGAGCTGATCGCGTCGGAAAACTACACGAGCCCGGCCGTGATGGCCGCGCAGGGCTCGCAGCTCACGAACAAGTACGCGGAAGGCTATCCGGGCAAGCGCTACTACGGCGGGTGCGAGTACGTCGACGTCGTCGAGCAGCTCGCGATCGACCGCGTCAAGCAACTGTTCGGCGCCGAAGCGGCCAACGTGCAGCCGAACTCCGGCTCGCAGGCAAACCAGGGCGTGTTCTTCGCGATGCTCAAGCCGGGCGACACGATCATGGGCATGAGCCTCGCGCACGGCGGCCACCTCACGCACGGCTCGCCGGTCAACATGTCGGGCAAGTGGTTCAACGTGGTCAGCTACGGGCTGAACGAGAACGAAGACATCGACTACGAAGCGGCCGAGAAGCTCGCGCAGGAGCACAAGCCGAAGCTGATCGTCGCGGGCGCGTCGGCGTTCGCGCTCAAGATCGACTTCGAGCGTCTGGCGAAGATCGCGAAGTCGGTCGGCGCATACCTGATGGTCGACATGGCGCACTACGCGGGGCTGATCGCCGCCGGCGTGTATCCGAACCCGGTGCCGCACGCCGACTTCGTCACGACGACCACGCACAAGAGCCTGCGCGGCCCGCGCGGCGGCGTGATCCTGATGAAGGCCGAGTACGAGAAGCAGATCAACTCGGCGATCTTCCCGGGCATCCAGGGCGGTCCGCTGATGCACGTGATCGCGGCGAAGGCCGTGGCGTTCAAGGAAGCGCTGTCGCCGGAGTTCAAGGCCTATCAGCAGAAGGTGGTCGAGAACGCACGCGTGCTGGCCGAGACGCTCGTCAAGCGCGGCCTGCGGATCGTGTCGGGCCGTACCGAAAGCCACGTGATGCTGGTCGACCTGCGTGCGAAGAACATCACCGGCAAGGCGGCGGAAGCCGCGCTGGGCGCCGCGCACATCACCGTGAACAAGAACGCCATTCCGAACGATCCGGAAAAGCCGTTCGTGACGAGCGGCATTCGTCTGGGCTCGCCGGCGATGACCACGCGCGGCTTCGGCCCGGCCGAAGCGGAGCAGGTCGGCAACCTGATCGCCGACGTGCTCGAGAACCCGGAAGACGCAGCGACGATCGAGCGCGTGCGTGCTCAGGTCGCCGAGCTGACCAAGCGCTTCCCGGTCTACCGCTGATCGACGATGCGCTGCCCGTTCTGCCGGCACGACGACACGCAGGTAGTTGACTCGCGTGTGTCCGAAGATGGCGCCGCGATTCGCCGGCGCCGTCGCTGCTCGGCTTGCGACAAGCGTTTCACGACGTACGAACGGGTCGAGCTGGCTCTGCCGTCCGTCGTGAAAAAGGACGGCAGCCGCACCGAATTCGACCGTCGCAAGATCGTCGCCAGCATGCAACTCGCGCTGCGCAAGCGGCCCGTTGCTGCGGATGCGATCGACGCGGCGGTCGCTCGCATCGAATATCAACTGCTCGCAACCGGCGAGCGTGAAGTCCGTAGCGAGAAGCTCGGCGAACTCGTGATGAACGAGTTGCGCGGCCTCGATACGATTGCCTATGTCCGCTTCGCATCGGTGTATCGCCGGTTCGAGGACGTGTCCGAATTTGCCGACGTGATCGAAGAGTTCCGTCGCGCCTCTCCCGCCAAGCCTCCGCGTAAGCGCTGACGCGCTGCGTCCGTTCATCGCCTGCTCCTGTCGTTCAGTTCGCGCCGATTGTGTCGGTTGCACGCGCTCGCCGTCAGTCGGCCGTTCGGCATATGGTGCGCGTCGCCGCACGTCGCTAGAGTCGTTGCATCACGTTGGCGGAGCGCGGCGATGGAACGGTGCGGGCAGGCAGGAATGAAAGGCGGGCGACACGTCGGCGGCTTCACGCTCGTCGAACTGATGGTCGCGATTGCGATTGCGGCCGGTCTCGGCCTCTACGCCGTGCCCGTCTTCGATCAGTGGCGGATGCGCGAGCGTGTCGATGCGCGCGCTCGCACATTGCTCGGTGCGCTGTCGTTCGCGCGCGCCGAGGCAACGCGTCTCGGCGTACGCGTCACGCTCTGTCGTGCCGACCGCAACGGCGGTTGTCTGCACGCCGCGCAGCGCTGCGGGTCGGCCGAGTGGTCATGCGACTGGGTCGTCGCGGGCGAGCTCGAAGGCGCGTTGCGCGTGTTGCGGCGCTATCCGCAGGATCGGGAAATTGCCGTGGCGGGCGCCGCGCAGGAACTGGCTTTCGTGCCGCCCGCGGGGCAGGTGATCGGCGGAATCCGGCGCTTCGAATTGCGTCCGCGGCGCGATGTGCCGGCGCTCGATGGCGCGCGCCTGTCCCGCTGCGTACGACTTGCGGCGGGCGGCCGCGCGCGCCTGTCGACCGGCCGGTGCGACGCGGCATGATCGCGGCGCGCAACCGGTCGCGCGGCACGTCGCTGCTCGAAGCGATGCTGGCGATCGCGCTGCTCGCGATCGTGATGCTGGCGGTGGCGGGCAGCCAGCTCGCGATGGCGCGTGCGCAGCGGGCGACGGTATGGCGCGAGCGTGCGCTGTGGCTTGCCGACGCGCGCCTCGAATATCGGCGTGCCGCTCGCGGCGCGGACGGTGGCGTCGCGACGTTGTCGGCTGCATCGTTGCCCGGCGGTTCGACTGCGATTGCGAGCGGGCCCGGCGGCGTGCAATTCGCGATCGTGGCCTGGCGCGGCGAGCGTACCGTAGCGCCTTCGCAGGCGCAGTGCGGGAACGCGATTCCCTCGGCGCAGCCGCCATCATGCGTGCGCATTCCGTTTCGGGAGGTCGATGCGGATGAACGCTGAACGCCGGATGCGTGCGCATACGCTGCTCGAAGTGCTGATCGCGATGCTCGTCGGACTGCTCGTGCTGGCCGCAGCCGGCGCGCTGTATCACGCTCAGCGCATCGCACAGCGGCGCGCAGACGATGCATTCACGCTGCGCGATGCGGCGGGAACCGCGCTGATGCTGATCGGCCAGCAAGTCCAGATGGCCGGGTTTCGTCCGCTGGATGTCGGTGCATCGTCGTCTTCGTCGTCGTGGTCGCCGGTGTTCGGCTGTGCGTCCGCGCGCATGCGAGGCGACGCTGCGCAACTGCAGTGCGATTCCGTCCGGCAATCGTCCGACGCGCTGCTCGTGCGCTATATCGGCGATGCCGTGTCGACATGGCCGACTGCGAGCGGGCACGTGTCCGATTGTCTGGGGCAGGGTGTCGGGACGCCGGGCGAACGGCCGCTCGTCGCCAATCGTTTCGACGCGCACGTCAGCCCTTCGACCGGCGAACCGGAACTGTACTGCGAGGGTAGCGGCCGGGCCGGCGTCCCTCAACCGGTGGTGTCCGGTATCGAGCAGTTGCGCGTGCGTTATCTGCGGCGCGGCGATACGCAGTTCGTCCGTGCGGATGTCATGCGGGCGGACGATTGGCGCAACGTCGTCGCCGTACATTTATGCGTGCAGGCGCGCGGCGAAGCGATGCATGCGCGCGTTCGGTACACCGATTGTGACGAACGCGTATCCGTGGCGCGAGACGGGCGCGCGCGTGTCGCGTTGCACCGCATCGTCGCGCTGCGCAATGCGTCCGTGCGGTCCGACGATAGAGCGTCGCCCGCTGGACCTGCACGCGAGGACTCGCAATGACGCCCGGGGCAACGAGTACACGGTCTGGTGCGGGGCGCGGTCGCAGTTCCCGGCATCGCGACGCCGGGCTCGCGCTGCCTGCCGTGATGGCGGTGAGTGCAGCGGTCGCAGCGTTGACCGCCATCTGGTTCGAATCCGCGTTGACGGAGTCGCGTCGCACGCGCGCGCTGTCCGACCGCTTGATCGCGTTCCATGCGGCCGATGCTGCGCTCGGCGCGTGTACCGCCGCGTTGTTGCGCGGTACTGCACGCTACTCGAGCGCACACGCGTCGCGGGGTGAACTGCAAGGTGAGCCGCACGGCCAGCCTCAACGCGAGCCGACCATGTGGCAACGCATGCCGGCGCTCGCGCATCCCGATGCGTTCTCGCCATTCGCCGATTGGCCGATGGCCGCGCAGCCGCCGCGTTGCCTGATCGAGGCGTGGCCCGATGCCGATCCGCCGGACGGTCGCGCTTATCTAATCACCGCACGCGGCGTCGGCGCGCAGGCGTCGAGCGCGGTCTGGCTGCAAACGCAGCTCGCCGTGCGCGGAGGCCGTGTCGTCGCGCAACGCTGGCGTCGCGTTGCGGCGCTGCATCGATGAGCGAGCATGCATATGGCACGACGAACGGGATTTACGTTGCTGGAGCTGATGATCGTGCTCGCGATCGTCGGCTTGTTTGCCGGATGGGGCATTCCGTCGTATCGCGACCATATGGCGCGCGTTCATCGCGCGTCCGCGGTATCGGCGCTCTATCGGGCGGCGCATTATCTCGAGACCGAGACGCTGGACGTCGGGCTGCCGCGTACGGTGCCGGAAGCACTCGCGCACGCACCTCCGGACGGCCGTCCCGTCTATCGGATCGCGTTACGCCCGCCGCAACAGGGCGACGCCGCTGCGGCCGCTGATGAACTGAACGCAATGCCGCTCGACACTGGGCCGATGCGCGACGATGCATGCGGCACATTCATCTTGCGTTCGGACGGGACGAAGGGAAACCGGAAGCGCGACGGCACCGACGAATGGGAACCCGCCTGCTGGGGCGTACGTTGAACGCGATCGACATGCGCAGTGCGACGGATGCATCCGACGCGCATGCCCGATCGCAGCGCCGGGCTCAGTCGCGCAACGTATCGACCTGGCGTTCGCTGCGCGACTGCTTCCAGATCCGATACGCTTCCCACGCGGCGAAGCCGAGCGTGCCCCACTTCAACGCCGGGCCGGCGCTTGCGCGCAATAGCGAGCGCATCGGTTTCGCGAGCACGAGCGATGCGACCGAGCTCAGCATCGGATACTGGTTCAGGAGATTGCCGAGGCTCGCGTTCAGGGTTTTCGCGGAATGGCTGAACTTGCCGCTCGACAGGCCGGGGATGAATACCTTGAGCCAGCTGAAGCGCGTGACCGCGTGCCGCATTTCGGACGCGGCCTGCGCGAGCTCGAGCCGTTCGACTTCGGATTGCAGGATCAGCAGCTCCTTGCGGAGCGCACGACGTTGCGCGGCGTTCCATTTCGACCGCGACGAAGGAGGGCGGCGTGTGCCCGTGTCATTCTGGTTCATGGCGCGTCGGCGAAGTGGGTGACGAGGATGAACGCGCGAGCGTTCACGACTTGCCGCGGAACAGCTCGCGGTCTTTCTCGAGTTCGGCCAGCGTCGCGTCGAACACGGTCGGCGCATCGCGCAGGCCCGAGCGCGCCTTCAGCGCACAGACGATGCCGCCGATCGCGTACAGCGCGGTGATCCCGGCGAGCGATTGCCAGCGGTACGTGTCCCAGAACGCGATCGCGATCAGCACGGTCAGGCTGATGAGCGCCATCGTCGCGAGCATCATCGCCGCGAGCCCGAGGAACAGCACGCCCATCAGGCGTTCCTTCTCCTCGGCCAGCTCGATGCCGACGAGCTCGAGACGCGTTTGCAGGAGGGCGATCGCCGAGCCGACGAGGCGGCGCAGCGGTCCGTGGCCGGACGCCTGCGAGGTGGTGTCTGTCGTCATGGATGATTGGCTTGCGCGTGCAATAGGCGGCTGGGACCGAGCCGGCCGGCGGCGAACCGCCGGCCGGGCTTCGGCATCCTGCGGGCCGCCGGGCGGCCCGCGACACGGAACGGCGCGCGTTACTTGCGGTTAATCAGCAGACCGATCAGCACGCCGACGCCGGCCGCGATACCGATCGAGGTCCACGGATGCTCATGCACGTAGTCGTCGGTCGCGCGCGCGGCCTTCTTGCCTTTCTCGACCACGACGACCTGGACGTCGGCTGCCTTTTCCTTGGCCTGCTTCAGGCGAGACATCGCCTTCTCGCGCAGCTCGGCCGCACGGTCGCCCGTGCTGCTCGCGGCTTGCTTGAGCAGGTCTTCGGCGTCCGCGAGAACGGTTTTGATATCCGACATCAGTTTCTCCTTGTTGATTTCCGACATTGCAACTCCCTTCGTGCTGTCATGCTGCAGGTTCACATCGTAGCGAAACGCCTGCTTGCTGGCGAGCCGGGAAGACGCACGGCGGCAGTGCCAGACCGAATGGTAAACGACTCGTAATCCCTAACAGAGCGGCAAGCAACCGAAAAAGTTTCGCCAGCACCCGCGATCGTCGTCCGACCGATCGAAAAAATGACAAAAAGATATGAATATCAAACGTAATAATCGTTCGCATGGCCCATTGCTTCCCGTAAGCTGATGGACTGTCCCGCGCCGACCGCGCGCGGTTTCAACTTGCATCGTTCGAGGAGGGAACACCATGAGTCTGCGTCTTGGCGACATCGCACCGGATTTCGAGCAGGAATCGAGCCTGGGCCCGATCAAGTTTCACGAGTGGCTCGGCGATAGCTGGGGTGTCCTGTTCTCCCATCCGGCCGACTACACGCCGGTGTGCACGACGGAACTCGGGCTGACCGCGAAGCTGAAGGACGAATTCGCGAAACGCAACGTGAAGGTGATCGCGCTGTCGGTCGACGGCGTCGAATCGCACAAAGGCTGGATCAACGACATCAACGAAACGCAGTCGACGGTCGTCGGTTTCCCGATCATCGCCGATGCGGATCGCAAGGTCTCGCAGCTGTACGACATGATTCATCCGAACGCGAACGAGACGCTGACGGTGCGCTCGCTGTTCGTGATCGATCCGAACAAGAAGGTGCGGCTGATCATCACGTATCCGGCCAGCACCGGCCGCAATTTCGACGAAGTGCTGCGCGTGATCGACTCGCTGCAACTGACCGACAACTACAAGGTCGCGACGCCCGGCAACTGGAAGGACGGCGACGACGTCGTGATCGTGCCGTCGCTGCAGGATCCGGAAGAACTGAAGAAGCGCTTCCCGAAGGGCTTCAACGCGGTGCGTCCGTATCTGCGTCTGACGCCGCAGCCGAACAAGTAAAGCCATCGTCGCGCGCCGTATCGGCGGCATGCACAAAACGGCCCGCCCGGCAGTCATGCCGGGCGGGCCGTGTCGTTTCCGCCCATCGCGTGTAATACGGACACGCTGCGCCGATTGCTCAGAAGAATGCCTGGATGCCGGTTTGTGCGCGGCCGAGAATCAGTGCGTGGATGTCGTGCGTGCCTTCATACGTATTGACCACTTCGAGGTTCACGAGGTGGCGTGCAACGCCGAATTCGTCCGAGATGCCGTTGCCGCCGAGCATGTCGCGCGCGAGCCGCGCGATGTCGAGCGCCTTGCCGCACGAATTGCGTTTCATGATCGACGTGATTTCGACCGCCGCCGTGCCTTCGTCCTTCATCCGGCCCAGACGCAGCACGCCTTGCAGGCCGAGCGTGATTTCGGTCTGCATGTCGGCAAGCTTTTTCTGAATCAGCTGATTCGCGGCGAGCGGGCGACCGAACTGCTTGCGATCGAGCACGTACTGGCGCGCGGTATGCCAGCACGATTCCGCGGCGCCGAGCGCGCCCCATGCGATCCCGTAGCGCGCCGAGTTCAGGCAGGTGAACGGCCCGCGCAGGCCGCTGACGTTCGGCATCAGGTTTTCCTCGGGCACGAACACCTCGTCGAGCACGATCTCGCCCGTGATCGACGCGCGCAGCCCGACCTTGCCGTGGATCGCCGGCGCCGACAGCCCTTTCCAGCCCTTCTCGAGGATGAAGCCGCGGATCGTATCCTTGCCGTCCTCGTCGAGCTTCGCCCAGACGACGAACACGTCGGCGATCGGCGAGTTCGTGATCCACATCTTCGCGCCCGACAGCGAGTACCCGCCCGGCACCTTCTTCGCGCGCGTGACCATGCTGCCCGGGTCCGAGCCGTGGTTCGGCTCGGTCAGCCCGAAGCAGCCGATCCACTCGCCGGTCGCGAGCTTCGGCAGATATTTCTCCTTCTGCGCGTCGGAGCCGAACTCGTAGATCGGCACCATCACGAGCGACGATTGCACGGACATCATCGACCGATAGCCCGAATCGATACGCTCGACCTCGCGCGCGATCAGCCCGTAGCTCACGTAGTTCAGCCCGGGGCCGCCGTATTGCTCGGGAATCGTCGGGCCGAGCAGGCCGACTTCGCCCATCTCGCGAAAGATCGCGGCATCGGTGCGCTCGTGGCGAAACGCCTCGGTGACGCGCGGCGCGAGCTTGTCCTGCGCATACGCGTGCGCGGCGTCGCGCACCATGCGCTCGTCCTCGGTCAGTTGCTGATCGAGCAGCAGCGGATCGTCCCAATGAAAAGTTGCAGCGCTCATCGTGTCATCTCCTCACTTGACTGGAGTTCCGCTATGCGGAACAATGTTTTGCAAATTGATCCCAGTGTAGCATCGGATGACACTTTCAACCATCGACGACACCGCGATCGACGAGCGCAAGTTCGTCGTCGCGCTCGCGCGCGGGCTCGACCTGCTGCGCGCGTTCCGGCCCGGCGAGACGATGCTCGGCAATCGCGACTTCGCGGAGCGCACCGGCTTGCCGAAGGCGACCGTGAACCGGCTCGCGTATACGCTGACGGTGCTCGGCTATCTGCGCTACGACGAGACGCTGGGCAAGTATGCGCTCGACGCCGGCGTGCTGTCGCTCGGCTATGCGCTGCTGTCGGGCGCCGGCACGATCGACCTCGCGCGGCCGCACATGCAGGCGCTCGCACGCGAGATCGGCGCGGCCGTGTCGCTCGGCTGCCGGGACGGGCTCGACATGATCTACCTGGAGACGATCCGCAGCGAAACGGCGCTGACGCTAGGGCTGGCGCCCGGCTCGCGGCTGTCGATGCTGACGAGTTCGATGGGCCGCGCCTATCTGGCCGTCCAGCCCGACGACGTGCGGCGCGCGCTGTACGCGGAACTGCACAAGGCGGCCGGCGGCGCGGACGATGCGGATGCGCTGGTCGCCGCGGCGCAGGCGGCGGTCGCCGAATTTCCGGAAAGCGGCTGCTGCTATTCGTTCCGCGCATGGCACGCGGACGTCAATGCGGCGGCCGTGCCGTTTCGCGAACCGCGCGAAGGGCGCTGGCTGATTCTCAGTTGCAGCGGGCCGGCGTCGTCGATGGGCGAGGAGGTGTTCCGCACGCAGGTCGGGCCGAAGCTGAGGGCGCTCGCGCAGCGGCTCGGTCAGACGCTCTGACGAACGGCCGCGTGAGACCGCGGCGGCGCCGTTCGGCAGCGGATCAGCGAAATCGGCAGCCGCGCCCGGCCGGCGGTTGCGGACCGCGCGGACCGCGCTCATCATCGTTCGTCCGTCTACCGACTTCGACGACGAGGAACACGATGACTGCATCCCACACGCTCGACGGCGGCTGCGCATGCGGCGCGATCCGCTACCGGATCGCCGGTGTGCCGACCGACGCCGGCTTCTGCCATTGCCGGCTCTGTCAACGAACGACCGGCGCGGCGGTCGTCGCGTCCGCATCGGTGCCGATCGGCGCGTTCGCATATCTGCAGGGCGAGCCGGTCGTCTATGCGTCGAGTGCGTGGGGCGAGCGGCGTTTCTGCGGCCGTTGCGGCGCGCAGCTCGAGTACCGGCGCCGCGACGCGCCGCAGACGGTCGAAATCAACACGGCGACGCTCGACGATCCGTCGCGGCTGCAGCCGCGCTGGCACGTCTGGTATGCGGACCGGTTTCCCGGCATCGAGATCGGCGACGATCTGCCGAAGTACGCGGACGGCGGCCGCGACTGACACGGCCGCGCGACGCGCCCGATTCGCGCGCGGCGATCCGCAAAACGCACCGGCAAAACCCATCCTGAAAACCCGTCGGCAACGCGCGAGCGGCCGGCAGGCCGCGACCCGCGCCCGCGCCCGCGCCGTAACGGGCGCTAGACCGTCATCACCTTCGCGAACACCGGCCCCTGCATGAAGCGCACGTCGTGCTGGCGCAGCAGTTCGCACTGCGTCTCGTCGACGACGCCATCGAAGATCAGCGGAATCCGCACGCGCTGCGCATATGCGACGAGCGCCTTCACCATTCCGTCGCGCAGCGCGATGCCGGCGTCCATCTTGATGTAGTCGGGACGCGCCATCTCCGATTCGACCGCGAGGATGCGCCCCGGATCGGGCAGCTTGTCCGCGACCTTGAAGCCGTGATGCTGGTAGCTGCGCGTCAGATAGCCGAGGAAGGTCTTGTGCGCGACCGCGACGGCCGGCAGCTCGATCACGATCCGCTCCGGCGGCAGCCCGAAGCGCTGCAGTACCGACGAGAAATGCTTGCCGTGATCGTACTTCACGCTCTTGAGCAGCCGCTCGTGCACGCGCAGGAACAGCAGCCCGTGGCGCTGCGCGCCGAAGAAGTTGATCGCGTGCAGCGCGCGCGACAGGCGGTCGAGCGCGACGAGCGTCTGGTCGTCGACGGCCGAGTCGACCGGATCGTGCGGCGCGCCCGTCACCTGCGTGACAGCCTGGAACCCGAGTTCGTCGCCGTAGCGCTCGATCGCATCGGCGAACGACGTCGACTGCGGCGCGCCCGGCATCGTCACGTCGTAGATCGGCTCGTACGTGCTGCCGAGCGTGCGCTCCGGCAGGCGCGCGCATGCGGTGCCGTCGTCGGCGAGCGCGATGTGCTCCCGCAGATACGGCAGTTGTCCGGCACGGGCGACCAGCTCGGGGATGGTGGGCGGAATCATCGGCGTCGACAAGGAAAAACGGCGGCCAACGGGCCGCCTCATGTCTGGATAGTAGCAGCGCCCGCGCCGCTCGGCTCGGCGTTTCGTTCATATCGTTATCCCGTCCCCGAACCGATCCCTAGGGTTTACGTTGATTTCACTATTCGTAATTGGTTTTACTATTCGTAAATCCAAAGACGTGCGGCGGATCACGGCAGGCGGCTACGGGCGCCGCGGCGGTGCCGGCCCGAGATCAACAGGAAGCAAGGAGCGAGACGTGGCGGTTGACAGCAAATGGACGGAGGACGTGGGCGGGCCGGCAGGCCGGTACGCGACGGGCGCAACGACGGCGTGCGCAGGTGCGCGCGTCGCGGCAGTGGGGGCGCGCGGGTCATGAACGTCGATTACCAGAGCCTGAAGTTTGCGTACCGCCCGCGCGCGGAGCGCGCGATCGCCGACGATGCGGCCGTCCGGCCCGTGATCGTCGTCGGCGCGGGGCCGGTCGGCCTCGCCGCGGCAATCGATCTCGCGCAGCAGGGCGTGCCCGTCGTGCTGCTCGACGACGACGACACGCTGTCCACCGGCTCGCGTGCGATCTGCTTCGCGAAGCGCACGCTCGAGATCTTCGACCGGCTCGGCTGCGGCGAACGCTTCGTCGACAAGGGCGTGAGCTGGCACGTCGGCAAGGTGTTTCTGCAGGACGAGCAGCTGTACGCGTTCGACCTGCTGCCGGAACAAGGGCATGCGCGTCCGGCCTTCATCAATCTGCAGCAGTACTACGTCGAAGGGTATCTGGCCGAGCGCGCGTTCGAGTTGCCGAACCTCGAGATCCGCTGGAAGCACAAGGTGACCGGCATCGAGCAGGCGGCCGAGCATGCGGTGCTGACGGTCGAGACGCCCGAAGGCGTCGACACGCTGCGCGCGCAGTACGTGATCGCGGCCGACGGCTCGCGCAGCCCGATGCGCACGATGATGGGCCTCGAAAGCCGCGGCCGCACGTTCAAGGATCGCTTCCTGATCGCGGACGTGAAGATGAAGGCCGACTTCCCGACCGAACGCTGGTTCTGGTTCGATCCGCCGTTTCATCGCAACCAGTCGGTGCTGCTGCACCGCCAGCCGGACAACGTCTGGCGGATCGACTTCCAGCTCGGCTGGGACGCCGATCCGGTCGCCGAGAAGCAGCCGGAGCGCGTGATTCCGCGCGTGCGCGCGCTGCTCGGGCCGGATGTCGAGTTCGAGCTCGAATGGGTCAGCATCTATACGTTCCGCTGCCAGCGGATGGACACGTTCCGTCACGGCCGCGTGCTGTTCGCGGGCGATTCGGCGCATGGCGTGTCGCCGTTCGGCGCGCGCGGCGCGAACAGCGGCGTGCAGGACGCGGACAACCTCGCGTGGAAGCTGAAGCTCGTGCTGGACGGCCGCGCGCCCGACCGGCTGCTCGACACCTATGCGAGCGAGCGCGAATACGCGGCCGACGAAAACATCCGCCACTCGACGCGCTCGACCGACTTCATCACGCCGAAAAGCGCGGTGTCGCGCGTATTCCGTGACGCGACGCTGAAGCTCGCGCGCGACTGCGAGTTCGCGCGCAAGATCGTGAACAGCGGGCGGCTGTCGACGCCCGCGGTCCTCGACGGTTCGCCGCTGAACACGCCCGATCGCGCGGGCGAGACGTTCGCGTGCGCGATGCGTCCGGGCGCGGCCGCGGCCGACGCGCCGGTGCGCGCCGAGCACGGCGCGAGCTGGCTGCTGCCGCATCTGCACGGCGGCTTCGCCGGCGTGCTGTTCGGCCTGCCGGGCGACGGCGCGGCGCTCGCGCAGGCGGTCGCGGATCTCGCGCTGCCGGTGCGGCCGGTGCTCGTCGTGCCGGCCGGCCATGCGCAGCCGGTGGCCGGCGTCGACGTCGTCGAGGACGTCGACGGGCTCGCCGCCCAGCGCTACGACGCGCGGCCGGGCACCTTCTATCTGCTGCGTCCGGACCAGCACGTGTGCGCGCGGATGCGCGCGCTCGACCGCCAGGCGATCGCCGATGCGCTGGCCCGCGCGATCTGCGCCGGCTGAATACGACAACGATACGGAGACACCTCATGCCCCCACTCGATACCCGCGCGCGTCTCGCCGATCCGGACGCGTTTTACGAAGCGCTGATCGACATGCATCGCGACCTGTCGGACGCGGACAGTCAGCTCGTCAACGCGAAGCTGATCCTGCTGCTCGCGAACCACATCGGCGATCTCGACGTGCTGCGCGAAGCGATGGCGCTCGCGCGCCGCGGCGTGACTCCGCCCGTGCATCCGGCCGCCGAGGTGACGCCGTGAGCGCCGCGGCCGACGCGCGTACGCTCGAAGTCGAGCGCGTGATCGACGACACGCATCGCCCGGGCTTTCACTGGATGCTGCTCGCGCTGTGCGGGCTGTGCCTCGTGATCGACGGCTTTGACGCGCAGGCGATGGGCTACGTCGCACCGAGCGTGATCGCCGAGTGGCACGTGCCGAAGCAGGCGCTTGGGCCGGTGTTCAGCGCGAGCCTGTTCGGGATGCTGCTCGGCGCGCTCGCGCTGTCGGTGCTGGCCGACCGGATCGGCCGCCGTCCGGTGCTGATCGGCGCGACGCTGTTCTTCGCGTTGACGATGCTCGCGACGCCGTTCGCGGGTTCGATCCCGGTGCTGATGGCGCTGCGCTTCGTCACCGGTCTTGGCCTCGGCTGCATCATGCCGAACGCGATGGCGCTCGTCGGCGAGTTCAGTCCGAGCGCGCATCGCGTGAAGCGGATGATGATCGTGTCGTGCGGCTTCACGCTTGGCGCGGCGATCGGCGGCTTCATCAGCGCGGCGCTGATTCCGGCGCTCGGCTGGCGCGCCGTGTTTTTCGTCGGCGGTGCGGTGCCGCTCGTCCTCGCGATCGCGATGGCCGCGCGGCTGCCCGAATCGCTGCAGTTTCTCGTGCTGAAAGGGCGCGACGCGCAGGCGCGCGACTGGCTCGCCGGCTTCGCGCCGCATGCGGGCATCGACGCGAGCACGCGGCTCGTCGTGCGCGAGCGTGCGACGACGGGCGCGCCGGTCGCCGAACTGTTCCGCGGCGGCCGCCTGCCGGTCACGCTGCTGCTGTGGGCGATCAGCTTCATGAACCTGATCGATCTGTACTTCCTCTCGAACTGGCTGCCGACCGTGATGCGCGACGCCGGCTATTCGCCGGGCACCGCGGTGATCGTCGGCACCGTGCTGCAGACGGGCGGCGTGATCGGCACGCTGTCGCTCGGCTGGTTCATCGAACGCTACGGTTTCGTGCGCGTGCTGTTCGCGTGCTTCGCGTGTGCGGCGGTGTCGGTCGCACTGATCGGCTCGGTCGCGCATGCGCTGCCGTGGCTGCTGATCGTCGTGTTCGCGGGCGGCTTCTGCGTAGTCGGCGGACAGCCGGCCGTGAACGCGCTCGCGGGCCAGTATTACCCGACGTCGCTGCGTTCGACCGGCATCGGCTGGAGCCTCGGCATCGGTCGGATCGGTTCGGTGCTCGGGCCGCTCGTCGGCGGACAACTGATTGCGCTGAACTGGACCAACGGGGCGCTGTTTCATGCGGCCGCGGTACCCGTGCTGTGCTCGGCGCTGTTCGTGCTCGGGCTGGCCGGGGTGACGCGGCGAAGCGGTGCGCAGGCGCCGCATGCCGCCTGAATTGATGGAGAAATGAAACGATGACGCTTGACTTGTCGAAACCGGCGACCGCCGGCTACCTGAGCGGTTTCGCGAACGAGTTCGCGACCGAGGCGCTGCCCGGCGCGCTGCCGCACGGCCGCAATTCGCCGCAGCGCGCACCGTACGGGCTCTATGCGGAGCAACTGTCGGGCACCGCGTTTACCGCGCCGCGCGGCCATAACCGCCGCTCGTGGCTGTACCGGATCCGGCCGGCCGCCGTGCACCGGCCGTTCGAACCGTTCGCGGGCGCGCAGCGCCTGGTGTCGGACTTCGCCGACTCGGCCGACGTGCCGCCGACGCCGCCGAACCAGCTGCGCTGGAATCCGCTGCCGATGCCGAGCGAGCCGACCGATTTCGTCGAAGGGCTCGTGACGATGGCCGGCAACGGCTCGGCCGCCGCGATGAGCGGGTGCGCGATCCACCTCTATGCAGCGAACCGTTCGATGCGGGACCGCTTCTTCTACAGCGCGGACGGCGAACTGCTGATCGTCCCGCAGCAAGGGCGGCTCTTCATCGCGACCGAATTCGGCCGCCTCGACGTCGAGCCGTTCGAGATCGCGGTGATTCCGCGCGGCGTGCGCTTCACGGTCGCGCTGCCGGACGGCGATGCGCGCGGCTATATCTGCGAGAACTTCGGCGCGCTGCTGCGGCTGCCCGATCTCGGCCCGATCGGCTCGAATGGGCTTGCGAATCCGCGCGACTTCCTGACGCCGCAGGCCGCATACGAAGACCGCGAAGGCGCGTTCGAGCTCGTCGCGAAGCTGAACGGCCGGCTCTGGCGCGCGGACATCGGCCATTCGCCGCTCGACGTCGTCGCGTGGCACGGCAACTATGCGCCGTACAAATACGACCTGCGCCTGTTCAACACGATCGGCTCGATCAGCTTCGATCATCCCGATCCGTCGATCTTCCTCGTGCTGCATTCGCAGACCGATACGCCGGGCGTCGACGCGATCGACTTCGTGATCTTCCCGCCGCGCTGGCTCGCGGCCGAGGATACGTTCCGTCCGCCCTGGTTCCACCGCAACGTCGCGAGCGAGTTCATGGGGCTCGTGCACGGCGCGTACGACGCGAAGGCCGAAGGCTTCGTGCCGGGCGGCGCGAGCCTGCACAACTGCATGTCGGGCCACGGCCCGGATGCGGACACGTTCGAGAAGGCGTCGGCGAGCGATACGACGAAGCCGCACAAGGTGGACAACACGATGGCGTTCATGTTCGAAACGCGCACGCTGATCCGGCCGACGCGCTACGCGCTCGACACTGCGCAGCTGCAGGCCAACTACTTCGAATGCTGGCAAGGCATCAGGAAACACTTCAATCCGGAGCAACGATGAGCGATACCCAAGACTGGCGCGCGACGCTCGACCCGGCCCGCAAGAGCTGGGTCGAGTCGGCGAACGATCCCGCCTGCGATTTTCCGATCCAGAACCTGCCGTTCGGGATCTTCAGCGATGCGAAGCAGCCGGCGCGTCGCGCGGGCGTCGCGCTCGGCGACGCGATCGTCGATCTCGCGGCGCTCGGGCGCGCAGGCCTGCTGACGCTGCCGGGCGGCGCGGACGTGTTCGCCGCGCCGACGCTGAACGCCTTCATCGCGCTCGGCCGCGATGCGTGGCGCAGCGTGCGCGTGCAGTTGTCCGAGCTGTTCTCGCGCGACAACGCGCGGCTGCGCGACGATGCGGCGCTGCGCGCGCGGGTGCTCGTGGCGCAGCGCGATGCGACGCTGCATCTGCCCGTCGACATTCCCGGCTACACCGATTTCTATTCGTCGAAGGAGCATGCGACGAACGTCGGCTCGATGTTCCGCGATCCGAAGAATGCGCTGCTGCCGAACTGGTCGGAGATGCCGATCGGCTACAACGGCCGCGCGTCGTCGGTGGTCGTCAGCGGGACGCCGGTGCGTCGCCCGAACGGGCAACTGAAGCTGCCGGATCTCGAGCGCCCGGTGTTCGGCGCGTGCCGCAAGCTCGACATCGAGCTCGAGACGGGCTTCATCGTCGGCAAGGGCAATGCGCTCGGCGAGCCGATCGCATGCGAGGACGCGGAAGCGCACATCTTCGGCATGGTGCTGCTGAACGACTGGAGCGCGCGCGACATCCAGCAATGGGAATACGTGCCGCTCGGCCCGTTCAACTCGAAGGGTTTCGCGACGACGATCTCGCCGTGGATCGTCACGCTCGACGCGCTCGAGCCGTTCCGCACCGCGCAGCCCGAGCAGTCGCCGCAGCCGCTCGCGTATCTGCAGCATGCGGGCCGGCACGCGTTCGACATCGCGCTCGAAGTGACGCTGCGCGCGCAGGACGCGGCCGAAGCGACGACGATCTGCCGGACCAACTTCAAGTACATGTACTGGTCGATGGCGCAGCAGCTCGCGCATCACACGGTGTCGGGCTGCAATACGCGGGTCGGCGACCTGATGGGCTCGGGCACGATCAGCGGGCCGACGAAGGATTCGTTCGGCAGCCTGCTCGAGCTCACGTGGAACGGCAAGGAGCCCGTTGCACTGAACGGCGGCGGCACGCGTACGTTCATCGAGGACGGCGACGAGCTGACGCTCGCCGGCTGGTGCCAGGGCGACGGCTATCGTGTCGGCTTCGGCACCTGCGTCGGCAAGATCCTGCCTGCATTGCAAGCGTGACGCATCGCGCGTGACGCGCTGGTCCCGGACGGCCCGCTTCGCGCGGGCCGTCGTCGTTTCAGCGGTGTCACGATGCGTGCGCGGGGCGCACGGGCCTCATACGGCGCGCGACAACGCGGCACGCCGCTCCCACAGCGCGGCCGCGACGAATGCGGCGACGCAGACGACCAGCACGCCGACCAGCGCGTTGCTGCCCAGCTGCTCCATCAATGCACCGGCGACGAGCGGGCCGCCGAAGCTGGCCGCGCTCCACGATGCGGAGACGAGCGAGCTCGCGGTAACGAGCGCCGCGCCGCGGAAGCGTTCGCCGCAGGCGACGAGCGACAACGTATAGATGCTGCCGGCCGCCGCGCCGAGCACGAACAGCAGCGGCCAGCACAGCAGCGGATTCGCGACGACGAACGGCAGCAGCGGCAGTCCCGCGAGCACGATGGCGCCCGCGCCCAAATGCACGCGTTCGCGGCCGAGCTTGTCGGCGAGCCAGCCGATCGGGAACTGCATCGCGGTGTCGCCGAACAGCATGATCGACGCGAGCAGCACCGCCGTTTCGCTGGCGACGCCGTGATCCATCGCGTACAGCGGCAGCAGCGACAGCGCGAGCGTATCGAACAGCGCGAAGAAACCCGTGCCGATGATCAGCGCCGGCATGCGCGGCAGCACCGCGAGCCAGCGATCGTGTTGCGCGTGCTGTGCGTCGTCGCCGGCGAGCGGTGCGCGGCGGATCGTCGCGAGCGTCGGCAGTGCGAGCAGGAACAGCGCGCCGCAGAGCGCGAAGCGGATGCCGGTCGCGCCCGCGATCTGGCTGACGAGCACGGGGCCCGCCATCTGGAACAGCGTGAAATTGGTCGCGTAGATCGCGACGACGCGGCCGCGCGTCGCATCGTCGGCGAGCTGGTTGACCCATGCCTCGCCGATCGTAAACAGCAGCATCAGCGCGGCGCCGCACAGCACGCGCAGCACGCCCCAGACGACGAGATTCGACGTGAACTGCATCCATGCGGTCGCCGCGGCGAGCACGACGACCGACACGACGATCGCGCGGCGCGCACCGATGCGCCGCGCCAGCGCGGTGACGAACGGGACGATCGCGAGGCCGCCGCCGGCCTGCGCGGCGGTCAACATGCCGACGACGTTCGTGCCGTGGCCGGCTTCGGTCAGGGCGAGCGCGGTGAGGGGAAGGGTGGCGCCGGTGCCGAGACCGACGACCGCGACGCTCAGGATCAGCGCGACGAAATCGCGATTGAGTATGGCTTTCATCGGCCGAGATGCTACACCGCAGCCCTTGAACGGTCCATGACGCGGCCGGCGTACGGTGTCGCTGCAGCTGCGCTGCGTCGCGTTACGATGCGCGAGCAACGATCGCGCGGCGCGCGTCAGACGTATTCGGTCGGTACCGCAGCCGGGCGGCGTTCGAGCGATGCGGACCACAGCGTCAGCGCGAGCGCGGCGACGGCCATCGCGACGCCGACCCACGGCAGGTTCACGAGCGACACGCCGGCGCCGATCGCGCTGCCGCCGAGCCACGCGCCGGTGGCATTGCCGAGGTTGAACGCGCCCTGGTTCAGCGTCGACGCGAGGTTCGGCGCGTCGCTCGCGCGATCGACGATCAGGATCTGCAGCGGCGGCACGATCGCGAACGCGAGCACGCCCCACACGAAGATCGTCGCGAGCGCGGCGAACGGCAAATGCATGGTCGCCGCGAACAGCGCGAGCACGACGCCGATCAGCGCGAGCGTCGCGATCAGCGACGGCATCCGGCGCCAGTCGGCGAGCCGCCCGCCGAGCGTGCCGCCGACCGTCAGCCCGAGCCCGAACAGCAGCAGCACCCAGGTGACCTGGTGCGGCGAGAAGCCGGTCACGTCCTCGAGGATCGGCGTGATGTACGTGAACACGCTGAACAGGCTCGCGGACGCGAGCACGCTGATGCCGAGCACCATCAGCACCTGCGGGTGCTTGAGCACGCCGAATTCGCGCGTGATGCTGGTTTCGGGCATCGCGAGGTGTTTCGGCAGACAGACGGCGAGTGCGGCGGCCGCGGCGATGCCGATGCCGGTCACGGCCCAGAACGTCGCGCGCCAGCCGTATGCCTGGCCGAGCGCGGTGCCGAGCGGCACGCCGAGCACGTTGGCGAGCGTGAGGCCGGTAAACATCAGCGCGATCGCCTGCGCGCGGCGGTTCGGCGCGACGAGGCTGCTCGCGACCACCGAACCGATGCCGAAAAACGCGCCGTGGCAGAACGCGGTCACGACGCGCGCCGCCATCAGCACCGCGTAGCCGGGCGCGATCGCGCAGAACAGGTTGCCCGCGATGAACAGGCCGATGAGCCCCATCAGCGCGCGCTTGCGCGGCATCTTCGCGGTGACGACGGCGAGGATCGGCGCGCCGATCGTCACACCGAGCGCGTAGCCGGACACGAGCATGCCGGCGGCCGGGATCGACACGCCGAGGTCGCGCGCGACGTTCGGCAGCAGTCCCATGACGACGAATTCGGTGGTACCGATTCCAAACGCGGCAACGGCGAGGGCGAACAGAGGTAAGGGCATCGCGGGGGATTCCGGGAAAGGCCGTCGGCCAGGAGCGGCGCAGGACGCGCGGAGCGGGTGGACGGCAGGGCGATAGCGGCGATTCTACTTCAGTAAAAACCCTTATGCCGGGGGCCGGAACGGATGTTGCCGACGTGCGACGGACCGCGCCCCCAGTGTGGGACGGGACGGCGATGCGGGCAGCGATCGCGCGCGGGTCGGGACGGGCGCACGCCTAGGTCGGTCGTTCGGCCGATCGAGCGGAAAGCGCGACCGCGGGTTCCGGGTCGCAGGCGTGCGGTGCAGGCGTCGGAGCGGACGTGTCGGGTTGCGCGGCGGTCGGCACTTCGCTGACGGCCGAGGCGGCCGTGCGGCCGGATCCGCCATCGGGATCGACCGTCGCGGTAACCGCCGGCCCATGCCCCGCCGGCTCACCCCAGCCGTTTTCGAACAGGCACGCTTCGATCGGCATCCGCGCGGCCCAGCGCTCCTGTTCGAGCATCGGCTTCGCGTAGAAGGCGTCGACGTGGCCGAGGCACAGCACGGCGATCGGTTTCGCGCCGGCCGGCATGCCGAGCAGCGTGCGCAGCGCGTCGACGTCGAACAGCGAGACCCAGCCCATCCCGAGCCCTTCGGCGCGCGCCGCGAGCCACATGTTCTGGATCGCGCACGCGGCGGACGCGAGGTCCATCTCCGGCAGCGTGCGCCGCCCGAACACATGGCGCTCGCGATCGTCGGTCAGCGCGACGACGAGCAGCTCGCCGCACTCGCGCACGCCTTCGACCTTCAGTCGCATGAATTCGTCGTGGCGTTCGCCGAGCGCGTCGGCGGTCGCGCGCCGCTCGGCGTCGACGAGCGCGTGGATCGCGTCGCGCCGTGCCGGATCGGTGATGCGGATGAAGCGCCACGGCTGCATGAAGCCGACGCTCGGCGCATGGTGTGCCGCGCGCAGCAGCCGTGCGAGCACGGCCGGATCGACCGGAGCCGACGTGAAATGGCGCATGTCGCGCCGCTCGAAGATGGCGCGGTAAACGGCGTCGAGGGCGGAATCGTCGAAACGCATGACGGGCAGCGGCAGCAGAGGAAGGTCGGCGAACGATAGCAGAGTGCGGGCGCGCCGCGGTGCTTCGGCGAAAAACGCCGGCGCGGCAAAGGTGTGCGGTAGTGTGCGGTGTGTGGCTGGAGGCCGAAGACGGAGTGCGGAAGGCGGAAGGCGGAAGGCGGAAGGCGGAAGGCGGAAGGCGGAAGGCGCGCCCGGCTCGTCAGCGGCTCGGCGCCACGACGTTCTGCGGCGTGCCCGCATGCCACGCTTCGATGTTCGCGAGCGTCGTATGCGCGATTTCCGCCAGCGCTTCGCGCGTGAAGAACGCCTGATGCGACGTGACGATCACGTTCGGGAACGTCAGCAGCCGCGCGAGCACGTCGTCCTGCAGCGGCAGGTCGGAATGATCCTCGAAGAACAGCCCGCTTTCCTCTTCGTAGACGTCGAGGCCCAGATGGCCGAGCTGGCCGCTCTTGAGCGCATCGATCAGCGCCTGCGTGTCGACGAGCCCGCCGCGGCCCGTATTGATCAGCATCGCGCCCGGCTTCATCTGCGCAAGCGTGCGCGCATTGATCAGATGATGCGTGGACGGCAGCAGCGGGCAGTGCAGGCTGACGATGTCGGCGCCGCGCAGCAGCGTGTCGAGGTCGACGTAGCGCGCGCCGAACGCGATCAGCTCGTCGTCGTACGGCGGCATCGAATGCGCGAGCACATGCATCCCGAAGCCCATCATGATCTTCGCGAACACGCTGCCGATGAGCCCCGTGCCGATCACGCCGACCGTCTTGCCGTGCAGATCGAAGCCGAGCAGCCCGTTCAGCGAGAAGTCGCCTTCGCGCGTGCGCGCGACCGCGCGCGGCAGCCGACGGTTCAGCGCGAGAATCAGTGCGACCGCGTGTTCGGCAACCGCGTGCGGCGAATAGGCCGGCACGCGCACGACCGTGATGCCGAGCCGCTCGGCCGCCGCGAGGTCGACATGGTTGAAACCCGCCGAGCGCAGCGCGATCAAGCGCGTGCCGCCTTCCGCGAGCCGTTCGAGCACCGCCGCATTCAGCGCGTCGTTGACGAACGGGCACACGACGTCGTAGCCGTGCGCGAGGATCGCCGTTTCCGCATCGAGATGCGACGGCTGGAAGTGCAGCCGGTAGCCGAACCGGCGGTTGGCGGCGGTGAACGAATCGTCGTCGTACTGTCGGCTGCTGAACAGGATCACGCGCACGCTGTTTCTCCGGGGGAGCGTCGCCGCCCGCAGTTTACTGCAGCCCCGGCACGCCGTCGGCATGCGCGGACGCGTGCGCCGCCCGCAGGAAACCGTAGCCCGCCCGCTCGGGCTGCGCGAGCGTGCTGAAGTGCTCGACCGCATGTTCGACGAAGCTGCGCGTGCGCGCCGGCACGAACTGCCGGTTCGGATAGACGAGCGAGAGCTGCGTATGCGGATCGTCGATCCGGTAGCCGGGCAGCAGCCGCACGAGCGTGCCGCTGTCGATGGCGTCGGCGACGCAGTGCTCGGGCAGCATCGCGATGCCCGAGCCCGCGACCGCCGCCGCATGGACGAGCGCGAGCTGATTGACCGTGCATGCGGGCCGCACGGTGACCGTATGCACGCGCGCGTCGGGGCCGACCAGCCGCCATGCGCCCGGATGCTGATGCGGCGCGAGCGCGACCCAGTCGTGGCGCGGCAGATCGTCGGGTGTGCGCGGCTCGCCGCGCCGTTCGAGATACGCGGGCGATGCGCATGCGACGAACGGATTCGGCGCGAGCGCCTGCGCGATCAGCGCCGGGTTGCCGTCGAAGCGGTCGCCGGTGACGATGCCGACGTCGTAGCCGGCATCGAGCACGTCGAGCGGCGCTTCGGCGATCGTCATCTGCACGCGCAACTCCGGATAGCGATGCCGGAACCGGCCGAGCAGCGGCGTCAGCGCGCCCGGCGACAGCAGCCCCGACGCGACCACGCGTAGCGTGCCGCCCGGCTCGTGCGTGGCCTGCGCGACCGACGCCTCGAGATGATCGAATTCCTCGAGCAGCGCGCGGCAGCCGTCGAGATAGCGCACGCCGGCTTCGGTCAGCGACAGGTTGCGCGTGGTGCGGTGGATCAGCCGTGTATTGAGATGGCCCTCGAGCATCGCGATCGAGCGCGTGACGAGTGCGTTGGACACGCCGAGATGATGCGCCGCACGCCGGAAGCTCTGATGCTCGGCGACGCAGACGAAGACACGCATGGTCTGAATCTGGTTCATGGCTTGCGTATTTTTGGCCCGGTTGACTGATTATGGTTGTGATTTTTCATCGTGCAGCGCGGAAAAAACATTGCGCGGCGCGTGATTCCCGCTCGTATCGGTTAAAGCGTTTTCGGAATCTGCAGACGATTGTTCAATAAGAAAAGCGTGTCCGTCAACCTGAGAAAAGGGGCGGGTTGCGGAAAATCGAAATCGCGCGTATCGGAAAACCGATCGATGTCGGTCATACGCTTGTCGCGATTGCGTGTCTTTTCGCCTGGATATCGTCGCCGCCGCGTTAATTCATTGGTAAATCAATGAATTGGGCGGTAGGCCCGGAATCCGGGCGGTAATTTCGGCAGGCGACGGCATTAGCGATCGGGATAACACAGGTTTTTCTGCGTGTGCCGAATATGCGTGCCGAATCGCGTATGCCGATTTTGCGGCGTGCGGTGCTTTTTGCCGTTTGACAGGCAGACGGCGCCGAAAGCGACGGTATCGAGCGCGTCGCGATATGGCCACGCAAAATCGCGCGCGATCGGTCTCCTTTCTCCGGGCTACGAATCGCGCCCGCAATTCGCGCGCAAGCGATGCGCGGCGCGCGCGGTGCGCTGGCCCGGCCGGCGCGCCGGGCCACCTTCGTGCTGTCCGCCCGCGCGTGCCTCTTGCGCAACGCCGCGGAACGCGGAATGATCGGTCGCTTGCCGTGTCGCGCGGCACGCGTTCCGTGCGTTTTCTTCCTTCACTTCGTTCCAGCCATGTCCATCGACCATTCGCCGATTCCCTGTCCCGTCGTCGTGCCGCTCGACGCGATCCTGCCCGAAGAACCGCTGCTGATGATGGGGGCCGGCCCGGTCCCGATCCCGGCTGCCGTCGCGAAGGCGAACACGATCGTGATCAACCACCTCGGCGCGACGATGGCGAAGATCATCGAGCAGGTGAAGGAAATGGCGCGCTACGTGTTCCAGACGCGGACGAAGTGGGTGCTCGGCGTCGCCGGTCCGGGCTCGGCCGCGATGGAGATGGCGATCTCGAACCTCGCATGGCGCGGCACGCGCGTGCTGTCGATCCGCAATGGTTTCTTCAGCGCACGGATGGCCGAGATGGCCACGCGCGTCGGCGCGGAAGTCGCGACGCTCGAAGTCGCCGATCGCGCGGTCGCGAGCCTCGACGAAGTCGCGGAGGCCATCGCGCGCGAGCGGCCCGAGATCGTCACGATCGTGCAGGGCGAGACGTCGAATACGGTATGGAATCGCGATCTGCGCGACATCGCGGCGCTCGCGAAGGCGGCCGGCGCGCTGGTCGTCGTCGACGCGGTCTGCACGCTGTCGACGATGCCGCTCGAGATGGACGCGTGGGGCATCGACGCGGTGATCACCGGCGGTCAGAAGGGGCTGTCGTCGATTCCCGGCGTGTCGCTGATCGCGTTCTCCGACGCCGCCTGGGAACGGATGAAACATCGCCCGGAGCCGAACGCGCACTGGTGCCTCGACATGGCGCTCGCCGAGAACTTCTGGCACAACGCGGGCTATCACTACACCGCGCCCGTGTCGGGCGTGCTCGCGCTGCACGAGGCGCTGCGGCTCGTGTGCGCGGAGACGCTCGAAAGCCGCTTCGCGCGCCATCTGCGCTGTTCGCTCGCGCTGCAGGCGGCCGTCGAGGCGATGGGACTGAAGCTGTATGCGCCGAAGGCGTGCCGGCTCAATTCGGTCGTCGGGATCGAGACGCCGGAAGGCCTTACGCCGGGCCTGATCTGCGGCCATATCTCGAAACAGTATCAGGTCGAGATCTCGGGCTCGTTCGGCTTGCCGATCGTGCGGATCGGCCAGATGGGCGAGCAGTGCCGCGAACACAACCTGTTCCGCACCGTGCATGCGTTCGGCCGCACGATGGTCGACCTGAAGGTGGCCGTGGATCTGCCGGCCGGGGTGGCGGCGCTCGAGCAGGAACTGTCGCGGCGCGGCGCGTAGCGCGCGCGGCGCGGCCGCTCAGCGGCCCTGGATCGCGCGCCGGTACGCGTTCGGTGCCGCGCCGTGCGCGTCGCGAAAGCGGTGGCTGAAATGCGCGGCGTTCGCATAGCCGCAGTCGGCCGCGATCTGCGCGAGCGGCAACGACGTCGTGCGCAGCAGCAGGCGCGCGCGGGCGAGCCGCTGCTCGGCGACCCATGCATGCGGCGCGCGGCCGAACGACAGCCGGAACATCCGCGAGAAGTGGTATTCGGACAGCGCGGCGACCTCCGCGAGCTCGCCGAGCGTCAGCGGCTGCGACAGATGCGCGTCGATGTAGTCGCGCACGCGGCGCCGCACGGCCGGCGCGAGGCCGCCGCGAAACGGCGTGTCGGTGCGCGTCGCGCTCTGTTCGCGCAGCAGCAGGCTCAGCACGTCGTGCGCCGTTTCGTTCACGCGCAGGCGGCCGTCCGCATCGTCCCAGCGCTCGAGCGCGACCGAGCGCAGCAGCGACGCGACGCGCGCTTCCTCGAAATAGGTCCGATCGGCGAGCTTCAGTTCGCGCGGTTCGCGATCGAGCTCGCGGATCGCGCGTTGCGTGAAGTGCTCGGGCAGGAAGTACAGGTGGACGAAGTGCATCTCGCCGCGCACCCACCAGCGCGATTCGTGGTCGCCCGGCAGCGCGCACAGCAGGCTCGGCGCGCCGTAGCGCGGCACGCGTTCGCGCTCGGTCCGGTAGCCGCCGTCGAGGTAGCACGACAGCGTGTGATGGCCGGGCTGCGCGTAGACGGTCTCGCTCTCGTCGGTGATCCGCGTCCACTCGGCGATCGCGAGGTGGTCGCCGAGCCAGGCGAAGCGCTCGAGCGTCGCGTTCGCGTCGGCGAGCGTGCGGCACACCGACTGCAGGCCGAACGGCAGATCGCCGCCGGACAGAGCGGCAGCGCGATCGACGGGCGGGGCGGACAGGGACGCGTTCATGAGGTCCGAGTATAAGCGCGCGCATGCCGGCGCGCGGGCGCCGGCGAAAAAGACCGCAATTCGGGACAATCGGCACGCGTCGTGCGACGGCATAGTCGGATTCCCGTTTCGTTCGAAGTCTCGTCGCCGTCGCCATGAACCTGTCGCTCTATATCGTTACCGTGCTGATCTGGGGAACCACCTGGATCGCGATCAAATGGCAGCTCGGCAGCGTGCCGCCGCCCGTGTCGATCGCGTGGCGCTTCTGGCTCGCGGCCGCCGTGATGTTCGCGCTGCTGCGCGCGATGCGTCGCCCCGCGCGGCCGCCGCGCGCCGCGTGGCGTTATCTCGCCGCGCAGGGCGTTGCGCTGTTCTGCCTGAATTTCCTGTGCTTCTACTACGCGGAGCGCGTCGTGCCGAGCGGGCTCGTCGCGGTGATTTTCTCGACCGCGCCGCTGCTCAATTCGATCAACGGGCGGCTGTTCATGGGGCGGCCGCTGCGCGCGTCGGCGATTGCGGGCGCGCTGCTCGGCCTGACCGGCATCGCCTGCCTGTTCTGGCAGCAGATGGCCGGCCATCTCGACGATCGCGCGACGTGGATCGGGCTCGCGATCGCGTTCGCGGGGACGATGTGCTTCTCGGCCGGCAACCTGCTGTCGAGCCGCATGCAGTCGATGGGCCTGCATCCGCTCGCGACCAACGGCTGGGCGATGCTGATCGGCGCGGCGATTCTGACCGTCGGCAGCGTGGCGGCCGGGCTGCCGTTTTCGCTCGAAATGGAGCCGCGCTATCTCGGCGCGCTGCTCTATCTGGCCGTGCCGGGCTCGGTGATCGGCTTTACCGCTTATCTGACGCTCGTCGGCCGGATCGGGCCGGAGCGCGCCGCGTACTGCACGGTGCTGTTTCCGATCGTCGCGCTGGCCGTGTCGACGGTGTTCGAAGGGTATCGATGGTCGCCGCTCGCGGTGATCGGGCTGCTGCTGGTGCTGGCCGGGAATCTGGTTGCGTTCGAACTTGTGCGGCGGTTGGCGCCGCGGACAGCGTGACCGAAGCGGCCGTCGCTATGGCATACCGACAACAAAATGCCCGCACGAAGCGGGCATTTTCCTTCCGGCGGCGCGCGGACATCCGCGTTCGGCTTGCCGTCTTGCGGCAAGCGGGCTAGGCCGCCGCGCCGCTTCCCGCGACGCGCGCCTGCCGCTGATACAGCACGACCGACAGCGCGACGCCTGCCGCCGCGGCGAGCGCCGCGAACAGGAACACCTGCGGATAGCCAAACGCGCCCGCGACGTAGCCGGCGAGCGGCCCGGTGATGCCGAGCGACAGGTCGAGGAACACCGAGTACGCGGACAGCGCCGCGCCGCGGCTGGCGGCCGGCACCAGCGCGACCGCCTCGACGCCGAGCGCCGGGAAGATCAGCGCGAAGCCGAAGCCCGTCAGCGCGGCGCCGACGAGCGCGACGTGCGGCACCGGCGCGAGCCACAGCAGCACGAGGCCCGCGCATTCGAACGCGAACGACACGATCGCGACGCGGAAGCCGCCGTGCGTCTTGATCGTGTTCGCGAACAGCAGACGCGCGCCGATGAACAGCGTGCCGAATACGGTCAGCGACAGCGCGGCGTTCGGCCAGTGGCGCGCCGCGTAGTAGAGCGTGACGAACGTCGCGATCGAGCCGAAGCCGGCCGAGCCGAGCGCGAGGCCGATGCCGTGCGGCAGCACGCGCGTGAACACGCTCGCATACGACATCCGTTCGCCGTGCACGAGCGGCACCGCATCGATCAGCCGCGCCAGCGCATAGCCGAGTGCCGCGAGCGCGATCACGAGCACGCCGATCAGCGCCGGGTTCAGCGAATGCGCGATCGCGACGCCGACTGGCGCGCCGAGCGCGAGCGCGCCGTACGTCGCGATACCGTTCCACGAGATCACCTTCGCGTTGTACGCGACGCCGACGCGGCCGATGCCCCAGAGAATCGCACCGGTGCCGCACAGGCTCTCGCCGACGCCGAGCACGAGCCGGCTCGCGACGAGCAGCACGAGGCTCGCGGCCGGCCAGCGCGCGAGCAGCAGCGCGACGAGCAGCAGCACGCCCGACGCGCCGCAGCCGAGCAGCCCGCGCAGCACGGTCTGCTTCGGGCCGAGCGTATCGGCGAGGCGCCCGGCGAGCGGGCGCGACGCGAGCGTCGCGAAATACTGGACGCTGATCGCGGCACCCGCGACGATCGCGGAAAAGCCGAGCTCGTCGTGGACGAAGCCCGGCAGCACCGCGAGCGGCAGGCCGATGGTCAGGTAGCAGATGAACGTGAAGCAGACGACGGACACGATTTGCAGCGTGACGGCGAGCCCGCTGCGCGGCGTGGAGGCAGAATCGGTTGACATGGGGTCGGAACAGATGAGCGAACGGAACGGATCGTGGCGAAAAACGGAATCGGGATTTTCCCATGGAACCGGTTTTCACGCAGGTACCGTTTAGTTAACGTCGCCCCCTTTTTCGGACGACGCCGAACCGGCGCCTTCGCGCACCGCGGCTGGCCATGCGGCGGCCATGCACCGGCCGCGGCGGGCCGCCGGCACGGGCGGCCGCGCATATCGCCGCAGTTATATGGGCCGCATGCGTATTGGGCTATGGGTTGCGGAATTTGACGGTGATAGCGTGCAAACTGTCAGAGAAACGTCGGCCGAGCGCCCCGCGCAGGCCGCCTTTGCCCCCACTTGAAGAACGACAGAGACATGAGTGAGCCGATCCGCTTCTACCATCGTCACGCCGTACGCGAAGTCAGCGGCGCGGACGTCACCCGCACCGTGCTGCAGTACCTGCGCGAGGACGCGCACTGCACCGGCACCAAGGAAGGCTGCGCGGAAGGCGACTGCGGCGCTTGCACGGTCGTCGTCGGCGAGCTGACCGACGCGGGCACGGTCGCGTTCAAGGCCGTCAACGCGTGCATCCAGTTCCTGCCGACGCTCGACGGCAAGGCGCTGCTGACCATCGAGGACCTGCGCCGCCCGGACGGCTCGCTGCATCCGGTTCAGCAGGCGATGGTCGACTGTCATGGATCGCAGTGCGGTTTCTGCACGCCGGGCTTCGTGATGTCGATGTGGGCGCTCTACGAGAAGCACGGCCATGAACGCTGCGGCGGTGCCTGCGAGAAGGCGAAGCACGTGCCGACGCGCACCGAGATCGCCGATGCGCTGACCGGCAACCTGTGCCGCTGCACCGGCTATCGTCCGATCGTCGACGCGGCGGTGAGGATGTTTGACGGGGCCGGCGAAGGTGCGGCCGGCGTAGGTGCGGCCGGCGAAGGTGCGGCCGGCGTGGGTGCGACGGGCGAAGGCGCAACCGGCGAAGGCTCCACCCCCGAACAGAACACCGCGCCCGTCGACCCGGCCGCGCTCGCGCGCACGCTCGCATCGCTGCGGCGCGACACGACCTTCGACTACACGATCGGCGGCGCGCGCTTCGCTGCCCCGCGCACGCTCGACGCGCTCGCCGCGCTCAAGGCCGAGCGTCCGGACGCGCGGATTCTCGCGGGCAGCACCGACATCGGGCTGTGGGTGACGAAACAGATGCGCCGGCTCGACGACCTGATCTACGTCGGCCAGATCGCCGAACTGCAGCGCATCGTGCACGGCGAGGACTGGATCGAGATCGGCGCGGGCGTCACGGTCGAGAACGCCTATGCGGCGCTCGCGGAGACGTATCCCGAACTGACCGAGATGTGGAAGCGCTTCGCGTCGCTGCCGATCCGCAACGCGGGCACGCTCGGCGGCAACGTCGCGAACGGCTCGCCGATCGGCGACTCGATGCCGGGCCTGATCGCACTGGGCGCGCGCGTTGTGCTGCGCGGCGGCGACACGGTGCGGGAGCTGCCGCTCGAAGCGCTCTATACGGATTACCAGCAGAAGGACATGGCGCCGCACGAATTCGTCGTCGGCGTGAAGGTGCCGACGCGCAGCGGCGCGCGCGCGAACCTGCGATTCCGCACCTACAAGCTGTCGAAGCGGTTCGATTCCGACATTTCGGCCGTCTGCGCGGCGTTCGCGTTCATCGCGGACGGCGACACGATCCGCGAGCCGCGCGTCGCGTTCGGCGGCATGGCCGCGACGCCGAAGCGTGCGGCGCACACCGAAGCGGTGCTCGACGGCGCGCAGTGGCACGAGGCCACCGCGCAGGCCGCGATGCAGGCGCTCGAACGCGATTACCAGCCGCTCACCGACATGCGCGCGACGAGCACATACCGGCTCGATACCGCGAAGAACCTGATGTACCGATTCTGGCTGGAGACGCGTCCGCACGATCCGCTGCCGCCGCAAGCCCTGAACGTGCGCGAAGTGCCCGCGGAAGCGGCGCGTGTCTGACGACGGAGAACACCGAACATGAACCAGCAAGCAGAACCGTTCCTCAGCACCCTCGATCCGCAAGCCGATGCCGCGCAGGTGCACGTGTCGCGTGCGCACGAGTCCGCGCATCTGCACGTGAGCGGGCGCGCGACCTACACCGACGACATCCCGCTCGTCGCGGGCACGCTGCACGCGGCGCTCGGGTTGTCCGCGAAGCCGCACGCGCGGATCGTGTCGATGAACTTCGACGCGGTGCGCGCGACGCCGGGCGTGGTCGCGGTGTTCACCGCCGACGACATTCCGGGCGTCAACGACTGCGGCCCGATCGTGCACGACGATCCCGTGCTTGCGCAGGGCGTCGTGCAGTACGTCGGCCAGCCGATGTTCATCGTCGTCGCGACGTCGCACGATGTCGCGCGGCTCGCCGCGCGGCGCGCGCAGGTCGAATACGAGGAGCTGCCGGCGATCCTGACCGCGCAGGAAGCGCGCAAGGCCGAGTCGTACGTGATTCCGCCGCTGAAGCTCGCGCGCGGCGACGCGGCGGCACGCATCGCCGCCGCGCCGCATCGCGAGTCGGGCGAGATGCTGCTCGGCGGCCAGGAGCAGTTTTATCTGGAAGGGCAGATCGCGTACGCGGTGCCGAAGGACGACGACGGCATGCACGTGTACTGCTCGACGCAGCACCCGAGCGAGATGCAGCATCTGGTCGCGCACGTGCTCGGCGTCGCATCGCACAACGTGCTCGTCGAGTGCCGCCGGATGGGCGGCGGGTTCGGCGGCAAGGAATCGCAGTCGGGGCTGTTCGCCTGCTGCGCGGCGCTCGCCGCCTGGAAGCTGCTGTGCCCGGTGAAGCTGCGTCCGGACCGCGACGACGACATGATGATCACCGGCAAGCGGCACGACTTCCATTACCGCTTCGACGTCGGCTATGACGACGACGGCCGCATCGACGGCGTGTCGCTCGACATGACCTCGCGCTGCGGGTTCTCGGCCGATTTGTCGGGCCCCGTGATGACGCGCGCGGTCTGCCACTTCGACAACGCATACTGGCTGTCCGACGTCGCGATCGCCGGCTACTGCGGCAAGACCAACACGCAGTCGAACACCGCGTTTCGCGGGTTCGGCGGCCCGCAGGGGGCGTTCGCGATCGAGTACATCCTCGACGACATCGCGCGCACGCTCGGCCGCGATCCGCTCGACGTCCGCTACGCGAACCTGTACGGCAAGACCGAGCGCAACGTCACGCCGTACGGTCAGACCGTCGAGGACAACGTGCTGCACGAACTGCTCGCCGAACTCGAGGCGACGAGCGACTATCGCGCGCGGCGCGACGGGGTGCGCGCGTTCAACGCCCGCAACGCGGTGCTGAAGAAGGGCATCGCGCTGACGCCGGTGAAGTTCGGGATCGCGTTCAACGTCACGCACTTCAACCAGGCCGGCGCGCTCGTGCATATCTATACGGACGGCTCGGTGCTCGTGAACCACGGCGGCACGGAGATGGGGCAGGGGCTGAACACGAAGGTCGCGCAGGTCGTCGCGCACGAGCTCGGGATCCGTTTCGGCCGCATCCGCGTAACCGCGACCGATACGAGCAAGGTCGCGAACACGTCGGCGACGGCCGCGTCGACCGGTTCGGATCTGAACGGCAAGGCCGCGCAGGACGCCGCGCGCCAGCTGCGCGAGCGGCTCGCCGTGTTCGCGGCGAAGCAGTACGGCGACGGCCGGGTCGAGGCGGCCGACGTGAAATTCGCGAACGACTGCGTGTGGATCGGCACGACGGCCGTGCCGTTCGGCGACGTGATCGCGAAGGCGTATCTCGCGCGCGTGCAGCTCTGGTCCGACGGCTTTTATGCGACGCCGAAGCTGCACTGGGACCAGTCGAAGCTGCAGGGGCGGCCGTTCTACTACTACTCGTACGGCGCGGCCGTGTCGGAAGTCGTGATCGACACGCTGACGGGCGAGATGCGCACGCTGCGCGTCGACGCGCTGCACGACGTCGGCGCATCGCTGAACCCGGCGCTCGACATCGGCCAGGTCGAAGGCGCGTTCATCCAGGGGATGGGCTGGCTGACGACCGAGGAGCTGTGGTGGAACGCGGGCGGCAAGCTGATGACGCATGCGCCCTCGACGTACAAGATTCCGACCGTCAACGACACACCGCCCGAATTCAACGTGCGGCTGTTCAAGAACCGCAACGTCGAGGACAGCATTCACCGCTCGAAGGCCGTCGGCGAGCCGCCGCTGCTGCTGCCGTTCTCGGTGTTCTTCGCCGTGCGCGACGCGATCGCGGCGGTCGGCGACTATCGCGTGAATCCGCCGCTCGACGCACCGGCGACCGGCGAGTCGATCCTGCGTGCGGTGCAGGCCGTACGCGCGGCGCGGGCAGCCTGACATGCGTGCGCCGGCCCGTTCGCCGCATTCGCCTGCACGCGCGGTCGCACCCGACGCGGCCGCGTTCGCGCGCGGCACCGGCACCCGCAACCGCGCGACAGACGCGCCGCCGCCGATGCACGTCGTGCTGTTCGGCGCGGGGCACGTCGGTCATGCGCTCGTCGCGCTGCTCGGCGCGTTGCCGTGCACGGTGCAGTGGGTCGACACGCGTGACGAACTGTTCCCCGACGAGTGTCCGCCGAACGTGCAGCCCGAGCCGACCGACACGCCGGAGGCGATCGTCGATGCCGCGCCGCCCGGCACCTACTTCCTCGTGATGACGCACAACCACGCGCTCGATTTCGCGCTCGCCGAGCAGATCATGCGGCGGCGCGATTTCGCGTACTTCGGGATGATCGGCTCGCGCACGAAGCGCGTGAAGTTCGAACGACGGCTTGCCGCGCGCGGCGTCGATCCGGCAAGGCTCGTCGAGATGGTGTGTCCGATCGGCGTGGCCGGCATCGTGGACAAGGCGCCCGGCTCGATCGCGGTCGCCGTGTGCGCGGAACTGCTGCAGGTGCGCGCCGGGATGCCGGTCGCCGGCGCGAAGGCAGCCGCCGCTGCCGCCGCGCGCGACGACGCGTGCTGCCTGCGCTGAGTCGCACACGGCGCGCGGCGCGCCGCGCGCGCGCGCCACGATGATCGGCGCCGGCGCGCACCGGACGCGCTCGGGGGCGCCGCACGACATCGCGTCGACGCACGGCGGCGCGTTTTTCCCTACACTGCACGGCATGCGCGGCGTCCGGCCGCGCCTTTTCGTGTACGCACCATGTCCGATTCCCGCCTCTATCTCGACGTGCTCGACGCGAGCATCGTCGCCATCGAGCGCTGGCTGTCCGGCGTCGATACGGCGCCGGCCGCGCTCGACGCGCTGCTCGCGCATTTCTCCGCCGACTTCACGATGATCATGACCGACGGCCGCGCAGTCGATCGCGACGGCCTGCGGGCGCTGTTCGCGACGCTCGGCGGCGCGAAGCCGGGGCTGCGCATTACGCTGTCGGATGTACGCGTGCTTGCGGCCGACGCGTCGCACGCCGTCGTTGCGTACGTCGAAGCGCAGCACGCGGCGTCCGGCGAGTTGCCGGCGCGCCGTTCGACCGCGGTGTTCGCACGCGACGCCGCGGGCGCGGTGCGCTGGACGCATCTGCAGGAAACGTTCTGCGCGGCGTGAGGCGCGTGCCGCGCGCGCGGGCTCAGCGCTTGCGCGCGCGTGCGGCGGTCAGTTCGTCGGACACGCTCTGCATCAGCGCGCACAGCCACGCGATGTCGGTCGGCCGATCCGGCTGCGGATGCGTGAGCAGATAGCTCTTGATGCGCGGAAACGGCACCGGCGGCGCGACGACGACGAGCGGCAGCAGCTGCGCATAGTGCGTGGCGAAGCGACGCGTCGTCGTGAAGATCAGATCGGTCTGCAGCAGCACCTGCGGGACGATCCCGAAGTACGGCAGCGTCGTCACGACACGCCGCGCGAGGCCCGCGCGCGCGAGGCCGATCTCGATCGCGTTGCGCTTGTCGCCGGTATACGGCGTCGGCGCGACGTGCGCGGCGGCCGCGTACGCTTCGCGCGTGAGCGGCTCGCGTGCGAGCGGATGCGCATCGCGCATCAGGCACACGATCGTGTCCGAGAACAGGTCCTGCCGCGCGAACTGCGGATCGGGCTTCGGCCAGTTGCCGATCACGAGATCGAGCGCGCCCGATTCGAGCGCGCCTGCGTGGTCGAGCGCGGGATTCAGCGAATCGATTTCCAGATGCGCGTGCGGCGCGGCATCGCGAAAGCGCTCGATCAGCGTCGGCATGAAGAAATCGTTCAGATAGTCGGGCGCGGCGATGCGGAACGTACGCCGCGCGGACGACGGATCGAAATCGCCGTGCGGCGTCGAGATGAAGTCGACCTCGCGCAGCGCGCGCGTCGCGGCGCCGAGCAGCGACGCGCCGTATTCGGTCGGCACCATGCCCGACTTGCCGCGCACGAGGATCGGGTCGTTCAGCGTTTCGCGCAGCTTGCGCAGCGCGGTGCTGATCGCGGGCTGCGTCTGGTTGAGCCGCAGCGCGGTCTGCGTGACGCTGCGCTCGAGCAGCAGCGTGCGCAGCACGCGCACGAGCCAGATATCGAGCGAGGCGGTACGGTCGTCGTCTTCCATCGATGCGGGGCAATTCGGGCGAAGCGTAACCTTACCGCAGCCGTGCGCGCGCGTGCGTGATACCCGCCATCACGCGCGGCCCTTCGGCAGCGTGCTGATCCGCTTCACTTCCTGCGATTCGAGCCAGTTCGGCGTGCGCGCGCAGTACAGCACCATCGGCAGCGCATCCTCGCCCCAGAACAGCTGGCGGTTCATCCAGAAGGTCGGCACGCCGAACACGCCGAGCGCGATCGCATCGTCGGTATTGCGGCGCAGCTGCGCGCTCGTCTCTTCGAATTCGATCAGCGCGTCGCCATGGCTCACGCCGACGCGCTCGCAGAGCGCCGCGAAGCCGGCCGGCGTCGACGGGTCGTTGCCTTCGCGCCAGATGAAGCGGAACATTTCGAGCACGGTCGCGATGTCGGCGCGCGTCGCGATCGCGAGGCGCAGCGCCTTGTCGGAATCGAACGGATGCACGGGCGGCATCTTGAAGCGGATGCCGAGCTGCTCCGCGCGAAACAGCGCGTGCCGGTACGTGAAGATGCGCTTGGCCGGCACGTCGGCGCTCGGCCGCTGCCCCCAGTGCCGCTGCAACTCGTTCAGCGACACCGCGACGGGTTCGAACGGCATCGCCGGCCATTTGTCGTGCTGTTCGAGCAGCAGATAGGAGAACGGCGACACGAAGTCGAAGAACCACGCGGGTTGGGCGGTGTCGAGGCCGGTTGTCATGACGATCTCCAGAGGGTGGGGCGTGCGGCGGGCCTCCATGTTACGGGCCGTACGCGCATGCAGCAATGATCGCGGATCGTCCGTTCATGCGGAACCGGGAGTCGCCCGAGGGACGTCGGCCACTCGCGGCGCGGCATCGGCCGCGCGAGGCGCGGCGCCGGCGGGCGCATCGGCATCGTGCGCGGCGAGCCGTTCGCGCACGAAGCCGATGTGCTCGCGCAGCACGTAGAACTGCCCGGCGTACGCGAGCGGCATCTTCATGCGGTTCACGGCTTCCTCGATGTCGTCGAGCTCGTCGAGCAGCGCGACGCGCTCCTCGGCCGTATGCTCGCCGAGCGCGCGGCGTTCGATCGCGATCAGCGCGCCGTACCAGCGGTAGATCCGCGAGCGCACGCGCCAGCCGTACAGCGACGGCACGAGCCGCAGGCCCGGAATCAGCACGACGATCAGCGGCACGACGACGACCAGCAGCCGATCGACGAGGCTCGCGACCCAGAACGGCAGCCGTCGATACAGGAACGTCTTGCCGGACTTGTAGTAGCGCGCCGCGTCGTCGGACAGCGGGAAGCCGCGCGTGACCGGCGACGGGAATTCGCCCGCGTGCTGCAGGATCGTCGCGTGGCCGTGCACTTCGCGAGCGGCCTCGATCAGCAGGTCCGACAGCGCCGGGTGCAGCGTGTCGCGCGCGACGAGTTCGATCGTCGGCGCAACCGTATGCAGATCCTCGGGCGGCAGGTTGCGGCCGAGATCGTAGACGCCCATCGGCAGCGTGATCGCGGTCAGGTACGGAAAGCGCCGCGCGTAGGCTTCCGCCTGCGTAAACGAATACATGTGCACGCCCGGCGTGCGGAACAGCTTCGCCATCACGGGGATCTGCGTCGAGTCGCCGGACAGGAACGCCGCGTCGATCTTGCCGTCGAGCAGCGCGGCCGCCGCGTCTTCGCCGCTCGTCGGCAGCAGCCGCGTCGTGCCGCCCGGCTCGATCCCGTTCATCTTCAGCAGCGCGAGGCTCAGCTCGCGCGCGCCGCTGCCTTCGGCACCGATCGCGAGCCGCTTGCCGTTGAAATCGGACAGGCGCGCGACCACCGGCCCGCGGTACATGATCGCGAGCGGCACGTAGCCGATGCTGCCGAGCGACGCGAGGTGATCGTCGCGTTCCTTCGGCCCGATTCCGCTCTGCACGAAACCGACGTCGACCGTGGCGTTCGGGTTCTGCAGCCGCGCGAGGTTCTGCGCGGATCCTTCCGACGATTCGACGTCGAGCGTGACGCCGTTCTTCGCGAGGATCGCCTTGTATTTCTGGGCGGCGTTCCAATACGTGCTGCCGGGCGGGCCGGCCGAGATCACGAGCGTCGAGGGCGGCGCGGGCTGGATCATCCGGATCGCGAGCCACACGGCGGCGGCCGCGAGCAGCACGGTCGGGCCGATCGACAGCGCGAGGTCGCGCCACGACACCGCGACGAAACGGGCGAGGATGCGCGGCGGCGGCCGCTGCGGGCGGGTTGGCTTCATGAGATCGATCGATGACGCGGGCGCTGCGCAGTGCCGCGACGGGCGACGCTGCGCGCTCTGGCGGCGATGGTAACCGGTTTGGGCGCGCCCGCGCGAGTGCCGCGTGGCGGCCGTCGGCGCGCGGCGGCGCGATGCCGAGTCAAAAGCTTTGCGCTTCCGCGGGCGCTGGATTACATTGTGCGACGCAGCCGCGCCCGACTCGCGCGACCCGGCACCCGACGAGACCGGGCGCGTCCGGCCCGGCGGCTGCCCGGTCCGGCCGGCCGCTTCGCGTGCGCCGGCTGCCGGCCCGTCTCGCCTCTCTCGCATCGCCGTGGAAATCATCGGCCGACCCGCCCGTTCGCGCGCGGGCCGGCTGCCTTTGGGGGTATCCGGCCGTACTGTGCGCGGCCGTTCCGAAGTTACAAGGAGATAGCATGAAGTCGATCGTGTTGAGAGCGTTGGGTATTGCCGCCGTGGCGGCCTGTCTGTCGGGCAGCGCGTATGCGCAGTCGAGCGAGCCGGCCGCGGCCGAAGCGCCGGCCGCCGCGACGCAGTCGAAGTCGGCCGCGAAGACGGCGAAGCACGCGAACCGCAAGCTCGGCTACGCGGTGCGCAAGGCGATCACGAAGGCAGGCGGGATCGACGTGTCGAACCTCGTCGTGCGCTCGAAGGGCGGCGCGATCACGCTGGAGGGCACGGTGCCCGACCAGGCTCAGATCGACAAGGCGGGAGAAGCGGCGAAGGGCGTGAAGGGCGTCACGTCGGTCACGAACAAGCTGACGGTCCAGCAGCAATGATGCCGGGCGACGACGCGCAAGCGTCGTCCGGGCCCGCGCACACGCGGGTCGTGCGGGCCCCGGCATGCCGGGGCCCGTTTGCGTTTCAGCGGCCGCACGCGCTGCACGACACGGCGGCGGCCCGATAAGCATATCGAGAGGGGGCGGCAATGACGATGCACGGATGGGGCAGGTGGATGCTTGTCGGCACGGCACTGGCCGGCACCGCGGCGCTGCTCGGCGCCTGCAACGGCGACGAGACGGGCGAGCGCAACCGGTTACCCGGCTTCGTGTCGGGCAACGTGCGCACGACCGCGTACGACGGCACGAGCGACGATCTGCTGACGGCCGGGCTCGGCAAGACGGGCCTCGCGAGCGCGACCGCGCCGAGCTTCGCGAATCCGTCGCGGCCGACGAGCGCCGAGCTGCGCCGTCTTGCGATCTGGTCGAACTACCGCGCGCTCGTCGACATGAGCGCGAACGGCGGCTACGGCCGCTTCTGGGGGCCGAACGTCGATGTCGACGGCAACGCCACGCTCGGCGAGGGCAAGATCGCCGGCACCGAGTATCTCGCCTATTCCGACGACGGCAGCGGCCGCAAGAACGTGACGCTCCTCGTGCAGGTGCCGGCGAGCTTCGATCCCGCACAGCCGTGCATCGTGACGGCGACGTCGTCGGGCTCGCGCGGCGTCTACGGCGCGATCTCGGCCGCCGGCGAGTGGGGGCTCAAGCGCGGCTGCGCGGTCGCGTACAACGACAAGGGCGGCGGCAACGGCGCGCACGAACTCGGCAGCGACACCGTCACGCTGATCGACGGCACGCTCGCGAACGCGGTGCTCGCCGGCAACGCGAGCCTGTTCACCGCGAACCTGACGAGCGGCGATCTCGCCGCGTTCAACAGCCGCTTTCCGAACCGCTATGCGTTCAAGCACGCGCATTCGCAGCAGAATCCCGAGCAGGACTGGGGGCGCTCAACGCTGCAGGCGGTCGAGTTCGCGTACTGGGCGCTGAACGAGCAGTTCGCGCCGCTCGTCGACGGCTCGCATCGCGGCGTGCGCTATCGCGCGGGCGACATCACGACGATCGCCGCGTCGGTCAGCAACGGCGGCGGCGCGTCGCTCGCGGCCGCCGAGCAGGACGATCGCGGCTGGATTACCGCGGTCGTAGTCGGCGAGCCGCAGATCAACGTGCGGCTGGCGCCGAATGCGGTGGTGCGGACCGGCGGCCAGCCGGTGCCGTCGTTCGGCCGGCCGCTCGCCGACTATGCGACGCTCGCGAATCTGCTGCAGCCGTGCGCGGCCGCCTCGGCGTCGCTGGCCGGCGAGCCGTACATCAGCGCGCTGCCGCTCGCGACCACGCAGTCGATCCGCACGCAGCGCTGCGCGACGCTCGCCGCCGCGGGCCTCGTGTCGGGCGCCGACACGCAGAGCCAGGCCGCCGACGCGCTTGCGCAACTGCATGCGGCCGGTTATCTCGCCGATTCCGATCTGCTGCACGCGTCGATGTGGGATTCGCAAGCGATCCCCGCGATCGCCGTCACCTATGCGAACGCGTATACGCGCTCGCGCGTGACCGACAACCTCTGCAATTTCAGCTTCGCGACGACGCAAGCGGGGACCGGCGCGGTCGCACCGCCCGCGGCATCGCCGATGCCGGCCGTGTTCGGCGCCGGCAACGGCATACCGCCGACGGCCGGCATCGATCTCGTGTTCAATACGGGCGCCGGCGTCGATCACCGGCTCGCGACGCCCGATGCGAGCTTCGCCGGCGCGCTATGCCTGCGCCAGCTGTGGACGAACGCGATGCTCGGGATGCCGGCGAACGTCGAGGCGGTCCGCGTGAACGCGAACCTGCACGGCAAGCCCGCGATCATCGTGCAGGGGCGCAGCGACGCGCTCGTGCCGGTCAATCACGCGTCGCGCGCGTACGTCGCGCAGAACAGCCTCACCGAGGGCAGCCGTAGCGGGCTCGTGTTCTACGAGGTGACGAACGGTCAGCACTTCGATGCGTTCCTGCCGGTGCCCGGCTACGACACGCGCTTCGTGCCGGTCCACTACTACGATCTGCAGGCGCTGAACCTGATGTGGCAGCACCTGAAGAAGGGTACGCCGCTGCCGCCGTCGCAGGTGATCCGCACCGTGCCGCGCGGCGGCACGCCCGGTGCGGCGCCCGCGCTGACGACGGCGAACCTGCCGCCGATCGCCAGTGCGCCGGGCGCGAACGCGATTTCGGCGGCGGCCGGCACGATCGACGTACCGCTCTGAGCGCACGCGCGCTTGCTGCGAAGCCGGACGATGATTGTCCGGCTTTTTCGTTTTGAAGGGGGAATCGGGCGGAGCGGCTTCGGCCGCCGAGCGGCCGGAGAAGCGGGAAGCGCGATGCGGCCGTCGGGGGCGCGACACGCTCGACTGCAGCCGTGACCGCAACCGCGATTACGACCACGGCCGCGGCCGCGAACATGGCCCGCAACCAGGACGGCCGCGGCGCACCGCGCCGCATGGCGCAGGTTTCAGGCGAGCACGAGCCGCACGCCGACCGCGACCAGCGTCGCCGCGAGCAGATTGCGGAGCAGCCGCTCCGGCGCGCGCGCCGACAGCAGGCTGCCGATCACGATGCCCGGCAGCGAGCCGAGCAGCAGCGAGAGCAGCATCGACCAGTCGACCGAGCCGAGCAGCCAGTGCCCCATGCCGGCGACGAGCGTGAGCGGCACCGCGTGCGCGATGTCGGAGCCGACGATGCGTGTCGTCGCGAGCGCCGGATAGAGCAGCAGGAGCACGGTCACGCCGATCGCGCCCGCGCCGACCGAGGTCATCGACACGAGCACGCCGAGCACCGCGCCCGTCAGCACGGTCGACCACAGCGTGCGCGCGGGGCTCGGCGCGAGCGGATTGCGCGCGGCGAACGCGGCGAGCTGCGGGCGGAAGATCAGCGCGACCGACGTGAGCAGCAGCGCGATGCCGAGCACGAGCTGGATCAGCCGTGCGGTGCCCGGCGCGTTCACCCCGTGCGAATGCAGCACCCACAGCGTGACCGCGGCCGCCGGCACGCTGCCGGCCGCGAGCCGGCCGGTGATGCGCCAGTCGATCGAGCCTTTCAGCCCGTGGACCAGCGTGCCGGTGGCCTTCGTCGCCGCTGCATACAGCAGATCGGTGCCGACCGCCGTCGCGGGATGCACGCCGAACAGCAGCACGAGGATCGGCGTCATCAGCGAGCCGCCGCCGACGCCCGTCAGGCCGACGAGGATGCCGACGAACAGGCCGGACAGGGAGTACAGCAGATCGATATGGGGAAGCGACATCGGAAGCAGGCGGTTATGGGGCGTTCGGCGGCGGCGCGCGGCTGCGGCGGCGCGGATCAAAGTCCGACATTGTCGCAAAAGTGACGCGTCGGTGTACGACTGCGTTAAAAATCGGCCGGCGCGCGGCCGCCGGCCGATGGGGTGGGGCGGTGAAACGGGCGTTCGAAGAGCGCTTGCGCGCGGCGGCGTGCGGCGCGTGTGCGCAGGCGTACCGGCTGCGGGCGGCCCGCCGGCGCGCCGGCCCGCCGGTCGCGCGTCAGTGCAGGGAAGCGCCGACGCCGCTGTCGGCCGGCGCCGGCGGACGCACGCGCAGCGCGACGCCGATCGCGGCGGCGAGCGCCGCGAACGCCGCGCCGAACGCGAAGGCCGCGTGGTAGCCGCCGTTCAGCGCGCCGAGCGGCGCGATCTGCGCGGCTGCCAGCGCGTCGGTGCGCGCCGCCGCGACGCTCGCAAGCACTGCGAGGCCGAGCGCGCCGCCCATCATGAACGCGGTGTTCACGATGCCGGATGCGAGGCCCGAATCGGCCGGATCGACGTCGCTCATCGCGGCAAGCAGCACCGGGTTGAACGCGATGCCGGCGCCGATACCGAGCAGCGTCATGCCGGGCAGCACGTGCCAGACGAAGCCGCCGTCGACGGGCGCGCGCGCGAACAGCGCGAGCCCGCACGCGGCGATCAGCAGGCCGGCCGCGATCGGGCCGCGAATCCCGAAACGCATGACGATCCGCGCGGACAGCCCGAGCGAGAACGCGGCCATGATCAGGTTCGCGGGCAGGAACGCGAGGCCGACCTGCAGCGGCCGGTAGCCGAGCACGCGCTGCAGGTACAGCGCGGACAGGAAGAACCACGCGAACATCGCAGCCGCCCACAGCACGCTGATGACGTTCGCGAGCGCGACGTTGCGCCCGGCGAACAGCGTGAGCGGCATCAGCGGATGCGCGACGCGCATCTCGATCGCGACGAACAGCGCAAGCAGCACGACGGCCGCGCCGATCAGCGCAACGGTCTGCGGCGACAGCCAGCCGGCCTCGTTGCCGCCGACGATGCCGTAGACCGCGAGCATCAGCGACGCGGTGACCGTGATCGCGCCCGCGACGTCGAGCCGCCCGGCGCCGGCCGGTACGCGCGTACGCGGCAGCAGTGCCGCGCACAGCGCGTAGACGGCGATGCCGATCGGCAGATTCACGAGGAAGATCCAGTGCCAGGACAGCGCGCTCGTCAGCAGCCCGCCGAGCAGCACGCCGATGCTGCCGCCGCCCGCGCACACGAAGCCGTACACGCCCATCGCGCGCGCCCGTTCGCCGGGCTCGGTAAACAGATTCATGATCAGCGACAGCGACACGGCCGATACGACCGCGCCGCCGAGCCCCTGCACGGCGCGCGCGGCGATCAGCATCGTCTGCGACTGCGCGAGCCCGCATGCGAGCGAGGCGAGCGTGAACACGACGAGCCCGGCGAGGAACATGCGTCGCTGTCCGTACAGGTCGCCGAGCCGGCCGCCGAGCAGCAGGCAGCCGCCGAACGTCAGCAGATAGGCGTTGACGACCCAGACGAGCGCCGTTTCGGTGAAGTGCAGATCGGTGCCGATCGACGGCAGCGCGACGTTCACGATCGTGCTGTCGAGCACGATCATCAGCACGCCGAGGCAGAGGACGATCAGTGCGTACCAGCGCTTTTCGCCGTGGATGCCGTGTGTCATGGGCTCGCAGCCTTCCGATAGGGATTTGAAAGGCTGGATTGTAGACGGCATTCGTACGCGTCTGCTGCCGGTTTGTGGCAGCAGCGTTGCGTAGTCGCCGAACGGCGTGAGCGCGCGCGCGTGTGGGCGTCGGCGCCGTGCCGGCACGCGCGCGGATGCAGCCGCGACGTGCCGTTATGCGATCGCGGGCCGCGGCGATCGAAGGTCCGGATGTTTATTCGCGCGGCGGCAGCGCACAGCCGTCCGGGCCGCATGCGGCTGCCGCATCGCCGCCCGGTTCGACGACGCCGTCGCGCCACGCTTGCTCGAGCGCCTGCGCGAACACGTCGGCCGGCTGCGCGCCCGACACCGCATAGCGGCCGCCGAACACGAACAGCGGCACGCCGCGTCCGCCGATCTGCGCGGCGCGCGCGCCGTCGGCTTCGACTTCGTCGCGGTACGCGTCGCCGCGCAGCGCCGCTTCGACCGCCGCGCGCTCGAGCCCGGCTTCGACCGCGAAATCGGCGAGCGCCGTGCGATCGAACAGCGAGCCGTGCTCGCAGAAGTACGCGCGGTACAGCCGCTCGGTCAGCGCGTGCGCACGGCCGGTCGCTTCCGCGAGCTTCACGAGCCGGTGCGCATCCAGCGTGTCGCCGACCAGCGTGCCGGGCAGGTCGTAGCGCAGTCCGACGCTCGCGGCGGCGTCCGTCACCTGGCGCAGCATCTGGTCGACCTGCGCCGCCGACATCCGGTATTTGCCGGCCAGCATCGCTTCGACCGGTTCGACGGGCTGGCCGGGCATCAGCCGGTACGCGCGCAGCGCGACGTCGACGCGGTCCGCATGCGCGAAGGCGGCAAGCGCCTCGTCGAAACGGCGCTTGCCGATCCAGCACCACGGGCAGATCAGGTCGGACCAGATTTCGACGGTCAGCGTCGGGCGGGCGGTCGGAGCGGGAGCGATCGGCATGGCAACAGGCATTCGAAAAAATGTAACTGAAACTATAGCATTTGCGCGCAGGCGCGAGCGCCGTCGCGAGCGCGCGATGCACGCGGCGACGCCGCCGCGCGTGCGCTCATGCGTCGCCCTGCGTGTCCTTCAGATGTTTCAGATGCTTGTAGACGGTCGCGCGCCCCATGCCGAGCACGTTCGCGACGTAGTTCGCCGCGCTCTTGCCGCGAAACGCGCCTTGCGCATGCAGCGCCTCGACGAGTTCGCGCCGGTGTTCGCGCGTGAGGCCGTTCAGCCCGATCTGCCGCTCGCGCAGCCAGCCGTGCAGGAACGTGTTGATGCGCTCCTGCCAGTCGTCGCGGAACAGTTCGTCCGGCTGCGCGACGACGCCCGCGCCCTTGATGAACAGATCGAGCGTCGTGCGCACCTCGTCGAACACCGCGATGTTGAAGTTGATGCACATCATCCCGGCGGGCCGGCCGCCGTCGTCGAAGAGGACGTTGCTGACGCAACGCATGCGCCGGCCGTCCCAGTTCAGCTTCTCGTACGGACCGATCACGCGCTCGCGCGCCGAGTGGTCGATTTCCTCGAGCGCGGAATCGTCGCCGACCTCCCGCTTCGACAGGTTGTTCGCCAGATACAGCACGGTCTGGTCGTGCAGATCGTGGATGACCACTTCCGCGTACGGGAAGAACAGCGCTGCGATCCCGTCCGCGATCGGCGCGTAGCGGGTGAGCAGCAGGTCTTTGACGGGGGACGGCTTCTTGCGCATCGGAATCGCGATATCGGGTGAGCGGGACGCAGGCCGCGGGTCCGGCCGATCGGCCGGCGCACCGGCAGTCGACGTGCCCGTGCGCCCGCGTGCGGCTGTCGCGGTTGCGCCATTGTATCGGCGTCGCGTGCGCACGATGCTCATGCGCGCGTCAGATGCGTATACAGCGCGTAGGCGATCGCGATGTCCTCGAGGCCGAGGCCGATCGACCGGAAGAACGCGTGACGCGTGCGCGACGGCGCCGCGCACGTGCCGGCGACGAGCGCGGGCAGATCGCCGACGATGCGCTCCGGCGTCCAGCCGTGCTCGGCTGCCGCGAGCCGCATCTCGCCGGCACTGGCCGGCGTCGTGTGCCGGTAGTCGCAGTAGACGTCCATGTCGGGCAGCCATGCAGGCGGAATCTCGTGCGCCTGCGCGACGTTGGTGCTGATCGACGTGACGAGCGCCGGCCGCGTCAGCATTCCGTCGCCGAGCACCGGCGTGCCCGACGACGTGCAGAGCATCACGACATCGGCGTCGCGCACGCACGCGGCGATGTCGGCTGCCGGCCGTGCGCGCGGATCGGTGCCGGCGACGGCGGCCTGCAGCGCGCGATCGTCGGCGAGCGTCGGCGAGTACACCGAGATCGTGTCCCACTCGCGCAGCGCTGCCGCATGCCGCAGATGCGCGAGGCCGACCGCGCCGGCGCCGACGATCGCGAGACGGCGCGCGTCGCGCGGCGCCAGGCAGTCGACCGCGAGCGCCGTCGTGCCGGCCGTGCGTTCGACCGTCAGCTGTCCGGCGTCGCACCACATCAACGGCTGGCCCGTGCGCATCGACATCAGCGCGGTCCAGGCGGTGACGACCGGTTTGCCGTCCGGTCCGCCGCCGACGATGTACGGCGACAGCTTCGCGCCGAACACCTGTTCGTCGGCGAGCGCGCCGAGGTACGTGATGAAGTCGCCGGTCTGTTCGGGGAACAGCGTGAGCGTTTGCGGCGGCTGCACGGCGCGCGCGGACGCGAGCGACGCGAACATGCGGCGCAGCGTGCCGAGCACGTCGAGCGACGGCAGCGCCGCGCGGACCATCGCGTCGTCGACGGTCAGCGGCAGGGTCGGGGCGGTCGGGTTCATCGGACATCTCCGGTCGGGGCCGGACAGGACAGTCTCGCAATGCGATGTCCGGCTGGGTTCGTTGTGGACGAAAAGTCTAATATAGACAATGTGGATGTGGCGAGCGTTTCTTTTTCTACGCTTCCGGAATCGTTGCCTGTTGGAATAGCAGTGGAGAATCAAGGAGATAAGGGTCGTATGCGGCGTCCGATACGCGGCGCGGCGGCCTCGCATTATCGTATCCCCTATAGTCTATAGTAGACTTTGAGTCTATATTTCGAATGCCCGGCAGCGTGTCCGCACACGCGGGCCCGCCGCACCGGCCGCCGCTTCGTCGCCCTGCGCGATCGCGTCGCGCGTCCGATTTTCATCGCTGAACCCTGAAGGACCCGTCATGAACTGGAAGCTTTCCCTTTGCGCCGCCGCGGCGCTCGCCTGCGCGGCCGTCACCGTCCACGCGGAACCGACCACGTTGCGTTTCGGGATCGAAGCCGCCTATCCGCCGTTCGAGAGCAAGACGCCGGCCGGCCAGTTGCAGGGCTTCGACGTCGACATCGGCAACGCCGTGTGCGCGAAGCTGAACATGAAGTGCGTGTGGGTCGAGAACGCGTTCGACGGCCTGATTCCCGCGCTGCAGGCGCGCAAGTTCGACGTGATCAATTCGGCGATGAACATCACAGCGAAGCGCAAGCAGAGCATCGATTTCACGCCGCCGATCTACGTGGTGCCGATCGTGATGATCGCGAAGCGCGGCTCGCCGTTGCGGCCCGAGGTCGCGAGCGTGCGCGGCAAGCACGTCGGCGTGCTGCAGGGCTCGTCGCAGGAAGATTTCCTGAAGGCGCACTGGGCCAATGCGGGCGTGTCGGTCGTGTCGTATCAGGATCAGGACCAGATCTATGCGGATCTCGTCGCCGGGCGGCTCGACGCCGCTGTGCAGGAAGCGCAGACCGCGCAGGAGGGCTTCCTCGACAAGCCGGCCGGCCGCGACTACCAGATCGTCGGCGAGCCGCTCAAGGATCCGGCGACGCTCGGCGAAGGCACCGGCTTCGGGCTGCGCAAGGGCGACAAGGCGCTGCAGGCGAAGGTCGTCGGCGCGCTCGATGCGCTGAAGAAGGACGGCACGTTGAGCGCGCTGTCGCAGAAGTACTTCAAGCGCGACATCATCGCGAAGTAAGCGCGAGCGTGCGCCGGCCGCGGTGCCGGCGCGTGCCGCATCGACCTTCTACGCTGGACGGGCAAGCATGGATTTCGACGTGATCGTTCTGGGGGCCGGCATCGTCGGCGTGTCGTCGGCGCTGCACCTGCAGGATCGCGGGCTGCGCGTCGCGCTCGTCGACCGGCGCGATCCCGGCGAGGAAACGAGCCACGGCAACGCGGGGCTCATCGAGCGTTCGTCGGTCGTGCCGTATGCGTTTCCGCGCCGGCTCGGCACGTTGCTGCGCTATGCGCGCAATCGTTCGGTCGATCTCTACTGGGACTACCGTGCGCTGCCTGCGTATGCGGGCTGGCTCGCTCGGTTCTGGCGCGAGTCGTCGCCGAAACGCCTCGCGGCGGCCGCGCGCGACATGCTGCCGCTCGTCGCGGCGAGCGTCGTCGAGCACGATGTATTGCTTGCGCGCACCGACGCGCAGCCGCTCGTACACGACGGCGGATGGATCGAGGCGTTTCGCTCGCCCGTACTGTTCGATGAAGAAGCGCGCGCGCAGCAGCGCATCGCTCATGCGCACGGCTTGCGGATGACGGTGCTCGATGCGCGCGCGTTGCGCGCACGCGAGCCCGGCATCGGCGAGGCGTTCTGCGGCGCGTTCCACTGGCAGGATCCGAAGACGGTGTCGAGCCCCGGCGGGCTCACGAAGGCGTACGCGCGATTGTTCGAGCGCGACGGCGGCACGTTCGTGCACGGCGACGCGGCGACGCTCGCGCAGATACGCGACGGCTGGCAGGTCGCCACGGCGCACGGGACGATGTCGGCGCGCTCCGTCGTCGTCGCGCTCGGGCCCTGGTCCGAGCGCGTGTTCGGGCCGCTCGGATACCGGATTCCGCTGCGCGCGAAGCGCGGCTATCACATGCATTACCGGCCGACGCGCGCGCCGCTGCGCGTGCCCGTGTGCGACACCGAACAAGGGTTCGTCGTCGCGCCGATGGACGGCGGCCGCCTGCGGCTGACGACCGGTGTCGAGATCGCGCTACCCGATGCGCCGCCGACCGGCGTGCAGCTCGAGCGCGCGGAGCCGCTTGCGCGCGAGGCATTCGGTCTCGGCGAACGGCTCGATGCCGATCCGTGGCTCGGGCTGCGGCCGTGCACGCCGGACATGCGTCCGGTGATCGGGCCGGCGCCGCGGCATCGCGGGCTGTGGTTCGCGTTCGGCCACTGCCACCACGGGCTGACGCTCGGGCCCGCGACCGGGCGTCTGCTCGCGGAGATGATGACCGGCACGCCGACCTACATCGATCCGCATCCGTATCGGCCCGAGCGATTCGGTTGAGTTTTCGGCGATGCGCACATGCGTGCGTATTTGCCGTTAACAATTGACGCCGGTGAATCGACGCAAAATCTCGGCGTTAACAATTTTTCGTTTTGCTATCCGAATCGAGTTGAAACGACGATTCGCTGATGAACCCCGTAAGGCGTCGGAAAGATATCGCGAAATCATAAAACCAGTAAATTCGCGATTTATCCGTGCATTTTCATATTCGTGAAAAGGAATATCTATAGCGATCCGATTGGGCGTCCGCGATGCTGTCGAAACGATCGTTCGCAAATGTACCGGAACACGTTACCTTGCGGCTCGCAAACGTTACGTTACGTTTCTGCGCGGCGCCGTTTTCTCGTATGAAGATTGACCCGTCGTATTTCGTTATTTCTTAATGGAGTCGGGCTTTTCTCGGTTATTGCATCGCAATAAATCGTGAAATTCCGCGTGAATTTCGCGATGGCACACTTCATGCAACCTGTCCCCGTGCTTTATCAATGAAGTGCCAACCGAGATGAGGTCACGATGGGAAATAACTTTAAATTGACGGGTGGGGCGCTGGCCGTAGCGGCCGCGTTCGGGGTGCTGGCTTCGGGGTCGGCGGTTGCCGCGGCCGGTCCGCTCGATGGACTCTCGATTCCGCAGGTGATCGTCAATCCGCCGTCGCAAGGCGTATCGGCGAGCCTCACGGCGACGGGCACGACGCCGCTGGGCTCGGTTAACGTGACCGCATCCGGGTCGGGCTCGATCAGCACGTCGATCGGCAATCCGGGCAGCGTGCTGAACGGTGTCGCGCATACGGTGACCGGTGTGCTCGGCGGCGCCGGGGGCGGCACGGTCGATCCGCTCGGGCAGGTGCAGGGCGCAGTCGGGCAGGTGGTCGGCGCGCTCGGCGGCGGCAATGCGGGCGGTGCGGTTGGTGGCGCGGTGAGCGGTGCAGTGGGCGGTGCCGTCGGTGCCGTCACGGGCGCACTGGGTGGTGCGAACAATCCGGCTGGCGCGCTGACGGGTGCGCTCAATACGGCGAGCGGGGCGTTGAGCGGCGCGATCGGGACGGCGACGGGCGCGCTCGGCGGAAGCGATCCGACGGGTGCGTTGAATGGCGTGGTTGGTACGGTGACGGGTGCGCTGGGCGGTGCGAACAATCCGACCGGTGCACTGAACGGTGTGGTGGGCACGGTGACGGGTGCGTTGGGCGGCAACGATCCGACGGGCGCGTTGAATGGCGTGGTCGGCACGGTCACGGGGGCACTTGGCGGTGCGAACAATCCGACGGGTGCATTGAACGGTGTGGTCGGTACGGTTACCGGCGCCCTTGGCGGCGCGAACAATCCGACCGGTGCACTGAACGGTGTGGTCAGCACGGTGACGGGTGCGCTGGGCGGTAACGATCCGACGGGCGCATTGAACGGTGTGGTGGGTACGGTCACGGGTGCGCTGGGTGGCGCGAACAATCCGACCGGTGCGCTGAACGGCGTGGTCAGCACGGTGACGGGCGCGTTGGGCGGTAACGATCCGGCGGGTGCATTGAATGGCGTGGTCGGTACGGTTACGGGCGCCCTCGGTGGCAATGGTCCGACGAGCGCATTGAACGGCGTCGTGACGACGGCGCAAGGCGCGGTCAACTCGGTGACCGGCGCGCTGGGCGGCGCGAATCCCGGCGGAGCGCTGAACGGTGTGGTGAGTACGGTCACGGGCGCATTGGGCGGCAATAACCCGACCGGTGCACTGAACGGTGTCGTGAACACCGCAACCAATACAGTCAACACGATCGTCGCTGCGCACGGCGCGCTGGATCAAGCGGTGCTCGATCTGGCGAGCAACGGGCTGAACGGTGCCGTCGGCACGGTGCAGGGCACGGTGAACTCGGTCACCGGTGCGCTGGGCGGCAGCAATCCGACCGGCGCGTTGAGCGGTGTCGTCAACACGGTCACGGGCGCTCTTGGCGGCAACAATCCGACTGGCGCGCTGAACGGTGTGGTGAGCACGGTCACCGGCGCGCTCGGCGGCAATGGCCCGACCGGCGCATTGAACGGTGTCGTGACGACGGCACAAGGCGCGGTGAATTCGGTCACGGGCGCACTGGGCGGCACGAATCCGGGTGGTGCGCTGGGCGGTGTGGTCGATAAGGTGACCGGGGCACTGGGCGGCAGCAACCCGACGGGTGCGTTGAACGGCGTGGTGAGCACGGTCACCGGCGCGCTCGGCGGCAATGGCCCGACCGGCGCATTGAACGGCATCGTGACCACGGCGCAAGGCGCGGTGAATTCCGTCACGGGCGCGCTGGGCGGAGCCAATCCGACTGGCGCACTGAACGGTGTCGTCACTACGGCACAAGGCGCAGTGAATTCGGTGACGGGGGCGCTCGGCGGCACGAATCCGGGCGGTGCTCTAAGCGGCGTGGTCGATAAGGTGACCGGCGCACTGGGCGGTACGAACCCGACCGGTACGTTGAACGGCGTGGTGAGCACGGTCACCGGCGCGCTGGGTGGCAATGGCCCGACTGGCGCACTGAACGGCGTCGTCACGACGGCACAAGGCGCAGTGAATTCGGTGACGGGGGCGCTCGGCGGCACGAATCCGGGCGGTGCTCTAAGCGGCGTGGTCGATAAGGTGACCGGCGCACTGGGCGGTACGAATCCGACCGGTGCGTTGAACGGCGTGGTGAGCACGGTCACCGGCGCGCTGGGTGGCAATGGCCCGACGGGCGCGTTGAACGGCGTTGTCACGACGGCACAAGGCGCAGTGAATTCGGTCACGGGAGCACTGGGTGGCACGAATCCGGGCGGAGCGCTGAGTGGTGTGGTCGACAAGGTGACGGGCGCGCTGGGCGGAGCCAATCCGACTGGCGCACTGAACGGCGTCGTCACGATGGCACAAGGCGCAGTGAATTCGGTCACGGGAGCACTGGGCGGCACGAATCCCAACGGCGCGCTGAGCGGCGTGGTCGATAAGGTGACCGGCGCACTGGGCGGCACGAACGCGACTGGCGCGCTGAACGGCGTCGTGACGACGGCACAGGGTGCGGTGAACTCCGTGACCGGCGCGCTGGGCGGCACGAACCCGACCGGCGCCCTGAACGGTGTCGTGACCACGGCGCAAGGTGCGGTGAACTCGGTCACGGGCGCACTGGGCGGCAGCAACCCGACTGGCGCACTGAACGGCGTCATCGGCACGGTGACCGGCGCATTGGGCGGCAACAATCCGACCGGCGCCCTGAACGGTGTCGTGACCACGGCGCAAGGTGCGGTGAACTCGGTGACGGGCGCACTGGGCGGCAGCAACCCGACGGGTGCACTGAACGGCGTGATCGGCACGGTGACCGGCGCACTGGGCGGCAACAATCCGACGGGCGCCCTGAACGGTGTCGTCACCACGGCGCAGGGCGCGGTGAACTCCGTGACCGGCGCACTGGGCGGCAGCAACCCGACGGGTGCACTGAACGGCGTGATCGGCACGGTGACCGGCGCACTGGGCGGCAACAACCCGACCGGCGCGCTGAACGGTGTCGTGACCACGGCACAGGGCGCGGTGAACTCGGTCACCGGCGCACTCGGCGGCACAAACCCGACCGGCGCACTGACCGGCGTCGTCAACACGGCCCAAGGCGCCGTCGGCGCTGTCACGAGCACGCTCGGCAGCGGCAACCCGACCGGCGCGCTGAGCAACGCCGTGAACACGATCACGGCCGGCCTTGGCAACCTGAGTGGCGGTTCCGGTCCGCTTGCGCCGGTGCAGGGCGCGGTGACGCAGCTCGCCGGCACGCTCGGCGGCAGCGATCCGGCTGCAGTGCTCGGCAATGCGGTGAACACGCTCACCGGCACGCTGGGTAACCTCGGCGGCGGTGCGGGCCCGCTCGCGCCGGTGCAGGGTGTCGTCAATCAGGTCGTCGGCACGTTGTCCGGTGCGGCGGGCGGCGGCAGCCCGATCACGCCGATCACGAATCTCGTGAGCGGTCTGACGGGCGGCGGCAACCCGGCCGGCGCAGTGACCGGTGCACTGGGCTCGGTGACGGGCGCACTCGGCAATCTGGGCGGCACGAACCCGCTCGCGCCGGTGCAGGGCGTCGTCACGCAGGTCGTCGGCACGCTCGGCAATGCCAACCCGACCGGCGCGCTCAGCGGCGCGCTGAGCTCGGCCACGGGCGCGCTCGGCGGCGCAGTGAGCTCGGTAACGGGCGCACTGGGCAACCTCGGCGGCGGCGCAGGTCCGCTCGCTCCGGTGCAGGGCGTCGTCAACCAGGTCGTCGGGACGCTGTCCGGCGCAGCAGGCGGCGGCAACAGCCCGATCGCGCCGATCACGAATCTCGTGAGCGGCCTGACGGGCGGCGGCAACGCGGGCGGTGCAGTGACCGGTGCGCTCGGTTCGGTGACGGGCGTGCTCGGCAACGCCGGCGCATCGCTGTCGCAGACGGTGGGCACGCTGACCGGTGCAGCCGCGAGCGGTTCGTCGGCGATCGGCCAGGCGGGTAGCGCACTGTCGGGCGTGGCCGGTTCGGGCGCGGCGGCGGGTGGCAGCCTGCTCGGCTCCGGTGCCGCTGCCGGCGGCAGCGTGCTCGGCTCGGGCGCGAGTGCGGCAGGCAGCACGACCGGTGCAGTCGGTGGACTGCTGACGGCCGGCGGTAACGCGGCCGCCACGGTCGTCAACGCGGTCGGCACGACGCTGGGCGCGGCGCCGGGCCTGTCGGTCTCGACGCACTCGAACGGCACGAGCGCGGCGAACAATCCGCTGGCACCGGTGTCGTCGCTGATCCAGTCGCTGACCGGCGGGTTGTCGAAGTAACGCCGGAGCAGTACGCGCGGCGGCATTGCCCGCCGCGCATCCGGTCGTAGGACGCGGCATGACGGTAACGTCATGCCGCGTTTTGTTTGGTGTCGCGCGTTCGTGCGTCGACCCATCGCAGTCACATCGAGCATCGGCACGATCGCGAGATTGCGCGATGGAAGATTGCAAGACCGCATGGAATAACCTGCCAGGCCCGTTCGTTTACGTACCGGGACGCGACTCGCTCGCGCGGCGCATCATGATCGCGATGCAGTCGGCGTCCCGTGAACGTATGCGATGTCGCATCGCGACGCCAAGGAGAACGGGAATGAAAACGATGTTGTTCGCCGTCGCGCTGACGGCTGCGATCGCGCGGCCGGCGGCCGCGGAACCGCCGCAGGTCGGCGACGGGAAGCTGGTCGACGACGAGCACATGACGCTCTACGTGTTCGACCGCGACGCACCGGGCAAGAGCGCGTGCACGGGCACGTGCGCGGCCAACTGGCCGCCGGCGCTCGCCGATGCGTACGACAAGCCGTCGGGCGCACTGAGCGTCGTCGCGCGCGACGACGGCAAGATGCAATGGGCGTACAACGGTCGTCCGCTGTATCGCTGGAAGATGGATCGCAAGGCCGGCGATGCGGGCGGCGACGGCATCGGCGGCGTCTGGCACGTCGCGCATCCCTGACGGCCGTGCCGCGCGCGGGATCGGCGCATGAGCTACGAATCGGACCTGCTGGTGTGGCTGCCGCATCTGACGCGGTATGCACGCGCGCTGACGGGCGATCGGGCCTGGGCGGACGATCTCGTGCAGGATACGCTCGAGCGCGCGCTGAACCGGCCGCCGCGCGATGCCGGCAATCTGCGCGCGTGGCTGCTGACGCTGCTGCGTCACCGCTTCATCGATCAGTTGCGCGCGCGGCATGAAGTGGCCGTCGACGACGCGACGGCGCCATGGCAGACGCTCGCCGCGCCGCCCGGCGACGTGGGCGGCCTGATGCTGCGCGACGTGCAGCGCGCACTGTACCGGCTGCCGGTCGAGCAGCGCGAGGTGCTGCTGCTGGTCGCACTCGAAGAGCTGAGCTACCGCGATGCCGCGCGGGTGCTCGGCGTGCCGGTCGGCACGGTGATGTCGCGGCTGTCGCGCGCGAGAGAGCAGATGCGGGCGCTGCTGTCCGGCGAACCGGCCACGCATGGCACGGCCGCGTTACGGGTGATCGGGAAGACATGATGGACGAGTCGCGTACACCTTCGGACGGTCGGGACGACGAAGCGTCGGCGCAGCTGTTGTCGGCGCTGCTCGACGGCGAGCTGTCCGCGCACGAACGCCGCGAGATACTCGAACGTCTGCAGTCGGATCCGCGCGAAGCGGACCGGTTCGCGCATTACCGCGCCCAGCGCGACGCACTGCACGCGTTGTTTCCGCTGCCGCCCGCCACGTCGGCGCTGTTCGTGCAGCGCCGCGCATCGCGCCGGCCCAGATTCGTCTACGCGCTCGCGGGGCTCGCGGCAGGGCTGCTGATCGGCATCGCGCTGCACGCGGGCTGGACCGCACTGCGTACCGCTCCGGAATTCGCTACGCGCGCCGATGCGGCGTACGCTGTCTATGCGGCAGACCGCGATCATCCGGTGGAAGTCGATGCGCGCGACCCGGACCGTCTGGCCGTGTGGCTGTCCGCGCGGCTCGGGCGGCCGGTGCGTGCGCCGTCGCTCGGCGAATACGGTTACGCGCTGCTCGGCGGCCGTCTGCTGCCCGGCGATGCAGGGCCGGCCGCACAACTGATGTACCAGCGCGCGGACGGCGACCGCGTGACGCTCTACATGACCGCCTACGACGCGCGGCGCGTGGCGCCGCAGCCGTTGTCGGCCGAAGGTCGCTACACGTATTTCTGGTCGGATCGCGGCATGGGTTATGCGCTGTCGGGCGGTGGCGACGAGCGGCGCGTTCGCGAACTCGCGATCGAGGCGTGCGGCGCACTCGGCGGACCGGTCGGCGCGTGGAGCGGCTGACGCGCGCTCGCACGGAGCGAACGATGAAAGCGATGGCGGCGGTATGGGCAGGGCTGGTTGTGCTCGCAGCAGGCACCGGATTTGCCCACGCGGACGACGATGCCCCGGTGCGCGTGCCGGTCGATCCGGACGGCGTACAGCGCGTGACGATCGTCGGCGGCAGTTATTTCTTCCGGCCGAACCACGTGATCGTGACGGCGCGGGCGCCCGTCGAGCTGACGGTGTCGGCGGAGCCGGGGATCGTGCCGCACAGTTTCCGGATCGATGCGCCGCAGGCCGGCATCGACGTGCGCACGGAACTCGCCACGACGCCGCGCACCTTCCGCTTCACGCCGACGCAACCGGGCCGCTTTGCCTACTATTGCACGCACCGGTTGCCGTTGTTCGGCAGCCATCGCGCGCGCGGCATGGAAGGCGTACTGGACGTCGAGGCGGCGCCGTGATCGCCGCGTTGCTGGCCGCGAGCCTGATAGGAGCGAGCATGACAGCCGATCCCGTGACCGTTGCGCAGTCGCAGTTCGACCACGTGCACTCGTACCGCGCGACGATCCGTTCGACCGCGAGAAGCGGCGAGCACACCGAAATCCGCTATGCCTATCTGAAACCGGGCTTCGTCCGGATGGACTTCGTGTCGCCGCACCACGGCGCGGTGCTCGCGTACGATCCTGACGACGGCAAGGTTCGGCTGCGTCCGTTCGGCGTGCATATGCCGCCGGCGCTGACGCTGGCGCCCGACAATCCGATGGTGCGCGACCGCAGCGGCCATCGCGTCGACCGGTCGGACATCGGCCAGCTGCTTCGCAACGTGCACGCGCTGCAGCAGGGCGGGGCGACGGTGAGCGAAGGCGAGGAGACGGTCGGCGGGCGCACGACGTTGCGCGTATCGGTGACGGGCGCGCCGGCGCAGGCGGTGGACGGCGTGCATCGCTACCGATTGTGGCTGGATACCGAGGACGGATTTCCGCGCAAGGTCGTCAGCTTCGCGGACGACGACGGCGAGCCGCTCGAAACGGTGACGCTCGACGACATCGAGCTCGACGTCGCGTTCCCCGAGCGTTTTTTCGCGCCCTGATCCTGATTCGACGCTGCGCAACGGCGCGCCGGAGGCTGCATGGCGGAATACCGGTTTTCGACGACGTGGCACGTGGACGCGCCGCTGATGGCCGTCTGGGATGCGATCTACCAGGTCGACCGCTGGCCCGACTGGTGGAAGGGCGCCGTGCGGACCGTCGAACTGGAGGCCGGCGACGCGCGCGGCGTCGGGGCGCTGCACCGCTATACATGGAAAGGCGCGCTGCCGTACCGGCTGACGTTCGACATGCGCGTGCGGCGCGTCGAGCCGCCGCACGTGCTCGAAGGCCGCGCGAGCGGTGCCATCGAAGGCGACGGCCGCTGGTCGTTCGTCGCCGACGGCGCGCGCACGGTCGTCCGCTACGACTGGCACATCCGCACGCACGCGCGCTGGATGAAGTGGCTGGAACCGATCGCGCGGCCGCTGTTCACATGGAATCACGATGTCGTGATGCGCGACGGCGCGAAAGGCCTCGCGCGGCTGCTGGGCGCGACGGTCGAGACCGACGGCCGGACGTTCCGGCCGCTCGAGGGCTGCCCGGAAGCGTGACGCCGACGCCAGCCGGTCGCGTCCCGCCGGCAGGGCCGACGCACTTTTTTCAACGTACGCGAAATAGTGCGGAACTCGCCGCGGTCCTGCTGTCCAATCGGGGAACGATGATCGGGGAATCCCCTAACACGGGCCGCCGCCGGTTTCGCATCGAATCTCCATCCCGTTGTTTCAAAAGGATTTTTCTGCATTTTCCTGCCTTCCCGCGCGCCCGACGCGGCGCAAAAAAAGCCCCGGTATCTCTTCTTGAATTTGTCAAAACCCGTCCATATAATTAGCACTCGCTGCACGAGAGTGCTAACAATTCTCTGCCGGGCCTCTGGCCGGGCAGGTTCCCTAAGCGTTCTTCAATCTCAGTCAAGAGAGGAGTGAATATGAACCTTCGTCCTTTGCACGATCGCGTGATCGTCAAGCGCCTGGATCAGGAAACCAAGACTGCCTCGGGCATCGTGATCCCCGACGCAGCTGCTGAGAAGCCGGATCAAGGCGAAGTCCTGGCCGTCGGCCCGGGCAAGCGCGACGACAAGGGCGCCCCGATCGCACTCGACGTGAAGGTCGGCGATCGCGTGCTGTTCGGCAAGTACGCGGGCCAGACCGTCAAGGTCGACGGCCAGGAGCTGCTGGTCATGCGCGAAGAAGACATCATGGCCGTGGTCAACGCGAAGTAAGCGTCCACAACGGTACATATTCCCAAGAATTCAAGGAGTTAGAAGATGGCAGCTAAAGACGTCGTATTCGGCGATTCGGCCCGTGCGAAGATGGTCGAAGGCGTGAACATTCTCGCCAACGCAGTGAAGGTCACGCTGGGTCCGAAGGGCCGCAACGTCGTGCTCGAGCGCAGCTTCGGCGGCCCGACGGTCACGAAGGACGGTGTGTCGGTCGCGAAGGAAATCGAGCTGAAGGACAAGCTCCAGAACATGGGCGCGCAAATGGTCAAGGAAGTTGCTTCCAAGACCAGCGACAACGCAGGCGACGGCACGACGACGGCAACCGTCCTCGCGCAATCGATCGTCCGCGAAGGCATGAAGTACGTCGCATCGGGCATGAACCCGATGGACCTGAAGCGCGGTATCGACAAGGCCGTTGCAGCTGCCGTCGAAGAGCTGAAGAAGATCAGCAAGCCGTGCACGACGAACAAGGAAATCGCGCAAGTCGGCGCGATCTCGGCGAACAGCGACTCGTCGATCGGCGATCGCATCGCTGAAGCGATGGACAAGGTCGGCAAGGAAGGCGTGATCACCGTCGAAGACGGCAAGTCGCTTGCCGACGAGCTCGACGTCGTCGAAGGCATGCAGTTCGACCGCGGCTACCTGTCGCCGTACTTCATCAACAACCCGGACAAGCAAGTCGCCGTCCTCGAGAACCCGTTCGTGCTGCTGCACGACAAGAAGGTCTCGAACATCCGCGATCTGCTGCCGGTGCTCGAACAAGTCGCGAAGGCAGGCCGTCCGCTGCTGATCATCGCTGAAGACGTCGAAGGCGAAGCGCTCGCTACGCTGGTCGTCAACAACATCCGCGGCATCCTGAAGACCGTTGCGGTCAAGGCGCCGGGCTTCGGCGATCGTCGCAAGGCGATGCTGGAAGACATCGCGATCCTGACCGGCGGCCAGGTCATCGCGGAAGAAACCGGCCTGACGCTCGAGAAGGCAACGCTGGCAGAACTGGGCCAGGCGAAGCGCATCGAAGTGGGCAAGGAAAACACGACGATCATCGACGGTGCAGGCGAAGCGGCGAACATCGAAGCGCGCGTCAAGCAAATCCGCACGCAGATCGAAGAAGCGACGTCGGACTACGACCGCGAGAAGCTGCAAGAGCGCGTGGCGAAGCTGGCCGGCGGCGTGGCAGTGATCAAGGTCGGTGCTGCGACCGAAGTCGAAATGAAGGAAAAGAAGGCACGTGTCGAAGACGCGCTGCACGCAACCCGCGCTGCCGTTGAAGAAGGCATCGTCCCGGGCGGCGGCGTTGCGCTGATCCGTGCACGCACCGCGATCGCATCGCTGACGGGCGCGAACGCTGACCAGAACGCCGGCATCAAGATCGTGCTGCGCGCAATGGAAGAGCCGCTGCGTCAGATCGTCACGAACGGTGGCGAAGAAGCGAGCGTCGTCGTGGCGGCCGTTGCTGCAGGCAAGGGCAACTACGGCTACAACGCAGCGACGGGCGAGTACGTCGACATGGTTGAAGCCGGCGTCGTCGACCCGACCAAGGTCACGCGCACCGCACTGCAGAACGCAGCTTCGGTTGCCGGCCTGCTGCTGACGACGGACGCAGCCGTCGCAGAACTGCCGAAGGAAGATGCACCGATGCCGGGCGGCATGCCGGGCGGCATGGGCGGCATGGGCATGGACATGTAATCGACTTCGGTCGATGAAGTCCGGAGCGCGCAGCGATGCGTGCTCCAGCCAAATAAAAAGGTTCATCGAGGATTACCGGGGAACGCGGCGCGAATCTTGAGGAAGAAGTATTCGTCGTCGCGGTACCCGTAAGCTCGACGCTTGATGACCTTGATGGTGTTGTTGATGCCTTCAACGATGCTGGTATTGAGCGGATGGCGGCAGCGAGTCACGATGCCGTGCCAGTAGCCCTGCAGACGCTCGGCGAACTTTTGCAGGGCCGCGATCCCACTTTGCTGAGCCTGCTCGAACCATTGTTCCCAAGCCTTTTGCGCCCAGGCCGGCTTTCGGTAGAACCAGAGCCGCTTGAGCTCGTCACGTAACACGTAGACGCATAACAGCGCCTGATTGGCCGCCAGCAATTCCTTCAGGTGCACGGCCTGATCCGGCTTGAGGTTGTGGCGGTTGCGCAGCAACAGCCAGCGGCTGGACTTCAGAACCTTGCGGGCTGGCTTGTCATGTCGGAGTTGATTGGCCTGATCGACCCGCACCCGATCGATCACTTCGCGGCCGTACTTGGCCACGACGTGGTACAGGTCGAAGACGATTTCCGCCTGCGGACACTGTTCCCTGATTTCGAGTTCATAGGCCGTGGTCATGTCGATCGCGACCGCTTCGATACGCTTGGCCGCGCCTTCGGGAAGCTGTTCGAAGAAGGCCCGGGCCGTCTCACGCGAGCGTCCCGGTCCGATCCAGAGTACTTGCCGGCTGATCGGGTCGACCACCACCGTGGCGTAGCGATGACCTTTATGCAGCGCGAACTCGTCCATCGCCAGATAGCGGATCGTTGACCAATCGGGCTCGCTCACGCGCGCCCGCAGGCGCATCTTGTCGATCGATTTGACCGTGTGCCAGCCCAGATCGTAGAAGGCCGCCACCGCCTGCACGCTGGCCGCTTGCAGCAGTTTCTCGCAAGCCTTGGCGAAGCGCTCCGTCACTCTCTGGTAACGGCCCAGCCACGCCAGCTTCTCCAGTCGCGGGCCGCCGCAGCGTTCGCACCAGACCCGGCGACGAGGCACATGCAACACCACTCGGTATTCGAATAGCGGCAAGTCACGCACCCGACGAACCGTCGTCTCGTGGATCCGCTGGCAGCGTGCCCCACATTGCTCGCAGTACATGATCTTGCCGACCGGCTTTAAATACAGCGACAGCGTACGGCCTTCGCCTTCCGGCCATTCCACACGCTCCAGCCGGTAACCCGTCCAGCAGCCCAGTGCCTCAAGTGCTTTGCGATCGAGCAATTGCCTCTCCTGACGTCCTTAAAGTCAGGCGTCAGGTTACGCAATCGCTCTCAAACCCTCCACGGTTTCCTGCGATGAACCAATAAAAAGACCCGCAGCGATGCGGGTCTTTTTTTATCTGTGCGCGGCGCGAAGGGGACGGCCGGCGGCGGCCGAATCAGCGCGATCCGCGAAGGGCCGCGCGCGGATTCAATGCCGATGCGACGTCCGCGGCAGCGGTTCGACCGCGGCGGCCGGCGGCGCATCGGCGTCCTCGTTGCTGCGCGCCCAGAAGAAGCGGTCAGGCAGATACGCACCCATCCCGGGCCGGAACGCGTCGCGTACCGCCTGATACAGATATTCCTGCGCTTCGCGCACGGCCTCGGGCGGCTCCTGGCCGTTCGCGAGCAGCGCCGCGATCGCCGCGCCGAGCGTATCGGTGATGCCCATCAGCCGGTGCGGCGAGCGGTCCCACATGTCTTCGCGCAGCTGGCCTTCCTCGCCGTACAGCGTGTTCACGAGCCGGTGCGAGCCCGTTTCCGACGACAGGATGTATTCGCAGCCCTGCGACAGCAGATGCGACACGGCCGCATCGAGATTCGGCGCTTCCGCATCGCCGTCCGGCTGCGCGAGCGCGATCAGCGTCGCGTGATCGGCGACGAGCAATGTCGTCTGCGGTGCGAGCAGATCGGCGATCGACTCGCGCAGATCGTCGGCGGCGAGCACGTGCTCGTCGTCGAGCGTGAAGTCCGGCGCGAGCACCAGCGGTACGCCGTCATAGTCGGCGACCACTTCGGCGATCGCGCTGACGACTTCCGCGCGCGTCGCGGCGCCGATCTTGAACGCGGCGACCGGCATGTCCTCGAGCAGCATGCGCGCCTGCGCGGCGACGATGTCGGGATCGAGGCCGGTCACTTCATCGCAGGCAGCCGAGTCGCGCACGGTATAGCCGGTGAGGACGGACACGCCGTGGCAGCCCATGCTCGCCAGGGTCATCAGATCGGCTTGGAGGCCGGAGCCGCCGGTGGGATCGGACAGGCCGAAGGTGAGGACGATCGGAGGGGCGTTGCTGGACATGGAAAAAAGGGCAAGAAAAATACGGGGAAGCGACGGAGGTGCGGCGGCAGCAGGCGACGGGCCGTCGGGCCCCGTGTTGCCCGGCAGGCCGCACTGTGCGCCCATTATGCGGTGGAATCCGGCCGATACGACGGATTTTTTAGCGCAGCACAACGTAGTCGCTGCACTCCAGCGCGATTGCTAGGCAGTCCGGCCCCGACACGGTACCATCATGGCTCCCGAATTTACCGACTTTCCCGACGCGGCTTAAGATGGAATACAAGAGCTGGATGTGCCTGATTTGTGGCTGGATTTACGACGAAGAAGCCGGGCTGCCGGACGAGGGCATTGCCCCGGGCACGCGCTGGGAAGACGTTCCGATCAACTGGACGTGTCCTGAATGCGGCGCCCGCAAGGAAGACTTCGAAATGGTCCAGATCTGATCGGACCTTTGCCGCACGGACACTCCGCTTTGGCCTCGCGCGGGTCCGGCGCTCGCGCGCCGCGGCCCGCGCGAGCGGCTTGACGACCCCACGCGCGCGTGTCCATGACGTCCGAACCGGCGACCGTTCCCCCTCCTGATGCATTGCCCAATCCGCGCGGCGGCGCCGTGCGCGCGGCCGACGCGGCGCTCGCCGCCGCGGCCGATGCAGCCCATGCAGCCGAACGGCACGCCGATGCCGCGGCGCCGCTCGCCGAAGCGGCGGCCGTGCTGGCCGAAGCCGGCTGGCTGCCGGCCGCAAGATTCGCGGGCCAGCTGGCTGCCGGCGCGCCGTTCGCGGCGACGGCAGGCGAAGCGGACGTCGCCGCGTGGCGCGCCGCGCTGCGCGATTTCCGTGCGGCCGTCGGCCGGCACAATCTGCGCGAACTCGCGTGCTCGCCGGTCCTGTTTGCCCATTTCCGTACGCTGCGCGCGCTGACGGGCGGCGGTGTGCCCGCGGCCGTTCCGCTCGACGCGCTGGCCCTCGTCGGCCGCGCGGTGCCGGCCGCGTCGCTGCGTGCGCTGCCGGACGGATTCGCGGCCCGCGTGCGCGCCCGTTATGAACAAGCGCTGCTCGGCGCGCTGCGTGCGGAGAATCCGGCATCCGGCCCCGCACTCGACGAACTCGACGCGATCGCCGCCGCGCTCGCCGACGATACGCCGTACGACTTCTGGCGCCTCGCCGCAGCGTGCATGCGCGCGCTGCGTGCGAGCGGGGCGCCCGATCTGAAACGCTTTCTGGCGCGCACGAACTTGCTGCTTGCCGAACACGCGAACGGGCGGCCATACGCACCGCCCGATCTCGTGCGCGAAACGGTTGCTCTGTTGTGGCGCGATTTCGCGCTGTTCGGCGCGGCGGCCGAAGACGCCGCGCTCGTCGACGTGCTGCACGACTATGGGCTCACGGTCGACTGGCACGTGGCCGGCACGCCCGGCTCCGAAGCGCTGTGGGAAGCCGATGCGGCACGCGCCGAGCATGACGCGCTCGCCGCCGCACCGACGCGCACGCTCGGTGTCGTGACCGTCAACGCACATGCGTATGAGGATTTCCTGCAGACCGCCGATGCGTCGATGTCCGACCTGTCGGCCCATCCCGCGGCCGCGGATGCCGGCGCGGCATGGCGCGCGTCCGCCGCCGCGTACCGCGTTGGCGCGGCCGCTTGCGCGCTCGGGCTCGGCCACGCAGCGCTGCTCGCCGATACGCTAGGCCTCGCATGGCGCCGCGCCGCGCACGGGCTGCCGCTCGCCGGCAGCGCACGCGACGCGCATGCGCGCGCGGCCGACATGCTGCGCGCCGCACTGCTGAAGATTGCGGCCGGCGTCGCGCCGCCGGACCTCACGGCGGGGTCCGAAGCGCTCGGTACGGCGCTCGGCCGGCCCTGAGCGGAACGCCGGCCGGCATGGCGCGGCGGCCATGCCCGGCGCCGCTGCAACGCGCTCCCGACAGCGCCCGCGCGCGTGTTAGAGTGCCGTGTAATCGCGCGCGTCATTGCCAGCGCGTCGCGATGTTGCTCGTTGATCGCGGCCCGGTCAGGCCGCAGCGTCTTTGCTAAAATTCAAACCATGTCAAAGCCTTCCGATCGCATCAATCTCACCAACCAGTTCCTGATCGCCATGCCCAACATGGCCGATCCGACGTTCTCGGGAACGGTGGTCTATCTTTGCGATCACAGCGAGCGCGGTGCGCTCGGCCTCGTCATCAATCGTCCTACCGATATCGATCTCGAATCGCTGTTCAACCGGATCGACCTGAAGCTCGAGATCGAGCCGCTGCTGCACATCCCCGTGTACTTCGGCGGCCCCGTGCAGACCGAGCGCGGCTTCGTGCTGCACGAGCCGGTCGAGGGTGCGAACTACAGCTCGTCGATGTCGGTGGAGGGCGGGCTCGAGATGACGACGTCGAAGGACGTGCTCGAGGCGGTCGCAACGGGCACCGGCCCGAAACGCTTCCTGTTGACGCTCGGCCATGCAGGCTGGGGCGCCGGGCAGCTCGAGGAAGAGATTTCCCGCAACGGCTGGCTCACGGTGGCCGCCGATCCGCGCATCGTGTTCGACACGCCGGCCGAAGAGCGCTTCGAAGCCGCGCTCGGTCTGCTCGGCGTCAGTTCGTCGACGCTGTCCGGCGAAGCAGGGCACGCATGAGCGGCACGAGCGCGCGCGATGCGACGCTCCTGGCGTTCGACTACGGCGAGAAGCGAATCGGTGTCGCGATCGGCAATGCGCTGACGCGCTCCGCGCGCGCGCTCGTCGTGATCCCCAACCTGAACCGTGAACACCGCTTCAAGGCCGTCGGCGAACTGCTCGCCGAATGGCGGCCCGATGCGCTCGTCGTCGGGCTGCCGATGCATCCCGACGGCACGCCGCACGACATGACGCAGCAGGCGAAGCGCTTCGGCAACCAGCTGAACGGCCGCTTCGGGCTGCCCGTCACGTGGGTCGACGAACGCTATTCGTCGGTCGAAGCCGAGGCCGGGATGCGCGAGCGCAACGTGCGCGGCCGCGCACGCGCCGACATGCTCGATGCCGAAGCCGCGCGCGTGATCCTTCAACAGTATCTCGATCAATTGTCCGACCATGAGCCCCATTGACGCCGAGGCGCTGTACCGCGCCCTGCTCGACCAGATCCGTGCCGCGTACGGCACCGCGTTCGCCGAATCGGGCGGCCCGCGGCTCGCCGGCATCTACAGCGGCGGCGCCTGGCTTGCCGAGCGCCTCGCGCGCGATCTCGGCGCGCCGGCGTTCGGCGTCGTCAACGTCGCGCTGCATCGCGACGACTACGCGAAGAAGGGGCTGCACAGCCAGGCGAGCCCGACGTCGCTGCCGTTCGACGTCGACGGCGCGCGCATCGTGCTCGTCGACGACGTGCTGTACACCGGCCGCACCGTGCGCGCCGCGCTGAACGAACTGTTCGACTACGGCCGTCCGGCTGCCGTCGAACTCGCCGTGCTCGCCGATCGCGGCGGACGCGAGCTGCCGGTCGCCGCGCGCTTTGCCGGCGGCACGCTCGACGTGCCGGCCGGCGCGACGCTCGTGCTCGCGCGCGACGATTCGCAGTTCACGCTGAACGTCGAGGCGCAAGCCGCCTGAACGACCGCGAAACCGTATCCCGGGCCGCCGGTTCGCGCCGCGGCCCGTTTGCATAGTTGGAATCACGCACACCATGACCACCGACACCACTGGCCGCACCGGCAATCCCGCGGCGGCCGCGAGCCCCGAGCGGTTCCGCTACGGTTTCCTGAAGGGCAACCCGCAGCTCACGAAAAACGGCGAGCTCAAGCATCTGCTGTCGATCGAGGGCCTGCCGCGCTCGATCGTCAACCACATCCTCGATACGGCCGAGCAGTTCGTCAGCGTGACGGACCGCGAAGTGAAGAAGGTGCCGCTGCTGCGCGGCAAGTCCGTGTTCAACCTGTTCTTCGAGAACTCGACGCGCACGCGCACGACGTTCGAGATCGCCGCGACGCGCCTGTCGGCCGACGTGCTGAACCTGAACATCAATGCTTCCTCGACGAGCAAGGGCGAATCGCTGCTCGACACGATCAACAACCTGTCGGCGATGCATGCGGACCTGTTCGTCGTGCGTCATGCATCGAGCGGCGCGCCGTACCTGATCGCCGAGCACTGCGCGCCGCACGTGCACGTGATCAACGCCGGCGACGGCCGCCACGCGCACCCGACGCAGGGCCTGCTCGACATGTACACGATCCGCCACTACAAGCGCGACTTCACGAAGCTGCGCGTGGCGATCGTCGGCGACATCCTCCATTCGCGCGTCGCGCGCTCGGACATCCACGCGCTGACCACGCTCGGCGTGCCCGAAGTGCGCGCGATCGGCCCGCGCACGCTGCTGCCGGGCGGCCTCGAGCAGATGGGCGTAAAGGTGTTCCACAACCTCGACGAAGGGCTGAAGGGCGTCGACGTCATCATCATGCTGCGCCTGCAGAACGAGCGGATGAGCGGCGCGCTGCTGCCGTCCGCGCAGGAGTATTTCAAGACGTGGGGGCTCACGCCCGAGCGCCTCGCGCTCGCCGCGCCCGACGCGATCGTGATGCACCCGGGCCCGATGAACCGCGGCGTCGAGATCGACTCGCAGGTCGCCGACGGCCCGCAATCGGTGATCCTCAACCAGGTCACGTTCGGCATCGCCGTGCGGATGGCCGTGATGGGCATCGTCGCCGGCAACAACGACTGAGCCGCTTCGCGCCTCCTTATCCAGGCATTCAACGCATTCAACGCATTCACAGACAGCGCATGAAGATTCATATCAAAGGCGGCACGCTGATCGATCCGGTCGCCGGCAGCGAACGGCAAGCCGACGTATTCATCTCGGGCGGCAAGATCGACGCGATCGCCGAAGCCGGCCACGCGCCGGCCGGCTTCGCCGCCGACAAGACGATCGACGCGACGGGCCAGATCGTCGCGCCCGGCCTCGTCGACCTGTGCGCGCGGCTGCGCGAGCCCGGCTACGAGCACAAGGCGACGCTCGCGTCCGAGATGGCGGCGGCCGTCGCCGGCGGCGTGACGACGCTCGTGTGTCCGCCGGACACCGATCCCGTGCTCGACGAGCCGGGCCTCGTCGAGATGCTGAAGTTCCGCGCGCGCAATCTGCATCAGGCCAACGTGCATCCGCTCGGCGCGCTGACCGTCGGGCTGAAGGGCGAAGTGATCACCGAGATGGTCGCGCTGACCGAGTCCGGCTGCGTCGGCTTCACGCATGCGAACGTGCCGCTGCGCGACACGCAGGTGCTGCTGCGCGCACTGCAGTACGCGAGCACCTACGGCTACACCACCTGGCTGCGCCCGCTCGACGCGTTCATCGGCAAGGGCGGCGTCGCGGCGAGCGGGCCCGTTGCGTCGCGGCTCGGGCTGTCGGGCGTGCCGGTCGCGGCCGAGACGATCGCGCTGCATACGATTTTCGAACTGATGCGCGTGACCGGCGCGCGCGTGCACCTCGCGCGGCTGTCGTCGGCGGCGGGCCTAGCGCTCGTGCGCGCGGCGAAGGCCGAAGGGCTGCCCGTCACGTGCGATGTCGGCGTGAATCATCTGCACCTGATCGACGTCGACATCGGCTATTTCGATTCGCAGTTCCGGCTAGATCCGCCGCTGCGCAGCGAGCGCGATCGCGAGGCGATCCGTGCGGCGCTCGCGGACGGCACCATCGACGCGATCTGCTCCGATCACACGCCGGTCGACGACGACGAGAAGCTGCTGCCGTTCGGCGAAGCGACGCCCGGCGCGACCGGCCTCGAACTGCTGCTGTCGCTAACCGTGAAGTGGGCCGACGAGACGCGCACGCCGCTCGCGCAGGCGCTGCGCCGCATCACGTCGGCGCCTGCGGACGTGCTGAATCTGCCTGCCGGCCGTCTGACCGAAGGCAGTGCGGCCGATCTCTGCGTGTTCGACCCGCGCGCGCACTGGCGCGTCGAGCCGCGCGCGCTGAAGAGCCAGGGCCACAACTCGCCGTTCCTCGGCTACGAGCTGCCCGCATGCGTGCGCGCGACGCTCGTCGCCGGGCAGGTCGCGTTCGAGCGCAACTGAACCACGCCGGGCTTTCGTCATGAACGCTATCCGCAAGCTGCGCCTCGTCTTTCACCTGTTGCGCGGCATGGCGATCGTCGCGCTGCGCTTTTCGCACGTGACGCCCGCGCGGCGCCTCGAGCTCACGCGCCGCTGGTCGCTCAAGCTGCTGCGCATCTGCGGGCTGCGCCTCGTCGTCCACAACGACGGCGCGCGTCTTGACGCGGGCGCGCTTGTCGTCGGCAATCACGTGTCGTGGCTCGACATCTACACCGTCAACGCGTGGCGGCCGACGCCGTTCGTGTCGAAGGCCGAGGTGCGGCAGTGGCCGGTGGTCGGCTGGCTGGCCGAGAAGCTCGACACCGTGTTCCTGCAGCGCGAGAAGCGCACCGAGGCGATGCGGGTCATGCACGAGATGGCCGACCGGCTGCGCAGCGGCGGCGTGATGTGCGTGTTTCCGGAAGGCACGACATCCGACGGGCAGGGGCTGCTTCCGTTCCATGCGAATCTGTTCCAGGCCGCGGTGTCGGCCGGCTGCGCGGTGCAGCCGATCTGCCTGATGTACGAGGATGCGCAGGGGCGGCAGTCGGTCGCGCCGGCCTATACGGGCGAGTTGTCGCTCGGCATGTCGCTCGACATGGTGCTGCGCGGCGGGCCGCTCGTCGCGCATCTGTACGTGTGCGATCCGATCCCGCCGGGCGGCGACCGGCGTGCGATGTCGGCCGCCGCGCGCGACGCGATCGCGGCCGCGCTTGAAGCGATGCAGGCGACGGTCGGCAAGCCGTCGGCCGAGGCGCTGGCCGAGCTCGCGAAGCATGCCTATCCGGTCGCGGAAGTCGGCTCTGACGCGGCCCGCGACGGTGCCGCCGAAGAGCCGGTGCCGGGGCGCGAAGGCTGATCGTGCCGCGGCCCGTTGGCGCGGGCCGCGGCCGTTACATTGCGGTCATTCGCCGCCCGGTGTGCGGCATGCTTCGCATTGCACTTGCGTGACCGTGCGCTGTGCCGGATCGGCCGTCAGGCGCACGGCCGACAGCTGATTGCCCCATACGCATCCCGAATCGAGCGCGACGACGTTGTCGCGCAGCATCAGGCCGAGCGCGGCCCAATGTCCGAACACGACCGTCACGTCTTCGGTGTGGCGGTCCGGGGCGTCGAACCACGGCAGATAGCCGGGCGGCGCGCTCTCGGGGCCGCCGTTCGCCTTGAATTCCATCGCCCCGTCCGCGGTGCAGAACCGCAGGCGTGTGAAGGCGTTGAACGCGACGCGCATCCGGTCGCGCTTTTTCAGGTTCGGATTCCACTGGTTCGGCTCGTTGCCGTACAGCTTTTGCAGCGTCTCGCGCCAGTCGGGCGCGCGCAGTGCCTGCTGGAGTTCGTCCGCGAGTTCGAGGGCGAGCGTCACGTCCCATTGCGGCAGCACGCCCGCGTGGACGAGCAGTTTGCCGTCTTCGAAATGCGCGAACGGGCGGTGGCGGACCCAGTCGAGCAGGGCGTCGGCGTCGGGCGCATCGAGGATCTCGCCGATCGTGTCGCCGCGGCGCTCGGTGCGGATGCCGGCCGACACGGCGAGCAGGTGCAGGTCGTGGTTGCCCAGGACGGCCGTGACGCGCGGGCCGAGGTCGATCAGCGAACGCAGCGCGGCGAGGGAGCCGGGGCCGCGGTTCACGATGTCGCCGGCGATCCAGAGCGGCGTATCGGCGGGGGCGGAGAGTTTTTTCAGCAGCGAATCGAAAGCTGAATGACAGCCTTGGATGTCGCCGATGGCGATGGGAGTCGGGGTCATGAGAGCGGCAGTGCTATTGATTTCCGCGCGGAAAGAAGATTCGTTGGTACGAGACGCCATTTTGCAACCGACGTTCCCCGAAATGTCATTGATTCGACAGGAAATTTTATTCGACGCAGGGGTCCCGAGCGCTGTATCAAGTTGTTAGCGGCGTGGATTTTGCGGTCGACGGGTCCCTATAATTGTCGTTTTCCCGAACAAAATTAGCATTTCATGACTTTGACTGCCATGGTGGGCGGGTAAAATTCTCGGTTTCGCGTGACGATGACGCCGCGTGCGAATCCGATGCGGTAGGGCCGGCTGGCGCTACCGGGCATTACTAGAGGGAGCCCCATGATTCTGGTTACGGGCGGTGCTGGCTTTATCGGCGCCAACTTTGTACTCGACTGGCTGCGCGCATCCGACGAAGCCGTGCTCAACGTCGACAAACTGACCTACGCGGGCAACCTTCGTACGCTGCAGTCGCTGGAGGGCAATCCGAAGCACGTGTTTGCGCGTGTCGATATCTGCGACCGCGCTGCGCTCGACGCACTGTTCGCCGAGCACAAGCCGCGTGCGGTGCTGCACTTCGCGGCGGAAAGCCACGTCGACCGCTCGATTCACGGCCCGGCCGATTTCGTGCAGACCAATGTGGTCGGCACCTTCACGCTGCTCGAAGCCACGCGTCAATACTGGAACGCGCTGCGCGAAGCCGACAAGGCCGCGTTCCGCTTCCTGCACGTCTCGACGGACGAAGTATTCGGCTCGCTGTCCGCCACGGACCCGCAATTCTCGGAGACGACACCGTACGCGCCGAACAGCCCGTACTCGGCGACCAAGGCCGGCTCCGATCACCTCGTTCGTGCGTACCATCACACCTACGGCCTGCCGACGCTGACGACGAACTGCTCGAACAACTACGGCCCGTACCAGTTCCCGGAAAAACTCATTCCGCTGATGATCGCCAACGCGCTTGCCGGCAAGCCGCTGCCCGTGTACGGCGACGGCCAGAACGTGCGCGACTGGCTGTATGTAGGCGACCACTGCAGCGCGATCCGCGAGGTACTCGCGCGCGGCGTGCCGGGCGAGACGTACAACGTCGGCGGCTGGAACGAGAAGAAGAACCTCGAGGTCGTGCATACGCTGTGCGACCTGCTCGACGCGAAGCGGCCGAAGGCAACGGGCTCGTATCGCGATCAGATCACGTACGTGACCGATCGCCCGGGCCACGATCGCCGCTATGCGATCGACGCGCGCAAGCTGGAGCGCGAGCTCGGCTGGAAGCCGGCGGAGACGTTCGAAACCGGTCTCGCGAAGACGGTCGACTGGTATCTCGACAACCAGCAGTGGGTCGACGAAGTCGCATCGGGCGAGTACCGCAAGTGGGTCGAGACCAACTACGCGCAGCGCGCGTAAGGGTGGCAGACATGGCACGCAAAGGCATCATTCTCGCGGGCGGTTCCGGCACGCGGCTCTATCCGATCACACAGGCCGTATCGAAGCAACTGCTGCCCGTGTACGACAAGCCGATGATCTACTATCCGCTGTCGACGCTGATGATCGCGGGCATTCGCGACGTCCTGATCATCTCGACACCGCAGGACACGCCGCGCTTCGAATCGATGCTCGGCGACGGCAGTCAGTGGGGGATGAACATTCAGTATGCGGTGCAGCCGTCGCCCGACGGTCTCGCGCAGGCGTTCATCATCGGCAAGGGCTTCGTCGGCAACGATCCGTCGGCGCTGATTCTCGGCGACAACATCTTCTACGGCCACGATCTCGCCAAGCAGCTCGAGCACGCCAACGCGCAGGCACACGGTGCGACCGTGTTCGCCTATCACGTGCACGATCCCGAGCGGTATGGCGTGGTCGAGTTCGACAAGGACTTTCGTGCGCTGTCGATCGAAGAGAAGCCGGCGAAGCCGCGTTCGCACTATGCGGTCACGGGCCTGTACTTCTACGACAACCGCGTGTGCGACATCGCGGCCGACATCAAGCCGTCCGCGCGCGGCGAACTGGAAATCACCGACGTCAATTCGCGCTACCTCGCCGATGGCACGCTCAACGTCGAGATCATGGGCCGCGGCTACGCCTGGCTCGACACCGGCACACACGATTCGTTGATCGAAGCGGCGAGCTTCATCGCGACGCTGCAGAAGCGGCAAGGGCTGGTGGTCGCGTGCCCCGAGGAAATCGCATACCGCCGCCACTGGATCGACGCGGAACAAGTGCAGAAATTGGCGCAGCCGCTGGCGAAGAACGGCTACGGCAAATATCTGCTGAACATTCTTACGGATCAGGTTGCATGGCCATCACGGTAACTGCTACGGCACTGCCCGAAGTCAAAATCATCGAGCCGAAGGTATTCGGCGATGCGCGCGGCTACTTCTACGAAAGCTTCAACGGGCGCGAGTTCGCGGAGCAGGTCGAGCCGGGCGTCGAGTTCGTGCAGGACAACCATTCGCGCTCGGCGAAGGGTGTGCTGCGCGGGCTGCATTATCAAATCCAGCATGCGCAGGGCAAGCTTGTGCGCGTGGTCGAAGGGGAAGTGTTCGACGTGGCCGTGGACATTCGCCGCAGTTCGCCGAACTTCGGCAAGTGGGTCGGCGTGACGCTGTCGGCGGACAACCATCGGCAGCTTTGGGTGCCGCCCGGATTCGCGCACGGCTTCGTCGTGCTGTCGGAGGCGGCGCAGTTCCTCTACAAGACGACCGATTACTGGTACCCCGAGCACGAGCGCAGCATCGTGTGGAACGATCTGGATATCGCCATCGAGTGGCCGATCGATTTCGAGCCGCTATTGGCGGCGAAGGACGCAGCGGGCAAGTGCTTGGCCGATGCCGACGTATTCGCGTGACGCGATGCAGAGAGGCAAATGATGATTGCCCCAAACAGTAACCACACAATTCTCGTCACGGGAATCAGTGGCCAAGTCGGGTTCGAATTGCTGCGGACGTTGCAGGGGATCGGTCGCGTGATTGCGCTCGATCGAGCCGCGCTCGATCTACGACGTCCCGACGCGATCCGGACGCTTGTGCGCGAAGCACGTCCGTCGATCATCGTGAACCCGGCCGCGTATACTGCGGTCGACCAGGCGGAGACGGACGTTGTGACGGCGCGGCAGATCAATGTCGAAGCGCCCGCCGTCCTAGCCGAAGAGGCGAAGCGTCTGAATGCCGTGTTTGTCTATTACTCGACCGATTACGTGTTCGACGGCAACAAAACCGGCCCGTATGTCGAGGACGATGCGACCGTGCCACAGAGTGTATATGGCGTCACTAAGCTTGAAGGTGAGCGGGCGATCGCGGCGGCGGATTGCGCGTATTTCATCTTTCGCACCAGTTGGGTGTATGGTCGCCGGGGCAAGAACTTCCTGCTGACGATGCTGCGCCTCGCGGAGCAGCGGGCCGAGCTCCGTGTGGTCGCCGACCAGATCGGAGCGCCGACCTGGTCGGCGACCGTTGCGACCTTGACCTCGCATGTATTGGCGCAGGGTGTCGGCGCATTAGGCGAATTGCATGAATGGGCGGCGCCGCGAAGCGGCGTGTACCACCTGACAGCTAGCGGCAGCACGTCGTGGGCCGGATTCGCGGAGGCGATCTTTCAGCGTGCGGCTCTGACATCGGCGCCGCGTGTCGTACCCATTCCCGCGACCGATTATCCATTGCCGGCGAGGCGTCCCATGAATTCACGATTGGATACATCGAAGCTGACCGAGGTGTTCGGCATTAGACCACTGGACTGGCGCGATGCACTGGATCTGTGCCTGGGTGGCGCATGTTGAACGGTATCCTCCCCGAGGACGTCGGTGCAGTCGTCGTTTTCTACAACCCCGACCGGGCATGCATCGAGCGCGCCAATCGAATCGCGAATCTGTGTCGCTGCATCGTCGTCGACAATACGCCGGCGGATGCGCATTCGCCAGACGTCGAACGCGCGCTTGATGCGCGCATCGGTTATCTGGCGAATGCGCGCAACGTCGGTATTGCGACCGCGCTGAATCAGGGGCTAGAGCGCTTAATTGCGGAGGGCCGCAAATACGCGTTGCTGTTTGATCAGGACAGCGAGCCAACTGAAGCATTGGTATCCGAACTAGTGCGCGCGATGAGCGAATGTATTGCGCGGGGCGAGCTGGTTGCCGTGGTGGGGCCAGCCTATGAAGATACGCGGCTGCGGGGAGTGGCGCCGTTCGTGCGATTTGGGTATTTCCGTCTGAAGAGAATCGCGCCGCTTGGCGATGTGCCGATCGACGTGGACTTCCTGATCACGTCAGGCTCGTGTGTGAATCTCGGATGCTGGAGTGACGTCGGACCCATGGACGATTCGCTATTCATCGATTTCGTCGACACCGAGTGGTGCATACGTGCGCGGTCACGCGGTTATCGCGTGGTCGGCATACCGTGGATCAAAATGCAGCACGAGCTGGGCGAAGAGCCGATTCGTGCGCTGGGGCGTAGTTATCCGATGCACAGCCCTGTGCGTCACTACTATCTGTTTCGCAACGCCGTGGCGTTGTTGAAGCGTAGCTATGTTCCGTGGACTTGGAAGTCGACGGAGTTGGTCAAGCTTCCCGTGCGGCTAGTCATCTATGCGTTGTATGCGCCGGACGCGCGCGCGCATCTGACAATGGCGCTGCGTGGCATCCGACACGGCTGGGCCGGCCGGATGGGAATGCTGTAACGAATTGTGAGAATGCCGAACGACGGGGATGAGCATCAATCGAATTGGCCAATGCGAGGCTCGTCGGCAAGTGCGAAGGCGTGCTTCGACGCATCGAGCGTGAGGTTGGGGTTGTAGGCAGGGTCGTTGAAGAGTGCCGCGCCCCAGCGTTGTTCCATGAAGCGGATTTCTCGCGCGAAACGTCGTGCCTTCTCGGGCGAGAGATCGGAGCCGCGCGTGGCGGATTCGTGATGGTATAGCTCGGCGTAGGGCGTCCAGACATTCCGATAACCAGCATTGCGGACACGGATGCAGAAATCGACGTCATTGAAGGCGACAGCGAGCTCTTCGTCGAGGCCATGCACTTCATCGTAGATTGACCTGCGAATGAGCAGGCAGGCAGCGGTGACTACGGAGAGGTTCTGGGTGGACACGGCTCTGCCGAAGTAACCGAATGCGCCGCGTGGCAGCCGGGCGTGGATGTGGCCCGCCACGCCGCCGAGACCCAGCATCACGCCACCATGCTGAAGTGTGTCGTTTGGGTACCAGAGGCAGGCGCCGATGGCACCATTGCCAGGCCGCGCAGCGAGAGACACCATCTCCTCGAGCCACTCGGGCGTGATGACCTCGATGTCGTTATTGAGCAGGCAGATGTATTCGCCATGCGACTGGCTGACGGCGGCGTTATTGAGCGCCGAAAAGTTGAATGGACGATCGTCGCGCAGCACGCGGACGTTCGGACGTGTATTCAACGAATCGAAGTACGCGAGCGTTTCGGGCTTCACGCTGCCATTGTCGACGATGATGATCTCGAAGTTCGGGTACGTGCTGCGGGTGAAGATGCTCTCGACGCATTGCCGAAGCAGTTCGACCCCGTCGCGTGTCGGAATCACGATCGAGACGAGCGGCGCGGGTGCCGGCATTGCATAGCGCACGCGAATTAGGCCAATATCGCTGGCGGCTTGCGAGACAGTCGCCTCGACACCAATTCGCTGCAAGTGTTCTTCGACAGCGCGAATGCCGGCGGTTAGCGCGTAGGGCTTTTCTGCGCCGGATGCCGCGGTGCTACCGGGAACGACGCGCCAATGGTAGAGGATATGAGGTATGTGGTGAACCGCGCTGTGTCCGGCTTTCTCGATGCAGCGCAAGGCGAGGTCGTGATCTTGGCTTCCCTCGAAGCCCTTCCGGAAGCCCCCGACCTCGCGAACGAGCGCTGTTTCATAGACGCCGAGATGGGAGAACAGGTTTTGTGTGAGGAACAGCTCCGGGTTCCAGTCACTCTTGAAGTATGGGGCAATGCGTCGGCCGTCCGGCGTCAGCTTGTCTTCGTCACTGTAAAAGAGGCGAGCGCCGGGATGCTCGTTGATCGCCTTGACTACCATGTAGAGCGCGTGCTCAGGGAGGATGTCGTCATGATCGAGCAGCGCGACGTATTCCCCGGATGCGCACGCGAGCGCGCTATTGCTGGCTTCAGCGATATGGCCGTTTCGATCGCGGAGCACCACTTTGATTCGTGCGTCGCGGGACGCGTAATCGGCGAGCGTGGTTCGTACTGCCTCGATCGTGGACGCATCGTCAGCAATGCACAGCTCCCATTGCGGGTAGATCTGCGCCCGCACCGATTCGATCATCTCGTGCAGCAGCGCGATGTCGCTGTTATAAGTGGGCACAACGATCGAGATCAGCGGGCGGCGCGCAAATCCCGCGACAGCGGTCCGCAACGTGGCGCGTTTAGCGTCGTCAATGGTGTCGTACTGTGCGATCCAGCGGGCATACGCTTCGGGACTGTCCTCGAACGTATCGCGCGCGAGAATCCGCGTGGCGCGACGGCGAACACCTTGCATGCCCTCTTTGTGCCAGATCGCGTAGTAGTGGCGAAGTGCGTTGATGACGCCGCCGCGCGCGCGCAGGTGGGCCGTGAGGGACTCGGCCGCGTGCACGGCGCGACGCGTTGCGTGGACGCAGGCCCGCAACGGCGCAGTGATGCGCCACGATGCCGACGCGTGAACGGCGGCAAGATCAGCCGAGAGCTGTTCGATGATCGATTGTGCGTTCGTACTCGACTGCACGCGGGTTTCCGCGTCGGCAAGCTTTCGCTGCAGTTCGGCGACCCGCGTTTCGAGTTCGGCGATGCGCGCATCCGCTTGCCAGCCTCCCATAGAGACTGAGCTTCGGGATGCGGCCTCACGGTCGGCGTTGGGCGAATCGCTGGGAGTTTGCATGATCGTGAAAGTTCGACTTGTAGGACAAACAGCGACCATGCAGACATGTGGCCACTGTATGAGGCGATCGATTATAGCGGAGGCATGTGCCTACGCCGGACCGCGCGGTGGTGCCGGTCGAGAGCAGGGCGTCGGCCTGGAACGGAAAAAAGTCAATCAATTCAGGGATATATCCGGTGTGCTGAGCGGCACGGGATGGAACTTAGGGGTTGGGGCCATTACAATACGGCCTCGAAACCGGGAGGGTAGGGACGTCGCCACGACATGGGGCGATAACCTGCGATGCAGTCTGCTTTCATGGCGTGCGATGAGGGAGCGGTTATGTCGACGATGCGAACGGATATACGCACGCCAGCGCGAGTGGGTTGTTACTTTTGAGATAAAAGGGTCACACAAAACATGCAACAGTTATCTGCAGTACGAGGCGGCGAAAGCAGAGCGACGCTTGCGATGCGAGACGTGGTAGACGGGATTAAGGCGTACCCGATCTGGACGACACTCGCCTGGCAGGACATTCGCCAGCGCTATCGGCGTTCGGTGCTGGGGCCGTTCTGGATTACGCTTACGATGGTCGTCACGATCGCCGGCATGGGGCCGCTCTACGGCGCATTGCTCAACATCAAGACGGAAGAGTTCGTTCCATATCTCGCGCTCGGCATCATCACGTGGGGGCTGATTTCGACGCTCATCCTCGATGCATGCAACGCATTCATCGGCTCGGACAGCATCGTGCGTTCGGTACGGCTTCCGCTCTCGCTGCACATATTCCGGTCTGTCTATCGAAATCTGCTGTTTTTCGCGCACAACATTCTCGCGTTCGTACCGGTGATGCTGTACGTGAAAATTGTGCCGACACTGCAGTGGTTGATGGTCATCCCGGGCCTGTTGATTATCGTCGTCGCTGCCGTGCCGCTATCGATCCTGCTCGGCATTTTCTGCGCACGATTCCGCGACATGCAGCCCATCGTCGGCAGCGTTGTCCAACTTGCGTTCTTTCTGACGCCGATCTTCTGGAAGCCCAGTGCGCTCGGTCATCGCGCATACGTTGCGCACTACAACCCGCTTTACATGTTTCTCGAACTTGTTCGCGGACCGCTGTACGGCGCGGTGCCGGACGCTTCGGTTTACGTGGGCGCCGGGATCACGACGGCGGTCCTGTTCGCGCTTGCGATTCCGCTGTTCATCCGCTTTCGTTCCCGTATCGCGTTCTGGATCTGAGTCATGGCATTTCTTAATCTCGACAATTGCAGCCTCAACTTGCCTGTCTATGGCGCAAGCAACCGCTCGCTGAAGCAAATGATGCTGTCGTCCGTGACCGGCGGCCGAATCGCGTCGGATAGCCACAAACTCACGGTAGTGGAAGCGTTGCGCGGCGTGTCTCTCGATATTCGTGCCGGTGATCGCGTTGGCCTGATCGGTCATAACGGCGCCGGCAAGACTACGCTATTGCGTTTGCTTGCCGGCATTTACGAGCCAACTTCAGGCGTATTCCGTAGTCAGGGGCGCGTGACCAGTCTGCTTGACCTGACGCTTGGCCTCGACTATGAGGCGACTGGATACGAGAACATCGTGCTACGCGGGCTGATTCTTGGGTCATCGAAGGCGGAAATGCAGCGCCTCACGCCGCAGATTGCAGAATTCTCGGAGCTGGGCGATTACCTCAATATGCCGGTGCGGACCTACTCGAGCGGTATGGTGCTGCGATTGGCGTTCGCGATCGTGACGAGCGTGCACGCCGATGTGCTATTGATGGACGAGTGGCTCAGTGTAGGTGACGCCGACTTCGTGAAGAAGGCGGAGAAGCACATGATGGATTTCGTCGGCAAGGCCGACATTCTCGTGCTTGCGTCGCACAACTGGAACATCATCGACGATCTTTGCAATGTGATCGTCGAGATGGAGGCGGGGGCGGTCAAGGAAGTTCGGCGGGTTTGAATTCACTGGCATGCATCCTGTAAATCTGGTTCGCGCCGCCATCGCATTTCAGCGACGCGTTGTGTGTGAGGCGGCGTCGCGCGCAGGCGTTTGCGGACGTTCTACTGCTGACCGAGACAGCGTGGCGGGGTCCGCGCGACTTGCGGCAGCTGCACGGAGGCACGCGCGCGCGAGGAACACATGTCGCTACTAAAGGTCTTCGTTACAAGTGAGCTGTTTCCATTTACGCATGGTGGAATTGGTCGCGTCATTGCCAACCTACTTGGCCTGCCAGAGCTTTCGAGTACGGGCGATCGCCAAGATAAGCCGGCAGTCGCGGTAGTTTTCACGGGCGAGTCGTTTGACGAGGTTCGGTTCAACGCACGTTTTCCAGGCGTGTTGTTTGTAGACGCGACGCCGCGAACGTATGCCCAACGCGACAGCGATACCGGTTTTCGCTACGTTCCTCCTGATCTTTACACGACGCACCCGTTGCACGCCGCATCTGTGAGGGCAATGCAAGCGCTCAGGCGGCTCGAACGCGAACATGGTCCGCTGGACTACATCGAGTTCCCCGACTGGGGCGCGGCCGCGTTCGCGACAGTGCAGGAAAAGCACCTGGGTCTTGCTTTTCAAAGCGCAACGATCGCTGTACGTCTCCACACGTCGGACAGCGTGCTGAACGCGATGGAGGCGCGCCCCGTCGACCGGGCTGCGCTTTCCCTGTTCGATCTGGAGCGCAAGGCGCTGGCCGATTGCGATTTGATCATCGGCCAGGTCTCGGGATCGGCGGCCGCCATGCAGCAGATTTTCGATTTCGACGATTCGGAATGGCTGCCGCGATTACATATCGACGCACCGCCCGTCGTGTTGGATTACAGCATGCCGGTGCAGAGGTCGATCGCGGTCACGTGGGACACGCCGATCGTCTTTTCGTCGAAGATACAACGCATCAAACGTCCCGATATTTTTGTGCGGGGATGCTGTGATTTTCTCCGACTCAATCCGCGCTATTGCGGACACATTGGCCTGATCGCGATGGCGACGGATGGGGACTATCTGGCAGAAGTGCGTCGCCTCATCCCAGACGATTTGCTCGATCGATTTCACTTTGTTACCGATGCCGATAGTGCTGAACGTCATCGCATCATCAGCGAGTCTGTATGTGTGTTTCCGGGAACGTTTGAGTCATTCTGTCTCGCGGCATACGAAGCATCACTCTCAGGCGCCTTGTGCGTCCTGGCGGAGTCGAATCCTGCGTTCGGGCATGATTCGCCATGGCAGGACGGTATTAACTGCACTAAGTTCGACGGATCGCCGGCCGGCTTGGCTCGCGCGTTGTCGATGCTATTTGCCGCACCGCGAGCGCTTCACCCCATTATCATTCAGACCGGGCCGAGGCCATGGACATTGCCGAAGCGCGCCCGCTCGCGTGAGCGGGCGTCCGGCGCTGCGCTCGTCAGCGTTCTGATTCCGCACTATAACCTCGGCGGCTACGTTGAGGAAACGGTCGATAGTGTACTGGGCTCCGCGTATTCGAATATCGAGGTGATTATCGTTGATGATGCATCGACCGACCCCGCAAGCCGTGATGCACTGCTTCGGTTGCAGGCCAGAAACGACGACCGCGTCCGGGTGATCTGGTCGACGCAGAATCGCGGGCTAGCCGCCACGCGCAATCTTGCGCTTTCATACGCACGTGGCGAATTTGTGTTGACGCTTGACGCCGATGACTTAATTGACAGCCAGTTTGTATCGATCGGCGTGGACACCCTCACGCTTAACCCAGATGTGTCATTCGTCGTTCCGCAAACGGCATATTTCGACGATCGGCACGACGCGGACCCGGCTGCGGACGTATGGAGCCAGTGCATCACCTTCGTGGGCGAGGCGAGATCCTCTGGCTTGTGCCAGAACCGGTTTTCGACGGCGACCATGATGGGCCGGGCGGATGTGTTGCGGTCACTGGGATACGACGAATCACTGAGCGCCTACGAGGATTGGGATTTATACATGCGGGCAGTGATGGCCCGTAGTCGTTTTGTTGTCACGAATGCTGTTCATTTTTATTACCGTCGGCGTGCACAGTCGATGATACATTCCGACGCGGCGACGCGCCGGATCGGAATGTACTACCACGACATTCTGCGCAAGAAACGGATCATGTTCGGGAGGACGGCACTGCCGATGTATGTACTCGAGGGGATTAGCGGCATGGTCCATGGAGAGTCCGTCGAGGCAATGCGTGCGAAGCTCGATGCGTATGAAGGAAGCGCTGTCGTTACCGCAGCGCTGGCATTGCAGGTTCGTCTGAATCGGCTTCCGCATTGGATGCGAGCAGGTTTGAAACGGATGGCGTACTGGATGTTGCCTTCAAGAAAGGTAAGACGTGAACACATCGTTGGCGTACGCGCTGACAGGTAGGTGAGGTCATCAATGGAAAAGGCAAATCAGAACTACTGGCTGCATCAGTCAGGGGCGGATTACGAGCGTCAGCAGAACTGGCGCGCAGAGCAAGGGCGTGCGGCGTATCGAGCACAAGAGGCCTGGTTAATCGACCATCTGCGCGATCGCAGTGAGCAACTCGGTAGGCCAGTGCGTGTACTTGACTTTGGCTGTGGTTTTGGGCGGATGACACGCGTTCTCGCGGCGTACCCGTTCGTGGACTACCACGGCTACGATTTTTCGGAGACGATGATCAGGCAGTTGCTCGACGAGCCGCCTGCGACGTTGACGGATGCAGATAGTCGAATTCGTGTTGCGCCGAGTGTGACGGAGGCGTTTGCCGGGACCACGTTCGACGTGGTCTTCACGGTGTCGGTGCTGATTCATAACGCGCGCGACGATGCCGCGCGTCTATTGATGGAAATGCGTAGCCTACTGCGACCAGAAGGTTATCTGTTGCTGATCGAGAATCAACTCGTGCCGTTTGATCTTCGAGAGAACAATTGGCATGGCGGCTGCTGGGTACATGATTATGTTGGTGATTTGGCCGCCGACAGCAATGTGCAGGTTTTCCACGATGTCATCCAAAGTCACGACGTCTACAAGATCGAGCCTGTCGGCGCGCATGGCCGGTCCGTTTCGATCGTGCGGTCCGATGGTGAGGTCCGCCCCCTTGACGAGTGCGAACGAATTAAAATAAGCCTGCCGAGACTGAAGGTCGCTCTTCAAGGACTGGCTAGTGAATTGGAGCAGGGCGATATTGCTGCGCTTGAAGGACAGCTTCACGACTTTGCCGAAACGGCGGAAAACCAGCAGCGACTCATCGACAGACTGGAACGCGAGCTGGAAAGCAAGCAGATCGAGATCACACGGTTGCGCAAGGAATGCGCTGATCTGCGAGAGGTGCAGGACCTACGCAAACGTCTGCATCGCGTCATGATCGACGCGCACCGCGAAACCGCTCCGATTCACGTAGTGCCGGTTGCTACGAACGACGACTCGCGGATCAATTTTGCAAACACGTTCCCGGATGTGCGAATTGCGGAATGGCAGGCCACACGGGACACGATGTACGCAAACTCAGACACGAGATTCGATCGTGTATGTCACATCTTTCATAACGACTGGATGGGTATCCGTTCGGCTGTTGGTGCGCTGCCCGGCTACAAGCTTGCGATTCCATCATCAACGGGGATTCCCGTGCATGAGATTGAAGTCATCATGCAACGACTGCACGATCACGCGATCGAGAAGATCGTCCTGCACGGGATTTCCGATTCTATGTATGCATTGACGCGTGCACTTGCAGACAACGGATTCGATGAGCAGTACCTCGTCTGGCACGGTACGACTGCGCAATGGGTGTGGGAGGATGAGCGGCGTTATGCGCAGATGGCGATTCGTATGGCGCGGGAGGGCCGAGTCAAACGCTTCAGTGCAATTCGTCGCGGCCTTGGACCGATCGTCGGTGAGCGCAATTTCGCGCCGCAACTGGTCAACATGCCGCCCAAGGTCGACAATGGTCAGGTGCGGCGGCGGCCGCCGCGCTCAGGGAGTTATAGCGCGCTCGCGCCGTCATGGAATGATTTGCGGAAGAACCTAGCAACGAATGTTCTCGCTGCGCACACAGTGAAATCGGTGGATTCGATCTATGTAGTTGCAAAGGACTTTGAGCTGCCGAAGTGGATCTCTACAAAAGTGAAAAAGGTGGGATATCGCGATCACGCAAGCATGCTCGAACTGATGGCGACGATGGACATCGTATTGAACGTGACGACTATCGATTGCCATCCAATGGTCGATCTTGAGGCCATGTCAGTGGGCACGCCTTGTGTACGTGGACCGCTGTTTCTTGATGGTCTTGAAAATCACCCGTACGTGCGTCTCACTGCCATCGATAATCCGATGAGTGTCGAAGATGTCGCGCGTTGTATCGCGCAAGTGCTAGACACGGGGGAGAGGGAACTCGTCGACCTGATGGACGACTACAAGCGCCAGCTTCATGAGCTGTCGGCGCAACGCTATGCCGAATTCCTGGCAATTTGAGAACGAGGGACCAATGAGAGTTTTCGTAACCACCGAGCTGTTTCCTTTCACGCACGGGGGCATTGGGCGTGCTATTGCCAACATGTTGTCCTCGGCCGATCCCGCTCTTGCGGCGCGGACGGCTATCGTTTGGGTTGGTGACGATCTCGATTCGAATCGATTCGCATCCGTATATCCGCATATTAAGCTTATAGTTGCATCGAAGCTGAATTACGAGCTTGTCGATGCGAGCGGCGTCTCTTATCCACCGGAATGGGCGTTCACGGATACGGAGTGGCACTGGCGATCGGTGCGTGCTCTTCAGGGACTTCGCAAGCTCGCAAGTGAAGTCGGTACGCTTGACTACATTGAATTTCCCGACTGGGGAGGGCTCGGTTTCGCGACAACGCAGGAGAAGCTCCTGGGCCGGGAGTTCGGCGATAGTGTCATCGCGGTCCGCTTGCACACGGTGGACAGCTTGCTTGCCGACGTCGACAGTCGGCCCGTGGGCAAGCACGCGCTTGCAACCTACGACCTCGAACGCAAGTCGCTGGCTGATTGCGATTATGTTATCGCTCAGATTCCGGAAGTGGGACATGCGATCAAGGCTTTCTTCGGCTTTTCGGATGAAGAATGGTTGCCGCGGATGCACGTCCACGCGCCACCCGTGACGCTGGATTTTGGCGGCGTTGCACGAGAGCCGATCAAGGCCTCTGCGCATACGCCGATCGTATTTCCATCGAAGATCCAGCATCTGAAGCGGCCGGATCTTTTTCTGCGTGGTGCGTGCGGATTTTTGCGCGCCCATTCGGAATATCGGGGAAATGTCGTTTTCGCCGCACATTCGTCGCCGGACGCTATGGCGCGGCTGCAGAGGATGGTTCCGCCGGATCTGAAAGAGCGCTTTGTCTTTCTCGACAACGCCAGCCCCGTCGAGCGCGCACATTTGCTGTCCCGGTCGATTAGCGTGACAGCCTCGCAGTTCGAGTCATTCTGTTTGTCGGCGTACGAGGCTTCGCTTGCCGGTGCAATTTGTGTATTGAATGGCAACAATCCGGCTTTCGGCGATACTTCACCGTGGCGTGACGGGACGAACTGTTGCAAATTCGACGGTTCCGCCGAGGGCCTTGCCGCCGCGCTTGCGATTGCGTACACGCGGGGCGTGGCGGAAGTCGTGAAAACGCCCTGTGATCCGTCGCCGTGGGATGTGTTGCGGGTATCGCCCGGTCCGACGTCGGTCGCAAACCGCCCGCTCGTGTCAGTGGTCGTGCCGCATTTCAACCTTGGCGAGTACCTTCCGCGCACGCTGGATTCGGTCTTGGCATCAACCTACGAGAACGTCGAAATCGTCGTGGTTGACGACTGTTCAACTGACCCGTTGAGCTGTCTCACGATCGAACGCATTCAGACATTGGAAGGCCGCATACGCATCATTCGGAACCCAATGAACCTCGGACTGGCAGCGACGCGAAATGTTGCGCTTCAGCACGTGCGCGGTGAGTTCGTACTCACGCTTGACGCCGACGATCTCATAGGTCCGCAATTTATCGAGTTGGCGGTCAATGCGTTGCGACGCAATCCTGCATTCGATTTCGTTGTGCCCCAAACTGGTTTTTTCCTCGATCGTGAGGAAGGGCAGATCGGTCGACAGGCCGCCTTTGCGGATTACGCCGTCTTCTATGGCGAGGCGCGGGCGCTCGGCCTGTACGAAAACCGCTTTTCCACTGCGACCTGCATGGCGCGTGCTAGCGTGTTGCGCGAGCTGAAGTATCGCGAAGAACTCGAAGCATATGAGGATTGGGATCTCTATACCCGGGCAGTGGCTGCCGGCAAGCGTTTCATTGCAACGAATGGCATACATTTCTTCTATCGGCGCCGTGCGAACTCGATGTATCACACGCCGGAGCGTTTCGCGCGTCATCGTGCGCTATATCATGCGCTGTTGACGGGCAAGGCAGTCGAGACGGGACACGTGAAACTCCCACTGTATGTGCTGGAGGGTGGACAGGACGCGCATGTGGTGCCCGGTCCGTCGCAGGACGAGCTTGATGCGTTGCAGGGCGAGCTTGCGTTCTATCGGAACAGCAGAGCCATTTTTGCGACGCTGAAGATTGTGGAGTACCTTAGGATTAAGGCGCCGTGGGCGATTACTCTCGTGCGGTATGCGATGCAAACGGCGTGGCGCGCGCGTAGGCGCCTGCGTGCCTAGTGGCCGTCGAGTTCCCGGCGAGAAAAGGATCGTCGCGGAACCCGGGTTGAGGGCGTAGTCTGATGGAAATAGCATTGCGTCGTACGCGCGAAGTGCGACTACGGTGGAGTAGACGGAATCGGCCAGCGGTTGGCTTTCACGCTGGCGCGCTATCGGTTGGGCAATTCCGGTTATGGACCTCCTAATGCCATGGCCGGAGCGCACGTTTCTATCTATGGCTTACCTGTTAGGCGCACTTCTGCTGGCGCGAGCCGTTAGGAATGCGCTGGCGGACATGCCATTGAGGAACTGACTCAACGCTTTCCGCGACCGCAGATCTAGCGAATTCAGCGTCTGGCTGGGGCGGCATCCTACTTGCGATTACGGCGCAACTTTTTTGGTGCCCGCTACCGGTCCGCGCTAAAATCCTAGGGGGCAGCGCCGCGTAAGGAACGGAGGGCATGCTCGTGCAGGGCGGCAGATAGGCGCGGTACTTGCGGTCGGTCGAGCTCTGCTAGCCTGTCCAACCGGCGCTTCATCATGAGAGCGCGTTGTCAAACCACGGATGAATGCAATAAGCGCCCCGTCTCTAGACGCCGACGGCTTGTCGGTTTCCATCGTCGTATATCGTCCCGATGCCGCTCAACTCGAGCAAACGCTCGTCAGCTTGGGCGCGGCCTGCATGCAACTGCACACAGAATCGCCCGAGTGTCCGATCGACCTCTATTTGATTGACAATGGCGGGCTGGGCGATGTCAGTGCCGTGACACATCGGCTCAACGCCCAGGGCATTACATGCCGTGTCCTGACCGGGCACGGCAATGTCGGCTATGGAAGAGGGCACAATCTCGCGATCGACCTATCGACGCGTCCGCTCCACCTGATCTTGAATCCCGATATCGATCTGGACACGCAGGCTCTGGTTGTAGCGCGCAAGTTCTTCGACTCGCATTCCGACGCAGGTGCGCTCGCGCCCCGTATCGGCGATGAGTCCGGCGGACTTCAATACCTTTGCCGCCGCTACCCGTCGATCATCGATCTGCTTGTGCGCGGCTTCCTACCCCTGCGTTTTCGGCAGCCTTTCGCGAACCGCCTTGCACGCTACGAAATGCGCGATGTCATTAACGATCTAGACATCGTATGGGATCCCCCCATCGTCAGCGGATGCTTCATGCTATTCCGTACCAGCGTTCTGAAAAAGTTGGGCGGATTCGACCCGCGCTACTTCCTGTACTTCGAAGATTACGACCTAAGCCTGCGCACGCACGATGTCGCGCGCGTCGCCTACGTACCCTCTGTCCGCGTGATCCACCACGGCGGTGGTGCATCCCGCAAGGGCTTCGCGCACATCCGCATGTTTGCCGCATCGGCGTTTAAGTTTTACAACCGTTTCGGCTGGAGGTTTTCGTGACCCATATCGTCGTAACGGGCGCAAACGGCTTCGTCGGCCGCGCGGTGTGTCGCCGCGCGCTGGCGGCGGGGCACACCGTGACCGCGCTTGTGCGGCGGCCAGGGGAATGCGTCGGGGGCGTGGGCGAATGGGTGCACGCCGAGGTCGATTTTGATGGCCTCGATGCTGCGTGGCCGGTCGATTTGGGCGCCGACTGCGTGATCCATCTCGCCGCACGTGTGCATGTGATGCGCGACGAATCCCCCGATCCTGACGTCGCGTTCGACGTGACCAACGTCGCAGGCACCCTGCGTCTTGCCGAGGCCGCCCGCAAACATGGCGTGCGCCGAATCGTGTTCGCGAGCAGCATCAAAGCGGTAGGTGAGGGTGACGGTGGAACGCCGCTGTCGGAACGGGCATCACCGGACCCAGAGGACGCCTACGGGCGCTCCAAGCTACGCGCGGAGCGAGAGCTTGCGTGGTTCGGTACAGCCAACGGGCTCGATGTCGTGATCGTGCGTCCGCCACTCGTCTACGGTCCGGGCGTTCGCGCCAACTTCCTGCGCATGATGGACGCGGTCGCGCGCGGGATGCCGCTACCGCTCGGTTCCATCGCGGCACGCCGCAGCATCGTCTATGTCGACAACCTCGCCGACGCACTGCTGCACTGCGCGGTGGATCCGCGTGCCGCAGGCGAATGTTTCCACGTTGCCGACGACGATGCGCCGTCGGTCACTGATCTGTTACGACTGGTCGGCGACGCACTCGGGAAGCCAGCCCGCCTGATCCGGGTTCCGTCCGCTGTGCTGCGGGCGCTCGGTACGCTGACCGGCCGCCAAGCGGCAATCGACCGCCTCACCGGTAGCCTTCAGCTCGACACGGGCCGGATCAAGCGCGTCCTCGGCTGGCACCCGCCTTACACGACGCGCCAGGGCCTCGAAGCCACCGCCGCATGGTATCGTTCGCGCGATACACGACAATAGCCGACATGCATCTCCCGATACCCGCCTGGCTTGCCGCGACCGCGGTGGCCCTGGTTGCTGCCGTCGCGTCGACGGCGATCTTGCGCGTTCTGCTCGCAACCGGCCTCGCGTGGCGCCTTGCAACCGATATTCCGAACGATCGTTCGCTTCACACACTGCCGACGCCGCGTGTCGGCGGGTGGGGCGTTGTCCCCGTTTGTCTCGTCGTGCTGCTGGCATGTGCGCCGCGCTTATGGTTGATTGCCGTCGGCGCAGCGGCGCTCGCCGCGATATCCCAGATCGACGACCGCCGTGGACTTCCCGCTCGCGTCCGGTTCTCGGCGCACCTCGCGGCGGTGGTGGCATTGATTGCCGTTTATCCCGCTGCGGCGCCTTGGTGGCTGTTGGCCGGCGTCGGGTTCATGATGGTATGGCTGACGAACCTGTACAACTTCATGGACGGAGCCGACGGTCTCGCGGGCGGGATGGCGTTGTTCGGCTTCGGCGCGTATGCGGTCGCGGCGTTGAGCGGTGTGAATCCATCGCAAGGCCTCGCGGTTGCAGGCGCGGCGGTAGCCGGCGCCGCGTTCGGTTTTCTTCTCCTGAATTTCCACCCGGCGCGGCTGTTCCTGGGCGATGCCGGCTCGATTCCGCTGGGCTTCCTTGCCGGTGCGCTCGGCTACTGGGGGTGGCGTACCGCCGTCTGGCCGATCTGGTTTCCGGCACTCGTGTTCGCCCCCTTTATTGCCGACGCGTCTGTAACACTTTTGAGACGAATGTTACGCGGAGAACAGTTCTGGCAAGCACACCGGGAGCATTATTATCAAAGGATGGTTCGGTCGGGCATCGGTCATGGCCGCACCGCTCTTTATTGGTACCTCATCATGCTCGCAGGCATAATCGTCGCCTTGTGGGCAAAGGGCCGCCCGGAGCCGCAGCAATGGCTGTGGTTCTTCGCGTGGTACGGCGTCCTGGCATGTATCGGAGTGGTGATCGACATGCGTTGGCGCCGGCTTCAGACGGCCGCCAAAAACAATTCGTGAGGTTTCCCGCCGATGTTGCGATCCAAAGCATCATGGCTGTCGCTGAGTGCTTTCCTTTTCGACCTGACGGCGGTTGTCGCCGCATGGCTCTGCGCATATCTGGTGCGCTTCAACGGAAATATCCCGCCTGACTTCCTGAGCGGCGCGCTGACCGCAATGGGATGGGCACTGCCCGTCTACGCCCTGATGTTCCATATGTTCGGCCTCTATCGCGGCCTATGGGTGTTCGCGAGCCTCCCGGATCTGATGCGCATTTCGAAGGCAGTCGTCGGCGGCGCCGTGATCGTAATGATCGGCGCCGTGATGTTCCAACCGACGCCTATTATCCCGCGCTCGGTGCTGCTCGTCTCGCCGCTAATGCTGTTCCTGGCAATGGGCGGCGCCCGCGCCCTCTATCGCGCGACGAAGGAGTTCTACCTGTACGGCGGCCTCGTCGGCCAGGGCAAGCCCGTGCTCGTCCTCGGCGCCGGCACGGCCGGCGCGAATCTCGCGCGCGAGCTGTCCCGTTCCGGCGAATGGCGGCTCGTCGGTCTGCTCGACGACGACGTCACGAAGCAGGGCCGCGAAATCTACGGCTACAAGGTGCTCGGCTCGTTCAACGACCTGAAGCACTGGACCGACGCGATGAAGGTCGAATACGCGATCATCGCGATTCCGTCTGCTTCCGTCGAAACGCAGCGACGTGTCGCGACGCTCTGCGTGCGCGCCGGCGTGAAAGCGATGGTGTTGCCGTCGCTCACGGCGCTGATGCCGGGGCAGGGCTTCCTGTCCCAGGTGCGCAACATCGATCTTGAAGACCTGCTCGGTCGCGAGGCGGTAACGATCGACACGCCGCACGTCGAAGCGCTGCTGCGCGGCCGCGTCGTGATGGTCACGGGCGCCGGCGGCTCGATCGGCTCCGAGCTGTGCCGGCAGATCCTGCGCTTCGCGCCGGCGCAACTCGTCGCATTCGACCTGTCCGAATACGCGATGTACCGCCTCACCGAGGAATTGCGCGAGCGTTTCCCCGATCAGCCGGTCGTGCCGATCATCGGCGACGCGAAGGATTCGCTGCTGCTCGACCAGGTGATGTCGCGCTATGCGCCGCACATCGTATTCCACGCGGCCGCCTACAAGCACGTGCCGCTGATGGAGGAGCACAACGCATGGCAGGCGCTGCGCAACAACGTGCTTGGCACGTACCGCGTGGCGCGTGCGGCGATCCGCCATGAGGTGCGCCACTTCGTGCTGATCTCGACGGACAAGGCCGTCAATCCGACCAACGTGATGGGCGCGAGCAAGCGGCTCGCCGAAATGGCATGCCAGGCGCTGCAGCAGACGAGCGGCCGCACGCAGTTCGAGACCGTTCGCTTCGGCAACGTGCTCGGTAGCGCAGGCAGCGTGATTCCGAAGTTCCAGCAGCAGATCGCGAAGGGTGGCCCGGTGACGGTCACGCACCCGGAAATCACGCGATTCTTCATGACGATCCCGGAGGCATCGCAGCTCGTGCTGCAGGCATCGAGCATGGGACGCGGCGGCGAGATCTTCATTCTCGACATGGGCGAGCCGGTCAAGATCGTCGATCTGGCGCGCGACCTGATCCGTCTTTACGGATTTTCGGAGGAGCAGATTCGCATCGAATTCACCGGCTTGCGGCCCGGCGAAAAGCTCTACGAGGAACTGCTTGCAGACGACGAGACGACGACGCGCACGCCGCATCCGAAGCTGCGGATCGCACGCGCCCGCGAAGTGCCCGACAACCTGCTCGACGAACTGTTGCCGTGGCTGATGCAGCATCGCGTGCTGACCGACGACGAGGTGCGGCGCGATCTGCGGCGCTGGGTGCCGGAATATCAGACAGCATCGACGCCTATGTTGCAAAGCGTCCCGATGGCAGTACGTGCGGCGCCAGACGGTTAACGGTGGTTCAGATACGCTGAGGGCTAGCGGCGAGCACGAGCGGTAGCCGGGGCCTGCAAAACCGTTAGCGGTTTAGCCAGCGCATGTCTCGAGATGTCGCGCCACCCCGCCAGTTTCCAGCTGCGCGACTCTATACCTACCGGGACGGTGCGACGCAACCGTCCCGTTATTCACCAGAATTATTCGACCGTCACCGATTTCGCAAGATTGCGCGGCTTGTCAACATCGGTGCCGCGCGCGCATGCCGTGTGATACGCGAGCAGCTGCAGCGGCACCACGTGCAGAACCGGGGACAACTGCCCGTAGTGCTCGGGCATCCGGATCACGTGCAGGCCGTCGCCGTTGACGATCTGCGTGTCCGCATCGGCGAACACGTAGAGCTCGCCGCCGCGCGCGCGCACTTCCTGCATGTTCGACTTCAGCTTCTCGAGCAGCGTGTCGTTCGGCGCAACGGTAATCACCGGCATCGCTTCGGTGACGAGCGCGAGCGGGCCGTGCTTCAGCTCGCCGGCCGGGTACGCCTCCGCGTGGATATACGAGATTTCCTTCAGCTTCAGCGCGCCTTCGAGCGCGATCGGGTAGTGCAGCCCGCGGCCGAGGAACAGCGCGTTTTCCTTGCGCGCGAATTCGTCGGCCCACGCGATGATCTGCGGCTCGAGCGCGAGCACGCTGTTCAGTGCGGCCGGCAGATGGCGCAGCTGCTTCAGATATTCCGTTTCCTGCGCGGCGTCGACGTGCCCGCGCAGCTTGCCGAGCGTCGCAGCAAGCACGAACAGCGCGACGAGCTGCGTCGTGAACGCCTTCGTCGACGCGACGCCGATCTCGGTGCCCGCGTGCGTGAGGAACTGCATGCCGGTCAGGCGCACCATCGCGCTCGTCGCGACGTTGCAGATCGCGAGCGTGTGCGTGTGGCCGAGCGCTTGCGCGTGCTTGAGCGCGGCGAGCGTGTCGGCCGTTTCGCCCGACTGCGAGATCACCAGCACGAGCTGACGCGGGTTCGGCACCGAGTCGCGATAGCGGTATTCGCTCGCGATCTCGACCTGCGTCGGGATCTTCGCGATCGACTCGAGCCAGTATTTCGCCGTCAGCCCCGAGTAGTAGCTCGTGCCGCACGCGAGGATCAGCAGGCTGTCGATCTGCGCGAACGCGGCGGGCGCGGCGTCGCCGAACAGCGTCGCGTCGAACGCGTCCGTCTGCGGCACCGTGTCGCCGATCGCGCGCGGCTGCTCGAAGATTTCCTTCTGCATGAAGTGGCGATACGGGCCGAGTTCGACCGCGCCGCCGTAGGCGCTGACCACGCGGATCTCGCGCTGCGCGAGCGCGCCGTGGCGATCGACGATCTTCACGCCGTCGAGCGACAGCTCGCAGACGTCGCCTTCCTCGAGGAACGTGAAGCGGTCGGTGCTGCCGGCGAGCGCGAGCGCGTCCGACGCGACGAAGTTCTCGCCGTCGCCGTGGCCGACCACGAGCGGCGAGCCCTGACGCGCGCCGACGACCGTATGCGGCTGATCCTTGTGGATCACCGCGATCGCATATGCGCCATTCAGTTGCTGCACCGCTTCGCGCACGGCGTCGAACAGATCGCCGCGATAGAGGCTATGCACGAGGTGCGCGATCACTTCGGTGTCGGTTTGCGACACGAACTCGTAGCCCTTCGCGCGCAGCGCGTCGCGCAGCGGCTCGAAGTTTTCGATGATGCCGTTGTGCACGAGCGCGAGCGCGCCGGACGAGAAGATCGGATGGGCGTTGTGCGTGACGGGCGCGCCGTGCGTCGCCCAGCGCGTATGCGCGATACCGGTCGTGCCTTCGAGGTGCGAGTCGCGAACCTGCGCGTCGAGATCGGCGACGCGCGCGACGCTGCGCGCGCGCTTGGGCGCATCCGCTTCGAGCACGGCGACGCCGCACGAATCGTAGCCACGGTATTCGAGGCGCCGCAATCCTTCGATCAGCACCGGAACGATATTACGCTGCGCAACTGCGCCGACAATGCCGCACATGAAAAATCTACCTTCTATGGGAAGCGGGTGCCGTACGGCACTCGCATGATGTTGAGTTTTTTACCCAGCTAACTTATAGCCGCTCGTTTCGGCCCGTACTTCAGCGTTCAATGTCCGCGCCTTTCCTTTCTGACCACCATCCACCTAGGCACCCTGAACCGCACGATGCTCAAATAAAGCCACACATACGTGCAGGCAAACAGCACGACAAACACAAACAGATGCACCGTATGCCGCCAGAACAGCGTAGCCGGAATCACGGCCACGAGACACAGCAGCCACAGATAAGGTGAAGTCAGCGAATTCCTTCGCGTCAGATCATGCGCGTGCTTCGTCCCCACGGCCCACCGCATCAGCCGCTTGTACACGAGCATATGCAGGTGCACGCCATCCGGAATCCCCGGCGACATCCCGCGGATGAATTTCTTCCGATAGATCGAGAAGCACGTCTCGAAGATCGGGTACATGAACAGCAGCACCGGATACCACGCAGACACTTCGCGATTGCGCATCACGAGCAGGATCGCGAGTTCCGCGAGCATGAAGCCGATGAAGTACGCGCCGCCGTCCCCGAGAAAGATCAGCCCGGCCGGAAAATTCCACAGAAAGAACCCGAGCACTGCGCCCATCATGATGATCGACGCCGACATCACGACCGGATCGTTGACGTGGAACGCGACATACGCGAGCGACGCGAACATCATGAAGCTGACCATCGACGCGAGCCCGTTGAAGCCGTCGATGATGTTGATCGCATTCGCGAGCGCGGCCACCGCGAGCACCGTGATGAACGCCGAGATGGCCACGTAGCTGAGCAGGAAATCGAGCGGCGGCACGCTGATGCGCTTCACCGCGATCCCGAGCAGCCAGAACGCGAGTGCCGCCGCGGCCATCGTGCACAGCAGCCGCGCGCGCGGCGACACGCGCTTGGTCAGATCCTCGACGAGCCCCGACAGGAACGCCGGCAGCCCGCACGCGACAATCCCGAGAATGCTGCCGGAAATCGTCGGATAGCGCCGCGACAGCACCAGCGCGGCAATGACGACGCCGGCCAGGATCCCGATGCCCCCCACGCGCGGCACGGGCCGCACGTGGAATTTCTGCACGCCGGCCAGATCGCTGTCGATCGAGAATTTCTCGTGTAGATGCGCATAGCGCACGATGAACAGCGTAACGAGCAGGGAAACGATGAAGCCGGACGCGAAGCTGAGCATGGGATCGCTCGAAAAATGGACAGCGGATTATACAAAACCGCGCGGGTTCGCCTCCTGCCATCGCCAGTGGTCCGCACACATGTCGTCGAGGCCGAGCGTCGCACGCCAGCCGATGATGTCGGCGGCCGCCTGCGGGTTCGCATAGCACTCGGCGACGTCGCCCGGGCGGCGCGCGACGATCTCGTACGGCACCGGGCGGCCCGACGCCTTCTCGAACGCGCGTACGACATCAAGCACGCTGTAGCCCTGGCCGGTGCCGAGGTTCACGACGAAGCTCGCGTCGCGCTTCACGAGCGCATCGAGCGCGGCGATGTGCCCCTTCGCGAGATCGACGACGTGGATGTAGTCGCGCACGCCGGTGCCGTCGGGCGTCGGATAGTCGGAGCCGAACACGCGCAGCTTCTCGAGCTTGCCGACGGCGACCTGCGCGACATAAGGCATCAGGTTGTTCGGAATGCCGGCCGGATCCTCGCCGATCAGCCCGCTCGCATGCGCACCGACCGGGTTGAAATAGCGCAGTGTCGCGATCCGCCACGACGGATCGGACACTTCGAGATCGCGCAGGATCTGCTCGGCGATCAGCTTCGACTGGCCGTACGGATTCGTCGCGGAGAGCGGGAACGATTCGTCGATCGGCGAGCGCTCGGGCACACCGTACACGGTCGCCGACGAGCTGAACACGAACTGCTTCACGTTGCGCGCGCGCATGACGTTCAGCACGGTCAGCAGCCCGCCAAGATTGTTCTGGTAGTACTCGAGCGGCTTCGCAACCGATTCGCCGACGGCCTTCAGCGCCGCGAAGTGAATCGTGCCGGTGATCGGATGCGCGTCGAACACTTTCGCGAGCGCGGCTTCGTCGCAGACGTCGACCTGATGGAATGCGGGCTGCTTGCCGGTGATGCGTTCGATGCGCCGCACCGATTCGGCCTTGCTGTTGACGAGGTTGTCGACGATCACGACGTCGTAGCCGTTATCGAGCAGCTCGACAGCCGTGTGCGAGCCGATATACCCCGCGCCGCCCGTAACGAGGATGGTGCCTTTAGCGCTCATTGCTCATGTGCTCCTTCAAAATGTAATACCTGTCAACGTGTGAATAGTACGCCGATAGCGTTCGACGACCTGCTGCTCGTCGAACTCGGCTGCGACCTTGCGCCGGCCGCGCTCGCCCATCGCCTCGCGTCCGGCCGTTCCGATGTCGATCATGCGCATCAATTGCTCGGCGAGGCTCGCGCTATCGCGCACGCGGCACAGGAAGCCCGTTTCGCCGTCGGCGACGACGTCGCGGCAGCCCGGCACGTCGGTCGCGACGATCGGGCGCCCCATCGCGGACGCCTCCATCAGCGTGCGCGGCACGCCCTCGCGATACGACGGCAGCACGACGCAGTCGGCGGCCGCGATGTGCGGACGCACGTCGTGCGCTTCGCCGAGATACTCGACGATGCCTTCGGCGACCCACGCATCGACGTCAGCGCGGCCGATCGCACTCGGGTTGTCGACACCGAGCGGCCCGAGCAGCTGAAAGCGCGCATTCGGATGGCGCGCTCGCACGATGCGCGCAGCCTCGACGTACTCACGCACGCCTTTATCCCACAGCAGTCGGCCGATCAGGATGAATACCGGTGCGTCGCCGCCCGGCAGCGGCACCGGCGCGAACTGATCGAGATCGACGCCTTCGCCGTGCAGCAGCCGCGCGCGCTCCGGATGCGCGAGCAACCGTTCGTCGGTGAAGGTCGCGAGATCGTCGCGGTTCAAGAACCACACTTCACGCGGAAAGCGGAACGCGAACCGATACAGCCGCTTGGCGATGCTCGCCGCGCGGCTTTTCTGGATGAACACGTAGCCGAGCCCGGTCGTCACCGCGATCGACGGCACGCGCGCGAGCCACGCCGCGACCGAGCCGTAGATGTTCGGCTTGATCGTGTAATGGAACACGAGATGGGGCTGCAGCGCACGGTAGTGGCGAACCAGCGCGGCGAGCGTGCCGAGATCCTCGCGCGGGCTCGTGCCTTTCGACGCGATCGCGAGCGCCACGTAGCGGCAGCCCATCTGCTCGAGCAGCGGCACGGTCCGGTCGTGCGGCGCGATCACGATCACGTCGGCGCCGTGCGCGACGAGCGCACGGATCAACCCGTGCCGATACGTGTAGATCGCCCAAGCCGTGTTGCAGACGAGCGCAATGCGCAGCGGGGAAGTGGCGGACATGAAAAAAAGAAAAAATAAAGCGTCGAAAATGCCCTGCGCGCTAGGCGGACGGCCGCGCGGCGAACAGCGTCTGCTTGATGCGTTGCAGCGTCCGATACGGCGTCACGAAGTGCAGCAGGTTCTTCGCGAGGCCGGCCCAGTCGTACGGATTCAGCGCGTTGAAGTGGCGCAGCAGCAGCGCGAGCGTCGACATCAGCTGGCGGCGGCGCTTCGTCGCGCTGATTCCGCCCTCGTTGAGCTCGTAATAGAGGCCGAGCTCGGGCAGGTTCGCGCAATCGTAGCGTTGCATTAACCGTAAAAAAAGATCGAGATCCTCGGCCGCGCGGTACTTCGCGCGGTAGTTGCCGACCTCGCGCACGGCGTCGATGCGCAGCATCACCGACGGATGCACGAGCGGCGAGCGCAGGAAGCGCGTGCGGCGCAGCGTGCGCGGATCGGCGGGCGGCGTCAGCATGAAGCGCGGCTCGCCGGCGCGCGACACGACCTGCGTCCACATCCCGACGCAGGCGACTTGCGGGTGCGCGTCGAGAAATGCGCGCTGCTTCGCGAGGCGCTGCGGCGCGGCGAGATCGCCGGCGTCGATGCGCGCGGCATAGCGGAAGCCGCGCTGCGCGAGCGCCTCGATGCCGGCTTCGAGCGCGCGCTCGATGCCGACGTTATGCGGCATGCGCAGCACTTCGATCGCGAGGCCCGCGATCGCGGGCGCGACGATCGGCGGCTTGCTGCCGTCGTCGACGATCAGCACGTGCACGGGCGTGTCCTCGCGGAACGACGCGAGCGTGCGCACGACGTCGTCGTGCCCGTTGTAGGCCGGCATCAGCACGGCGACGTCGTCGAGCGGCGGCGCGGAAGCGGGAGACGTCATGAAGGCAGTTTGAAACGAATGTAATAAAAATTGACGGCCGCGGCGGCCGCATAGCCGGCAGCGAGCCCGACGAGCGCGCCGTACAGCCCGAGCCGCGGGATCGCGAGCCAGTTCGCGAGCGCGGCGATCGCGAGCGCGAGCGCCCATTTCGCGAGCAACACGAATTTTGCTTGATATTTGAGCACGATAAGATTGCCTATCGCCTCGATCCCGGCAGGCACGGACAGCCAGACGGCCCAACGGAAGATGTCGACTGACGCCTCGTAGCCGCGTCCGAACACCTTGCCGACGATCAGCGGCGCGGCGGCATCGAGCACGAGCGCGCCGGCCGTCATCAGCGCGGCGGTCATCGCGATGAGCCGGACGATGTTGCGGCGCAATCGCGCGACGTCCTGCACGCGGTAGACGAACGCGGGCGCGATGGTTTGCGCGAGCATCAGCGCGAGCGTGATCCAGTTCTCGTTGAGCTGTTGTGCGGCAGCGTACCGGCCGAGGTCGGCGAACGACACGTGGCGTTCGAGCATCAGCCGGTCGAGCTTCAGGAACAGGTACATGCAGATCAGCCCGAGCCAGAACACGGTGCCGGCCGTCGCGAAATGCCGGAACAGCGGTTTGTCGAACGTCCAGCCGAGCGAGCCGCCGTTACGATGACGGTAGTACAGCAGCAGCACGAAACCGATCGCGGCCGCCTCGAGCGCCCACAGCCACGCGAAGCGGGCGGGCGCGGCGGCGGCGCGCACCAGCAGCCAGACGAGCAGCGCCTTCGCGAGCGCGGTGAACATGCTAGTCACGAGCTGCGGCTTGCTGTACGTCATGCTCTGCAGCCACGCGTTGATGACGCCGACGAACGGCTCGCGGAACACCATCGTGACGGCAAGGCCGGCCAGCATCGCGCCGACGAGCGGATCGAACGCGCCGGCGGCGATCGCGATCCAGGTCGCGACGAGCGCGGCGATCGACACGCCGATGCGCAGCGCGAACGCGCTGCCGAGCACGGCGCCGAGCTGGGCCGGCGGGCGCTGCACGATGGTCGGCACCAGAATTTCCGCGCCGCACACCCAGGTCAGCGGCGCCAGCACGAGGAGCAGCGTATTCGCATACTGCCATTTGCCGAACACGTCCGGCCCGAAATAACGGGCCAGCAGCCCGCTGATCGCGATCGCGACGCCGATCTGCGTCAGCCGTTCGAGCCCCAGCCAGACGAGGTTCGCGACGGCTTTCGCGACGTCCGGGTTGCCGAATCGCTTCAGCATGCGGCGGCTAGGCGGCCGCACGCGCGCGGGGCGGCCGGCAGGGCGCCGGCTGGCGGCAGGAAGGCGGCGGAGCGACTACGCATTAAAATGGGCGGTATGCACGTCATCGAAACCCGCGATTATAAGTGGGATCGGGGCCGCTCCAGCCGTCCCGTCCGTTGTTCCGCGCGGGGCCTGCGTGTAGCATGCGCCGGCACCGGCGAGAGGCGGCCAGACTATTTTCCATGCACGCAACCGAGAGAGAATCGATGATCTCCCAATCCATCTTCAAGGCATATGACATCCGCGGCGTGGTCGGCAAGACGCTCGACGCCGACACGGCGCGCAGCATCGGCCGCGCGTTCGGCAGCGAAGTGCGCGCGCAGGGCGGCGACGCGGTCGTCGTCGCGCGCGACGGCCGCCTGTCCGGGCCCGAGCTCGTCGGCGCGCTCGCCGACGGGCTGCGTGCGGCAGGCGTCGACGTCGTCGACATCGGCATGGTCCCGACGCCGGTCGGCTATTTCGCGGCGAGCGTACCGCTCGCGCTGAAGGGCGGCGAGCGCCGCGTCGATTCGTGCATCGTCGTCACCGGCAGCCACAACCCGCCCGACTACAACGGTTTCAAGATGGTGCTGCGCGGCGCGGCGATCTACGGCGAGCAGATCCAGGCGCTGTATCGCCGCATCGTCGACGAGCGCTTCGAGAGCGGCAGCGGCACGTACGAAGAGCACGACGTGGCCGACGCGTACATCGACCGCATCGTCGGCGACGTGAAGCTCGCGCGCCCGCTGAAGCTCGTCGTCGACGCGGGCAACGGCGTTGCCGGTCCGCTTGCGACGCGCCTGTTCAAGGCGCTCGGCTGCACGCTGGTCGAGCGCTTCACCGACATCGACGGCACGTTCCCGAACCATCACCCCGATCCGGCCCACCCGGAAAACCTGCAGGACGTGATCCAGGCGCTGAAGGACACGGACGCCGAGCTCGGCTTCGCGTTCGACGGCGACGGCGACCGTCTCGGCGTCGTCACGAAGGACGGCCAGATCATCTATCCGGATCGCCAGCTGATGCTGTTCGCCGAGGAAGTGCTGTCGCGCAACCCGGGCGCGCAGATCATCTACGACGTGAAGTGCACGCGCCACCTCGCGCAATGGGTGAAGTCGAAGGGCGGCGAGCCGCTGATGTGGAAGACGGGCCACTCGCTCGTGAAGGCGAAGCTGCGCGAGACGGGCGCGCCGCTCGCGGGCGAGATGAGCGGCCACGTGTTCTTCAAGGATCGCTGGTACGGCTTCGACGACGGCCTCTACACGGGCGCGCGCCTGCTCGAGATCCTCGCGAAGACGGCCGACCCGAGCGCCGTGCTGAACGCGCTGCCGGATGCGATGAGCACGCCGGAACTGCAGCTGAAGCTGGAAGAGGGCGAGAACTTCAGCCTGATCGAGAAGCTGCAGAAGGAAGCGAAGTTCGACGGCGCGGACGAAGTCGTGACGATCGACGGCCTGCGTGTCGAGTATCCGGACGGCTTCGGGCTCGCGCGTTCGTCGAACACGACGCCGGTCGTCGTGCTGCGCTTCGAGGCGGAGACGCAGGACGGCCTGAAGCGCATTCAGGACGACTTCCGCCGTGTGCTGACGGCCGCGAAGCCGGACGTGAAGCTGCCGTTCTGACCTGGGCATCGGGCGGCCGCATCGGTGGCCCTGACCGGTCGCCTTCTCCCCGAAAAGCGGCGTGCGCGTGACGCGTGCGCCGCTTTTTGTCAATCTGCGGCGCCGGGCGCGATAAAATCGCGTCTTTATGCCTGTCGCCGGCCGTCTGCCGGCGTTTTTTCAGCGTGCAAAAGATCCTGATCGTGCGCGTGTCGTCGCTGGGCGACGTCGTGCACAACATGCCGGTGATCGCCGATATCCGGCGTCGCCATCCCGATGCGCAGATCGACTGGCTCGTCGAAGAAAGCTTCGTCGATCTCGTGAAGCTCGTCGACGGCGTGCGCAACGTGCTGCCGTTCTCGCTGCGCCGCTGGCGCAAGCAGCCGTTCTCCGGCGCGACGTGGCGCGAGATCCGCGCGTTTCGCAAGCAGCTCGCGGCCGAGCACTACGATCTCGTGATTGACTGCCAGGGCTTGATCAAGACGGCGTGGGTCGCGAGCTGGGCGCGCGGGCCGCTCGTCGGCCTCGGCAACCGGACCGACGGCGCCGGTTACGAATGGCCGGTGCGCTTCTTCTATCGCAAGCGCGTGCCGATTGCGCCGCGCACGCACGTCGTCGAGCGTTCGCGGCAGCTCGTCGCGGCCGCGCTCGGCGATCCGGCGCCGACGCCGGCCGATCCCGTCGATTTCGGCCTCGACACGCGCGATGCGTCGCGTGCGATCGCCTCGGTCGGGCTGAACCTGCCGGTGCCCTACGTGGTGTTCGTCCACGCGACTTCGCGCGCGGACAAACAATGGCCCGACGCCGCATGGATCGAGCTCGGCCAGGCGCTGGTACGGCGCGGCGCATCGCTCGTGCTGCCGTGGGGCAACGACGCGGAGCGCGCGACGAGCGAGCGGCTCGCGAAGGAGTTCGGCGAGGCCGCGATCGTGCCGCCGAAGCTGTCGCTGCCGGCCGTGGTCGGCCTGATCGACGGCGCGGCGGCGACGGTCGGGGTTGATACAGGTCTGGTTCACATCGCGGCCGCGCTGAAGCGCCCGACCGTCGAACTGTACAATTTCGCGACGGCCTGGCGAACCGGCGGCTACTGGTCGCCGAACGTCGTCAATCTCGGCACGGCGGGGCAGCCCCCGTCGATCGCGCAGGTGAAGTCGGCGCTCGCGGGCTTCGGTCTCCTGTAACGCACGCATTCGTGGCGAACCGATCATGAGCGAATCCCAGATCATCGAAGTCTCGTCCGCCGACTGGAGCGGACATCAGCTGTCGGTGCCGCGCGAGCAGTTGCTGGCGGCAGTCGAGGAAGGCAAGGTGCTGTATTTTCCGCACCTGCGCTTCGCGATCGAAGGCGGCGAGGAAGCGCTGCTCGATCCGGCGCTCGCCGATCCGAAACGCAAGAACATCAGTCTTGCGCCGAACGGCGGCGCGCTCGTCGGCGTGCTCGGCGACGAAGTCACGCAGTCTGCCGTGCGCGCGCTCGTCGCGCGCTTTCAGCAGCAGGCCGGCACGCTCGTCGACGGCCTGTTTCCCGAATACCGCGGCAAGCTGCGTGTCGCGCCGACGAGCCTGCGGCTGATGCAGGTCGAGACGCGCCAGACGTCGTGGCGCAAGGACGACAGCCGGCTGCACGTCGACGCGTTCCCGTCGCGGCCGAACTACGGCGAGCGGATCCTGCGCGTGTTCACGAACGTGAACCCGGCGGGCGTGCCGCGCGTCTGGCGCGTCGGCGAGCCGTTCGAGGACGTCGCGAAGCGCTTTCTGCCGAAGATCCGTCCGCAGCTGCCGGGCTCCGCGTGGCTGCTGAATCTGCTGCACGTGACGAAGTCGCGGCGCAGCGCCTACGACCATCTGATGCTGAATCTGCACGACGGGATGAAGGCCGATCTCGACTATCAGAAGACTTGCCCGCAGCAGACGATGCCGTTTCCGCCGGGCAGCGTGTGGATATGCTTCTCCGATCAGACTTCGCACGCTGTGATGTCCGGACAGTTCATGCTCGAGCAGACCTTCTTCCTGCCGGTCGACGCGATGGTGCGCCGCGAGTGCGCGCCGCTCGGCATCCTCGAGCGGCTCACGGGCAGGGCGCTGGTTTGAGCGCGCATATTCTTCGACACGACCGCCGGGCACACGCATGCTGAGGACGATCTATCGCGCGCTGTGGTGGCTCGTCGCGCCGCTCGCCGTCGTGCGGCTGTACGTACGCTCGCGCAAGGAGTACGGCTATCGCGAACATATCGGCGAGCGCTTCGGCTACGGCGCGGGCCGCGCGCCCGACGATCGCGCGCCGCTGATCTGGGTGCATGCGGTGTCGGTCGGCGAGACGCGCGCCGCGCAGCCGCTGATCGACGCGCTGATGCGCGCGCGGCCCGACGCGCGGATCCTGCTCACGCACATGACGCCGAGCGGCCGCGCGACGGGCGAGCAGCTGTTCGGCGATCGCGTGCTGCGCTGCTATCTGCCCTACGACATGCCGGGCGCCGTACGGCGCTTTCTGCGCGCATGGCGGCCGACGCTCGGCCTCGTGATGGAAACGGAAGTGTGGCCGACGCTGATCGACGAGTGCCGTCGCGCGGACGTGCCGCTCGTGCTGACGAATGCGCGGATGTCGGCGCGTTCGTGCCGGCGCGCGGCGAAGTTCGGTGCGGCGACGCAGGAAGTGTTCGGCGGCTTCTCGCGCGTGCTCGCGCAGAGCCCGGCCGATGCCGAGCGGCTGACGTCGCTCGGTGCACGCAACGTCGCGGTGCTCGGCAACCTGAAGTTCGACATGACGACGCCGCCCGAACTCGCGGCGCGCGGCCATGCATGGCGTGACGCGATCGGCAAGCGTCCGGTGTGGGTCGCGGCGAGCACGCGCGAGAACGAGGAAGCGCTCGTGTTGCAGGCGTTCGCGGCGATGCGCACGCCCGGCGCGCTGCTGATGCTCGTGCCGCGCCATCCGCAGCGCTTTGCGGAAGTCGAGTCGCTGGTCGCGCGCGAAGGGCTCAAATGCGTACGGCGCTCCGCATGGGCGGCCGATGCGGCCGCGCTCGCGGCAGGTCGCCCGGCCGCGGATGCGCTGCCGAACGACGTGCAGGTGCTGCTCGGCGATTCGATGGGCGAGCTTGGCGCGTACTACGCGGCGGCCGACGTCGCGTTCATCGGCGGCAGCCTGCTGCCGCTCGGCGGCCAGAACCTGATCGAGGCATGCGCGGTCGGCGTGCCGGTCGTGATCGGGCCGCACGTGTTCAACTTCACGCAGGCGACGGCCGACGCGGTCGCGGCCGGCGCGGCGCTGCAGGTCGCGGATCCGCTCGATCTCGCGCACGTGCTCGACGCGCTGTTCGCCGACAACCCGCGGCGCATCGCGATGGGCGCCGCCGCCGCGGCGTTTGCGGCACGCCATCGCGGCGCGACCGCGCGCACGGTGGACGTGCTGGCGGCCCTGCTGCCGCCGGTCGAGCGCGACACGTCCGTCACGCAGGACGACTGACGGCGAGCCGGCGCGACGCGATTGCGCAGCGCCGGCGCCGCGCTGCCGCCGCCTATTTCAGATCGCCGCCGGCCCCGAGGCCATCTCCCGGTCGTGCGTGGGCCGGCCGTTCGCTCAGACCGTCAACAATCCCTTCTTCTCGATGAACGCGACGACTTCCGCGACGCCTTCGAGCGCCTTCAGGTTCGTCATCACGTAAGGCCGCTCGCCGCGCATCTTCTTCGTGTCGGACGCCATCACGTCGAGGTTCGCGCCGACCAGCGGCGCGAGATCGGTCTTGTTGATCACGAGCAGGTCGGACTTCGTGATGCCGGGGCCGCCCTTGCGCGGAATCTTCTCGCCGCCCGCGACGTCGATCACGTAGATCGTCAGGTCCGACAGCTCGGGGCTGAACGTTGCCGCGAGATTGTCGCCGCCCGATTCGATGAACACGATGTCGGCATCGGGAAAGCGCGACAGCATCCGGTCGACGGCCTCGAGATTGATCGACGCATCCTCGCGGATCGCCGTGTGCGGGCAGCCGCCCGTCTCGACGCCCATGATGCGTTCCTCGGGCAGCGCGCCGGCGACCGTCAGCAGGCGCTGATCTTCCTTCGTATAGATGTCGTTGGTGATCGCGACGAGGTCGTACCGGTCGCGCATCGTCTTGCACAGCATTTCGAGCAGCGTGGTCTTGCCTGAGCCGACCGGGCCGCCGATGCCGACGCGCAGCGGCGGCAGTTTCTTGGTGCGGCGGGAGACGGAGGGAGCGGGTGCGTTCATGGCGTAGTGTGGGTCGTAGGTCAGGAGCGGAACAACCGCGAATACTGCGTTTCGTGCCGTGCGGACAGGATGCCGAGCTGCGGCGCGAACGTGTTGACGGCATCGGCCGGCGTCGCGAGCGCGCGGCGCACGGCCGCGTCGATCGCATCGCGCAGTGCGACGATGATGCGCTGGCCGGCGAGCTGGCCGAGCGGCACGGCTTTCAGCGCGGCGGCCGTCTGGTTCTCGACCCAGCCGAATGCATAGGCGGCGAGCACCGCATCGGCGCCGGCATCGTGCGCGGCGGCCGCATAGGCGAACGCGGTCGGCAGCGCGATCGGCTGCAGCGACGCGAGCGTCGCGCGCCGCGCGGCATCGCCCCATTCGAGCGACGCACAAAGCTGCGCGAGCGACCAGCCCATCTGCTCGGTCTCGCGACGCAGTTCCGACGATTCGCGGCTCGCGACGAACCATGCGTTTTCGGCGGCGAGCGCGGGCGCGTCGTGCGCATGCCAGCGCGCGAGCTGGTGTGCGAGGAACGGCAGTTCGCCGTGCGCGAGCACGTCGGTCAGGCCGCTGGCGATCCAGTCGCGCGCGCTGTCCGCGTCGTGGACCAGGTTGGCGTCGAGCGCCGCTTCGAGCCCCTGCGAATAGCTGAACGCGCCGATCGGCAATGCCGGCGACGCGAGATGCAGCAGCGCGACGAGTTCAGTGGTGTTCATGGCCGTGGCCGTGCGTGCAACCGGGACCATGCTGATGATCGTGATCGTGATCGTGATCGTGACCGTGATCGTGCGAGTGCGAGTGCGAGTGCGAGTGCGAGTGGCCGTGGTGTTCGCCGAACGCCTGCTGCGCGAGCGCATAGTCTTCGGCGAACGTCGCATCGTGTCCGTGCTTGTGGCCGCCGCCGTATGCGCCGGCTTCCGGCTGGAACGGCGCGCTCGTTTGCTCGACCTGCGTGCCGAGCCGGCGCAGCATGTCGGCGAGCACCGGGTCGGCTTCAAGCTTCAGATAGCCGTCGCCGATCTCGACCGGCGTGTGCCGGTTGCCGAGGTGATAGGCGGCGCGCATCAACGTCAGCGGATCGGCCGCGCGCACGAGCAGCACGGTTTCGGCGGCCGCCGCGATGCGCACGAGTGCGCCGTCGTCGGCGACGAGCACGTCGCCGTCGCGCAGCACGGTGCCGCGCGGCAGCAGCACGGCGACGTCTTCGCCGGTGTCGAGCGTCGCGGCGAGCCGGCTCTTGCAGCGGGCGTCGTAGGTCAGCGTGAGCGACGGTGCGCGTGCGACGAGCGACGCGGCGAGCCGGACGTTGGGAGCAATGCGTTTGTCGAGCGTGCGCATGAAACGGGAACGGTCGGTCAGAACAGGAAATAGCGCTGCGCCATCGGCAGCACGGATGCGGGTTCGCAGGTCAGCAGCTGGCCGTCGGCGATCACGTCGTAGGTCTCCGGATCGACGCTGATCGCGGGGCGCCACGCGTTGTGGATCATGTCGGCCTTCGTGACCTGGCGGCAATTGCGCACCGGCACGATCGGCTTCGCGAGCCCGTAGCGCTCGGCGATGCCTGCGTCGGCCGCCAGCTGCGACACGAAGGTCAGCGACGTGCGGGCCAGCGCGCCGCCGCGCGTCGCGAACATCTCGCGATAGTGAACGGGCTGCGGCGTCGGAATCGACGCGTTGGGGTCGCCCATCTGCGCGAGCGCGATCATCCCGCCCTTGAGGATCATCGTCGGCTTGATCCCGAAGAACGCCGGTTCCCACAGCACGAGATCCGCCCACTTGCCCGGTTCGATCGAGCCGACGTGGTGCGCGATACCGTGCGTGATCGCCGGATTGATCGTGTACTTCGCGACGTAGCGCTTCGCGCGGAAGTTGTCGTTGCGCGCGCTGTCTTCCGGCAGCGCGCCGCGCTGCACCTTCATCTTGTGCGCGGTCTGCCAGGTGCGGATGATCACTTCGCCGACGCGGCCCATCGCCTGCGAATCGGACGACAGCATCGACAGCGCGCCGAGATCGTGCAGGATGTCCTCGGCCGCGATCGTCTCGCGGCGGATGCGCGATTCGGCGAACGCGAGATCCTCCGCGATCGACGGATCGAGGTGATGACACACCATCAGCATGTCGAGATGCTCTTCGAGCGTGTTGATCGTGTAGGGGCGCGTCGGATTCGTCGACGACGGCAGCACGTTCGCTTCGCCGCACACCTTCAGGATGTCGGGCGCATGGCCGCCGCCCGCGCCTTCGGTGTGATACGTGTGGATCGTGCGGCCCTTGAACGCGGCGACCGTCGATTCGACGAAGCCGGCTTCGTTCAGCGTGTCGGTATGGATCGCGACCTGCGTGTCGGTATCGTCGGCGACCGACAGGCAGGTATCGATCGCGGCAGGCGTCGTGCCCCAGTCCTCGTGCAGCTTCAACCCGATCGCGCCGGCCGCGATCTGTTCGACGAGCGGCTCCGGCCGGCTCGCATTGCCCTTGCCGAGAAAGCCGAGATTGATCGGCCAGCCGTCGGCCGCCTGCAGCATCCGTTCCATGTGCCACGGCCCCGGCGTGCAGGTCGTCGCGTTGGTGCCGGTCGCCGGCCCCGTGCCGCCGCCGAGCATCGTCGTGACGCCGGACGCGAGCGCTTCGTCGATCTGCTGCGGGCTGATGAAGTGGATGTGCGTATCGATGCCGCCCGCGGTCACGATCAGCCCTTCGCCGGCGATCACTTCGGTACCCGCACCGATCGCAATCGTCACGCCGGGCTGGATGTCGGGGTTGCCGGCCTTGCCGATCGCGGCGATGCGGCCGTGCTTGATCGCGATGTCGGCCTTCACGATGCCCCAGTGATCGAGGATCACCGCGTTCGTGATCACCGTGTCCGGCACCTCGGCCGAGACGCGCTGCGACTGGCCCATCCCGTCGCGGATCACCTTGCCGCCGCCGAACTTCACTTCCTCGCCGTAGATCGTGAAGTCGCGTTCGATCTCGATCAGCAGTTCGGTGTCGGCGAGGCGGACGCGGTCGCCCGTCGTCGGCCCGAACATTTCCGCGTACGCGCGGCGGCTCAAGCGTAGTGTCATGTCGTGCTGTTCCTGATGAGAAGCGCGGGCGTCGCTCAGAGCGGCCCCATCACCTTGCCCTGAAAACCGTAGACGACGCGGTCGCCCGCGAGCGCGACGAGCTCGACGGTGCGCGTCTGGCCCGGCTCGAAGCGTACGGCGGTGCCGGCCGCGATGTTCAGCCGGAAGCCGCGCGCGGCTTCGCGGTCGAACGCAAGCGCGTCGTTCACTTCGTAGAAGTGATAGTGCGAGCCGACCTGGACCGGCCGATCGCCGGTGTTCGCGACGACGAGCGCGATCGTCGCGCGTCCCGCGTTCAGTTCGTGTTCGCCGTCGTCGGTGAGGATTTCGCCGGGAATCATGTGGTGCCTTACGGAATCGGGTGATGGACGGTGACGAGCTTCGTGCCGTCGGGGAAGGTCGCTTCGACCTGAATGTCGGGAATCATCTCCGGCACGCCGTCCATGACGTCGTCGCGCGTGAGCAGCGTCGTGCCGTAGTGCATGACTTCGGCGACGGTCTTGCCGTCGCGCGCGGCTTCCATCAGCGCGGCCGTGATGAACGCGACCGCCTCCGGATAGTTCAGCTTGAGCCCGCGTGCGCGGCGACGTTCGGCCAGCAGTGCCGCCGTGAAGATCAGCAGCTTGTCTTTTTCTCGGGGAGTCAGTTTCATGAAGGCGGACGTTCAGGAAAGCGTAATGTTCGACGGCACACGGCACCCGTGCGGGAACGCGGCTCATCGTAGCACCGCGTCGTTCGGCGTGCGCGACGTAGCGGATCGGTAAGCAGCAAGGGGCGTGCCATGCACGTCGCGCGCGATTCCATGCACATTCGTCGTGCGTGCTGCCCGAACGCCGTGCATCGGCGCGCGCCGAACTGGTGCGCGTGCTCAGGTCTGCCAGAGGCGCAACGGTCGCGCCTCGGCGCCGTGCACGATCGGCCGCAGATGCAGCCAGCAGTCGGTGAGGTGACGCTGCAGCGTTTCCATCGACGCGGCGAGCGCGCGCACGAGCACGACGCCCGGCGTCACGCAGGTCGCGCCCGCGCGCAGCGTGTCGTCGAACGACATGCGTTCGGCGAGCGATTCGGCGAGTGCGGCGTCGCACGCGGCGCCGGCCGCCCACAGCGTGCCGTACGCGGGGAAGCCCGCGAGGCCCTGCGGTGCCGCGCGCAGCGGGTCGCGCGCATCGAGCAGCGCGCGTTCGGTCCAGAGCGGCCGGCCGTGCGCATCGACGAGCGTCGACGTCGACGCGACGCGCCCGGCCGCCCAGGTTTCGCCGGCCGCCTGACGGCCGAGCTGCGTCGCGTCCCAGCCGATCGCGCTCGCGCCTGCGCCGAGCGTCAGCGAGAAATCGAGCGACGCGTGCGCGTGATCGAAAAACAAATTGTTCTGCGGCAGCCAGTCGAGCTTCGCGCGTTCGCCGAGCACGATCGCGATGCGCTGCGTGGCGTCGAGCCCGTTCGACTTGTACCACTTCGTCGCGCCCGGTGTGGTGAGGACGGCGTGCGTGTCCTCGCCGAGTGCGATGTCGATGTCGAGCCGGTCGCCGCCCGCGACGCCGCCCGGCGGATGCACGATCACCGCATGGCAGATCGCGTCGCCTTCCGGATACAGCGGGCGCTGCACGCGCAACGGGCCGTCGTGCAAGCGATGCACGAGTGCCGTGCGCGTGTGCTGCCGTTCGAAGCCGAGTTCGAGGCGGCCGCGCCACGACTTGGCGACGGCGGGGCGCGACAGCGGCGCGTGGGAATCGGAGGCGGACATCGGTGCGAAAGGAAAACGAAGGGAGCGGATCGGCGCGCAACCGGCAGCGCGAATGCGGATGCTACCGGAACAATAATGCCGATGCCGCTTTCGCGGAAGTGCCGACGATGAAGGTCGCGCGGCGCGCTACACCGCGATGAGTTCGCGCACGCCGTTCGCATCCATGTCGCGCGCGTCGCCGCCCGCGACGATCTCGCCGCGGCTCATCACCCAGTAGCGGTCCGCGATCGAGCGCGCGAAATCGTAATACTGTTCGACGAGCAGGACGGTCATCTTCGTTTCGTCGACGAGCTGACGCAGCGTGCGCCCGATGTCCTGGATGATCGACGGCTGGATGCCTTCGGTCGGCTCGTCGAGGATCAGCAACTGCGGCTCGCTCATCAGCGCGCGGCCGATCGCGAGCTGCTGCTGCTGGCCGCCCGACAGGTCGCCGCCGCGCCGCGCGCGCATGTCCTTCAGCACGGGGAACAGCGCATAGATGCGCTCGGGCACTTTCGAGCGCGCGCTGCGGCTGGCCGCGCCGACGAGCAGGTTCTCTTCGACGGTCAATCGAGGAAAGATGTCGCGGCCCTGCGGCACGTAGGCGAGTCCGGCGGCCACGCGTGCCTCCGGTCGCAACGTGCCGAGCGACGCGCCGCGCCACGACACGGTGCCGCTTTTCGCGGCGACGACGCCCATCACGCAGCGCAGCAGCGTCGTCTTGCCGACGCCGTTGCGGCCGAGCAGCACGGTGAGCTTGCCGTCTTCAGCATCGAGCGTCGCGTTGCGCAGGATATGGCTGCCGCCGTAGTACTGGTTGAGCGCTTCGATCTTCAGCATCGCATCATCGTCCGAGGTAAGACTCGATCACGGCGTCGTTGCGCTTGACCTGATCGAGCGTGCCTTGCGCGAGCACCGCGCCTTCTGCCATGACCGTCACGCGGCCCGCGTCGCCGGCGAGCGCCGCGACGAATTCCATGTCGTGCTCGACGACCATCATCGAGCACGTGCCGCGCAACGTGTTCAGCAGTTCCGCGAGTTCCATCGTCTCGTGATCGGTCATCCCGGCCGCCGGTTCGTCGAGCAGCAGCAGCGCGGGGCGCTGCATCAGCAGCATGCCGATCTCGAGCCGCTGTTTCTGGCCGTGCGACAGCTCGCCCGCCGCGCGAAACGCGTGGCTTTCGAGGCCGATCAGCGCGAGCGTTTCCTCGATCTTCGCCTGCGCGTCGCGGTCGAGCCGCGCGCGCAGCGACGCGAGCCAGCCCTTGTCGGTCTGCATCGCGAGCTCGAGGTTTTCCCACACCGGATGCTGTTCGAACACGGTCGGCTTCTGGAACTTGCGGCCGATCCCCGCGCGCGCGATCTCGGGCTCGTTCATCCGCGCGAGGTCGAGCGTCTGGCCGAGGAAGACCTTGCCCGCATCGGGGCGCGTCTTGCCGGTGATCACGTCCATCATCGTCGTCTTGCCCGCGCCGTTCGGTCCGATCACGCAGCGCAGCTCGCCCACGTCGATCGCGAGCGACAGCTTGTTCAGCGCGCGAAAGCCGTCGAAGCTCACGTCGATGTCCTCGAGATAGAGGATCGTGCCGTGCGACGTGTCGATGCCCGTGGGCGCGACGCGGCCCATCGACGCGGTGCCGCTCACCGCAAGCTGGTCGTCTTCCGGCGGCGGAATGAACTGATAAAGCGCCGTTCCGTTCATCGGCTTTCCCCTTTCGCAAGCACGCGTTCGACGACGCCCATGATCCCGCGCGGCAGCAGCAGCGGCACGAGCACGAAGATCAGGCCGAGAAAGAACAGCCAGTATTCGGCGAAGTAGGCGGTAAACACGCTCTTCGCGCCGTTCACCGCGAACGCGCCGACGATCGGGCCGATCAGCGTGCCGCGTCCGCCGACCGCGACCCAGATCGCCATCTCGATCGAATTGCCGGGCGACATCTCGCCGGGGTTCACGATGCCGACCTGCGGCACGTACAGCGCGCCCGCGATGCCGCACAGCACGGCCGAGACGGTCCACACGAACAGCTTGTAGGCGAGCGGGCTGTAGCCGAGGAACATCAGCCGCGTCTCGCCGTCGCGCACCGCGGTCACGACGCGGCCGAGCTTGCTCGTGACGATCGCGCGCGCGGCGACGAACGCGAGCACGAGCGTCGCGAACGTGAGCAGCAGCAGCACGGTACGCGTGCCGGGCGACGTGATCGGGAAGCCGGCGATCCGCTTGAAATCGGTGAAGCCGTTGTTGCCGCCGAAGCCCGTCTCGTTCCGATAGAACAGCAGCATCGCGGCGAACGTCAGCGCTTGCGTGATGATCGACAGATAGACGCCCTTCACGCGCGAGCGGAACGCGAAAAAGCCGAATACCCATGCGAGCACGGCCGGCACGAGCACGACGAGCAGCAGCGCCCACGCGAGGTGCTGCGTGCCGGCCCAGTACCACGGCAATTGGTGCCAGTCGAGAAACACCATGAAGTCGGGCAGGTCGCTGCCGTACTGGCCGTCGCGGCCGATCTCGCGCATCAGGTACATGCCGATCGCATAGCCGCCGAGCGCGAAGAACAGCCCGTGGCCGAGGCTCAGGATGCCGCAGTAGCCCCAGACGAGATCGAGCGCGAGCGCGGCGATCGCATAGCACATCAGCTTGCCGGCGAGCGTCATCGCATAGGCGGACAGATGGAACGCGCTCGACTCGGGCGCGACGAGCGCCGCGAGCGGCACGCCGATGCCGACCGCGAGGCACAGCGCGACGAGCGCGAGCCATGCGCGGCGCGACAGCAGCGCCGGGCGCGGCGGCAGGCCCAGTGCGAAGCCGCCGTGCGTGCGCGCGGCGGGCGCGTGCGGCTGCGCATCGGCGGCCGCGTTCGACAACGAATCGGTGAGGGAAGTCACGTCAAGCCTCCGCGCTGCGGCCCTTCGCGGCAAACATGCCCTGGGGACGCTTCTGGATGAACAGCACGATCATCACGAGCACGGCGATCTTCGCCAGCACCGCGCCCCAGAACGGTTCGATCGCCTTGCCGACGAGGCCGAGGCCGAAGCTGCCGAGCACGGTGCCGGCAATCTGGCCGACGCCGCCGAGCACGACCGCCATGAACGAATCGATGATGTAGTTCTGCCCGAGGTCCGGGCCGACATTGCCGATCTGCGACAGCGCGCAGCCGCCGAGCCCCGCGATGCCGGCGCCGAACGCGAATGCATAGGCGTCGACGCGCGCGGTCTTCACGCCGACGCATGCGGCCATCCGGCGGTTCTGCGTGACGGCGCGCACGAACAGGCCGAGCCGCGTCTTCGTCAGCACGGCCCATGCGACGCCCACTACCGCGAGCGCGAACGCGAGGATCGCGAGCCGGTTGTACGGCAGGATCAGGTTCTGCATCACGGTGACGCCGCCGCTCATCCACGACGGATTCACGACCTGCACGTTCTGCGCGCCGAACAGCATCCGCGTCGCCTGGATCAGGATCAGGCTCACGCCGAACGTGGCGAGCAGCGTCTCGAGCGGGCGGCCGTACAGATGTCGCAGCACGAGCCGTTCGAGCACGATGCCGACGAGTGCGGCCGCCGCGAACGACGCCGGCACCGCGACGAGCGGATACCAGTCGAACGCGGCCGGCGCGTGGCGCTGGATCAGCGTCTGCACGACATAGGTTGCGTACGCACCGATCATCAGGAATTCGCCGTGCGCCATGTTGATCACGCCGATCAGCCCGTACGTGATCGCGAGGCCGAGCGCCGCGAGCAGCAGCACACTGCCGAGCGACAGGCCCGCGAACACGGTGCCGACGATCTCGGCGCGGCGCTGCAGCGCATGCAGCGCGTCGAGCCCGTGCTGGGCCGCGTCGCGCACGTGCGCGTCGGGTTCGGCAAAGCTGCCGTCCGCGTTCTTCGCGACGAGCGGACGCAACTGCTCGATCATGTCGACATCGCTGCGCGCGGCCACCACGCGCACGGCTTCGAGGCGTTTCGCCGGATCGGCATCGTGCAGCGCCGCGATCGCCCACAGCGCGTCGAGGCGGCGTTTCAGCGCGGGATCGGTCTCCTTCGCGCGGGCGCGCTCGATCATCGGCTTCAGTGCAGGATCGGGCGACTTCAGCAGCGCATCGATCGCGTCGCGCCGCGCGGCGACGTCGGGCGATGCCAGCGCGAGGCCCGACAGCGCAGCGGCGATCTTCGTGCGCAGCAGGTTGTTCAGCATCACGGGCTGCGCGTCGCCCGCCGGCGTCGCGGCTTGCGTGAGCGCGTCGTGCGTGGTGTCGCCGGTCTGGATCAGCACGTGCGCGTCGCCGGTCGCGAGCGCGTCGCCGCTCGACAGTGCATTGAGCAGCGCGAGCGCGCGCGGATCGGTGTCGGTGGAGAGCCGTTCGATCGCGGCCGTCTTCGCGTCGAAGTCGTCGCCTGCGAGCGCGGCGGTGTCGGCGGCCGTCAGCGCGTATGCCGCGTGCGGCAGCGCGCCCGCGACAGCGGCACAGACGAGGGCCGCGACGGCGACGGCCCGGCGAAAGCGTAGTGGCATCGGAAATCCTGTCAGGCGTAGAGAAGCGGTGACGTGCGGTGGAGCGGCGGGGCCGCGCGTTTCGGCGGCCGCGGCGGCCTCGCGATGCGGCATACAACGACGCAGCCGCCGTACCGCGCCGTCATCGCGCTGAACCGCTCAGGTGCGGAACGTTGCGCATGCAAGCAACGTCCCGCATCGCATCAGGCCAGCGCCGCGCGCTGCCGCCGCAGGAATGCCGGAATCGAGCTGACGACGTCCGGCTTGCCCTGGTTGCCGGCGATGAACGGGCTCCACGGTTGCGCCCGTACCGCGGTCTTCGTCTTCCATACGACGTTGAACTGCCCGTCGCCGCGGATCTCGCCGATCATCACCGGCTTGTGCAGATGATGGTTGCCGTCCATCGACAGCGTGAAGCCCGACGGCGCGGCAACGGTCTGGCCGATCATCGCGACACGCACCTTGTCGACGTCGGTGCTCTTCGCTTTCTCGACCGCCTGCTTCCACATATGGATGCCGACGTAGGTCGCCTCCATCGGATCGTTCGTCACGCGCTTCGCGCCGCCCGGCAGATTGTTCGCCTTCACCCACGCGGCGAACTGGTCCTTGAACTTCGTGTTGGTCGGGTTCTTCACCGACATGAAGTAGTTCCATGCGGCGAGGTGGCCGACGAGCGGCTTCGTGTCGATCCCGCGCAGCTCTTCCTCGCCGACCGAGAACGCGACGACCGGCACGTCGGTCGCCTTGATGCCCTGGTTGCCGAGCTCCTTGTAGAACGGCACGTTCGAATCGCCGTTGATCGTCGAGATGACGGTGGTCTTGCCGCCTTGCGCGAAGGTCTTGATGTTCGCGACGATCGTCTGATAGTCGCTGTGGCCGAACGGCGTGTAGACCTCCTGGATGTCGGCTTCCTTCACGCCTTTCGATTTGAGGAACGCGCGCAGGATCTTGTTCGTCGTGCGCGGATACACATAGTCGGTGCCGAGCAGGAAGAAGCGCTTCGCGCCGCCGCCTTCGGCGCTCATCAGATACTCGACGGCCGGAATCGCCTGCTGGTTCGGCGCGGCGCCCGTATAGAAGACGTTGCGCGACATTTCCTCGCCTTCGTACTGCACCGGGTAGTAGAGCAGCCCGTTCAGCTCTTCGAACACCGGCAGCACCGACTTGCGCGACACCGACGTCCAGCAGCCAAACACGCATGCGACCTTGTCCTGCGTCAGGAGCTGGCGCGCCTTCTCCGCGAACAGCGGCCAGTTCGACGCCGGATCGACGACGACCGGCTCGATCTTGCGGCCCATCACGCCGCCGTTCTTGTTGATGTCGGCGATCGTCATCAGCGCCGTGTCCTTCAGCGACGTTTCGGAAATCGCCATCGTGCCCGACAGCGAATGCAGGATGCCGACCTTGATCGGGCCGGTGCCCGCATCGGCTGCGTGCGCGAACGGGCTCCTGCCTGCCAGCGCGAGCGCACCGGCCATCGAACCGAACTTCAACAGACTGCGACGTTTCATCGGTATCCCCTTGACGTGTTGGATGCGCATGCGCCGCGCGGCGCCGGCCGATCCACTCACGCAAGGCATGTGCCAGTCGCGCGAAGCCGCGCGGGGCGGGCCCGAGCGGCTGTTCGGCGGGATTCGATGACGCATCGTGTGGCATCGGCCGCGCCGTCGCGGTGCAGGCGCGCGGGCGCAGATGGTGCACGGTTGTGCTTCACCGTTTCGGTGCCTACACTCGATGTTCGATCCGCATCGAACGGGCGTCGGCGCACCACGCCGGCGCAGCGAACGGCCGCGCCCGATACCGCCAAGGAGACGTCATGACCGAATCGCCCTCGAATACGCCCGATCTGTCCGCGTTCTGGATGCCGTTTACCGCGAACCGTCAGTTCAAGGACGCGCCGCGCCTGCTGGTATCGGCGAAGGGGATGTACTACACGTCGGACGACGGCCGACGCATTCTCGACGGCACCGCCGGGCTCTGGTGCGTGAACGCCGGTCATTGCCGCGGCGAGATCGTCGCGGCGATCGGCGCGCAGGCGGCCGAGATGGATTTCGCGCCGACGTTCCAGATGGGGCACCCGAAGGCGTTCGAGGCCGCGACGCGCATCGCGCGTCATACGCCGGGCAATCTGAAGCACGTGTTCTTCACGAACTCCGGCTCCGAAGCGGTCGATACCGCGCTGAAGATCGCGCTCGCGTATCACCGCGCGCGCGGCGAAGCGCAGCGTACGCGCTTCGTCGGCCGCGAGCGCGGCTATCACGGCGTCGGCTTCGGCGGCATCTCAGTCGGCGGCATCGCGCCGAACCGCAAGGCGTATTCGGGCGCGCTGCTGCCGGCGGTCGACCATCTGCCGCATACGCTGAACATCGCCGAAGCCGCGTTTTCGAAAGGGCAGCCTGCGTGGGGCGCACATCTCGCCGACGAACTCGAGCGAATCGTCGCGCTGCACGACGCATCGACGATCGCCGCGGTGATCGTCGAACCGGTCGCCGGCTCGGCCGGCGTGCTGATTCCGCCGCAGGGCTATCTCGAGCGGCTGCGCGCGCTATGCGACCGCTACGGAATCCTGCTGATCTTCGACGAGGTGATCACGGGCTGGGGGCGTCTCGGCGCGCCGTTCGCCGCGCAGTTCTTCGGCGTGACGCCCGATCTGCTGACGATGGCGAAAGGCACGACGAACGCGGCGGTGCCGATGGGCGCGGTCGCCGCGAGCGACATGATCCACGACACGATCGTCGACGGCGCGCCGGCCGGCATCGAGCTGTTCCACGGCTATACGTATTCGGGGCATCCGCTCGCCGCGGCCGCCGCGTGCGCGACGCTCGACGTCTACGAACACGAGCAGCTGTTCGACCGCGCGGCGCGCATGGCGCCCGTGTTCGAACGCGAGATCCACAAGCTGCGCGACGCGCGGCACGTGATCGACGTGCGCAATCTCGGGCTTGTCGGCGGCATCGAGCTGAAACCGCGCGACGGCAAGCCCGGCACGCGCGCGTACGACGTGTTCGTCAGGTGTTACAGGAAGGGCGCGATGATTCGCTATACGGGCGACATCCTCGCGTTTTCGCCGCCGCTGATCGTCGAGGAGGCACAGATCGCGGAGCTGTTCGCGATCGTCGCGGAAGCGCTGAAGGAAACGGACTAGCGAAGGAGAGAAGCGCGGGCACGCGAGGCGCGTGCCCGGCGTGCGATCGGTAGCGGGCGATCAGTAGCGCGGCACCGACGGATCGACGTCGCGCGACCACGCGTCGATTCCGCCCTGCAGGTTGTACAGCTTCGTGAAGCCGCGCGATTCGAGGAACATCGCGACCTGCGCGCTGCGCATCCCGTGATGGCAGACGCAGACGATTTCCGCTTCGTCGTCGAGCTCTTCGCTGCGGGCGGGGATCTGCTGCATCGGAATCGACACGCTGCCGTCGATCTGCGCGGTCGCGACTTCCCACGGCTCGCGCACGTCGAGGACGACCGGCGCGGGGCGCGCCGGATCGCGAAGCCATTCCGCGAGCATCGCGGGCGTCAGGATCTGCATGGTGGCTCCGCCGCTCAGAACTTGAAGCGCGACGGTTCCATCGCGTTGACGAGGTGGTCGACGTAGGTTTCGAACACGTCCGCGACGCGATACTGCTTCTCGTCGATGCGCGTGATCACCTGCGCCTTCATCACCGGACGGCCGCCGACGAACGCCGACAGGCGGCCGCCGATCTTCAGCTGTTCGAGCATCTGCTGCGGCACGACCGGCAGGCCGCCCGCGACGCAGATCACGTCGTACGGCGCTTTGTCGGGCCAGCCGAGCGAACCGTCGCCGAGCACGACTTCCGCGTTCGTCACGGCGTTCTCGCGCAGGTTGTCGGCCGCGAACTTCGCGATCGTCGGGTCGATCTCGACGGCCGTCACGTGCAGCGCGCGGTGCGCGATCAGTGCGGTCAGGTAGCCGGAGCCCGCGCCGATCACGAGCACGTTCTCGTGTTTCTTGACGGCCAGTTCCTGCAGCACGCGCGCTTCGACGCGCGGGAACAGCATCTTGCGGCCGCCGGGCAGCGGCAGTTCGAGATCGGCGAACGCGAGATCGCGGTATTCGGCCGGAACGAAATTCTCACGCTTGACGATCGACAGCAGGCCCAGGACATCCAGATCCAGCACGTCCCACGGCCGGATCTGCTGTTCGATCATGTTGAAACGCGCTTTTTCGATATTCATGGTGTGGTCATGCAGCCTGGCGGCTATCAGCGAGGATAGAAAAACTTCGTGATTGTACCAAACAGGGCGCCCGGCAAGCCTTCAGGCGCCCTGCAACGAACCTTATCCTTTCCGCTTGTTGATCTGCGCCTCGAACGCGAGGTCCAGCTTGCTGACCTTGCGCGGTTTTTTGGGGCCAAGTTCATCGACGAACTTGACGAATTCGTCGAGCGGCAGCGGGTCGCAGCGCTTCTTGGCGGTGCCGCCCGAGCGGTCGACGAGATAGAACAGGCCGCCCGGCATCGCGACGGCCGCGTACTGCGGATTGCCGGAGCGGGCTTTCAGGCGTTCGACCGCGTGGGTCGCTTTGGTGGTGCGCATCGTGGGCGTGTGGCGGGGCGTAAGCTCCGTACTTTATCAAACCCGCCGCCCGCGCGCCGGCCGCCTGCGCCGCGCGGCGGCTCAGACCGTGCGCGAGTAGCGCTGCGCCGGCGTGCGGCCGAGATACGCGTCGAACGCCATCGCGATGTTGCGCACGACCATCCGGCCCGGCGGGTGGATCGTCAGCCGGTCGGCGGCGATTGTCAGCAGCCCGTCGCGCTCGAACGGGCGCAGCGCGTCGAGCTCGCGCGCGAAACGATCGGCGAAGCGGATTCCGTGCGCGGCTTCGATCGGCGAGAACGGCAGCTCGAGATTGCACATCAGCTGAGCGATCACGTCGCGGCGCAGGCGGTCGTCGGCGGTCAGCCGCACGCCGCGCGCGATCGGCAGGCGTCCCGCCTCGAGCGCCGCGCCGTAGGCCGGCAGATCCTTGGCGTTCTGCGCGTAGACGTCGCCGACCTTGCCGATCGACGACACGCCGATCCCGATCAGGTCCGTATCGGCGCGCGTACTGTAGCCCTGGAAATTGCGCTGCAGCGTGCCGTTGCGCTGCGCGCGCACGAGTTCGTCGGAGGGTCGTGCGAAGTGGTCCATCCCGATGTAGACGTAGCCGGCCGACGTCAGCATGTCGATCGCGAGACCGAGCAGCGCGATGCGCGTTTCGGGCGGCGGCAGCGTCGCGTCGTCGATCCGGCGCTGCATCTTGAACAGATGCGGCATGTGCGCGTAGCCGAACACCGACAGCCGGTCCGGGGCGAGCTCGATGATCGTCTCGAGCGTGCGCGCGAACGCGGCGACCGTCTGGTGCGGCAGCCCGTAGATCAGGTCGACGCTGATCGAATGGAAGCCCGTCGCGCGCGCGGCGGCCATCACGTCGGCCGTCATCGCGAGCGGCTGGATCCGGTTGATCGCGCGCTGCACGTCCGGATCGAAATCCTGCACGCCGAGGCTCAGCCGGTTGAAGCCGATCGTGCGCAGATGGACGAGCGTGGCCGGCGTGACCGTGCGCGGGTCGATTTCGATCGAGTATTCGGCATCCGCGTCGGGCGCGAGCAGGAAGTGCTCGCGCGTCGCGGCCATCAGCTCGGCCGTTTCGTCGTCGGACAGGAACGTCGGCGTGCCGCCGCCCCAATGCAGTTGCGTGACCGGGCGCGACCGATCGAACAGCGTCGCTTGTAGCGCGATTTCGCGTTTCAGTTGATCGAGATACGGGCGCGCGCGCCGATGGTTGTTCGTCGCGATCCGGTTGCAGCCGCAGTAGAAGCAGGCCGTGTTGCAGAACGGGATGTGGAAGTACAGCGACAGCTCGCTCGACGACGCGCCCGGATCGCTCGCCGCGCGCACGTAGTCGCTATGGGTAGTGTTCTGATTAGTGTGCAAAAGCCCGGAGCGGCTTGTAGAGAGGGGTGGTCATGGTAAGAGGTTGATTGTGAATATCGACCTTGACCTTTGAAGAGGACAAACCATGACCACGAGCAAGAGTAATACGGTGTCGTTGTCGGCGAAAGAGTGGGTGTTGGGCGACCGTGACTTGATGAAGTCGCTGATGAAGGAAGCGCTGCAGGAAATGCTCGAAGCGGAGATGACGGAGTTTCTTGGCGCGGCGCCGAGCGAGCGTAGCCAGACGCGCAGCGGTTACCGGGCGGGCTACTACCACCGGGGGCTGGTGACCCGGATCGGCAAGCTAGAGTTGCGGGTTCCGCGCGAGCGCAGCGGCGAATTCTCGACGGCGCTCTTTGAGCGCTACGCGCGCAGCGAGAAAGCGCTGGTGGCGGCGTTGGCCGAGATGTACGTGCAGGGCGTGTCGACCCGCAAGGTCAAGGCGATTACTGAAGAGCTGTGCGGGCACAGCTTCTCCGCCTCGGCCATCTCGGCAATCAACAAGAGCCTGGACGAGGCACTCGAGCGCTTTGCCAGCCGGCAACTGGAAGAGGCGTATCCGTACGTCATTCTCGATGCGCGCTACGAGAAGGTGCGTGAGGATGGGGTGATCCGCTCAATGGCGGTGCAGATCGCCATCGGCATCAACTGGGAGGGTCAGCGTCAAGTGCTGGCGGTCGAGACGGCCAACCGGGAGAGTCAAAGCAGCTGGAAGGACTTCCTGCTGCGGCTCAAGGCGCGTGGGCTCACTGGCGTGGAGTTCGTGGTTTCAGACGACCACGCGGGCCTGAAGAAGGCGATCAGCGAGGTGTTGTGCGAAGCGGCCTGGCAGCGCTGCTATGTGCATTTCCTGCGCAACGCGCTCGACTACCTGCCCAGGAAGGCCGACGACGATTGCCTACAGGAGTTGCGCTGGATCTACGACCGGCGCGACTTGCAGGAAGCCAGTCGTGACCTGGCGGCATGGATCACCAAGTGGCAGGGCAAGTACCCGAAACTCGTCGACTGGGTCGAGAGCAACATCGGCGAGACCTTGAGCTTCTACCGGCTGCCCCGAGCGCACCACAAGCACTTGAAGAGCACCAACATGCTCGAGCGCCTCAACGAGGAGATCAAGCGGCGCACGCGCGTGGTAAGGATCTTTCCGAACACTGAGTCGTGCCTGCGACTGATTCGGGCGCTGTGCGTCGAAACCCACGAGACGTGGCTCGAAGACAACCGTTACCTGAACATGGCCCTGCTGGCCGAGCAAAAGAAGGAGCAGTTGAGACTGGCCGCCTGATGGCTGCCGCCGTGGTCGGCGCTCCGGGCTACGCCCCGCGCGCCGACCACGGCAACCCGGAATCAACCGAATACCTGATCAACCCTTTTGCACAACTTGACGCACACAAACTCGCTATGCGGGAAGTCGTCGCGGAACTGCAGCGCGGTGGGGTAGGACGTGTAGCGCGGCCCGTTCGCGCCGTATTTCGCGAGCAGGTCGGGACGGAACAGCGTGTCGGCAGAACCGGAAGTCATGGCGGTCTCGCGCTTTTTAGATGCTTTCGAGTATATAAATGCGCGATTGGGCTGCATTGTGTAATAACGTCGCAGCGGCAGTGGCACAATGCGGGCTGCACGATCGGACGACGCGTCCGGTTGCCGCACCGATTTTTTTTGTTGCTTGCCGGAGAGCCGAGTGCCTGCCGAAACTGCCGTTCGCCCGGCGCCCGCCGATGTTTTACCGCCGCACGCCTGTCGCGAGGGATGCGGCGCCTGCTGCATCGCGCCGTCGATTTCCAGCTCGATTCCGGGCATGCCGGACGGCAAGCCGGCCGGCGTGCGCTGCGTGCAGCTCGGCGCCGATCTGCGTTGCCGGATCTTCGGCAGCCCGGAGCGACCCGCGTGCTGTTCGGGGCTGCAGCCGTCGGCCGAGATGTGCGGCGCATCGCGCGATGAGGCGCTCGCATGGCTCACGCAGCTCGAAGCCGCGACGCAGCCTGTGGCCGCTTGTCCCGGTGGCAGCGTGCGGCGCTAGCGTGCGCGGTTAGGCGTCGGCGCTGCGTTGGCGGCGTGGGACTGCGGCGGTCCGGCGCGTGGAACCCGCGTGCGGTGCTGCTGCACTAATTCGCGTCGGCGTCGTGCGCATCGGAGTGTGCCGAGTGCAGCGCCGGATTCGTCCGTTACAGGAACAGGAGAGCTTCAGCATGACCGCATCCCGCGCGCCCGGCCGGCGCCGTTTTCTTGCTGCGTGTGCCGCCGCCGTAGGCGTGTCGGTGTCGCTCGTCGCGTGCGCGTCGACGTTCCCGTTCATCCCCGATCACTACACGTTCTCGCGCGGCGACGTGCAAAAGGCCGTCGCGCGCAAGTTTCCGTATCAGAAGACCGTCGCGCAGGTCGTCGACGTCTCGCTCGCGAATCCGGCCGTCAGCCTGCTGCCCGATCAGAATCGCATCGCCGTGCAGCTCGACGCGCATTTCGAGAGTCCGTTCCTGCACATGCCCGTCAGCGGCCGCTTCACGGTGTCGGGGCAACTCGCGTACGATGCGCCGAGCCGCTCGGTCGTGCTCAGGGCGCCGGCCGTCGACAACCTCGTGCTCGACGGCGACGCGCAGATGTACACGCAACAGGTCGGCGCGGCCGCCGGCCTGCTCGCGACGCAGCTGCTCACGAACTATCCGATCTACACGTTCAAGCCCGAGCAACTGCAATTTGGCGGCGTAAATTACGAACCCGGTACAATTACGATTCTTACAAACGGCATACGCGTGGCGATCGTCGAGAAGTGACGTCGCATCGCGCGGCCGGGCGGGCCGCGACGACTGCGTGGCCCTTTCTTTCGATCACTTCGGAGTTGGGCCACGGATGGACTGGATCCTGATCTGCAAGGCATTGATCCTCGGCGTCGTCGAGGGGCTGACGGAATTCCTGCCGGTATCGAGCACCGGCCACCTGATCGTCGCCGGCAGTTTCCTCAATTTCAACGACGCGCATGCGAAAACGTTCGACGTCGTGATTCAGTTCGGCGCGATTCTCGCCGTGTGCTGGGAGTATCGGCAGCGGATCGCGTCGGTGGTGACCGGGCTGCCGAGCCGGCCCGACGCGCGGCGTTTCGCGCTGAACGTCGTCATCGCAACGATTCCGGCGATTGCGCTCGGGCTGCTGCTCGAGAAGAAGATCAAGGCCGTGCTGTTCTCGCCGGTGCCGGTCGCGTTCGCGCTCGTCGTGGGCGGCGCGATCATTCTGTGGGCCGAAGCGCGGCAGCGCGAGCGCCGCGAGCCGCCGCGCGTGCAGTCGATCGACGAGTTGACGCCGCTGGATGCGTTGAAAGTCGGTGTCGCGCAGTGCTTTGCGCTGATTCCCGGCATGTCGCGCTCGGGCTCGACGATCATCGGCGGGATGCTGTTCGGCCTCGAGCGTCGCGTCGCGACCGAGTTTTCGTTCTTCCTCGCGATTCCGATCATCTTCGGCGCGACGCTCTATGAAACCGTGAAGGACTGGCACGCGTTCACCGTCGACGCGCTCGGGTTGTTCGTGCTCGGGCTCGTGTCGGCCTTCGTCAGTGCGTTCGTCTGCGTGCGCTGGCTGCTGCGCTACGTCGCGACGCACGACTTCACGGTGTTCGCGTGGTATCGGATCGTGTTCGGGTTGTTCGTGCTGCTCGTCGGTTATAGCGGGTGGTTGAACTGGGCGTGATCGGCGTTCGGGGGAGTAGGGCGCGGATGTGAAAACGGCCCGATCGGCAGATGCCGGTCGGGCCGTTTTGTTTTTGATGCGGACAAAAGCGGGTTGTGCATGGAGCGGTAATGGCTGGTGGTCTCGTTTCGGAGCCGATCGCAGCGCCGGGCAGTCAGCTGAGGTCGCGTACGGCCTGCAGATTGGGAGACCTACGTTGCTACAGTCGTCAACCAGTGCCGATTGGCCGACATCGGTTCTGGTACGTCGGCACGCCGGACAAGGATGACCCGCACCGGTAGTGCACCGTGCTCTACGTACGTACCCTTGCCACGGCAAGGTCGGGGAAGCCTCACAGTCTACTTGCGAATGATTCTCATTCGCATTAGCATCCCAAAGCCACTCCTGTTTCGCTTTGCCGCGTTGTTTTGTAAATAGGGCTAGACGAGCGATTACGTCCCCAGACAGCTGTCCGGGGCAGGGGAGGAGACGACTGAACGCTTCAGTCGGATTGCGTGAACATAATTTCAATGGACGCACAAATGGGGAAAATCGCAACTTTGCTATTTGTATCTCCGCTTGCATTGTCAGAGACTGCAATGGCGCAAGGCGTACTGCCTGCTATTAACGTTACCGGATCAAGGCCATATGGATCGGTGATGGATTTTGCCGGGGACATCGGGCCGCCATCAAAAGGTCCTACGAGCTGGGCATTGGCCAATGTGCCTAATAGTCCGAGGCTTCAGTGTCAATACACGCAGATGCTAAGACGAGATTTGAAAAATTGTGACTTTTCAAATCCACCTAATATCGGCGTTTTCCGCCTTCACAGTTTTATTCCGAGAAACCAACCCTTCACGTCCGGCATTTCTTTTGTCCCAAACGCAGGTGTCTTGCAAAACGGTTGTGGTCCTGCGAGCGGTTGGATGAAGTACGTTATACCTAATGCGCCGCTCGGGTACGATTTTACCAACGCATGTAACAACCATGACGTTTGTTATGGAAGCAAGCTCAGCAAGGCGCTATGTGACAATTTATTCGAGCGGGATATGAAGCAAATTTGCAACGGTTCTGGCTTGTGTGGCGAAATAGCAGAGAAGTACGCAGATGCTGTCCGTAAATTTGGAGATAAACCATATCAGGAGGCGGTCGATCAGTGGTATTGCGCGCTATTTGGATTTCTCCGCGGTGTGGTGAGCAAGTACACTGGTGCAAGTCTGTGCAATATTGAGTAGAGGGAAGTTATGAAAAAGTTTTGGATCTTTCTGGTGCTGTGTGTGATCGCGAGCGTGTTCTATTTCGGGCTTCGCGCCGGCCCTGATTCGCCAAATAAAAATACCGAGAACTCCGCTATGGGGCATCAAACAAAGTCCGCCTCGGTCGATTCATTCAATTCCGTCGCAGTTGAGCGCAGGCCGTCAGAGGATGAAGCTCCAAAAAAATACCAATTTCCTAATGTGCATGTGTCGAAAGATTTTGGTAACGACGAAGAGCTCAGGGGTTCATTTCCCGGATCGGATAGGCTTGTGATGGACGAATTCTACAAGAATTTCCGACAAAATGCGATCGCGTTTAATAGCCGAGAGCAGTACGAGTGGCTGATGAAGAGCGGCTATCCGATGCCAGAAGAGGTCGTTACTGGATATAAGATGAGTATCGATGAGCTCGGGAAATTGGTCGAACAAGGTAACGTGAAGGCTAGTTATTTTTATTTGATGCGGGAAGTTTACAGCAAGGATAGCGGTGAAATTCTCGATAAAATGAATAAGTCCGGAGATGGCAGTGAATGGTCTAGAAGAATCGTTGCCGCGCAAAATGCAGTGATGGCTAGCGGTTCGGCGTTCACCGGATACATTCTGGCGGCTAAAGCAGGAAGAGACGGAGGTAGTCCGGAAGGCGTCTATGCAGGATATGCGTTGGCAGCAGTGATGGGGGATTCGCGCGCGTTGAACGTGGTAGCAGAAGCGCCGAGGCTCGATATACGCGCATTCGTGTCTATCTTGGCAAGCAATATTGATATGTTGCGTATTTCGAATCCTAATGTCTTTACTGGAAGGCCGTCTGAATTTCCTGATAGATATTCGACTGGGGTAAGCTATTCGAATTGAGATGTCTTGATTCCGACCGTTGCGCCTTGCTGATTCATAAGGTGCCCGCGATCGTCAATAAATCGTTGATGTTTTCGGGGCAGGGGCTGCGCACGGGTGTGGCGAGCCCGTCATGCGTGTCCGGCTGCCCGGGAACCGGTGTGCAGGCAAATATGCATGGTATCTCGGGGGCACAAGCTCAGCCGTTAGGCGGATTGTGAAAGGCCGGCACGTGCTTTACTTAATGGGTTCGGCGGGTCGGCACTACCGGTCGGCTATGACAACCGGCCCCTGAACTCCGTGCGACGCGGCAAGCGTATCGGCGGAAGACGTGAAAACGGCCACACGGGCGTTTGCCGGTGTGGCCGCATTGCCGTCGATGCCACCGGCGCGACGTATGCGTCGGCCGTCGGCGAGCGCGTGCGCCGATCGCTCAGCCCGCGCGCTTGCGGAACACGAGATCCCACACGCCGTGACCGAGCCGCAGCCCGCGTCGTTCGAACTTCGTGACGGGCCGATAGTCGGGGCGCGGCGCGTAACCGTCGGCCGTGTTTTCGAGCGTCGGCTCGGCGCTCAGCACCTCGAGCATCTGTTCCGCGTAGTTCTGCCAGTCGGTCGCGCAATGCAGGTACGCGCCCGGTTTCAGGCGCGATGCCAGTTGCGCGACGAGCGGCGGCTGAATCAGGCGGCGCTTGTGGTGCCGCGCCTTGTGCCACGGATCGGGGAAGAAGATATGCACGCCGTCGAGGCTTTCGGGCCTGAGCATGTGTTCGAGCACTTCGACCGCGTCGTGCTGGATGATGCGGATGTTCGACAGATCCTGTTCGCCGATCAGCTTCAGCAGCGCGCCGACGCCCGGTTCGTGCACTTCGACGCCGAGGAAATCGTCGCCCGGGCGATTCGCGGCGATTTCGGCCGTCGACGCGCCCATCCCGAAGCCGATTTCGAGAATGCGCGGCGCGCTGCGGCCGAAGATTGCATTCCAGTCGGGCGTTTCCGGTGCGTACGGGACGACGAAGCGCGGGCCGAGCTCGTCGAGCGCGCGGCGCTGGCCGGTGGACACGCGGCCGGCGCGCGTGACGAAGCTGCGGATACGGCGGCGGTGCAGCGGATTGACTTCGGTGCCGTCGGCGGCTTCGTCGGACAGGGCGTCGTCGTGCGGCGGCAGGCCGGCTTCGTTCGGATCGTCGTGCATCATCGGTGACAGAGATTGGCTCGGTTGCGAGCGAGGGCTCGGGCGCGGTGACCGGCGGAACCGGCACATGGTACAAAAAAGCCGCCTTCGACGAGGCGGCTTGCGCGCTGGCTGCAGTGCAGCCGGAAAGTGGAGCGGGCGATGGGAATCGAACCCACGTCATCAGCTTGGGAAGCTGAGGTAATGGCCATTATACGACGCCCGCAGAACTGGCGATTCTACAGGGAACCGCCGCCGGAAGGCAAGCGCGCATGATCCGCATCCACCACCCGGTATCCGAACGACTTCGCGCACGAACGGACCGGGCGGCTGATCCCACGGATTGCAGGCGAATTCGATCGCTCCGTCGGCGATCGTCACGCTGCAGGAAAGAATGAGGCCGTCGTTCGCCGCGTCGTGGTTGTAGTCGAACCGCGACACGGTTTCGAACGTCAGCACGTACCTGCGGCCGCCGATCTTGCTGTCGCTCGCGCGTCGCCCGAGCAAGTACCGGCGATTGCGGAGCCCGGGCACGGCTACGGCAGCGTGTTCGAAGCCGACTTCATCGATCGGAATTCGCCGGCCGAATCGCGCTCGATCGAAATCGTATTGTTCGCCGACGATTCGGGGCATTTGAGTTACGTCGAGATCGATTTCTGCGGAAACGGACTGCCCGTTCCCGAGCATCTGCATCTGGGGCCGTCGCCGTATCGCGTGTTCGAAAGCGATCGATTGCTGCGAAACTGAAACGATGCGCTCGTCATTGCCGTCGTCGTCACACGCCGACCAACCGCAACCCGACCAGCGCCGCCGCTCCCGCCGCAATCAGCAGCAGCGCATGCACACGCGTATACATCACGCACAGCGTCGACGCGACCGCAATCGCACGTGCCGGCCAGCCGCCGTCGAGCGCCTGCAGCAGCACCCACACCGAAGCGGCGATCATCCCCGCCGCCACCGGCCGCAGCCCCGCTTCGAGTGCGATCTGCCAGCGCGCGCCCTGATGTCGCCGCCATAGTCGCGCGATGCCGTAGATCAGAAACGCGGTCGGCCCGAATAACGCGAGCGTCGCGATCACCGCGCCCCAGAAGCCGGCGACCTGCCAGCCGATCAGCGTCGCGAGCAGCGAGCCGGGGCCGGGCGCCATTCGCGCGATTGCGAAGTCGTTGACGAATTGCGCGGCCGTCATCCAGTGATGCACGTCGACGACCTGCCGCTGAATGTCGGCGATGATCGCCTGCCCGCCGCCGATCGTCGCGATCGACAGCGGCGCGAACACGCCGAACAGCGCGGCGTAGCGCGACGCGGCCGTCATCGGTCGCCGCTTCCTTGCGCGCGCGCGCCTGCGCGGCGGTATTCGAATGCGACGCTGAGCGCACCGCCGATCAGCACGGTCCACACGAGCGGCCAGTGCAGCACGGCGACCGACACGAAGGTGGCTGCCGCCACCGCGAGCGGCAGCACGCCGCGCGGCAGGCGGCGCACCGCGGTGATCGCCATCGACACGGACAGCCCGATCGCGGCGGCCGCCGCGCCGGCAAGCGCGACGTGCGTGAGCGGAAAGCGCGTCAGCGTCGAGAACGCGACGCCGAACAGCACGATCAGCACGGCGGGCGGCACGATGATTCCGATAAAGCCGGCCAGTGCGCCGCGCCATCCGGCAAGCCGGTAGCCGATCCAGATCGCGAGGTTCTTCACGTTCACGCCCGGCAGCGCCTGCGACAGTGCAAGACCGTTGAGGAACGCTTCTTCGTCGAGCCAGCGCCGTTCGTGCACGAAGTCGCGCATGATGCGGCCGCTCAAGCCGCCGCCGAAGCTCGTCAGGCCGATCTGGGCGAACGCGACAAACAGCGCGGCGACGCCGGGACGCGGTGCGCGATCGTCAGGCTCGGCGGAAGAAGATGAAGGGGGCGGCGGCATCGGTTCGACGGAATCGGGCGGTTCGCGGGGCGGTCATGTTAGCAAGCGGCGGCTGTCGGGATGCTGACATCGATTCGTCATGCGCGTCATCGTGCGTCGCGGCGTCCGAACCGGCGTATGATCGCGACGCGCGCTCGCGCAACGTCCGTCATCCGTCCGCCGCTTCATCATCATGTCCGCTTCCGATTCGTTTTATTCCGCCGGGCCCGGCGCCGCGCCGCTGTCTGCCGATCTCGTCGCGTCCGCGGTCGCGGCGCTGTCGCGCGCCGACGCATTGCTCGTGACGGCCGGCGCCGGCATCGGCGTCGACTCGGGGCTGCCCGACTTTCGCGGCACCGACGGCTTCTGGCGCGCGTATCCGGCGCTGCGCCACGAGCGTTTCGAATTCCACGAAATCGCGTCGCCGCAGGCGTTCTGCGCGCGGCCGCAGCTGGCTTGGGGCTTCTATGGCCATCGCCTCGCGCTGTACCGGTCGACGGTCCCGCACGCGGGCTTCGCGATCCTGCGCCGCTGGATCGACGCGATGCCGAACGGCGGCTTCGTGCTGACGAGCAACGTCGACGGACAGTTTCAGAAAGCCGGTTTCGATCCGGCGCGCATCGTCGAGATTCACGGGTCGATCCATGCGCTGCAGTGTCTGCGGCCGTGTTCGGACGACACGTGGGATGCCGCGCCTTTCATCCCGACCGTCGACGAGGCCGCATGCCGGCTCATCGGCGAGCCGCCGCGCTGTCCGCACTGCGGCGGCCTCGCGCGGCCGAACATCCTGATGTTCGGCGACGCGGGCTGGCTCGGCGCGCGCTACGCCGAGCAGGAGCGTGCGCTGCAGCAATGGATCGCGCAGGCGGGGCGCGTCGCGGTCGTCGAGATCGGCGCGGGCACCGCGATTCCGACGGTGCGCATGCTGAGCGAGCAGCTCGGCGCCGACGTGATCCGCATCAACGCGCGCGAAGCGCATGCACGGCGTGCGGACGTGATCGGCCTGAAAGGCGGCGCGCTTGCGACGCTGAACGCGCTCGACGCGGCCTGGCAACACGCATAGCCGCGATTGCCGGTTGCCGGCACGCGGCGAATCCGCCTACATTGCTGGCAATGCCGCGGATGCGCGCGCCGCGCGGATCCGTGCCGGCATGCCTCGCCATCGCGGGGCGGCGGCCCGCCGGCCGCTTCATCGAACGGGAGCGTCCGTGTTTTATTCGATCGTCGCGATCTTCGTCGGTGCCGGGCTCGGCGCGCTGCTGCGCTGGTTCCTGAGCCTCGCGCTCAATGCGCTGTTTCCCGCGGTGCCGCTCGGCACGCTGGCTGCGAACCTGATCGGCGGCTACGCGATCGGCGTTGCGGCCGTCGTGTTCACGGCGCGTGTCGGCTTGCCGCCGGAATGGCGGCTGTTCGTGATCACGGGTTTCCTCGGCGGCCTGACGACATTCTCGACGTTTTCGGCCGAAGTGATGACGCACGCGTTGCAGGGCGAATCGGGATGGGCGTTTGCGGTGGCTGCCCTACACTTGACTGGATCGTTCGTGCTGACCGCGCTCGGAATGTGGACCGCGCGTGCGTGGCTTGCGGCGACGTGAGCGCGCCGGCGACGGAGGGAGCGATGGACAGGGTGTTCTTGCGCTTTTACGTGCACGAGCAGCATCGGCTGCACTGGAAGCCGCTATGGGAATGGCTGCTCGAGGAGGCGAACCGGATGGGCGTCGCGGGCGGCTCCGCGTTTCGCGCGATGGCCGGTTTCGGCCGGCATCGCGTGCTGCACGAGGATCGCTTCTTCGAACTGCAGGGCTCGCTCGCGATCGAGGTGGAGTTCATCGTCACCGAGGAGGAGGCGCAGCGGCTGCTCGAACGGCTGTCGCGCGAGAAGCTGCGCGTGTGCTACGCGGTGATTCCGGCGCGCTTCGGCGTGATCGACACGCTCGCTACGCCGCCGGCGCCGGGCCAGGCGGCGTAGCGTGCGCGCTCAGATACCGAACATCGTCAGCGATACGGCCGCGCGCGTGACGATCATCATCAGCACCTGGACGATCACGAACAGCAGGATCGGCGACAGGTCGATACCGCCGAGGTTCGGGATCACGCGGCGCAGCGGGTTCAGAAACGGCGCGGTGAGCTGGTAGAGGATCGGCATCGCCGGCGAGCGCGGGTTCAGCCACGACAGCAGCGCCATCAGGATCGTCATCCAGATCACGAGGTTGAGCGCCCACTTGACGACGGTGAGCAGCGCGACGGCGACGACGGTCGGAATCACCGCGGCCGGATCGAAGCCGGCCATCGCGACCATCAGCACGACGTAGACGAGCGCGGTGAGCAGCGCGGCGACGACGCTGGCCCAGTCGATCCCGCGTACGCCGGGAATCGCACGGCGCAGCGGCAGCACGAGCCAGTTGGTCGCCTGCAGCACCGCCTGCGTGACGGGGTTGTACGGCGGCACGCGAACCGCCTGCATCCACACGCGCAGGATCAGCGCGGCGCCGAACAGCGTAAACAGCGTATTGAGTAGAAAACGGGCGATCTCGCCGAACATCGTTGGCATCCTTTTTATACAGTCGAGTAGCGTGCGGCCGCCAACGCCGGATGGCGGCGCATCGGCCGACACCTTATCACGCCTCGTGTTGCGGCGGCGAGGGGCGATCTGCCGCGCGCGCGAGCGCGGTCTCGACGACCTCGGCGAGCGCCGGCAGCGACGCAGGCGGCGCGGCGCGCTTCGCGGCCAGCGCGATCGCGCGGCGCGTCATCAGCGCATACAGCGTCGCGTGGTCGCCGCCGCGTGCATCGAGCAGCGCGAGCTGACGTTCGACGATTCCCGTGTCGCCGCGCGATACGGGCCCGGCAAGCGCGTTCGCGAGCCCCTTGTCGCGCGCGGTCTCGATCGTGCCGGCCAGCATCGGCAGCAGCGCGCGCAGCGCGGCTTCCTCGTCGAAGCCGAGGCCGCGCCACAGCTCGACGGCTTCCGCGAGCCCGCACAGCGCGAAGCTGGCCGCGTAGTGCGCGGCCGCGTGGTACAGCATGCGGCCGCCGGCCGGAATCGACAGCGGATGACAGCCGAGCGCCGCGACGAGACGCAGCAGCGTCGCGTGCAGTGCGCCGTCGGCTTCGATCGTGACCGAGCAGCCGTCGATGCGCGCGAGATCGGCGTCGGTGCCGCCGAACAGGTACAACGGATGGAAGCCGCCCGTCGCGACGTGCTGACGTTTGGCCGGATCGAGCACCTCGATCGCCGACGCGCCGCTGCAATGGACGATCGCCTGCTGCGCGGCGCGTGACGCGTCGAAGCGCAGTGCGGCGGCGGTCGAGGCGAGATGGTCGTCCGGCACGGTCAGGAAGATCAGGTCGGCGGCGTCGACGACATCTTGCGGCGTATCGAGCGCGCGGCATCCGTCGATCCGCGCGGCCAGCGTGCGGGCCGATTCGGGCCTGCGGCTCGCGATCGCGACGACCGGAAAGCCGGCGTCCGCGAAGCGCCGTGCGACGCAGTGCGCGAGGCGGCCGGCGCCGATGAAGCCGAGGCGGGGCGTGTCGGGAAGGGGCATGGCGAAAGCGGTACGTCAAAACGGGACAGCCGCCAGTATCGCAGGAATAGGGCGGCGACCGCGGCGTGCGGGAGGCGCGGGCGAGACAGCGTGTGCGTACGGCGGTGATCGGTTGATTCGGCTGACGAAGACGCGCTGAACGTTCGCGAACCGCTGACACGCGAGCGCGCAGTGAATCGGCCCCAAATCGATTCGGCCACGCGCCTCTTGAATCGTCGGCATTTCGTCTCAAATTTGTAATCGTTCATTACGAATGCGCGCGATGACGCCGTTCGCGACGCGGTAAGACTGACCGATCGTCGCTGTGCGGGTCGGCCTGCCGGGCGGAATTGCGCGGTGCGCAAGGCGTGCGGCGGCGGCCGGGCGCCGCGCGGCGCGGCCGTGCGCGGCGCATCGAATTGCAATTTGCAACAAATGGGCGATACGCGCGGCGCGGGTTTTCGCTACATTGCTTCCATGCGACGCGCATGTCCGCCGTTGCCGACCGGAGCGCATAAATTACCGCTCCAGCAGGAGAATCGAAGTGAAAAAGCTCATTCCGTTCATTGCCGCCGCCGCGCTTGGCCTGGGTGTCGCGAGCGCCGCGCAGGCTCACGTGTCGATCGGGGTCGGCATCGGTGTCCCGGTCGCTCCCGCTTATCCGGTGTACGCACCGCCGCCGCCGGTGTACTACGCACCGCCGCCTCCGCCGGTCGTCTATGCGCCGGCGCCCGCGTATTACGCACCGCCGGCCGTGGTCGTCGGCGGCTACTACGGCCGTCCGTACTGGCACCGCGGCTGGGGCCATCACGGCTACTGGCGTCGCTGACCGATGCGCGCGCGGCGATGCCGCGCGATGCAAAACGGCGCACCGCTCCGGCAAGGGGCGATGCGCCGTTTTTCATTGGGCGGCGCGGGTCGGCGGCAGGGACGCGGATTGCCGTGAGGCCGAACGGCCAACAGCCGACAGGTTGATCGCGCTTCGCGCGTCGTTGGTGTTGGCCGGCGTTCAGGCCGCGTGCACGATCAGATCGCGGTAGCCGCCGACGATCACGCTATAAGAGAAGTAGGCGAACAGCAGCGCGGAGGCGACGTGGCAAGCGCGCATCAGCCGCGCGCCGGCACGTTTGCGGCCGTGGCTCGCGAGCGTGCACATGAAGAGCGTCCACGCGAGCCCGCCGAGGAAGAAGCCCGACAGAAAGACGGAAGCAGTCGCCGCGCTGGTCGCGCCGGCCTTCGCGATCAGCGCGCCGCCGACCGCCGCGAACCAGAGGATCGCGCTCGGCGACGACATCGCGAGCAGCATCCCGCGCACGAAGCTGCGCCGCGCGCTGGCTCGGGGCGGCGCGACGTCGGCATCGCGGTCGGGCGCCGCGGCCGGCGACAGCGCTTCGCGCGCCATCTTCCAGGTGAGAAACAGCAGCACCGCGCCGCCGCCGATCCAGACGACCCAGCGCACCGGCTCGAACTGCAGCAGCACGGCCATCCCGGCGAGCGCGAGCGCCGCATAGACGAGATCGCCGACGCACGAGCCGAGGCCGAGCCAGAAGCCCGGCCGGAACCCGTGCGAGAGCGTCAGCGACAGCATCGCGACGTTGACGAGGCCGATATCGAGACACAGCGACAGCGACAGGAAAAATCCGTCGGACAGCATCGAAGCGGGGGCGAAATTCATCGTCGTTCCAGTGCGGCGGCTGCGCTCACAGCCCGATGTCCTGCCACAGCCGATCGACGCGCGCCTTCACCGCGGCGTCCATCTCGATCGGGCGGCCCCATTCGCGGTTCGTCTCGCCGGGCCACTTGTTGGTCGCGTCGAGCCCCATCTTCGAGCCGAGACCGGCGACCGGCGACGCGAAGTCGAGGTAATCGATCGGCGTGTTGTCGACCATCACGGTGTCGCGCACCGGATCGACGCGCGTCGTGATCGCCCAGATCACTTCCTTCCAGTCGCGGATATTCACGTCCTCGTCGACGACGACGATGAACTTCGTATACATGAACTGCCGCAGGAAGCTCCAGACGCCGAACATCACGCGTTTCGCGTGGCCCGCGTAGCTCTTCTTCATCTGGACGATCGCCATCCGGTAGCTGCAGCCCTCGGGCGGCAGATAGAAGTCGGTGATCTCCGCGAACTGCTTCTGCAGCAGCGGCACGAACACCTCGTTCAGCGCGACGCCGAGGATCGCGGGCTCGTCGGGCGGTTTGCCGGTGTACGTCGAGTGGTAGATCGCGTCGCGACGCATCGTGATCCGCTCGACCGTGAACACGGGAAACCACTCCTGCTCGTTGTAATAGCCGGTGTGATCGCCGTACGGGCCTTCGAGCGCATGCTCGTACGCGGCGGCTGCCTGGCCGGCCGGGCGCGGCGGTGCGCCGGCCGGCGCCGGGGCCGGCGTGCCGTCCTGCGGATAAATGAAGCCTTCGAGCACGATCTCCGCGCGCGCGGGTACCTGCAGCGTATCGACGCCCGGCGTCAGGCATTTCGCGAGCTCGGTGCGGCTGCCGCGCAGCAGCCCGGCGAACTGGTATTCGGACAACGAATCGGGCACGGGCGTGACGGCGCCGAGCGTCGTCGCCGGATCGGCGCCGAGCACGACCGCGACCGGATACGGCTTGCCCGGGTTCTTCAGCGCGAATTCGCGGAAATCGAGCGCGCCGCCGCGATGCGCGAGCCAGCGCATGATCAGCTTGTTGCGGCCGATCAGCTGCTGCCGGTAGATGCCGAGGTTCTGGCGCGGCTTGTTCGGCCCGCGCGTGACGGTCAGCCCCCACGTGACGAGCGGCCCCGCGTCGCCGGGCCAGCAGGTCTGGATCGGCAGCTTGTGCAGATCGACGTCGGCGCCTTCCCACACGATTTCCTGGCACGGCGGCGACGAAACCGTCTTCGGCGCCATGTCCCAGACGGCCTTCGCGAGCGACAGCAGCTTGCCGGCGTCCTTCAGGCTCCTGGGCGGATCGGGTTCCTTCAGCGCGGACAGCAGCCGGCCGAGATCGCGCAGCGAATCGAGCGCGGCGTCGTCGCCTGCGTCGACGCCCATGCCGAGCGCGACGCGCCGCGGCGTGCCGAACAGGTTGCCGAGCACCGGGAACGCATAGCCGGGCGGCGCCTCGAACAGCAAGGCCGGGCCGCCGGCCCGCAGCACGCGATCGCACAGTTCGGTCATTTCGAGCACGGGCGACACGGGCTGCGTGACGCGCCGCAGTTCGCCGAGCGCCTCGAGGCGCTGGATGAAATCGCGTAAGTCTTTGTATTTCATGAACAAGGTCCGGGCCGCTCGCAGCGCGGGCGACGGTGGGCGGGCGCAGCGTCCGGCTGCGGCCCCGAATCGAGCGCCGATTTTACCCGGCCCGCCGTCCGCGCGTCCGGTCTCGAAAAAAGTCGATCGCGCGCAAACCCCCTACGGCAGGGCGATCCCGTTCTGAAGGGTCACGGTAAATTACTTTTTGTTATAATTTGAAGGTTTTGTAGTGTTGACGATCTATAAAACCCTGCTAGAATCCGCTCACATTGGTTGCAGGGTAAAGGCTTCGAGCCGCCAATCACCGATCCTTGACGCAGCGCGTCACCGTCCGCCGAAACCTGCACGGCGTGTTCGACGGTCTTGAGTCGTAGTCTCGACCAGCGCCTCCTGACGCTGGTTTTTTGCGTGGGTGCCACCGCGTATGCCCGCCTCGCCCACTGTGCGAAGGCGCCGGCCCAGTTCTACACCGTGGCCTCAAACGGTACTTATACCGTTTCCCCGATGCCTGTACGTCCCAACCAAGGCGTGCGGCGTCGTGATTCAGCGGCGCGTTTTCTGTCTCGCCAGCGAGCCGGGCGAGCCGCACGAGTCATGTTCATGGGAGATGATCTGAATGAACGCTTGGTTATCGTGGCGTCCTAACGAGCGGCATGCGCAATTCGTGCGCGACATGCTGCGTCGCGGGACGCGTGTCAGCCACCATCTGTTCAGCGTCGTCGGCTGTTTCGCCGTCGCCATCGCGCTTGCGCTCTGGCTGCTGCCGACCGTGCGCGGCACGCTGGCCGCAAAGCTGATGCCGATCGTGTCGGCGGCCGTCGAGGCCGGTCCGGCGCGTCTGCTGTCCGGCCATCCGCTGCCGAATTTCGCGCCGGCCGGCGCACAGCCGCAACCGCAAGACGACGGTCCGGAGACCGATGCGCTCGCCGCCGATCTCGATGTCGCGGCGGAAGCCACGGCCGCCGCGCAGAACGACGCATCGGACGTGGCCCGCAGCGGCCCGTCGCCGGTGGCGCTCGCGAAGCTGATCCCGACGCAGCGCGTGCCGGCCGATGCGCGCGACGATCGTGCGCTGGCCTCGAACCGCGAACAGGCGCTCGTCGCGACGTATCTGTCGCGTCGCTATCACGTCGCGCAGGAACCGCTCGGCCGGCTCGTGAAGGCCGCGTTCGAAACCGGCCGCGACGTCGGCCTCGATCCGCTGCTGCTGCTCGCCGTGATGGCGATCGAATCGGGCTTCAATCCGTATGCGGAAAGCGGCGTCGGCGCGCAGGGCCTGATGCAGGTCATGTCGAAGGTCCATTCCGACAAGTTCGAATATTTCGGCGGCACCGACACCGCGCTGCAGCCGATCGCGAATCTGCAGGTCGGCGCGCTGGTGCTGAAGGACTGCATCGCGCGCGGCGGCTCGCTGGCGAACGGGCTGCGCCTGTACAACGGCTCGACGAATCCTGACGACAACGGCTACGGTCAGAAGGTGATGGCCGAGCGCGGTCGCCTGCGCGACGTCGCCCGCGGCCGCAGCGTGCCGATCAATGCGCCGCAGGCGCCCGCCAAGCCGATCGTCACCGCAGCGGTCACGACCGCAGCGGCCGGCGGAGCGAAGCGCGTGCACGTGACGCTCGACGGCGCGCAGCCGCTCGCCGCGAAGACGGCGCCACCGAAGGCGCCGCAGCAGGCCGACGCGAGCGTCGATACGTCGAAGCAGGCGCGCGACGATCACTCGGATCTCGGCGCGTAAGGTCGGATTTACTCCGCGCCGAAATGGAAAAAGACACCCTCGGGTGTCTTTTTTCGTTTGGAGGGGCGCAGCAGCGGCGCGATCGCGCCGCGGCGACTCAGCGCCGCCCGAACAGCGCGGCGAGCCGGTCGACCGCTTCCTCGAGACGCGAGTAAGCGGTCGCATAGGACAGCCGGATATAGTCGTGCGGCGCATGAACGCCGAAATCCATCCCCGGCACCAGCACGACGCCCGCGTCGTGCAGCATCGCGTGCGTGAGCGCCGCGCTGTCGCCGGCGGCCGGATGGGCGACGCCGCCGCAGTGCGCGTAGACATAGAACGCGCCGTCCGGCATCACGGGCACGGTGAAGCCGAGCCGCTCGAGCGCCGGCGCGATGAAATCGCGGCGACGCTTGAATTCGAGGCGGCGCGCCTCGTAGATGTCCAGCGATGCCGGCTCGAAGCACGCGAGCGCCGCGTGCTGCGCGAGCGCGGACGGGCAGATGAACAGGTTCTGCGACAGCTTCTCGAACGTGCCGACGAGCGCCGGCGGCACGACGAGCCAGCCGAGCCGCCAGCCGGTCATGCTGAAGTACTTCGAGAAGCTGTTCACGGTGACGACGTCGTCGCCGAACGACAGCGCGGACACCGGCGGCGCATCGTAGCTGAGCCCCTGATAGATCTCGTCGACGATCGTGAAGCCGCCGCGCGCGCGGACCGCTTCGACGATCCGTTTCAGCTCGTCCGGCTCGAGCGAGGTGCCGGTCGGATTCGATGGCGACGCGAGCAGCACGCCGCGCGTGCGTTCGTTCCAGCGCCTGCGCACGTCGTCGGCGGTCAGCTGGAAACGCGCTTCCGGGCCGCTCGGCACGAGCACCGGCCGGCCTTCGGCGGCCGCGACGAAGTGCCGGTTGCACGGATACGACGGGTCGGGCATCAGCACCTCGTCGTCGCGGCCGACGAGCGCGAGGCAGGCGAGCAGCAGCGCCGCCGACGCGCCGGCCGTCACGACGATCCGCTCCGGCGCGATCGTCAGGCCGTAGGCGCGCGCATAGTGCGCGGCGATCGCCTCGCGCAGCGGCGCGATGCCGAGCGCGCTCGTATATTGCGTGACGCCGCGGCGCAACGCGGCCGCCGCCGCTTCGACGACCGGCTCCGGCGCGGTGAAATCGGGCTCGCCTATGCCCATGTGGATAACGTCGCGCCCGGCAGACTCGAGCTGCTGTGCCTCCTTCATCAGTTCCATCACGTAGAAGGGCTGGATCGCGTCGACGCGGGCGGCGAGCTTGACGAGCGAATCGGCGGTGGTGTTCATCGGTCGGGGCGGTTACGCGCGTAAAACGGAAGACGTCGGAAAAACGTCGGGAAATGGGCAAAAAAACGGGCGCTTGCGCGCCCGTCCGGAACGACGGAATCAGCCGTTGCGGCGCGCTTGCGTTTCGGCCGGCCGCAGCTTCGCGGCCAGCTTGTCGAGCACGCCGTTCACGTACTTGTAGCCGTCCGAGCCGCCGAACGTCTTCGCGAGTTCGACTGCTTCGTTGATGACCACGCGGTACGGCGTTTCGATGTGGTGCGTGAGCTCGAACGTCGCGATCAGCAGCACCGCGCGTTCGACCGGCGACAGCTGGTCGATCGGGCGGTCCAGCGACGGCGTCAGCGCGTCGACGAGTGTGGCGTGCTCGCGGATCACACCGTGCAGGATCGCGTCGAGCAGCGCCTTGTCAGCCTTGTCGTACCCGAGCGCGCCGCGCAGTTGCGCGTCGATCTCGCCGGAGGACGCGTTCGACAGCAGCCATTGATACAGGCCCTGCGTCGCCAGCTCGCGCGATTGTCGGCGGGCGCTCTTCTTCATGCGCGCTCCTCTTCGTCGTCTTCGTCCTCTTCTTCGTCCTCGTCGTCGTCGCCGAGCTGGTCGAGCGCCATCGTCAGGTTGGCCATCTCGACCGCGACGCGTGCCGCGTCACGACCTTTTTCGGTCATGCGGGCGACAGCCTGCTCGTCGTTTTCGGTGGTGAGCACCGCGTTCGCGATCGGCACGTTGAAGTCGAGCGCGATGCGGGTGATGCCCGCACCGCTTTCGTTCGACACGAGTTCGAAGTGATACGTCTCGCCGCGGATGACCGCGCCGAGCGCGATCAGTGCGTCGAACTGGCCGCTTTCCGCGAGCTTTTGCAGCGCGAGCGGGATTTCCAGCGCGCCGGGAACCGACACGAGCAGCACGTCTTCGCCGGCGACGCCGAGGCGCTCCAGTTCTTCGACGCAGGCGTCCGCGAGGCCGTTGCACACGGGCTCGTTGAAGCGCGATTGCACGATGCCGATACGCAGGCCGTCGCCTTCGAGATTCGGTTGGTATTGTCCGATTTCCATGATCTGTCCGTGGTTGGATGAACGGTTATAGGGCGAAAGCGCCGTGGCGGGTCACGCGTGCGGCGCCGGGCAGGGCTTGGCCTCGCCGCCGGGCATCGGAACGAAACCCGTCACTTCGAGACCGTAGCCGGACATGCTGCCCAGCTTGCGCGGATTCGACAGCACCTGCATCTTGCCGACGCCGACATCGCGCAGAATCTGCGCGCCGATGCCGAACGTCTTGAAATCGACCGGCCGGCGCTTCAGCGCGGCCGCCTTCTCTTCCTCGTCGAACGCCTTGAACACGTCGACGAGATGTTCCTTCGTATCGCCGCAATTGAGCAGCACGACGACGCCGAGGTCGCGCCGCGCGATCTCGCGCATCGCGGCGTCGAGCGTCCACGAGTGCGTCGACACGCCCGTTTCGAGCAGATCGAGCACCGACAGCGGCTCGTGCACGCGCACCGGCGTGTCGGCGTCCGGCGACGGCTGGCCGCGCACGAGCGCGATGTGCGGCGAGCCGGTCGGCTGGTCGCGGTAGAGCACCGCGCGGAACGCGCCGTGCGCGGTCTGCATCGTGCGCTCGGCGACGCGCTCGATGATCGATTCGGTGCGGCTGCGGTAGTGGATCAGGTCGGCAATCGTGCCGATCTTCAGACCATGCTGCTGCGCGAACTCGATCAGGTCGGGCAGGCGCGCCATCGTCCCGTCGTCCTTAATGACCTCGCAGATCACCGCGGCCGGCGTGAGGCCCGCGAGCGCGGTGAGGTCGCAGCCCGCCTCGGTATGCCCGGCGCGCACGAGCACGCCGCCCGGCTGCGCCATGATCGGGAATACGTGGCCCGGCTGCACGATCTGCTCGGGACGCGCGTCGTGCGCGACCGCGGTCGCGATCGTATGTGCCCGGTCGGCCGCCGAGATCCCGGTCGTCACGCCTTCGGCCGCTTCGATGCTGACCGTGAACGCGGTGCCGTACTGCGTGCCGTTGCGGTACGTCATCAGCGGCAGTTGCAACTGCTTGCAGCGTTCCTGCGTCAACGTCAGACAAATGAGGCCGCGGCCGTACTTGGCCATGAAGTTGATCGCTTCCGGCGTGACGAATTCGGCGGCAATCACGAGGTCGCCTTCGTTTTCGCGGTCTTCTTCGTCGACGAGGATCACCATCCGGCCGGCTTTCAGCTCGGCGATGATGTCGGGCGTGGAGGCGAGCGTCATAAGGGGGCGAGAAAGAGGAAAGTGCGTATTTTACGCTAGCCGCGCCGCGTTTCGGCCGGCGCGCCCGCGCACGGCCCGCGAACGGGCCGGAACGCGGTGCGGCCGTGCGTCGTCAGGCCTGCTCGTTGCGGCCGAGGTAGTCGAGCTTGCCGAGCTCGACGCCGTTGTGGCGCAGGATGTCGTACGCCGTCGTGACGTGAAAGAAGAAGTTCGGCAGCACGAAGTGCAGCAGGTAGGACTGGCCCGTGAATTCGATCGGGCCGACGCGCATCTTCAGCACGATCTGGCGCGTTTCGCTGCCGTCGATCTGCGCGGCGTCGAAGCTTTTCAGATAGTCGATCGTCTTCTGGATGCGCGCGTGCAGTTCGTCGAACGTCTGTTCGACGTCCGGGTAGCTCGGGATGTCGACGCCGGCGAGCCGCGCCGCGCAGCCCTTCGCGGTGTCGGTCGCGATGTAGACCTGGCGCACGAGCGGCAGCATGTCCGGATAGAGACGCGCGCCGACGAACACCGACGGATCGATCTGCTTTTCGGCCGCGTGCGCCTGTGCCTTGCCGAGGATGTGCTGCAGGTTGGTCAGGCCGCGGATCAGCACGGGCAGCGAGGCCTGGTACATCGAGATGGACATGGGGACGACTCCTTGTGGAAGAGGGCGGCCGCGGTGCAACGCGCGTTCGTTGCGGCGCCGAAACCGCGGTCGTGGCATCTTAGCGCGGCCGGGCAGGGCGTGCCTGGCGCGCGATTGCCGCGCGCTTGTGAGGCGCGTGGCGTCGTGATGGCGGGCAATCGTCGAGCGGCAGCAGATCGTCGACGGTGACGCGACGCTGCGGTGCGCAGCGGGCAGGGAGGCCGTCACGCGGCGGGCCGCCCGATGGGATCGCCGGGAGCCGGCAGGCCGCCTGCAGCGGGCGCGAGTTGAGGGTGCGGCTCGCCGGCGGCCGCGGCCGTCAGTCCTGGCTTGCGCCCTGCGACATCGTCAACATCCGCTCCACATAGCGCGCAATCATGTCGACTTCGAGATTGACCTGGTCGCCGGCCTTCAGATGACGCAGCGTCGTGACCTCGACCGTATGGGGAATCAGGTTGATCGAGAACTCGGAGCCGTCCGGGCGATCCTCGACCGCGTTGACGGTCAGGCTCACGCCGTTCACCGTGATCGAACCCTTGTATGCGAGATAGCGGCCGAGCTCGCGCGGCGCGACGATGCGCAGCTCGTGCGACTCGCCGACCGGCGCGAAGCGCGACACGGTGCCGAGCCCGTCGACGTGGCCCGACACGATATGGCCGCCGAGCCGGTCGTGCGCGCGCAGCGCCTTCTCGAGATTGACGTCGCCCGGCTGCGCGAGCCCGACCGTGCGGTTCAGGCTTTCGCGCGACACGTCGACGTCGAAGCTCGTGTCGGTCTTGGCGATCACGGTCATGCAGGCGCCCTGGATCGCGATGCTGTCGCCGAGCGCGACGTCCGCGAGGTCGAGGCCGCCGGCGTTCACGGTCAGCCGCACGCCGGCGTCCGGCGACGCGCCGAGCGGATTGATCGATTCGATGCGGCCGACTGCCGCGACAATTCCGGTAAACATCGTGACGATTCCGTTCAATGAGTGGCGGGGGGCGGCGCGATACGCGCCAGAATCCGCAGATCGTCGCCGATCCGCTCGATATGGTGGAACGTGAGCCGCGTGCGTGCGTCGAGGCTGGCCGGCGCGGCGAGATCGAACATGCCGGCCGCGTCGGCACCGAGCAGGCTCGGCGCGAGATAGACGAGCAGCTCGTCGACGCACCGTTCGCGCAGCAGCGAACCGTTCAGCTTGTGGCCGGCCTCGACATGCAGTTCGTTGATGCCGCGCGCGCCGAGCGCCGACAGCATCGCGCCGAGGTCGACCTTGCCGTGCGCATTCGCGAGCGACACGATTTCCGCGCCGCGCGCCTTCAGCGCGCTCGCGCGCGCTTCGCCGTCCGCGTCGAGCCGGCCGCAGAAGATCAGCAGCGGCGCGCCTTCGAGCAGCCGCGCGTCGAGCGGCAGTTCGAGCCGGCTGTCGACGAGCACGCGCTGCGGCTGGCGCGGCGTGTCGATGCCGCGCACGGTCAGCTGCGGATCGTCTTCGCGCACGGTGCCGATCCCGGTCAGGATCGCGCATGCGCGCGCGCGCCACGCGTGGCCGTCGGCCCGCGCCGCTTCGCCGGTGATCCACTGGCTTTCGCCGGACGGCAGCGCGGTGCGGCCGTCGAGCGATGCGGCGGCCTTCATCCGCACCCACGGGCGGCCGCGTGTCATCCGCGACACGAAGCCGATGTTCAGTTCGCCCGCCTCATGCGCGAGCAGCCCGCAGCGCACGTCGATGCCCGCGTCGCGCAGCATCCCGAGGCCGCGCCCCGACACCAGCGGATTCGGATCTTCCATCGCGGCGACGACCTTCGCGACACGCGCCTCGATCAGCGCGTTCGCGCACGGCGGCGTGCGGCCGAAGTGGCTGCACGGCTCGAGCGTCACGTAGACGGTCGAGCCGGCCACGTCGTGGCCGCGCGCGCGCGCATCCTTCAGCGCCTGCACTTCCGCGTGGTCCTGGCCGGGCGGCTGCGTGTGGCCTTCGCCGATCACCTCGCCGTGCTTGACGATCACGCAGCCGACGCGCGGGTTCGGCGTGGTCGTATACATCCCGCGTGCAGCGAGCGCGAGCGCGCGCTGCATGTGGGCGAAGTCGATGTCCGAAAACATGCGCGCGCCCGCTCAGGCGGCGAGGGCCGCGAACGCGCGGCGCGCGGCCGCGAGCGTCGCGTCGATCACCGCGTCGTCGTGCGTGCTCGACACGAAGCCCGCTTCGTACGCGGACGGCGCGAAATACACGCCTTCGTCGAGCATCAGGTGGAAGAAGCGGTTGAAGCGCTCGATGTCGCTCTTCGTGACTTCGGCGAAGCTCGTCGGCACGCGCTCGGCGAAGTACAGGCCGAACATCGCACCGATCGAGTCGGCCGCGAACGGCACGCCTGCCGCGCGCGCTTCGGCCGCGAGGCCGTCGGCGAGCCGCTTGGTCTGTGCGGTGAGCGCGTCGTAGAAGCCGGGCGCCTGGATCAGCTGCAGCGTCTTCAGCCCCGCGGCGACCGCGATCGGGTTGCCCGACAGCGTGCCGGCCTGATACACGCCGCCGAGCGGCGCGAGATGGGCCATGATGTCGCGGCGCCCGCCGAACGCGGCGGCCGGCATCCCGCCGCCGATCACCTTGCCGAGGCAGGTCAGGTCGGCCGCGATCCCGTAGTGCGCCTGCGCGCCGCCGAGCGCGACACGGAAGCCGCACATCACTTCGTCGAAGATCAGCACGGCGCCGTGCTTCGTGCACAGCGCGCGCAGTGCGTTGAGGAACTCGGGCGTGCCGCGCACGAGGTTCATGTTGCCGGCGACCGGCTCGACGATCACGGCCGCGATTTCGTCGCCGAACGCGCCGAACGCTTCTTCGAGCGCGGCGACGTTGTTGTATTCGAGGACGGTCGTGTGTTTCGCGATGTCGGCGGGCACGCCGGCCGAGGTCGGATTGCCGAACGTCAGCAGGCCGGAGCCGGCCTTCACGAGCAGGCTGTCCGCGTGACCGTGGTAGCAGCCTTCGAACTTCACGATGCGGCTGCGGCCCGTGAAGCCGCGCGCGAGCCGCAGTGCGCTCATCGTCGCTTCGGTGCCGCTCGACACCATCCGCACTTGTTCGATCGACGGCACGAGCTTGCAGATCTCTTCGGCGATCTCGATCTCGGCCTCGGTCGGCGCGCCGAACGAGAAGCCGTCGGCGAGCACCTTCTGCACGGCGTCGAGCACCTCGGGATGAACGTGGCCGACGATCATCGGACCCCACGAGCCGATGTAGTCGATGTACTGCTTGCCGTCGGCATCCCAGAAGTACGGGCCTTGCGCGCGCGCGACGAAGCGCGGGGTGCCGCCGACCGAACGGAACGCGCGAACCGGCGAGTTGACACCGCCGGGAATGGTCTTCTGGGCGCGTTCGAAGAGGATCTGATTGTTGGACATGAGCGAAACCTGCGAGAGAACGGCGCGGGGCCTGTGCACGGGCCGCGGCGCCTGGGCGGAACGATCGTCCGATTGTACCGGAGACGCGCGCGGCCAGCCGGGCCGCGGCTTGCGGCCTTTCGGCGCGTCGCGCCGGCCGCTTGCGACCGGCATGCGCGCCGCCTGCCGCCCCGTTATCGCGGCGGCTTGCGCCGGCCGCCGGTCAGTTCGGCCCAGCGCTTCTCGAGCGGGCCTTCGACCATCGGCTTGATCGACGTGCCGGAGGTCTGCGCGTCCCACGTTTGCACCGAGTACGGATGCACGCGCAGCGCGTCGCGCGGGATCACCACGTCCTGATGGCCGTCGACGAGCCAGTCGTAGACGAAATCGATGCAGAGCCGGTAGCCGCGCTTCGTCGTCGGATCGGGCACCTCGTACGGCGCGCGCGTCACGTAGCCCGATCCGAATATGCCCTTCGGCGCCTGCGCGACGCGATGCAGGAACACGCGGTCGCCCGGCAGGATGCTGCGGGCGAAGCCGCAGCCCCAGACGTCGTGCACGGCCTCGCCGGCCTTCACGCGCGCGGCGACGTCGGGCAGTTCGGGCCACGGCCACTTCTTCGGGCTCCAGATCAGCAGGAAGGCGGTCATCGGTTCGAGGCGCATTGTTCAGACAACGGACGCAAGCTTAATGCAATTCGCGCTCGCACCGCCGCGGATACGGCGCGTATTCCGGCGCGTCGCGCGGCCGTGTCACCGCCCGCACGGTCGTGCGAAAAAAGTTGCGCGTACAATCATGGGCCTGAGCGCGCCGTGTGCGGCGCGGCCCCGTCTTCACCGCCACGCGCGCCGCGAAGCGCGCGGGCTTCGACCCGGAATCCCATGTCTCACGTTGTCCGGCGCCGGCCCGATGCCCGGCTGATCCTGTTGCTCGGCGCGCTGGCCGCGTGCGGGCCGATCGCTACCGACATGTACCTGCCGAGCCTGCCGTCGATCGCGCAAGGCTTCTCCGTCAGCCCCGGCGCCGCGCAGCGCACGCTGACGAGCTTCATGGCCGGCTTCTCGATCGGCATGCTGCTGTACGGCCCGCTGTCCGACACGTGGGGCCGCAGGCCCGTGCTGCTCGGCGGTATCGCGCTGTTTACGCTCGCGAGCGTCGGCTGCTTCGTGTCGACGTCGATCGACATGCTGATCGTCGTGCGCTTTCTGCAGGCGCTCGGCGCCGGTGCGGCGTCGGTGCTCGCGCGGGCGATCGCGCGCGATGCGCACGAGCCGACCGATGCGGCGAAAGTGCTGTCGATGGTCGCGATCGTCACCGCGGTCGGCCCGCTGCTCGCGCCGCTGCTCGGCGGGCAGATCCTGCGTTTTGCCGGCTGGCGCGGCGTGTTCGTCGTGCTCGCCGCGTTCGGCGCGCTATGCGCGGCGACCGCGTATCTGCGCGTGCCCGAAACCTGGCCGAAGGAGCGGCGCAAGAGCGCGGCCGTGCTCGCGTCGTTCGCGTCGTACGGGCGCATCCTGTCCGACCCCGTTGCGTGGGGCCACATGCTGTGCGGCGGGATGGCGTTCGCGTCGATGTTCTCGTACATCACCGCGACGCCGTTCGTGTACATCGAATATTTCCACGTGTCGCCGCAGCACTATGGCCTGCTGTTCGGGCTCAACGTGGTCGGCATCATGATCGGCAACTTCACGAATACGCGGCTCGTCGGCCGGGTCGGCTCGCTGCGCATCATCTCCGCCGCGTCGCTGCTGAGCTGCATCGCATCGCTCGCGGTCGCGCTCGTCGCGCTGACGGGGTGGGGCGGACTGTGGTCGATCGTCGTCTGCCTGTTCTTCGTCGTCGGCGTGGTCGGGATTCTGTCCGCAAACTGCACGACCGACCTGATGCATCGCTATCCGCACAACGCGGGCGCGTCGGCAGCCGTGTTCGGTGCGATGCAGCTCGCGCTCGGCGCGCTCGCGAGCGTCGCCATCGGCGTGCTCGCGGACGGCACGCCGTTCGCGATGGGCGTGACGATCGGCGTGACCGGCGTGCTCTGTTTCGTCGGACGTTATCTCGTGCTGCGCTGGCACGGGCGGCCGGTCAAAGCGGCCGCCTGAGCGCGTCGCCGCATGCAAAACGCCACCGCGCGCATTTGCGCCGGTGGCGTTTTGCTTTGGGCACGCGCGGGCGTGCCCGCGTGCGTGCTGCGTCAGTCGCGCGCGACGTCCTTCGCGGCCGGCGATGCGCCGTGGCTGAGCCAGTCGAGCACGTCGGCCGTTTCCTCGTCGTTCGCGCGTGCCTTCGCCTGCGCGAGCGCTTCGGGCAGCGCGTCGTTCGGCGATGCGCGGCGGATCGCGACGCCGACCGCGAGGATGTCGATCATCAGCAGATGCAGGATCCGCGAGATCATCGACAGCTGCGACTCGCGCATCTCGATGTGATCGGTCTCGAGCGCGACGGTCGCGCGCTTCGCGAGCGGCGTATTGCTCGACGTGATCGCGATCACCTTCGCGCCCGCCTGCATCGCGACCTCGAGCACGCGCAGCAGCTCGGGCGCGCGTCCCGATTTCGACACCGCGACGATCACGTCGCCCTTGCCGAGCAGCGCGGCGGAGGCAGCCTGCATGTACAGGTCGCCGTACGCGATGGTCGGAATCCCGAAGCGGAAGAACTTGTAATGCGCGTCCTGCGCGACGATGTTCGAGTTGCCGAGCCCATAGAACTCGATGCGGCGTGCGCCGTTCAGGATCTCGATCGCGTTCTCGACATGCTCGAAATTCAGATGCTCGCGCAGCTGCAGGATCGCGGACACCGTGTTGTCGAGCACCTTCGCGCCGAAGTCGGTCGCCGTGTCGCCGAGATGCACCTGGCTGTGGCTCATCGGAATCGTGCCGGTGAGCCCGGTCGCGAGCTTCAGCTTGAAGTCGGACAGCCCCTGGCAGCCGAGCGAGCGGCAGAAGCGGATCACGGTCGGCTGGCTCACGTCGGCCTTGCGCGCGATGTCGACGATCGGATCGTTGATGATCGAGCGCGGATGGTTCAGCGCGAGATCGGCGACGCGGCGTTCGGCCGGCGTCAGCGCGTCGCGCATCTGGCGGATCCGCTCGAACACGGCCGACGACGCGCCGCCCGAGCGGTTCGACAGCTGCTCCGCGAGAATCGCCGACACACCGAGGAACGCCGGATATTCGGCCGTGATCAGGTAGGTCGGGATGTTCTGCAGATAGTGCGTGAAGCGGCCCTTCGCCTCGAAGCGCGCGCGGAACGACGAGCGCGTGAACAGTTCGCCGAGCTTCAGCGCGACGCCGCCGCCGATATAGACACCGCCGAGCGCGCCGAGCGTCAGCGCGACGCTGCCCGCGAACGAGCCGAGGATGCCGCAGAAGCACTCGACCGTCTCGAGCGCGAGCGCATCGCCCGCATGCGCGCGCTCGACGACTTCGGCGGTATCGACGCTCGCGGCGACGCGCTTCTTGTCGCGCGCGGCGAGCGCGCGATAGATGATCTCGATGCCGGGCCCCGCGCAGACGCGCTCGAACGACACGTGCGGAAACTTCTTGCGCGCGTACTGCAGCACGAGATCCTCGCGTTCGTCCTGCGGGGCGAACGATGCGTGGCCGCCTTCGCTGCCGAGTGCGATCCAGCGGTCGTCGGCGGGAATCAATCCCGAGACGCCGAGGCCCGTGCCGGGCCCGAGCAGCCCGATTACGCTGTTCTGGCGGCGCGTGCCGCCGCCGATCTGCACGCGCTGCGCGTCGGTCAGCCCCGGCAGCGCCATCGCGAGCGCCGTGAAGTCGTTGACGACGAGCAGCGTATCGAAGCCGAGCGCGCGGCGCGTCGCCTCGATCGAGAAGCTCCAGTCGTGGTTCGTCATCGTCACCTGATCGCCGTCGACCGGATTCGCGATCGCGATCGCCGCATGGTTCACGCGGCTGATCTTCACGTCTTTCAGGTATTTGCGGATCGCATCGGTGAGCGTCGGATAATCGGCGCCGGGATACACGCGGATCTGCGTGATCTCGCCCGGCCCGGTTTCCAGCGCGAAGCGCGCGTTGGTGCCGCCGACGTCCGCGAGCAGGCGCGGGCCGTCGGCATGCTGGCCCGCGACGACGGCCTTACTTTGCGCACCAGTAGACATCGAGCTTGGTCCCCTTGTCGTTGGCCAGTTGGGAAATCGCGTTCTTCTGCAGCGACGCGGCCGCGGCGTCGAGCACTTCGCGCTTGCGGTCGCCCGCGATCAGCAGGAACAGGCGTCCGACGCGCTTGAGCGCGTCGAGCGACAGGCTCACGCGCGCGTGCGGCGCGGCGCCCGGATGCACGGCGACGAAACGCTCGGGCGTCGCGATCGCGTGATCCCATTCGGGCGCGTCCGCGAAGATCGACGCGGTGTGGCCGTCCTCGCCCATGCCGAGCACGGCGACGTCGGGCACGCGGTAGTCGGGGTTGGCGTTCAGCGCGGCGACATGCGCGTCGAGCGCGGCGCGCGTGTCGACGAGCGGCAGGAAGCGGGCGGGCGCGGCCGCATGCTGCAGCAGCGTGTCGCGCACGAGGCGCGCGTTGCTCGCCGCATCGTCGTCCGGCACCCAGCGGTCGTCGACCAGCGTCACGTCGACGCCGGCCCAGTCGAGCGCGGCGTGCGACAGCGTTTGCAGGAACGGGCGCGGGCTCGTGCCGCCGGACACCGCGAGCAGCGGCCGCGCGGGCCGCGCGCGTGCCGCGCGCAGCGCGTCGCCGACGGCCTGCGCGAGCGCTTCGCTTTGCGCTTCCTGGGTGTCGAAAGCGTGGATCTCGATCACATCTCCTCCGGACTGCTTTGTCTGTTCAAATCGTGTCGTTCATGCGACGCGATGCCGGGCCGCCGCGCGGCGCGGCCACGCGCGCATCAGTTTTCTTCTTCGAGCCAGCACGTGCCGTGCTGCGCGAGCATCGCGCTCGACGCGGCCGGCCCCCACGTGCCTGCCGCATAGGGCTTCGGCGGCTTCAGCGAGCGCGCCCATTCGTTGAGGATCGGCTCGACCCAGCGCCACGCGGCTTCCTGCTCGTCGCGGCGCACGAACAGCGCGAGGCGACCGTTGATCACGTCGAGCAGCAGGCGCTGATATGCCTCCATCTGTCCTTCCTTGAAGAACTGATCGAACGCGAGATCGAGGTGCACGCTGGCAAGATTCATTCCTTCGCCCGGCTGCTTCGCGAGGCAGTAGAGGCGAATCGTCTCGTTCGGCTGCAGACGGATCACGAGGCGGTTTGCGCCGGGACGCAGCGCGGTCGGCCCGAGCGCCGAATGCGGGACCGGCCGGAAATTGACGACGATTTCCGCGACGCGATCGGCCAGCCGCTTGCCGGTGCGCAGGAAGAACGGCACGCCGGCCCAGCGCCAGTTCTCGATTTCCGCCTTCAGCGCGACGAACGTTTCGGTCTGGCTGTCGGGCTTCACGCCCGGCTCGGTCGCATAGGCGGGCACCTGCACGCCCTTGATCACGCCGGCATGATACTGGCCGCGCACCGCGACCTTGCCGATGTCGCGCGGATCGACCGGCTTCAGCGCGCGCAGCACGCGCAGCTTTTCGTCGCGCACGGAATCGGAATCCATCGAGTGCGGCGGCTCCATCGCGACGATCGACAGCAGCTGCAGCAGGTGGTTCTGCACCATGTCGCGCAGCGCGCCCGTATTGTCGTAGAAATCGCCGCGCGCTTCGACGCCGAGCTCCTCGGCGATCGTGATCTGAATGCTCTCGACCCACTCGCGGCGCCACAGCGGCTCGAACAGCGCGTTGCCGAAGCGCAGCGCGAGCAGGTTCTGCACGGGCTCCTTGCCGAGGTAGTGGTCGATCCGGTAGATCTGCTCTTCCGCGAAGATTTCGCCGACCGCGTCGTTGATCGCGTTCGACGAGCGCAGGTCGTAGCCGAGCGGCTTCTCGAGCACGATGCGCGAGCCTTCGTTGAGCCCGACCGATGCGAGCGCCTTGCAGATCGGCACGAACAGCGACGGCCCCGTCGCGAGATAGAACACGCGGATGCCGGGCAGCGGTTCGACCGCATCGCGCAGCACCGCGTAGTCTTCCGCGCGGCCGAGATCGAGCTTCACGTATTCGATGCGCTCGAGGAAGGACTGCCACGCGGCCTGATCGAACGCGCTGCCGGCTGCCTTTGCCGCGTGCGGCTTCACGTGCGTGTCGACCCATTCCAGATATCCGGCCCGATCCGATTCGTGCCGCGCGACGGCAACGATCCGGCCGCTTTGCGCGAGCATGTTCGCGCGGTGCGCCTCGAACAGCGCAGGCAGGATCTTGCGCATCGACAGATCGCCGGTGCCGCCGAAAAGTACGAAGGTAAAGCTGGAATCGGTATGCATGTGTCTCCGCCGTTTTGGGGGTGCTGGGAAGCGATCCGTAGTGCGATAAAAATATTTTTGACACTGAATTGTAGTTTAACTACAATCCGCCGCAAGGGGTAGCACCCGGGCGAAGAAAAAAATGAAGTGCGGCCGATGAACTGCGCGCGCTTCGCCTGCGGGAGCGCCTTGTGCCGAATGTTATCGGACATTGGCGGCGCGCATCGTCCGCGCGCCGTCGGCCCCGGGCTCGTGCCGCTTCGCGGCGGGCCAGAAACACAAGAGGAGACATGCAGTTGAATCTCAAGTCACGCTTTCTGTAAGAGCCCCGGCCGGTCATCGGCCCCGTACGCGCCATGCGTCTCGCGGCTCGATTTCCCCGTCGTTATCAAGAAGCCGTTCCCGCTGAGGGAACTTCACGAGTTGATTCAGTCTGGAGGAGATAAGGAATGAAAGTTCGCTCGATCATGGGCGCGCTCTGCGCCGCAGGTCTGATGGCCGGCGCGATGGCGGCGCAGGCGGCCGAGAACGTCACGGTGCTGCACTGGTGGACTTCGGGCGGCGAGTCGAAGGCCGTCGGCGTGCTGAAGGACGACCTGCAGAAGCAGGGCTACGTGTGGAAGGACTTCGCGGTCGCGGGCGGTGCGGGTGCAGCGGCGATGACGGCGCTGAAGACCAAGGTGATCAGCGGCGATGCGCCGTCGGCGGCGCAGATCAAGGGCCCGCTGATTCAGGACTGGGCCGATCAGGGCGTGCTCGTGAACATCGATTCGGCTGCCGGCGACTGGAAGCAGAACCTGCCGCCGGAAATCGACAAGATCATGAAGTACAAGGGCCATTACGTCGCTGCGCCGTTCTCGGTGCACCGCGTGAACTGGCTCTACATCAACAAGGCCGCGCTCGACAAGGTCGGCGCGAAGGTGCCGACCACGTGGCCCGAGTTCTTCGCGGTCGCCGACAAGCTCAAGGCCGCCGGCATCCAGCCGGTCGCGATGGGCGGCCAGCCGTGGCAGGACCTGACGCTGTGGGAAGACGTCGTGCTGTCGCAGGGCGCCGCGTTCTACAAGAAGGCGCTCGTCGATCTGGACCAGGCGACGCTGACGTCGCCGCAGATGGTGTCGGTGTTCGATACCGTGCGCAAGATCCAGGGCTACTTCGACGCGGGCCGCAACGGCCGCGACTGGAACCTCGCGACCGCGATGGTCATCAACGGCAAGGCCGGCATGCAGTTCATGGGCGACTGGGCGAAGGGCGAGTTCGAGAACGCGGGCAAGAAGGCGGGCAAGGACTACATCTGCGCGCCGGTGCCGGGCACGAGCAACGCGTACACGTTCAACGTCGACTCGTTCGTGTTCTTCCAGCAGAAGGGCCAGAAGGCCGCGACGCCGGGCCAGCTCGCGCTCGCGAAGACGATCATGACGCCCGAATTCCAGGAGCAGTTCAGCCTGCTGAAGGGCTCGATTCCGGTACGCCTCGGCGTGAAGATGGACAAGTTCGACGACTGCGCGAAGAAGTCGTATGCCGACGAGCAGACCGCGCTGAAGGCCGGCGGCTACGTGCCGTCGCTCGCGCACGGGATGGCGCAGGGCGATGCGACGGCCGGTGCGATCACCGACGTCGTGACGAAGTTCATGAACTCGCAGCAGGATTCGAAGAGCGCGGTGGCGGCGCTCGCGAAGGCCGCGAAGGTGAAGTAATGCCGTAGCGCGACGGGCGCCCGGCCGGCCGCGCTGGCCGCCGGGCGATCCGCCAGCGCTGCAAACGGGCGCGTCCGCGCGCCCGTGCCGTATCGGACGCCGGCTGCGGCCCGCGTCGCCCTCGTTCCAGGAGTCGAATCAAGTGGCTGCCCCTCTTAGCGGAAACGGATCCGGCGCTGCCGTCGCGCGGCGATCGTCGCCGATGTCGGCATTCGCCGATCGCTGGATTCCGAAGCTCGTGCTCGCGCCGAGCGTCGCGATTGCCGTCGTGTTCATCTACGGCTTCATCCTGATCACCGGCTATCTGTCGCTGACCAACTCGCGGCTGTTGCCGAACTACGAATTCGACGGCTTCGGCCGTTATACGGATCTGTTCCAGAACGACGTGTGGTGGACCTCCGCCGCGAACCTCGGCTGGTTCGGGATTCCGTTCATCGCGATCTGCGTCGCGCTCGGGCTGTTCCTCGCGATCCTGCTCGACCAGAAGATCCGCAACGAAGGCGCGCTGCGCGCGATCTTCCTGTACCCGATGGCCCTGTCGTTCATCGTCACGGGCACCGCATGGCAATGGATCCTGAACCCGGGCCTCGGCCTCGAGAAGGTGATGCACGACTGGGGCTGGACGAGCTTTTCGTTCGGCTGGCTCGACGATCCGGACAAGGCGATCTTCTGCGTGGTGATCGCGGCCGTGTGGCAGTCGACCGGCTTCGTGATGGCACTGTTCCTCGCGGGGTTGCGCGGCGTCGACGGCGAGATCTTCAAGGCCGCCCAGGTCGACGGCGCGACGCTGCCCACCATCTACCGCAAGATCGTGATTCCGAGCATGCGCCCCGTGTTCTTCTCGGTGCTGCTGATTCTCTGCCACATCACGATCAAGACCTTCGACCTCGTCGTCGCGCTGACGGCCGGCGGCCCCGGCACGTCGTCGTCGCTGCCGGCGATGTTCATGTACACGTTTTCGTTCAACCGCGGCCAGCTGGGCCTGGGCGCGGCGTCGTCGGTGATGATGCTCGCGACCGTGGTCGCGGTGCTCGTGCCGCTGATGTATATGGAATCGAGGAGCACGCGCAATGCAGCCTAAGATGACCATCAGCCGGGCGGTGATCTACGCGGCATTGATCCTGTTCGCGCTGTACTTCCTGTTCCCGATCTACGTGATGCTGTCGACGTCGTTCAAGGATCTCGACCAGCTGCGCACGGGCAACCTGCTGACGCCGCCGTCGCACTGGACGGTCGCGCCGTGGGTCAAGGCGTGGAGCGAGGCCTGCACGGGCGTGCGCTGCGACGGCATGAAGCCGTTCTTCCTGAACTCGATCCAGATGGTGATTCCGGCCGTGCTGATCTCGTCGCTGATCGGCGCGTTCAACGGCTACGTGCTCACGCACTGGCGCTTTCGCGGCGCGGATGCGCTGTTCACGATGATGCTGGTCGGCTGCTTCATTCCGTTCCAGGTGATCCTGCTGCCGATGGCGCGGCTGCAGGGGATGTTCGGGCTCGCGAACACGATTCCGGGCCTCGTGTTCGTGCACGTCGTGTACGGCATCGCGTTCACGACGATGTTCTTCCGCAACTTCTACGTGAGCGTGCCGGCCGAGCTCGTGAAGGCGGCGCGCATCGACGGCGCGGGCTTCTTCACGATCTTCACGAAGATCCTGCTGCCGGTGTCGCTGCCGATCTTCATGGTCTGCCTGATCTGGCAGTTCACGCAGATCTGGAACGACTTCCTGTTCGGGATCGTGTTCTCCGGCGTCGATTCGATGCCGATCACGGTGGCGCTGAACAACCTCGTGAACACGTCGACCGGCGTGAAGGAATACAACGTCGATATGGCCGGCGCGATCATCGCCGCGCTGCCGACGCTGCTCGTCTACGTGATCGCCGGCCGCTACTTCGTGCGCGGCCTGACGGCGGGCGCGGTGAAGGGCTGAGCGCGACGACCACGATGCAACGCGATGCGCCGCCGTGCGGCGCGTCGAAACGAGCCGACACGGCGCTGGAGCGCGCCGGGCTTTGGATGGGACCGCAGGCGGGCGCCGACGCCCGCCGCGGCCGACACACGAGACAGAGGATTCACAAGCATGGCAAGCCTTTCCATCCGTGACGTGTACAAGACCTACCCGAACGGGGTGCCGGTCCTGAAGGGTGTCGACATCGACATCGAGGACGGCCAGTTCCTGATTCTCGTCGGCGGCTCGGGCTGCGGGAAGTCGACGCTGCTCAACATGATCGCGGGGCTCGAGACCGTCACGAGCGGCGAGATCCGCATCGACGGCAAGGTCGTCAACGACCTGTCGCCGAAGGACCGCGACATCGCGATGGTGTTTCAGTCGTACGCGCTGTACCCGTCGATGACGGTGCGCGAGAACATCTCGTTCGGCCTGAACATCCGCAAGGTGCCGAAGAACGAGCAGCAGCAGATCGTCGATCGCGTGTCGCAGATGCTGCAGATCCAGCATCTGCTCGACCGCAAGCCGGGCCAGCTGTCGGGCGGCCAGCGCCAGCGCGTCGCGATGGGCCGCGCGCTCGCGCGCGATCCGGCGCTGTTCCTGTTCGACGAGCCGCTGTCGAACCTCGACGCGAAGCTGCGCATCGAGATGCGCGCGGAGATCAAGCTGCTGCACCAGCGGCTCGGCACGACGATCGTCTACGTGACGCACGACCAGATCGAGGCGATGACGCTCGGCGACCGGATCGCGGTGATGAAGGACGGCGTCGTCCAGCAGTTCGGCGCGCCGCAGGAGATCTACGACTCGCCGTCGAACCTGTTCGTCGCGGGCTTCATCGGCGCGCCGCCGATGAACTTCATCAGCGGCAAGCTCACGGAGCAGGGCAGCGGCGTCGCGCTCGAGCTCGATACGGGCCTGGCGCGCAGCGCGCTGAATCTGCCGTTCGATGCGGCGAAGCTGAAGTCGTACATCGGCCGCGACGTGATCCTCGGGCTGCGGCCGGAGCGCATCACCGATGCGCGCAGCGCGCACAACGGTGAAGCGTCGCGGCTGCAGCCGGTCGACGTGCGCGTCGACGTGACGGAGCCGACAGGGCCCGACACGCACGTGTTCGCGCAGGTGAACGGCAAGCGCATCGTGAGCCGCGTGCATCCGGCCGCGAATCCGCAGCCGGGGCAGACGCAGTCGCTGCTGTTCGACGTGTCGAAGGCCGTGCTGTTCGATCCGCAGACGGAGGCGCGCATCGCGTGATGCACGCGGGCCCGCGGAAGGGGCGTGCCGCCGGGCTCGGAGCCGGGCCGGCGGCGCGGCGGTGTGCGGCGCGTCGCGCCGCTTTACGGTTGCTCGGTGCGATGCCCGATGCGCGCCGCTCAGTGCGGCAGCCGCACGTCGAACTTGAACGTGAGAAGCCGCGCGACGAGCGTGAAGCCGGTCGCGAGCAGCACGCTGTACACCGAGTCGAATTGCAGCCACACGAGCAGCAGATAGAACCAGCAGCCGACGAACGCGCAGGTCGCATAGGGCCGCGAGTCGCGCAGGATCAGCGGAATGTCGTTGCACAGTACGTCTCGGACGATCCCGCCGACGACCCCCGTAATCACGCCCATCATCACCGCGATGAAGCGCGGCATTTCGGCTTCGAGCGCGATCGCCGTGCCGGAGATGCTGAAGATACCGAGCCCGATCGCATCGGCGACGAGCAGCACGCGCTCGGCCGACAGCCGCGACAGCATGCGCAGCAGGAACGGCGCGAACAGCGCGAGCACGAAGATCGCGATCACGTAGTCGTCGTGCACGACCCAGTAGAACGGCCGGCGCTCGAGCAGGATGTCGCGCAGCGTGCCGCCGCCGAACGCCGTCGCGATCGCGACGACGAACGTGCCGACCGAGTCGAGCCGGTTCTTGCGCGCTTCGATGAAGCCGGAGATCGCGAAGGCGAGCGTGGCGATCGCTTCGAGTACCGCGATCGCGAGCGTGAGCCTAGGATGCGGCACGCGGTCCCCGCTCGGCGGATGCCGCGAGCGGCTGCAGCAGCACGAGCACCGCGCCCGCACCGCCGTCGTGGCCGCGCGCCTCGCAGAACGCGATCACTTCTTCCTTCTGCACGAGCCACGCACGGACCTTGCCCTTCAGCACCGGCTCCTTGCCGATCGAGCCGAGCCCCTTGCCGTGGATCACGCGCAGGCAGCGCAGCCCTTTCTTGCCGGCTTCGCGGATGAACTCCGCAAGCGCCTCGCGCGCCTCGTCGCGGCGCATCCCGTGCAGATCGAGCTGCGCCTGCACGATCCATGCGCCGCTTCGCAGCTTGCGCACGACGTCGCGGCTGATGCCGGGGCGGTGGTAGTACAGCGATTCGTCGCTGTCGAGCAGCGTCTCGGGATCGAACTCGTCGGACAGCGTCGCGTTCAGCACCGCTTCCTCGTCGCGCTGCGTCTGCTTGGGCACGGGCGGCGGCGGGACGCGGCCGGACGCCGCGCGCGGCGGCGCGTTCAGCGGCCGCACCGCGCCGATCTCGTTGCGGAACAGGTTCGCGTCGGCTTCGGCCTGGCGCGCGGCCTTGACCGTTTCGACGCGCGTGCGCTCGCGGCGCTCGGCTTCGCCTTGCAGCGCCTGGCGCAACGCGGCGAGGCCGGCGAGACCCTGGCCGCGCAATGCGGCCGGTTCGACGGCAGGCGGCGGCGCGACCGGCGCGGCGGCGGGACGGGCGGCGATCTGCCGCTTCGCGGGATCGCTCGGATGGGGCTGATTCTTCGCCATGATTCGATACGCAATGCAGCGCCGGGGCGCGCGGGCACAAAAAAGCCGCTGCGCGACGGGCAGCGGCTCCGGCCAGGCCCGCTTCGCGGCAGCGGCCGCCATTGTAGCGCCCGACGCGGCGGGCGGCGCTTGCGGCTTACTTCTTGTCGTGCAGGCTTTCGAGGTAGCGCTGCGCGTCGAGCGCGGCCATGCAACCGGTGCCGGCGCTCGTGATCGCCTGACGGTAGACGTTGTCCTGCACGTCGCCGGCCGCGAACACGCCCGGCACGCTCGTCGCGGTCGCGTTGCCCTGCAGGCCGCTCTTCGTCAGGATATAGCCGTCCTTCATTTCGAGCTGGCCCTGGAACAGATCGGTGTTCGGCTTGTGGCCGATTGCGACGAACAGGCCCTGCACCGCGATGTCTTCGGTCGCGCCGGTCTTCACGTGCTTGATCCGCACGCCGGTCACGCCCGAGTCCTCGCCGGTCACTTCGTCGAGCACGTGATCCCACTTGATGTCGACGACGCCTTCCTTTTGCTTCTCGAGCAGACGGTCGACGAGGATCGGCTCCGCGCGGAACTTGTCGCGGCGGTGGATCACCGTGACCTTCTTCGCGATGCCGGTCAGGTAGAGCGCTTCCTCGACGGCCGTGTTGCCGCCGCCGATCACCGCGACGTCCTGGCCGCGGTAGAAGAAGCCGTCGCAGGTCGCGCAGGCCGACACGCCCTTGCCCATGAACGCTTCCTCGGACGGCAGGCCGAGATACTGCGCCGATGCGCCGGTCGCGATGATCAGCGCGTCGCAGGTATATTCGCCGGAATCGCCGATCAGCCGGATCGGCCGTTCGTGCAGCTTCGCGGTGTGGATGTGGTCGAACACGATCTCGGTGTTGAAGCGCTCGGCGTGCTCGAGAAAGCGCGCCATCAGCTCCGGACCTTGCACGCCTTTCGCGTCCGCCGGCCAGTTTTCGACGTCCGTCGTCGTCATCAGCTGCCCGCCCTGCGCGATGCCGGTGATCAGCACCGGCGACAAATTGGCGCGTGCCGCATAGACGGCGGCCGTGTAGCCGGCGGGGCCGGAACCGAGAATCAGGACTTTGGCGTGTTTGGGCGTGGACATGTGCGAAATCCGTAAAAGACGGCCACGGCGGGCGCGGTGCGGCTCGCCGGACGGTCCGGGTTGACCGGGATGCCGTGCGTAGATGGGTATCAGACGCGCATTATAAAGGCCCCGTTGCTGCGATGCCGAACGAGAGTTTCAATCGGCGCGATAGCGTTTCGCACGCACGGCGCGCGGTGCGCCGCTTGTCCGCTTCGGCGTTCGGCCCGCCGATGTAACCGTCATTTACACTTGGGCGCCCGATGCAGCGTTTACAATAAGCGGGATCGAACGACAGGCGGGACGCGCGGCATGCGCGGCCCGTTCTCTTTATACGGATTCATGGCAAAAGCTCCTTATTCCGCCCAGGCACAGGCGTTGCCGCACCGGATGTCGAAGCTCCTGATGGAGATCCGCTGGATTCTCCAGGTCGCGCTGTGCGCATTTCTCGTGATGGCGCTGCTCAGCTACAGCCGGCGGGATCCCAGCTGGACGCACGCCGCGCAGGTCGACCACATCTCGAACTGGGCCGGCCGCGTCGGCGCATGGACGGCCGACATCGTGCTGCTGCTGTTCGGCCTGTCCGCGTACTGGCTGATCGTTCCGCTCGCGCGGCGCATCGCGGTCAACTATCGGCGCATCACGCGCCACGACGCGCTTGCCGACGAGCCCGAGCGGCCGATCGGCTGGCTCACCGAGATCTTCGCGTTCGTGCTCGTCGTGCTCGCGTGCGACGGCATCGAGGCGCTGCGCATGTGGTCGCTGAAGGTGCAGCTGCCGCGCGCGCCGGGCGGCGTCGTCGGCGAGGCCGTCGCGGGCGCGATGTCGCATGCGTTCGGCTTCACCGGCGGCACGCTGCTGCTGCTGATCGCGCTCGCGATCGGCCTGTCGCTGTATTTCCGCTTCTCGTGGCTCGCGGTCGCCGAGCGCGTCGGCGGCGCGATCCTGTCCGCGGTGAACGTCGCGAAGCTGCGCCGCGAGGCCGAGCGCGACCGCAAGCTCGGCGAAGCCGCGGCGGTGCGCCGCGAGGGCAAGGTCGAGGAAGAGCGCGTGCGCATCGAGGATCACGAGCCCGTGACGATCGTGCCGCCGGTCGTCACGCCGGCGAAGTCCGAACGCGTCGAGCGCGAGCGGCAGGTGCCGCTGTTTACCGACCTGCCGGGCGACTCGACGCTGCCGCCCGTGTCGCTGCTCGATCCCGCGCCGAAGACGCAGGAATCGATCTCCGCCGATACGCTCGAATTCACGTCGCGGCTGATCGAGAAGAAGCTGAAGGACTTCGGCGTCGAGGCGAGCGTCGTCGCCGCGTATCCGGGCCCGGTCGTCACGCGCTACGAGATCGAACCGGCCACCGGCGTGAAGGGCAGCCAGATCGTGAACCTCGCGAAGGATCTCGCGCGTTCGCTGTCGCTCGTGTCGATCCGCGTCGTCGAGACGATCCCGGGCAAGAACTACATGGCGCTCGAACTGCCGAACCAGCGCCGCCAGACGGTGTACCTGTCCGAGATCATCGGCTCCGAGGTCTATGCGGCCGCGCCGTCCGCGCTGACGCTGAGCCTCGGCAAGGACATCAGCGGCAAGCCGGTGTGTGCCGATCTCGCGAAGATGCCGCACCTGCTGGTCGCCGGCACGACGGGCTCGGGCAAGTCGGTCGGCATCAACGCGATGATCCTGTCACTGCTGTACAAGGCCACCGCCGAGCAGGTGCGGCTGATCCTGATCGATCCGAAGATGCTCGAAATGAGCGTCTACGAAGGCATTCCGCATCTGCTGTGTCCGGTCGTCACGGACATGCGTCAGGCGGGCCACGCGCTGAACTGGACGGTCGCCGAGATGGAGCGCCGCTACAAGCTGATGAGCAAGCTCGGCGTGCGCAATCTCGCGGGCTACAACAACAAGATCGACGAGGCGGCCAAGCGCGAGGAAAAGATTCCGAATCCGTTCAGCCTGACGCCGGAGGATCCGGAGCCGCTCGGCCGGCTGCCGAACATCGTCGTCGTGATCGACGAGCTCGCCGATCTGATGATGGTCGTCGGCAAGAAGGTCGAGGAGCTGATCGCGCGAATCGCGCAGAAGGCGCGCGCGGCCGGCATCCATCTGATCCTCGCGACGCAGCGTCCGTCGGTCGACGTGATCACCGGCCTGATCAAGGCGAACGTGCCGACGCGGATCGCGTTCCAGGTCTCGTCGAAGATCGACTCGCGCACGATTCTCGACCAGATGGGCGCCGAGTCGCTGCTCGGGATGGGCGACATGCTGTATCTGCCGCCGGGCACCGGGCTGCCGGTGCGCGTGCACGGCGCGTTCGTGGCCGACGATGAAGTGCATCGCGTCGTCGAGAAGCTCAAGGAGCAGGGCGAGCCGAATTACGTCGAGGGCCTGCTCGAAGGCGGCACCGCCGACGGCGACGAGGGCTCGGCCGGCGCGGGAACCGGCGAAGCCGGCGCAGAGTCTGATCCGCTGTACGACCAGGCGGTCGAGATCGTGATCAAGAATCGCCGCGCATCGATCTCGCTCGTGCAGCGTCATCTGCGGATCGGCTACAACCGCGCGGCACGGCTGCTCGAACAGATGGAGCAGTCGGGGCTCGTGTCGGCGATGTCGTCGAGCGGCAACCGCGAAATTCTTGTGCCGGTACGCGACGCGGAATGAAGTCTGCGGCGCCCGCGGCGCCGGCCACCCACGGAGAAAACCGCATCATGCAGCAACTTTCGTTCGTCCCTTCCCTTCGTTCGACGCGCCGCTGGCTCGGCGCCGCGCTCGCCGGCGCGTCGCTGATGCTCGCGGCCACGCACGCGTTCGCGGGCGGCACCGAGCAGTTGAGGGCATTCGTGGCGCAAGTGCGCTCGGCGAAGGGCGACTTCACGCAGCAGATCGTCAAGGCGCCGGCCAAGGGCGCGAGCGCCGCGCAGGCCGCGCCGAAGCCCACCGACAACTCGAGCGGCACGTTCGTGTTCTCGCGTCCCGGCAAGTTCATCTGGACCTACCAGAAGCCGTACCAGCAGGTGCTGCAGGCCGACGGCGACAAGCTCTACGTGTACGACCGCGATCTGAATCAGGTCACCGAACGCAAGCTGAACGGCGCGCTCGGCGCGAGCCCGGCCGCGATCCTGTTCGGCAGCAACGATCTCGACAAGAGCTACACGCTGCGCGACGCCGGCGAGAAGGGCGGCATCGAATGGCTCGAGATGCTGCCGAAGGCGCAGGACACGCAGTTCCAGCGAATCGGCATCGGGTTCAAGAACGGCACGCTCGCGGCGATGGAGCTGCACGACGTGTTCGGCAACGTCACGCTGCTCACGTTCTCGAACATCCAGACCAATCCGCCGCTGAAGGCCGACACGTTCAAGTTCGTCGTGCCGAAGGGCGCGGACGTGATCACCGGCTGAGCGGCACGCCGCTCGCACCGACGACGGGCCTGCCGGCAACGGCAGGCCCGTGTCGTTTCCGGGCACGGCGGGCGCGTCGCGCGACTGTCATAATGTCGGGTCCGGCGGCCGCGTTCGGCCGCTACCGTTTGTTGTGGAGCGAGGGTTCATGTCCGACCTGTTTCAAGTCGAGCCGCGCCGTCCGCTCGCCGAGGCGCTGCGGCCGAAAACGCTCGCCGACGTGATCGGCCAGACGCATTTGCTCGGCGAAGGCAAGCCGCTGCGGCTCGCGTTCGAATCCGGCAAGCCGCATTCGATGATCCTCTGGGGGCCGCCCGGCGTCGGCAAGACGACGCTCGCACGGCTCACCGCGCTCGCGTTCGACTGCGAGTTCATCGCGCTGTCCGCGGTGCTCGGCGGCGTGAAGGACATCCGCGAGGCGATGGACCAGGCGAAGGAGACGCTGAACCGCACGGGCCGCCACACGATCCTGTTCGTCGACGAAATCCACCGCTTCAACAAAGGGCAGCAGGACGCGCTGCTGCCGTTCGTCGAGTCGGGGCTCGTCACGTTCATCGGCGCGACCACCGAGAATCCGAGCTTCGAGGTCAACTCCGCACTGCTGTCGCGTGCGCAGGTGTACGTGCTGAAATCGTTGACCGACGACGAAATGCGGCAGCTGCTCAAGCGCGCGCAGCACATCGCGCTCGACGGTCTCGAATTCGACGACAAGGCGGTCGATACGCTGATCGGCTATGCGGACGGCGACGCGCGGCGCTTTCTGAACCTGCTCGAGCAGGCGCAGACGGCCGCGTCCTCGGCCGGCGTGACGACGATCGATGCGGACTTCGTCGGCAGCGCGATGACGCTGAATGCGCGCCGCTTCGACAAGGGCGGCGACAACTTCTACGACCAGATCTCGGCGCTGCACAAGTCGGTGCGCGGGTCCAGCCCGGACGGCGCGCTGTACTGGTTCTGCCGGATGGTCGACGGTGGCGCGGATCCGAAGTACCTCGCGCGCCGGATCGTGCGCATGGCGTGGGAAGACATCGGGCTTGCCGATCCGCGCGCGATGCAGATCGCCAACGACGCAGCCGAGACATATGAGCGGCTCGGGTCGCCGGAAGGCGAACTCGCGCTCGCGCAGGCCGTGATCTATCTCGCGTGCGCGGCGAAGAGCAATGCGGGCTACAACGCTTTCAACCAGGCGATGGCGTTCGTGAAGCAGGACAAGTCGCGCGAGGTGCCCGTGCATCTGCGCAATGCGCCGACGAAGCTGATGAAGGAGCTCGGCTACGGTCACGCGTATCGCTACGCGCACGACGAGCCGAACGCGTATGCGGCCGGCGAGACCTACCTGCCGGACGGCATGCGCGAGCCGCACTGGTACAAGCCGGTGCCGCGCGGGCTCGAATCGAAGATCGCGGACAAGCTTGCGTGGCTGCGCGAGCTCGATCGCGAGGCCGGCAAGAAGGACTGACGGCCCGGCGCGTCAGCGCTTGCGGTGCGGCTGCTTCGTCCAGTAACCGAACGGCTCCTCGTGGCAGTCGATGTCGAGTTCGGCGACACGCGTGTGCAGGCGCGCCTGCGCGTCGGCGATCGCGGCGTTGTAGATCGCCGGCGCGATTTCGTCGACGAAGAAGTTCAGCAATGCACCGGCCTGGATGTTGCCGATCGGCTCGTCCAGGTTTTCTGTGAAATAGCGTTGCAGCGACGCGATCGCACGGTCGCGTACGTCCTTGTCGAGTTCGATGGGCATCGGTCCTGGCCTGTGTGATCGGGTGGCGCCCGGAGGGCGGCGGAGCGCGGGGCACTCCCACACGGTGCGGGCGTTGCGGCGGGCGCGGTTCGCCCGACGAGCGCCGCCTGCCGCACGGCCCCCGCCACGCGCTTGTTCGATACTGCCACCGCCCGAGGTTTTCCGTCATCGTCCGCCCGGCCGATGCGTTGGCGGTGCCGCCGTGCGTTAGAATCCCCGTCTTACACAACGATTTTCCAGTCCTCCCATGCTTGACATCCAGCTGCTGCGCAAAGACCTCGACGGCGTCGCGAAGCGCCTCGCCGATCGCGGCTACACCCTCGACGTCGCCGCGTTCTCCGCGCTCGAAGCGGAACGCCGCGCGATCCAGACCCGCACCGAAGAGCTCCAGGCACGCCGCAACACGCTGTCGAAGCAGATCGGCGCGATGAAGGCGAAGGGCGAGGACACGTCGGCCGTGATGGCCGAGGTCGGCGGGATCGGCGACGAGATGAAGGCATCGGCGGCGAAGCTCGACGAGATCCAGGCGCGCCTGTCGGAGCTGCTGCTGGGCATGCCGAACCTCGCGCACGAAAGCGTGCCGGTCGGCAAGGACGAGGCCGACAACGTCGAGGTGCGCCGCTGGGGCACACCGCGCCAGTTCGACTTCGACGTGAAGGATCACGTCGACATCGGTACGCCGCTCGGCCTCGATTTCGAGACGGGCGCGAAGCTGGCCGGCGCGCGCTTCACGATGCTGCGCGGCCCGATCGCGCGCCTGCATCGCGCGCTTGCGCAGTTCATGCTCGACACGCATACGCAGCAGCACGGCTACAGCGAGACGTACACGCCGTACATCGTGAATCCGGAGATCCTGTACGGCACGGGCCAGCTGCCGAAGTTCGCGGACGACATGTTCCGCGTCGAGAAGGGCGGTGCCGAGAACACGGTCACGCAATATCTGATCTCGACGTCCGAGATCTCGCTGACGAACACCGTGCGCGAGTCGATCGTCGAAGCGTCCGCGCTGCCGATCAAGCTCACGGCCCATTCGCCGTGCTTCCGTTCGGAAGCCGGGTCGTACGGCCGCGACACGCGCGGGATGATCCGCCAGCACCAGTTCGACAAGGTCGAGATGGTGCAGATCGTCGCGCCGGAATCGTCGTACGCGGCGCTCGACGAAATGGTCGGCCACGCGGAAGCGATTCTGCAGAAGCTCGGCCTGCCGTACCGCGTGGTCGCGCTCTGCACGGGCGACATGGGTTTCTCGGCCGCCAAGACGTTCGACCTCGAGGTGTGGCTGCCCGCGCAGAACACCTATCGCGAGATCTCGAGCTGCTCGAACACCGAGGCGTTCCAGGCGCGCCGGATGCAGGCGCGCTTTCGCAACGCGCAGGGCAAGCCGGAGCTCGTGCATACGCTGAACGGCTCGGGGCTCGCGGTTGGCCGTACGCTCGTCGCGGTGCTCGAGAACTACCAGAACGCGGACGGCTCGGTCACGGTGCCGGAAGTGCTGCGTCCGTACATGGGCGGTCTGGAGCGGATCGACGCGCCGGCACAGGCGTCGTAACCGCGCGCGACGATGCGCATGCCACGCCCAGCAAAAAAATTTGCAAAAAGGGCTTGGAAGTTTCGCGGAGTTCGTTCTATAATCTTTGCTTTCCCGGAAACGACCAACCGGGAAATGAAGCAGCAAGGAAGGAGAGGTGGCAGAGTGGTCGAATGTACCTGACTCGAAATCAGGCGTACGGTTTCCCCGTACCGTGGGTTCGAATCCCACCCTCTCCGCCAAAATACGAAGCCCCTTGATCCGGAAGGATCAAGGGGTTTTTCGTTTTGGCCGCGCATCACGCCGGCGCCGGATACTGCGCGAGCACCTTGTCGCGAATCGACGGCTTGATATTCGACTGCGCCATGTTCCCGCGGTAATGCGCGACGACGCGCGGGTTCATCACGCGATACCAGAGCGGCGGGACGTACGCGAGCAGGATCATCGTCGCGTAGCCGGCCGGCAATTGCGGCGCGTCGTCGAAGTGGCGCAGCGCCTGATACGAGCGCGTCGGATTCGCATGATGATCCGCGTGTCGCTGCAGCTGATACAGGAACAGGTTCGTGACGACGTGATTGCTGTTCCACGAATGCTGCGGCGTGCAGCGCTCGTAGCGACCGTCCGGCAGCCTGCGCCGGCCGAGCCCGTAGTGCTCGACGTAGTTCACGACTTCGAGCAGCGACGCGCCGTACACGGCCTGGATCACGAGAAACGGGATCACCACCACGCCGCCGATCGCAATCGCGATACCCCATACGACGACCGTCATCGCCCACGCATGCAGCACCTCGTTGCGCCAGGTCCACGGCGAGCGGCCGAGCCGCGCGAGACGCGTGCGTTCGAGCCGCCACGCGGAGCGCACGCTGCCGACGACGGTACGCGGCAGGAAGGCCCAGAACGATTCGCCGTAACGTGCGCTCGCGGGATCCTCGGCGGTCGCGACGCGCACGTGATGACCGCGGTTGTGCTCGACGAAGAAGTGTCCGTATGCGACCGGCGCCAGCGTAATCTTCGCGAGCCAGCGCTCGAAGCGGTTCGTCTTGTGCCCGAGTTCATGCGCGGTGTTGATCGAGATGCCGGTCGCCGCGCCGAGCGACAGCGCGAAGCCGACGTAGTCGTACCACGCCAGCGCATGCGTGCCGACGATCCGCACGCACATGAAGAACGCGACGTACTCGACGAGCGTCGCGAGATAGACGATCAAGCGGTAGTAGCGCTCGCGTTCGAGGTGCGGCACGACGTCTTCGGGCGGGTTGTCGCGGTCGTCGCCGATCAGCGTGTCGAGAATCGGAATCACGCCGAACGCGAACAGCGGGCCGAACCACCAGAACACGTGAAACCCCGTCGACAGCGCGAGCTGCGCGGCGAAGATCGGCAGCGTGATCGTCAGCGCGCCGAGCAGCCATAGATAACGTTTGCCATCCGACCAGCTCGCGGCCGGTGCGTCGCTCGTTGCCATCGTCTCCCTCCAGTCGGCCGGATCGTATGCGGCAGTGCATCGTCCGGTCCGTTACGGTTTTGTGCGGATCCTCGTCGGCCGGGGTGCGCGTGCGAGACGCCAGATCGTCGCCCGGTTCTGCCGTTATACGACCCGTGCGCGCGCTTTCCAAACGCCGGCGCTAGGCGCCAAACTCCAAACGCGCCGCGGTGCGTGCGCCGCGCGTAGAAGCGGCCGCGTGCCCTGATTGAAACGCGGCGGCGCAGGGCGAATCGTCGTGCGCCGCGGTCGTATCGTCGGATGAATCGAGCGAAGACGGTGCCGCTCAGTCGCAGGCGCGTCGCGACAACAAATGTTGCGTCGCAATATCGGACATGTCGTCACCGGTTTCGCCGGCGCACTTTCCGCGCTGTGTATTACCGCCGATTACGACACTCGCGCCGACATCGTTTCGAAAGAATCCGCTCCCGCCCGCGCGTATCAATGCGCACGCCGATCGCCGCCGATAACGCGGCGCGCACGACGCACCACCCGCCGCACATCGACACGCCATGCTGCACATGCACATCGCCGCGCGCGAAACGCGCAACGGACGTTGCCTGCCGCCTTTCGATCGGCGCCGCCATTTGAAAATAACGATTTGACTCATGCCCCGCTTTCGGTTGAAGCTAATAGCTTGCTGTCCGAAGGGGGCTGTGCCTGCATGAGTTCGACCTTGACCGTTCGTCGTATCGCCGCCGACCAGGGCGACGTGTATCGCGAACTGCGCGCGGCGTCGCTGCGCGAGCCCTACGCACCGGGCGAAGCGCCGGAGGCCGAATTGCTGAACGTCGATTCGGACGCCGCGGCGGCCATCGCCGCGCAGCGCGCCGCATCCGACACGTCGACGACCTTCGTGCTCTACACCGAAGGCCACCCGGCCGGCATGATCGGCGCCTACTTCGACAACTCGCCCGAGCGGCGTGCGTTCGTCAGCGAACTGTGGGTCGCGCATGCGGTGCGTCATCTGCGCGGCGGCGTGCTGCTGGTGGAGACCGCGACCGGTTGGCTCGCCGAGCGCGGCGCGCAGGACGTCTATGCCTGGATCGCCGACGCGAACCGGAACGCGATCCGTTTCTACGAACGCGTCGGTTTCAGCAACACCGGCGAGCACGCGCCGATCGTGCGGATGCCGGGCGCGCTGAAGTCGCTGTTCGTGTCCCACATCAAGCCGTGAACCGGCATCCTTCCCGTGGCCGCTGCGCGCAGTGAGCGGCGCACCGGGGCCGCGCATCGCGGCCGCCCAAAAATGATGGCTGCGCGCGTGGACGCCTGTAAAATACGCAAAAATTTTTTGCAGAGTGTCCATGTCGCTTAAAAAATCGCCATTCTTCGAGCTGCGCAGCGGATCGGTCGATACGTTGCTGTTCACCGTGAAGACGACCGATCTCGATGCGTTGCGTGCCGAACTGGTCAAACGTTTCGAAGCGACTCCCGAGTTTTTCGCCGACGATGTCGTCGCCATCGACGTCCGCCGCCTCGCGGACGGCGAGCGCGTCGCGCTGGCCGACATCCGGCAGATGCTGAGCGACGTGCGGATGCGTCCGGTGGGCGTCGTCGCGCTTGCCTCGCAGGGCTGGGCGACGGAAGCGGGCCTGCCGCTGCTCGAGGCGCGCGATCGCCGCGCGCCGGCCGCGAAAGCGCCCGACGAAGCGGAGCCTGCCGCGGCGCCGGCTGTCGAAGCCGTCGCTGCACCGGCAGCGGAACCGACGCCGGAGCCCGGCGCGGCGTCGCAGCCGGCGGGCGTCCAGACGCTCGTGATCGACCGGCCGCTGCGCTCGGGGCAGCAGATTTACGCGAAAGGAGACCTCGTGGTGCTCGCGCCGGTCAGCCACGGCGCCGAAATCATCGCGGAAGGCAACATCCACATCTACGCGCCGTTGCGCGGCCGCGCACTCGCGGGCGTGCACGGCAATCACGACGCGCGCATCTTCTGCACGTGTCTCGAGCCGGAACTGATTTCGATCGCGGGTATCTATCGAACGACCGAGAACCCGCTGCCCGCAGACGTACTGGGCAAATCGGTGCAGATCCGGCTCGAAGAGGAAAAACTGATGATCGAACCGCTGCGCCTCACGTGATGCATACGGCGCGCTCCGGATCGATCGGCTCTCATTGACGAACACAGGGTATTGGGTAAATGGCAAAAATCATCGTGGTGACTTCGGGCAAGGGCGGCGTGGGCAAGACGACGACGAGCGCGAGCTTCGCGTCCGGTCTCGCGCTGCGCGGCCACAAGACGGCCGTGATCGACTTCGACGTCGGCCTGCGTAACCTCGATCTCATCATGGGCTGCGAGCGTCGCGTCGTGTACGACCTCGTGAACGTGATCCAGGGCGAAGCGAATCTGAACCAGGCGCTGATCAAGGACAAGAAGTGCGAGAACCTGTTCATCCTGCCGGCGTCGCAGACGCGCGACAAGGATGCGCTCACGCGTGACGGCGTCGAGAAGGTGCTGAACGATCTCGCGGCGATGGACTTCGAATACATCGTCTGCGATTCGCCGGCCGGTATCGAGGCCGGCGCGCTGCACGCGATGTACTTCGCGGACGAGGCGCTGATCGTGACGAACCCGGAAGTGTCGTCGGTGCGCGACTCGGATCGCATTCTCGGCATCCTGTCGTCGAAGACGAAGCGCGCGACCGAAGGCAAGGAGCCGATCAAGGAGCATCTGCTGATCACGCGCTACAGCCCGAAGCGCGTGAGCGAGGGCGAGATGCTCTCGCTCGAGGACATCAGCGAGATCCTGCGCATCAAGCTGATCGGCGTGGTGCCGGAGTCCGAAGCGGTGCTGCACGCGTCGAACCAGGGTTTGCCGGCCGTGCATCTCGACGGCACCGACGTCGCCGAAGCGTACAAGGACATCGTCGCGCGCTTCCTCGGCGAGGACAAGCCGCTGCGCTTCACCGAATACCAGAAGCCGGGCCTGCTGCAGCGCCTCTTCGGCAGCAAGTAACGGAGGCCGCTCATGTCCATTCTTTCGTTTCTCCTCGGCGAGAAGAAGAAGTCCGCATCGGTCGCGAAGGAGCGTCTGCAGCTCATCATCGCGCACGAGCGGGTCGGCGGCCGGCCGCCGGCCGATTACCTGCCGGCGCTGCAGAAGGAACTCGTTGCCGTCATTTCGAAGTACGTGCAGATCTCGAACGACGACATCCGCGTGAGCCTCGAGCGCCAGGACGATCTCGAAGTCCTCGAAGTGAAGATCGAGATCCCGCAGGCCTGACCGTTTCGGTATCCTCCCGCACGGCGGCGCAGGCCGCCGTGCGCGTCTTACGCGTTGTTGCACTTTCGGCCCTGCCGTAACACGGCGTCTGTCGGCCGTTCGCCTGCCTCCCGCATTGAACGAATACGTTCCGCGTGATCCGTTCAATCAGGAGGTTGTCATGACTGTCTCTTCCGTTCCCCGCCGTCTCGTGTCGCTCGCGCTTTGTGCCGCGGGCCTGTCGGCCGTCGCCGCGCCGTTCGCCGCGCACGCCGACGAAATCCTCGTCGGCGCGCCCGTCGTCGCGCAGCCGGCGCGCATCGTCGTCGCGCAACCCGTGGCGGTGCCGGCCGCCGAAGAAGTGGTGGTCGTCGCGCCGAGCGCGCCGCCGCCCGTGCGCTACGAAGTCGTGCCGGCCGCGCGCGTCGGCTACGTGTGGGAGCGTGGCCACTGGCGCTGGGAGCACGGCCGCTATGTCTGGATCGGCGGCCACTGGGAGGCCGAGCGCGTCGGCATGCACTGGGTGCCCGGCCACTGGGATCGGCGCGGGCCGAACTGGTTCTGGACGCGCGGTCACTGGGCTTGACGGAGGCGCACGATGAAACGAACGCTACTTGCCATCGCGCTCACCGCCGTCACGCTCGCCGGCTGCATCGTCGTGCCGGCGCGGCCCGTCTACTACCGGCCGGCGCCCGTGGTGATCTACTGAGTGTCGCGCGGGCCGTTGCGCGCCGCATCGGCTGCGGCGGCCGTATCTGCCGCGGCGCGTTGCGGCGCCGCGCCGGCCGGCGTGGCGTCGCTTTCTGCGCGATTGCCGGCCTCGCCGCCGCCGCCGCCGTCGTCGTCGTCGCGCAGCGTATCGAGCGGATCGGCAGGCGCGGCGCCCGCATCCTGCGCGGCGACGACGTCGGTGGCCGCCGCTGCGGTCGGCGCCGGTTGCGCGGCGACGGGCGCCGGCGGCGCGAGGTAGCGCTCGGCGAGCGTCTCGTAGAGCGGCGGCGCGAAGAAGCGCGCGACGCGGCTCGAGACGAGCGCGGTCGCCATCAGCGAAATCACGAGCGCATGCCCGTTGATCATTTCCATCACGATCACGAACGACGTGATCGGCGACTGCGTGACGGCGGCGAGATAGCCGACCATCGCGAGCGCGATCAGCAACGGCAGCGGCATGTTGCCGAACACGAGGTGCAGCAGGTTGCCGAACCCCGCGCCGATCGACAGCGACGGCGCGAAGATCCCGCCCGGAATGCCGGGCAGATACGACGCGACCATCGACACCATCTTCATGAACGGATAGAAGACCGACAATTGCTCGTGGCCGTCGAGCAGCCCGCGCGCTTCGGCGTAGCCGCTGCCGAACGTCGTGCCGCCCGACACGAGGCCGACGACGGCGATCACGAAGCCGCACAGCGCGGCGAACGCGACGGGCCGCCCGCGGTACAGGCCGAGCAGCCGCTCGGGCAGCCAGCGCGCGGTATTGAGCAGCAGCCAGCTGAACAGGCCGCCGGCGATGCCGGTCACGATCGCGGTGACGAGCACCGCGACCGCGAGCAGCTTCGGGAAATGCGCGCCGACGTCGATCGTGCCGAAATACGTGTAGTTGCCGTTCAGGCCCAGCGCGACGACGCCGGCGAGGATGATCGCGGTGATCAGCACGCCGCTCGCGCGCGCGGAGAAGCTGCGCGTCAGTTCCTCGATCGCGAACACGATCCCCGCGAGCGGCGTGTTGAATGCGGCCGACAGGCCGGCGGCCGCGCCGGCGAGCACGAGCTGGCGTTCGATCTGCGCGTTCGAGCGCGGATACAGGCGCCGCAGATTGAACATCAGCGCCGCGCCGACCTGCACGGTCGGCCCTTCGCGGCCGATTGTGAAGCCGCCGAGGATGCCGAGAAACGAAATCAGGATCTTGCCGAACAGGATGCGCAGCGTCAGCAGCCGCGAGCCGAATGCACTCGGCTGCGCGTGCAGCGTCGCGATTACCTGCGGAATGCCGCTGCCTTCGGCGCCGCGGAAGAACCGGCGCGTGGTCCACACGGAGGCGGCCGCGATCGCGGGCGTCAGCACGAGCGGCAGCCACACGGCATGGGCGCGCATCGTGCGGAACGTCTCGTAGCCCCAGTCGATCAGCCGCGCATAGAGCACCGCAATGAGGCCGACGGCGATTGCGCCGAGCCAGAACACGCCGTACTGGCGCCAGATCCGCAGCGAGCGGCGGGTGAGGGCGGGAAACAGGGTGGGAAGCGCGGGGCGTGGCATCGGCGGGGCCGGGCGGGCAAAGATTCGATTATAAAAAGAACGCCGCCGGCGCGCCTTTCGACGAGCTTTTACTCTCGCGACGCATTTTGTTGCAAGTGTAGTGAAATCGTAATATTTGCGCGCGCCAATCCTCTTTAGTATGCCGAAATGGCCGGCTCTTCCCCGCAAACGTGAACCGCATCCTCATCGTAAAAGTGACGTCGCTCGGCGATGTCGTCCAGACGCTGCCCGTCGTCGCGGACATCCATCGCGCGTTTCCCGGCGTGACGGTCGATTGGGCCGTCGACGAATCGTGCGCGGAAGTCGTGCGCTGGCATCCCGGCGTCAGCACGGTGCTGTGTGCGCCGCTGCGGCGGTTCAAGAAGCTGCGCAACGCCGGCGATCTGAAGGCGATCACCGCCTCGATCGGCGCGCTGCGCGCGCATCGCTACGACGCGGTAATCGACCTGCACGGCGTGTACAAGAGCGCGATCATCGCGGCGCTCGCGCGTGCGGCGCGCCGCGTCGGCTATCAGACGCAGGATCTCGGCGAAACGGGCGCGCGCTTCGCGTACTCGCATCGCTTCGGCCCGCGGCCGGCGTGCGACGCATGGCACGGGATGCGCGTGAGCGCCGGCGAGGCGCTCGGGTACGTGCCGGAGGGCGCAGCGACATACGGCATCGTCGCACCGCAGCATGCGGATCTGCCGCCTGCCGTGACGAGCGGCGCGCCGTTCATGCTGCTGTTTCACGCGACGTCGAATCCCGACAAGAAATGGCCGGCCGACCGCTGGGCCGCGCTCGCGACGCGAATGATGGCGCGCGGCCTGCGCGTGCTGCTGCCGTGGGGCTCGGCCGCCGAGCATGACGACGCGCAGGACATCGCCGCCAGGGCGCCGGGCGCGATCGTGCTGCCCGCGATGTCGGTGCGCGCGCTCGGCGCGGCGATCGGCCGGGCGGCGCTCGTCGTCGGCGTCGATACGGGATTCGTCCATATGGCGCACGCGCTCGGGCGGCCGACCGTGATGATCTTCGTCGCGACGTCGCGTCATCACTGCGGGATCGGTGGTGCGCCGCATGCGTTGTCGATCGGCGAGCAGGGTGTGATGCCGACCGTCGACGATGCGCTCCGTGCGATCGATACGGTCGGGCCCGCATACGGCGCATTCGCGCGCGCGAGCTGACGCGCGCGGCCGTCGCGCTACGCAAGCAGCGCTTCGACGGTGACGACCGCGGCGATCGCCGCGAGGTTCGCGAGCAGCGCCTCGAACACGAGGCCGCGCCAGGTTTTCGGCCGGAAGCGCAGCGCGAGCAGCAGCGCGCCGCCCAGCGCGAGCGCGAGGATCAGGACGAGGTCGGCGTTGCCGAGACGGACGCTCATGGGCGCGGCTCCTTCAGGGACGGATGGGGGGGCGCGGCGGCGCCCTCGGATCCGAGTATAAGGAGCGCCCGGCGCCGTGCAACCCGGGTCGTCCCGGAGCGTCAGACGAGCGACGTGTCGCGCGTCTCGCGCATCAGCAGCACGCCGATCAGGCTGATCGCGGCCGCGACGGACAGGTAGCCGCCGACCCACGACAGCCCGCCGCGCGCGGCCAGCAGCTGCGCGATGTACGGCGCGATCGACGCGCCGAGAATCCCGCCGAGGTTGTACGCGACGCCGGCACCCGTGTAGCGGACGTTGGTCGGGAACAGCTCGGGCAGCAGCGCGCCCATCGGCGCGAACGTGACGCCCATCAGGAACAGCTCGATCGTCAGGAACAGCGCGACGAGCGGCATCGACCCGCTGCCGAGCAGCGGCGCCATCGCGAAGCCCGACAGCAACGCGGCGATCGACCCGACGACGAGCACCGGCTTGCGGCCGAACCGGTCGGATGCCCACGCGGACAGCGGCGTCGCGAGCCCCATGAACACGACGGCAAAGCACAGCAGCCCGAGGAAGCTCTGGCGCGGAATGTGCAGCGCCGACACGCCGTACGACAGCGAGAACACCGTCGAGATATAGAACAGCGTGTAGCAGACGACCATCGCGAGCGCGCCGAGCAGCGTCGGCTGCCAGTGCTGCGACACGAGCGTCGCGACCGGCACGCGCACGCGCTCCTGACGGTCGACGGCGGCCTGAAACGCCGGCGTCTCGGCGATCTTGAGCCGCACATAGAGGCCGAGCGCGACGAGCACCGCGCTGACGAGGAACGGAATGCGCCAGCCCCAACTGCGGAACTGCGCGTCGGACAGCGACAGCGCGAGCGCGAAGAACAGCCCGTTCGACATCAGGAAGCCGACCGACGGGCCGAGCTGCGGGAACATGCCGAACCAGCCGCGCTTGCCCTGCGGCGCATGTTCGGTCGCGAGCAGCGCTGCGCCGCCCCATTCGCCGCCGAGGCCGATGCCCTGGCCGAAGCGCAGCACGCACAGCAGCACGGGCGCGAGCGTGCCGATCGCGTCGTAGCCGGGCACGAAGCCGATCGCGGTCGTCGACAGACCCATCACGAGCAGCGAGGCGACGAGCGTCGATTTGCGCCCGATGCGGTCGCCGAAGTGGCCGAACAGGAACGAGCCGATCGGTCGCGCGATGAACGCGATGCCGAACGTGACGAAGGCGGACAGCGCCTGCGCGGTCGCCGAGCCGTGCGGGAAAAACACGGGGCCGATCACGAGCGCGGCGGCCGTCGCGTAGACGTAGAAATCGTAGAACTCGATCGCGGTGCCGATGAAGCTCGCGAACACGATGCGCCGGTGGCTGACGGCGCCGGCCGAACCGGTTGCACGTGCAACGGCCGGTGGGGATGCGGACATGGATGTCTCCGTTTTGTCGTTGGGGCGGCTGCGCGCGTTCGGTCGGACGAAGGCCCGCCGGCGCGGCCGAGCGATGGATGCGGGGAGGGCGTCGCGCGTCGCCGCGCGGACGTCGTCCGCCGGTCGAGGATGGAGACGGATGGTCGCCGCCGCCCGGTGCCGGCGTGGTCGGCCCGCCTGCCGGGTGCGGCGCGCGGGCGGCGCGCAGCGTGATGGCCGCGCGAGTGTGCGGAAAATTATAGCGATCGCGGCCGCGCGCCGGCAATTGCGACCGGCGGCGGTTCAGTCGAGCGACTGCGCCTGTGCGGAGGCCGTGCTCTGCAACTGGAAGTGACCGTCGTCGTTGAACAGCCAGCCTTCCATCAGTTCGAGCCGGCCGTCGCCGTCGAGCAGCCGCGACGGCGGCGCGGGCAGCGGCGCCGAGCGGCGTAGCGAGGCGAGCGCGAGCGCTTCGGCTTCGCTGTCGCCGTTGCTGCGATAGACGGACGCGTTGACGAGCCGGCCGCCGCGATCGACGGTGAACGCGACGACGACGAGCGAACGCAGCATCGCCTGCGGCGTGCCGCGCAGCAGGCCCGACGGATTGCGTTCGGCCACGCGCCGCGCGATCTCGATGCGGTACTGATCGAGGCTCGCGGAACGGATCACGGGTGAAACGACTGCGCTCGTGTGCGACGGCGGAGGCGTGATGGTGCACGCGGCGAGCATCGCGACGGCGGCGAGCGCGACGACGCGCAGCCGGTCGACGATCGGAACGGATAGGGGACGCATGGCAGGGCAGCCGAGGTGACGATAGAAAAATGATAGACGCGCGCACGCCGCGCGATATGGGGAGAAACGCATAGCCCGCGAGGCGCAATACGCACGCGGCAGATGATGGAGCGGGCGCGCGCCGTGCGCGGACGTCAGTACCCGTGCGTGACGAGCGACAGGACCGACAAGTCGGGATGCGTGCCGTCGATGATGCTCTTGCCGACGTGCACGGCCTCGTGCACGGCTTCGTCGACGCTCGCGAAGCTCTCCTCGCCGTCCGCATGAAACGGCACCGCATGCCCGGGCAGCGCGGGATTCGCGCCCGGATGGCAGACGTAGCCCGTGTACGTGAAGCGCATCGCGTTGCCGGGCGCCGTGCCGGGCACGACGTGGATCTCGAAACCTTCGTAATCGACGTGATCGGTCGGGGTCGACAGCTCGGTCATGGCGGTCTCCGTATGCGGCGCGCACGGATCGCGCGCGCGGCGTCGAGTGCGCGGCGGATCGTGTCGCCGTGCTGATCCGAATTTTAGGCGATGGCCGCGCGTGCGGCGGCGACATCCGCGCTGCCGTGGTCGCCGCGCTCAGGCATGCGCGCGCGATCGGATCACGGCTTGCAGCGCGCGTCCTTTCTCTGCACGTCGATGATCACGGGATAGGTCCTGCCGTGGTCGAGCTCGACCGGCGCGACGACCGTCAGCATCGTCGGATCCGAATCGTCGTACACGCTGACGCGCTCGTTGCGCAGATAGGTGACGCCCGTGCAGTTCGACGCGCGTCCATCGTCGGACACCTTGCACTGCAGCTCGTTTTCCTTCAGATAGTTGTACGGCGTCGGGCTCGCGAGATATTCGCGCAGGCTGCCGGGCGCGCCGCCGACGCCCGTCACGGACGCGATCGCGCACGATGCGCTCTGCGTGTCGCCGGCGGCGGTATCCGCGGCCGCCTGCGCGCTGACGACGGCCAGCACGGCGGCGAGCGACGAGAGGAGAAAGGGCTTCATGACGGGTTTCCCGTTTCGCGAATCGGAGCGCGGAATTGTAGCGGCATCCGGCGCGACGCGCGTCGGCGCGGCCGTCGCGCGGCACGTGCAAGGCGGCTGCCGCATCGCGGCATCGCCGCGTCGGCCGCACAAACGAAAAACGGGCCGAGCGGCCCGTTTTCCATTCAAGCGTTGGCGGAAGCGGTGAGATTCGAACTCACGGACGGTTGCCCGTCGCTGGTTTTCAAGACCAGTGCCTTAAACCACTCGGCCACGCTTCCATGCGAGGCGGCATTGTAACCGAAATGCCGCACCGTTTTGCCGTCAATCGTCGCGCAGGAACAGTTCCTGCAGATCGTTCAGGAAACGCTGGCCGAGCGGCGTCGGCGCGATCCGCGTGAAGTCGCGCGTGATGAGTCCGCGCCGTTCCGCCTCCTGCAGCGCCGGCTCGATCGTGCTGATCGGCAGCCCCGTGCGCTCGACGAAGCTGTGCACCGGAAAGCCTTCGACGAGCCGCAGCGTGTTCAGCATGAACTCGAACGGCAGGTCGCGTGCGCCGACTTCGCGCTCCTCCTGCACCGGCGTGCCGGCCAGCGCCTGTTCGATGAAGGTCGCCGGATGCTTGTAGCGCGCCTGCCGCAGGATCCGGTTCGGAAACGACAGCTTCGTATGCGCGCCCGCGCCGATCCCGAGGTAATCGCCGAAGCGCCAGTAGTTCAGATTGTGCTTGCAGCGATGATTCGGCTTCGCATACGCGGACACTTCATACCGTTCGTAGCCGGCTTCCGCGGTGCGCGCATGAATCCATTCCTGCATGTCGGCCGACGCGTCGTCGTCGGGCACCGCCGGCGGAAATTTCGCGAACAGCGTGTTCGGCTCCAGCGTCAGGTGGTACAGCGACAGATGCGGCGGCGCGAACGACAGTGCGGTCTCGATGTCGGCGCGGCATTCGTCGAACGTCTGGTTCGGCAGCGCGAACATCAGGTCGAGGTTGAAGTTGTCGAACGTCTTCGCGGCGATCTCGACGGCGGCGCGCGCTTGCGCGGTGTCGTGGATGCGGCCGAGCGCCTTCAGGTGCGCTTCGTTGAAGCTCTGGATGCCGACCGACAGCCGGTTCACGCCGCTCGCGCGAAACTGCGCGAACTTCGCGGCTTCGAACGTGCCGGGATTCGCCTCGAGCGTGATCTCGGCGTCCGCGTCGAGCGGCAGCAATGCGCGCACGTCCGACAGCAGCCGGTCGAGGCCGGCCGCCGACAGCAGGCTCGGCGTGCCGCCGCCGATGAACACCGTATGCACCTGCCGGCCCCACACGAGCGGCAGCGCGTGCTCGAGATCCGCGCGCAGCGCATCGAGATACTCGGTTTCCGGGAAGCGCTCGCCTTTCCATTCATGCGAGTTGAAATCGCAGTACGGGCACTTGCGCACGCACCACGGGAAATGCACGTACAGCGCGAGCGGCGGCAGCGACGTGAGCCGCACCTGTCCGGGCGACGTGAACGTCGCGACCACGCGTGCGCCGGTTTCGGCGGCCTGACTCATGCGGCCTCCCGCACACGGCTGACGTCGACGCGCGTCATGCTTCCTCCGCGAGTCGCGCGAGCAGCGCCTTCAGCGCGCGCGCCCGATGGCTGTGCGTATTCTTCACGGCCGGTTCGAGTTCGGCGGCCGTCGCGCCGAGCGAGGGCAGATAGAAATACGGGTCGTAGCCGAATCCGTGTTCGCCGCGCGGTGTGTCGACGATTTCGCCTTCCCAGCGGCCTTCGGCGAACAGCGGTTCGGGGTCGTCCGCATGGCGCACGAGTGCCAGCACGCAGCAGTAGTACGCGCGGCGGTCGTCGATGCCGCGCAGTTGCTCGACCAGATAGGCGTTGTTCGCCGCGTCGCCCTTCTCGCGGCCCGCACGCTGCGCGTAGCGCGCCGAATAGACGCCGGGCGCGCCGCGCAGCGCGCGTACGCAGAGCCCCGAATCGTCGGCGATCGCCGGCAGCCCGGTGAGCTGCGATGCGTGGCGCGCTTTCGTCAGCGCGTTTTCGATGAAGGTGCGAAACGGCTCCTCGGCTTCCGGCACGGCGAGCTCGCCTTGCGGCACGATTTCGATGCCGACCGTCGAGAACAGCGCGGCGAACTCGCGCAGCTTGCCGGGATTGTTCGACGCGAGCACGATGCGCGCGAGCGGGGCGGCCATGCGATGCTCAGACATGGCGCAGGCCCAGCACGTCCTTCTGCAGCTGCACGAGCGTGCCGATGCCGCTTTGCGCGAGATCGAGCAGCGCGTCCATCTCGGCGCGCGAGAACGGCACGCCTTCGGCGGTGCCCTGGACTTCGACGAAGCCGCCCGCGCCCGTCATCACGACGTTCATGTCGGTGTCGCAGCGCGAGTCTTCCGCGTAGTCGAGGTCGAGCACCGGCGTGCCTTCGTACACGCCGACCGAAATCGCGGCGACATGATCGACGATCGGCGAGCGTTCGAGCTTGCCCGCTGCAAGCAGCGTCGACACCGCATCGTGCGCGGCGACGAAGGCGCCGGTGATGCTCGCGGTGCGCGTGCCGCCGTCGGCCTGGATCACGTCGCAGTCGAGGTGGATCGTGCGCGGGCCGAGCGCTTCGAGATTGAACACCGCGCGCAGCGCGCGGCCGATCAGGCGCTGAATTTCCTGCGTGCGGCCGGTCTGCTTGCCGCGCGCGGCCTCGCGATCGCTGCGCGTGTGCGTCGCGCGCGGCAGCATCCCGTATTCGGCGGTGAGCCAGCCCTGTCCGCGCTCGCGCAGGAATTCGGGCACGCGCTCGGCGACGCTCGCCGTGCAGATCACCTTCGTGTCGCCGAATTCGACGAGCACGGAGCCTTCCGCGTGCTTCGTGTAGTGGCGGGTGAGCGCGACCTTGCGCAGTTCGTCTGCGCGGCGGCCGCTCGGGCGGGAAAGGGAGGACGTCATGAGCCAATCGTGAGGAGGAAGAGGAAACCCCGATTTTAGCGCCGAACGGCGGGCTTGCCCGGCGGGGTCGTCCGCAAAAATGGGATAATGCGCGCTTCCCGCCCCGCGCTTCGGAACGCGCCGGGCGCCTCGACATATCCTGCCCGCAAGGGCACCCAGACGGCGAGACGAACCATGATTTACAGCATGACGGGCTACGCGAGCGCGACGCGCGAACTCGCGGCGGCCACCGGCAATGGCGGCGCCAGCGTGTCGGTCGAACTGCGCACCGTGAACTCGCGCTTCCTCGACCTGAACTTCCGCATGCCGGACGACGTGCGCGCGTGCGAACCCGCGCTGCGCGAGATGCTGATGAACAAGCTGTCGCGCGGCAAGGTCGACGTGCGCATCAACCTGCAGCGCGGCGAGCAGAGCATCGGCGCCGGCGCGCTGAATCAAACGGCGCTCGGCCAGCTCGCCGATCTCGAGCGCTCGGTGCTCGACGCGTTTCCCGGCGTCGGCCGGCTGCGCGCGGGTGAAATCCTGCGCTGGCCCGGCGTGCTCGCCGAGAGCGGCGTGTCGGCCGACGCGATCCGCGATGCGGTGCTCGCCTGCGGCAAGGAAGCGATCGGCGAACTGGTCGTCGTGCGCTCGCGCGAAGGGGCGCAGCTCGCGACGATGCTGCTGTCGAACGTCGCCGAGATGGAGGCGATCGTCGCGCGCATCACGCCGCTCGTGCCGGAGCTGATCGCGAAGCATCAGCAGAAGATCGTCGAGCGGCTGCAGGAAGCGCTCGGCATCGCGGCGCCGGAAGGCAGCGCGCCGATCGTGTCGCGCGAAGAGGCCGCGGAACGCATTCGTCAGGAAGTGACGATGTACGGGATCCGGATCGACATCGCGGAAGAGCTGTCGCGACTCACCGCGCACCTGAACGAAACGCGTCACGTGATCGAGAAGGGCGGCCGTGTCGGCAAGCGTCTCGACTTCATGATGCAGGAACTGAATCGCGAAGCGAATACGCTCGGCTCGAAAGCAGCGGCGAAGGAACTCGCCGACGCATCGATGGCGCTGAAGCTGCTGATCGAGCAGATGCGCGAGCAAGTGCAAAACCTGGAGTAAAAGCAAGATGACCGAATCCACCCGCGACGGCCACGCGTCGCATTCACTGCACGGCGGCGTTTATCCCGGCAACCTGTTCATGGTCGTCGCGCCGTCGGGCGCCGGCAAGTCGACGCTCGTGAATGCGCTGCTGTCGAAGGACAGCGACATCCGCCTGTCGATCTCGTACACGACGCGCAAGCCGCGCCCGGGCGAGCAGGACGGCCAGCACTATCATTTCACGACGGTCGAGGATTTCCGCGCGCGGCACGCGGCGCACGAATTCCTCGAAAGCGCGGAAGTGCACGGCAACTACTACGGCACGTCGCGTGTCTGGATCGAAGAGCAGATGAAGAGCGGCCACGACGTGCTGCTCGAGATCGACTGGCAGGGCGCGCAGCAGGTGAAGAAGCAGTTCCGCAACGCGGTCGGCATCTTCATTCTGCCGCCGTCGCTCGACGCGCTCGAAGAGCGGCTGAAAAAGCGCGGCCAGGACGAGCCGAACGTGATCACGCGACGCCTGCTCGCGGCGGGCAGCGAGATGGCGCACGCGTCCGAAGCCGAGTACGTCGTGATCAACGAGAACTTCGATCGTGCGCTCGCGGAGCTCGAATGCATCGTCGCGGCGACGCGTCTGCGCTTTGCGTCGCAGTACGCGCGTCACACGGAGCTGTTCATCGAACTCGGTATCCATCTGCCCCACGCGGAATGACGCGGGGCATGAGGGACATAAGGTAGAATAAGGACTATATTCAGAAGGAATTACCAACATGGCTCGCATTACTGTCGAAGACTGCCTGAAGCAAATCCCGAACCGCTTCGAACTGGCGCTCGCCGCCACCTATCGCGCGCGGCAGCTCGCGCAAGGCCATACGCCGAAGATCGAAAGCCGCGACAAGCCGACCGTCGTCGCGCTGCGCGAGATCGCGGCCGGCCAGGTCGGCCTCGAGATGTTGAAGAAGGTGCCGGTGTAACGCGCACCCGGCCCGTTTCAGCCATGTAATTCACGCGCGCAACGACTCGACCAGGAGGCGAATATGAGCACCACCCCATCGTCCGCCTCCGCGGATGCGATCACCGAAGACACGGTCCGGTCGCCAGCGCGCCAGTACATCGACGCGGTCCTCGAACAGTCCTTCCGGCATCTGTTCGGGCCGACCGCCACTCCGGAGCAGCCGCGCAAGCACGGCGTCGTTTCGATTGCGAATCTGACGGCCGCGCTTGCCGAGTATCTCGGTCCGGACGAAATCAAAGAGGTGAAGGCGGCGTTCCATTTCAGCGACGAAGCCCACCTCGGTCAATATCGCCAGAGCGGCGAACCCTACATCACCCATCCTGTCGCCGTCGCCGAAATCTGTGCGGGCTGGAAGCTCGACGCGCAGGCGATCATGGCGGCGCTGCTGCACGACGTGATGGAAGACCAGGGCGTCACGAAGAGCGAGCTCGCCGAGCGCTTCGGCCCGAAGGTCGCCGAGCTCGTCGACGGCCTGTCGAAACTCGACAAGATGGAATTCCGCAGTCGCGAGGAAGCGCAGGCGGAAAACTTCCGCAAGATGCTGCTCGCGATGGCGCGCGACGTGCGCGTGATCCTCGTGAAGCTCGCCGACCGCCTGCACAATATGCGCACGCTCGGCGCGGTGCCGATGGAAAAGCGTCGCCGCGTCGCGCGCGAAACGCTCGACATCTATGCGCCGATCGCGCACCGGCTCGGTCTGAACAATACGTATCGCGAGCTGCAGGACATGAGCTTCGCGAACTTCAATCCGCATCGCTACGCGACGCTCGAGAAGGCCGTGAAGGCCGCGCGCGGCAATCGCCACGAAGTGATCGGCAAGATTCTCGAGGCCGCGCAGCGCGCGATGGCCGACGCGAAGCTCGACGCCGAGATCACCGGGCGCGAAAAGACGATCTACAGCATCTACCGCAAGATGCGCGACAAGCAGCTGTCGTTCTCGCAGGTGCTCGACGTGTACGGCTTTCGCGTCGTCGTCGACAGCCCGCTCGACTGCTACACGTGCATCGGCGCGCTGCATGCGCTCTACAAGCCCGTACCCGGCAAGTTCAAGGACTACATCGCAATCCCGAAGATCAACGGCTATCAGTCGCTGCACACGACGCTCGTCGGGCCGTTCGGCGCGCCGATCGAATTCCAGGTGCGCACGCGCAAGATGCACGAGATCGCGGAAGCCGGCGTGGCCGCGCACTGGCTCTACAAGAACGGCGGCGCGGATCTGAACGACGTGCAGAAACGCGCGCATCAGTGGCTGAAATCGCTGCTCGACATCCAGAGCGAAGCCGGCGATTCGAGCGAATTCCTCGAGCACGTGAAGATCGACCTGTTCCCCGACGCGGTCTACGTGTTCACGCCGAAGTCGAAGATCATGGCGCTGCCGCGCGGCGCGACCGCGCTCGACTTCGCGTATTCGATCCACAGCGATCTGGGCAACCAGTGCGTCGCCGTGAAGATCAACAACGAACTGCTGCCGCTGCGCACCGAGCTGAAGAGCGGCGACATCGTCGAGGTCATTACCGCGCCGTATTCGAAGCCGAACCCGGCGTGGCTCGGCTTCGTGCGCACCGGCAAGGCGCGTTCGGCGATTCGTCACTATCTGAAGACGATGCGGCTGAACGAGTCGGTGCAGCTCGGCGAGCGGCTCGTCGACCAGAGCCTGAAGGGCTACGGCCTATCGCTGGCCGACGTCGCGCCCGAGGTGTGGGAAAAGCTCGTGCAGTGGACGGGCAACAAGAGTCGTCAGGAAATCTTCGCCGACATCGGCCTCGGCCGCCGCGTCGCGGCGGTGATGGCCAAGCGCATCGAGGTGCTGATGAGCGGCCGCGACGCGGACGACGATCTGCCGAAGGGCGAGCGCCACGTCGTGCCGCACGCGCCGCCGGTCGTGATCACCGGCACGGAAGGGATGTCGGTACAGTTGTCCGCGTGCTGCCGGCCAATCCCGGGCGACGCGATCATGGGCTATATCGGCATCGGCCTCGGGATGGCGATCCATACGACCGACTGCCGCGTCGCGCAGCGCATCCATCGTCGCGATCCGGGGCGCTGGATCGACGTCGAATGGGCGCCGCAGCCGGGCCGGCTGTTCGACGTCGCGGTGAAGGCGCTCGTGAAGAACACGAAGGGCATCTTCGCGCGCGTGGCGGCCGACATCACGTCGGCCGACGCGAACATCGTGCACATCGCGATGGACGAGGATCTCACGCACGAATCGACGGTGCTGCGCTTCGTGATCCAGGTCAGCGACCGCGTGCATCTGGCAAACGTGATGCGCCGCGTGCGCACGAATCCGGACGTCATGCGCATCATGCGCGAGCGCTCGACCGACGACGGCACGCATGCGCGCCACGACGGCGGAATGCGCATCGAGCGCGAGCGGCAGGATTACTGACCTGGGATGAATCGAATGACGAAACGGCGGCCGCGGGCCGCCGTTTTTGTACGTGGTGACCCGTCCTGAAATAGGTTGACACTTTTTCGCCGAGACGAAGAGGTGGCAAGTGGAACAAGGGATCAAGCGGACGCAGCGGGACTACAGCTTGGCTTTTAAGCTATCGGTGGTGGCCCAAGTCGAAAAAGGCGAGCTGACGTATAAAGAGGCGCAGCGGCGCTACGGCATCCAAGGACGCTCGACCGTGCTGGTATGGTTACGTAAGCACGGCTTGCAGGATTGGGCCGATCCATCCGGCCGTGCGCGATCGGGTTCTACTATGTCAAAGCAAGACGCCAAGCCGCTCACGCCGGAGCAGCGCATCAAGGAATTGGAAACGCAGCTGCGAGAGGCACAGGAGAAAGCTGCGTTGTTCGAGGCCGTGCTCGACGTGATGCGCAAGGACTACGGGATCACCGTAAAAAAGCCTTCGGGCAGGTCGTCGCGCAAAAGCGGATCAAAAAGCTGAGCGTCGAACGAGCCTGCCGCTACATGGGCATCAGCCGGCAAGCGTATTACAAGCGATGTCGCAGCGAGGAACGCCGCAGCACGCAAGCCGAAGTCGTGACGACGCTGGTGCGCGATATACGGCTGCGCCAACCGAGACTCGGGGCACGAAAGCTGCACCATCTGCTCGGGCCTGTCTTGGGTGAGCGCGGCATCAAGCTCGGGCGAGATCGATTGTTCGATGTGCTGCGCGCCGCGCGCCTGTTGGTCGTGCCACACCGGGCGTACCACAAGACGACGCAGAGCCATCATCGCTTCCGGCGACATCCGAATCTGCTTAAACCCGGGCCGGATCAGGTCGTGCCGACTGGGCCCGAACAAGTGTGGGTGGCCGACATCACCTATCTGCCCACGGCTGGCCCGTTCGTGTACCTGAGCCTGATTACCGATGCGTTCTCGCGCAAGATCGTCGGTCATCACGTTCACGACAGCCTACAGACCGAACAGGTCAGTCAGGCGCTGAAGAAGGCGTTGCGCACGCGCCAGACCAGCCAGCCCTTGATCCATCATTCCGATCGTGGGATCCAGTACTGCTCGACCTACTATCAGGACATCCATCGGCGTCACGGCTTGCGCTGTTCGATGACGGACGGCTACGACTGCTATCAAAATGCGCTGGCCGAGCGGGTCAACGGCATCCTCAAGGGTGAGTTCTTGCTGCAGCGTCCTGCTGACCTCGAGCAGGCCACCAAGATGGTCGAACAGTCCGTGCGCACCTACAACCACGAGCGGCCACATGCTGCCCTGAAATACAAAACGCCCGATGCGGTGCATCGGGCGTTCTAGCGTACGGATACTGTCAACCTATTCTAGGACTTGACATGGGTTCGACAGGGAGGGGAGGCGCCACGCGCGCGGAACGAGCGGACAAGAAAAAAGGGCCTTCCCGAAGGAAGGCCCTGATGAGGTGGCGCGGCTGGCAGGATTCGAACCCACGACCCCTTGGTTCGTAGCCAAGTACTCTATCCAACTGAGCTACAGCCGCACGCAAAGCGGTACTACTTCAACTGTCGGAGCCTTCTGCGATGGGAAGGCCCCCGAAAATGGCGCGGCTGGCAGGATTCGAACCCACGACCCCTTGGTTCGTAGCCAAGTACTCTATCCAACTGAGCTACAGCCGCACGCAAAACGCTACTACATCGAACTGAAAGGGCCTTCGGTTTGGAAGGCCCTCGAAAAAGGTGGCGCGGCTGGCAGGATTCGAACCCACGACCCCTTGGTTCGTAGCCAAGTACTCTATCCAACTGAGCTACAGCCGCACGCAGAAGAGGGATTATAGCAGGGTTATATAAAAAGGGAAGCCTTATTCGCAAATTGAGGGGCGCGACCGCGCTACGACGCCCTTCGTGTACCCTTGACGCATCTGTCAACCGCAATTCGAATCTGCATCATGAACAAGGCGTTTGTCAAAGAGTCCGACGGCGACGACGACGATCTCGACCAGGCCCAGACCGCCATTCCGGCGGGCGCGAAGAACTACATCACGCCCGCCGGCCACAAGCGGCTGAAGGACGAGCTGCTGAACCTGATCGACGTCGAGCGGCCGGAAGTCGTGCGGCTCGTGTCGTGGGCCGCATCGAACGGCGATCGCTCGGAGAACGGCGACTACATCTACGGCAAGCGGCGGCTGCGCGAGATCGACCGCCGTATCCGTTTCCTCACCAAGCGGCTCGATCTCGCCGAAGTCGTCGACGCCAGCCGGCAGGAAAACGTCGATCAGGTGTTCTTTGGCGCGACCGTCGATTACGCCACGCCGGACGGCGAAGAACACACGATCACGATCGTCGGCATCGACGAGGTCGATCTGGATCGCGGCTGCGTGAGCTGGATCTCGCCGGTCGCACGCGCATTGATCAAGGCGCGGATCGGCGACACCGTCACGCTGATGACGCCGGCCGGCCCGCAGCCGATCGACGTGCTCGACGTCCGCTATCCGGCGCGCGGCGACGCGTAGGCGTGTAGACGCATAGAGGCGACCGCACACCGCCGCAACGACAAAGCGCCCCAATCGGGGCGCTTCGTCATTCGAATGCCGGCCGGCGAGCCGCGCGGCCGTCGCTCAAAAGCGGTGACGCATGCCGGCCGTCACCGCGATCTGCTTGTTGGTCGACGACGCGACGCCGAGGCCGTTGATGTTCGCGCCGACCGCGAGTCCGTCCCCGTTCACGCGCTGGTATTCGCCCTGCAGATACAGATCGGTGCGCTTCGACAGCGCGTAGTCGGCCTGCAGGTTGAACTGGTGCCAGCTCGGCTTCTGTCCTTCCATGCGGCCGTCGGTGTACGTATAGGAGCCTGCGAGCGAGAACGCCGGCGTCAATGCATAGCGCGCGTTCAGTTCGTAGTTGTTGAAGCGCGTGTCGCCCGTCAGCGGGATGCCGCCCGACACGCCCGATTGCCCGGCGCTGATGCCGGCCGAGTCGGTGAGGCGCGTCTGCGTGAACACGAAGCCCGCGGTTGCCGGGCCGAACGCGTAGTTGAGGCCGGCGCCCCAGGTGCGCTGCCGGCTCGCCGCGAACGTCCAGTCGCCGGCCACCGCGCCGGGATCGCTAGCCGCGAGCGCGAGCGAGTTGATGTTGTTGTTCAGCTGCATGTAGGCGGCGGCGACGCTGAAGCCCATGAAGCTGTACGACGCGCCGACGCTGTACGCGCGGTTGTTCGAGAAATCTGTCGAATTCGAGAAGCCGTAGAGCGCGCCGAACTTCAGTCCGCCGAAGTCCGCGCTTTGATACTTGACCGCGTTGCTGATCCGGAACGAGTTGTTCAGGTTGTCGTTGTCGAACGGGTGCGCGAACTGCGTGCCGCCGTACTGCGTGCCCGTCAGCGACAGCGGGCCGAGGAAGTCGACGACGCTGTCGTACTGGCGACCGAGCGTCAGCGAGCCGAACCCGCTATGCGCGAGGCCGACGAATGCCTGGCGGCCGAATTCGCGGCCGTTCTGCTTCAGCGTGCCGTTGTTGATCCCGAAGCCGTTCTCCAGCGTGAAGATCGCCTTCAATCCGCCGCCGAGGTCCTCGGTGCCGCGCAGCCCCCAGCGGCTGCCGTTGATCGAGCCGCTCGTTTCCTGCCATGCGCTGTGGCCGCCCTGGTTGTTCGTATACGTGATGCCGGCGTCGATCAGCCCGTAGAGCGTGACGCTGCTTTGCGCGTGCGCGGCCGCGCACGCGCCGGACAGGGCGGCGAAGATCAGGGTCTTTTTCATGGAATGCTGTCTCCAGACACGATGATGTCGATCGGACCTGTTGCCGGGCGCGACGGAGTCGGGCGGCATCGTCGGAAATCCACTTGAAGTGTAAGGAGCGTGCCGCAAGCGGACGAAAACCGCTTCCGGCAATACTGTATTTTGGATTTGGAAATGATCTGGGTGGATTGAAAACCATATTGAGATCAAAGGGTTACAGTCCGCGAGGGCGCGCGGCGAAGCGCGGCGCGCGTCCGCCGTGCGTTGCGCGACGGCGACACGCGCCCTCTAGCCGCCCGCGGCCGCTATAGCGCGATTATTGACACATCGGCAATAGAGGTTTGTGCGGGCTATGGCTAATGTAAGGATGTTATCTCGCTATACTGCGGTTTCTGCTTTCCGAAGCAGACTTTTTCGTTGACGGAAAAGATCTCCAAACCTTTGTCGGCGCGACTTCCCAGTCGCGCTTTTTTTTGCCCGTTTGGTCCGTCGGTTGCCCTTACTGCCCGTATGAGCGCCGTTTGCGCTTGCCCGCGGGGGGCGTGTCGTCGGTGTCCGCCTGCGGCGGCGTGTACGTCCAGTCTTCCATCACGTAGTGGCGCGCATCCAGCGGGGACGCCAGAAGGTTCTGCCAGTGATCGCCGTGCCACGTCGGGTCGAACTCGGTGTCGCACGGCGCAGTACGGGACGTTTCAGCCAGCGCGCGGGACTTGCGGCGCACGCGCGCGAGCCGACTCGCGAAGCGCTTGATTCCGTCCAGCCACATGACCCTCTCCTCAAACTGCGTTGTCTCAGGATCGCAACATCCGGCGCGTCGTGCAACCGTAAAAACCCCGACGATTTACCGACGGGATACGTCCCCGGTAGGATTTTCACTATCCGATTAATAATGGATCCGATCCCGGTAATATTGACAGGGTTTCTGATGCGAATCAATTAATCATCAGTGATGCGGTACCGATTCCGTCTGTATTCGTTTTTCGCGTAAAGCGAACGTTAAAAATTTTCTTGACGCGCCCGGATTGTCCCATTTATAAAGTGAGCACTCCGTCCTCGGGCGTAGTGCCCGGTACCGGTGCCGGCGCCCGATCGCGGGATTTCGGGAATCAGCTATAACGTAGCGATTTTTTTATCAAATTGAGTGGGGAACGAAGGTATGGATACCGGTATCGTGAAATGGTTTAACGATGCTAAAGGTTTCGGATTTATTACGTCCGACAATGGCGGCGAAGATTTGTTTGCGCACTTTTCCGAAATCCGGATGGACGGTTTCAAGACGCTGAAGGAAAACCAGCGCGTTTCGTTCGACGTGAAGGTCGGGCCGAAGGGCAAGCAGGCTGCGAACATCCAGGCGCTCTGACGCGCCGCGCATGGCCGATCAAGCAGGCCCCCGCAATGGCGGGGGCTTTTTGCATCTGGGCGGCGAATCGCGCCGCGCGTGGTGCATACTCACGGCAGCACCGCTTTTCCGTCCTTTCATGTCCGATTCCTGCCCGTCCGATCCCTCCAGCGAACAGCCGCTCGTCTTCGTCGACCTTGAAACCACCGGCGGCACGCCCGCCGAGCACCGGATTACCGAAATCGGCGTCGTCGAAATCGGGCCGCTCGGCGTGTCGACCTGGACGACGCTCGTCAATCCCGGGCAGCCGATTCCGCCGTTCATCCAGCAACTGACCGGCATCTCGGATGCGATGGTGCGCGACGCGCCGTCGTTCGCCGAGCTCGCGCCGGCGCTGTTCGAGCGCCTCGACGGCAAGCTGTTCGTGGCACACAACGCGAGCTTCGACCGCGGCTTCCTGCGCGCAGAGTTCGAACGGGCCGGCTTCGCGTTCAATCCGGACGTGCTCTGCACGGTACGCCTGTCGCGCGCGCTGTTTCCGCGCGAATCGCGGCATGGCCTCGACGCGCTGATCGCACGGCACGGCCTCGTGCCGGCCGCGCGGCACCGCGCGCTCGCGGACGCCGATCTGCTATGGCAATTCTGGCGGCACCTGCACGATGTCGTGCCGCGCGAGCGGCTGCGCGACCAGATCGCGCGGACGACGCGCCGGTTCCGGCTCGCGGGCGAGGTGACCGAAGCGCTGCTCGACACGGCGCCGGTGGGCTGCGGCGCGTATGCATTGTTCGGCGAGGAAGACCAGCCGCTCTACGTCGGCCGCAGCGTGCGCGTGCGGCAGCGGCTGCGCGCGCTGCTGACCGGCGAGCGGCGTTCGTCGAAAGAGATGCGGATCGCCCAGCAGGTGCGGCGCGTCGAATGGCGGGAAACCGGCAACGAGCTCGGCGCGATGCTCGTCGAAGCGCAGTGGATCGCGCGGTTGCGGCCGTCGTACAACCGCCGCCCGGTTGCCGAGGCGGTGCGTGCGGGCAGCGCGCCCTGGCCGTTCGACGGCGCCGTCGCGTTCGAGGCGCACGGCGAGCGGCGGCTCTTTCATGTGATCGACGGCTGGTGCTACCTCGGCGGTGCCGAATCGCTCGATGCGGCCGCGCGTCTCGCTGCCGACGCCGCGGGCAGCGCGTTCGAACCGTTCACGCACCGTCTGCTGCAGACCCACCTCGCGCGCGGTCTGCAATTGATTCCGCTCGCTGCGGCGACGTCGGCCGCCTGAGCGGCGGGCGCGAGGCCCGCCTCGGCACGCGCCGGTATCAGCCGATCGCGCTCGCGCCGCCGCCCGCGCACACGTGCGACAGCGCCGTATCGAGCGCGGGTGTCCGGCTCGCATCGTAGCGCGTGAGCGCCTTCCAGTTCGCGATGCTGCGCGCGAGACGCGCCTGGCAGTCGGGCGCATCGCGCAGCGGCGCGACCTGCGCGAGACCGGCCAGCATTTTCTGCGTCAGCCGGTCGAGCGCCGGACGCGTGCTGGTCGCGAGATCGGGCGGCGTGCCTTCGGGCGGCCGCGTCGCGCGCCATGTCGCGAACAGCGCGTTCTGCACTTCCTTGCTCGCGGCGATCTGGTCCTCGAAGAACGTGCGCGCGAACGACGGATCGAGGCCCGCCTGCGCCGCGCGCTGTTCGACGGCCGCGAGCAGCGCGGCCTCGCGCGGACGATCCTCGATCGGCTGACGATTCGCCCATTTCCAGCGCGCGACCGGCTCGGCGAGCGCGAGACGCTGCGACGCGAGCGCGACGAGGTTGGTGAGCGCGGTATCGTCACCGTCCGCGCGAACGGGCGACGACGAGAAGAGGGCGAGACCGAGCGCGGCGGCAACGGCGCTGACACGAAAGGCTTGCTTCATCGGAATGATCGGAGGGGCGGGGTAGGCCCGAGGTGGAAAACCAGAAGGATAGACGAACGCGGCCGCGCGGCGTGGCGACGCAGCGGAAGAATCAGCGGGCGAGCCGATCCGGCACCGTCAGGCCGTTGCAGCCCGGGTGCGAAGAAAACTGCGCAACAGACGCAGCGATGAACCGCACGATGATGACGATCGACACGTGTCGGTTACAGAGCGGAACGGTCGTTCACTTCGGCGAGTACAGCTTGTGCTGCTCGTCGAAGAACGCCCGCACATGCTCGGGCAATTCGGCGAGGAATTCCACGCCGACGGGTTCCGGATCCGGGCTCATCACTTGCTCGGGCGGCGGCATGCGGGTCGGTCTTTCGTCCATGGTCATTTCTCCAACGGGTTCAACGATTATCAACCTCGTGCTCGGATTTGTGCCAGAGACGAATCGTTAGATTTTGTCTCTGTTGTATTAACGGCACATGCGCTGCAGCACGCGCTCTGATGCCCGCTATTGCCGTCTGCAGAATCGGCAACAGTCGGGCCGCTTGTTATACTTGCGCGCACTTTTTCCTGGACCGCGATGAAACGAACGACGCGATGGATCGGCCTGGTTTGGCTGGCGCTGGTACTGAACGTACTGTCGCCCGTCATCGGCTATGCGCGCGTCGCGTCGAGCGGCTCCGGCCCGCTGACGCTCGAATTGTGCAGTGCGGCGGGCGCACGCCATGTCGCGCTCGCGCAGGCGGACGACGATCGCGCCGCGTCGTCGTTCGATCACGCCGGCGTGCCGCACTGCGTGTACTGTCCCGGCTTTGCGGCGAACCTCGCGCTCGGCGCGAGCGTGCCGCGGCTGCCCGGCTTCGTGCGGGCCTTCGCGTACCGCGCCGTCGCGCCCGTCGCCGCGGACGTCAGACGCACGGGCCTGCGTCTCGCGCAACCGCGCGCTCCCCCTGAAAACACCGCGATCTGATTGACGTCGTCCGTGCGCCGCTGCGGCGCACGGTCCGCCGCCCGCGGCCGATGCCGCGCGCCGTGCGCTTGCTGCACGGCGCGCCGGCGTCCGCATCTGCACGGCGGTATCCGGTTACGTTTTCAGGACACCCTCCATGTTGCTCATCCTTGCCGCGCGACCGACGCGCGGCCGGCTCGCGCTGGCGTGCGCGGCCGCTTTTGCCTTGCCCGGCGCATATGCGGCATCGTCCGACAGCGCGCCGACCGATCCGATCCGCGATCCGGCGAATCGCTCCGCGCGGGCCGCCGTGCCCGCGGCTTCCGCGGCTTCGGCTGCTTCCGCCGCTGCCGCCGATCCGGCCGGCGACACGCTGAGTGCCGTCAGCGTGACGGCCCAGCGCCAGCCGCTCGATCCCGATACGCCGGCCGTCGTCGAATCGATGACGCGCGAGCGCATCGACACGCATACCAACGTCACCACCGAGGATGCGCTGAAGTACGCACCGAACCTGATGGTGCGCAAGCGCTATATCGGCGACCGCAACAGCGTGTTCGCGGGCCGCGACTTCAACGAGCTGCAGAGCGCGCGCGGCCTCGTGTACGCGGACGGCCTGCTGTTGTCGAACCTGCTCGGTTCGAGCTATGCGTATCCGCCGCGCTGGTCGCTGATCGCGCCCGACGACATCGCGCGCGTCGACGTGCTGTACGGCCCGTTTTCGGCGCTGTATCCGGGCAATGCGATCGGCTCGACGGTGCTGCTCACCACGCGGCGGCCGGACAAGCTCGAGGCGTCGCTGTCGACGCAATTCTTCACGCAGCGCTATCGCGACGGCTACGGATTCGCCGACAGCTTCGGCGGCAATCATCAGACTGCGCGAATCGCGAACCGCATCGGCCGCTTCTGGTTCTCGCTGTCGCTCGACCGGCTCGAGAACGACGGTCAGCCGATGCAGTACGCGAGCCCGAACGCGAGCTACAACGCGAAACTCGGCCGCGCGGTGCCCGTCACGGGCGCCGCAACGGACATCGGGCCGAACGGCAAGGCGCGCACGATCGTCGGCGCGCAATCGCTCGAGCGCACCGAGCAGATCAACGAAACCGTGCGGATGGGCTATGCGTTCACCGACCGCGTCGACGCGACGCTGACGCTCGGGCACTGGGAGAACCACTACCGCCAGCACGGCGACACGTTTCTGCGCGACGCGGCCGGCCAGCCGGTCTACGGCGGCAACGTGTCGGTCGGCGGGCAGAGCATGACGATTGCGCCCGGCGCATTCGCGCCGCAGCGCGGCGACCAGGAGAACTGGCTGTACGCGTTTGGGCTCAACGGCCGGCTCGCCTCGGGCTGGCGGCTGTCGGGCATCGTGTCGGCGTACGACGTGTCGCGCGACGTGCTGCGCGCCGCGTCTACCGCGCAGGGCGGGGCGGGCACGCTGTTCCAGGGCGACGGCACCGGCTGGCGCACGCTCGACCTGAAGGCCGAAGCGCCCGAGGTGCACGGCCATGCGTTCACGTTCGGCTATCACTACGACAACTATTTCCTGCGCAACGTGACGTACAACACGGCCGACTGGCTGAACGGTCCGGTCACGTCGCTCGCCAGCGTCTATCGCGGCGATACGCGCACGCGGGCGCTCTACGCGCAGGACGCATGGCGCTTCGCGCCGGGCTGGCTCGCGACGCTCGGGCTGCGCTACGAGCGCTGGGACGCCTACGGCGGCGCGCTCGGCAACGCGAGCGGCACGTTCGGCTATGCGGATCGCAGCGCCAACGCGCTGTCGCCGAAAGTTGCGCTGCAATGGGATGCGACCGACGTGTGGCGCTTCCGGCTGTCGTTCGCGACCGGCACACGTTTTCCGACGGTCGGCGAGCTGTTCCAGGGGACGATCTCGAATAACGCGATCGTCAACAACAATCCGAGCCTGCGCCCCGAAAAGGCGATCGACTGGGACTTCACCGCCGAGCGCGACGTCGGCGTCGGCGTCGTGCGCGCGAGCGTGTTCCAGAGCGATCTGCGCGATTCGATCTACAGCCAGACGACGGTCGCCGGCGCCTCGACGGTCACCAACATCTCGAACGTCGACCGCGTGCGCGTGCGCGGCGTCGAACTCGCGTTCAGCGGCGAAAACGTCGGGCTCAAGGGACTCGCGATCGACGCGAACGTATCGGCGAGCAACGCGCAGATTCTCGCCGATGCCGCCAACCCCGCGTACGTCGGCTCGCGCTTTCCGCGCATTCCGCGGATGCGCGCGAATCTGCTCGCGTCGTATCGCTTCGACGAGCACTGGCTCGCGAGCGTCGGCGTGCGCTATTCGGGGCGGCAGTTCAACACGCTCGACAACAGCGACGTGAATCCCGACGTTTATGGCGGCACGAGCGCGTTTACGGTCGTCGACGTGAAGGCGCGCTATCGCTTCGATCGTCACTGGACCGCATCGGTCGGCATCGACAACCTGACGGACCGCCGCTACTACGTGTTCCACCCGTATCCGGGTCGCACTTTCTATGGAGAACTGAAATGGTCGCTGTGAAATCGATCGTCGCCGGCTGCGCGCTGTGGCTCGCGGCGCTGTCGTCGGCCGGCGCGCACGATGCGCCGGCGGCCGCCGATCCGCATGCCGCGCACATGAGCATGTCGGGCGCGCCCGCGCAACAGAAGGCACCGCTCGCGACCGGCGCCGCGTTCGACGCGCAGCATCGGCTGTGGGTCGCGTGGGTCGAAGGCGCGCATGTCGTCGTCGCGCACTCCGACGACGCGGGCCGCACCTTGTCCGCGCCGGTCGTCGTCAATGCGATGCCGGAGCCGATCTACACGAGTGCGGAGAATCGCCCGAAGGTCGCGACGAGCCCGGACGGGCGCGCGGTCTACGTGTCGTGGTCGATGCCGCTCGATGCGCCGTACACCGGCATGGTCCGCTTCTCGCGTTCGCTCGACGGCGGCGCGACCTGGAGCGTGCCGACGACCGTGCATCGCGATCGGCAGGCGATCACGCACCGCTTCGACATGATGGCCGTCGATCGGGCCGGCAATATCGCGATCGCGTGGATCGACAAGCGCGACCTCGTCGCCGCCAAGGCCGCGGGGCGCAGCTACGATGGCGCGGCCGTTTACTACGCGGTGTCGCGCGACGGCGGCGCATCGTTCGAGCCCGAGCGCAAGGTGACCGATCACACGTGCGAGTGCTGCCGGATCGCAATGACGGTCGATCCGGCCGGCCGCATCCAGGCGGCCTGGCGCAACGTGTTTCCGGGGCAGATCCGCGACCATGCGCTCGCGGTGCTGCCGGTATCGGCGTCGGAGCCCGTCGTGCCGCTGCGCGCGACGTTCTCGAACTGGCATGTCGAAGCGTGTCCGGAGCACGGGCCCGCGCTCGCGATCACGCCGGACGGCACGCGCCATCTCGCCTGGTTCGGCGTCGTCGGCGGCCGCGCCGACGTGTTCTATTCGCGCATCGGCGCGGACGGCCAGCCGCGCGGCACGCCGTGGGCCTTCGGTGCGAATCCGGCGGCTCCGGTCGAGCAGGCGTCGCATCCGGCACTCGTATCGCACGGCGATGTCGTGTGGCTCGCCTGGAAGGCGTTCGACGGCGATGCGATGCAGATCAAGCTGCGCCGGTCCGACGATCGCGGCGAACACTGGTCGGCGCCGCGCGTGATTGCCTCGACGTCGGGTGCGAGCGACAACCCGCAACTGCTCGACGATGCGGGCCGCATCTATCTGTCGTGGCGCACGCGCAACGACGGTTACCGGCTGATCGCGGTGGAGGACGGGCAATGAAGCGGCTGATCGCATCGATGATGCTCGTGCTGGCGAGCGTGTCTGCATGGGCGGCGGCCACGCTGCAGCCGCTGCGCGCGACCGAGGTCGCGACGCTGTACGCCGGCGCGCACGAACGTCCGCTCGCGGTCGAAATCTGGTCGCTCGATTGCGGCTACTGCCGCGAGAACGCCGCGCATCTCGTCGCGTGGCAGCGTCGTCATCCGGACGTGCGTGTCGCGATGATCGCGATGGATGCGTACGACGACAATCGCGCGGCGCTCGAACAGGCGCTCGCGCAGATGAACCTGCCGCCGCAGATCGCGCAGTATGCGAATGCGGAGCCGATGCCTGAGCGTCTGCGCGCGGCGCTCGATGCGGGATGGCGAGGCGAGATGCCGCGCACCGTGTGGATCGCGCGCGACGGCGCGCGCGAGGCGCGCAGCGGGTTGCTCAGCGACGACGTGCTCGACGGCTGGCTGCAGCGCGCGAAGCGGCGCTGAAACGGAACGCGGCGCGCGGCGAAGGGGCCGCGCGCCGCGCTCGATACGGGGCGCGCCCGCGGGCGCGCGGAGACGATCGTCAGGCTCGTCGGAACAGGCGGATGATGAACAGCAGGATCACCGCACCGATCACCGCGATGATCACCGAACCGATGAAGCCGCTGCCGACGCTGATGCCGAGCACACCGGCCAGCCAGCCGCCGATCACCGCGCCGACGATCCCGACGATGATGTCGACGATCAGCCCGAAGCCGCCGCCCTTGACGAGTACGCCCGCGAGCCAGCCGGCGATGGCGCCGATGATGAGCCACATAATCAAGCCATGAGTCATATTGATCCTCTCCTTGTGTTGAGTCGAAATGACCGGACATCGGCGGAGTGCCGCAAGCGCTGGGCGAGTGCGGCTGACGATCCGTCGTGCCGCCTTCGCAATGTAACGCGATAGACGGGTCGGAATCGTTAAGTAATGTTATGCACGCTTAACGGGATTTTCCAGTTGATTTGTCTGATGAGCGCGCGCGAATGCGCAGTATGTTCGCCGTAATGAAAATGTAATGACGATCGCGGCGACTGCGTGCTCGTGCGCGTCCCGCCTGAACGAAAGCTACGGTTTCCTGATGAACGCACTCGGCATACGGACCGTGCCGACGAGCGCTTGCGCGAGCGTCGCTCTGCCGCATCTGCGAGCGCTCGGCACTCTTGAAGCCGTGCGCGCTGCCCTTATCTTCACGGCGTGGTGGTTCGGCGCGAATGCGCCGGACCGTAGTCGACTGCTTCGTGTGTGCAGGCAGCATGCGCGGACGAACGCAGTGCGTCTCGCGCTCGCCGTGCATCGTTCGCCTGCCTTCCGAAATACAGGAGGTGGAAAATGGACTTCAGGAATCTGATTCCGTGGAACCGCGATCGCAACGTGCCGGCCGTGCGTCAGCGCGAGGACGATCATCCGGTGCTGGCGCTGCATCGCGAAATGAATCGGCTCTTCGACGACTTCTTCCGCAGCTTCGATATGCCCGCACGTTTCGGCTCGTCGCTGGCGGCTTCGTCGTTCGGCTGGCCGAACATCGAGCTCAACGAGAGCGACAACGAAATCACCGTCGTCGCGGAGCTGCCCGGCCTCGAGCAGAAGGACATCGACGTGTCGCTCGATCACGACGTGCTGACGATCCGCGGCGAGAAGAAGGGCGCGTCGACCGGCGCCGTCTACAGCGAGCGCTGGCAGGGCGCGTTCCAGCGTTCGGTGCAGTTGAGCCCCGACGCCGATCCGGAGAAGGTGACGGCCAGCTTCCGCAACGGCGTGCTTACCGTGACGATCGCGAAGCGGCCCGACGCGCAGAGCCGCGTGCGCCGCATCCCGGTGACCGGGTAATTCGTGCAAGCGGCCGGCAGCGATGCCGGCCGTTTTTTCTGCTGCCGTCGTGCGCGAGACGAGGTGCGCGTCGCGCGAATGCGAACCGGCCGCGCCGCTTGAATTTTTCGTCGCGTGCGCTATGTTATCTGTCGCTCGGCAGTTGCGGTTCACGCACTGCGTGTTTCGATTTGTGTGTCGGCGGCCATGCACGCGGCAGACGAACTGGAGCGCGTGGTCCGGTTCGGCTTGCGCGCAGGCCCCTCTGAAATCAGGAGCCGGTGATGAGCGATTTTTTCTTCGACGTGAATCTGCGTGGCGATCTGCGGCGCCTGCAACGGCAGATCGCGCATTTCTTCGCGGGTCTCCCCGCGCGGCTGCGCGCAACGCGCATCGGCCGCTTCTTCGATGCGCGCCAGGCCGCAGCGTCTGACGATACCGCGCCGCAACGGCGCGACGATCCGGTGCATCGCACGTAACGGGATGCGCCGTACACGGAGAAACGAGCCATGATCGATCCCGTCAGACACGAACACTGGAAGGGCTTCGAGATCGACACGCGCGAGATGCCGGTCAGGCATTGCGCGACGCCGTCGGCGACGCGCGATACGTACGTCGCGCTCGTGCGCATCGTACGTGCGGGGACCGTGCTGGCCGACTGGCATCTGCCGCGCTATGCGCAGCAGTGGGCGAGCGCTGACGAGGCGCACCGCGAAGCCGTGGAATATGCGATCAAGGCGATCGCGTCGGGACGCGTCGGCACCGCGGCCTGACGATTGCTCGCCGGCGCACACGCGACCATAGGAGGCAACATGCAGACGGAAACGTTCAGCGAATACCGAAGTTGCGCGATCCGTACCGTCGTCACGACGGAAGAGGACGGCCGCTACACGGCGGCCGCGATCGTCGCCGACCGCGACGGCGAGACGCGCACGCTCGGCGTCGAAGGCAACTTCGCGGAGTCGGACGAAGCGCGCGATCGCGCAATGGAACTGGCGATCGCGTGGATCCAGCAGCGCAGCATCGTGTCGGAGCGCTGCGTGCGACACGCATAGCGTGTTGCGCCGCGTATCGCGGCTCGGAAAGCAAAAAGCCCAGTCGCGAGGACTGGGCTTTTTGCCTGAATCAGTGGTGCCGGAGATAGGAGTCGAACCTACGACCTTCGCATTACGAATGCGCTGCTCTACCAACTGAGCTACACCGGCAGCAGAGAAATGAAATTATAGGGTGAAATCCGAGACCTTGGCAATAGGTTTCGCGAAATTTTTTTAGCGCCTGGCGCCTGCTTCGCGAAACCGTCGATCCGGCGGACTTCCCGCTTTCACTTCACCGCGATGCGGCCTGTCAGGGCCACATCGCGAGGCGCGATTTTACTTGCGTCGCGCGCGTCCGTCCAGTGTTGCGGTGCAAATTATTGGCTTTCGTGGTGATAGGCGGTCACACGCTCGACTTCGTTCTTCGAGCCGAGGAACACCGGCACGCGCTGGTGCAGGCCGGTCGGCTGGACTTCCATGATCCGCTGCGTGCCGGTGGTGGCCGCGCCGCCCGCCTGCTCGACGATGAATGCCATCGGGTTCGCCTCGTACATCAGGCGCAGCTTGCCCGGGCGGTCCGGCGTGCGCTTGTCGGCCGGATACATGAAGATGCCGCCGCGGTTGAGGATCCGGTGTACGTCGGCGACCATCGATGCGATCCAGCGCATGTTGAAGTTATCGCCGCGCGGGCCGTCCTTGCCGGCGTTCAGTTCGTCGACGTAGCGCTTGACCGGGTCGTACCAGTGACGCGCGTTCGAGGCGTTGATCGCGTATTCGCGCGTATCGGCCGGGATCTGCATGTTGCTCTGCGTGAGCACCCACGAGCCGACTTCGCGGTCGAGCGTGAAGCAGTTCACGCCGTTGCCGGTGGTCAGCACGAACACCGTCTGCGGGCCGTAAACCGCATAACCTGCCGCCACCTGCTGCGTGCCGGGCTGCAGGAACGATTCTTCGGTCGCCTGCTTGCCGTCCGGGCAGCGCAGTACCGAGAAGATCGTGCCGATCGACACGTTGACGTCGATGTTCGACGAGCCGTCGAGCGGATCGAACACCAGCAGGTATTCGCCGCGCGGATAGTTCGCCGGGATCGGGAAGAACGTTTCCATTTCCTCCGAGGCCATCGCGGCGAGGTTGCCGCCCCATTCGTTCGCGTCGAGCAGGATCTCGTTCGACAGGATGTCGAGCTTCTTCTGCACTTCGCCCTGGACGTTTTCGCTGCCGGCGGTGCCGAGCGCATCGCCCAGTGCGCCCTTCGACACGTTGTAGCTGATCGCCTTGCACGCGCGGGCGACGACTTCGATCAGCAGGCGCAGGTCGGCGGGGAGGTTGTTGGTCTCGCGCTGCTGTTCGATCAGGAACTTGGACAGCGTGGTGCGGCGGGCAATGGACATGACAGACTCCGAAAGGCCAAAGAATCCTTGAGTTGCCGCAATTTTACCTGCCGGGCCTCGGCGGCCGACGGGTTTTTTCGTCCCGTTACAACGCGCGGCGCGCGAATCGGCCCGGTTCGCGTGGCTATGGTGCGGTAGCGCACGCGCGCGGCGGGCACGCTCCGCGCCTCATGGAAAAAGGCCGGCACTGCAGGGCGCAGTACCGGCCTCGATGCGCGAGCGCGCCTGCCGCGATGCGTGGCGCGTCAGGCGAGCGCCTTCTCGACGATCTCGCGCACGTCGCGCGATTTCGCGCCTGCGGCGACCTTTTCGAGCGCCTCGCGCATCTTGTCGCGCAGCGCGGGCGTGTAGCGGCGCCACAGCTCGAGCGAACGCGCGAGCCGCGCGGCGACCTGCGGATTGATCGCGTCGAGCGCGAGCACCTGCTCGGCCCAGAACGCATAGCCCGAGCCGTCCGCCGCATGGAACTGCGCGGGGTTTGCCGCACAGAAGCTGAAGATCAGCGAGCGCGCGCGGTTCGGATTCTTCAGATTGAACGCCGGATGCGCCATCAGCTTGCGAACCTTTGCGAGCGTCGGCTGCGCGGGCGTGCCGCGTTGCGCGGCCTGCATCGCGAACCACTTGTCGATCACGAGCGCTTCCTTCTCGAAGCGGCGATAGAAGTCGTCGAGCGCGCGCTCGGCCGGCTCGTTCGCGCCGGCCGCCGCCGCGGACAGCAGTGCGCCGAGCGCGGCCGCGCGATCGGTCATGTTGTTCGCCGCCTCGTATTGCGCAGTCGCGAGCCGTACCGCGTCGGCCGGATCCTCGAGTTCCGCGAGATACGCGAGCGCGAGGTTTTTCAGCGCGCGGCGGCCCGACGCTTCGGGCGTCGGCTCGTACGTGCCGGGGGTCTGGTGCTGTTCGTACGCGGTGAGCCATTCGGCGCGCAGCGCGGTCGCGAGCTGGCGACGCACGAACTGGCGAGCGCGATGCACGGCGGCCGGATCGGCTTCGGCCATCTGGTCGGCGAGGTAGGTTTCCGACGGCAGCGTCAGCGCGAGTTCGCGGAACGCCGGCGACAGGTTCGCGTCGGTCAGCACGCGGCGGAACGCGGCGACGAAGTTCTCGCCGAGCGTCAGCGGCTCGTTCGCGGCCGCGCGCGCAGCGAGCGTCAGCAGCGCGCGCGTCGCGAGCCGCTGGCCGGCTTCCCAGCGATTGAACGCGTCGCTGTCGTGCGCGAGCAGGAACGCGAGATCGTCGTCGCTGTAGTCGTACTCGACGATCACCGGTGCCGAGAAATTGCGCAGCAGCGACGGCAGCGGCGCTTCCGGCACGTCGACGAACGTGAACGTCTGCTCGGTCTCGGTGAACTCGAGCACGCGGGTCGTGCCCGCTGCAGCGGCCTCGCCGTCGAGGCGCAGCGGCAGGTCGCGGCCGTCGCGGCCGATCAGCCCGATCGCGAACGGAATCAGCAGCGGACCTTGCTGCGTGTCGCGCGCGGCCGGCGACGCATCGCCGTAGCCCTGCGCGAGCGTGACGGTGTAGCGGCGCGCGGCGGCGTCATACGCGGTGCGCACGCTGACGCGCGGCGTGCCGGCCTGGCTGTACCAGCGCTCGAACTGCGCGAGATCGCGCCCGTTCGCATCGGCCATCGCGTGACGGAAATCGTCGCACGTGACGGCCTGGCCGTCGTGGCGCTTGAAGTAGAGGTCCATCCCCTTGCGGAAGCCGTCGCGACCGAACAGCGTCTGATACATCCGCACGACTTCCGCGCCTTTCTCGTAGACGGTCATCGTGTAGAAGTTGTTGATCTCGACGTAGCTTTCCGGGCGCACCGGATGCGCCATCGGGCCGGCGTCCTCGGCGAACTGCAGCTGGCGCAGCACGCGCACGTCCTCGATGCGCTTGACCGCACGCGCGGCCGATTCGAGATCGTCGCCGGCGGCCATGTCGGCCGAGAACTCCTGGTCGCGGAACACCGTCAGGCCTTCCTTTAGGCTCAGCTGGAACCAGTCGCGGCACGTCACGCGGTTGCCGGTCCAGTTGTGGAAATACTCGTGGCCGACCACCGATTCGATGTTCGCGAAATCGACGTCGGTCGCCGTCTCGGGGTTCGCGAGCACGTACTTCGTGTTGAAGATGTTGAGCCCCTTGTTCTCCATCGCGCCCATGTTGAAGTCGCCGACCGCGACGATCATGAAGCGGTCGAGATCGAGCTCGAGGCCGAAGCGCCGTTCGTCCCAGCGGATCGAATGGATCAGCGAATCCATCGCGTGACGCGTCTTGTCGAGATCGGCCGGCTCGACCCACACCTGCAGCAGCTTTTCCTTGCCGGAGCCGGTCGTGATCCGCTCCTCGATCGCGACGAGCTTGCCCGCGACCAGCGCGAACAGATAGCTCGGCTTGCGGAACGGGTCTTCCCATTTCGCGAAGTGGCGGCCGTCGGGCAGGTCGCCCGAATCGACGAGGTTGCCGTTCGACAGCAGCACCGGATACGCGGCCTTGTCGGCGCGCAGCACGACCGTATACGACGCCATCACGTCGGGACGATCGAGGAAGTATGTGATGCGGCGGAAGCCTTCGGCCTCGCATTGCGTGAAGAAGTTGCCGCTCGATACGTACAGGCCCGACAGCGTCGTGTTCTGGTCGGGCGCGCACGCGCTTTCGAGCGTCAGGTCGAACGTGTCGGGCACGTTCTCGACGGTCAGCCCGTGCTCGTGCGCGCGCACGGCGCCGTGCGGTGCGCCGTTCAGCTGGGCGCCGAGGAATTCGAGCGCCTCGCCCATCAGCTCCAGATGCGGTGCGGGCGCGGCATCGGGATTGCGACGCACGCGCATCGTATTCCTGACGATCGTACGGGCCGGCTCGAGATCGAATTCGAGCGCGACGGAATCGATGAGGAAGGCCGGCGGCGTGTAGTCGGCGCGGCGAATCACGGTGGAAGAGGCGTTGTCGGACATGGTCGTCGAGGTCGTGGAAAGGGGATCGGGCCCGCGGCGCGGACCTGGCGAACCGGCTCATTGTACAAAGGCTTGCGGCTGCGCGCCGCGCGAACTTTTTACCGGTTCGGACGGTCCGCGTATTATCGACATCCCGTCCGGTTCGCGCGGTGCGACGAACGGGAAACGGATCGACGAGGACGAACATGAAACGCGAATGGATTCATCGTGCCGCCGGCTGCATCGCGGCATTCGGCGCGGCGCTGCTGACAGGCTGCACCAGCTATGTGACGACGCAGGTCACGGCCTTTTCCGACTGGAGCGGCAGCGACGCGACGCGTACCTATGCGTTCACGCGCACCGATGCGCAGAAGAACAGCATCGAGCAGTCGACGTACGAGCCGATCGTCGCGAACGAGCTGTCCGTGTATGCGTTCCGGCAGGTGCCGCTTGCGCAGGCACGCTATCTCGTCGGCCTGTCGTACAACGTCGGCAGCGATCTCGTGACGGTGCCGCAGCCGGTCTATTACGATCCGTGGTTCATCGGGCCGGGGCCGTACTGGCGCGGCGGCCCGTGGGGCCCCTGGGGGCCCTGGGGGCCGATGCCGGCCGGCTACGTCGCGCAGACGTATCGCGTGTTCGACTACACGCTCGGCATCCGCATCACCGAGCGCGCGACCGGCAAGGAGGTTTACAACGTGACCGCGCGCACGACCGGCGACAACGGCGCGATGCTCAACGCGATGCCGTTTCTCGCGCGCAGCGCGCTCGCCGATTTCCCGCTTGCGAACGGCGCGGTGCGCACGGTCCGCTTGCCGGTCGACAAGCGTGGCGGGCCCGCGATGCCGGCTTCCAACGAGCGTCCGGTTGCACCGGCGCCGGCGTCGGGCGCCGCGGCCGCGCCGAAATAATCGGCGGAATCCGGCGCGCAGGCGGACTGTCGCGGCCTGTTCGCCGCGACGTCCGCGCGTGCGATCAGAGGCCGACGCCCAACAGCGCCAGCACGCCGAGCACGACGAACAGCACGGCCGCGATGCCGTGCACGAGCTTGGTCGGCAGGCGATGCGCGAAGCGGTCGCCGAGCAGGATCGCCGGCACGTTCGCGAGCATCATGCCGAACGTCGTACCGGCGACGACCCCAATGTAATCCTGAAAGCGTGCGGCGAGCGCGACGGTCGCGAGCTGCGTCTTGTCGCCCATCTCCGCGAGGAAGAACGCGACGAACGTCGCGCCGAACACGCCGAGCCTCGAGCGGTTCGCATTGGCTTCGTCCGCGTCGAGCTTGTCCGGCACCAGGATCCACAAGCCCATTCCGACGAACGACACCGCGAGCGCCCACCGCATGATCGACGGCGTGACGAGCGCGCCGAGCCATTCGCCGAGCGCACCCGCGCAACCGTGGTTGACGAGCGTCGCGACGAGCACGCCGAGAATGATCGGCAGCGGCTTGCGATAGCGCGCAGCGAGGACGAGCGAGAGCAGTTGGGTCTTGTCGCCGATTTCAGCGAGAGCGACGGCGCCGGTGGAGATCAGGAAGGCTTGAGTCACGTACGGGGTTCCACGGGCCTTGTTATGCGTGCGAGCGACGATCCACCGCGCGCCGGGCCCTGATGCGGCGCGCCATGAACCATCGGTCTCGCCAGGCCTCGGTGGCTGCGTCCGCCATGGCCGAACGGCCAAGTCTGTTGACGGACGCCTCCGTCACGATCGACGCAGCGGTGCGACGGATCGAGCGGAGCGGCTACTCCCCAATGAGCGGCGCATTCTAGCATGGCGCGCGCAACGTGCAAATGTGCGTTGCGCGCGCATCGAACGGCGCTCGGCTGCCGGCCCGCACGCGCTGCGTGCGGGCACGGGGACGTCGTCAGTTCGCGGCGACGCGGCGTGCGGCGCCGCGCTCGTGCACGAGGCGGCCGGCCGCATAGGTGCGATAGACCGCGCGGTCGTCGCCGAGCAGCGCGAACGCGAACAGCAGTTCCTCGAGCGATTCCGCGCGCTGCGTGCGCCGCGCGAGCAGCGGCGTGGCCTGCGGATCGAGCACGACGAAGTCGGCCTCGGTGCGCGGCGCGAGCGCGCCGATCGTATCGGCGAGATCGAGCGCCTGCGCGGCGCCCGCCGTCGCGAGCCAGAACATCCGCGTCGCGCTCAAATGATGGCCCGACAACCGCGCGACCTTGTGCGCCTCGTTCATCGTCTGCAGCATCGAGAACGACGTGCCGCCGCCGACGTCGGTCGCGAGCGTGACCGGCACGCCGTATTCGCCGGCCTTGTCGAAATCGAACAAGCCGCTGCCGAGGAAGAAGTTCGACGTCGGGCAGTGCGCGACGACCGTGCGCGTCTCGGCCATCCGGCGGCGGTCCTCGTCGTCGAGATGGATGCAGTGGCCGTACACGGCGCGCGGCCGCAGCAGCCCGTAGCGATCGTAGATGTCGAGATAGCTGCGATGGCCGGGGAACAGCTCGGCCGCCCATTTCACCTCGTCGACGTTTTCGGCGACGTGGCTCTGCACGAACACGTCCGGATGGCGGCGCGCGAGCTCGCCGCATGCCTCGAGTTGCGCTTCGGTCGAGGTCGGCGCAAAGCGCGGCGTGATCACGTACATCTGCCGGCCGCGGCCGTGCCAGCGCCCGATCAGCTCGGCCGTGTCGTCGTAGCCGGACTGCGCGGTATCGCGCAGGAACTCGGGGCAGTTGCGATCCATCATCACCTTGCCCGCGATCATCCGCAGGTCGCGCGCTTCGCTCGCCGCGAACAGCGCGTCGGCCGACTGCTTGTGCACCGTGCAGTAGACGAGCGCGCTCGTCGTGCCGCAGGCGAGCAGTTCGTCGACGAAGAAGTCCGCGACCTCGCGCGCATGCTCGGGATCGCCGAACCGGCGCTCGGTCGGGAACGTGTACGTGTCGAGCCAGGGCAGCAGGCCGGGCGCCGGCGACGCGATCATGTCGGTCTGCGGGTAGTGGATGTGCGTGTCGATGAAGCCCGGCACGATCAGCTTGCCGCGCAGGTCGTGCACGACTGCGTCGCGCGCGAGCATCGGCGCGATGCGCGTATACGGGCCGGCCGCGACGACCTTGCCGTCGTCGACGATCAGCAGACCGTCGGTCTCGTGAATCGCGGCCTGGCTCGATTGTGCGGGGTCGCCGTTGAAGGTCAGCAACTGGGAGCGAAAAGCGGTTTGCGTCATGACGAAGGGTCCTGCATCAAGGTAAGACAGACAGAAGAAAACGGCCGGCGCCGCAGCGGCGAAGGCGTCGACGAAGCCGTGCGCGTATCGGCGCAGCGGCGGTTCGCGCGCTGCGATGCGCACGCGCGTGCATGGCGGTTATTCGCGATTGCGCCGCGTGCAGCGCGCACCGCATCGCGCGTTGCCCATGCCGGGCGCGGCGGGCGCGCCACGTCGCATCGCCTCGGCGTGCGGTGCGGCGCGCGTCCCGTCGTCGCGACATGCCGGCCGGTGCGGTGCGTGATCATCTGTCCGTCGCCTCGATTGCAGCCGTCACGCGGCGCGCCAGTATGCGTCGAGCCGCGCGATCAGCGCGTCGCGCTGCGCGGCGTCGACGAACGACGCCTCGAAGCCGTTGCGGATCACCGCGTGCACGTCGGCGTCGCCGAGCTGCAGCGCCTCGACCGTCGCGAAATAGTTGTCGTTGACGTAGCCGCCGAAATAGGCGGGATCGTCGGAATTGATCGTCACCGCGACGCCGCGGTCGAGCAGCGCCTTCAGCGTGTGCTTCGACATGTCGTCGAACACGCAGAGCTTGAGGTTCGACAACGGGCACACCGTCAGCGCCGTGCGCGTGCGCGCGAGCCGTTCGACGAGCGCACCGTCCTCGATCGCGCGCACGCCGTGGTCGATCCGGTCGACCTTCAGCACGTCGAGTGCTTCGTAGATGTACGCGGGCGGGCCTTCCTCGCCCGCATGCGCGACGAGCTTCAGCCCGAGCGCCCGTGCCTTGTCGAATACGCGCGCGAATTTCGTCGGCGGATGGCCGAGCTCGGACGAGTCGAGGCCGACGCCGATCAGCCGGTGACGATAGCGCTCGAACAGCGGCAGCGCCGATTCGAACGTTGCGAGCGCATCTTCTTCCGGCAGATGGCGCAGAAAGCACAGGATCAGCTTGCTCGACAGCCCGCGCTTTTCCGCATCCGCGAGCGCGCGCTCGATGCCGGCGACGACGGTCTCGATCGGCACGCCGCGCGCGGTATGCGTCTGCGGATCGAAGAACAGCTCGGTATGGACGACGTTGTCCGCGAGCGCGCGTTCGCAGTACGCGGCGGTCATGTCGTAGAAGTCCTGCTCGGTCAGCAGCACGCTCGCGCCCGCGTAGTAGATGTCGAGGAACGACTGCAGATCGGTGAACGCGTACGCGGCGCGCAGCGCGTCGATCGAATCGTAGGGAAGCTTCACGCCGTTGCGCTGCGCGAGCGCGAAGATCAGCTCGGGCTCGAGCGAACCTTCGATATGGATATGCAGCTCGGCCTTCGGCGCGCGAGCGATCTTGTTCTTGAATGTCGGAGTCATGGCGTCGTGATGGTCGGTCAGAGAGTAGGGGAAGCGTGCGCCGGCACCTGCGCGTTCGCCTCGACGGCCTGCAGCAGCTGCGCGGCCACCGAGATCGCGATCACTTCGGGCGCCTTGTCGACGATGCCTTCGACGCCGATCGGGCAGCGCATCCGCGCGACCTGAACGGGATCGATGCCGATCGCCGCGAGGCGATGATCGAACTGCACGCGTTTCGCGTGCGAGCCCATCATGCCGAAGTACGCGTAGTCGCCGCGCCGCAGGATGCGCTCGGCCAGCGCGAAGTCGAGCGCGTGGTCGTGCGTCATGACGACGAAGTACGTGTGCGGCGGCGCGGTGTCGACGGCCGTTGCCGGATCGTCGAGCGCATCGATCGTCAGATCGCCGATGCCGGCGAGCGCGTCGGCCGCCGGGAAGGCCGCGTCGCGCCGGTCGATCCAGCGCACGCGGCACGGCAGCGTCGCGAGCACCTTCACGAGCGCGGCGCCGACGTGGCCGGCGCCGAACAGCGCGACCGGGAACGCATACGGTGCGATCGTTTCGGTCATCAGCGACACGCCGCCGGTTTCCCACAGCAGGCAGTCGGCGCGTGCGGCGGCCGGTTCCGGCTCGCTGAGCAGCGGCGCACCGGGCGAGGGGCCGAATGATACGCTACGCACGGTCGCCGCGCCGGCCGCGACGCGTTTCGCGAGCGACGTGATCCAGCCGAGATCGCCGACGTCGAGCCGCTCGAACGCGAGCACGACGGCGCCGCCGCAGCACTGGCCGAGGCTCGGGCCGAGCGCGAGCCGTTCGAGCCGGCGCGCGTGCGGCACGTGCGCGCCGTCTTTCAGCAGATGCCGCGCGATTTCGATCGCCTTCCATTCCAGATGACCGCCACCGATCGTATGACGCGCCGTATCGCGCGTGACGAGCATCTTCGTGCCGGCCTCGCGCGGCGCGGAGCCGTCGGTGTGTGCGACCGTCACGAGCACGGCCGATTCGCCGTGCGCGAGCAGTTGCTGCAGATCGCCGAGCCACGCTTCCATCAGCGCGCTCCGATCGGGACGACGCGGCACGACGCGCGGCGCGGGCTGGCGGGCGCGGCGGCAACGGGAACGGTCGGGAGCGGTCCGCGCCCGGCAGGCGCGGGCCGCGCGCAAGCGGGGCGGCCGGACGTGCGGACGCCATGAGGGTGACGGATGCGGATGGTTTGCGTTGTCATGATGAATCCAGTCGACATTGCGGATCAGGCGCGCGTTACGCAGGGTGAGACCGCCCGGCCTCGCGCACGTAGATCGCCATCCAGCCGCGAAGATAGCATCGCGCGGCCGCGCGAACATGGCCGGGCGGTGATGCGGGCTATCAGACGGCGATCATGTCGATCATAGGCCGACCGCGCGATGGCGGGGAGCGATGCGTGCGCGTCGGGCCGGAAAGCCGCAGCGGCGCGCCGTTTGCGCGGCAGGGGCGCGGGCCGCGCGGGCGTCGCGCGACGGGGACGAAACGGCTAGGTGTTTACGCGCAGCGGCCGGCAGGGCCGGGCCGCGTGCGAACGGGGCCGCGGCGCGCGGCCGCCGCCCGCGCAGTGTGCAGGCCTCAGCCCGCGAGCTTGCGGCGATGCCGCCAGAGGTTCGCGGCGACCGCGACGAGGATCACGGCGAACGCGATCAGCGCCCAGCCGGGCAGCAGGATCCCGAGGATCGGCGGATAGACGGTTTCGCACAGCCCGGCGACCTTGAACATGCCGGGGAACCAGTGCGCCGGCGGCAGGCTGTCGACGATCGGCTGCAGCGTGTCGAAGCCGCAGCTGAAGCCCGGATTCATCTGGATCGACAGGTGCCGCGCGGCCGTTCCGACGCCGGCGGCCGCCGCGATCGCGATCAGCAGCTCGAGCACCCAGATTGCGCGCCAGTTGCGCATCCCGGCGGCGAGGAACGCGAAAATGCCGATCGCCGCGAAGAAGTAGCGCTGGATGATGCACAGCGGGCACGGATCTTCGTTCTTCACGTACTGCAGATACAGCGCACCGGCGAGCAGGGCAATGCAGACCCATCCGAGCAGCATCAGCAGATGGCGTTGGCGGCGCAGCGCAAGCGTGGCTTCTTTCATGTCGGCAGGGATCCTCGTCGGTCGGTACGGAAAACGATCGCGCGATTTTAGCGCGAACGGTCCGGCCCCCACCGGCCGCCGCGCCTGCGGCACCCCGCCGCATCCCCGCGCGCCGCGCTCAGCGGATCGTGTTCAGCACGGCCTCGACCGACTGGCCGATCGCGAGCAGCGCATCGTCGCGGTGCGGCGCGGCTGCGAGCATCAGGCCGACCGGCGCGCCGTCGCGCGGATGGCAGGGCAGCGACAGCGCGCAGGCATCGAGGAAGTTGAACGCGCTCGGATTGCGCAGGATCAGCGCATTGGTGCGCGTGAACGCGGCGTCGTCGGTTTCGAGTTCCGCGATGCGTGGCGGCACGATCGGCACCGTCGGCGCGACCAGCGCATCGAAGCGCGCCCACACCGTGTGCGCGGCTTCGTCGAGCATCGCGCGGCGCGCCGCGAGCAGATCGAGATAGTCGGCCGCGGTGGCCGGCTCGCCTTTCAGAATGCGCGTCAGCACGCGCGGGTCGTAGCGGTCGCGATGCTCGGCGAGCAGCGGACGGTGCCACGCGTACGCCTCGATCGGCGAGAAGCCGAAGCGGTTGATGTCCGGCAGCCGGTCCAGCGCGGAGAACCGCACTTCGGTGACGATCGCGCCGGCCGCTTCCAGATGCTTGAGCGCGGTATCGAGCGCAGCGGCGACGTCGGCGTCGACGCCGTCGGTCACGTAGTTCGTCAGCACGCCGAGCCGCACGCCTTCGAGCGGCCGCGCGGCCGGCACGCTCGGCTCGAGTCCGGCGAGCATGCGGTCGACGAGCGCGCAGCACGCGACCGTCACGCCGATCGGCCCGAACGAATCGAGCGTCGTCGACAGCGGGACGCCGCCTTGCGTCGGCACGCGGCTCGCGGTCGGCTTGAAGCCGGTCAGCCCGCACAGCGCGGCCGGAATGCGGATCGAGCCGCCGGTGTCGGTGCCGAGCGCGACGGCCGCCATGCCGTCGGCGACCGACGCGGCGGCGCCCGACGACGACCCGCCCGCGATGCGTGCATCGCCCGGCACGTCGCGTCGATACGGCGACGCGGGCGTGCCGAAGTGCGGATTGAGCCCGAGCCCCGAGAACGCGAACTCGCTCATGTTGGTGCGGCCGACCAGCACCGCCCCCGCACGGCGCAGCCGCGCGACCGCGACCGCATCGGCGCGCGCGGGCGGCGCGTCGTCGAGCACGCGCGAACCGGCGCGCGTGACTTGTCCGGCAACGTCGAACAGATCCTTGATCGACACCGGAATGCCCGCGAGCGGCGACAGCACGGTGCCCGCGGCCCGCAGCCGGTCGTGCGCGTCGGCGGCCGCGCGCGCGTTGTCCGCATCGACTTCGGTGAAGACGACGGCGCCCTGGCCGGACGGATCGGCGATCCGTTCGAGCGCGGCGTCGACGAGCGCGCGGCTCGTGGTCGTGCCGGCGGCGAGATCGGCGGCGAGCTGGGCGAGCGGGGGGAAGGGCGTGAAAGTGGTCATGAGCGGCTCAGGGGCGAAGATGTTGGACAAGCGTGGAGCGGAACGAATCGATATGACGTTCGACGGCCGCGCGTGCACCGGCGGCGTCGCGCGCGGACAGCCGCTCGAACAGCGCGCAGTGCTCGCGCTGGACGTCGGCCAGATGGTGCGGCTCGGACAGCGTGACGAACCAGAAGCGCAGCGAGCGATCGTGCAGCCCGCGCAGGATGTCGGCGAGCACCGCGTTGCGCGCGGCCGCCGCGATCGTCTGATGGAACGCGCGATCGAGCTCCATCATCCCTTCGACGTCGTGCTGCTCGACACACGCCTGGCCTGCGTCGAGCAGCGCGGCGAGCGCTGCGAGATCGTCGGGCGTCGCGTGGCGCGCGGCGAGTTCCGCGCAATGGGCTTCGTTGATGCGGCGCACGTCGATCACCGCGACGATCTCGTCGAGCGACAGCGGCTGCACCATCAACCCCTTGCGCGGCATCACGGACAGCAGCCCTTCGAGCACGAGCCGATGCACGGCCTGATGGACGGGCGTGCGGCCGATGCCGGTGCGCGCGACCAGGTCCGCCTCGTTCAGCGCGGCGCCGGGCTTCAGCCGCATCGTGACGATGTCGCGCCGGATCAGCGCGTACGCGCGCTCGGCGAGGCTCGTGGCGGACGCATCGATGCGGTCGCGCGGTCGGTCGGTCGGGGCATTCATGCGGACGGCGGCGCGGCGGCCGGACGAGGCGCGATCATGGCGCGGGATCCCGGAAACGTGGCGAAGCGTCGATATTATTGTGATATATCACACGTGTCCAGCCGGCTGCGAACCGGATGCCGGACGTACGGCGAGGCGCTTGCGACGGGCTTGCAACAATCTCGACAGGATGTTGCAGGTTTACCGGACGATCGTGCGCTGAAGCATAATGAATCCTCGTCTATCTACCCGCGTGAGCGACGCACCAGACCATCGTCATGAGCGAAAACACGCCTTCCCCGGCCGGTCTGCCCGGCACCTCGTCCGCTTCTTCCGATTCTCCCCGTTCCACCCCGGCCAAAGCCACCGACATGTCCGACACGTCGGCGGCGCAGGCGGCAGCTGCCGCACAGGATGTCGCCGACGACGGCGCGTCGCCCGTCACGACGGCAACCGAACCGGGCGCGCCCGGCTCGTCCGCGACCGCCGCCGAGCCCGCGACCGCCGCCGAGCCCGCGGCCGCGACGGCAGCGGCCGCCGCGTCGAAGCCCGGATCGCCGCCGCCCGGATTCGGCGCGCCGCCCGATTTCGACACGCCGCGCCCGCCGCCCGCGAGCGCGCAGAATGCGCCGCCTGCGTATCTGAAGCAGAGCGACACGCCGTGGTCGGTGTTCGGCCGCATCATCGCCGCGCGCGCACGCCGGCTGTTCGACCGCGCCGGCCAGCGCATCACGCAGCGCACGCTGCGGATCGGCGTGTCGGCGCGGATCTTCCATCCGGAGCCGGGCGCGAAGGGGCTGCGCGGCAAGACGCTGCAGTATCTCGAGGAATCGATCGCGCACTGGGTGATGTCGCGCGACGTGCTCGTGTTCATGATTCCGACCGTCGGCCACCAGGGGATGCTGCATCCGAGCAACATCCGGCTGCGCGATTACGCGAAGCATCTCGACGGCCTGCTGCTGCAGGGCGGCGCCGACGTGTCGCCGCAGACCTACGCGGCGTCCGACGCGCGCCCCGAATGGCCCGGCGACCGCGTGCGCGACATGTACGAGCTCGAGCTGCTGCACGAGTTCATCGAGTCCGGCAAGCCGGTGCTCGGCGTGTGCCGCGGCTGTCAGCTGATCAACGTCGCATTCGGCGGGTCGCTGTACCAGGACATCGCGACCGACGTGCCGACCGCCAACGCGCACGTGAGCGAGCATTACGACCAGCACCGCCATGCGATCCGCTTTCCCGATTCGTCGACGCTCGCGAGCATGTTCCCCGGCCGCAGCGAGGCGATCGTCAATTCGATCCACCATCAGGCGATTCGCGATCTCGGCCGCGATCTGAACATCGAGGCCGTCTCGTCCGGCGACGGGATCATCGAGGCGATCCGTTATCGGCGCGCGCCGTTCGTCGTCGGCGTGCAGTGGCACCCGGAGTTCCATCGCGCGGGCGGCTCCGAGCTGCTCGACTGCACGCCGCTGCTCGACGCGTTCCTGCGCTCGGCACGCGAAACGCGTCTGTAAGCGGCTTCCGCAGCGCCCGCGGAAGGCCGCGCGGGCGCGTCGCCGCGGTTCGTGAGGCGGCCGCGGCGTGTGCGCCAATCGGTGCGCGTTTCGGTTCGTACGCGGGCGCCGACGTCGGCCTTCCCACGTTCTCGTTAGTTGGCACGGGCAACGGCGCGTCATGCTGCCGTGGCCATCGCGTCGATCCGATTTTTTGCGCGGGCGCATGCTTTTCCGCAGCGGCACGACCCGCGCGCGATCGCGACGGCGGATGGTCACCAAAAGGCAAATGTCGGGTTCGCGTGGCATCATGGCCCGATCATGCCGGCCGCCGCCGCGTTCATCGTGCGCAGCGGCCGGCACGGCGCGAGCGTGCAGGTGTCGGGGTCGGCACGGCGCACGCCGCGTCCGTTCATGAGGCGCCGACGGTCGCGCGCCCTTCGAGATCGAGACAAGGACATGTCCACAGCATCGCAAGCCATCACGCAGGAATCGAAAGTCCGCACCGTGTTTCGCGTCGTCAGCGGCAACTTCCTCGAAATGTACGACTTCATGGTCTACGGCTATTACGCGTCGGCGATCGCGAAGACCTATTTCCCGAGCGGCAACGCGTTCGCGTCGCTGATGCTGTCGCTGTCGGTGTTTGGCGCGGGTTTCCTGATGCGCCCGGTCGGCGCGATCGTGCTCGGTGCGTACATCGACCATCACGGACGCCGCAAGGGGCTGATCCTGACGCTCACGCTGATGGCGCTCGGCACGTTGACCGTCGCCGCGGTGCCCGGCTATGCGACGATCGGCGTGCTCGCACCGGTGCTCGTGCTGCTCGGGCGCCTGCTGCAGGGTTTTTCGGCAGGGGTCGAGCTGGGCGGCGTGTCGGTGTATCTGTCCGAAATCGCGACCAAGGGGCACAAGGGCTTCTACACGTCGTGGCAGTCGGGCAGCCAGCAGGTCGCGGTCGTGTTCGCGGCGTTCGTCGGCGTGCTGCTGAACCGCACGCTGCCGGCCGAAGAGATGACCGCATGGGGCTGGCGCATCCCGTTCCTGATCGGCTGCCTGATCGTGCCGTTCCTGTTCCTGATTCGCCGCTCGCTGAAGGAGACGGACGAGTTCCTCGCGAAGCGCCATCGTCCGTCGATGGGCGAGATCATGCGCTCGATGCTCGACAACTGGGGGATCGTGATCGCGGGGATGGGCATGGTGATCATGACGACGGTGTCGTTCTACATGATCACCGCCTATACGCCGACGTTCGGCAAGGAAGTGCTGCACCTCTCGTCGCTCGACGCGCTCGTCGTGACGGTCTGCATCGGCGTGTCGAACCTCGTCTGGCTGCCGCTGTCCGGTGCCCTGTCGGACCGCATCGGCCGCCGCCCGGTGCTGATCGCGTTCACCGTGCTCACGCTGCTCACCGCGTACCCGACGGTGTCGTGGCTCGTCGCCGAGCCGTCGTTCCTGCGCTTGCTCGCCGTCGAGCTGTGGCTGTCGTTCCTTTACGGGTCGTACAACGGCGCGATGGTCGTCGCGCTGACCGAAGTGATGCCGGCCGACGTGCGCACGGCCGGCTTCTCGCTCGCGTACAGCCTCGCGACGACGATCGGCGGGTTCACGCCGGCGATCTCGACGCTGCTGATCCACGAAACGGCGAACAAGGCCGCGCCCGGGCTGTGGCTCAGCGTCGCCGCGCTGTGCGGATTGATCGCGACGCTCGTGCTGTACCGGACGCCGGAGTCGCGCAACCAGTACAAGGCCGTCTGACGCCGCACCGCGGCGCGGCCTGGCGGTAACGAAGGACGGAGCGCACGGCGCTCCGTTTTTTCATCCGCGCCCGGGCGCGGCGAGCGCCTGCGCGACGGCCGCGACGACGTCGTCCCATGCGCCGGGCGAGGGCTGACGCACGAGCCGCGCACGCGGATACCACGGGCATTCGTCACCAGTGAACCAGCGCCAGTCGGCCGCGAACGGCAGCATGACCCACAGCGGCTTGCCGAGCGCGCCCGCGAGGTGCGCGACGGCCGTGTCGACGGTCACGACGCCGTCGAGCCGTTCGATCAGCGCGGCCGTATCCGCGAAGTCGTTCAGCCGGCCGTCGAGACGATACACGCGCGGATGCGCGTCGACGCGGGCGCACTCGTCGTCGTCGAGCGAAGGCTGCAGCACGAGCCAGTCGATGTCGGGCAGCGCGAGCAGCGGCGCGAGCGCGTCGAACGGCATCGACCGATTGTCCTGCGCCTGACGGCGCCCCGACCATGCGAGCCCGAACTTGCGCTTGGCCTGGCCGCCGAGCGAACCGCGAAAGCGTCGTCGCGCGGTGTCGGGCGCGTCGAGATAGCGCGTGCCGGACGCGATGTCGGCCGGTTGCAGCCCGAGCGCGAACGGCAGGCTCATCAGCGTGCAGGCGACATCGGCGGCCGGCAGCTTCGGCGCGCCTTGTGCGACGAGCGTCACGCGCCACTGCGCGGCGGCCGGCGCGAGCAGCGTGACGAGCGCCGGCTGTACTTCGAGCACGACACGCGCGCAGCGCGCGCGCGCGCGCGGCACGAAGCGGACGAACTGCAGCGTATCGCCGAACCCCTGTTCCGCGCGAATCAGCAGCGTGCGCGACGCGATCGGCTCGCCTTGCCAGCGCGGCAGCCCGCCGAGCGGCGTCGCGCCCGGCGTGTCGTGACGCGCTTCGTAGGCGGGCAGCCCGCGCGTGAAGTCGCCGAGCGTCAGCAGCGTGACGGCGCGGTGCAGTTGCGCGAGCGTGAGGTCGGGCGCGACGCGCAGCGCCTGATCGAACGCGCGCAGTGCGCGCTCGTGTGCGCCGAGCGCGTGATGCGCATTGCCGAGATTGAGCCAGGCGAGCGCGAACGACGGGTCGAGGCCGACCGCGCGCTCGTAATACGGCAGCGCGTCGCGGTGACGCGATTGCGCGCTGAGCGCGTTCGCGAGACCGAACAGCGCGAGCGGAAACGGCGGATGCAGCGCGAGCGCCGCCTCGAACGCGGCCGCGGCTTCCGCATGGCGGCCCACCGCGTCGAGCGTGTTGCCGAGATTGAAGTGCGCGGCGACGAAGCGCGGCTGCGCGGCGATCGCGGCCTGGAAATGCGCGATCGCTTCGTCCGCGCGGCCCATCGCGTTCAGCGCCATCGCGAGATTGTTGTGCGCGCCCGCGTGGCCCGGACGCAGCTCCAGCGCGCGGCGGAACGCGGCAAGCGCATCGTCGTGACGGCCGAGCGCATTCAGCGCGTTGCCGAGGTTGTTGTGGATCGACGCGTCGTCCGGCGTGAGCCGCAGCGCGCGGCGAAACGCGTCGACCGCGTCTTCGTGACGCTGCAGCGCCGCATAGGCGTTGCCGAGGTTGTAATGCGCGAGCGGAAATTCGGGCGCGAGCGTGAGGGCGTTGCGGAACCGCTCGATCGCTTCGTCGAGCCGGCCGAGCGCCTTCAGCGCATTGCCGAGGTTCAGTTGCAGCGCGGCATCGCCCGGGCGCAGCGCGACCGCGCGGCCGACGAGATCGGCCGCTTCGGCATGCTGCCCCTGCTGATGCCGCAGCACGCCGAAGAGGTGGAGTGCGTCGGCATCGGCGGGATTGTCGGCGAGGGCGGTGCGGTAGCCGTGCTCGGCCTCGGCGAGGCGGCCGGCGCGATGCGCGGCGTACGCTCGGTCGAATGCGGAATCCATGACGCGAAAACTGGCGGAAAGCGCGTATTTTCCCACAGCGCGCAGGCACGCCGCCGCTCGGCCGTTCGGCATATGGCCCCGTCACGCGGAGCGGCGTAGACTGGCAGCGTCGTGTCCGATCGAGGAACTCATGGCTGACACCCTGCTCGACATCCCGCCAGTGCTGATCGTCGGCGCCGGGCCTACGGGCCTGGCTGCGGCGATGAGCCTCGCGCGTGCCCGCGTCCCGGTGCGCGTGATCGACAAGCTCGCGGCGCCGGCGCCGTATTCGCGCGCCATCGGCATCCAGGCGCGCACGCTCGAACTGCTGGAGCAGCACCGCGCCGTCGAACCGTTTCTCGCGCTTGGGCATCGCGCGCACGCGGCCGCGCTGCATGCCGACGGCCGCGTGATCGCGCGGCTCGATTTCGATCCGCTGCAAACGCGCTATCCCTATCTGCTGCTGCTCGACCAGAGCGTCACCGAGCGGCTGCTGGCCGAGCATCTCGCCGAGCTCGGCGTAACGATCGAGCGCGGCGTGACGCTCGTCGAATGCGATGCGGGCGGCGCGTCGCTCGACGTGACGCTGCGCGATGCCGGCGGCCGCGACGAGCGGTTCTCGCCGTCGTATCTGATCGCGGCCGACGGCGCGCACAGCACGGTGCGGCATCTGCTCGGCATCGGCTTCGCGGGCCGCGCGTTCGAACAGACGTTTCTGCTGGCCGATTTCGCGGCGATTCCCGACTGGCCGGAAGACGAGATCCACCTATTCACGACGCCCGACGGCATCGCCGGGCTGTTTCCGCTCGGTAGCGGCCGCTATCGGCTCGTCGCCGACCGTCCGCCTGTCGGCGATGTGTCGCCCGACTCGCCGCCGCCGTCGCTGGCCGACTGCGAAGCGGTCGTGCGGGCGCGCATCGGCGCGTCGATCGCGCCGAGCGATCTCGCATGGTCGTCGTATTTTCGGCTGCACAGCCGCATGGTCGAGCGGCTGCGGCACGGCCGCGTGTTCTTTGCGGGCGACGCCGCGCACATCCACAGCCCGGCCGGTGCGCAGGGAATGAACACGGGCGTGCAGGAGGCGTTCAACCTCGGCTGGAAGCTCGCGCGCGTACTCGCGGGCGGGGCGCCCGACCGGCTGCTCGACACTTACCACACCGAGCGTCATCCGATCGAGCGCGACGTGCTGCGCCAGACGAGTCTGGTCACGCAGATCGTCGAAGCCGATCATGGCGCGATGAAGCTGCTGCGCGATCACCTGGTGCCGCTGCTGGTGTCGCTCGGGCCGCTGCGCGATGCGGTTCGGCGTAGTGTCAGCGAACTCGGCGTTCAGTACCGGAAGAGTCCGCTCACGCTCGAACGCGTGCTCGACGGCGGCCCGCGCGCGGGCGAACGCGCGCCCGATGCGTTGCTGCATGTGATCGACGGGCCGCTCGGTCAGGCGCCCGGCACCGCGCGGCTATACGACGTGCACGACCCGGCGAGCTTCACGCTGCTGCTGCTCGAGGCGCCCCCGAGCACCGGCCTCGACGACGTGTCGCCGCTGGCGGCCGACGCACAAGCGCTGATCCAGCGCCTCGAACGGATCATGCCGGGCGCGGTGCGCGCTTGGCGCGTGACCGATGTCGAAGGCGACGGCGCGGACACGCTGGTCCAGGCGTACGGCCGCTCGCGTCCGGCGTTCTACCTGTTGCGGCCGGACGGCTACATCGCCGCACGCGGCCGCGCATCGAGCGACGCGAACGCGCTGCTGCGACATTGCGAAACCTGGTTCGCGGGCGTTCCTTCACCGTCTGCGTAGCGCGCTCAGGCCGTTGCAGCGGCCGGCACGAGCGAAGCGCGGTGCGTGGCTACCGCCTCGATCACGATCGGCGAGGCGCGCCGCGCCGCTTCGCTGGACGGATCGTCGAGCGAAGCGAGCAACGCGCGGCGCATGCGCGGTTCCCAGAAGCGCCGGATATGCTCGGCGATGCCGGTCAGCGCTTCCTCGCGATCGGGCATCGATTCGAAGAAGGCGCCGATCTGGTTCGCCATGTCGATCAGGTGTGTGCTGTCCATCGATTCCTCACTTGCCTGCCGTCGCGGCGGCGGGAGCACCGGTTCGCTGCTCGAGCAGCGCGAGCTGTTCGGCGTTGAAGCGTGCATACGCGCGCTGCCAGTCGGACGGCTGCGCGACCGGCATCACCTGGACGGCCGTGACCTTGTATTCGGGGCAGTTCGTCGCCCAGTCGGAGCTCTCCGTCGTGATCACGTTCGCGCCCGATTCGGGGAAGTGGAACGTCGTATAGACGACACCGGGCTGCATGCGGTCGGTCACGAGCGCGCGCAGCACCGTCTGGCCCGCGCGCGACTCGATGCCGACCCAGTCGCCGGTGCGGATCCCGCGATCCTGCGCGTCGTGCGGATGGATCTCGAGACGATCCTCCTCATGCCAGCGCACGTTCTCGGTGCGGCGCGTCTGCGCGCCGACGTTGTATTGCGACAGGATGCGCCCGGTCGTCAGGATCAGCGGATAGCGTTGCGTGACCTTTTCCGGCGACGGAATGAACTGCGTGATCACGAAGCGGCCCTTGCCGCGCACGAATGCGTCGACGTGCATCGTCGGCGTGCCTTCCGGCGCGTCCTCGTTGCATGGCCACTGGATGCTGCCGAGCGCGTCGAGCTTCTCGTAGCTCACGCCGGCGAACGTCGGCGTGAGCCGCGCGATCTCGTCCATGATCTCCGACGGATGCGCGTAGTGCATCTCGTAGCCGAGCGCGCGCGACAGCATCAGCGTGACTTCCCAGTCCGCATAGCCGGCGAGCGGCGGCATCACCTTGCGCACGCGCGAGATCCGGCGTTCGGCGTTCGTGAACGTGCCGTCCTTCTCGAGGAACGTCGAGCCCGGCAGCAGCACGTGCGCATACTTCGCGGTCTCGTTGAGGAAGATGTCCTGCACGACGATGCATTCCATTGCGGACAGCGCGGCCGCGACGTGCTGCGTGTTCGGATCGGACTGAACGATGTCCTCGCCCTGGCAGTAGAGCCCCTTGAAGCTGCCGTCGAGCGCCGCGTCGAACATGTTCGGAATGCGCAGCCCCGGTTCCGGCTGCAGCGTCGCGCCCCATGCCTGCTCGAATTGCGTGCGCACCGTCGTATCGCCGATATGCCGATAGCCGGGCAGTTCGTGCGGGAACGAACCCATGTCGCAGGAGCCCTGCACGTTGTTCTGGCCGCGCAGCGGATTCACGCCGACGCCTTCGCGGCCGACGTTGCCGGTCGCCATCGCGAGGTTCGCGATGCCCATCACCGTCGTCGAGCCTTGCGCGTGCTCGGTCACGCCAAGCCCGTAGTAGATCGCCGCATTGCCGCCGGTCGCGTACAGCCGCGCGGCTGCGCGGACCAGTTCGGCCGGCACGCCCGTCACGTCCGCGGTCGCTTCGGGCGAGTTCTCGGCGCGCGCGACGAAATCGCGCCACTGCTCGAACGCGCGCGTTTCGCAGCGCTCGGCGACGAACGATTCGTCGACGAGTCCTTCCGTCACGATCACGTGCGCGAGCGCGTTGACGATCGCGACGTTCGTGCCGGGGCGCAGCTGCAGGTGATGGGCGGCCTTCACGTGCGGGCCGTCGACGACGTCGATGCGGCGCGGATCGATGACGATCAGCTTCGCGCCTTCGCGCACGCGGCGCTTGAGCCGCGAGCCGAACACCGGGTGGCCGTCGGTCGGGTTCGCGCCCATCACGACGATCACGTCGGCCTTGCCGATCGAGGCGAAGGTCTGTGTGCCGGCCGATTCACCGAGCGTCGTCTTCAGCCCGTAGCCGGTCGGCGAGTGGCACACGCGCGCGCAGGTGTCGACGTTGTTGTTGCCGAACGCGGCGCGCACGAGCTTCTGCACGAGATAGGTTTCCTCGTTCGTGCAGCGCGACGACGTGATGCCGCCGATCGAATCGCGGCCGTATTTCTGCTGCAGCTTGCGGAATTGCGTCGCCGCATACGTGAGCGCTTCGTCCCAGCTCACTTCGCGCCACGGGTCGGTGATCTTCTCGCGGATCATCGGCTTCGTGATGCGGTCCTTGTGCGTCGCGTAGCCCCACGCGAAACGTCCCTTCACGCACGCATGCCCTTCGTTCGCGAGGCCGTTCTTGTGCGGCGTCATCCGCACGACCTGCGTGCCCTTCATCTCGGCCTTGAACGAGCAGCCGACGCCGCAGTACGCGCAGGTCGTGATCACCGAATGCTCGGCCTGGCCGAGCTGGACGACGGTCTTTTCCTGCAGCGTCGCGGTCGGACATGCGGCGACGCATGCGCCGCACGATACGCATTCCGACTCCATGAACGGCTCGCTTTCACCGGCCGCGACGCGCGACTCGAAGCCGCGCGCGGCGATCGTCAGCGCGAACGTGCCCTGCGTTTCCTCGCACGCGCGCACGCAGCGGTTGCAGACGATGCACTTCGACGGGTCGTACGTGAAATACGGATTCGATTCGTCCTTGCGATCGTGCAGATGATTCGCGCCGTCGAAGCCGTAGCGCACCTCGCGCAGCCCGACGACGCCCGCCATGTCCTGCAGTTCGCAGTCGCCGTTGGCCGGGCAGGTGAGGCAGTCGAGCGGGTGATCGGAGATGTACAGCTCCATCACGTTGCGGCGCAGTGCCTGCAGCCGGTCCGACTGCGTGCGTACCTTCATGCCCGCTTCGGCGGGCGTCGTGCACGACGCCGGATAGCCGCGCCGGCCTTCGATCTCGACGAGGCAGAGGCGGCACGAGCCGAACGGCTCCAGCGAATCGGTCGCGCAGAGCTTCGGCACGTTGATGCCGGCTTCGATCGCGGCGCGCATCACCGACGTGCCGGCCGGCACCGTGACCGGCTGGCCGTCGATTTCGAGCGTGACGTCGGTGTCCGCATAGCGCTGCGGCGTGCCGTAATCGGTATCGTCGAGCGGGTCGCGCGTGCGCGCCTGTGCGGCGCTCTTGCACGCGCATTGGCCCGAGCCGCAGCCGCCTTGGCGGACGTTGTTCGTGTCGAGGGACATGCAGGGCTCCTTCTGGCTCAGGCCGCAGCCTTGACGGGCTTCGACGCGGCATCCGTGCCGGCGGCGAGCCCGAAATCTTCGGGGAAATGGTCGAGCGCGGACAGCACCGGATACGGCGTCATCCCGCCCATCGCGCACAGCGAGCCGGCGAGCATCGTGTCGCACAGGTCGCGCAGCAGCGTGATCTGCCGTTCGGACGTGTCGCCGCCGCGGATGCGCGCGATCGTCTCGACGCCGCGCGTCGAGCCGATCCGGCACGGCGTGCATTTGCCGCACGATTCGATCGCGCAGAACTTCATCGCATACTCGGCGAGTTCCGCGAGATTCGACGTGTCGTCGTGCAGCACGATGCCGCCGTGACCGACGACCGCGCCGATCGCCGTATACGCCTCGTAGTCGAGCGGCACGTCCCACTGATGCTCGGGCAGGTAGGTGCCGAGCGGGCCGCCGACCTGCGCGGCGCGCGCGGGGCGGCCGGTCGCGGTGCCGCCGCCGAAGTCGAACAGCAGCTCGCGCAGCGTGACGCCGAACGCGAGTTCGACGAGGCCGCCGTAGCGGATGTTGCCGGCGAGCTGGAACGGCAGCGTGCCGCGCGAACGGCCCATCCCGTAATCGCGATAGAACGCCGCGCCGCGCGCGAAGATCACGGGCGCGGTGGCGAGCGTGATCACGTTGTTGATGACGGTGGGCTGGCCGAACAGGCCCGCGAGCGCGGGCAGGGGCGGCTTCGCACGCACGACGCCGCGCTTGCCCTCGAGCGATTCGAGCAGTGCCGTTTCCTCGCCGCACACGTACGAGCCCGCGCCCTTCGCGACGTGGAGTTCGAACGCGTGCGCGGAGCCGAGCACGTGCTCGCCGAGCCAGCCGGCTTCGCGGGCGCGCGCGATCGCCGCTTCGAGCGTCGCGATCGCGTGCGGGTATTCGCTGCGCACGTAGATGTAGCCGACCGTCGCGCCCGTCGCGACGCCGGCGATGATCATCCCTTCGATCAGGCAGTACGGATCGCATTCCATGAGCAGGCGGTCGGAGAACGTGCCCGAGTCGCCTTCGTCTGCGTTGCAGACGATGTATTTCTGTTTCGCGCTCGCCTGGCGCACCGTGCGCCATTTGATGCCGGCGGGGAACGCCGCGCCGCCGCGGCCGCGCAGGCCCGACTCGATCAGCGTCTCGCATGCGGCGTCGCCGTCGAGCGCGAGCGCGTTCTTCAGGCCGACGAGGCCGTCGTATTTCAGATAGTCGTCGATCGACAGCGGGTCGGTGATGCCGATGCGCGCGAAGGTCAGGCGCTGCTGGCGCGCGAGATACGGCAGCGCGTCGACGAGGCCGACGCCGCTCGGATGCGCACCGCCTTCGAGCCAGCCGGCGTCGAACAGCGCGGGGACGTCGGCGGCCGTCAGGTTCGCATAGCCGACGCGGCCGGCCGCGGTGCCGACTTCGACGAGCGGTTCGAGCCACAGCAGCCCGCGCGAGCCGTTGCGAACGAGTTCGATCGCGGCGCCGCGCCGTTCGGCCTCGGCGACGATCGCGGCGGCGAGCGCGTCGGCGCCGAGTGCGAGCGCGGACGAATCGCGCGGGACGTAGATACGGGTCGTCATGCGGCCTCCCCGGCGTGCGCGACCGCGTCGGCGAGCAGCGCATCGAATTTTTCCGGTGTGACCTTCGCGTGCAGTACGCCGTTGACCGTCATCGACGGCGACTGCGCGCACAGGCCGAGGCAGTACACCGATTCGAGCGCGACGGCGGGCGGCGCCGAGGCCTGCGCCGCGTCGTCGTGCGCGGCATCGAAGCGGCAGCCGGTACGCGTTTGCGCATGCTCGGCGAGCGCTTCGCAACCCATGCTGCGGCACGCTTCGGCGCGGCACATCTGGATCGTCACGCGCGCGGGCGGCGCAGTGCGGAAGTGGTGGTAATAAGTCAGCACGCCATGCACTTCGGCACGCGACAGGTTCAGCGCCTTCGCGAGCGGCGCGACGCAGCCCGGCGGCACATAGCCCACCTCGTCCTGGATGGCGTGCAGAATCGCGACGAGCGACCGGCCGGCGCGCGCATGGCGCTCGACCAGCGCCTCGGGCGCGTGGGAATTCGGGGACATCGGTTATGCTCCTCCAAAGTCTCATATGCGACTGAACTTCATATAGTCCGCATGGCGACTTCGTTCTGATTGATTTTGGTCAACGATAAGCGGAAGCTTTCGACGTCGCAATAGGAAATCGGAGTACATAATTGATTCGAATCGAATGCGACGCGTATCTGACCGTGCGCGACACGGAAGGGCGCACCGCGAGCCTCTCGGAGGTCGCGCCGCTGCTCGAATTGGTCGCCGAAACGGGCAGCATCGCGCAGGCCGCGCAAGCGAAAGGGCTGTCGTACCGTCATGCGTGGGGGATGCTTCGTGCGCTCGAGGCGTGCGTCGGCGGCGAGCTGATCGAAACCGCGCGCGGCAAGGGTTCGACGCTGTCCGAGCTGGGGCTGGCGATCGTCGACGCGCAGCGCCTCGCGCGCAGCCGCCTCGACGGCAACCTGCGCGCGCTCGCGGCCGAAGTGGCGAGCGATCTGAACCGGCGGCTCGCGCAACGCGACGGCGCCGTACGGATTCACGCGTCGCACGGCTATGCGGTCGCGACGCTCGTATCGGCGCTCGTCGATGCGCAAGCCGCCGTCGACATCAAGTATCGGGAAAGCGTCGAGGCCGTGCGGGCGCTTGCGCGCGGCGAGTGCGAACTGGCCGGCTTTCATCTGCCGCGCGGCGCGTTTCGCGCGCAGTGCGCGCAGATCTACCGGCCGTGGCTCGACGACGGCCGGCATGTACTGATTCATCTGACGCGCCGTCAGCAAGGGTTGTTCGTGCCGCGCGGCAATCCGAAGCACGTGAAGGGGCTCGCGGATCTCGCGCGCGACGACATCCGGTTCGTGAACCGCCAGCCCGGCTCGGGCACGCGCATGCTGCTCGAGCTCGCGCTGAGCGCGATCGGCATCGATCCGGCGCGCATCAACGGCTATGCGTCGGCCGAGCTCACGCATTCGGCGATCGCCGCGTTCGTCGCGAGCGGGATGGCCGATCTCGGTTTCGGCGTCGAGCCGGCGGCCCGTCATTTCGGGCTCGACTTCATTCCGGTCGTCGACGAAGACTATTACTTCGCCTGCGAGCGGGCACGGCTCGACGCACGGCCGCTCGCGGGCGTGCTCGCACTGTTGCGCGATGCGCGCTTCATCGAGCGCGTCGGCGATCTCGACGGTTACGATCCGGCCGCCTGCGGGACGCTGGTCGACGTCGCCGCGGGGCTCGCGGGCGGCGACCTCGCAGCCGCGGAGGGCGGCAATGCGCGGTAACACGCGGGCCGCCGGGCCGCGCTGCAGCAGCGGGGGAATTGCGCTACGCTTGCCGCTTGACCAACGTTCCAACAAGCACGCCGTTCAGGCGTCATTCCCGCCATGAAACTTTCCGTTTCCCTCTCCGCGGCAGCGTTGACCGCGGGGTTCCTGATCGCTGTTTCGCCGCTCGCACTCGCGCAGAATTCGCCGGGCGTGCCGGGCGGCATCCTCAGCGACCAGTTTCGTCTGAACGAGCATCCGCAGATGCCGTTCGCGGCATCGGAGCCGTCCAGGAAATATCAGAGCGGCAAGAAGTCGGCGTTGCGCCGCAAGGGCGACATGGGCGATCCGAACGGCTGCAACCTGAAGTGCCCGATGGACAGTCAGTGACACGCTGATCGCGGCGTCGCGCGCGTGCGTCGACGCCCGACTCGGCAGACAAGCAGACGAGCCCCGCGCAGCCATGGTGTTGCGCGGGGCTCATACGTTTCGGGCGGTATGTCCGCTTCGGATTCGGGTTAACCCGAATTCAGGAAGGATGTGTTCCTGAAACCTGCCTTATTCTTAAGCATTCGCCTACATAAACTTCGGACTGTCAGCGATGAGCGAGGTGTTCATCGCGAAATCGGACAAATCTGGAGGTAGGTCATCATGAAGTCGCTCGTTCAAGCCGTTGTCGTTGCCGCAGCCGTCGTTGCGCCGGTCGTGTCGTTCGCGCAGTCGGGCTCGACGATCACGCGCGAGCAGGTCCGCGCGGAGCTGATTCAGCTGCAGCAAGCCGGCTACAACTCGGCCCGCGGCGAAGATCCGCATTACCCGGAAGCCATTCAGGCGGCGACGGCCCGCGTCGCGGAACAGCAGCGCGCCGCGCTGGCGCAATCGCGAGGCGCGGATACCAGCGGTTATGGCGCGCAGGCGCAAGGCGCATCGGCGTCGGGTTCGCGCGCGATCGTGCGCCCGGCGAGCGACGAGGAAATGAAGTCGCTGTATCGCGGCAGCTAATCAGCGTAGTGCGCGATGCGGCCGGTATGGGGTGCGGCGATGAGCCGCGTCCGCAAGGCGGCGCCGCGTCCGCCGGCACCTACGCAGATACAGGCGCCGGCCCACGTGCGTCACCTCCTGCTGCCGGGATGCCGGCGGCAGGCGGCTGGCTCGAGGAGGGCCGGGCGCTATTTCGGAGGCGGATGCGCGGGCCGCGTCGGCAACAAAAAACCCCGCAGACGCGATGTCGTGCGGGGTTGTTGCGCGTGACGCTGAATGTGGTGGCGGAACACGGAACCGAACCCGCGTCCGCTTGCTGAACCAGATAGCAACGCCTCGGCCTTGAGGGCGCGGATTCGATGATTTGAGCTTTTCGGGGGTTGCAGTTCGGTTGGTTGCTGGCAGGGGCTTGACAAAATTCTGCGATATTGCAAATATCACAAACATGACAGATCAAGCCTCCTCCCTGCCCAATACGCTTCGCGCCATCCGCGCCAAGCTCAACCTCACCCAGGAGCAGCTCGCAGAGCGGCTGGGTGTTTCGTTCGCCACCGTCAACCGTTGGGAAGGTGGTGGTAGCAAACCCCAACGTGCAGCGGTGCAGGCCATCACGGCGCTCGCCCAAGATGCTGGTGTTGCAGACGAGCCTGCTGTGGACCCGGGCGAGAGCCCCATGCCGCCACGCCGCCGTCGCGGGCGCGCGGCAGCTGCTCAGGCCACCAGCACCAAACCAATGGAACAAATGCTCTGGGATGCGGCGTGCTCGATCCGGGGCGAGAAAGATGCGGCCAAGTTCAAGGACTACCTGCTGCCCTTGCTCTTCCTGAAGCGGCTGTCCGACGTGTTCGATGACGAGATCGAACGGCTAGCCGAAGAGTACGGCGACAGTGCTACCGCTCTGGAGATCGCTGAATCCGATCACTCGCTGCTACGTTTCTACCTGCCCCCGGAAGCCCGATGGGCGGTTATCAGCGGGCGCGAGTCATTTGACTGGCCGCTGGACGAGCGCGGCCGCCCGACCGCGCCTAGGGACATCGGTGAGCACCTGACTAAGGCCGTGCGTGCCGTGGTCAAGCAGAACCCGACGCTCTCCGGCGTGATCGACGTGGTGGACTTCGCTACAGAACGCAACGGCGAGCGCGACATCAACCCCGCCAAGTTGCGCGGCGTGGTTGAGACGTTCTCCGATCCGCGCTACCGCCTCGGCCTGGCCGACGTGCAGCCAGACTTCCTGGGGCGTGCCTATGAGTACCTGCTGCGCAAGTTCGCCGAAGGGTCGGGCCAGAGCGCCGGTGAGTTCTTCACGCCGACCGAGGTGGGCTTCTTGATGGCCCACGTCATGCGGCCGAAGCCCGGCGAAACCTGCCATGACTACGCATGCGGCTCGGCGGGGTTGCTCATCAAACTGCAGCTCGTCGCCCGCGAACTCGACCCGACCAGCAAGGTACCGCTCAGGCTCTCCGGCCAGGAGCTCCAGGCCGAGAGCTACGCCGTCGCGCAGATGAACGCAATCATCCACGACATGGAGGTGGAGCTCGCGCGCGGCGACACGATGATTAATCCCAAGTTCCGGAATGCTGACGGCACGATCCGCCAGCACGACATCGTCGTTGCCAATCCGATGTGGAACCAGCCGTTCACGTCAGACCTGTTCGCCAACGACCCGTTTGATCGATTCCGCACTGCCGGCGGCGTCACGAGCGGCAAGGGCGACTGGGCTTGGTTGCAGCACACGCTTGCCTGCATGGATGACGACGGTCGGGCCGCAGTGGTGCTTGATACCGGCGCGGTCACACGCGGCTCAGGCTCGAAGAACGAGGACAAGGAGCGAAACATCCGCAAGTGGTTCGTCGATCAGGACTTGATCGACGGGGTGATCCTGCTGCCCGAAAACCTCTTCTACAACACGACGGCGGCGGGCGTGATCGTGGTGCTAAACAAGCGCAAACCCGCCGCGCGCAAGGACAAGATCGTCCTGCTCAACGCCAGCCGCCACTTCCGCAAGGGCCGGCCGAAGAACTACCTGCCCGAGGAGGACATTCGGGCTCTGGCGGCGATGTACCTCAAGGGCGAACCGGTAGAGGGCGAGCTGACTGTCATCACGAAGCAGCAAGCCGAAGAGGCGGACTACAACCTCAGCCCGGGGCGTTGGATCGCACAGGGCGGCGACGCTGACCATCGGTCCATCAAGAGCATCGTCAAGGACATGCTGGCACTAGACGAGAAGGCCAGAGAGATTGACCAGACCCTCGCAAAGGTGCTCGCACCGCTATGACAAACCCAAACTGGAAATGGCGCCCCCTGGGCGAGCTGTTCGACATTGGCGCCGGAAAGACGATGTCCGCCGCCGCGCGCGCTGGCACTGACAAAGTCCCCTTTCTTCGCACATCGAATGTGCTGTGGGACGAAATCGATCTCACGGAGGTTGACGAGATGTCGATCTCTGCAGCCGAGCTAGTGGACAAGAGCCTCAAGGCGGGTGATCTGCTGGTCTGCGAGGGTGGAGAGATCGGGCGTGCGGCCGTCTGGGATGGTCGCGTACCGGTGATGTCGTTCCAGAACCACCTGCATCGTCTGCGCCCCATTCAGGACGACGTCGATGCGCGGTTCTACGTCTATTTCCTGCAGAGTGCGTTCACGCAGCTGGGCATCTTTGAAGGCGCAGGCAACAAGACTACGATCCCCAATCTTTCTCGCAACCGGCTCGCGGCACTGGGCGTTCCCCACCCGCCGCCAGCAGAACAGCAGTCGATTGCGCAGTCGCTTGCCAAGGTGCGCGACGCGATCACCGTTCATGACAAGGCCACATCAACCGCATTGGAGCTGAAACACGCGGTGATGAATGACCTTTTCACGCGCGGCTTGCGCGGCGAATCGCAGAAGGAAACGGAGATCGGGCCGATGCCGGAGAGCTGGAACCTCGTCGAGTTCCGCGAAATCCGGGAGTGGTTGCAGTACGGCACATCCACCCACTGCACCGTGGAAAGACGCAGCTATCCGGTTTTGCGGATACCGAACGTCGAGTCCGGGCGCGTCAACCCTTCTGACTTGAAGTACTGCGACCTTTCTGCCGCTGAGGCCAGCAAGTATCTGCTGCAACCAGGCGATCTCCTTTTCATTCGCACCAACGGGGTACTGGAACGACTAGGCTCTTGCGCCGTCTATCAGAGGGAGCCGGAAGGGGCCCTCTTCGCGTCCTACCTGATCCGGGCTCGCATCAAGACGGGAGTCGCCGATCCGCGGTACCTCTCCTATTTCTACGGATCACGCCGCGGCACATCGCTGGTCGCCGGCCGCGCGACCCCAGCGGCAGACGGCAAGTACAACTTGAACACCGGCACCATTGACTCGCTGCCGCTGCCCCTGCCATCTACGTTGGACGAGCAGGCGGAAATCGTCGGCGTCCTCGAAGCCCTCGACCGCAAGATCGACCTGCACCAGAAGAAGCGCAAGGTACTGGAGGAGCTTTTCAAATCCTTGCTGCATAAGCTGATGACCGGGGAAATCTCGGTCTCGGATCTGGATTTGTCGGCCCTGTCCACGGCCTCGACACAGCGTGAGGAGGTCGCGGCATGAGCACACTGAAGATCAGCGAGGCCGGCACCGTGCAGTTCCCGATGGTGAAGCACGCCGTGGAGATCGGCTGGACGCCGATCACACCGGAGGACGCGCGCGCCAAGCGCGGCGGCGAGGCGGGCACCTTCTTCCGCGACGTGCTGGAAGCCAAGCTCGCGGCGTTCAACCCTTGGATGTCCGCGGACGCGGTCCGCTCTGTGGTGGAAACGCTTGATGCGCTACCAGCCAGCATTGAGGGCAACCGTGAGCTTCTGGCCTGGTTGCGCGGCGAGCGCCAGTGGTACGACGAGGCGGAAAAGCGGCACCGGCCGGTGACGCTGATCGACTTCGAGCACGTGGCGGACAACGCTTTCCACGTGACGTGGGAGTGGAAGATCAAGCCGCCCGCGCGCAAGGGCAACCGCGCCGATGTGATGTTCGTCGTCAACGGCGTGCCGGTGGTGATCGTCGAGCACAAGAACCCGAAGGACGGTGACGCCATCGAGCGTGCGATTAAGCAACTGCGCCGCTACGAGCTGGAGACGCCGGAGCTGCTAGGTACGGCCCAGCTCTTCAACGTGACGCACCTGCTGGACTATTGGTACGGCGTGACCTGGAACGCCAACCGGCGCGACATGGCACGCTGGAAGCAGGCGCCGGAAGAGACCTACCGCTTCGCGGTGCAGGCCTTCTTCGAGCCCACCGACTTCCTGCGCACGCTACAGCACTGGATCTTGTTCTACGTGCAGGACGGCGAGACCCGCAAGTCCATACTGCGGCAGCACCAGCGGCGAGCGATTGACGCGATCCTGGACCGCTGCGCTGATCCGACCAAGACGCGCGGTCTGGTCTGGCACACCCAGGGTTCGGGCAAGACCTTCACCCTGCTGACCGCCGCGCGGCTGATCTTGGAAGACAGGGCGCGCTTCGCCAATGCGACGGTGATCCTGGTGGTAGATCGCACCGAGCTGGAAGGCCAGTTGAAAGGCTGGGTGGAGCGCCTGCTCGGCGAGATGCAGCAGCAGGACATCGCGGTCAAGCGAGCCAACAACAAGGCTGAGCTGCAGTCCTTGCTGGACGCCGACTTCCGGGGCCTGATCATCTCGATGATCCATAAGTTCGAGGCCATCCGCAAAGACAGTTGCCTGCGCGACAACGTCTACGTCTTCATCGACGAAGCCCACCGCTCGGTGGCCAAGGACCTCGGCACCTACCTGATGGCTGCGGTGCCCACGGCCACGATCATCGGCTTCACCGGCACGCCCATCTCGCGCACCTCGCAGGGCGAAGGCACGTTCAAGATCTTCGGTACTCAAGACGAGCTCGGTTACCTGGACAAGTACTCGATTGCCGAGAGCATCGCCGACGAGACCACGCTGCCAATCAAGCACGTGATGGCGCCGAGCGAGATGACGGTGCCTGCCGAGCGACTGGACAAGGAGTTCTTCGCGCTGGCCGAAAGCGAGGGCGTCACCGATGTTGAAGAGCTGAACAAGGTGCTTGACCGCGCCGTGGGCCTGCGCACCTTCCTCACCGCTGACGACCGCATCGAGAAGGTGGCCGCCTTCGTCGCCGAGCACTTCAAGGAGAACGTCCTGCCGCTGGGCTACAAGGCGTTCGTGGTGGCGGTGAATCGCGAGGCCTGCGCCAAGTACAAGAAGGCGCTGGACAAGCTGCTTCCTCCCGAATGGACGGCACCGGTCTACACGCAGAACGCGGCGGATGTGGTGGACCGTCCGCTGGTGGCCAAACTGCAGCTCTCGGACGAGGGCGAGGAGCAGGTGCGCCTGCTGTTCAAGAAGCCCACCGAAAACCCAAAGATCCTGATCGTCACCGACAAGCTGCTAACGGGCTACGACGCCCCGCCGCTGTACTGCCTGTACCTCGACAAGCCAATGCGCGACCACGTGCTGCTGCAATCCATTGCGCGCGTGAACCGCCCGTACGTGGATGCCAATGGCGTCCAGAAGCGCGTCGGGCTGGTGGTGGATTTCGTGGGCGTGTTGCGCGAACTGAAGAAGGCGCTGCAGTTTGATTCGTCGGACGTCAGCGGCGTGATCGAAGACCTAGACGTGCTGCTCCAGGACTTCCTGCAGAAGATCGCGCAAGCCGAGAAAGACTACCTGCTGGTTTCCAGCGGGGACACGCCGGACGAGCGGCTGGAGAAGCTGGTCTTCGGCCGCTTCCTCGCGCCCGAAGCGCGCAAGGCGTTCTTCGAGGCCTACAAGGAAATCGAGGCGCTATGGGAAATCCTCTCGCCATCGCCGGAGCTGCGCGATCACATCGTCACCTACAAGCAGCTTACGCAGCTCTATGCAGCGGTGCGCAACGCTTACGCCGAGAAGGTCGGGTTCGTGGCGGACCTGGCCTACAAAACACGCCGCTTGATCGAGGAGAGCGCGGAACAGCAAGGGCTGGGTAGGTTGACCAAGAGCGTCACATTCGACGTGCGGACCTTGCAAGCTCTGCGGAAAGAGGACGGCTCAGACGAGGGTAAGGTCTTCAACCTGGTGCGGGGCCTGCAGCAGGAGATGGACGAGGACCCGGCGGCCGCGCCCGTGCTGCAACCCTTGAAGGATCGCGCCGAGCGCATCCTCAAGGACCTGGAGGATCGTAAGACTACCGGCCTGGCCGCAATGGACCAGCTCGCGGCATTGGCGGCCGAGAAGGAAATCGCGATGAAGGCCGCACGGGACAGCGGACTTTCAGCGCGAGCGTTTGCCGTCTACTGGGTGCTGCGCGAAGACGCTGCTGTCAAGGCGGCGTCGGTCGATGCGATGGCGCTCGCAAAGGATGCCGAAGCACTGTTGTCGCGCTTCCCGAATGCAGCTGTGAATCCCGATGAGCAACGCCGCCTTCGCGCGGCCATGTACAAGCCGGTATTGGCACTTCGACAGGACGAACGCGCCCGTGTCGTCGACCTGATCATCCGGCTGCTGCTTGCAGAGGCCGGCGAGTGAAGTCGTCCCTGTACCCCACGCAAGAACTGCGACGACGTGCTCTGGCGTGGGCGGTGAAGTTGCGCCTCAACCCGCGTGTCGTTCGGGTTCAGGAAATGCGCAGGAAATGGGGCTCCTGCTCCTCGGCCGGGACGGTCACCTTGGCCGCCGATCTGGTCAGTCAGGATGAACGCTTCCAGGACTACGTCATCGTCCATGAGTTGCTTCACTTGCGCTTCGCGAACCATGGGCGGGTGTTTAAGGCGCTGATGAGCGCGCATGTGCCGGGATGGCGTGAGTTCGAGGAGACGCGTCGCGCACGCAAGACAATTGACCAGCCTGCCGATCGGCAGAACTGATTTCAAGCAAATTCCAAGAAAGGCTGCGCGAACATCTGTGCGGATTAATCACTATGGCAAAGAAACGAATTTCAAAAAGCACTCTGTCCATGTTTCTCCGCACAAAGTGCGACCGTGAGCTTTATCTGTCATTACACGAGGACTCGGAGCTTGAGGCCAACGGCATGCCTGTCCCTCTGCAGGCACGACCTGGAATTGGAGTGCTGCAAACCGCAGGCCGTGATTTTGAGGATGAGCGGAATGATCAATTGCTTCAGTCCTTCGGCAGCCTGGGAGCCTATCCGAACTTTTGTGTGTGAGGCATAAACTGATGGCCAAGGAGCCACTTTATGCCACGCAAACGCAAGGAAGAAGTGACGATTGAACCGGGCAAGGGATTGAACCTGGACCCGGAACTCATCAAGCAACTGGTGCCCGGGACGCTGGATCGGGCGACGATCAACGAGCAATTCGCGGCCCTGAAGAAGGCGATATTCGAGCGCGCGCTGGGCGGCGAACTGACCCACCACCTGGGCTACGAGAAGGGCGATGCCAAGCCGGCGGGCCGCACGAACCATCGCAACGGCACCAGCCGCAAGCGCATCGCAACCGACAATGACCTGCTCGACGTCGAGATTCCGCGCGACCGCGAAGGCACGTTCGATCCGGTGCTGATCGCCAAGGGCGAGCGACGCTTCACAGGCTTCGACGACAAGATCATCGCGATGTATGCCCGCGGCATGAGCGTGCGGGAGATTCAGGGCTTCCTGCTGGACATGTATGGCATCGAGGTGTCGCCGGACTTCATCAGCACGGTGACTGATGCCGTGATCGACGAAGTGCGCGAATGGCAGCAGCGACCGCTCGAGCCGATGTACCCGGTCGTGTTCTTCGATGCCTTGCGAGTCAAGATCCGCGACGAAGGCGTGGTGCGCAACAAGGCGATCTACCTGGCGCTGGGCGTGCGCCGCGACGGCACACGCGACGTGCTCGGCCTTTGGATCGAGCAGACCGAGGGCGCCAAGTTCTGGCTGCGGGTGGTGAACGACCTGAAGCTGCGCGGCGTGCAGGACATCCTGATCGCCGTGGTCGACGGCCTGAAGGGCTTCCCCGAAGCGATCAACACGGTGTTCCCGGAAACGACGGTCCAGACCTGCATCGTGCATCTGATCCGGAACTCGCTGGACTTTGCCAGCTGGAAAGACAGGAAATCGGTCGCAGCGGCGCTCAAGGAGGTCTATCGGGCACCGTCGGCCGAAGCGGCCGCCGTGGCGCTGGACGCGTTCGATACGAGCCCGTGGGGTACGAAATACCCTCCGATTGCCGCGCTCTGGCGCCGGGCCTGGGATCAGGTGATTCCGTTCTACGCCTTCGCGCCTGACATCCGGAAAATTGTATATACGACCAACGCGATCGAGTCGCTGCACATGCAGCTTCGAAAGATCATCAAGGCGCGCGGCCACTTCCCGTCGGACGAGGCCGCGCTCAAACTGATCTGGCTGGCGCTGCGCAACGTCGTGGCCAAGTGGACCGGCTCTCGGCACGATTGGAAGAGCGCGATGACACAGTTCGCGCTGCTTTACCCGGAACGATTCAACATTGGAGTCCGAATCTCAACCCGCCTCACACACGAAATTCCGGATACCTCCGGCGCTGTTCGGCCCCGTTGCATGAACTGGCGGCCGCACTGCGGCGGCCGTCAGTCGTACCCCATCTTCAAATCTTGCGCCTGCGCGGCGAGTTCCTCCAGCGCGCGCAAGCGCTTCGGATCGACCCGGAGTCGTCGCTCGTAGGCCTCGGCGCGCTGCCGTAGCGCCAACAAACGCTCATCACTCGTCGCCGCGTCGGACGCAGCCCTGATCGCCTCCAGCACCTGCTGGTACTCGGCGTCTGAGCGGATCGGCATCACGTCTTCCACGGTTCTCATCGGTTCTCCTGGTAGTTCGGCCTCATCCTGCGCCGGGGTTCGGCCACAGCCAAGCCCTCCCTGCGGGAAGCCACCGCCGGGGCGGCTTCCGTGCGTTTCTCCGTTCTCGGTGCCCGACCGGGGGAAGCAGTTGCAATCTACAACCAGCCCCGCGCAAACCCGCAAGAATGCGGGAGGTGTGGCCGAGAACGCTCACGAGGCCAGCAGAGAAAAACGGAGACAGAGAGGCGGGAAGGACGCCGAAACGGGGTCACCCGGCTGGGTGGCGCTCGCGAGACATCGACGCGGAACCGCGCCAACACTGGCGTTCCGGGCAGAAAAAAACCCAACCGAGAGTGGTTGGGTTTTTGGTAAGTGGTGGAGGCGGCGGGAATCGAACCCGCGTCCAGAAGCGCTCTACGACTAGTTCTACATGTTTAGTTCAGTCTTTTGATTTAACCGCAGCGACGCGGACGAACACGCTGCGCTACGGCGATTCGCTAAGTTTTCGACCCGGCCGTCGCGACGCCGGCAAGGCTTAACTGACGTATATGACCTCTGGCGGTATTGCTACCGGTCTTGCGACGCTAGCCCGTCAGTGAACTAGGCAGAGGACGGCGGCCCTTAGGCTGCCAGTGCGAACGTATCGTCGTTTGCAGTTACGTTTTTCCCATTGATTAACGAGGTGACGGGTCCTCGACATGCCCTAGCCGCTTCACAACCCCTGTCGAAACCAGGTCGCCCCCGCGGATAAGATTGATCATTATAGCGCAACATCGCGCAGCAGATCGCGCAGCTCGCCGGTCGTGCCGACGAGGTGCTGCGCACGCCAGTCGCCCGGCGCGGCGCCGTCGCCGCAGTAGCCGTACGCGGCCGCGACCGTCGCCATCCCGGCTGCGTAGCCCGCCTGAATGTCGCGCAGGTCGTCGCCGACGTAGACGATGCGGTCCGGCGCCAGTGCGAGCAGGCCGGCCGCGTGCAGCAGCGGAGCGGGATGCGGCTTCGAGTGCGGCGTCGTGTCGCCCCCCACCACGCAGGCCGCGCGCGACGCGAGGCCCAGCAATTCGACGAGCGGCGCGGTCAGCCGCATCGCCTTGTTCGTGACGATCCCCCAACGCACGCCGCGCGCTTCGAGTTCGTCGAGCACCTCGGCAATGCCGGGGAACAGCGTCGTCTGAACGCAAATATCGGCGGCGTAGTTTGCGAGGAACTCGTCGCGCATCGCATCGTAGCCGGGCGTCTCGGGCGTGATGCCGAACGCGCCGCCGAGGAGGCCGCGCGCGCCCGCGGACGCGAGGCGCCGCAGCGCGTCGAGCGGCGTTTCCGGCAGGCCGCGCACGCGCTGCATCTTGTTGACGGCCGCCGCGAGATCGGGCGCCGTATCGGCGAGCGTGCCGTCGAGGTCGAACAGCACGGCTTCGCAGTGCTGCAGGGGCGGTGCGTCGAGCACGTCCCGCGCGGGCGAAAGGGGAGTCGTCATGCGGGTCGGCAGGTTACGCGGCGCGGCGGCACGCGACCAGGTAGTTGATGTCGGTGTCGTTCGACAGCGCGAAGCGCTTGCCGAGCGGGTGATACGTGATGCCCTTGATCTCGACGATGTGGAGATCGGTCGCGCGCACGAAGCCCGCGAGTTCCGACGGCCGGATGAAGCGCGCGTAGTCGTGCGTGCCCTTCGGCAGCATCTGCGCGATGTATTCGGCGCCGATCACGGCGAACAGGTACGACTTCAGGTTGCGGTTCAGCGTCGAGAAGAACACCCAGCCGCCCGGCTTCACGAGCGTCGCGCATGCGGCGACGATGTCGGCCGGCGACGGCACGTGCTCGAGCATTTCCATGCAGGTGACGACGTCGTAGGTACCGGGCTCGCGCGCCGCGATCGCTTCGGCCGCGATCGCTTCATAGTCGACGGTGATTCCGCTCTCGAGGCTGTGCAGATCGGCCACGCCGAGCGCTTCGGTCGACAGGTCGATGCCTTTCACCTGCGCGCCGAGGCCGGCCATCGATTCGGACAGGATGCCACCGCCGCAGCCCACGTCGAGCGCGCGCTTGCCGGCGAGATGCGCATGCGAATCGATCCAGGCGAGCCGGACCGGGTTCAGGTCGTGCAGCGGCTTGAATTCGGCATTCGGATCCCACCACCGATGGGCGAGGTCGCTGAATTTCTGGAGTTCGTGCGGATCGGCGTTGGTCATGTCGGCAAACGGGATACGGGAGGAGGGCGGTGCTTCGGTTCGTCAGTCCCGAGTATATAAGATGCGGGCGAGCGGCGAACCGGCGAGCGCCCGGACGGGCGTCAATGAAAAAGCCCCGCCGGAGCGGGGCTTTGAAGCAGTCGAAAACCGCGGCTTACTGCGCCGGAACGGTCGTCTTCTGCACTTCTTGCGTACCGACCACTTCCACTTCCACGCGGCGATCCGGTGCGAGGCAGGCGATCAGTTGCTTGCGGTTCTTCTGGTTGCAGCCCGTCGTGACCGGGTTGCGCTTGCCCTTGCCTTCCGTGTAGATCTTGTTGGCCGGGACACCCTTGCTGACCAGGTACGACTTGACGGCTTGCGCACGGCGCAGCGACAGACGGTCGTTGTACTTGTCCGAACCGATGCGGTCGGTGTAGCCCGTTGCGACGACCACTTCCGTGTTCATGCCCTGGATCTTCGAAGCCAGTTCGTCGAGCTTCTGCTTGCCCAGCGGCTTGAGCGTCGCCTTGTCGAAGTCGAACAGTGCGTCGGCTTGATACGTGATCTTCTGGCTCGTGATGGCCGGAGCGACCGGAGCGACCGGCGGCTGCGGTGCCTGGGCGACCAGTGCGCCGTCGCACTTCGCGTTGGCGGTGGCCGGCGTCCAGAACGCGTCACGCCAGCAGAGCTCGTTCGTGCCGTTCATCCACACCCATTCGCCCGTGCCGTTCACCCAGTTGTCATTGACGGCTTGACGCGACGCCGGCACCGACTGTGCCGAAGCGGATGCAGCCATAACTGCGGTAGCTGCAATGAACGCGAGCTTTGAAAGTTTATTCATATTTCTCCTCTCGAAATTGAGATTACCGCAGGTTTACTGCGAGCCTGTTGACGGTGACAAGTCATACATTGCTCGAAGTATAACATTGGTGCGGCACAAAAAACGCGGCACCGCTCTGTGTAGACTTCGAGCAGCGTCTAACTTTCAGTGCGTTGGCATTTTGCCATATCGTTCCCTTCCTACGAAAAAAAATCCTCCCCACCCCAAGATCGTCTCCGCGATTGTGGTGCATGCGCAACACCGGCCTGCCGTAAGTTTCAGGAATTGTCAAGGGCGTACCCGCAAAATTGCGCGGGACGCGAAGGTCGTTTACCGGCGCGGCCGGCGACGCGACAGATCGCCGCACGACCGTGCGGTGCGCCGGCCGAGTGCGCAGCCGGCGCCGCGCAAATTTCCGCTATTTATATATAGAGGGGCGGCGAATTGGCGGCTGTTGGGCGCATGTTAGAATCTCGCGTTGCGTTGCGCATGCATCGCTCACGCGAAAGGCGTTCCCGTCTTCGCTCCGAAAAGATACGGATACATGGATCAATTCGCCAAAGAGACCCTGCCCACCTCCCTCGAGGAGGAAATGCGCCGTTCGTATCTCGATTACGCGATGAGCGTGATCGTCGGACGTGCCCTCCCGGATGTCCGCGATGGCCTGAAGCCCGTGCACCGGCGCGTACTGTTCGCGATGCACGAACTGAACAACGACTGGAACCGGGCCTACAAGAAGTCGGCGCGTATCGTCGGCGACGTGATCGGTAAATACCACCCGCACGGCGACAGCGCGGTCTACGAAACGATCGTGCGGATGGCGCAGGACTTCTCGCTGCGCTACATGCTGGTCGACGGGCAAGGCAACTTCGGCTCGATCGACGGCGACAACGCCGCCGCGATGCGCTACACCGAAATTCGCATGGCGAAGATCGGTCACGAGCTGCTTGCCGACATCGACAAGGAAACGGTCGACTTCGGCCCGAACTACGACGGCAGCGAGATGCAGCCGCTGATCCTGCCCGCGCGGATCCCGAACCTGCTGATCAACGGTTCGTCGGGCATTGCGGTCGGCATGGCGACCAACATTCCGCCGCACAACCTGAACGAAGTCGTCGATGCGTGCCAGCATCTGCTGAACAATCCCGACGCGACGATCGACGAGCTGATCGAGATCATCCCGGCGCCCGATTTCCCGACGGCCGGCATCATCTACGGCGTCGCCGGCGTGCGCGACGGCTACCGCACCGGGCGCGGCCGCGTCGTGATGCGCGCGGCCACGCACTTCGAGGAAATCGACCGCGGCCAGCGCATGGCGATCATCGTCGACGAGCTGCCGTACCAGGTCAACAAGCGCTCGCTGCTCGAGCGCATCGCCGAGCTCGTCAACGAGAAGAAGCTCGAGGGCATCTCCGACATCCGCGACGAGTCCGACAAGAGCGGCATGCGCGTCGTGATCGAGCTCAAGCGCGGCGAAGTGCCGGAAGTGGTGCTGAACAACCTCTACAAGGCGACGCAGCTGCAGGACACGTTCGGCATGAACATGGTCGCGCTCGTCGACGGCCAGCCGAAGCTGCTGAACCTGAAGGAAATCCTTCAGTGCTTCCTGTCGCACCGCCGCGAAGTGCTGACGCGCCGCACGGTCTACGAACTGCGCAAGGCGCGCGAACGCGGCCACGTGCTCGAAGGTCTCGCGGTCGCGCTCGCGAACATCGACGAATTCATCGCGATCATCAAGGCCGCGCCGACGCCGCCGATCGCGAAGCAGGAACTGATGGCGAAGGCGTGGGATTCGTCGCTCGTGCGCGAGATGCTCACGCGCGCCGAAGCCGAGAACGCGGCGGCCGGCGGCCGCGCGGCGTATCGGCCGGAAGGGCTGAACCCGGCGTTCGGGATGCAGGGCGACGGGCTCTACAAGCTGTCCGACACGCAGGCGCAGGAAATTCTGCAGATGCGTCTGCAGCGCCTGACGGGCCTCGAGCAGGACAAGATCATCGGCGAGTATCGCGACGTGATGGCGCAGATCTCCGATCTGCTCGACATCCTCGCGCGTCCGGAGCGGATCACGACGATGATCGGCGAAGAGCTGACCACGGTGAAGGCCGAGTTCGGCGACGCGCGCCGCTCGAAGATTGAGCTGAACGCGACCGAGCTCAACACCGAGGATCTGATCACGCCGCAGGACATGGTCGTCACGATGTCGCACGCGGGCTACGTGAAGTCGCAGCCGCTGTCCGAATACCGCGCGCAGAAGCGCGGCGGTCGCGGCAAGCAGGCGACGCAGATGAAGGAAGACGACTGGATCGAGACGCTGTTCATCGCGAACACGCACGATTACATGCTCTGCTTCTCGAACCGCGGCCGCGTGTACTGGATCAAGGTCTACGAGGTGCCGCAGGGCTCGCGCAACTCGCGCGGCCGTCCGATCGTCAACATGTTCCCCCTGCAGGATGGCGAGAAGATCAACGTCGTGCTGCCGGTGAAGGAATTCTCGGCCGACAAGTTCGTGTTCATGGCGACGTCGCTCGGCACCGTGAAGAAGACGCCGCTCGAGGCATTCAGCCGTCCGATGAAGAAGGGCATCATCGCGGTCGGCCTCGACGAGGGCGACTACCTGATCGGCGCGTCGATCACCGACGGTGCGCACGACGTGATGCTGTTCTCCGACGCCGGCAAGGCCGTGCGCTTCGACGAGAACGACGTGCGGCCGATGGGGCGCGAGGCGCGCGGCGTGCGCGGCATGCAGCTCGACGAAGGGCAGCAGGTCATCGCGCTGCTGGTGGCCGGCAGCGAAGACCAGTCGGTGCTCACCGCGACCGAGAACGGCTTCGGCAAGCGCACGCCGATCACCGAATACACGCGCCACGGCCGCGGCACGAAGGGTATGATCGCGATCCAGACGTCCGAGCGTAACGGCAAGGTCGTCGCGGCGACGCTCGTCGACGCCGAAGACCAGATCATGCTGATCACGACGGCCGGCGTGCTGATCCGCACGCGTGTGTCGGAGATCCGCGAGATGGGACGCGCGACGCAAGGTGTTACACTCATCAGTCTCGATGAGGGTACGAAGCTCTCTGGCCTGCAGCAGATCGCCGAGGCCGAGGACGGTGACGGCGAAGCCGACGAGGCGTCGGACGGCGAGGCCTGAACGGATGAGACTCTCGGGCCGCCGCACGCGTGCCGCGCAAGCGGGTGAGCGCAGCACGCTGCGATCGGCGAGAAAACATTCATATTTCCAAGAGGGAGTGATGATGCAAAAGCAATTCAAGCAACTGGTCCTGCTGGCTGCACTGGTGCCGACGTTCGCGATGGCGCAAGCGCTGTCGAATTCCGCACCGGCTGCACCCGCGGCAGCTGCGCCGATCGACGCCGACAAGAAGGCGGCGATCAAGGACCTGCTCGACGCGATCGACGCGCCGAAGCTCGTGTCGGCCATCGGCAACAGCGCCGAGATGCAGGCGAAGCAGCTCGTGCCGGCGATCCTGTCGGACGCACTGTCCGAGAACAAGACGCTGAACGACAAGCAGAAGCAGGCTGCCGTTCCGACGCTGCAGAAGAACGCGGTGCCGAAGCTGGTCGACAGCGCAGGCAAGGTGTTCGGTACGCAGCAGTTCCAGAGCGACGCGATGTCGGCTCAGTACGACGCGTACGCGAAGTACTACAGCACGTCGGAGATCAAGGATCTGACGACGTTCTACAAGAGCCCGACGGGCCGCAAGTTCATCCAGGTTCAGGATCAGGTCGGTCGCGACGTGGTCAACGGCCTGATGCAGAAGTACATGCCGCAAGCGATCCAGGCGACGCGCGCCCAGGCCGACAAGGAAGTCGCGGCCGTCAAGCCGGGCAAGTAAGCGGTCCGGGCACGCCGCCGGCCGATCGGCCGCGTTTGGCGGGAGCCTGATGACAGTGCGATAATGGCCGTTTGCGCGCGAGCGCAAGCGGCCATTTCTTTTCCGGCGCGGCTCATTGGCATTGCATGACAGGCGGCAAGCCCGCCGGTCGCGTCCCTCCCGAGGTTTTTCACGATGCGCGTCTTTAATTTCTCCGCCGGCCCCGCGGCGCTGCCCGAGGAAGTGCTGCGGCAGGCCGCCGACGAAATGCTCGACTGGCACGGCAGCGGCATGAGCGTGATGGAGATGAGCCATCGCGGCAAGGAATTCATGTCGATCCACGAGGCGGCGCTCGCCGACCTGCGCGAGCTGCTCGACGTGCCGGCGAGCCATCGCGTGCTGTTCCTGCAGGGCGGCGGCATCGCGGAGAACGCGATCGTGCCGATGAACCTGCTCGGCTCGCGCAAGACGGCCGACTTCGTCGTGACGGGCTCGTGGTCGCAGAAGTCCTTCAACGAGGCGAAGAAATACTGCACGCCGCATCTCGCGGCAACCGGCAAGACGGACGCCGGCTTCACGCGCGCGCCGGCGTTCGCCGAATGGCAACTGTCGGACGATCCGGCCTACGTGCACCTCTGCACGAACGAGACGATCGACGGCGTCGAGACGTTCGAGATCCCCGATCTCGGCGACGTGCCGCTCGTCGCCGACGTGTCGTCGCACATCCTGTCGCGCCCGATGGACGTCGCGAAGTACGGCGTGTTGTTCGGCGGCGCGCAGAAGAACATCGGGATGGCCGGCGTGACGGTCGTGATCGTGCGCGAGGATCTGCTCGACCGCGCGCTGTCGATCTGCCCGTCGGCGTTCGAATGGAAGACCGTCGCCGCGAACAACTCGCTGTACAACACGCCGCCCACGTATGCGATCTACATCGCGGGCCTCGTGTTCCAGTGGCTGAAGCGGCAGGGCGGCCTCGGCGCGATCGAGGCGCGCAACATCGAAAAGGCGAAGCTGCTCTACGACACGATCGATGCGAGCAGCTTCTATCTGAACAAGGTCGAGCCGGCGGTGCGTTCGCGCATGAACGTGCCGTTTTTCCTGGCCGACGAATCGCGCAACGAAGACTTCCTTGCCGGCGCAAAGGCGCGCGGGCTGCTGCAGCTGAAGGGCCACAAGTCCGTCGGCGGCATGCGGGCGTCGATCTACAACGCGGTGCCGCTCGAGGGCGTGAAGGCGCTCGTCGAGTACATGAAGGACTTCGAGCAGCGCTGCGCCTGACGGCGGCGCGCGGCTCAAACAGCACGGCAAAACGCATGGACGACGAACTGAATTCCCGCCTGAAACCGCTGCGCGACCGCATCGACGCGATCGACGCGCAGCTGATCACGCTCCTGAACCAGCGCGCCGCAGTGGCGCTCGAGGTCGGCGAGGTCAAGAAGCATTTCAACGCGCCGGTGTTCCGGCCGGAGCGCGAACTGCAGGTGATCGCGCGGCTGCAGGACATGAGCGCCGGGCCGCTCGCGAGCGAGCATATCAGCGCGATCTGGCGCGAGATCATGGCCGCCAGCCGCGCGCTCGAGCAGACGATCCACGTCGCGTTTCTCGGGCCGGTCGGCACGTATAGCGAACAGGCGATGTTCGAGTATTTCGGCCAGTCGATCGAGGGGCTGCCGTGTCCGTCGATCGACGAGGTGTTCCGCTCCGTCGAGGCCGGCGCCGCATCGTTCGGGATCGCGCCGGTCGAGAATTCGACCGAGGGCGCGGTGTCGCGCACGCTCGACCTGCTGCTGCAGACGCAACTGCTCATCAGCGGCGAGCTCGCACTGCCGATCCACCACAATCTGCTCACGCAGAGCGGTACGCTCGACGGCGTGAAGCGCGTGTGCGCACACGCGCAGGCGCTCGCGCAATGCCAGCAATGGCTCGCGGCGAACGCGCCGCATCTCGAGCGGCAGGCCGTCGCGAGCAACGCGGAAGCCGCGCGGCAGGCGGCGGCCGATCCGACCGTCGCGGCGATCGCGGGCGATCGCGCGGCCGCGCATTACGGGCTGCAGATCGCGTTCTCGCTGATCCAGGACGATCCGCACAACCGCACGCGGTTCGTGATCATCGGCAAGCAGCCGGCCGGTCCGACCGGATACGACCAGACGTCGCTGATCGTTTCCGTGAAGAACGAACCGGGCGCGGTGTTCAAGCTGCTCGAGCCGCTCGCGCGGCACGGCGTGTCGATGACGCGTTTCGAGTCGCGTCCGGCGCGCGTCGGCACGTGGGAGTACTACTTCTATATCGACATCGAGGGGCACCGCGACGACGCGCCGGTCGTGGCCGCGCTCGCGGAGCTCGGCCAGAAGGCCGCGTTCCTGAAGATACTCGGTTCGTATCCGCGCGCGCGCTGAGCGTGCGGCCGCGTCCCGCACGCGGCGCGCGTGTCGCGAGGGCGCGCGCAGCGCAGGCCGGACGGCGCTGCGAAGGCGGGTTCGGGCGGCATCCGCGAGCGATCGCGCGGTGCGGGCCCGTTGCCCGGGATCTGGAATTCCGTGTGCGCGGCTGCGGCCCGTGCGCGTAACTTGGCTCTAGTCGTGTCAGGCTTTGCATTCAACAAACTGGTCATCTTCGGCGTCGGCCTGATCGGCGGATCGCTGGCCCGCGCGCTGCGCGAACGTGCGCCGGGCGGCGCGGGCGAGATCGTCGGCGTCGGTCGCTCGCGCGCCTCGGTCGAACGCGCGCTGGCGCTCGGCGTGATCGATCGCGCGGCGGCGCTCGACGACGACGCGCAGTTGCGCGACGCGCTCGCCGGCGCGGATCTCGTGTTGCTGGCCGCGCCGGTTGCGCAGACGGGCCCGCTGCTCGGCCGCATCGCGCCGTGGCTCGACGCCGCGACGATCGTCACCGACGCCGGCAGCACGAAGTCGGACGTCGTCGCGGCCGCGCGCGACGCGCTCGGCGAGCGGATCGCGCAGTTCGTGCCGGGCCATCCGATCGCCGGACGCGAATCGAGCGGCGTCGAGGCCGCGCTGCCGGATCTCTATGTCGGCCGCAACGTCGTGCTGTGCCCGCTGCCCGAGAACGCGCCCGCGACGGTCGCGCGCATCGACGCGATGTGGCGCGCGACGGGCGCCGACGTGCGCACGATGAGCACGGCGCAGCACGATCGCGTGTTCGCGTCGGTGAGCCATCTGCCGCATGTACTGTCGTTCGCGCTCGTCGAGCAGATTCTCGGCGAAGCGGACGCCGAACTGAAATTCTCGTATGCGGCCGGCGGCTTTCGCGACTTCACGCGAATCGCCGCGTCGAGCCCCGAAATGTGGCGCGACGTGTGCATTGCGAACCGCGCGGCGCTGCTCGACGAGCTCGACGGCTACACGCGCGTGCTCGCGCGGTTGCGCGCGGCGATCGACGCCGGCGACGGGGCCGCGCTCGAAGCGGTCTTCACGCGCTCGCGCGCGGCGCGCCGTGCGTGGCAGGAGCGCGGCGCCAAGCCCGCTGCCGAAGCGAACAAGCAATAACAGGACGATTCCCATGGACTATCTCGATCTCGGCCCGTATTCCAGTGCGTCGGGCACCGTGCGCCTGCCCGGCTCGAAGAGCATCTCGAACCGCGTGCTGCTGCTCGCCGCGCTCGCCGAAGGCGACACGACGATCACGAACCTGCTCGATTCCGACGATACGCGCGTGATGCTCGACGCGCTCGGCAAGCTCGGCGTGAAGCTCGCGCGCGATGGCGACACGTGCGTCGTCACCGGCACGCGCGGCGCGTTTACCGCGAAGACGGCCGATCTGTTCCTCGGCAATGCGGGCACGGCCGTGCGGCCGCTGACGGCGGCGCTCGCGATCAACGGCGGCGACTATCGCGTGCACGGCGTGCCGCGCATGCACGAGCGGCCGATCGGCGATCTCGTCGACGGGCTGCGTCAGATCGGCGCGCAGATCGACTACGAGCAGAACGAAGGCTTTCCGCCGCTGCGGATCCGGCCCGCGACGATCTCGGTCGACGCGCCGATCCGCGTGCGCGGCGACGTGTCGAGCCAGTTCCTCACCGCGCTGCTGATGACGCTGCCGCTCGTGAAGGCGAAGGACGGCCGCAGCATCGTCGAGATCGACGGCGAACTGATCTCGAAGCCGTACATCGACATCACGATCCGGCTGATGGCGCGCTTCGGCGTGAACGTCGAGCGCGAGGGTTGGCAGCGCTTCACGGTGCCGGCCGGCGTGCGCTATCGCTCGCCGGGGCGAATCATGGTGGAGGGCGATGCCTCGTCGGCGTCGTACTTCCTCGCGGCCGGTGCGCTCGGCGGCGGCCCGCTGCGCGTCGAGGGCGTCGGACGCGCGAGCATCCAGGGCGACGTGGGCTTCGCCAACGCGCTGATGCAGATGGGCGCGAACGTGACGATGGGCGACGACTGGATCGAGGTGCGCGGCATCGGTCACGACCACGGCAAGCTCGAGCCGATCGACATGGACTTCAATCTGATTCCCGACGCGGCGATGACGATCGCGGTCGCGGCGCTGTTCGCGAACGGCACGAGCACGCTGCGCAACATCGCCAGCTGGCGCGTGAAGGAAACCGACCGCATCGCCGCGATGGCGACCGAACTGCGCAAGGTCGGCGCGACCGTCGAGGAGGGCGCCGACTATCTCGTCGTCACGCCGCCCGCGGCGCTCACGCCGAACGCCGCGATCGACACGTACGACGATCACCGGATGGCGATGTGCTTCTCGCTCGTCAGCCTCGGCGGCGTGCCCGTGCGGATCAACGATCCGAAGTGCGTCGGCAAGACGTTCCCCGACTATTTCGACCGCTTCGCCGCGCTCGCGAAGGCCTGACCGACTGACCTGATGAAATCCACCCGACCCTTTCACCCGACCCCCGTCATCACGATCGACGGCCCGACCGCTTCCGGCAAGGGCACCGTCGCGGCGCTGGTCGCCGCGCATCTCGGCTTTCACCTGCTCGACAGCGGCGCGCTGTATCGCCTCGCGGCGCTCGCGAGCATGCGCTACGACATCGCGGCCGAAGACGTCGACGCCCTTGTGAAACTGATCGACGATCTCCACATCACGTTTCGCGAAGGCTGTGCCCAGCTCGACGGTGTCGACGTGTCGAACGACATCCGTGCCGAGGCGGTCGGCAACCGCGCGTCGGCCATCGCGGTGCACGGGCCGGTGCGCGCCGCACTGGTGGCGCGCCAGCGCGCGTTCCGCAAGACGCCGGGCCTCGTCGCGGACGGCCGCGACATGGGCACCGTGATCTTTCCGGACGCGATGCTGAAGGTGTTCCTGACGGCCAGCGCGGAGGCACGCGCGGCCAGACGGCATAAGCAATTGATGCAAAAAGGTTTTTCTGCTAATATTGATGACTTGCTCCGGGATCTCCGCGAGCGCGACGCGCGCGACAGCAATCGTGCGGCCGCGCCGCTGAAGCCCGCGGCAGACGCCAAGCTGCTCGATACGTCGGCATTGTCGGTCGATGAAGCGGTCGACCAGGTGCTGCAGTGGTACCGGGCGCTCGGCCAGCCCGCCTGATCCGGCGGGCGGCAGTAGGTGCTCCGCGCGCAAGCGCGGAGTGTGTGTTGAACCCTTAACCCCGTGTGGTTTTCGCTCTGGCCCTTTCAGTCAGCCATTCCGGCTGGCGCGGCACCGCGATCCACGCACAAACCGATTTTTATGTCCGACCTGCAAACCTCCAACCCGAATACCGAATCCTTTGCGGCTCTGTTCGAAGAGTCGCTGACCCGCCAAGACATGCGCGCCGGCGAAGTGATCTCCGCCGAAGTCGTGCGCGTCGACCACAACTTCGTGGTCGTCAATGCAGGCCTGAAGTCCGAGGCTTACATTCCGATCGAGGAATTCCTGAACGATCAGGGCGAGGTTGAGGTGCAGGCGGGCGATTTCGTGTCCGTCGCGATCGACGCACTCGAAAACGGCTACGGCGACACGATCCTGTCGCGCGACAAGGCGAAGCGCCTTGCATCGTGGCTGTCGCTGGAAAAGGCACTCGACAACAACGAACTCGTCACCGGCACGATCACCGGCAAGGTGAAGGGCGGCATGACCGTGATGGTCAACGGCATCCGCGCGTTCCTGCCGGGTTCGCTCGTCGACACGCGTCCGGTCAAGGACACGACGCCGTACGAAGGCAAGACGCTCGAGTTCCGCGTGATCAAGCTCGATCGCAAGCGTAACAACGTCGTGCTGTCGCGTCGTGCCGTGATCGAAGCGACGCAAGGCGAAGAGCGCGCGAAGCTGCTCGAAACGCTGAAGGAAGGCGCGATCGTCAACGGCGTGGTCAAGAACATCACCGACTACGGTGCGTTCGTCGACCTCGGCGGCATCGACGGCCTGCTGCACATCACCGACATCGCATGGCGTCGTGTGCGTCACCCGAGCGAAGTGCTGTCGGTCGGCCAGGAAGTCACCGCGAAGATCCTCAAGTTCGACCAAGAGAAGAACCGCGTGTCGCTCGGCATCAAGCAACTGGGCGACGATCCGTGGGAAGGCATCTCGCGCCGTTACCCGTCGGGCACGCGTCTGTTCGGCAAGGTCACGAACATCACCGACTACGGCGCATTCGTCGAAGTGGAGTCGGGCATCGAAGGCCTGGTCCACGTGTCGGAAATGGACTGGACGAACAAGAACGTCGCACCGTCGAAGGTTGTCCAGCTCGGCGACGAAGTCGAAGTCATGGTGCTCGAGATCGACGAAGACCGTCGTCGTATCAGCCTCGGCATGAAGCAGTGCAAGCCGAATCCGTGGGATGACTTCAGCCGCAACTTCAAGAAGGGCGACAAGATCACGGGCGCAATCAAGTCGATCACCGACTTCGGCGTGTTCATCGGTCTGCCGGGCGGCATCGACGGCCTGGTCCACCTGTCGGACCTGTCGTGGAGCGAAGCCGGCGAAGAGGCCGTTCGCAAGTACAAGAAGGGCGACGAAGTCGAAGCGATCGTGCTCGGCATCGACGTCGAGAAGGAGCGCATTTCGCTCGGCATCAAGCAGCTCGAAGGCGACCCGTTCAGCAACTACGTTGCCATGAACGACAAGGGCTCGATCGTCGACGGCGTCGTGAAGTCGGTCGACGCGAAGGGTGCGGTCATCGCGCTGACGGGCGACATCGAAGGCTACCTGCGTGCGTCGGAAATCTCGCAGGATCGCGTCGAAGATGCGCGCAACGTGCTGAAGGAAGGCGACAAGGTCAACGCGATGGTGATCAACATCGATCGCAAGTCGCGCGGCATCAACCTGTCGATCAAGGCGAAGGATTCGGCCGAGCAGCAGGAAGCGATCCGCGGCCTGCAAGCCGACACCAGCGCTGCCGCGACCGGTACGACCAACCTCGGCGCGCTGCTGAAGGCGAAGCTCGACGGCCAGAACCAGTAAGCCTCACGAGGTCTGCTGAAGTATGACCAAATCCGAGTTGGTCGCGCAGCTGGCATCGCGATTTCCGCAACTTGTCCTCAAGGATGCGGATTTCGCGGTGAAGACGATGCTCGATGCGATGTCCGACGCTTTGTCGAAAGGGCATCGCATCGAAATTCGGGGTTTCGGCAGCTTCGGCCTCAACCGTCGTCCGGCGCGCGTCGGACGCAACCCCAAGTCGGGGGAGAAAGTGCAGGTGCCCGAGAAGTTCGTGCCGCACTTCAAGCCCGGCAAGGAGTTGCGTGAACGCGTCGACGGTCGCGCGGGCGAGCCGCTGAAGGCAGACGAGCCGGACGACGAGCGTTGAGCGTCGTGCGGCCGGCCCGGAACCCGTCCGGCAAAGGCTGAAGAAAAAAGCGCCCCTTCGTGGGCGCTTTTTTCGTTTCCGGCCGCCGTCGCGCAATAGCCGGCGCGCACGATCTGCGCTGACGCGGAAACGCTTCCTTTACAATACGGGTCGATTCGGCGCGGCGAAGGGGAGTCGCGCGCCGCGGCAAACCTCAACAAAGAGAGGGCTTCATGAAGTTTATCGTCTGGCTGGTTCGGGTATTGGTGTTCGTGCTGCTGCTGGTGCTCGCACTGGCCAATACGCAGACGGCGACGTTGAATTTCCTTGCCGGCTATGCGTGGCAGGCGCCGCTGATCCTGATCGGGCTGGCGTTCTTCGGCGTCGGGCTGCTGGCCGGCCTGCTGTCCGCGTTGCCTGCGGTGTTTCGCCTGCGGCTCGAGAACGGCCGCCTGAAGCGCGATCTGCGCGCGGCGCGGGAAACGCCGGCCGTCGTCGATCAGCCGCCGATGCCGCCCGTCATTTAAACCCCGACACCGCGCGAGTCTCGCGCGGTTTTCGTCTCTGCTTCGATATTTCGCATGGATCTGGATTTCTGGTGGTTGCTCGCGATTCCGGTCGCTTTCGCGCTCGGCTGGGCGGCGTCCCGCTATGACCTGAAGAGTCTGCTGTCGGAGAGCGCGAACCTGCCGCGCTCGTATTTTCGCGGCCTGAACTTTCTGCTGAACGAACAACCGGACAAGGCGATCGATGCGTTCATCGAAGTCGCGAAGCTCGATCCCGAAACGGTCGAGCTGCACTTCGCGCTCGGCAACCTGTTCCGCCGCCGCGGCGAGACGGATCGCGCGATTCGCGTGCACCAGAATCTGCTGAGTCGGACCGACCTGCCCGTCAACGAGCGCGATCACGCGCTGTACGAGCTCGGTCAGGACTTCCTGAAGGCCGGCCTGCTCGATCGCGCCGAAGAGGCGTTTCACAAGCTCGCCGACGGCGACTATGCGCTCGGTGCGCAGCGCGCGCTGCTGACGATCTACGAGATCGAGAAGGACTGGAACAAGTCGATCGATACCGCGAAGCGCATCGAATCGATGAGCGACAAGCCGCTCGGGACCGAAATCGCGCAGTTTCATTGCGAGCTCGCGCAGGATGCGCTGCAGCGCAAGAACGGCGCGGCGGCGGCCGAACAGCTGCGGCTCGCGCTCGCCGCGAACCCGCAGAACGTGCGCGCGACGATCCTGTCCGGCGATGCGGCCGACGCGGCCGGCGATCACGCGGCGGCGATCGAGCACTGGAAGCGCGTCGAAGCGCAGAATCCCGCCTATCTGCCGCTCGTCGCCGACAAGCTGATGAAGGCGTACGTCGCGCTCGGCAAGGCGGCCGAGGGTGCGGAGCTGCTGATGGGCTACGTCGACCGCTATCCGTCGAACGACCTGCTCGACATCGCGTATCAGCACATCGCGGGCTTGCGCGGGCAGGACGCCGCGCATACGCTCGCGCGCACGCAGATGGAGAAGTCGCCGAATCTGTCCGGCATGCTGCATCTGCTCGATGCGCAGATCGCCGGTGCCGACGAGCCGCGGCGTAAGGAACTTGAAATGATGCGTGCGCTGATCAAGCAGCGCACCAAAAATCTGCCACGGTATACGTGCCAGAATTGCGGTTTCCGGGCGCGGCTCTTCTACTGGCAATGCCCGGGCTGCAGCGGCTGGGAAACCTATGCGCCGCGCCGCGTCGAACCTGCGATGCCGGGCTGATCCCGGCACACGGCGCCGACGCATCGCGGTCGTCGCCGGGCGAAGCCCGGCGGCCAAGTTAGTCTATTACCGGGAAGCACCGGAACATCTATGAAAATCACCATCATCGGCACGGGCTACGTCGGCCTCGTCACGGGCGCGTGTCTCGCGGAGATCGGCCACGACGTCTTCTGTCTCGACGTCGATCCGCGCAAGATCGAGATCCTCAACAACGGCGGCGTGCCGATCCACGAACCGGGGCTGCTCGAGATCATCGCGCGCAACCGCTCGGCCGGACGGCTGCGTTTTTCGACCGATATCGAGGCAAGCGTCGCGCACGGCGAGATCCAGTTCATCGCGGTCGGCACGCCGCCCGACGAAGACGGCTCGGCCGACCTGCAATACGTGCTCGAAGCCGCGCGCAACATCGGCCGCCACATGACCGGCTTCAAGGTGATCGTCGACAAGTCGACGGTGCCCGTCGGCACCGCGCAGCGCGTGCGCGGCGTCGTCGAGGAAGCGCTCGCCGCGCGCGGCCTCGCGGGCAGCGTCGCGCATCGCTTCTCGGTCGTATCGAATCCCGAGTTCCTGAAGGAAGGCGCGGCGGTCGACGACTTCATGCGTCCGGACCGCATCATCATCGGCGTCGACGACGACGAGACCGGCACGGTCGCGCGCGAGAAGATGAAGAAGCTCTACGCGCCGTTCAACCGCAATCACGAGCGCACGATCTACATGGACGTGCGTTCCGCCGAATTCTCGAAATACGCGGCGAACGCGATGCTTGCGACGCGCATCTCGTTCATGAACGAGATGTCGAATCTCGCCGACAAGGTCGGTGCCGACATCGAGGCCGTGCGCCGCGGCATCGGTTCGGATCCGCGCATCGGCTATCACTTCCTGTACGCGGGCGTCGGCTATGGCGGTTCATGCTTCCCGAAGGACGTGCAGGCGCTGATCCGCACCGCCGGTGAAAACGGCCAGCCGCTGCGCATTCTCGAAGCGGTCGAAGCGGCCAACCATGCGCAGAAGGACGTGCTGATCGGCAAGATCGAGCGGCGTTTCGGCGCGGATCTGAGCGGCCGCGAATTCGCCGTCTGGGGGCTCGCGTTCAAGCCGAACACCGACGACATGCGCGAGGCGCCGAGCCGCCGTCTGATCGCGGCGCTGCTCGCGCGCGGCGCGACCGTGCGCGCCTACGATCCGGTCGCGCTCGACGAGGCGCGGCGCGTGTTCGCGCTCGATCTCGGCGAAGGCTCGGACGCGCTCGCGCGGCTGCACTTCGTCGACACGCAGGACGCGGCGGTCATCGGCGCGGACGCGCTCGTGATCGTCACCGAATGGAAGGAATTCAAGAGTCCGGATTTCACGCGCCTGAAGGCCGAACTGAAGGCACCGGTGATTTTCGACGGGCGCAACCTGTACGAGCCCGACGCAATGGCCGAGCTCGGCATCGATTACTACGCGATCGGGCGCCCCCATCTCGACCCGCAGGCCCACTCCCATGGATGAACGCACGATGACCACGCTTCGCGAAGTCGTTCCGGTTCCGCGCGACCAGATTGCTCGATCGCGCGTGCTCGTCGTCGGCGACGTGATGCTCGACCGCTATTGGTTCGGCAACGTCGACCGCATTTCGCCGGAGGCGCCGGTGCCCGTCGTGCACGTGCAGCGTCACGAGGAGCGGCTCGGCGGCGCGGCGAACGTCGCGCGCAACGCGGTGACGCTCGGCGGCCAGGCGGGCCTGCTCTGCGTGGTCGGTTGCGACGAGCCCGGCGAGCGGATCGTCGAGCTGCTCGGCCATAGCGGCGTGACGCCGCATCTCGAGCGCGATCCGGCGCTGCCGACGACGATCAAGCTGCGCGTGCTCGCACGCCAGCAGCAGCTGCTGCGTGTGGACTTCGAATCGACGCCGACGCACGAAGTGCTGCTCGCGGGCCTCGCGCGCTTCGACACGCTGCTGCCGCAGCACGACGTCGTGCTGATGTCCGACTACGCAAAGGGCGGTCTCACGCACGTGACGACGATGATCGAGAAGGCGCGCGCGGCCGGCAAGCCGGTACTCGTCGATCCGAAGGGCGACGACTGGGCGCGTTATCGCGGCGCATCGCTGATCACGCCGAACCGCGCGGAGTTGCGCGAGGTCGTCGGTCAGTGGAAATCGGAAGACGATCTGCGCGCGCGTGTTGCGAAGCTGCGCGCGGAGCTCGACATCGATGCGCTGCTGCTCACGCGTTCGGAAGAGGGGATGACGCTCTTTTCCGCGAGCGGCGAGTTGCACGCGCCGGCGCTCGCACGCGAGGTGTTCGACGTGTCGGGCGCGGGCGACACGGTGATCGCGACGGTCGCGACCATGCTCGGCGCCGGCGTGCCGCTCGTCGATGCGGTGGTGCTCGCGAATCGCGCGGCCGGCATCGTGGTCGGCAAGCTCGGCACCGCCACGGTCGACTACGACGAACTGTTTCACTAAGCGAGTCGCGCCACGCGCGAACCGCTTCCTTTTCCAGGCAGGACGATCATGACTCTCATCGTCACCGGCGCGGCCGGTTTTATCGGCGCGAACATCGTCAAGGCGCTCAACGAGCGCGGCGAGACGCGCATCATCGCGGTCGACAACCTGACGCGCGCGGACAAGTTCAAGAATCTCGTCGATTGCGAGATCGACGACTATCTCGACAAGACCGAATTCGTCGAGCGCTTCGCGCGCGGCGATTTCGGCAAGGTGCGTGCGGTGTTCCACGAAGGCGCCTGTTCGGACACGATGGAAACCGACGGCCGCTACATGATGGACAACAACTTCCGCTACAGCCGCGCCGTGCTCGACGCGTGCCTCGCGCAGGGCGCGCAGTTCCTGTATGCGTCATCGGCGGCGATCTACGGCGGCTCCACGCGATTCGTCGAAGAGCGCAGCGTCGAGGCGCCGCTGAACGTGTACGGCTATTCGAAGTTCCTGTTCGACCAGGTCGTGCGCCGCGTGCTGCCGAATGCGAAGAGCCAGATCGCCGGCTTCCGCTATTTCAACGTGTACGGCCCGCGCGAAACGCACAAGGGCCGCATGGCGTCGGTCGCGTTCCACAACTTCAACCAGTTCCGCGCGGAAGGCAAGGTGAAGCTGTTCGGCGAGTACAACGGCTATGCGGCGGGCGAGCAGACGCGCGATTTCGTGTCGGTCGAGGACGTCGCGAAGGTGAACCTGTTCTTCTTCGATCATCCGGAGAAATCGGGCATCTTCAACCTCGGCACCGGCCGCGCGCAACCGTTCAACGACATCGCATCGACGGTCGTGAACACGCTGCGCGCACTCGACAATCTGCCGCCGCTGACGCTTGCGCAGCAGGTCGAGCAGGGGCTGATCGAATACGTGCCGTTCCCGGACGCGCTGCGCGGCAAGTACCAGTGCTTCACGCAGGCCGACCAGACGAAGCTGCGTGCGGCCGGCTACGATGCGCCGTTCCTGACCGTGCAGGAAGGCGTCGACCGCTACGTTCGTTGGCTGTCCGGCCAGGTTTAAGCGCGAGCGTTGCATCGCTAGACTGGGTCTCACGGTCGGCAGCCGCCGGCCGTTTTTCATCGGGAGATCCAGGACATGATCAGAAAGTGGTTTGCAGCGGCGGCGCTGTTCGGCGTATTCGCTTCCGCGTGGGCTGCCGTCGACGTCAATAGCGCGAACGAAGACGCGCTGATGGGAATCAAGGGCATCGGTCCTGCGCGCGCGAAGGCGATTCTCGACGAGCGCGGCGCGCGCGGTCCGTTCAAGGATGCCGCCGATCTCGCGTCGCGCGTGAAAGGGATGGGCGGGCACACGGTCGAGCGCCTCCAGAAGGAGGGATTGACCGTTGGTGCGGCCGGCCCAAGCGCGGCTGGTTCGCCTGCGGCCGGCAAGGCCGCATCGCCCGCCGCCGCAAAACCCGCAGGCGCACCCACGCGCACGGCACAGAAGTAACGCGCCGGACGAAACGACAGGCTCCTTCAGTCGCCGTCGTTGCGACGGCTTCCCGCGGCATGCCGCGGGTTTTTTGCGTGGATGCGCTGACGGGCGCACGTTGCGCGGCACGTCGCGTATTCCATCGTTGCAATGTGGGTTGCGGGCGCGGCGACGGGCGGTGGTTTACAATCGACCGATTGATCGGCCTCGCACTCACGGTATCTCCATGGCTTACAAAACTATCGAAGACACGATCGGCAACACGCCGCTCGTGCAACTGGTCCGCCTGCCGGACGACGAGATTCGCGCGCGCAACAACGTGATTCTCGCGAAGCTGGAGGGCAACAATCCGGCCGGGTCCGTGAAGGATCGCCCGGCACTGTCGATGATCAGCAAGGCCGAGGCACGCGGCCGCATCAAGCCGGGCGATACGCTGATCGAAGCGACGAGCGGCAACACCGGCATCGCGCTCGCGATGGCCGCCGCGATCCGCGGCTACAAGATGGTGCTGATCATGCCCGAGGATCTGTCCGTCGAGCGTCGGCAGAGCATGGCCGCGTACGGCGCAGAGATCATCCTGACGCCGGTGAAGGGCGGGATGGAACTGGCGCGCGATCTCGCGGAGCAGATGCAGCGCGAAGGCAAGGGCGTGATCCTCGATCAATTCGGCAATCCCGACAATCCGATCGCACACTACGAAGGCACCGGCCCGGAGATCTGGCGCGACACCGAAGGGCGCGTCACGCACTTCGTGTCCGCGATGGGCACGACGGGCACGATCATGGGCACGTCGCGCTATCTGAAGGAACAGAATCCGGCGATCGAGATCGTCGGTGCGCAGCCGGAAGACGGCTCGCGCATTCCGGGCATTCGCAAGTGGCCGGAAGCCTATATGCCGACGATTTTCGAGCGCAGCCGCGTCGATCGCGTCGAGAACGTGAGCCAGGCCGCAGCCGAAACGATGGCGCGCCGGCTCGCATCGGTCGAAGGCATTTTTGCCGGCATTTCGTCGGGCGGCGCATGCGAAGTCGCGATGCGCATCGCGCGTCAGGTCGAGAACGCGACGATCGTCTTCATCATTTGCGATCGCGGCGACCGCTATCTGTCTACCGGCGTGTTTCCGGCGTGACGCTGCGCGGCTCGCACGGGCCGCGCTTCAACAACAAAAAACGCCGCATGCAGCGGCGTTTTTTGTTGATGGCGGGCGGGATTACTGCGACGTCGACTGCGGGTCCGCATCGCTCGGCGGCAGTGCGCCGCTCGCTTCCATCTGCGCCTTCACCGCTTCGCCGAGCTGATACACGGCGAGCGCATAGAAGAAGCTGCGGTTGTAACGCGTCAGCACGTAGAAGTTCTTGAGGCCGAGCATGTATTCGGTCGCACTGCCCGGCGAGGGCAAGTCCACGACCGTAACGGGCGTGCCGGCTTCCGTCGTGATGTTGACCGTCGGCTCGTTCAGCGTCATGCCGGCGCGCAGCAGTTGCGACAGCGCCCAGTGCGGTTCGGGCTGACCGTCCGCGGCTGCCTGCGCGATGCCGAGGCTGCCCGTATCGGGCGTGATCTGCCACACCACGGGACGGTCGGTTTCCCAGCCGTGCTGCTTCAGATAGTTCGCAACGCTGCCGATCGCATCGGCCGGGCTGCTGCGCAGATCGACGCGACCGGTGCCGTCGTAGTCGACCGCATATTCGCGGATGCTGCTCGGCAGGAACTGCGGAATGCCGATCGCGCCCGTGTACGAACCGAGCACGGTCGTCGGGTCGAGCTGGCTGTCGCGCGTCCACACGAGGAAATCCTCGAGGTTCTTGCGGAACGTCGCCTGACGGCTGTCGCGGTTCGGCGTGTCCGGATAGTCGAACGCCAGCGTCGTCAGCGCATCGAGCACGCGGAAGTTGCCCATGTAGCGGCCGTAGATCGTTTCGACGCCGATGATGCCGACGATCACTTCCGGCGGCACGCCGAACTCCTGCGACGCGCGCTGCAACGTCGCCTGGTTCGCCTTCCAGAACTTCACGCCCGCGTTGATGCGGATCGGCTCGATGAAGCGCGAACGATAGACGCGCCAGTTCTTCACGGTCGGCGTCGGTGCGGGCCGCACGAGCTTGACGGCCGTCGCCGAGTAGCTGACGCGCGAGAACAGCGCATGCAGGCTCGCGGCGTCGAAACCGTTGCGGCTCGCCATGTCGTCGATGAACGCATCGATCTTCGGATTGTTCGCGTAGCGCTGCGGAACGATCTCTTCTTCGAAAGTCTGGCCCGGCTGCACCGGCTGTTGCGGCTGCGCCTGCGCGACGCGCAGGCTGGATTTCGCGGACGCCGTCTGTGCGCCGGCGGGCGCCGCGCACAATGCGGCGACGGCAGCGACGACGAGCGGAAGGCGAGCGCGGAACAGCGCGGAGAGAAGGGCGGCAGGCTTGCTGAAATTCATGTCGAAGCGCTCGGACAGGGCGATTGTGTTCGGCGCAGTATACCCGACGCATCCCGCGCGCCGACGCGAAGCGGGCGTGCGATGTGGTAAGTTAGCGGCGAATTCGCGGCAGACGATGGACATCATTGATGGAGACCTGCGGCGCATCCAGCGCTGCAGATGACACGTTATGGCAACCGCCTTCTATACGCACCCCGACTGCATGCTGCACGAGATGGGGCAGTGGCATCCGGAATGCCCGGCCCGGCTGTCGGCGATCCAGGATCAGCTGATCGCGAGCCGCATCGACGATCTGATCGTGCACGAAACGGCGCCGTTCGCGAGCGAAGTCGCGCTCGGCCGCGTGCATACGCAGGCGCACATCGACTATCTGCGCGGGTTGACGCCCGTCGACGGCTACGTCGAGATCGACCCCGATACGCTGATGAACCGCGACACGTGGCGCGCCGCACTGCGCGCGGCCGGCGCCGCGGTCGCGGCGACCGACGCAGTGATCGAAGGCCGCTACGCGAACGCGTTCTGCAGCGTGCGTCCCCCGGGCCATCATGCCGAGCCGGCGCGCGCGATGGGCTTCTGCTTCTTCAACAACGTCGCGGTCGCGGCGCGGCACGCGCTCGACGTGCACGGCCTCGAGCGCGTCGCGATCGTCGATTTCGACGTGCATCACGGCAACGGCACCGAGGCCGCATTCGCGAACGACCCGCGCGTGCTGATGTGCAGCTTCTTCCAGCATCCGCTGTATCCGTTCTCGGGCGTCGATCATCAGGCGCCGAACATGGTGAACCTGCCGATGCCCGCGCGCAGCAACGGCATGGCGATCCGCGAGGCGGTCGACATGTTCTGGCTGCCGCGTCTCGACGCGTTCAAGCCGCAGATGCTGTTCGTATCGGCGGGCTTCGATGCGCATCGCGAGGACGACATCGGCAATCTCGGTCTCGTCGAAGCCGATTTCGAGTGGCTCACCGCACAGATCGTCGACGTTGCGCGCCGGCATGCGCAGGGCCGCATCGTCAGCTGTCTCGAGGGCGGCTACAACCTGTCCGCGCTCGGCCGCAGCGTCGTCGCGCATCTGCGCGTGCTCGCCGGCATCTGACGGCCCGGCGCGCACTCAGCGCGCCGGCACGCGCGCATCTATCCAACCGATCAGCGCATCGATCACGCGCTCGCGCTCGATGTCGTTCATCGTTTCGTGAAATCCGCCTTCGTATAGCGTCAGCGTGCGGTCGGCCGAGCCGACGCGCGCGCCGAACGTGCGGCTGCCGTCCGGTTCGGTCAGTTTGTCCGCGGTGCCGTGGTAGACGAGCACCGGAACGCGCAGCGCGCTGCGGCCGCGCTCGATGCGCGCCATCGCGTCGAGGATTTCCGCGCCCGTGCGCGCCGGCACGGGGCCGTGATGCACGAGCGGATCCGCGCGATTCGCGGCGACCACGTCCGCGTCGCGCGACAGCAGCGCCGCGTCGATCCGGATCGCCGGGAAGGTCGGCCAGACTCGACTGATCAGGCGGCTAAGCGCGAGCATCCAGCGCGGCACGTCGCGGCCCGGCGCGAGCGCGGGGCTGGACAGCACGAGGCCGGCCAGCGTGCATGCGCGCGCCGGCGCGCGCTCGATCGCGTACAGCGCGGCGATCGCACCGCCCATGCTGTGGCCCATCAGGAACAGCGGCGTCGGCGCGCGCGCGGCTTCGTCCACGAGCGCGTCGGCGTCGTCGAGGTATTCGTCGAAGCGCGCGACCCAGGCGCGCTTGCCGGGCGAGCGGCCGTGGCCGCGCAGGTCGATCGCGAGCAGGTCGATGCCGGCCGCGTTCAGACGGGCTGCGAGCGGCGCGTAACGGCCCGCGTGTTCGGCAAGGCCGTGCAGCAGCGCGACCGTCGCGCGCGGCGGCGCAGCGCGGGCGTCGGCCGGCCAACGGTACGACGCGAGCTCGACTCCGTCCGCCGTGCGCAGCCGCCCGATGTGCGGCGCGGGCGCCGTGCGTGCGTCGGCCGGCGCCTCGGTCTGCATGGTCGTAACCGTCATCTCGCGTGTCTCCCGTTGGTTCGTCGGCGTGTCGGGATCATAGTCGCGCCGCCGCGTCGGCGCGCTCGCGGCGTTCCTCTAATATCGTGCGGTTATGAAAAGATCGAAATCGATTATTAAGTGGAATGAGACGTTTGCGGTAAAATCGCCGGCTATTCCAGATGCATCGGCGGCCGACTGGCGGGCCTGCTCGCCAGCCGGTCGCCGTTTTGTTTACATGATCGAATTACGCAATCTGTCGCAGCGTTTTCCGGGCCCGAACGGTTGGGTCGAAGCGCTGCACAACGTCAATCTGACGATTCCGCAGGGCGAAGTGTTCGGCATCATCGGCCGAAGCGGTGCCGGCAAGAGCACGCTCGTGCGCACCATCAACCTGCTCACTCGGCCGAGCGAGGGCAACGTGACGGTCGCGGGCCGCGATCTGACGCTGCTGTCGGCGGGCGAACTGCGCGAGGCGCGTCGCCAGATCGGGATGATCTTCCAGCACTTCAATCTGCTGTCGTCGCGCACCGTGTTCGACAACGTCGCGCTGCCGCTCGAGCTCGCGGGCGCAAGCCGCGCCGAAATCGAGGCCGCGGTACTGCCGCTGCTCGAGCTCGTCGGGCTGTCCGCGCAGAAGGACCGCTACCCGGCACAGATCAGCGGCGGCCAGAAACAGCGCGTCGGAATCGCGCGTGCGCTCGCGAGCAAGCCGAAGGTGCTGCTGTCCGACGAAGCGACTTCCGCGCTCGATCCGGAAACGACGCGCTCGATTCTCGACCTGCTCAAACGGATCAACCGCGAGCTCGGGCTGACGATCGTGCTGATCACGCACCAGATGGAAGTGATCAAGCAGGTCTGCGATCGCGTCGCGGTGCTCGATGCGGGTCGCGTCGTCGAAGAGGGGCGCGTGATCGACGTGTTCCTGCAGCCGCATCACGAAGTCACGCGCGCGCTGATCGGCGACGTGATCGCGCAGGAGCTGCCGCCCGCGCTGAAGGCGCGCGTCGCCGAGCGGCTGAAGACGGGCAGCGGGCATCTGCTGCGCCTCGCGTTCACCGGGTCCGGCGTCGACCAGCCGATCCTGTCGGAGACGATCCGCCGCTACGAACTCGATTTCAATATCCTGCACGGCCAGATCGACGAGATCCAGGGGCAGGCGTTCGGTTCGCTCGCGGTGCTGGCCGGCGGCGAGCCGGGCAAGGTCGGACAGGCGCTCGCGTTCCTGCGCGAGCAAGGTGTGGTGGTCGAGGAGCTTTCGTATGTTGAGTGAGATGTTCGATATGTTCGTGCAGTCGTTCTGGGAGACGCTGATCATGGTCGGCATCTCCGGGGCGGTCGGCGCGCTCGTCGGGCTGCCGCTCGGCGTGCTGCTCTATCTGACCGACCGGCAGGGCGTGCTGCAGAACCTCGCGGTCAATCGCGTGCTCGGCGGTGTCGTCAACGCGGTGCGCTCGACGCCGTTCATCATTCTGCTCGTGGCGGTGATTCCGTTTACGCGGCTCGTCACGGGCTCGTCGATCGGCACGGCCGCGGCGGTCGTGCCGCTGACGCTCGCGGCCGCGCCGTTCATCGCGCGACTCGTCGAGACGGCGCTGCGCGAAGTCGATCGCGGCCTGATCGAAGCTGCGCAGTCGATGGGCGCGACGACGTCGCAGATCGTCTTCAAGGTTTTGCTGCCGGAATCGCTGCCGGGCATCGTCGCCGGGCTGACGATCACGTTCGTGTCGCTGGTCGGCTATTCGGCGATGGCAGGTGCGATCGGCGGCGGCGGCCTCGGCGATCTGGGCATCCGCTATGGCTATCAGCGCTATCTGCCGGAAGTGATGTGGACGGTCGTCGCGATCCTGATCGTGTTCGTGCAGATCGTGCAGTCGTTCGGCGACTGGCTGGTCCGGCGCCTGAGCCACAAGTAAGCGACATTCATTCTCATCGGGGGAGACGATGCAACGACGCTTCATGCTGAAGTTCGCGGCGGCGCTCGGCGCAGCCGCGCTGTTCGCGGGCGCGCAGGCCGCGCAGGCGGAGACCATCAAGGTAGGCGTGACGGGCGGCCCGCACGCGCAGATCATGGAGGTCGTGAAGAAGGTCGCGGCGAAGAGCGGACTCGACGTGCGCATCGTCGAATTCGCCGACTACGTGCAGCCGAACGCGGCGCTCGCGGCCGGCGATCTCGACGCGAACAGCTATCAGCACGATCCGTATCTGCAGGCGCAGGTGAAGGACCGCGGCTACAAGCTGATCAAGGTCGCGGACACCGTCACGTTCCCGATGGGCATTTATTCGAAGCGCGTGAAATCGCTGGCCGAACTGAAGCCCGGCGCGCGCGTCGCGATCCCGAACGATCCGACCAACGGCGGCCGCGCGCTGCTGTTGCTGCAGAAACAGGGCGTGCTGAAGCTGCGGGCGGATGCGGGGCTCAAGGCGACGCCGCTCGACATCGTCGACAATCCGCGCAAGCTGAAGATCGTCGAGCTCGACGCGGCGCAGATTCCGCGTTCGCTCGGCGACGTCGACGCGGCGGCGATCAACACGAACTATGCGATGGAAGCGGGGCTGAAGCCGAAGCAGGATGCGATCGCGATCGAGGGTCCGAACGGCCCGTACGCGAACCTCATCGCGATCCGCGAGGCGGACCGGAACAAGCCGTGGGTCGCGAAGCTGGTCGCGGCCTATCATTCGCCGGAGGTGAAGCAGTTCATCGACGGCAAGTTCGGCGGCGCCGTGATCGCCGCCTGGTGACGCATTGCGTCTCGCGTGCCCGACGGTGATTAGAGTCGCTGATCGAAAACCCGGGCTTTGCGTCCGGGTTTTTTCTCTTTTAAAATAGAACGACCGTTCGCTATTGCCGGCGCGCCGCGGAGGAGCGTTATCCTCGACAGCCGCGATGGATTGGCCCGTTGGCCGCGCAGTCATGGGGCCTCGCTATAGAATGGCCTCTGGTCGTATTCGTAACTTTGGAGCGTGTGCATGAAAATCCTGGTGCCAGTGAAAAGAGTGGTCGATTACAACGTGAAGGTCCGCGTGAAGTCGGACAACACGGGCGTCGACATCGCGAACGTGAAGATGTCGATGAACCCGTTCGACGAAATCGCCGTTGAAGAAGCCGTGCGCCTGAAGGAAGCGGGCGTCGCGACCGAAGTGGTCGCCGTGTCGGTCGGTGTGGCGCAGGCGCAGGAAACGCTGCGCACGGCGCTCGCGATCGGTGCGGATCGCGCGATCCTCGTCGAGTCGAACGACGGCGTCGAGCCGCTGGCCGTCGCGAAGATCCTGAAGGCGCTCGTCGACAAGGAGCAGCCGCAGCTCGTGATCCTCGGCAAGCAGGCGATCGACGACGATTCGAACCAGACCGGCCAGATGCTCGCCGCGCTGGCAGGCCTGCCGCAAGCGACGTTCGCATCGAAGGTGACGATCGCCGACGGCAAGGCGACGGTGGCACGCGAAGTCGACGGCGGCGCGGAAACGCTGTCGCTGACGCTGCCGGCGGTGGTTACCACCGACCTGCGCCTGAACGAGCCGCGCTACGTGACGCTGCCGAACATCATGAAGGCGAAGAAGAAGCCGCTGGAAACGGTGAAGCCGGAAGACCTCGGCGTGGATGTCGCGCCGCGTCTGAAGACGCTGAAGGTGGTCGAGCCGCCGAAGCGCGCGGCCGGCGTGAAGGTGCCGGACGTGAAGACGCTGGTCGAGAAGCTGAAGACCGAAGCCAAGGTGCTGTAAAGGGAGCGGAAAGAAATGACGATTCTGGTAATTGCAGAACACGACAACGCGTCGATCAAGGCCGCGACGCTGAACACGGTGGCGGCGGCGGCAAAGATCGGCGGCGACATTCACGTGCTGGTCGCAGGTCACAACGCGCAGGGCGCAGCCGATGCGGCAGCGAAGATCGCCGGCGTGTCGAAGGTACTGCTGGCCGACGCGCCGCAGCTCGAAGCGGGCCTCGCGGAAAACGTCGAAGCAACGGCGCTGAACATCGCGAAGGACTATTCGCACATCCTCGCGCCGGCGACCGCGTACGGCAAGAACATCGCACCGCGTATCGCCGCGAAGCTCGATGTCGCGCAGATCTCGGACATCACGGCGGTCGATTCGGCCGACACGTTCGAGCGCCCGATCTACGCCGGCAACGCGATTGCGACGGTGCAGTCGAGCGACCCGATCAAGGTGATCACGGTGCGGGCGACGGGTTTCGATCCGGTCGCGGCCGAAGGCGGCAGCGCATCGGTCGAGAAGATCGAAGCGGCGGCCGATGCAGGCGTGTCGCAGTTCGTCAGCCGTGAAGTGACGAAGCTGGACCGTCCGGAGCTGACCAGCGCGAGCATCATCGTGTCGGGCGGTCGTGGCCTGGGCAGCGGCGAGAACTACACGAAGGTGCTGGAGCCGCTGGCTGACAAGCTGTCGGCCGCACTCGGCGCGTCGCGCGCGGCAGTCGATGCCGGCTACGTGCCGAACGATTATCAGGTCGGCCAGACCGGCAAGATCGTCGCGCCGCAGCTGTACATCGCGGTCGGCATCTCGGGCGCGATCCAGCATTTGGCCGGCATGAAGGATTCGAAGGTGATCGTCGCGATCAACAAGGATCCCGAGGCACCGATCTTCAGCGTGGCCGACTACGGTCTTGTCGGCGATCTGTTCACGCTCGTGCCGGAGCTCGTCAGCGAGCTTGGCTGATGCGGCGTGACGCGACGCGGCGATAAGCAGCGTCAAGCAGCGAAACGAGGGGCGCGACGAGCGCCCCTTTTTCGTTTCGGCGGAAAGCGGCGGGACGGAGGCGCGAATGTCCGTCGCGCCGTGCGTCTCGTCCCGTCAACAAAAAAGCGCCCGCAGGGGCGCTTTCTCGTCGCACGGCCGGCCGCTCGCGCGGCCGTCGCCGCTTATGCGTAAGCCGGGCGCGTCTGGCCTGCGACTTCCTTCAGGTAGCGATGTACCGACAGATCGTCCGCCTGGATCGCCGGCTTCTTGCCGGAAATCAGATCGGCGAGCAGCTGGCCGGAGCCGCACGACATCGTCCAGCCGAGCGTGCCGTGGCCCGTGTTCAGGAACAGGTTCGACACCGGCGTGCGGCCGACGATCGGCGTGCCGTCCGGCGTCATCGGGCGCAGGCCCGTCCAGAACGTGGCCTTCGACGTGTCGCCGCCGCCCGGGAACAGATCGTTCACGCACATTTCGAGCGTCTCGCGGCGTGCCGCGCGCAGCGTCTTGTCGAAGCCGACGATTTCCGCCATCCCGCCGACGCGGATGCGCTGGTCGAAACGCGTGATCGCGATCTTGTAGGTTTCGTCGAGCACCGTCGACACCGGCGCGGCCGCTTCATCGACGATCGGCGCAGTGATCGAATAGCCCTTCAGCGGATAGACCGGGATCTTCATCAGGTTCGCGACGAAATTCGTCGAGTACGAGCCGAGCGCGACCACGTACGCGTCGGCGCGCACCGTCTCGCTGCCGCACTGCACGCCCGCGATCTTGCCGCCCGCGATCGCGAGCCCGTCGATCGGCGTGTTGTAGCGGAATTTCACGCCGAGCGATTCGGCCAGCGCCGCGAGGCGCGTCGTGAACAGCTGGCAGTCGCCCGTTTCGTCACCCGGCAGACGCAGGCCGCCGGTGAGCTTGTGCGAGACGGCCGCGAGCGCCGGTTCCGCGTTCTTCAGCTCGGCCGGCGAGAGCAGTTCGAACGGCACGTTCGCTTCCCGCAGCACCGCGATGTCCTTCGCCGCGCCATCGAGTTGCTGCTGCGTGCGGAACAGCTGCAGCGTGCCGCCCGTGCGGCCCTCGTACTGGATGCCGGTGTCGGCGCGCAGCGCCTGCAGGCAGTCGCGGCTGTACTCGGCAAGGCGCACCATACGGCTCTTGTTGACCGCATAGCGCTCGGCCGTGCAGTTGCGCAGCATCTGCCACATCCACTGGAGCTGGAAGCGCGTGCCGTCGAGCCGGATCGCGAGCGGCGCATGCTTTTCGAACATCCACTTGACGGCCTTCAGCGGCACGCCGGGCGCGGCCCACGGCGCCGCATAGCCGGGCGAGATCTGGCCGGCATTCGCGAAGCTCGTCTCGAGCGCCGGGCCGGCTTCCCGGTCGATCACCGTGACCTCATGACCGGCGCGCGCGAGGTAATACGCGCTTGCCACGCCCACCACACCGCTGCCCAGAATGACGACTCGCATAGCTGCTCCACATCGAAGAAATCAGCTCGAGGCCGGGCGCACCTGCGTCTCCGTGTAACCTCTGACTGATCTAGTTTTTTGCGCTATGGTATTGTCGAATCTGTAGGTTTTGTTATCGTATTTTTCAGGTTTTCAGCATAAACCAATGAGAACGCAACGCCAGCCAGTACGCACGCTCGACAAGCTCGACCGCCGCATCCTGAAACTGCTGCAGGAGGACGGCCGGATGGCGATGAAGGACCTCGCCGAGCAGGTCGGGCTGACCGTCACGCCGTGCATCGAGCGCGTGCGCCGCATGGAGCGCGACGGCGTGATCACTGGCTATCACGCGCGCGTCGATCCCGCGCAGCTCGGCGCGGCGCTGCTGGTGTTCGTCGAGATCACGCTCGGCCACAAGGGCGGCAACATGTTCGAGCAGTTCCGACGCGAAGTCATGAAGATCGACGAGGTGCTCGAATGCCACCTCGTGTCGGGCGACTTCGACTATCTGATCAAGGCGCGCATCGGGGAGATGGCCGACTACCGGAAACTGCTCGGCGACATCCTGCTGCAGCTGCCGGGCGCTGTGCAGTCGAAGAGCTACGTCGTGATGGAAGAGATCAAGGAAACGCTGACGATTTCGGTTGGCGACTGAGAGCGCGTGGGTGCCGTCCGACCCGGCCGTCCGACCCCTTATCGCGCACTTGGCAGCCTTCACCCGATACTGTATAAATATCCAGTATTGGGTGAAGGCGAATGGGTGCGCAGATGGACGATCGGTCCGACAATGAATTTCCGATAGCGCCGCCGGTGCCCCTCAAGGGGCGCGGCGCCGTCGACAATCTGCAGGGGCGGTACGAGAGCGCGTTGCGCGAGGCCGTCGACGATGGCTGGGCGCACGTGTCGGACGATGCCGATCTGCCCGCGCCGTTGCGCACGCAGGTGTTCGAGGAGCGCGCGAAGAGCATTTTGACGCGCAATCAATCGCCCGATATCCCGTTCAGCGTGTCGCTCAATCCGTATCGCGGCTGCGAACACGGCTGCATTTACTGTTTCGCGCGGCCGACGCACAGCTATCTGGGGCTGTCGCCGGGGCTGGACTTCGAGAGCCGCATCTACGCGAAGATCAACGCGGCGGAACTGCTCGAACGCGAGATTTCGCGCAAGTCCTATGTGCCCGAGCCCATCGCGCTCGGCGTGAACACCGATGCCTACCAGCCGGTCGAGCGCGACTTGCGGATCACGCGCAGCGTGATCGAGGTGATGCACGATCGCGGGCTGCCGTTTGCGGCGATCACGAAATCGTCGCTGATCGAGCGCGATCTCGATCTGCTCGCGCCGATGGCCGAACGTGGGCAGGTGATGGCCGCGGTCACGATCACGACGCTCGATGCGGATCTGGCGCGCACGCTCGAGCCGCGCGCGGCCACGCCGGCGCGCCGGCTGCGCACGATTCGCGCGCTGCGGGACGCGGGCGTGCCGGTCGGCGTGAGCATCGCACCGCTGATTCCGTTCGTCACCGAGCCCGATCTCGAACGTGTGCTCGAAGCGTGCGCGGAAGCCGGCGCGACGCACGCGAGCTACATCATTCTGCGGCTGCCCTGGGAGGTCGCACCGCTGTTCAAGAGCTGGCTGGCCGCACATTTTCCCGATCGGGCGGACCGCGTGATGAATCGTGTGCGCGACATGCGCGGCGGAAAGGACTATGACTCCGATTTCGCGAAGCGGATGAAGGGCGAGGGCATCTGGGCCGACCTGCTGCGACAGCGGTTTCGGCAGGCGGTGAAGCGGCTCGGGCTGAACGAACGCCGGCACGGCATTCTCGATCTCTCGCAGTTTCGTGCGGCACCTGCGAGCGTGGCGGCCGCGCCGCGCGCTACGCGCAGGGCGCCCGCCCAGCCGGTGCGCGACGACGTGCAGATGAGCCTGTTCTGATCGGTGTGCGACGCGGTCGGCGCCCGCACACCGGCGCTCATTGCGAAATCTGCTTCGCCGCTTCGACCTGCGCTTCGAAATACGTCTGGAACGACAGCGCGAGCGCGGTCATCAGCAGGAACGCGCCGATCAGCAGCGAAAAGATCACGACGAAGATCACGGTCCAGCCCGAGCGGCTATGTTTGCCGGTTCCGGCGTTGAATTGCGCGTCCCATTTCTCGTCCGGCCGCAGTCCGTAGACGAGCGCGGCGAGGAACGCGGCCAGCAGCGAGATCGCGCCCGGCACCGCGAGCCACCAGCCGAGCGTCGCGCTGCGCTGCGTCGCCGCGAGCAGCAGGAAGCCGGGGATGCCGACGAGCGTCGCGAGTATGTGCGCCCAGCCGAAGACGTCGCGAAAGCCGTACAGATAGAAGCGGTGGGCGCCGAGCGAACCGAACAGGAAGGCGAGGGCGGCGGTGAGCGTCTTGGAGCGGAAGCGGCGGGACGAAGCGGTGCTGCTGGACATGGATGGCGGCGTATTGTCGTTGGCATGGGCAGCCGGCAGGCCGGCGCGGGCGCACGGCCCGGCACGCATTCTACGATGCCCGGTCGGGGCCGGTCATCCGCACGCTGCGTCAAGGTGCCGCATACGTGATCCGGTAGATCGCGCCTGCGTAATCGTCGCTGACGAGTAGCGAACCGTCGGGCAGCGGCAGCACGTCGGCGGGGCGGCCCCAAACGCTGCCGTCCGGTCGCAGCCAGCCTGTGACGAACGGCGTCTGCCGAGCGTGGCTGCCGTCCGCGGAGACGATCGCGCGCATGATGCGGTAGCCGACCTTCGCGCTGCGGTTCCACGACCCGTGCTCGGCGATGAAGACGTTGTTGCGGTACGACGCCGGAAACATCGGGCCCGTATAGAAGCGCATCCCGAGCGCGGCCACGTGCGCGCCGAGCTTCAGCACGGGCGGCACGTAGCGGCGGCATACGTCGGCGCTGCCGAATTCGGGGTCGGGCGTATCGCCGCCATGGCAGTAGGGGAAGCCGAAGTCGAGCCCGGCGCGTGGCGCGCGGTTCAGCTTGTCGTCCGGCACGTCGTCGCCCATCAGGTCCCGCCCGTTGTCGGTAAACCAGAGCTCGCCCGTATCCGGATGCCATGCGAAGCCGACCGTATTGCGTATGCCGCGCGCGAACACGTCGCGGCCGCTGCCGTCGGCGTTCATCCGCGCGATGATCGCGTAGCGGTTGCGGTCCGCGAGGCAGACGTTGCACGGCGCGCCGGTCGGCACGTAGAGCTTGCCGTCGGGACCGAACGCAATGAATTTCCAGCCGTGATGATGCTGGGTGGGCAGCGTGTCGGTGACCACGGCCGGCGCGGGCGGCTTCGCGAGCCGGTCGTCTATGCCGTCGATGCGTAGAATGCGCGACACGGCGGAGATATAGAGTGTGCCGTCGCGGTACGCGACGCCGACCGGCATGTCGAGCCCGGACGCGATCACGTAGTGCGCGCCAATCCGGCCGCCCTGCATCGTGAACGCATGCACGCGGCCTTCGCGGGTGCCGACGTACAGCACGCCGCGCGGCGACCACGCCATTTCGCGCGCGCTCGGCACCGCGTCGGTAAGCACCTCGACGTGGAAGCCGGGCGGCACGACGAGTTCGTCGACGGGCAGCCGCGCCGCGGCGCTCGCGGCTGCGGCCGAGCAGGCAAGGGCGGCGAGCAACGTGGCGAGGCGGCGCGGCGTGCGGCACGTCGGAAGGGCGCGAAAGAGCGGCATGGCGGCGCGGGAGCGGTCGCTGACACGACGATTGTATGCCGCGCCCGCAGGCCGTCCGTGGATTTTTTGCGCGTAAGTGTTTGTTGTACCTCCGGTTTCCGGCTATAATCGCGTGTTTCAGTAGTTTCGAACCCGGTTTTCCCGAAGGATTTCATATGGTTATCATCCGTCTGGCTCGCGGCGGCTCGAAGAAGCGCCCGTTCTACAACATCGTTGCTACCGATTCGCGCAACCGTCGTGACGGCCGCTTCATCGAGCGCGTCGGCTTCTACAACCCGGTCGCGACGAAGGGCGAAGCGCTGCGTATCGCTCAGGATCGTCTGACGTACTGGCAAGGCGTGGGCGCGCAACTGTCGCCGACCGTCCAGCGTCTCGTGAAGGAAGCGCAAAAGGCGCAGCCGGCTGCCTGACATGGCCCGGTGTGCCGGTCGTGCCGGCTGTGAGGTGTATTGATGTCGGATCACGATTCCGGTAATGCAAGGCGCGGGCGGGCGTCGTTCGGCGCATTCGTCCGCAAGCCGGTCGAGCGCGGTGCGCCCGCAGGCGCGGCTGCCGAACAGGGCGGCCTCGACGCGGTGCAGGCGCTTCCCGACGATGCGGTCGAGGTCGGCGCGGTAGTCGACGCGTACGGCCTGAAGGGCTGGGTCAAGGTAGCGACTCATGCCGACGCCGGCCGCGGTGGCGATGCGCTGCTCAGCGCGCGTCGCTGGTGGCTGGAAAAGGGTACGCAGCGGTTTTCGGCGCGTATCGTGCAGTCCAAGACGCACGGCGACACGGTCGTCGCGCAACCCGCGGGCGTAGGCGACCGCGATGCCGCGCTGGCTCTGCGCGGCTTTCGTGTGTTCGTGCGCCGGGAAGATTTCCCGGCATTGGCCGCGGACGAATTCTATTGGGTCGACCTGATCGGCCTTGACGTCGTCAACGAGCAGTCGGCGACGCTCGGCAAGGTGGTCGGGATGATCGACAACGGCGCGCATTCGATCATGCGTGTCGAGTATCCGTCGGTCGGCAAGGATGGCCGCCCGGCGGCTGCCGAGCGGCTGATCCCGTTCGTCGGCGTGTATGTCAAAACGGTAGACCAGGCGGCGCGTCGCATCGTCGTCGACTGGGAAGCCGATTACTGAAATGAACCAGGTCACGGAGCGCGCGGTGCAGTTCGATGTCGTCACGCTCTTTCCCGAAATGTTCCGCGCGCTGACCGACTGGGGTATCACCAGCCGGGCCGTGAAGCAGGGGCGCTTCGGGCTGCGTACCTGGAACCCGCGTGATTTCACGACGGACAACTACCGCACGGTCGACGATCGTCCGTACGGCGGCGGTCCGGGCATGGTGATGCTGGCCAGGCCGCTCGAGGCCGCAATCGGCGCCGCGAAGGCTGCGCAGGCGGAGCAGGGCATCGCGAGCACGCGTGTCGTGATGATGTCGCCGCAGGGCGCGCCGCTCACGCACGAACGTGTGACGCGAATGGCGCAGGAGCCCGGCGTCGTCGTGCTGTGTGGCCGTTACGAGGCGATCGATCAACGGCTGCTCGACCGCTGCGTCGACGAGGAAATCAGTCTCGGCGATTTCGTGCTGTCGGGCGGCGAACTGCCGGCGATGGCGATGATGGACGCAGTCGTGCGACTGCTGCCGGGCGTGCTCAACGATGCGCAGTCGGCCGTGCAGGACAGCTTCGTCGACGGCCTGCTCGATTGTCCGCACTACACGCGTCCCGAGGAGTACGAGGGCATGCGCGTGCCGGACGTGCTGCTCGGCGGGCATCATGCCGAAATCGAGCGGTGGCGGCGCCAGGAAGCATTGAGAAACACATGGCGGAAGCGGCCGGACCTGATCGTCCGGGCGCGCCGCGAGAAGTTGCTGAGCCGTGCCGACGAGGCATGGCTTGCGAACCTCGCACGCGAAGCGAAGGACGCCTCCTGAGGCGGCATCGCGGGCGGGAAATGGCGGTGCCGTACATGCGTGTGCGGTGCCTGATGTGAATCCATCCTCTATCGGGGCCAGGCCTGGAAGCAGGCGGGCGCAAACGCCGACACGATGGCTTTAGGAGTCAGTGATGAATCTGATCGCAAAACTTGAGCAGGAAGAAATCGAGCGCGCGCTCGCAGGCAAGACGATCCCCGAATTCGCCCCGGGCGACACGGTGATCGTGAACGTGAACGTGGTTGAAGGTAACCGCAAGCGCGTTCAGGCTTACGAAGGCGTCGTGATCGCGAAGCGCAACCGTGGTCTGAACTCGTCGTTCATCGTCCGCAAGATTTCGTCGGGCGAAGGCGTCGAGCGTACGTTCCAGACGTACTCGCCGCTGCTGGCGAGCATCGTCGTGAAGCGCCGCGGCGACGTGCGTCGTGCGAAGCTGTACTACCTGCGCGAGCGTTCGGGCAAGTCGGCTCGAATCAAGGAAAAGCTGGTGTCGAAGGATCGCGCTGCAGCAGCATCCCAAGAGTAAGAGCTGTAAGGAAAAAGCACCCACCCGGGTGCTTTTTTCATTCTGGCGCGACAATATGCTCGATACGACACGAACCCGAGAGCGCCATTGAATCGCCGTCCGATCATCGATCCCGAAGTATTGCCCGTCGAAGGTACCGGCGCTGGCCTGCCGCCGATTCAGCCGCCGCTGCTGACGCCGGCCGGCCTGCGCGAGCGCTTTGCCCGTACGCTCGAATGGAGCGTCGAGCCCGTCGAGGCGCGGCTGCAGGAAGGCGTCGATCCGCGCAGCGCCGCGGTGCTCGTGCCGCTCGTCGCGCGCGACACGGGCCTGACCGTGCTGCTGACGCAGCGCGCCGATCACCTGAACGACCACGCCGGCCAAATCAGCTTCCCCGGCGGTCGCCGCGAGCCGTACGATCGCGATGCGACGGCCACCGCGCTGCGCGAGGCGAAGGAGGAGATCGGCCTCGCGCATGAGCGCGTCGAGATCCTCGGCGCGCTGCCCGACTACCTGACGGGCACCGGCTTCTGCGTCACGCCGGTGGTCGGCCTCGTGCATCCGCCGTTCACCGTGCAGGCCGACACGTTCGAAGTCGCCGAGATCTTCGAGGTGCCGCTCGCGTTTCTGATGAATCCCGCCAATCACCAAGTGCGCGTGTTCCGCTGGGACGGCGGAGAACGTCGTTTTTTTGCGATGCCTTATCCGAACGGCGAGGCGGGCGGCCATTACTTCATCTGGGGCGCAACTGCGGGCATGTTGCGCAATCTGTATCGCTTCTTGGCCGCCGGCTGACACGGCGCACCGCGTCGCGCGTGCGGCCGCGCGCGCTGCGGCGGCGCCAGAAGCCATCCGTGGCTTACGCTGTGCTATCGTTACGCCAAAAATGACATAACTCCGAAGACGGCGCCACGCATGACTTTCTTCTCGGTTCTTCTCGCCCTCATCATCGAACAGGTCCGCGCGTTGTCGCCGAGCAATCCGGTGTTCGCGCTGTTCCAGTTTCACGCGGAAACCGTTGCGCATGGGCTCGACGCCGGCAAACAGAAGCACGGCATCCTCGCGTGGCTCGCGGTCGTGCTGCCGTGGGTGCTGGTCGTCGCACTGATCTACTTCCTGCTGTACAAGGTGAGCTTCGTGCTCGCGTTCCTGTGGAACGTCGCCGTCGTGTATTTCACGCTCGGCTTCCGTCAGTTCAGCCACTACTTCACCGACATCCATCTCGCGCTCAACAACGACGACGTGCCGCGCGCGCGCGAAATCCTGCACGAGTGGACGGGCATCGATACCGTCGACATGCCGGTCGGCGAAATCGTCCGTCATACGCTGATCCATGCCGTGGTCGCATCGCATCGTCACGTGTTCGGCGTGTTCTTCTGGTACGTGCTGCCGATCGGCCCGGCCGGCGCGGTGCTGTACCGGATCTCCGAATATCTCGCGCGCAGCTGGGCGACGCCCGGCGAGGACCGCACGGCCGCATTTTCGACGTTCGCGCAGCGCGCGTTCTTCGTGATCGACTGGATTCCGTCGCGGCTCACCGCACTCGGTTTCGCGATCGTCGGCAACTTCGAGGATGCGATCTACGCCTGGCGCAACCATACGCGCCAGTGGCCCGATCCGAACGACGGCGTGCTGCTCGCGGCGGGCAGCGGCGCGCTCGGCGCGCGGCTCGCGGGGCCGCTCGCCGAGCCGTCGAGCCTCGATGCGCTGGCGGTCGGCGACAGCGGTCCGCTGTCGGTCGGCGACGATTGCACGCCGCGCACGCTGCAATCGGCCGTCGGCCTCGTATGGCGCGCGGTGATCCTGTGGATGATTCTGCTGCTGATGCTGACGCTCGCGGTATGGGTATCGTGACGCGTTCGTCGCGTCGTGCATGTGCGAAAGGCCGGCTGGACGCCGGCCTTTGTGCTTTTGCCGTGATGCCGATCAGTCGTCGCGCGGATCGCGCACGGTGCCGCAATGCCAGCACGCGGTGAACTGCGCTTCGAGCGCCTCGCCGCACTGCCTGCATCGCCATGGCGCCGCGCCGGCCGCCGGGCCGCGCGACGCGGCGTCGAGCAGCCGGCGCGCGAGCGCGTCGTCGCGTTCGTCGTCGAGCCATAGCTCGGGCGCGCACGCGTCGACCGGAATGCCGCCGAGTGCGCCGGTCGCATAGCGGTTGTGCAGCTCGCAGCCGATCCCGGCCGCCTCGAGGACGTTCGCCCAGTGCTGTGCGGTGGCGAGATCGGGCGCCTTGAAACGCATCGCGGCTCCTCGGATGGCGAGAAAGGGTAGCGCGCCGGCCGCATGCGGTCGGCGTGATGCCGTCAACGCACGACCTGGCTCGCCTCGTGAACGAGCTGCGCGTACAGCGCATGCCGTGATGGCGCGATGCGACCGTCGGCGACGGCTTCGAGGATCGCGCAGCCCGGCTCGTGCAGATGATGGCAATTATAGAAACGGCAGTGTGCGAGCAGCGGACGGAATTCCGGAAACGCGCGTTCGAGTCGGCCTTCGGTCAGATGGTAGAGGCCGAACTCCTGGAAACCGGGCGAATCGATCAGCGCGCCGCCGCCCGGCAGCGGATAGAGGCGCGTGAACGTCGTCGTGTGGCGACCGCTGTTCAGCGCAGCGGAGATTTCGCGCGTCGCGGCTTCGGCTTCCGGCACGAGCAGATTGACGAGCGTCGATTTGCCCATCCCCGACTGACCGAGCAGGATCGTCGAACGGCCGGCCAGATGCGGCATCAGTTGTGCGCGCGCGTCGTCCGGCGCGCCTTTCACCGACAGCTCTAGCACCTCATAGCCGAGCGCGCGGTACGGTGCGAGCCGCTCGCGCGCGACGGGCAGCGCGGCCTCGACGTCGATCTTGTTCAGCACGACGATCGGCTTGAGCTCATTGGCCTCGGCCGCGATCAGCGCGCGCCCGAGCAGATCCTCGCTGAAGTACGGTTCGGTCGCGAGCACGATCAGCAACTGGTCGAGGTTCGCGGCGAACAGCTTCGACTTGAACTGATCGGACCGATACAGCAGGTTGCGCCGCTCGCCGATCTCGACGATCACGCCCTGATCGGCCGACGTGCGTTCGTAGACGACGCGATCGCCGACCGCGACGTCGCTCTTCTTGCCGCGCGGAAAGCACTGGAGCATTGGGCCGCCGTCGTCGGGCGCGACGATGTAGTGGCGGCCGTGCGCCGCGATCACGCGGCCTTCGACACGTTCGGCGCCCGATGCGCGCGCGGCCGGCTTGCGGGAGGTCGGCCGGCTCATGCTTGCTGCAGCAGACGGTCGATCCGCTGCGACGCGGGCGGATGCGAGTAGTAGAAGGCCGTGTAGACGGGGTCGGGCGTCAGCGTCGACGCGTTGTCCTCGTACAGCTTCACGAGCGCGCTGACAAGGTCCTGCGCGTCGGTCTGGCTGGCCGCGAACGCGTCGGCTTCGAACTCGTGCTTGCGCGACGTGAGGCTGCCGAACGGCGTCGCGAAGAACAGGAACACGGGAATCGCGAGGAAGAACAGCACGAGCGCGACGCCTGCATTGCTCGAATCGAGCGACGGGATCACGCCGAGCCCCGTGTAAAACCACGTGCGCTGCGCGAGCCAGCCGAGCAGCGCGAGCAGCGCAAGGCTCAGCACGAACGACACGAGCATGCGCTTCATCACATGGCGCCGCTTGAAATGGCCGAGTTCGTGCGCGAGCACCGCCTCGATTTCCTGGCCGGACAGCCGCGCCAACAGCGTATCGAAGAACACGATCCGCTTCGATGCGCCGAAGCCCGTGAAGTAGGCGTTGCCGTGCGCGGAGCGGCGGCTGCCGTCCATCACGAACAGGCCTTTCGCGGCGAAACCGCAGCGCTTCATCAGCGATTCGATCCGCGCACGCAGCGCTTCGTCGGTCAGCGGCTCGAACTTGTTGAAGAGCGGCGCGATGAAGGTCGGATAGATCAGCAGCACGAGCATCTGGAACGCGACCCAGACGAGCCACGCCCACAGCCACCACAGGCTGCCGGCCTGGTTCATCAGCCAGAGCACGACGAACAGCAGCGGCAGCCCGAGTACGGCGCCGAGCAGCATGTTCTTCAGCATGTCGGTGAAGAACAGCCGCTTCGTCATCCGGTTGAAGCCGAAGCGCTGCTCGATCCCGAACTGGCGGTAATACTCGAACGGCACGTCGATCGCGCCGGTGATCGCGAGCACGACGGCGACGAGCGCGACCTGCTGCCCGTAGCCGCGCCCGAACCAGCCGGTCAGCAGCGTGTCGAGTGCGCCGACGCCGCCGAGCAGCGTGAGCGCGACCAGCACGCCCGCGCTGACGACGATCTCGAGCATCGTCAGGCGCGTGCGCTCGACCGTATAGTCGGCCGCGCGCTGGTGCGCGCCGAGCGGCACCTTGGCGGCGAACTGCGCGGGCACGCGGTCGCGATGCGCGGCGACGAAGCGGATTTGCCGCGACGCGAGCCACAGTTTGGTGACGACCATCGCGAGCACGGCGCACGCGAACAGCAGGGTGAGCGAAAAGGGTGACATCGAAGGCGCCAAAGGGTTCTATGCGAGAATTATATGTTCTTGCGGACGGCGCCCGCAGAGGCGAGGCCGGCCGTCCGGACGGCGCCGCGCGCCGTCCGCCATTTTCCAGGATGACTCATGACCGATACCGCCGCTTCCGCCAGCCAGCCCGCACTCGTGCGCAACGAGTTGAATCTCGTCTGGCTCGACATGGAGATGACGGGCCTCGACCCGGATAACGACCGCATCATCGAGATCGCGGTCGTCGTGACCAACTCCACGCTCGAGATCGCCGTCGAAGGTCCCGTGTTCGCGATCCACCAGAGCGACGAAACGCTCGCGAAGATGGACGACTGGAACAAGTCGACGCACGGCCGCTCGGGTCTGATCGACCGCGTGCGCGCATCGACCGTGACCGAAGCGGAGGCCGCCGCGCAGCTGCAGGCCTTCCTCGCGCAATACGTGCCGCCCGGCAAGTCGCCGATGTGCGGCAACTCGATCTGCCAGGACCGCCGCTTCATGGCGCGCTGGATGCCGGAGCTCGAGCGCTTCTTCCACTACCGGAACCTCGACGTCAGCACACTCAAGGAGCTCTGCCGCCGCTGGCAGCCGGCGATCTACAAGGGGTTCCAGAAGCGTGCGATGCATACGGCGCTGGCCGACATCCACGAATCGATCGACGAGCTCAAGTACTATCGCCAGCACTTCCTGATTCCGGCGGCTTCCGCAGCCTCCGCAGCCGCATCGGCGGGCGAGTCGGCGCCGGCCGCCTGAGCGGCCCGGCACGCGCTCAGCGCGGCGCGCGCTGCGCGCTTTTCGGCCGAAACGCCGCGACCACCGCGGCGTCGGTCTCGATGTACGGCCCGCCGATCAGGTCGATGCAGTAGGGCACCGCGGCAAAGATGCCGGGCACGGTCGACTTGCCGTCGGCATCGCGCAGCCCTTCGAGCGTTTCGCGGATCGACTTCGGCTGCCCCGGCAGGTTGATGATCAGCGCCGCGTGGTCGGCCGTTTCGCGGATCACCGCGACCTGCCGCGACAGGATCGCGGTCGGCACGAAGTTCAGGCTGATCTGCCGCATCTGTTCGCCGAATCCCGGCATTTCCTTCGTGGCCACCGCCAGCGTCGCCTCGGGCGTCACGTCGCGACGCGCTGGCCCCGTGCCGCCGGTCGTCAACACGAGATCGCAGCGCGCGACGTCGACGAGCTCGACGAGCGTCGCGGAGATCGTCGCCGTGTCGTCCTGGATCAGCCGCGTGTGCGCGCGCCACGGCGACGTCAGCGCGGTGCCGAGCCATGCCTGCAGCGCCGGAATGCCCTGGTCTTCGTAGACGCCGGTGCTGGCGCGGTCGCTGATCGACACGAGGCCGACCACGAGCTCGTCGGGATGATTACGCTGCGTCGTCATCGTCGTCTCCGGCTTCGTCGGACGCCGTATCGTCGGTGTCGGGCGTGCCGCTCGCGGTCTTGATCCACTGGAACAGCTCGCGGAAGTAGCGCGGCGGCTTGCCGAGCTGCGCTTCCTTGCGCGCGTTGCGGATCAGCGTGCGGCCTTCCTGCACGTCGGCGTCCGGATATTGGCGAATGAATTCGGTCAGCGCCGCGTCGTCGGCGAGCAGCCGCTCGCGCGTGCGCTCGATCCAGTGCAGCCGCGCGGTCGCGGCCTTGTTCACGCCGCGCTGCGCGTCGAGTGCGGTGCGCAGCGCAGCCGTTTCGTCGTCGGTCAGCGAGCGCATCACGCGGCCGACGTATTGCAGCTGGCGGCGCTTGCCTTCGTGGTCGGTGATGCGGCGCGCCTCGCGGACGGCGTCCGCGAGGTCTTCCGGCATCGGCATGCGCTTGAGCGCGTCTTTCGGCAGGTCGACGAGCGCCTGGCCAAGTTCCTGCAGCGCGTGCATTTCGCGCTTCAACTGGGATTTGCTGGGGCGATCGTAGCCGTTGTGGACGTCGTCGTCGGCATGCTCGATCGGCTGGATTCGGGTTTTGCGGTTCATGGGCGGCATTGTATCGCGGCGCGCATGCGCCCAGCTTGTCGGTATCCGGCCCCGGACCTTGCTATGATCGCGGGATACGCAACATTTTGACCATGCGGGCGGCCTGCCCGCCACCGGATATCACGACGATGGCAGCCAATCTCGACGTACAAGCGCGCTATTTCCCGCACACGCAGGATCAGCTCAAAGAAATCGCCTCGGACATTCTTCGCCATGCGAAGGCGCTCGGCGCGACGGACGCGGCGACCGAAATCTCCGAAGGCGACGGCCTGTCCGTCTCGGTGCGCCGCGGCGAGGTCGAGACGATCGAGCACAATCGCGACAAGATGGTCGGCGTGACGGTGTTCATCGGCAAGAAGCGCGGCAACGCGAGCACGTCCGATTTCTCGCCGGCCGCCATCAAGGATACGGTCGCGGCGGCCTACAACATCGCGCGCTTCACGGCCGAGGACGACGCGGCCGGCCTCGCCGAAGCCGAACTGCTCGAGACCGATCCGCGCGATCTCGATCTCTATCACCCGTGGGCGCTGTCGGCCGACGAAGCCGTCGACATCGCGCGCCGCGCGGAAGACGCCGCGTTCGCGGTCAGCCCGCAGATCCGCAATTCGGAAGGCGCGAGCGTGTCCGCGCAGCATTCGCAGTTCGTGCTCGCCACGTCGCGCGGCTTCCTCGGCGGCTATCCGTACTCGCGTCACTACATCGCGTGCGCGCCGATCGCGGGCAGCGGCCGTCACATGCAGCGCGACGACTGGTACACGTCGAAGCGCAGCGCGGCCGATCTCGCCGCGCCGGAAGCGGTGGGCCGCTATGCCGCGGAGCGTGCGCTCGCGCGCATGGGCGCGCGTCGCCTCGACACGCGCAAGGTGCCCGTGCTGTTCGAAGCACCGCTCGCGGCCGGTCTGCTCGGCGCGTTCGTGCAGGCAGTGAGCGGCGGCGCGCTGTACCGGAAGACGTCGTTCCTCGTCGACAGCCTCGGCAAGCCGGTGTTCGCGCCGCACGTGCAGATCGTCGAGGATCCGCACGTGCCGCGCGCGATGGGTAGCGCGCCGTTCGACGAAGAGGGCGTGCGCACGCGCTCGCGCAGCGTCGTGAAGGACGGCGTCGTCGAAGGCTATTTCCTGTCGACGTATTCGGCGCGCAAGCTCGGCACGCAGACCACCGGCAACGCCGGCGGCTCGCACAACCTCGCGCTGCGCAGCTCGAACACGCAGCCGGGCGACGATTTCGACGCAATGCTGAAGAAGCTCGGCACGGGCCTGCTGCTGACCGAACTGATGGGGCAGGGCGTGAACTACGTGACCGGCGATTATTCGCGCGGCGCGGCGGGCTTCTGGGTCGAGAACGGCGTGATCCAGTATCCGGTCGAGGAGATTACCGTCGCAAGCACGCTGCAGGAAATGTTCCGGCACATCGTCGCGATCGGCGCGGATTCGATTGTGCGCGGCACGAAGGAAACCGGCTCGGTGCTGATCGAGCAGATGACGATCGCCGGCCAGTAAGCACGGCACTGCGCCGCGTCGGCGGCGCGCTTGGACGAAAAAAAACCGATCGGCGCGAGCCGGTCGGTTTTTTTATGGAGCGGTACGTATCAGCCGCGCTTGCGTGCGTAGACGACGAATGCGTAACCGAACGTGTTCGGCGCGGCAGCCTGATGCGCATCGCGCGACACTTCCTGCCACTGTGCGGGATCGGGCGCCGGAAACGATGCGTCGCCTTCGAAGTCGGCATCGATCTCGGTGACGATCAGCTTATCCGCCTGGGCGAGGCCTTCCGCATACAGTTGCGCGCCGCCGATCAGGAATGCTTCCGCGGCACCGTCGCGCGCGGCGAGCGCGAGCGCATCGGCAAGCGACGTGACGGTGTCGCAGCCGTCGAAGCGGCGCGACGCGTCGCGCGTGACGACGATGTTGCGGCGGCCCGGCAGCGGACGGCCGATCGACTCGTGCGTCTTGCGTCCCATCACGATCGGCGCGCCCATCGTCGTGCGCTTGAAGAACGCGAGGTCTTCAGGAAGTTTCCAGGGCAGCTGGTTGTCGCGGCCGATGATGCCGTTGCGGGCGCGCGCGACGATCAAGGTCAACGTCGTCATGAAGGTCGGAGAGAGGAAGAACCGGAATGGCGCCGATTCTACCGGAACGGGCGCGCCTCCTCGCGGCGCGCTGCGCCTGCGTGCAGACAAAAAAATGCCCGCCGGGGGACGGGCTCGAAACCGTTGCATCGCACGAGGTGGCGATGTCGATCGATCGTGTTGCCGATACCGTACAGACGATCGATACGCGATCCTGATCGACTGTCGTGCGATCGGCGCGGACGTTTCATTGATGCACGTTGGTTTCCGCGCCTTCGTGCATCGCGTGCTGGACATCGGACGGCTGCGGCGCGGGCAGCGGCGTCGGCAACGGCGCGGGCGGCCCGATTTCATCCCAAAGCGTCACCGACATCTTGCCGGCCGGCACCGGCCGCGGCGCCGACACCGCGATGATCCCCGCGCCTTCGTGCGTCCGCATGCCGGGCGCCGCGTCGCGTAGCCAGGTGTCGTGTGCGGCGCGCGCGCTTTCGTCCGCGTGCGCGGGTGCGAACGCATACGCGGCGGCAATCGCGAGCGGAATGAAAGAATGTAAAAGGCGTTTTTGCATGGCCGCTCTCCCTGTTATTCGCTATTCAGCGAAATGCATGCCATCGCGGCGAGAGCGTTGTCGCTACGGGCATGCGCGTACGCGTGTCGCGAACGACGCGGGAAGAAGCGCAAAAAATGTTTCAGTCGTGAAACGACAGGGCTCCGGAATACTGCGGATTCAATCGCTGCGCATCCGGGACGACAATCGGCGCGTGTGTCGATGTCGAACGCTTCGCTGCGCCCGCGCTATGTGCAGATGATTGATCGATCGAAATCCTGAGCAGTCGGCCGGATCGACACATGCGCCGACACGGCTTCATGCCGTTCGACGGCTGTCACGGAGACCATCCGACAACAACAATCTGGACGCCAGACAAGCGCCATTATGCGAGGCCTGCTGTTGCCGCGCATCGGGCCGGGCCCGATTCGAATTTTTCGCACGTGACGTGCGTGCGCGGCAATCGTTACACGGTGGACGAACGGGGTGAGCATATGGGAGCCGAGCAGCGGCATGTGATCTATTATTCGCGCGAGCCGGACGACGCATTGCGCGGCCATTTCGACGACTGCGGCTGGCGCGTCGATCTCGCGGAGACCGTACGCGACGTACGGCGCGTCGTGCAGCAGGGCGTCGCCACCGCGGGATTCCTCGATTTCTCGCCGGGCTTCAAGCCCGCGGAGCTGCGCGAGCTGGAGTCGTGCCTGAGCATCCAGCACGTCGGCTGGATCGCGGCAACGTGTCGCGGCCAGTTGCAGGACCCGATGCTGCGGCATGTGATCCGCGATTACTGTTTCGACTATGTGACGATGCCGTACGAGACAGCGCGCATCGTGGAAACGGTCGGGCATGCGCACGGCATGATTGCGCTGAGCGATCCGGTCGCGTCCGGCGGGCGCGGCGAAGGCGAGATGGTCGGCACGTGCGACGCGATGCTCGCGTTGTTCAAGACGATCCGGCGCGTCGCGATGACCGACGCGCCCGTTTTCATTTCCGGCGAATCGGGTACCGGCAAGGAGCTCACGGCCGTCGCGATTCATGAGCGCTCGGCGCGTGCGCACGCGCCGTTCGTCGCGATCAATTGCGGCGCGATTCCGGCGACGCTGCTGCAGGCCGAGCTGTTCGGCTACGAGCGCGGCGCATTCACGGGCGCGAATCAGCGCAAGATCGGACGTGTCGAAGCCGCGAACGGCGGCACGCTGTTTCTCGACGAGATCGGCGATCTGCCGCTCGAGAGCCAGGCGAGCCTGCTGCGCTTCCTGCAGGAAGGGAAGATCGAACGACTCGGCGCGCATGCGTCGGTGCCGGTCGACGTGCGCGTAATCTGCGCGACGCACGTCGACATGGAGGCAGCGCTGCGCGAAGGCCGGTTCCGCGAGGATCTGTTTCATCGTCTCTGCGTGCTGAAGATCGAGGAACCGCCGCTGCGGGCGCGGGGCCGCGATATCGAGGTGCTTGCGCGCCACATGCTCGAGCGTTTCAAGGGCGACGCGCATCGCCGTCTGCGCGGGTTCTCGCCCGATGCGGTCGCCGCGCTGTACGGCTATGCGTGGCCCGGCAACGTGCGCGAGCTGATCAATCGCGTGCGGCGCGCGATCGTGATGTCGGAAGGTCGGACGATCACCGCGGCCGATCTCGAGCTGAACGACTATGCGGCGCTCGCGCCGGTGTCGCTCGTCGAGGCGCGCGAAGCGGCCGAGCGGCAGGCGATCGAGCAGGCGCTGCTGCGGCATCGCGGCCGTTTCGCGGACGCCGCGCGCGAACTGGGCGTGTCGCGCGTGACGCTGTATCGGCTGATGTGTGCACATGGGATGCGCGACCGCGGCGACACGCTCGCGCCGTTTTCGCCGCCGCCGGAGCTTCCTCGCCACGCTTGCTAAAATCTGCGGGTACGGCCGCCCTCGCGGCCGAAGGAACCCGCATGAAACAGTATCTCGACCTCGTTCGCACCATCCTCGACACCGGCACCTGGCAGGAGAACCGCACGGGCATCCGCACCATCAGCATGCCGGGCGCGATGTTGCGGTTCGACCTGCAGCAGGGCTTCCCGGCCGTCACGACGAAGAAACTTGCGTTCAAGTCCGCGATCGGCGAACTGATCGGCTTTCTGCGCGCATCGCGCAGCGCGGCCGATTTCCGCGCGCTCGGCTGCAAGGTCTGGGACGCCAACGCGAACGAGAACGCGCAATGGCTCGCGAATCCGTACCGGCAGGGCGTCGACGATCTGGGCGACGTGTACGGCGTGCAGTGGCGCCAGTGGCCGGGCTACAAGGTGCTCGACGCGCACGCGGACGCGCAGCTCGCCGACGCGCAGCGCCGAGGTTTCCGGATCGTCACGCGCTTCGACGAGGATGGCGCGCAGAAGGTGCTGCTGTACAAGGCGATCGATCAGCTGCGTCAGTGTCTCGACACGATCATGGAGAATCCCGCCGATCGACGCATTCTGTTTCATGCGTGGAATCCGGCCGTCCTCGACCAGATCGCGCTGCCCGCCTGCCATCTGCTGTACCAGTTCCTGCCCAACGTCGCGAAGCGCGAAATCTCGCTGTGCCTGTATATCCGCAGCAACGACGTTGGGCTCGGCACGCCGTTCAACCTGACCGAAGGCGCAGCGCTGCTGTCGCTCGTCGGCCGGTTGACGGGCTATACGCCGCGCTGGTTCACGTACTTCATCGGCGATGCGCATATCTACGAGAACCAGCTCGACATGCTGCAGCAGCAGCTCAAGCGCGAGCCGTACGAAAGCCCGCGGCTCGTGATCGCCGATCGCGTGCCGGAATACGCGAAAACCGGCGTCTACGAGCCGGAATGGCTCGAACGCGTCGAGCCGTCGGATTTCTCGCTGGTCGGTTACCGACACCATGAGCCGCTGACCGCGCCGATGGCGGTCTGACGGCCCGGCGGCCGGCTCGGCCGTTCCGCTCGGCAACGACGAAGGCCCGACCGGTGTATGCCGGTCGGGCCTTCGTCGTTTGGGCGGGCGCGCCGCTCAGTGTCGGCGCCGTTCGTCGCCGTGCGGTGGGTTGGCGGGATGCGGCGCCTCCGCGTGCGGCGCCGGCTGCGGACGCGGCTCGATATGCGGTGCGGGCATCGGCGCGCGCTGTTCGACATGCGGTGCAGGCATCGACGGATGCGATTCCATGCGCGGTGCCGGCGGCTGCGGGCGCGGCATTTCGCGCGCCACCGCGGGCGGCCGGAATTCGTTCGCGCGCGGCGGGGCGGCGTCGTGGCGCGGCGCCGGTTGCGCGAATTCGCGCTGCGGTCGCGGGGCCGGCACCGCGCGTTCCGGCTGCGGCTGGGGTTGAGCGTGACGGGCCGGTTCGCGGAAGTCGGGGCGCGGTTGCGGGATCTGCGCCGTTTGAAGCGGCGGTTGCGCGGACGTGCGCGGGGCTTCGCGCCGCGCGTTCGATTGCTCCGGAGCCTGTCGGGCGTCGGGCGCATGCTGCGCCTGAGGCGGCTGTGCGACGCCGTGTAAAGGCGGCGCCGCGTGCTCGCCCGCGCCCGGCAGCGCAGCCGTAGCGGCCGGCGCCGGAGTCGGGCGCTGACGCGCGAGCGGCGTATGCGGCTGCATCCACGCAGGCTCCGGCCGGGCAGCGGCGGGCTGTCCGCCATGCGCGGCATCGGCCACGCCCGCCGCTGTCGCGGGCGGATGCGGGACTGCTCCCGCGCCGGCGAACGCTGCGCGCGCCTGCGCGCTGCCGGGCGCGTGCGCGGCGTCGCCGTTCGCGGCAGGCGGCATGGCATGTCCGTCGACCGCCGGTCTCGCGCCGTTCGGCCCATGCGGTCCCACGAATGCAACGGCGCCCGGCGCACCGGGTCGTCCCGCCTGAGCCGGCATCGGCGCCGCGGCGCCCGGCGCTGCCGTCGCGTTGCGCGGCGCCGGATGCACGATCGGACCGTGCGGATTCACGAGCTGCACGTTGCGCATCACCCATGCGCCCGTGTGCGCGGCGCCCGGCACGCGCACGGGCCGCGCCGCGTAATCGGGCGGCACGCTCGTCTTCGCGATCGGCGTGCCGGCGCCCGGCACGTGTTCGCCCTTGCGCACCAGATGCGCGGCCGCCTGATCGCGATACGCGGCCGGTACGGCCGGATTGCGCGTGGCGACGAACGGATGCTGGCCGATCGCGGCGGGCGGCCGATAGCTCGCGGTACGCAGGCCGCCCGTGAAGCTTTGCCGCACCGGCGCAATGCCCGGCGTGCCCGGCACCACGTGCGCATTGCGCCATTGCCGCGGATCGACGTGCTGCGCAAAGCGCGCGACCGGCTGGCCGTGCACGAACGCGGTCGCGGGCACGGCCGCGATCGCATGCGGCGCGCCGAAATTCACGTACGTGTTGTGCACGTTCGTCACGTTCACGGTGTTGTTCACGGTAATCCGGTTCACGACGATGTTCCGGTTCACGCGTTCGTAGTAGTGCGGACTCCATCCGCCCCAGGCCGGATGCCACGGCTCGCCCGGTCCGAGCGCGAACCACGCGCAGCCGGCCGCGGCGACGCCGCCGACCGTCAGCGCGACGCTCCAGTCGGGCCCGTCGCCGCCGCCGACGAACGCGACGAGCGCCGGCGCATAGGCGGGCGGCGCGCTGACGGCCGTCGGCCCCGGCACCCAGGCCCAGCGATCGTCGACGTAGGCCCAGCGACCGTAGTGATAGGGCGCGAAGCCCCATGGCGCGTCGTCGACCCAGGTCCAGCCCCAGGGCGCCTGCCAGATCCAGTGGCCGTCGTGATACGGCGCCCAGTCGGCCGGCGTGTCGTTCGGCACCCAGACGGGGCCGTACGCCGGCGTGTCGCGCCACGTGCCGTTCGCGTCGAGGTCCTGATAGCCGGGGATGTCGCGCGACACGTAGCGGGCCGACACCGACCGGTCCTCGGCCGCGTCGCGTCCCGCGGCCCACCGGTCGAGCGCGTCGGGCGGCGGCGCGGCCGACTGCTGCGCGATCTGCAGGTCGGTGCCGGTAAACACGGCCTGTTGCCCGGCGGAGAGCGGATATTGGCCGTTGCTGCCGTAGACCGTCGCGCTGCCGCTGCGCACGGTGACCGTCGTGCTTGCGCCATCGGGCGCGACGTCGACGCGATAATCGCCCGGCGCCGTAATGCCGAGCGCGAGGTTCGGCGTATCGATTTCGTACGACGTGCCGGCCGGTAGCGCGCGCACGTGCGTCGAGAGCGTGCCGAGGCCGACTTTCAGCTGCGTCGTCGAATCGTCGAGGTTCAGCACCGACAGGCTCGTCGAGGCGCCGAGCCGCACCGCGGTCGAGCCGATGTGCAGTTCCGAGCGGGCGCCGGCGTCGTTCCACAGCTGATCGCCGGTCGTGAGCGGCCGGTTCACCGCGGCATACGACCATGCGTCGGTGCCGGCCGGCTCGGTCGTCACCGCGCCGGACAGGTAGTTCAGCCGCGCGACGCGACCGGGCGGGTCGCCGGCGGACGGCTGCGCAGCCGCCGCATACGGTGCGGGTGCGGCCGTCTGCGCGAAAACGGGCGGCACCGCGGCGAGCGCCGCGACGGCGAACAGCGTGACGCGCGTGGTGCGCTTGCGCGCGAACAGAAAAGCCATGGTGAGCGATGGTCGTGATGTCGGCACGTCGATTCGTGCCGCTCGATTCACGATATCCGCTCGACCTGTTTCAGTGCGCTGCGTTTTGTAAGTCCGATCGGCGGCGATGTAACAAAACCTGTCCATCGCGCCTCGCTGTCGTGCGCGCGCAATGTGTGCGTCAGCCGGTCGTCAGCCAGGCGTCGAGCGCCTGCTGTCCGGGCACCGTCACGCGCAGCACGCGCGGGCGCGACGTGCGCTCGACCCAGCCGTGCGCGCAGAAGCTGTCGAGCATCGCGGCGCCGAGCGCGCCGCCCAGATGCGCGCGGCGCTCGCTCCAGTCCAGGCACTCGCACGCGAAGCGGCGCCGCCGCGCACGCTGCTGCGCGACGTCGATGCCCCAGCGCGCGAGCGCCTGCGCGCCGAGTTCGGTCGTCTCGATGGCATCGCCGTTTGCGTGCAGCCAGCCGCGCGCGTTCAGACTGTCGAAGATGCGCACTGCGAGTTCGCCCGCCATGTGGTCGTAGCAGGTGCGCGCGTAGCGCAGCTCGGCCGGCACCGTGCGCGACGGCGGCGGCACCGGCCGGTGCGGCGCGGCCGCGCGCGCGACGTTCGCGAGCGCTTCGAGCGATGCGGCGATGTCGGCCGACGCCAGCCGGAAGTAGCGGTGCCGGCCGCGCACCTCGAGGGCGAGCAGCCCGCCTTCGGTCAGCCGCGCGAGATGCGCACTCGCCGCGGACGGCGACAGCCCCGCGATCATCGTCAGCTCCCCGGCCGGGCGCGCGCTGCCGTCCATCAGCGCCCACAGCATCGCCGCGCGGCCCGGGTCGGCCAGTAGCGCGCCGATGCGGTTCAGGCCCGGAAAGTGGTGATCGTCGTGGTCGCTCATCGTCGTCTCGCGTCTGGGAATGATTCGCAGTGTAGGCGCTGCCGGCATTCGATGTTTCGGGCCCGGCTGAAATGTCGGCGCGGCCCGACGCGCTGGCACAGCCGCCGACAGCCGTCGACCGCGCGACGCGCGACCCGCAGCGGCAGCCGCGCCGCGCGTAGAATGGGCGAACGCGGCGGCAGCGGGCCGCCGCGATCCGACACGATGCAACGATGAAGACGTTTTTCTGTCTGCTGGCGGCCGTGCTCGTGTGCGCCGCGTGCGCGCAGGGCGGCGCCGCCGAGCGAGGCGGCAGCCTCGAAATGTACGGGACGATCGATCAGGGCGTGACGGTCCGCTATTGAGGGCTCCGTTGCGCGGCGCGTTGTCGCAGTGCAACGTATAATCGCGCCGTTACAGCGCCGCTGTTGCCTGGAGTTAAACGATGTCCCATTCGTCCCCCGTTCCGGCTCCCCTCGACCGCAACGAAACCGTATTCCGCTTCCTCGCCGAACCGTCGTCCGTGAACTTCGGCGGCAAGGTGCACGGCGGCGCGCTGATGAAATGGATCGACGAGGTCGCGTATGCATGCGCGGCGGTCTGGTCGAGCCGCTACTGCGTGACGGTCAGCGTCGGCAACATCCGCTTCCAGCGTCCGATCCTCGTCGGCAACCTCGTCGAGCTGAAGGCGCGCGTCGTCGCGACCGGGCGCACCAGCATGCACATTCACGTGTCCGTGCATGCCGGCGATCCGAAGGGCGGCGTACTGCGTCAGACGACCGATTGTCTCGTCGTGTTCGTGGCCGTCGACGAGAACGGCAATCCGCTGCCGGTGCCGACGTTCGTGCCGGAAACCGACGAGCAGAAGCGGCTCGCGAAATACGCGATGGACGTGCGCGCGGCACTCGACAAGATCGTCGAGATGAAGCCGGAAGAAGTCGCGAAGGGCGAAGTGTGACGACGCGGGGGCGCGTGCGCCCCCGTTTGCATTGCGCCGCGCGGGCCGACGCTCAGCGTGTGCCGACCATCTGCTCCGGCCTGACCCACTCGTCGAATTCCGCCTCGGTCAGATAACCGAGCGCCAGCGCGGCGGCCTTCAGCGTCGTGCCTTCCTTGTGCGCCTTTTTCGCGATCTGCGCGGCCTTGTCGTAGCCGATATGCGGATTGAGCGCGGTCACGAGCATCAGCGATTCGTTCAGCAGCAAATCGATGCGCGCGCGGTTCGGCTCGATGCCTACCGCGCAGTGATCGTTGAAGCTCTGCGCGCCGTCCGCGAGCAGCCGGACCGACTGCAGCACGTTGTGCGCGATCATCGGCCGGAACACGTTCAGCTCGAAATTGCCGCTTGCGCCGCCGACGTTCACCGCGACGTCGTTGCCGAACACCTGGCAGCACAGCATCGTGACGGCTTCCGACTGCGTCGGATTGACCTTGCCCGGCATGATCGAGCTGCCGGGCTCGTTTTCGGGGATCGACAACTCGCCGAGCCCGCAGCGCGGGCCGCTCGCGAGCCAGCGCACGTCGTTCGCGATCTTCATCAGGCCCGCCGCGACGGTCTTCAGCGCGCCGTGCGCGAACACCAGCGCGTCGGCGGCCGCCATCACCTCGAACTTGTTCGGCGCCGTGACGAACGGCAGCTTCGTCAGGCGGCCGATCTCGCCGGCCACGCGCGCCGCGAATTCCGGATGCGCGTTCAGCCCGGTGCCGACCGCGGTGCCGCCGAGCGCGAGCTCGTAAAGATGCGGCAGCGCCGATTCGACATGCCGGATGCCCTGGTCGAGCTGCGCAACGTAGCCTGAGAACTCCTGGCCGAGCGTGAGCGGCGTCGCGTCCTGCAGGTGCGTGCGGCCGATCTTCACGATGTCGGCGAACGCCTTCGACTTCGCGTCGAGCGTCGCGCGCAGCGTGCGCAGCGCGGGCAGCAGATGATTGACGATCGCGTACGCGGCCGCGACGTGCATCGCGGTCGGGAACACGTCGTTCGACGACTGGCCGCGGTTCACGTCGTCGTTCGGATGAACCTTGCGCGCTTCGCCGCGCTCGCCGCCCATCAGCTCGCTCGCGCGGTTCGCGATCACTTCGTTCAGGTTCATGTTGGTCTGCGTGCCGGAGCCCGTCTGCCAGACCGCGAGCGGGAATTCGCGCGCATGCTTGCCGGCGATGATCTCGTCGGCCGCGGCGATGATCGCCTGCGCTTTGTCGTCGGCGAGCACGCCGAGCGACTGGTTCACGCCCGCAGCCGCGCGCTTGACGATCGCCAGCGCATGGATCAGCTCGGGCGACTGTTTTTCCGTCGAGATCCGGAAATTCTGCAGCGAGCGCTCGGTTTGCGCGCCCCAGAGCCGGTCGGCCGGGACGGCGATCTCGCCGAACGTGTCGCGTTCCATCCGGACTGCTTCGTTCATGATGCACTCCTCGAGAAAAGGGGAAGGCCGCGCGGCGCGCGGCGAGGGCGTATCGTGAGGCGTGTGGGTGTTCAGGCGACAAGCATAGCGCCGGCCGCGATTTCGCGTCGTGTCGCGCTCAGCGCGCGGCGCTCGCCAACGACGCGCTCTTCAGATGGAAGCGCCACGCCATCAGCGCGGCGACGCTCGCGAGGCCGGCCGCGAGCCCCCACCACAGGCCGCGCGCGCCGAGTCCGGCATGGAACGCGAGCCAGTAGCCGGTCGGAAAGCCGATTCCCCAGTAGCCGAAGGTCGCCGCGAGCATCGGGATGCGCGTGTCCTTGAGCCCGCGCAACGCGCCCGACGCGACGGTCTGCATCCCGTCGACGATCTGGAATACCGCGGCGATGCCGAGCAGCGACGCGGCGAGCGCGACCGTGCCGGCGTTCGCCGGATCGTCGAGATGCAGGTAGAGCCCGACGATCGTGTGCGGCGCGACGATCATCACGAGGCCGGACAGCGACATGAACGCGATGCCGAGCCCGAGCGCGACGAAGCCCGCATGGCGTGCGGCGACCGGTTCGCCGGCGCCGACCCAGTAGCCGACGCGCACGTTCGCCGCCTGGCCGATCGCGAGCGGCACCATGAACGACACCGATGCGACGTTCAGCGCGATCTGGTGCGCGGCGAGCGAGGTCGCGCCGAGCACGCCGACCGTCAGCCCGGTCGCGAGGAACAGCGTCGATTCGACTCCGTAGGTGATCGCGACGGGCCAGCCGATCCCGATCAGCTCGCCCATCACCGGCAGCTTCGGGCGCGCGGCCGTCACGAAATGGCGAAAGCGCTGGCGCCCGTGCAGCAGCCAGATCAGCGCGAGCGCGGTCAGCCAGATCGTGATCGTCGTCGCGACGGCCGAACCGAGAAAGCCGAGCCGCGGCAGCCCGAACGCGCCGTGAATCAGCCCGTAGTTCAGCACCGCATTCACGCCGACGCCGCCGATCGACACCCACAGCAAGCGGCGTGCCGCGCCGATCGCCGGCAGGAACGCGCGCATGAGGCCGACGCCGATCAGGCTGCCGAGCGCCGCGAAGCGCAGGATGCCCGTGTACTGGCCGACGTGATGGGCGAGCGTCGGCGGTTCGTGGAACATCAGCAGGATCGGTTCGGCGAGCGACAGCGCGACGATCGCCGGAATCGCGAGCAGCACCGACAGCACGAAGCCGGTCCAGTAGATGTGCGGCACGCGATCGTCGGCCTGCGCGCCGCGCGCATGCGCGACGCTGACGCTGACCGACGACAGCACACCCTGCAGCACGGTGACGATCACGAAGAAGAAGTTCGCCCCAAGGCCGCCGGCCGCGAGCGAATCGGGGCCGAGCGAGCCGAGCAGCACCGTGTCGGTGACGCTCATCGCCATCTGAGAGAGCTGTGCGATCGCGAGCGGCGCGGCGAGGCGCGCGGTATCGGCGGCGTGACGGGACAGGGACGGCGGCGCGGCGGCCGTCCGCGTAAGACCGGAATGCGACATGGAGAGGGCGCTCGCGCGAGTGCGGGCCCGCGCTGCCTGTATTTATTTTGAGAGACGGCTAGCTTACGGCTTTATTCGCACGGTGTCGAACGCGCGCGGCGATGGCCATGTCGCGGACAGGGGGAACGCTACGCGCCGCCGTGCACGGCGATGCGCGTATCGCCGAACAGCACGACCTGGCCAGCCCGAATCTTGCAGGTCTTGCGCAGCTCGACCGCGCCGTCGACTTTCACCGCGCCGGACGCGACGATCGTCTTCGCGGTGCCGCCGCTGTCGGCGAGGCCGGTGATCTTCAGAAGGTTGTGCAGCTCGACGTAGTCGCCGGTCAGCGTGAAATCCAGATTGGGCATGACGAGAGTGCGCGCGATGCGCGGGAGGAATCGCCCCGCATCATACGGCACCGCGCGCCGGCGCGCGAGCGGGCCGGATGTGAGCGAGTGTGAGCGATTCGTCAGCAAATGAAACCGTGGGTAACAGTCTGAGAGATTGCAGAACCGGCTGCATCGGCCGCGTGTCTCTCGCGTTACCTGCTGCATGTTTTCGCAGCGGGCGACGCGACGGATCGCACCGACGCGGTTCGCGCCCACAACTCTTGAGGAGGATTGTCATGTCCAAGATTCGTACGATGCTGATCGGTGCCGCGCTGACGGCGTTTGCCACTTCGGCCGCCTTCGCCCAGACGGGTACGGCTGCGCAGGGCACGGCCGGCGCTGGCGCGCAGACGCAGGCGCCGGGCGCCGGAATGGGTGCGGGTGCAGGCGCAGGCGTGGGGACGGGCGCAGGTACAGGCACAGGCACGGGCGCTGCGGCAGGTACGCAGGGTGGCGCCGGCATGAGCGGGTCGGGTAACGCGGTCGGCGGTGCGACGGATTCGGTCGGCGCAGCGGCGAACGGCGCGAACGACACGACCGGGTCGGCCGTTCATTCGACGAAGAAGCATATGAAGCACACCGCGAAGTCGGCCAAGCATCGCGCAGGCTCGACGAACTCGAAGGTCGGCGACGCGGCAACCGAAGGCGCCGGCGTTCAGGGCGGTGCGTCGGCGGGCGCCGGCTCGCAGTAAGCCGGCGATCGCGGCTCGCCGCGCGGCGCTCGTCCCTGACGGCGCGCCATGACGGCGGTCACCGGGCGGCCCGGTTCGCGCTGAGGCGGACCGGGCCGCCCGTTTCGTTGGTGAGGCGCGAACTCAGGGCCGGCGCTGGCCGTGGTCCGGCCCTGGCGCGGGCCGCGCGGCGGCCGGCGTGAACACGCTGCGCAGCCACGCGGCGAGCCGCGCGAAGATGTCGTACGGCTCGTCGACGAAGATTTCCGGTTTCAGCAGCCGCAGGTATTCCATGATCTGCTGCGCTTCCTGCTTCTGGAACGAACCGTGCGAGAGGCCGAGCCGCAACAGCCCGCGCAGTTCGCCGAGCTTGTCGCGCGCGGCGCTGCCGACGCTCATCTCGCACGCGAGCTTCGCTTCGTAGATCCGCTGGCGCAGCGATTCCGCGAGCCGCCAGGCGGGCGTCTGCATCATCTCCTCGAGCGTGCGGATGTCGTGCACCGCGCCCTTGATCTGCGCGGCGAGCGGGTCGACCATCGACGCGTCGGCCTGCGCTTCCGCGACGATCGCCTTCGCCCAGTCGCGGCAGGCCTTCGCGAGTTCGTCCGGCGTCCATTCGGCGCGCGATGCGAACCCGAAACCGTATTCGCCGGCCTGCCGCATCAGGATCGCGACGACATCCGGAAATTCCTTGTCGAGCGTGCGCTTTGCCCAGGCGTACTGGCCGCCTTCGAGCATGCGCTGCACCGCGTGCTCGGTGAGCGGCGTCATGTTGTCGAGCAGCTTTGCGCGCAGGAAGTCCTCGAACGACGGTGTCGCGAAATGCGGGTCGAGTTTCAGCGATACGCGCAGGAACGCATCGTAGTCCTTGCGCAGCGACGCGACGGTGTCGTCCTTCAGGGAAAGGGTGATCTGGCCCATGAATCGTCTCGATGGCGGCCCACGCGCGCGGCGGCCGACGCGGCTGCCGCTGCCGGCGCTGCGTCGACGGGCCGGTTCGTGCGGAGGCCGATGGCGGGTCTTCACCCGCTATATCGACACGTGCGGCGCAAACTTGAGCGCGCGGCGTCGACTGCGCGATCGCGCGGGCCGGCGCGCGGCCGCTAGGCACCCGCCCAGTGCGGCAGCACGACGCCTTGCCAGACGAAGAACACGGCCAGGCCGACCGCGATCGTCACGAGCGGGCGGCGCGTGGTCGCCGATACGAGCACCGCGGCCAGCGCCCCGACGAGCTGCGGGTTGCGCCACGTCAGTTCGGCCGCACCGCCGTGCGGCGACACCGTCATCGGCACGATGATCGCGGTCAGCACGGTGACGGGGACGAAGGCGAGCGCCGTGCGCACGAGCGGCGGGAAGGTCAGCCGTTCGCCGAACAGGAACAGCGTCGTGCGGATCGCGTAGGTAATGACGGCCATCCCGAGGATCAGCAGCGCGTAGCTCACGATGCGGCCTCCGAGCGCGTGCCGGCCTGCGCGCGCTCGTGCCGCAGCGTCAGCAGCACGCCGATCGCGACGCCGACCGCGACAGCGCCGAGCAGCCCGAGCTTGTACGGCCATCCTTGCCAGAAATACGCGAGCGTGCCGGCCGTTGCGGCCGCCGCGAGATAGCGCAGCGTGCCGAGCTGCGGGACGACGATCGCGATGAAGGTCGCCGCCATCGCGAAGTCGAGGCCGAGCGACTGCAGGCCCGGGAACGCGGCGCCGAAGCCGATGCCGGCGAGCGTCCATATCTGCCAGTTCAGGTACATCGCGAGCCCGGAACCGAAGAAGTAGTGGGGGCCGATCGTGCCGGGCGGGAAATGCCGGTAGTGCGCGTACGCGACGGCGAACACTTCGTCGGTCATCAGCGCGCCGAGCGTCGCGCGCCAGCGCAGCGGCAGATGCGCGACGTACGGCGCGAGCGTCGCGCTATAGAGCAGATGGCGCAGGTTCACGATGAACGTCGTCGCGAGCACGACGACGAAGCTCGCGCTGCCGGCGATCAGGCCGAGCGCGATGAACTGCGCGGAGCCGGCGAAGACGGCGAGCGACATCAGCGCGCCATGCCAGGCGGCGAGCGGGCCGCCGCTGACCAGCGTGCCGAAGATCACGCCGAACGGCGCGGCGCCGATCATCATCGGGATCGTGTCGCGCGCGCCGTCGAGCCATTCGTTGAGCGGCCGGCGTGCGGCCGGGCGCGGTGTCGGGGATGCGGGCGGTGTCTCCATGTCGGCGAGAATAGCGGTCGTGCGCGCGGCCGGCTTGTACGTTCTTGCGCCGCTGCGCTCGCGCGGGCGCGCAACGGTCGTGCCCGCGGCTGCCGACCCATGCAAGCGTAGAGAGGCGATCCGGCCGGCCGCGCGTCTACCGCGCCTGCCAGCGTCCCGGCGGCACGCCGAACATCCGCTTGAAATGCCGCGTGAAGTGGCTCTGGTCGACGAAACCGCTGGCGGCCGCGACGTCGGCGACCGGCACGCCCGCGCGCAGCGGCGCGAGGGCGCGCTGCAGCCGCAGCTGGTTGCGCCACGCATGCGGCGGCATCCCGGTCGCGCGCGTGAACAGGCGCGCCGCGTGAAACGGCGACAGCCCCGCCGCCTGTGCGACCTCGTCGAGCGTGACGGTGGCGGTCAAATCGGCCGCGAGCCGCTCGCGCATCACCTCGACGCGCGGTTCGTCGGCGGCGAGCGGGGCGGGGCGCGGCCGCGTGTCCGCGTGCCGCACGATCAGCGTCGACAGCGCGTCGAGCATCGCCGTTTCCGCGGCGAGCGGATCGTAGGCGCGCGCGGCGTGGGGCGGCCGTACGTCGCTGTCCTCGCTGTAGCCGGCCCACGCGTCGCGCGCACGCGCGGTTGCCGTGCTGCCGGCTTCCATCATCCGGTGCGCGCGCGCGAGGCGCGCGGCGAGATCGGCATCGCGGATCACGTCGGGCGGGAACCACGGCGCGTTCTGCGGGCGACCGACGATCGCATCGGCGAGCGAGCGGATGAAGTCGACCGGCACGTAGCTCACGCGATAGCGCCACCCTTCGTCCGCGCCGCGCGAGCCCGTATGCACTTCGCCGGGATTGATGACGGGGATGGTGCCCGCTTCCGCGACGTAGCCGCTGCCGCGATAGGTGAAGCGCTCCGCGCCTTCGAGGATGACGGGGATCGTGTAGGCGTCGTGCCAGTGCGGCGCGAACGCATGGTCGCGATAGGTTGCGGTGACGAGATCGGCGTCCGGCAGCAGCGGCGTACGCCAGTAGCGGGCGGAGTCTCGAAGGCGGCGATCGGCCATGGTCGTGCTCGCGCGCAGCGTTCGATTCGGCGGCGGATCGAGCGCGCGCGATGCGCTTACTTGAGCGGAATCGTCGTGCCCGGCGGCACCGGCACCGCGGTGACCGCATTCTTCGGGCTGCCGCTGACGATGCGATCGCTGTAGGTCAGATACACGAGCGTATTGCGCTTCTTGTCGACGACGCGCACGACATGCAGCGTCTTGAAGATGAACGACATGCGCTCGCTGAACACGTCGGTCTGCTGCTTCAGCGGTTCCTTGAAGCTGATCGGGCCGACCTGCCGGCAGGCGATCGACGCTTCGCTCGGATCCTCGGCGATGCCGAGCGAGCCCTTGATGCCGCCCGTGCGGGCGCGCGACACGTAGCACGTGACACCGGCGACGCCCGGATCGTCGTACGCTTCGACGACCACGCGGTCGGAGCCCGTCACGCGGAAATGGGTGTTCACGCTGCCGACTTCCTCCGCATGCGCGAACGGCGCGGCGGCGCAGCAGGCGAGCAGGGTAGCGGACACGACGGAAAGGAGACGGGGCTTCATCGACTGAACCGGAGGCGAATGCGGGACAGAAACTCTAGCATGCGCTGCGGATGCGATGGCGGGGAGGAAAAACAAAAGGCCCGTCGAATGACGGGCCTTTCGCTGTCTGGCTCCCCGACCTGGGCTCGAACCAGGGACCTACGGATTAACAGTCCGGCGCTCTACCGACTGAGCTATCGGGGAATAAATCGGTTATCTGCGTTTGCGTCGCCATCGAAAAACCCGCTTGTTGCAACGGGCCTTTGGCGTTTTTGGCTCCCCGACCTGGGCTCGAACCAGGGACCTACGGATTAACAGTCCGGCGCTCTACCGACTGAGCTATCGGGGAACAAACAGCAGAGAAACGAGATTGTATGGAGTGTTGGCTAGGCTGTCAACAGTTTCGAGCGGCTGCGTACTAAAATTTTTTTGCAGCCGCCGTTCGATCAGCGCTCGAGCAGGTGCAGCTTGTCCTGCACGTCCTTCCACTCGTCCGCGTCGGCCGGTGCCGGCTTCGTCTTCGTGATCGACGGCCAGACCTTCGCGAGTTCCGCGTTCAGCGCGGTGAACTGTTGCTGGTCGCCCGGAACGTCTTCTTCGGCATAGATCGCATTGGTCGGGCACTCGGCGACGCACACGGCGCAGTCGATGCACTCGTCCGGATCGATGGCGAGAAAGTTGGGACCTTCACGGAAGCAATCCACCGGGCACACATCCACGCAATCCGTGTATTTGCACTTGATGCAGCCTTCGGTCACAACGTGAGTCATTAAAACGCTCCTGCTTGGCGGTGTCGGTATATATGGGGTGGCGTTGACGCCAAAAGCGGCATTGTAACTGATGCGCAAAACCCGCATCGCGTGCTCGGCTTTCCCGCTTATACCGTTTCGTGATTAGTTTATGGGGCGCGGCGCGCGCCGGCGGTTTCGCGATGGTCCGGCACGCATTCGGGTAACATGGCCGGCAGACCGGGCGGCGCGCGGTGCGCCGGCACTGGTCACGATACTGGCGGTGCCGTCATCATGATCATCACTTCGCTGCTCGACACGGATCTCTACAAATTCACGATGATGCAGGTCGTCCTGCATCACTTCCCGGCCGCAAGCGTCGAATACCGCTTCAAGTGCCGCACGCCCGGCGTCGACCTCGTGCCGTACATCGACGAGATTCGCGACGAGGTGCGCGGGCTGTGTGCGCTGCGCTTCACGGACGTCGAACTCGACTATCTGCGGCGGATGCGCTTCATCAAGAGCGATTTCGTCGACTTCCTCGCGCTGTTCCATCTGAACGAGAAATACATTTCGATCACGCCGTCGCCGAAGGGCAACGGCGAGATCGACATCGAGATCAAGGGGCCGTGGCTGCACACGATCCTGTTCGAGATTCCGGTGCTCGCGATCGTCAACGAAGTCTATTTCCGCAACACGCAGCGCGAGCCCGACTATCGCGAGGGCCGCGAGCGGCTGCGCGAGAAGATCAAGCTGCTCGGCGCGAAGCCCGAATTCGCCGATTGCAAGATCGCCGACTACGGCACGCGCCGGCGCTTCTCGAAGGTCTGGCACGAGGAGGTCGCGCTCACGCTGCGCGACGGGCTCGGCGCGCAGTTCGCGGGCACGAGCAACGTCTACTACGCGATGAAGCACGGGCTCACGCCGCTCGGCACGATGGCGCACGAATACCTGCAGGCGTGCCAGGCGCTCGGCCCGCGGCTGCGCGACTCGCAGACCTACGGCTTCGAGATGTGGGCGAAGGAATATCGCGGCGACCTCGGGATCGCGCTGTCGGACGTCTACGGGATGGACGCGTTCCTGAACGACTTCGACATGTACTTCTGCAAGCTGTTCGACGGTGCGCGTCACGATTCGGGCGACCCGTTCGAGTGGGGCGAGCGGATGATCCGTCATTACGACGCGAACCGCTGCGACCCGCGCACGAAGGTGCTCGTGTTCTCGGACGCGCTCGACATCCCGAAGGTGATGCAGCTGTACGAGCGATTCCGCGGCCGCTGCAAGCTCGCGTTCGGCGTCGGCACGAACCTGACCAACGATCTCGGCTACGTGCCGCTGCAGATCGTGATCAAGATGGTCCGTTGCAACGGGCAGCCGGTCGCGAAGCTGTCCGATTCGCCGGGCAAGAGCATGTGCGACGACAAGGCCTATCTTGCGTATCTGCGCCAGGTGTTCGGCATCGCGCAGCCGGCCGACGAGGACGCGGCGTCGTGAGCGCCCGCCGCACGGCCGAAGGTGCGTGCGCGAAGAGGCGGCCGGTATAATCCGGCCGGTATCGAACGCCAACGTCACGAGGACGCTTCATGGACACTTCCGCTGCCCGTCGCCACATCCTCGCGCGCATCCGTGCGGCGCAGGGCCGCGCGGCCGAGCCGGATGCGGCGGAACGCGAGGGCGTCGCCGACTACCTCGCGCGTCATCCGCAAGGGCCGCGTCCGCCGGTGCCCGACGATCTCGTCGCGGCCTTCATGCAGGAAGCGGTCGCGATGGCGACGACCGTCGACGAAGTCGGCTCGCTCGCCGACGTGCCGGCGGCCGTCGCGCGTTATCTGTCCGCGCAGCAACTGCCGATGCGCGCCATTGCCTGGCGCACGCTGGCCGATCTCGACTGGGCGGCGGCCGGGCTGTCGGTCGAATGCCGCAAGCCGGTCGACGGCGATCTCGTCGGGTTGACCGGCTGCTTTTGCGCGACGGCCGAAACGGGCTCGCTCGTGCTGCTGTCCGGCCCCGACACCTACGCCTCCGCGGGGTTGCTGCCGGAAACGCATATCGCGATCGTCCCTGCATCGCGGATCGTCGCCGGCCATGAAGACGCCTTCGCGCTGATTCGCGCCGAGCGCGGCGAATTGCCGCGCGCGGTCAACTTCGTGTCGGGTCCGTCGCGCACCGGCGACATCGAACAAACCATCGTGCTCGGCGCACACGGTCCGTATCGCGTCCATGCGATCGTCGTACGCGGCGCGTGACGCGTTCGCCGGCACCGAACAACCACAAGGAAGACTCCGCATGAAACGACATGCCGCGTGGGCGGGCATGGCGTCGGGGGCTGCGCTCGGCGCGGCGCCCGCGTTCGCTTCGGCCGCGACACTCGACGGCGCCACGCTGTCCGCACTCTGGGGCATCCCGTTCGCCGGGATCCTGCTGTCCATCGCGTTGTTCCCGCTCGTTGCACCGGCGTTCTGGCATCACCATTTCGGCAAGATCGCCGCCGCGTGGGCGGTTGTGTTCCTCGTGCCGTTCGCGTTCGCGTTCGGTGCGGGCACCGCGTTCGGCACGCTCGTGCATGCGCTGCTCGAGGAATACGTGCCGTTCATCGTGCTGTTGACCGCGCTTTACACGGTCGCCGGCGGCATCTGCGTGAACGGCAATCTGCACGGCACGCCGAAGCTCAATACCGCGATCCTCGCGCTGGGCACGCTGCTCGCGAGCGTGATGGGCACGACCGGCGCCGCGATGCTGCTGATCCGGCCGCTGCTGCGCGCCAACGACAACCGCAAGCACGTCGTGCACGTCGTGATCTTCTTCATCTTCCTCGTCGCGAATGCGGGCGGTTCGCTGTCGCCGCTCGGCGATCCGCCGCTGTTCCTCGGCTTCCTGAACGGCGTCGGCTTCTTCTGGACGACGGTGCATCTGGCGCTGCCGATGCTGTTCATCTGCGTCGTGCTGCTCGCGCTGTTCTTCGCGCTCGATACGTACTTCTACCGGAAAGGCGGCGAGGAGCGGCCGGCCGCGCTCGATCCGACGCCCGACGGCGGCGCGCTGTCGATCGACGGCAAGATCAACTTCGTGCTGCTGGCGGCCGTGGTCGGCCTCGTGCTGATGAGCGGGATCTGGAAACCGGGGATCGCGTTCGACGTATGGGGCACGCACGTCGCGCTGCAGAACCTCGTGCGCGACGTCGCGCTGATCGGCGTGACGCTCGCGTCGCTCGCGCTGACGCCGCGTTCCGCGCGCGAAGGCAACGCGTTCAACTGGGCTCCGATCGAGGAAGTCGCGAAGCTGTTCGCGGGCATCTTCGTGACGATTGCGCCGGTGATCGTGATTCTGCGCGCGGGCGCCGACGGTGCGTTCGCGCCGATCGTCCATCTCGTCACCGCACCGGACGGCAAGCCGATCGACGCGATGTATTTCTGGGCGACCGGCCTGCTGTCGTCGTTCCTCGACAACGCGCCCACCTATCTCGTGTTCTTCAACCTGGCGGGCGGCGACGCCCAGGCGCTGATGACGACCGGCGCGACGACGCTCGCGGCGATTTCCGCCGGAGCGGTGTTCATGGGCGCGAACAGCTACATCGGCAATGCGCCGAACTTCATGGTGAAGGCGATCGCGGAGTCGCGCGGCGTGAAGATGCCGAGCTTTTTCGCGTATCTCGGCTGGGCGGTCGCGATACTCGCGCCGGTGTTCCTGCTGACGTCGTGGATCTTCTTCACGGCGTAAGCTGACGATTTTCAACCTCACGCGGGCGGCTCCGGCGGCGCATGTCGCGTCGCGCGCCGTCCGCCGCATGCGGAGATGGCGATGCAGAAGATCCTCGTCGCGCGTCCGATCTTTCCGGACGTGATCGAACGGCTCAAGCAGTATTTCGACGTCGACTGGAACAACGGCGATGCACTCGCACCCGACGCGCTCGCCGCGCGGCTCGCCGACAAGGACGGCGCGCTGACGGCGGGCGATCCGGTCGGCGCATCGACGCTGGCGGCGGCGCCGCGCTTGCGCGTCGTGTCGAACATGGCGGTCGGCTACAACAACTTCGACATGGCCGCGTTCAACGCGGCGAACGTGCTCGCGACGAACACGCCCGACGTCCTGAACGAGTCGACGGCCGATTTCGGCTGGGCGCTGATGATGGCCGCCGCGCGGCGGATCGCCGAATCCGAGCACTGGCTGCGTGCCGGCCACTGGCAGAAGTGGGCCTACGACGGCTTTCTCGGCAGCGACATCTACGGGTCGACGCTCGGCGTGATCGGCATGGGCCGCATCGGCCAGGCGCTCGCGCGTCGCGCGCGCGGCTTCGGGATGCAGGTGATCTACCACAACCGGTCGCGCGTCGCGCCCGAGATCGAGGCGGAGCTCGGCGCGGAGTACGTGTCGAAGGACGCGCTGCTTGCGCGTGCCGATCACGTCGTGCTGGTGCTGCCGTATACGAAGGAAAACCACCACACGATCGGCGCGGCCGAGCTCGCGAAGATGAAGCCGACCGCGACGCTGACCAACATCGCGCGCGGCGGGATCGTAGACGACGCGGCGCTCGCGGCCGCGCTGCGCAACGGCACGATCGCGGCGGCCGGCCTCGACGTCTACGAAGGCGAGCCGAACGTGCATCCGGCGCTGCTCGAAGTGCCGAACGTCGTGCTGACGCCGCACATCGCGAGCGCAACGGAAAAGACGCGCCGCGCGATGGCGAACCTCGCGGCCGACAACCTGATCGCCGCGCTCGGCGAAGGGCCGCGTGCCGGGCAGCCGCCGAATCCGATCAACCCGGACGTGATCGGGAAGCCGCGCGCATGACGATCGCGTTGCTGGTAGCCGCGCTCGTCGTGCTGGCCGTCGCGCTGGCGGTGGCGGTCGTCGCGCTGGTGCGCGGCGGCGGCCGCCACGACGACGCGGCCGTGCTCGTCGACCAGATCGAGGATGCGGCGCACGCACAGGCGCGCGCACTGGAGCGGCTCGAACGCGAGCTGCGCGGCGAGATCGTCGAGAGCGCACGCGGCGCGCGCACCGAACTGGGCGGCAGTTTCGCGCAGTTTCAGCAGACGCTCGCGGCGCAGCTGACGAGCGTCGCGACCGTGCAGAACAACCAGATCGAAGGATTCGCGCAGCAGCTCGCGACGCTGGTCGCCGGCAACGCGCAGCAGTTCGACGCGATGCGCGACAGCATGTTGCGTCACGCGCAGCAGGCGCGCGAAGAGCAGACGGCGGCGCTCCGGGTGTTCGGCGACACGTTGCATCGGCAACTGACGCAGCTGACCGAAGCGAACGATCGACGGATCGGCGAAGTCCGCGCGACGCTCGAGCAGCGGCTCAAGGACATCGAAACCAACAACGCGGCGAAGCTCGACGAGATGCGCCGCGTCGTCGACGAGAAGCTGCACGCGACGCTCGAGCAGCGGCTCGGCGAATCGTTCAAGCTCGTGTCCGACCGGCTCGAGCAGGTGCATCGCGGCCTCGGCGAGATGCAGACGCTCGCGGCCGGCGTCGGCGATCTGAAGAAGGTGCTGACCAACGTGAAGACGCGCGGCACCTGGGGCGAAGTGCAGCTCGAGGCGCTGCTCGAACAGATGCTGACGCCCGATCAGTATGCGAAGAACGTCGCGACGGTGCCGAAGAGCGCGGAGCGCGTCGAGTTCGCGATCCGGCTGCCGGGGCGCGAAGCGGGCGTGCGCGATGCGCCGCCCGTCTGGCTGCCGATCGACGCGAAATTCCCGCGCGAGGATTACGAGCGGCTGATCGATGCGCAGGAGCGTGCGGATGCGGTTGCGGTCGAAGACGCGGCGCGCGCGCTCGAGGCCCGCGTGCGGCTCGAGGCGCGGACGATCGCGGAGAAGTACGTCGCGCCGCCGTACACGACCGATTTCGCGCTGCTGTTCCTGCCGACCGAAGGGTTGTACGCGGAGATTCTGCGTCGTCCGGGCCTGACCGATCTGTTGCAGCGCGACTATCGCGTGACGGTGGCGGGCCCGACCACGCTGACCGCGTTGCTCAACAGCCTGCAGATGGGGTTCCGCACGCTCGCGATCGAGCAGCGCTCGAGCGAAGTGTGGCAGGTGCTCGGCGCGGTGAAGACGGAGTTCGGCAAGTTCGGCGACGTGCTCGCACGCACGAAGTCGCAGCTCGAGACGGTCACGCGCTCGATCGAGGCGGCCGAGCAGCGCACGCGCGTGATGAACCGCAAGCTGAAGCAGGTCGAGGCGCTGCCCGGCGATGCGGCAGCCGGGCTGCTCGGCGCGGAAGCGGCGGACGGCGCGGACGCCGACGAGACCTGACCACGTATCGGCACACGCCGGTGCCGGTGCGGCGCCTGCCCATGAGACACGCCCGAGCCGATTTGCACCGGCTCGGGCGTATTACTTTCGGCGCTCGAATCGAACGGGCGAACGCCGCCTAGCGTGCGGCGAGCGCGTCGAGCGCATCGCCCGTCACGCGCACGATGCGCCAGTCGGGCAGCACGGTCGCGCCCATCTTCTCGTAGAAGTCGATCGCGCGCTGGTTCCAGTCGAGCACCGACCATTCGAAGCGGCCGCAGCGGCGCTCGACCGCCAGCGCCGCGAGCTGCCTGAGCATTGCGGTGCCGAGCCCGGTGCCGCGCTGCGACGGCTGCACGTAGAGATCCTCGAGATAGAGGCCGCGACGGCCGAGGAACGTCGAGTAGTTATGGAAGAACAGCGCATACGCGACGATCGCGCCGTCGCGCTCGGCGACGAGCGCTTCGGCGGCCGGATGCGCGCCGAACAGGGCATCCGCCAGATCGGCCTCGGTCGCGACGAACAGGTGCGCGAGCTTTTCGAATTCGGCGAGTTCGCGCATCAGCGCGAGGATCGCGCCGACGTCGCGCGCGTCGGCCGCGCGGATCAGCGGCGTGTCGCTCACGCTTCCTCCGGCGGGTCGGACAGCACGATCTCGATGCCGCCGAAGCGCGATGCGACCCAGTTGTACGCGTGGCACGCGATCCATAGCAGCACGAAGCCGAGGATGGCGTTCAGCAACAGCGCGCTCAGGATCGTGCTCAGTTCGACTATCCCGTAGCGCACGTACGCGACGAGGATGCCGAGCAGCACGATCGGCACGCTGAACGTCAGATAGACGAGGATCAGCGCTTTCGCGGTCTGCCCCGCGGCGATCGACGAGATTTGTTTCTTCATGTGCAGAATGCCCCCGTAGAGAGATACCGATAGTTGGATTCAGATTCAGATCAGGCTGCCGAACGGCAGGATGTCGACCGGGGCGCCCGCGTCGACTGCCGCGGCATCGTGGCCCAGGACGATGAAACAGTTGGCGGCCGCGAGGCCGCTCAGCGATGCGGAGCTCTGCGAGCCGGCCGGTGCGACGTGCCAGCGCCCGTCCGCTGCGCGCGTCGCGATGCCGCGCAGATATTCGGTGCGGCCCGCGCGCTTTTTCAGCGCTTGCGTGGTGTACGCGGTGTACATCGCCGGCGGCGGCACGCAGGCGCCCGCGAGCGTCAGCAGCGCCGCGCGCACGATGGCGTCGAAGGTGACCGCGGAGGCGACGGGATTGCCGGGCAGCCCGAAGAACAGCGCGTGGCCCGGTGCGCCGTCGCCGCGCGCGAGCGTGCCGACGGCGAGCGGCCGGCCCGGGCGCAGCGCGAGGCTCGCGAACGTGACTTCGCCGAGCCGCGCCATCACGTCGCGCGTGAAATCCGCTTCGCCGACCGACACGCCGCCCGACGTGATCACCGCGTCGGCATCGCGCGCGACCGCGTCGCGCAATGCTGCTTCGAGCGCGGCCGGATCGTCGCGGACGATGCCGAGATCGAGCACGTCGACGTGCAACTGTTCGAGCATCGCAATCAGCATCGCGCGATTGCTGTCGTAGAGCGCCCCGCGTTCGAGTGCGGCGCCCGGCTCGCGCAATTCGTCGCCGGTCGAAAACACCGCGACGCGCACGCGCCGTCGCACCGTCACGTGCGCGATGCCGAACGACGCGAGCAGGCCGATGTCGGTGGCGCGCAGGATGCGGCCTGCCGCGAGCGCGCATGCACCGCGTGCGAGATCCTCGCCGGCCTTGCGGCAGTTCGCGCCGCGCGCGATTTCGCGTGCGGCGAAGCGGATTCCGTCGTCGTCGACATGCACGCGTTCCTGCGGAATCACGGTGTCGCATCCGGCCGGCATCGGCGCACCCGTCATGATGCGTACGCATGCGCCGGCCGGCACGGCGCCGTCGAACGGATGGCCGGCGAGCGCGGCGCCGACGACGCGCATCGCGACGTCGCCGTGCGCCGACGCGCACGCACCGCCGTCGAACGCATAGCCGTCCATCGCCGAATTGTCGTACGCGGGAATGTCGAACGGTGCGCGCACGTCGGCGGCGAGCACGCGATGAAGCGCGTCGCGCAACGGCACGGATTCGCTGGCGGCGACCGGTGTCGCGAAACGGCAGGCGAGCGCCTGCGCGTCGGCGAGCGACAGCGGCAGGTCGGAATCGGGTGCGGCTCTGGGAGCGGGCGAGGGTTGCGTGATCATCGTCGGACTGCGCCGCAAGGCGTACAGGGTTCGTGGCCGGAGGCGCGAGCAGTGTGCGTGGCGCGGTCGCGAGCGGCGGGGCGGCGCGCGGGAACGGCGGCGCCGGCGCCGTCAGCGGCGGGCTAGCGCGGCGAGTTCCTGCCAGGAGTTGGCATTGTAAAACGCACGCTCGTCATGAAACTCGACTTCGGTCGTCTTGTGGCGCGCGTACCACGCACGCACCTTGCGATCGCCGGCCGCGAGCCGCGCGGCGAGATCGACGGCCAGCGACGTGCGCAGCAGCGCGAACGTCGGCTGCGGCGAGCGTGCACCTTGGGCGTCGACGCTGACCGCCATCGCGATGTCCGCATGCTGCGCATCGAGCGCCGCGTGCAGCGCCGCGACGAGATCGGCGGGCAGATACGGGGAATCGCACGGCGCACACGCGACGAGCGGCGCGCTCGCGGCGCGCATGCCGGCCAGCAGCCCGGCGAGCGGGCCGGGGAAGTCGGCCGTGTCGTCGGGCACGACGCGCGCACCGAACGGCGCGCCGAGCGTCGCGTAGCGATCGAGATGGCGATTCGCGCTGATCAGCACCTCGTCGACCTGCGGGGCGAGCCGGCGCAGCACGTGCAGCGCGAGCGGCGCATCGTCGAGCTGTTGCAGCCCCTTGTCGACGCCGTCCATGCGGGTCGCGCGGCCGCCGGCGAGCAGCAGGCCGGCGATCGGGGGGCGGGCGGAGGAAGCGGACATCGTGCAAAGCGACGGCCCGTTCAGCCGCCGATGTACGACATCTCGACGCGCTTGCGCGCGCCGTCGGTCGCGTCCGCCGCGGCGGCGCTGCCGCGCAGCTGCGAGTAGCGGTCGGTGCGTGCATGCCAGATGCGCGCGATCGCGGTCGCGATCTCGGCGTCGGTCGCGCCGCCGCGCACGAGCGCACGCAGATCGTGGCCGCTCGACGCGAACAGGCACAGATAGAGCTTGCCTTCGGTCGACAGCCGCGCGCGCGTGCAGTCGCCGCAGAACGCCTGCGTGACGCTCGAGATCACGCCGATTTCGCCGCTGCCGTCCGCGTAGCCCCAGCGCTGCGCGGTTTCGGCGGCCGTATGCGGCTCGAGCGGCACGAGCGGGAAGCGCTCGGCGATCCGCGCGACGACGTCGGCCGACGGCAGCACCTCGGTCATGTTCCAGCCGTTCGACGTGCCGACGTCCATGTATTCGATGAAGCGCAGGATCACGCCGGTGCCGCGAAAGCGCTCGGCCATCGGCAGGATCTCGGTGTCGTTCGTGCCGCGCTTCACGACCATGTTGACCTTCACGGGCGCGAGCCCTGCGGCCTGCGCGGCGAAGATGCCGTCGAGCACGTCGGCGCTCGCGAAGTCCGCGTCGTTCATCCGTTTGAACAGCGCATCGTCGAGCGCGTCGAGGCTGACCGTCACGCGCGTGAGGCCGGCGTCCTTCAGCGCGCGCGCCTTGCGTGCCAGCAGCGAGCCGTTGGTCGTCAGCGTGAGGTCGAGCGGGCGGCCGTCGCGCGTGGTCAGGCGTGCGAGCCGCTCGATCAGGAACTCGAGGTTCTTGCGCAGCAGCGGCTCGCCGCCGGTGATGCGAATCTTTTCGACGCCGTGCGCGACGAAGATCCGCGCGACGCGCTCGATCTCCTCGTGCGTGAGCAGCGCGCTGTGCGGCAGGAACGGATAGTCCTTGCCGAAGACCTCGCGTGGCATGCAGTACACGCAGCGGAAGTTGCAGCGATCCGTCACCGAGATGCGCAGGTCGCGCAGCGGCCGGCCGAACGTGTCGGCGAGCGTGCCGTCCGGCGCGTGCGGCACGCCGGAAACGTCCGGCACGCCGCTGACGTCGGCGAGAGGAATGATGCGTCGGGACATGTTGAAAGATAGGCGAACCAAGCCTGTATTTTAGCCGTAAGCCGCGCGCCGGGCCGCGTGAGCGGAAACCCGTAGCGCGGATGTGAAAAAGCCCGCCGGCGGGCGTAATGCCGTTCAGTTAAGGTTCTTTCTGAGGAACCGGACGGCATAACGAGCAGGACGGGACTTGACGGCCCGATCGCATTTGCGATCAGGCCGTTTTACATTGATGAGCAGCTTGAGGTGTTCGCGAAGTCGCTTGAGCACGGCGGGCAGCTTGGCGAAGGCAGGCGTGCGTGCAGCCCACATCATCTCGTGCTGGATGAGATGGAACGAGCGAACGAAGCTCAGTTCGGTCGGTTCGCACTTGGCCTCGAAGGCGGCGCAAGCCATTTCGCGGCGAATCAGGTTGTAAGCGATCAGCGCACCCCAGATCTCTTGGTAGATGCCGTCGACGGTTCGGCTACGTAGGGTCAGTTCGCTACCGAGCATGGACTGCTTCAGTTCGCGATAGCTGGTCTCGATCTGCCAGCGCCGCTCGTAGCAAGCAACCAGATCGGCCAACTTGAAGCGGCGCCGATCGGTCAACGACGTCAGTAGTACACGTTCCCGCCCCTGTGCATCTTGAATGCGCACTGCACGCGCCGTCCACCACTCCGGCAGATCGGGGCATTTCTGCCGAGCCTGAGGCGAGACGCGCATGCGCACCAATGCATCGTCCGGTTTGCCCGACAGTACCTCCCAACGCGTATTGGACTTTGCCGGAATCAGGAAGTGGCGATTGCGTTCGCCCGAGCTCAGGCCGCACAGGATCTCGGCTGCCAGGAAGCCTTTGTCGAAGACCGTGAGCGAATGGTCGGGAATCTGCGCCAGCAGATTCTTGGCGTAGATCATCTCGTTGGTGTCGTAGCGGCCAAACGCAATGTTTGCTACCAGATGCGTCGGGATCGAGGTCAGCGTGACGGCCCGCACCTGCGGGTAGCTGGCCACCTTGCCGCTCGCGTAGCTTTGGGACCCGAAATGCTCCCGATTCGCGGCACTGTCCGGCGTGCGTAGCGTGGTGCCATCCATGGCCCACAAGCTAAGCCCTTTGAAGGCATGGCGCGCACCATCCTGCTTGCACCATGCTTGCGCGGTTTGCTCGAACAGCCAAGCTATCGGGGCGTGGCCTAAGCGCTGCCGGGCCTGGGTGACGGCGCTCTTGCTGACGAACGTGGTCTCGTTGGGCAGCACCAGTTCCAGACTGTCCACCACTTCGCTGACTGACCAATGACGATAGATCGCCAGCGCGATCACCAGCCAGACCACCTGTTCAGCCGGCAAGCGACGGCGACGAATGCTCGCCGTGCCTGTCGCTTCGATGGCCTGTTCGATCCATGCATGGGGAAGATGCTCCGCCAACCGGCTCAGGTCGGTAGGTTCGGCATCGAGCATGAAGGTCAGGTGGTCGGTCAGCATCGCGCCAAAAGTTAACATCTCAGAGCAGCGTTTACAACCACTCCTTCCCCAAAACAAAAATGCCGTTCAGTTGCTTAACTGAACGGCATTACGCCGGCGGGCGGGCTTTTCCGGGACGGATGATGCGCCGCTTAGCGGTGCGTCGTCTCGACCTGCTGCATCGGCGTCGTGTCGACCGGCGGCAGCGGCTTGCGCTCGCGCGGCGTGCGGACCGGGCGCGGCAGACGCGATGCGGCTTCCTGCGCCGCACGCAGCTTCTCCGCGTCGGTATTCACCCACACGAGGCCCGCCTGCTGCAGCACGGCTTCCAGGCTCGCCGAAGCGGGCGCGGCGGACGGCTGGGCGACGGCAGGTGCCGAAGCGGCAGCCGGTGCAGGAGCCGCGACCGGTTCGACCGGTGCTGCTTCGACCGGCGCCGGTGCCGCCGGTGCGGCCGATACTGCCGGTGCCGCCACGGCCGGCGCTGCCTCGGCAACGACCGCCGTGTCGGCCGGCTGCACGTCGACGGCAACCGGCGCTTCCACGTCGGCAGGCACTTCGAACGCGTCGGTCGGCGAAACGGCGAGCGCAACGGGGCCTGCTTCGACGTCCGCGGCCGGTGCGACGACCGGGGCCGCTGCCGTAGCGGGTGCGGCGGCGACGACCGGTTCGGCGACGGCGACGGAGTCACTGTCGGCATGTGCCGGAGCCGACGGCGTATCGACCGCGACCGATTCGGCACGCTGTTCGACGACCGTCTCGGCGACGATCACACCGGCCGCAGCGGCTGCCGCGACGGTAGCCGGCGCGTTCGCGTGGGCCGGCTCGGCGGCCGCCGGCGCTTCGTGCGCCGCCGGCTGCGCGGCGGCTTCGCCGTCGAGGCCCGCTTCGGCCTGATCGACCACTGCGCCTTCCTCGTCACGCTCGCGACGACCGCCGCGACGCCCGCGGCGGCGGCGGCGGCGCTCTTCGCCGTCACGCGCGCCGGCTTCGGCATCCGCTGCGACGTCCGCGCCCGGCAGGGCGGCGGCGGCCGCCTTGTCGGCGTCTTGTTCCGGATGGCTTTCGCCGCGGTTCACGGTTTCCAGCGTCGCCGCATGCTGCGGTTTGCGGCGTTCGCCGCGCTCGCGACGCTCGCCGCGTTCCTGGCGCTCGCCGCGGGCGGACTCGACGGCCTCCGGCTGCTCGGCGCGCTCGCGCGGTTCACGGGCTTCACGCGGCTCGCGGTTCTCGCGCGGTTCGCGTGCTTCGCGCGGTGCGCGGCCTTCGCGACCCTCACGGCCTTCGCGAGCTTCGCGGTTCTCGCGACCTTCACGACCCTCGCGACCCTCGCGACCTTCACGCGGCTCGCGCGCTTCCTTGCCTTCGCGTTCCTGACGTTGCGCCTGGCCGCGGCCAGCAGCCGCCTGGTCGCGACCGCCTGGCGCCTGCTGCCCGTTGCCGCCGCGACGATTGCGGTTGCGATCGCCGCCGCGTTCGCCGCGCTGCTCGGTCTTCTCGGTGCGTTCGCGGGCCGGACGGGCCGCCTGTTCCTTCGCCGGTGCCGGTGCGACCGGCGCGGGCGCCGGAGCGGCCGACATGCCGAACAGGCCCTTCAGCCAGCCGATGAAGCCGCCGCTCGGCTGCGCGACCGGCGCGGGGGCCGGTGCCGCTGTCGGCTCGACCGGACGCTGCGGCGCCGCGCTCGGTGCCGGACGCTCGGGCGTGATGCCCTTGACCGCCGCTTCCTGCTTCGGCTTCACGTCGGCCGCGCGCTTGCTGTAGCCGGTTTCCGACTCCAGTTCGCGCGCCGCTTCCTCGGCCATCTTCCACGAGGCACGCGGATCGTCGAGGCGTGCGTCATCGTGACGCAGGCGTTCGAGCTTGTAGTGCGGCGTGTCGAGGTGCTTGTTCGGGATCAGCACGATGCCGACCTTGAAGCGCGACTCGATCTTGTTGATTTCCTGACGCTTTTCGTTGAGCAGGAAGGCGGTCACTTCGACCGGCACCTGGCAGTGGATCGCCGCGGTGTTTTCCTTCATCGCTTCTTCCTGAATGATCCGCAGCACTTGCAGCGCGGACGATTCGGTGTCGCGGATGTGGCCCGTGCCGTTGCAGCGCGGGCAGGTCACGTGGCTGCCTTCCGACAGCGCCGGACGCAGACGCTGGCGCGACAGCTCCATCAGGCCGAAGCGCGAGATCTTGCCCATCTGGACGCGCGCGCGGTCATGCTTGAGCGCGTCCTTCAGGCGCTGCTCGACTTCGCGCTGGCTCTTCGCCGACTCCATGTCGATGAAGTCGATCACGATCAGGCCGCCGAGGTCGCGCAGGCGCAGCTGGCGGGCGACTTCGTCGGCCGCTTCGAGGTTCGTGCGGGTCGCCGTTTCCTCGATGTCGGCGCCCTTGGTGGCGCGCGCCGAGTTCACGTCGATCGCGACGAGCGCTTCGGTGTGATCGATCACGATCGCGCCGCCCGACGGCAGCGGCACCGTGCGCGAGTAGGCCGTTTCGATCTGGTGCTCGATCTGGAAGCGCGAGAACAGCGGCACGTCGTCGTGGTAGCGCTTCACCTTCGACACGTTGTCCGGCATCACGATGTCCATGAATGCGCGGGCCTGATCGTAGATCTCGGTCGTGTCGATCAGGATTTCGCCGATGTCGGGCTGGAAATAGTCCCGGATCGCGCGGATCACGAGGCTCGATTCCAGATAGATCAGCATCGGCTGGCCGGGATTGCCGCTTTGCGATGCGGCTTCGATCGCGCGCCAGAGCTGCAGCAGATAGTTCAGGTCCCACTGCAGCTCCTCGGCGCTGCGGCCGATTCCCGCGGTGCGGGCGATCATGCTCATGCCGTCCGGAATCTGCAGCTGCGCCATCGTTTCGCGCAGTTCCTGACGCTCGTCGCCCTCGATCCGGCGCGACACGCCGCCGCCGCGCGGGTTGTTCGGCATCAGCACGAGGTAGCGGCCGGCGAGCGAGATGAACGTGGTGAGGGCGGCGCCCTTGTTGCCGCGCTCTTCCTTTTCGACCTGAACGATCAGTTCCTGGCCTTCGCGCAGGGCGTCCTGGATGCGCGCGGAGCGCATGTCGACGCCGTCCTTGAAGTACTGGCGGGCGACTTCCTTGAACGGCAGGAAGCCGTGACGGTCTTCGCCGTAGTTGACGAAGCACGCTTCGAGCGACGGCTCGATGCGCGTGACGACACCCTTGTAGATATTGCCTTTGCGCTGTTCGCGCCCGGCTGTCTCGATGTCGATGTCGATGAGCTTTTGCCCATCGACGATGGCGACGCGCAGCTCCTCCTGCTGCGTCGCATTGAACAGCATGCGTTTCATGAACGACTCCAGGCGGCTCTGCAGGCGGCGCCTCGCGGTTGTCAGGCGCGAGGGCGGACACGACGGCAGGCCGCACCTTGTTGTGTTGTCACAAGCACGCTGGAGCGGGAACGATGGCGGGGAGAATTGCCTGAAGAGGCGCTTGGACCCGAACGACGGGCCGGCGGCCATAGGGCACCTGCGAACACGGCTTCAAAGCACGGCGTCCACACACCGCACGCTGCGAAAGCGCGCTAAGCCTGAGACCGGCATTGCCACGGGCGCGCGCAATGCGTCGCGCGCGCCGACGGGCGGCAGATGCTGCGGCTTGGGCCGCAGCGGGGAGTATCGAATCCAGCCCGACTTTCCCGCTTGGGGTGTACTTCCTTGGTTTGACGTCGCCAAGCCCCGCACGCTTCGCGGGGCCAAATCGGGCGCAACGCCGTAATTTTCGCAACCGGCAGCCCGTGCGGACACATGTCGCGCCGCCGCGCTGCCAATCAAATTCTTTTCAACCAACTTTCCGTTACCGCGGCGCCTTGCCGACCGAATCCGCCTGTGGGCGCGATCCTTGCCGACGGTCGGCGCCGTGCGTGCAACTTGCTGCTTCTCTTTGATAAGGGGCGAGCAGCGGACCCCCGGCGCAAGTAAAATGACGGTTTGCGCTTGCGCCTTGCCCGGTTGGGCCGGGTCGGCCGATCAGGCCGCCCGCAACGTCAGGCTGGGCAAAATTATATTCAGTATGAATGAGTTAGGCAAAATATCCCAGAATTCGGTCGCAAGCGGTCAGGTCTCCATGATCCAGATCGACGAAAGTGCAGCCGGTCAGCGGATCGACAATTTCCTGTTGCGCGTCTGCAAGGGCGTGCCGAAAAGCCATATTTACCGGATCCTGCGCAGCGGCGAAGTGCGCGTGAACAAGGGGCGCGTCGATGCGCAGTACCGGCTCGCGTTCGGCGACGTCGTGCGCGTGCCGCCCGTGCGCGTGGCCGCGGCCGACCTCGCGCGCGCCGACGCGCCCATCGTGCCGCCCGCGCAGTTCGACGTGCTGTTCGAAGACGACGCGATGCTCGTGATCGACAAGCCGGCCGGCGTCGCCGTGCACGGCGGCAGCGGTGTCGCGTTCGGCGTGATCGAGCAGCTCCGGCAGGCGCGCCCGCGCGCGAAATTCCTCGAACTCGTGCACCGGCTCGACCGCGAGACGTCCGGCGTGCTGATGCTCGCGAAAAAGCGTACCGCACTCGTCGCGCTGCACGAGCAGATCCGCGAAAACCGCATCGACAAGCGCTATTTCGCCTGCGTGCACGGCGAATGGCAGGCCGACTGGGGCCGTCGCCGCGCGGTCAAGGCGCCGCTGTTCAAGTACACGACGGCGGACGGCGAGCGCCGCGTGCGCGTGCAGGACGACGGACTCGCGTCGCACACCGTATTCAATCTCGTCGAGCGCTGGCCCGACTATGCGCTCGTCGAAGCGGAACTCAAAACGGGTCGGACCCATCAGATTCGCGTGCACCTCGCGCATCTCGGTCTGCCGATCGTCGGCGACGCGAAGTATGGCGATTTCGCACTGAACAAGGCGCTGGCGCGCGCCAATGCGCAACCGTCGCTGAAACGGATGTTCCTGCACGCGCATCGGCTGCGGCTCGCGCATCCGCTGAGCGGCGACGCGCTGCAGTTCGACGCGCCGCTGCCGGCCGAATGCCGGCACTTTCTCGATCAACTGAGCGCACTGCGCGATACCGCCTGAACCGCATGCCCCGACAGCAATTTGATCTGATCGTCTTCGACTGGGACGGCACGCTGATGGATTCGACCGCGCACATCGCGCACAGCATCCAGGCCGCATGCCGCGATCTCGGTCTGCCGAAACCGTCCGACGAATCCGCGCGCTACGTGATCGGGCTCGGGCTGCGCGACGCGCTGCGCATCACGGCGCCGACGCTCGATCCGTCCGATTATCCGCGGCTCGCCGAGCGCTACCGCTATCACTATCTGCTCGACGATCAGCGCATCGAGCTGTTCGCCGGCGTGCGGGAACTGCTCGCGGAACTGCGCGACCTCGGCTACCTGCTCGCGGTCGCGACCGGCAAGGGCCGCGTCGGGCTGAATCGCGTGCTCGACCAGTCGAAGCTGACGAGCCTGTTCGACGCGACGCGCTGCGCGGACGAAACGTTCTCGAAGCCGCATCCGGCCATGCTGCACGAGCTGTCCCGCGAACTGGGGCAGGATCTGGCGCGCACCGTGATGATCGGCGACACGACCCACGACCTGCAGATGGCCGCGAGCGCCGGGGCGGCCGGCGTCGGCGTCGCGTACGGCGCGCATACGGCCGACGCGCTGGCCGCGCTCGCGCCGCGCTTCGTCGCGCCCGACGTCAACGCGCTGGCCGAATGGCTCAGGGAGCACGCATGAGCGCGGCGCCCGCTACGGACGCGGTGCGCGTCTGCGCGTCGGACGCGCTGGTCGACGGCGGCGCTGGCGTGCGCGTCGACGCGACGCTGCGCGGCGAGCAGGCGGTCGTGTTCTTCGTGCGCTACGACGGCCGCGCCTACGGCTATCTGAATCGCTGCGCGCACGTGCCGATGGAGCTCGACTGGGCCGAGGGCCAGTTCTTCGAATCGTCGGGGCTCTATCTGATGTGCGCGACGCACGGCGCGATTTATGCGCCCGACACGGGGCAGTGCGTCGGCGGCCCGTGCCGCGGCGGGCGGCTGCGGCCGGTCGAAGTCGACGAGCGCGACACGCCCGACGGGCGTGCGGTATTCTGGCTTCCCGACGCGGACCTGCGTCCCGCCACGCAAGACTGACGACAATCCTGCATGACCGATCAACCGAATTTCCCCGAATCCTCGTCCCGCCCCGACAATCGCGAGCCGAACTGGGAGCGCGCCGCGCTCGAGCGGATCGCGCTCGCGGCCGTCAAAGAGCAGCGCGCGGCACGGCGCTGGAAGATCTTCTTCCGCTTCGCGTTTCTCGCGGTGTTCCTGCTGTTCGCATTCGCGCTGATCGACTTCTCGAGCGACGCGAAATTCGCGTCGGGCGGGCGGCACACGGCGCTCGTGACGATCGACGGCGAAATCGCGGCCGGCACCAATGCGAACGCCGAGGACATCAACACCGCGCTCGACGCCGCATTCGAGGACGACGGCACGGCCGGCGTCGTGCTGCGGATCAACAGCCCGGGCGGCAGCCCCGTGCAGGCCGGGATGGTTTACGACGAGATCCGGCGCCTGCGCGGCAAGTATCCGGACAAGCCGCTGTACGTGGTCGTGACCGACATGTGCGCGTCGGGCGGCTATTACATCGCGTCCGCGGCCGACAAGATCTTCGTCGACAAGGCGAGCATCGTCGGGTCGATCGGCGTGCTGATGGACGGCTTCGGCTTCACCGGGCTGATGGGCAAGCTCGGCGTCGAGCGCCGGCTGCATACGTCGGGCGAAAACAAGGGCTTTTACGATCCGTTCTCGCCGGAAACGCCGAAGATGGACGCGCATGCGCAGGAACTGCTCGATCAGGTCCACGCGCAGTTCATCAAGGCGGTGAAGGACGGCCGCGGCAAGCGGCTGCACGAAACGCCCGACATGTTCTCCGGGCTGTTCTGGACCGGCGAGAAGAGCGTCGAGCTGGGTCTCGCCGACGGCTACGGCACGACCGACTCCGTCGCACGCGAGGTCATCAAGGCACCGGATCTCGTCGACTATACGGTCAAGGAAAGCCTGACGAACCGCGTCGCACGCAAGTTCGGCGCGGCCGTCGGCGGCGCCGCGATGAAGGCGTTGACGGCCGCCGGCGCGTCGGTTCAGTTGCGCTGACGGGCGGGGCGGCGCCGCGCGGCGGCGGCCGGCGGATTCGGCGATCGGGCCCCGGCGCCGCATGCCGCGGCGCGGAGTCCCGCCTCAGTGCGCGAGCAGCAGGAAAATCGCAGGGCGCTTGTGCAGATTCGGCGCAGGCGCCTTTTTCCAGTCGGCCGCCGTGCGCGTCGCGATCGTCTCGGTCGCGAGCGTCAGATCGGCCGCGACGCAGATCTGCGTCGACGGCGCGCACGTCGCGACGAGCGTGTCGAGCATCGCCTGGTTCCGGTACGGCGTCTCGATGAAGATCTGCGTCTGGCGCGCCTTGCGCGAGACCTGCTCGAGTTCGCGCAGTCGCTTGGCACGCGCGGCCGCGTCGACCGGCAGATAGCCGTTGAACGCGAAACTCTGGCCGTTCAGCCCCGACGCCATCAGTGCGAGCAGAATCGAGCTCGGCCCGACGAGCGGCACGACCTTCACGCCGCGTTCGTGCGCGCGTCGCACGAGCAACGCGCCCGGGTCGGCGACGGCCGGACAGCCGGCTTCCGAGACGAGCCCCGCGTCCGTGCCGGCCAGTACCGGCGCGAGCAGCCGGTCGACCTCGCCGGCCGGCGTATTGACGTTCAGTTCGCGGATCTCGATGTCCTGGATCGGCCGCGACGTGCCGATCTTCTTCAGGAACGCGCGCGTCGTCTTCGCGTTTTCGCCGATGTAGTAGCCGAGCGTGCCGGCGCGCGCCTGCACGGCGGCAGGCAGCACGGCGGCGAGCATCGACGCGTCGCCTTCGCCGAGCGTATTGGGGACGAGATATAGCGTGCCGGCCGTCATGCGCGTGCTCCTTGCGCTGCGAACAGCGGATAGCCGACGGCGCGCAGCATCCGCGTCAGCGCGATCAGCGGCAGGCCGACGAGCGCGGTCGGATCGTCCGAATCGATCGCATCGAGCAGCGCGATGCCGAGCCCTTCGGATTTCGCGCTGCCGGCCACGTCGTACGGCGTTTCGGCGCGCAGATAGGCGTCGAGCTCGGCTTCGGGCAGCGAGCGGAAGCGCACGCGCGTCACGACGTCCTCGGTCTGCACTTCGCCGGTGCGGCTGTCGTAGAGGCTCAGCGCGCTGTGGAATTCGACTTCGCGTCCCTGCATCGACACGAGCTGCGCGAGCGCGCGTTCATGCGTGCCGGGCTTGCCGATCTGCAGCCCGTCGAAGGTGGCGACCTGGTCCGACCCGATCACGAGCACGCCGTCGGGCGCGTCGATCGTCGCGGCCACCGCGCGCGCTTTCGCGGCCGCAAGGCGCAGCGCGGTCGCAGCGGGCGTTTCGCCGGCGAGCGGCGTTTCGTCGAGGTCGGGCGACACGACGTCGAACGGTACGGCGAGGCGCTCGAGCAGCGCGCGGCGGTAGCGGGAACTGGAGGCGAGAATCAGCCGCGGCGGGCGGCAAACGGTATCCGGCATGGTCGATGGAATCGGTGAGTCGTCGGGGCTTGCGCGACGTTGCGCGGACGCAAGCTTAAGTGATTGACTGAAAAAGGTAAAACAGGTATGCTTTCCCGCTTTTCATCGGCAGGCTCCCGTTCAGGTGCCGGCCGGGTCTTCGGAAGTACGCGGCGCCAAGCCGGATCGACTTGCAGGGAGCGCACATGAACACTTCTTCTGGCAAACCTGCGGCAGCGCTCGATCCGCACGCGGTCGACCTGTTCGAATTCGCCCGCAGCGGGCGGCAGGCAGCAGGCGCGGTGCGCCTCTCGCAACTGCCGCGCATGTTGAACGAGGTGCCGGCGGACGCGCCCGATCGCGACACGGTATTCACGTGGCAGGCCGAGGGGTTCACGCAGAAGGAACTGCAGGACGACGGCACCGACGGGCAGCAGCCGTATCTGCGCCTCGCGCTGCACGGCCACGCATGGCTCACGTGCCAGCGCTGCATGACCCCGTACGATCAGGCGTTCGACGTCGACATGGTGTACCGGATCGTCGCGACCGAAGAAGAAGCCGAGGAATTTCCGCTCGACGACGATGAAGCCGATGTGATCGTGGGCTCGCGCCAGTTCGATCTCGTCGACTTGATCGAGGAGGAGTTGCTGCTTTCGCTGCCGCTCGTGCCCAAGCACGAGGTTTGCCCGGCGGTTCACGAAAGCCTCGTGTCGGGTGCGAGCGGTCCTTCGGAAGAGGCGGACGAGGAGTCCGACGACGCCGGGGACGAAGGCAAACGGCCGAATCCGTTCGCAGCGCTCGAAGCGCTGAAGAAGGGCGGGGACGGCAGCAAGAAACACTGAGCAGTGTGGCGCGGGAAGGCGTAAGGGCCGTGGGCCAGGGTAGTTAAGCGCCGGATCGGGCTGTGTTAGAATCCGGAAAATTTTTAGGAGTTAGTCATGGCAGTCCAGCAAAACAAGAAGTCGCCGTCGAAGCGCGGCATGCATCGTTCGCACGATTTCCTGACGGCAGCGCCGCTGGCAGTCGAGCCGAGCACGGGTGAAGTGCATCTGCGTCACCACATCAGCCCGAACGGCTACTATCGCGGCAAGAAAGTCGTCAAGACGAAGAACGACTAAGCGTCTCCTCGTGCGTTGCGCGCTACGATGGCCGTTCGCGTGACAACTGGTTCGCTTGACACTTTCCTGGCTCAACAAAAAGGCGGCATTCAACTGCCGCTTTTTTGTGCCTGAAATTCGTCGCATTCCATGACCGTAAAGCTCACAATCGACTGCATGGGAGGCGACCACGGCCCGTCCGTGACCGTTCCCGCGGCAGTCAAGTTCGTTCGTGCGCATCCCGATGCGCATCTGATGCTCGTCGGCATCGAAAGCGCGATCCGCGCGCAGCTCAAGAAGCTGAAAGCCCTCGACGATCCCGCGCTGTCCATCGTGCCCGCCACCGAAGTCGTGGCGATGGACGATCCTGTCGAAGTCGCGCTGCGCAAGAAGAAGGATTCTTCGATGCGCGTCGCGCTGAATCACGTGAAGGACGGCGAGGCGCAGGCGTGCATCTCGGCCGGCAACACCGGCGCGCTGATGGCCGTGTCGCGTTACGTGCTGAAGACGCTGCCCGGTATCGAGCGGCCCGCGATCGCGTTCTCGCTGCCGAATCCGACCGGCTACACGATGATGCTCGACCTCGGTGCGAACGTCGACTGCGAACCGCAGCATCTGCTGCAGTTCGCGGAGATGGGCCACGCGCTCGTCGCGGCGCTCGAAGGCAAGGACCGACCGACGATCGGCCTGCTGAACATCGGCGAAGAAGTGATCAAGGGCAACGAGACGATCAAGCGCGCCGGCGAACTGCTGCGCGCGAGCACGCTCAATTTCCGCGGCAACGTCGAAGGCAACGACATCTACAAGGGCACCGTGGACGTGATCGTCTGCGACGGCTTCGTCGGCAACGTCGCGCTGAAGACGTCGGAAGGGCTCGCGCAGATGCTCTCCGACATCATCCGCGAGGAGTTCGGCCGTTCGCTGCTGTCGAAGCTGATGGCGCTGCTCGCGCTGCCCGTGCTGATGCGCTTCAAGAAGCGCGTCGACCATCGGCAGTACAACGGCGCGGCGCTGCTGGGGCTGAAGAGCCTCGTGATCAAGAGCCACGGTTCGGCCGACGCGTACGCGTTTGAGTGGGCGATCAAACGCGGGTATGATGCCGTCAAAAACGGCGTGCTGGAGCGCCTCACGCGCGCGATGGCGGACAATTCGGTGTCGCTCGGCGACGGCGAACACGACGCAGGCGGTGCGGGCCCCGTGAGCCCGGCCGCAGGCCATCACGCCGAACCTTCCGCTGCGCAATCCTCTAAAGCATAAATGGCCCAATCGACTCTCTATTCCCGCGTGCTCGGCACGGGCAGCTATCTGCCGCCCGACCGTGTCACGAACCAGCAGCTCGCCGATCGTCTTGCGAAGGAAGGTATCGAGACGAGCGATGAATGGATCGTGGCACGCACGGGCATCCACGCGCGCCATTTCGCCGCGCCGGACGTGACGACGAGCGATCTCGCGCTCGAGGCGTCGCGCCGCGCGATCGAGGCGGCCGATATCGATCCGCAGTCGATCGACCTGATCATCGTCGCGACTTCGACCCCCGATTTCGTGTTTCCGAGCACCGCCTGCCTGCTGCAGAACAAGCTCGGCATCAAGAACGGCGGGGCGGCGTTCGACGTTCAGGCCGTGTGCTCGGGGTTCGCGTATGCGATGGCGACGGCCGACAGCTTCATCCGCAGCGGCCAGCACCGCACGGCGCTCGTCGTCGGCGCGGAGACGTTCTCGCGCATTCTCGATTTCAAGGACCGCACCACCTGTGTGCTGTTCGGCGACGGCGCGGGCGCGGTGATCCTGTCCGCCTCCGAAGAGCCGGGCGTGCTCGGCAGCGCGCTGCACGCGGACGGCAGCTATTCGCACATCCTGTGCACGCCGGGCAACGTGAACCGCGGCGTGATCGACGGCAGCGCGTTCCTGCACATGGACGGACAAGCCGTGTTCAAGCTCGCGGTCAACGTGCTCGAGAAGGTCGCGATCGAAGCGCTCGCGAAGGCGAATCTCGCGCCCGAGCAGGTCGACTGGCTGATTCCGCATCAGGCCAACATCCGGATCATGACGAGCACGTGCCGCAAGCTCGGGCTGCCGCAGGAACGCATGGTCGTGACGGTCGGCGAGCACGGCAACACGTCCGCCGCGTCGATTCCGCTCGCCTTCGATGCCGCGGTGCGCGACGGCCGCATCCAGCGCGGTCAGCACGTGCTGATCGAAGGCGTCGGCGGCGGCTTCACGTGGGGCGCGTCGGTCTTCCGCTACTGATCCGTCGCGCGCGCATGGCGCGCGCTCCCTTCGGCGCGCCGTTCGTGCGCGCCGCTCGAACCGATTCAATTGGGGACGATATGAAATTTGCATTCGTTTTTCCGGGGCAGGGCTCGCAGTCCGTCGGCATGCTGAACGCATTCGCCGATCTCGCCGTCGTGCGCGAGACGCTGCAGGAAGCGTCCGATGCGCTGAACCAGGATCTCGGCAAGCTGATCGCCGAAGGCCCTGCCGAAGAACTGAATCTGACGACGAATACGCAGCCGGTGATGCTGACGGCCGCCTATGCGTGCTATCGCGCGTGGCAGCAGGCGGGCGGTCCGGCGCCGTCGATCGTCGCGGGGCACAGCCTCGGCGAATACACGGCGCTCGTCGCCGCCGGTGCGATCGCGTTCAAGGACGCGGTGCCGCTCGTGCGCTTCCGTGCGCAGGCGATGCAGACCGCGGTGCCGGTCGGTCAGGGCGGGATGGCCGCGATCCTCGGCCTCGATGACGATACCGTGCGTGCCGTGTGCGCGGAAGCGTCGAGCGAAGGCGTGGTCGAAGCCGTGAACTTCAACGCGCCGGCGCAGGTCGTGATCGCGGGCGCGAAGGCGGCCGTCGAAAAGGCATGCGAAGTCGCGAAGGCGAAGGGCGCGAAGCGCGCGCTGCCGCTGCCGGTGTCCGCGCCGTTCCACTCGTCGCTGCTCAAGCCCGCGTCGGATCAGCTGCGCGACTGTCTCGCGAACGTCGAGGTGAAGGCGCCGCAGATTCCGGTGGTGAACAACATCGACGTCGCGGTCGTCAGCGATCCGGCGGCGATCAAGGACGCGCTCGTGCGCCAGGCGGCGGGCCCCGTGCGCTGGGTCGAATGCGTGAAGCACATCGCGGGCACGGGCGTCACGCACGTGATCGAATGCGGGCCGGGCAAGGTGCTCGCGGGCCTGACGAAGCGCATCGACGGCAACCTGACGGGCGCATCGGTGTTCGATCCGGCGTCGCTCGACGAAGCGCTCAAGCTGGTGACCGCGTAACGCGGCGCCGTTCCTCAAGAGACGGATATTCGATTCATGGAAAAGACTCTCGATAAACAGGTCGCGATCGTGACCGGCGCATCGCGCGGTATCGGCCGTGCGATTGCGCTCGAACTCGCGCGCCTCGGTGCGACGGTGATCGGCACGGCGACGAGCGAGTCGGGCGCCGCCGCGATCACGGCCGCCTTCGCGGAGGCCGGCGTGACGGGCCGCGGCGCGGTGCTGAACGTCAACGACGCCGCCGCGGCCGAAGCGGTGATCGACGCGACCGTGAAGGAGTTCGGCGCGCTGAACGTGCTCGTCAACAATGCCGGCATCACGCAGGATCAGCTTGCGATGCGCATGAAGGACGAGGACTGGGACGCGGTGATCGATACGAACCTGAAGTCGGTGTTCCGCCTGTCGCGTGCGGTGCTGCGTCCGATGATGAAGGCGCGCGGCGGCCGCATCATCAACATCACGTCGGTGGTCGGTTCGACCGGCAATCCGGGTCAGGCCAACTACGCGGCCGCGAAGGCTGGCGTGGCGGGCATGACGCGTGCGCTCGCGCGTGAGATCGGCAGCCGCGGCATCACCGTGAACTGCGTCGCGCCGGGCTTCATCGATACCGACATGACGAAGACGCTGCCGGAAGAGCAGCAGGCCGCACTGAAAACGCAGATTCCGCTCGGCCGCCTCGGCAGCCCGGAAGACATTGCACACGCCGTCGCGTTCCTCGCATCGCCGCAGGCCGGTTACATCACCGGCACGACGCTGCACGTGAACGGCGGCATGTACATGTCTTGAGCATTTTCGTTTACCATCCGCGCCGTATCCCGTTTTTCAGGCGGATCGGCGCTTGATCGACCATCAAGCCAACGCGCGTTTTGCCTTGGGCAAACCTGATAAAATGCGCGCACTTGTAAATCTGAACTTTCCCTCGGAGGGGTAATGGACAACATCGAACAACGTGTCAAGAAGATCGTCGCCGAACAACTGGGCGTCGCCGAAGCCGAGATCAAGAACGAAGCTTCGTTCGTGAACGACCTGGGCGCCGACTCGCTCGACACCGTCGAACTGGTGATGGCTCTGGAAGACGAGTTCGGCATGGAAATCCCGGACGAAGAGGCGGAGAAGATCACGACGGTTCAGCAAGCGATCGACTACGCTCGCGCGAACGTCAAGGCGTAAGCGCAGCCGCGCTCGTCTGTCACGTCGCCGCGATCTTCGCGTTTGACGCGCCATCCTGCCGGCATCCTCGCCGGACGGACTAACAGCCACAGGGCTCGCAGGGCTGGTTCCTGTGGCCACTGTGGCTTTTGTTTTTGTCATCCAATGGAAAAGAGGTTACCGTGAGCCGCCGTCGTGTTGTCGTTACAGGCCTGGGGCTGATTTCGCCTGTTGGCAATAATGTTGCCGACGGCTGGGCCAATCTCGTCGCCGGCAAGTCCGGTATCGCCACCGTCACGAAGTTCGATGCGTCGAACCTGGCCGTGCATTTCGCGGGCGAGGTGAAGGGTTTCAACGCCGAGGAATACATCCCGGCGAAGGAAGCCCGCAACATGGATACGTTTATCCATTACGGCATCGCGGCCGGCATCCAGGCGCTGAAGGACAGCGGGCTGGAAGTGACCGAAGCGAATGCCGAACGCATCGGCGTGCTGGTCGGCTCGGGCATCGGCGGTCTGCCGATGATCGAAGACACGCACCAGACCTACGTCGATCGCGGCGCACGCCGTATTTCGCCGTTTTTCGTGCCGGGTTCGATCATCAACATGATCTCGGGCCACCTGAGCATCATGTTCGGCCTGAAGGGCCCGAACCTCGCCGCCGTCACGGCCTGCACGACCGGCCTGCACAGCATCGGCCTCGCGGCGCGCCTGATCCAGGCCGGCGACGCGGACGTGATGGTCGCCGGCGGCGCCGAATCGACGGTGTCGCCGCTCGGCATCGGCGGCTTCGCGGCCGCGCGCGCGCTGTCGACCCGCAACGACGATCCGGCCACCGCATCGCGTCCGTGGGACAAGGACCGCGACGGCTTCGTGCTCGGCGAAGGGGCCGGCGTGATGGTGCTCGAGGAGTACGAATCGGCGAAGGCGCGCGGCGCGAAGATCTACGCGGAAGTCGCGGGCTTCGGCATGACGGGCGACGCGTACCACATGACCGCGCCGAACATGGACGGCCCGCGCCGCTGCATGGTCGCGGCGCTGCGCGACGCCGGCGTGAACGCGGACGAGGTCCAGTACCTGAACGCGCACGGCACGTCGACGCCGCTTGGCGACAAGAACGAATCCGACGCGGTGAAGGCGGCTTTCGGCGATCACGCGTACAAGATCGTCGTGAACTCGACGAAGTCGATGACGGGCCACCTGCTGGGCGGCGCGGGCGGCCTCGAATCGGTGTTCACGGTGCTCGCGCTGCATAACAACGTGTCGCCGCCGACCATCAACATCTTCAACCAGGACCCGGAGTGCGATCTCGACTACTGCGCGAACACCGCGCGTGAGATGAAGATCGACGTGGCCGTGAAGAACAACTTCGGCTTCGGCGGCACCAACGGCACGCTGGTGTTCAAGCGCGTCTGACGCCTACATCGCTTGACGAGTCCATTCGATGCACCGGCCGGGCGTCCGCAGCGTTTCTCGCTGCGGGCCTCGGCCGTGTCGTATGTCGTGCTGGCCGCGTTCGTCGCGGCGGCCGCGGCATCCGCGTACCTGTTCTGCGCGCCGCGGGCCGGTATCGTGACGGGCGCGTGCGTCGCGGCCGCCACGGCGGCGCTACTGGCGATCGGCGCGGTGCGCGCATGCGCGCGGCGCTTGCCGCACGAGCTGCAGATCGATGCATTCGGGGAAGTTGCGGCGTTTGGCCGCGGCGGCCGGCTGCTCGCGCGCGGTCGCGTGACCGGGCATGCACACTGGAGCAGCCTGCTGCTCGTGCTGTCGGTCGGGCAGGGCGCCCGGCGGGCGCGGCCGCTGCTGATTCCGGCCGATGCGCTCGACGGCGCGTCGTTCAGCGCACTGGCGGTGCTCGCGCGCAGCGCGGGCCGGGCGGCGCGCGCATGACGGCACGGGCTGTTACGACGCGTAACCAGCGGCGCGCGCAGCGGCCGGCGCGGGAACGTTACAATAGCGCTCCGCGTTGCATCCCTAGTTAACGGATTTGTCAGGTGAGTGAAAAAGAAATCGATCAGGTTCTGGTCGAGCGCGTTCAGAAAGGCGACAAGGCAGCGTTCGAACTCCTGGTCTCCAAATACCACCGCAAGATCATTCGGCTGATCTCGCGCCTCGTGCGGGACCCCGCCGAGGTCGAGGATGTGGCGCAGGACGCGTTCATCAAGGCGTATCGGGCGTTGCCGCAGTTTCGCGGCGAGTCCGCGTTCTACACGTGGTTGTACCGGATTGCCGTCAATACGGCCAAGAACTACCTTGCGACGCAGGGCCGCCGGGCGCCGACGTCGACCGAGGCCGATGCCGAGGAGGCGGAAACTTTCTCCGACGCAGACCAACTAAGGGATATCAACACGCCTGAGTCGATGTTGATGAGCAAGCAGATTGCCGAAACGGTCAACACGGCGATGGCCGCGCTGCCGGAGGAGTTGCGCCAGGCGATCACGCTGCGCGAGATCGAAGGTCTCAGCTACGAGGAAATCGCGGAAATGATGGGCTGTCCGATCGGCACGGTCCGGTCGCGGATTTTCCGGGCGCGCGAGGCAATCGCTGCGAAATTGCGTCCGCTGCTCGATACGCCGGAAGGCAAGCGCTGGTAAGCGCCGCCGACGGGCGCAACGACGCGGGTCGGGGTCTAGTTACGGATAGAGTCGTGAAGTCACGACGGGGTGTGCAAGATGGGGAGCATCATGGGGTCGGTCAATACGCAGTCGCAAGCGTGCTCGCACGGCGAGCGCCTTTCCGCTCTGGTCGACGGCGAAATGTTCGACGGCCCGGATCACGGGCAGTTTCTGGCTGAGCTCGACCGCGCGGATCGCGCTGCGTGGGCCCACTACCACCTGATCGGCGATGCGCTGCGCTCGGACGAGCTGGCGCTGTCGCCCGCGCTGAGCGCGGCGTTCACCGCGCGCATGTCGGCCGCGCTCGAAGCCGAGCCGCACCTGCTCGCGCCGGCGGCCGCGCCCGTCACCCGCAAGCTGCTGTCGCTGCGCCGTCGCGTGGTGCCCGCGTTCGCCGTCGCTGCCGCGGCGGCCACGCTGACGTGGATCGTCGTTCCGCAGATGCAGACGGCCGGCACGCCGGGCGCCGTCCAGGTCGCGTCGGTCGGTGCACCGGCGAACGGCGGCCTGCAGCGCGTGACGGTTGCGCAGGCATCGGCACAGCCGGGGCTGCAGGACGTCAACATCATTCGCGACGCGAGTCTCGATCAATACCTTGAAGCGCACCAGCAATTCGCGCAGCAGCCCGTCGTCACGGGCTCGATGCCGCTGATCCGCGCTGCCGTGTCCACCACGCCAGGCCAATAAACTCGATGCGGACATTGCGGTTGAATCACGCCATCTCCGGATGGAAGCGGCTGCCGGCCCTCCTGCTTTGCGCAGCCGCGCTGTTGTCCGTTCAATCCCTTCCTGCCAGCGCCCAGCAACCGGACGATCCCGTCGCGACCCGCAAGGCCGCCGCGGAATGGCTCGACCGCATCCAGCAGGCGGCGCAGCAGCAGACCTACGAAGGCACGTTCGTCTATCAGCGCGGCGGATACGTCCAGTCGTCGCGCATCGCGCACATCGCGTCGCGCGACGGCGAGTTCGAACGGATCGAAACGCTCGACGGCAAGCCGCGCAAGCTGCTGCGCCATAACGACGAGCTCTATACCTTCGTGCCCGAGCGCAAGCTCTGCGTGGTCGAGCGCCGGCAGACGCGCGATTCGTTCCCCGCGCTGCTCGGGGCGAGCGGCGAGCACGTGATGTCCGTCTACGACGCGAAGCTGCTCGGCAAGGATCGCGTTGCCGGCATCGACGCGCAGGTCGTCGAACTCGTCCCGAAGGACGCCTATCGTTTTACCTACAAGCTGTGGGTCGATGCGCGCACGGGCCTGCTGCTGCGCTCGCAGACGCTCGACGCGAACGATCGCGTACTCGAGCAGATCGCGTTCTCGCAGCTGCAGACGGGCGCGGCCGGCGGCGACAAGGCTGCGATCGCGGCCGGCATGCGCAACCTCGGCGGCTGGACGGTCGTCCGTCCGCCGGTGGCGACGGTCGACATGGAGGCGCAGGGCTGGCAGATCGCACCGGGCGTCGCGGGCTTCCAGAAGATCCGCGAGGTGCGCCGGCCGATGGCCGCGCGCGATGCGGGCGATCCGCCGATCGCAGTCGATCAGGCCGTGTTCACCGACGGGCTCGCGACGATCTCCGTCTTCATCGAACCGGCCGAAAAGAATTCGCGCAAGGAAGGCGCGGGCAGCACCGGCGCGACGCACGTGCTCGTCAAGCGCCGCGGCGACTACTGGATCACCGTGCTCGGCGAAGTTCCGCCGGCAACGTTGCAGCAGTTCGCGTCTGCCATAGAATACAAGGCTTCCAAGTAACGCTACGGCTTCCGACATGATGAAAATCACGCTGCGCAAATGGCTTGCGGCGGCGGCGCTGTCCGCCTGCCTGCCGCTCGTGCCGCACACCGCGGCCGCCGCGCCGGTCCCCGCTGCCAGCCTGCCCGATTTCGCCGATCTGGTCGAAAAGGTCGGGCCGGCCGTCGTGAACATCCGCACCACCGCGAACGTGCCGTCCGGCCCGCGCGGCGGGCTGCCGCCCGGTTTCGACAACGGCGACATGTCGGAATTCTTCCGGCGCTTCTTCGGCATTCCGCTGCCGCAGGCGCCCGGCAATCCCAAAAACGCACCGGCGCCCGACAACCCGCCCGACACCGAGCAGAACCGCGGCGTCGGCTCGGGCTTCATCGTCTCGGCCGACGGCTACGTGATGACGAACGCGCACGTCGTCGACGACGCGGACACGATCTACGTGACGCTCACCGACAAGCGCGAATTCAAGGCGAAGCTGATCGGCGTCGACGACCGCACGGACGTCGCGGTCGTGAAGATCCAGGCGTCGAATCTGCCGGTCGTCGCGATCGGCGATTCCAACAAGGTGCGCGTCGGCGAGTGGGTCGTCGCGATCGGCTCGCCGTTCGGCCTCGACAACACGGTCACGGCCGGTATCGTCAGCTCGAAGAGCCGCAACACCGGCGATTACCTGCCGTTCATCCAGACCGACGTCGCCGTGAACCCCGGCAACTCGGGCGGCCCGCTGATCAACATGCAGGGCGAGGTGATCGGCATCAATTCGCAGATCTACAGCCGCACCGGCGGCTTCATGGGCATTTCGTTCGCGATCCCGATCGACGAGGCGATGCGCGTCGCCGATCAGCTGAAAGCGACCGGCAAGGTCACGCGCGGCCGGATCGCGGTCGCGATCGGCGAGGTGACGAAGGACGTGGCCGACTCGATCGGACTGCCGAAGGCGGAGGGCGCGCTCGTCAGCAGCGTCGAGCCGGGCGGCCCGGCCGACAAGGCGGGCGTCCAGCCGGGCGACATCATCCTGAAGTTCAACGGCCGCGCGGTCGATACGGCATCCGACCTGCCGCGCATGGTCGGCGACACGAAGCCGGGCACGAAGGCGACCGTCACCGTATGGCGCAAGGGTCAGGCGCGCGACCTGCCGATCACGATCGCAGAGACGCCGTCCGATACGACCGCGAAGGCCGATCCGCGCAAGAACGCGCCGCAGAAGCCGCGCCAGAGCAATGCGCTCGGCCTGACGGTCAGCGACCTGTCGGCCGATCAGCTGAAGGCGTTGAAGCTGAAGAACGGCGTGCAGGTGGACGGCGTCGACGGCCCGGCCGCGCGCGCCGGCCTGCAGCGCGGCGACATCGTGCTGCGCGTCGGCGACACCGACATCACGAGCGCGAAGCAGTTCGCCGAAGTGACGTCGCAGCTCGACGCGCAGAAGGCCGTCGCGGTGCTCGTGCGACGCGGCGACAACACGCAGTTCGTGCCGGTGCGGCCGCGCCAGAAGTAACGCGCGATGTTCACGCTCTACGGCCGCGGCTGGTGCCATCTCTGCGACGACATGCGCGACGCGCTGGCACCGGTCGCCGCCGAATTCGGCGTGGCGGTCGACTATGTCGACATCGATGCCGATCCGGCGCTCGTCGCGCGCTACGACGAGGACGTGCCGGTGCTGCTGCTGGACGGCACCGAGGTATGCCGGCACCGCTTCGACGACGCGAAGGTGCGCAACGCGCTCGCGGCGCGACGCTGAGGGCGTCGTTCGGCGCATGCGGGCGGTCCGCGCGGCGCCGAGGCCGGCGGGCGAGCCCAACCGGCAAGCCCAACCGGCGGCCCCTACCGGCAAGCCCAAATTACCGCCCGGCGAAGGCCTTTTCGGCTAAAATAGGCCGTTTTTTCACCGACTTACAAGGCGTGCTCCGCGGTCGTCGAGCGCGCCTTTTTCGCTTGATCGGCACTGAATGGATCATATTCGCAATTTCTCGATCATCGCGCACATCGACCATGGCAAGTCGACGCTCGCGGATCGCATCATCCAGGTCTGCGGCGGTCTCGCCGACCGTGAAATGGAAGCGCAGGTGCTCGACTCGATGGACATCGAGCGCGAGCGCGGCATCACGATCAAGGCGCAGACGGCTGCATTGTCGTATCGCGCGCGCGACGGCAAGGTCTACAACCTGAACCTGATCGATACGCCGGGGCACGTCGATTTCTCGTACGAGGTCAGCCGTTCCCTGTCCGCGTGCGAGGGCGCGCTGCTCGTCGTCGATGCAAGCCAGGGCGTCGAAGCGCAGACGGTCGCGAACTGCTACACGGCGATCGAGCTCGGCGTCGAGGTCGTGCCGGTGCTGAACAAGATCGACCTGCCGGCCGCGAACCCCGAGAACGCGATCGCCGAGATCGAGGACGTGATCGGCATCGACGCGTCCGACGCCACGCGCTGCAGCGCGAAGACGGGCCTCGGCGTCGAGGACGTGCTCGAGGCGCTGATCGCGAAGGTGCCGCCGCCGAAGGGCGATCCGGCCGCGCCGCTGCAGGCGCTGATCATCGACTCCTGGTTCGACAACTACGTCGGCGTCGTGATGCTCGTGCGCATCGTGAACGGCACGCTGCGTCCGAAGGACAAGATCAAGCTGATGGCGACCGGCGCGCAGTATCCGGTCGAGCACATCGGCGTGTTCACGCCGAAGTCGCGCAATCTGGAATCGCTGTCGGCGGGGCAGGTGGGCTTCATCATCGCCGGCATCAAGGAACTGACGGCCGCGAAGGTCGGCGATACGGTCACGCATGCGACGAAGGCCGCGGCCGAGCCGCTGCCGGGCTTCAAGGAAGTGAAGCCGCAGGTGTTCGCGGGCCTCTATCCGGTCGAGGCGAACCAATACGACGCGCTGCGCGAATCGCTCGAGAAGCTGAAGCTCAACGACGCATCGCTGCAGTACGAGCCGGAAGTGTCGCAGGCGCTCGGCTTCGGTTTCCGCTGCGGCTTCCTCGGGCTGCTGCACATGGAAATCGTGCAGGAGCGGCTCGAGCGCGAATTCGACATGGACCTCATCACGACCGCACCGACGGTCGTCTACGAGGTCGTGCAGAGCGACGGCTCGACGATCATGGTCGAGAACCCGGCGAAGATGCCGGAGCCCGCGCGCATCGCCGAGATCCGCGAGCCGATCGTCACCGTGAACCTGTACATGCCGCAGGACTACGTCGGGTCCGTGATCACGCTGTGCGAACAGAAGCGCGGCTCGCAGATCAACATGCAGTATCACGGCCGCCAGGTGCAGCTGACGTACGAAATCCCGATGGCCGAGATCGTGCTCGATTTCTTCGATCGCCTGAAGTCGGTGTCGCGCGGCTATGCGTCGATGGACTACGAGTTCAAGGAATACCGCTCGTCGGACGTCGTCAAGGTCGACATGCTGATCAACGGCGACAAGGTCGACGCGCTGTCGATCATCGTCCACCGTTCGCAGTCGCAGTACCGCGGCCGCGAAGTCGCCGCGAAGATGCGCGAAATCATCCCGCGGCAGATGTACGACGTGGCGATCCAGGCTGCGATCGGCGCGCACATCATCGCGCGCGAGAACATCAAGGCGTTGCGCAAGAACGTGCTCGCGAAGTGCTACGGCGGCGACATCACGCGTAAGAAGAAACTGCTCGAGAAGCAGAAAGAAGGCAAGAAACGAATGAAGCAGGTGGGTTCGGTCGAGATCCCGCAGGAGGCGTTCCTCGCGATCTTGCGCGTCGAAGACAAATAACAGGACTGATCCTTTTATGAATTTTGCGCTGATTCTTTTTGTGCTCGTCATCGTGACGGGCGTAGCGTGGGTGCTCGACAAACTGGTGTTCCTGCCGCGGCGCCGCAAGGCGGCCGAGGCGGCGGTCGAAGAGTTCGATCGGCAGCAGTCGCGGATCGACAAGCGTTTCGCAGACGAAAACGCGGTGCAGACGCGCTCGAAGCTGCGCGACGAGAAGCTGCGCCAGCCGTGGTGGCTCGAATACACGGCGAGCTTTTTCCCGGTGATTCTCGCGGTGTTCGTCGTGCGTTCGTTCATCGTCGAGCCGTTCAAGATTCCGTCGGGCTCGATGGTGCCGACGCTGCTCGTCGGCGACTTCATCCTCGTGAACAAGTTCGAGTACGGGCTGCGCATGCCGATCACGAACACGAAGATCACGCAGGGTAGCCCGCTCGCGCGCGGCGACGTCGTCGTGTTCCGCTACCCGAAGGACGAATCGGTCGACTACATCAAGCGCGTGATCGGTCTGCCGGGCGACACGGTCGCGTACCAGGACAAGCAGCTGACGATCAACGGCCAGCCGGTGCCCGAAACGCCGTTGCCCGATTACTTCGACGACGAGCGGCAGAATTACGCGAAGCAGTTCGAAGAGACGATCGGCAACAAGAAGAACGCGATCCTGAACAACCCGGCCGTGCCGCCGTTCGTGATGGGCGCATATGACTATCCGTATCGCGACAACTGCACGTACAACAGCCGCGGCGTGATCTGCAAGGTGCCGCCGGGCCACTACTTCATGATGGGCGACAACCGCGACAACAGCGCGGACAGCCGCTACTGGGGCTTCGTGCCCGACAAGAACATCGTCGGCCGCGCGTTCTTCATCTGGATGAACTTCAGCGACCTGAAGCGCATCGGTTCCTTCGACTGATCGCGCTCGGCTCGCATGCAATACGCGGCGCACGGGCCGCGCCGCGTATTGCCGAACTACTTTAAAAACCGGCGGTAACACCGCTTCGTCACGCCTTTTCGCGTCCGGCCGCGCCGTTTCGGCCCGAACGGCGCCCGCGTTATACTCCTGCACATGCCCCTATCCCAGTTGGAAAGCCGGCTGCGCTACGAATTTCGCAATGCGGAATTGTTGCGCCAGGCTTTGACCCATCGCAGTCACAGTGCCACGCACAACGAGCGGCTCGAGTTTCTCGGCGATTCCGTTCTGAATTGCGCGGTGGCCGCCCTTTTGTTCCAGCGTTTCGGCAAGCTCGACGAAGGGGATCTGTCGCGCGTGCGCGCGAATCTCGTCAAGCAGCAGTCGCTGTACGAAATCGCTCAGGCCCTCAATATCTCGGAAGGCTTGCGGCTCGGCGAAGGCGAGCTGCGCAGCGGCGGCTTCCGCCGCCCGTCGATCCTCGCGGACGCATTCGAAGCCATCATCGGGGCGGTGTTCCTCGATGGCGGCTTCGAAGCCGCCCAAGGGGTCATCAAGCGCCTTTACGTGCCGATCCTCGACCACATCGATCCGCGCACGCTGGGCAAGGACGCCAAGACGCTGCTGCAGGAATACCTGCAGGGCCACAAGATCGCGCTGCCGACGTACACCGTCGTCGCGACGCATGGTGCGGCGCACAATCAGCAGTTCGAAGTGGAATGTACGGTGCCGAAGCTCGACGTGAAGGTGTCGGGTTCCGGCGCGAGCCGGCGCGCGGCCGAGCAGGCCGCCGCGAAGAAGGCGCTCGACGAGGTAATGGCGGCCGCGCCGATGTTGGCGGCGAAGCCGAAGCGCTCCAAGAGCGCGCGCGCGGCCAAGCAGGCGGAACCCGAGATCGTGCCGGGCGTGAAGGGCGTGCAGGAAGCGCTCGATCTGCGTTCGCCGGAGCGCAAGGAGCGCGCGGCTGCACGCGACGCGAAGGCTGCAGCGGCAGCTGCCGCAGCGGGCGCGGAGCCGGCCGAACGGCCGGCCGTCGCTCCCGTTGCCGCGATTCGCGCGGCGCATGTCGAAACCGCGGCCGACAAGGGTGAGCGCGCCGCGAAAGCCGCGGCGGACAAGCCGGCGGCCGAAAAAGCGCCCGATCGCGCCGACGCCGCGCCGCGTGCGGCCGACAAGCCGGCCGGCGCCGCATCGGACGCCTCGACAGCTTCCGGCGACACGGCATCGCGCCCCGACAAGTCGGCGGCCGCCGATGCGCGCACCGCGGCGCGCGTGCCCGACGTCGCCGCTGCCGGCCCCGATACGTCGGCGGGCGCCGCGAGCGTGGCCGCCGCGCCGGCGCGCGTCGCCGATGCCGACCACTGAATTGCCCATCGATCGCGCCGCGCACCGCGCGGCCGGTTCCGAACCTGTCTCCCAATCGATATGAACGCTCCCGCTCCTACTGGTTTCCGCTGCGGCATGATCGCGATCGTGGGCCGTCCGAACGTCGGCAAGTCGACGCTGATGAACGCGCTCGTCGGCCAGAAGATCAGTATTACGTCGCGCAAGGCGCAGACGACGCGCCACCGGATCACCGGCATCAACACGACCGAAGACGCGCAGTACATCTTCGTCGATACGCCCGGCTTCCAGACCCGCCACAGCACGGCACTGAATCGTTCGCTGAACCGCGCCGTCACGTCGACGCTGACGTCGGTCGACGCGATCCTGTTCGTGATCGAGGCCGGCCGCTTCGGCCCCGACGATCAGAAGGTGCTCGACCTGATCCCGCCGGGCGTGCCGACGCTGCTGATCGCGAACAAGCTCGACCGCGTGAACGACAAGACCACGCTTTATCCGTTCATGCAGCAGGTCAGCGCGTTGCGCGAGTTCGCGGAAATCGTGCCGCTGTCGGCCAAGCATCCCGAGGACATCCAGCGTCTGCTCGAGACGATCAAGCCGTATCTGCCGGAAGGCGAGCCGATCTACGGCGAGGACGACCTGACCGATCGCAGCGCGCGCTTTCTCGCCGCCGAGATCCTGCGCGAGAAGGTGTTTCGCTGGACCGGCGACGAACTGCCTTACACGAGCACCGTCGTGATCGACAAGTTCGAGGAGGAAGGGCGCCTGAAGCGCATCTTCGCGACGATTCTGGTCGAGCGCGACTCGCACAAGGCGATGGTGATCGGCAAGAAGGGCGCGAAGCTCAAGCAGATCAGCACCGAGGCGCGGATGGACATGGAAAAGCTGTTCGACGGCCCCGTGTACCTCGAAACCTTCGTGAAGGTGAAGAGCGGCTGGGCCGACAACGAGGCGGGGCTGCGCGCCTATGGGTACGAATGACGCATCTGCGTCGACCGAAGACGCGGTAACGGCCGGCGCGAACGACGCGCCGCTGCCTGCACCGCCCGCGCCGCCGCGCAAGACGCGGCGCGCGACCGCCCGCACGTCCGAGTTCCGCGTCGCCGAGCAGCCGGCGTTCGTGCTGCACAGCTATCCGTATCGGGAAACCAGCCTGATCGTCGACGTGCTGACGCGCGATCACGGCCGTCTCGCGCTCGTCGCGAAGGGCGCGAAGCGTCCGCACTCCGCGTTGCGCGGCGTGCTGCAGACGTTTCAGCCGCTGCTGCTGTCGTGGTCCGGCAAGTCCGAGGTCCGCACGCTGACGGGCGCCGAATGGGTCGGCGGGATGCTGCCGCTCGCGGGCGACGCGTTGCTGTGCGGCTTCTATGCGAACGAACTGCTCGTCAAGTTCTGCGCGCGCGAAGATCCGCAACCGCCGCTGTTCAACCACTATGTGCTGACGCTCACGCGCCTCGCGCACGGCGAGCCGGCCGTGCAGGTGCTGCGTTCGTTCGAGCGCGTGCTGCTGCGCGAGACCGGCTATGCGATGGCGCTGAACCGGACGGTCGCGCGTCGCGCCGTCGAACCCGACCAACGCTACGTGTTCGATCCGGAACGCGGCGTGCGCCCCGCGGACGACGACGTCCCGTCGCACTGGCCGATCGTTTCCGGGCAGACGTTGCTCGACATGGAGCAGGACGATTACCATCGACCCCAGACGGTGACGCAAAGCAAGACGCTGATGCGCTTCCTGCTGAACACTTATCTCGGCGGCACGCCGCTCGCCACGCGACAGATCCTGATCGACCTGCAAAACCTATGAGCTTCTTCCTGACGACGCCCACCGCCATCGACCTCGGCGTGAACATCGACCACGTCGCGACGCTGCGCAACGCGCGCGGCACGACCTATCCCGATCCGATCCGGGCGGCGCTCGCCGCGGAGGAAGCCGGTGCGGACGCGATCACGCTGCATCTGCGCGAGGATCGCCGTCACATCGTCGATGCCGATGTACGCAAGCTGCGTCCGCTGCTGAAGACGCGCATGAATCTCGAATGCGCGGTGACGGCCGAGATGCTCGACATCGCGTGCGACGTGCGTCCGCACGATGCGTGTCTCGTGCCCGAAAAGCGCGAGGAACTGACGACCGAAGGCGGGCTCGACGTCGCGGGCCGTTTCGAGGCCGTGCGCGCCGCGTGCAAGCAGCTGGCCGATGCGGGCGTGCGCGTGTCGCTGTTCATCGACCCGGACGACACGCAGATTCGCGCCGCGCACGAAGCGGGCGCGCCGGTGATCGAACTGCATACGGGCCGCTACGCCGATGCGCACGACGAAGCGGAGCAGCAGCGCGAATACGAGCGCATCGTCGCCGGCGTGCAGACCGGCACGCAGCTCGGCCTGAAGGTGAACGCGGGGCACGGCTTGCATTACACGAACGTGCAGCAGATCGCCGCGATCGACGGCATCGTCGAATTGAACATCGGCCATGCGATCGTCGCGCACGCAATCTTCGCGGGCTGGGACAATGCCGTGCGCGAGATGAAGGCGATCATGGTCGCGGCTCGCGTCGCCGCGCTGCACGGCGGCGCGCGCTGACCATGCGGTCGTTGCGTACGACGCGCGTCGCATGCGGGCTGTCGACCGCGCACGCGGCGCCGCTGCGGGCGCGAAGGAGCTGACATGGCGATCTACGGCATCGGCACCGACATCGTGCAGGTCAGCCGCGTCGCGGCCGTGCTCGAGCGTACCGGCGGACGCTTCGCGGAGAAGGTACTCGGCCCCGACGAACTGCGCGTGTTCCATGCGCGCCGCGCACGTTCGGAGGCGCGCGGCATCGCGTTTCTCGCGACGCGCTTTTCCGCGAAGGAGGCGTTCTCGAAGGCGATCGGGCTCGGCATGCATTGGCCGATGACCTGGCGCGCGTTGCAGACGCTCAACCGGCCGAGCGGCGAGCCGTACGTCGTCGCATCGGGCGAACTCGCCGACTGGCTCGCGGCGCGCGGTATCGCCGCGCGCGTGACGGTCAGCGACGAGCGCGATTACGCGGTGTCGTTCGTGATCGCCGAGACCGACGTGCCTGCGCCCGACGTACCCACCGCTGTTTCCCGAACCACTCCCTGACGGATTTCCCGATTCGATGAAAACGACTCCCGGCCCGGTCATGCTCGACGTCGTCGGCACGGCCCTGTCGCGCGACGATGCGCGGCGTCTCGCGCATCCGAACACCGGCGGCGTGATCCTGTTCGCGCGGCACTTTCAGAACCGCGCGCAACTGACCGCGCTGACCGATGCGATCCGCGCAGTGCGCGACGATATCCTGATTGCAGTCGATCACGAAGGCGGGCGCGTGCAGCGCTTCCGCACCGATGGCTTCACGGTGCTGCCGGCGATGCGCCGCCTCGGCGAGCTATGGGATCGCGACGTGCTGCTCGCGACGAACGTGGCGACCGCGGTCGGCTACATCCTCGCGGCCGAGCTGCGCGCGTGCGGGATCGACATGAGCTTCACGCCGGTGCTCGACCTCGACTACGGTCAGTCGCAGGTGATCGGCGATCGGGCGTTCCATCGCGATCCGCGCGTCGTCACGCTGCTCGCGAAGAGCCTGAATCACGGGCTTGCGCTCGCCGGCATGGCGAACTGCGGCAAGCATTTCCCCGGCCACGGTTTCGCGGAAGCGGACTCGCACGTCGCGCTGCCGACCGACGACCGTTCGCTCGAGACGATCCTCGCGCACGACGTCGCGCCGTACGACTGGCTCGGCCTGTCGCTGTCGGCCGTGATTCCCGCGCACGTGATCTATACGCAGGTCGACGCGCGCCCGGCCGGCTTCTCGCGCGTGTGGCTACAGGACATCCTGCGCGGCCGGCTCGGCTTTACCGGCGCGATCTTCAGCGACGATCTGTCGATGGAAGCCGCGCGCGAGGGCGGCACGCTGACGCAGGCCGCCGACGCGGCGCTCGCCGCCGGCTGCGACATGGTGCTCGTGTGCAATCAGCCGGAAGCGGCCGAAGTCGTGCTGAACGAGCTGAAGGCCGAGCGCAGCGTCGATTCCGTACGGCGTATCAAGCGGATGCGCGCACGCGGCAAGGCGCTCAAGTGGGACAAGCTGATCGAGCAGCCCGAGTATCGGCGCGCGCAGGCGCTGCTGGCCGACGCGCTCGAATGAGCGCAGGCGAGCGCGGTGCGGTCGACGCCGCCGCGCGCCGGTCGCATCAAACAAAAAGCCGCGCGTTTGCGCGGCTTTTCGCTTAAAGCGCTCTCTCAATGAGAGCGACTGAATCGGGCTCGTTTGCAACTAACGGCCAGCTCCGCCGGCGCCCGAAACGAACGCCGGTCACACTCAATTCACCTTCATCCGCTGCAGCTTGTTGTACAGCGTCTTCGGGCTGATGCCGAGCAGCGTCGCCGCGCGGTGGCGCGTGCCGCCGACCGCATCGAGCGTCGCCCGGATCAACAGGTCCTCGACGTCCGACAGCGGCGTGCCGACCTTGATCTGCACGCTGCTGCCGTTCAGCGCGGCACCGGCCGCGAAGCTCGCTTCGCCCGCGCGCAGCGTTTCGATGAAATCGCCGGACGCGTCGTACGCGAAGCGCACGCGCTCCTGCAGCTCGCGCACGTTGCCCGGCCATTCGTACGACAGACATTCGCGCACGAAACCGGGCGCCGCGCGCTTGTCGGTCGTGCCGCGGCCCGTCGCATGCGCGTCGCGGTTCAGCTGGTCGATCAGCGCGTCGGCGATCGCGAGCGCGTCGCCGTCGCGTTCGCGCAGCGGCGGCATCGTGATCGACGCCGCATCGAGACGCAGCCACAGATCCTCGCGCAGCGTGCCGTTTGCGACCGCTTCGCGTGCCGGGCGGCGCGTCGCCGCGATCAGCCGGAAATCGCTCGCGATCGTGCTCGTGCCGCCGATCCGCATGAAGTTCTGCGAGTCGAGCGCGTGCAGCAGCGCTTCCTGCAGCACCAGCGGCAGCGCGGTGATTTCGTCGAGGAACAGCGTGCCGCCGCCCGCCTGTTCGAACAGGCCCACCTCGCGCCGGTCGGCGCCGTCGAACGCGCCGCGCTCGTGGCCGAACAGGACGCTGTCGAGCGACGCGCCGTGCCGGCCGGCCTGGGCGAGCGTGCGGCAGTCGAACGAGACGAACGGCCCTTTGCGGCGGCGGCTCAGATCGTGCAGCGTGCGCGCGGCGAGCTTCTTGCCGGTGCCCGCTTCGCCGGAGAACAGCACGGCCGTTTCGGTGCGCGCGTTGTGCTCGATCATGTCGTACACGTGCTGCATCGCCTCGCTGCGCCCGACCAGCGCGCCGAAGCGGCCGAGCTGACGCAGCGACGTGCGCAGCGACTGCACTTCGTCGATCAGTTCGTACGGACGCGGAATCCGCGCGAGCAGGCTGCGCAGGCGCGGGATGTTGATCGGCTTGAGCAGATAGTCCCAGATGCCGTGACGCAAACCCTCGATCGCGCTTTCGACTGTCGCGTTGCCGGTCAGCACGATCACGGGCAAGGACCCGTTCGGTTGCTGTTGCGGCAGGTGCTGGAGCAGGTCGAACCCGCTGCCGTCCGGCAGGTTCAGATCGACCAGGACGACGTCGGGGATCGATCGGCCGAGCGCGGTGCGCGCTTCGGCGAGCGACGTGGCCGTGTCGACGGAGAAACCGTCCGCGGCGAGCAGCGCGGTGAGGCCGGACAGGCTGTTGGGATCGTCTTCGACAATCAGGGCGTGTGGCATGGTGGACGCGAGAGTCGGTTCAAGAGAGGCGGGCCGTCAATCCGCAGCCGCATTTCGAGATGAGATTAAAAGCCGATTTTATGCCCCGCTGCACGCGTCACGGACATTATTTCCGTTTTGCTATAAAACAGTTACCTATGATACAAATTGAATAGTTTTGATAGCGGATTCTGTGCTGTTTACGCCGGACGCGCGGCCCGAGTCCGGCGCGCCGCTGTTGCGAACGGACAAACAAAAAGCGCCCCGAAGGGCGCTTTGTTCAATGCGGCATCGCGAGCGGTTACGCGCGGCTGCGGTACTCGTGCGTGCGCGTGTCGATTTCGATCTTGTCGCCGGTGTTGCAGAACAGCGGCACCTGCAGTTCGAAGCCCGTCGCGAGCTTCGCGTTCTTCAGCACCTTGCCCGACGACGTGTCGCCCTTGACGGCCGGTTCCGTGTACGTGATCTCGCGAACGAGGATCGTCGGCAGTTCGACCGAGATCGCCTTCTCGTTGTAGAACACGACTTCGCACGCCATGCCGTCCTCGAGGTAGTTGAGCGCGTCGCCCATCATTTCCGCTTCGACTTCGTACTGGTTGTAGTCGGCGTCCATGAACACGTACATCGGGTCGGCGAAGTACGAGTACGTCACTTCCTTGCGGTCGAGCACGACGACGTCGAACTTGTCGTCGGCCTTGTAGACCGATTCCTGGCCTGCGTTCGTCAGCAGGTTCTTCATCTTCAGCTTGACGACGGCGGCGTTACGGCCCGACTTGTTGTATTCCGTCTTCGAGATGACCCAAGCGTCGCTGCCGATCTGCACGACGTTGCCTACGCGGAGTTCCTGTGCGGTCTTCATAAAAAAACTGTCCTGATCAAATCAAATAAATAGGTGCCTGAGCGTTGCACAACGGCTGACAGCGCAAGCGGGGAGGTTCCGTGGGCGCCAAAAGCGAGCGCTTGCGTGGTCAGCCGTCGGATAACCGCTTATTTTAACTGAGATTTTGCGTATTCGGCCAGCTTTCCGGCGAGATCGCCGACCGCCGCGAGCGCGTCCGCCCAGCGTTCGGCGTTCGCCTGCAGCGCGGCGCGGTGCTGCCATAAATCGGCCCAGTCGGGCGTGCCGGCTCCGTTCCATGCATGCCAGAAGCGTGCGAGCGCGGCGCGCGGCGCGTCGGCGAGGCCGGCCGACAGATGCGCGAGCGCGGCATCGAGCTTCGGCAGATGCGCATCGTCGGCCTGCGGGTAGATGTGCCATACGAACGGCTTGCGCGCCCACTGCGCGCGGACGAATGAATCCTCGCCGCGCACGAAATTGAGATCGGCGCTCCACAGCAGCGCGTCGTAGTCCGGCTGCGGGACGAACGCGAGCCCGTGCGCGGTCAGGTTGCCGCGGCTGGCCTGCGCGCCAGCGCCGAACGACTCGACCCCGAAAAATCGTGCGAGCGCCGGCGACACGCGGCCCGCCGGCACGAGCGCGACGACCGGCGACGGCGCGTCGCGCCATTGCGCGAGCAGCGCGTCGACGGCCGGGTTCTCGTACGCGAACAAACTGACGACCGTCGCGTCGGGCGCGGGCGGCGCACCGCCCGTCGCGCGCCGCCACCAAGCATCGCGCGCGGCCGCGTCGGTTTCGAACGCGATGCGCCGCGCGTCGAGGTCGCGCTCCTTCAGCACGCCGCCGGTGCCGGCCGACAGACCGGGGAAGAAGAACGTCTTCAGCAGCGGGTAGCGCGGATGCGGCGACGGCCGCAGATGGAAATCGGCGACCCAGTCTTCGGCGCTCAGATATTCGAGATTGATCCATACCGGGCGGCGCGCGCGGCGTGCCATCGCCGCGAGGTACGCGGCCGGCAGTTCGCAGGCGAACGCTTCAATCACGACGTCGGCGATCTCGAGCGTGTCGCCGACCTCCGCGTGCCAGTGCTCGATCGCGATGCCGTCGATCGTCTGGCGCGCGGCGTCGGGATCGACGTCCGGCACGAGGCGCACGAACGTGTGCAGATCGTCGACGAGCAGGCGCACCTGCCAGCCATGCTCGTCGGCGAGCTGACGCGCGAGACGCCAGCACACGCCGATGTCGCCGAAGTTGTCGATGACGGCGCAGAAGAGGTCGCACGCGACGGGTTCGTTCGGCGCGAGCGGCGGCGCGGCGACGTGGACGGGGACGGTGTCGGGCATCGAAGCGGATCGGTGAATGCTCTAAACTGGCGATTCTAATGGACCCGTTCCGCGCCCGACGGCGCCCGGATCACGCATGACATCCGCAGAAGCCCCCGATACTCCGTTCGAACCGAAGAAGATCCTCGCGCAGCTCCCGCATATGCCGGGCGTCTACCGCTATTACGACGCGGCCGGTGCGGTGCTCTACGTCGGCAAGGCCCGCGACCTGAAAAAGCGCGTGTCGAGCTATTTCACGAAGACGCAGCTGTCGCCGCGCATCGCGATGATGGTCACGCGCATCGCGCGCATCGAGACGACCGTCACGCGATCGGAAGCCGAGGCGCTGCTGCTCGAGAACAACCTGATCAAGGCGCTCGCGCCGCGCTACAACATCCTGTTTCGCGACGACAAGTCGTATCCGTACCTGAAGCTGACCTCGCATCGCTTTCCGCGGATGGCGTACTACCGCGGCTCGGTCGACAAGCAGAACCAGTATTTCGGGCCGTTCCCGAGCGCGTGGGCCGTGCGCGAGAGCATTCAGATCCTGCAGCGCGTGTTCCAGCTGCGCACCTGCGAGGATTCGGTCTTCAACAACCGCACGCGGCCGTGCCTGCTGCATCAGATCGGGCGCTGCACCGCGCCGTGCGTCGGCGCGATTTCGGCCGAGGACTACGCCGTCGATGTGTCGAATGCCGCGCGCTTCCTGCTCGGCCGGCAGTCCGAAGTGATGAAGGAGCTCGAGCAGAAGATGCATGCGTTCGCGGCCGAGCTGAAGTTCGAACAGGCGGCGGCGGTGCGCAACCAGATGAGCTCGCTCGCGACCGTGCTGCATCAGCAGGCGATCGAGGTCGGCACCGACAGCGACGTCGACATCCTCGCGGTGGTCGCGCAGGGCGGGCGCGTGTGCGTGAATCTCGCGATGGTGCGTGGCGGCCGCCATCTCGGCGACAAGGCATATTTCCCGACGCACGTCGAAAGCGCGCTTACGCTCGCGGAGGGCGGCCTCGGCGACGATACGGATGCCGACGCGATCGATGCGCCCGACGTCCCGGCGGAGGCGCCCGCCGGCGAGCCGGGCAGCACGCACGATACGACGGCGTCGATCGAAGCCGAAGTGCTCGACGCGTTCATCGCGCAGCACTACCTCGGCAATCGCGTGCCGCCGGTGCTCGTCGTCAGTCACGCGCCGGCGAGCCGCGACCTGCTCGAGCTGCTGTCCGAACAGGCCGGCCACAGGGTGTCGCTGGTGCGGCAGCCGCAGGGACAGCGGCGCGCATGGTTGTCGATGGCCGAACAGAATGCGCAGATCGCGCTCGCGCGGCTGCTGTCCGAGCAGGGCTCGCAGCAGGCGCGCACGCGCGCGCTCGCGGAAACGCTCGGCCTCGAGTGCGACGATCTGGCGACGCTGCGCATCGAATGCTTCGACATCAGCCACACGATGGGCGAGGCGACGCAGGCGTCGTGCGTCGTCTATCACCATCACAAGATGCAGTCGGGCGAGTACCGCCGTTACAACATCACCGGCATCACGCCCGGCGACGACTACGCGGCGATGCGCCAGGTGCTCACGCGCCGCTACGAGAAGATGGTCGAGCAGGCCGCGCAGGCGGCGGCTGCCGACGACGCGGCCGGCATCGACGGCGAGTCGACGCGTCAGGCCGAAACGTCGAGCCTGCTGCCGAACATCGTGCTGATCGACGGCGGCAAGGGGCAGGTCGAGATTGCGCGACAGGTCTTCACGGAACTGGGGCTCGACACGTCGATGCTGGTCGGCGTCGCGAAGGGCGAGGGGCGCAAGGTCGGTCTCGAGACGCTCGTGTTCGCCGACGGCCGCGCGCCGCTCGAGCTCGGCAAGGAGAGCGCCGCGCTGATGCTCGTCGCGCAGATCCGCGACGAGGCGCACCGTTTCGCGATCACCGGGATGCGCGCGAAGCGCGCGAAGGCGCGGCAGACGTCGCGGCTCGAGGAGCTCGAAGGCGTCGGCGCGAAACGTCGCCAGCGGCTGCTCGCGCGCTTCGGCGGGTTGCGCGGCGTCGTCGCGGCGAGCGTCGAAGAGCTCGCGAGCGTCGACGGCATTTCGCACGCGCTCGCCGAGCAGATCTACAAGCAGCTTCACTGACGCGGCCGCCGCGGGCCGCGCGGCCCGGGCGCCGGCGTTCTTGTAGCGGGCCGATCGACACGGCACAATTGCGAATCCTTTACTGTCCCGGATGCCATGCCGTTCAATTTTCCGATTTTCCTGACGTGGGTGCGGATCGTGCTGATTCCGCTCGTCGTCGGCGTGTTCTATCTGCCGGACACGGTGATGGGCGGCGCGCATCGCAATCTCGCGGCCGCGGCGATCTTCATCCTGGCGGCGCTGACCGACTGGTTCGACGGCTTTCTCGCGCGCAAATGGAACCAGACGTCGTCGTTCGGCGCGTTTCTCGATCCCGTCGCCGACAAGCTGATGGTGACGGCCGCGCTGCTGATCCTCGTGCAGATCTCGCGCGTCGATGCGGCGATCGCGCTCGTGATCGTCGGCCGCGAAATCGCGATTTCGGCGTTGCGCGAATGGATGGCGCAGATCGGCGCGTCGAAGAGCGTCGCGGTGAACCAGCTCGGCAAGTTCAAGACTGCGTGCCAGATGGTCGCGATTCCGATGCTGCTGTACTACGGGCCGCTGCCGCTCGGCGTCGCGACGATCGACACGCGCGTGTGGGGCGAGTGGCTGATGTATCTGGCGGCCGTCCTGACGATCTGGTCGATGCTGTACTACATGAAGCTCGCGTGGCCGCAGATTCGCGAGCGCAGCGGCGTGTGATGCGCGTCGCGCGGGGCGGACGGCGAAAGTTTTTGGAAAAAGGGCGCGAAAAGCCCTTGACACGCGAATGTGCCTTCGACATAATCTCGCTTCTCCGCTGCACGACGAAGTAACGGTGGCGGAGCAGCGGTAACGCAATACGCGGGAGTAGCTCAGTTGGTAGAGCGCAACCTTGCCAAGGTTGAGGTCGCGAGTTCGAGACTCGTCTCCCGCTCCAGGATTTTCGGCAGCGTGTTGTACGGCAAGACGCTGCACATGCAGGACAACGCGGGAGTAGCTCAGTTGGTAGAGCGCAACCTTGCCAAGGTTGAGGTCGCGAGTTCGAGACTCGTCTCCCGCTCCAAGGATTTTCGGCAGCGCGTTGTACGGCAAGACGCTGCGCATGCAGGACAATGCGGGAGTAGCTCAGTTGGTAGAGCGCAACCTTGCCAAGGTTGAGGTCGCGAGTTCGAGACTCGTCTCCCGCTCCAGACATGGGAAGCCACGCTTCCCTTTTTATTTGATGGCCTCGGCGGTCGTCGGATAAGAATCTGTCGCGTGTCGTCACGACGGCATCGGCAGTCCGCTTTCGGCGCGATAGCAAAGCGGTTATGCAGCGGCCTGCAAAGCCGTTTAGGCCGGTTCGACTCCGGCTCGCGCCTCCAGGTAGGAAGAGAAAAAGCCCCGAGAAATCAGGGCTTTTTCTTTTTGCGGCTCCGCTTTCATACTGGTAAGAAAGTCGTCTAGAGTGGTACAAAGTCGCCTCTGACCACTCAAGAAACACGCGTAACCACGCCTAAGGCGGCTCTTTGGCCGTATAGGTGAGTTCGCGGCAGTGCATGGCGACCAAGCGACTACGACCCTCCGGAACGTGGGAATACGTCATCCGAAGTTCGAGGCTTCTCCCAAAGCCACTTTCCCTGAAGTTCCAATCCGAAGAAGAGGGCGACGCGTATGTCGCTCGGCTTGAGCAGTTGCTCGACGCCGGCATCGTTCCGGCCGATGTCGTCGAGCAACGAGAGATGATTTCGACGACGCTGGACGCTATCCGCGAGTATCTGCGCCGCGTCTCCGTTCCGGATTCCGATAGCCAGGTGCTAAATACCTTGCTCGGCAGGTTGCCGTCGAAAGCGCTCACGATGGTGGACTACGAGTGGGCCGAGCGATGGGTGTCGGGCATGAAACGCGAGTTGCATCTGTCGCCGTCGACGATTCGTCACAATGTCGGGGCGCTTGCCCGTTGCTTCGATTGGGTGGTCAAGTCCGGCAGCCCGATGCTCGCGGTCAATCCGCTGCGATTGCTGCCGAAGCGCTATGCGACCTACACAGATGACGATCGTGTGGCGGTCGAGGCGCAGGATGTCGCGGCAAAAGATGACGTGCATCGCGATCGACGGCCGAGCGCGGCCGAGGAGGCTGAGATTCGCCGCATCATGTCGGGTGGCAAACCTGAGGGGCGGGAGCGGGCCTTTGAGTTGCCGTATCGGCCGGCACTGGTGTTTCTGTTCGAGCTGGCGATCGAGTCCGCGATGCGGATGCGCGAAATGTATACGCTGGAGGTTCCGCAGTTCGACGTCGGCCGTCGCACGGCCGCGCTCGAACGAACAAAGAACGGTAGTAAGCGCTCGGTGCCTCTCACGACTGTTGCGATCGGAGCGTTCGAGCGCTATGTCGAGGCTGTGAACGGTCAAGGCCCGGCAATGTGCGGTTTCTCGTTTGATGGCGGCCGACTCTTCCCGTGGATCGATGAGATCGAGGCCGCGATGCGGGCGAAGAATATGCCGCTCCTCAAGCGCAAGGTTCTAGAACGCGTCACCGTGCGGCTGTCTGGCCAGTTCGGCCGGATCTTCGACGCGGCCGGCTGCCCGGATCTGGTATTCCATGACTTGCGGCATGAGGCAACATCGCGGCTGTACGAGCGGACGACGTTGAGCGACATCCAGATCGCGAAGATTACAGGGCACAGCGACCCCAAAGTTCTGATGTGGTATGCGAACCTTCGTGGCAGTGATTTGGCGGAGCGGCTCTGGTAACTATGTCGGTGGCCGCTGCCTAGGTCTGAACATATTGTTGAGGCGATTTTTAGTCGCTAGATCTCTATGAATGCGCTGACTGAACGTGTTTGAGGTGGTCGTGGTCAAGAATATGTATGATATTTCCGATGACGTCTCTTTCAACGTTTGACCTGTTCTCAAATATCAGGCCGGCATACTCTCTAAATTCAGTGACGGATTTCAAGCCGGAAAGAACCGCGTATTGTACTGCGCCTTGGCATCTTCCGAGTCCTAGCGTCATTATTCGACTGTATAGCCTCAGATCATCTGGCGTGCAATCGATGCTTCTAAAGCCTGAGTGGACCGAGTCATTTCTAAATTTTCTTATTTTGTCGACGATATCTTTAATTTGTTTTTTCCATTTCGAATACGATGCATTTGATGAAAGCCTGTTCAATAGATCTCGATCGATATATTTTGAATACGTGCTTCCGGGGAAGCCGAGAAATAATGTGAATGGGCCAGTGACGTCATCGGTCTCGGTTTCTTTAAATAGTGCTTCGACTGCGAACCAGCGATACAGTAGATTAATATGAATGCTGTTTTCTCTTTGGGCATTTCTGTACCAATGAATTGATCTTTTGTATCGTTCAAATAAATCTCCACTTCGATATAGAATTTGTTGTGTCGTGTTTATTTGTGGCATTATGCCGCGTGACGTAATAAACGACGTTCCGGCTGAATATTGCCGATTTTTTAATGTTGTGCATTCACCGGAGTCAAGATTTTTGACGTAGCCGCAGTGAGCCAACGAGAGATGGCTCATTGTGTACTCGACAGTTGCCAGATCAAGAATCTCCACAAAGCGTTGATCTGCTAGATTGCTCGCCTCTTCTTCAGTGGCTGCCTGTACAATCGTCCCGATTCTGCAGGATAGTTCGATTTCAACCTCAGCCTTGAGATTGGTGGCTTCAACCGACTCGGTCAGTAATGCCATCTCCTCCGTATCATCTTTTTTCGCCCGGCGAATCTCGACATTGGCGTAAACGACACTTTCAGCTATGACGATTCCCGGATTTTTGAGCAGCTTGCAAACGTAGTAATTATACATGGGCGTTCCTGGAGGCGAGATATAGCAATTCTGTCAGTCGAGTAAGTAATATATTCTTGAACGATTTTTCAACTAATGGGGATAGTCGGAGTTTGCCTTTCGGATAAGATGAAATAAACTTCGTTACGAGATCTGCATCTTTGGTGCGAATAATACTTTCAATTACGACATTGAAGGAATCGATATCGGAGATGCCTTCGTTCATAACGGCTTTGAGGCTTTCCCGCAGCCTGTCGTATTGAAAAAAAGCAAAGTAATATCGACAGTGAAGGATAAATCTATCTTTGTCGGTCGCTCCTGAGTTGGCGAGATTTATGTCGTATTTTTCGACGTTGGGGTCCATTTTGGCGATTGCCAAAAGGAATGCTAGTTTGTTTCCTTCAATGTCATTCGGGGCCTCTTGGAGCAATTTCTCGCAGAAAAATGATGCTTCCATTATTCGGCCAGAGTCTATTAAGTGCCTGACATAGTGACGTATGATGAGGCGATTTCTTGGTTTGCTGCGGTAGTCTTTTTCCGCTTGATGCATTTCTAACCCCCGAAATTGACGAGACATTTCGTTGTGCAGGCTGCTTCTCGTCAAAGGAACAGCGAGTGTAATGCTATTCGCTTGAATCTGACTTTGGCATGTTGCGCGGGGACAAACAAGTGGGTGCCATGGGTTTGCGAGGGGTGGTCCGATCTCGATGCGTCTAGATCGACAAGCCCGATATCAGTGGCGACTACTTGGAGGCAGGAGAGTTTTGAATTTGCTGCCCGCCGGTTGGCGGGCGAGCTTCGGGTTACGCTGCCTGAGCGGCCGGTGCATTGGCAGGGGGATCCGGAAGTCGAGGCAATGCTCGGGCGACGCGGCCGGCGCGACGTGGCGGTGCAGGCTGCAGTTGTCGCTGAATTGCTGCCTGGGTGCGTCGATCAATCTCAGCCGAGTCGGAGCGCTCTTCGAGGCGTTCGAGCGTTTGGCGTTGTGCTTGTTCGCGCAGGAATGCAACCACGTCGTCTTCGAGAAAGACCCATGCGCGGCCGATGCGTGCGCCGACGATGTCCCCTCGTTGTGCGAGTTTCATCGCCGTGGTGCGATCGACTTTGAGAAAGTCGGCGCACTCTTGAAGATCGAACGTTCTCACGCAATTCCCTCTGGATAGTGTTGGATCCGGTACGCCCGCAAGCGTCCCGTCGCGGGTTTGTCCGTCAGCGCATCGGCGCGGTGCATTTTGTTGTCTGTCATTGCCATTCCCCGGTAGATGGCGCGGGCAGTGCACGCACGATTTGCATCAAACCCGTTTCCAGCGTGATGCTGGCGGTTGCTGCCCAGGTGCGCGCGTCCTGCGCGGCTTTGTGGCGAGCGAACGAGCCGATCTCATCGGCCATCAGGTCCAGCAATTCGACGTCGGCCGCGTGCGAGATCTCGGTGATCAACGCGCGGACGTTGATGCGAAGGGCCTCGAATCGCGCGAGCGTGCCTTGGCGGGTATGGCGTGGCGTTTCCATTCGGCGAGTACGAGAAGATGGCGCAGCGTCTGAGGTCGATCAAAGGGCGCGCGATCGTGAGCCTCAATGACCATCCCGACATTCGGCGCGTGTTCGACGGATTTCACATCGAGACCGTGCCGATTCAATACACGGTCGGCGGTGGGAGGGGCGTCGAGCGAAACGAGTTGATAATTTTCAGCTGGGACGACGCGGCGCAGCCCGTGGGTCTGTTCTAGGTGTGCGATTCACGGACATCGTTTCACTTCTTGGTGCGCCTTTTTCGTTCCGTGGTGGAGCTCGAGGCTCCGTTAGGAGACGCGAGCTCCACCACGCGCCGGTGATGTTCGGCGAGGGTCTTGTCGACGCGCCATTCACGGTGGCGAATTCGTTCTTTCGTTTCGTCGTAGGCACTTTCCACCTCCTCCGCGAGAGGCGTAATTTCGCTTAACTCCGCGATACGATCGATGGGCGTTTTGCCACCAAGTGAGCCGTGCGGGCGCCGCCAGTTATAGTCGAACTGCCACTCCTCAATTCGTTGGTCGATCGCATCCCCGGTCGGTGGATGATCCGACCAGAATTCGTTGAGGTCGGTGAGCTGCGAACGCTCGACCTTGCCGTTGAGGTGTGGCGAACGGGGCGGAATCGGTCGGAATTTGATGCACTCGCTCATCAAGCGCCGCTGCACTGACTCGGCGAAGAACTCACCGCCTCGGTCGGTCTGGATACGCTGAATCGGGAACGGCATCTCCTCAATGACGCGATTAAGAAAAAGCAGCGTATTTCGGGCATTTCTGCGTGGGTAGATCGCCAGTACCCGGAATCGCGAACAGTCGTCGATCGCCGTGTACTGGTACGCACCTCGAGCGATTTTCATCGTGTCCATCTGGACGCGGTCTCCAGGCACCGGCCGGCTATAGCGTTTCGGCTGCGTCGGTCGCCTGGATCGAACCAACGGTTTTACACCCGCCTCGCTCAAGATCTTGTGAATGGTCGCGAGGGATAGCTCTCGTTGCTCGTGCAGTCGCAGTTCATTCTGGATCCGCCGTGCGCCTTTGCGCTCAGCGCGCAATCGGAGGACCGTCGCCCGATCAGCCTCGGAGACCTTCCGGTTTGGGCTGCGCAGTGGACGACGGCTTTGAGACTGGAGACCTGCTTCGCCAGCTTCCTGATAGCGACGCAGCCATTTGCGAAGTGTCGGCCGAGATATGCCGCACCGTGCGCACACGAGGCCGGCATTGCCGGTCTCGTGATACATGCGTACCCAACGTAATCGCGCGGCGATCTCTCGGTCCATCGCTTCATTCTAGTTGAAACGATGTCTATGAATCACACAGTTCTAGGCGATGGTGTCGGCGCGAAACATCGTGCCGACACCGCGCTTACAGATCGTCGAAAGCAGGCAGGAGATCTTGCTCCACGAGTCGGATCTCGATCCTGTTAGCCGCTTCGATGTGCTCGGGGTTCTTCATCGAGAACGGTGCGTCGGTCGTGCTGACGATGATTGTGCCGGTTTGGTTCTTTCCGGCCTCAGGCGTGGCCACCACTTCGCGTGCCTCTGGAACCTGTTGCTGCGTAATCACGGTGGGCAGGTAGATCATCCAGCCGACGCCGGGCTTGTCGTCAAACACCTGTCGTGCCGCGTAGCTTCTCGGGCCGACAGCGGCGTATGCAGGTTTGAATGCTGTAGTTGCAGCACGGACGATTTTCAGCACTGAATCCAGACTGCTGAGAATCAGCTTCTTCGACAGAGAAAGTTCAAATGTGTTGACGTAACCCGGTTCGTTGAGATGGCACGAAATGGTTGTGCCTTCGTTGATATCCTCGTTACCGTCCCAAAGGCTCACGTATGTTGCATCCGGATGGTCGCCAAACTTGTGTTTCAGTACGGCGAGGATGGCGTTCGACGGTGAGCCATCGTCGAACGCCTGATATAACAGTGCTTCCTCTCGGCTCTGCCCACGTGCGTACCATTGATTGATCGTCGGGTCGATCTCGGCGAGTGCATGTGTGACGACTTGAATGCGTGACAAGACTTCAGCGAAGTTGGTCGGCTCAAGTAAGTCATCCTTGAATTTCAGTCTGATATCCATGATCGTCGCGGTTAAGGTTGCCAGACGGATGCTACTTTATTCTCGATCAAGGCTGGGAGCATGTACTCGCGCAATTCGGCTTCTTCGAAGAACCACTTCAAGCGGGCCGGTGGGTTCGTATTCACCTTCTTCGCTTGGGTGTTCAGTTGGCTGAACAGAGAGTCGTAACCCTCGAACCACGTTTGCGCCTTCATCTCGCCTTCGTCGTTTCGTTTAAGGAACTGAGCATAGTGTGACTTCGCTTCTTGAAGCAGACATTCTGCTGGCACGAAACCGTCAAACTCGGTGCCGAGCCAAACCCACTCTTCGTTCCATCCTTCTTCGATGCTGTACGGCCGCCCGGTTATCCGCCCTTGATACTTGCGGGAACGCGGTGACATGTGGTGCTTTTTGTTTTCCGCGACACCAGTCTCTTCGGGCGGGCATTTTTTGCATTTTTCTCCCGTGCGCGGGACGGCCTTGGCGTCGGTCTTCGCCTTGCTCTCATCCTTGGTCGTGTCGCTAGACAGGCTCGCCGTTCCCGCCAGTCCGATTCCGCCCAACAAGGCGGCGCCAGCTCGCGCCAAGACCGGCCCAAGTTCTGCCAAGACCCCCTCCAGTAGTGGAAGTGCTGCTGCCATGCTCAAGTCCCCCGTTATATTCCGGATGTTCGACGCGCCACTTTATGACGCGCAAGTAGTCGTGAAATCGTTCGTCTGGTGATCGGCCTGGACGTGTGAGCCACGCGTGCGTGGCCGGCTTCTTGTAGAAACTAGGCGCGTACGCTTCGATTCGCAGAAACGCTTCGACATTCTCGTCTGCATGGATGCCGAGCTGACGAGCGGCGATGTATGCGTTCCATAGACGCGCTGACAGAGTGTTGTCATCGGCAAGTTTGGGATCGGCTTTGACGAGATCCTGCCTGATGCGCTCGACGTATCCACGCGCATCGATCTCGGCAAGGCCCGCGACCTGTTCGCTCGTCAGCTCAAGCATGCGGATGCACTCCCTTCAGTTTTCCATTCACCTCGACGAGCCAGTCGAATGTCGGCACGAAGAATTGCATGCGCTGCGTGAATTCCATCAGCGATGCCATGTCGGCCATGATGCGGGCATCGTAGAAGCGGAGCAGGGCGGTGCGGCCGTCCGGTAGGCGCACGTCGAGGCGGCGCCGCAATTCGTCCGCGAGCGATTCGATCGGATATGCGCTAATGAGCCACGACACGCCTGTTGAACCGCCTGCCATCGCAGAAAGCGAGTGTCGGACGCTACCGGACGCGCGCTCCCAATCGAACAACCATGGTCCGGCCTCGGCGAGCGCTGCGTCCGGTGTGCCGTCAAAGAGGGCGACTGCCGCTTGCGATCCCCGAGGAGACGATCCGCCTGCCGCGTCGGCGAACAGAAGACCATCGACGAGGGCGTACAAGTGCACCTGCATGGTCAACTGCTTTTGGCGCTCGAGGAAGAACGCTTCGATCGAGACGTTCGTCATGAAGCTACCCGCGCGCGATCATTGTCGCGGCATTCTCGGCCGCAGCTTTCAGACATTCGAGACAGAGCGTCGGCGAAGGAGCGAGCGCAGCGGCAGTCGTTGCGATGGCGGTACTTGCACCGCCAGTCGTCGCTGTGCCAGATCCGACGTCGTCGAACGTCGCTGACGACTGCGAGGCGATCAACGTCGCTCCGCAGGCAGTTTTCATGCCCTCGACGGCGGTTTCTCGTCCGTCGAACGTGTGCGAGTATTGCCGCCCGGTCGGAAGGATCGGAAAGACCCCCTTGCACTGCGGGCAAAGTACCTTGTGCCCGACGCCGGCAATGGGCTTTCCATCAATGGTCGCGGTCGCGCTGCCCTCCAGCACGCGGCCGCCATGCGTCGTCGTGTCGCCGACGCAGATCATGGCTTGGGCCATATGTTCTCTCGTAGGTGTGGTTTTAGTATGAATTTACCATCAACCGAGGATCGACCTACCAATGACGCCCTTCGCGGTTGTCAGTTTGGATTAGTCGACTGTGATCAGCCGTGACAAGTGCGCTTTGCGCGCGCGGGGCTGCACACGCATTGCATCGTTCGCCGCGACGCCGTGAGGGCCTTCCGGGACGTATCCTCCGTTGGAGGCTAGTTGGTCGGCTCGATGTAGAACCCGCGCGCCGTCAGATCCATCGTGACGTCGCTGAATGAGTCGAAAATATCGTATCCGCATTCGACGTACGTGGTCGTGGAATCGAAATTGAGATCCTCGATGTTTCGCTTCCACGTGAGAGGCAGGTCGGTCGAGTGTCCTGGATCGAAGTGAGTGACACTTAGGTACGGCGGACGAACGCCGCGAGGCGGGTACTCCGTGCGTAGCACGAGCTCGACGTTGACGACGACATGGTGTTCCGGGATCCGGTCCGCGTAACGCAGCAGGTACGCCCGCAGCGAATGGCCGTCCTTGCGGTCTTGCGCCGAGGCGAAGCCAAACCAGTCGTCGTCGGAATCGCTGAATTCTTCCGCAATTGTGCGCATGTCGATCTCCAGTGCGACGGGCTTTCAGAATGCCACAGGCGCGTCACAAGTTCATCCGCGCCCGGCGCAGCTCCTCGCGAAGCAGGTGGTAGAGCTTTCGAAACGGCCCAAACGGACCATCCAGGTCGCCGCGGTTCGACGTCGCGCTCTCGGTCGTTCGCCACCAGTCCATGACCTTCTCAAGAGATTTTCGCAGCGCCACGATCTCTAGGATGAGGCGCCGGACCTCGGGATCGCGGTTGGTGCGCCAGAGCTCGCGCAGCTCCGATTCGGTCGGGGCGACGAAGTCCCGCATCGGCACGCGGCGGCGGCATGGCGCCCTGAGTGGCACCACGTTTCGATCGACCTTCGTCTCCTCCAGCGGGCGCGGGTCCGATTCATCGGGGAACTGCCCGGTGTAGGACTGAAATTCACCGCGCGTCACAGGCAGGTGCGTGCGCCGGCGCTCCCCGGATTCGAGGTGCGTGTACTCCCAGATGTAGGCCCAGCGCGGTTTCATGATGCGATGTGATGCTGTATGGATATACAGTGTATCGCGGGGTAAGATGGTGCCGTCAAGATCGAAAATTGGGGACGGCGATGTGCACGAACTACGTGGCGCCGGGCGAGGATCCGGGCTTGAGCGAGCTCAAGATCGACAACTTCCGCGATCTGTACCGCTGGACGCCGTGGAAACCCGAGATCTACCCGGACTACGACGCGCCGATCGTGGGCTACGTCGACGGGCAATTCAAGCCACTGATTGCTGGCTTCGGCTTCTGGTCGAGCGCACTGCAGAAGGCGAACATCAAGAAGGCGAAAGAGCAGGGGCGCAAGCCGCCGCTCATGCGCAGCACGATGAACGTGCGCGACGACAACCTCGGGAAGTCGCCGCTGTACGGACCAACCTGGCGCAGCGGCCGGCGTTGCCTGATTCCGGCGCGCTTCGTAGTCGAGCCATCGTATCCGGATGCACGTCAAGAAGCGAATGGCGACTGGGTGCTCGGGCCGTGCGTGTGGCAGCAGATCGGCGTGGTCGACCGGCCGACCATGTGTGTCGCCGGCATCTGGCGCACGCTTACGAACCAAGACGGCGCTGAGCGCCACGTGATGTCGATGATCACCGTAAACGCCGACGGTCACCCGCTGATGTCGCGAATGCACAAGCCGGCCGACGAGAAGCGGTCCGTTGTGATTCTGCGGCCGGATGATTGGGAGGAGTGGCTTACTACGTCCAACGTCGAAGCCGCGCGCGCAATGCTGCAGCTCTATCCGGCCGACGAAATGGTCGCAGAGCCAAAGTAACTTATTGCGTGGACCCTAATAGCGTACCGAATGGGCGTCATTATGCCCTTTAGCCCATTACGCGGTTCCAATCGATGGTATATCCAGCGGCCTTCAATTCACGGGCCAAGGCGGTCTTCCATGCGCCACCATCGTCTAAGTTTTCCCAAACGACGCCAGCGAAGTCCGTGGGAATTTCCAAGTCTCCCTTCGCTAGAGAGCATACCCGGGCGCGGCCAAGACGGGCGATGAAATAGCCCAGCTCCAGCAAAACGTTTTGGCGTGCGCGAGGGCGCACAGAGTCGACCGTTTTCCCGCCTACATCGTCAGGCGTCAATAGCACAACAGCGAAACCCACGTCCCCGTGCGCCTCAATTTTCTCGATGATGGTCCGCCCTTGATTGGCTTGCTCGCTCAGAATGATCGCGTCGAAACCTATGTGTTCGATGAACCGAGCTACAGTCTGTAGGGCACTAGTGTCGTGTCCGTGGACAATGAAGACTTTTGTAGAGGGGGGCGCGACGGCCGTAGAGTACGATGTGACCGGTTCAGTTTCGGCCGCGTCCTGTAATTCGGCTTCCAGCCACTTGATCGCCGATTTTAGTATTTCAATCGACCTGACCTTGCCGTCGGCAACGTACTGGCGTGCTTCGCGGCCGTTATCTCGCGGCGTAACGCCGTAGCCTATTACGACTGGACCATGGTCAAGGGTGGTCGCGTCAGCATAGCGGTTATATTCAACGGTCCCGTGGTCGAAGATCGACGTCAGCGCACCATCGATTGTTGCCTCAAGCGATCGTTGAGTTGGCCCCCATCTCTCGGTCAGCGTCGACGCGTCGAAGGCGTCTATTTCTGCAATTACTCGCTCTAAGCGCGCGATGCCACGGCGCATTTGATCCGCTGTCAGCGTTACCCGGGCCGGTCTCGCGGGAGCCGGCGTTCTACGGTTTGCCATGGTTTGCCTTCCCCTTCGCGTTATTAACCCACGGTGCATTATGCGCGAAAGCACCGGGTGAACGGGCTCTCGCGCTTTCTATGAGCCACCTACAACAATCACTTAACTCGCGCTTTGGCTAAGTGAGCCAAGATTGAAACCGTCGACCTCTCGGATACGTCCCCGCCACCATACTCCGCCGTTGCCGGGAATCGGAGCCCCGCTCGGATGGAAGGAGCGGGCGTCCTGTAGATGGATGTAATGAGGGGATTCCATGTCCTCCTTGTACGAGCCGTCTTCCGTAACGTACATGTCGCCGAATTTCGCGAAATTTTGGCGAATTTCTGCGGCGGTCTCGGGCTTGGAAAATGCCCCCCCAAAGGCCGCACCGAAGCCCTCGAAGAACTTCTTTCCGCCGACAAGTTGACCGCTGACCAGTAAGCCGCCGACAAACAGAGTGATAGGAAATGAAGCGTCACTCTTGTTCACGATCGATACGAGAAACTGGAGAAACCAGTCGTTTTCTGCCGTGGCGATGACGTGCTGCGGCTCGGGCCGTGCGCGAGGTGTATCGCTTTGCTCTGTCATGGGATGGTCCCTCGTGTTATGGAGCTGAAATCATATCCGAACGCGCTGAGAGAGGGGCGGCCATGTTGGATGGCGAAAACGGTTGGTTAATTGCGATAAACAATTGATTTAAATAGATTGATGGCGGCCTGCAAGGCCGTTTAGGCCGGTTCGACTCCGGCTCGCGCCTCCAGGTAGGAAGAGAAAAAGCCTCGCTTCGGCGGTAATGCCGTTCAGTTAAGCAACTGAACGGCATTTTTGTTTTGGGGAAGGAGTGGTTGTAAACGCTGCGCTGAGATGTTAACTTTTGGCGCGATGCTGACCGACCACCTGACCTTCATGCGCGATGCCGAACCTACCGACCTGAGCCGGTTGGCGGAGCATCTTCCCCATGCGTGGATCGAACAGGCCATCGAAGCGACAGGCACGGCGAGCATTCGTCGCCGTCGCTTGCCGGCTGAGCAGGTGGTCTGGCTGGTGATCGCGCTGGCGATCTATCGTCATTGGTCAGTCAGCGAAGTGGTGGACAGTCTGGAACTGGTGCTGCCCAACGAGACCACGTTCGTCAGCAAGAGCGCCGTCACCCAGGCCCGGCAGCGCTTGGGCCACGCCCCGATAGCTTGGCTGTTCGAGCAAACCGCGCAGGCATGGTGCAAGCAGGATGGTGCGCGCCATGCCTTCAAAGGGCTTAGCTTGTGGGCCATGGATGGCACCACGCTACGCACGCCGGACAGTGCCGCGAATCGGGAACATTTCGGGGCCCAAAGCTACGCGAGCGGCAAGGTGGCCAGCTACCCGCAGGTGCGGGCCGTCACGCTGACCTCGATCCCGACGCATCTGGTAGCAAACATTGCGTTTGGCCGCTACGACACCAACGAGATGATCTACGCCAAGAATCTGCTGGCGCAGATTCCCGATCATTCGCTCACGGTCTTCGACAAAGGCTTCCTGGCAGCCGAGATCCTGTGCGGCCTGAGCTCGGGCGAACGCAATCGCCACTTCCTGATTCCGGCAAAGTCCAATACGCGTTGGGAGGTACTGTCGGGCAAACCGGACGATGCATTGGTGCGCATGCGCGTCTCGCCTCAGGCTCGGCAGAAATGCCCCGATCTGCCGGAGTGGTGGACGGCGCGTGCAGTGCGCATTCAAGATGCACAGGGGCGGGAACGTGTACTACTGACGTCGTTGACCGATCGGCGCCGCTTCAAGTTGGCCGATCTGGTTGCTTGCTACGAGCGGCGCTGGCAGATCGAGACCAGCTATCGCGAACTGAAGCAGTCCATGCTCGGTAGCGAACTGACCCTACGTAGCCGAACCGTCGACGGCATCTACCAAGAGATCTGGGGTGCGCTGATCGCTTACAACCTGATTCGCCGCGAAATGGGAGGTATCCGGAATTCCGTGTGTGAGGCGGGTTGAGATTCAGATTCCAATGTTGAATCGTTCCGGGTAAAGCAGTGCGAACTGCGTCATCGCGCTCTTCCAATCGTGCCGGGAGCCGGTCCACTTGGCCACGACGTTGCGCAGCGCCAGCCAGATCAGTTTGAGCGCGGCCTCGTCCGACGGGAAGTGGCCGCGCGCCTTGATGATCTTTCGAAGCTGCATGTGCAGCGACTCGATCGCGTTGGTCGTATATACAATTTTCCGGATGTCAGGCGCGAAGGCGTAGAACGGAATCACCTGATCCCAGGCCCGGCGCCAGAGCGCGGCAATCGGAGGGTATTTCGTACCCCACGGGCTCGTATCGAACGCGTCCAGCGCCACGGCGGCCGCTTCGGCCGACGGTGCCCGATAGACCTCCTTGAGCGCCGCTGCGACCGATTTCCTGTCTTTCCAGCTGGCAAAGTCCAGCGAGTTCCGGATCAGATGCACGATGCAGGTCTGGACCGTCGTTTCCGGGAACACCGTGTTGATCGCTTCGGGGAAGCCCTTCAGGCCGTCGACCACGGCGATCAGGATGTCCTGCACGCCGCGCAGCTTCAGGTCGTTCACCACCCGCAGCCAGAACTTGGCGCCCTCGGTCTGCTCGATCCAAAGGCCGAGCACGTCGCGTGTGCCGTCGCGGCGCACGCCCAGCGCCAGGTAGATCGCCTTGTTGCGCACCACGCCTTCGTCGCGGATCTTGACTCGCAAGGCATCGAAGAACACGACCGGGTACATCGGCTCGAGCGGTCGCTGCTGCCATTCGCGCACTTCGTCGATCACGGCATCAGTCACCGTGCTGATGAAGTCCGGCGACACCTCGATGCCATACATGTCCAGCAGGAAGCCCTGAATCTCCCGCACGCTCATGCCGCGGGCATACATCGCGATGATCTTGTCGTCGAAGCCTGTGAAGCGTCGCTCGCCCTTGGCGATCAGCACCGGATCGAACGTGCCTTCGCGGTCGCGCGGAATCTCGACGTCGAGCAGGTCATTGTCGGTTGCGATGCGCTTGCGGCTGGTGCCGTTGCGATGGTTCGTGCGGCCCGCCGGCTTGGCATCGCCCTTCTCGTAGCCCAGGTGGTGGGTCAGTTCGCCGCCCAGTGCACGCTCGAAGATTGCCTTCTTGAGCGCCGCGAGCTGTTCGTTGATCGTCGCCCGATCCAGCGTCCCGGGCACCAGTTGCTTGATCAGTTCCGGGTCCAGGTTCAATCCCTTGCCCGGTTCTACCGGCACTTCTTCCTTGCGTTTGCGTGGCATAACGTGGCTCCTTGGCCATCAGTTTATGCCTCACACACAAAAGTTCGGATAGGCTCGCGAAATGGCTTGCGCCGCCTTCGAGGCCAAGTGCGAACCGACCGAACTGAGCTTCGTTCGCTCGTTCCATCTCATCCAGCACGAGATGATGTGGGCTGCACGCACGCCTGCCTTCGCCAAGCTGCCCGCCGTGCTCAAGCGACTTCGCGAACACCTCAAGCTGCTCATCAATGTAAAACGGCCCGATCGCAAATGCGATCGGGCCGTCGAGTCCCGTCCTGCTCGTTATGCCGTCCGGTTCCTCAGAAAGAACCTTAACTGAACGGCATTATCGCTTCGGCGGGGCTTTTCTTTTGTCATCGTCGCTGTTCTTTTGGCGTAACGTGCGCGCAGCCGCGCACGCATCCACACCGCGCGTCAGCCATCAACCGGCCGGCTCGGCGTATCGAGCCTCAGCTGATAGAACGCCGCATCGAGCCATCGCCCGAACTTGAATCCCGCCTCCTTGATCGTCCCCGAATGGACGAACCCGAGCCGCGTATGCAGCGCGATGCTGCCGGCGTTGGTCGCATCGATGCAGCCGACGAGCAGATGCACGTCCGCATCGTGTGCACGGCGGATCAACTCGCGCAACAGCAATTCGCCGAGCCCGCGTCCGCGGTGATCGCGATGCACGTACACGCTGTGCTCGACCGTGTACTTGAAGGCCGGAAACGCGCGGAACGTGCCCCAGCTCGCGAAGCCGAGCAGCGTGCCCGACGCGTCCACCGCGCCGACGACCGGAAAGCCGCTCGCACGCTTCGTCGCGAACCACGCGGCCATCGCTTCGGGCGGACGCGGCTTGTAGTCGTACAGCGCGGTCGAGTTGACGATCGCGTCGTTCAGAATCTCCAGAATGGCCGGCGCGTGCTCGGCCTCCGTGCAATCGATCAGGCGCACGTCGTCGCGCTGCGGCGGGTTCGGGGAAGTCATTCGAGCTCCTGTAGACATGGGGCGGACGGGCCGCGCACGGATCGCCGTCGCATCACGCGGCCCGGGCCGCGGCGGCCGATGCATCGCAGATCGCGACGATGTACCGTGCCGCATGCGGCGACGGGTTGCTGAAAATCAGCGGCTGATCGAGCCGCATGGCGAGACAGTCGCCTTCGTGAAGCTGATGCAGCGTCGCGCCGAGCGTGACGTCGATGCGGCCGCGTACGACCCAGATCTGCTGGTGCCACGCGATCTCGCGTGCACCGGTGTCGTACGCGACACGTCCGCCGGGCGGGAAGTCGACTTCGACGAGTTGAAGCGGCGACGGCCAGCCGGGCGGCGACAGATTGCGTCGCGCATAGCCGGACGCCGGGTCGCGCCATTCGGCCTGCTGCGCGCGCCGCACGAGCGGCTGCGCGGGCGCGCCGTCGTCGCCGCCGAACAACCCGGCCAGCGAAATGCCGAGCCCGGCCGCGAGCTTGTCGAGCACGACGGCCGTCGGACTGGCCGCCGCGCGTTCGATCAGCGAAATCATCGAGCGGCTCACGCCGCAGCGCGCGGCGAGCGCGTCGAGCGTGTAGCCGCGCAGCGTGCGCAGCTCGCGTACGCGTCGTGCGATGCGTTCGTTGATGCCGGCGTCGTCGGCGGTGGGAGACGGAGATTCCTGCATGATGGAGAGATTTTCCAGCAAAATGGAATGAACGGTCAACGCTTCGCAGTGAAACGTCGACGCGCCCGCATTGCATCTACGGCGCTCATCCACGCGACGAAGCGGCTTGCCGCCGGCCGGGACACAGCGTATTATACGTTCCGACTACACTTCGCATAATTGGTGACATATGGGCATCATCAAGATTTCCGACCACATGCACGAGCGGCTGCGCTCGACGAGCACGGCGCTCAGCCGGTCGATCAACGCGCAGGCCGAGCATTGGCTGCGGGTCGGCATGCTCGCCGAGCTCAACCCGTCGGCGTCCTACGGCGACATCTGCCGGATGCTGATCGAGGCGGAGGCGCGCGGCGGTACGGGCGCGGCCGAGCCCGTCGCCGGCCGCATCGAGCAGGTGGCGTAATGGCGAAGCGCGAAATCCCGATCCGCAACCCGCAAGACATCGCCAAGTCGCGCGAGGCGGCGAAGCTCGCGTCGCAGGTGCTGACGATGATCGGCGAATATGTGAAGCCGGGCGTCACGACCGACGAACTGGACGAGCGTTGCCGCCGCTACATCGTCGACGAACTCGGCGCGATTCCGGCCAACATCGGCTATCACGGCTATCCGAAGACGGTCTGCGCGTCGGTCAATCACGTCGTCTGCCACGGCATTCCGTCATCGCGGCCGCTGCGCGACGGCGACATCGTGAACCTCGACATCGCGGTGATCAAGGACGGCTGGTTCGGCGACACGAGCCGCATGTACTTCGTCGGCGAGCCGGGCGAGCTGGCGCGCCGCCTCGTCGCGACGACGTACGAGGCGATGCATGCCGGCATCCGCGCGGTGCGTCCGGGCGCGACGCTCGGCGACGTCGGCTATGCGATCCAGCAGGTCGCACATCGCGAAGGGTTCAGCGTCGTGCGCGAATACTGCGGGCACGGCATCGGCGACGTGTATCACGACGAGCCGCAGGTGCTGCACTACGGCCGCCCTGGTACGGGGCTGCCGCTGCGGCCGGGCATGATCTTCACGATCGAGCCGATGCTCAACGCGGGCAAGCGCGACACGCGCGTGCTCGGCGACGGCTGGACCGTCGTCACGAAGGACCATTCGCTGTCCGCCCAATGGGAGCACATGGTGGTCGTGACGGAGCAGGGCTACGAAGTGCTGACCGACGACGTGGGGCCGCCCGCGTTCGCCGAGCTGCCCGGCACGCGCGTCGCCTGACGGGCGCCGCGCGCCGCGCCGGCATCGAAGTCGCCGCCGGTATTGAATCGAAGTGAAACGGGCCCGATGCGATCGGGCCCGTTTCGTTTGGCGGTACGCGACGCTCAGCCGCGCGTCTTTTGCCACGCGTGTTCGACGAACACGCGGCACAGCGCCTCCATGCCGCGGCGATCCTCGTCGTCGAAGCGCGCGGCGACGGGGCTATCGACGTCCCATACGCCGATCAGCGTGCCGTCGTCGGCGACGAGCGGCACGACGATTTCCGATTCCGACGCAGCGTCGCACGCGATATGGCCGGGAAACGCGTGCACGTCGCGCACGACCTGCGTTTCGCGCGTCTGCGCGGCCGTCCCGCACACGCCTTTGCCGAGCGCGATCCGCACGCACGCGGGCTTGCCCTGGAACGGGCCGACCACGAGCTCGGTGCCGTCGAAGAAATAGAAGCCGGCCCAGTTCAGCCGGTCGAGCGAGTGATAGACGAGCGCGGAGAAGTTCGCGGCGTTCGCGATCAGATCGCGTTCTGACTCGACGAGCGCACGCGCCTGCTCGACGAGCGTCGCGTATTGATCGGCCTTGGAAGCATCGGGGTCGTGGGACAACGTGAACATGGCTGAAAAGCGGTAAAGGTTGGAAAAACGCGCGACGCGCGTACGGCAGTCTACGGCACGCGCGTGCGACGTGCAGCGTGCGGCGACACGCCGGCTCAGTCGGGTTCGAGTTCCGCGAACCGCGCCGCGAGAAAGTCGAGCAGCGCGCGCACGGCGGGCAGCAGTCCGCGGCGCGACGCGAATACCGCGTGGACGATCTCGCGCCGCGGCGCCCAGTCGGGCAGCACGGTGACGAGCGTGCCGCGCGCGAATTCGTCGCGCACCATCATCGTCGGCAACTGCACGATGCCGACGCCGGCGACGGCGGCCGCGCGCAGCGCGAGCATGCCGCCCGTCACGAAGCGCGGCTGATGATGGATTTCCGCGCTGGCGCCGTCGGGACCGCGCAGGCGCCACACGTGCGCCGCCTGCGGCACGCCGTGATCGAGGCTCGGCAGTCGCGCGAGATCGGCGGGCACCGCCGGCGTGCCGTGCTCGCGCAGCAAAGCGGGGCTCGCGACGAGGCACTGGCCGCGCTCGGCCAGCACGCGCAGCGCGAGATCGCTGTCGTCGAGCGGCGGCGGCCGGACGCGAATCGCGACGTCGATCCCTTCGCCGATCACGTCGACGCGCCGGTTCGTCGCTTCCAGATGGATCTCGACGCGCGGGCACGCGAGCATGAACGCCGCGATCATGTCGCCGACCAGCGAATCGAGCAGCACGATCGGACAGCTGACGCGCACGATGCCGCGCGGCTGCTCGTGCAGCAACGCGACGGCCTCGTCCGCGGCATCGGCCTCGACGAGCATCGCGCGGCAGTGCGCGTAGTAGGTCTGGCCGACGTCGGTGACGGTGAAGCGGCGCGTCGAGCGCTGGATCAGTCGGATGCCGAGCCGCGCTTCCAAGAGCGCGATACGGCGGCTCAGCTTCGACTTCGGCATGTTGAGCGCGCGCCCGGCCGGCGCGAAGCCGCCGTGTTCGACCACCTGGACGAAGTAATAGAGATCGTTCAGATCTCGGGCGTTATCGTTCATGAAATAGAACGCTGAGTGCGGATTTTGCAGTCTACCGGACCGATCGTTCCACCACTATAGTGACACTCAAGGATGCGAAACACAGGTTTCGCCGCAAATTCGGAGAACGCAAATGAAGAAGGTCCAAGGTGTGTACAGTGCGCCGCGCGGTCATTGGGTCGGCGACGGTTTCCCGGTGCGCTCGATGTTCAGCTACCAGTCGCACGGCGCGCATCTGAGCCCGTTCCTGCTGCTCGACTACGCCGGTCCGGCGACGTTCGAGCCGGCTTCGACGCGGCGCGGCGTCGGCCAGCACCCGCACCGCGGGTTCGAAACGGTGACGATCGTCTACGACGGCGAAGTCGAACACCGCGACTCGACCGGCGCGGGCGGCGTGATCGGGCCGGGCGACGTGCAGTGGATGACGGCCGCAAGCGGGATTCTGCATGAGGAATTCCACTCGGACGCGTTCGCGAAGCGCGGCGGTGCGCTCGAAATGGTGCAGCTGTGGGTGAACCTGCCCGCGGCCGACAAGATGGGCGAGCCCGGCTATCAGACGCTGCTCGACGCGGACATTCCGGTCGTCGAACTGCCGGACGGTGCGGGGCGCGTGCGGATCATCGCGGGCGAACTCGACGGACGGCGCGGCCCGGCCCGCACGCATACGCCGATCGACGTGTGGGACGTGCGGCTCGCGGCCGGCGGTCATGCGCGGTTCCCGATCGCCGAAGGGCGCACGCTGGCGGTCGTCGTGCTGCATGGCACGGTGCTCGTGAATGGCGAGACGGTCGCGCGCGAAGCGCAGTTCGTGCAGTTGAGCCGTGACGGCACCGACGTCGAGATCGAAGCGAACGGCGACGCGAAGCTGCTGATCCTGAGCGGCGAGCCGATCGACGAGCCGATCGTCGGCTACGGTCCGTTCGTGATGAACTCGCAAGACGAAATCCGGACGGCGATCGAGGATTTCAACAGCGGCCGTTTCGGCCGGATGCCGGCCTGACGCAAGTGCCCCGCGCAATGCGGGGCTTTTTTTGCGTGGCCGCGCGCTCGCGCGTGCGGTGCGGTTCGAGGCATAATCGTCGGCTGCCGCGCGCCGGCCGGCGCGCCCGAATCAGGACCGCACATGAACGCTTCCGCACCCGCCGCATCCCCGACTGCGACCGATCTCGACTGGCGCTGGAAACCCTTCGATGCGCTGAGCGCGCGCGAAGTCTATTCGATCCTCGAGGCGCGCAGCGCCGTATTCGTCGTCGAGCAGAATTGCGTGTATCGCGACATCGACGATGCCGATCAGACAGCGTGGCATCTCGCCGCGTACGACGGAGCAGGGCGGCTCGCCGGCTATCTGCGCGTGCTTCTGCCGGACGCGCAGCACCGCGACGTGCGCATCGGCCGCGTGCTGACCACGGCCGCGTTCCGCGGCGCGGGGCTCGGCAACACGCTGCTCGCGCGCGCGCTCGAGCACATTCGCGCGCAGTGGCCCGACACGCCGGTGAGCCTGCATGCGCAGGCGCATCTGCAGCGCTTCTACGGTGCATTCGGCTTTACGCCGAGCTCGGACGTGCACGACGAGGACGGCATTGCGCACGTGTGGATGCGCAGCGAGCGCGCATGACGCAGGCGGCGCGCCGCGCGGTCAGTGCGCGGTGCGTGCGGCCCGACGATCGGCGGCGTGCTGCGCCGCGCGTTCGTCGATCAGACGGCCGCGCGCGGACAGCCGCAGCCAGTGCCGCAGCGCGATCAGCGCGCCGATCACGCTCATCATCGAGCCCGGAATCCAGAGCAGCAGCCCGCCGATCTGCTGATCGCGCAGCGGGCTCAGCCACGTAAACGCGCGGCCGCAGATCGAATAGATCGGATAGAGCTCGTGCGGCGTGAAGAAGATGAGCGCGCCGAGCGCGATTTGCGGCGGGATCGCCGCGACGGCGATCAGGATCCGGCGGCCGGGCGAGAGCCGCGCCGGCGGCGCCGGACGCGGATCGACGACGAGCCACCAGAACAGCAGCCCGTCGATCACCATGCTCCAGTTCATTACGCGGTACAGCCGCCAGTCGAGCATCGCGACGAAATGGATCGGCGACAGCAGCCAGAAGTAGATGAGCCCGACGAACAACACGACGGCGACGACCGGATTGAACACGACGTCGAGCGTCGCGCGCAGCGGCGGCCACGCGAGCGCGGGCCGCACGAAACGCTGGCGCCACCGGAACGGAATGCCGGCGCGGATCGCGGCGCCCGGATACGCGAGTGCGATGAAGAACGGCCCGAGATGGTGCAGCACGAGGTGCTGCGCGCGATGCATGAAGAACTCGTGCTCGAAGAAGTAGTCGAGCCGCGTGTGCAGCGCGATGTAGAGCGCAGTCAGCCCGAACCAGAACGAAAACTGCCGCAACGGCGATACCTTCGCCTTCTTCGCGCCGCGCGCGAACAGCACGGCGGCCGCGAGCACCGCGACGACCACGGTCGGCGACGGTTCCCACGGATCGAGCCAGTACAGGACGTTCATCGCAACCCGATCATTTCGCCTGCGCGGGCGACTTCACCGCGAACGGTGTGTCGAGCGTTTCGCCGTCGGAGAACTTCAGGCGCAGACGCACGGTGTCGCCGGGCTTGATCGCATGCTTGGGCTCCTCGAGCATGAAGTGATAGCCGCCCGGTGCGATGTCGACCTTGCCGCGCGCGGGAATCGTCAGCTTGTCGACCATTTCCATTTTCTGCGTCGAGCCGTTCGACACGGTCTGATGCAGCATCGCCATCCCGTAGTCGGGGCTGTCGACGTCGACGAGATCGACCGGCTTGTCGCTTGTGTTCACGAGCGTCACGTAGCCGCCGGCCGGCAGCTTGTTCGGCAGCCAGCGCACCCACGCGCCCTGCGCGGTGATCGCGCCGGCGGCGTACGCATGGGCGCCGGCGCAGAGCGTGGCGATCGCGGCGAGCATCTTGAAGGTCGTCTTGTTCATGTCGTTCATGTCGTCATTCAGGTTGCGGAAGCGGTGTCGATGATCCGGCGCACGTCGGCGGCGATGGCGTCGGGCGAGTCGCGGTCGGTCGCGAGCAGCCGCGCGCGGCCGTTCGCGTCGAACACGTAGACGGCGGAGCTGTGCGTGACTTCGTAGCCGCCGGACGGGTCGCGCTTTTCCATCTGATACGCGACGCGATATCGTTTCGCGAGCGATTCGATCTGCCGGTCGGTACCCGTCAGCCCGCGCGCGTGTTCGGCATCGAACGCGGCGACGTAGGACTGCATCGCCTGCGGCGTGTCGCGTGCGGGATCGACCGATACGAACAGGATGCGGACGGCGTTCGCCTGCGGACCGAGCTTCGCGAGCACTTCCATCAGCCGCGCCATCGTTTCCGGACAGACGTCCGGGCAATGCGTGTAGCCGAAGTAGACGAGCGCGACGCGGCCGCGGAATGCGGCGGCATCGACGGGCCGGCCGTCGCCGCCCGTCAGGTCGAACGACAGATCGGGCAGGTGGCCCGTGACGTCGGTGAGATGCCAGCGCGCTTCGTCGTGCGTGCACGCGGCGAGCGCGGCCGCAACGACCAGCGCCGCGGCGGTGCGGATGAAGCGGGAAAGGCGCCGGTGCGGCGCGGGGCGGGCAGACGACATCCTGGGGCTCGATCGGACGGAACGGTCGCCGGCCGGCGCGGCGCCATGCGTCGCGCGGCGGCGGTTGCGACTGTAGCGCAATTCGCGCACCCGCGTCCTTTCGAAACCCGTACGACGCGCGCGAGCGGGGCAATATGTCGCAGCGGGGCGCGGCAGCCGGCACGACGCTTGCGTCACGCCGGTTTCGCCCATCTCCGCGCGCCGACGCGGTAAGATGCGCACAATTCCATTCGCGCAGCGGCGGCCCGGCGGGCCGTCCCTCAGACATCGAATCGATGCAATCCGTTCCGGCCTCCCTGTCTCTGACCGATACCGCGTTCTTCTTCGACTTCGACGGCACGCTCGTCGAGCTCGCCCCGACACCCGACAGCATTCACGTGCCCCGTGCGCTGCCGACGCTGCTCGACGAGCTGCGACGCCGCTCGCACGGCGCGGTCGCGATCGTGTCGGGCCGCGGCATCGACAGCATCGATGCGTTTCTCAACATGTCCGACCTGCCGGTCGCCGGCCTGCATGGCGCGGAGCGGCGCGACGCGAACGGCGATACGCAGCGCATCGGCTTCAACGACGCGCGACTGCTGCGCATCGAGCGCGAGCTCGCGGCCGTCGTCGAGCGCCATCCCGGCATGCTGCTCGAGATCAAGGGCGCGGCCGTCGCGCTGCACTACCGCAATGCGCCCGAGCGTGAGCCGGCCGCGCGCGAGGCAGCCGAGCGGCTCGTCGCCGAATACCCGGACGCCTACGTGCTGCAGCCCGGCAAGATGGTGTTCGAGATCAAGCCGAAGGGGGTCGACAAGGGGCGCGCGCTGGCCGCATTCCTCGACGAGCCGCCGTTCGCGGGCCGCGTTCCGCTGTTCGCCGGCGACGACCTGACCGACGAGAAGGGCTTTGCGCTCGTCAACGCGCGCGGCGGGCTGTCGATCAAGATCGGCGCAGGCGAAACGTCGGCGCGCATGCGGCTCGATTCGGTCGACGCGCTGCATGCGCAGATCGCGCGCTGGCTCGGTGCGGGGCAGCCGGGCGCATGAGTCGACTGATCATTGTTTCGAACCGCGTCGCCCCGATTTCGGAAGGCGAACCGGCGGCGGGCGGGCTCGCGATCGGCGTCTACGATGCGCTGAAGGAGACGGGCGGCATGTGGTTCGGCTGGAGCGGCGAAGTCGTCGCGTCCGGTGCGCCGCAGATCCGCGTCGAGGAACGCGGGCCCGTGACGTTCGCGACGGTCGGCCTGTCGCGTCGCGATTACGACCAGTACTACCGCGGCTTCTCGAACGCGACGCTGTGGCCCGCGTTTCATTACCGTGCGGATCTGATCCAGTACGATCGCCACGAATTCGACGGCTATCGGCGCGTGAACGTCTGGCTCGCGCAGCAGCTCGTGCCGCTGCTGCAGGACGACGACGTGATCTGGGTGCACGACTATCACCTGATTCCGTTCGCGCGCGCGCTGCGCGCGGCCGGCGTGAAGAACCGCATCGGCTTTTTCCTGCACATCCCGTTTCCGGCCGCGCAGGTGCTCGTCAACGTGCCGCCGCATCGCGAGCTTGTCGAGTCGCTGTGCGCGTTCGACCTGCTCGGCTTCCAGACCGAACCGGATCTGCGCGCATTCTGCGACTACATCGAATTCGAAGGCGGCGGCGAGATCGCGCGCGACGGCCGCACGGTGCGCGTGCAGGCGTTCGGCCAGACGCTGCATGCGGCCGCTTACCCGATCGGCGTGTATCCGGACGAGATCGCGTCGCTCGCGCAAGCCGGCGAGAACGGCAAGGCGGTGCGCACGCTCGCGACGTCGCTGCGCGGGCGGCAGCTGATCATGAGCGTCGATCGTCTCGATTATTCGAAGGGACTCGTCGAGCGCTTCCGTGCGTTCGAGAAACTGCTCGAGCATCAGGCCTCGTTCCGCAATCGCGTGTCGTTCCTGCAGATCGCGCCGTCGACGCGCGCGGACCTGCGCGCCTATCAGGACATCCGCTTGCAGCTCGAGGCGGAGTCGGGCCGCATCAACGGCCGCTATGCGGAACTCGACTGGGCGCCGATTCTCTACATCCACCGGCAGTACGAGCGGCAGGTGCTGGCCGCGTTGTACCGGCTCGCGCGCGTCGGCTTCGTCACGCCGCTGCGCGACGGGATGAACCTCGTGGCGAAGGAATACGTGTCCGCGCAGAATCCGGACGATCCCGGCGTGCTCGTCCTGTCGCGCTTCGCCGGTGCCGCACGCGAGCTGACCGGCGCGCTGATCGTCAATCCGATCGACATCGAGGGCATGGCCGACGCGCTGTCGCAGGCGCTGACGATGCCGCTCGCGGAGCGCCGCGCGCGTTACGCGGACATGATCGCGCAGCTGCGCGAGAACAACGTGTCGGTGTGGCGCGACCATTTCCTGCGCGATCTGCAGGGGTAGCGGGCGCGGAGGATCGGTCGCTGGACGGTGCCGCGCATCGGAGTCGGCTGCGCGGCACCGTCGCCACTGCTTGCATGCACCGAGTATGCAGAGCGCGCGATGACGCAGCCGTTATCGCGTCGGTCGTAGTGTCCGCAGAGGCTTTCGCATTCATTCGGCCGCGTCGCGACTGCGTTTCGAATCACCGAACGGGACGAGACTTTTCATCCGCGATCGATCGCGATCGAACATCGAAGAGACAGTGAGGGAATCCCGGCCGGCGCTCGATCGGCAGCGGCATCGAACGCGCCGCAGCGCGCAGTGCGCCGCCGCGGCGTTTTTCGGTTGATCCGACCGCGCGCGCGTCAGGCGACGCGTTCGCCGGTCGGCGTGCCGCCGTCGATCGGATGATGGCGGCCGTGCTGCTTCGCGAGCAGGTCGCGGTACAGGCCGGGACGGTTGCGCAGCAGCTCCGGCGGACCGTCGTCGATCACCTTGCCGTTGCTCATCACGATGATCCGGTCGAAGTTGCGCAGCGTCGAGAGCCGGTGCGCGATCGCGATCACCGTACGGCCGACCATCAGCCGGTCGAGCGCGCTCTGGATCGCTTCTTCCGACGCGCTGTCGAGCGCCGAGGTCGCTTCGTCGAGCAGCAGGATCGGCGCGTCCTTCAGGATCGCGCGCGCGATCGCGATGCGCTGGCGCTGACCGCCCGACAGCTTCACGCCGCGATCGCCGACGATCGTGTCGTAGCCTTCCGGCATCGCCTCGATGAACTCGGCGCAGCGCGCGTCGCGTGCGGCGGCGAGCACTTCCTCGCGGGTCGCCTCGGGGCGGCCGTACGCGATGTTTTCGTAGATCGTCCGGTGCAGCAGCGAGATGTCCTGCGGCACGAGCGCGATCGCCTGGCGCAGGCTGTCCTGCGTGATCGTCTTCACGTCCTGGCCGTCGACCTTCACGACGCCACCCTGCGTGTCGTAGAAGCGCTGCAGCAGCGCGAGCACGGTCGACTTGCCGGCGCCCGACTTGCCGATCAGGCCGACGCGCTGTCCGGGCTCGATATGCAGGTCGAAGTGGTCGAGGATCGCGCGGCGGTGCGGATACGCGAACGTCACGCGCTCGAAGTCGACGCGTCCGCCCTGGGCCGTCAGCGGCACTGCGTCAGAGCGGTCGGGCATCCCGTGCGGCTCGAGCAGCGTCTTCACCGCTTCGGACAGCCGCGCGATGTGCTGCGTGACGTCGACGAGCGCGACCGCGAGATCGCGCGTGCCGTGCAGGATCGTGAAGCCGAGCGAGCTGACGAGCACGATGTCGCCGGAGGTCGCCTGGCCGCGATCCCAGAGCCACAGCGCCCAGCCGAGCAGGCCGGCCGACAGCATCGCGGTGATCACCGCATGCAGCAGCCGCAACTTTTCGAGATACAGCAGGCTTTGCTGGCGCGCTTCCATTTCGGCCTTGACCGTCTCGCTGAAGCGCTTCTGCTCGCGCAGCGTCATGCCGAACGCGCGTACGAGGCCCATGTTGCCGATCACGTCGACGAGTTCGCCGTCGACGGCTGCGGCCTTGGCCGCGAACGCGTGGTGGCGCGCGGAGCCGCGCCCGGCGAGCTTGAACAGCACGACCGCGAGCACCGCCGAGCAGCCGAGCAGGCCGGCGGCCATCAGCGGATTGACGACGACGATCATCAGGATCGCGCCCATCACCGCGATGCACGGCGGCAGCACGTTCCACGCCATCGTGTTCTCGGACGTATACACCGCGTTCGACGTCGCGGTGATGCGGCTGGCGAGCGTGCCGGGCTGCTTCTCCGAGTAGTAGGTCGGCGAATGGCCGATCAGATACTGGAACAGGTCGCGCCGCAGATCGCCGGTGACCGCGACGAACGTATGCGCGGCGACCCAGCCGCCGACGCGCCACAGCAGGTTGTCGGCCGCGATCAGCCCGACGAGCAGCGCGAACGCGCTCCACAACGGGCCCGGATGATGACGCCCGGTCGCCAGCACGTCGATCAGGTGCTTGATCGCATATTGCGAACCGAGCGCACAGCCGACGGCGGCCAGCACGCTGCCGAGCACGACGAGGTGCGCGAGCGGGTGCAGGCGGATATAGCGGAACAGGAACGCGAGCGGCCGATGCGCGTAGCTCGACAGCTTCGCGTTATGGGCGTTGCGCTGGGCGGGGGTGAGAGATTCCAAAATATGCGTGCGGTGATTCGGTGATTGAGCGTTGCGGCCGGATCGCAGGCCGGCCGTCCCACCCGGACGTTAATCCGGCATTGTAAACAACGGCCACGTGCGACGCTGCGCGAATCTTGCGACCGCGTGCGGCCCGCGATCAGTTTTGAGATAAAATTCGGCATCTCGTCCTGTGTCGCACAGACGGTGCCGCCTGCCCGAACAGGACCGCGGGAGTGCCGAAGGGCCTTCCACTCTAGAACGGACACCGACGTCCGCGCGTTGCAAAGTGTTGCGCCTTTGTAACAAAGTAAAGTGTTTGAAATGTCTTACGCCGTATTGGGATAAACCCTAGATAATCGGCCTCGGGTTGGATTCCAGGTTTATTTACGAACCCCTGTCAACGGGACTTCGTTTCAAACGTTCTAAGCCTGTCGCGTCACCGGCGCTCATCGAGCCGCGCGGTTTCGACGCTCGCGGCAGGCCGGTTCGTCCGATGGTCGGACGAAATGCATCCAGCCCGGATCGCCGATAGGTCGCCGCCCAAACCTGGTTTTTTGCCGAATTTTTAGGAGTTACGCATGCGAATCGCCCAAATCGCTCCGTTGCATGAAGCGGTTCCCCCGAAGCTGTACGGTGGTACCGAACGGGTGGTGTCCTATCTGACCGAAGCGCTCGTCGAGATGGGTCATGACGTCACGCTCTTCGCGAGCGGCGATTCGCAGACTTCCGCGAAGCTCGAAGCGGTGTGGCCGCAGGCGCTGCGCCTCGATCCGACGATCCGCGACGTGATGGCCCCGCACATGCTGCTGCTCGAGCAGGTGCGCCGCCGCGCGGAAGAGTTCGACGTGCTGCATTGTCACATCGACTACTACCCGTTCTCGCTGTTCTCGCGCCAGCCGGTCCCGCATCTGACGACGATGCACGGCCGTCTCGACCTGCCGGAACTGCAGCCGATCTTCAACGCATTCAGCGACGTGCCGGTCGTGTCGATCTCCGACAACCAGCGCATCCCGCTGCCGCAGGCGAACTGGCTGTCGACCGTCTACCACGGCCTGCCGGAAAACCTGCTGACGCCGATCCCGAACGTGAAGCCGAGCTACCTCGCGTTCCTCGGCCGCATCTCGCCGGAAAAGCGCGTCGACACGGCCATCCGCATCGCCGAGCAGGCCGGTCTGCCGATCAAGATCGCGGCGAAGCTCGACAAGGCCGACCGCGCGTATTACGAAGAGAAGATCAAGCCGCTGTTCTCGCTGCCGCACGTCGAGTACATCGGTGAAATCAGCGAAGCCGAGAAGACCGAATTCCTCGGCAACGCGCACGCGCTGCTGTTCCCGATCGACTGGCCGGAGCCGTTCGGTCTCGTGATGATCGAGGCGATGGCGTGCGGCACGCCGGTGATCGCGTTCAAGCGCGGTTCGGTGCCGGAAGTGATCGACAACGGCGTGTCGGGCTTCGTCGTCGAAGACGAACTGTCGGCCGTCGCCGCGCTCAAGCGTCTCGATACGCTGCCGCGCGAGCAGGTTCGTGCCGCGTTCGAAGCGCGCTTTACCTCGAAGGTGATGGCGCAGAACTACGTGAAGAGCTACGAGGAACTGCTGCGTCAGAAGCGCCGCACCGTGCTGCGCGAAGTCAACGCAAGCTGATTCCGGCTGCCGGCCCGCTGCGGTGTCCGGCCGTCCTCGACGCCCCGTCCGGGTTTGCCGGCGGGGCGTTGTTATATCCGCGGCGCGGATCTGTTGTATTCTCGCCGCGCCCGAGCGTGCGAAGGGCGACGGATGCGGCCCGGCATGCGTTCCGGCCGTCTGTCCAGACGGTAATGTCCCTATAATGGCCGAGCCGCGAAATCCGGCCCCGCACGATCATCGAGAGGAGAGCAGTCTTGGCGAGAACGAAACCCACGCGCGCAGCGCCGGCCCCCGGCGCCGGAGTGATCTTCGCGTTGCGCGCGATCGGTGTCGTGCTGTTCGCGCGCTGGCTGTTCTCGATGTCGCAGATGGGCTATCGCGCGTCGCTGTCGGCGATGATGTCGTCGCCCTGGGCGTTCGTCTATCTGCTGCTGATCTTCCTGCTGCTCGTGCAGCCCGGCGCCGCCGCGCGCGCCGAGCGGCCGTTTCATCCGCTGCCGCAATGGCTGCGTCAGGCGCTGCGGTTTTTTGCGCTGATCGGCTTTCTGTTCGCGATCTGGTCGATCGGCGCGTTCGTCTGGGTGGCCGGCTGGCGGCGTGCGCTGCATGCGGTCACCGCGACCAACGGCTGGCTGGTTGCCGCGCCGGTGCTGTATGCCGCGGTCGTCTGGATCTGCCGGCCGCGTCCGCTGTGGCGGACCAACGTGGCCGCGCGCCGCTTTGCGATCGGCCGCTATGCGATTTCGCTCGATACGCTGACGCGCACCGCGATCGTCTGGATGGAAAGCCGCAAGGTCGGCCAGTACGACGCGCGCGAGCTGTCAGTGCGCTGGCCGGGGCGCAGCACTTCGGCGGCTGGTAATGGGTCGGGCGGCGTGCCGTCGGGCGGCGCTCCGTCGGGCGGCGTGCGGTCGCAGGAACCGCCGGCGCGCGTGCGCGGCGGTCTGTTCCGGCGGCCGAAGGTCGAATTGCTGTGGGATTCGCCGGCCGCCGTCGGCCATAACCGGCAGATCGTGATGCGCGTCCCGCTCGCGACCGAAGGCGACCGTGTCGCCGCGCTCGCGCTCGACGCCGCGCTCAAGCAGATCGTCTGACACGCCTGCGCACCGGCGCGGGCTCTCGAGGGGGGCACGATGATCGTTCGTTGGTTGCTGGCTGCTGTTCATCTGAGTGCATTCGGCGTCGCGTTCGCGGCGATCGCGGCGCGCAACCGCGCGTTGCGGCGACTCATCGCATCGGCGCAGGCGGTCGATCTGCCCGGCGTGTTCAAGGCCGATACGGTGTGGGGCCTGTCCGCGCTCGTCCTGATCGTCACCGGCCTGATGCGCGCGTTCGGCGGCTACGAGAAGGGCAGCGCGTATTACCTGCACGCGCCGTTCTTTCACCTGAAGATGACCGCGCTCGTGCTGATCCTGGTGCTCGAGATCGTGCCGATGCTCGGCCTGATCCGCTGGCGCATCGCCGCGCGGCAGCAGCGCATGCCCGATATCGGCCGCGCACGCACCTACGTGCAGATCGGCCACTGGCAGGCCGTGCTCGTGATCGTCATCGTGTTTGCGGCAGCGGGGATGGCGCGCGGCGTCTGGGCCGCGGGCTGATCGTCAGGCCGGGCGCTCGCGGCCCGGCAGTGTGGCGGCAGTATGCGCGACGGCCTGTGGCCCGCCGGCATCCGGCGCATGCGCGGCGCGGCTCGCGCGCCGCGCGCAGCAGCGTGACGCGCGTGTCGCTCGCACGACGCGCTCACGCCGGTCCGTCCCGGCCCGCGGCGCTCAGCGCACGAGGCACGGGCGCTTGTTGTCGAAGGTCCAGCCCGGAATCAGGTACTGCATCGCCGCCGCGTCGTCGCGCGCGCCGAGGCCGTGCTGCTTGTACAGCTGATGCGCACGCGCGACGGCGTCCATGTCGATGTCGACGCCGAGCCCCGGCCGCTTCGGCACTTCGACAAGCCCGTTCTCGATCTTCAGCGGCTCGTGCGTCAGCCGCTCGCCGTCCTGCCAGATCCAGTGCGTGTCGATCGCCGTCACGCGGCCCGGCGCCGCCGCCGCGACATGCGTGAACATCGCCAGCGACACGTCGAAGTGGTTGTTCGAATGCGAGCCCCACGTCAGCCCCCAGTCGCGGCACATCTGCGCGACGCGCACCGAGCCCTGCATCGTCCAGAAGTGCGGATCGGCGAGCGGGATGTCGACCGCGTTCAACTGCACCGCGTGGCCCATCTGCCGCCAGTCGGTCGCGATCATGTTGGTCGCGGTCGGCAGGCCCGTCGCGCGGCGGAATTCGGCCATCACCTCGCGGCCCGAATAGCCGTTCTCGGCGCCGCACGGGTCTTCCGCGTACGCGAGCACGTGATGCAGGTCGCGACAGAGGCGCACGGCCTCGTCGAGCGACCATGCGCCGTTCGGGTCGAGCGTCACGCGCGCGCTCGGGAAGCGCTCGGCGAGCGCGGTGACGGCCTCCACTTCGCGCGCGCCTTCGAACACGCCGCCTTTCAGCTTGAAGTCGTTGAAGCCGTAGCGCGCGTGCGCGGCTTCCGCGAGCCGCACGACCGCTTCCGGCGTCAGCGCGGGCTCGTTGCGCACGCGCGTCCAGTCGTCGCTCGCGTCGCGGCCGTCGCGATACGGCAGCGCGGTTTTCGTGCGATCGCCGACATAGAACAGATAGCCCAGCATCTCGACGCTTTCGCGTTGCTGGCCTTCGCCGAGCAACGCCGCGACCGGCACGCCGAGATGCTGGCCGAGCAGGTCGAGCAGCGCGGCTTCGAGCGCGGTGACCGCGTGGATCGTCGTGCGCAGATCGAAGGTCTGCAGGCCGCGGCCGCCGGCGTCGCGGTCCGCGAACGTGCGGCGCACCGCATTGAGCACGGCCTGGTAGTTGCCGACCGGCTGACCGACGACGAGCGCGCGCGCATCGTCGAGCGTGCGGCGGATGCTTTCGCCGCCCGGCACCTCGCCGACGCCGGTGCGGCCGGCGCTGTCCTTGAGGATTACGAGGTTGCGGGTGAAGAACGGGCCGTGCGCGCCGCTCAGGTTGAGCAGCATACTGTCGTGACCGGCGACCGGGATCGCTTGCAGGTCGACGATGCGCGGCGTATCGGAGGAGGGCGAGGCAGTGACGGCTTTCATGGCGGCGATGGCGATAAGGTAGGCGGTGCCGCACGGCAAAAGCTTTGCCGCGCGTGGCGGGAGGTGCGATCATTCGACAACCGATGTGCGCGGGCGCCGTAGCGGTCGCGAAGCGGCGCATCGCCAAGCGTGACGGGGCGCCAATGTCAATGCAGCCGAGGCCACGCGTCGCGATCATCAGTCATCGGATGACTTGTGACGCAGTATAATGAAACCACGGCTTTCGCTCAAACCCCGCGTAAACCCTCGGCTCACACTACGATCATTCAGAAAGGAACCGGCCTCATGTCCGTGCCTACGCTTCCCGCAGCGCCGCGCCGTCGCGCGCGCAGCCTTGCACAAGATGTCGTCGACGCGCTGACCGCGCAGATCGAAAACGGCACGCTGCGCCCTGGCGACAAGCTGCCGACCGAAACCGAAGTGATGGCGGCGCAGGGGGTGAGCCGCACGGTCGTGCGCGAGGCAATCTCGCGGATGCAGGCGAGCGGCCTGATCGAGACGCGCCACGGAATCGGCAGCTTCGTGCTCGAACCGTCGCGCCGCCAGGCGCTCGGCATCGACCCCGCGACGATCACGACGCTGCGCGACGTGCTCGCGGTGCTCGAGCTGCGCATCAGCCTCGAGAGCGAGTGCGCGAGCCTCGCCGCGCAGCGCGCGACGGATGCCGATCTCGCCGCGCTGCGCCGCGCGCTCGACGCGATCGCGACGGGCTCCGGCGGCGGGCGCGACACCGCGCAGCTCGACTATCAATTCCATCTGCAGATCGCGCAGTCCACCGGCAACCGCTATTTCGTCGACATCATGACGCAGCTCGGCGCGTCGATCATTCCGCGCACGCGCGTGAATTCCGCGCGCTTCGCCGGCGACGACCTCGAGCGCTACGTCGGCCGCCTGAACCACGAGCACGAGGACATCTACGAAGCGATCGCGCGCCACGATCCGGAGGCCGCGCGTGCGGCGATGCGCACGCATCTGACCAACAGCCGCGAGCGGCTGCGCCGCGCGCACGAGGCCGCCGAGGCCGAGCGCGACACGCAGGCGAACTGAGGCGCGCGCAACGGCGCGGCGCAATCGCGCGTCGTGCCGGGCCGCGCCGCCGCTGCGTCACGCCGCAACATCAGTCGTCGTACAAGACCGACCACTTGACCGCATCGTGGAGACGGGGCGGCCCGCGTCAGGGCGGCCCGCGCCGCCCGTTCCCCGGACCGCCATCCCGATCAGCCTCCCTTCGTGACGATCGTCTTCCACGCGCCGTTCTTCACCTGATACAGCGTCGACATCCCGCTCTTCAGCGAGCCGTCCTTCGCGAACGAGATGCGCCCGGTGATGCCCTCGAAGTCGATCTTCTTCAGCGCCGGCCGATAGACGTTCGGATCGGTCGAGCCGGCCGCCTGCATCGCCTTGATCGCGGCCCACGTCGCGTCGTAGCCGAACTGCGCGTACGACAGCACGTCGACGCCGAAACGCTTCTTGAACCGCTGCTCGAAATCCTTGCCCTGCGGCAGCTCGTCGAGCGGGCGCCCGTACTCCCATGCCATCGCGCCTTCGGCCGCCGGGCCGGCGATCTTGATGAACTCGTTGTCCTTCACGCCGCCGCCACCGACGAATTGCGCATTGAGCCCGAGCTGGCGCATCTGCTTGATGAAGTTCGCCGCGAGCGCGTCGAGGCCGCCGAAGAAGATCAGGTCCGGGTTCTTGCCCTTCAGGCTCGTGATCTGCGCGCGGAAATCGACGGCCTGGTTGTTCGTGAACTCGCGCGCGATGATCGTGCCGCCGGCCGCCTTCACGGCCTTCTCGAACTCGTCGGCCTCGCCCTGACCGAATGCGGTGCGGTCGTCGACGATCGCGATGCGCTTCGCCTTCGTCACCTCGACCGCGTATTTGCCCGCGTTGCCCGCGTTCTGGCCGTCGGTCGCGATCACCATGAACATGTTGGCGAGCCCGCGCGACGTGAGCGTCGGGTTCGTCGCGGCCGGATCGATGACGGGGATGCCGGCCTTGTCGTAGACGACCGACGCCGGAATCGTCGTGCCGGAATTGAAGTGGCCGACCACGACCGACACGTTCTTGTCGACGAGCGCCTGCGCGGCTTGCACGCCGACGCGCGGGTCGGCCTGATCGTCCTGCACGATCAGGCTGAAGTGCGCGGGCTTGCCGGCGATCTGCACCTTCTGCGCGACCGCATCGTCGAGCGCGAGCTGCACGCCGTTCTGCAGGTCCTTGCCGTAGCCGGCGTTCACGCCGGTCAGCGGGGCGGCGAAGCCGACCTTCACGTCGAGTTCGTCGGCCGCCTGCGCGGCCTGTTGCGAGAAGAGGGCAAGCGCGGATGCAATCGACACGGACAACAATGAATGGCGAAGTTTCATGTTCGATCCTCTTGTTCGACACCGGCGGGTGGGCACCGCACGCGGCCGGGCGCGTGCGGCGGACGGGCGGTTCGACCGCTTCTCGGAATCGGGCGCAGGGCGGCGGGACGGCGCTCGGAATGACCCCGCGAGGCTCCGGAGGAGCCCCGATCGCCTCGATATATAGGTCGCCGAATTGCGTGGGTCTTGGCAGTTCGACACGCATTCCGTGCGGATTTGCGCATAGCTTCCGCGCCGGCGCGTGCGGCCGGTATCGGGATATTCCCGCCGCGAACGGGCGGGGAGGGTGCGAATGCAACGGATGCGCGGGCGCACCGCAGCCCGTCCGGGCCGCGGTGCGACACCGCGCTTAGCCGGCCGATGCGTCGGACAGCGCGTCCGACGCCGCGCCGGCGCCCGTGCCGGACGCGCTCGTGCGGATCAGCGGATCGCTGGTGCTCGCGCGGCCCGTTTCGACGTGGCCCGCGAAGCGGCGCAGGAAGCCGAGCGGCTGCCCGTCACTGACGGTCAGGTCGTACCAGCCGTGGCTGCCGCGCAGATCCCAGTAGTCGTCGACGTGGGCGCCCGGCGCGAGCTCGAACGTGCGCGCGGCGCCGCTGCCGTACGCGTTCGTCACCGTGAGGCGCACCGTGCGGTGTCCGCGGTTCATGAGGCGCAGCGTGATGTTGCCGTTCGCGACGTCGTAGCCGTAGATCGCTTCCGGGTTCGCGTCCGCGTGGCCCACGCCGGTCGCGAACGGGCCGCGGAAATGGCAGTAGAAGCCGTTCGGGCCGTACACGTCGAGGTCGTACCGGCCGAGCGACGGCGCGGCGCTCCACGTATCGGCGATGCGCTTGCCGGCTTCGACGGTGTACGTCCACGGGCCGTCGACGCGGTTGCGCGACTGCACCTGGAACGCGGCGCCCGCGCGGCCCGTATTCGCGAAGTTCAGCCGGAACCGGCCGGCGGCCGGCTCGACGCGGCCGTGCACGAACAGCTCGTACGGCAGCGCGCGCGCCGGGCGCAGCCCGGGCTCCTGCGTCGGCAGCGTCTGCAGCACCGGCGGCACCGGGATGTAGTCGGGATGACGATTGCGGTCGGCCGGCGCGTATGCGCTCGTGTCGGGCAGCGTCGGCCAGCTTGCGTCGGGCGTCGAGAAGTCGAACGCGGACGTGAGATCGCCGCACACCGCACGGCGCCACGGCGAAATGTTGGCCGCCTTGACCGCGTACTGCGCGCCGAAACGCGCCTCGATGAATTGCAGCAGCGAGGTGTGATCGAAGGTCTGCGAGCAGACCCAGCCGCCCTTGGTCCACGGCGACACGACGAGCATCGGCACGCGCGGCCCGAGCCCGTACGGGCCGGCCATGTGCGACCCGTCGCCGGCGAACACCTCGTTGGTCGTCGCGACGGTCGACAGCCCGTTGTCGCGCGACTGCGGCGCGAACGGCGGCGGCACGTGGTCGAAGAAGCCGTCGTTCTCGTCGTACGTGATGAAGAGCGCAGTCTTGCTCCAGACGTCCGGGTTCGACACGAGCGTCTTCAGCACCTGCTCGATGTACCACGCACCGTAGTTCGCCGGCCAGTTCGGATGCTCGGAATACGCTTCCGGTGCGCAGATCCACGAGACCTGCGGCAGCGTGCCGTTCTTCACGTCCTGCTGCAGCACGTCGAACAGCGTGCCGCCGGCGCTGACGTTCGTGCCGGTGCGCGCGTTGTCGTACAGCGGCGTGCCCGGCAGCGCGGTGCGGTACTGGTTGAAGTAGAGCAGCGAGTTGTCGCCGTAGTTGCCGATGTACGGGTTCTGCGTCCAGCCCCACGAGCCGTTCGCGTCGAGGCCGGTGCCGACGTCCTGATAGATCTTCCACGACACGCCGGCCTGCTGCAGCACTTCCGGATAGGTCGTCCAGCCGTAGCCCTTTTCCTCGTTGCCGAGCACGGGGCCGCCGCCGATGCCGTCGTTGCCGACGTAGCCAGTCCACATGTAGTAGCGGTTCGGATCGGTCGAGCTCGGGATCGCGCAGTGATAGGCGTCGCAGATCGTGAACGCGTCCGCGAGCTGATAGTGGAACGGAATGTCGTCGCGCTGCAGGTACGCCATCGTCGTCGTGCCCTTGTTCGGCACCCACTGATCGTAGCGACCCTTGTTCCACGCCGCGTGCATGTCTTGCCAGCCGTGCGGCAGATCCTGCAGGAACTGCATCCCGAGCTTGTCCGCGCCCGGATGGAACGGCAGCAGTTCGGCCGCGCCGACCGGCTGATGGAACACCGACTTGCCGTTCGCGAGGCGCAGCGGCCGCGGATCGCCGAAGCCGCGCACGCCGCGCAGCGTGCCGAAGTAATGGTCGAACGAGCGGTTCTCCTGCATCAGGATCACGATGTGTTCGATGTCGCGGATCGTGCCGGTGCGGCGGTTCGCGGGAATCGCGAGCGCGTCGCGGATCACGGGCGGAAACAGGTTCAGCGCGGCGGCGCCGGCGGTGCCGGCGGCGAGGCGCAGGAAATCACGACGGTTCGATCGGGTCATGGTCGTTATCGTGCGGTAAAGGGAGGGCGCCGGTTGGCGGGACGGGCGGCGGCGCGCCCGCGCCGCGATAGCCTGCCGCCCGGGTCGTGCCGCCGCGAGCATAGCGGGGTTTCGGTGTCATTCATGTGAAGCCCGGAAACGTTTGCATGCGGGCTCCGCGTCGCGGCGAACGCACGGCCGATCGGCGGAAATGGCGGTGTATGCGACGTGAAGCGATCGCGCGGGAGAGCAGGACGAGCCGCACGGTGCGCAGCGCGCGGCGAGGAGGTGCGACGCGTCAGGCGTCGGTCACCCACGCGCCGAACCATTCGCTCGGGCGCGCGATTTCGTCCTGCGCGGCGATCAGTTCGAGTTCGTAGCGGCGCGCGTCGTAGGTCGCCTTGACGACCGCGTGCACGGCCGCGAGCGTGTGCTCGAACGCGGCGCGCACCGAGTCGCCGCGCAGCCGGCGCGCGACGAAGATCGCGCTGGTGAGGTCGCCGACGCCGACCGGATGACGCGGAAACGCATACAGCGGACGCTGGCCGATCCACGCTTCGGTCTCGGTGACGGCCAGCATGTTGAAGCGGTCGGCGGGGCTGTTGCGGTCGTGCAGATGCTTGACGAGGATGATCTTCGGGCCGCGCGCGATCAGCGTGCGGCATGCGTCGACCGCTTCGGCGACGGTCTCGATGCGTCGGCCCGCGAGTTTCTGCAGCTCGGTGTGGTTGGGCGACATGCCGTCCGCGAGCGCCGGCATTTCGTTGACGATGAATTCCTCGACGCCGGGCTCGGGCCGGATGCCGCCCGTCTGGCCCATCGCGGGATCGCAGAAGTACCACGCGTTCGGATTCATCGCCTTCACGGCGCGCACGATCTCGACGGTCGCGCGCGCCTGCGCGGGCGAGCCGGCGAAGCCCGACAGCACGGCGTCGCAGCGCTTGAGCGCGCCGATCGCGGCGATCCCGTCGACGAGCTGCTCCATCTTCGCGGCGTCGATCGCGCTGCCGGCCCAGTGGCCGTACTGCATGTGATTCGACAGCTGGACGGTGTTGAGCGGCCAGACGTTGACGCCCAGGCGCTGCATCGGAAACACGGCCGCGCTATTGCCGGCGTGGCCGTAGATGACGTGCGACTGAATGCTGAGGACGTTTTTCATGGGAATTCGCCGGCTCGCGTTTCAGGGTCACGTCACACGATACCCGAGTTCGCCGCGCGCGCGGAAGTCGCGCGGCGCACGGTGTTGCGCGCCGTCGTCAGCGCGACCCGCGTAGAATCGCGGGGCACGGCGCTGCCCGTGCGTGTCCAATTACCGTGAACGCCATGTTTTCGACTCGCAAGATGTTGTCCGCCGTGCGAACCGCGCTCGTCGGCGCGGGCGCCGCCGCCGCGTGCGCGACGGCCGTCGCGGCCACCGTGCCGGCCGCGGCCGGCAACGACGGGCCCGCCTACGGTCCGCGGCTGGAAGGCTTCGACTATCCGGCGCCGCTGCACCGCTACGCATTCGTGTCGCAGCGCGAAACGCTCGAAATGGTGTACCTCGACGTGCCGCCTGCGCATCCGAACGGCCGCACGGTCGTGCTGCTGCACGGGAAGAATTTCTGCGCCGCGACGTGGGAAGACACGATCGGCGTGCTGAGCCGCGCCGGCTACCGCGTGATCGCGCCGGACCAGATCGGCTTCTGCAAGTCGTCGAAGCCCGAGCGCTACCAGTACAGCTTCCAGCAGCTCGCGCGCAACACGCATGCGCTGCTCGAGTCGATCGGCGTGAAGTCGGCCACGCTCGTCGGCCATTCGACCGGCGGCATGCTCGCGATGCGCTATGCGCTGATGTATCCGAAGGCGACCGAGCAGCTCGTGCTCGTGAACCCGATCGGTCTGGAGGACTGGAAGGCGCTCGGCGTGCCGCCGCTGTCGGTCGACTATTGGTACGCGCGCGAACTGAAGACGTCGGCGGACGGCATACGCCGCTACGAGCAGGCGACCTACTACGCGGGCAAGTGGGCGCCGTCGTACGAGCGCTGGGTGCAGATGCTGGCGGGCATGTACCGCGGGCCGGGCCGCGACATCGTCGCGTGGAATTCCGCGCTGATCTACGACATGATCCTCACGCAGCCGGTGGTCTACGAGCTCGGCGCGATCCGCGTGCCGACGCTGCTGCTGATCGGCGACAAGGACACGACGGCGATCGGCAAGGACGTCGCACCGCCCGACGTGCATGCGAAGCTCGGCCGTTATCCGGAGCTCGCGAAGCGCACGCAGGCCGCGATTCCCGGCGCGCAGCTCGTCGAATTTCCGACGCTCGGACACGCGCCGCAGATCCAGGATCCGGACGCCTTCCACAAGGCGCTGCTCGACGGGCTCGACGCGGTGCGCACGCCGTAACGCGCAGCCGCGGCGTGCGGCATGCGGCCGCGCGCATCTCGGCAGCGGCGCCCGGCGCCGTTGCTATCGCCGCTCGCTCGCGAGCTCGTCGCGAATCTGCGCGGCCAGTTCGAACGAGCGCAGCCGCGCCGCGTGATCGTAGATCTGCGCGGTGATGATCAGCTCGTCCGCGCCCGTTTGCGCGATCCGGTCGCGCAGCTTGTCGCGCACCGTGTCGCGCGAGCCGACGGCCGCGAACGACAGCGAATGCGCGACGTTCGCGAGTTCGAGTTCGTTCGCCTCGAGCACGTCGACCGGCGGCGGCAGCTTGCCGGGCGTTCCGCGCCGCAGGTTGATGAACTGCTGCTGCAGCGACGTGAAGAGGCGCCGCGCCTCGTCGTCGGTATCGGCCGCGAACACGTTGACACCTACCATCGCATACGGCTTCGGCCACGCGGCCGACGGCCGGTACTGCGCGCGGTACACCTCGAGCGCGCGCATCAGATAGTCGGGCGCGAAGTGCGACGCGAACGCGAACGGCAGGCCGAGCATCGCGGCGAGCTGCGCGCTGAACAGGCTCGAGCCGAGCAGCCATACGGGCACGTCGAGCCCCGCGCCGGGCACCGCACGCACGCGCTGGCCGGGTGCCGGCTCGGCGAAGTAGCGCAGCAGTTCGGCGACGTCGTCGGGGAACGAATCGGCGCTGCCGATCAGGTCGCGGCGCAGCGCGCGCGACGTCGTCTGATCGGTGCCCGGCGCGCGGCCGAGGCCAAGATCGATGCGCCCCGGATACAGCGACGCCAGCGTGCCGAACTGCTCGGCGATCACGAGCGGTGCGTGATTCGGCAGCATGATGCCGCCGGAGCCGACGCGGATCGTCTTCGTGCCGCCCGCGACGTGGCCGATCACGACCGCGGTGGCCGCGCTCGCGATGCCCGGCATGTTGTGGTGTTCGGCGAGCCAGTAGCGTCGATAGCCCCAGCGCTCCGCATGTTGCGCGAGATCGAGCGTATTGCGGAAGGCCTGTGCGGCGTCGGCGCCGGCGGGAATGGGGGCGAGGTCAAGAACGGAAAACGGTGTCATCGGGTGCCTTCGAAGGGGAGGGGCGCGGTGATGTCCGCACGCAACAGATCCGTCGATTTTGCCAAAGGGTTCCGGAACGCGCTGGCGCCGCCGCGATACCCATGCCTGCAGCAGGGCCGCGCGCGAAGCGCCGGCGATCGTTGCAAAAATCAATCCAATCGTCGCTTTGTTACGAATCTTTACCGCGATTGGCGGCGAATCTGCATCGGCATACAAATCTGCACGAAAGGTTTGATTTTCAAGACTGCAATACGCCTGCAAAGCGCTTACGCTAACGTGAACGTGGCCATATCGGAGCCCTTCGTCGACCGTACAGCTTTGCTGGAATCGCACCAGTCCGTTTCGCGCGGTGCCACGCGCGGACGCGTGCAGACTGTTAAAATCCGGCGCCTGTCCATCTCGTGCCGAAGGCCATCCATCCGATTTTTCCGCGCCGGACGGCATGCGGAAACGCCACGCTGAACGGGGCACGGCCGCCTTGCGCGGACCGGGCCGTGCCGCCCCAAACACTGAGGTCGCTGGAACAAGGAGTCGGGTCGTGCCCGCGTTTGTCGCTGTCGGAATAATCCATCATGTGCCGTGCGGCCGGATCGGCCGCCACGCGGCCGGCTTCGTCGGAGGGCGCCGCCCATGACGACACCACCCGCCGTGTCGCTGCTCGACTGGCTGCTGATCGCGTTCGCGGCGGCGGCGGCCGCTTACGCGCTGCTCGCGGCATTCGCGCCGCGTCCGCGCGTCCCGCGCACGGCCGCGCGCGACGGCGCCGAACCGGTCAGCGTGCTCAAGCCGCTGTGCGGCGCCGAGCCGCATCTGTACGAGAACCTCGCGACCTTCTGCGAGCAGCATCATCCGCGTTACGAGGTGCTGTTCGGCGTCGCGTCGGCGGGCGATCCGGCGATCGCGGTCGTCGAGCGGCTGCGCACCGCGTATCCGGATCGCGACATCGCGCTCGTCGTCGACGCGCGCGTGCACGGCACGAATCTGAAGGTCAGCAATCTGATCAATCTCGCCGACCGCGCGAAATACGATCGGATCGTGATCGCAGACAGCGACATCGCAGTCGCGCCCGACTATCTCGAGCGCGTGACGGCGCCGCTGGCCGACGCGTCGGTCGGCGTCGTCACGTGTCTGTATCATGCGCGCAGCGTCGGCGGGTTCTGGACGCGCATCGGGGCGCAATTCGTCGACGCATGGTTCGCGCCGTCGGTGCGGATCACGCATCTCGGCGGCTCGAGCCGTTTCGGCTTCGGCGCGACGCTCGCGCTCACGCGCGACACGCTCGAGCGGATCGGCGGCCTGCGCGTGCTGAAGGACGAGCTCGCCGACGACTTCTGGCTCGCCGAGCTGCCGCGTCGCCTCGGGCGGCGCACCGTGCTCTCCGAGGTCGAAGTCGCGACCGACGTGATCGAGGCGTCGTTCGGCCCGCTCTGGCATCGCGAGACGCGCTGGCTGCGCACGATCCGGTCGCTGAATCCGGCCGGCTTCGCGTTCCTGTTCATCACGTTCACCGCGCCGTGGCTCGCGATCGCCGCGGCGCTCGCGCTGAAGCTCGACGGCACGGTCGCCGGCACGGCGGCCGGCGTGGCGGCGGTTGCGGGCACGTTCGGCCGGCTCGTGTTGCACGCGCGCGGCGAAGACGGCTGGCGCGCGTACTGGCGCGACCTGCCGCTCGTCGCCGTGCGCGACACGCTGCTCGCGCTCGAATGGCTCGTCGCCGCGTTCGGTACGCAGGTCGTGTGGCGCGGCGCGCGCATGACGGTGGTCGGCGGCGAACGCGCGGCGGCCGCCGTGGAAGGCGGCGACGGTCGCTAGCGCCGCATCGGATACAGGCAGGCGGGCGCGGCCCGCCTGCCGACGGAATACGGCCCGGCAGCGGGCCGCCATGCGTGGCGAGCGACGCTGCCGCCGCGCGACATCACGGAGTAGCGGGCGGCCGGTACGGCGGCCCGCGGTTTTTTTGACTGAATCGTTGAGACGAATCGAACTATGCAGGCTACCGGAGCATTCATGAAAACGCTGTTCTTGCAGGCCCCGTCCTACGACGGCTTCGACGGCGGAGCCGGCTCGCGCTATCAGGCCAAGCGTGAAATCCGTTCCTTCTGGTATCCGACCTGGCTCGCGCAGCCGGCCGCGCTGGTGCCGGGCAGCCGCGTCGTCGATGCGCCCGCCGACGGCCTGTCGGTCGAGGAAACGCTGAAGATCGCGAACGACTACGACCTCGTGATCATCCATACGAGCACGCCGTCGTTCCCGACCGACGCGATGTTCGCGCAGGACCTGAAGAAGATGAAGCCGTCGATGCTGGTCGGCATGGTGGGTGCGAAGGTGATGGTCGATCCGCACAACTCGCTGACGGCGAGCGACGCGATCGACTTCGTCTGCCGCGAGGAATTCGACTACACCTGCAAGGAGCTCGCCGAAGGCAAGCCGTTCGCCGAGATCAAGGGCTTGAGCTGGCGCGCGAAGGACGGCTCGATCGAGCACAACGAAGCGCGTCCGATCCTCGAGAACATGGACGAACTGCCGTTCGTCGCGCCCGTCTACAAGCGCGACCTGAAGATCGAGAATTACTTCATCGGCTATCTGAACTATCCGTACGTGTCGATCTACACGGGCCGCGGCTGCAAGTCGCGCTGCACGTTCTGCCTGTGGCCGCAGACGGTCAGCGGCCATCGCTATCGCACGCGTTCCGTCGAGAACGTGCTCGCGGAAGCGAAGTGGATTCGCGACAACATGCCCGAAGTGAAGGAACTGATGTTCGACGACGACACCTTCACCGACGATCTGCCGCGCGCGGAAGCGATCGCCATCGGCCTCGGCAAGCTCGGCATCACGTGGTCGTGCAACGCGAAGGCGAACGTGCCGTACAAGACGCTGAAGGTGATGAAGGAAAACGGGCTGCGCCTGCTGCTCGTCGGCTTCGAATCCGGCGACGACCAGATCCTCGTGAACATCAAGAAGGGCGTGCGCACCGATTTCGCGCGCCGCTTCAGCGCGGACTGCAAGAAGCTCGGCATCAAGATCCACGGCACCTTCATTCTCGGCCTGCCGGGCGAGACGAAAGAGACGATCAAGAAGACGATCGAGTACGCGAAGGAAATCAATCCGCACACGATCCAGGTGTCGCTCGCCGCGCCGTATCCGGGCACGACGCTCTACAAGCAGGCCATCGAAAACGGCTGGATGGAAGAGAACAAGACGATCAACCTCGTCAGCAAGGAAGGCGTGCAGCTCGCCGCGATCGGCTATCCGCACCTGTCGCGCGACGAGATCTATCACCATCTCGAGCAGTTCTATCGCGAGTTCTACTTCCGTCCGTCGAAGATCTGGGAGATCGTGCGCGAGATGCTGACGAGCTGGGACATGATGAAGCGCCGTCTGCGCGAGGGCGTCGAATTCTTCCGTTTCCTGCGTGCGCACGAGGCCTGATTCGTGACGACGCAGCGGGCGGCGCGGGCGCTCATCTTCACCGCGGACGACTTCGGGCTGCATGAGCGCGTGAACGCGGCAGTCGAGCGCGCGCATCGCGACGGCGTGCTGAACGCCGCGAGCCTGATGGTCGGCGCGCCGGCCGCGCAGGATGCGATCGCGCGCGCACGGCGGCTGCCGTCGCTCGCGGTCGGCCTGCATCTGGTGCTCGCGGACGGCCCCGCGACGCTGCCCGCGCGCGAGATTCCGGCGCTGGTCGGCGCCGACGGCCGCTTCGGCGACGCGATGGCGAAGGACGGCTGCCGGTTCTTCTTTCTACCGCACGTGCGCGCGCAACTGCGCCGCGAGATCCGCGCGCAGTTCGATGCGTTCGCGGCGACCGGCCTGCCGCTTGATCACGTAAACGCGCACAAGCACTTCCATCTGCATCCGACCGTGCTGTCGATGATCGTCGAGATCGGCCGCGACTACGGTCTGCGCGCCGTGCGGCTGCCGTACGAGACGACCGCGCCCGTATGGCTGCGGCCGTGGATCGCGCTCGTGCGCGCGCGGCTCGACCGCGCGGGGCTCGCGCATAACGACTACGTGGTCGGCATCGCGCAGACGGGCCGGATGGACGAGGCCGTGCTGCTCGATGCGCTCGCGGCGCTGCCGCCCGGTGTCGGCGAGATCTACTGTCATCCGGCCGAAGCGGGCGACGGGCCGATCACGCCGACGATGGCCGACTACCGTCCCGTCGACGAACTCGACGCGCTGCTGTCGCCGCGCGTTGCCGCGGCGCTGAGGCGCGCGGGCGTCGCGACCGGCGGCTTCGCGGCCGTGTTCGGCACGCGCGACGCGCAGCGGGGCGCACCCGCGGCGCGCAGACCGGGAGCCCAGCCGTCATGAGCAAATGGTTCAAATGGCTCGGCTGGCCGATCGGCATCGGCATCCTGCTCGCGCTGGGGCTGCACGAGGGGATCGGCGACGTGTCGCAGATGCTCGCGCGTGCCGGCTACGCGCTGCTGTGGCTCGTGCCGTTCCACGCGCTGCCGCTGCTGCTCGATGCGTACGCTTGGCACGTGCTGCTCGACCGGCGCGGGTCGCTGCCGTTTCTGTGGTGGATCGCGACCGTGCGCGAGGCCGTGAACCGGCTGCTGCCGGTCGTCGGGATCGGCGGCGAGCTCGTCGGGATCCGGCTCGCGCGCTGGCTGGTGGCCGACGCGAGTCGCGTGACGGCTTCGGTGATCGTCGAGGTGCTGGTGACGATCGTCGTCCAGTACGCATTTGCCGCGCTCGGCCTCGTGCTGCTGCTCGCGATGACGAACGCGATGGGCGGCGGCACGATCGGCGTCGCGCTGCTGCTGACGCTGCCGTTGCCCGTGCTCGGCGTCGTGCTGATGCGGCGCGGCGGGATCTTCCATGCGATCGAGCGCTTCGCCGGGCGGCTGCTCGGCGATTCGCACCGGCTGCTGCAAGGCGTCGACGGCCGGCGGCTCGACGCCGACATCGACGCGCTGATGTCGCGCACGCGGCTGCTCTTCTCCGCGTTCTTCTGGCAGCTCGGCGGCTATGTGCTCGGTGCGCTCGAGATCTACTGGGCGCTCGCGCTGCTCGGCCATCCGGTATCGATCGGCGGCGCGATCGCGATCGAAGCGATGACACAGGCCGTGCGCCATGCCGCGTTCATGGTGCCGGGCGGTCTGGGCGTGCAGGAGGCGACCGTCGTGCTGCTCGCGCAGATGTTCGGCGTCGACCGCGAAACGGCGCTGTCGCTCGCGCTCGTGAAGCGCGGCCGCGAAGTGCTGTTCAGCTGCCTGTCGCTCGCCTCGTGGCAGCTCGCCGAACTCGTGCGCACGCGCCGCCGGCTGCGTGCGGCGAACGCGGCGCCGCATGCGCCATCGCCGCGCAAGGCGGAAACCGAAACGATGCACTGACCGAGGCGGGCCGCGCGCCCGTCTCGCGCTTTCGGGCCGGCACGGGTATGCTTGCCGCGTGTTTTCTCGACCGGCGTTTCTTCCGATGATTTTTCGTTTCCGGCTGCTTCCCGTGACCGTGCTGGCCGCTGCGCTCGCGCTCGCGGGCTGCGACGACAAGCAAGGCAATCTCGACGTGCAACGTATCAGGGACTTCTTCAACGCGATCAAACCGGCGCCCTTGCTGCTCAAAGGGCTGAAGGTCGGCGAGTCGACCGAGGCCGACGTGCGCGCGACGATGGGCAAGCCCGACATCGAGCGGACGTTCACCGACGGCTCGAAGCGGCTCGAATATCCGCGCGGCCCGATGGGCAATCAGACCTGGTTCGTCGATCTCGATCCGAACGGCCGCTACACGGGCGCGACGCAGGTGCTGACCGCCGAGAACTTCGCGAAGGTGCGCCCCGGGATGACCGAGGACGAAGTGCGGCGGCTGCTCGGCAAGCCGGGCGAGATCGCGCAGTATCCGCTGAAGCCCGAGACGGTCTGGAGCTGGCGCTGGCTCGAGGACGGCGTGAACACCGACGCATTCTTCAACGTCCATTTCGGTCCGGACGGGCTCGTCTATACGACGTCGCGCTCCGACATTCTGAAAGGCCGCTGAGCGCACGCCCGGCGTCCGCGCACGGGCGCCGCTCGGCCGGCCGCGTCGACGGGTTTTGCGCTGCCGTCCGCTATATCGAAAAAGCGACCGAAAAATTGCAAAAAGTCCGCTTCGCGGCCCGTTATGTCGCTGTCAGGAAGCGGCTTTTTTCCTTTTGAAACAGTGAGATAGGCGGCGCGCCCAAACCGGCTGCCGAATTGCTGCGATGCAGCAGGCGTGCGCAGGGTGGTTTGAGGCAATCAATTTCGCTTGCGACTATCCGCGTCAGCACGGTGCGGGAAGGGATTCGCGCCGGCATTGATTCCAAGATCCAGGAGACGCGCGTGTTCCTTTACGGCTTTGGTCCCGTCCTGTGGGCCGGCACCGTGCAGACCATCGAGCTGTCGGTGCTGTCGCTCGCCACTGCGGTGGCGCTGGGGTTGATCGGCGCGGTGGCGAAGCTGTCGCACAATCGGGTGCTGCGAGCGATCGCGACCGGTTATACGACGCTGATTCGCTCGGTGCCCGATCTCGTTCTGATGCTGCTGCTGTTCTACAGCATCCAGATCTGGCTGAACCAGTTCACCGACCTGGTCGGCTGGACCCAGATCGACATTGATCCGTTCGTCGCGGGCGTCCTGACGCTCGGCTTCATCTACGGCGCGTACTTCACCGAAACGTTCCGCGGTGCGTTCCTTGCGGTGCCGCGCGGCCAGCTCGAGGCGGGCGCCGCGTACGGGATGAGCGGTGCGCGCGTGTTCGTGCGCATCCTGTTTCCGCAGATGATGCGCTTCGCGCTGCCGGGGATCGGCAACAACTGGCAGGTGCTCGTGAAGGCGACCGCGCTGGTGTCGATCATCGGCCTCGCGGACGTCGTGAAGGCCGCGCAGGACGCCGGCAAGAGCACGTTCAACATGTTCTTCTTCATCCTCGTCGCGGCGCTGATCTATCTGGCGATCACGACCGTTTCCAACCTCGTGCTGATCCAGCTCGAGAAGCGTTATTCCATGGGCGTGCGGCACGCAGAACTATGATCGAGATCCTTCAGGAATTCGGCAAGGCGTTCCTTTACTGGGACGGCCAGCGCCTCTCCGGCCTTGCGGTGACGCTGTGGCTGCTCGTTGCGTCGATTTCGCTCGGCTTCGTGTGTGCGGTACCGCTCGCGGTCGCGCGCGTGTCGAAGAAGAAGTGGGTGTCGATGCCGGTGCGGTTCTACACCTACGTGTTTCGCGGCACGCCGCTCTACGTGCAGCTGCTGCTGATGTACACGGGCATGTACAGCCTCGAGTTCGTGCGTTCGCACTCGCTGCTCGATGCGTTTTTCAGGAGCGGCTTCAACTGCGCGATTCTCGCGTTCGCGCTGAACACCTGCGCGTACACGACCGAGATCTTCGCCGGTGCGATCCGCGCGATTCCGCACGGCGAGGTCGAAGCCGCGCGGGCGTACGGGATGACGCCGTTCACGATGTACCGCCGCGTGATCCTGCCGTCGGCGCTGCGCCGTGCGCTGCCGCTGTACAGCAACGAGGTGATCCTGATGCTGCATGCGACGACCGTCGCGTTTACGGCCACCGTGCCCGACATCCTGAAGGTCGCGCGCGACGCGAATTCGGCGACGTACATGGCGTTCCAGTCGTTCGGGATCGCCGCGCTGATCTATCTTGCGGTATCGTTCGCACTCGTCGCGGCGTTTCGCCGTGCGGAGCGCCACTGGCTCGCGTATCTCGCGGCCGGCCGTCATTGATTTCACTTCGAGGAGAGCCAGTTGGCCGAGATCACTCAAACGAACGCGTCCGCTTCCGTGAAGCTTGCCGCGGTCGACATTCACAAGCGCTACGGCGACAACGAGGTGCTCAAGGGCGTGTCGCTGAACGCGAAAGCGGGCGACGTCATCAGCATCATCGGCGCGAGCGGCTCGGGCAAGAGTACGTTCCTGCGCTGCATCAATTTTCTCGAGCGGCCGAATGCGGGGCAGATCGTCGTCGACGGCGAGGCCGTGCGCACGAAGACCGACCGTGCCGGCGCGCTGGAAGTGGCCGACCACAAGCAGTTGCAGCGCATCCGCACGAAGCTTGCGATGGTGTTCCAGCACTTCAATCTTTGGGCGCACATGACGGTGCTCGAGAACGTGATGGAAGCGCCCGTGCACGTGCTCGGCATTTCGAAGAAGGAAGCCGAGGAGCGTGCGCGCACCTATCTCGAGAAGGTCGGGCTCGCGCCGCGCGTCGAGAAGCAGTATCCGTCGCACCTGTCGGGCGGCCAGCAGCAGCGTGTCGCGATTGCGCGCTCGCTCGCGATGCATCCTGACGTGATGCTGTTCGACGAGCCGACTTCCGCGCTCGATCCGGAGCTCGTCGGCGAAGTGCTGAAGGTGATGCAGAAGCTCGCCGAGGAAGGTCGCACGATGATCGTCGTCACGCATGAGATGGGCTTCGCGCGCAACGTCTCGAACCACGTGATGTTCCTGCATCAGGGGCGTACGGAGGAAGAGGGCGATCCGAAGGAGGTGCTGGTGCGGCCGCAGAGCGAGCGCCTGAAGCAATTCCTGTCGGGCAGTCTGAAGTAACGCGCGCGCAGGTTCGCTTCGTGGTACCGGTGTCTCGTCCCGCAGGCGCCACCCGCACGACGCAGGTGGCGATCGTTGCATTGCCGCCCGTGTCGATGTCGGGCGTGGGTCCGATCGTCGATGCGCTGCATCTGGCGAACGAGATCGACGGGCGGCTGCTGTACCGGTGGCAGGTGTGTTCGTGGGACGGGCGGCCGGTGCCGCTTGCCGGCGGTGCGCAATGGCATGCCGATGCGGCGTTCAACGATGCGATTGCGTGCGACTGGCTGATCGTGATTTCGGAGCGCTTTCAGCAGTTTGCCGATTACCGGCTGTTTCTCGCGAGTCTGGCGCGGGTTGGGCAGCGCACGCCGCTCGTGAGCGGGATTCACCATGGCGTGTGGTGGCTCGCGATGGCGGGGCAGTTGTCCGGCTATCGCGTGAGCGTGAACTGGGAGACGTATCAGCAGTTTGCCGAGCAGTTCGAGCGATCGATCGTCACGCAGCAGATCTTCGAGATCGATCGCGATCGGGCGACGTGTGCCGGCGGGCAGGCGACTGTCGATTTCATGCTGGCGATGATCGGCCGCGAGCATGGGCCGGAGCTGTCGGAGCGGATTGCCGATGCGCTCGGGGCCGGTACGCTGCGCAGCGGCGAGGAGCGACAGCGGATTCCGTTCGTGACTGCGCCGGGCGAGCGGCATCCTCGGCTCAACGATGCGTTGCTGCTGATGGAAGCGAATATCGAGGATCCGCTGACGACCGATGAAATCGCGGGATTGGTCGGTGTGTCGCGGCGGCAGCTCGAGCGGCTCTTTCGGCAGTATCTCGGCGCGATGCCTTCGAAGTACTACCTCAATCTACGGTTGCTCAAGGCGCGGACTCAATTGCAGCGGACCAGCAAGTCCGTCGTTCAAGTCAGCCTCGCATGCGGGTTTTCTTCGGCCGCGCACTTTTCCAATGCGTATCGGGAGCGGTTCGGGGTGACGCCGCGGGAGGATCGGCGGGCCTGGCTCGAGAAGCAGACGGGCGGCGGCAGTGAACCACGGGCGGGGGCGCTCGTCGAGCGCGGGAAGGATTGAGGGCTTCGGGGGCGTGCGCGTTGGCTTGCGGGTGGTGCGCCTGCGTTGGGCGTGAAGCACCTGTCGTCGTGTCGGTCTATTAGCGTCGCCCCTGCGCGGGGGGCGGTTACTTTTCTTTGTCTTGCCAAAGAAAAGTAACCAAAAGAAAGGCGCTGTGAGTACTAACGGCCGGACCGGAGGTATCCGGAATTCCGTGTGTGAGGCGGGTTGAGATTCAGATTCCAATGTTGAATCGTTCCGGGTAAAGCAGCGCGAACTGGGTCATCGCGCTCTTCCAATCGTGCCGAGAGCCGGTCCACTTGGCCACGACGTTGCGCAGCGCCAGCCAGATCAGTTTGAGCGCGGCCTCGTCCGACGGGAAGTGGCCGCGCGCCTTGATGATCTTTCGAAGCTGCATGTGCAGCGACTCGATCGCGTTGGTCGTATATACAATTTTCCGGATGTCGGGCGCGAAGGCGTAGAACGGAATCACCTGATCCCAGGCCCGGCGCCAGAGCGCGGCAATCGGAGGGTATTTCGTACCCCACGGGCTCGTATCGAACGCGTCCAGCGCCACGGCGGCCGCTTCGGCCGACGGTGCCCGATAGACCTCCTTGAGCGCCGCTGCGACCGATTTCCTGTCTTTCCAGCTGGCAAAGTCCAGCGAGTTCCGGATCAGATGCACGATGCAGGTCTGGACCGTCGTTTCCGGGAACACCGTGTTGATCGCTTCCGGGAAGCCCTTCAGGCCGTCGACCACGGCGATCAGAATGTCCTGCACGCCGCGCAGCTTCAGGTCGTTGACCACCCGCAGCCAGAACTTGGCGCCCTCGGTCTGCTCGATCCAAAGGCCGAGCACGTCGCGTGTGCCGTCGCGGCGCACGCCCAGCGCCAGGTAGATCGCCTTGTTGCGCACCACGCCTTCGTCGCGGATCTTGACTCGCAAGGCATCGAAGAACACGACCGGGTACATCGGCTCGAGCGGTCGCTGCTGCCATTCGCGCACTTCGTCGATCACGGCATCAGTCACCGTGCTGATGAAGTCCGGCGACACCTCGATGCCATACATGTCCAGCAGGAAGCCCTGAATCTCCCGCACGCTCATGCCGCGTGCATACATCGCGATGATCTTGTCGTCGAAGCCTGTGAAGCGTCGCTCGCCCTTGGCGATCAGTACCGGATCAAAGGTGCCTTCGCGGTCGCGCGGAATCTCGACGTCGAGCAGATCATCGTCGGTCGCGATGCGCTTGCGGCTGGTGCCGTTGCGATGGTTCGTGCGGCCCGCCGGCTTGGCATCGCCCTTCTCGTAGCCCAGGTGGTGGGTCAGTTCGCCGCCCAGCGCGCGCTCGAATATCGCCTTCTTCAGGGCCGCGAATTGCTCGTTGATCGAAGCCCGATCCAGCGTTCCGGGCACCAGTTGCTTGATGAGTTCCGGGTCCAGGTTCAAGCCCTTGCCCGGTTCTACCGGCACTTCTTCCTTGCGTTTGCGTGGCATAAAGTGGCTCCTTGGCCATCAGTTTATGCCTCACACACAAAAGTTCGGATAGGCTCGCCGGACCGCGCGGTAGCGGACTCACTGGCTTTGCCTTGGCGCGGTCTTACTCGCGCACAAGCCCCCATGCAGGCACGGCGTAGGGGGCGACATAGAACAGAATCGCCAGCAGCGTCGCAGCGCCGAAAGCGAGAGACCACCTACGACCCGACCATCGTCGATAAGCCAGGACGTTCAGCACACCGAACGCGATGGCCGGCCACAGGAGCGACGCAAGCAATTCGACGACGAATCTCGCATGCGGTGCGCAGTGCTCCAAATCGTTGCATCCGGTCGCGCGCGATTTCACCTCGGGCCAGTGAATATGATTCGCCACATAGAGGGACGCCCATGTGACGAACAAGCCCCACGCAATACCTAGAACCGCCAGCAACATACGCTTCATTTCATGTCCCGAAAGAGAATCTCTTTCGAATTCGATAGATCGGGAAACCAGTCTTCGTCGCTGCCGGGAGGCCAGGAGCGAAGGCGCGAGCGTGCCTTTGTTCCAGAGATCGATACGACCGAAAGCGGGGGTCCCACATTTGCGTTGACTGTTCCGCCGTCTGAAAGACGGTCGCCGACGATTGCAATTCGTCTATTCATGTTTGGTCCCGCTCGAAAAGTTTCAATCGTAGTCGCGTGGCGGCAGGGCCCATCTCGATATCGTCCGGGATCGCGCCACCCGGACGGGCGATCTTCGACTGCGCACCGGTTGGCGAGCCGGCCGATCATCTGGACTACGAGAAGGTTGGGCCGCGGTGATCGACGAAGTGCGCGAATGGCATAGGCACCCGCCCGAGCCGATGTAGTCGGTTGTGTGCGCCGCCACGGCACGCGCGATGTGCTCGGCCTTTGAATTGAGCAGACGAGGGGAGCCACATTGGCGCGCCATGCCACAGTTCGCGCTGCTTTGCGCGGAGCGATTGCCATCGGAGTTCGAATCTCGCCCCAGGTCAAACACGGACTTCGCGATTCTTCCCCATTGCGGAACCACTCCGGCGACCATGGCACCGGGAAGTCTTGCGTTTTCACAGCGCCTTTCTTTTGGTTACTTTTCTTTGGCAAGACAAAGAAAAGTAACCGCCGCCCCGCGCAGGGGCGACGCTAATAGACCGACACGATGACAGGTGCTTCACGCCCAACGCAGGCGCACCACCCAAACCCCACAAAAAACCGCCCCAAAAATACGAACAAACCCGCACCCCCCCAGCCCGAGAGGGCAAAATACCCCGCACTATCCGCTTCCGATAGAACCCGTCGCAATTCCGCAAGACGCTTGCGTCACCCTTACCTAAACTTGATCCTGTTGAACCCTCTTACGAAACCGAAAGGAACGACCATGACGACCCCGACCGTGACCCGCCAGACTTTCGACGAAGTGATGGTGCCGGTGTTTTCCCCCGCCCCGTTCGTGCCGGATCGCGCGGAGGGCTCGCGCGTGTGGGACACCGACGGCCGCGAATACATCGACTTCGCCTGCGGGATCGCGGTCACGTCGCTCGGCCACGGCCATCCTGAACTGCTGAAGGTGCTCGACGAGCAAGGCCGCAAGCTCTGGCACATCGGCAACGGCTACACGAACGAGCCGGTCCTGCGCCTCGCCAAGCGCCTCGAATCGCTGACGTTCGCCGATCGCGCGTTCTTCGCCAACTCGGGCGCCGAAGCGAACGAAGCCGCACTGAAGCTCGCGCGCCGCGTCGCGTTCGATCGCCACGGCGCCGACAAATTCGAAATCGTCTCGTTCGTGCAGTCGTTCCACGGCCGCACGTTCTTCACGGTCAGCGTCGGCGGCCAGCCGAAATACTCGGAAGGCTTCGGCCCCGTGCCGGCCGGCATCAAGCATCTGCCGTACAACGACATCGAAGCCGCCAAAGCCGCGATCGGCCCGCAAACCTGCGCCGTGATCGTCGAGCCCGTGCAGGGCGAAGGCGGCGTGATCCCGGCCGATCCGGCCTTCCTCAAGGCCCTGCGCGAAGCCTGCGACGCCAACGACGCACTGCTGATCTTCGACGAAGTGCAAACGGGCGTCGGCCGCACGGGCCAGTTCTACGCGTACATGGACACGGGCGTCACGCCCGACATCCTGACGACCGCGAAAGCGCTCGGCAACGGTTTTCCGATCGGCGCGATGCTGACGACGAACGCGCTCGCCGCGCACTTCAAGGTCGGCGTGCACGGCACGACCTACGGCGGCAACCCGCTCGCCTCGGCCATCGCCGACAAGGTCGTCGAACTGATCGGCGAGCCGGCCCTGCTCGAAGGCGTGCGCGAACGCAGCGTGCGCCTGAAAGGCGCGCTCGAACGCATCAACGCACGCTTCGGCATCTTCAAGGACGTGCGCGGCAAAGGCCTGCTCGTCGGCGCCGAACTCACGGCCGCCTTCGAAGGCCGCGCCAAGGACTTCGTGAACGCCGCCGCCGAACAAGGTCTCATCATGCTGATCGCGGGCCCGAACGTGCTGCGCTTCTTGCCGTCGCTCGTGATTCCGTTCGATCTGCTCGACGAAGGCGTGAAGCGCTTCGAGAAGGCCGTCGAGCAAGTGCTCGCGACGCAGGAAGCCACCGCGCGCTGATACCGCGCGCCCACCGCAGAACAGGAACGACGATGCTATTTGTTCGCCCCGGCAAACTCACGGATCTCGATGCGCTCGCGCACATGGCGCGCACCGCGCAGCCGGTCCTGCACTCGCTGCCGCACGATCGCGCGGCGCTCGAAGCGCGCGTCGCGCTCTCCGAGGACTCGTTTCGCGCGGACGTCGATTTCGCCGGCGAAGAGTTCTATCTGTTCGTGCTCGAGGATTCGGCAACCGGCAAGCTGCTCGGCACGGCGAGCATCGTGGCGGCCGCCGGCTACTCGGAGCCGTTCTACGCGTTTCGCAACGACGCACTGATCCACGCGTCGCGCGAGCTGCACGTGAACCGCAAGATCCACGCGCTGACGATGTCGCACGAACTCACCGGCAAGAGCCGCCTGGCCGGCTTCTACGTCGATCCGTCGCTGCGCGGCGACGCGGCCGCGCACCTGATCTCGCGTGCGCGCATGATGTACATCGCCGCGAATCGCCGGCGCTTCACGCCGGAAGTGTTCACGCTGCTGCTCGGCGTCAGCGACGAGAACGGCGCGTCGCCGTTCTGGGAAGCGGTGGGCCGCAAGTTCTTCGGCCGCGATTTCACCGACGTCGACATCGCGTCGGGCGGCCGCAGCCGTACGTTCATCGCGGAAGTGATGCCCGCGTATCCGCTCTACGTGCCGCTGCTGCCGGAAGCCGCGCAGCGCGTGCTCGGCGAGCCGAACGAAAGCGCACTGCTCGCGTACGACATCCATCTCGAGGAAGGCTTCGAGCCCGACCGCTTCGTCGACATCTTCGACGCGGGCCCGGTGCTCACCGCGCAGGTCGACCGCACCGCGTGCGTGCGGCACGGCAGCGAGCGCGTCGTGCGCGAAGCGGCGCGCGAGCAGGGCGACGTCGCGTACATGGTGTCGTCGGGCAGCGGCGAGTCGTTCCGCTGCGTGCTCGCGGACCTGCCGGCCGACGCCGCACATGCGCCGCTGTCGGGCGACGTCCGCGCGGCGCTCGATGTGAAGGATGGCGATGTCGTGCGCTGCGTGCCGCTGCATCGCCGCGACGATGAAGAGATGAAGGGGGACGCAGCATGATCGTCGTTCGGGTCGTACAAACGGGCGACGTCGACGCGCTCGTGTCGCTCGCGCAGGAAACCGGGCCGGGCCTGACCACGTTCAAGCCCGACCGCGACGCGCTGGCCGCGCGCATCGAGCGCTCGCGCCGCACGCTGGCCGGCCAGGCCGCACCGGCCGAAGCCGGCTACTTCTTCGTGATGGAAGACTCGCAGACGGGCGACATCGCGGGCGTGTGCGGGATCGAATCGCAGGTCGGGCTCGAGCAGCCGTTCTACAACTACCGCGTGAGCACCGTCGTGCACGCGAGCCAGGAGCTCGGCGTGTGGACGCGCATGTCGGCGCTGAACATCTCGCACGACCTCACGGGCTACGCGGAAGTGTGCTCGCTGTTCCTGAGCCCGCGCTATCGGACGGGCGGCGTCGGCGGCCTGCTGTCGCGCTCGCGCTTCATGTTCATCGCGCAGTTCCGCGACCGCTTTCCGGAGCGCATCTGCGCGGAACTGCGCGGCCACTTCGACGAGGACGGCACGTCGCCGTTCTGGCGCGCGGTCGGTTCGCATTTCTATCAGATCGATTTCAATGCGGCCGACTACCTGAGCTCGCACGGCCGCAAGTCGTTCCTCGCGGAACTGATGCCGCGCTATCCGGTGTACGTCGACCTGCTGCCGCAGGACGCGCAGGACGCGGTCGGCCTCACGCATCGCGACACGCTGCCCGCCCGCAAGATGCTCGAGGCGGAAGGGCTGCGCTATCAGAACCACGTCGACATCTTCGACGCAGGCCCCGTGCTCGAATGCCACATCAACGACCTGCGCACGGTGCGCGAGAGCGTCGTCGTGCCGGTCGCGATCGGCGTGCCGAACGCGGGCGACGATACGCAGGACGGCCACGCGCCGAAATCGCTCGTGTCGAATACGTCGCTCGCCGACTTCCGCGTCGGCGTCGCGCCGGGCGTCGCCGCGAACGGCGCGTTCGTGCTGTCCGCCGACGATGCCGCCGCGCTGCGCGTGAAGGCCGGCGATCCGGTGCGCGTGCTGCCGCTCAAAGCCAAACAGGGATAAACGAATCATGACGGAACTCTTCATCGACGGCGCCTGGGTCGCCGGCTCGGGCCCCGCGTTCGCTTCGCGCAATCCGGGCACCGACGAGATCGCGTGGCAGGGCGCGAGCGCGTCCGCCGCGGACGTCGATCGCGCGGTCATGAGCGCGCGCCGCGCGTTCGCCGAGTGGTCGGCGCTCGATTTCGAATCGCGCTGCGCGATCGCGAAACGCTTCGCGGCGCTGCTCAACGAGCGCAAGGAAGCGCTCGCCGCCGCGATCGGCCGCGAGACCGGCAAGCCGCTCTGGGAAGCGCGCACCGAAGTCGCGGCGATGGCCGCGAAGGTCGGTATCTCGATCCAGGCCTATCAGGAACGCACGGGCGAGAAGCGCCAGGACATGGCCGACGGCGTTGCCGTGCTGCGTCATCGTCCGCACGGCGTCGTTGCGGTGTTCGGCCCGTACAACTTCCCCGGCCACTTGCCGAACGGCCATATCGTGCCCGCGCTGATCGCGGGCAACACGGTCGTGTTCAAGCCGTCCGAGCTCGCGCCGGGCGTCGCGCAGGCAACCGTCGAGGTCTGGAAGGACGCGGGCCTGCCGGCCGGCGTGCTGAATCTCGTGCAGGGCGAGAAGGACACGGGCATCGCGCTCGCGAATCACCGGCAGATCGACGGGCTGTTCTTCACCGGCAGCTCGGACACCGGCACGCTGCTGCACAAGCAGTTCGGCGGCCGTCCGGAGATCGTGCTCGCGCTCGAGATGGGCGGCAACAACCCGCTCGTGATCGGCGAAGTCGAGGACATCGACGCGGCCGTGCATCATACGATCCAGTCGGCGTTCCTGTCGGCGGGCCAGCGCTGCACGTGCGCGCGCCGCATCTTCGTGCCGCGGGGCGCGTTCGGCGACCGCTTCCTCGCGCGCTTCGTCGACGTCACGTCGAAGATCACGGCCGACGTGTTCGACGCCGATCCGCAGCCGTTCATGGGCGCGGTGATCTCGGCACGCGCGGCCGCGAAGCTCGTCGACGCACAGTCGCGGCTGATCGAGCAGGGCGCGCAGCCGATCATCGCGATGAAGCAGCGCGATCCGCGGCTCGGCTTCGTCAACGCGGCGATCCTCGACGTGACGAACGTCGCGAACCTGCCCGACGAAGAGCACTTCGGCCCGCTCGCGCAGATCGTCCGCTATGCGGATTTCGACGAAGCGATCGCACGCGCGAACGACACCGCGTTCGGGCTGTCGGCCGGCCTGCTCGCCGACGACGCGCGCGCCTGGGAGCACTTCCGCCGCACGATTCGTGCGGGGATCGTCAACTGGAACCGGCCGACCAACGGCGCATCGTCGGCCGCGCCGTTCGGCGGCACGGGGCGCTCCGGCAACCACCGTCCGAGCGCGTACTACGCGGCCGACTACTGCGCGTATCCGATGGCGTCGGTGGAAAGCGCGCAACTGACTCTGCCCGCGAGCCTGTCGCCGGGCCTGCACTTCTGATCGAGGGAACGACGATGAACGCACAAGAAGCCAATTTCGACGGACTCGTCGGCCCGACCCACAACTACGCCGGGCTGTCGTTCGGCAACGTGGCGTCGCTGAACAACGAGAAGTCCGTCGCGAATCCGAAGGCGGCCGCGAAGCAGGGGCTGCGCAAGATGAAGCAGCTCGCCGATCTCGGCTTTGCACAGGGCGTGCTGCCGCCGCAGGAGCGGCCGTCGCTGCGCCTGCTGCGCGAGCTCGGTTTCTCCGGCAAGGACGCCGACGTGATCGCGAAAGCCGCGAAGCAGGCGCCGGAGCTGCTCGCCGCCGCGAGCTCGGCCTCGGCGATGTGGACCGCGAACGCGGCCACCGTCAGCCCGTCGGCCGACACCGCAGACGGCCGCGTGCACTTCACGCCGGCGAACCTGTGCAGCAAGCTGCATCGCGCGATCGAGCACGAAGCGACGCGCCGTACGCTGTCGACGCTGTTCGCCGATCGCGCGCACTTCGCCGTGCACGATGCGCTGACCGGCACACCCGCGCTCGGCGACGAAGGCGCGGCGAACCACACGCGCTTTTGCGCGGAATACGGCAAGCCGGGCGTCGAGTTCTTCGTGTACGGCCGCTCCGAATACCGCCGCGGGCCGGAGCCGAAGCGCTACCCGGCGCGCCAGACGTTCGAGGCGAGCCGCGCGGTCGCGCAGCGTCACGGGCTTGCCGAAGAGGCGACCGTCTATGCGCAGCAGGATCCGGACGTGATCGATGCGGGCGTGTTCCACAACGACGTGATCTCGGTCGGCAACCGCGACACGCTGTTCACGCACGAGCGCGCGTTCGTCAACAAGCAGGCGATCTACGACACGCTGACGGCCGCGCTCGACGCGCGCGGCGCACGCCTGAACGTGATCGAGGTGCCCGATGCGGCCGTGAGCGTCAACGACGCGGTCACGTCGTATCTGTTCAACAGCCAGCTGCTGTCGCGCGCGGACGGCTCGCAGGTGCTCGTCGTGCCGCAGGAATGCCGCGAGAACGCGAACGTCGCCGCCTATCTCGACCAGCTGGCGGCCGGCAACGGCCCGATCCGCGACGTCCTGGTGTTCGACCTGCGCGAAAGCATGAAGAACGGCGGCGGTCCCGCGTGCCTGCGTCTGCGCGTCGTGCTGACCGACGCGGAACGTGCGGCCGTCACGTCGAACGTATGGATCGACGACACGCTGTTCACGGCGCTCGACGCGTGGATCGAGAAGCACTACCGCGATCGCCTCGCGCCGGACGATCTCGCCGATCCGGCGCTGCTCGTCGAGTCGCGCACGGCGCTCGACGAGCTCACGCAGATCCTGCGCGTCGGGTCGCTGTATGACTTCCAGCGCTGAGGCCCGCATCGCCGCCGACACGCTGCTCGGCGACTTCCTCGCGGCAACGCTCGCCGGCCGCGTGCCGGCCGCGCACGACGGCACGTGCGCGGGAGGCGCGGTGCGCTGGCACTGGCCCGGCGACGGGCTGCTCGCGTTCGAACCGGCGGCGAGCGACGCGGCGCGCGCGAGCGTGCTCGTGTCGGCCGGCGTGCATGGCGACGAGACCGCGCCGATCGAGCTGTTGTCGATGCTCGTGCGCGACGTCGGCACGGGCGCGCTGCCGCTCGCGTGCCGGCTGCTCGTCGTGCTCGGCAACGTACCGGCGATGCGCGCGGGCGAGCGCTATCTCGACGACGACCTGAACCGGCTGTTCAGCGGCCGGCATGCACAGTTGCCGGCGAGCCGGGAGGCGCCGCGCGCCGCGCAGCTCGAGGCGGCCGCGCGCACGTTCTTCGCCGGCTCGTCCCCGCATGGCGCACGCTGGCACATCGACATGCATACGGCGATCCGCGCCTCGGTCTTCGAGCAGTTCGCACTGCTGCCGCATACGGGCACGCCGCCGTCGCGCGCGATGGTCGAATGGCTCGGCGACGCGCGCATCGCGGCCGTGCTGCTGCATACCGCGAAGGGCAATACGTATTCGCACTTCACGGCCGAACACTGCGGCGCACTGGCGTGCACGCTCGAACTCGGCAAGGTGCGCCCGTTCGGGCAGAACGATCTCGCGCGCTTCGCGCCGGCCGACCGCGCGGTGCGCCGGCTCGTGTCGGGCGCGCCGCGCGACGCCGACGCGCCGCTGCCGCGCGTGTTCACAGTGATCGACCAGATCACGAAACAGAGCGACGCGCTCGAGCTGTTCGTCGCACCCGACGTCGCGAACTTCACCGCGTTCGCGCGCGGCACGGTGCTCGCGCAGGACGGCGATTACCGCTACACGGTGCGGCACGACGAGGAGCGCATCGTGTTTCCGAATCCGTCGGTGAAGCCCGGCCTGCGCGCGGGGCTGCTCGTCGTCGATACGACGCGCGACACGCTGGCCGCGCTCGTCTGACGGGCCGGCCGGCGCCGCGCCGGCACCGCGAGCTTGCCTGTTTGCGACATCGTCTTGCGGCTTTCGTGCGCGTGCATGGGGGCGCCGCGCGCGCGATGCAGCACGGCCGCTTTGCGGTGCGGGCCGCGCGGATTGGTACAATCGCGGCCTTGCGGCTGTTGCGCCGCATCACGGCGCGTCGTCGCGGTTGCCGTCGTCATCCGGCCCTGCAATGATGCATGCGCCCGTAGTTCCGGAACATTCGAGTATCGAGGAGAACACCTGATGAAGTTGGATTGGCGTAAAGTGGCCGCGCAGGCGGTAGTGGCGGCATCGGCGGTAGCGGCAGGCAGCGCGGTTGCGGCGGATCTGAAGGAGATCCGGTTCGGCGTCGAAGCCTCGTATGCGCCGTTCGAATACAAGACGCCCGACGGCAAGCTGACCGGCTTCGACATCGACATCGGCAACGCGGTGTGCGCGAAGCTGAAGGCGAAGTGCGTGTGGGTCGAGAACGACTTCGACGGCCTGATCCCCGCGCTGCAGGCGCGCAAGTTCGACGCGATCAACTCGGACATGACGATCACCGATCAGCGCAAGCACGCGATCGCCTTCACCGATCCGATCTACACGATCCCGAACCAGCTGATCGCGAAGCAGGGCAGCGGCCTGCAGCCGACGCCGCAATCGCTGAAGGGCAAGCGCGTCGGCGTGCTGCAGGGCACGATCCAGGAAGCGTACGCGAAGAAGAAGTGGGCGCCGGCCGGTGTCGAAGTCGTGCCGTACCAGACGCAGGATCTCGCCTACGCCGACCTGAAGTCGGGCCGTCTCGACGCGACGTTCCAGGATTCGGAAGCGGGCGCGAAGGGCTTCCTGTCGAAGCCGCAAGGCCAGGGCTTCGCGTTCGCGGGCGGCACCGTCAGCGATGCCGAGATTCTCGGCTCGGGCGTCGGCTTCGGCCTGCGCAAGAACGACGCGGCGCTGAAGACCGCGCTCGATCAGGCGCTGAAGGAACTGAAGGCCGACGGCACGATCGACTCGCTCGCGAAGAAGTACTTCAGCGTGCCCGTCACGCTCAAGTAAGCGCGTTTCGATTCCGTCGCTTTTCGCCAGCCGGCCGCACGATGCGGCCGGTTTGCTTTTGGGCGGCCGCTACGCGGGGAAGAACCGGCTCAGTTCGCGCGCAAGCTCGTTGAGCACGCTCATCTCCTGCTGCGTGATCTTGCGCGCGGGCTGCGCGCCGGCCCAGTCGCCGTACAGCAGCGCGACCGTCGAGCCGCCGGCGCGCACCGGCAGCAGCACGAACGAGTGCGTGTCGTCGAATGCGTCGAGATACCACGCGGGCAGCCGGCGCAGCATCTTCGGCTCCTGCGCGTGCTCGATGAAGATGCCGACCGAATTCGTGATCGCGAGATGGAACACGTCGGGCTCGAAGCGTTCGTCGAAGCGCAGCCGGTCGAGCACCGCATCGACGTCCGGACCGAAGCCGAGACGCGCGGCAAACGTGCCGTCGTCGTGCCGCACGAACATGACGGTGCGCGTGAACGCGAGGCCCGCGAGCAGGCTTTCGGACGCGAGCGCGAGCACCGGCGTCAGCACGTGCTCGGACGGCAGCGCGCGCAGATCGGCGAGGCCCGCTTCGAGACACGCCTCGGGCTCTGCCTGCGCGCGCGCGATCGCATCCGCATTCGCGCGCAGCTCGACGATCTCGCGCATCACGGTGTCGCTCGCTTCCTCGTGCGCGAGCTGCTCGGCGATCTCGACGAGCGCGCCGGACGGCATGTCGAGGATCGGCGCATAGTGCTGCGCGAGCGTGCCGATGCGCGCGTCGCGCTGCGGGCCTTCCGGCATCGCGAGCGCGCTCGCGACGTCGGTCGAGCAGCGGCTCACCGCGCGCAGCCATTGCGCATGCCCGTCGTCCGCGTCGCTGCCGGCGAGGGCCGTGTCGTCGGCGTCGCGATCGTCGTCGCGCGATTCGTCGTCGCCCGCGCAATCGTCGTTCGCCATGCCCGCGCAGATCATGTCGGGCAGGCGCCAGCGGGCGGCGGCCTCGAGTCCGATCTCGTCGAAGCCGACACCGAGCACGTCGATGCACGCGGCCGTTTCGTCGCCGTGCAGCTCGGCCGCCCGCCGACGAATGCGGTCCCATTCCTGATCGAGATAGCAGACCACGAGCAGCTTGCCGACCTGGCGCATCAGCGTGCAGACGACCGCTTCCTCGCCCGCGCGCAGCTCGACGTGTTCGGTCAGCTTGCGCGCGACGCAGCCGGACAGCAGCGCGCGGTTCAGTTCGAGCTTCGCGTCGATGCGGCGCGGCGTGCTCTGATGGAAGTGATCGACGAGCTTCAGCCCGACGACGAGATGGCCGACCGCGTCCATCCCGAGCACCATCAGCGCGCGCGTGACGGTCGTGATGTTGCCGCCGAACGCCATGTACATCGCGGAGTTCGCGAGCCGCAGCACCTTCTGCGTCAGTGCGAAATCCGACAGCACGACGCGCACGAGCGCCGTGAAGTCGAGATCGTCGTTCTTCATCGCGGCCATCGTCGTGCGCAGCGACTCCGACAGCAGCGGGAAGTCGCCGCGTTCGTTCATCCGCGCCCACAGCTTGTCGAGCAGCGCGGTCGGGGCCAGGCGTTCGGTAATTGACATACGCATCCGTCCGGCCCGTCAGGCCGCCGCGTGCAGGTGCAGCTGCTGCGCCGCGAAGCGGCGCGCGAGCTCCTCGGACGGCAGCGCCTGACAGACGAGCCAGCCCTGGATGTGGTTGCAGCCCATTTCGGTCAGCAGGGCGCGCTGCGCTTCGGTCTCGACGCCTTCGGCGACGAGTTCGAGCTCGAGCGTCTGCGCGAGCCCGACGACGGCCGACACGATCGCGCGATCGTTGCGCGAGGTCAGCAGGTTCTCGACGAAGCTGCGGTCGATCTTCAGCTTCGCGAGCGGGAAGCGCTGCAGATACGCGAGACTCGAATAGCCGGTGCCGAAATCGTCGATCGCGAAGCGGATGCCGAGCTCGGTCAGCTCCTCGAGCAGCCCCTTGGCATGCGCGGGATCGTGCATCAGCAGGCTTTCGGTGATCTCGAGCACGATGCGCCGCGGATCGATGCCGGTCAGCGCGATCGCATCGCGCACGCTTTGCGTGAAGCGCGGATCGCGAAACTGCTGCGGCGACACGTTGACCGCGACGTACTGCAGCGCGAGCCCCTGCCGATCCCACGCGACGAGCTGCATGCAGGCGGCCTTCAGCACCCAGTTGCCGAGATAGTTGATGAGCCCGATCGATTCGGCGAGCGGAATGAACGTCGCCGGCGGCACGAGCCCGTGAACGGGGTGGCGCCAGCGGATCAGCGCCTCGACGCCGACCACCGCACCGGACTGGCTGCGCGTGATCGGCTGGAAATGCAGCGAGAATTCGCCGTTGCGCACGCCGTCGTAGAGATCGGCTTCGAGCTTCAGCCGTTCGGCGTCGGCCGGATCGTCGACCGGCGCATGGAACGCGAGCGCATTGCCGCCCGACGCCTTCGCCTGCGCGAGCGCGTGATCGGCGCGGCGCAGCAGCGGACTGTGGTGCTGCGCGCGATGCGGCGCCGCGCGCTCGTCCGGATACAGCGCGATGCCGATGCTTGCTGAAAGATGCACCGGTTGCCCGTGGTACGTGTACGGCTCGCGCACCGCGGCCTGCAGCCGCCGCGCGAGCGCGTCCGCCGCGTCGCACGCGCGCGTGCGGTCCGGCGCGGCGAGCACGACCGCGAACTTGTCGCTCGCGACGCGCGCGAGCAATTCGTCGGGCGCGACGAGCGTACGCAGCCGCCGGGCGGTCTCGCGCAGCAGCGCGTCGCCCGCGTCGTAGCCGAGCGCGCGGTTGATCCGCTGATAATCGTCGAGATCGAGCAGCAGCAGCGCCGCGCACGTGCCTTCGTCGTCGGCCGTCTGCTGCGCGCGGATCAGCGCGGGGACGAGCGCCGACAGGTTGTCGAGCCCCGTCATCGGATCGTGATGCATTTCGTACGTGAGCCGCGCCTCGAGCGCGCGCCACGACGAGATGTCGAACGCGGCGATCGCGAAGCCTTCGACGCCGTGGTGGCGGCTCTTCACGGCGCGCAGCTCGACGTCGAGCGGGTAGGTCAGCGACTTCACGATGCTCATCGTCGCCTTCTCGACCTGCCCCGAGCGCGCGGCGCGTGCAAGCAGGTCTTCAAGCGCCGCGGTATCCTGTTCGGCGATCAGGTCGCGCAGCGTCAGCGTGTGCAGATAGTCGCGGTGATAGCCGATGAAGCGCAGGCTCGCTTCCGACACGTAGAGGAAGCGCAGCTCGCGATCGACGTGGGCGAGGAAATCGACCGTGCCGACCGTCTGTTCCAGCCAGTTGCGCACGGTATCGTCGCGACGCGGTGCGCCGGCGCGCGCAGGCATCAGCGCGCCGCCCGACCAGGCGAAGCGGCGCAGCGTATGCAATGCGCTGCGCCAGGGGCCCTTGCGCGGCGTCTGTTTCCTGTTGGCTTCCATGTTTCTCGCTGACGTGAAGGGCTGGAACCGGTTGTCCGGGAGGAATAACGGCAGACTGCGAGGAATCTTTAACGGACCGGCCGGCGCGCTGCGCGGGCCGGGCGGGCGCCGGGTTCGGCAAGCGAACGCGGGCGCATGCTGCAACGAGGCTGACTTTATAAGAAATGAGGACGCAGATGAAGCGAAAACTATTGCTGGGCGCCGTTGCGGCGGCGCTGGTGGCCGGTCTTGCGCCGATCGCGCAGGCGCAGCTGAAGCCGGGCGACGCGGCGCCCGATTTTACGGCGCCCGCATCGCTGGGCGGCAAGACTTACACGTACTCGCTCGCCGATGCGCTGAAGCAGGGGCCGGTCGTGCTGTATTTCTACCCGGCCGCGTTTACGAAGGGCTGCACGATCGAGGCGCATGCGTTCGCGGAGGCGGTCGACCGCTACAAGGCGTATGGCGCGACGGTGATCGGCGTGTCGGCCGACAACATCGATACGCTGACGAAGTTTTCGGTCAGCGAGTGCCGCAGCAAGTTCCCGGTCGCGGCCGATCCGGACGCGAAGATCATCCGCGAATACGACGCGAAGCTGCCCGCGCTCGATCGCGCGAACCGCGTGTCGTACGTGATTTCGCCGGAAGGGAAGGTCCTGTACGAATACACGAGCCTGTCGCCCGACAAGCACGTCGAGAACACGCTCGCCGCCGTGAAGGCGTGGGCCGACGCGCATCCGAAACGCTGACGGGCCGGCCAAAGAGAACGGCCCGCGCGAGCGGGCCGCATCGTGCTGCGGTGCCGGCGGCGCGGGTACTGCGCCGCCGGCGCTCCAGCGGTTACGCGCGCAGCGCCTGTTCGATCGGCACGCTGCCGCCGACGAAGCCGATAACCTTTCGCGAAATGCCAAGCTTGATCGCCTCGATCGCGGCCCATGCAACGTCCTGCCGCGACACGGGCGGCGCGGGCTCGACGCGCTCCTCGGTCAGCGCGATCTTGCCGACGCCCGGGCCGTCCGACAGCGGGCCCGGACGCAGGATCACGTAGTCGACGCCGGACGCGATCACGCGCTCGTCGCCTTCGCGCTTCATCTGCGAGTAGTGGCGCAGCGCGTCGGGGCTGCGCTCGGGCCAGTACGCGGTCAGCGAGCTGATCACGACGAGCTTCTGGACGTTGTATGCGAGCGCATACTCGGCCGCGCGCGCAACGGCGTCGCGATCGATCTGCTGCTCTTCGGTGGCGCCTTCGGATTCGGCCGAGCCGGCCGCATAGATCGCGTGCGCGATGCCCTGGAACGCCGACGAGAAATCGGTCGTGAGATCGGCCTCGACGACCCTCGCGCCCGGCAGCGTATAACCCGGCCGGCGCACGAGCGCGGTGAGCTCGAATTCCGGCTGCTTGAGCAGCAGATCCGCGCAGGCGCGGCCCGTGCGGCCGGTCGCGCCGATCAGCAGTACCTTCGTCGTCATGAAACGGCTCCTTGCTCGATGCGTCATCCTTCCAGTTAGGGACGGACGACCGATACTCAAGTGTATGTCGAATTGGCCGGGCGGCGGCGCGTCAAAAAGGGGCGCATCCACGGCGGCCCGGCGGTTGCACCTATCGGGAGCATACCGGGCGACGCGGCGCGACGACGGTGTGTCGCCGCACATAGTGCGGCTGCCGCGCGGAATGCGGGCGGCGCGCCGCCGACCGGCTATCATGTGCGCCACGCATTTCCTGCCGCTACGCAAATCAACGCGTCGGCCAACCGGTTGGAGTACACATGGCATTACCCCTGGACAACGTCAGCATGGCCGTGTTCTGCGACTTCGAGAACGTCGCGCTCGGCGTACGCGACGCGAAGTACGAGAAATTCGACATCAAGCCCGTGCTCGAAAAGCTGCTGCTGAAGGGCAGCATCGTCGTGAAGAAGGCCTATTGCGACTGGGATCGCTACAAGGGCTTCAAGGCGGCGATGCACGAGGCGAGCTTCGAGCTGATCGAGATTCCGCACGTGCGCCAGTCGGGCAAGAATTCGGCCGACATCCGGCTCGTCGTCGACGCGCTCGACCTCTGCTACACGAAATCGCATGTCGATACGTTCGTGATCGTCAGCGGCGACTCGGATTTTTCGCCGCTCGTGTCGAAACTGCGCGAGAACGCGAAGAAGGTGATCGGCGTCGGCGTGAAGAAGTCGACGTCCGACCTGCTGGTCGCGAACTGCGATGAGTTCATCTTCTACGACGATCTCGTGCGCGAACAGCAGCGCGCGCTCGCCAAGCGCGAACAGCAGCGTGCGGGCAACGGCGGCGCGAAGCGTGCGGACGAGCCGTCGCGCAAGCCGGAGATGGAGGCGCGCAAGGCCGAGGCGATCGCGCTCGCGGTCGAGACGTTCGAGGCGCTTGCGTCCGAGCGCGACGACGTCGGCAAGATCTGGGCGTCCGTGCTCAAGAGCGCGATCAAGCGCCGCAAGCCCGATTTCAACGAGTCGTACTACGGCTTCCGCGCGTTCGGCAACCTGCTCGACGAAGCGCAGGCGCGCGGGCTGCTCGAGGTTGGCCGCGACGACAAGTCGGGCGCGTTCGTGTCGCGGCCGCGTCAGTCGGCTGCGGCCGAGCCGGCCGCCGCGCGCGATACGGGCAGCGCGCACGCGGGGCATGGCGCGCGTCACGCGGAAGCCGCGCCGCTCGAACACGCGTCGCGCCGTCGCGGCGCGCACGGTGAGCCGGCGGCGGACGGCATGGCCGTCGACACGGACGGAGCCGGCGCGGTCGACGTCGTCGCGAGCGAAGCGGCGCTCGCACCGGCGGACGCGGTGGAATCGAACGAAACGGCGCACGCGGGCGCGACGCACGGCGACGCGAAGGACGGCCGCAAGCGCGCACGCAAGAGCGCGGCGAAGAAGGCCGGCGCAAAGAAGAGCGCCGATGCGGCGAGCGCCGGCCGGTCCGCGGCGAAGCGGGACGCTGCAGCGCAGCGCGGCGACGAGCCCGCGGACGAGCGCCATGCCGAAGCCGCGCCTCGCGAGCCGGAGCAGGGCGACGCACGGCACGCCGCGCCGCAGCACGCGGCGCCGGCGGCCGACGCATTTGCGGCTTCGGATGCGGCCGCGCAGCCGTCGCCCGACGCGATGCCGGCGGGCGAACCGGCCGGCGAAACGGCCGCCGCCGAAGCGAAGCCGAAGAAGGCGGCCCGCAAGACGGCCACGCGTGCGCGCCGTCCGCGCAAGACGACGCCCGCCGCCGAGTAACGGCGGCCGTGCGCAGGCGGCCCGGTCCGATACCGGGCGGCCGCGCGTCCGCAGTCATCTCGGCCGGCGCCATGCCGGCCGATTCGTTTCGTCAGCCGTTCAGCGCATAGGGCTGCGTCATCACTTCGAGAAAGTGACCGTCCGGATCGTCGAAATACACGCCGCGCCCGCCGTTGTGGCGGTAGATCTCGCCCGGCTGCCGCTTCGCAGGATCGGCCCAGTGCGGCAGCGCGCGCTCGCGGATGCGGGCGTAGACGCGATCGAAGTCCGCTTCGTCGACGAGAAACGCGTAGTGCTGCGACGCGATCTCGCCCGGCTGCTGATAGAAATCGAGCGACACGCCGTTGTCGAGCGCGACGACGAGCATCGGGCCGAACGGCGTCGGCGGCGGCAGGTCCAGCAGTTCGGTAAGAAAGCGGCTCGACGCGTGCGCGTCGCGGCACCAGACGATGGTGTGATTCAACTGGACGTTCATGACGGATTCCCGGCGAGGGCCATGCACAGACGATAGCCGATCGCGGCCGCGGTGCAAGCGGCACGCGCGCGATGGTCGAAGCGGGCGCGCACGGCGGCGCGAGCGGCACGCCGCGCAACTCGGTCGCGCGACTGCTGAAAACGCTGGTTCGTCAGGGCTTTCTCGTCGTCGACGCGTATGGCCGCTATCGTCCGGGGCCGGCGAGCGCGCGGATCGCGGCCGCGTATCTCGGCGCGCAACCGCCGGTCGCGCCGGCGCAGCCGGTGCTCGACGGGCCATGTGCGCGCAGCGGGCTGGCCGCGCAGCTGCTCGGCCGCGACGTCGTCGCGGAAGCCGTCGTGCTCGCGCAGGCGCTACCCGCCGATGCGCCGTGCAGGCTTATTCGCCCGCTACCGCCGGCCCGCCCGAATTCCCGCGGCGGTTGCGCCGCTTCTCGCCCCATACGCGCAGGCGATCCATGTACAGATAGACGACCGGCGTCGTATAGAGCGTCAGCACCTGCGACATGATCAGGCCGCCGGCGATCGCGATCCCGAGCGGCGCGCGCAGCTCCGCGCCGTCCGCGCTGCCGAACGCGAGCGGCAGCGCGCCGAGCAGCGCGGCCATCGTCGTCATCATGATCGGCCGGAAACGCAGCAGGCACGCCTCGCGGATCGCGTCGAACGACGACTTGCCGTGGTTGCGCGTCTGATCGATTGCGAAGTCGACCATCATGATCGCGTTCTTCTTCACGATGCCGATCAGCAGGATCACGCCGATCAGCGCGATGATGCTGAACTCGGTCTTGAACAGCAGCAGCGCGAGCAGGGCGCCGACGCCGGCCGACGGCAGCGTCGACAGGATCGTGATCGGATGGATGTAGCTCTCGTACAGGATCCCGAGCACGATGTAGACGGCGAGCAGCGCGGCGAGGATCAGGATCGGCTGATCGTTCATCGACTGCTGGAACGCCTGCGCGGTGCCCTGGAAGCTGCCGACGATCGTCGGCGGCACGCCGATCTGCGCCATCGTCTGGTAGATGACCTGCGTGGCCTGCGACAGCGACACGCCGGGCGGCAGGTTGAACGAGATCGTCGTCGCGACGAACAGCCCCTGATGGTTGACCGACAGCGGCGTCGTGCTTGGCCCGAAGGTCGCGATCGCCGACAGCGGAATCATCGTCGACTTCGACGTCGACACCGCGGCGCCTGCCGACGCGCTCGACTTGCCGCTCGACGCGATCGAGTTCAGCGCCTGGTTGCGCGCGGAATCGGACGCGATCGCGGCGGCGCTCGTGGCGGCCGTGCCGGCGCTCGACGTGCCGGCCGCCGTCGCGACGAACGTGCCGGCTGCCGCGTTGGTCGTCTGCGAGCCGCTCGCGCTGCCGCCCGACGTGCTGATCCACACCTGCTTCAGCATCTCGGGGCTCTGCCAGTATTTCGGCGCGACTTCCATCACGACGTGGTACTGGTTCAGCGGGTTGTAGATCGTCGAGACCTGCCGCTGGCCGAACGCGTCGTACAGCGTGTTGTCGATCTGCGCGGGCTTGATGCCCAGGCGCGCGGCGGTGGCGCGGTCGATCGTCACCATCGCCTCGAGGCCGCCTTGCTGCTGGTCCGAATTCACGTCGGTCAGCTCGGGACGCTTCTGCAGCGCCTCGGTCAAAATCGGCCCCCACTTGTACAGCTCCGCGCTCGAATCGCCGAGCAGCGTGAACTGGTATTGCGCATTGCTCTGCCGGCCGCCGACGCGGATGTCCTGCGCGGCCTGCAGGAACGTGCTCGCACCCGCGACGCGCGACAGCGGTCCGCGCAGCTGCTGGATCACCTGATCGGCCGATACCTTGCGCTCGCTGCGGTCCTTCAGCGTGACGAACATGAAGCCCGAGTTGGTCTGCGTGCCGCCCGTGAAGCCTGCCGCGCTCTTCACGTTCGGGTTGCTCTGCACGATGCGCATCATCTCGGTGAACTTCTGCTTCATCGCCTGGAACGAGGTCGCCTGGTCCGCGCGGATTCCGCCGATCATCAGGCCCGTGTCCTGCTGCGGGAAGAAGCCTTTCGGCACGATCACGTATAGATAGACGTTCAGCCCGATCGTCGCGAACAGGATCAGCAGGATCAGCAGCGGCCGGCTCAGCGCCCACGACAGCGAGCGCTCGTAGCCGCGCTGCATCCGCGCGAAGCAGCGTTCGAGAAAGCGCGCGAAGCGGCCTTCTTCGCGCGCGTCGTGCCGCTCCGGCAGCAGGCGCGCGCACATCATCGGCGTGACGGTCAGCGAGACCGCGAGCGACACCGCGATCGCGAGCGACAGCGTCAGCGCGAATTCGCGGAACAGGCGCCCGACGATGCCGCCCATCAGCAGGATCGGCAGGAACACGGCGACGAGCGAGATGCTCATCGACAGCACCGTGAAGCCGACCTCGCGCGCGCCGTCGAACGCAGCCTGCAGCCGCGGCTTGCCGTTCTCGATGTGGCGCGCGATGTTCTCGAGCACGACGATCGCGTCGTCGACGACGAAGCCGGTCGCGACGATCAGCGCCATCAGCGACAGGTTGTCGATCGAGAAGCCGAGCAGGTACATCGCACCGAACGTGCCGACGATCGAGATCGGCACCGCGACGCTGGGAATCAGCGTCGCGCGCCAGTTGCGCAGGAACAGGAACACGACCATCACGACGAGGCTCACCGCGATCAGCAGCGTGTGCTCGGTGTCCTTCAGCGAGGCGCGGATGGTCGTCGAGCGGTCGAGCACGGGCGTCACCGTGATGTCGGCCGGCAGCGACGCGGTCAGCTGCGGCAGCGCGGCGCGCACGCGATCGATCGTGTCGATGATGTTCGCGCCCGGCGACCGGTACAGGATCACGAGCACCGCGCGCTTGCCGTTCGACAGCCCGAGGTTGCGCAGATCCTCGACCGAGTCGACGACCTCCGACAGATCGGACAGCCGCACGCCCGCGCCGTTGCGGTACGCGACGACGAGATCGCGATACTGCGACGCCTGCGATGCCTGATCGTTCGTGTAGAGCTGGTAGTGCTGCGGCCCGAACTCGATCGCGCCTTTCGGGCTGTTCGCGTTCGCGGACGCGAGCGCCGCGCGCACGTCTTCGAGCCCGATGCCGTAGTGGAACAGCGCCTGCGGCTCGAGCTCGACGCGCACGGCCGGATTCGCGGAGCCGCTGACGGTGACCTGGCCGATCCCGTCGATCTGCGACAGCGACTGCTGCAGCACCGTCGACGCCGCGTCGTACAAGCGCGCCGGCGACGCGGTGTCCGACGTCAGCGACACGATCATGATCGGCGAGTCGGCCGGGTTCACCTTCCGGTAGGTCGGGTTGCTTTTCAGCGCGGCGGGCAGGTCGGCGCGTGCCGCGTTGATCGCGGCCTGCACGTCGCGCGCGGCGCCGTCGATGTCGCGGTTCAGCCCGAACTGCAGGATGATCCGCGCGTTGCCGACGGTGCTGGTCGACGTCATTTCGGTGACGTCGGCGATCGATCCGAGATGCCGCTCGAGCGGGCTCGTCACGCTGGTCGCGACGGTCTCGGGGCTCGCGCCCGGCAGCGACGCCTGCACGGAGATCGTCGGGAAGTCGACCTGCGGCAGCGGCGACACCGGCAGCTTGACGAACGCGAACAGCCCCGCGAGCGCGACGCCGAGCGCGAGCAGCGTGGTCGCGACGGGACGCGTGATGAAAGGGCGCGACAGGTTCATGGCTTACGCATCCGTGCGCGTGCCGGCCGCCGGGCCGTGGCGTTCGAACCAGCCGCGCGTGCGGCGCGCGAGCGCGTCGAAGCCGAGATAGATGACCGGCGTCGTGAACAGCGTGAGCACCTGCGACACGATCAGGCCGCCCGCGATCGCGATCCCGAGCGGCTGACGCAGCTCGGAGCCGGCACCGGAGCCGACGATCAGCGGCACCGCGCCGAGCAGCGCGGCGAGCGTCGTCATCAGGATCGGCCGGAAACGCAGCAGGCACGCCTGATAGATCGCTTCGCGCGGCGGCTTGCCTTCGACGCGTTCGGCCTCGAGCGCGAAGTCGATCATCATGATCGCGTTCTTCTTCACGATGCCGATCAGCAGCACGATGCCGATGATGCCGATGATGTCGAGATCGTGGCCCGTGATCATCAGCGCGAGCAGCGCGCCGACGCCGGCCGACGGCAGCGTCGACAGGATCGTGATCGGGTGGATGTAGCTCTCGTACAGCACGCCGAGCACGATGTACATCGTGACCACGGCCGCGAGGATCAGGAACAGCTGGTTCGACAGCGACGCCTGGAACGCGAGCGCCGCGCCCTGGAAGCGCGTCTGGAACGAGCCGGGCAGGCCGATCTCCTTTTCGGCGGCCTGGATCGCCTTGACGGCTTCGCCGAGCGACGCGCCCGGCGCGAGGTTGAACGAGATCGTCGTCGACGGGAACTGCGACAGATGCGACACGAGCAGCGGCGACGGCCGCTCGTGGAAGGTCGCGATCGACGACAGCGGCACCTGGCCGCCGCCTGCCGACGGCAGATAGATGTCGTTCAGCGATTGCACGTAGTGCTGGTCCTTCGGCTCCGACTCGAGAATCACGCGGTACTGGTTCGACTGCGTGAAGATCGTCGAGACGATGCGCTGGCCGAACGCGTCGTACAGCGCGTTGTCGACCGTCGCGGGCGTGACGCCGAAGCGCGCGGCGCTCGCGCGGTCGATCTCGATATAGACCGACTGGCCGTTGCTCTGCAGGTCGGTCGCGACGTCCGCGAGCGACGGCTCCTGCTGCAGCCGCGTGACGAGCTTCGGCACCCAGGTCGCGAACTCGTCCGCGTTCGGGCTCGTCAGCATGAACTGATACTGCGTCGGGCTCACCGTCGAATCGATCGTCAAGTCCTGCACGGACTGCATGAACAGCGAAATGCCCGTCACGTTCGCGACGCGCTGCTGCAGGTCGCGGATGATCTGCGCGGCCGTCTCCGAACGTTCGTCGCGCGGCTTCAGGTTGATCAGCATCCGGCCGCTGTTCAGCGTGATGTTCGAGCCGTCGACGCCGATGAACGACGTGAGGCTGTCGACGTTCGGGTCCTTCAGGATCTCGGTCGCGAGCGTCTGCTGCCGCTCGGCCATCGCGCCGTACGATACCGACTGCGGCGCCTGCGTGATCGCCTGGATCACGCCCGTGTCCTGCGCGGGGAAGAAGCCCTTCGGCACGAACACGTACAGCAGCGCGGTCAGCGCGAGCGTGAGCAGCGCGACGACGAGCGTCGCGCGCTGCCGGTTCAGCACCCATTCGAGGGCGACCGCATAGCGTGCGATCACCCAGTCGATCGTGCGGTGCACGCGCGCCTCGAAACGATGGCTTTCGGGCGGCGGCGAGTGACGCAGCAGCTTCGCGCACATCATCGGCACGAGCGTCAGCGACACGATCGCCGAGATCACGATCGTCACCGCGAGCGTGATCGCGAATTCATGGAACAGGCGCCCGACCACGTCGCCCATGAACAGCAGCGGGATCAGCACGGCGATCAGCGACACCGTCAGCGAGATGATCGTGAAGCCGATCTGCTTCGAACCCTTCAGCGCGGCCTCGAGGCCCGAATCGCCTTCCTCCACGTAGCGTGCGATGTTCTCGATCATCACGATCGCGTCGTCGACGACGAAGCCGGTCGCGATCGTCAGCGCCATCAGCGACAGGTTGTTCAGCGAGAAGCCCGCGAGATACATCACCGCGAGCGTGCCGATCAGCGACAGCGGCACCGACAGGCTCGGGATGATCGTCGCGTAGATGTTCGCGAGGAACAGGTACATCACCAGCACGACGAGCACGACCGACAGCATCAGTTCGAACTGCACGTCGCGCACGGCCGCGCGGATCATCGTCGTGCGGTCGGTGACGATCTGCACGTCGAGCGCGGCCGGCAGCGTTTCCTGCAGCTTCGGCAACTGCGCCTTGATCGCGTCGACGGTCGCGATCACGTTCGCGCCCGGCTGGCGCTGCACGTTCAGGATGATCGCGGGCTCCGAATTGACCCACGCGCCGAGCTTCGTGTTCTCCGAGCCGGCCACGACCTTCGCGACGTCGGTCAGCATCACCGGGCGGCCGTTCTTGTATGCGACGACCGCGCTGTTGTACTGATCGGCGCTCGTCAGCTGGTCGTTGGCGTTGATCGTGTAGGCGCGCGTCGGGCCGTCGAAGTTGCCCTTCGGCGTGTTCACGTTCAGGTTCGAGATCGTCGTGCGTAGATCGTCGAGGTTCATCCCGTATTGCGCGAGCGCGGTCGGGTTCGCCTGGATCCGCACGGCGGGGCGGTTGCCGCCCGACAGGCTCACGAGGCCGACGCCCGCGATCTGCGAGATCTTCATCGCGAGGCGCGTGTCGGTCAGGTCCTGCACCTGCGTGAGCGGCAGCGTCTTCGACGTGACCGCGAGCGTCAGCACCGGCGCATCGGCCGGGTTGACCTTCGCGTAGATCGGCGGGGCAGGGAGGTCGGACGGCAGCAGGTTGCCGGCCGCGTTGATCGCGGCCTGCACTTCCTGCTCGGCGATGTCGAGCGGCAGGTCGAGCGAGAACTGCAGCGTGATGACCGACGCGCCGGCCGAGCTTTGCGACGACATCTGGTTCAGCGACGGCATCTGCCCGAACTGGCGCTCGAGCGGCGCGGTGACCGACGACGTCATCACTTCCGGGCTCGCGCCCGGATAGAAGGTCTGGACCTGGATCGTCGGATAGTCGACTTCCGGCAGCGCGGCGAGCGGCAGGAAGCGCAGCGCGACGAGGCCGGCCAGCATGATCGCCGCCATCAGAAGGGCGGTGCCGACCGGCCGGAGAATGAAGATGCGGGACGGATTCATCGAGCGGCCCGTGCGTTATTGGGCCGCTGCCTGCGACGCACCGTGCCGGCGCCCGCCGTGACGGCCGGCCGCGCCCGATGCCGCCGACGCAGCCGAAGCCGCGCTGGCGCCGTGCGCGCCCGACGCGCCTTTCGGCTGGTCGGCCGGAATCGAGATCTTCGCGCCTTCGCGCAGACGGTCGGAGCCGTCGGTGACCACGCGCTCGCCGACCGCGACGCCATCGACGATGCTCGTGCGCTCGCCGTCGACCGGACCGACCTTGACCTTGCGCACCGTGACCGTGTTGTCCGGTTTCACGATGTAGACGAACTGGCCGATCGAGCCCGTCAGCACGGCCGAGGTCGGCACGATCGTCGCGTCGCGGATCACGTCGACGAGCAGCCGCGTGTTGACGAACTGATTCGGAAACAGCAGGCCTTCCTTGTTATCGAACGTCGCGCGCAGCTTCACGGTGCCGGTGCTCGTGTCGATCTGGTTGTCGAGCGTTTCCAGCGAGCCGGTCTCGAGCGGAATCGTGTTGTTGCGGTTGTACGCGGTGACCGACAGCTTCTGGCCCGCGTTGACCTGCTTCAGGATCTGCGGCAGGTTGTCTTCCGAGGTCGTGAAGATCACGCTCATCGGCTGCAGCTGCGTGATCACGACGATTCCGTTCGTGTCGCCGGGCGTCACGTAGTTGCCCGGATCGACCTGGCGCAGGCCGACGCGGCCCGACACCGGCGCCACGATGCGCGCGTACGTGAGGTTCAGCTTCGCCGAATCGACCGCGGCCTGATCGGTTTTCACGGTGCCTTCGTACTGCTTGACCAGCGATGCCTGCGTGTCGACCGTCTGCGATGCGATCGAATCCTGCGACAGCAGCGTGCGGTAGCGCTTCAGGTCGAGGCGCGCGGTCGCGAGCAGCGCCTGATCGCGTGCGAGCGTGCCTTCGGCGTTCTCGAGCGCGACCTGGTACGGGCGCGGGTCGATCTGCGCGAGCAGGTCGCCTTTCTTGACGATCTGGCCTTCCTTGAACGCGACCGACTGCAGGTAGCCGGACAACTGCGTCTTGACCGTCACGTTCGCGAGCGGCGTCACGGTGCCGAGCGCGCTCAGCACGACCGGCATCTCGCCGCGCGTCGCGGCCGCGACCTGCACGGGCTGCGGCACGTTCGCCATCGCAGCGGGCCCGCCGCGGCCGCGGTGGCCGCCGCCTGCGCTGCTAGCCGCGCCGCTCGCGGCCGGTTTGCCGGCCGGCGTGCGGTTCCACGGATGCCACCACAGCAGGCCGCCGATGACGACGACGGCCAGCGCCGCGGCGGTCAGCCTGCGGCGCGAACGTCGTGCGGCAGCGGGAGCGGGATCGTTCGAAGGGGGCGTGGGCTTTTGTTGGTTGTCCATCGTGTTCTGTCAGGAAGACGGCGCGGGCGTGCCGGGGAACGCACTGCGAGGGCGGCATGCGGGCGTATCGGAGGCGGCCGGCTCGGCCCGGGCGCGTCCCGCCCGCGCGGGAAAGAGCGGCGCGCACCGACGACCGGTGCGACGATTGGGCATGATGCTACGTCCCGTCCCCGTTACAGTCCAGTGCTCTATCTTTCAACGGGTTACGGTCGTTACAGAAGACGACGAAACGATGACGGCACGCTTACGCGGCGACGCGCCGCGCCGGTGCGCCGCCGATCTCGCGCGTGATCTTGGCGATGCATTCCTGCAGCGCCGGCACCACGTGTTCGCGCAACCATTCCGGCGGGCACTGGTGCGATGCGCCGCCGCAGTTCACCGAATAGCGCTGGCCGGACGGCCCGACGAAACCGGCCGCGACCGCGTTGAGCCCTTCGCGCCATTCGCCGATCGCGATCGCGTGGCCGTCGCGCATCGCGTCGTCGAGCGCCGGATTGAGCCGCGCGAACACGTGCGGCCAGTCGTCGCCGGCCGTCGCGCGCAGCGCGTCGAGCAGCGCACGCCGCTCGTCGTCCTCGAGCGCGGCGAGATACGCGCGGCCGACCGCCGTGCGCGCGATGTCCATCCGCGAGCCGATCTCGAGCCGCGTGACGAGCACCGCCGAGCGCGGGCGGATCACGTCGATCGCGACCATGTCGAGCCGGTCGCGCACCGCGAGGTGCACGGACAGCGACGTGCGCTCGGCAAGCTCGATCATGAACGGCCGCGAGCGCGCGCGAATGTCGAAGTTGCGCAGGAAACCATGGCTCAGCTCGAGCACCGACGCGGTTAGCACGAAGCGCTCGCTGTCCGGCAGCTGGAACAGGAAGCCGGCGCTGACGAGCGTCGCGGTGATGCGCGACACGGTGGGCTTCGGAATGCCGGTCAGCTCGGTCAATTCGCGGTTGCTGACGGGCGCGTCGGCGGCCGCGATGCGGCGCAGCACCGCAAGGCCGCGCGCGAGCGCGGTGATTTCGTCCGGCGACGATTCGCGTTCTCGGGGAGCGGGAGGGATGACAGATGTCGACACGAGGCGTTCTCTCTATTTCCGAAACTCTATTTCAGTTTACTTAATATTGTCAGATGATTGTCAAAAGATGCATGTTCGCCGAATGAACCGTTCATACGATGAAACTTTACGGGTTGACCCTTGGTTTATTAGGAAAACCCTCACATCGGCGCCGCTGAAAAGTGCATGAGACGGTGCAAATACCGCTTGACTTGTTCCGCGGAAACGGAAAGAATGTCTCACGTTTTCGAAACATCGTTTCAGGAGTTTAACCGGCAACGGTGTTTCGTGCAGTCTCTCAGGTTCTAGCACGGCCCTCGGAATGGCTAGAACTTTTTTAGCGCCACGGTCTCCGTGGCGCTTTTTTTTTGCCTGTGCGCCGGCGCGTCGGCGCCGTATTATCGCGCGTCCGGCGCGCGGGCCCGGCCGGCGCGCCCGCGCATGCTCGGCGCGGCGCGTCCGGCGCGCGCAAAAAAAAGCGCGACGCCCGCAAGGGCATCGCGCATGAACCGGCGTGGAGCGCCGACGAATGAAACGTGATCGGGAAGGCGGCGCGTCCCGCGCGCCGCGGGGCGGGGCTCAGCCCTTCGCGAGCTGGATGCTGGTCTGCTCGGCCGTCAGATAGCCGACGCTCGCGCCGAAGCGGTCCTTGTAGTTCGCGCGCACGAGCGGATCGAGCACGGGCTTGACCTTGTCGTGCAGCGGCGATTCCCAGTCGCCCGCGTGCTGGAAGTTGCTCATGATGTAGGTCCAGCCGTTGATTTCGTCGACGGCATGCAGGCCCGTGGATTCGGCACCGGCCGGGCACGACAGCACGCGCGAGAGCGTCTTGGTATCGACGTGGTAGGCCCACAGGAAGTTGTTCACGTGCATCCCCGAGTCCTCGCCGATGAAGAGCGTGCGCAGCTTTTCCGAGAACTTCAGGTTGTCCGGGTTCGCGATCTTGTCCGGGTTCGCGAGGTTGCCGAGTGCGTCCGCCGTCGCGAGATCCTCGCCGACCAGTGCCGCCGGCGCGGCCATGTCGACCGGCACCCACTCGCTGTCGATCGCGGTGCCCGACGTATCGCGCTGCCCGGCCTTCAGGTTCAGCGCATAGACGGCGCCCGCGGCGATCTTCGCGTCGAGCGCGACGTCGCGCGACACCGCGTAGCCCTTGACCATCGACGTCTCGATCCGCGACATCGCCGTGTAGACGATCTTGTCCTTCGCGTTCACGGTCGTGCCTTCGAGCTTCGTGAACGCCATGCTGCCGCCGATCAGCGCCGCGTAGCGGTGCGTTTCGAGGAACGCGGCCGCCTTTTCCATCCCGGGCTTGATGCGGATCCAGTTGAACTTGCCGCCGAAGTGGATCTTCGTGTAGCTCGCGTCGTTCGGATCGGTCGTCGCGAGATCCATGATGTCCGACGCCTTCAGCGTGTTCGCGAGCGATTCGATCTCGCTGCTCGTCGCATGGCCGATCCGGATCCACGTGAGCGTCGCGCTGCCTGCGCCGGCGGACGACGTCTGCGTCCACTTCGCGACGTAGAGCGTGCCGGCCGACAGGTCGGCCGCCTTGTCGGCGACGAACATGAACAGGCCGCCGTTGGTCGCGTCGTCGCCCATCATCACGGTACGCTGGTCGGGCATCACCTGGATCAGCTCGTGCGAAATGCGGCCAAGACAATAGTGCTTCTTCACGGTGCCGGTGCCGTCCGGATTCACGGTGATTTCGGGCAGATGGCCGTAGTGGTAGGGATTCGCCTTCGTCTCGTCGCCGAACGTGTTCTTGCTGAACGCCTTGAACTGCGCGTCGGTCGCGGCCTTCGTCGCGTCCGGCTCGTATTCCTCGCTCGACAGATGCGTGCCCCACGGCGACAGGCTCGCGCCGCACGTGATCCAGAGGCCGTGCGCGCTCGACGTGTCGACGTTGTGGTACTTGACGAGCTTCAGCGCGCCGGTTGCCGGATCCTGATCGAGCGTCAGCACCGCGATCGGCGACGGCAGCTGGCCGTACTGCGACACGCTCGCCTGATCGCGCGTCGTGTATTCGAACTGCACGACCGCGAACACCGTGTTGCCCTTCACGCCGGGCACGTTCGCATTCTTCAGCGTGAGCAGCGAGCTGCCGTCCGGGCAGTCCGAATAGAACTGGCGTTCCTTGCCGGGCACCGAGCGGTCGATGATCGGCTGATTGTTGATGTCGTAGTAGCCGCCCGCGAGAATCGTGCCGCCCTTGCCGTCCGGCACCATGTCGCCGGTCACGAAGAACGGCCGGTAGGCGAGCTTGAAGTTGCGCGACGAGCCGTCCGAGAACGACACCGACAGCGTCGAGCCGACCGTCGTCGTGGCCATCGCCGCCGCGTTGTCGAGCGTCGGGGCGGCCATCGACGAGAACGTCGCCGCCGCGTAGGCGGCCGCCGTGGGCGTCGTGGCGGGCTGATCGTCGTCGCCGCCGCAACCCGTCAACAGCGCCGGCAGCGCGAGGCCGGAGAGCGGCAGCATCGGAGCGCCGGCAAGGATCTTCAGGGCATGGCGACGGGAAGCATTGGGCAACGCGGGCATGTCGAGTCCAGTTTCAGGTGTGGAAAGAATGGCCTTCGCGAAGCCGGCCGGGCGGCAAGCTTCGCGAAGGCAGGTTGAAAACTGGACGGAAGTGTAGGGACGCTCGATGAAAGTTTTTTGAATTGAAAACGTAATGTGTATCGAGCGTGCGCCGGCGCACCGTTGCGAACGCGTGCGGCGCGCGTGGCGTCAGTCGCGTTCCGGCGTCGCCGTGATCCGATGGATCGACAGATCCGCGCCGTCGAACTCCGCTTCGCGATCGAGCCGCAGGCCGACGGTCGCCTTCAGCGCGCCGTAGACGAGCGCACCGCCGACACTGGCGATCGCGATGCCGCCGAGCGTGCCGATCAGCTGCGACATGAACGCGACGCCGCCGAGGCCGCCGAGCGCCGGCAGCCCGAAGATGCCGGCCGCGATGCCGCCGAGCGCGCCGCACATCCCGTGCAGCGGCCATACGCCGAGCACGTCGTCGATGCGCCACTTGTTCTGCACGCACGTGAACATCGCGACGAACAGCGCGCCGGCGGCCGCGCCGGTCACGAGCGCACCGATCGGATGCATCACGTCCGATCCCGCGCAGACCGCGACGAGGCCGGCGAGCGGACCGTTGTACGTGAAGCCCGGATCGTTGCGTCCCGCGAGCCACGCGGCGAGCGTGCCGCCGACCATCGCCATCAGCGAGTTCACGGCGACGAGGCCGCTGATCTTGTCGAGCGTTTGGGCGCTCATCACGTTGAAGCCGAACCAGCCGACCGCGAGCACCCACGCGCCGAGCGCGAGAAACGGAATGTTCGACGGCGGATGCGCGGCGATGCGGCCGTCCTTCGCGTAGCGGCCGTGGCGCGCGCCGAGCAGCAGCACGGCCGGCAGCGCGACCCAGCCGCCGAATGCGTGCACGACGACCGAGCCCGCGAAATCGTGGAACGGTGCACCGAACGCGTGCGCGAGCCAGGCCTGCACGCCGTAGCGCTCGTTCCACGCGATGCCTTCGAAGAACGGATAGATGAAGCCGACGATGATCAGCGTCGCGACGAGCTGCGGATTGAATTTCGCGCGCTCGGCGATGCCGCCGGAGACGATCGCGGGAATCGCGGCCGCGAAGGTCAGCAGAAAGAAGAACCGTACGAGCGCGTAGCCGCTGTGCTGCGACAGCGTCCCGATGTCGTCGAAGAATTCGACGCCGTACGCGATCGTGTAGCCGATAAAGAAATACGCGAGCGTCGAGACCGAGAAGTCGACGAGGATCTTCACGAGCGCGTTCACCTGATTCTTCTTGCGCACCGTGCCGAGTTCGAGAAACGCGAAGCCCGCGTGCATCGCGAGCACCATGACGGCGCCGATCAACAGGAACAGTGTGTCGACGCCGGATTTCATACCGTCCATGCGGAGGCTTCCTTGCTCAAAAAACGGGCAACGAATGCAAGTATCGAGCCAACTTGGGGAGCGCATGCGTGGCATTGGTGCGAAGCGCCGTATGATGCGGCGCGCGCGTGCGTCGCGGGGGCGCCGCCAACGTATTCGCATGCGGCGCGCGTTGCACGTACATGGTGCGACGGGCTCGTATCTGGTGCGCGACGGCGGCGATGTGGTGCGAAGCGACGCGTCGTGGTGCGCGCGGGATGCGCCGCTGCGGGGCGGCTAAAGCGGTGTGCGGCCGGCCTGTGCGTCAGCGGCCGGCGAACAGCCGGCGCGGCCCCCGCAGCCGCCACGCGCACGCCGACCAATAGCCGGCGAGCGTCGCGAGCCCGAGTGCGCCGAATGCGAGCGCCGCAAAACCGGCCGGCGATGCGCCGACCGACGCGCCACCGAGCAGCGCCCGCGCGACCATCAGCGCGGACGCCCAGAAGCCGGTCACCGCCTGGGCGAGCAAACGCGCACACGCGAACCGCCGGGCGCGGCCGGCGCCCGCGGCGCCATGCGCCCGCGACGGTCGCAGGCACAGAAACAGCGCGGCGGCGAGCAGCGCGGCGAGCGCGATCAGCCAGTTGACGAGGAAATTCATGAGCGTGACGGGCGAGTAGACGATTCGACGACGCACACTTTAATTGCCGCGCATGCGCAATTAAATCGGATGAGTCTGAAATTGAAAGCCGTTTTTAATCCGGCGCCGGCTGATGCCTGCGCACAGGCGGTATCATCGACGTCGTTTCAACCATGCAGGCCGCGCGATGCGGCTACAGATCGCCGATGAAGATGAAGACTTTGCCGATGCGCCCGATGCGCGGCGCGGTGTTGACGGCCGTCGCGGCCGCTGCGGTGTTCGCGCTTGCGGGCTGCGAGAAATCGGGCGCGCCGGCCACGCAACCCGATACGGCCGCGAGCGCGGCCGCCGATGCAGCCAGCCACGCGGCGCAGGCACTCGATCAGGTCGCGAGCACCGTCAGCCAGCAGATCGATGCGGCGAAGGCCGGTATCGCGTCGGCCGCGTCGGCCGTGCCGCCGTTGTCGGCGAGCGGGCTGGCGTCCGCCGCGCAGGCGCAGATCGACGCGGCGGCGTCCGCGGTCGTCGCGCATGCGGCATCCGAAGCGGGCGCGAAGCTCGCGGAGGCCGGCAAGAAGCTTCAGCAGTGGAGTCAGCAGAATGCGGCGGGCGCCAAGCCGGCCAGCAATCCGTGACGCGCCGCTTGCAGAATCCATAAATTGTAATTATCATGGTTACATATTGAGCCGCCGCGTTGCGCGACGGCGTCGAGTGAGTGTGGAATGAATACCAGCAGCCGCTTCGCGTTTGCCGTTCACGTGCTCGCCTTGCTGTCGATGCAGGAAGGCGTGCCGCTGTCGTCCGACATCATCGCGGGCAGCGTGAACACGAATCCGGCGCTGATCCGCCGGCTGCTGTCGATGCTCGCGGCGGCGGGGCTCACCACGTCTCAGCTCGGCGCGGGCGGCGGCGCGCTGCTCGCGCGCGAGCCGGGCGAGATCACGCTGCTCGACGTCTATCGCGCAGTCGACGATGCGCAACTGTTCGCGCTGCACCGCGAGGCGCCGAATCCCGCGTGTCTCGTCGGGCGGCATATCCAGGGCGTGCTGACCGGCTATATCGGCGACGCGCAGCGTGCGATGGAAGCGTCGCTCGCATCGCGCACGCTGGCCGACGTGACGGTCGACGTGCTCGACGCCGAACGGCGCGGCCCGCGTGCGGCCGGCGCGGGCGAGTAGGGCAGCGGCAATACACGACGCAGGCAGTCGGCGTCGGCAGGTGCGGGGCGGTCGCCCCGTTTTTTGCGGTCTTATATGTAATCAATTACGTTACATTTATTTGGGAGAATCGACATGACGCAACCGTCTTTGAATATCGCGCTGTTCGGCGCAACGGGCATGATCGGCTCGCGCATCGCGGCCGAAGCGGCGCGACGCGGGCATCGCGTGACCGCGCTGTCGCGCCGTCCGGGCGCGGCCGGCGACGGCATCACCGCGAAAGCGGCCGACCTGTTCGATCCGGCAAGCGTCGCGGCCGCGCTGCCGGGCCACGACGTCGTGGCCAGCGCGTACGGTCCGAAGCAGGACGATGCGGCGAACGTCGTCGCGGCCGTGAAGGCGCTGGTCGAGGGCGCTCGTCGCGCCGGGCTCAAACGCGTGGTCGTCGTCGGCGGCGCCGGTTCGCTCGAGGTCGCACCCGGCAAGCAGCTCGTCGACACCGAAGGGTTTCCGGCCGAGTACAAGGCCGTCGCGCTCGCGCACCGAGACGCGCTCGATTACCTGAAGACCGTCGACGATCTCGACTGGACGTTCTTCGCGCCGGCCGCGCTGATCGCGCCGGGCGAGCGCACCGGTACGTTCCGCACCGGCACCGGCAAGCTGATCGTCGACGCGAACGGCGACAGCCGGATTTCTGCCGAAGACTACGCGGTCGCGTTCGTCGATGCGCTCGAGCAGCGCCGGTTCGTGCGCGAGATCGCGACGGTCGCGTACTGAGCGGTGCGCCGGCCGGCGGCGTGCGGCCGCCGGCGCCGGTTCGCGGCATCGAGGCCGCGCCGATCGCGCGGATACGCGCGCGTATTCGTCCGATCGGTGTTTATCCCGGTCGACGCGGCCGACCGGATTGCATATCGTTCCCCGTCATAGACGATGCATAGAATAAATTTCTATCCGCAGGGGACTCGAGAAATGGATGCAATCGACCGCAAGCTGCTGGAACTGTTGCAGACCGACGCGACGTTGCCGATTGCAGAACTCGCGCAACGCGTGAATCTGTCGCAGACGCCGTGCTGGAAGCGCGTGCAGCGGCTGAAGGAAACGGGCGCGATCCGCGCGCAGGTCGCGCTCTGCGATCCGCGCAAGCTTGGTGTCGGCACAACCGTGTTCGTCGCGATCCGCACGAACCAGCACACCGAGGAGTGGGCGCAGCGTTTCACGCAGGCGGTGCGCGACATGCCGGAGGTGGTCGAGGTGTATCGGATGAGCGGCGAGACCGACTATCTGCTGCGCGTCGTCGTGGCCGGCATCGACGATTACGATCGCGTCTACAAACAATTGATCCGCACGGTGCCGCTCTTCGACGTGAGCTCGTCGTTCGCGATGGAGCAGATCAAGTATTCGACCGCGCTGCCGGTGCGCGATCTCGCGGAGCCTGCCTAGCGTCGGCGCGTATCGCCCGCCGTATCGTCCGCCGTACGGCGCGCCGCCATGCGTTATCGGCCGCGTGCGAGCGCGTGGGCGCGTGCGTCGGCGAGCGCGTCGCGCCGGATGAATTCCGCGACGAACGCGCTGGCCGGATGATGATGCAGCGCGTACGGCGTATCCCACTGCGCGAGCCGGCCGTCGTGCATCACGCCGATCCGGTCCGCGATCGCGAACGCTTCGGCCTGGTTGTGCGTGACCAGGATTGCGGTGTGGCCCGTCCGCTTCAGGATGTCGCGCAGCTCGAACGCGAGCCGTTCGCGCGTATCGACATCGAGATTCGAAAACGGCTCGTCGAGCAGCAGCAGTTCCGGCGACGGCGCGAGCGCGCGGGCAAGCGCGACGCGCTGCTGCTGACCGCCCGACAGTTCGTGCGGATACGCATTGCCCGAGTCGGCGAGACCGACGAGTGCGAGCATGTCGGCCACGCGTGCGCGCCGTGCCTGCTTGGGCAGGCGCCGCAGCCCGAACGCGACGTTGTCGGCCGCGCTCAGATGCGGAAACAACGCATAGTCCTGGAACATCATCCCGATGCGCCGCCGCTCGGGCGGCACGTCGAACGACGGCGTCGCGACGCTCGCGCCGTCGAGCACGATGCGCCCCGCGCGCAGCGGTTCGAACCCCGCGATCGCGCGCAGCACGGTCGTCTTTCCGCACCCCGATGCGCCGAGCAGGCAGCCGATCTCGCCGCGCGGCAGCGCGAGGCTGAGCCCGTCGACCACCGTGCGGCGGCCCTGCGGCGTGTCGTATTCGATGGACAGCGTGTCGAGTTCGAGCAGATTCACAGTGTCAGGCTCCGATCTTGTGACGGGTGCGTGCGAGCAGGATCACGGGCACGAGCCCGGCCAGCACGATCGCGAGCGCGGCGACCGCGCCTTCCTCGTAGGTGCCGCGCGCGGCTTCGGCATAGAGCCAGGTCGCGAGCGTGTCGAAGTTCAGCGGACGCAGCAGCAATGTGGCCGGCAGTTCCTTCATCGCGTCGACGAATACCAGCAGCGCGCTCGTCGTGAGGGCGGGCCGCAGCAGCGGCAGATGCACGCGCCGCAGCGCGCCGGCCGCCGTCTCGCCGAGCGAGCGCGCGGCTTGTTCGAGCGACGGCGGAATGCGCGCAAGGCCCGCTTCGACGTTGCCGGCCGCGATCGCGAGAAAGCGCACCGTATAGGCGATGACGAGCGCCGCCGCCGAGCCGATCAGCCACAGTCCGTCGCGGCCGAGCATCGTGCCGAACAGCCGATCGACGGCGCCGAGCGGCGTGAGCAGACCGATCGCGAGCACGGTGCCGGGCACCGCATAGCCGAGGCTCGCGATCCGCGCGCCGAGGCGCGCGACGCCTGCGCGCATGCTGTCGCGCTGCGCGCGCGCGGCCCACGCGACGATCAATCCGCATGCGAGCGTCGCGACGGTCGCGGCGGCCGCGATCGTCAGCGTGTTCGCGAGCCCGTCGAGCAACTGCGCGGAGACGCCGCCGACCTGATGCAGCCGCTTGGCCGTCTCGACCGCGAGATAGGCGGCCGGCGCGCCGAAACCGAGCAGCACCGGCAGCCAGCCGAGCACGGCCGCCGTGCAGCCGGCCGCGCCCGTGAGCCGGCGCGGCGCGAGCGGCCGCATCCTGCGGCCGTGCGCATAGCGCTGGCGACGGCGTCCGTAGCGTTCGAGCGCGATCATCGCGACGACGACGGCGAGCATCGCGAGCGCGATTTGCGCAGCGCCCGCGAGATCCGAGCGTGTGATCCAGGTCGTATAGACGGACACGGTGAGCGTCTGCACGCCGAGGAATTCGGATGCGCCGATGTCGTTCAGCGTCTCCAGCAGCGCGAGGCTCACGCCGACCGCGATCGCGGGCCGCGCAAGCGGCATGACGACGCGCCAGAACGTCGCGACGCGACCCGCGCCGAGCGTGCGCGCCGCTTCGAGGAGGCTCGCCGACTGCGTGACGAACATCGCGCGCGTGCTCAGATACACGTACGGATACAGCACGAAGCCGAGCACGAACACGGCGCCCGGCAGCGAGCGCAGGTCGGGCAGCCGGAACTGTCGCGGGCTGTCGAAGCCGAGCAGCCAGCGGACCGCGCTCTGCACGGGGCCGATCGGATGCAGCAGATCGAGATACGCGAACGCGACGATGTAGGTGGGTACCGCGAGCGGCAGCAGCAGCGCCCACGTGAGCGTGCGGCGGCCGGGGAAGTCGTAGGCGGTGACGAGCCACGCGCAGCCGGTGCCGACGATCGACACGATCGTGCCGACGCCGGCAAGCAGCAACAGCGTATTGGCAAGCGCCTGCGGCAGCACGAATGCGGCGAGATGCCGCCAGTGCGCGAGATCGGCGTCGAACGCAGCCGCGACGAGCGCCGCGAGCGGCGCGGCAACCGCCGCCGCGATCGCGAGCGCAGCGAACGTCCACACGCCGCGCGCGCGCAGCAGAAAAGGCGGCCGTCGCGACCGGCCGCGGGCCGCGACGAAGCTCCGATCAGTTGTCAAAGCCGACCTTGTCGACGAGCTGGCTTGCCTGCTTGCGGTGCTTCGCGATTTCGGTCAGCGGCAGCGGATCGACCTTCAGCTGACCGAAGCTCGCGATCACCGGATCGAGCGTCACGTTCGCGCGCACCGGGTATTCGTAGTTCGCCTGCGCATAGAGCGCCTGCGCTTGCGGCGATACCAGGTATTCGAGCAGCTTGACCGCGTTGGCCTTGTTCGGCGCATGCTTCGCGACCGTCGCGCCGCTGATGTTGACGTGCGTGCCGCCGCTCTTCGCATTCGCGAACGTCGGCCGCACGACCTTGATCGCATCGCCCCATTTGCGCGCATCGGTGCCCGGTTCGGCGTTCTTCATGTGGCCGACGTAATAGGCGTTCGCGAGACCGACGTCGCAGATGCCGCCGAGGATGTCGCGCGCGACGTCGCGATCGCCGCCCGTCGCCTTGCGCGCGAGATTCGCCTTCACGCCGCGCAGCCATTTTTCGGTGGCCGCCTCGCCGTCGTGCGCAATCATCGCGGCGACGAGTGCGGTGTTGTACGGATGCTGGCCCGAGCGGATGCAGACTTTGCCTTTCCATTTCGGATCGGCGAGATCCTCGTAGCGGAACGCGTCGACTTTCAGATCCTTCTCGACGTACAGCACGCGGTCGCGCAGCGACAGCGCGTACCAGTCGCCCTGCGCGCCCCGCAGGTTGGCCGGGACCGCCTCGTCGAGCGCCTTCGAGCGGATCGGCTGCGTGAGGCCGCCGTCGACGAGATCGAGCAGATTGCCGATGTCGACCGTCATCAGCACGTCGGCCGGCGATTGTGCACCTTCGGCCTTCACGCGTTCGAGCAGCCCGTCCTTCACGAACACGGTGTTCACCTTGACGCCGCTCTGCTTCGTGAACGCGTCGAGGAGCGGCTGGATCAGCTTCGGCTCGCGGGTGGTGTACAGGCTCACTTCATCGGCCGCATGGGCAAGCGGCGCGAACGCGGTCGCGGCGAAGGCGAGGGCGCCGACGAGCGGCAGCAGGCGGAAACGCGGATTCGACATGAAGACTCCGAAGCGGCAGAGGGACGGTGGACGTTCCGGACGCGCGTGCCGCTCGATCGCCCGAAACATTACAAAATGAAAGACTTCGGATTCTAGATCGAAATGGGAATGATTATCAAATGAAAGCTTTCGGCAAGGCGGCGACGGGTAGGGAGAACGGCGGGTGCGATACGGTGAACGGGCGGCGCTGCACGCCGCGCCCAAGCGCGTAGAATGCGCGCTTCGACGAATTCGACGGAGCCGCAGCGACCATGAACGATCAGCGCAAGAAGAACCCTGTCCGCAACGTGAGCATCCTGATCATCGTGGCCGTGCTGCTCGTGATCGGGACGATCCTGTACAACGCGATCTCGCAGAAGCGCGCGTACGACGACGCGCATCCGGCCGAGGCCGCGAGCGCGGCGTCGCACTGACACGGCGGCGCGCGTTCGCTGCGCGCCGCTCGTGGACGAAGGAAGAGAAGCGGCGGTGCCACAACGCCGCTCGGGCGATGCGGCACCGCGCGGGCGGGGCCCCGGAACCGGCGCGCCGCGTGGCGGTATCAGAGGTGCGTCAACGTGACGCGGCTGCGAAACGCGGACGAATCCGCACGTAGAACACGGCCGCGAGCAACGCGAGCCAGATCGCGCCGACGTAGAGCGCCACGCGCGTCTCGTCGAACCAGCCGAGCATCACGATCACGAAGGCCATGAAGGCGATCGTCAGTGCGGGCGCGACCGGCCACAGCGGCACCTTGAACTTCAGCGCCGCGACTTCCGCGGCCGGCAGGCGACGGCGCATCGCGACCTGCGACAGCAGGATCATGAGCCAGACCCATACGGTCGCGAACGTCGCGATCGCGGCCACCATCAGAAACACGTCCTTCGGCATCAGGTAGTTCAGCAGCACGCCGATCAGCAGGGCACCGGCCATCACGAGCACCGTGACCCACGGCACGCCGTGCCGCGACGTCGTCATCAGCACGCGCGGCGCCTGGCCTTGCCGCGCCATGCCGAACATCATCCGGCCGGCGCCGAAGATGTCGCTGTTGATCGCGGAAATCGCCGCGCTGATTACGACGAGGTTGAGGATCGTCGCGGCCAACTTCACGCCCAGCGTCGAGAAGATCTGTACGAACGGGCTGCCTTCGGCCCCGACGCCGGTCCACGGGCTGATCGACATCAGTACGACCATCGTCAGCACGTAGAACAGCAGGATCCGCGCGGGCACCGCGTTGATCGCGCGCGGGATCACGCGCTCCGGATCCTTGGCCTCGCCGGCGCTCATGCCGATCACCTCGATGCCGCCGTACGCAAAGATCACGACCGACAACGACGCGATCAAGCCGCCGATGCCGTTCGGCAGGAAGCCGCCGTGGTTCCACAGATTTGCGAAGCTCGGCGCGTCGGCCGAATGACCGAAATGCATGCCGGCGATCAGGATCGCGACGCCGCCGCCGATCATGGCGACGATGGCACCGACCTTGACGATCGACAGCCAGAATTCGAGTTCGCCGAATACCTTCACGTGGCAGAGGTTCAGCCCGCAGATCACGGCCACGACGCCGAGCACCCAGATCCACTGCGGGACGCCGGGAAACCAGAAGCCCATGTAGATGCCGAACGCGGTGATGTCGGCGATCGCGACGATCACCATTTCGAGCGTGTAGGTCCAGCCGGTGACGAAGCCTGCAAACGGCCCGAGATTCTCGGTCGCGTAGTGGCCGAACGATCCGGCGACCGGGTCGCGCACGGCCATCTCGCCGAGCGCGCGCATCACCATGTAGACGGCCGCGCCGCCGAGGATGTACGCCAGGATCACGGCCGGGCCCGCGAGCTGGATCGCGGACGCCGAGCCGTAGAACAGACCGGTGCCGATCGCCGAGCCCAGCGCGAGAAAGCGGATGTGCCGCGCGCTCAGGTGGCGCTGCAGATTCTTCATCGAGTCTCCGAAATCGTTGTCCGACCGAGCGGGCGCGATGGCTCGCCGGATCGAGTTGTATATACAACTTGAATGTGAACGAATGATAACAAGCGCGGACCGACAACCGGAATCGGGTATTCCCTGACCGGTGCGGCGCGGCGAACCGGTCAGGGGATGTGCGCGAACGGTGTGGTCGGTGCGTAGACGGCGGTGCGGCACGTGCGGCAGCGCGAGGCGTGTGCGGAAGGACACGTTGGCAGAGGACGCGCCGGTGCCAGGACTCGCCCGGCAGCACGCCGCGCCGGCAGCCGATGAGCGGTAAGCGGTAAACGACGCGCGGCCGGCCGCGGCCGCACGGATCATGCAGGCAGCCGGATCACGCTCGCATCCTTGCGGATCAGCAGCGACGACGCGAGCATCTGCTTGCACTGATGCGCGAGCACCTTGAGGTCGTAGGTCAGATCGGCATCGACCGCGTCGGATTGCTCGGCGGACACGACCATCGCATCGAGGTCGCGCGTGATCTGCTTCGTCGCTTCAAGCTGGTCGGCCGGCGGCGGCTCGCCGGCTTCGGCCTTCTTCAGGTTCTCGAGCACGGCGGCGAGACCGCGCTGCAACGCGTCGTCCTGCGGGATGCTGCCGTCGGCCGCGCACGCGGCGCGGATCAGCGGCGCGGCGGCCGTGATCTGTGCGCCGAGCACATGCGTCTGCACGAGCAGGTCGTTCAGCTCGGGCACGAAGCGCTGGTGCGCCTTCGGCTCGATCATCATCCGCTGGAAGGCCTGCCCGAGATTCGCGAACGCGATATGCACGTCCTTGCGCGCGAGCCGATAGCGATAGTCGTCGTCGAGGCTCGTGGACGGCGCCTCGATCGCCGCAGCCACGCCGGGCACGACCGCGGCGCCGTCGGCGACAGGCACGGCCGGCGGTGACGCGCCGCGCCCCGCGCGCCACACGGCTTCGAAATACTTGCGCGTCGCCGTCAGCATGTCGGCGACGAGCTTGCCCATCAGCCGGTATTCCCAGTACGGGAACAGCCGGCTTGCGGCGATCGCGATCATGCAGCCGACGACGGTATCGATGGCGCGCTCGCCGATGATGCGCATGTTGCCCGGTGCGAGCAGGTGGAACATCAGCAGCACGTAGGACGACGTGAACACGACGCTCGCCGCGTAATTGAACAGCAGCAGGCTGTAGCTCATCACCATCGAGCCGAACATCATCGCGATCAGCAGACGCGAGTCCTTGACCGTGTAGATGAGCGCGAGGCTCGCCGCGCAGCCGATCAGCGTGCCGATGATCCGCTGTGCGTTGCGCTGCTTGGTCAGCGAGTAGCCGGGCTTCAGGATGATGATGCTCGTCATCACGATCCAGTACGCGTTCGTGAGCGGCAGCAGGCGGCCGAGCCAGAACCCGACCGCCACCGCGATCGTCACGCGCAGCGCGTGGCGAAAGCTCGGCGAGCGCATGTTCAGGTTCGAGAAGATCAGCAGCGGCGACATTCGGCGGCGCTGCAGGAAGCGCGTAAGCGCCTTGTCGATCTTCAGCTCCGTCTGCTGCGGATCGGCATGGCCGGACAGGTTGCGGCGCATGCGGTCGATCAGCCGCGTCCCGCTCCAGATGCGCCGGAACGTCGCGAGCACGGCCGCGTACGCTTCCGCGTGGGTCGCCGGGAACTGCTTCTTGCGCATCAGCTCGATCTCGTATTCGATCGCGCGCAGCTCGGCCTTCACGCTGATGCGCGCGTGCGGCGCGCGGTTCTCGAGCACCGCGAGGCCGATCTGCTCGAGATCGGCGGCCGCCTTGCGGATCAGGTCGCGGTAGAAGATGATCAGGTCCGATCCGCCGAACGTGTTGCGCATCAGCGGGTAGTCGGTATGCGCGCCGACGAACAGCTCGTGCAGGTCGACGCTGTTGATGAACAGGTTGAACATCGTCGTGCGGCCCGGATCGAGCTTGCCGCGCCGCAGCTTCGGCAGATTGCGCAGCACGATGTCGCGTGCGGTTTCCTGCGTTTCGACCGCAGTGATCTGCTTGGCGACGAGGTTCCGGTAGCACTCGTCGAGATCGGCGTCGAGATCGTAGAACTGCGCGCGCGCGAGCAGGTAGTCCGCGCATGCGAACAGGCTCTCGGCCAGCGCCTGCTGCTCGATGCGGCGCGCCTGCCACTGCGAGACGAGCGTCGCCCAGTACGTGTACCAGAGGCCGCCCGCGAGAATCCATCCGGCATTCACGAACGCCTGCAGCGGCGTGAGCTTTTCTTCGAGCGTCATCACCATCATGAACAGCGTCGCGAAACTGATCTGCGGCCAGCGGTTGCCGTAGACGACGATCAGCGACAGCGCGAACGTGAGCGGCACGATCGTCAGCCACAGCGCGAAGATGTTCGGCGTCGCGAGCCCCGTCGCGAGCGCCGCGAGCCCGCCGATCACGCTGCACGCGAGCATTTCGTTGTGCTTGTACTTCAGCGGGCCCGGCATGTCGACGACGCACGCGCCGAGCGCGCCCGTCGAGATCGTGAAGCCGAGCTCGCGGTTGTGAAACACGATCAGACACAGCACGGCCGGCAACGATACGCCGACTGCGATCCGCAGGCCGCCGAAAAAGTACTGGCTGTAAAGAAACTTTCTGATTTCGACCGAATAGCGCATCGATGGGCTGAATGGCTGACGAAGACGCCCGGGGCGGCGTATTGACTGGCGACGAGTCTATCGTATTTCGCGCGCCGCAAAACCTGGCCGTCCGGCCGATGCTCGCCGCGACGGGCCTTTTGCTATCCTTGGGGAACCCGTTCGCCGGGCTTGCCCGGCCCGACGCTCCAACGTCCTTTCATGCTCCAGCTCTTCTATTCGAATCGCCACGAAACGCTGGCCGACGCGCTGCTCGACGATCTCGCCGCGTTCCCGGCCCGCAACGGCCCGTGGGCGCCGCAGCAGATCATCGTGCCGAGCGCCGCGCTGCGTCGCCGTCTCGAGCTCGACATCGCCGCGCGTCACGGCGTGTGCGCGAATGTCGAGTTTACGTATCTCGCGCAATGGCTGTGGACGCAGATCGGCCGCGTGCTCGACGTGCCCGCGCGTTCGCCGTTCGCGCCCGACCGGCTCGTGTGGCGCTGCTACCGGTTGTTCGCGCAGGCGCCCGAGCATGCGCCGTGGCTTGCGTCGCCGCGGCTGGCCGCGTATCTCGGCGCGTCGGACGACGCGATGCGCTACGAGCTCGCGCATCGCGTCGCCACCGTGTTCGACCATTACCTGACCTATCGTCCCGAATGGCTTGCCGCCTGGCAGGCCGGCGAATCGGTGCTCGCGGCCGACGGCGCGCCGCGCGCGATCGGCGAGGCCGCACGCGACGACGAGCGCTGGCAGGCTGCGCTGTGGCGCGCGCTGCTCGCGGAGCTGAGCGACAGCGGCACGCCGCCTGCGCATCGTTTTCTCGTCGACGCGCGGCAGATCGATGCCGACGCGATCTCACGAATCGACTGGCCCGAATCGGTCAGCGTGTTTGCGCTGCCGACGATGCCGCCGCTGCACATCGCGCTGCTGCGCGAGCTGTCGCGCTGGATCGACGTGCGCGTGTACGCGCTGAATCCGTGCCGCGAATTCTGGTTCGACATCGTGACGGCCGCGCATGCGGAAGCGCTCGATGCGGCCGGCCGGCTCGACTATCAGGAAGTCGGCCATCCGCTGCTTGCCGAATGGGGCAGGCAGACGCAGGCGCAACTGCACATGCTGCACGAGCTGACCGAAAGCGCGGCGCTCGGCGATGCGTCGCGGTTCGTCGAGAATCCCGCGCCGACCTGGCTCGCGCGCGTACAGAACGCGATCCTCGATCTGCAGCCGGAAGCCGCGCTCGGCGAGCCGCCTGCCGAACGCGGGATCGAGGTGCACGTGTGCCACAGCCTCGCGCGTCAGCTCGAGGTGCTGCACGACCGTCTGCTCGGCTGGTTTGACGCCGATTCGAGCCTGCAGCCGTCCGACGTGCTGGTCGCGGTGGCCGATCTCGCGGCGGCCGGGCCGCTGATCGACGCGGTGTTCGGCACCGCCGGCCCCGGCGGCGCACGCATCCCGTATCGGATCACCGGGCTGCCGCCGTCGCAGGCGAACCCGGTCGCGCGCGTGCTGCTCGACTGGCTCGCGCTGCCCGAACGTCAGGTCGGCGCGCCCGAGCTCGTCGAATGGCTGCGCGTCGATGCGGTGGCCGCGCGCTACGGGATCGACGCGAGCGCGCTCGAAACGGTGCAGACCTGGCTCGCGGCTGCCGGCGCGCGGCGCGGGCTCGCGCCGATCGCGCATGACGACGCGGCCGTGCCGACGCCGCGCCACACGTTCTCCGATGCGCTGGCGCGCCTCTTTCTCGGTTACGCGATGCCGGACGGCGCAGCGCCGGTCGGCGCGTGGCTGCCGATCGAAGCGGCAACCGGCAGCGAAGCGGAACTGCTCGGCCGGCTCGCGCGTTTCACCGACGATCTCGACGGTTTCGCGCGGCGGCTCGCCGACGCGCATACGCCGCGCGGCTGGAGCGAACTGTTCGCCGACACGCTCGCGCGCTTCTTCGATTCCGGCGCCGCGTATGCGGACGCGCTTGCCGGCGTGCGCGACGCGCTCGACGCGATGCTCGCCGCGATGACCGAAGGCGCGGCCGACGAAGCGCTGCCCGCGGCCGTCGTGCGCGCGGGGCTCGCGGCGGCGCTCGACGATCCGGCGCGCGGCGGCGTGCCGTGGGGCGGCGTCACGTTCTCGTCGCTGACGAGCCTGCGCGGCCTGCCGTATCGGATCGTCTGTCTGCTCGGCATGGACGACGGCGTGCTGCCGAGCCTCGCGCGCGCCGACGAGTTCGACCTGATGGCCGTGCTGCCGAAGCTCGGCGACCGTCAGCGCCGCGACGACGAGCGCAATCTGTTCCTCGACCTGCTGCTCGCCGCACGCGACCGGCTGCTGATCGCATACACGGGGCGCAGCATTCGCGACAACGCGCCATTGCCGCCCGCGGCGCTCGTCGACGAATTGCTCGATCACCTCGCGCTCGTCACGGCGGGCCCGAACGCGGCGCCGGAGGCGGTCGACGCCGCGCGCCGCGCGTTCATCGTCGAGCATCCGCTGCAACCGTTCGCGGCTGCCTATTTCCGGCCCGACAGCACGATGGCGTCGTACGATGCCGAGCGCGCGGCGCTGGCCTCGCTGCTCGCGGGCGACGCGTCGCGCGACGGGCCGCGCGAGCAGCCGTTCTTCGCGCAGCCGCTGCCGGCCGAGCCGGCGGAGCCGGTGCCGTTCGGCGAATTCGAGCGCTTCTGGCGTCATCCGGCGCGCGCGCTGCTGCGTGCGCGGCTCGGCATCGTGCTCGCCGATGCGCAGGCCGAGCTGCTCGACACCGAACCGTTCGCGCTCGACTTCGCGGGCAGCGACGCGCTCGCGGAGCGCGTGCTGCCGCTGCTGATCGAATCGGACGAAGCGGCCGCGCACGATCATGCGCTGCGTATCGCGGACGCGAGCCCCGAACTGCCGGGCGGCGCGACCGGCGCCGTGTGGCGCGACCAGGCGCTCGGCTCGCTCGCGCAGCTCGCCTCGAGCGTGCGCCGCGCGCTTGCCGACGGCATCGAGCGGCGCCCGTTCTCGCTGGCGTTCGCGCCCGCGTGGCCGCAGGCCGAGCACGCGCTGTTCGGCGCCGACAGCGAGGCGCTCGCGCGCGACGCGACGCGCGCGCCGTTCGAGCTGCAGGGCACGCTGAACCGGCTGACGCAAGCCGGACAGATCATCTATCGCTATGCAAAGCCGAGCGCGCGCGACTATCTGTCCGCGTGGCTGGCACATCTCGTCTATTGCGCCGTCGAACCCGACGGGCCGCGTCGTACGCTGTGGTTCGGCAGCGGCGGTGCATTCGAGCTGGCGCCGGTCGCCGCGCCGCTCGATCGGCTGGCGCCGCTGGCCGCGCTGTTTCGCGCAGGCCGCCGGATGCCGCTGCGTTTTTTCCCGCGCAGCGCCTGGGCGCGCGTGACCGACGGCGAAGCGAAGGCCGCGAGCGTGTGGATCAACGAGCGCGTCGCGAGCGAGGCCGACGATCCGGCCATCGCGATCGCCTGGCGCGGCGCGCAGCCGTCGCTCGACGAGCCGTTCGGCACGCTGGCGCGGCTCGTGTTCGAGCCGCTCGTCGAACATTTGAAGGAGGTCGCATGAGCGCCGCTTCGCCATCGCAGCCGGCGCTCGAACTCGACGTGTTCGCGTGTCCGCTCGACGGCGTGAACCAGATCGAGGCATCTGCCGGCACCGGCAAGACATGGAACATCTGCGCGCTGTACGTGCGGCTGCTGCTCGAGCAGGATCTCGGCGCCGACCAGATCCTCGTCGTCACGTTTACGAAGGCGGCGACCGCCGAGCTGCACGAGCGGATTCGCGGCCGGCTTGCGCAGCTCGCGCATGCGCTCGACACGGGCGACGACGGCGGCGATCCGTTCGTCGCGAAGCTGTTCGAGACGACGCTCGCCGCGGGCGGTCCGCTCGATACCGCGACGGCGGCCAAGCGTATTCGCCGCGCGCTGCGCGCGTTCGACCAGGCGGCGATCCACACGATCCACGCGTTCTGCCAGCGGGCGTTGCAGGAAGCGCCGTTCGCGGCCGCGATGCCGTTCGCGTTCGAGATGGAAGCGGACGACGCGTCGCTGCGCTTCGAGCTCGCAGCCGATTTCTGGCGCACGCGCGTCGAACCGACGGCGGCGCGCTGGCCCGGTTTCGCCGCCTGGCTCGTGCAGTCGGGCGCGGGGCCGGCCGCGCTCGATGCGCAACTCGCGCGCCGCTTGAAGAAGCCGCTCGCCGCGCTGCGCTGGGACGGCGTCGCCGAGCCCGACGACTCGGCCGACGCCGCGGCGGCAGAATGCTTCGCGGAAGCGGCGCGTCTCTGGGAAGCCGAGCGCGACGCGATCGACGCACTGCTGCGTGCCGCGCAGCCGGCGCTGAACCAGCGCTCGCACAAGCCCGACGCGATCGCCGAGGCGTTCGCCGCATGGGGTGCGCATTTCGCGCAGCGCGATGCGGCCGCCGCGTTGCCGAAGGCCGCGCTGAAGCTCACGCGCACCGCACTCGAGAAGGCGACGAAAAAGGGCGGCGCGACGCCCGAGCATCCGTTCTTCGACGTCGCCGACGCGCTCGAAGCGGCCGTCGCAGCCGCCGACGCCGCGCAGCGCGCTCGCTGGCTCGCGCTGATCGCCGAATGGCTCGACACGGCGCCGGCCGAGCTCGCCGAGCGCAAGCGGACGCGGCGCGTCGTGTCGTTCGACGATCTGCTTGCGAACCTGTATCACGCACTGCATGCGCATCCGTGGCTCGCCGACACGCTGCGCGCGCGCTATCCGGCCGCGCTGATCGACGAGTTCCAGGACACCGATCCCTTGCAGTTCGCGATCTTCGACCGGATCTTCGCGCCGGCAGGCCCGCTCTTTCTCGTCGGCGATCCGAAGCAGGCGATCTACAGCTTTCGCGCAGCCGATCTGCATACCTATCTCGCCGCGCGCGCGCGTGCGAGCGCGTGCTACACGCTTGCGGTCAATCAGCGTTCGACGCCGGCGATCGTCGAGGCATGCAACCGCTTTTTCCAGTCGAATCCGCGCGCCTTCGTGCTGGACGGGCTCGACTACTACCCGGTGCGCGCGGGCACGCGCACGCGTGCGCCGTTCGCGGACGAGACCGATCCGGCGCCGTCCGGCGACTTCCGGATCTGGATGCTGCCGGGCGGCGACGGCACGCTGCTCAAGCGCGATGCGCACGCACAGGCCGCACAGGCATGCGCGGCCGAGATCGCGCGGCTGATGCGCGGCGCGCGCGAGGGCCATGTCCGGCTCGGCGAGACGCCGCTGTCGCCGGGCGACATCGCGGTGCTCGTGCAGACGCACCGTCAGGGCAGCCTCGTGAAGCGCGTGCTCGCCGCGTGGGGCATCGGCAGCGTCGAACTGGCGCAGGCGTCGGTATTCTCGACGATCGATGCGGAGCAGCTCGAGCGTGTACTCGCGGCGATCGATGCGCCCGGCGATCTGCGGCGCCTGCGCGCGGCGCTCGCGTCCGACTGGTTCGGCCTCGACGCGGGCGCGCTGTGGCGCATGGAGCAGGGCGACGCCGATGCGCAACACGATACGGGCGCAGCCGATACGGCCGACGCGATGAGTTGGGTCGAGCGGTTTTCCCGCTATCGGCTGCTGTGGCGCGAACGCGGTTTCGCGGTGATGTGGCGCACGTTCGCGCGCGAACTGCGGATCGCCGAGCGCCTGATGGCCGGCGCGGACGGCGAGCGCCGCGTGACCGACATCAATCATCTGGCCGAACTGACGCAGGCGCGTGCGTCCGCGCAGCCGGGCATCGCGCCGACGCTGCGCTGGCTTGCCGCGCAGCGGCTCGACGGCGGCGGCGAGGAAGCGCAATTGCGGCTCGAATCGGACCGCAATCTCGTGCAGATCGTGACCGTACACAAATCGAAGGGGCTCGAATACGCGATCGTGTTCTGTCCGTTCCTGAACGACGGCGGCTTGCGCGAGCCGCCCGCATCGGCGCTGCCCGATGCGCGCGAGTATCACGACGAAGCGGGCGACGCGGTGCTGCATTACGGCTGCGACGACGAGGCCGCCGCGCACGCGGCGCGCCAGGCATTGCGCGAGCAGGCCGCGGAACGCGCGCGGCTCGTGTACGTGGCGCTCACGCGCGCGGTCTATCGCTGCTATCTGGTCGCCGGGCCTTACCTCTCGTCGCGCTCGACGCGCGAGGCGCGGCGCAGCGTGCTGAACTGGCTCGTCGCCGGCGCGGGCCGGTCGTTCGATGCGTGGCTCGACGAGCCGCCGGACGATGCCGAACTCGATGCCGCATGGCGCGCGCTCGCGGGCGGCCCGGTCAGCGTCGCGCCGCTGCCGGCGCCCGCACGCCGCGAGCGGCTGCCGGCCGGCCACGATGCGTCGCAGACGCTCGCCGCGCGTCACGCGACGCGCGTGCTGCGCGATGCGTGGCGGATGGCGAGCTTCAGCTCGTTGACTGCGTCGATCGCGCGCGAGGAGGCCGGTGTCGCACCGGTGCCGGACGACGAATTACGGCCGGACCACGACGCGCTCGCGGCGCTCGTGCCGGGCGCCGACATCGGTGCGGCGGCGACCGTCGCGCCGGAACCGCCCGACGACGATATTCTCGTCTTTCCGCGCGGCGCGGCGGCCGGCGAGTGCCTGCACCGGCTGTTCGAGTTGAGCCGTTTCGCGGAGCCCGCATCGTGGCCCGCCGCTGCGCTCGGCGCGTTGCACGATCGTCCCGTCGAAGCCGAGCCCGCGCTTGCCGAGCGGCTGCCGGCGATGATGGTGCGGCTCGTCGACGACGTCGTGCATACCGAGCTCGTCCCCGGGCTGCGGCTCGCCGATCTCGATCCGTCGAAGCGGCTGAACGAAATGGGCTTCCTGTTTCCCGCGCCGTCGCTCGATCTCGGCGCGCTGCGCCGGCTGCTCGTCACGCACGGCTATCCGGACGTCGCGCTGGACGCGGGCACGCTCGCCGGTTTCATCAAGGGTTTCATCGACATGATCGTCGAGCATGACGGCCGCTTCTGGATCGTCGACTGGAAGTCGAACCATCTCGGCACGACGCCCGATGCATACGGCCCGCAGGCGCTCGACGCCGCGATGGCCGATCACGCTTATCACCTGCAGGCGCTGCTCTATACGGTCGCGCTGCATCGCTATCTGCGCACGCGGCTTGCCGGCTACGACTACGATCGGCACATCGCCGGGTATCTGTACCTGTTCGTGCGCGGCGTGCGGCCCGATTGGCGCAGCGGCGGCGCACCGGCCGGCGTGCATGCGCGGCGCCCGGCGCGCGAGCTCGTCGACGCGCTCGACCGGATGATGGAAGGGGGGGCGGCATGAACGTGTCCGACGATACGCTCGAATTCACCGGCGGCCTCGTCGCGCGGCTGCCCGAGCCGGCGGACTTCGGTATCGCGCTCGCGGAGGGCTTCGCGCGCCGGATCGGCGATCTCGCGCGGCGCGCGGGCGCACCGGCCGAGGCCGCGCGCTGGGCCGCACGCGCGGCCTTCGCGACGAGCCGCGCGACCGCGGCCGGTCACGTCTGCGTGTCGCTCGGTGCGCTCGCGCAGCGCTACGAGGCGACGCTCGGCGACGTGCGCGCGGCGCTCGCGGCAAGCGGCGTCGTCGCGTTCGGCACGCTCGTGCGCGGCGACGAGCGGCCGCTGCTCGTCGACCGGCACGATCACCTGTATCTGTCGCGCTATTTCGACTACGAACGGCGTCTTGCCGATGCGCTCGTCGCGCAGGCCGGCGTCGCGCGCGCGGACGATGCGCTGTCGCCCGAGCGCCTGCGCGAGAACCTGACGCGCTATTTCGGTCCGGCGACCGGCGAAGTCGACTGGCAGCGTGTCGCGGCGATCGTCGCGCTGACGGGCCGCGTGACGATCGTCAGTGGCGGCCCCGGCACCGGGAAGACGACGACCGTCGTCGGCGTGCTGGCCTGTCTGCTCGACGCGCATCCGGCGCTGCGCGTTGCGCTCGCCGCGCCGACCGGCAAGGCCGCGCAGCGCATGCAGGAAGCGCTGCACGCGCGTGCCGGCGACCTGCCGCCCGAGCTGGCAGCGCGGCTGCCCGACACGTCGTACACGCTGCACCGGCTGCTCGGCGGCGGCGGTGCGTCGGGCTTTCGCCATCATCGCGACAACCCGCTGCCGTACGACCTGATCGTCGTCGACGAAGCGTCGATGATCGACGTCGCGCTGGCCGCGCATCTGCTCGATGCGCTCGCGCCGGGCGCGCGGCTCGTGCTGCTCGGCGACAAGGATCAGCTTGCGGCGGTCGAGGCGGGCGCGGTGTTCGCGGAATTGAGCGCACGGCCGACGTTTACCGCCGCCGCGCGCACGCGCATCGCGCAGGCGCTGGGGATCGACGAAGCGGCGTTCGTTGCGGCATTGCCGGTGCCGGACGATGGGGCGAGCGAGAACGGAGCGACGTCGGCAGCTTCGCCCGTGGCGTCGCCGCCGCCTACCGCTGCCGCGCGCAAAACGACACGCAAGCGAACGGTCGATGTGCGGCAAGCGTCGCTGTTCGACGACGAACCGCAGGACGATGGCGCCAGGGCGGCCGACAGCGACTCCTCGCCACGATCGTCCACCGACGCCACCAACGCCACGGAGCCGCACGACGCCGCGCCCGCGTGGATCGAAGGCGAGGAACTCGCATGGCTCGATGCTGCCGTGCTGCCGCCGCTCGACGCGAACGCGATGGCGCTCGCGTCGACGCCCGCAGCGGCGGCGTCGGCACGCATCGAAGCGACTGCACCGTCGCCCGCCGCGTCCCCGCCCGCGCCGCTCGCCGACTGCGTCGTCTGGCTCGAACGCAATTACAGGTTCGGGCTCGATTCGCCGATCGGCCGGCTGTCGCTTGCGATCCGCCGCGGCGACGTGCAGGCCGCGCTCGATGCGTTGCCCGCCGACGACGCAGCCGCCGCGTCGTTTTACGAAGATGCAGGGGATATGCTCGCCGCGGCGACGATCGACCGGCTCGCGCGGCGGTTCGACGCCTATCTCGACGCGCTGCGCACGGCGCTGGCCGCGCCCACGCCCGATCCGCTGCCGCTGTTCGACGCACTCAACCGGTTCCGGATCCTCTGCGCGACGCGCAACGGCTCGCGTGGCGCGGAACACGTGAACGCACTCGTCGCCGCGCAGGTGCGGCGCGCCGCGCGCGTGCCGCTCGCGGTCGGTGCGCACTGGTTCACGGGGCGGCCGATCATGGTCACGCGCAACGACTACGCGCTCGGCCTCTTCAACGGCGACATCGGAATTGCGCTGCCCGATGCGAACGGCGTGCTGCGCGTGTGGTTCCGCCGCGCGGACGACACCGCGCGTGCGGTGTCGCCTGCCGCGCTGCCGCCGCACGAGACGGCGTTTGCGCTGACGGTCCACAAGTCGCAGGGCTCCGAGTTCGACGAGGCCGCGCTGGTGCTGCCGGCATCGTTCGGTCGCGTGCTGACGCGCGAACTCGTCTATACCGCCGTCACACGCGCGCGCGCGCGCGTGCAGGTGATCGGCTCGCGGCACGTGCTCGCGCAGGCAGTCGCGGCCCGCACGCAGCGCGATTCGGGCCTGTCGGCACGCGTCGACGAAGCGCTCGCGCGACGTCGCGCGGAGGAGGCGGCGCGATGATGATCCGCTACACGCTCGATCCGGCCGACGTCGAATGGACGGCCGTGCGCGCGCAAGGCGCGGGCGGGCAGAACGTGAACAAGGTGTCGAGCGCGATTCATCTGCGCTTCGATATTCGCGCGTCGTCGTTGCCGCCGGTGCTGAAGGAGCGGCTGCTCGCGCTGTCCGACCAGCGGATCACGCGCGACGGCGTCGTGGTGATCAAGTCGCAGGAATACCGGACGCAGGACAAGAACCGCGAAGCCGCGCTTGCGCGGCTTGATGCGCTGATTCGCAGCGTCGCGTTCACGCCGCGCGCGCGGATCGCGACGCGGCCGACCCGCGCGTCGAAGGAGCGTCGGCTCGAGCACAAGGCGCGCCGTAGCGCGGTGAAGTCGGGGCGCGGCAAGATCATCGACTGAGCGGCGGCGCAAGCGCGCTGCGCCCATCGCGCCATCGAACGCGCGCGATCCGGCGCTAACGCATCACCGTGCCCGCGCTGTCGAGTACGAAATCGACGCAGAACACGACGAGCTGCCCGCGCGCATGCGTTGCCACCGCCGCCGTATAGCAGTCGCGGCCTTCGGTCAGCGAAAAGTGCGGTCCCATCAGCGCGACGCGGCCGGGCGCCGCGATCGCGCGCTGGAAGTACGGCCGCCGCGACCAGTTGCTGTGGGTCTCCGGAAACAGCGGCGCGAGCCGCGTCGTGCCGGCCGGGCCCGGAGCGCCGATCGACGGCAGGAACTGCTCGCCGATCTCGTCGGTGACGAATACGCGCCGTGCGGCCGGCACCGCGAACACGCGCTGCGCGGCATCGTGCAGATCGCCGCTCGCGGCAAACGCCGCAGCGCCCGCGAGCACGAGCCGCTCGATCGCGTCGAAGCCCGGCTGCGCAGGAGCCGGCGGCGCATGCCGGCGCGCGATGAAACGCTGCCACGCCGCATCGAGCATCGCGGGCACGGCCGCACTCGCGTGCGCGATCGACGTGTCGGGCTGACCGAACTGAAAGCCCTGCACGAAGTCGATGTCGGCATCCATCAGCGCCTGCAGCGCGTCGTCGCTTTCGACGCCTTCGGCGAGCACCATCGCGCCGGCCTGATGCAACATCGACACGAGATGATGCATGATCCGGCGATCGTCGGGCGACCATGTCGAACGCTCGACGAGCGAGCGGTCGAGCTTCACGATGTCGGGCCGCGCACGCCACACGCGGTCGAAGTTCGAGAACCCGGTGCCGAAATCGTCGATCGCGATCAGGAAGTCGCGATGCTGGATCATGTCGATCGTGCGCGCGAGTGCGGCTTCGTCGCGCGCGGGCTGCTCGATGACCTCGAGCACGATGCGGTTCGGCGACAGCGAGAAGTGGCGGCACAGCGCTTCGACGAACTCGCGCTGCACGAGGCCCGAATCGAGCACGCGCGGCGTTACGTTCAGGAACAGCCAGCCGTCGCCGATGCCTTGCGCGACGAAGTTGGCCGTATGCAGGCAGCGCGCGAGCCGGTCGAGCAGCAACGAATCGGCGTCGTTGCGCGTGCGGTCGAACAGCGCGGTCGGCGAGATCAGCGTGCCGTTCGCGTCGACCACGCGCAGCAGTGCCTCGTAGCCGACCACGCGCTTGTGCGTGATCGACAGCACGGGCTGGAACGCGCTGCGCAGCGTCGTGCCGCGGTAGGTCGCGACCCAGCCGCCGGGCGTGGGCGTCAGGCGATCGAGGAGGGAATCGAGCGAGAGGTCGCGCGAGGACTTCATGTCGGTAGCGCGCTGGCGCGAACGGAAGGGGCGATTTCACGCCGCCACGCAGGTGCGATCGCGCGCGAACGCGGATGCGGGAGAACGTGGGACATCGGGGCCGCCTTCTGCGGATGAGTGTTCGCAGTGTACCGGGAATGGCGCGGCGCGCGTATCAGGGTAACTCCACACGCGCCGCGCGGCCCGCGCCCGGCCGGCCCTCAGGCCGCTTCGCCGCCGCGCGGGCCGATGCCGGGAATGCGCTTGATCGCACCGGTCGCGAGCGCGGTGCCGACGAGCACGATCGCGCAGCCTTCGACCATCGCGAGCGACACCTGTTCGCCGAGAAACAGCGCGCCCCACAGCAGCCCGAACACCGGGATCACGAATGTCACGGTGATCGCGCGTGCGGGGCCGATATGCGAGATCAGAAAGAAGAAGATGAAATACGCGACGCCCGTGCACGCGATGCCGAGCGCGAGCACGGCGCCCCACGCGTGCGCGCTGACGGCCGCGGCCGGCCACGTCGCGATCGCGAACGGCACGAGCAGGACGGTCGAGCCGATCATGCTGCCGGTCGCGTTGATCAGCGGGTCGACGCCGCCGAGCTTGCGTTTCGTGTAGTTCGCGGCGATCCCGTAGAGCAGCGTCGCGCCGAGCGCGGCTGCCGCGGCGAGTGCCGTGGTGCCGGCGCCGGCGTCGCCGTGCGCGGTCGCGACCTGATCCCACACGAGCGTCAGCACACCGGCGAAGCCGATCACGAGCCCGAGCGCGCGCAGCCACGACAGCTTGTCCTTCAACCACAGATAGGCGACGAGCGCGCCCCACAGCGGCGTCGTCGCGTTGATCACCGACGTCACGCCGGCCGACAGCGTCAGCTCGGCGAACGCGAACAGACAGAACGGCGCGCCGGAATTGAGCACGCCGACGACGAACAGCGGCCCAGCATGGCGACGCAGCCGCGCGGCGAGATCGGCGGCGGGGAAGCGCGTGAGCGCGAACGCGGTCAGGAACAGCGCGCCGATCGCGACGCGCAGCGCCATCAGCGGCGCGACGCCGAATTCGGCGACGCCGATCCGGATGAACAGGAACGACGCGCCCCATAGGGCGGCGAGCACGGTCAGCAACAGCGCATTTTTCGGGGACATCGGGCGGGCGGCAGAGGGTGGATGCGCTGAATCTTACACCGCGTTACGGCCGGTCGTTTCACGATCGAATGAAACGACAAGAAACGGGAAGAGGGGGAAGAGCGCGCGGCGCCGCGACGGCGCAACGCGCGCCATGCGCTATGCAACCGCGACGACGCGCATGGGTCGGCTGCGGCCGTCAGTGATGGCGCCAGCCGCCGCGTCCGCCGCCGAAGCCGAAGTTCAGCGACAGCGACGGGCCCCAGTAGCCGCCCCAGGCCGGCGCATAGGCAGGCGCCGGATAGTAATAGACGGGTGCGGGATCGACATAGACGGGCGCCGGCTGAACCGGTGCGGCCGCGTAATAGCCGTACGGGTAGTAGCAGCCGGCGAGCGCCGTGCAAGCGAGCGCGGCGGCGACGAGCGTCCTGTTCATGATGTCACTCCGGCGGCCGACGAGCGGCCGATGCGTGGGTCGTGCGCGCCGTCGTGAACGGCGCGGTATCGCGCCGGCTTGCTTCGTACGCACCGTGAATCGTCATCCGAATGCGCGTGCGCGCGGGCGTTCGCGCGATTACACGCGAAGCATACGCCGCGCACCGGTGACACGCTGTACGAAACGGTAACGGATCATTTCCGCACCCGCGCGCACACCCGCGCGCGAGCGGCTCATGCGAAAACGGCGCTTCGCTGCCGCGCAAGCGCCGTGGGCGACCGGAGCGACATGTCGCGCACCGCATCGCGGCGCGCGTGGTGCCGCTTACTTGCCGACCTGGTTGCCGATCAGGCCGCCGGCCGCTGCGCCGCCCAACGTCGACAGCGCGTTGCCGCCGATTGCCGCGCCCGCGACGCCGCCGACGCCCGCACCGATTGCCGTGTCACGCTGGCGCCTCGTCATCGAGTCGCAGGCCGACAGGCTGGCCACCGTTGCGACGAGGAGAGCGCACACCCCAATACGCCGAATCGAGTTCATGATCGTTGTCCTTGTGGTAGTGAACGGAAGGGCGCGCGGCCGGCCCGCGGCCGCGCATGAATTCAATCTACGCGCGCGCCTGCGGTGCTGCTGTAAGGACTTGTTAAGCCCCGACGCGTTTCGTAATGAATTGTTTCGCCCCCACGCACAGGCACGCGCGATGCGAGCGAGCGCGCAAAAAAGCCCGCGCGAAGGCGGGCTCGACGAACGACGTGCGCGCCGCGGCGCGCCGTGCGTCACTGACGATGATAGATTTCCGAGCCGCTCTTGACGAACTCGACGGCCTTCACTTCCATCCCTTTCTGCAGCGCGTCCGCTTCGGACACGCCCTGCTGCGCTGCGAACTCGCGCACGTCCTGCGTGATCTTCATCGAGCAGAAGTGCGGGCCGCACATCGAGCAGAAGTGCGCGACCTTGGCCGAATCCTTCGGCAGCGTTTCGTCGTGGAATTCGCGTGCCTTGTCCGGATCGAGGCCGAGGTTGAACTGGTCTTCCCAGCGGAACTCGAAGCGCGCCTTCGACAACGCGTTGTCGCGCACCTGCGCGCCCGGATGACCCTTCGCGAGATCGGCGGCATGCGCGGCGAGCTTGTACGTGATGATGCCTTCCTTGACGTCGTCCTTGTTCGGCAGGCCGAGGTGTTCCTTCGGCGTCACGTAGCAGAGCATCGCGGTGCCGAACCAGCCGATCATCGCGGCGCCGATGCCCGACGTGATGTGGTCGTAGCCCGGCGCGATGTCGGTCGTCAGCGGCCCGAGCGTGTAGAAGGGCGCTTCCTTGCACCAGTCGAGCTGCAGATCCATGTTTTCCTTGATCAGCTGCATCGGCACGTGGCCCGGACCTTCGATCATCACCTGCACGTCGTGCTTCCATGCGATCTGCGTGAGCTCGCCGAGCGTCTTCAGCTCGCCGAGCTGCGCTTCGTCGTTTGCGTCGTAGATCGAGCCGGGGCGCAGACCGTCGCCGAGCGAGAAGCTCACGTCGTACGCCTTCATGATCTCGCAGATCTCTTCGAAGTGCTCGTAGAGGAAGCTTTCCTTGTGATGCGCGAGACACCACTTCGCCATGATCGAGCCGCCGCGCGACACGATGCCCGTCATCCGGTTCGCGGTCAGCGGCACGTACTGCAGGCGCACGCCGGCGTGGATCGTGAAGTAGTCGACGCCTTGCTCGGCCTGCTCGATCAGCGTGTCGCGGAAGATTTCCCAGGTCAGTTCCTCGGCCTTGCCGTTGACCTTCTCGAGCGCCTGGTAGATCGGCACCGTGCCGATCGGCACCGGGCTGTTGCGGATGATCCACTCGCGCGTTTCATGGATGTGCTTGCCGGTCGACAGATCCATCACCGTATCGCCGCCCCAGCGGATCGCCCACGTCATCTTGTCGACTTCCTCGCCGATCGACGACGTGACGGCCGAGTTGCCGATGTTCGCATTGATCTTCACGAGGAAGTTGCGGCCGATGATCATCGGCTCCGATTCCGGGTGATTGATGTTGGCCGGGATGATCGCGCGGCCGCGCGCGACTTCGTCGCGCACGAATTCCGGCGTGATCTCGCTCGGCGCGTTGCCGCCGAATGCCGCGGCGCCGAACGCCTGTCCCGGATGCTGGCGGCCCATCATCGCGGCGAGCTTCGCGCCGTTCGGGCCGCTCGCCTTCAGGCTCTCGAGGTATTCGGCGCGGCGCTGGTTCTCGCGGATCGCGATGAACTCCATCTCCGGCGTGATGATCCCCTGACGCGCGTAATGCATCTGCGTCACGTTCTTGCCGGCGCGTGCGCGGCGCGGATTGCGGTGCAAGCCCGGGAAGCGCAGGTCGGCCGTGGCCGGATCGGCCGCGCGCTCGCGGCCGTACTGGCTCGACAGGCCGGGCAGCGTTTCGGTGTCGCCGCGTGCTTCGATCCAGCGCTGGCGCAGCGCCGGCAGGCCCGCGCGGATGTCGATCTTGGCGTCCGGATCGGTGTACGGGCCCGACGTGTCGTAGACGTAGATCGGGGGATTCTTTTCGCCGCCGAAGCCGGTCGGCGTGTCGGCCTGCGTGATCTCGCGCATCGGCACGCGGATGTCGGGCTGCGAACCCGTCACATAGACTTTCCGCGAATTGGGCAGCGGCGCGACGGCAGCAGCGTCGACGTGGGCGTCGGCAGACAGAAACTTCGGATTGGCGTTCATGCAATCTCCTTGTCGGCCCGAGTGGGCGCCTTGGCGTTCACCCGGGCCCCGTGACGAATGGGGGCTCGAGCTAAGCAGGAGACGAGTTTGTGAGGCGGCGGGTTTCGTCAGAGGGATAGCGGCGAAGCCCGTACGCTTCCCTGCGCTGGCATTATCCAGATCAGGTTCAAAGGGTATTTCTCACCCACAATGCCGGCCGGTTCGACCGGGAGCATTGCAGGACCCCCGCGTTAGCAAGGGCACACGATACACCGGCTTCGCGGCGGATTCAACCGGAACCGGCCGCGGCGCGACGTGCGCGTGCAGCATCGCGGGCGCGCGCGTCCCACGCACTGTGCGACGCGTGCGTGTGCCGGCGGCTGCGCAGTGCAGCATCCTGCGGCGCGGTGTGCGCAGAAAAACTTCGGGATCGCGATCGTTTCGACCGGCGTCGGCGCTTCACGGCGTTCGGCACGCGCGCCGCCGCCGAAAATGTCGCGCCGAAACATCAGTCCTGATCCTTTCAGCGGTGTCAGGCGATGCTTTCGAATCCTTGATGCCATAATGCCGAGCGTGCGCAGCCGTGCGGTTGCGCACGTTTTTTTGTCCCTCTGCCGCCGCCTGCCGGTTTTCATTCGTCGCCGTTCGCACTGTCATGTCGTTCCGCACGTCCGCTTTCGCTTTCCCGGCCCTGTCAGGGCCGCTTGCCGGCGTCGCCGGCGTCTTTCGGCGGAGCACGCGGCGCGACGTGCGGGCGGTCAGGCCATGACGCCGCTCGACCGTCTGCTCGATTTCCTCGCGCGCTTCCCGCTGCGGATTCGTCTGCCGCAAAGCCGCGGCGGCCGCGTTGCGCTCGCGCTCGTATTCATCTATTTCGTCTGGGGCTCGACGTACAGCGGGCTGCATTTCGCGCTGCAGTCGTTCCCGCCGCTGCTGCTGTCGGGGCTGCGCAACCTGCTCGGCGGGATCGGCCTGTTCGTCTTCGCGCTGCGCCGCAAGCCCGAATGGCCCACGCTCGTCGAGATCCGTAATGCGGCAATCGTCGGCACGATGCTCGTCGCGCTGTCGTCCGGCACGATCGCGCTCGGGATGCGCACGGTCAGCAGCGGTTCGGCCGCGGTGATGGTCGCGACGGTGCCGCTGTTCGCCACCGTGATCGCGGCGGTCGCCGGGCGGCGCGTGACGAAAGGCGAGTGGGCGGCCGTCGCGCTCGGGATGGTCGGGATCGTCGTGCTGAATTCGGGTGGCGCCGCAGCCGAAAACTCGGCGCTCGGTACGATCAGCGTGCTGGCCGGCGCGCTGTTCTGGGCCGGCGGCGCGCACCTCGCGACGCGGCTCAAACTGCCGTCCGACCTGTTTCTTTCGACGTCGCTGCAGATCGGCCTCGGCGGGCTGATGTCGACGCTCGCCGCATGGCTGCTCGGCGAGCATGTCGAACACCTCGCGGTCGCGCCCGTGTTCGCGTTCGTCTATCTGATGGTGTTCTGCACGATGGCCGCGTACGTCGCGTACGGCTATCTGATCCGGCACACGAGCCCGATCATCGCGAGCAGCTGCATGTACGTGAATCCGATCGTCGCCGTGGCGCTCGGCGCGCTGATGCTCGGCGAGCCGGTGACGATGGCGACCGTCGTCGCGACCGTCGCGATCCTCGGCAGCGTCGGGCTGTCGTTCCTGTTCGATCCGGCGCGTCGGCCCGCAGCGGCCGCGGCCGGTTCGCCGGTTGCTGCGACTGCGTCGGCCTCTATGTCGGCGGCCGATGGTGCGCCGGCGTACGAGCCGATCGCAGTGCCCGTGCCGGCCGCGATGCCGGACGTCGCGCCCGGTATGACGGCGGCCGCCGTGTCCGCGGCGAGTGCGGTGGCGAATGCTGCGCCGGATGGCGCGGCGGGCGGTGCGGCGGTAGCGGGTGCAGGCGTGGTCGATGCTGCGGCGGCCGGTGCAGCGGCAGCGCACGAAGGCGTTGTTGGTGCTACGGGAGCCGGTGCAGCGGCAGCGCACGAAGAGGTCGTTGATGCTGCGGGAGCCGGCGCAGCGGCGGCGCACGAAGGGGTTGTTGATGCTGCGGGAGCCGGCGCAGCGCCAGCAGCCGAAGCGGTCGTTGATGCTTCGGCAGTCGATGCAGCGGTAATACGCGAAGCAGTTGTTGGCGCGGCGGCAACCTATGCAGCGGCAGCCGGTGCTGCAGCGGTCGACGCGGCGACGGTAGGCGCACCGGCACTCGATGCCGCAGCACCCCACGCGGCGACGCCCGACACGTTGTCGCCACTTGCGCCGCGGCCTGCGCGCGAGTCCTCACCGCAGCGCGCGGACGCGTAAGGCGCCCGCCCCACGCGGCGGCGGCGCTCAGCCGCGCTTGCCGCCGACGTAGTGGAACGCGCCGGCGAGCGCGGTAAACAGCAGTCCGGCGGCGCACATGCCGAGCCAGCCGGCTGCGCGCCAGGCCATAACGCCGACCGACGAGCCGAGCGCGCCACCGATGAAATAGCACACCATGTAGACCGTGTTCACGCGGCTGCGCGCTTCCGGCTTCAGCGCATAGATGCGCGACTGGTTCGAGATCTGCGCGGCCTGCACGCCGACATCGAGCACGATCACGCCGATCACGAGCCCGACGAGGCTCGTGCCCGACAGCGCGAAGATCACGAACGAGACGGCCAGCAGCGCGATCGCGAGCGAGATGATCGCGCGCGGCCCGCGCGTGTCGGCAAAGCGTCCCGCATACGGCGCCGCGAGTGCGCCCGCCGCGCCGACGATCCCGAACAGGCCGGCCGCCTGCGGACCGAGATGAAACGGCGGGCCCGCAAGCAGCAGCGTCAGCACGGGCCAGAACGCGCTGAACGCCGCGAACAGCGCGGCGCCCGTCAGCGACGCTTCGCGCAGCCCGCGCAATTCGACCACGAGATGCCACATCGAGCCGAGCAGCTTGCCGTACGACAGCGTCGAGGTCGGTGAGCTGCGCGGCAGCCGCATCACGATGACGGCTGCCAGCACGACGAGCGCGGCCACCGATGCGCCGAACACCGCGCGCCACCCGAAGTATTCGGCGACGAAACCGGCGGCCGTGCGCGCGAGCAGGATGCCGATCAGCAGGCCGCTCATCACGGTGCCGACCGCATGGCCGCGCTCGGCCGGCGGCGCGATCTCGGCCGCGAACGGCACGGCCTGCTGCGCGATCGTCGCGAGCACGCCGATCGCGAGGCTCGCCGCCGCGAGCACGACGAGCGACGGCGCGCTGGCGGCCGCGATCAACGCGACCGACAGGCCCGCCATCTGCAGCAGGATCAGCGTGCGGCGATCGAAGCGGTCGCCGAGCGGCGCGAGCAGGAACATGCCGGCCGCGTAGCCGAGCTGCGTCGCGGTCGGCACCGCGCCGATCCACGACGCGCCTTGCGGAAACGCCGAGCGGAAGCTGTCGAGCAGCGGCTGGTTGTAATAGATGTTCGCGACCGACACGCCCGCGATCGTCGCGAGCAGCAACAGCAGGCTGCGCGAATAGTGGGGCGAGACGGCGTCGGTCGGACGGTCGGACGAAGCGATGGACATGGCTGCACGGGACGAAATGAGCGCGTCGCGGCGCGCGCGGCCCTGGCGGACGCACGCAGCCGGACGTCGATCGAGGGTGCCGATCATACCGGAGCGCCGCAAATCGTGCCGGCGCGTGCCGGCGGCCCGATCGGGCGGGAGGGCGCTCTGTAAGGTGCGCCGGCTGTCGATACGGCACGGCGGTCGTCCGCTCGTCGGCATACCGGAGCGCTGCGAACCATGCCCGCGGCGACATGCCGTGCGATCGCGCCCCGGCGAACCGCGATGCGCGCGCGTCGCCGATGCGCGATCGCCGCCGGCGCGGCCACGCCCCAACCGCGTCAGTCGACCAGTTCCCCGGACGGCTCGTAAAACGGATACGGCCCGTCGCCCTCGTCGACGTACACGTGATGCGAAACCATCCCGGTGTCCGGGGCGTACCGATGGACCGCGAACGCCGGCGGTTCGAGCCGGAACGCGGACGGCCCGTCCGCGCGCAGGTCGAAGGCGACCTGATGTGCAGGCGCCGGCACCGCCGACGCGAGCGTGCCGCCGAAGCGCGTGAACATCGTCCGGTGCACGTGTCCGCAGAGCACGCGCTCGACGTTCGGATAGCCGCGCAGCAGCGCATCGAGCTTCGCGGCCGCGCTCGGTGCGAGCCGCAATGCATCCATGTGAGCGATGCCCGACACGAACGGCGGATGATGCAACGCGACGATCGTCGGCCTGTCGCGCGCGGCGTCGAGCTGCGCGGCGAGCCAGCCGAGCCGCGCATCGCACAGGTCGCCGCCGCTCGTGCGCGGCACCTGCGAGTCGAGCGCGAGCACGCGCACGGCGCCGATGTCGAGCGCGTACTGCACGAATTCGCCGTGCTGCAGTTCGTGGCGATCCGCGAACGCGCGACGCAGCGCCGCGCGATCGTCGTGATTGCCGACCATCAGGTAGTACGGGATCTCGAGCGGCGCGAGGAGATCGCGCAGGTGCCGATATTCGTCGTCGTGGCCGAAGTCGGTCAGGTCGCCCGTGACGAGCACCGCATCGGGGCGCGGCACGAGCGCATTCAGCTTTTCGACGCAGCGCGCGAGCGCCGCCGCGGTGTCGACGCGCCGGTACGCGAGCTGGCCCGGACGCTTGATGTGGAGATCGCTGATTTGAGCAAGCAGCATCGTCGGTTCCTCGGAAGGATGTCGTTATCGTGGGCGCGCGCGAGGCGCGCCGCTCATGCGCCGAGCGCGATCAGGCCGTCGGTCGCGATCGACAGGCCGACCGCGGTGCCGCGCGCGAGCGCGATGCGGCCCGGCACATCGATCACGAGCGCGTCGGGCGCCGCATCCTCGATCGTCAGCCGTGTGCGCTCCCCGAGGAACGCACACGCGCCGACCGTGCCGCGCAACGGCGCATCGGCCGGATCGGCGAGCTGCGCGTCCTCGGGACGGAAGAACCATTCGTCGCCCGCATGCGGCGTCGCGATGGCGCCGCCCGTCGTCACCAGCGCGCCGTCCCGCCATTGTCCTGCAACGCGATTCAGCGTGCCGATGAATTGCGCGACCGTGCGATTCGCAGGGCGGTAGTAGACGTCGCGCGGCGTGCCGATCTGTTCGATGCGGCCGGCGCCCATCACGACGATCCGGTCGCCGAGCTCCATCGCTTCGGCTTGATCGTGCGTCACGTAGACGGTCGTCACGCCGAGCGCGCGCAGCAGCGCGTTCATCTCGCGTCGCAGTGCGTCGCGCAGCTTCGCATCGAGCGCAGTCAGCGGTTCGTCGAGCAGCAGCACACGCGGACCGACGGCGAGCGCGCGTGCGAGCGCGACGCGCTGACGCTGTCCGCCGGACAGCTGATCGATCGGCTTGTCCGCATGCGCGTCGAGCCGCATCATCGCGAGCAGTTCGTCGACGCGCGCGCGCAGCGCACGCGGCTCGGTGCGGCGAATCTTCAGCCCGTAGCCGACGTTGCCGCGCACGGTCAGGTTCGGAAACAGCGCGTAGTTCTGGAACACCATGCCGACCTGCCGACGCTCGATCGGCAGCGCGGTCACGTTGTCGTCGCCGAATGCGATCGTGCCGCCGGCATCCGGCGTGTCGAGGCCCGCGATCAGGCGTAGCGTCGTCGTCTTGCCGCAACCGGACGGGCCGAGCAGCACGAGCGTCTCGCCCGCGCCGATCGACAGGTCGAGCGGTTCGAGCACGCGCGTGCCGCGAAACGTCTTCGCGCAGCGGGTCAGCGTAATGGGAATGGAATCGAGTTTCATCGGAACGGAAAGATCAGCGTGCGCGCCGCTTCGACGCGCGCGTGCCGGACGGATCGACGCCGAGCCATTGCATCGCGACGAGCAGCGGCAGCGTCATCAGCAGGAACAGGATCGTGTAGGCGCTGCCGACTTCGAGACGCAACGACGCATAGGTGTCGGCGAGACCGACCGGCAGCGTCTTCGTGTCGGGCGTATGCAGCATCCACGTGAGGTTGAATTCGCCGATCGATAGCGTGAGCACCGCGAGTGCACCCGCGACGATGCCGGGCCGCAGGTTCGGCAGCACGATCGTGGCGAAGCGCGTGGCGAACGACGCACCGAGGCTGGCCGCGCCTTCCTCCAGCGTGCGCAGGTCCGCGCTCGCCGCGACAGCCGCGACCGCGCGCACCATGAACGGCAGCGTGAACACGACGTGGCCCGCGACGATGAACCACAGACTCATCCGGAATGCGGTGAAGCCGCCGTAGACGATCAGCAGCGCGAGCGCCGACGCGAGGCCGGGCAGCGCCACGGGCAGCACGAGCGCTTCCTCGATCACGCGCGCGACGCGGCTGCGGCTGCGCGCGAGCGCATAGCCGGCCGGCACGCCGACGACGAGCACGATCGCGAGCGTCGCGAACGCGACGGCGAGCGACAGCCAGATCGAACCGTGATACTGCTGCCACACCTGTTCAAGCCAGCGCAGCGTGAGGCCGCTCGACAGCCCGCGGAAGTAGTTGACGGTCAGGCCGGCGAGCACCGACATCACGACCGGCACGATCAGGAACGCGCTGAGCAGCAGCGTGACGCTCCATTGCAGCGCGGCGATCGCGCGGCCGCCGGCCTGGCGCGGCACGCGGCGCGAACGGCCGGCCGCGCGCGCCGGCGATGCGGCGCGCAGCGGCGCCGAAGAATCGGAAAGCGATGGCATCGAATGCCTCCTCAGGCCGCGGCAGCGGCGGTGTGACCGGCGAACCGGCGCGCGAGCGCGAGCACGGCCCACGTGACGATGCCGAGCACGATCGACAGTCCGGCGGCCGTCGCGATGTTCGCGTTCAGCGTGAACTCGGTATAGATCGTCATCGGCAGCACGTCGAGATCGGTCGCGAGCGTAAACGCGGTACCGAACGCACCCATCGCGGTGGCGAAGCAGATCGCACCGGCCGCGATCAGCCCCGGCGCGAGCGCGGGCAGCACGATGTCGGCGAAGATGCGCCACGGCGACGCGCCGAGCGAGCGTGCGGCTTCCTCGAGCGACGGGTCGAGCTTCGCGGCGGCGGCGATCACGGTGACGATCACGCGCGGAATCGAGAAGTACAGGTAGCCGACGAACAGCCCCGCGATCGAATACGCGAACACCCACTTGTCGCCGGTCAGCTTCGCGGACAACGCGCCGATCAATCCCTGCCGTCCGGCGAGCATGATCACCATGAAGCCGACGACGACGCCCGGGAACGCGAGCGGAAAGGTCAGCAGCGCGAGCAGCACGCGCTTGCCGGCGAATTCGCGGCGCGCGAGCAGCAGGCCGGAAATCGTCGACAGCGCGAGCGTCGCGAGCGTAACGCCTGCGGACAGCGCGACGGTCGCGCCGAGGCTTTTCATGTAGCGCGCGTTGCCGAGCAGCGCCGCGTACCGCGCGACGAATCCGCCGTCGGCGGAGACGTGCACGAGCGCCGCCATCGGCAGCAGCCAGAATGCGGCGAACACCGCGAGCGCCGGCGCGACGAGCGCGATGCGCCAGCGCAGCTGAAAGGTCAGATCAAGCATCGGCGCTTACTGCATCACCTGCAGATACTGCTGGCCGAACGCCTGCTGGCCGGCCGCCATCTTGCCGAAGTCGACCGGCTTCGCGCGCGCATAGTCGCTCGCGGGCAGGAACTTCGTCGCGACGTCGGCGGGCAGCGTCTGTGCGCGCACCGGGCGCAGATACGCGTTCGCCCACAGCTTCTGGCCTTCGTCGGACAGCACGAAGTCGAGCACCTTTTTGCCGTTGGCGTCGTGCGGCGCGCCCTTCACGAGACTCATCACGTAGGGCACCGCGATCGTACCTTCCTTCGGGATCACGAACTCGATGTTCGCGTTGTCCTTGTACTTCGCGCGGTATGCGTCGAAGTCGTAGTCGAGCAGAATCGGAATCTCGCCCGACAGCACGCGTGCATACGCGGTCTGCTTCGGCACGATCGGCGCGTTCGCCTTCAGCTTGCGGAACCAGTCGAGCGCCGGCTTGAAGTTGTCGAGGCTGCCGCCGAGCGCCTGGTTGACGGCGACCGCGCCCGCATAGCCGACGAACGCGCTCGACGGATCGAGATAGCCGACCATCCCCTTGTATTCGGGCTTCAGCAGATCGGCCCACGAACGCGGCACGGGCTTGCCGTCGAGCGCATCCTTGTTGACGAAGAAGCCGAGCGTGCCCGAATGGATCGCGAACCAGTAGCCCTGCGGATCTTTCAGGTTCGCGGGGATGTCGTTCCAGTGCGCGGGCTTGTACGGCACGATCACGCCCTTGTCCTTCGCCTGGAACGCGGACGAGACGCCGAGATAGACGACGTCGGCGACCGGGCTCTTCTGTTCGGCGATCAGCTGCGCGATCGCCTGACCCGAGTTCTTGTTGTCGAACGGCACGCGGATGCCGGTCTTCTGCTTGATCGCCGCGATCTGCGCGGCCCAGTCGGCCCATTCGGGCGGACAGTTGTAGCAGATCGCCGTTTCATCGGCGCGAGCGGCGTTCGCGCCGGCGATGAGTGCGGCGCAGGCGAGCGGCGCAGCGAGCGCGCGCAGCAGCGAGGTCGGACGGAAAGGCACGATCAGGTCTCCGGACGAAGAAAGGGGACGTCGCCGCGCGCCGCATGCAGCGCGCGGCGCGCGGGTTTACGCGCGACGCAGTTGCACGTCGGCCGCGGGCGGTGCGACGGTCGCGCCGTCGCGCACCGCGTGCGGCAGAATTAGCGACGTGCGTTCGATCGCGGCGCCGCCGATCGCGTCGATCAATCGTCGCCACGCATGGCGGCCGATGTCGCGGTTCGGCGTCGCGACGCTCGCGAGCGGCGGCGCGAGCAGCTCGCCGATGTCGATGCCGTCGAAGCCGAGTACCGACAGATCGTCCGGGATCGAGAAACCGGCGCGGCGCAGCCCGCGCATCACGACCATCGCGAGCAGGTCGTTGCTGCAGAAGAGGGCGGTCGGGCGCGTCGCGTGCGCGGTCAGATGCGCGAGCACCGCGTCGGGCAGTTCGGGCGCGTTGAAGTCGACTTCGACGGGCGGCAGCGTCGCGACGCCGCTTTCGGCGAGCGCCTGCGCATAGCCGAGATGACGCTGGCGCGCGCGATCGGATGCGGCGAGCGAGCCCGCGAGCATCAGCACGCGACGATGGCCGCGCGCGGTGAGCAGCCGCACGCCGTCGTATGCGGCGTGCCGGTTGTCGACCGACACCGACGGCCGGCGCTGCGTGTCGTTGTGCATCAGCACGTAATGCGGTCCGTCGCGATCGAGCATGTCGAGCAGCGGATGCGTGTCGGCGTCGGCGACGGTCAGGATCAGGCCTTCGACGCGCTGCTCGCGCAGCGTCTCGATCGCGTGACGTTCGCGCGCCGCGTCGTATTCGGTCGTCATCAGGATCAGCTTGAAGCCGGCCGCGGTCGCGAGTTCGTCGATGCCGAGCAGGCAGTCGGCGAACACGGGATTCGACAGCGTCGGCACGACGACGCCGACGAGCCGCGTGCGCTCGCCGCGCAACTGCCGGCCGAGCGGACTCGGACGAAAGCGCAGCGTATCGATCGCGGTGCGGATTGCTTCGAGCGTCGCCGGGCTGACGGTGTGCGGCGCATTGATCGCGCGCGACACGGTGGCGATCGAAAAGCCGGCGAGTGCGGCGACATCCTTGATGGTCGAGGTCATGAGGTCACGCGATGTAAACGTTTTCGGCGGGTTGATTATCGAAAACGTTTGTGACCTGTCGATGACGCGTGAAGGGGGCGTATCGCGGTGTGCGTGCGCGTCGCGCGCAAGAGGGTCGGCGCGGCGCGCGCAAGAGGGTCGGCGCGGCGCGGAGGCAGTTCCGATTGTATCGGCGGATGCGTCGATGCGGGGCGAAACCGCATGCGTTCGCGGGATTGGCGTCGGTTACGGCGGATTATTCCGGCGGCGCATCGCTGCGTGCGGACGCGAGAGCATGCTTCGACGGTTCGCGGCATGCCTGAATCGGGGAACGCACGCGCGACCAATGGTAGAATCGCGTCCGCCCTGTTGCCGGGGTGATGAAATTGGTAAACATAGCGGACTTAAACGATTGAGTGCCCGGCCGGAAACGGTCGGTGCAGAACCCTTCAAATTCGGCGAAACCCCTGATGTGCGCATCGAGGCAACGCCGAGCCAAGCCTCGCGGGCACCGCGAGGAAGGTGTAGAGACTAGACGGGGGGCGCCTAAGGCGCACGGGTCGGCAGCACGCCCGCGCGCGACGGCGAAGGCATAGTCCAGCGCACGAACGATGTCGTTCAGACGACGTCGGCTTCGAAAGAAGCAGTGTGACGAAAATCCGCCGCCTTAACTGGCTTGCCGGTTCGAGTCCGGTCCCCGGCACCACGGCCTTTCAACGTGAACTTGGCTGTCAAGTGGAACCGTGTAGAAACAACAGGTTACAGCGAGAGCCCTGTTCATCCATACAAGTATTATTCCCCTCAATTTGGGGAGAGTTGTAGAACGGATTCCCCATCTACTACGCACGACTCTCCCCACGATGGCATCGATCACCCCACACAAAGACGGCTTCCGCGTGCAGGTCTACGTCGGTGGCGTGCGCGATTCGAAGGTGCTGCGCACGCGCCGCGAGGCAAACGCGTGGGGCGCTGCGCGCGAGGCTGAACTGAAACGCCTCGGCGACATGCCGGCCGCCGATAGACATACCCTTGGCGAAGCGCTTGCCGAATACTCGAAGCGTGTGTCGCCCAAGAAGGGCGGAACGAAGTGGGAGCAGAACCGCATTGCCTCTTTCATCAAGCAGTTCCCCGAGTACGCAGAGAGGCCGTTGTCGCAGGCGGATACCCCGATGTGGGCCGAATGGCGTGATCGTCGACTATCCGGATATATCGCGCCCGATGGGAAGAAGGTGCGCGGCATCAAGCCCGGATCGGTCCTGCGCGAGATCAATCTGTATCGGAACGTCTACACGATTGCGCGAAGGGAATGGAAGTGGATCCAGTCCAGCCCGTTTGCGGACCTTGGTTTGCCACCAGACAGCGTGCCGCGGACGCGACGCGTTGATCCATGGAAGGAAGTGCGCCCGATCGTGCGCTGGCTCGGGTACCGGACCGGTCAGGAGCCGACGACGAAGAATCAGGAGGTCGCGCTCGCGTGGCTTGTGGCGCTCCGTTGCGGCATGCGCGCGAAGGAATTGCGCGGGCTCGGGAAGAATACGCTGAACATGAAAACGGGCGTCGCACGGCTGCCGCACAAGATGCAGTACCTGACAGGGAAACCGCGCGAAATTCCTTTGCCGCGCCCGGCGCTGCGCCTACTGAAGGCGGTCGCTCATCGCGAACAGTGCTTCACGGTGGAAGCTGGCTCGATGGATACGGCCGAACCAGATCTGCTTCACCGAGTCTTGCTTGCCCTTCATCTCCAATCTCCCGTTCCTATCGTGAAAATCGCCTCCGAAACGCCAACGCTCGTTTGTGGCCTGGATCCCCAGAGCAGTTCACGGAAACTCCCAAGCGAAGTGCGCCGATGCGGAAATGTAGCGACGGAGCGGCCATAGCTGACCGTACTCGGGTGGGCGATATGTGGTCACAGACTCGATCGCGGGACATGTGCAGATTCGACCTCGCAATTCTGTCAGGGATTTTTGAGATGACGGCTGAGGTAATATTCGCGCCGATTGCCGAAGTCAATGCTTTCGATACGCCCGACTAACACAATGCGCTGTTTGGCTTGTCGGATTGGGATTACGGATCGGCGAACTCGTCATTAATACAAGTGCGGAGAGTTTTCAGTTAGTTCGTGACTTCTCAGCAACGCTTGACATTTGTTGACGCTGCGGGTGGTACAACAAGTGACGGGAAGACGACCCTTGCGCAGATTACTGCACAGGCGAATCCGGAATTGCAGGCGTGCATTATGTCGAATGCAAGCTCGGCACCGGCTGGTGATGTGCCGAGCATTACTTATCTGCAGACCGGGAAAGGGGGAAGCTGGAACATCACGGGACCGTTCACGAAATTCGATCAATCCGATGCGAACTATGTGCGAAACACAACAGCGGAAGCGATGGGGATGATTTCGACAAATGCCGGACGTGTATCATCGAATGCGGTGGCGGGGGCAGCTGTAACGCCTTGCTCCGCGGTTTGCGACGGGATCGCATTTGCAGGGACAGTGGTAGGGATTGTCGCAGATGCAATCGGACAATTAGTTAAGCCGGATACAGGGCAGTATCTATTTAACGGATTTACGGCCATCGTTTCAAACTATATTTCAGCGGCCAACCCCGCATTTACTCCGGCAATTAATGAGCTTGCAAGTCAAGTCAATGGTAGTGGTGTTGCTAAAGTCGGTCAAAATAAGTTGAATCGGATTGTCGGTACTGATTCGTCAAATGGGAAAAATGAAGATCGAATTTATTGAGGATGGAAATTTCACCTCGTGGTTCCGGTTCTTGCTCATCGCTGTAGGGGTAGCATTTGCTGCCATCGCTGTTGAGTGCGACATCCCCATTCTGTGGGCGCGAATTCTTTTGCTTTCTGGTTTCGCTATCGCGCTTGTCGGCGGTATGACGAGCCGTGCTAAATTGCTTCATATCAAGCCGTTTGGCAATAGCTACAAGAAGGCCCATAAAAGCTATGAAACAAAAAGCGACGAGGACCAGAAATTGTAGGGCGACGCTGGTCTTTGTCATGGCTCGCGCCGGAGCTTTTCCTGGGAAAGATTCGCTTTTTGGGGGGCGCGTCCACCCTCCCGATGGATCGATTTTCTTTCGCCCGCGAATGGTTGGAGCACTATGCTGGCCAGTGCGTCGGCAAGCAAGGTATCGATGTGCTGGTCAAGGGTCTATCGCAAGCCATCCTGGCGCGCGGCTACGTGACGACACGTGTGCTGCTGCCCGAACAGGACCTGTCGACTGGTGCCCTCAAGTTTTCACTGATTCCCGGCGTGATCCGCCATGTGCGCTTCGCCGACGAAAAGCTCCGCGGCACCTGGAAAACCGCCTTTCCGACTGGCGACGGCGAACTGCTGAATCTGCGCGACCTCGAACAGGGCCTCGAGCAGATGAAACGCGTGTCGAGCCAGGATGTGTCGATGCAGATATTACCGGCCGATGTGCCGGGCGAAAGCGACGTCGTGCTCGAGGTGAAGCGCGGCAAGCCGTGGACAGTCGTCGCCTCGATCGACAACTCGGGCACGCGGGCGACCGGTCGGCTGCAGGGCAACCTGTCGCTCGGCATCGACAATCCGCTCGGCCTGAACGACATTTTCAACGTCGGCGTCAGCCAGGATCTCGAATTTGGCGACAAGCGCCTGGGCTCGCACGGCTGGAACGGCTTCTACTCGATTCCGTGGGGCTACTGGACCGCGACGCTGTCTGCGTACACGAATACCTACTACCAGCAAATCGCCGGCCTGAACCAAACATTCGTGGCGAGCGGCAATTCAAAGACGGTCGATTTCAAGCTGGCCCGAGTGCTCGCCCGTAGCCAGAATGATGTGTTAGGTGCGTACGCTCGTCTGTCGCGTCGTTTCGGACAAAGCTTCATGGAAGACACCGAGATTTCGCAGCAGCGCCGCAATAACACGACGATCGAGCTTGGGCTGACCGATCGCCACTACTTCGGTGGCGCTCAGTTCGATGGCTCGCTTGCATATCGTCAAGGTGTCGGTGGATTGGGTGCTCAGGAAGACACGTTGGCAGCGGGTGGTGGGCCGACCTATCGCTTCAAGATGGCCCTGCTGGATGCGAACCTGTCGGTGCCGTTCGCGATCGGCAAGCAGACGTTTCGCTATGTCGGCACGCTCCACGGCCAGTACACGGGCAACACACTCTATTACATCGACGACCTGACCATCGGTAGCCGCTACACCGTGCGCGGTTTCGACGGTGAAACGATGCTCGCCGCGGCGCGCGGATTCTATTGGCGCAACGAATTGCAGGCACCGATCGGCCAGACGGGGCAGGCACTTTATGCGGGACTCGACTATGGCCGAGTTTGGGGCCCGCAACCTGTTGCCCTCGTCGGTACGCAGTTGGCTGGAGCAGTGATCGGCCTAAAGGGCAGCGTGGGCACGCGACTCGGAACCTATGCGTACGATCTCTTCGCCGGTACGCCGGTTTACAAGCCGTCAGGTTTTCCGACGGCACGTGTGACGCTCGGTTTTCAGGTGACCGCTCAGTTCTGAAGACGATGACCTCAGGTACTGCTCCGACACGGAGACATCGCAAGCCCGGTGTTGCATATGCTCGTCTGGGTGAGATTGCCGCCAAACGGGCTGATGCTTCCGATGCTCGAATGGCGCGGGCTGAAATCCTAGTTTCAGTTCCGCTGTGAATCGGGCTATGACGTCACAGGCGTCCCTCGCGGGGTTTTCGTTTGTCCGCCCACACCGCCCTTACGGCAGCGTCCGCGCACCATCCGCGCTTGCCGTCACCTCCCGATAGAACGCATCGATCGCATTAACCATCTGCGACAACCCCGGCTGTTCCAGCGGATAGTGGGCGCTGCTCAACACGAGCGAGCGCACGCTCAAGCGCCGGCTGCAGGAAGAGGGCGCGTGCTTTCGCGACATTTCGAATGCGGTCCGCAAGGCGCGCGCGCAGGCGCTCGTTGCCGAGGGGGGGCTGTCGATCAAGGAGATTGCGCAGGAACTGGGGTTCAGCGACATGTCATCGTTCTCGCAGGCGTACAAGCGCTGGACGGGCGTGGCGCCGAGCATGTCGCGGCAAAGGGCGGCGGTTCGTAGCGCGGGTTTGTGGCGGCGCGGCACGGCCGTACACTGCAGCGCTGGACATCAGCGATCAGCGCAACGTCATCCAACGGAGCGATCGAACATGAAACTGCTGCTTGTCGGCGCGACCGGTCTGGTCGGACGCCACGTCCTCGATGCGGCGCTCGCCGATCCGCGCGTCGCGCGCATCGTCGTCATCGCGCGCCGTCCGTTGTCACCGCATCCGAAGCTGCAGGCGGTGACGGTCGACTTCGAGCAGCTGCCGGCCGACGCGGATTGGCGGCGTGCCGACGCCGTGATCTGCACGCTGGGCACGACGATGCGCATCGCCGGATCGCAAGCGGCATTCCGGCGCGTCGATCACGACTATCCGCTCGCGGTGGCCCGCCTCGCGCATCGGCACGGCACGCCGACCTACGTACTGAATTCCGCGCTCGGCGCGGATCCGGCGTCGCGCGTTTTCTACAGTCGCGTGAAGGGCGAAGTAGAGCGCTCGCTCGCGGACGTCGGTTTCGCGTCGCTGACGTACGTGCGTCCCGGGCTGATCGGCGGTAGCCGCGACGAGTTCCGGCTCGGGGAGCGCGCGTTGCAGTTCGCACTGAGGATCGCGGGCGCGCTGCTGCCGCCGAAGTGGCGCGTGAATCCCGCGCCGCGCATTGCACGCGCGCTGCTCGATGCCGCGCTCGACGCGCGGCCGGGCGTGCATGTCGTCGCGTCGGACCGGCTGATCTGAGCGGCGAACGAACGGTGGACGAACGATGAAGGGCGCCGCCGATCGTCGCCTGTCGATGACGATGCCGCCGCCTCCTTTCGGTTTCCATACGTCACCTTGCATCACGCTGCGACTCGCGTGCCGACCCATCTACACGCCTAAAAAAGCGGCGAAAGACGGGTATTTCCGGATATCAGACAAGTTGTATATACAAGATCATGCGCTGGCAATGCCTACCCGCGTCGCGCCGCGTGCGCGTCACCGTGCTCGTCGCGCCCATCGCGCGTGCATGGCGCCGCTCGGCGATCCACGGCGCCCGCGTCGAAGCGCCGAACCGACGGCTCGACACGTTCCGCGTCCGTTCGAACCATTTGTCGTCCCGAGTCATCTGGAGATTTGCCCGTGTCAACGCATCCCACTGGAAACGCCGGCGGCTTGATCGAAGTCCGCTCGATCGATTTCATTCCCGACGCCGAACGTCACGGCGGCTTGCTGAGCCAGTTCACGTTGTGGCTGTCGGCGAACATGCAGATCACCGCGATCGTCACGGGCGCGCTCGCGGTCGTGCTCGGCGGCGACGTGTTCTGGTCGCTGATCGCGCTGCTGCTCGGGCAGCTGATCGGCGGCGCGGTGATGGCGCTGCACGGCGCGCAAGGCCCGCAACTCGGGCTGCCGCAAATGATTTCGAGCCGCGTCCAGTTCGGCGTGTACGGCGCGATGATCCCGATCGTGCTCGTGTGCCTGATGTACATCGGTTTTTCCGCGAGCGGCTCCGTGCTCGCGGGGCAGGCGGTCGCGCAGTTGCTGCACGTGGACGACGCGGCCGGCATCCTGCTGTTCGCGGCGGTGATCGTCGTGCTGACGGTGTGCGGCTATCGCGCGATCCACTTCGTCGGCCGGATCGCGAGCGTGATCGGCATCGTCGCGTTCGTCTACATGTTCGCGCAGCTGTTCGCGAACCACGACATCGGCGCGCTGCTCGCGAACCGGCATTTCACGCTCGCGAGCTTCCTGCTGTCGATGTCGCTGTCCGCATCGTGGCAGATCGCGTTCGGCCCGTACGTCGCCGACTACTCGCGCTATCTGCCGCGCTCGACGTCGTCGCTCGGCACGTTCTTCGCGGTGGGCCTCGGCTCCGTGATCGGCGCGCAGGCGGCCATGGTGTTCGGCGTGTTCGCGGCGGCGCTGGCCGGCAGCGGCTTCGCGCACCACGAAGTCGCGTACATCGTCGGCCTCGGTTCGACGGGCGCCGTGGCCGCGCTGCTGTATTTCAGCATCGCGTTCGGCAAGGTCACGGTGACGGCGCTCAACGCGTACGGCAGCTTCATGTCGATGGCGACGATCGTCAGCGGCTTTCGCGGCAAGGGCGCGGTGTCGTCGCGCAGCCGGCTGCTGTACATCTTCGGGATGATCTGCGTCTCGACGCTGATCGCGCTGGCCGGTCGCCATTCGTTCCTGAAGGAATTCACGGCCTTCATCCTGTTCCTGCTCGCGTTCTTCACGCCGTGGAGCGCGATCAATCTCGTCGACTACTACTGCTTCACGCGTTCGCGCTACGACGTGCCGGCGCTCTCCGACCCGGACGGCCGCTACGGCCGCTGGAACGCGATGGCGATCGCGATCTACGTGATCGGCATTCTCGTGCAGCTGCCCTTCATGTCGACGCACGTCTATACGGGCCCGCTCGTCGACGCGCTCGGCGGCACCGACATCTCGTGGATTCTCGGCCTCGTCGTGCCGGCCGTGCTGTATTACGTCGGCGCGCGCGGGTCGCGTCGCAGCATTCCCGAACGCCTGATCTTGCCGCTCGAGCGCGGCGAAGCGCAGCCCTGACGGCGCGCATCGGGCCGGCATGCGTCCGGCTTGGGCGCCTATAGCGCGCGCGTCGCGCCCGCGGCGCTATTTCCCGAGCCGCTGCGCGAGCGAATAGCGCTGCATGCAGCGCTCCATCGCCTCGAGAAACGCCAGCTCGGCCGCATTCATCTTGCGGTCGCGATGCCACAGCAGGAACACGTCGACGTCGACGAGCCCTTCGTCGGGCGGCAGCCGCCACAGCCGCTGCTGGGCGATGTCGTCGCGCACGATATGCTCGGGCAGGCAGCCGATGCCGTAGCCGGCGAAGATCAGCCGCCGCACTTCCTCGAGGCTCGGCGACGACGCGACGATGCGTCCGGTGAAGCCCTTCTGATCGCGAAATACCGTGAGGGGCGACAGGCTGTCGCCGATCTGGTCGCTCGTAAACGACACGAAGTTCTCGGCGAGCAGGTCTTCCATCCGCAACTGCGTCTGCCCGAACAGACGATGATGGCGACCGCAGTAGATCGCATAGCGCTGGCGCAGGAAGCAGCGCATCTCGAGCTTGTCGTGCGGCGTGCGGCACAGGCCGAGCCCGGCCGTCGCGGTCTTCTGCAGCAGCGACGACAGGATGTCCGACGAGCGCATCACTTCGATCTGCAGATCGACGCGCGGATACGCGCGATGGAAATCCGCGAGGAATTCGTCGTAGACGGGCGACTCGATGCGGCTCACGGTCAACAGCCGGATCGAGCCGGTGAGGTCGGCCGTGCTGTCGTCGAGCTCCGTTTCGAGGCGCGAGATGCCGCCGTAGATGTCGCTCGCGATCCGGTAGACGGCTTCGCCGGCCGGCGTCGGCGCGAAGTGCGCGCCGCGCCGCTCGATCAGCCGCCGCTCGAGCGTGTCCTCGAGCCGGCGCAACGCCTGGCTCACCGCGGGCTGCGTCACGTGCAGCCGCGCGGCCGCGCGACTCACGCTGCGCTCCTGCATGATCACCAGATAGGTACGCAACAGGTTCCAGTCGAGACGGTCGTTGAGGAAGGGAGCGAGATCGGCGCGCATCGGGTCTCCGGACGGCAGGTGTGCCGTGTATTAGCTGAATTTATACGCCGAATAATAACTTGAAATTTGACTAATGAATTGCGGCGGCCGATAAAGGAGGCGTGCCGCAGCGTGCGGCCCGAGGCCGCGACAGACGGTCGCCATCACCATATTGCGTGCCGTTGCCGAGCGGCCCGGCGCGCGACAGGAGCCCCGCATGACCCAGTCTCTTCCTTCCGCCCGTCAGCCGGGCCGCGCCGCGACGGCCGCGTTCATCGGCACGATGATCGAGTGGTACGACTTCTACATCTACGCGACCGCCGCTGCACTCGTGTTCGGCGAGCTGTACTTCCCGTCGCACGACCGCTTCGTCAGCACGATGGCGTCGTTCGCGACGTTCGCGGTCGGCTTTTTCGCACGCCCGCTCGGCGGCATCGTATTCGGCCATCTGGGCGATCGCATCGGCCGCAAGAAGGCGCTGATGACGACGCTGATGATGATGGGCGTCGCGACCGTCTGCGTCGGGTTGCTGCCCGACTACGCGACGGTCGGCATGCTCGCGCCGGTGCTGCTCGTCGTGCTGCGCATCGTGCAGGGCATCGCGGTCGGCGGCGAGTGGGGCGGCGCGGTGCTGATGGCGGGCGAACACGCGCCGCAGGGCCGCCGCACGTTCTTCGCGTCGTTCGCGCAGCTCGGCAGCCCGGCCGGCCTGATCCTGTCGCTGCTCGCGTTTCGCGCGGTCACGTCGATGGACAAGGCCGATTTCCTCGCATGGGGCTGGCGCCTGCCGTTTCTCGCAAGCGCGGTGCTGCTGATCGTCGGCATCCTGATCCGGCTCGGCGTGAACGAATCGCCCGAGTTCGCGCGCGTGAAGGAAGCGAACCGCACGGTGAAGCTGCCGGTGGCCGAAGTGTTCCGGTCCGCATGGGGGCTCGTGCTGCTCTGCATCGGCGCGAACACGATCGGGATCGCGGGCGTCTATTTCACGAACACGTTCATGATCGCGTACACCACGCAGTACGTCGGCGTGTCGCGGTCGCTGATTCTCGACAGCCTGTTCGCGGTCGCGATCATCCAGTTCGTCGGCCAGCCGATTTCCGCGTGGATTGCCGAGCGTATCGGCGGCGCGCGCTTCCTGAAGCTCGCGGCCGCGCTCGCGATGCTGTCGCCGTATCCGATGTTCATGCTCGTGCAGGGCGGCACGTCGGTGTCGCTCGTGACGGGCATCGCGATCGCGGTCGTCTGCATGTCGGGCTTCTATTCGGTGATCGCGGGCTTCGTCAGCGGCGTGTTTCCCGCGCACGTGCGCTATTCGGCGATCTCGCTCGCGTACCAGATCTGCGGCGCGCTCGCGGGCGGCCTGACGCCGCTCGTCGGCACGTGGCTCGCGCACCGCTTCGCGGGCCAGTGGTGGCCGCTCGCGGTGTTCTACACGTGCCTGTCCGGCATCTCGCTGCTCTGCATCGTCGCGCTCGATGCGCGCCGCGCGGCGCAGCCGGCCGGCGCCGAAGCGCTCGGCACGCACTGAGCACCGATTCACGGTTTTATCCGGAGTGCATATGAAAGACCTGTTGAAAATCGACGGCGACCGCCTGTGGCGCAGCCTGACGGACATGGCGCGCATCGGCGCGACACCTCGCGGCGGCGTGCGCCGGCTTGCGCTCACCGAAGACGACCGGCGCGGGCGTGACCTGTTCGCGCAGTGGTGCCGCGACGCGGGCATGACGGTCAGCGTCGACGAAGTCGGCAACCTGTTCGCGCGGCGCGACGGCGCAGACGCGCACGCGGCGCCGGTGCTGATCGGCAGCCATCTCGACACGCAGCCCGAAGGCGGGCGCTTCGACGGCGTGTACGGCGTGCTGGCCGCGCTCGAACTCGTGCGCACGCTGAACGCTGCAGGCGTCGTGACGAACAAGCCGCTCGAGATCGTGTCCTGGACGAACGAGGAGGGTGCACGCTTCGCGCCGGCGATGCTCGGCTCGGCCGTGTTCACCGGTGCGCTGCCGCTTGCCGATGCGCTTGCGACGCGCGATGCCGACGGCGTCTCGCTCGGCGATGCGCTCGACGCCTGCGGCTATCGCGGCACGCGGCGCACGGGCGGCGCGGTCGACGCCTATTTCGAAGCGCATATCGAGCAGGGGCCCGTGCTCGAGGCGAACGGCACGACGATCGGGATCGTGACCGGCGGCCAGGCGATTCGCTGGCTCGACGTGACGGTCACGGGTGTAGCCGCGCATGCGGGCACGACGCCGATGCCGTACCGTCGCGACGCCTATTTCGCGGCCGCGCAGATCGCGCTCGATCTGGAGCGGATCGTCGCCGGCTATGCGCCGCGCGGCCTCGCGACGATCGGCCAGGTCGCCGTTCGCAACGCCTCGCGCAACACGATTGCGGGCGAGCTGACCTTTACCGTCGATCTGCGTCATCACGACGATGCCGAAGTCGATGCGATGGAGCGCGCGCTGCGCGATGCAGCGGCACGCGTGGCGGCCGCGCGCGGCGTGCAGGTGGCGATCGGGACTTGCTGGCGCAGCCCGGCGACGCCGTTCGATCGCGCGTGCGTCGAACTCGTCGCGCAGGCCGCGGACGCGTTCGGCTATCGCAGCGAGCGAATCGTCAGCGGCGCCGGGCACGACGCAATCGTGCTGGCGCGCAGCGTGCCGACTGCGATGGTGTTCATTCCGTGCGTCGACGGCCTGTCGCACAACGAAGCCGAAGATGCGCTGCCGGACGACGTGACGCGCGGCACGAACGTGCTGCTTCACGCGGTGCTCGCGCGGGCGGGCGTCGCGGCGCGTGTGGACACGGCAACAGCCGCGCCGCGCGTATGACGATGCATTCCGACGAGGACGATAGATGAAGACGTATTTCCATCCCGAGCAATTGCTGCACCATCCGCGCACGTATCTGTCGCGCGGGCAGATGCGGGCGCCGCAGGAAGTGCCGGAGCGCGCGGCGCGCCTGGTCGCCGCTGTGCGTGCACTCGACTTCGACGTGCGCGAGCCGGCCGACCGTGGCACGGCACCGATCGCGGCCGTGCACGACATGAACTACCTGCGCTTTCTCGAGGACGCGCACCGCGACTGGAAGAAGATGCCCGACGACTGGGGCGACGAAGTGATGTCGAACATCTTCGTGCGCGATCCGAATCCGCTGCGCGGCGTGCTCGCGAAAGCCGCGCGCTATCTCGCGGACGGCAGCTGCCCGATCGGTGCGAACACGTGGCGTGCCGCCTACTGGTCCGCGCAGAGCGCGCTCGCGGCTGCGGCCGACGTGAACGACGGCGCGCGCGACGCGTATGCGCTGTGCCGGCCGCCCGGCCATCACGCGCGCCCCGATGCGGCGGGCGGCTTCTGCTATCTGAACAACGCGGCGATCGCCGCGCAGGCGCTGCTCGGCCGCCATCGGCGCGTCGCGATCCTCGACACCGACATGCATCACGGGCAGGGCGTGCAGGAAATCTTCTACGGTCGCGACGACGTGCTGTACGTGTCGATTCACGGCGATCCGACCGACTTCTATCCGGTCGTCGCCGGCTACGAAGACGAAACGGGCGCCGGCGCCGGCGCGGGCTACAACCTGAACCTGCCGATGCCGCACGGTTCGCCGGAGGCGGTGTTCTTCGAGCGCCTCGACGACGCGTTGCGCGCGCTCGCGCGCTTCGAGCCCGACGCGCTCGTGCTCGCGCTCGGCTTCGACATCTACAAGGACGATCCGCAGTCGCAGGTCGCGGTGACGACCGACGGCTTCGGCCGGCTCGGCAGCGCGATCGGCGCGCTCGGTCTGCCGACCGTGATCGTGCAGGAAGGCGGCTATCACCTCGACAGCCTCGACGCGAACGCGCGCGCGTTCTTCGGCGGCTTCGGCGCGGCGCGCTGAGCGTGCCGGCGGCCGGTGCGCGAAGCAGGCGCCGGGCCGATGACGACGCGACATGGGCCGGATGACCGGCCCGTGTGCGTTGGTGCGCCTGATCGAATTCGGCACCGCGCGATGCGACGCCGATGCGTGCGGGTTCGCCGCGACGCTCGACGGTGCCGGCGTCAAGACCCCGCGACGGCCGGCGCGGGGCGGCGCTGCATCCGCTGCAGCACGACGAGCGCAAGACCGGCCGCGGCGATCAGCCCGCCGACGAGCGGCACCGCCGCATAGCCGAACCCGGCCGAAATCGCGGCGCCGCCGGCGGCAGCGCCGAGCGCATTGCCGAGATTGAACGCGCCGATGTTGACGGCCGATGCGAGGCCGGGCGCCTCGGCGGCGGCGCGCATCACGCGCATCTGCAGCGGCGGCACGACCGCGAACGTCGCGATGCCCCACACGAGCAGCGTCGCGGCGGCGCCTGCATGCGTCGCGGCGAGCAGCGGAAACGCGGCCATCGACACGATCAACAGCAGCAGGAAACCGATCAGGCTGCCGTCGAGCGAGCGGTCCGCGAGGCGGCCGCCCGCGACGTTGCCGATCGAGAAGCCGACGCCGATCAGCACGAGCATCGCGGTCACGAAGCCGGGTGTCGCGCCGCTCAGATGCTCGAGCGTCGGTGCGACGTACGTGTACAGCGTAAACATCGCGCCGGCGCCGAGCACCGTGGTCGCGAGCGCGCCGAGCACGACGGGACGCGTCAACACGGCCAGCTCGGCCCGCAGATCGGGCATCTTGCCGGCTTCGCCTTTCGGCAGCGCGGCGAACAGGCCCGCAATCGCGATCAGGCCGAGCGCGGCCGTCGCCGCGAACGACATCCGCCAGCCGATGATGTGGCCGAGCCACGTCGCGGCCGGCACGCCGCCGACGTTCGCGATCGTCAGACCCATGAACATCGTCGCGACCGCGCTGGCCTGCTTGTCGCGCGGCACGAGGCTCGCGGCGACCACCGAGCCGAGCCCGAAGAACGCGCCGTGGTTCAGGCTCGTGACGAGGCGCGCGAGCAGCAGCGTCGTGTAATTCGGTGCGACGGCAGACAGCAGGTTGCCGATCGTGAAGATCGTCATCAGCGCGATCAGTGCCGAACGGCGCGGGCGGCGCGCGAGCAGCAGCGTCATCAGCGGCGCGCCGGCCATCACGCCGATCGCGTATGCGCTGATCAGCATGCCGGCCTGCGGAATCGACACGTGCACGCCGTCGGCGATCACGGGCAGCAAGCCCATCGGCGAGAACTCGGTCGTGCCGATGCCGAACGCGCCGGCGGCGAGCGCCAGCAGCGGCAGCGCGGCGCTGCCGCCGGGGCGGGAAGCAGGGGAAGTCGTGGCGGTCAAGCGATGTACTCCTGTAAGCAATGGGCAACGGAACGGCGCCGTTGCGGACAGCCTGCATTGTGCTCGTCCGACTTTTGCGGAAAAAGCCGTATCGGGACGAAACTCTCTTGAATCGATATCAAGAATGGCGGCGCACCGCCGCTGCCGCGCGGGCGCGGGACGGGCGTCGGCGCGCCGGCGCGGACAAAAAAAACCCCGGCCACAGGGGGACCGTGACCAGGGAGGAAAGGCATCCTCTCTTTGGCACGAGGGTGGATGCGCGCGCAGTATATTTCGCGACGTAACGATTTGAAATGTCGTTAAACGGCCGTTTTTGGTGCCAATTCGTCATCCGAATAGCGCGTGCGGCCAGCGCGCGGGCGGGCGGCGTGACAGCGGCGCGGGGCAGCAGCATCGCGCGGCCGTACGAGCTCACGCCGGGTCCGTGGCCGCACACGGGCGCGCGCCGACGAAGCGTCCCAACGGCGAGCCGGTCCGGGCGCAATCGAATTGGGATGGGGATTGGAATTTGGATGAGCCGCGCGCCGGCGTTACGGCCGGGCGCGGGCAGACCGCCACGCAGCGCCTTCCGTCGGACGAATGGCCTGGCGGCAATGTCCGCCCGCGGTGCGGGCCGGCGAGGCGGCGGCTTTCGGCCGGGCCGCTCAGTGCGCGCCAGGCGCGCTGGCGCCCGACGGCGCCGATGCGACGGCGGGGCTGTCGGCGGCCGGTGCGTTGACGGCCGGTGTCTGCGACGCGTCGTTGCGTGCAGTGCCGGGCGCAGCAGCAGGTGCTGCCGATGACGGCGTCGAAACGGCCGGCGTCGACGCGGCGGGCGCCGGCGCCGCCTTCGAAGAAGCGGGCGCCGTCGCAGAAGCGCCGGCCGGCGCCGACGCCGGCGCAGGCGCCGCACCGGACGGCGACACCGAAGCAGGCGCCGAAGCCGCGCCCGGCGTTGCCGCGGGCGCCGCATGGCCGGGCGCCGACACGGGCGCCGCTGCCGACGCGGCCGCACCCATTGCCGCCGGCGCGATCACGGCCGGCGCGGTCGACACGGCCGCTGCCCCGGCCGCAGGCGCGGCGGTCGGCGTCGACAGCGGCACCGGCGCGGCAGGCGGCGTCGGCACGATCGGCGTCGTCATCTTCATCGGCTCGCCTTGCGGCGTCGGCGCCGGTTCGGGCAGCGGCGTGACGGCTTCCTTTTCGGCCGCCTTCACGGCCGCACGGTCACGGCGCGCGGGATCGACCTTCAGGAAATGCTCGACGAGATTGAAGAAGCGCTCGTAGAACACGCCGGCCGGAATCGTCTCGCTCGCGGTCTTCACGAGCGCGTCGTCGCTCGAGCCGATCGGCAGCGACAGCGAGCCGAACACGCTGAGCCCGACGCTGGCCGACGTATTCGACTTCTTCAGCGTGTAGCGATCCTGTACCGCGTTCACGTACGCGATGCTCGACGAGCCGTCCGCGTTCGCGTCGGCGCAGACGACGTGAAACTCGATCACGACGTGCATGTCGTTGCTCGGCTGGAAATTCTTGCTGCCGTCGACCGCGTCGTTACGCGACGACGACACGACATAGCCCTGGCTCAGCAGCGCGCGCCGCGCGGCTTCGCAGGTGGCGTCGGAATTCGCATGGAACGTGTGCGCATACGGGCTGCTCGTCGCGTCGAATTGTTCCTGCTGGTAGATCGGTTTGGGCGGCGACGAGCACGCCGCGAGCACGGCCGCGGCCGCGAGCGCGCACGAAACGGGAAACAGGCGGAATCGGTTGTGCATGGCGTCTTTCAAAAGGCTCGGCGAGATGCCGCGCGCAGGGGGCCGGCGCGGCGCGCGAAGGCCGTCGCGCAACGGCGGGGCCGGGTCGCAGGCGCGGCAATCGCGTATGGCCGGGGCGTCATTATAGTTTCGTTTGACGTCGCGCTCGTTTCAGCGGTCCGGCGCCGGACGCGCGGAGGCGAGCAGGCGCGCCGTCAGCGGATGATGCTCGCCGCGCCGCGAGCGGATCGCGTGAATCTCCTCGGTCACGTCGCCGGCGCGCCCGAGCCGCCGCAGCCCGCGCAGCAGCGTCGCATCGTTCGCGCCCAGTTCGCTGAGCGGAAACACGCCGAGCCCGCGCGCCGCGAACACGGCCATCAGTGCGCTGTCCTCGAATTCGCCCACCACGCGCGGCACGATCCGCTCCGCCTCGAACCAGCGGTCGAGCCGTGCGCGCAGCGCCGAATGCGCGGTGGGCAGCAGCACCGGCAGCTCGGCGAGCGTGTGCGGAAAGCGCTGGCGCGCCGCGGGCGTGACGAGCGCCGCGGGGCCATACCAGTCGACCGGCGACGCGACGAGCCGCTCGCTCGTCACGCGCAGGTTCGATCCGGACGGCGCACCCTGGCCGGCGAGCACGAGATCCAGATGGTGCAGCGCGAGTTCGGCGAGCAGTGCGTCGTGCTCGCCGTCGTGGCATAGCAGCCGCAACGTCGGCGTGTCGAGCACCGGCGCCAGCACAGCGTGCGCGGCGAGCTTCGAGATACCATCCGCGAGGCCCACCGCGAGTCGCACGGTCGGCTGGCTCGCCGCCGCGCGCACTTCGTCCGGAATCAGCCGGCCCATCTCGAAGATCGCTTCCGCGCGTGCATAGGCGGCCTGCCCGGCATCGGTCATCGCGACGCCGCGCCCGGCCGGGCGCAGCAACGCATGGCCGAGCGATTTCTCGAGCTCGCGCACCTGCGCGCTGATGGTCTGCACGGCCATGTCGAGCCGTTCGGCCGCGCGCGCGAAGCCGCCTTCCTTCACGACGACCCAGAAGTAGTAGAGATGGCGGAAATTCAGCATCGGTCGAAACTTCGTAAAAACCGAACCAAAAATCAGATTCTCGCTGATTTTTACGAAGTGTGTCGCGCAGTATGATCGGCACTTTCCACTTTCATGGGCCCGTTTTCATGGACACCCTGCTGACGCTTGCCGCCGATCCTGCCGTCTGGGCAGCGCTTCTGACGCTCGTCGTGATGGAGATCGTGCTCGGCATCGACAACCTGATCTTCATTTCGATTCTCAGCAACAAGCTGCCGGAGGCGCAGCGCGCACGCACGCAGCGGCTCGGGATCGGCCTCGCGCTCGTGATGCGGCTCGCACTGCTCGGCACCGTCGCGTGGATCGCGCGGCTGACCGAGCCGGTATTCACGCTCTTCGATCACGCGTTTTCGTGGCGCGACATGATTCTGCTGTCGGGCGGCCTGTTCCTCGTATGGAAGGCGACGACCGAGATCCACCACCACGTGTCGCACGACGGCGGCGAGGCGCACGCGTCGGGTGGGACGGCCGGCCTGACGATGTGGGCCGCGGTCGGGCAGATCCTGATGCTCGACATCGTGTTCTCGATCGACAGCATCGTGACCGCCATCGGCATGACCGAGCACGTGCCGATCATGTTTATCGCCGTGATTGCCGCGGTGACCGTGATGCTGTTCGCCGCGCAGCCGCTCGCGCACTTCATCGACCGCAACCCGACCATCGTGATGCTCGCGCTGTCGTTCCTCGTCGTGATCGGGATGACGCTGATCGCCGAAGGGTTCGGCTCGCACGTGCCGAAGGGTTACATCTACGCGGCGATGGCGTTTTCCGCCTTCGTCGAAGGGATGAACATGCTCGCGCGCCGCGCGAAGGCGAAGCGCGCGGCACGTGTCGAAGCACATGTCGAAGGCCGCTGAGCGCAGTGTGCCGCCACGGCGGCACGCGTCGCGCGGCGGGTCGTTCACCGTTGCCGCAAGGAGGGCACGACGATGAAATGTCCGGTCTGCAAAACCCCCGATCTGCTGATGGCCGAGCGCCAGTCGATCGAGATCGATTACTGTCCCAATTGCCGCGGCGTGTGGCTCGATCGCGGCGAGCTCGACAAGCTGATTGCGCGCGACAGGGGCGACGCGCCGCCGCCGCGGTACGAAGCACGCGATGATCGCCGCGACGACGGCCGCGCGTACGACGATCGGCGCAGGCATGACGATCGGCGCCGCCGCAAGTCGGTGTTCGATTTGTTCGATTTCGACTGACGGTTGCGTACGCGAATCTCGCGCCGACAAAAAGCCCCGCCGGAGACGAACGCCGGCGGGGCTTTCATCTTGTGCGCCGCGACGCGGCGCGCGATCGCTTACGCGTCGCCGGCGATCACGTCGATCCGGCGCGGCCGCGCTTCTTCGCGGCGCGGGATCGTCAGCGTCAGTACGCCGTCGCGCAGGCTCGCGTCGATCTTCGACGTGTCGAGATCGGGGCTCAGCACGAAACTGCGCGCAAAGCGCGGCGCGCGCACTTCGACGTGCCGCACGCGCAGTTCGGTCGGCGTATCGATGCGTGCTTCGGCCTCGATCGTCAGCGTGTTGTCATGCACCTTCACGTCGAGGTTCTCGCGCGGCACGCCGGGCAGGTCGGCCCAGAGCGTCACACGCTGGCTGTCTTCGGCGATGTCGACGGCCGGTACGACGGCCGGCCGGCGTCCGGCCGCTTCGGCGGCCGCCGTCGGCGTGGTGTCCGGATCGCGTTCGGTGAGGGTCTGATTCGTGTTCATCGCAGGGTCCTCCGGATTACTGAACAGTGATCGCACGCGGCTTCGAGGCTTCGCGGCGACCGACGCGGATCAGCAGGCAGCCGTTTTCGTAGCGCGCGGTGACGTTGTCGGGATCGGCGTTCTGCGGCAGCTCGACGACGCGCCGGAACGTGCCGTGAAAGCGCTCCTGCGCGTAGGTGCGCACGTCGTCGCCTTCGCCGCGCGGCGCGGGCTTGCGCTCGCCGCTGATCGTCAGCAGTTCCTTGTCGATCGACACGTCGAAATCGCCGGCTGCCATGCCGGGCGCGAACGCGACGATCTCGATCGCATCGTCGGTCGCGCCGATGTTCAGCGCGGGAAAGACGTTCGGCCGCACCGCGCGGATCGCGGACGGAAGCTCGCCGAACAGGCTCGCCATCTGCCGCTGCATGCGCGCGAATTCGTCGAACAGGTCGTTGCCGAAATGGATACCGCTCATGATGGTCCTCCGGAACTCGATTGCTCCATACGCGGGAGACGCAGCGGTGCGGCATCGGCCGCGACCGGCTGCTTCCGCCGGGTCGAAACGGGCAGCGCGCGGGGCGCGGCTGCGGCGTAACGCGTAATTAGTGGCCGCGCGGCGCATTTCAAGGGCGGCGCGCGCGCCCGTTTCGATGCGACAATCGCCTCGCCATCAACGGATCATGGAGACGGGACGCACATGGACATTCAACGCATCGCGATCGTCGGCACCGGCGTGATCGGCGCGAGCTGGACGGCTTTCTATCTGGCGAAGGGCTTCGACGTCGTCGCGACCGATCCCGCGCCGCAGGCCGACGCGCGGCTGCGCGAATCGCTGGCCGCGTTTCTCGGCGACGACGCCGACGCGGCGTGCGCACGGCTCGCGTTCGACGCCGATCTCGTGCGCGCGCTCGACGGCGTCGATTTCGTGCAGGAAAACGGCCCCGAGCGGCTCGACCTCAAGCGCGCGCTGTACCGCCAGATGGACGACGTGCTGCCCGCGCACGTGCCGATCGCGTCGAGCTCGTCGGGACTCAAGATGTCGGATATCCAGACCGCGTGCGAGCAGCATCCGGAACGCTGCCTGATCGCGCATCCGTTCAATCCGCCGCATCTGATTCCGCTCGTCGAGCTGGTCGGCGGCGAGGCGACCGACGCGGCCGTGATCGAACGCGCGAAGGCGTTCTACGATGCGCTCGGCAAGGTCACGATCGTGCTGAACAAGGAGATGGCCGGGCACGTCGCGAACCGGCTCGCGGCGGCGCTGTTTCGCGAGGTGTATCACCTCGTCGGAGAAGGCGTGGTGAGCGTCGCCGACGCGGACAAGGCCGTCGCGTGGGGCCCCGGGCTGCGCTGGGCGCTGATGGGGCAGTGCCTGACCTATCACCTCGGCGGCGGCGCGGGCGGGATCGCGCATTTTCTCGAGCATCTGTCGGGCCCGATGACGAGCTGGTGGAACGACCTCGGCACGCCGTCGTTCGATCCGGAGGTCGATCGCAAGCTGATCGACGCGTTGCGCGCGATCCAGGGCGACCGCTCGATGCAGGCGCTGGCCGCCGAGCGCGACCGGCTGCTCGTCGAGCTGATCGACGCGCGGCGCCGCAGTTTCCTGCCGTAACGGCGAAGCGGCGCGCGTGCCGCGTCCTTGCCGATCGCACGACGGCCGCCGTGCGACGGCGGCCATGCGACACCGCCCGCTACAACTGCGCGGCGGCCGCGATCAGCGTCGCTTCCAGCGCGAGCGTCGAGCGCGACGCAGCCGCCGGCCGGTCGATCACGTATTCGAGCTCGCCGAGTTCCGGCAGCCCCGCATCGAGCCGCGCGAGCCCGGCGGGAATCACGTAGCCGGCGAACGCGCTGACGCCGAGCCCCGCGCTCGCGGCCGCGCGCAACACCGCGATGCTGCTGCTGACGACCGCGATCCGGTACGGCCGCCCGACCGCTTCGAGCGATTCGAGCACGCGGCGGCGCGACACGCTCGGCTCCGGATGCAGCGCGAGCGGCAGCACGGTCTCGTGGCCGGTGATCCGCGAATCGGGGCCCGTGCACCAGTACAGCGGTTCGCTGCGGATCACGCGGCCGCGCCGGCTGCCCGCGATCCGCTTCGCGAACACGAGATCGTGCCGACCTTCGTCGAGCGCATCGAACAGGTCGCCGGACAGCCCCGTCGCGATCGCGAGCTCGACGTCCGGGTTGCGCTGCACGAAACTCGCGAGCGCGGCCGTCAGATGCGCGGACGCGAAATCCTCCGACATGGCGAGCCGCACCTTGCCCGACAGCGGCGGCCCGCACACCGACGTAACGGCCTCGTCCATCAGCTCGAGAATCCGCACCGCGTAGCGCAGCAGCGCATCGCCGTGCTGCGACAGGCGCACGTTGCGCGTGTCGCGCTCGAACAGCGGCCGGTCGAGCAGCTCCTCGAGTCGGCGGATGTGCTGGCTCACGGTCGACTGCGACAGGCTCACGCGCTCGGACGCGGCGGTAAAGCTGCCGGACTGCGCGACGGCGACGAAGCTGCGCAGCAGCTCGGGCGGTAATGGACGCATTGCTAAATCCACTGAATCGGTTTCGACAACTTCATAAATGGCCGGATTTTGCGGCGCTAGTATCGATTCACGCGCCGGTCGGCCCGCATGGCGGACGCCCGGACGCGCAACCCGCGTCGCGCCGCCGGCTGCCTCGGTCAGTCTACGGCATCCGGCGTCCGGCCCGAAACCGCATCATCCCATCGACCGCCCGAGAACGCGTCCGCACGACGGCGCACCGGGCCGCGGCGCACCGCCGCAGGAGACGGCTTCCGCACGGATCGGCGTGCGGCGATCGGTTCCCGCGAGCGTTCCGGCGCCGTCACGAAGAGACTTGGAGACGACTCATGATCATCTACGGAACCGCGCTGCTGGCGTTCTGCCATCTGGCCGGGCTGTTTCTCGGCGATCTGCTGGGCGCCGCGATCGGCGTGAAAACCAACGTCGGCGGCGTCGGCATCGCGATGCTGCTGCTGATCTGCCTGCGGCTCTGGCTGCACCGGCGCGGCTGGCTGCCGAAGGAAACCGAGGCGGGCGTCGGTTTCTGGGGCGCGATGTACATCCCGGTCGTCGTCGCGATGGCGGCGAACCAGAACGTCGTCGCCGCGCTGAAGGGCGGCCCCGTCGCGCTGCTCGCGGCGGTCGGCGCCGTCGCGATCTGCGCATGCTGCATCGCGGTACTCGCCCGCACCGGACGCGACGACACCGCGTTCGCCGGTGTGCCGCAACTCGACGAACAGTGATGGAGGCCGCGATGCTGCAGATGCTCGAAAAGGTGGTGGCCCATAACGGGCTCGTCGCGTCGTTCGCGCTCGTCGGCCTGATCATGTGGCTGTCGTCGATCGCGTCGCGCAAGCTCACGTTCGGCCGCGTGCACGGCTCCGCGATCGCGATCGTGATCGGGCTCGCGCTCGCCTATGTCGGCGGCGCGCTGACCGGCGGCGAGAAGGGGCTGGCCGACGTGCCGCTGTTCGCCGGCATCGGCCTGATGGGCGGCGCGATGCTGCGCGATTTCGCGATCGTCGCGACCGCGTTCGAAGTGCAGCCGACCGAGGCGCGCAAGGCGGGGCTCGTCGGCGTCGTGTCGCTGCTGCTCGGCACCGTGCTGCCGTTCATCGTCGGCGCGTGCGTCGCGCGCGCGTTCGGCTATACCGATGCGGTCAGCATGACGACGATCGGCGCGGGCGCCGTCACGTACATCGTGGGGCCCGTCACGGGCGCGGCGATCGGCGCGAGTTCCGACGTGATTGCGCTCAGCATCGCGACCGGGCTCGTCAAGGCGATCATCGTGATGGTCGGCACGCCGGTCGCGGCCAACTTCATGGGCCTGAAGACGCCGCGCTCGGCGATGATTTTCGGCGGCCTGGCCGGCACCGTCAGCGGCGTCAGCGCCGGGCTCGCGGCGACCGACCGGCGGCTCGTGCCGTACGGCGCGCTCGTCGCGACGTTCCATACGGGCGTCGGCTGCCTGCTCGGGCCGTCGCTGCTGTTCTTCACGACGCGCGCGCTGGTCGGCGCGTGACTGCCGCGGATGCGGGCCGCTCGCGTGTGCGACGCGCCGGCGCGCATCCATCGCGGCGCCCTCTGAGTCGCATTGCCCAACATCATCAATCGGCGGCGCCGCGAGGCTTAGAATGCCGCAGAACCATCGAAGCAGGAGAACTGTTCATGACGGGATGGAATCACGCGCGGCAGGCGCGCGATGCGCGCATTGCGGCCGGCGCGGCGTTCGCGCGCGGCAAGCGCGTCGATGCGCGCGACGCGGTCGCGCTGCTCGAAGCGGTGCTGCGGCCCGGCGATCGCGTGTGCCTCGAAGGCGACAACCAGAAGCAGGCCGACCTGCTCGCGACCGCGCTCGCCGACGTCGACAGCGCGAAGGTGCACGACCTGCACATGGTGCAGTCGGGCGTCGTGCTGCCCGAGCATCTCGACGTGTTCGAGCGCGGCATCGCGAAGCGGCTCGACTTCGCATATTCGGGCCCGCAGTCGCAGCGCATCGCCAAGCTGCTGTTCGGCGGCAAGATCGCGCTCGGTGCCGTGCACACGTATCTCGAGCTGTTCGCCCGCTACTTCATCGATCTCACGCCGCACGTCGCGTTGATCGCCGCGGTCAGCGCGGATGCGGACGGCAACCTGTACACGGGCCCGAACACCGAGGACACGCCGACCGTCGTCGAAGCGACCGCGTTCAAGGACGGCATCGTGATCGCGCAGGTGGACCGCATCGTCGACAAGGTGCCGCGCGTCGACATCCCCGGCGATCGCGTGCATTTCGTCGTCGAGGCCGGCCGCCCGTTCTACGTGGAGCCGCTGTTCACGCGCGATCCGGCCGCGATCACCGAGACGCAGATCCTGACCGCGATGCTCGCGATCAAGGGCATCTACGAGCCGTACGGCATCAAGCGCCTGAACCACGGCATCGGCTTCAACACCGCGGCGATCGAGCTGCTGCTGCCGACCTACGGCGCGAAGCTCGGGCTGAAGGGCAAGGTCTGCACGCACTGGGCGCTCAACCCGCACCCGACGCTGATTCCGGCGATCGAATCGGGCTGGGTCGAGCAGATCCATTGCTTCGGTTCCGAGGTCGGGATGGATGAATACATCCGCGCGCGTTCCGACGTGTGGTTCACGGGCCCGGACGGTTCGCTGCGCTCGAACCGCGCGTTCTGTCAGACGGCCGGTCTCTATGCGTGCGACATGTTCATCGGCTCGACGTTGCAGATCGATCTGTCCGGCCATTCGTCGACGGTCACGGCGGAGCGGATCGCGGGCTTCGGCGGTGCGCCGAACATGGGCAGCGACGCGCGCGGCCGGCGTCATCCGAGCGAACCGTGGCTGAAGGCCGGCGCGGAAGCCGATCCCGATACGCCGGCCGCGCTGCGGCGCGGGCGCAAGCTCGTCGTGCAGATCGGCGAGACCTTCGGCGACAAGAACGTGCCGATGTTCGTCGAAAAGCTCGACGCGCTGAAGCTCGCGGACAAGCTGCAGCTCGATCTGGCGCCGATCATGGTCTACGGCGACGACGTCACGCACATCGTCACCGAGGAAGGCATCGCGAACCTGCTGATGTGCCGCGACCGCGACGAACGCGAGCAAGCGATTCGCGGCGTGGCCGGCTACACGGAAATCGGCCGCGGCCGCGACCGCAGGATGGTCGAGCGGCTGCGCGAGCGCGGCGTGATCCGCCGGCCGGAGGATCTCGGTATCGATCCGCTCGACGCGGACCGTCGCTGGCTCGCCGCGCGCTCGATCAAGGATCTCGTGCACTGGTCGGGCGGGCTGTACGCGCCGCCCGCCCGGTTCCGCAACTGGTAAGGAACAGCGCATGGAACAGTTGAACTATCGGTTCACCGCACGCGCGCGCGCGAAGGGCGAGCGGCCGATGGCGCTCGTCGGCGTCGTCGCGTCCGGCAATCTCGAGGTGCTCGTCGAGCGCGTACTGCCGGGCAACGAATGCGAGATCGACATCCGCACCGCGGCGATCGGCTTCGGCGCGGTGTGGCAGGCCGTCGTGTCGGATTTCGTCGAACGGCGCGCGCCGGGCGGCCTGAAGCTGTCGATCAACGACGGCGGCGCGCGGCCCGACATGGTGTCGCTGCGACTCGCGCAGGCCGTGCGCGCAATCGAAGGGGAGGTGTGATGACCGAAGCGATCCACGACGCGCCCGCATTCGTCGCGAACGCGGCGAGCTGGTACGAGGCGTCGGCGCGGCAGCGCGTCGATGCCTTGCTCGACGCCGGCAGCTTCACCGAATTCCTCGGGCCGGCCGAGCGCGTGACGAGCCCGCATCTGCCGCTGTTCGACCTGCCGCAGCAGTTCGACGACGGGATGATCGTCGGCTGCGGCCGGCTCGACGGCAAGCCGGTGTTCGTCGCCGCGCAGGAGGGCCGCTTCATGGGCGGCGCGTTCGGCGAAGTGCACGGTGCCAAGCTCACGGGCCTGCTGCGCGCCGCGCGCGACAGCGGCACGCCGGTGCTGATCCTGTTCGATACGGGCGGCGTGCGGCTGCAGGAAGCGAACGCGGGCGAGCTCGCGATTGCCGAGATCATGCGCGCGCTTGTCGACGCGCGCGTGGCCGGCGTGCCGGTGATCGGGCTGATCGGCGGCCGCGCCGGCTGCTACGGCGGCGGCGGGCTGCTCGCCGCGTGCTGCTCGGCGCTCGCGGTGTCGGAGCAGGGCCGCATTAGCGTATCGGGCCCCGAAGTGATCGAGACCAACCGCGGCGTCGAGCAATTCGACGCGAAGGACCGCGCGCTGATCTGGCGCACGATGGGCGGCAAGCACCGGCGGCTGATCGGCGGGGCCGAGCGCTACGTCGCCGACACGCCGGCCGCGTTTCGCGCGGCGGCGCTCGCGCTGCTCGAGCGCGCGCCGAAACTCGATGTCGCGACGCTGCGTGCCGAGCAGACGCGCCTCGACGCGCGCGTCGCGCGCTTCGGCGCCTGCGAGGATGCGCTCGACGTCTGGCGTGCGCTCGGCGCGCGCGTGCCCGAGGCGATCCCCGGCATGCCGGACGATGCGTTCGCGACGCTCGCCGACCAACTGCAGGAGCCGCAGCATGACGCTCGATGAGGTTTTGAATTCGCTGTTTCCGCACGGCCATGCCATCGCGCGCGAGCGCGGGCTGCTCACCGGCCACGCGTTGCTCGGCGGCGCGCGCGTCGACGTGATCGGTGTCGCCGAGCGCCTGCCGTTCGGAATCGACGAGGCGCTCGCGCTGTCCGCGCGCGTGCTCGACACGGTCGAGCGCGGCGACGCGACGCCGATCCTCGTGCTCGTCGACAGCGACAGCCAGCGGATGAGCAAGCGCGACGAATTGCTGGGCCTGAACGAAGCGCTCGCGCATCTTGCGAAGTGTCTGATGGTCGCGGACCAGGCCGGACATCGGACGATCGGGCTGCTGTACGGCCATACGGCCGCCGGCGCCTTCATCGCGACCGCGCTCGCGACGCGCACGCTGCTTGCGCTACCCGGTGCCGAGCCGGAGGTGATGGATCTGCCGTCGATGTCGCGCGTGACGAAGCTGCCGATCGACGTGCTGAAGGAGATGGCGCGGTCGACGGCCGTGTTCGCACCGGGGCTCGACAATCTCGTGAAGATGGGTGCCGTCGACGCGGTGCTCGATCCGGCGCGCGCGCTGGACGCGCAGCTGGCCGAATGGCTCGGCAAGCCGGCCGACCGCGTCGATCGCCGGGCGGCGCGCGGGCGTCCGGTCGCGGCCGACGTCGCCGCGCGCGTCGAGGCGCTCGCGCGTGCCGCACGCTGACGCACCGCTGCGCCGCCACACGCTCGTCACGCTGACGGCCGACGGCTGGCGCACGGCCTTCGCGCGCGATCCGGCGCTTGCCGCCGATCCCGTCGTGCGCGCGTGGGCCGACGGCGCGCGGCCGCTCGTGGTGCGCCGCGCGTCGCCGGACGAGGCGGCCGCCGGCCGCGTGCCGCTCGGCATACCGCTGCCGCCGGCTGCCGGCAAGCGCCGCATCGCGCTGAATGTCGCGCACAATGCAGTCGCGACGGCCGGCTCGCCGCCGGCGATTGCCGACGTGCTGGCGGCCGCGCCGCACGCGTGGCGGCTGACGCTGCGCGCACTCGACGCGCTCGGCGCGCGTTGCGGCGTGCAGGGCCGCGTGTTCGGCAGTCTCGCGTGGCAGGCGCTGACCGGCGACTCGTATCTGAGCGCATCGTCGGATCTCGACGTGCTGTTTCCGCTGCCGGCCGCGTCGTGCATCGCGCCGCTGCTCGACGGGCTCGCGGCGATCGCCGCGCACGCGCCGATGCGGATCGACGGCGAACTGCTGCGCGACGACGGCGCGGGCGTCAACTGGCGCGAACTGCAGGCGCGCTTGCCCGAAGTCGCGGTGAAGACGGCGATCGCCGTCGAGCTGATGCCCGCGGCCGCGTTTGCCGGAGACGCGCGGTGAGCGCCGCAGTCGTTTGCCGCGCGCGGGCCGCATCCTGGTCGCACGCCGACCGTATCGCGGCGCTCGCCGAGCGCAGCCTCGTGCTCGAAATCGAAACCTATCCGAAGCCGGGGCTCGTCAGCCACGTCGATACGGGCAGCCATTCGGATATGGACGCCGCGACGTTCGCGCGCAGCGCGGCCGTGCTACGGCCGTTCTTCGCGGAACTGGCCGACGCGGGCGCGCGCGATGCCGAGATGGCCGCGCTGCGCAAGATCGGCCTGCGCGCGGAGCACGCGATGCTCGCCGCGACGGGCGGCGTCAACACGCATCGCGGCGCGATCTTCGGGCTCGGACTGCTGTGCGCGGCGGCCGGCGCCCGCGCGCACGGCGGGGCGGCCGGTGCGCCTACGCTCGGCGCGTGGGTCGCGCGCCGCTGGGGCGCCGACATACTCGGCGGCCCGCGGCTGCCGGACAGCCACGGCGAACGCGCGAGCCGCCGCTACGGCGTCGGCGGCGCGCGCCGCGAAGCCGCGGACGGCTTTGCGACCGTGTACGGCATCGGCTTGCCTGCGCTACGGCGCGCGGCACGCGACGTGCCGGACGATCCCGAGGCCGCGCGCGTCGATGCGTGCTTCGCACTGATCGCCGCGCTCGACGACACGAATCTGCTGCATCGCGGCGGCCAGGCCGGCCTCGATTTCGCCCGCGCGACCGCGCGCGCGTTCGTCGCACGCGGTGGTGTGCGCGCGAGTGACTGGCGCCGGCACGCGGTGGCCGCGCATCGCGCGTTCGTCGCGCGACGGCTGAGCCCCGGCGGCGCGGCCGACCTGCTCGCGATGAGTCTCTTCGTCGATGCATTCGACGCCGGCGAGGGCGCGCGATGACGCTCGCGATCCTTTGCTCGGGGCAGGGCGCGCAGCGCGCCGACATGTTTGCGCTGACGGGCGCCGCGCCGCAGGCCGACGCGCTGTTCGCCCACGCGGGCCGGCTGCTCGGCGACGATCCGCGCGTGTGGGTGCGCGAGGCCGCGCCGGATGCGTTGCGCGAGAACCGCGCCGCGCAGATTCTCTGTACGGTGCAGGCGCTCGCGGCGGCCGCGCTGCTCGACGCGCTGTGGCCGCGTCGGCGCTGCGTCGCCGGCTACAGCGTTGGCGAAGTGGCATCGTGGAGCGTCGCCGGCAGCCTCGATCCGCACGACGCGCTCGATCTCGCGGACGCGCGCGCACGTGCAATGGACGCCGCGAGCGGCGGCGACGAGCGCATGGCGTTCGTGCGCGGCTTGTCGCGTGCGCAGCTCGCCGCACTGTGCGACGGGCGCGAGGCGGCGATCGCCATCGCGAACCCGGGCGATGCGTTCGTGATCGCGGGCCGCCAGGCGGATGTCGATGCGGTCGCCGCGGACGCGGCGCGCGACGGCGCCCAGCGCGTCGCGCCGGTCTGCGTGCGGATCGCTTCGCACACGCGGCGCCTGGCGGCCGCCGTGCCCGCATTCCGCGCGTCGCTCGCGGCCGTGCGCGTGCAGCGGCCGCTTGCCGGCACGCGATTGTTTTCGGGGATCGACGGCGCATCGGTGCTCGACGTCGACGCGGGCCTCGACAAGCTCGCCCGGCAGATCGCCGAGCCGGTCGAGTGGGCGGCCTGTCTTGCCGCATGCGTCGAAGCGGGCGCGACCGCGTTTCTCGAACTGGGGCCGGGCCGCGCGCTCGCCGACATGGCGAGCGGCGCCTACCCGGCGCTGCCGACGCGCAGCCTCGCCGATTTCCGCTCGATCGACGGCGTCGCGCAGTGGCTCGCGCGCGTCGCAGCGCACTGATCGGGCGCGTCGCAGCGCACGCATCGCCGCTCGCTCGCGGCCGAGTGTTGCGTCGGCGCAGCAGCGTCGCGACGCGCGCTTGCCACGCGATTCGGCATCGCTACAATGGCGCGCGCCATGAGACCAGCCGCCTTTCTCGTCGCCGCGCTCGGCTGCGCGGCGACTGCCCACGCCGCGCAGATTCCGTCCGACGCCGCCTCGGTCGGCGCCTATTTTTCATACGACAATGCGGCCGCCGACGCGACCGTCGCGCTGATCGCGCACGCGCAGCGGCGCGTGCTGCTCGCGGGCTACGCATATGTGCCGCCCGCGGTGGCGAGCGCATTGCGCGCGGCGCGCGTGCGCGGCGTCGACGTGCGCGTCGTGCTCGTGCGTTCCGCGCGGGCAGGCAAGTACAGCGGCGCCGGCTATCTGAAGTCGGCCGGCATCGATGTCGCGATCGATTCGCGGCGCACCGAGCCGATGCCGCGTTTCGTGATCGTCGACGACAGTGTCGCGCTGCCGACCTCGTCCGACGGCGCGGCTGCACAAGCCGAAACGGTCAACGTGTTCGAGCGCGCACCCGAACTCGCGCAGTCGTATACGCAGTCGTTCTGGCGGCTCTATCGGCAGGCGGCCGGACTCTGACGTTGCCCGACCGCGCTCGTGCGCGCAGTGCGCGCCGCGCGCGTACGCATCGTTCCCGTCGAGGCGCGCGGCAATCGCCGGTATGACCCCGCTTGCATCGGCCGCGTCGATGCACGAAGCTGCATGAGCAGGGCGCGCGCATCGTGCGATCGTTCCGGCGGCGCGCAGGGAGCCGATCATGTTCGAATGTTTCGCCGATCGGGCGGACGCGGGTAGCCAGCTGGCCGCCGCGCTGCACGCGTATGCGGCGCGCGACGACGTCGTCGTGCTCGCGCTGCCGCGCGGCGGCGTGCCGGTCGCCTATCCGGTGGCACGGGCGCTGCGCGCGCCGCTCGACGTGCTGGTCGTGCGCAAGCTCGGCGTGCCGTACGAGCCCGAACTCGCGATGGGCGCGATCGCGACGGGCGGCGCGATTCATCTGCAGTATTCGGTGATCCGGTCGCTGGGCGTGACCGACGCGCAAATTGCCGACGTGCTCGTGCGCGAAACCGCCGAGCTGAACCGCCGCGAAGCGCTGTATCGCGGCGCGTGGGCGCCGCTGCCGGTCGAAGGGCGCGTCGCGATCGTCGTCGACGACGGAGTCGCGACCGGCGCGTCGATGCGCGTCGCGCTGCAGGCGCTGCGCACACGGCATCCGGCGCGCATCGTCGCCGCCGTGCCGGTCGCGCCGGCCGGCATCGGCCCGACCTTCGACGACGTCGCCGATGCATTCGTCGCGGTCGCGCGGCCGCTGTCGTTCTTCGGGATCAGCCAGTTCTACGCGCGCTTCGAGCAGACCGACGACGACGAAGTGCGCGCGCTGCTCGACGCGGCGCGCGGATCGGACGACGGCGTCACGTCCGTCTGATCGCTCGCGCGCGATGCGGCCGCCGCCGTGCCGCTTCGGCGAGCGCGAACAGCCGCTGCAAGGCCGGATGAACGTCGTCGCGCCAGTGTGCGCCCGAAAAGAGGCCGTAGTGATCGCAGTCGTCGATGTCCGCGCGATGGCGGTCGCGCGCGTCGAGGCCGCTGCACATCGCGAGCGCCGCATGCGTCTGGCCAGCGCCCGTCACGGCATCGCGCGCGCCTTCGACGGTCAGCAGCGCGACGTCGCGCAGCGCGGCCGGGTCGACGCACCGGCCGCCGACCTCCCACGTGCCGTTCGCGATGCACATCCGCTGGAACACGACGTCGATCGTGTCGAGGACATATTCGGCCGGCATGTCGAGCAGTGCCGTGTACTCGCGCAGTGCGCGCCGCGCGGCCGCGAGCGCTGCCGGATCGAAGCGCGACGCGGCACGCGCATAGTCCTCGATCAGCGACAGGAAGCGCTGCGGATAGACGAGCGCGATCTCGCCTTGCTGCAGATAGGTCGGGAATACGGGGCGGCCGTGGCCCGCGAAGCCGGGCGGCACGATGTCGATCAGATTGCGACGGCACCACTCGAGCGAATGGGCGGCCGCGGCGGTGCCGAGCGTGCTCGGGTTGAGCCGCGCATCGAGCGGCCCGCCGATCAGCGTGAGGCTGGCGGGCGGCGCGAGCCCGCGCATCGCGCGCAGTGCGAGCGCGCCGAGCGCCGGCACGGTCGCCTGGCACACCGCGACGACGTGCACCGGACGGCCGCCGAGTGCGAGCGCGTCGATGAAGCCGTCGAGCATCGCGACATATTCGTCGAGCCCGAAGCGGCCGCACTCGAGCGGCACGTCGCGCGCATTGAGCCAGTCGGTCACGCAGACGTCGCCGTCCGCGAGCAGCGTCTCGACCGTCTCGCGCATCATCACTGCCGAATGACCGGCGAGCGGCACGCACAGCAGCACCGTGCGCCAAGCGTCCGCGCGCGCGAAGCGGCGCAGATCGCAGAACGCCGTATGCGCGATGACGCGTTCCTCGATCGCCACGTCGCGGCCGTCGATCGTCAACGGCCCGATGTCGAAGCCGGGCGGCCCGGCCGGCGCGCCGACGAGCGGCTCGAACAGATCGTCGTAGCACGACGCCGCTGCGCGCGGCAGCGTCGCCGACGGCCATGCATCGAACGCGTCGCGCGTCGCATCGCGCCACGCGCGCATCCATTCCCGCTGCTGCTCGACGAGTGCGTACCACATGGCGAACCTTCCGGCGGAATGGGCTGACACTGCATTATGGTCACTGCGCGCGCACAGCGGTGGGCGAATTCGCGGCCGGATGCGGCGCATTCCGTGTGCCTGCAGGCGTCGCATCGCGCGCCGCACGTGCTGCGTCGAGCGAAACGGCGCGGCGCTACCGCAGTCGTCGGTCCCGTTCCTGCCGGAGCGTTGCACTGAAGTCGATCGGCGCGCTCGATTCTGCGTTGGACCGTTGTGTCTCGATCTCGGCAAAACCGGCCGATCTCCCGTTCGAGCACAAGGCAGTGCCGGCAAGCCACGACTTCGACCGGCGTCGCGCGATCGGTCCGGGTGCCAAAGCGCGCCGACGCCCGTTGCCGACGACGGTGCGACGACGCGCCTCGATTCGACGCCGATCGGCCGACGATCTCGATCGACTGGCCGAGCCGCAGCGGCCGCCTTTCACCCGATACGATGGATCGACGCACGCACGACGCTCGTCCCGACCGCGTTTGCAGGCCTTCGCCTTCCTGCGACGGCCGATTGTTCGCGACGGCTGACAAGTGACTTCGCATTCGCGCCGTTTATCCGGCGGTCGCTCGTCCCTAGAATCCACTCCATCGAATCACGCGTTGCCTGATGGAGCCGATGATGAAAGCCCTGATCGAATCGAGCCTGTACCACCCGTCCGTCGTGTTGCCGCTTGCCGCGCTGACGCAGCTGATGGTCGAGCGCGATTTCAATCTCGGCCAGGTCGGCCTGATCGTCGCCGCGCGCGGTGCGCAGGCCGCCGTGTCGCGCTCGCGTGCGCTGATCTTCTGCCGCCACTGCGACGCGCACGCATGAGCGCCGCGCAGCGGTACCCATAAACGAAACGCCCGAACGGCGCGAGGCCGGTCGGGCGTTTCAGGGCCGGGCATGCCGGCCGTCCGATCAAGCCCCGGTTTCGACCGGGGCTTTTCGTTGCAGCGGTTGCAGCGCTTCGCGAGCGCGTGACGCTTCGCTTATGCGCGTGCCGTGGACGCGACGCGATACACGTCGGCGTCGTCGTTCTCGTCCTCGTCGCGCAGCCGGCGCACGAGCTGGTGCGCCTCGCGATGCGTCGCGACGGCGGGCGGCGAGCCCTTCAGCGGCTTGCGCGCGGTCTCGGCGAGCGCGACGACCGATACGATGCCGATCACGGCGGCGCCCATCATGTAGTAGGCGGGCATCATCAGGTTGTGCGTGACGTCGACGAGCCATGCGGTCATCAGCGGCGTCGTGCCGCCGAACAGCGACACCGACACGTTGAAGCCGATCGCGAGCGCGCCGTAGCGGATCTCGGTCGGGAACAGCGCGGGCAGCGCCGACGGCATTACGCCCGTGAAGCACGACAGCAGCACGCCGAGGATCAGCAGGCCGCCGAACACCGAGGCGGTCGTACCCGCATGGATCAGCAGCATCGACGGAATCGCGAGCACGAGCAGCCCGACGCAGCCGGCGAGCATCACCGGCTTGCGGCCGACGTGGTCGGACAGACGGCCGGCGGCGAGTGTCATCGGCATCATCAGCACCATCACGATCAGCACGAGCACGAGGCTGTGCGATTCGTCGAAGTGCAGCGTCGACGACATGAAGCTCGGCAGATACGACAGCACCATGTAGTCGGTCACGTTGAAGATCAGCACGAGACCGACGCAGAGCAGCAGCGCGCGCCAGTTGCGCAGCAGCGTTTCGCGGAAACGCGCCTTCGGCACGGCCTTGTCCTGCGCTTCGCGCTCCTCGGCCTGGCGCTTGAACGCAGGCGTTTCCTCGAGCTTCATGCGGATGTAGAGACCGATCAGGCCGAGCGGGCCCGCGATCAGGAACGGCACGCGCCAGCCCCACGACAGCAGCGCTTCCTGCGACAGCGACGCCGTGAGCAGCGCGACGACGCCCGCACCCATCACATAGCCGATCAGCGTACCGAATTCGAGGAAGCTGCCCATGAAGCCGCGGCGCTTGTCGGTCGAGAATTCGGCGATGAAGGTCGCCGCGCCGCCGTATTCGCCGCCGGTCGAGAAGCCCTGCACGAGCCGCGCGACGAGCAGCAGCACCGGTGCCATGATGCCGATCGACGCGTAGCTCGGGATCAGGCCGATCGCGAAGGTGCCGACGGCCATCATGATCATCGTCATCGCGAGCACGCGCTGGCGGCCGATGCGATCGCCGAGCGGGCCGAACACCATGCCGCCGAGCGGGCGCACGAGGAACGCGGCCGCGAACGTGCCGAAGGTGGCCAGCAGCTGCGCGGACGGGCTGCTGGACGGGAAGAACACTTTGCCGAGCGTGACGGCGATGTAGCTGTAGACGCCAAAGTCGAACCATTCCATCGCGTTGCCGAGCGCCATGGCGCTGACGGCGCGCTTGAGCAGGCTTTGATCGACGACGGTAATGTCGTCCGCGGCGAGCGGGGCCTCCGTGGACGACGAGGTGGAAGAAACAGCGGTCGGGCTGACGTGTGTTGCGGTCAAGGTCATGCACTCCTTTGACTGCGCCGGAACGGCGGGCCGTCCGACACGGTTTGCCGGCGAGCGCGATGTCGTGTGCTGCGCGTCGGGGCAGGCCATTAAGCGCTTAGTGCGCAAGGGCTTGCTTCGACGCGGGCCCGTTGGGCCGTCGCGACAGTGCGCTCATGAAGAATGGGCCGCGTGATGCGAGCGGCAGATGCCGGTGCGGACGGTGTCCAGCGTGCCGGCGGACGCCCCGAAAGGGCGACGAAACGAGAAAAGCGGGCCTGTCGGGCGGGCTTTCCTGTGGATGCAATTCCGAGCGAAGCGCCGGCCCGCGTGACGCGGACAAGCTTTCGTCGAAATCGAATAGACAGAGATTGAATGTTGAAACAGGCGACATGATAGCACGATGACAGACGATCGTGCAAATTGCCGTGAAACGCAGGCCTGGCGGGGCGCTCCGCGCGATCGGCTCCGGTATGATCGGCGGCGCGCGGCGTGCCGCGTGGGGCCTGCGACGCGGGCCGAATTCGCGAGGAACCGGATGACGGAACTGATGAAAATCGCGGCGTTGTTCGCCGTGACGGCGGTCGCCGAAATCGTCGGCTGCTATTTGCCGTGGCTCGTGCTGAAGACGGGGCGGCCCGTGTGGCTGCTCGCGCCCGCCGCGGTGTCGCTGGCGCTGTTCGCGTGGCTGCTGACGCTGCATCCGAGCGCCGCGGGTCGCACCTACGCGGCGTACGGCGGGATGTACATCGCGGTCGCGCTGATCTGGCTGCGTGCGGTCGATGGTGTGGCGCTCACGCGCTGGGACGCGGCCGGCGCGGCGCTCGCGCTGGCCGGCATGGCCGTCATCGCGCTGCAGCCGCGCGGATGAGCGGGCGGCGCGCGCCCGGCGGCCGCCGCCTTGTCATGCGGCTTCGGCCGTGTCGGCTTCGTCCGCCTGGCGCCACACGCATGCGCCCTTGACCGACTTGTCGAGATCGTCGAGCTGCGCCTGATGCTCGGCGAGCTCTTCGGCCGTGGCGGCGAGCACCGGCAGGTCCAGTGCCGCAAGCGACACGCGCTGGCCGTTGGCGGCGCCGGCGCCGCCCGCGTCGTCGTCGAGCATGTCGATGACGAGGCTGTCCTGGCCGCGCGTCATCGCGAGATAGACCTCGGCGAGCAGCTCCGAGTCGAGCAGCGCGCCGTGCAGCGTGCGGTGCGCGTTGCTGATACCGAAGCGGTCGCACAGCGCGTCGAGCGAGTTGCGCTTGCCGGGGAACATCTGCTTGGCCTGCACCAGCGTGTCGATCACGCCCGCGCAGTGCTCGCTGAACGGCGGCAGCCCGAGCAGCGCGAATTCGGCGTCGAGAAAGCCGAGGTCGAACGGCGCATTGTGGATGATCAGCTCCGCGCCTTTCACGAAGTCGAGAATCTGATGCGCGATTTCCGCGAACTTCGGCTTGTCGCTGAGGAACTCGGTCGTGAGGCCGTGCACGGCCAGTGCGCCCGGATCGCTGTCGCGCTCCGGATTCACGTAGAAGTGCAGGTTGTTGCCGGTGAGCCGCCGGTTCAGCAGCTCGACGCAGCCGATTTCGATGATGCGGTCGCCCGTGCGGGCGTTCAGGCCGGTGGTTTCGGTATCGAGAATGATCTGGCGCATGTCGGATAAATCGGGAAAGGCAAGAAAGCGGCCGTCGCTCAGGCCGCGAGCGAGGCGACGCCGCGATTCGCGAGCGCGTCGGCGCGTTCGTTTTCGGGATGGCCGGCATGGCCCTTGACCCAGCGCCACTCGACCTCGTGCAATGCGACGAGCGCGTCGAGCCGCTTCCACAGGTCGGCATTCTTCACCGGCGTCTTCGCGGCCGTGACCCAGCCCTTTTTCTTCCAGCCGTGGATCCACTCGCTGATGCCTTTCTGCACGTATTGCGAGTCGGTGTGCACGATCACGTGGCACGGGCGCTTCAGCGCTTCGAGCGCGGCGATCACGCCCATCAGCTCCATCCGGTTGTTCGTCGTGTTCGGCTCGCCGCCGAACAGTTCCTTCTCGCGTTCGCCGTAGCGCAGCAATGCGCCCCAGCCGCCGGGGCCGGGGTTGCCCTTGCAGGCGCCGTCGGTATAGATGTCGATGGTGTCGGTGGTCATGAATGTTCTTGATGGGTGGTCGGGGAGGCCGCCGGCGTCAGGCCCGGCGCGAGGACCGGCTTTTTCACCTTGATCGGGCCGACGAGCCGCATGCCGCGCACGCGCTTGACGGCCGTCACCATGTAGACGGCGCCGAAGATCGGCCACCAGCGGTCGCCCGCGGCTTCCATGAAGCCGTAGCGGGCGAGCCATTTGTCGGTGGCGAGCGGCGGCCGGTAGCAGCCGAAGCGGCCACGCTCGAGATCGAAGCCGAGCAGCTTGATCCAGTCCTTGAGCCGGATGAACGCGATCTGGTCGTGCGCGGCCGGCACGAACGGCCGGTTGGCCATCCGTCCGAACGATTGGCGCATTCCCCACAGGCTCAGCGAATTGAAGCCGGTGATCACGAGCTGGCCTTCCGGCATCAGCACGCGTTCCGCTTCGCGCAGCAGACGGTGCGGGTCGGACGTGAACTCGAGCGTATGCGGCATCACGATCAGGTCCACGCTTTGCGATTCGAACGGCAGGTCGACGAGATCGCACCACGTCGTGCTGCGATCTGTGGGCGCGTGGTGCGGCGCATGTGCATCGTGCGCGTGCGGAAAGCGGAAGGGCGCGCTCGCGCCGCTCGCCGGATCGAGCACGAGGCCGCGATACGGCATCCGGTTCTCGCGCAGCGCGTCGAGCTGCGGCAGGCCGAGCTGCAGCGCGTGAAACCCGAACACGTCGGACACGATGCGGTCGAGCTGCGCCTGCTCCCAGCCCAGCACGTAGCGGCCGGGCGGCGAGTCGGTCCAGGCGGGCCAGTCTATAATTTCTCGGTCAGACATAACGATGGTTGCGCGCCCATGAACGAGCTGGAATACGTGCCGGTGCCGGCATTCGAAGACAACTACATCTGGCTCGTGTCGGACGGTCGCGATGCGATCGCCGTCGATCCGGGTGAAGCCGAGCCGGTGCGCCGGGTTCTTGCCGAACGAGGCTGGCGGTTGACCGCTATTCTACTCACGCACCATCACGCCGACCATGTCGGCGGCGTCGCGGCACTGCAGGATAGCCAACCGGCCGATGTGCCATTGCCCGTGTACGGCCCGGCCGACGAGGCGATCGGCGTAGTCGCGCATCCGCTCTCGGGCGGCGCGCGCGTGACGCTCGACGCGCCGGCCGCGACGTTCGACGTGCTGGCCGTACCCGGTCACACGCGCGGCCATATCGCTTACTTCCAGCCCGCCGGTCCGCACACGCCGGTGCCGCACGTGTTCTGCGGCGACACGCTGTTCTCGTGCGGCTGCGGCCGCCTGTTCGAAGGCACGCCCGCGCAGATGCTCGCGTCGCTCGACGCGCTCGCGGCGCTGCCGGGCGACACGCGCGTGCATTGCGCACACGAATACACGCTGTCGAACATCCGCTTCGCGCTCGCGTGCGAACCCGGCAACGCGGCGCTCGCCGCCTGGCGCGACGAAGCGCAGGCGCTGCGCGCGCGCGGCGTACCGACGCTGCCGACGACGATCGCGCACGAGCGCGCCGTGAACCCGTTCCTGCGTGCCGACGCCGCCGCGATCCACGCGACGCTCGAAGCCGAATTGCACGAATCGGTGCCGGATCGTTTGACCGCCTTCACGCTGATGCGCGAATGGAAAAACCGGTTCAGATGAGCGATTCGCGAGGACTCCCAAAGCTCAAGCGGAGTCTGTAAAAATTGCTCCAAACTTTGGATTTCAATGACTTTTCGGTGTTTTTATTGACGTGAAGCACGCACTTCCGTAGTATCGCCAGCAATTTCCAGCCGTCGGAAGCCGAGATTTTCATGCGATTCATATTGAGCGCGCTGATGGTCCTGCTGCTCGCCGCTTGTGCGAGCCAGGGCCCTGTCGCCAACAACGCCGCCGATGCACAGGCGACGTCCAACTACCTCCGCAAGTCAGCCACCGCCAAAGAAACCGTCGACGTCGACAAGCAATCGGTCGGCGACCTCACCAGCGCAGACAGCGACCTGTGGGCGCGCATCCGCCGCGGCTTCCAGATGCCCGACCTGCAGAGCGACCTCGTCGACATGCAGACGACCTGGTACACGCAGCGTCCCGACTACGTGCAGCGCATGACCGAGCGGTCGCAGAAGTACCTCTATCACATCGTCGAGGAACTCGAGGCGCGTCACATGCCGACCGAGCTCGCGCTGCTGCCGTTCATCGAATCCGCGTACAACCCGCAGGCGCTGTCGGTCGCGAAGGCGGCCGGCATGTGGCAGTTCATGCCGGGCACGGGCCGCACCTACAACCTGAAGCGCAACATGTGGCAGGACGAGCGGCGCGACGTGCTCGCGTCGACGAGCGCCGCGCTCGACTATCTGTCGCGCCTGCATGACATGTTCGGCGACTGGTATCTCGCGCTCGCCGCGTACAACTGGGGCGAGGGCAACGTGCAGCGCGCGATCGCGCGCAACCAGGCGGCCGGTCTGCCGACCGACTACCAGAGCCTCAGGATGCCGAACGAGACGCGCAACTACGTGCCGAAGCTGCAGGCGGTGAAGAACATCATCGCGAATCCGCAGCAGTACGGGCTCGCGCTGCCGGACATTCCGAACCACCCGTATTTCGTGACGGTCACGACGTCGCACGACATCGACGTGGCCGTGGCCGCGAAGCTCGCGAACCTGTCGCTCGACGAATTCAAGTCGCTGAACCCGTCGTTCTCGAAGCCCGTGATTCTCGGCGCGACCGAGCCGCAGATCCTGCTGCCGTTCGACAACGCGGCCGCGTTCGAGAAGAACCTGAAGTCGTATTCGGGCCAGCTGTCGTCGTGGACGACCTACACGGTCAGCGAACGCGCGCGTCCGGCTGCAATCGCGGAAAAGATCGGCGTCGACGCCGATACGCTGATGGCCGTCAACAAGATTCCGGCCGGCATGCGGCTGAAGCCGGGCTCGACGATCGTCGTGCCGCGCGGCGACGACGATGACGAGGACATCAGCGCGGACGTCGCGGAAAACGGCGTGCTCGCGATGGAGCCCGACGTGCCCGATACGCGCAAGATGCTGATCCGCGTGCGCCGCAAGCAGTCGATGGCGACGATCGCGGGCCGCTACGGCGTGTCGGTTTCGCAACTGAAGGCATGGAACCGGACGCGCCGCGACCTCGTGCTGCCGGGCCAGGCGCTCGTGCTGCACGTGCCGGTCGGCCGCGCGGTGCCGGCCGAGCCGGGCCCCGAGCGGATCGCGACGTCGGTCGGCGGCGGCCGCATCGAGCGCGCGAGCCTGTCGACGGGCAGCAAGTCCGCGCGCGGCAAGCATGTCGCGAAGTCGGCGGCGCGTGCGACGAAGGCGGCGCCCGCCAAGGCCGAACGCGCGAAGGCCGCGCCGGCGAAAACGACCGCGCACAAGACGAAGAAAAAGTAAGCGACGCATTCGCGCGCGAGCCGGCTTGCGGCGCGCGACTGCGCTATCATCCGACGAAACGCCGTCACCGAGGTGACGGCGTTTTCGTTTGCGTGCGGCATCGTGCCGCGGCTGGATGGTGCTTCGATCGGGAGGAGCGATGTCGTCGGTGCAGGTCAGGGTGCTCGCGCTGTTTGCGCTCGGGTATTTCGTCTCGTATGTGTTTCGCGGCGTCAATCTCGGGTTCGCGCCGTTCGTCACGCGCGAACTCGGCCTGTCGGCGGCCGATCTCGGCCTGCTCACCAGTCTCTATTTCCTCGGCTTCGCGGGCGCGCAGATTCCGGCCGGCGTGATGCTCGATCATTTCGGCCCGCGCCGCGTGACGGCCGGCATGCTGCTGTTCGCGGCGGCCGGTGCGGCCGTGTTCGGCGCCGCGCACGGGCTCGGTACGATGATGATCGGCCGGCTGCTGATCGGCGTCGGCGTCTCGGTCTGCCTCGGCGCTGCGTTCAAGGCGCTCGCGCAGCATTTCCCGGTCGGCCGGCTGCCGTTCGTCAACGGGCTCGTGATGGCGGTCGGCGGGCTCGGCGGCGTCGCCGTCGGCTCGCCGCTGACCTGGCTGCTCGGCTGGACGAACTGGCGCACGATCTGCGTCGCGCTCGCGGTGCTGACCGTCGTCGTCGCGGCCGCGATCGGCTTCGGCGCGCCCGAGGCCGAGCGGCCGCGTCACCAGGGCAGCCTTGTCAGCCAGTTCAAGGGCACCTGGCACATCCTCGGCAGTCGCGCATTCTGGAAGATTTCGTCGTTTTCGATGGTCACGCAGGGCGTGTTCTACGCGATGCAGTCGCTGTGGGTCGGGCCGTATCTGCGCGACGTCGCGGGTTTCGATGCGCCGCACGCGGCGCGGCTCGTGTCGGTGCTCGGGTTCGCGATGATGGGCGGCTGCGTCGGCTTCGGCGCGGCCGCGCGCATGCTCGAGCGGCGCGGCGTGTCGGTCCATGCGTTCTGCAGCATCGGCATGCTGCTGTTCGTCGCGACGCAGGCCGCGATCGTCGCGCGCGTGCCGCTGCCGCCGGCCGTGCTCTGGGCCGCCTACGGGATGTTCGGCGGCGTCGGCATCCTGACCTATGCGGTGCTGGCCGGCCATTTCCCCGCGCAGCTGATCGGGCGCGCGAACACGACGCTCACGCTCGTGATCTTTCTGCTGATCTTCGCGTTCCAGATCGGTGTCGGCGCGGTGCTGTCGCACTGGGCGCCGGTCGACGGCCGCTATCCGGTCGCCGCGCACGTCGCCGCGTGGGGCGTGCTGCTTGCGCTGCAGGTCGCGAGCGCCGCGTGGTCGCTGTGGCCGGCACGCCATGCTGGTCAGCGCGCCGATCCGGCGGTACGCTGACGGATACGCGCGGCGAAATCGGGGCGGTAGCCGCGCGCGCGGCGGCCGGGCCGCATTGCGGCACGATCGGACGGCCGTATCGATTGAAGATAGGGCCATTTTCAGGCTATAATTTGAAAGTTTGTGCTGATCAACCTCGCACCCTAGCGCCTACCTCACTCATCCCGTTCATCCGCCGCACGCCGCCTGTCGGGCGTTGCCGCGAAGCCTCGTGCGCGCCGCGCCGGGTTCGCGTGTCGACGACTCAGGCTGCGTCCAGCTAGCGACCCCGCGCGCACGCCGCGCGGCGCTCGCGCGGCAGGGTAGACAGGTCGGCAGCAGGGTGTTCCCCAAGGAGCCTCCCGTGTTGCCGTCTTTTTCTCCCGCCTTGCTTGCACTTGCCGACGGCACGGTCTTTCGTGGTTATTCGATCGGGGCCGAAGGCCATACGATCGGTGAAGTCGTGTTCAACACCGCGATCACCGGCTATCAGGAAATCCTGACGGATCCGAGCTACGCGCGCCAGATCGTGACGCTCACCTATCCGCATATCGGCAACGTCGGCGTGAACGCCGAAGACGTCGAAGCCACGAAAGTCCATGCCGCGGGCCTGATCATCCGCGATCTGCCCACGCTCGCCTCGAACTTCCGGATGGAGCGCACGCTCGGCGACTACCTGCGCGACGAAGGCGTCGTCGCGATCGCCGGCATCGATACCCGCAAGCTGACCCGCATCCTGCGCGACAAGGGCGCGCAGAACGGCTGCATCCTCGCGGGCTCGGACGACGCAGCGAAGGCGATCGAACTCGCGCGCTCGTTCCCGGGCCTCGCCGGCATGGATCTCGCGAAGGTCGTGTCGACGACGAAGCCGTTCGAATGGAAGCAGACGGAATGGCGTCTCGGCAGCGGCTACGGGATGCAGGAAGCGCCGAAGTACCGCGTCGTCGCGTACGACTTCGGCGTCAAGTACAACATCCTGCGCATGCTCGCGGAGCGCGGCTGCCAGGTGACCGTGCTGCCCGCGCAGGCGAGCGCGGCCGACGCACTGGCGCTGAATCCGGACGGCATCTTTCTGTCGAACGGCCCCGGCGATCCGGAACCGTGCGACTACGCGATCGCGGCGACCAAGGAATTCATCGAGCGCGGCGTGCCGACGTTCGGCATCTGCCTCGGCCACCAGATCATGGGCCTCGCGGTCGGCGCGAAGACGCTGAAGATGAAGACGGGCCATCACGGCGCGAACCACCCGGTGAAGGATCTGGCCGACGGCCGCGTCGTGATCACGTCGCAGAACCACGGCTTCGCGGTCGACGCCGACTCGCTGCCGGCCAACGCGCGCGCGACGCACGTGTCGCTGTTCGACGGCACGCTGCAGGGCTTCGAGCTCACCGACAAGCCGGCGTTCTGCTTCCAGGGTCACCCGGAAGCGTCGCCGGGCCCGCACGACATCGGCTACCTGTTCGACCGCTTCACCGCCCTGATGGACGCGGCGAAGCAGCGCAGCGCCTGAACGGCGCGCGCACGGAGGCTCGCATCATGTTCGGTCACGCACTCGGCATCACGGATCTCTGGACCTATGTGTTCGGCGTGATCTTCATCATCCTGCTGCCGGGGCCGAATTCGATGTACGTGCTGTCGCTCGCGGCGCAGCGCGGCGTGAAGGCCGGCTATCGCGCGGCCTGCGGCGTGTTCGTCGGCGATACGGTGCTGATGGTGCTGTCGGCCGCCGGCGTCGCGTCGCTGCTGAAGGCGAACCCGCTGCTGTTCTCGGTCGTCAAGTACGGCGGTGCCGCGTATCTGCTCTACATCGGCACCGGCATGCTGCGCGGCGCGTGGCGCAAGCTGCGCGCGAGCGCCGATGCGCCGGACGAAGCGCCGCGCGCGGTCGACGGCGACCGGCCGTTCCGCAAGGCGCTGATCGTGAGCCTCCTGAATCCGAAGGCGATCCTGTTCTTCATTTCGTTCTTCATCCAGTTCGTCGATCCGGCATTCCCGCATCCCGCGCTGTCGTTCGCGGTGCTCGGCGCGATCGCGCAATGCGCGAGCTTCCTGTACCTGAGCACGCTGATCTTCGCGGGCGCACGGCTCGCCGAGCATTTCCGCCGCCGCCGCAGGCTCGCGGCCGGCGCGGCGAGCAGCGTGGGCGGCCTGTTCATCGGCTTCTCGGTGAAACTCGCGCTCGCCACCATGAGCTGAGCGCAGCCGGCCGACCACGACAACGATTACTTATTGAATTCACAAGCCATGCCAAAACGCACAGACATCAAAAGCATCCTCATCATCGGCGCCGGCCCGATCATCATCGGCCAGGCGTGCGAGTTCGACTACTCGGGCGCACAGGCATGCAAGGCGCTGCGTGAGGAGGGCTACAAGGTCATTCTCGTCAACAGCAACCCGGCGACGATCATGACCGACCCGAACACGGCCGACGTCACCTACATCGAGCCGATTACCTGGGAAGTCGTCGCGCGCATCATCGAGAAGGAGCGCCCGGACGCGATCCTGCCGACGATGGGCGGCCAGACCGCGCTGAACTGCGCGCTCGACCTGCATCACCACGGCGTGCTCGAAAAGTTCGGCGTCGAGCTGATCGGCGCGTCGCCCGAGGCGATCGACAAGGCCGAGGACCGCCAGAAGTTCAAGGACGCGATGACGAAGATCGGCCTCGGCTCCGCGAAGTCGGGCATTGCGCACTCGATGGAAGAGGCGAGCAAGGTGCACGCGGAGATCATGGCGGCCACCGGCGGCAGCGGCTATCCGGTCGTGATCCGCCCGTCGTTCACGCTCGGCGGCTCGGGCGGCGGCATCGCGTACAACCGCGAGGAATTCGAGGAAATCTGCAAGCGCGGCCTCGATCTCTCGCCGACGCGCGAGCTGCTGATCGAAGAATCGCTGCTCGGCTGGAAGGAATACGAGATGGAAGTCGTGCGCGATCGCGCCGACAACTGCATCATCGTCTGCTCGATCGAGAACCTCGACCCGATGGGCGTGCACACCGGCGACTCGATCACCGTCGCGCCGGCGCAGACGCTGACCGACAAGGAATACCAGATCCTGCGCAACGCGTCGCTCGCGGTGCTGCGCGAGATCGGCGTCGATACGGGCGGCTCGAACGTGCAGTTCGCGATCAACCCGAAGGACGGCCGGATGGTCGTCATCGAAATGAACCCGCGCGTGTCGCGTTCGTCGGCGCTCGCCTCGAAGGCGACCGGCTTCCCGATCGCGAAGGTCGCGGCGAAGCTCGCCGTCGGCTACACGCTCGACGAGCTGAAGAACGAAATCACCGGCGGCCAGACGCCCGCGTCCTTCGAACCGACGATCGACTACGTCGTCACGAAGATCCCGCGTTTCGCGTTCGAGAAATTCCGCGAAGCCGATTCGCGCCTGACCACGCAGATGAAGTCGGTCGGCGAAGTGATGGCGATCGGCCGCACGTTCCAGGAATCGTTCCAGAAGGCGCTGCGCGGCCTCGAGGTCGGCGTCGACGGTCTCGACGAGAAGTCGACCGATCGCGACGAAATCGCGATCGAGATCCACGAGCCGGGCCCGGATCGTATCTGGTACGTCGGCGACGCGTTCCGGATCGGCATGACGGCCGAGGAAATCTACGCGGAAACGGCGATCGACCCGTGGTTCCTCGCGCAGATCGAGCAGATCATCCTGAAGGAGAAGGCGCTCGCGGGCCGCACGCTCGCGTCGCTGACGGCCGACGAACTGCGCTTCCTGAAGCAGAGCGGTTTTTCCGACCGCCGCCTCGCGAAGCTGCTCGGCGCGAAGCCGAACGACGTGCGCCGCCGTCGCGTCGAACTGAACGTGCGCCCCGTGTACAAGCGCGTCGATACCTGCGCGGCCGAGTTCGCGACGAAAACCGCGTACATGTACTCGACCTACGAGGAAGAGTGCGAGGCGCAGCCGACGTCGAACAAGAAGATCATGGTCCTCGGCGGCGGTCCGAACCGGATCGGCCAGGGCATCGAGTTCGACTACTGCTGCGTGCACGCCGCGCTCGCGATGCGCGAAGACGGCTACGAGACGATCATGGTCAACTGCAACCCGGAAACGGTGTCGACCGACTATGACACGTCCGACCGCCTGTACTTCGAGCCGCTGACGCTCGAAGACGTGCTCGAGATCGTCGACAAGGAAAAGCCGGTCGGCGTGATCGTCCAGTACGGCGGCCAGACGCCGCTGAAGCTCGCGCTCGACCTCGAGGCGCACGGCGTGCCGATCATCGGCACGTCGCCGGACATGATCGACGCAGCCGAAGACCGCGAGCGCTTCCAGAAGCTGCTGCAGGACCTCGGCCTGCGCCAGCCGCCGAACCGCACCGCGCGCAACGAAGAGGAAGCGCTCGAGCTGGCCGCCGAAATCGGCTACCCGCTCGTCGTGCGTCCGTCGTACGTGCTCGGCGGCCGCGCGATGGAAATCGTCCACGAGCCGCGCGATCTCGAGCGCTACATGCGCGAGGCCGTGAAGGTGTCGAACGACTCGCCGGTGCTGCTCGACCGCTTCCTGAACGATGCGATCGAATGCGACGTCGACTGCATCTGCGACGGCGAAGCCGTGTTCATCGGCGGCGTGATGGAGCACATCGAGCAGGCGGGCGTCCACTCGGGCGACTCGGCATGCTCGCTGCCGCCGTACTCGCTGTCGAAGGAGACGGTGGCCGAGCTGAAGCGCCAGACCGCCGCGATGGCGAAGGCGCTGAACGTCGTCGGCCTGATGAACGTGCAGTTCGCGATTCAGCAGGTGCCGCAGGCGGACGGCTCGAAGCAGGACGTCATCTACGTGCTCGAAGTGAACCCGCGCGCCTCGCGCACGGTGCCGTACGTGTCGAAGGCGACGAGCCTGCCGCTCGCGAAGATCGCGGCGCGCGCCATGGTCGGCCAGAAGCTGGCGCAGCAAGGCGTGACGAAGGAGATCGAGCCGCCGTATTTCAGCGTGAAGGAAGCGGTGTTCCCGTTCGTGAAGTTCCCGACCGTCGATCCGGTGCTCGGGCCCGAAATGCGCTCGACCGGCGAAGTGATGGGTGTCGGCCGCACGTTCGGCGAGGCGCTGTTCAAGTCGCAGCTCGCGGCCGGCTCGCGCCTGCCGGAGTCCGGCACGGTGCTGCTGACGGTGATGGACGCCGACAAGCCGAAGGCCGTCGAAGTCGCGCGCATGCTGCACGACCTCGGCTATCCGATCGTCGCGACGAAGGGCACGGCTGCCGCGATCGAAGCGGCCGGCGTGCCGGTGAAGGTCGTCAACAAGGTGAAGGACGGCCGTCCGCACATCGTCGACATGATCAAGAACGGCGAGATCGCGCTCGTGTTCACGACCGTCGACGAGACGCGCCAGGCGATCGCCGACTCGCGTTCGATCCGGATGAGCGCGCAGGCGCACAAGGTCACGTACTACACGACGATGTCGGGCGCACGCGCGGCGGTCGAGGGGCTGCGCTACCTGAAGGATCTGGAAGTCTATGATTTACAAGGTCTTCATGGTCGCCTAAACTAAGCGGTCAGTTACCTGTCGAAGCATCACGTGCCGCGGTTAAGCGGCGTTTCCGGTTCGCCGGGAATGCGCTTAATCGCGGTGATTTTTTTTATAGCCGTTTTTTAGCGATTGAGCCGTTTATGAGCACCATTCCGTTGACAAAGCGTGGCGCAGAGCAACTGCGCGATGAATTGCAGCGCCTCAAGTCCGTCGAGCGGCCGGCCGTGATCAATGCGATCGCGGAGGCCCGCGCACAGGGCGATCTGTCCGAAAACGCCGAATACGACGCCGCCAAGGAGAAGCAGGGCTTCATCGAGGGTCGTATCGCGGAGCTCGAATCGAAGCTGTCCGCCGCGCAAATCATCGATCCGACCGTTCTCGAGGCCGACGGCCGCGTGGTGTTTGCCGCGACGGTCGAGCTCGAGGATCTCGAGTCCGGCGACACCGTGAAGTACCAGATCGTCGGCGACGACGAAGCCGACATCGACCACGGCCTGATCTCGGTCAGCTCGCCGATCGCGCGCGCGCTGATCGGCAAGTCGGAAGGCGACGTCGCGGCCGTGCAGGCGCCGAGCGGTGTGCGCGAATACGAAATCATCTCGGTCAGCTACATCTGACGCGGGGCGACGTGATGCCGCACCGCGTGTTCCGTCTGCTGTCGGCCGTGTGGGTCGGCAGCCTGCTGACGATCGGCTATGCGGTCGCGCCCGTGCTGTTCCGCACGCTCGAGCGGATGACGGCCGGCTCGGTCGCGGCGCAGCTGTTCCGGATCGAGGCGATCCTCGGCGTCGTGTGCGGCGTGCTGCTGCTCGCGCTGTCGAATCAGCAGGTGCGGCGCGGCAGCGGCGAATACCGGCGCGTACGCTGGGTCGTCGCCGCGATGGTCGCGTGCGTGCTGATCGGCTATTTCGCGCTGCAGCCGTTCATGAACGCACTGCGCGTGGCCGCAATGGAGGCGGGCACCGATATCGCGAACTCGCCGTACGCGAGCCGCTTCGGGATGCTGCACGGCATCTCGAGCCTGTTCTATCTCGTCGAGAGCGTGCTGGGGCTGATGCTGATCTGGCGTCTGCCGGCGCGCGACGCCTGAGCGGGCGCGGGCGAAGCGGCGCGGCCCGCGAACGTGCCGCGGCCCGCGCGACGCGCTTTACTTGTTCTGGAACGGCCGCTTCGTGCTCGTCTGACGCTTTTTCGCGCGCTTCACGGTGCCGCCGGCCGTCACGCGCTCGTTGCCGCGCACGACGACCTTCGTGGGCTTCGGGCGGCGCACCGGGCTCGCGTTCGGCGACACCTTGACGACCTTGACGACGCGCGGCGCGCGTCCCTTTTTCGTGTCGGCCGCTTCGCCGGCGCTCGGCAGCGCGCCGGCGGCACGACGGCCGCGCGACGGTGCGGCGGCGGGCGCTTCCGGTTTCCAGATCACGAGCAGCTTGCCGATGTGCTGGATCGGCGCGGCGTTGAGCCGGTCGCAGATTTCGTCGTAGATCGCGACGCGCTCGTCGCGCTCGTCGCCGAACACGCGGATCTTGATCAGCTGGTGCGCGTCGAGGTGCACCTTGATTTCCTTCAGCACGGCGTCGGTCAGCCCTTCGGCGCCGATCAGCACGACGGGCTTGAGCGCATGGGCCTGGGAGCGCAGCGCGGAGCGCTCGGCGGGGGAAAGCGAAAGGGCGGGCATGGAATTATCGAAATCAAATTAGGGGGCGCGCTGCACGAAAAGCGATCGCTGCGCAGCGACTGCGTCAGCGGCGCGCCGAAACCACGTAAAATCGCGGCATGGGCCTCAAAAGGGGCCGTAGCCGCGCGAAGAAGACGCGTATTATCCGCCAAAAGCGCGGCTTCACGAAGCATACGGCAGCAATCTCTCTTTCGAATGGCAAAAAACCGCTTCAACCAGCACTGGCTGCACGACCACATCAACGACCCGTACGTCAAAATGGCGCAGCGGGAGGGCTATCGCGCGCGCGCGGCATACAAACTCAAGGAAATCGACGAGCAGGACAAGCTGATCCGGCCCGGCCAGGTGATCGTCGATCTCGGCGCGGCGCCCGGCAGCTGGAGCCAGTATGCGCGCAACAAGCTCGCGCAGGGCAAGAAGCGCGACACCGTGCGCGAGGGCGGCATCGACGGCACGATCGTTGCGCTCGACATGCTGCCGATGGAGCCGATCGCCGACGTGCACTTCATCCAGGGCGACTTTCGCGAGGACGAGGTGCTGCATCGGCTCGAGGCGGTGCTCGAAGGCCGCACGGTCGACCTTGTTATTTCCGACATGGCCCCCAACCTGTCGGGAGTGGCGTCGGCGGATGCGGCGCGCATCGAGCACGTGTGCGATCTGGCGCTCGAATTTGCGCAGAATCACCTGAAGCCGGACGGCGCGTTGCTCGTCAAGTGTTTCCACGGCAGCGGCTACAGCCAGATCGTCGAAAAGTTCAAACAGCAGTTTAAGGTGGTCGCACCACGCAAGCCCAAGGCGTCCCGCGACAAATCGTCCGAAACGTTCATTTTGGGCCGGCATCTGAAGCATCCGCGGTAACGCGGGCAGGATGCCGCAAACGGGCCGCGGCCCTTGCCGGACAAGCGAATCGCTATCGCGGCGGTTGTCAATGCTTATGGCAGGGGTGGTCGGACTGGATTAGAATGACCGAGGAGCGCCGCAAGGAAAATGTAGGCGCTCGTCTACGAGTGAAGGAGTGGTGCTTTGAACAACAATATGTTTTCGAAGGCAGCAGTGTGGCTGGTGATCGCACTGGTGCTGTTTACGGTGTTCAAGCAGTTCGACAAGCCCCGCGTCCAGGAAGGTGTGTCCTATTCGCAGTTCATGGACGACGCCAAGAACGGCAAGGTCAAGAATGTCGTCGTGCAGGGGCGCAACCTCACCGTCACTCCGGCCGATGGCCAGAAATACCAGATCGTGTCGCCGGGCGACATCTGGATGGTCGGCGATCTGATGAAGTACGGCGTGCAGGTCAGCGGCAAGGCCGACGACGAGCCGAACGCGCTGATGTCCGCGCTGTACTATCTCGGGCCGACGATCCTGATCATCGTGTTCTGGTTCTACATGATGAGGCAGATGCAGGGCGGCGGCAAAGGCGGCGCATTTTCGTTCGGCAAGTCGCGTGCGCGGCTGATCGACGAGAACAACAACGCGGTCAACTTCTCCGACGTCGCGGGCTGCGACGAAGCGAAGGAGGAAGTGTCCGAGCTCGTCGACTTCCTGCGCGATCCGCAGAAATTCCAGAAGCTCGGCGGCCGCATCCCGCGCGGCGTGCTGCTCGTCGGCCCGCCGGGTACCGGCAAGACGCTGCTTGCCCGCGCGATCGCGGGTGAAGCGAAGGTGCCGTTCTTCAGCATCTCGGGTTCGGACTTCGTCGAAATGTTCGTCGGCGTCGGCGCGGCCCGCGTGCGCGACATGTTCGAGCAGGCGAAGAAGCATGCGCCGTGTATCGTGTTCATCGACGAAATCGACGCGGTCGGCCGTCATCGCGGCGCCGGCATGGGCGGCGGCAACGACGAACGCGAGCAGACGCTGAACCAGATGCTCGTCGAGATGGACGGCTTCGAAGCGAATTCGGGCGTGATCGTGATCGCCGCGACGAACCGTTCCGACGTGCTCGACAAGGCGCTGCTGCGTCCGGGTCGTTTCGACCGGCAGGTCTATGTCGGTCTGCCGGACATCCGCGGCCGCGAGCAGATCATGCGCGTGCACCTGCGCAAGGTGCCGATCGCGAACGACGTCGATGCAGCCGTCATCGCGCGCGGCACGCCGGGCTTCTCGGGTGCCGATCTCGCGAACCTCGTGAACGAGGCGGCGCTGTTCGCCGCGCGTCGCGGCAAGCGCATCGTCGAGATGCAGGACTTCGAGGACGCGAAGGACAAGATCTTCATGGGTCCGGAGCGCAAGTCGGCCGTGATCCGCGAGGAAGCGAAGCGCGCGACCGCCTATCACGAGTCGGGTCACGCAGTGATCGCGAAGCTGCTGCCGAAGGCCGACCCGGTCCACAAGGTCACGATCATTCCGCGCGGGCGTGCGCTCGGTGTGACGTGGCAGCTGCCGGAACACGACAACGAGACCTATTCGAAGGACTATCTGCTCGACCGTCTCGCGATCCTGTTCGGCGGCCGCGTGGCCGAGGAACTGTTCCTGAACCTGATCAGCACCGGCGCGTCGGACGACTTCAACAAAGCGACGCAGACGGCACGTGCGATGGTCGCCCGCTTCGGGATGACCGACGCGCTCGGGCCGATGGTCTACGTCGACGACGAGAACGACGGCGGTCCGTTCGGCCGCGGCTTCACGCGCACGATCTCGGAAGCGACGCAGCAGAAGGTCGACGCGGAAATCCGCCGGGTGCTCGACGAGCAGTACAACCTCGCGCGTCGTCTGCTCGAAGAGAACCGCGACAAGGTCGAAGCGATGACGGCCGCGCTGATGGAGTGGGAAACGATCGACGCCGATCAGATCAACGACATCATGGAAGGGCGTCCGCCGCGCTCGCCGAAGAGCACGCCGGCCGTCGGCGGCGATTCGCCCGGCGGCGGCGCCGCTGCCGAGGTGAAGCCGGGCAACGCACCGGCACCTGCCTCGCCGGTATAAACTTCGTCCTAGCACCGTTCACGGGCTGGTGTGGTTCCACACCGGCCCGTTTTGTATTCTCCCCCTCAGCCGCTCCGTGTCCGATTCCACCGCTTCCCCGTCCATTCCCGCGCCGCTGCGCTGCGGCCGCTTCACGCTGACATTCGAACGCCCGCTCGTCATGGGCATCCTGAACGCGACGCCCGATTCGTTTTCCGACGGCGGCCGTTTTCTCGCCTACGACGACGCAGTGCGACAAGCCGAACGGATGATTGCCGACGGCGCCGACATACTGGATATCGGCGGCGAATCGACACGTCCCGGCGCGCCGCCCGTGCCGCTCGACGAGGAGCTCGCACGCGTGATCCCGCTCGTCGAAGCGCTGCGGCCGCTCAACGTGCCGTTGTCGATCGATACGTACAAGCCCGCGGTCATGCGCGCGGCGCTTGCGGCCGGTGCGGATTTGATCAACGACATCTGGGGTTTCCGTCAACCGGGTGCCATCGACGCCGTGCGCGACGGCGACAGCGGACTCTGTGCGATGCACATGCTCGGCGAGCCGCAGACGATGCAGGTCGGCGAGCCCGATTACCGCGACGTCGTCGCGGACGTGCGCGATTTTCTCGCGGCACGCGCGCAGGCGCTGCGCGACGCCGGCGTCGCGCCGGAACGGATTTGCGTCGATCCCGGTTTCGGGTTCGGCAAGGCAGTCGTCGACGACAACTATGCGCTGCTGGCCGCGCTGCCCGACACGGCGCCGCTGCGGCCCGACGGACGCGCGTATCCGGTACTCGCCGGGATGTCGCGCAAGTCGATGCTCGGCGCGGTGATCGGCGGCAAGCCGCCGATGGAGCGGATCGCGGCGAGTGTCGCCGCCGCCTTGTGCGCGGTCGAGCGCGGCGCCGCGATCGTACGCGTGCACGACGTCGCGGCGACGGTCGACGCGCTGAAAGTATGGTGTGCCGTGCGCGAAGCCGCGCGGCAACGATAAGTCAGAAAACCGAAGGAGGAAGATTCGTCATGGGACGTCGATATTTCGGCACGGATGGCATTCGCGGCACGGTCGGCGATGCGCCGATCACGCCCGATTTCGTGTTGCGCCTGGGCTATGCGGCCGGCAAGGTGCTCGCGGGTACGGCGGACGTCGCGCCCGGTGCGCGGCCGACGGTGCTGATCGGCAAGGACACGCGCGTGTCGGGCTACATGCTCGAGGCCGCGCTCGAGGCCGGTTTCTCGGCGGCGGGCGTCGACGTGATGCTGGCGGGCCCGATGCCGACGCCGGGCGTCGCATATCTGACGCGCGCGCTGCGACTGTCGGCGGGCGTCGCGATCAGCGCGTCGCACAATCCGTATCCGGACAACGGCATCAAGTTTTTCTCGGCGGACGGCAACAAACTGCCGGACGACACCGAAGCCGCGATCGAGGCGTGGCTCGACAAGCCGCTCGAGTGCGCGCCGTCGGACGGCCTCGGCAAGGCGCGCCGCCTCGACGACGCGGCCGGCCGCTACATCGAGTTCTGCAAGAGCACGTTCCCGGCCGCGTTCGACCTGCGCGGGCTGAAGCTCGTCGTCGACTGCGCGCACGGCGCCGCGTATCAGGTCGCGCCGCACGTGTTCCACGAGCTCGGCGCGGACGTGATTCCGATCGGCGTCGCGCCGAACGGCTTCAACATCAACGACGGTGTGGGCGCGACCGCGCCCGACGCGCTGATGCGCGCCGTGCGTGCGAATCGTGCGGATCTCGGAATCGCGCTCGATGGCGACGCCGACCGCCTGCAGATCGTCGACGCGTCGGGCCGCCTGTACAACGGCGACGAGCTGCTCTACGTGCTCGTGCAGGACCGGATCGCGACCGACGGCAAGGTCGAAGGCGCGGTCGGTACGCTGATGACGAACCTCGCGGTCGAAGTCGCGCTGCAGCGCGCGGGCGTGCAATTCGTGCGCGCGGCGGTCGGCGACCGCTACGTGCTCGAAAAACTGCGCGAACACGGCTGGCAGCTCGGCGCGGAAGGCTCGGGCCACATCCTGTCGCTCGATCGCCATTCGACCGGCGACGGCATCGTGTCGGCGCTGCTCGTGCTCGCTGCGCTCAAGCGCAGCGGCAAGACGCTCGCGCAGATGCTCGACGGCGTGACGCTGTTCCCGCAGAAGCTGATCAACGTACGGATGAAGCCGGGCGCCGACTGGAAGGGCAGTGCGTCGATCCGCGCGGCGATCGAGACAGCCGAAGCGGCGCTCGCCGGCAGCGGCCGCGTGCTGATCCGAGCGTCGGGGACCGAACCGGTGCTGCGCGTGATGGTCGAGGCGCAGCAGGCGGCCGACGCGACGCGCCACGCGGAAGCGATCGCCGAAGCGGTGCGCGCGGCGACGGCGTGACGTCGAAGCGGTCGGTGGGCGCCGGGTAGCGGCGCGCCGGCCGCACGATCAATAGGAGCACGGCGCCTGCGGGCGCCGTGCTTTTATCTGCGCGCACTACGCGCGCGCCGACGATAGCGATATCTTCCTGCCGCGCGCGCCGGTCGATGCATCGCAGCCGGCCTCCATGCGCAGCGGTTTATAGATCGCCTGCTTTCGCACTTTCGACCCCATTCCCACCCACGCGCGAGTCCAACGAAACAGCACACACCGTTCTTCCTCGTCCTGCATCGAATCGCGCTGCAGCGCCCAATCCTCCATCCTCGCCGCACACGCGAGCGGTAACTTATACCGCCATCCGACCCCGCGATGGCCGCGCCGGTAACAACGCCGCGCGCTACTCGCTTTCAACCAGTCATGTTACTGTCACGCCAGTTTCATCGATTGTCACATTATCGTCATGAGCAGCCCCTAACCTTCGCGGTGCCGTAGTCATCCGCTCACACACTGGAGGTCTCATGAAATTGATGCAAACCGCGATTGCCGGCCTGGCTGGCGCGCTTTTCGCCGTTGCCGCCCACGCAGCCGACATCACGGGGGCAGGCAGCACGTTCGCGATGCCGATCTACACGAAATGGGCTGCCGATTATCAGCAGTCCGGCGGCGCGAAGGTCAACTACCAGGGTATCGGTTCGTCGGGCGGCCTGAAGCAGATCGTCGCGAAGACGGTCGATTTCGCCGGTTCGGACGCGCCGCTGAAGGATGACGAACTCGCGAAGGAAGGCCTGTTCCAGTTTCCGACGGTCGTCGGCGGCGTGGTGCCGGTCGTCAACGTGCCGGGCGTGAAGGCCGGCGAACTGACGCTGTCGGGCCCGGTGCTCGGCGACATCTATCTCGGCAAGATCAAGAAGTGGAACGATCCGGCGATCGCCGCGCTGAACCCGAAGGTCAAGCTGCCGGATACGGACATCGCGGTCGTTCGCCGCGCGGACGGCTCGGGCACGAGCTTCATCTGGACGAACTACCTGTCGAAGGTCAACGGCGAGTGGAAGTCGAAGATCGGTGAAGGCACGACGGTCAACTGGCCGACGGGTACGGGCGGCAAGGGCAACGACGGCGTCGCCGCGTTCGTCCAGCGTCTGCCGGGCGCGATCGGCTACGTCGAGTGGGCGTACGCCAAGAAGAACAACATGACGTACACGGCGCTGAAGAATTCGTCGGGCGCCGTCGTCGAGCCGAAGACCGAAACGTTCAAGGCCGCGGCCGCGAGCGCGAACTGGTCGAAGTCGTTCTACCAGATCCTGACGGACGAGCCGGGCAAGGACGCATGGCCGGTCGTCGGCGCGACGTTCGTGCTGCTGCACGCGAAGCAGGACAAGCCGGGTCAGGGCGCGGAAACGCTGAAGTTCTTCGACTGGGCGTTCAAGAACGGCGAGAAGGCTGCCGACAGCCTCGACTACATCTCGCTGCCGGCGGCAGTCACGGCCGAGATCCGCAAGCAGTGGAAGGTGAAGGTGACCGACGCGTCGGGCAAGCCGGTCGCGGAGTAAGCGTCGCAGCGGTTCGCTGCCCGGCCGCGCCGGCCGGGCAGTGTGTGCGGTAAGGCCGGGCGTCACGGCGCCCGGCGATCCCAAGCAGGCACCCATGTCTGATATTTCCTATCCGTCTTCACGGTCCACCGGCGGCGAAGCGCAACGTGCGCCCGGCCGTATCGGCGACATCGTGTTCGGCGGCCTCGCGCGGCTCGCCGCGATCGTGACCCTGCTGCTGCTCGGCGGGATCATCGTTTCACTGATCATTGCGTCGATGCCGACCATCCAGAAGTTCGGCATCGGCTTTCTGTGGCACTCCGAGTGGGATCCGAACTCGGACATCTACGGTGCGCTCGTGCCGATCTACGGCACGATCGTCACCTCGCTGATTGCGCTCGTGATCGCGGTGCCCGTCAGCTTCGGCATCGCGCTGTTCCTGACCGAGCTGTCGCCCGTGTGGCTGCGCCGTCCGCTCGGCATCGCGATCGAACTGCTCGCCGCGATTCCGTCGATCGTGTACGGCATGTGGGGGCTGCTGATCTTCGCGCCGATTTTCGCGCAGTACTTTCAGAAGCCGATCGGCCGCCTGTTCGAGAACGTGTGGGTTCTCGGCCCGCTGACCTCGGGTCCGCCGATCGGCATCGGCATTCTCGCCGCGGGCGTGATCCTGGCGATCATGATCATCCCGTACATCGCGTCGGTGATGCGCGACGTGTTCGAAGTGACGCCCGTGCTGCTGAAGGAGTCGGCGTACGGCATCGGCTGCACGACCTGGGAAGTGATGTGGAAGGTCGTGCTGCCTTATACGAAAACCGGCGTGATCGGCGGCGTGATGCTCGGCCTCGGCCGCGCGCTCGGCGAGACGATGGCCGTCACGTTCGTCATCGGCAACACGAACCTGCTCGATAGCGCGTCGCTGTTCGCACCCGGCAACAGCATCACGTCGGCGCTCGCGAACGAATTCGCGGAAGCGCAGCCGGGCCTGCATACGTCCGCGCTGATGGAGCTGGGCCTGATCCTGTTCGTGATCACGTTTATCGTGCTGGCCATCTCGAAGCTGATGCTGCTGCGTCTCGAGAAGGGAGAGGGCAAGAAATGAGCGAGCGCATGATGAATTTTCCGGGGCCGGACGGCGCCGCGCTCGAGGCGATGCGCACGCGGCTGCAGCGCAAGCGCAAGCTGACCAACGCGGTCGCGCTGACGGCGTCGCTCGGCGCGATGGCATTCGGCCTGCTGTGGCTCGTATGGATTCTGTACACGACGCTGCATCTCGGCATCGGCGGCCTGTCGCTGCAGCTGTTCACCGAGTCGACGCCGCCGCCGAACACCGAAGGCGGCGGGCTTGCGAACGCGATCGTTGGCAGCCTGCTGCTGTGCGGCTTCGGTACGCTGATCGGCACGCCGATCGGCATCCTCGCGGGCGTCTATCTCGCCGAATACGGGCAGAAGAATCTGCTCGCGAGCACGATCCGCTTCATCAACGACATCCTGCTGTCGGCGCCGTCGATCGTCGTCGGGCTGTTCGTGTATGCGCTCGTCGTCGCGAAGTCGGGACGCTTCTCCGGCTGGGCCGGCGTGATCGCACTCGCGCTGCTGCAGATTCCGATCGTGATCCGCACGACCGAGAACATGCTGAAGCTCGTGCCGAACGCGCTGCGCGAAGCGGCCGTCGCGCTCGGCACGCCGAAGTGGCGCATGGTGTTGAAGATCACGCTGCGCGCATCGCTCGGCGGGATCGTGACGGGCGTACTTCTCGCCGTCGCGCGGATCGCCGGCGAAACGGCGCCGCTGCTGTTCACCGCGCTGTCGAACCAGTTCTTCTCGTTCGACATGAGCCAGCCGATGGCGAACCTGCCGGTCACGATCTTCAAGTTCGCGATGAGCCCGTTCGCCGAGTGGCAGTCGCTCGCATGGGCAGGCGTGTTCCTGATTACGCTCGGGGTGCTCGGACTCAATATCCTGGCGCGCTCGGTCTTCTCGAAAAAGTAACGGCGGAGCAATCCGATGAATATGGCAGAAAGCCACCTGAATCCCGTCGAGCGCACGGCTGCGCCCGCCGGCACGCGCGACGCGGCCAACGGCCGCCCGCTCGCGCCGCTGAATGCGAAGATCGAGGTCAACAACCTCAACTTCTTCTACAACAAGTTCCATGCGCTGAAGAACATCAACCTGCGCATTCCGGAGGGGAAGGTGACGGCGTTCATCGGCCCGTCCGGCTGCGGCAAGTCGACGCTGCTGCGCACGTTCAACAAGATGTATGCGCTCTATCCGGAGCAGCGCGCCGAAGGCGAAATCCTGATGGACGGCGAGAACCTGCTGACGTCGAAGCGCGACATCTCGCTGCTGCGCGCCCGGATCGGCATGGTGTTCCAGAAGCCGACGCCGTTTCCGATGTCGATCTACGACAACATCGCGTTCGGCGTGAAGATGTTCGAAAAGCTCACGCGCTCGGAGATGGACGACCGCGTCGAGTGGGCGCTGACGAAGGCTGCGCTCTGGAACGAGGTGAAGGACAAGCTGAATCAGAGCGGCTACGGGCTGTCGGGCGGCCAGCAGCAGCGGCTTTGCATCGCGCGCGGCATCGCGATCCGTCCGGAAGTGCTGCTGCTCGACGAGCCGTGTTCGGCGCTCGATCCGATCTCGACCGGCCGTATCGAGGAACTGATCGCCGAGCTCAAGAGCGACTACACGGTCGTGATCGTCACGCACAACATGCAGCAAGCCGCACGCTGCTCGGACTTCACGGCCTACATGTACCTGGGCGAGCTGATCGAATTCGGCGAAACCGAAAAGATCTTCATCAAGCCGGTACGCAAGGAAACCGAAGACTACATCACCGGCCGTTTCGGCTGATGACGGGGAACAACAATCATGTCGGATAAACATCTGTCGAGCCAGTTCGACGCCGATCTGAACGCGGTGTCGTCGAAGGTGCTGGAGATGGGCGGGCTCGTCGAGTCGCAGATCGTCGGCGCAATGCATGCGCTCAACGAGTTCGACCGCGACGCGGCCGAACGCGTGATCGCGGCCGAGGAAACGCTGAACGCGATGGAAGTCGACATCGACCAGGAGTGCGGAAACATCATCGCGCGGAGGCAGCCGGCCGCACGCGACCTGCGTCTTTTGATGTCGATTTCGAAAACGATTACGAACCTCGAACGCGCGGGCGACGAGGCCGAGAAGATCGCGAAGCGCGTGCGCCGCCTGATCGACGAGCCGGCTGCGCGTGCGGTCAACATCGCCGAGATCAAGGTGTCGGGCGAGATGGCCGTGACGATCCTGCGCCGCGCGCTCGACGCGTTCGCGCGCCTCGATACGGTGGCCGCCGCGCAGATCGTCAAGGACGACAAGGAAATCGACCAGGAATTCCGCGCGTTCGTGCGCAAGCTCGTGTCGTACATGCAGGAAGACCCGCGCACGATCTCGGTCGGTCTCGAGTATCTGTTCATCGCGAAGGCGATCGAACGGATCGGCGATCACGCGAAGAACATCGCCGAATTCATCATCTACATCGTGAAGGGCACAGACGTGCGGCACCAGCCGCGCGACACGCTCGATCGCGAAGCCAACAGTTAACGCGACTACGCCAGGAAGATAGAGGTGCCGATGCCCAGCAACATTCTCGTCGTTGAAGATGAACCCGCGATTTCGGAACTGATCTCGGTGAATCTCCAGCATGCCGGTCACTGTCCGATTCGCGCGTACAACGCTGAACAGGCGCAGAACCTGATCAGCGACGTGCTGCCCGATCTGGTGCTGCTCGACTGGATGCTGCCGGGCAAGTCCGGTATCGCGTTCGCGCGCGACCTGCGCAACAACGAACGGACCAAGCACATTCCGATCATCATGCTGACCGCGCGCGGCGACGAGCAGGACAAGGTGCTCGGCCTCGAGATCGGCGCGGACGACTACGTGACGAAGCCGTTCTCGCCGAAGGAACTGATGGCGCGCATCAAGGCGGTGCTGCGCCGTCGCGCGCCGCAGCTGACCGAAGACGTCGTGTCGATCAACGGGTTGCGTCTCGATCCGGCCACGCACCGTGTCGCCGCGCAGACGAACGGCAGCGAGATCAAGCTCGATCTCGGTCCGACCGAATTCCGGCTGCTGCATTTCTTCATGACGCATCCGGAGCGCGTGCACAGCCGCACGCAGCTGCTCGATCAGGTGTGGGGCGATCACGTCTTCGTCGAGGAGCGCACCGTCGACGTGCATATCAAACGATTGCGCGCGGCCTTGAAACCGGCCGGCTGCGATGCGATGATCGAGACCGTGCGCGGCAGCGGCTACCGGCTCGCGAAGCACGCGTAACGCCATCGGGCATGCCGGCAACGCGGCATGCCGTTCATTCTTTTGGACGCTGAATCATGAACATCATCTGGGCGCGCTTTCTGGTGTCGCTCGTGCTGCTCGTGCTGATCAGCGTACTGGTCGGCGTGTTCGCCGGCCCGACCGCGGGCTTCGGCTTCGCGGCCGCGATGCTGATCGTGCAGGGCTTTTTCAGTACGTTCCATACGCAGCGTCTGTGGCGGCTGCTCGATGCGCCGGTGTACGGCGAAGTGCCGAGCGCGCCCGGCATCTGGGGCGAGATCTACTACCGGCTGCACAAGCTCGCGAAGCAGTGGCACGCGCAGGTGCGGCAGGTCGAGCAGCAGCATTCGCGCTTCATCCAGGCGATCCAGGCCTCGCCGAACGGCGTCGCGATGCTCGACGATCACGACCAGATCGAGTGGTGCAACGCGATCGCCGAAGTGCATTTCGGTCTCGACGCGAAGCGCGACCTGCGCCAGCACATCACGAATCTCGTTCGTCATCCCGATTTCGTCCGCTATCTCAACGCGCAGCATTACGAGGAAACGCTCGTGATGCGCGGGATGGGCGACTCGCGGCAGAACGTGCTCGCCGTGCAGGTGTTTCCGTACGGCGAGAACCGCAAGCTGCTGCTCACGCAGGACATCACCGAGCTCGAGCGTACCGACGCGATGCGCCGCGACTTCGTCGCGAACGTGTCGCACGAGCTGAAGACGCCGCTCACCGTGCTGTCGGGCTTTCTCGAGACGATGCGCGAACTGCCGCTCGGCGAAGAGGATCGCGCGCGCTATCTCGAGATGATGGAGCAGCAGGCGTCGCGGATGCGGCACATCGTCACCGATCTGCTGGTGCTCGCGAAGCTCGAAGGCGAAAGCAAGCCGCCGCTCGATCGCGCGATCGACATGCGCTCGGTGTTCGACCATCTGAAAGAGGACGCGCACACGCTGTCGAACGGCCATCACGACATCACGTTCTCGATCGACGACACGCTCGGCGTGACGGGCGCGCAGACCGAAGTGTTCAGCGCGTTCGCGAATCTCGTGACGAACGCGATCCGCTACACGCCGGACGGCGGCAAGATCTGCGTGACGTGGCGGCGCGAAGGCGCGCAGGGCGTGTTCTCGGTGACCGACAGCGGCTTCGGCATTCCGGCCGCCGATCTGCCGCGGCTGACCGAGCGCTTCTATCGCGTCGATCGCAGCCGCTCGCGCGATACGGGCGGCACCGGTCTCGGGCTCGCGATCGTCAAGCACGTGCTGCAGCGGCACGACGCGCATCTGTACGTGCAGAGCGAGGAAGGGCGCGGCAGTACTTTTACGGCGCGTTTTCCCGCGTCGCGGATCATCGCGATTCGTCCGGCCTCGATGGCATCGTGAGCGCGGCGCGCTCGCGGCACGCGATCTGCATAAGCGATCGGCATGAGACAACGCAGCCCCGAGGGCTGCGTTTTTCATGGGCGTCGCTTCGCGCTACGCGATCACGAACAGAACTTCGCGAGCAGGCCGAGCTGCGCGTTGCGCACCGTCTTGCCGGCGCGGCGGCGACGGTAGTGACCGTCGCTTTGCATCTGCCACGCCGATTGATTGTCGCCGAGGCACACCGAGAGCCCTTCGGCGATCACGCGCCGCTTCAGCTTGCGCTCGCGGATCGGGAACGCGACTTCGACGCGGCGGAACAGATTGCGATCCATCCAGTCGGCGCTCGACAGATAGACGTGCTCGGCACCGTCGGCATGGAAGTAGTAGATCCGGTGATGCTCGAGGAAACGGCCGACGATCGAGCGCACCGTGATGTTTTCCGACAGCCCCGGCACGCCGGGCTTCAGCGCGCAGACGCCGCGCACGATCAGGTCGACCTTCACGCCGGCCTGCGACGCTTCGTACAGCGCCGCGATCACCGACGGCTCCAGCAACGCATTCATCTTCGCGACGATGCGCGCACGCTTGCCGGCGCGTGCGTTGTCGATCTCGGTGCGGATCGACTCGATGATGCGCGGATGCAGCGTGAACGGCGACTGCCACAGCTCGTGCAGCGCCAGTTCGCCGCCGATGCCGGTCAGCTGCTGGAATACATGGTGGACGTCCTCGCAGATCTTCTGGTCGGCCGTCATCAGCCCGAAGTCGGTGTACAACCGCGCGGTGCGCGGATGGTAATTGCCGGTGCCGAGGTGCACGTAGCGGCGCAGCGTCGCCCTGCCGCCCTGCAGCACGCGCCGCACGATCAGCATCATCTTCGCGTGGCACTTGTGTCCGACGACGCCGTATACGACATGCGCGCCGACCGCTTCGAGCTGCGACGCCCAGTTGATGTTGGTTTCCTCGTCGAAGCGCGCGAGCAGCTCGACGACGACCGTCACTTCCTTGCCGTTGCGCGCGGCTTCCATCAGCGCGTCCATCAGCGGTGAATCGGTGCCGGTGCGATAGATCGTCTGCTTGATCGCGACGACGCTCGGATCGCGCGCGGCTTGCTGCAGCAGCTCGAGCACGGGCTGGAAGCTTTCGTATGGGTGATGCAGCAGGATGTCGCCTTCGTCGATCGCGTCGAACATCGTCGTCGCGTTCGCGATCGCCGGTGGAATCGATGCGGTAAACGGCGTGAACTTCAGGTCGGGCCGGTCGACGAGATCGGGAATCTGCATCAGCCGCACGAGGTTCACCGAGCCGATCACACGGTAACAGTCTTTCTCGCCGAGTCCGCTTTCCTCGAGCAGCCGCCGCACGATGTGCTGCGGCGTGTCGGCCGACACTTCGAGGCGCACCGCGTTGCCGAGATGGCGCGCCGGCAGTTCGCCCTGCAGCGCGACGCGCAGGTTCGTGATTTCGTCTTCGTCGACGAAGAGTTCGCTGTTGCGCGTGATGCGGAACTGGTTGCAGCTTTTCACGACGAGCTGCGGGAACAGTTCGCCGACGAAGCGCTGCATGAACGAGCTCAGCAGCACGAAGCCGTGCTCGAAGCCCGACAGCGCCTGCGGCATCTGCACGACGCGCGGCAGCGCGCGCGGCGCCTGCACGATACCCATCACGGCCTGGCGCCCGAATGCATCCCGGCCTTCGAGTTCGACGACGAAGTTCAGGCTCTTGTTCAGCACGCGCGGGAACGGGTGCGCGGGATCGAGGCCGATCGGGGTGAGCACGGGCAGCAGCTCGTCCAGGAAGTAGCGCCGCGCCCATTCGAGCTGTGCGTCGCTCCACGAGTCGCTGTTGTGGAAGTAGATGCCTTCCTGTTCGAGCGCGGGCAGCACGGTTTCGTGCAGCATCGTGTACTGCCGATGCACGAGCCGCTGCGCGCGCTCGACGACGAGGTCGTACGCGTGCTGCAGCGACATCCCGTCGGGCGTCATCGCGCCCGGGTTGTCGCGGATCTGTTCCTGAAGGCCGGCCATCCGGACTTCGAAAAATTCGTCGAGGTTGCTGCTCGTGATGCAGATGAAGCGCAGGCGCTCGAGCAGCGGGACTTGCGGATCGGCCGCCTGGGCCAGCACGCGCTCGTTGAAACCGAGGATGCCGAGTTCACGGTTGAGAAGCGGATAACGGACGGACATCGGCAATATAGGAGGCAGGTCGGGCGATGTTTCGAAAGGACGCTCGGAAACTCTCACGATTCGATGACGTGCTGATGACAAGACTAAATATATATCAGCAAAATATACGCCTGAAACGGGTGATATCGCGAATGTGCGGCGATATACGCTCGTATCGTGCGCATGTTCGCCGGGCGTGGCGCCCGAAAGCGTTCCACGCTTAAAATGTGCGCTTCGATCGACTGCTTCGCGGGCCGCACGGATGCCGCGAGCGAACGCGCACGGAGCCCCTTCTGATGGTTACAACTCCCCACTTGCTGGCTGCCGTGGATCTCGGCTCGAACAGCTTCCGGCTGATCGTCGGACGCGTCGAGGAGACGCCGGCGGGAAGCCAGATCTACCCTGTGGATGCGCTGCGCGAGCCGGTCCGGCTTGCCGCCGGGCTGTCGAGCGACAAACTGCTCGACCGCGCGTCCCAGGAGCGCGGCTGGGAGGCGCTCAAGCGGTTCGGCGAGCGCCTGCGCGATTTTCATCCCGATCATGTGCGGGCGGTCGCGACCAACACGCTGCGCGTCGCGAAGAATGCCGGCGAATTTCTCGTCGAGGCGGAAGCCGCGCTCGGTTTCCCGATCGAAGTGATCGCGGGCCGCGAAGAGGCGCGCCTGATCTATGCGGGCGCCGCGCACTCGGTGCCCGCGAGCGCCGGCAAGCGGCTCGTCGTCGACATCGGCGGCGGCTCGACCGAGTTCATCATCGGCTCGCACTACACGCCGCTCGTGATGGAGAGTCTGTACATCGGTTGCGTGAGCCACAGCCGCGCATTCTTTCCGGCCGGCAACGTCGACGAATACACGATGCGGCAGGCCGAACTCGCGGCGAAGCGCGAAATCCAGATCATTTCGAGCGAATACAAAAAGGCGGGCTGGGATCAGGCGATCGGCTCGTCGGGCACGGCGCGCGCGCTCGCCGAGCTCGTCGAGGCGAACGGCTTCAACGATCCGGGCATCACGCACGGAATCTCGCGCGGCGGCCTCGAGCGGCTCAAGCGCGCGCTGATCAAGGCCGAGAACGTGAACCGCCTGAAGCTGATCGCGCTGAAGCCCGATCGCGTGCCGGTGCTCGCCGGCGGTCTCGCGATCATGCTGGCCGTGTTCGAGGAACTGGGCGTCGACTACGTCGACACGACCGACGGCGCGCTGCGCCTCGGCGTGCTCTACGACCTGCTCGGCCGTACGCAGCACGAGGACATGCGCGCGGTCACCGTCGAAGGATTCACGCGCCGCTACGGCGTCGATCGCGCGCAGGCGGAACGAATCGCCGCGCTGGCGGTGCGCTTCTACGATCAGCTCGGCGAGCCGGACGACGAGCGGCGCGAAGAGTGCCGGACGTTCCTCGGCTGGGCCGCGGCGCTGCACGAGATCGGGCTGTCGATCTCGCACAGCGCATATCACAAGCATTCCGCGTATATCGCGAGCAATGCGGACATGCCCGGTTTCTCGCGCACCGATCAGGCGCGGCTGGCCGCCTTGGTGCTGGGCCATGCGGGTAAGCTCGGCAAGCTGTCGCAGGCGCGCGAAGTCGAGTGGCCGCTGCTGTTCTGTCTGCGGCTCGCGGCGCTGCTGTGCCGGCGCCGTACCGACGCCGGGCTGCCCGACATTTCGGTCGCGCAGATGAAGAAGGGCGGCTACGAAGTGCGGCTGCCGAGCGCGTGGGTCGAGCAGAATCCGCTCACCGATTACAGCCTCAGCCAGGAAGCGGCGGAATGGGAGAAGGTCGGTATTCCGTATCGCGTCGTCTATACGGGCGCATGACGGCCGCGGCGTCGGTGCCGGCCGCTCAGTCGGACGAGCAGACGATCGCGGTCAGGAACGGAAACGCCTGCTTGACCGTCGCATCGCTGCCGGCCTTGCGCACCGCCTCCTCGACGGCACTTTTCGTGCCGCGCACGACGACGCCGTATGCCCAGTCGCCGATCGGTGTGCCGTCGCCCGGGCGGAAGAGCGGATCGTTCGCCTGATAGCCGAGCACGACGTACACGCCGAAGCCGTAGGCCGTCAGCGGCCGGGCGGTGCGGAACGCATTCACCGAATTCGATTCGACGTGCATCGGCTCGCGCTGGATGTCGCCGGCCGCGAGCAGCGGCGCGACGAACTTGTGGCCGTTCGAATGGCAGTCGAGCGCGTCGTCGAGCGATTTGGCCGTCGCAGTGCCGGCCGTCGCGACGGCGAGCAGCGCGCCGAAGAGGGCGGTTCGGGTCGTTTTCTTCATGCGATTTTGACGGGGTTGGGTCGATATTATCGCGCGTTCGCCGTACCTGCGGCGGCCGGCGGTCATCGCCCGGTTGCCGCAAGGCCGTTGCGGTAGCAATCCTTGCGCCCGACGCGGCGTGCGCCCGCCATCGTCCGCCATCGTCCGCCATCGCCCGTCATCGCGCGCGTCAATGATCCTTGATCCGGACCGCGAAACCCGCGTCCTCGAACGCGACGACGAACTCCTCGGGAAACAACCACGAATCGACCGTCACGCGCGACGTCGCGCGGTCGATCTCGACCTTCGCATCGGGGTCCACGCGCCAGATTTCGTGTTCGACGGCCCGCGCGGCTTCGTCGTCGAGTGCATGATCCAGTAAGAATTCCATCGTTGCTCCTGTTTGTAAAAACGGCGTGGCGTCGCAGACCGGCGTTGCGCGTGGCCGTGGCCGCACGGTGCGACACGCGATGATGAATACGATATAGACGATCGCCGCGCGCGATTAGCCGCAGGCTGCAGAACGGACTGTCGCATCCGCACGCGGCCGCACATCGCGCCGCATCAGCCGAACGCCGCGTCGAGCACGTCCGCTGCGATCATCGCAAGATGATTGCCCGGTCGAGGACGGCCGGTCGGGCGGTACACCGCATCGCCTTCGTCGATCGCGCGGCCCGAATACGCGCAGCGGCCCGCGCGCTTCGCGACCGCGCGCCGCCATTTCTGCTCGCCGTAATGACGACGGCCGCTTTCGACCCAGCGCACGAGCAGGCTTTCCGTCGAATATTCGAGAATCGTCACGTGGACTTCGCTGCGCGACGGCGATGCGATCGCGCGCGGCGCGACCCCGCAGGACGCTGCGCTCAGCATGAGCGGCTGCCGCCCGCTGCGCGGCAGTCGTCGGCGCGAGGCGAAGCCCGCACCGCCGACGGCATTCGACCGGAATCGTTGGGTCCGCAACGAAATCGGGACAGATACGCGTTGCTCGTTGCCATTCGTTGCCTCCCGTTGTCGAATGTGCGGCGCGGCGGCCGTGCTCGCGCGCTTCGCTCGTCCTGCGACGCAGCGACCGCGCGCCTGCACGATCCGGCCGACGTATACCAAGTGTAAGAGCGTATCCGCGCGTGCCGGAAGGCGTGCACTCGAGAACACGGTGTTTCCCGATCTCGAACGATGTGCGCGAACGCGCTCTTCGCTTCACGCTTCAGCGCGCGTCGATGCGGCGGCCCGGTCCGCGCTCGGGCGGCGCCGGGCGCAGCGTGACCGTGCAGGTCGTCCCCGCCGCGAGAAACTGCGCGGCCGGAACGTCGTCGAGACGAATGCGCACCGGCACGCGCTGCGCGAGACGCACCCACGTGAAGACCGGATTGACATCGGCGAGCAGCGTCGCGCCGGCCGGGTTGTCGCGATCGCTGATGCCGCGCGCGATGCTTTCGACGTGGCCAGTCAGCGGTGGGCCATCCCCCAGCAGCCGGATCTCGGCCGGATCGCCCACGCGCACCTGCGGCAGCTTGGTTTCCTCGAAATAGCCGTAGACCCAGTACGAATGCGCGTCGATCAGCGCGAGCCGCGCGACGCCCGCGCTCGCATAGTCGCCTGCGTACAGGTTCAGGTTCGTGATATAGCCGTCGACCGGCGCGCGCACTTCGCTGCGTGCGAGATTGAGCCGCGCGACGTCGCGCGCGGCCCGTGCCGCCTGATAGTTCGCGAGCGCCTGCTTCGCCGCCGAACCTGCGTCCTCGCGCACTTCGGCGGACACGACCGCGCTGTCGAGCAGCGCGCGGCGCGACGCCTGTTGCCTGCGCATGTCGAGTTCGGCCTTGCGCAGCTCGACCTGCGCGTCCGCTTGCGCGAGCGCATAGCGAAAGCGTTCGGGATCGATGCGAAACAGCACGTCGCCGCGGCGGACCGCCTGATTGTCCGCGACCAGCACGTCGGTCACGATGCCCGATACATCCGGCGCGATATTGACGACCTTGGCGCGCACGCGGCCGTCGCGGGTCCACGGTGCATACATGTAGCGGTTCCACAGCGCGTGGGCGAGCAGGATGGCGGCGACGAACAGCAGCAGGGTCGCCGCGACGCGAAAGCAGGTTTGGGAACGCATGTCGACTCGATACGTAAATAGGGTGCTCAGCGCGCGAACAGCAGCGCGACGCCGCAGAACAGGCACACGAACGCGGATACACGAAACAGCGCCGGATGCCACACGCGCCGGTACAGGCCCGCGCGCGCGAGCAGGCGATCGACGATCCGGAACGCGATCGCGCAGGACACAAAGGCCGGCAGCAGGCCGGGAACGAGCAGCGACACGAACGGAATTTCAGCGAACATCGGAAGCTCCTTCTGGTGCGGTGGCGGCCGGTGCGGTAGGTGGCTCGACGCCGCCGCCGAGTGCCGCCATCAGCTGCGCCCATGCATCGAGCCGTGCGGCGCGCACGTCCGCCAGGCTTTGTTGCGCCTGCAACCGTTCGGTTTCCGTCGATAGCACGGTCAGGTAATCGGTCAGACCCGCGCGATAGCCTTGCATCGCATAGTCGACCGCGCGTCGCGCGGTGTCGGCCGACGCTTCGACGTCGGCCTGCTGTCGCGCGAGCGACTGCAGCGACTCGATCTGGTTAGCGACGTCGCGAAACGCGCCGAGCACCGCCTGGTTGTAGGTTTCGACCGCCACGTCGTAATCGGCGACGGCGGCGCCATAGCGGCCCTGCCGGCGCCCGCCGTCGAAGATCGGCAGCGAAATGGCCGCGCCGAAGCGGTGCGTCATCGCGTCGTTGTTCACGAGCGTGAAGAAGCCGCCGAACGCGGCGGAGGCGAGACCCGCACTCGCGATCAGGTCGATGTTCGGATAGAAGTCGGCTTTCGCTGCGCGTATCGCGCTCGACATCGATTCGATGCGCCAGCGTGCGGCGACGACGTCCGGCCGATGGCCCACGAGCTCGGCCGGCAGGTTCGCCGGCAGCGCGACCGGTACGTCGAGCCGCAGCGCCGGCCGCGCGAGCGGCGCGCCGGCGCCCGGCCCGCGGCCGGCGAGCACGGCAAGCTCGTTGCGCAGCACGGCGATCTGCCGATCGAGCGCCTCGATCTGCGCGCGCGTCGCGGCGATCGGCGTGCTCGCCTGCGTCAGCTCGAAACGGCTCGCGAGCCCCGCCCGCGCGCGGCGCTCGACGATGCCGACGATGTCCTGCTGGCGCTTCAGCGTCGCGAGCGCGACGTCGCGCTGATCGAACGTCTTCGCGAATACGATGTACGTGCGCACGACCGCGGTCTCGAGCATCAGGCGCGCCGCGCGCGCGTCCGCGGCGGCCGCTTGCACGTCGGCGAGCGCGCCTTCGTGTTCTGAGCGATGCTTGCCCCACAGATCGAGCGCATAGCGCAGATCGGCGCCGACCGAATTGTTCCAGACCGTGTTGCCGCCCGGCGGGCTCGGGCTCGCATAGCGCGCGAAGCGCGCGCGAGAGAAGTCCGCGTCGACCGCCGCGGACGGGTAGCGCGTCGCACCGGCGATTCGCGCGAGTTCGACGAAGCGGTCCGCACGCGCTTGCGCGACGCGAATCGCGGGGTTGCCGGCGATCGCGTCCGCGACGAGCGTGTCGAGCTGCGGGTCGCGCCACGCGCGCCACCAGCCGTCGCGCGGCCACGCGGTGCGCGACGCCGACGTCGCAAGGCCGCTCGCGACCGTTGCAGGATCGACGCGCGTCGCGCGCGGTGCGCGATCGCCCGGCGTCGCGCACGCCGCGAGCACCAGCGCCGCGAGCGAAGCGGCGGCGCGTAAGGCGCGTACGGCGCGCGTCATACGCGCGTGCGGTACGAGCGCCGTTGCGTTACGTTCGGAATCGGTCGCGCAGCTCATCGCGCGTCGGGCTGCATCGGCAGCGGGATCAGGTTGCATCGCAGCGAAACCAGCAGGAAATTCACGCAGTGGCGCAGGCGGGGCGCCGCGTCGCGACCGAGTGCCGCGAGCGCATCGACCGCCGCCTGCTCGGCCGCGCGCAGCGCATCGGTCGACGGTTGCGCGAACAGTCGGGAAATCGACGCGCACAGCGCGCGTTCGTGCGCGGGCCACGCAGGCGGCGGCGACGGCGCGGCAGCGCTCGCGATGCGCAGATCGACGATGCTGCGGCCGATTTCGAGCGACGCGAACGTCCACGCGAACAGTTCGTGCTGGCCGAGCCGCCCGGTTGCCGGTCGTGCAGCGATTTGCAGCATGAAGTCGCGCACGCCGGCATCGAAGCGCGGCATCAGGCCCGTCAGTGCGCCGAAGCACGCATCGTCGGACACCAGGCGCCGCAATCCCCGCAGATAGCGCGTAGTCGCCCAGTCGCCCGCATACGGCGCGACGAGCGAATACGCGAGCGACGCGGCGACGATCCCGAGGATCGACGAGAAGCCCGCATCGAGCGTCGCCGTCGGCGCATAGACGCCCGGATTCATGATGTTGGTCAGGAAGCAGAAATAGATGCTGAAGCCGAGCCCGAACGCGGCAGTCTTCGGAAACGAGTTCAGATACGAGCCGAGCGCGACGAACAGCGCGAGCGCCGCGGCGAGCGGCGCGAAGCCGTCGAGGCGCGGCATCAGTGCGAAATCGAACGTCAGGCTCGCGAGCCACGCGGCGGTACAGCCGAGCGCGACCTGACGCGTCGCGGCCGCGGGTGCCGGCATGATGGAGTAGAGTGCGCTCGCGATCGTCGCGGAGACGACTGCGCCGGCTGCGCCGGTCCAGCCGGACACGATCCAGAACAGCGACACGGCGGAGACCGCGAGCGCCGCGCGCAAGCCGGCGGCGGCCGACACCATCCGGTTCGCCGTGGTCGCGATTCGCGCCGGGCGTACGCTGTCGGGCTGCGGCGCGGCCGGCGCATCCGGGTGCCGGCGCAGTGCGACGAAATCGGTCAGATACGCATGCAGGCTGCCGAGCGCCTGCCGCAGCAGGAACAGGCCCGTGATCGCGTCGCGCGCGACTACCGGATCGGGAAGCGTGCGCTCGAGCGTCGCATCGTCCGGAAGCGTGGCGAGCTCGCGGCCGAGCGCATCGGCAACCTGTTCGACAGCACGCAGCTCGAACGGCCGCGCCGGATCGTCGGGCGGCAGCACGCGCGCGGCCGATTCGCCCAGCGCGTCGAGGAACCGTGCGGTGCGTGCGTCGCCCGCGCGCGCGATCCGGTCGCGGTACTGGTGCAGCGCATGAAAGCGCGCGCTGGCGTCGAGGAATTCGCCGGCGAGGCGCGTCATGATGTCGTTGCGCGCGCGCAGGTCGGGATCTTCGAACACGGCCGCGCTTCGCAGGTTCTCGAGTTGTGCACGTGCCGCGATCAGCCGCAGATAGCGGCGGTTGCGCTCGTCGTCCGGTACGCGCTGCATCAGCGCGACGCGTACGAAGCCGACGAAATCCGCGTAGTGGTCTTCGCCGGTTTTCAGCAGCACCGCACGCACGTGGCGCGGCAGGAGCAGCGCGCTGACGAGGCCGGCCGACACGATGCCGATCGACACCTCGCTCAGCCCGGTGACGACGTTCGCGATGATATCGTACGGCCGGTCGATCGACGGAATCGCCGCGATGCAGGTCGCGTAGCCGGCCAGCACGAATCCGTACGACTGATAGTTGCGGAAGTATGCGGCGCCCCACGTGCAGCAGCCGATCCACAGCACCAGCGCGGACAGGAACAGCACGCGCTCCTGCGGAAACGCGCCGATCAGCACGAGCGCTGCGAGATTGCCGACCAGCATGCCGACGCCGCGATAGAAGCCGCGCGCCATCACCATGCCGCTGTGCTGGTGCATCATCAGAATGACGACGGTCACGAGTGCGGTGCGCGGCGATGCGAGTTCGATACGCATCGATACGCCAAGCGCGAGTACCGCGGCGAGCACCGTCTTCGCGACGTGAATCAGTCGCGCGCCATCCATGCGCCAGAATTCGCGCATCATCCCGCCGAGCGCGCGTGCGAAGCGCGACGCGGGACGATTCGACGACAGCGGTTGCGGAGCGCCGGCCATGATCGTTACGCAGGATCTTCGGACAGCATGTTGGCACGCCGCGCATCGCGCCCGTGTGGCGGTCGCAGCGGATCGAGCAACGCGACGCGCACGTGCTCGATGAACAGCTTCAGCTTGTTGCTGACAAACGGACTGCGCGCGTAGACCGCGTAGACGATCTCGTCCTGCGGTGACGCATCGGCGAGCACGCGCACGAGGCGTCCGTCGCGCAGCGCGTCGTCGACGATGTAGCGCGGCAGCAGCGCGATGCCGACGCCGTGGATCGCGGCGTCGCACAGCGTTTCGCCGTTGTTCGACAGGAACGCGCTCGTCGGATTGATCGCGCGCGGCTTGCTGTGGCCGCCCGGTGCGGCGAACGACCACGTCGCGGACGGGGCAGCCGTGCTGTAGTTCAGGCAGCGATGCTTGAGCAACTGGTCGATCGATTTCGGCTCGCCGTGCTTCGCGATGTATTCCGGGCTGCAGACGATGACGCGCTCGCACGACCCGATGCGGCGCGCGATCAGTGCGCTGTCCGGCAGGCGCGCGGAGCGGATCGCGACGTCGAACCGCTCGACGTCGAGATTGACGATCCGGTCGTCGGTCTCGAGCGTGACGCGCAGCGGCGTATGCGAGGCCGCGAATGCGGCGATCGCTGAACCGAGCCAGCGGCGCGTGAGGCTCACCGGCGCCGTCACGCGCAGTTCGCCGCATACGCCGTGCGCGCGTTCGGCGATCGCTTCGGACACGTCGACGAGCTGCCGCATCGCTTGCGATGCGACCTGATAGAAGGCTCGACCGGCTTCGGTCGGTATGACGTTGCGTGTGGAGCGCATCAGCAACTGAACGCCGAGCGTGCGTTCGAGATCGCTGATGCGTTTGCTGACGACGGATTTGGACAGGCCGAGCCGACGCGCGGAGTCGGTGATGCTCTGCCGCTCGACTGCGAACAGGAAGGCCTGGATATCGTCCATGTTCAAGGATGTCATGTTGCGTTGTGAGGGTCGTCGGACGCGAATCGGAAGCATGCGTATGCACCGATTCCGTACTGTCCGGATCGAATGCGCCCGGTTGCGTGGCAGGTCGGTTCCGATGACCTTCGCCGCATCGCGCAGCGGTGCGGCGGCGATACGGTGGTGAACGATCGATGGCGCCGCGGTGCGCGTGCGGCCTGCGCGGCGGCATCGTTGTTTGCGTGGTGCGCGGGGCGCGCGCGACGTCACGCGATCTGGCTCAGCCGGTACACGTCGACGTGTTCGACGGCATCCCAGTCGCGCGCCTGAAACGCCTGGATGTGCGGTCCCTCGTTGTGATGCCGTGCATGCGCGTCGGCGGTTTCCCAGCGTTCCACCAAAACGAGGCGGCGCGGATCGGCTTCGTCGAGCAGCAGCTCGTAGCGCAGATTGCCGGGCTCCTGCCGCGACGGTGCGACCAGCTCGGCGAGCCGCGTGCGCAGGCGTGCTTCCTGGCCCGGCTTCGCGTACAGCACGGCGACGATGTGAAGATGGCTCATGGTGTTGTCCTCGATGGCACCGGTGCGGCCGCGGGAATCGGCACGCGCTCAGAGATGGGCGGCCAGACGGCCGGGACCGGCGGCGATCAGCACCATGAAGCCGCCGATGATGCTGATGTGTTCGAGAAAGCCCGTCAGCATCAGCGTGCGCTGCGTGCCGCGCTGGTTCCAGAAGTCGTAGAACACGACAGCGGTCGCGAGCGTGAAGACGGCGAGCAGCGCGGACGCGACGGCGGTATGGAAGCCGATCATGATCGCGAAGCCGCACACGAGCTGCACGACGATCGTGCTCGCGAGCGCGAGACGCGGGAACGGCAGGTTCTTCGCACGCACTTCATCGAGACCGTGGTTGAAAAACAGGAATTTGTTGATTCCGCTCAGTACAAACATCAGCGCGATGAAGAAGCGGCCCGCGAACAACAGGTAATCGGCCATGAACTACTCGTGATCGGACGGAAGGAAAACGACGACGGCAGGCGCGGGTCGCCGGTGCATCGCCGGGTGCGATATGCGGTTGCGGCCGACGTGCGGACGCGCAACCGCGTGGGACGGCCGAGGCTGTCGCCTGTCAGCTCTTGTCGTACGAGAACTGGATGCCGGCCGTGCCGCCGGTTTCGATGAACAGGTTCATGAACGCCGGCACCGTTTCGCTGCGAGCCCAGTCGCGCTGCAGTTCGCAGAACAATTGCGCGACGCTGATCATCTTGCCGCCTGCCTGTTCGATGCGGCGCAGCGCGGCCTCGTGTGCGGCGACCGACGTGCCGCCAACCGCGTCTACGACCACGTACACTTCGTAGCCCTCCTTCAGTGCGTCGAGCGCCGGGAAGGTCAGGCACGCTTCGGTCCACAGCGCGGTCATGATCAGTTTCTTGCGGCCGGTGGCTTCGACGGCCTTGCGGAACTCGACGTCTTCCCACGAATTGATGCTCGTACGGTCGTACGTCGGGATACCTTCGAGCGCCGCGCGCAGTTGCGGGATCGGCGGCTTGTTCAGACCGGTCTTCACGTTGACGGTCGAGTGAATGATCGGCAGCTTGTACGCGATTGCTGCCTTCGATGCGCCGACGATATTGTTAATCAGCAGTTGTCGATCCATCGATGCGATCGAATTGACCTGGACCGGTTGGTAATCGATGACGATGAACGCCGCATTCTGCGGGGTGAGCAGGTGATCGTTCGCGGGGTCGCGAATCGGTTCGCTTGCCATGGTTTTCTCCAGTTCAGGGTGGGTGGAGGGTCGGGAGTGGCTCGCGCCGGCCCGTTATGCGTGCGAGGCGAGGCATCTCCGTGTCGGCGCGAGGTTGACGCGGTCCGGACGCGCAGGGCGCGAAACCGGTGCCCGATGCGTCGCCGGATCGGAACCTTACCGGCGACTGACGTTAGCTTATGCGATTCGCGGTGCGGTGCGTAGCACACGTATCGAGAACATTGTGTTCTGGTTCATCGAACGGGGCGGCTCTCGCGCGCGGCGTGCACGCGTACCGTCGTCGCGGCACGCGTGTGGTAAGGAAGCCTGATGGCTGCGATCGCGCAAGCGATGCGCTCTGACGCGGTGCAGCAGCATGAGGGCGACGGCCGGTTGCGATCGAAAGCGATCGGCATGACGCCTGCGTGTCGGCGTTGCCGTTGTTCGATGCGCAGGCGAGTGCGTGTGTTCGCGTCGTCGGTTGGTCATCGACGAGCATCGGTGACGGCATCAATGCCGAGCCCGGTTGTCGACGTGCGATGAGCCGTGGCCAAGAGGGTGGCGGACGCAATGCGCGGACTTTCGCTGCCGTGCCGGGCGCAACGCTTTCTTTGTCCGCCGCGCGCGATATGGTGCCGACGACGGAGAAGATCGACGTCGGCTTTCGACGTCCGCTTCGCGTCGATGACGACGAACGGGACGGAAAGCATTTCGTAATTTAGCGGGCGGCATCGATCACGCTTATCGCGCGTCCGTCACGCCGCGTGGGCCGCCCGCGCCACCCCAGCCTGCGCGCATGGGGTGCGTCCGCGCCCGCTGCGCTGTCGGCGCCGGCGAAATAGGAGAAAAAATAACATATTGAACATGCTGTTCATATGAACTAATTTCTCGAAAGCCGATACCAAAGCGGCCGGCGGAGCGACCCCGCATCCCATTGCATATGAGCGCCAATTGCATATAAGCGGCGCTCGTGCGGCGGCCGGGGCACCGGGTCGAAACGCCGACATACAAAACGGATCGCGTCGCGATCCCCACAGGAGACACCACTGATGAGCAGCGTTATCGATCCAGGCGCCCGTGCGGGCTCCGCGCCGTTTTTTTCGAAGGAAGCGACCATCGCGCAGCCGGGGTTTTCGCGCTGGATGGTGCCGCCCGCCGCGCTGGCCGTCCATCTGTGCATCGGGCAGGCCTATGCGTTCTCGGTCTTCAACGGCCCGCTCACGAAAGTCATCGGCATTACGGAATCCGCGCCTGACGATTGGTCGCTGACCACGCTCGGCTGGATCTTCTCGCTCGCGATCTTCTTCCTCGGACTGTCCGCGGCATTCGCCGGCAAGTGGCTCGAACGCGTCGGCCCGCGCCGCACGATGTTTACCGCCGCCTGCTGCTTCGGCGGCGGCTTCCTGATTTCCGCGCTCGGCGTGAAGCTGCACCAGATCATGCTGCTGTACCTCGGCTACGGCGTAGTGGGCGGCATCGGGCTCGGGCTCGGCTACGTGTCGCCGGTGTCGACGCTGATCCGCTGGTTTCCCGACCGCCGCGGGATGGCGACCGGGATGGCGATCATGGGCTTCGGCGGCGGTGCGATGATCGCCGCCCCGATGTCGGTCGCGCTGATGAATCACTTCAAGACCGCGACGAGCGTCGGCGTGGCCGAGACGTTCGTCGTGCTCGGCATCGCGTACTTCATCTCGATGTCGATCGGCGCGCTCGCGATCCGCGTGCCGGCCGCCGGCTGGAAGCCGGCAGGCTGGACGCCGCCTGCCGTGACGAAGCACAAGATGATCACGTCGAATCACGTGCACATCGACGAAGCGCTGAAGACGCCGCAGTTCTACCTGATCTGGCTCGTGCTGTTCCTGAACGTGACGGCCGGGATCGGCATCATCGGGCAGGCATCGGTGATGATTCAGGAGAGTTTCAAGGGCGCCGTGAGCGCGGCGGCCGCCGCCGGCTTCGTCGGGCTGCTGTCGCTGTTCAACATGGGCGGGCGCTTCGTGTGGGCGTCGGCATCCGATTGGGTCGGACGCAAGAACACGTACTTCATCTTCTTCGCGTTCGGTGCGGTGCTGTATTTCTGCGCGCCGCTGTTCGCGTCGTCCGGTCAGATCGCGCTGTTCGTGCTCGCGTTCTGTCTGATCCTGTCGATGTACGGCGGCGGTTTTTCGACCGTGCCCGCGTATCTCGCCGACATGTTCGGCACGGCGTACGTCGGCGGCATTCACGGCCGGCTGCTGACCGCGTGGGCCGCCGCCGGCATCGCGGGGCCCGTGCTCGTCAACTACATCCGCGCATATGAAGTCGCGCACGGCGTCGTGAAGGCCGACGCATACACGATGACGGTGCACATCATGGCATCGCTGCTCGTGATCGGCTTTATCTGCAACCTGTTCGTCACGCGCGTGAACGAGCGCCATCACATGACCGACGCGCAGCTCGACGCCGGCAAGTAAAACGAGGAGACACGAAACATGAACGAGACCGTTGCTGCCGCTCGGCCGACCAACAAGGCGTTGCTCGCGGTGTTCTGGTTATATGTGCTGATTCCGCTTGCGTGGGGTGTCGTGAATACGCTCGCGACGGCGATGAAGCTGTTCGAGTGAAGGCGGGAATTGCGCGCGTGCCCGATGCGGCACGCGTGCTGGGTCTAATTTCGCCATCTGGCTTCTATTGCGTAAAGAAGCCCGAGTTCGGCGCGGGTGGCGCCGAGAAGGAATTCCTGTGATCGCTCGAGTTTTGCGTCACAGCGGCTACGAACATCCCGACTGTGCGCCGTCACTGCCCCGATGCCGCCGCCGCGCTTGCTGCCTTGGCCTTTTTCGCTGCCTGATGATGGCCGATGGCGCAGCCTGCCGCCGCGCCTACCGCACCGTGATGACCTGCGACGTGGCCTGCGACGCCGCCGACTGCCGCGCCTTTCAAACATCCCGCTGCCTGTGCAGAAAAGGATGCGGCCATCAGAATGACACTCGTTGCTGCAATCGAAAGGATCTTCATCGTCAATACGCCTCATAAGGAAGTTTCATGCGCGAGCTCTGCCGCGCAGGTGTTTAGCGAAAATCACATACGCCAGCACGAATGGCGGACGCATTCCGCATGCCCGTGCTGCGATGCTGCGCTAGGCCTGCTGAGCGCATCGGTCAGCGCGACCCGCCGTCGCATCAGATTGCGGAAGCTCGCCTCGTCGACGGATGTCTGATCCGATGATCCCGTGCCCCAAATCGCAGAGAAGCGTGCGATACCGTTCGCGCATCTTGGAGCGGATCCGTTCATGTGCCACGTCGTCGGCGTCGGCCAGGTTGGCGGCGATTCGACCGTTTGCGTGGCACAAACATCGGCTGTAATGGAAGGTGTGCATGCGAGCGGTCAGCGTCAACGAATAGGGTTGTCATTCATCCCACGCCACGACAAAACCGCGCGACCGCTACGCATCAGCGAGCGTCGCATGCATGCGAAGGTAGTCGTTCCGGTAGTGCTTCGCGAGCGCCGTCTTCTCGGATGCCCGCAGAATCTTTCCCGAGATCTGGAAGAATATCTTTTCCTCTTCTTTCAGATGATCGTGCAATTCGGCAGACAGTTTCCTGACCGTCGCGAGCCACCCGCGTGAACCCGAATCGCGGCCGCGCAACTCGTCGACGATTTCGTCCATCCGGTGATGATCCGCGAGCGCATCGCGGGAGGGGTGGAGACCGCGATCGTCCATCAGCATCGGCACATACAGGAAGCGTTCCTCGGCCGCTTCATGCGCACCGAGCTCGATGCGCAACTGTTCGAACAGCGCGCTGCGCACTTCACCGGGCTGCGACCGTAACAAGCGGCGCATCAGTGAGCGCTGGATTTCGTGACTTTCGCGCAGTGCGTCGAATATCGTTTCCGCCATACGAGCCCCTTTATCTGATTCAAACGCCGAGGCCCCCGAAGAAGCCTCGGCATCGACATCACGCCAGCAACCGAAGCTTCGGCTCGCGATCCCATTGACGCGTGGCGGCCGCTTCGAGAAATGCTCGCGTGTCGCTTGCCGCCACCACGCCCGCGTCCTCGACTATGCTGCCGGCGTTCAGAAGCGCCTGTCCGCCTTCGTCGCTGGCGATCGCCTTGAGGTGGCCGTATGCGTCGCGCACCCAGTCGACGGCTGCCGCCTCTTTTGCCAGTTGCTCGCCCGCAGCGGCGGACAGCAGCACCGCCACGGCGTCGAACACTACCGACGGCGTGCCGGCGAGTTGTCCGTCCGCGGCGATTCGACGACCGTCGCTGAGCTTGGCGCCGCCCACCTTGGGGGCGACGATCTTGACCGCCGCGCCAGCCGCTTCGACTGCCTTGCGCAGCGCGCCCAGCGTCGCGGCGTCGGTTCCGTCGTCGATCAGTATGCCGACGCAGCGGCCCTGCAGCGTGGGCTTCATCTTGCCGATCAGTTGCAGCGCGGGCGACGGCGGCATATCGATCGGCTCCACGGCGGCAGGCGGTGCAGGCGGCAGTGCGTCCAATCCCAGTCCGGCGGCGACCCGTTTCGCGAGGCTCTCGTCGATATGCCGAAGGTGGCCCACCACGGCCGTGCGTACGTGCCCGGTCTCGACCTTCGACAGTTCGAACACCAGCGCCGAAGCGAGATGCGCTTGCTCCGGCGCAGTCTGGCTGCGGTAGAACAACCGGGCCTGGCTATAGTGGTCGGCGAAGCTTTCCGCGCGTACGCGTCCCTTGGCCCCATCGTCCGCCTGCTGCGGGAAACTGCGAAAGCCGTTCGGCGTTTCGCGCGGACTGTCGGGCATCAGCGAACTCGGCTCGTAGTTCACGCGGCCCTTGGGCACGTGGACCTGCATGTGACCGTCCCGCTGCAGGTTCGCGAACGGGCACTTCGGCGCGTTGATCGGGATCTGATGGAAGTTCGGCGAGCCAAGCCGCGACAGCTGCGTGTCGAGGTAGGAAAAGAGCCGCCCCTGTAGCAGCGGATCGTTGCTGAAGTCGATGCCGGGCACGATGTTGGCCGGGCAGAACGCGACCTGTTCGGTCTCGGCGAAGAAGTTGTCCGGCCAGCGGTCCAGCACCATGCGCCCGATGACGGTCAGCGGCACCAGTTCTTCCGGAATCAGCTTGGTCGGATCGAGATGGTCGAACGGGAATTTGGCGGCCTCTTCGTCGGTGAACAACTGCACCGCGAGCTCCCATTCCGGGTAATCGCCGCGCTGGATCGCCTCGAACAAGTCGCGCCGATGGAAATCCGGATCGGCGCCGGCGATTTTCACGGCCTCGTCCCACACGGTGGACTGCAGACCGAGCTTCGGACGCCAATGGAACTTCACGAACGTCGACTCGCCCTTGGCGTTGATCAGCCGGAAGCTGTGGATGCCGAATCCTTCGATCATGCGAAGCGAGCGCGGGATCGCGCGATCCGACATCGCCCACATGATCATGTGCATCGACTCGGGCGTCAGCGAGATGAAGTCCCAGAACGTATCGTGCGCGCTCGCTGCCTGCGGAAAGCCTCGGTCCGGTTCCATTTTGACCGCGTGAACGAGGTCGGGGAACTTCATCGCGTCCTGGATGAAGAACACGGGGATGTTGTTTCCGACGAGATCGAAGTTGCCTTCCGTCGTATAAAACTTGACCGCGAAACCGCGTACGTCGCGAGGCGTATCGATCGAGCCCGCACCGCCTGCGACGGTGGAGAAGCGCGTGAATACCGGCGTCTTCCGGTCGGTTTCGGTAAATAGCTTGGCGGTGGTGTAGCGGCTTAGCGAGCGCGTCAGCTCGAAGTAGCCGTGGGCCGCCGAGCCGCGCGCATGCACGATGCGTTCGGGAATCCGCTCGTGGTCGAAATGCGTGATCTTTTCGCGGAGGATGAAGTCCTCGAGCAATGTCGGACCGCGCGGGGTGGCGCGAAGGGAGTTCTGATTATCCGAGACCGGAACGCCCTGATTGGAAGTCAGAGGGGGATGTTTGCCGCCGGCCGTCTGATGCAATTCGTCTCCCGTTCCGAAATGGCTATCGCTGTTCTCGTTGTTCTTATTGGAACGTGTATCGGATCGACTCTTGGCTATCTTTGCCATGCGCAGCTCTCCTTGAATCGGGTTGTTGAAATAACCCATATTTAGATGAAAGCTGATTGAATATACATGGCCTCGCTTCGGTGAAACACCTGCAAATGCACTAGGTAGCCATATGGCACAAGCCGAAATTCGACTGGTGGAGTCTTGTGTCATTCGGACGCGGAGCCCCGGCCGGCGCGGTTGTATCGTCCGGCAGCAAGCGTTTCGCCGACGTCGCGCTTGTACCAGAGTCGCGTGTCAATGAGCTTGCGTTGACATTCAATATCGGACGCGCACGATCGGTCTGTGCCGAACACGCTGCCGCGATTCGGTATGGCAAATACAGGCGGATTGACGTCTGATTGCGGAGAGAATGGAGTCTCGCTTCATAAATTAAATAATTTCGAGAATTATTGTTCAAATATTGGTGTTAGGCCGATGTGCTATAAATAACGCGGCCTTCCGCGTCGCGCGTACGTCCGAGGAGGACAGCGAACGTACGTGTCTCGACGGTGGCATGGCGATGTTTCGTGTCGCGGCTGCCATGCGGCGCCGGCGCCAGATCGGCTGACGGGCACGTTACGTCCAGGCGTCGGCAGCGACGCATCGTCATGCCGTGGAAGGAAGGTGAAGCAGGTGGACGAAGTGCGACTGCAAATCACACTGACATGGAGAGGAAAATGGCAAAGATCGCAATGATGGTGTTGGCTCTGACCGTTGTGTTGACGGGCTGCAATACGATCGCTGGTGCCGGGCAGGATGTATCGGCCGGCGGTAAGGCCATTACGAACACGGCCGAACAGGCGAAGTGACAGACGCTGTACATCGGCTCGACTTGCCGATGATGCAGCGGATGTAGTGTTTCGGGCAGCGGCTCCGCGGGCCGCAGCCCGAACTGCCCGGAAAATTGCGGCCCCAGTTGCGCCGCCTCACCTCCTTCTACCTCGTCACTGACCGCAGCGGATTCCGCAGAGCGGGCGGCGATCGTGCAAATGCACTATCTGGGCTGGCGCATTTGAACATGATGCAGCGAGCCCGATGTCTTTACACTGCGATACGGGATGGCGATTGGCTCTCGCGATGGAACGAGCCGATGGCGTCCATGTATCCGGTTATCCTAAATAAACCAGGAGGTCGATCATGTTCGAAAAGACGACGGGCACGGTGCAAAAACTGGCGGGCAAGGCGCAGGAGGCGGTAGGCGACGTCACGGGCAGCGCCGATATGCAGTTGGACGGAGTGGCTCGCCAGGTGATCGGCGGCGTGCAGGAAACCTACGGCGAAGCGCTCGAACAGCTGCGCGACGTCACATCGCGCAACCCGCTCGCGACGCTGGCGGCGGTGGCCGCAGTGGGCTTCCTGATCGGCACGTTGTGGTCGAAGCGCTGATCGTCCGTAGAGAAGCGGCAGGCGCATGCGGGAGTCTTCAGGGGAGCTCGTCATGGGTTTGTTTTCGAGAGTCAGACGATGGCAGAACAGCGCCCACTTCTCCGCGGCGCGTCTGGTTGACTACGCCACGCTCGCAGCGATCGAGCTGGAAGTCGCGAGGAAGTCGTTCTTGCGCGACATGGTCCTTTATGCGGTCGTCGGACTGAGTAACCGTCTTCCGAGTCAAGCCCGATGAAGTGAATCGTCCCAAGGCGTGTTGGCTTTGACCATGGCATTGAGCATGGTTAGGAGCTTGCGCATGCAGGCAACAAGCGCGACCTTGGACAGTTTGCCGGCGGCCTCCAGGCGTTGATAGAAAGCTCTGATGGCGGGGTTGTAGCGTGTTGCAGTCAATGTAGCCATGTACAGCACGCGACGGATCGCGAAGCGGCCACCTTGAACCCGTCGTCGCCCATTACGTAAGCCGGAATCGCAAGCAATGGGAGCGACGCCAACGAGGGCTGCAATCTGACGGCGATTGAGCCGGCCCAATTCGGGCAGTTCTGCGATCAGGCAGGCGCTGGTTACCGGGCCAATTCCATGTGTGGACTGCAACAGGCGGTCGAGTTCACCGAAGTGCTGGCGTACATGAGCGACCATCTGAGCGTCGATGTCATCGAGTTGTGCCTGGATGGCGGCAATGATAGCCAGCAGACTTGGATGCAGACCAGCCGGCGTGATCTGGAGCCGCTGTCGCTCCGAAAGGAGCATGGTGAGTAGTTGGCGCCGCCGGATCACCAGTGCAGCCAGCCACTGCTGCCGCTCGTCGGGAACGGGACGTAGCAAGCGGGACAGATCGTCCCGACGCAGTAGCACGGAAGCCAGTTCGGCAAGCATACGTGCGTCGATGGCGTCGGTTTTGGCCAGACGTCCCATCGAGCGGGCAAAATCGCGTGCTTGCCGAGGGTTGACGACAGCGACCGGCAAACCCGCACCTTGCAAGGCGCACGCCAGCTCGGTCTCGTAGCCACCGGTCGCCTCCATCACGACCAACTGCACGTTCAGCGGCTGAAGGGCAACAGCCAGGGCCGAGTGGCCCTCGGCATCGTTGTTGAATCGACGGATGTCCAGATTGGCACCCAGTACGGAAACATCGACGTGAGCTTTTGCGACGTCAATGCCGACCGTTACGGCACAAGGAGCAGACATGATCTTCGGATCCCATGCTTGTACATGCGCACTCGATGTAAATGGCGCGCGTAACCGTTCGGGCTTCAGGAAGACCAGCACGGCAACCGTGCGTTTTGTACTCAGTCACGGGCTCCAACACCCAAGCGCGGGGCAAACTGCACGGTCTCGTCTGGCTACCACCAGACTTTACCGTACTGGTCAGTACTGAACATACAAGCGCGACGTTCGGCCTCGCATTCGCGTGCATGGCGGCGATCGTCGCCGCAACAAGGACGCCGTACCTCACCGAGACTGCGTGGGCCGTCGCCGCGTTCTGGATACTCGCGTCCATCGGTTCCTTCATCACCGTGCGCGTCAGCGCGCGACGCGGCACCTTGTCGATACTGAGAGAGGAATTGCAGCGCGACGTTCGGGCTATCAGGGAGAGTCTGGGATGAAGGCACGAGCGTCGGCCGATGCGCCGGAAACGCGGCGACGTGCGCTGCTCGCGCGGATGGCGGCGACGCGGGCTGAACTGTCCGCGTCGAACCACGTCGTCGGAATGACGGGGCGGATTTCCGGCGGCAGCAATGCAGGGCATGCTCCGATGCGGCTGCCGAGCCTCGTCGGATCGACCGGCGCGGCGATCGCGGTGGTGCTGGCGGGCTTCGCGGTTCTGGGGCCGCGGCGGCTTCTCGCGACGATCGTTCGTGCCGGCCTCGTTTCGCTGATCGGACGCATGGCGCGCGACGTCGTGGCGAAGTGAATGGCGCACACTCACGCCAGACAAAGAAAAAGGGGTTACACGCTTTTGCATGTAACCCCTTGATTCCTTTGGTCGGAGCGAAAGGATTCGAACCTTCGACCCTCTGATCCCAAATCAGATGCGCTACCAGGCTGCGCTACGCTCCGACGAATCGGCGATTCTATCGTCGAACGACGCACCGGGTCAATCAAATCGTGCAAACGGCCGTCGTCGCGATGGAATCCCGTACAGGCGCTAAAGTACCGGCAGGACCGCATGATGCGCGATTCCCGCACAACGGCACCACCGATCGAAGGAGCGCAACGATGATGAACCTGATCCTATGGCGCCACGCCGAAGCCGAAGATTACGCCGCGAACGACCTCGCGCGGCAGCTCACCACACGCGGCCGCAAGGACGCGCAGACGATGGCGCGCTGGCTGCGCGGCCGGCTCGAGACGAACAGCGTGATCCTCGCGAGCCCGGCTGCGCGCACCGTGCAAACCGTCGAGGCGCTGACCGACCAGTACCGGACCGTCGACGCGCTCGCGCCAGACGCGAGCGTCGACGACGTGCTCGCCGCGGCCGGCTGGCCGGACGGCATCGCGCCGACGGTCATGATCGTCGGCCACCAGCCGACGCTCGGCAGCGTCGCGGCGCGGCTGATCGCGGACAGCGACGACAGCTGGAGCATCAAGAAGGGCGGAATCGTCTGGATCGCCAGCCGCTCGCGAGGCGGCGACCGCCAGGCGATCTTGCGCGCGGTGCTGTCGCCGGAACTCGTTTGAAGGGTTAGATCATACGGTTCTGCAAGCTTTCTGCTAAAGTCAATTCGGCGACACGTCATTGAACGGACACGGTCGTGCCACATAACGGTCATGGCTGGTTACTACATTGGCGGGCATGTCGTCCTCTTCCTTACGACCAGGAAAGCCTAATGCGAGAACTGCCGACGCCTACGCTCCCTTTTGCCTCGCTTCCCCTCGATTCGACGCGGCGCCATCTGCCGCGCGCTGCTGAAACCGTCACATCGGAGTACCGCCTGCGCGCCGCGTGGGCGCGCACGGAAGACGAACTGCGCGAAGCCCAGCGCCTGCGCTACAGCGTGTTCGCCGAAGAAATGGGCGCGCAGGTCAGCGGGCCCGCCGGTCTCGACGTCGACCCGTTCGACGCGTACTGCGACCATCTGCTGGTGCGCGATCTCGACACGCTGAAGGTCGTCGGCACGTATCGCGTGCTGCCGCCGCACGAGGCGGCCCGTGTCGGCCGCCTGTACGCGGAGGGCGAGTTCGATCTGTCGCGTCTCACGCACCTGCGCGGCAAGATGGTCGAAGTCGGCCGCTCGTGCGTGCACAGCGACTACCGCAGCGGCGCCGTGATCATGGCGCTGTGGGGCGGTCTCGGCGCGTACATGATGCAGAACGGCTACGAGACGATGCTCGGCTGCGCCAGCGTGTCGATGGCCGACGGCGGCCACTACGCGGCGAATCTCTACCAGTCGCTGCCGGCCAGCGCGCTGACCGCAACGGAATATCGCGCGTTCCCGCACACGCCGCTGCCGGTTGACGAACTGCAGACGGGCACCGTCGTCGCGCCGCCGCCGCTGATCAAGGGGTATCTGCGCCTCGGTGCGAAGATCTGCGGCGCGCCCGCATGGGATCCCGACTTCAACTGCGCGGATTTCCTGACGCTGTTCCGACTGTCCGACATCAACGCGCGCTACGCGCGGCATTTCCTCGGCTGAGCGGACGACTCACGCGACGCTCGTCACGGGCGAGCGGGCGCGGACAAACGAACGCCGTCGCGCGGCAATGGCCCGCGTGACGGCGTTCGTTTGTCGGTACGTAAGGCCGTAGGATCCGGCCCCTTATATAAAGCGCACACAAACGGCGCGCACCGCGCGACGAAAGCGCGGAAGCGTTCCGCCGGCGAGGCGGACGGATCGGCGTGGCGGCTAGCCTAGTGCTTGCGCCGCCAGTCGAGCAGATGGTGTTCGGCCATCCAGTGATGGATCATCCCTTCGCCGCCGTGGCTGCGCTTGTATTCGCGCGATTCGAAATACGACAGCGCGGCAAGGACCATCAAGCCGATGAGCAGGCCGATCAGGCCGGCAATTTCTTCAGAGGACATGGCAGCCTCCTTTCTACGGCACAGCGCCATGGCTACATAGTAGGACATCGTGCGCGCGACCCGTAGGCCGGAAATCCGCTAGACTCGGCGGTCCGGCGCGCAGCGGGCGCGCCGCTTTCCGGAGTCGACCCGATGATCCGTTTTGCGCTGGCCGTGCTGGCCGCGTCGCTGCTTGCCGGTTGCGCAAGCGATCCCCGTCAGGCCCGTCGCGGGCATCCTCCGGCCGATCCGGTCGACTATCACGGCGTGCCGACGGACATGACGCCGCCGTCGATGCTCGGCGAACCGCCGCCCACTGCGCAGTGACCGATCAGGACGCGGCCGCTGCGACCGGCGCGTCGCCGCCGATCTTGCGCGTCAGCGCGGGCAGGTAGCGGGCGAGCGTCACGCCGCGTGCGGCCATGAACAGGAGCAGCGCGAACCAGAGGCCGTGGTTGCCGAACGTGCCGACGGCCGCGAACGTCGCCGCGACGAAACTCGCGAACGACACGATCATCGCGCGCATCAGCGATTGCGTCTGCGTAGCGCCGATGAAGACGCCGTCGAGCAGGAATCCCCACACCGACACGATCGGCGACAGCGCGGCCCAGGGCAGATAGCGCAGCGCGACGGCGCGGATCTCGGCCTGATCGGTCAGGCGCGCGACGATCCAGCCGCCGGCCGCCCAGTAGACGAGCGCGAACAGCAGCGCGCCGAGCGCGGACCAGAACAGCGTGATGCGCACTGCCTGCCGGAACGCCGCGCGATCGCGCGCGCCGGCTGCCGCGCCGACGAGCGCTTCGGCCGCGTGCGCGAAACCGTCGAGGCCGTACGCCATGAAGGTCTGGAAGTTCAGCAGCAGCGCATTGGCCGCGAGCGTCGCGTCGCCCTGTTTCGCGCCGAGATGCGCGAACCAGCCGAATGCGCCGAGCAGGCACAGCGTGCGCAGAAAGATGTCGCGGTTCAGCGCGACGAGGCGCTTGAGCGCCGCGCGATCGGCGAGGGCGCGCGCGGCGAGCGGCGGCAGCCCGCGCGGCCGCAGCTGCCACAGCAGCCAGGCGCCGAGCGCGAACCCGCAGGTGTCGGCGGTCGCCGTCGCGGCACCGATGCCCGCGATACCCCAGCCGAATCCGTACACGTAGAGCAGCACCGCGCCGATGTTCACTGCGTTGATGAACACCTGCGCGACGAGCGCGAGCCGCACGCGCTGCACGCCGAGCAGATAGCCGAGCACGACATAGTTGGCGAGCGCAAACGGCGCGCTCCAGATGCGCGCATGGCTGTAGGCGAGCGCCGTCGTCTGCACGGCGTCGCTGCCGCCGAGCGCGCGCAGCGCGAACGACAGCAGCGGCACCTGCAGCGCGAGCACCGCGGCGCCGAGCGCGAACGCGACGATCAGCGCGCGCAGCAGGTTCAGCCGGATGCCGTCGGTGTCGCCGGCGCCGTGCGCCTGCGCGACGAGCCCGGTGGTGCCCATCCGCAGGAAGCCGAAGCCCCAGAACACGAAGTTGAAGAACAGGCCGCCGAGCGCGACGCCACCGAGATACTGCGCGCCGTCGAGGTGGCCGGCGACGGCCGTGTCGACCGCGCCGAGGATCGGCTGCGTCAGATTCGCGAGAACGATCGGAAACGCGAGCGCGAGCACGCGCCGGTGCGAGACGGCCGTGCCGCGCGGTAAAGCGGAATCGGACATGGCGGACGCGTCAGGCGCGTTCCTGCACGCACACCCACGGCGACACGACGACCGCCCACAGTTCCGGGTTGCGCGCCGCGTAGTCGCTGGCGGTTTCGGCCGGCATGCGCGCGACGAGCCCGGCCGACAGCCAGCGCGAGACCTGATCGGTGTCGTCGCCGGCGATCGCTTCGGCGACGCTGACGAGATCGAGATCGCGCGCGACGGCGAGCAGCTTGCCCTGCGCGAAGAAGCGCTCGAGATCGCACCAGTCGATCTTGGCGGTCTCGCCGAGCAGTTTGGCGTACAGCGGGCTATGCGACGCGCCCGCGGCGGAGTGGTGTTCGGAGGACATCGGATTCTTCGAAAAACTGCGTGTGCGCCACTATAAACCATCCGGCCGGCCGGGCCGTGCGCCGATCACGCGTCACGCAGCGCGCGGCGCACGATCTTGCCGGTCGCCGTCATCGGCAGGCTGTCGACGAACGCGATCGCGCGCGGATATTCGTGCGCGGCAAGCCGCGTGCGCACGTGCGCCTGCAGCGCCTGCACGAGCGCATCGTCGCCGACATGGCCGTCGTTCAGCACGACGAAGGCCTTGACGATCTCGGTGCGCGTCGGATCGGGCACGCCGACGACGGCCGCCATCCGCACGGCAGGATGCGTGAGCAGGCAGTCCTCGATCGGGCCCGGGCCGATCCGGTAGCCGGCGCTCGTGATCACGTCGTCGTCGCGGCCGACGAAGCGCACGAAGCCGTCCTCGTCGATCGCGCCCGTGTCGCCGGTCAGCAGGTAGTCGCCTGCGAACTTGTCGCGCGTCGCGTCCGCGTTGCGCCAGTATTCGATGAACATCACGGGATCGGGGCGACGCACGGCGATATGTCCGTCGACACCGGGCGGCAGCGGCGTGCCGTGCGCGTCGACGATCGCGACCGTGTGACCGGGCACCGCCTTGCCGATCGTGCCGGGCCGTGCCTCGAACAGCGCCGCGCACGACGACAGCACCATATTGCATTCGGTCTGCCCGTAGAACTCGTTGATCGTCACGCCGAGCGCGTCGCGTCCCCATTCGGTGAGCTCGGTGCCGAGCGATTCGCCGCCGCTCGCGACGGATTTCAGCGACAGCGCGTAGCGCTCGCGCGGCCGTTCGACCGTGCGCATCAGCTTCAGCGCGGTAGGTGGCAGGAAGGCGTGCGTCACGCCGTGCCGCGCCATCAGCGCGAACGCCGCATCGCCGTCGAATTTCTCGAAACGGCGCGCGAGCACCGGCACGCCGTGATGCCACGAAGGCAGCAGCACGTCGAGCAGCCCGCCGATCCACGCCCAGTCGGCGGGCGTCCAGAACAGCCGCGCGTCGCGCGGAAAGCATTGCTGCGACATCTCGACGCCGGGCAGATGGCCGAGCAGCACGCGATGCGCATGCAGCGCGCCTTTCGGCTTGCCCGTCGTGCCCGACGTGTAGATGATCAGCGCAGGATCGTCGGCGGCCGTGTCGGCCGGCGCGAATTCCGGCGATTCGGCCGCGAGTGCGGCGTCGTAGCGCAGCACGCCCGGCGCGTCGGCCGCGTCGGCGCCGATGCAGTAGCAGGTATGCAGCGCCGGCAGCCGATCGCGCAGCGGCGCGATTTTCGCGTAGCCGGCCGCGTCGGTGACGAGCGCGGCCGCTTCGCTGTTCGCGAGACGGTATTCGAGTGCATCGGCGCCGAACAGCGTGAACAGCGGCACCGCGATCGCGCCGAGCTTGTAGGCGGCCAGATGCGCGACGGCCGTTTCCGGGCCCTGCGCGAGGAAGATCGCGATGCGGTCGCCGCGGCGCAGCCCCGCACGCGCGAACGCGTTCGCGAGCCGGTTAGAGGCGTTCCTCAGGTCGTCGAACGTGAAGTGCGCGACGTCGCCGTCCGCCGTTTCGTGAATCAGCGCGAGGCGGCCGCTGCCGTCCGCCCACTTGTCGCATGCGTCGACGCCGATGTTGTAGTGCGCCGGAATCGCCCACCGGAAGCGGGTGAGCAGGTCGTCGTAGCGATCGGCGGCGGGCAGCATCGCAAGTCTCCTCGGCGTGAATCGTCGAATTCGACACGTAGATTACATCGCCTTTTCACGCGCCCGAAACGACAACGGCGTCTGATGTAGGGATTATGCGAACTCGCCGGAGGGCGGCGGTCCAGTGCACGATTCGACAAACGCGCATAAGATCACGACAAAACAGTGATGTGACCATGGATTTGCTTCTGATAGCTGCGGGGTTCAGCCTGATCGGAATCGGCGCACTGGTGGCATTCGCCCGCCATGTCGATCCGCTGTCCGGCCGTTTCACCGGACGTCTGCGCAAACGCTGACTCGACTTGTCCCGATCGCGGACGGCAACGCACGCGATGCGCATTGCATCGCGTACGGGCCGGCCGGTGCTCAGCGCGCCGGCAGATAGCGCGCCGGATCGATCGAACGGCCGCCGTAGCGTAGTTCGAAATGCAGCGCGACGCGGTCGCTGTCGCTATCGCCCATCTCGGCAATCGTCTGCCCCTGTGCGACCGACTGACCTTCCTTCACGAGCAGCGCGCGGTTGTGCGCGTACGCGGTCAGGTAATCGGCGTTGTGCTTCAGGATGATCAGGTTGCCGTAGCCGCGCAAGCCGTTGCCCGCATACACGACGACACCCGGCGCAGCCGCCACCACCGGCGTGCCTGCGCTATTCGCGATGTCGATGCCTTTCGATTTCGCGCCGTCGAAACTGCGGATCACGTTGCCCGGCGCAGGCCAGACGAGCGAGATGCTCGTGGCCGGCTTTACCGCGGATTCCACCGGTGCGGAAGGGGCGGGACGGCTGCGGCCGGCCGTGCCGGTGCCCGTCGTCGACGCGGTCGTCGTGCCGGGCGGCGGCGCGACGCGCAGCACCTGGCCGACTTCGATCGCGTCCGGATTCGAGATCTGATTCCAGCGGACGATGTTCTGGACCGACTGACGGTTGGCGCGCGCGATCTTGTACAGCGTATCGCCGCGCTCGACGCGGTAGAAACCGGGGCCGACCGGCGCGGAGCCGCACGCGACGAGCAGGGCGGCGCAGCCGGCCGCGATGAGTCGTTTCGTTGTTGTTCCGAACATTGAACCTCGCAAAACGCTGCCGCGCATCACGCGGCAGGCGACACAAAACGTCAGATTTTAACGGGTTCGACCCGCGCACCGCAGTTTGGGCGGGCGCGGGCGCGTTCGGCAGCGGTGCGACGCAGCGTCGCGTCAGCTCACGCGGGGCAGCACGCAGATTCGCAGCGCCGCCGTTTCGGTCGCGCCGGGCGCGAGCATGCGCAGGCCGAAGCCGTTGTGAATCGCGTCCGGCAGGCCGAGCCACGGCTCGACGCAGTAGAAGTCGGATTCGGGCTTTTCGGTCCAGGTCGTGACGGCGTACCAGGGGATCGAGCCCGGCACGTCGAGTGCGATCTCGACGACGCGGCCGCGGCCCGGCATGTCGATGCGCACGGGCGTCGACGGCGGCGTGCGGTCGAGGCAGTGGAAGCGGTCGTGGATGCGCGGATCGTCGAGCGTGTAGCGTGCGTCGCCTTGCTCGGGGGCGCTGATCGAGCCGTCGGCGAGTTGTTCGCGGCGGTGCGTCGGCGGCAGTTCGAGCGTCGTCGTCGCGCGCTCGCCGTGCGGCAGCGCGAAATAGAAGTGATGACCCGCGTAGTACGGCAGCGGCGTGCTGCCGCGGTTGGTCGTCGTCAGGGCGACGTCGAGCGTGTGCGCATCGGCGAGCCGGTAGGTCGCTTCGAAGCGGAAATCGAACGGATAGGCGGCGCGCGACGCCGCGTCCGCTTCGAGCGTCATCGCGATCGCCGCGCCGTCGGCAGACGGCTGCGCGGCGAACGGCAGATCGCGCGCGAAGCCGTGCATCGGCAGATCGCGCACGACGCCGGCCGCATCGCGCCAGCGGCCCAGTTCGCCGTCGACGCGATGGCGGCCGAGGAACGGGAACAGCAGCGGATTGCCGCCGCGCACGCGCGCGAGCTGGCTCCAGTCGGCGGTGTCGGGCCAGAAGATGACGGGCTCGCCGTCAAGCTCCCACGACAGCAGTCGGCCGCCGAATTGCGGCGCGACGCGGGCGACGGACGGACCGGCATGAAGTTCGTGAATCTCGTGTTGCTGGAAGATGGGCATGGCGCATTGAAATGGACGAATGAACGGACGCCGCGACGGCGCGTGACATTATCGGGCGCCCGCGCGACCGGGAAAACCCTTCTCGGGGAAATTGCGAGTTTTTCACAAAGTCCGGTTTCTGGATAATTTCGATACACCGGTGAGATTGCCGGGTCATGACACTTCGAGGAGGCGCCATGGATCTGGCAATGGCAATGGGCATCGCACTGTTCGGCATGTTCACCGGCAGCACCGTTCTGTTTTTCTATCAGCTCGGACGCTGATCGCGATCCGACCGAGATTTCTTTCGAATCTGAAAGGCCCGCCATGCAATTGGCGGGCCTTTTGCTTTCCAACTACTTACAAAATGCAAGCGTTTGTGTGCATCGCCGCCCCAGGCGGTCAAATGCCTTGGCGCAGTCATTATCGCTCGGCATAATCGGGGCGCGTTTTCCCGGACGCGCACTGCAGCGTCCGTCATTTCTTCCCGCTCCATCTCCACTGAAAGGACCGACGCGTGAGTCTCTGGTTTCTGGTTTTCCTGAGCGTCCTGCAAGGCGTGACCGAACTCTTCCCCGTCAGCAGTCTCGGCCATACGTTGCTCGTGCCGGCGCTGTTCGGCATGCATATCGACAAGCACGCGCCGCAATTGCTGCCGTTTCTCGTTGCGCTGCATCTGGGCACCGCGCTCGCGCTGCTCTGGTATTTCCGCGCGCGCTGGATCGCGCTGATCAGCGGGTTCTTCGCGCATCTCGGCGGGCGCAAGAACGACGACGGGCATCTGATGTGGGCGCTGATCATCGGCACGATTCCGACGGGCATCGTCGGGCTGTTGCTCGAGAAGCGCATCGAACGCGTGTTCCACGATCTGCGGATCGTTGCGATCGCACTGATCGTCAACGGCGTGCTGCTGTGGATCGGCGATCGCATTCAGCGCAGCCGCGCGCATCGGGCGCCCGAGAAGCTGACGTTCAAGCAGGCGTTTTTCGTCGGTCTCGCGCAGATCGGTGCGCTGATTCCGGGCTTTTCGCGCAGTGGCCTGACGATGATCGCCGGCAACGCGGCCGGCTTGACTGCGGAGAAGGCCGCGGAATTCTCGTTCCTGCTCGGCACGCCGATCATCTTCGCGGCGGGCGTGCTCGAACTGCCGAAGCTGTTCCATGCGCGCGACCAGCTCGCCGACGCGTTGCTCGGCGGCGTGCTGACCGCGATTGCGGCCTATCTGAGCGTGCGATTCCTGATGCGCTATTTCGAAGGGCGCGGCCGGCTCGCGGCGTTCGGCGTGTACTGCGTGATCGCGGGGCTGTTCTGCTTCGGATGGTTCATGCTGCATGGGCAGCCGGTGTGATGCCGCGACGCCGATCGCGCTCGATATTGCGCGGTGATCGGGTATAATTTCGGGCTCGGCTTCATGCCGGGCCCGTTTTGTTTCGGGGCGTCGAATGGAGGGTGTCGGTCATTCGGGGCTTCGGGCGAATGCGGTCCGTGTCGCGAGCCGTGTCATTTTTCCATCGACCGCCCTTAGCTCAGTTGGATAGAGCAACGGCCTTCTAAGCCGTAGGTCACACGTTCGAATCGTGTAGGGCGGGCCAGGATTCTTCGCTTATTCAAGCACTTACAATCTCGCGCTAACCGCTTGGTTAGGATTGAATGCATGTCTGCTGCACCCTCACTGTGGCGAGAGTGTGGCGGCATTCTACTGCCCTCGGGAGCATTCTCTACAACCGTCCGACTGAAAACTTGCCGTTCGCGGCACGGATGATTCAGCGTGAATTGGTGTGTGGCCGGGGCGCGTGCCCCGGCCCGTCAGGCTGACTCAAGTGTGCTGCTGAGTCTGTTAGAAGCGAAACGTAACGTGCGCGCCGCCTATTCGGGCGAGAGTTTCGAGAGTGGCCGGCAAACACTTGGAAGCGTTGATCGTTACGTGGCCTCCGCTATCAGCGGCTAGCTGTACCAAGTTCTCTAACGTTTGTGGAAGGTAGTTTTGCTCGGAAAGATCAATGTGCGTGCCGAGCCGTGCAAGGGTTTCAAGGGTTTGCGGTAAGGCTCCCATTTCAGCTCCTTTTATGCGTTATTCGCAGGCTACTTATTGTTCTTGGGCGGGGGCGGCGGAGGCAGATTCCCTGTCGGGGGCTGGTATCCCGCGCCGGGGCTGGGTTTGCTCGTCGGCTGATACCCCTTGTGTATCGGCTGGAAGCCGTCTTTCGCAATCCCCGGCACACTCGTTGGTTTCGTCGTTCCCTTGTTTGTTGTCATCGTAAGGTCCAATAAACTCAATTGATTCAATGGTACTGCCCGAAATGAGCAGTCCCCGCGTTTGGACGTGCCGCCGAATGAAACCCTCGGTGTCGTCCACATCCCATGCTTCTTCTACGTAAATCTCTGGATCAGCAGGGTAGCTTGAAGCGAATGAATTCGAGCCGTACGTTGCACCGATGCGCTTGCCCGAAGTCAAAGTGATTATCAGATAAAACGGCTCGCGCTGACCAAAAACATAGTCCCATGCTCGATCTACTGGATGCGGAAGCCAACGAGCGAGCCATTTGGCGCGGCGCAGCGCGAAGACACCGAAGGCGCAAAGGACGGGGCCGATGAGTAGGATACAGCCCCAAACGACGGCATATGCGATAGCGTGTTGGGTAGCCCAAGCGCCCCGATACATTCCGTAAATCGGTAAGGCGAAAACGGCGTAGTTGCAGCAGCTAAATGCAACCGCGTCAACTATTGCCTTTGACGCATCCAGCCGTGGCCCCGAAGTCAGAATCGCGTACGTCTTCATCGCGACAAAACCGGGTATGACGAATAGGACGGCGAGCAGTAATTTATCGGGAGTGGTGATGTCCATCATTGCGGCGAATTAGTTAGTCTGGAACATTGTATGACTCCCGACCCAATTTTGTTTTGCTTATCTGCGGGCAGTTGCGCCACTCGCACGCATGCGTGCGCCCCCGTGCGCCGGTGTGCGCGTTTTATTTAGCAGGGACCAGCCAGCTAGGAGTTACCGTCCCGCTTTTCTATCGCCTTGCGCGCACCTTCAGGTAGCGACGAGAACACTGCGTCAACCATCTTGGGCCGAGTTATGCGGTCCTCGACTATTAGATTAACGAGAGCAAAAAGGCTATCGCATACCTCTGAGACATCTTCAGGGTCCATCTTGCCGGGATGCACGGCGTTATTCCCGATGACGCGTACCGCGTCGAGCGCCCGCTGTACCTGTACGGGGAGGCCATTCGCTACAAGCCAGCGAATCTGTTCGTTCAAGTTTCCGCCCTCGGCGTGTAATTCTGCGCACAGTTTTTCGATGCAGACGCGCAGAAGTGCGGAAGCGCCGCGTGGCGACATTGGCGCGATATTGCGAGCTTCGTCGTAGTCGGCGGCGACGGACTCCGGCATATCGGGGTGCCCCAGCGGCGCGCTGACAACTCGTGGATGGATCATAGAGCCCGACTTTGCGCCGTACTTATCGACTCCTTCCAGCCAGTAGCTCGGCCTATTGCAGCTAATACAGATCGCTCGATGCACCGGGACATAGGCGCTGCCCACATAGAACTGATCCCATTGCATTTGAGCAAGTACGTCGCATCTCGGGCAGTTGAACGCACCTAGTTGGAATTTCGCGGCTACACGTTTCTGCATGCTGGTCTCCGAGTTGGAATTCACACAGTATCGGAAACCTTGTGATTTCTGTGTGGTAAGCAAACGTTCGTTAAGTGTCCAGGGTATTCGGTGCGCTGAAGGTGGATAGAAAGTCCTTGACAATGGTTTCTATCCGAAAGATGATTCTATCCGCGTTATCTATCCATGACGATTCACACGCACAAACCATGTCACGAACATTTCTGTACAGCCGCGTATCGACGCAGGATCAGGACACGACGAACCAGCAGCTTGTCGCGAAGCAGGCGGGGTATGAGGTAGAGCCGCATCGTGTGTGTGCTGAGACTATCAGCGGCACAGTTCCAGCGATGGAGCGCCCGAAGTTCCGCAAGCTAGTGGAGAAGTTAGAGGCGGGCGACGTGCTTGTCGTTGCGAAGCTGGACCGGCTCGGCAGGAATGCTGCCGACGTTGACGGCACGGTGCAGGCGCTACGCGCCGCAAGTATCCGGGTAGTTGTGCTGGACTTGCCCGTGCAGGAGGTGACAAGCGCGGCGGGCGATCTCATCCTGCGCATGTTCGCTGCGTTCGCGCAGTTTGAGCGCGACTTGATCGTCGAGCGGACGCACGCGGGGCTTGAGCGAGCGCGCGCGGAGGGCCGCGTCGGCGGCAGGCCCGAGCGTTTCACGCCGGACGAGAAGCGCACGATTCGGGCGAGGCTAGATGGAGGCGCGTCGGCGCGCTCACTGGCGAAGGAATACGGCACAACGCACGTGACCATCATGAAGGCGGCGCAATCCGCGATTGCTGCCGGTTCGGCTGGGGCCGAAGGAGGCACCGCCGAGTAGGGCGCTGGCACCGCACGTACCACAGTAACGCTCGGTTCAGTCTTGGCGGATCGACCGGGCATCACCTAACCGATGCGGGCCAGCGCGCCCGCAGAGTACCGCAAAACGACCATGAATCAAACGAACATCATCGCTCTCCGTAACTCGAACATCGACGCCGCAGAAGCCTACAAGGAGGGCGCATTCTTCGCTGAGGTGGACTGGCAAGCGGCGCGCAAGGATACGCCCGTCCCGGCCCGTGCGATGCCCGTAGCGCCGGGCTATTCCAGCATGGCGGACCATTGCCAAACCGCATGGGACTTCGTCCGTCAGCACGTCTGCCCGGAGTGGGATCACGCTGACGCGAAGGGCGCGTTCTTCGTCGGCTATGAGGACCGGGCGACCGAACTGGCGAATGCTGGCGAGGCTGGCTATGAGACGCTGGCCGAGGCTGGAACGGTGGCGGACACCGAGGGATGGGTGTTGCAGTCCGAGCCGTGGGAAGACAAGGCCGATGCCGACGATAAGATGCTGCGCGCCTTGCGTGCGCTGCGGCTGGGCGCTGCTGCATGGCGAGGGCGAGCGGCAGCGAGCGGGGCGGCTGGCGACCGTTACCGGGCAGAGGAAGCGGAATCGCTCGCGGAATCCGTTATCGGCGATGTGCTCGCGGCGTGCTGATGCGAGACTGGCGGTGGTGCTTGTAGCGCGGGAGTGCGCCGAGGTGCAGGCCGCTGCGGAAGCCGCCGATAAGGCTGCTGCTGAGATTGACGCGGCCGTCGGCGGTATCCTCGGAGAGTGAGCGGAGGCCGCGCCGCTACGCCCGGGTACGCGTGAAACTGCCCGGCTGAAAAATGAACCTGCGAGGCGTGCTCCAGTTCGGCCCTCACATCGCTTCCGTCGGTTTGTGACGGGCTGATTGCGCACCCGGCAGCACATTCCTACGTCATCGGTCGCGTAGCGCCCGTTACGACGGCTCCCGCGATGCCTGTCGAATCCTTGGCAGTAGCCCGGCCACGATGGATTCAATTTCATTGCACTAAGCAGACAGGTACGTTCGCCTGTCGCGCCGTTTCGGGCAAAGCTTCATCGAAGACACCGAGATCTCGCAGCAGCGCCGCAATAACATGTGCGATTCACGGACATCGTTTCACTTCTTGGTGCGCCTTTTTCGTTCCGTGGTGGAGCTCGAGGCTCCGTTAGGAGACGCGAGCTCCACCACGCGCCGGTGATGTTCGGCGAGGGTCTTGTCGACGCGCCATTCACGGTGGCGAATTCGTTCTTTCGTTTCGTCGTAGGCACTTTCCACCTCCTCCGCGAGAGGCGTAATTTCGCTTAACTCCGCGATACGATCGATGGGCGTTTTGCCACCAAGTGAGCCGTGCGGGCGCCGCCAGTTATAGTCGAACTGCCACTCCTCAATTCGTTGGTCGATCGCATCCCCGGTCGGTGGATGATCCGACCAGAATTCGTTGAGGTCGGTGAGCTGCGAACGCTCGACCTTGCCGTTGAGGTGTGGCGAACGGGGCGGAATCGGTCGGAATTTGATGCACTCGCTCATCAAGCGCCGCTGCACTGACTCGGCGAAGAACTCACCGCCTCGGTCGGTCTGGATACGCTGAATCGGGAACGGCATCTCCTCAATGACGCGATTAAGAAAAAGCAGCGTATTTCGGGCATTTCTGCGTGGGTAGATCGCCAGTACCCGGAATCGCGAACAGTCGTCGATCGCCGTGTACTGGTACGCACCTCGAGCGATTTTCATCGTGTCCATCTGGACGCGGTCTCCAGGCACCGGCCGGCTATAGCGTTTCGGCTGCGTCGGTCGCCTGGATCGAACCAACGGTTTTACACCCGCCTCGCTCAAGATCTTGTGAATGGTCGCGAGGGATAGCTCTCGTTGCTCGTGCAGTCGCAGTTCATTCTGGATCCGCCGTGCGCCTTTGCGCTCAGCGCGCAATCGGAGGACCGTCGCCCGATCAGCCTCGGAGACCTTCCGGTTTGGGCTGCGCAGTGGACGACGGCTTTGAGACTGGAGACCTGCTTCGCCAGCTTCCTGATAGCGACGCAGCCATTTGCGAAGTGTCGGCCGAGATATGCCGCACCGTGCGCACACGAGGCCGGCATTGCCGGTCTCGTGATACATGCGTACCCAACGTAATCGCGCGGCGATCTCTCGGTCCATCGCTTCATTCTAGTTGAAACGATGTCTATGAATCACACAAATAACACGATCGTCGAACTCGGCTTGACCGATCGCCACTACTTCGGCGGCGCGCAGTTCGATGGCTCACTCGCATATCGTCAAGGCATCGGTGGATTGGATGCTCAGGACGATATGTTGGCGGCCGGTGGCGGCCCGATCTATCGCGAGCGCAGTGACGACGCATCGACAGGCCACGCGCAATCCGATCAGCCGCGATAGCGCAGCATCGAGGCCAACCGGCCTCGAGAGAAAGAGGGCGACCGAGCGGCGTGCGGCGACACGCTCCCCGTCGCCTTTCGCGCCGGCGGCCGGCCACCATTGTCGTCTTCGGACCACGACGTACGGTCGACACTCGGATGCCCCACCGCCCCGAACAACAACCTGTTCAGTGCACCTTATTCCGGAATGAGCCGTTCTGCCTTCAGCCGCTCGAAAAGATCGAAGAACGCATCGGGCGTACCCTGGTAATCGAGGAACCCGGCCTTACGGCTTTTGGTCATGTCCGTCACGACTTCCATCGGGCGCCCAAGATCCGCGTCGGTGTGCCACCACGAAGCGAGCCGATCGATGTCGGGTTCCGCGAGGTCGTACTTTGCGGCAACATCGCGCCATTGATGCGCGGCGTCCTGCATCCGACCTTCGAGCGGTCGCACGATGCCGTCGAACGGTGCGGCTTCGATGCCGAAATAATCGGCCAGTTGCCCCCACATCGTTTTCCACCGGAAAACGTCGCCGTTCACGACATTGAAATCTTCGTTTCGCCCCGCGTCGGTTGTCGACGCCCATTCGAGATGCCGTGCAAGAAGGCGTGCATCGGTCATGTCGGTGAGGCCGTTCCACTGCGCAGCGGACCCGGGAAAGACGAAAGGCTGCCCGGTATGCCGGCATAGCGTCGCGTAGACGGCGAGCGTCTGCCCCATGTTCATCGCGTTGCCGCGCGCATAGCCGATGACCGTATGCGGGCGATGCACGCTCCACGTGAAGCCGTCGCGCGCCGCGGCTTCGAAGAGCCGGTCTTCCTGCTCGTAGTAGAAATTCTCGACCGGCTGCCGTCCCTGCGATTCCCGAAACGGCGTATCGGGAACGGCACCCGACGCATAGGCCTCGAACGGGCCGAGATAGTGCTTCAGCCCGGTCACCAGCGCCGCATGCTCGAGCTTCGCGCGTCGGCCCAGCGAATCGAGGACGTTGCGGATCATCGCGCCGTTCACGCGAATGTTCTCCTTTTCGGTCGCCTGCCGCGCCCATGCAGTGAAAAACACATGGCTCACTTCGATGTTCTGCGTCGCCGCCGCGACGGATTCGGCCGACGTGAGATCTGCGACAACGGGCTGACACCCCGGCACGCTGGCGGTACGTCCGCGCGATAGTCCATAAACGGTCCAGCCGGTCGACAGCAGACGCTCCGCGAGGGCTCGCCCGACAATGCCGCTGGCACCGACGATCAGTGCTCGATGATTCATCGTGACTCCAGGTTGGTTTGTGATACAAGCGTACTTCAGCCCTGGATTCTCATCTTGGATAGTATTTCGCGGTTTAATGGAATTGGATTCAACAATGACCAGCTTCCCGACCGAGCATCTGAAGGGCATCGTTCCATTCGTCTGTGTCGCCGACGCGGGCGGTTTCACCGCTGCGGCCGAGCGGCTGAACCTCACGAATTCGGCGGTGAGCAAGAGTGTCGCCCGGCTCGAACGGCGGCTCGGCGTCGTGCTGTTCGAGCGGACGACGCGCAGCCTCGTGCTTACCGACGCGGGCCGTGCGTTCTATGAAACCTGCACGCGCATCCTGGCGGAGCTTGCGGAGGCGGAGGCCGTACTCGCCGCGCAAAAGCGCGAGCCGGTCGGCACCGTTCGCATCGCGTTGCCGGCCTCGTTCGGGCGTCTCTGCGTCGTGCCGGTGCTCGTGCGCTTTTCCGAGCAGTATCCGGACGTGCGGCCGCACCTGTTGTTCACGGACCGCTTCGTCGATCTGGCAGAAGAGGGCATCGATCTCGCCGTGCGGATCGGCGGGCCGCCGGGTCTGCCGCCGTCGCTCGGTCGGCGTTTGCTCGGGCGCGAACGACTGATCTTCTGCGCGGCGCCGGCCTATCTCGAGAAAAACGGCATACCGCAAACGATCGACGACCTGCAGGAACATGCCTGCATCGTCTACGGACGGCCCGACGGGGTGCAGTCGCTGTGGTCATATGCCGCGGCGGACGGGCGGGTCGAGCAATGCGTCGTGCGGCCACGCATCGTCGCAGGCGACGCCGAGGCGCAACTCGCATTCGTACGCGCGGGGCTCGGCGTCGCGCAACTGGCGACATGGCTGGTACGGGACGATCTGAAGGCCGGCCGCCTCGTCGCTATCCTCGACGAAGCCGCAACCGACGGCTTGCCGCTCAGCCTGATATGGCCGGTCGCGCGGCAGTTGACGCCGAAGATCCATGTGCTGGTGCAGACGCTCGAAGCTCATCTGCATATCGAATGAACAAGGTCGTCCGGTCTGACGCGCGAGCGGTAGATCGAATCGATGGCGAAGGCCTCGTGTGATCCCGGGTGTCGCTTTAATGAATGTGGACGGGGCGAAGCTTGAGGCAGGGGCGGTTCAGGCCGATGAGGCGCCGGGAGACTGGCGCGATTGGCTGAGGAATGCCGCACGTCAACCTGGCCACAACGCGCTATCGCACGACCACAAGCGAGAACGGGTAGGGGCGGTGTAGGCGAAGGGCGACTGTGTCCGCTCACCACGCCGTCCTACTTGCCCTCTGCCTTGATGAAATCGATAAACGCCCGCAACGGCGCCGGTACGAGGCGTCGCCCCGGGTAGTACAGATACGGACCGGAGAACGGCCGCCACCAGCGCTCGAGCACGGGCTCGAGCGCACCGCTGTCGAGATGCGGACGAAGCCACTCCTCGTAAAGATGCACGATGCCGAGCCCCGAGCGCGCGGCCTCGACGACGAGATCGACGGCACCGCCGATCTGCACGACGAGCGGGCCGGATGGATCGACGCGGACCACTTCGCCGTCGCGCTCGAACTCCCACAGCGGCATCGAGCCGCTGGCAAACCGTCCACGCAGGCACGCGTGATGGAGCAGTTCGCTCGGGTGATTCGGGCGGCCGCGCCGATCGAGATAATCGGGTGCGGCGGCGGTGGCGAACCGCTGCGAACGCGGCCCGATCGGGATCGCGATCATGTCCTGCTCGAGGCGCTCGTCGTAGCGGATGCCCGCATCGCAGCCGACTTCGAGAATATCGACGAAGCTTTCCTCGACGACGAGCTCGAGCCGTATCTCCGGATACGCCGCGAGAAAGCGCGGCACGACGGACGGCAGCACGAGCCGCGCCGCACTGAGCGGGACATTGAGCTTCAACGTGCCGGCCGGCCGCTCGCGGAAGCTGTTGACGACGTCGAGCGCGGCCTCGACCTCGCTCAGCGCGGGCCTCAGCCGCGCGAGCAGCCGCTGTCCGGCCTCGGTCGGCGCCACGCTGCGCGTCGTGCGATGAAGCAGCCGCACGCCGAGTTGCGTCTCGAGCCGACGCACGGCCTCGCTAAGACCGGACGCGCTCGTGCCCGTCGTTCTCGCCGCTTCGCGGAAACCCTTCGCCCGCGCCACGGCAACGAACGCGTTCAGATCGCCCAGATCGGCTTGCATTGTTCGTCCTTTCGTACAGGTCGTGCAGATTGTGACGGATTATCGCGCAGCATAGTGTGGCGTAACCTGCGGCACTCGTTCATCGTCGTCAGAGGAGCTTGACCATGTCCGCCATCGATCAGTCCGGCACGTTTTCTTTCGCAGGTCGCCGCGTGCACCGCATCGGCTACGGTGCGATGCAGCTCGCGGGGCCCGGCGTGTTCGGTCCGCCGAAAGATCGCGAGGCGGCGCTCGCGGTGCTGCGCGAAGCCGTTGCATTGGGTGTCGATCACATCGATACGAGCGATTTTTACGGGCCGCACGTGACCAACCAGCTGATTCGCGATGCCTTGCATCCGTATCGCGACAATCTGCTGATCGTGACCAAAGTCGGCGCGAAGCGCGGCGAGGACGGCGCATGGCTGCCGGCATTCTCGGCGCAAGCGCTTGCGTCGGCCGTGCACGACAACCTCCGCCATCTGCGCGTCGACGTGCTCGACGTGGTCAATCTGCGAATCATGTTCGACACGCACGGCCCGGCCGAAGGCTCGATCGAAGCGCCGCTGTCCGCGTTGGCCGAACTGCAGCGGCAGGGGCTGGTGCGGCACATCGGGCTGAGCAACGTGACCGCCGCGCAGATCGACGAAGCGCGACGGATCTGCGAGATCGTCTGCGTGCAGAACCACTACAACGTCGCGCATCGTGACGACGACGCATTGATCGACGCGCTGGCCCGCGACGGTATTCCATACGTGCCGTATTTTCCGCTCGGCGGCTTCAGTCCGCTGCAATCGTCGACGCTGGATGCGATCGCCGCACGGCTCGGCGCGACACCGATGCAGGTGGCGCTCGCATGGCTGCTGCGCCGCGCGCCGAACATCCTGCTGATTCCGGGAACGTCGTCCGTCGCGCATCTGCGCGAGAACGTCGCGGCGGGCGCGCTCGTCTTGCCCGACGATGCGATGCGCGAACTCGATGGGATTGCTTCGGCTCACGATTGATGCACGTGCGATGCGTGGTTCCGAATGTCGATGTGCGATGGGCGCGTCGTGTGATCCGCTGGCGCCACGTACACGATCGGTGAGGTCGCCGGCGCAGTGCCGGCGCGGTCGCGAGGCTCTCGGAGCCGTCTCCGTGGCAATTGGCACCGCTGACGCGGCGTAGTTCGGGTCAGTTGCTCGAGGCTGCAGATCCAAGCGCTCGTCGCCAGAAAGAGGGCCGCGCGACTGATGGCCGATCATTCCTAGGTGTTTCCTCTTAGTTGAATCGGTCAACTATTGCGAACAGAATCTATCGCATGCTCACTGCCCGACGAGGCGACCCATGCGGAAGGCCGACCATCCGATTCTCGAATACCTGACGTTCCGTCTCGACCGGCTCAGCGAACTGACGAAGGAAGCCGGCACGCAGGTCTACGAAAGCGAATTCGGCATCTCGATCCGCGATCTGCGCATCGTGCGGCTCGTCGCGCTCGAGCCGGGCCTGACGCTGACGCGCCTGATCGAACTGACGATGCTCGAAAAGACCCACGCGTCGAAGCTCGTCAGCGCAATGGTCAAGCGCGGCTTCGTGCGCCGCGAAGTCGGCCGCGCGGATGCGCGTCAGATCAACCTGTTTCTTACCGCCGACGGCGAAGACCTCGTGAAGCGCACCTACGAACGCGGCAACATGCTCGAGCAGATGATGCTGAGCGCGCTGCCTGCGGACGAGCTGCGCATCTTCAACAGCGTCGTCGACAAGCTCACGGCCGGCCTGATCGAGCATCTGGCCGCACGGAAGGCAGCGGCCAATCCGCCGAAGCGCGTCGCCTGAGCGGTGCACGCGCTGCCGTCGCACTCAAGCTGACAAGCGAAGGAACCGTGACCGACGCACGGCGTCGGCTTCGTCGCGCGCCGCGCGCGCATCACGCCGCGCCTGCCGCGAGCTCGCGGACCCGATGAACCGGTGTTGAAACGCATGCGCGAATGCGCGTCGATCAAGCAGGGGGAAGCCATGTCGGAACACTCGCACGCGAAGCGGGGCTGGCACATCGTCGGTCTGCTGTTCGTATTCATGATGATCAACTACGCGGACAAGTCGGTGCTCGGCTTCGTCGCGCTGCCGATGATGCGCGACTTGCAGCTCAGTCCGACGCAGTTCGGTCTGCTCGGCAGCGCGTTCTATCTGCTGTATTCGATCGCCGGCGTCGCGGGCGGCGTGCTCACACGCTACGTGAAGACGAAATGGATCCTGCTCGCGCTCGCGGCGGTCTGGGCGGCGGTGCAGTTTCCGATGGCGACGCCGGTCGGCTTCGGCACGCTGCTTGTCTGCCGCGTGCTGCTCGGCGCGGGCGAAGGGCCGGCGTATCCGGTCGCGCTGCACGCGGTGTACAAGTGGTTCGACGATCACAGGCGCAGCGTGCCGACGTCGATCGTGCAGACCGGCGCGCCGATCGGCGTCGTCGTCGCCGCGCCGGCGCTGACCGCGATCGTCGCGCACTATTCGTGGCGCGCGGCGTTTCTCGCGCTCGGCGTGGTCGGGCTCGTCTGGGTCGCGATATGGCTCGTGTGGGGCGAAGAAGGGCGCGGCGACCTGCGCGAGCATGCGGCGGCTCGGGCGTCGGCCCCGGAGAACGTGCTCGGTGCGCTCCCGTATCGTCGTCTGCTGCTCGACCGGACGGTCGTCGTCGTGACTGCGCAGTGGTTTCTCGCCGCGCTGATCGCCGTCATCGGGCTCACGTGGGGGCCGGTCTATCTGACGTCGGTGCTCGGCTACGGGCCGAAGGCGACGGGCTGGATCTTCGCGCTTCAGGTCGCGGTGCAGGTGCCGGTCGGCCTCGCCATCAATGCGCTGTCGCAGTCGCTGCTCGGGCGCGGCGTGTCGACGCGCGTCGCGCGCGGGCTGTTCTGCAGCGGCTGCTGCATGATCGGCGCACTCGCGTATTTCGCGGTGCTGACGGGGCTGAGCCCGGCCGCGAAAGTCGCATGGCTCACGATCGGCGGCGCGTTCGTAATGCAGGTGAACGCATTCGGGCCGCAGATCGTCGCCGAGATGACGCCGGCGTCGCAGCGCGGCACCGTGATCGCGGTCTCGGTATCGATCGCGTCGACGGCCGGCGTACTCGGTCCCATTCTGCTCGGCGCGGTGATGGACGCGATGGGCGGCCTCGGTCACGACAGCGGCGCATTCAGCGTCGTCTATGCATCGATCGGCATCGCGCTGCTCATCGCCGCCGCGTTCGGTGTCGTACTGCTCGATCCGGCGCGTTCGAAGCGGCGGCTCGCCGCGTTCGCGCACGACGCAGCGATGCGCGAGCAAGCGCGCGTCGCGGCATGAGCGCGTCGCACGCAGACGCCGTCGGTACCGGCACGTTTCCTGTCACAGCGCCGTTCGGCGCGTTCATCGAAAACCCATGACGACCACTCCGCTCCATGAACTCAGTGCCGCGACGCTCGTCGACGGCTATCGCCGCAAGACGCTGTCGCCCGTCGATGTCACGCAGGCCGTGCTGGCGCGCATCGACGAATGGGAGCCGCTGATCCGCGCGACCTATGCGCTCGATCCCGACGGCGCACTCGCGATGGCGCGCGCCTCGGAAGCGCGCTGGCTGCGCGGCGAACCGGCCGGTCCGCTCGACGGCGTGCCGGTCACGATCAAGGAAAACATCGCGACGCGCGGCGTGCCGGTGCCGCTCGGCTGCGCGGCGACGGAGCTGGCGCCGGCTGCCGACGATGCGCCGCCGGCGGCACGGTTGCGCGAGGCGGGCGCGGTATTCGTCGGCAAGACGACGATGCCGGATTTCGGGCTGATCGGCGCCGCTGCGTCCAGCTTTCATCCGCTGACGCGCAATCCGTGGGATCCGAGCCGCAATACGGGCGGCTCGAGTTCGGGGGCCGGCGCGGCCGCGGCGGCCGGCTACGGGCCGCTGCATCTCGGTTCAGACATCGGCGGCTCGGTGCGCATTCCGGCCGCGTTCTGCGGCGTGTTCGGGTTCAAGCCCAGCTTCGGCCGCGTGCCGGTCGATCAGCCGTATCCGGGCCGCGTGACGGGGCCGCTGACGCGAACGGTGCAGGACGCGGCGCTCGCGATGCAGACGATCGCGTTGCCCGATGCGCGCGATCACATGAGCCTGCCGTATCAGCCGATCGACTGGCTGAATCTCGAGCGTGACCCGAAAGGGCTGCGCATCGGTCTGTGGATCGATCCAGGCAACGGCGTGCAGGTTGCGGCCGAGGTGCGCGCGGCGATCGAGCGTGCGGCCGCCGCATTTGCGGCGGCGGGCGCGACGGTGGTGCCGGTGCGCCCGTGGCTCGCACGCGGCGCGCTCGAAGCGGTCGCGCGCTTCTGGGGCGCGCGGCTGCGCGGCACGCTGGCCGCGTTGCCCGCTGCGCGGCGCGAGCTGGTCGCCGCGTTCGTGCGCCGGCGCGCGGAGGTCGTTGCGGACGCAACGGGCGATACGATCTATGCCGCCTATGCGCAGATGCTCGCGCTGCGCGCGCAGACGGTCGCGGCGACAGCCGAGTTCGACTACGTGCTGTCGCCGACGTTTCCGCAGCCGCCGTTCGCGGCCGAAGCGACCCATATCGACCAGGACGGACTGCATCCGATCGAACAGGTGGTGTTTACGCTTGCGTTCAATCTCTCGGAGCAGCCGGCCGCGTCGATCAACTGCGGCTATACGCGCGACGGCTTGCCGATCGGCCTGCAAATCGCCGGGCGCCGCTTCGACGATCTCGGCGTGCTGCAGCTCGCGCGCTGCTGGGAACAAATGGACACGGTGCGGCGGCCATGGCCCGAGCCGGTGGCCGCACGCGCGGCCTGAACGCCACGCGCGGCGTCACGCCGCGTCTTTGGCCGACGCGCGCGCGGATAGCGCCGTGTAGCGCGTCGGCGATACGCCGATGTACTCGCGAAACCCGCGGCTGAAGTTCGCGACGTCGCTGAAGCCGACCTTCGCCGCGATCTGCGTCACCGTCAGCCGGCCTTCGTCGAGCAGTCGGCACGCATGCGCGAACCGCGTGCGCTGGCATACGTCGCGGAACGTGTGTCCCTGGCTGCACAGATAGCGGTTCAGCGTACGCACGGTCACGTTCATCGCGGCCGCGACCTCCTCCCTCGAGAGCCGGAAATCCGCGCTCTGCGTCAGCATCATCTCGATCAGTTCCACGACGTCGTTTGCGTCCGCACGCGCGCGCGTGCGCGCTTCGCACTGCGCTTCCGCCACGCGTTTCGACAGCGCGTTCGCCATCGGCAGCGGCCGCTCGAGCAGCGACGCGGCGATCACGATCGTGACGCCCGGCGTGCTGCGCGCGCCGAACCGATAGCGCGCGAGGCGGCGCCCGAGATAGCGGTGGACGTCGGCGGGCGCCTCCGTCGACAGACGGATTTCGTAGTCGTCGGCCTCCGCGCCGACGATGCCGTCGATCTGCACCTGAAACGCGACCGCGAGCGCCTCGACGAAAAAGCGCAGCGTGCGCGCCTGCATCGCGACGGTCGGCGTGTAGGTGATTTCCGCGAACCGGCCGCGCCGCACATAGCGCATCGTGACGACCGGCACGATCAGATGGTAGTAGCGCGCGGCGAGCCGCACGAGTTCCTCGAGCGTGCTGCAGCTGAGCAGCGCATAGCCGAGCGGGCCGTGCGACGTGAGCCGTGCGTAGCGCCCGGCATCGAGCCCGAGGTGCGCGCAGCCGCTGACCGCGCTTGCCGTTTCGATCAGCCGGTCGAGCTGCGCGAGCGTGAGCGTCGCGGCCGGATCGTGCAGCGTGCGCGGGTCGAACCCGCAGCGCGCGATGAATTCGCTCGGGTCGCGCATGTGTTCGGCGACGATCCGCGCAAGGCGCGCGTAGTAGCGACCAGGCAGGCGATGGACGGTAGGGCGCACGACATGTCTCCACTATCCGGGCGCGCGATGCGCTGTCCCGATTCGATAACGCAGTGTCCCATTTCGACAACGGCATAACAACCGGGGTTGACCATCATAGGTGGACCGGCGCACGCAACGCATGCGCCGGCGCATGGCGGGCGGCGCACGACGGGCGGCCGCACCGCTGTCAGACACCGCGCGCGCCGCGCAGCGATTTCCGGTACGGAACGCGACGACGCGCCATCGACGGAGAAGACGGATGTTCTACGAAAACGTGGCGACCGAATGCATCGACGACGCGTCGATTCCCTGGGTACCGATGTCGGACAAGCTGCCCGACGTGCTGCTGAAGTATTTCAAGCTCGACCCGACGCGCGGCGAAATCATCGCGCTGATGAAGTCGCCGGGTCACGGCCGGCTGCCGAAGCATCACCACACGGGAACGGTGATCGTCTACACGCTGCAGGGGCGATGGAAATACATCGAGCACGACTGGGTCGCGGGCCCGGGCAGCCTCGTGTTCGAGACGGCCGCGTCGCGCCACACGCCGGAAGCGCTGCCGGGCGACGACATCGTGACGCTGAACATCGTGCAGGGCGATCTCGTCTATCTCGACGAGGAGGATCGCGTGCTGTCGATCGAAAACTGGAAGACGGCGATGCAGCGCTACCGCACGCATTGCGAACGCAACGGCATCGTGCCGAAGGACATCTCCGCGTTCGGCGGCTGACCGGCCGGTGCGAACCGTTCCGCCCGCGTCGCGGCACGACGCGAGCGGCTTGCTGACTCTCATTCGAATCGAACGACATGAAATCGAACTCTCTTCGCCTCGCCGGTAAGCGGGCGTTCATCACGGGCGCCGCCGGCGGCCTCGGCAGCGCGATCGCGAGCCGGATGGCCGAGCACGGTGCGCGCGTGTTCCTGACCGACAACGGCGACGCCGCCGCACTCGCGCGGCTCGCGGACCGCATCAACGGCGCGTGCGGCGAGCAGGTCGCATGGAGCGCGGTGCAGGACGTACGCGACGAGGCGCGCTGGGACGCGTTGCTCGCCGAGGCGGCCGACGCGATGGGCGGCGTGTCGGTACTCGTCAACAACGCGGGCGTCGGCTCGCGCGGCGGCCTCGCGTCGATTGCGCAGAAGGAATGGCGCCGAGTGATGGAGGTCAACGTCGAAAGCATCATGCTCGGCTGCAAGCATGCGATGCCATACCTGCGCGATGCGCAGCCGGCGTCGATCGTGAATATCTCGTCGGTCGCCGCGTTCCGCGTGGACCCCGACCTGATCGCCTACAACACGTCGAAGGCGGCGGTCGCGATGCTGACGAAGTCGATCGCGATCGACTGCACGCGCAACCGCGTCGACGTGCGCTGCAACTCCGTGCATCCGGCCTATGTGCGCACCGGCATGGTCGCGGCCGTATTCGAGCAGCTCGGCGACGAAGCCGCGACGCGCGAACTCACGCGCCACATCCCGATGGGCCGGCTCGGCGAACCGGACGACGTCGCCTATGCGGTGCTGTATCTCGCCTCCGACGAAAGCCGGTTCGTGACCGCGTCGGAGCTCGTCGTCGACGGCGGGCTGTGTCCGGCGTAAGCGTCGATCGTGCGGGGCGGCGCGATGCCGGCCCGTTCGTGCGGTGCCGCGCCGTGCGCGCGGCGGCCGCTTCAACGTGCGTGCGGTCGTCGCGTCGGAACGTGGCCGTCCGCCGGTTTTCTCGAGGGTGACCATGTCCTCCCGTGCTGGCAAATATGCGGACGCCGAGCTGGTGCTCGCGCCGCGGCCGCAGATCGATGCGGTCTATGCGAAGGTCGCGCGACGGCTCGTGCCGTTCCTGTTCGTCTGCTATCTGTTCAGCTTCATCGACCGTTCGAACGTCGGCTTCGCGCAGCTGCAGATGAAGTCGTCGCTCGGCTTCAGCGATGCCGCATACGGCATCGGGGCGACGATGTTCTTCGTCGGCTATGCGCTGTTCGAGGTGCCGAGCAATCTGCTGCTGCAGCGCATCGGCGCGCGCGCGACGCTGTTCCGGATCATGGTGCTGTGGGGCGCGGCGTCCGCCGCGACGATGTTCGTGCGCACGCCGGCCCAGTTCTATCTGCTGCGCTTTCTGCTCGGCGTGTTCGAAGCGGGCTTCTTTCCCGGCATCGTGCTGTACCTGACGTACTGGTTTCCGTCGAACCGCCGTGCGCGCGTGATCGCGCTGATCCTGATGGCGAGCGTCGCCGCCGGCTTCGTCACGGGCCCGGTCTCGGGTGTGATCCTGAAATCGCTGCACGAAGCGGGCGGGCTCGAAGGGTGGCAGTGGATGTTCGTGCTCGAAGGGCTGCCGACGATGATCGCGGCCAGCTTCGTGTTCGTGCTGCTGCCCGACCGGCCCGAGCACGCAGCGTGGCTCGACGACGCGGAGAAGGCGCGGATTCGCGAGGCGCTCGAGGAAACCGACGAGCCGCTCGAGTCGCGTTCGCTGCTGCGCGTGCTGAGCGATCCGCGCGCGTATCTGCTCGCATTCGGCATCTTCGTGAACGGATGCACGGGCTACTTCCTCGCGTTCTGGGTGCCGACGCTGATCCGCGAACTCGGCGTCGCCGATCCGCGCGCGATCGGCCTGTACACGGTGATTCCGAACGCGTTCGGGATCGTCGCGATGATTCTTTACGGCCGCCATTCGGATCTTCGCAACGAGCAGCGGATGCACTGGGCGCTTGCGTTCGTCGTCGCCGCGATCGGCTTCGTCGCGCTCGGCCGCACGGTGCAGCACAGCCTGCCGTGGACGATCGCCGCGCTCGCGTTCGGCGGCTCCGCACTGGTGTCGTCGACGCCGATCTTCTGGGCGATGGCGACCCGCTACTTTCCGAAAGGCCGCGCGGCGGCCGGCATCGCGTTCGTCAATTCGCTCGCGAGCCTGTCGGGCGCGAGCCCGGCGCTCGTCGGCCTCGTGAAGGCGCGCACCGGCAGCCTCGTGCCCGCGATCGACGTGATGGCCGTGATGCTCGTGGTCGCGGCGCTCGCGGTCGGCTACGGAATGCGCAATGCGCTGCCCGCGGCCGCACGCGGCCCGCACGGCCGATGAGCGCGCGCGACGCGGCCGCCGGTCCGGCAGTCGTTTGATCAATTGAAGGGGAGCACGACATGAACGAATCCGACGTGAAGCGCAGCGTGTCCGCGCAGGAGTGGCAGGCACGCGTCGATCTGGCCGCGGCGTACCGGCTGACCGCGCTGTTCGGTTGGGACGACCTCGTCTATACGCATATCTCGATGCGTATTCCGGGCACGCACGCATTCCTGCTGAACCCGTACGGGATGATGTTCGACGAGATCACGGCCTCGTCGCTCGTGAAGATCGATCTCGACGGCAACAAGCTCGCGCCGTCCGAGTACGACATCAATCCGGCGGGCTTCACGATCCACAGCGCCGTGCACGCGGCGCGCGAGGACGTCGCGTGCGTGATGCATACGCATTCGCTGAACGGCGTCGCGGTGTCGGCGCAGGCCGACGGACTCCTGCCGATCTCGCAGCAGGCGCTGCTCGTGATGCGCTCGCTCGCGTATCACGACTACGAAGGGATCGCCGTCGAGCCGGACGAGAAGCCGCGGCTCGTGCGCGATCTCGGCGAGCGCAACGTGATGCTGCTGCGCAACCACGGGCTGCTGACGGTCGGCGCGAGCGCGGCCGCCGCGTTCGTCGGCATGTATTTCGCGGAAGCCGCGTGTGCGATCCAGGTGCGCGCGCAGGCGGGCGGCGGCGCGCTGCGCATGATCCCGCAGCCGATCCTCGACGGGATCGCGCGACAGTCCCGCATCACCACGCGCGACATGGGCCCCGAGCAGCTCGTCTGGCCGGGCCTGCTGCGCCGGCTCGATCGGCGCAATCCCGGCTATGCGAGCTGAGCGGCTGCACCGCGAGCGCGCGATCCCCACATAACGACGAAGCTAAGGAGACACACATGCGGACAACCTCGCTGGCGCTCTGCGGCGCCACGCTCGCGCTCGCGTCGGGCGCCGCGTTGGCGGCCGACTCGTCGGTGACGCTGTACGGCATTGCCGATACGTTCATCCAGTATCTGGGCAACGGCGGCGCGCATTCGTTTTCGGAGCGCAGCGGCGGCTCGTCGACGTCGGTGTTCGGGCTGACCGGCACCGAGGATCTCGGCGGCGGGCTGCGCGTGCGCTTCGTGCTCGAGAACGGCTTCAACGTGAACAACGGCTCGCTGTACCTCGACAGCACCGCGAAGTTCGTCCGTCAGTCGTGGGTCGGCCTGCAGCACGACCGCTACGGCACGCTGTCGTTCGGCCGCCAGTACGGGCCCGGCTTCTATCTCGTGTATCCGACCGACCCGTTCGGGCTGAACGATGCGACGTCGCTGTATTCGGGCAACATGGCGACGATCGACCGGCGCACGCTCGCGACGCAGTACGACACGGGCCGCGCGGACAACTCGATCCTGTATCAGTCGCCGGTGCTCGGCGGCTGGCGGCTGCGCGCGATGTACGCGTTCGCGTCGAGCGTCACGCAGCCGCTGCGTCGCACGAACGGCAACGAGTTCGGCGCGACGCTGAGCTATTCGGCACACGGACTGTACGCCGGCATCGGCTACGGCAACCAGCGCTCGGGCACGCTGTCGTTCCCCGGCTTGCCGGCCGCGCTCGACGTGCCGAGCGCGCAGTACTTCGGCGCGGCGCTCGGTTACCGGTGGGGCATCGTCAACTTCCAGTTTCATTACACCTACAGCCGGCCGGACGATCCCTCGCCGGGCTCGCTGACGGCCCGGCTCGACAGCGCCCACCCGTACAGCGTCGTGCAGCTCGGCGCCACCATCGCCGCGACGGTATCCGACACGATCGAAGTCGCGGTGGTGCACCGCAACGTGCGCGGCGCGCACGACAATGCGATCGGCGCGGAGCTCGGCATCGACCATTCGCTGTCGAAGCGCACGAGCGTCTATGCGCGTGCCGGCTGGATCCGCAACAACGGCAGCTCGACGGCGAGCTGGAGCGGCGTGTCGGTGTCCGCGCCGGGCGCGACGCAGGTGCTCGCGGGCGTCGGCATCACGCACCGGTTCTGAGCCGCGCCGCGTGCGACACCTGCCGGCGGCGGCCGGCGACGCCAAATGCACGGTTCGGTTAAAGTCTGCGTGCAGGTAAGCGTCCCCAACCAGGAGGTGAACAATGATCACGCTGACCCTCAACGGTAGCGAGCAGCACTTCGACGGCAATCCCGACATGCCGTTGCTCTGGTATCTGCGCGACGTGCTCGGTCACACGGGCACGAAGTTCGGCTGCGGCATGGCGCTCTGCGGCGCCTGTACGGTGCATCTCGACGGCGTCGCGATCCGCTCGTGCATCACGCCGGTCGCGGCGGCCGCCGGCAAGCACGTGACGACGATCGAAGGACTGTCGGCCGACGCGACGCATCCGCTGCAGCAGGCCTGGCAGGAACTTAACGTCGCGCAATGCGGCTACTGTCAGGCCGGGCAGATCATGCAGGCCGCGTCGCTGCTGAAGACGAACCCACGCCCGACCGATGCCGACATCGACGACGCGATGTCCGGCAACATCTGCCGCTGCGGCACCTACACGCGCATTCGCGCAGCGATCCGGCTCGCGGTGAGCCGCGGAGGTGCCGCATGAACGCGCAGCCACTCTCCGTCTGCAACGAAAGCCGCCGCGCGCTGCTGCTCGGTTTCGCATCGGGCGGGCTGCTGCTCGCGTTCGGCGTGCCGTCGCTCGCGCGGGCGGCCGCGGGACAGCCGCCCGTCAGCGCGAATCCGCAATACGGCGGCGCGGGCATGCCGCACGGGCTGCGCGACGATCCCAATCTGTTCGTCGCGATCGCGCCGGACGGCACCGTGACCGTCACCTGCATCCGCTCGGAGATGGGACAGGGCGTGCGCACCAGCGTCGCGCTCGTCGTCGCCGACGAACTCGGCGCCGACTGGGCGCGCGTCAAGGTCGCGCAGGCGGTGGGCGACGAAGCGCGCTACGGCAACCAGAACACCGACGGCTCGCGCAGCCTGCGCCAGAGTTTCGCGGCGCTGCGTCGCGCGGGCGCGGCCGCGCGCACGATGCTCGAACAGGCGGCGGCCGCGACATGGGGCGTCGACGTGCGGCAGGTGAAGGCGAGCGTGCATGAAGTCGTCGATACGAAGCGCGGGCGCCGGCTCGGCTACGGCGAGCTGGCCGCGAAGGCCGCCGCGCTGCCCGTGCCGGATCCGGCGACGCTCGTACTGAAGGCGCCGACCGAGTTCCGCTATATCGGCAAGGGGGAGACCGCGCTGATCGACGGTGGCGACATCGTCGCGGGCCGCGCGCAGTACGGGATCGACACGCGGCTCGACGGGATGCTGTACGCGGTCGTCGCGCGGCCGCCGGCTTACGGCGACACGGTCGCGTCGTTCGATGCGGCCGCCGCGGAGAAGCTGCCGGGCGTCGTGAAGATCGTGCCGCTCGCATCGACGCCGCTGCCCGCCGGCTTCCAGCCGCTCGGCGGCGTGGCCGTCGTCGCACGCGACACGTGGACGGCGATCCAGGCGCGCAAGCAGTTGAAGATCGACTGGAAGCGCGGGCCGAACGCCGGCTACGATTCGGCCGCGTACCGGAAGACGCTCGAAGCGGCCGCTGCGCAACCGGGCGACGTGATCCGCAACGACGGCGACACGGGCGCGGCGCTCGCGGCTGCCGCGAAGCGCGTGCGCGCGACCTACTACGTGCCGCATCTCGCGCACGCGACGATGGAGCCGCCGGCCGCACTCGCGCGTGTGGCCGACGGCCGCTGCGAGGTGTGGACCTGCACGCAGGCGCCGCAGACCACGCGCGACGAAGTCGCGAAGGCGCTCGGGCTGCCGGCGGAGCGCGTGACGGTCAACGTGACGCTGCTCGGCGGCGGCTTCGGCCGCAAGTCGAAGCCCGACTACGTCGTCGAGGCCGCGCTGCTGTCGAAGGCGGTCGGCGCGCCCGTGAAGCTCACGTTCACGCGCGAGGACGACATCGCACACGACTATTTCCACGCGGTGTCGCTCGAAGCGTTCGACGGCGCGCTCGACGCGGCGGGCAAGGTCGTCGCGTGGCAGCACCGGACGGTCGCACCGTCGATCCAGTCGACGTTCAAGGCCGGCGTCGTGCACGAGCAGCCGGGCGAGCTCGCACAGGGCATCGCCGATCTACCGTTCGCGATTCCGAACGTGCGCATCGAGAATCCGGCCGCGCCCGCGCATACGCGGATCGGCTGGTTCCGATCGGTCTACAACATTCCGCATGCGTTCGGGATCCAGAGCTTCGTCGCGGAACTCGCGCATGCCGCAGGCCGCGATCCGAAGGACTTTCTGCTCGACCTGATCGGCCCCGCGCGACGCTTCGAGCCGCATATCGCGGTGAAGAACGTCAACTACGGCGAAGATCCGGCGCTGTATCCGGTCGATACCGGGCGGCTGCGGCGCGTCGTCGAGACCGTCGCGCGCGAGGCCGGCTGGGGGCGCGCGTTGCCGAAAGGGCACGGGCTCGGCATCGCGGCGCATCGCAGCTTCGTGTCGTACACGGCAGTCGTGTGCGAAGTGCAGGTCGGCGACGACGGTGCGATCGCGGTGCCGCGCGTCGACATCGCGATCGACTGCGGTCCGCAGGTGAATCCGGAGCGCGTGCGCTCGCAGCTCGAAGGCGCGGTCGTGATGGGGCTCGGACTTGCGCTGCACGGCGAGATCACGTTCAAGGACGGTCAGCCGGAGCAGAGCAACTTCAACGGCTTCCAGGTGCTGCGGATGAACGAGGCGCCGCGCGAGATCCGCGTGCATCTCGTCGCGCCGGACGACTATGCGACGCCGCTCGGCGGCGTCGGCGAGCCCGGCCTGCCGCCCGTCGCGCCCGCACTGACCAACGCGATCTTTGCGGCGACCGGCAAGCGGATCCGCAGCTTGCCGATCGCCGATCAACTGCGCGACAGCAAGGTCGCGTGATGCGCTGTCGCGCGCCGGGCCGCCCGCGCGGTCCGGCGCGCGCCGTTCGATTCGATGCGCGATCGCGTCGCGCAAGGAGAAATCACACCATGAAAGCCGTGTTGTGTACCGCGTTCGGACCGATCGACACGTTGCGTATCGACGACGTCGCGATTCCGGAACCGGGCGCCGGGCAGGTGCGCGTGCGCGTGAAGGCCGCGTCGCTGAACTTTCCCGACGCATTGATCGTGCAGGGCTTGTATCAGGTGAAGCCGGCGCTGCCGTTCTCGCCCGGCGCGGAGTTCGCGGGCGTGATCGACGCGGTCGGCGACGGCGTGACCGACTGGCAGCCCGGCGATGCGGTCGTCGCGTTTACCGGCCACGGCGGTTTCGCCGAGCAGTGCCTCGCCGACGCGCGTCAGATCGCCGCGTTGCCGCCGGGGATGACGTTCGAACAGGGCGCGGCGCTCGTGCTCGCGTACGGCACGTCGCTGCACGCACTGCAGCAGCGTGCGCGGCTGCAAGCGGGCGAAACCCTGCTGGTGCTCGGGGCGGCCGGCGGCGTCGGGCTCGCGGCGATCGAGATCGCGAAGGCGCTCGGCGCGCGCGTGATCGCGGCCGCGTCGAGCGCCGACAAGCTCGCGCTGTGCCGCGCAGCGGGCGCCGACGACACGATCGACTATGCGACCGAAGATCTGCGCCGACGCGTCGACGAACTGACCGGCGGGCGCGGCGCGGACGTCGTCTACGATCCGGTGGGCGGCGCCTATACGGAAGCGGCGTTGCGTGCGACCGCGTGGCGCGGCCGCTTTCTCGTCGTCGGCTTCGCGGCCGGCGAGATCCCGAAGATCGCACTGAATCTCGCGCTGCTGAAGGAGCGCGACATCCTCGGTGTGTTCTGGGGCGACGCCGTGCGGCGCGATCCGGCGCAGCATGCGGCGAACATGCGTCAGCTCGCGCAATGGTTCGCGGCCGGCCGGATTCGGCCCGCCATTACCGAACGCGTGCCGCTCGCGGGCGCAGTGGACGCGATCGCGCGCATGGCGAACCGGCAGGTGAAGGGCAAGGTCGTGATTCTGCCCGAGGCGTGAGCGAGGCGAGCGAGGCGAATGCCGTCGAGGTTCGCGCGGTGTTCGCCGGTTTTGCCCGTCTGCACGCATGGATCGCGTTGATTGCGTGCGCAACCATCTCGCAATCGCATTTCCGATGTAGACGCATCGCGCATCACGTCGATTCCTCGTTTCCCGCCTTTTTTACGCGACTCGGTTCGCAGTGTCTTTGGATCGGTTTCGGCCGAACATCAACTCCCGCCATTCAATCGCGCTTTTAATGCGCGACATTCCGCGTTCAAACGGAATGAATTCGCGCTTTATAACTCTTTCAGATCATGGTGCGCGATCGTACAGATTCGCATAGATCGATTCGGCACCATGGAGCCGAATTAATGAGCGGCCGGCGATACGTCGCGACGCAAAAGGGGCGCGGTGCAGTAAATGCGCAAAAGCAATCACTGAAAAGTCAAATTACGTTAACTGATTGAATAGCGACGAACAACAAGTAATCGACGCAGGATCGTTCCGTTTGAATTGCCCGGAGAAATAGCCGTCTGTGCGCGCACTGGCGCGGAAAGCGTTGCGCGCGTGCCGCTCGCCGGCGTCGCTCGGTCGTGAATCGTCGTCGGCCGTTATCGATTTGGTATTGGATAAAAACGGAAATGCGTCAATTTCGATTGAATGCGTAATGAACGATTTCGTTCGACCTCAATGAAACGGATTGTCGATATTGACTCGCATCGCCTTGCGCGATGGGGATCGATGCCCCGCTAGATGGGTTATCTAGCATTCTCAATCTGGAGAAAAACCATGCAAGAACTGAATCAGCAGGAAATCGCTCAAGTGTCCGGCGGCTACTACGGCGGCGGCTCGATTTTCGACACGCTGGGTAACGTGGTCGAGCTGTACGGCCAGACGCTGTACAACGTCGGCGAAGCGCTGACGACGGCCGTCGTCGGCACGGGCAACACGCTGCTCGGCCTGCTGACGGGTCACCACGCCTAAGCCGGACGCGTTCGTCGCGCGGTCGGGCGCATTGCGCCGCGGCCGCGCGCGTCGCCTGTCGCCGCGGTGCCCGACCGGTGCGCCGCGGCGACATCGCTGGACCTGTCGAACCGAACCGACCATTCCGATCTTGACGACTCCATCCTCCCTTTTCCGTATCGAAGCGCAGCAGGCGCAGCGCGCGAACGCGCTCGGTGAAATCGTGCTGATCCGCCCGGTGTCGCTGAAGCTGTTGAGCGTCGCGGCGGCCGCGATGGCCGTCGGCGTCGTGCTGTTCTTCGCGTTCGGCACGTACACGCGCCGCACGACGGTCGCGGGCGTCGTGATGCCCGATGCGGGGCTCGTCAAGGTCTATGTGCTGCAGTCGGGCATCGTCGTCGAACGCAACGTGAAGGAAGGGCAGCGCGTGACGCGCGGCCAGACGCTCTATACGGTATCGACCGATCTGCAGAGCGCCGCGCAGGGTGCGACGCAGGCCGCACTGATCGACCAGGCGCGGCAGCGCAAGGCTTCGCTGCTGTCCGAAATCGACAAGACACGCAGCCTTCAGCAGGACGAGCGCGACACCGTGCGCGCGAAGATCGCGAACCTGAAGGGCGAACTGGCGCGCATCGACGATCAGCTCGCCGCGCAGCGGCTGCGCACGTCGATCGCGGCCGACGGCGCGCAGCGCTATCGCCATCTGCTCGCCCAGGATTACATCTCGAAGGATCAGGCGCAGCAGCGCGAGGCCGACCTGCTCGACCAGCAGTCGAAGCTGAACGGGCTACTGCGCGAGCGCGCGTCGACGCTGCAGTCGCTGACCGAAGCGAACAACGCGCTGGCCGGTCTCGCGCTGAAGCAGCAGAACGAACTCGCGCAGATCGATCGGAACGTGATCGACGTCGACCGTACGCTGATCGAGAGCGAAGCGAAACGGCGCATCGTGGTGACGGCGCCGGAGACCGGCGTGCTGACCGCGACGATCGCCGACGTCGGGCAGGCGGTCGACACGTCGCGCCCGCTCGCGAGCATCGTGCCCGACGGCGCGCGCTGGCAGGCGCATCTGTTCGTGCCGAGCGCGGCGATCGGGTTCGTGCGTGTCGGCGAGCCGGTGCTGATCCGTTATCAGGCATTCCCGTACCAGAAGTTCGGCCAGTATCGCGCGACGGTCGTGTCGATCGCGCGCACCGCGCTGTCGGCGGCCGAACTCGCGAACGACGGCGGCCCGGCGGCCGTGCCGGGCGACGGGAAGGATGCGACCTACTACCGCGTGAGCGTCGCGCTGGACGCGCAGCACGTGCGCGCGTACGGCGCGCCGCAGCCGCTGCAGGCCGGCATGGCGCTGCAGGCGGACATCCTGCAGGAACGGCGGCGGCTGTACGAGTGGGTGCTCGAGCCGCTGTACAGCCTGACCGGCAAACTTTGACGGAGCCGCGAATGTCCCTGCTCGATCGACTCTCGTTCGGCGTCGGCCGCAAGCTGCCGATGATCCTGCAGACCGAAGCCGCCGAATGCGGGCTCGCGTGTCTCGCCATGGTGGCCGGCTATCACGGCCATCACGTCGACCTCGCGACGCTGCGTGCGCAGTTCCCGGTGTCGCTGAAGGGCGCGGGGCTCGCGCGCGTGATCGAGGTGGCGCAACGCCTCGCGTTCGGCACGCGCGCCGTGAAGCTCGACATGGCGCAGCTTGCCCAGCTTCGCACGCCGTGCGTGCTGCACTGGAATTTCAATCACTTCGTCGTGCTGCGCGAGGTGAACGGCAAGACGGCGACGATTCACGATCCGTCGCACGGCGTGCGCAAGCTGCCGCTCGCCGATGTGTCGCGCGCATTCACCGGCGTTGCGCTCGAACTGTGGCCGAGTGCGACGTTCGCCCCGCGCGCGGCGCGGGCGGCCGTGCGGCTGCGCGATCTGCTCGGCCCCGTCTCGGGGCTGTCGCGCGCGCTCGCGCAGATCCTCGTGCTCGCAATCGCGCTCGAAGTTTTCACGCTCGTGCAGCCGTTCTTCCTGCAATGGGTGATCGACGAAGTGATCGTCAGCGCCGATCGCGACCTGCTGACGGTACTCGCACTCGGTTTCGGACTGCTGCTGATGATGCAGCAGGCAACGAGCGCGATTCGCGCGTGGGCGCTCATGTATGTCGGCGTCACGCTGAACGTGCAGTGGCGCGCGAACGTGTTCACGCATCTGCTGAATCTCCCGGTGCGTTATTACGAACGACGCCATCTCGGCGACATCGTGTCGCGCTTCGGCTCGGTCGACACGATCCAGCAGACGCTGACGACGTCGTTCGTCAGCGCGGTGATCGATGGGCTGATGACGGTCGTCACGCTCGCGATGATGTTCGTCTACAGCCGCACGCTCGGGCTCGTCGCGCTCGCGACGATGGCGCTGTACGCACTGATCCGCTGGCTCTGGTATGCGCCGCTGCGCCGCGCGACCGAGGATCAGATCGTGCATGCGGCCAAGCAGCAGAGTCATTTCCTCGAAACGGTGCGCGGCGTGAAGACGATCAAGCTGTTCAACCGGCAGATCGAACGGCGCGCGAGCTGGATCACGCTGCTCGTCGAGCAGGTCAACGCGGGGCTGCACGTGCAGAAGCTGCAGCTCTTCTATCAGCAGCTGAACGGCTTGCTGTTCGGCATCGAGAACCTGCTGATCGTATGGCTCGGCGCGCGCATGGTGATGGACGGCCAGTTCACGGTGGGCGTGCTGATGGCGTTCAACGCATATAAAGGGCAGTTCGACAGCCGCGTCGGCAGCCTCGTCGACAAGTATTTCGAGGTGCGCATGCTGCAGCTCCAGGGAGAGCGGCTCGCCGACATCGTGTTTGCGCAGCCGGAGCCCGACGCCGCATTGCGCAGCGTGCCGGGCGAAGCCGACGCGCTCGACGCGAGCATCGAGATCGACGCGCTGTCGTTCCGCTACGCGGACGGCGAGCCGCTCGTGCTCGACGGCGTCAGCGCGACGATCGCGGCCGGCGAATCGGTCGCGATCGTCGGGCCGTCGGGCTGCGGGAAGACGACGCTGATCGGCGTGCTGCTCGGCATTCACGAGCCGACCGGCGGCGCGGTGCGGATCGGCGGGCTCGACGTCGCGCGGCTCGGCATCGATCGGCTGCGCGCGCTCGTCGGCACCGTGCTGCAGGACGACGTGCTGTTCGCGGGCTCGATCGCGGACAACATCAGCTTCTTCGACCCGGAAGCCGACCCGCGCTGGATCGCCGAGTGCGCGCGAATCGCGGCCGTCCACGACGACATCGCGGCGATGCCGATGGGCTACAACACGCTCGTCGGCGATATGGGCACCGTGCTGTCCGGCGGTCAGAAGCAGCGCGTACTGCTCGCGCGCGCGCTGTACAAGCGGCCCGGCATCCTGGTGCTCGACGAAGCGACGAGCCACCTCGATCTGCAGCGCGAAATGCAGGTCAACGCGGCGATCGCGCAGCTCGCCATGACACGGATTGTCGTCGCGCATCGGCCCGAGACGATCGCGTCGGCCGACCGCGTGATCATGCTGCAGGGCGGCAAGGTCGTGCTCGACCAGTCGACGGCCGCGATGCGCGCCGCGCGCGCGGCCGCGGGCGGCGCCGCCGCGCAGCCGGCATCCGCTGCGCCTGCTGCACCGGCTGCTGCCGCAGCGCGTACCGGCGGCACGGTCGAACCGGTGGCGGGGCGATGATGACGGCGTCGCGTATCGCTGCCGTGCTGATCGCCGTCGCGTGCGCGGCGCTGTCGCCGCGCGTGCACGCGCAGCTTTTCGACATCTATTCGACGCGCGCCGACGTGCCGTCCGGTCCATCCGCGCCGCTCGCGTCGGCAACGTCGTGCGACGGCGCGCAGGCGCCGGATCGGCCGCTCGCGCTCGAAGACGCGATCCTGCTCGCGATCTGCTCGCATCCGCAGCTGCGCCGCACGTGGTCCGATGCGCGCGCGGCGGCGGCCGCGGTCGGCATCGCGAAGGCCGCGTACTGGCCGACGCTGAACGCGACAGGCGGCATCGAGCGCGACGATCTGACGATGAAGTACGACGCCGGCATTACGCAGGATCAGCGCAGCACGAGCCGCTACGGGATGGTGAACCTGAGCTGGGTGCTGTTCGATTTCGGCAAGCGCGGCGCGGCGCTCGATCGCGCGCGCGCGCTGCTGCGCGCCGCGAACGCCGCACACGACGATGCGCTGCAGACCGTTTTCTACGACGCCGCGCACGCGTACTACGCATTGCGCGACGCGCGCGCGGCGCTCGACGCGGCACGTGCGGTCGAACGTGCGGCGCAGGAAAGCCTGAACGAGGCGAGGGCTCGGCACGACGGCGGGGCGGGCACGCTCGGCGACGCGCTGCAGGCGCAGACGACCTATCGCAAGGCGGTGCTCGACCGTGTCAGCGCGGAAGGCGACGTGCAGACCGCGCTAGGCACGCTGGCGACGACGCTCGGCGTCGATGCCGATACGCCGCTGCAGATCGCCGACGGCGAGCCGTCGCCCGATCGCGACGATTTCGCGCGCGGCGTCGCGGACCTGATCGCCGAAGCGAAGCGCCATCATCCGAAGCTGATCGCCGCGCGCGAGAAGCTCGAAGCGGCACGCGACGAGGTGCGCGTCGTGCGCGCGCAGACGCGCCCGACGGTATCGCTGACGGGCAGCGTCGCGCGCAACAACCCGTCGTATCAGCAACAGGCGTCGCTGCTGCAGCTGCGCAGCAGCCACAGCAACTCGATCGGCATCCAGATCTCGATTCCGCTGTTCGAAGGGTTCGCGTCCGGCTATCGCGTCGCGCAAGCGCAGGCGCAAGCCGACGCGCAGGCGGCCGACGTGCGCAATACCGAACTGCAGGTGTCGCTCGACGTATGGAAGAGCTATCGGAGCCTGCAGACCGACACCGCGAATCTCGACAACTCGCAGCACCTGCTCGACACCGCACTGCATTCGCTCGACATCGCACGCGGCCGCTACAAGGCCGGCGTCGGTACGTTCACCGACTTGCTCAATGCGCAGTCGGCGCTCGCCGACGCGCGCCGGCAGCGCGTGCTCGCGGTGTCGAAATGGCGCATCGCGCGACTGAAACTGGCCGAAAGCCTCGGGAGGTTGGGACTATGGAACGACGCAGGTTGAACGGTACGCACGCCAGCGGCTGCGCGTTCCTGTTTCCGGGACAGGGCGCGTTCTACGCGAGTGCGATGTGTGAACTGGCCGGCACGTACGCGAGCGTGCGCGAGGTGCTCGATACGGTCGATGCGGTCGCGCAGGCGCGACTCGGCCGGCCGCTGACCGGCGCGCTGTGGCGCGACGGTGCGGCACCCGACGTATGGCTGCGCGATGCGCCCGATCTGCTCCAGCTCGGCATCTATGCGGCCTCGGTCGGCGTGTTCGGCGTGCTGCGCGCACACGGCGTCGCGCCCGACGTATCGATCGGGCACAGCTTCGGCGAGATCGCGGCGCTCGTATGCGGCGGCGCGTATTCGGTCGAGCAGGGCGCGCAGATCGTCTGCGACCGGATCGCGGCGTTGCAGGCAGACGCACCGGCCGACGGCGTGATGGCCGCGGTGTCCGCCGATGCCGACGCGACGCGCGCGCTGATCGACGCCGGTGCGGCCGCGGGCCGCGTCTGCATCGCGGTCGAGAACCATGCGTCGCAGACCGTCGTGTCGGGTCCGCGCGCTGCGCTCGAACGGTTCGTCGATGCGTGCGCGGCGCGCGGCATCGCGGCACAGCGGCTGCGCTCGCCGTATGCCTTTCACCATCCGGACCTGGCGCGCGCGCGCGAACGCTTTGCGGCGCGCCTCATGGCCTATGGCCGCGCGCCGTTCGCGCATGCGGTCCATTCGCCGATTCTCGGCCGCCGCTATCGCGACGACGACGATCTCGGCGCCTGTCTCGCGTCGCACCTGGTGATGCCGGTGCGCTTCGCGGACGCGATCCGCGACGCATGCACGCACGGCATCGTGCGCTACGTCGAATGCGGCGCGCTCAACGCGCTCGCGCGCATCGTCGTGCGCGTCGCGGGACCGGGCGCGGTCCGCACGTTCGGTGGCCCGTCGCGCGTCGACGACGAAGCGAGCGTCGTCGCAACGATCATCCGTTACTTCGAGGAGAACCGAATCATGAAAGACGACATCCGTTTCGACACGGCCGGCCATGGCTTCGACGCATTCTGGAATGCGCGTGGGCCGCTGATCGTCGACTGGCTGAAGGGCGAGCTGCGTCAGGCGTTCGACGCCGCGCATGCCGCACGGCGGACGGCTGCGCCGGCGCACGCCGAGCCGGCGTCGGCGTCGGCCGCGCCGGTCGCACCGCCGGTTGCCGCGGCGCCGGTGATCGCCGCGCCGGTGATCGCGCTCGCGACGGCCGCGGAACCGGCCGCGCTGCGCGTCGCAGCGGCCGGCTCCGATGCGCCGGCTGCCGCGCCCGCGGCGCGTGCCGCGAAACCCGCGCACGTGCCGCGCGAGCGGCTGTTCGCCGAACTCGTCGACATCTATGCGGAGGCGATGGAGTACCCGGCCGAGGTGTTCTCGGAGACGATCGAGCTCGAGGCCGAGCTCGGCATCGACTCGGTCAAGCAGACCGAGATCATCCAGCGGATCATCGCGCGCTACGCGTTGCCGCCGCTGCCCGCGAACTTCCGCAGCGGCGACTTCAAGGCGATGGGGCAGATCGTCGACTTCGTCTACGAGAACCAGGGCAAGGCGCTCGGCTGAGCGGCCGGACGCGCGGTACGCGGGCCGGCCGGGACGACCCTGGCCGGCGATCACAGTTTTCGATGAGGCAGGCTCCATGTCGAATGCCAGCATGCGCGGCAAGCTCGTTCTCGTGACGGGCGGCGCCAAGAACGTGGGCAAGGCGATCTGCAGGCGGTTCGCCGAGCAGGGCGCACACGTGATTCTGAATTTCTTTCACTCGCTGGACGCGTCGAAGCAGACGGCCGCCGAGCTGCGCGCGCTCGGTGCGACCGTCGACGTGATCCGCGCGTCGGTCGCGCAGCAGGCGCAGGTCGACCGGATGTTCGACGAGATCGAGCGGCGCTACGGGCGGCTCGACGTGCTCGTCAACAACGCGGCGTCGGGTGCGCTGCTCGGCGTCGACGCGATCGGCGCCGAGCATTTCGACCGCGCGCTCGACACGAACCTGAAGGGCGCGTTCTGGTGCGCACGCCGCGCGGCCGCGCTGATCGAGCGCTCGGGCGGCGGCGCGATCGTCAACGTGTCGTCGGTCGGCGCGACGCTCGTGCCGGCGAACTATCTGGTGGTCGGCACCGCGAAGGCCGCGCTCGAATCGTTGACGCGCTATCTCGCCGTCGAATATGCGCCGCGCAACATTCGCGTGAACGCCGCATCGTCGACGCTGATCGACGGCGACGTCGCCGCGCAGTTTCCCGATCCGGACAACACGAAGCGCTCGAGCATCGCGGCGACGCCGCTGAAACGGCTCGCGACCGCCGACGATCTCGCCGACGTCGTGCTGTTTCTCGCGTCCGATGCCGCGCGCTGGGTGACGGGCCAGGTCGTCGTCGCCGACGGCGGGCTGTCGCTGTGCAGCGAGGCGCTGTCGCCGCGCGCCGCGTGGGCGGCGGACGCCGCGCCGCGGCACGCGGCCGACGGCGCCGATGCGCCGCCCGCCGCGAATGACGCGCAGGCGGTGCGCGATGCCGATCCGTCGCCCGCGCGCGGGCATGCGGCATCGGCGTCGAACGCGCCTGCGTCCTCGCGGCCGTCGCCGCGCGCCGACGACACGCACGACATGCCCGACACGGACGACATCGCCGTCGTCGGCATGGGCGTCGCGCTGCCGGGCGCGAGCGATCCGGATGCGTTCTGGCGCGCGTCGCTCGACGGCCCCGAGCTGTTCGGCGACGTGCCGCCGGACCGCTGGGATTACCGCTCGTTCCATTCGCCCGATCCGTCGGCGGAGGACAAGAGCTATCAGTCGCGATCGGTCTTCATCGAGCATTTCGAACCGTGCGCGTCGCTGCGTGCGGAACTCGACGCCGGCACCGCGCCGACCGAACTGACGACGCTGTGGCTGCGCCATGCGCTGCGTCAGTCGCTCGAGGGCGTGACGCTGCGCGACAGCGACCGCGTCGCGTTTCTCGTCGGCTACACGGCCGACGGCAGCCAGCATCTGGAAGAAGGGATGGTGCTCGCCGCCGCGCGCGCGCGGCTCGATGCGGTGCTCGTCGAAGCCGGCATCGACGCGGACGAACGCGCGCGCCGCATTGCCGCGATCGATGCGGTGCTGAGCGCGCGCTATGCGCGCGGCGCCGGTGCTCTCGCGTCGTACTTCCCGCATCGCGTCGGGCTGAACGCGATGAAGGGGATTCTGCCGGCCGAGACCGAAACGATGATGGTCGATACCGCGTGCTCGTCGTCGCTCTATTCGATCGACCTCGGGATCAAGGCGCTGCTGCTCGGCAAGCAGGACGTGGTCGCGTGCGGCGGCGCGTTCGCGCTCGCGCCGCGCGGCTCGATCCTGTTCTCGAAGCTGCACGGGCTGTCGCGCAGCGGCGAGGTGCGCCCGCTCGATCGCGACTGCGACGGCGTGCTGTTCGCGGACGGCGCGGGCGTCGTGATCCTGAAGCGCCTCGCGCGCGCGCGGGCGGACGGCGACCGCATTCTCGGCGTGCTGAAGTCGTTCGGTTCGTCGTCGGACGGCAAAGGCAAGGCGATCTACGCGCCCAATCCGGCCGGCCAGCGCATCGCGATCGAGCGCGCCTATACGCAGGCCGCGACCGCGCCGGCCGACGTCGACTGGATCGTCGCGCATGCGACCGGTACGCCGGCCGGCGATCTCGCCGAATTCCAGAGCCTGCGCGACACGATTCGGCGCGATCGTCCGGTGCAGCTCACGTCGAACAAGTCGCTGGTCGGTCATACCGGCTGGGCGGCCGGCGTCGTATCGGTGATCCAGGTGCTGCTCGGGCTGCGCCATCGGACGATTCCGCCGCAGCATCGCTTCAGCGAGCCGCCCGACGCGTTCGACATCGCCAACACGAACCTGCGGATTCCGACCGCGCCGGTGCCGTGGCCCGCGCGCGCCGATGCGCCGCGCGTCGCGGCCGTGTCGGGCTTCGGCTTCGGCGGCACGAACGGCCATCTGATCGTGTCCGAGTACCGCGACGATCTGCCGCCCGGACGCGCGAGCGGGCGGTTCCGGCGCGAGCCGCTCGCGATCGTCGGCTGGTCGGCGAAGTTTCCGGCGCTCGACGGCGAGGCGGCCGTCGCGGCGTGGCTGCGCGGCGAAGGTCGCGCGCCCGACGCGAGTTTCGGCGCGCGCTATCCGCTGCCGAGCTTCGAGCGCGTGAAGATGCCGCCCGCGGTGTTGCGTGCGCTCGACCGTTGCCAGCTGATGGCGCTCGATGCCGCCCACGACCTGCGCGAACGGCTCGGCGCATTCTGGCGCGACCATGCGGACACGATCGGGCTCGTCATGGGCCATATGGGCCCGACGCGCAATGCGGCGCTCTACGCGAGCCGCTGCTATCTCGACGACATCGCGGCTGCCGTGCGCGACGCGACGCTGCTGCACGAGCGCGCGGCCACCGACGCGCTGCTCGCGCGCTTCGCCGACGCGACGAAGCAGCTCGTCGCGCCGACGACCGAGAATTCGTTTCCGGGCATGATGCCGAACGTGATTCCGGCGCGCGTCGCGAACTATTACGACCTGCACGGGATGAACATGACCGTCGACGCCGGGCACGCATCGACGCTCGCCGCGTTCGAGGTCGCCGCACGTTTCCTGTGCAGCGGCGAACTCGACATGGCGATCGTCGGCGGCATCAACGGCAATTCAGCCGACGAAGTGCAGCCGGCGTTCGACCTGCCGCTCGCCGAAGGCGTTGCGCTGTTCGCGGTGACGACCGTACGCCGCGCACGCGAGGCCGGCCTGCCGGTGCTCGCGGTGGTCGGCGGCGGCGACGTGCGCGACGCGGCCGAGCCCGTCGTGCCGCGCGATGCGGCCGGCCGGGCTGTCACGTATGCGGGCGCCGATGCGGCGCTCGACGTGCTGCGCGCGCTGGTCGCGCGCACGCCGGCCGTGACGCTCGCGCGCGACGGCGGCGGCGATCGTCCGCGTCATGCGTTGCGTATCGCTTGCGCGCAGCCGCAGGCTGAAGTCCGCGACAATGCAGGCGATGCGCGCGACGCAGGCGACTATGTGCGGCCGGCCGGCGCGCCGGCGCGCGTGCTTGCCGCCGAGCCGGCCGCCGCACTGGCCGAACCGGCGCGCGCCGTTGCGACAGACGCCGCGCCGGCCGAATCCGCATCGAACGCCGAGGCACGCGCCGGTGCGCCGCTGCCGCCCGCGTTGCGCGACACGGCACGCGCGGCCGACGGCGAGCCGCTGCGCGTCGCGCGCTACCGGATCGACTGGGCCGACGCGCCGTATCGCGCCGTCGGACCGGCGACGCCGTTCTTCGCGCCGCGCTGCGTGATCGTCACCGACATGCCGGACACGCTCGCCGCGCATGCGGGCCTGCATGCGGGCTGCGTGGTGTTGTCGACGCGGCCGATCGCGACGCCGAAGCCCGGCTGGCGCTGGGTCGAACGCGTCGACGCCGCGTCGCTCGACTGGCTGCCCGAGGACATCGGCCACGTGCGCGTGCTGACGACGCTCGACGGCGGCACGCTCGCCGCCGGTGCGGCCGGCGCGGCGCCCGAGCGGCTCGCGCTGCACGATCTCGCGTTCGTCGCGCTGAAGCGCTGCTACGGTGCGCTCGAGCGCGGCGGCACGTTCGTCGCGCTGCTGCTCGATGCGCTCGCAGGCGACGTGCCGCATCCGGACGCCGGGCTCTTCACGGGGCTCGCGAAGGCGCTCGCGATCGAGGTGCCGGCCGCGCGCTCGCTCGCGGTGCTGACCGATGCGTGCACGCTCGACCGCGCGGTGCGGCAGGCCGAACGCGAGACTGCCGCGCATCAATGGCTGCCGGTCGTCGCGCTCGGCGCGGGCCGTCGCCGCACGCCGCGCGTGACGCGCGATCCGGGGACGTTGCGCGCGGACGCACGCTTCGCGCTCGGCCCCGACGCGGTCGTCGTCGCCGTCGGTGGCGCACGCGGGATCACGGCCGAGCTGATGAAGGCGCTCGCCGAACACGTGCGCCCGACGCTGTACCTGATCGGCAGCAGCGACGTCGACGCAGGCGACGCGACGCTCGCCGCGCTCGACGACGACGCCTTCGCAAAGTGCCGCCCCGACTACATCCGCGCGCAGAAGGCGCAGTATCCGGAGCGGCCGCTGGCCGAGATCATCCGCGCGTTCGAACGCGAAGCGCAGACGCGCGCCGCGTGCCGCAACCTCGACGCGATGAAGGCGTTCTGCGGCGCGCAGCGCGTGACGTACGTGCGCGCCGACGTGCTCGACGCCGACGGCACGCGCGCGGCGATCGACGCGATCCTCGCGCGCGAAGGGCGCGTGGACCTGCTCGTGAACGCGGCCGGACTCAACCGTTCCGCCTCGGTACGCGTGAAGTCGTTCGACGATTTCGTCGCGGTGCGCGACATCAAGGTGCGCGGCTACTGGAACCTGCGCGCGGCGTTCGGCGCGCGCCAGCCGCGGCTATGGTGCAATTTCGGCTCGTTCATCGGGCTGACCGGTCAGGCGGGCGAGACCGACTATGCGTCGGCGAACGACTTCCTGAACACGCAGGCCGCGTATCGCCGTGCCGCGCTCGGCGACGACGAATGCACGATCGGCTGGACGCTGTGGCGCTCGGTCGGGCTCGGCGCGAATCCGGTCACGCGCGCGTTTCTCGAGAAGAGCGGCCTGTTTACGAGCATGCGCACCGACGAAGGGCGCCATCACTTCCTGCGCGAACTTGCGCTCGGCGAACGCGCGGCGATGTCCGTGCATCTCGGCGACGCAGAACGGCGCGCGATCGAGGCGCATCTGCCCGGCTACTTCGATGCGCCGGCTTCCGCGCAGGCCGAACCGGCCGCCGCGCTCGAGCCGGCCGAGGCAGGCACGCCGCACATGCGTACGGCGACCGACGCGCGCTTCTATCTGGGCGCCGAGCTCGCGCGTAGCGACGACGGCGTGACGTTCGAGCGCGTGTTCGATCTCGAACGCGACGCCTATCTGCTGCATCACGTCGTGAACGGCTTTCCGACGCTGCCCGGCACGTTCGTGCCGGAGCTCGCGGCCGAAGCCGCGTTGCAGCTCGCGCCGGGGCTGAAGGTCGTCGGCTTCGCGGACGCCGCATTCCTGCATTTCCTGCGCGTGTACGACGCGAAGCGGCCGAGTGCAAAGCGCATCCACGCGCGGCGCATCGGCCGCGACGGCGACGCGCTGCTCGTGCGCGTGCGCATTTCGGGCGACGTCACGGCGCCGGGCGGCCGGATCCTCGTGCGCGACAAGCCGCATTTCGAGATCACGGTGCGCCTTGCCGAGCGCTACGCGCCCGCACCGGTGTGGGACGCGCCCGCGGCCGGCCGCTTCGTACCGATACCCGACCCGTATCACTTCGACGGGGCGCCCGTGCGGCTGACCGGAATGTTCGTGTCGACCGCCGACACGGGGATGAGCGATGCGGGCAAGCATGCGCGGCTGCGGCTGAACGTGCGCGACGACGATCCGGTGTTCGCGCGCTTCGTCGTGCCGAGCATCCTGCTCGACGGGCTCGCGCGCGTCGCCGCGCTCGACGTCGTCGGCGGCGACTACATTCCGCTCGCGGCGCCGATGTCGATCGCGCGCATCGATCTGTACGAGGACGGCAACGACGTCGAACTCGCGCGCCGTCACGGTGACATCGCGCTGCACGTGACGCCGCGTACGTTTGCGCTCGAAGGGCCCGCGAGCCGCGGCAACCGCTTCGTCGCGGTGCGGCCGGACGGCCGGCTGCTGATGCAGATGCGCGACGTGACGGGGATCGTCATCGGCTACGTGAACCGGACGACCGGTGCCTTTGCGTCGCGCACCGAGGTCGAGGAACGGCTTGCCGAAGGGCTCGCCGAACGGCTCGCCGAAGGCGCGTCCGAACGACGTGCCGTACACGCGCCGGACGGGCAGGTGTCCGCATGAGCAGGAAAGCGATCGCTCCCGGCCCGCGCGGCAGCCTCGTGATGGGCAACCTCGCCGCGTACAAGCGCAATCCGGTCACGATGCTGCTGAAGCTGCAGCAGCAGTACGGCGACGTCGTGCGCAACCGGCTCGGGCCGTTCGTCACGCACGCGCTCGCGCATCCGGACGGCGTGCAGCACGTGCTGCAGGACAACCATCGCAACTACGTGCGCGGCCGCTTCTACGACAACTTCCGGATGTTCTTCGGCGACGGGCTGCTGACGACCGACGGCGAGTTCTGGCGGCGCCATCGGCGCGTCGTGCAGCCGCTTTTTCATCGCAAGCAGGTCGACGCGCATGCGGCCGCGGTCGGCGACGCGGCGCTCGCGCTCGTCGAGCAGTGGTTCGCGCGGCCGGACGCCGACGCACCGTTCGACGTCGTCGAGGCGATGATGCACGTGAGCCTGCGCATGCTCGGGCTGATGCTGTTCAACGCAGACCTCTCCCGGCATGCGGACGACGTCGGCCCCGCGGTGCGGTTCGGCATCGAAGCGATGATGCCGCAGGGCAACCTGAACGACTTCGTGCCGCGCTGGATGCCGACGCCGTTCAACCGGCGCATCGCCCATGCGCGGCAGGCGATCGACACGATCGTCGACACGATCGTCGCCGGGCATCGCGCGGGCCGCTGCGCGCCGAGCGACGTGATCTCGCTGCTGCTCGCCGCGCGCGACGCCGAGACGGGCGCGCCGCTGACCGAGCGCGAAGTGCACGACGAGGTGATGACGGTGTTGCTGGCCGGTCACGAAACGACGGGCAGTGGGATGGCGTGGGGGCTGTACGCGCTCGCGCAGCATCCGGACGTGCTGCGACGCCTGCGCGACGAACTCGACGCGGTGCTCGGCGGCCGCGCGCCGGCGCCGGACGATCTCGAGCGGCTGCCGTATCTGCTGCAGACCGTCGACGAGATGCTGCGCGTCTATCCGCCGATCTGGGGCTTCACGCGCGACCTCGTCGACGACGACGAAATCGGCGGCTATCACGTGCCGGCCGGCTCGTCGGTGTTCCTGTCGCCTTACGTCACGCATCGGCATCCGGCGCTGTGGAGCCATCCCGATGCGTTCGATCCCGAGCGTTTCGCGTCGCACGCGCCCGCGCGGCACAAGTATGCGTATTTCCCGTTCGGCGGCGGGATGCGCAAATGCATCGGCTACCAGACCGCGTTGCTGCAGATGCGCGTGCTGATCGCGGTCGTCGCGCAGCACGTCGATTTGAGCGCCGTGCCGGGGCAGTCGCTCGACACGGGCGCGACGATCTCGCTGCGTCCGCGCGACGGCATCCGGATGATCGCGAAGCCGCGCGCGCGAACGCATGCCGCGCAGTCCGCCCGTACGCCGCGCGCGGGCGCACGTGCCGACGCGTGCCCGTTCGGCGGCGCGCGTGCGCCGGACGCTGCGCCGCTCGCGCGCGACATGCAGCCGCAGGGCGGGGCAGACGATGGCCGTGCGGTCATGCAGCCGCACACGAAGCAAGCGCCGCACGCCGCGTCCGACGCATCGCCCGTCGCGTCGTCTCTCGCGTCGCCTCCCGCATCGCCGGCCACCGGCCCCGTGCTGCCGGACGAGCTGCTCGCGCATCTGCGGCGCGTGACCGGCGCGAGCACCGAGCATCGCGCCGCGCCGCCCGACGACGCGCCGCCCACGCGCCGCTTCACGTGGCGCGCGATCGAAGCCGACCCGCTGCCCGAGATGCCGGCCGCCGAACTGAGCGGCAAGCGCGTCGCGATCGTGAACGGCCGCGCCTCGACGGTCGAGCGCGTCGTGTCGGCGCTCACGCGCGCTTGCGCGAAGCCCGCCGTGTTCGCCCCGCCCGACGGCGCGGACGCGGCCGCCGCCGCGCAGGCGTTCGCCCTGCAGCACGGCCCGTTCGACGCGATCGTCGATCTCGGCATCGAAGCCGCGTTTGCGCTCGACGCGCACGATGCGTGGGACGCGCCGCTGCGACGCACGATCGCGCTACTGCACGCGTGCTACGACGACTGGTCGCGCGAGGAATCGACGTCGCGGCTGTTCTATCTCGCGGTCACATGGATGGACGGCCGCATGGGCTACGGCGACGCGCCGCCCGTGCAGCCGCTCGGCGGTTTGTGGGCGGGGCTCGCGAAAACGCTGCCGCAGGAGCTGCCGAACTGCAACGTGCGCGTGCTCGACATCGCGCCGGACGAAACCGGGCGTGTGCATGCGCTGATCGCGCGCGAGCTCTATCGCGGCGGACGATTCGAAATCGGTCATCAGGGCGGGCGCCGCTACACGCTGACGGCCGCGCACGATCCGCTGCCGGCCGATGCGGCGCCCGACTGGGGACCGGGCGACATCGTGCTGTTCTCCGGCGGCGCGCGCGGGATCGGTTTGCTGGCCGCCTGCGCGCTCGCGAAGCGGTGCGGCTGCACGGTCGTCGTGACGGGCCGCGAGCCGCTGCCGGCCGGCGACGAGCCGTGGCTCGCGCTCGACGAGGCGGGGTTCCGGCGCTACGGGTTCGAGCAACTGCGGCAGGCGACGCGCAGCGATACGCCGAAGATGATCCGGCAGCGGCTGCGGCAGCTCGAACGGCGCCGCGACATGCATGCGTCGCTGACAGCGGCCGCCGCGCTCGGCGTGCCGCTGCAGTACCGCGTCTGCGACGTGACGGATGCGACGGCCGTGCGCGCGCTCTGCGATTCGCTCGGCGCGCGGCTGCGCGCGGTGGTCCATAACGCGGGCATCGATCAGCCGGTACGGCTGCCGGCCAAGCAGGCGGACGAATTTCTCGGCACCGTGCGCGTGAAGGTACGCGGCTTCATGAACCTGTATGCGGCCGTGCGCGATCGCGCGCACGTGACGGGCTTTTTCAACGTCGGCTCGCTGACGGGCCGCTGGGGCGGAATGACGGGCGAGGCCGACTACGCGGCCGCCAACGAGGCGCTCGCGCGGCTCGGTCTGTGGGCGCGGCACGATGCGCACGGCCGCGTCGTGAAGACGCTCGTATGGCCGACCTGGGACGGCGTCGGGATGATCACGCATCTCGTGGTCACGCGGCGCTACGTGAGCCCGATGCGCATCGACGACGGCGTGCGCTACTGGCTCGAGGAACTCGCGGATGGCCGCAGCGGGGAAGCGATGTACATGGGCGCGGTCGGCCGCGCGGTGACGCCGGTGCAGCTGCGCGGATTCGGGCCGGTCGACGGCCTGCCGAACCTGCACGAGCTCGCGACGCGCGCGCTTCATGCGGGCGAGCCGCGGCGCTTCCGGCCGTTCGCGCGCTTCTCGACGCACTATCGGACGGTCGGCGCGCCGTACGCGCGCGCGTTCCGCTACGACGGCCGCGCGGCCGCGCCGGCCTCGCTGCTGCTCGAGCATGCGCGCGTCGCGGCTGACTGGGTCGCGCCGCCCGACGGCGAGCCCGTCGCGCTGCACCGGATCGACGACGTGACGATTCGGCTCGATGCGTTGGCCGACACGCTCGACGCATTCGGCGACGTGCACGTCGATACCGACGTCGCCGGCGGTGCCGCGGACGACGGCTGGCGCGTGCACGCGCGCTGCACGACGGTCGGCGGCCGCACGGTGCTCGAGGCCACCTTCGTCTACCGGCGCGGCACGCCGGCACGCACGACCGTCGTGCTGCCGCCGGACGACTGCGACGCGCCGGCCGCGCCGTGCGCGCCGGTTGCCTGGCGTGGCGATCTGCTGCCGGCCGCGCGTTGGCACGGGCTGCTGGGGCAGGTGCGCGCGGCCGAGCCCGACGCGCTGTGGCAGATGCCCGATCCCGCGGCCGGCGCGCCCGGCGCCGCGCTGTGGCTGCCGGTCAATCATCTGGAAAACATACTGCGCGCGCTGTTCGGCGCCTGGCCGGCCGAGCGCGGGCTGCCGCATACGTGGCGGATCGGCCGCGTCGACGTCGGCGCGCCGTGCGCGGATGACGCGGAACTGATCGTCCGCTATTCGGGCGAACGCTTCGCGATCGCGGACCGCGCCGGCGCGCGCGTCGCGGAACTGCGCGACACCGCGCTCGTCGGCGACGCGCGAGCAGGCGCGCCCGCGGCCGAACCGGTGGCCGCGTTCGACACACACGGGGGAGATTGACGATGACGGAACGCGACCATGGCGAGCGGTACTGCGTGATCGGCGCCGGTGCGGCGGGGATTGCGGCCGCGAAGAATCTCGCGGCACTCGGGATCGGCGTCGACGTGATCGAGCGCGAGGACGACGTCGGCGGCAACTGGTATTACGGGCGCCCGAGCGGCGCCGTGTATCGGTCGATCCACATGATCAGTTCGAAGCGGTTTTCCGAGTACCCGGACTTCCCGATGCCGGACGACTATCCGACCTACGCACGCGGCGATCAGGCGCTCGCTTATCTGCGCGCGTATGCGCGGCACTTCGGCGTGTACGACCGGATCGAGTTCGGCCGCTCGGTGCTCGAGATCGCGCCGGTGCCCGGCAGCACGCAATGGCGTGTCGAACTCGATCGCGGCGAAGTGCGGCGCTATCGCGGCGTGATCGTCTGCAACGGACATCTGTCGCATCCGCAGTTGCCCGACTATCCGGGCCACTTCGACGGGCTGCAGCTGCACTCGTCGCAATATCGGACGCCGGACATTTTCGCCGGCAAGCGCGTACTCGTGATCGGCGCGGGCAATTCGGGCTGCGACATCGCGGTCGAAGCGTCGCATCACGCGGCGGCCGTCTTTCACAGTACGCGGCGCGGCTACTTCTACTGGCCGAAATTCCTGTTCGGGATGCCGGCCGACGAATGGGCCGAATGGCCGCTGCGGCTGCGCATGCCGCTCTGGGCGCGCCGCTTCTTCGGCGAGCGGCTGCTGCGGCTCACGACGGCGGGGCAGCCCGAGGACTACGGGTTGCGCAAGCCGGACCACAAGCTGTTCGAGTCGCACTTCATCATCAACTCGACGCTGTTCTACCACCTCGGCCATGGCGATCTCGTCGCGCGGCCCGACGTGCGCGCACTGCAGGGCGAGCGCGTCGCGTTCGTCGACGGCAGCGAGGAGCCGGTCGACGTGATCGTCTACGCGACCGGCTATCGGCCGAGCTTTCCGTTCATCGATCAGGCGCATCTGCAGTGGGACAAGGCGCAGCCGAAGCTCTATCTGAACATGTTCGATGCGCAGCATCGCGACCTGTTCTTCATCGGGCTGTTCCAGACGTCGACCGGCAACTGGCCGTTGATGGACTATCAGGCGCAACTGCTCGCACGCTATCTGCGCGCACGCGACGTCGCACCGCACCGTGCCGCGCACATCGACGAACTGATCCGGCGCGACCGTTCCGACTGGAACGGCGGGATCGCGTTTCACCGCACGCCGCGTCACGTGATCGAAGTCGAACACTTCGCGTACCGGCTGCAGCTGAAGCGCCTGATTCGCGCACTGTCGGCCGCTGCGGCTGCCGCACCGGTGTCGCGCGCGCAGCCGCACGCGGTCCGTCCGGGAGGCGCATCGTGAACCTCGTGACGATCGACCGCGTGTCGAAGACCTATCTGCTCGACAGCGTGCGCGTGAGCGCCATCGCCGATGTCTCGCTGACGCTTGCCGCGGGCCGCTTCATCGTGCTGGCCGGTCCGTCCGGCAGCGGCAAGACGACGCTGCTGAACCTGATCGGCTGCATCGACCGCCCCGACACCGGGCGCGTGTCGATCGCGGGCCACGATACCGCGTCGCTGACCGACGACGCGCTGTCGGATTTCCGCGCACGCCACATCGGCCATGTGTTTCAGACATTCAACCTGCTGCCGGTGCTGTCCGCGTACGAGAATGTCGAATATCCGCTACTGATGGCCGGCTGGGCGCCTGCGCGCCGCGCGGCGCGCGTGCGTGCGCTGCTCGATGCGGTCGCGCTCGGCGACAAGGCGCGGCACCGGCCGACGCAGCTGTCGGGCGGCCAGCGTCAGCGCGTCGCGATCGCGCGCGCACTTGCGGTGCAGCCCGCGATGGTGCTTGCCGACGAGCCGACCGCCAACCTCGACAGCGCGACCGGCCGCGCGATCATCGCGCTGATGCGCACGATCCAGCGCGAGCACGACGTGTCGTTCATCGTGTCGTCGCACGATCCGGAGATCGTGCAGGCGGCCGACGAGGTCGTGCGGATACGCGACGGCCGCATCGTCGGCTACGAACTCGCGGCCGGCCGCGCGACGTCCACGGAGGCGCGCCGATGACCGCGACGCTGATGCTGGCGCTGCGCAACCTGCAGCGCAACCGACGCCGTTCGCTGACGACGCTGCTCGCGATGATCGTCGGCGTGAGCGCGATCCTGCTGTTCGGCGGCTTCAGCCGCGACATCACGCTCGGGCTGCAGACCGATTTCGTGCAGCGCAGCGGCCATCTGCAGATCCAGCGGCGCGGCTATTTCCTGTACGGAACCGGCGATCCGGCCGCGTACGGCATTCGCGATTACGCGGCGTTGATCGACACGCTGCGGCGCGACGCGCAGCTTGCGCCGCTCGTCGCGGTCGTGACGCCGACGCTGCAGTTCGGCGGGATCGCCGGCAATTTCGAGGCGGGCGTGTCGCGCACCGTGATCGGATTCGGCACGCTGCCGGACGACCAGTACCGCATGCAGCAATGGAACGCGTACGGCTTTCCGCTGCAGCCGCGCGCGTTCGCACTGCGGGGCGCGCCGGACGACGCGGCCGTGGTCGGCGTCGGCGTGGCGCGCGTGCTGCATCTGTGCGCGGCGCTGCGCGTGCGCGAGTGCCGCGACGCACCGGCCGGGCCGGCCGCAGTCGACGACGCGGCGCACGGCGGCGACGGCGGCGACGCCGCGCATGCGCCGGCCGACGTCCTCGCGCTCGCTCACGACGAAGCGCGCAGCCGGCCGGCCGAGCGCGACAGTGCGCACATCGAAGTGCTCGCCGCGAGCGCGGGCGGTGCGCCGAACGTCGGCCGCTTCTCGGTCGTGAAAGCCGAGCAGCAGGGCGTGAAGGAATTCGACGATGCGTATCTCGCCGTGCGGCTGCCGCTCGCGCAGCGGCTCGTCTACGGCGGCGCGGCGCCGCGCGCGACCGCGATCGAGATCCAGCTGCACGAGACGGCCGACCTCGCGGCCGCACGCGCACGCATCGAGCAGCTGCTGCGCGACGGCTATCGCGGGCAGCCGCTCGAGGTCGTCGATTTCGCGACGCTCAATCCGTTCTACGACCAGACGAACCGGATGTTCTCGGTGATCTTCGGCTTCGTGTTCGTGCTGATCAGCGCGATCGTGCTGTTCGTGATCAGCAACACGATGAGCACCGCGATCATCGAACGCACCGTCGAAATCGGCACGCTGCGCGCGATGGGCATGCGGCGCGGCGGCATCCAGGCGCTGTTCGTCTGCGAGGGCGCGCTGCTCGGCATTGCGGGCGCGACGCTCGGCGTGCTGACCGCGCTCGCGATCGCCGCCGCGATCAACCGCAGCGGGCTCGTATGGACGCCGCCCGCGCGCATCGATGCGGTCGCGCTGACCGTGCGCGTGTGGGGCGAGTGGCGAACCATCGCGCTGACCTTCGCGGGGCTCGCGTGCGTCGCCGGGCTGTCGGCGTGGCTGCCGGCGCGTCATGCGGCGCGGCTGTCGATCGTCGACGCGCTGCGCCACGTATGAAGCCGTTTTCATCCCCTTCATCCATCGGAGAGTATTCGTGCGCCGTCTGTTCGGTTTCCTCTGTTTGAGTCTTTCGTTGCTGGCCGGCATCGTGCAGGCCGAGCCGTCGCCCGATCCGCAGAAGCTGCTCGCGGCGAGCGACGCGATCCGCGCGCCCGCGAGGTCGTTCGTTCTCACCGCGACGCTGATCGAATATCGTGCCGGCAAGCAGGTAGACGGCAACACGCTGTCGATCTATTCGAAGCCCGACGCGCCGGGCGGCGCGTTCCGCACGCTGGTGCGCTTCGCCGCGCCGGCGCGCGACGCGGGCAAGCTGATGCTGAAGAACGGCAACGACCTGTGGTTCTACGATCCGGCAAACCAGGCGAGCGTGCGGATCTCGCCCGATCAGCGGCTGCTCGGGCAGGCCGCGAACGGCGACGTCGTGACCGTCAATCTCGCGCACGACTACACGGCGGAGCTGAAGGGTATCGAGGACATCGCCGACGGCGACCGGCAGTCGCGCCGCGCATACCGTCTGACGCTGACCGGGCACGGAGAGGGGCTCACGTATCAGCGCATCGAGATCTGGATCGACGCGGCGAACGACCGGCCGCTGAAGGCGCGGTTCCATGCGGAAAGCGGCCGCCTGCTGAAGACCGCGTTCTACCGGCGCTACACGATGCAGCTCGGCGTCGAGCGGCCGACCGAGACCGTGATCATCGACGGCCTCGACAGCAACTGGGTCACCGTGATGCGGTTTTCGGACTACGCGTGGCGCGACATTCCCGACGCATGGCTGCAGCGCGATTATCTGCCGCGCTTTCAGGCGCAATGACGAACCGGTGCCGGCCGCATGCGGCGGCGGTCGCGCTCGCGTTGTTGCTCGCGACGGGGCGCGCCGCGCAGGCGGGCGAGGCCGACAACGCGGCCGTGCAGACGGCCGCCGTCGACGACGCCGATGCCGCCGCACTCGATCTCGCCGACCGTTCCGCAGCCGCATCGGCGGCGCCGGCCGACGTCGCGAAGCCGTGGAAATTCGACGTGCAGAATGCGCTGCGGATGAGCCGCTATCGCGACGGCGGCGAGGGCGGCCGCAATCAGCTGTCGATCGAATTCGACTACGCGCAGTGGCTCACGCCTTCGTTCGGCGCGCACGTCTCGATGCGCTTCGACCGCTTCGATCCGCTCGGCAGCTCGCGCACGTCGTCGCGCAGCGAAACGCTCGTGAAGGAGGCGTACGCGAGCTGGCGCGCGACGCCGGCGTTCGTCGTCGACGCGGGGCGCATCAACGAGCGGCTCGGCGCGGCGATCGGCTACAACCCGACCGATTTTTTCCGTGCGGGCGCCGTGAGCCTCGACGTGCCGCCCGACCCCGACAGCCGGCACGCGAACCGGCTCGGCACCGTCGCGCTGCGCGCGCAGCACGTCTGGGCGTCGGGTTCGGTCGCGCTGCTCGCGTCGCCGCGACTCGCGAGCCGCAGCGCGCCCGGCGATCCGGACGCGTCGTCGGACCTGCAGCGCACGAACGGCGTCGATCGCTGGATGCTGGTCGCGAGCCAGCGGCTCGGCGCGCTCGTGCAGCCGCAATGGGTCGTGTACGGCGAAAGCGGTCAGTCGCCGCAGTTCGGCCAGAACCTGAGCGTGCTGGCCGGCAATGCCGTGGTCGCGTATCTCGAGTGGGCGGGCGGCTACCGGCCCTCGCTGATCGCGCGCGCGGCCGGCAGCGGCGCCGATCGCGCGTTTCGCACGAGCGCGTCGGTCGGTGCGACATGGACATTGCCGATCGACCTGTCGCTGACCGCGGAATTCCAGCGCAACGGTGGCGGCGCGCGCGCGTCGCAGTGGCGCACGCTGCAGGCGGCCGATCCGTACCGCTGGGGCGATGCGGTGCGGCGCTCGATCGCCGCGCAGGAACTGCAGACGCGCCACGGGCTGTTCCTGATGGCCGCGTGGCGCAACGTCGGCGTACGGCGTCTCGATCTGGCGGCGTTCGTGCAGGCCGATCTCGGCGGCGGCCGGCAGTACTGGATCGAGCTGCGACGGCGTTTCGACCGGTTCGACGTCGCACTGCAATGGCTGCGGCAGAGCGGGCCGTCGTGGAGCCGTTTCGGCGCGATGCCGGAATCGGCGAGCGTCCAGCTGCTGGGCATTTTCTATCGATGAAGCAAGGAGGCAACCCATGAGCAAACGCGCGCTTCAGGTCGCGACCGCCGTACTGGCGCTGGTCCCGACGATCACCGGCGTGCTCGGCATGATGGGCATCGGCGATCCGCTGTATGCCTCGCTCGGGATCGCGTTGCCGGCCGACGCGACGCTCGACGGCAATCTGCGCTTCTACGCGGGCGTATGGCTCGGCCTCGGGCTCGCCGCGTTCTCGACGATTCCGGCGATCGAACGCAACGGGCGGCTGTTCGCGACGCTGTGGACGATGATCTTCATCGGCGGCATCGGCCGGCTGCTGTCGCTCGTCGCGCTCGGTTTCCCGTGGCCGCCGTTCGTCGCGTTCACGGTGCTCGAAATCGTCGGCGCGCCGCTGTTCGTCGCGTGGCAGCGGCGCGTCGCCGCACACGCGCGACCGCGCACGCCGACGCAACACGTTTGATCAGCCCGTCACGGAGGATTCGATGTCGATCATTTCATGTGCGGCGCACGCCCTGCGCCTCGGACTGTTGCACGCGCGGGCGGCCGCGCGGATTGCCGCCTTCGTCGCGGCGGGCGTGCTCGCGCCGTACGCGAGCGTGCAGGCGGCCGAGGCGGCCGTCGACGACTACGCGGCGACGCGCTATCCGATCGTGCTCGTGCACGGTCTGACCGGCACCGACGACTACTTCGGCGTCGTGCCGTACTGGTATGCGATCCAGTCGGATCTCGAGCGGCACGGGGCGACCGTCTACGTCGCCGACCTGTCGGGCTTTCAGAGCGATCTCGGGCCGAACGGGCGCGGCGAACAGCTGCTCGCATACGTGAAGCGCGTACTCGCGGTGACGGGCGCGACGAAGGTGAACCTGATCGGGCACAGCCAGGGCGGGCTCACCGCGCGCTACGTGGCGGCCGTCGCGCCGGACAGCGTCGCGTCGGTGACGACGATCGCGACGCCGCATCGCGGCTCGCCGTTCGCCGATTTCGTGCTCGATGCGCTGAAGCTCGATCCGACCGGACTGTCGACGCCCGTGTTCGGCGCCTTGCTGAACGTGTTCGGCGTGCTGACGAGCGGCTCGCACAACACCAACCAGGACGCGATCGCGGCGCTGAACGCGCTGAGCACGCCCTACGCGACGCGCTTCAACGCGCTGTTGCCGAGTGCGGGCCTCGCGCCGGCCGGCAGTTGCCGCGGCGGCGCGCCGGTCGAATCGGTCGGCGGCAACACGCAGTTGCTGTACTCGTGGAGCGGCACCGCGTATCAGCCGACGTCGCTGCTCGGCATCGTGACGGGTGCGGTCGATACGAGCGTGCTGCCGCTCGTCGATCCGGCGAACGTGCTCGATCCGTCGACGCTCGTGTTCCTGACCGCCGGCACCGTGATCGCGATGCGCGGCGGCGGCCCGAACGACGGCTTCACGCCCACGTGCAGCGCGCGGTTCGGCACCGTGATCTCGACCGGCTACCGCTGGAATCACTTCGACGAGATCAATCAGCTGTTCGGGATCCGCGGCGCGTATGCGGAAGATCCGGTCGCCGCGCTGCGCGTGCATGCGAACCGGCTGAAGCTGCAGGGCGTCTAGCCATGCGCGTACGGGCAACGGTCGCGCGCTGTGCGTCGTACGCGGCGGTGGGCGCGGTGACGGTCGCGGCGGTCTGGCATGCGTTCGGCACGCGCGCGTCGGCGCCGCTCGTCGCGGCGAGTGCGGAGCCGGCCGCGCGGACGGCGGCCTCGCGTGCGGCGACGGCGAGCGTGCCGGCGTCCGCCGCTGCGCTGCCGGCGTCGCTCGCCGGCTCGCGCGCGCCGCGGCTGCCGGTCGATGCGCGCGGCCGTCTCGCGAAGCAGCGCGCAGTGCGCGACTTCTTCGACTATTTCCTGCTGGCCGAGCACGACCTCGACGCGGCGGCGCTCGACGCGCAGGTCGCACGCGCGATCGCCGCGCAGCTGGACGGCACCGATGCCGAGCACGACGCGCTCGACGTCTGGCAGCGCTATCGTGCGTATCGCGCGGCACTCGGGCAACAGCGCGAGCGCGGCGGCGTCGGAGACGGACGCGACGATCCCGATGCGCTGGCGGCGCTGCTCGACCAGCGCGCGGCACTCGCGAGCCGCACGCTCGGCGACTGGTGCGCCGCGTTCTTCGACGAGGAATGGCAGCAGCAGCGCGATCGCATCGAACGTTTGCGGATCGTGCGCGATCCCGCGCTGACCGACGCACAAAAGCGCGACCGGCTTGCGGCGCTCGACGCATTGCGACCGGCGGCACTGCGCGATGCCGACGCGCGGCTACAGCGGCAACGCGACGCGCTCGACGCGGTTGCGCGACTCGAACGCGCGCGCGGCGATACGGACACGCTGCGCGCACAGGCGGCCGCGACGCTCGGGCCCGACGTGGCCGCGCGTGTCGTGCGGCTGCGCGACGACGACGATGCGTGGCGCGCACGCTATCGCGACTATGCGGCCGAGCGCGACCGGATCGACGCGCAGCCGCTGCCGCGTGAAGCGCGCGATGCACAGCTCGCGCAATGGCGACAGCGTGCGTTCGCGAATCCGGCCGATGCGATGCGCGCCGCGGCGCTTGACGCGGGGCGCGACGCGGCTGCGGCGCAATAGCGCAACCGCGCCGCGCGCGTATCGTCCCCGGTTCGATGCGCACGGGAAATGCGGGCTATCCCACTCAACGCACTTTCGTGCGCGAGAGGAAGCAGTCGCGTGAATCGCCGTCGATCGTTTCCTCGCGGCGCGGTATTGACGGCCGAAACCGATCGGTTGTACGCGCATCCGATTGCATTGCGCGCCATCGCGAAACCGATCGAGCGACGCGCGCCGGCGCACCTGGGCGTCGCCTGCCGCACAACTGTCAAATTACTTCAGGTAAGGAAAGCGGGGCATTCCGGGCGTCGGAACCGCGTGATACCGTTTTGCAAAAATGTCGCGACAAAAAGCGGAAGCAAACCGCAAAGGCGATGCGAAGACATGCTCGGTGGCCGAGGGTAGCAACACAATCGTACGAGGTGCACCGTGACACATCAGACAAACAACGTCATCGAGCTGCCGTATGCGCTCGATGCCAATCGCTTCTTGTCTGCGCTGGATGGGGCGAATCGGTCGGCACTGGCGCCTCATCTGCAGCTTTGTCACGTCGAGACGGGCGAGATCCTGTGCGACGCCGGCTCGACGCTGCGGGCCGTCTATTTTCCGGTGACGACGGCCGTGTCGCTGCAATACACGATGGCCGGCAAGACGACGCTCGGCGTCGCGGAAATCGGCTGCGAGGGCGTGGTCTGCGACGACGTCGTCGGCGGCGCCAGCGCGATGCCGCGGCGCGTGGTCGTGTACCGCGGCGGCTTCGCCTACCGGCTCGACACGCGGCGCTTCGACGACGCATGCGACGCGTCGCCGCTGATCCGGCGACAGATGTTCATGCGCGTGCAGATCGTGCTCGCGCAGATCTCGCAGACGCTGTTCTGCAGCCGTCATCATCCGATGCAGCACCAGCTCGGTCGCTGGCTGCTGATCGCGCACGATCGCTCGCGCAGCGTCGAGATCCCCGTCACGCACGGGATGCTCGGGCAGATGCTCGGCGTGCGGCGCGAAACGATCACCGATACGGCACAGACGCTGCAGAAGCTCGGACTGATCCATCAACATCGCGGCTCGGTCGTGCTGACCGATCCGGTGGCGCTCGCGAGCGCGACGTGCGGCTGCCACCGCGTGATCCGTGACGAGGCGCGGCGCATCTTCGCGTTCGATCGCGAGACGCGCGTGCCGACGGAATGCCGCGTGCATACGCTGTAGCGCAAGCAGTCGAAGTCACCGGCGCAGCCGCGCCGCAAGCAGCGAACACTCCGGGCCGGGAGTGTCGAATAAGCATAAGAACAGTGAATCGGTATGGAAAACATTTCGAGGCTCCAGCGTCAACGCAGTGCGTTTCATGTGTGGCCCTGGAGTCCCGCGCTCGGCATCTTGCCGATCGTGGTCGTGATGGTCGCGCTGGCGGGCTTCGTCGCCGTCAGCCTGATCATCATCATGTCGTTGCGCGTGTACGTCGGCGGCGAAAGCAACTGGTCCAAAGCGCAGAAGGACGCCATCATCCTGTTGAACCGCTACGGCGAGACCGGCGACGAGCGTCTGTTCGACGCGTACGTGGGCACCGATCGCACGCTGCGCTTTCTGACGGTCGCGCGCGCGGCGATGACGGCCGTGCCGCCCGATCATGCGACGGCGCGCGGCGCGATGATCGCGGCCGGCATCAATCCGCTCGATGCGGCCGCGGTCGTCTGGTTCTATCCGGTGCTGACGAGCTTCGCGCGGCTCGACCCCGCGTTGCAGTACTGGCAGGCAGCCGACCGGCAGCTCGACGCGTTGCGCACCGTCGCGCACGCGCTGCGCGATGCGGTGAACGCGCGCGACCGGCCGCGCACGCGTGCGCTCGCGCAGCGCGTATGGGAGATCAACTCGCGGATCGAGCCGCTGCCGAAGCGGTTTTCCAGCGAGCTGAGCGCGGAATTCCGCTCGGCCGTCATTCAGCTGTTCCTGTCGTACCTCGCCGCATCGTTGCTGATCGTCTTTCTCGGCGTGCGCTGGGCAGGCCGTGCGCAGCATCAGCAGCGCTCGATCCAGAGCGAGCTCGATCGCAGCCAGGCGCTCGCGGAAGCCGCGCTGCGTTCGGTTGCCGACGCGATCGTCACGGTCGGTCTGACGAGCGGCATCGAGACCGTCAATCCGGCCGCCGAGCAGTTGCTCGGCACATCGGCGCGCGACTGCATCGGCAAGCCCGTGAACGACGTGCTGGCGCTGATCGATCCGTCGACCGGCATGTCGATCAACCTGCTGCCGTCGCTCAGCAATAGCGGCGACGCGACGCTGACGCGCGATCTCGAATTGATCCGCGCCGATGCGCCCGCGGTCGCGGTGCGCGCGTCGCTGTCGCGGATGGACAATGCGCCGGGCCGCTGCGTCGGCTACGTGCTGATCCTGCGCGACATGACGCGCGAGTATCAGCTGATCGAGCGGCTGACCTGGCAGGCCTCGCACGATGCGCTGACGGGCCTGATCAACCGTACCGCGTTCGAGCGTCGGGTCGACGAGGCGCTGAACGCGTGCGCGGCGACGGTGCTGCTCGTGCTCGATCTCGACGGCTTCAAGGAGGTCAACGACGTGTGCGGCCACGCGGCCGGCGATGCGCTGCTGCGCGAGGTCACCGCGGTGTTCCAGCGTTGCCTCGGCGCCGACGACGCATTCGGCCGGCTCGGCGGCGACGAATTCGGGATCCTGCTGACCGCGACGGGCGGCCCGCTGCCGGACGGCGGCAAGGCCGAGCAGCTTCGCGCGAGCCTCGAGGCGTACACGTTCTGCTGGGACGGCGAGCGCTTCAAGCTGAGCGTCAGCATCGGGATGCTCAATCTCGACTGCCGGCCCGAAAGCGTCGAGAAGGCGATGCAGCTCGCGGACGTCGCCTGCTACGTCGCGAAGGATCGCGGCCGCAATCGCGTCCACGTCGCCGAGCCGCGCGACATGAGCGCGAGCCGGCAGGCGTATCACCTGGAGTGGAGCCGCCGCGTGAAGGCCGCGCTCGAGTCGAACGCGTTCCAGCTGTATGCGCAGCCGATCGTGCCGATTCAGCCGGCGCTCGCCGCGCAGCAGCGCATCGAGATCCTGCTGCGCATCCCCGACGCCGACGGCAAGCTCGTGTCGCCGGTATTCCTGCCGGCTGCCGAGCGCTACGGGCACATGACGATGATCGACCGCTGGGTCGTGCGCACCGTCGTGCGGCGGCTCGCGCAGCTCGAACGGCGCAACGACTTCGAATGCAACGTGAATCTGTCCGCGATGTCGATCACGAACGAAGGCTTCGTCGAGTTCGTGAAGCGCGAGCTGACGACGTCGGGCGTCGACCCGTCGCAGCTGTGTTTCGAGATCACCGAAACGAGCGCGGTGCGCAATCTCGAAGTCGCGTCGCGTTTCATGCACGAGCTGCGCGATCTCGGCTGCCGGTTCGCGCTCGACGATTTCGGCGCCGGCATGTCGTCGTTTTCCTATCTGAGCAAGCTGCCGATCGATTATCTGAAGATCGACGGCGGCCTCGTATCGCGCATGACGTCGGATTGCGTGAAGCGCGGCATCGTCTGCGCGATCAACGATATCGCGCACCTGCTGCAGTACCGGACCGTTGCGGAGCACGTCGAGGACGAGGAGACGGCCGAGATGCTTCGCTCGCTGGGCGTCGACTACTGCCAGGGCTACTACTTCAGCCGTCCCGCGCGATGGCAGGCCGGGGAGCCTGTACAACAAGGAGAAGTGGAATGAAAGTGCCGTTCGAGAGAACCGGTGAGCTGACGGATCTGCGCAGCTACCCGGCCTGGTTGCGCGACGTGGTCGGCGCGACGGCGGAATTGAAGGAGCGGGTGCGCATGCACCCGGTGTTCGGGGACATGAGCCGCGGTGCGCTGAGCGTCGCGCAGCTGCGCACCTTTTTCGTCACGGGCTGGGCCGTCGTCAGCCAGTTTCCCGAATACATGGCGATGAACCTGCTGAAGACGGCCGCGCTGCGTTCGCGCGGCGACGAGAAGGCGCGGCGCTATCTGATCCGCAATATCCGCGTCGAGCAGAATCACGTCGACCACTGGGTGAACTGGGCCAACGCGTCCGGCGTCGCGGTCGAGCGGCTGCTGCGCGGCGATGCGCCGCCGGCCGGCTTCGCGCTGAGCCACTGGTGCTGGAAGAGCGCGAGCGCCGACGGGCTCGCCGAAAGCATGGCCGCGACCAATTACGCGATCGAAGGCGTGACGGGCGAGTGGAGCGCGCGGCTCTGCGAGACGGACTACGAGCAGCAGTTCGATCCGTCGTTGCGTCATCGCGCGATGCGCTGGCTGCGGCTTCATGCCGAATACGACGACACGCATCCGTGGGAAGCGCTCGACATCGTCGCGACGCTGCTCGGCCAGGCGCCGAGCGCCGAGCAGGTGCGCGCCGTCGAGCAGTCGATCCGCAACAGCCTGACCTATTTCGAGGCGAGCCTCGATTGCTGCACGCAAGCACGATGACGCAGGCGATGCGACAGCCCGTTGCGCTTGACGCAGCGACGGTGCGGCGCGCCGCGTTCGTCTGCGCAGGGGCGCGATGGGTGCGGTACTGATCGTCGATCCGGACGGCCACACCCGCGAGGCGCTCGGCGCGCTGCTGCGCGGCTGTCAGATCGACGCGTCGACGCTCGCCGACGTGTCGTTGCTGGCGGCCCGCGTGACGGAAGCGCCACCCGCGATGATCGTGCTGCGCGTCGCGCACGCGGCCGTCGATGCGCATGCGGTGCTCGGCGCATTGCGTGCCGCCGGCCACGACATGCCGGTGCTCGTGCTGAGCCGGTCGCGCGATGTCGTCGACAAGGTCGTCGCGCTCGAGATCGGCGCGGACGACTATCTGGTCGATCCGTTCGAGCCGATGGAACTGGTCGCCCGCGTGCGCAGCGCGCTTCGCCGCTATCGCGCACGACGGCCGCCGGTGCCGCGGCCCGACACGCGGCCGCCCTATACGTTCGGCGGCATCGCCGTCGATTTCGAGAACCGGCGTGCGACGCGCGCGGGCCGCGATCTCGGCCTGCGCGACAGCGAATTCGCGCTGCTCGACGTGTTCGTGTCGCGGCCGATGTGCGTGCTGTCGCGCGGCGAGATCCTCGCGCGGCTCGGCCCGCGCGCGGCGGCGAAGTCCGAGCGCGGGCTCGACGTGCTGGTGTTCCGCCTGCGCGGGCTGATCGAGAACGCGGTCGGCGGCTATCGCTATATCCGCACCGTGCGCGGCAAGGGCTACATGTTCGTGCCGCTCGGCACGCTGACGGACGACGACGTGCGCTGACCGCATTGCCGGTGCGGTAACATGCGGACGGCTTGGCGTGCGGCAAGCGGCGTGCGGCAAGCGGCGTGCGGCAAGCGGCGCGCGGCAAGCGGCGTGCGGCAAGCGGCGTGCGGCAAGCGGCGTGCGGCAAGCGGCGTGCGGCACGCAAGCCCAATCGGACAAGGAGAAATCGATGAAGCGAACGATGACGACGATCGCATTTTCAGTTGCGTGCGCAACCATCACGGGATGCGCAGCGAATGGAGCCGACACGATGCAGACACAGATGCCGGCCTCGCCGCCCGCTGCGGGGCACGCCTGCAAGGCCGACGCGGCGCCCGACGATGCGCTGATCGGCAAGACCGAAGCCGACGCGGCCGCGCTGCTCGAGGGCTGCCTGTGGCGCGTGATCGAACGCGACGGCAAGTCCTTGCCGGGGACGATGGATTATCGGCCCGAGCGGCGCGACTTCGCGGTTCGCGGCGGGAAGGTCGTGGCGGTGCGGCGCGGCTGACGCGTGCCTCGCCGCGTCGCGATGCGGCCGGCGACGCACATCATTGCGAGATGTACCAGAGCGCGTCGACGCTCGCGCGCGAGCGCGGGCGCGGCGCAGCCGGCTGCTGCGGTGCCGCGGCCGCCGGCGCTGCGCTCGAGGTCACGGCGCTCGGCGTCGTCGCGGCCGCCGCCGCTGTATTGGCGGCTGGCCCCGACGGGGTGCCGGTATTCAGATACCACAGCGCGTCGGTCGACGCGGCCCGCTTCGCGGGCGTCGCGTTGGCCGCCGGCTTCGCAGCCGGGGCAGGCGCCTGGCCGGTGGCGACCGTCGCGGCGGCCGGCCGCGGCGTGCCGCCGGTGCCCGCCTGCGCGGCGGCGGCAGTCGCGCCCGTCGCGCCGCGCTGCGCGCGCGCCTCGAACGGCCCCAGCTGAAAGATCAACGTTTGCGCGGGACGCGTGAGAACGGCATACGGAAACTGCAGCTCCCACGACATCAGCACGCGACCGGACGACGTTTCGGTGAAGATCGCCGGCACGTGCTTCATGTCGCTGAACTGCACGTAGATCCGCGCGCCGTCGTCGAACACCTGCGTCGGTTTCGCCTGGTCGGCGCCCGTGACGGTCCAGCCGAAGTTATACGTGCCGGCCGGTCCGGCGGGGCCGCCCGCCGGCGGCGGCGCGGCGGGCGCGGCGGCGGCGGCGCGCGGCCGTGCGGCGGCCGGGGCGGGTGCGGTCAGGCTCGCGAACGGGTTGTACGGCTGTTGCGGCGGCGTGAACGAAGGCGGAAGGATGGGCATCGGAGTATCCGGAGAATCCGGCATCGTGCGGATCGCATCAAAGACCTTGCGCGCATACGCGAGGCGCTTGTCGGGCGACGCGGCGTTGTACGCGCCGATCGCGTTCCAGTTGGGGCCGAGCTGGCGGATGTTCTGCGAGAGGATCCATGCGCCGACATAGGCGTTCGTGCACGGATCGAACAGGCTCTGCTGCGTGATGCCTTCGCGCGCGAGCGTCGGCAGCCACGAGCTGTTGATCTGCATCAGCCCGATGTCGATCGTGCCGTTCGCGTTGGTGTTGACCGCGTTCGGATTCATCCCCGATTCGACCTGCGCGATGCCGCGCAGCAGGCTGACGCTCACGTGCTGGAACGCAGCCGCGTCGTCGAGGCAGTCCGCGTGCGCGAGCCCGTGCTGCGCGAGCGACATCGCGGCGGTCGCGGCGAATTTCAGCGTGGCGCGGCTGATCGAACGGACGGTCTGACACGGCATGGCAGGTTGGGGCGGCAAGCGACCGCCCGATGCAAGGAAATCACGCAGACGCGAAGTGTGCCATAGCGCACGCACCCATGGCTCGCGTCGAACCTTCCTTTGCATTTCGCGCGTGGTCGTTTCCGGCCGGCGCGCCATGCCGGCCCGCGCCGGCCCCGCCCGCGGTTGGCGCGCCGCAAACGACGACGGCGGCCGAAGCCGCCGTGTCGATCGATCGCCGGACCGGTGCCGCGCACCGCCGCACAGGGGCAGCGGGCGCGGCGCCGCGCCGCTCAGAAGCGGTGACGCAGACCGAGGTTGACGATCGTCTGCGAGCTGGTGCCCGCATAGCCGTACGAGCCGATCGAGGCTTGCGCCGCCATCGTGCCGCCGCTGCCGTCGCCGGTCTGGCCGCTCGCGTGCTGGTACGCGGCGGTCAGATACACGTCGGTGCGCTTCGACAGCGTGTAGTCGGCGCCGGCCGACACTTGGTGATAGGTCGCCGACGTGTCGCCGCCCGAGCGCGTGTAGCTGTAGCCGACGCCGACCAGCAGCGCGTTCGTCGCCTGGTAGTTCACGAAGCCCTGCCCGGTGTTGTAGTGCTCGTTCGAGCCGAACACCGAGCTGCCGTCGCGGCGGTATTGCGCGTTGCTGTAGCCGAGGCCGAACGTGAACGGCCCCGCGACGTACTGACCGGCGACGCGCGCGATGCCGATCGAATGCGCGCTCGCGTAGCCGCTGTTGATCGGGCCGTCGAACGTGCCGTCCGACGAGCTCGTCCAGCCGTCGCGCAGCCCGTTCGACGCGGGGCTGTTGTTCGCGTGGAAGTAGCCGCCGGCGACGCTGAACGGCCCGTTGCTGTACGACACGGCCGCCGAGTACGACTGCGCGGAACCCGTGCTGCCGGCGATGCCGCCGAACGAGTACATCGCAGAGAACTGCAGGCCGCCGAGCACGGGCGACGTGTACTTGACCGCGTTGCCGACGCGGAAGCTGTTGTCGTAGTTGTCGACGTCGCCCGGCGTCGCGAAGACGCTGCCGAAATAGTTGTCGGCGGTGATGCCCTGGACGAGATCGATCAGCGGGTCGTACTGACGGCCGAGCGTGATCGTGCCGTAGCGATCGCTGGACAGCCCGACGAACGCCTGGCGGCCGAACATGCGGTTGCCCTGGCCGAGGCGGCCGCTGCTCGGATCGAAGCCGTTTTCCAACTGGAACAGCGCCTTCAGCCCGCCGCCGAGATCCTCGGCGCCCTTGATCCCCCAGCGGCTGCCCGCGAGGTTGCCGGCGCTGCTGTTGCCGAGCAGCCAGGCGCTGTCCTTGCCTTGCGCGTGGTTGACGTACGTAATCGACGTATCGATCACGCCGTACAGCGTGACGCTCGTTTGCGCGTGCGCAAGCGGCGCGGCCGCGAGCGACGCAAGCGAAATCAGCGAGAGGGCCGTGCGTTTCATTTCATCTCCTGCGAGTGGATTGGTATGCGTGAATCGGAATGGCAGGAGACTACCGATGCACGCGCAAACGACAAAAATGAAATTCTCTTTTGTGGCCTGAAGCAGACAGATGCGTGCTGCGGAAGGGTCTATTGAGAGATCTGAATTATTGACGATCGCGTATCAATCGCCGCTGAATCCGGTGTATCAATATTCAAAATTTACGCGGCGCGTGACAATTTTTGGCGATTTTCATTACGCGGCGAGCGGGTGGGCGATTGTCGTGGATTCGTCAATTGATTCTTTAATGAATCGAATCGCTTTAACGGGCGCGATTATGTTATTTGCGCGCGCAACCATTGTGGTGTGCGGCTCTCGCGACGATGCAATCGTGCATCGCGCGCGCGTCGATTGCAGATGCGTGTCGTCATCGCGCATGTCGCTCTCCGAAAGCGATGCGTAATCGAGGTTGCGGATCGTCACGTCCCACGTGCGACCACGATTCCGCTTGCTGTCTCGATAAGCGTCTCCCCGTGCAGCACCGGCGGCGCACGCATGGCGCCGCCCGCGGCGGTCGGGTAGTCGGTTTTGTATATAATAATCATTCTCATTTACAGAAACGCTCCCGACCGCCTCCGGAATCCGGCCATGTCTGCTGACAAGCTGTCCCTCCATCGCGAAATCGACGCGCTGTATGCCGGCCATCATGCATGGCTGCGCGGCTGGCTGAGCCGCAAGCTCGGCTGCGCGCATCGCGCCGCCGATCTCGCGCACGATACGTTCATGCGTCTGCTCGCGCGCGACGAGCCGATCGGCGCCGAGGCGCCGCGCGCGTTCCTGACGACGGTCGCACAGCGCGTGCTGTACAACCATTGGCGGCGCGAGCAGCTCGAACGCGCATATCTCGACGCGCTCGCGCAGCGCGCGGACGTGTATGCGCCGTCGCCGGAAGAGCGGGCGGTCGTGCTCGACACGCTGCTCGAGATCGACCGTCTCCTCGACGGTCTGCCGGCCGCCGCAAAGCGCGCGTTTCTGCTCGCCCAGCTCGACGGGCTCACGCAGGCGGAGATCGCGCGCGAGCTCGGCGTGTCGCTCGCGACGGTCAAGCGCTATCTGGTCAAGGCCGGCGCGCAGTGCTTCTTCGCGATGGCGGCATGACGATGGCCGCGTCCGGCAGGCCGGCGATCGCGCCGGACGTCGCGCGTCGTGCCGTCGAGTGGTGGGTCGACCTGCATGCGGGCGGCGACACGCGTGCGAGCGCGGCCGCGCTCGCACGCTGGCGCGCCGAAGATCCGGCACACGACGCCGCGTGGCGTCATCTCGAAGCGATGCAGCAGCGTCTGGGCCGGCTCGCGGCCGGCGTCGACGCGCAGGCGGCGCGCGCCGCGCTGTCGCCGCGGCGTTCGCGTCGTCGCCGTGCGGCCGTCAAGGCGCTCGCGGCACTGCTGTTCGCGGGCGGACTCGCCGCGTTCGGCGACCCCGCGCGACGCTGGGCGATCGTCACTGCCGACCTGCGCACGGCGGTCGGCGAACGTCGCACGGTGACGCTCGCGGATCGCACGGTCGTCGTGCTCGACACCGATACCGCGCTCGACGTGCGCTTCGATGCGAGCGCGCGCCGGCTGCAGCTGCTGCGCGGCGCGATCATGGTGACGAGCGGCCACGACGATCGCGTGCCCGCGCGTGCGCTCGTCGTCGCGACGGCCGATGGCGATGTACGGCCGCTCGGCACACGCTTCTCGGTGCGCGCTCGCGACGGCGCGACGCGCGTCGACGTGTTCGCGGGCGCGGTGCGCGTGCAGCCGACGCACGCGGCGGCCGACGCGCGCACGATTGCGGCCGGCAGCGGCACGCGCTTCACGCGCGACGCGGTCGACGCGCCGGCGCCGCTCGCGCCGTATGCCGCCGCGTGGACCGACGGGATGCTGGTCGCCTCGCGGATGCGGCTCGCCGATCTCGTCGCGGAGCTCGACCGCTACCGGCCCGGCACGCTGCGCTGTGATGCGGCCGTCGCGGACCTGCGCGTGTCGGGCAGCTATCCGCTCGACGATCCGGCGCGCGTGCTCGACACGCTGAAGGCGACGCTGCCGATCGACGTCCGCTACGTGACGCGCTACTGGGCGACCGTCGTGCCGGCCCGTTCGTGACCGCGCGAAAAATTTCGGGCCGACGTGAGCCATTTCGCGGTCGTCGCGTGACATGGGAAATGAAAGCCGCACCGGCCCATCGTTTACCGACTTCTCGATCATGGTTTCCATCCGTCTCATGCCGCGGCGCCGTCCGGCGTCCGCCCGCCACACGCGGCGCACGATCGTGCCCGCCGTGCCTAACCGCGTCGCGCACCGGCTTGCCGGCGCCGTCCTGCTGTCCGCGCTGCTGCCGTTGCCCGCGCTCGCCGATGCCGACACCGACGCGGCCGCCGCCGCGCCGCGCACGTCGCGCCGTGCATTCGACGTGCCGGCCGGGCCGCTCGAAGCGACGCTGAACCGGTTCGGCCGCGACACCGGCCTGCTGATCGCGTTCCCGCCCGAGCTGACCGCCGGCCTGACGAGCGGCGGCGTGCACGGCCGCTTCGACGTCGACGATGCGCTCGCGCACGTGCTCGCGGGCACCGGCCTCGTCGCGCTGCGTCAGCCGGGCGGCGGCTATACGTTGATGCGCGCGAACGGCGCGAACGGCATGAGCGGTGCCGCCGTGCCGGCGCCGTCGGCCGATACGGCGGCCGAACTGCCGACGATCGCGGTGCGCAGCAGCGCGCTGCGCGCGCAAAGCTACGGGCCGCCGAAGGAGGCGGGCGTGCTGCGCTCCGACATCCCGGTGCTCGATACCGCGCAGGCCGTCAACGTCGTGCCTGCGCAGGTGCTGCGCGACCAGCGTCCGCGCAACCTCGACGACGCGCTCGGCAACGTCAGCGGCATCACGCAGGGCAACACGCTCGCGGGCACGCAGGACACGCTCATGAAGCGCGGCTTCGGCGACAACCGCGACGGCTCGGTCATGCACAACGGCATGCCGATCGTGCAGGGGCGCTCGTTCAACGCCGCCGTCGACAGCGTCGAGGTGCTGAAAGGGCCGACCTCGCTGCTGTACGGGCTGATGGACCCGGGCGGCGTCGTCAACGTCGTCGGCAAGCAGCCGCAGCTCACGCGCTACAACGCGATTTCGCTGGGCGCGTCGACCTTCGGGCACGGCAAGAACGGCGGCAGCGCGACGTTCGATTCGACCGGGCCGATCGGCGATTCGCGGCTCGCGTACCGGCTGATCGTCGACCAGTCGAACGAGCAGTACTGGCGCAATTTCGGCGAATACCGGCAGACCTTCGTCGCGCCGTCGCTCGCGTGGTACGGCCGCGACACGCAGGTCGTGGTGTCGTACGAGTACCGGAAGTTCCACTCGCCGTTCGATCGCGGCACGGCGCTCGATCCGCGCACCAACGCGCCGCTCGACATTCCCGCGCGGCGGCGCATCGACGAACCGTTCAACAACATGGACGGCGAATCGCACCTCGCCCAGCTGAGCGTCGATCACCAGTTCAACGGGGACTGGAGCGCGCATCTCGGCTACAGCTACAACCGCGAGACCTATGACGCGAACCAGCTGCGCACGACTGGCGTCGATCCGGTGACAGGCACGCTGTCGCGCAGCAACGACGCGACGCACGGCTCGCTGAGCACCGACAGCTACGGGATCGGCTACGTGAACGGCAAGCTGACGCTCGCGGGGATGCGGCACGACGTGCAGGTCGGCTTCGACACCGAGTACCGCCGCATCTATCGCAAGGACATGCTACGGCAGGCGGTGAAGACGCCGTTCAGCTACGTCGATCCCGTGTACGGGCTGTTGCCGCCGTCGAGCACGGTGTCCGCGAGCGACAGCGACCAGACCGACACGCTGCATGCGGCATCGGCGTTCATGCAGGACGCGATCCATCTGACCGACAAGTGGATCGTCTCGGGCGGCGTGCGCTATATCACGTACAACCAGATCGCGGGCCGCGGCCGGCCGTTTCATGCGAACACCGATCTGAGCGGGTCGCGCTGGTTGCCGCGCGCCGGCATCGTCTACAAGTGGACCGACACGTTCTCGCTCTATGCGAGCTATTCGCAGTCGCTGAAACCGTCGTCGTCGATCGCGCCGCTCGCGTCCGGCTACGTGATCGACGGCGCGACGCCGCCCGAGCGCGCGACCGCGTGGGAAGTCGGCGGCAAGCTCGATCTGCCGGGCGGGCTGAGCGGCACGCTCGCGCTGTTCGACATCGACAAGAAGAACGTGCTCGTCTCGCAGTTCAACGACGCGACGAAGCTGACGGACTGGCGCACGTCGGGCAAGGCGCGCTCGCGCGGCGTCGAGCTCGACGTGTCGGGCCGCATCGGCGAACGCGTGAACGTGATCGCGAGCTACGCGTACATCGACGCGAAGACGATCGAGGATCCGCTGTACGCGGGCAACCGGCTGTGGAACGTCGCCCGTCACACCGCGTCGCTCGCGGCCGTGTACGACGTGGGCACGCTCGCGGGCGGCGACGACCTGCGCATCGGCGCGGCCGCACGCTATGTCGGCGCACGGCCCGGCGATTCGGCGAACAGTTTCACGCTGCCGTCGTACGTGCTCGCCGACGCGTTCGCGACCTACGACACGCGGCTCGGCAAGCAGAAGCTGTCGTTCCAGCTGCACGTGAAGAACCTGTTCAACCGCACGTACTACCCGTCGAGCGCGAACCGCTACTTCGTCGCGATCGGCGACGCGCGGCAGGTGTCGCTGCTGACCACGCTGCAATTCTGATCATGCAACCGGCGCGCGCACCGTCGCGCGCCACGCCGGAGTCGATCCCGATGAAACCGAATACGAACCTGCGCGCACCGCGCCGTCTTGTCGAGCATGCGCGGCGTCGCGCGCTGCGCGTGCTCGCGGCCGCGCTGCTTGCGCTGCAGGCGGGCGTGATGAGCGTCGCGCATGCGGCCGACGCGCCGCCGGCCGTCGCGCGCGTCGCGCTGCTCGTGCAGTTGCGCGGCCCGAACCTGAAGACCGACGAGCGCATCGCGCGTCATCTGGAAACGCGCGGCTACGCGGTACGCATGCTCGACGAGTCGGCCACGCCCGATGCCGCGCGCGATGCCGACCTCGTCGTGATCTCGTCGACCGTGTCGTCGAAGCACGTGCAGCCGGGCTGGCGCACGTTCGACAAGCCGCTCGTCACCTGGGAGAACGACGTGCTCGACGATCTCGCGATGACGGGCAAGCGGCACGATACGGACTTCGGCGAGACCGGCAACGAGCGCTATCTATGGATCGTCAACGCGCCGCATCCGATCGCGGCGGGGCTGCCGGCGGGCGTGACGAACGTCTACGGCCGGCAGGCGCCGATGAGCTGGGGCAAGCCGGGGCTCGGCGCGATCACGATCGCGACCGTCTACGGGCAGCCCGACAAGGCCGCGATTTTCGCGTACGAGAAGGGCGCGACGATGGACTACGAAGCGCTCGCGCCTGCGCGCCGCGTCATGCTGTTCCTCGACAACGACACGTTTGCGAACCTGTCGCCGGCCGGCGTCGCGCTGTTCGATGCGGCGCTCGACTGGGCGGCCGGGCGGCGCTGACGCGCGTGTACGGCGGCGGGCCGCCGCCGCTCGCGACGCGAGGCCGCGGTCGCGCCTGCCTCGCGCCGCCCGCATTCGGATGCGAGAATGCGCACCTTTGCCGCCTCGTTTTCGAAGGAACCCGTATGGACAGTCACATCGCCCCGGTTGCGCCGAATCACGCCTACCGGCTGCTCAACCACGGCCCGACCGTGCTCGTCTCCGCGCGGCACGACGGCGTCGACAACGTGATGGCCGCCGCATGGGCGTGCGCGCTCGATTTCCAGCCGCCGAAGCTGACGGTCGTGCTCGACAAGGCGACGAAGACGCGCGCGCTCGTCGAGGCGAGCGGACGCTTCGCGATCCAGATTCCGACCGCCGCGCAGCTGCAGCTCACGCACGCGGTCGGCAGCCGCAGTCTCGCCGAGCATCCCGACAAGCTGCGCGAGGCGGGCGTCACGCTGTTCGACGTCGACGGCCACGATCTGCCGTTCGTCGCCGGCTGCTCGGGCTGGCTCGCATGCCGGCTGATTCCGGAGCCGCACAACCAGCAGGCGTACGACCTGTTCGTCGGCGAGGTGGTCGGCGCATGGTCGGACACGCGTGTGTTCCGCGACGGCCGCTGGTATTTCGAAATGGCCGACCCCGCGCTGCGCAGCCTGCACTACATCGCGGGCGGGAAGTTCTATGCGATCGGCGAAGCGCTGAACGCCGATACGGGCGAGGCCGACGCAGCGTAATCGCCCGCGGCACGCGCGAGGTCGGCTCGCACGCCGGCCGCGCGCATCGCCCGCCACGCGCGGCTCAGGTGCGCCGCCAGTGCGCGAGCATCGTGTCGACGAACGCCTGCGCGACGCGCGGTAGCGTGCGCCCGCGCTTGCACACGAGCGCGACGGGCCGCACGAACGCCGGATCGTCGATCGGCTTCGCGACGAGATCCGGCTCCGCGCGCACCTCGCGCGCGGTCGCGGGCAGGATCGTCACGCCGAGCCCGCCGCGCACCATCGCGACGGCCGTCATCATGTAGGTCGGCTCGCACGCGAGCTGGGGCATGCAGCCGGCCGCGTCGAGCGCCGCATCGACGACGCTGCGCACGCTCGTGCCGCGAGCGGTCAGCACGAGCGGCACGCGCGCGAGATCGGCGATCGTCACGCGCCGCTTGCGCGCGAGCGGATGATCGCGCGGACAGATCGCGACGAGGCGATCGGCACCCGTGTAGAGCACGTCGAGCGACGCATCGAACGCGTCGCCGCCGGTGAACCCGAGATCGGCTTCCTCGTTGCGCACGAGCGCGGTCACGAGGCTTGCGACGCCGTCGCGAATCTCGAACGCCGCGCGCGGCACGTCGCGCCGAAACGTCTGGATCAATTCGGGCAGCACGCTCGACGCGAACGTCGGCAGGCATGCGAGCCGCACGGTGCCGCTCGCGCCTTCGCCGAGCGCGCGCGCATCGCGCAGCACGCGCTCCATGTCGTCGAGCGAGCGCTGCAGCAGCGGCAGCAGCTCGCGGCCCGTCTGCGTCAGCGCGACGCTGCGGCTGTTGCGGTCGAACAGCCGCGCGCCGACGATTTCCTCGAGCCGCCGGATCTGCACGGTCAGCGCAGGCTGCGACAGATGCAGCCGCGCGGCCGCGCGCGTAAAGTTGCCGGCCTGCGCGACGGTGACGAACGCGCGAATGTCGCGAAGATTCAGATCCATAACGGGTCGTGATTGCTGCGATCAAATCATTTCAATTGTGCTATCGCTGCGCGGACCTTACGCTCGTCTCCAACAAAAGACAAGACAGGAGACAACCGATGCTGCCGTTACTCGGGCTCGGCACGATCGTCGTGCTGCTCGCCGCGATTCTGTCCCGCCGCATGTCGCCGCTCGTGGCGCTGATCGTCGTGCCGATCGTCGCGTCGCTGCTCGGCGGATTCGGGCTGCAGACCAGCAAGTTCGTACTCGACGGGCTGAAGGGCCTTGCGCCCGTGGTCGGCATGTTCGTGTTCGCGATCCTCTATTTCGGGACGATCACCGATGCGGGCACGCTCGATCCGATCATCGACCGCATCCTGCGTGCGGTCGGCACGCGGCCGACGCGGATCGCGACGGGCACGACGCTGCTCGCGCTGCTGATCCATCTCGACGGCTCGGGCGCCGTGTGCTTTCTCGTGACGATCCCGGCCGTGCTGCCGCTGTACGACCGGCTCGGCATCGACCGCCGCGTGCTGGCGGCGGCCGTGTCGATGGCGGCCGGCATCAATTTCCTGCCGTGGACGGGGCCGATGATCCGCGCATCGGCGTCGCTGCATCTGCCCGTGTCGACGCTGTTCAATCCGCTGATTCCGGTACAGGCGGTGGGCCTCGTGTTCGTGTTCGGCGTCGCCTACTGGCTCGGACGGCGCGAGGAGAAGCGGCTCGGCCTGTCGCGGCACGATCCGGCGATCGCGCTGCCGACGCGCGAGCTGACGGCCGACGAACGTGCGCTGCGCCGGCCGCACCTGTTCTGGTTCAACATCGTGCTGACGCTCGTCGTGCTTGGCACGATGGTCGCGATGGGCGAGAAGGTGCCGCCCGCGATCGTGTTCATGGTCGGGCTCTGCATCGCGCTGACCGTCAACTATCCCGATGTCGCGATGCAGCGCAAGCGGGTCGACGCGCATGCGCGCGCGGCGCTGATGATGGCCGCGATCCTGCTCGCGGCGGGCGTGTTCACCGGGATCATGCAGGGCAGCGGGATGCTGAAGGCGATGGCGCAGGCCGCGGTCGGCTTCGTGCCGGCCTCGATGGCCGCGCACATTCCGGTCGTGCTCGGCATCGTGTCGATGCCGCTCAGCATGCTGTTCGATCCCGACTCGTTCTATTTCGGCGTGCTGCCGGTGATCGCCGAGGTCGCCGGCCAGCTCGGCGTGCCGGCCGTGAAGGTCGGGCAGGCCGCGCTGCTCGGCCAGATGACGACCGGTTTTCCGGTCAGTCCGCTCACGCCCGCGACGTTTCTCGTCGTCGGCCTGTGCGGCATCGAACTGGCCGAGCATCAGAAGTTCACGTTTCCGCTGCTGTTCGGCGCATCGATCGTGATGACGATCGCATGCGTCGTGCTCGGCGTGTTTTGATTCGATCCTCCGGATCGCCAACCTGCCGCACGACGGTGCAGAGATGACAGCAATCCCACACGAACGGCGCGTGCGCATCGGCGCGGGTGCCGGCTATTCCGGCGACCGCATCGAGCCCGCGGTCGAACTGGCCGAGCACGGGCAGCTCGACTATCTCGTCTTCGAATGCCTGGCCGAGCGCACGATCGCGATCGCGCAGCAGGCGAAGCGCCGCGATCCGGCGCACGGCTACGACCCGCTGCTCGACGCGCGGATGCGCGCGGTGCTGCCGGCCGCCGTGCCGAGAGGCGTGCGGATCGTGTCGAACATGGGTGCCGCGAACCCGCACGCGGCCGCGCGCCGCACCGCGCAGATCGCACGCGCGCTCGGCTTCGCGCAGCTGAAGGTCGCGGCGGTCGAAGGCGACGACGTGCTCGACGTCGTGCTGCGCGGCGCGTTCCGCTTCGAGGAATCGGGCGACGAGGTCGCCGCGTATCGCGAGCGGATCGTCGCCGCCAACGCGTATCTCGGCGCGGCGCCGATCGTCGCGGCGCTCCACGCGGGTGCCGACGTCGTGCTGACCGGGCGCGTCGCCGATCCGTCGCTGTTCGCGGCGCCGCTGATCCATGCGTTCGGCTGGCGCATGGACGACTGGGACACGCTCGGCCAGGCCACGGTCGTCGGCCATCTGCTCGAATGCGCGGGGCAGATCACGGGCGGCTACTTCGCCGATCCCGGCTACAAGGACGTGCCGAATCTCGCGCGGCTCGGGTTTCCGATCGGCGAGGTCGAGGCCGACGGCGCGGTCACGATCACGAAGGTCGCGCATGCGGGCGGTCGCGTGAGCGCGGCGACCTGCAAGGAGCAGCTGCTGTACGAGATCCACGATCCGGGGCGCTATCTGCAGCCGGACGTCGTCGCGGACTTCACGCAGGTGAGCGTCGTCGAGGCGGCGCGCGATCGTGTGCGCGTGACGGGCGGGCGCGGCGCCGCGCGGCCCGACACGCTGAAGGCGTCGGTCGCGTACGTCGACGGCTTCATCGGCGAAGGGCAGATCTCGTACGGCGGCCCGGGCGCGCTCGAGCGCGCGCGGCTGGCGCTCGAAATCGTCCGCGAACGGCTCGCGCTGACCGGCGTCGCGGCGAGCGAGCTGCGCTTCGATCTGATCGGCGTCGATTCGCTGTACGGCGACGTACGAACGGGTGCAAGCGGCGAGCCGGCCGAAGTGCGCGTGCGCGTCGCGGGCCGCGCCGACACGGCGGAAGAGGCGGCGCGGATCGGCAACGAGGTCGAAACGCTGTACACGAACGGGCCGGCCGGCGGCGGCGGCGCGTTCAAGTCGACGCGCGAGGTGGTCGCCGTGCAGTCGGTGCTGTTGCCGCGCGACGCGGTGACGCCGTCGTTTTCGTTCGTGGAGGCATCATGAAACTGCGGGAACTCGCGCATGCGCGCACGGGCGACAAGGGCAATACGTTGAACGTGTCGGTGATCTGCCACGATCCGCGGCACTACGCGCATCTGCGCACGCATCTGTCCGCGGACGTCGTGAAGGCGTGGCTTGCCGGCATCGTGCGCGGCGACGTCGTGCGCTACGAGCTGCCGGCGCTCGCGGCGTTCAACTTCGTGCTGCGCGATGCGCTGGGCGGGGGCGTCACGCGCTCGCTCGCGCTCGATGCGCATGGCAAGTCGGTCAGCTCGGCGCTGCTCGCGCTCGAGGTGCCCGATCCGGTGTGAGGCGCTGATGCGCGGCGCGCGGCCCGCCGTCGACAAAGCCTTCGGCGCTCTCCGCCGGCGACACGATGAGGCCCCGAATTACGGCCACGCACCTTGCCCCGTGTCGCCGATTTGATCCAGATCACTTTTTTCGCACTCAAACCGCGCGCAACGACGCGGGCTTGAGGTAGCATACGCGCCGCCCACGCGGCAGCGTGCAGCGGACGACGGTCCGCAACGGACCGCCGCCGGCATATCGACCCGCGGGCATCGCCCGAACGCGCCGGCAGCATCATGTTCGTCCCGATCGGCAACCGCGGCGCAATCGTTGCCATTCTTTCTTCGCATACGGTATTTCTGACCGAATCGAGCGTTTTCTCGCTTCGTTGTCCGGAATCCGGCAGCGTTTTGTCCTACTTTTGAGATAACGTGACGAACAGGTGCGCGACGCCGCGACGCGCGCGCCGTACGACGAGCCGGCGGCTAAAGAATCGCCGCGCCGTTTCGATAAATGAATCAAGGCCATTGATGAGGGGAAGCAGACGGGATGTGCACGCACAGGCATAGCCGCTTTGCGCGCGCCGGATCCGGCGCGATCGAGGATAGGACGTCCCGGACCGAACGGAGCGGCGCATGACGCCGGCCGTGTCGCGGTTCGTCCTGCTGGCCGCGGCGGCCGGCGCATTCCATGCGGCTGCGCTGGCCGCCGCGACGGCGCCCGGCGGGCAGGTCATTGCGTCGGCGGCGCCCGGCGCGGCGTCTTCGACCAGCACGGCAGCGCTGCCGTCATCGGTTGCCGGCGCGGCGGCCAGGGCGCCGTCGGCCGCGCTGCCCGCGACGACCGTGCGTTTGCCGTTCGCGTCGCTCGGCGCATTCGATCCGCTGCGGCTGCGCGGCGCCGACGACGTACGCACGATCAACGCCGGCGTGCGGCTCGACCGTGTCGTGACGGGCGCGCGGCTGCGCCTGACCTATGCGTATTCGCCGTCGCTCGTGTTCCCGATGTCGCACCTGAAGGTGTCGGTCAACGGCGAGGTGATCGCGACCGTCCCGTTCGATGCCGCGCAGGCCGGCCGCACGGTCACGCAGGACATTCCGATCGATCCGCGCTACTTCTCCGATTTCAACCAGATCGGCGTGCGGCTGATCGCGCATTACACGCTCGATCACTGCGAGGATCCGGCCAACTCCGCGCTGTGGGCCGACGTGAGTCCGACCAGCGAACTGATTCTCGACGAGGCGCCGGTGCGTCTGCCGAACGATCTCGCGCTGCTGCCCGCGCCGTTCTTCGACCGCCGCGACAACGCGCTCGTGCGGCTGCCGTTCGTGCTGCCCGCGTCGGCCGATTCGGCGACGCTGCGCAGCGCGGGCGTGCTCGCGTCGTGGTTCGGCGCGTTGGCCGACTATCGGCATGCGCGCTTTCCGGTGTCGGCGACGCTGCCTTCCGACGATCAGGCGGTCGTAATCGGCACGGCCGCGACGCTGCCGGCCGGCCTCGCGCTGCCGTCGGTGAACGGCCCGCTGCTCGCGGTCGCCGACAACCCGGCCGCGCCGGGCCGCAAGCTGCTCGTCGTCACGGGCCGCACGGCCGCCGAAGTCGACGACGCGGTCGCGACGCTCGTGCTCGGCCGCGCGGCGCTGTCGGGGCCGGCGGCGACGGTCGCGCACGTCGATCCGGGTGCGCCGCGCAAGCCGTACGACGCGCCGCGCTGGCTGCCGGTCAACCGGCCGATTGCGTTCCGCGAGCTCGTGTCGGACCCGCGCGCACTCGAGGTGCGCGGCACCGCGCCGGACGCGATCCGGCTGAACCTGCGCGTGCCCGCCGATCTGCATTCGTGGAACGGTAGCGGCGTACCGATTACGCTGCGCTATCGCTATACGGCGCCGACCGTGCAGGACAACTCGACGCTCGCGGTCGAGATCAACGACCAGCTCGTGAAGTCGTACCGGCTCGCGCCCGCGCGCGCCGAAGATGCGCGCGGCCGCCTGCAGCTGCCGCTGCTGTCGGTGCCGGACGGGCGCGTGACGAGCGACGTCGACATCCCGGCGTTCCGCGTCGGCAGCGGCAACCAGCTGCAGTTGCGCTTCACGCTCGATTCGCAGAAGACGGGCCTATGCTCGAGCACCGCCAGCGAGCCGCAGCGCGCGGCGATCGATCCCGATTCGACGATCGACTTCTCGCATTTCGTTCACTACGCGCAGTTGCCGAACCTCGCGTACTTCGCGAACAGCGGCTTTCCGTTCACGCGTTTCGCGGACCTGTCGCAGACGGCCGTCGTGCTGCCGGATCGCCCGACCGCGCAGGATCTCGAAGCGTATCTGACGATGCTCGGCCACATGGGCGAATGGACCGGCTTTCCGGCGCTGCGCGTGCAGGTGGCGCGCGCGGCCGACGTCGCCGCGCTCGGCGGCAGCAAGGATCTGCTCGTGATCGACGGCGCATCGTCGTCGCCGTTGCTCGCGCATTGGCGCGCCGCGTTGCCGGTCGCGATCGGCGGCCCGCGCGGCGCGGGCGCGACGCGCGTCGCGTTTTCCGTCGACGAGCGCTGGCGCAACGGCGTCGGCCGGCCGGACGGCGGCGCGCACATCGAGCAGAGCGGGCCGCTCGCGACGCTCGCCGGTTTCGAGCTGCCGGGCAGTCACGGCCGCAGCGTGGTTGCGCTGACCGCGACCGAGCCGGGCCGCCTCGGCGAGCTGCTCGACGTGTTCGAGAAGCCGGGCCTCGTCGCGCAGGTGCAGGGCGACGTCGCGCTGGTGCGGGCGGGCGCCGTCGACAGCCTGCGCGTCGGCGAGCCGTACGTCGTCGGCTTCGTGCCGTGGTACGCGCGTGTGTGGACGCATGCGGCGCGGCACCCGGTCGTGCTCGGCGCGGTCGGCGTGGTCGCCGGGCTGCTGCTCGCGCTCGGTGCGTTCAGCGTGCTGCAGCGGATCGCCGCGCGTCGACGGGGGATGTAACGGATGGTGCGGGCAATCGGAATGCGGCGCGCGGTATCGGCGCGCCGGCTCGGCGCGACGTTCGTGCTGGCCGTCGCGGCAGCGTGTGCGGCAGGCGGCACGGTCGCGCGCGCGGCGGCTGCGCCGCGTACGGCGAGCGGTGCGGCAGGCGGCGCAGGCGCGGCAAGCGCGACGGACGCCGCCGACGCGCGCTGCGGCGCGGACTGGCCGCGCTGGGACGCGTTCAAGCGCGCGTTCGTGTCGGCCGACGGGCGCGTGATCGACGTCGGTTCGGCCGATTCGCGCACGGTATCGGAGGGGCAGGCGTATGGACTGTTCTTCGCGCTCGTCGCGAACGACCGGCGCACGTTCGACACGATCCTCGCATGGACCGAGAACAACCTCGCGCAGGGCGATCTGAGCGCACGGCTGCCGGCATGGCTGTGGGGCCGCGCGCCGGACGGCACGTGGCGCGTGCTCGACGCGAACGCGGCGTCCGATGCCGATCTGTGGATCGCGTACGCGCTCGTCGAAGCGGGGCGGCTCTGGCACGAGCGCAGCTATACCGCGCGCGGCATGCTGCTCGCGAAACGCGTGCTCGACGACGAGACGGCGAACGTGCCGGGCCTCGGGCTCACGCTGCTGCCCGGGCCGACCGGCTTCGCGCTTGCGCGCGACCGATGGCGCGTGAATCCGAGCTATTCGCCGCCGCAGGTGATTCGCGCGCTCGCCGCACGGTTGCCCGACGATCGCCGCTGGGCTGCGCTTGCGGCCAGCACCGGCCGCGTGTTGCTCGATACCGCACCGAAGGGCTTTGCGCCGGACTGGGCGCTGTACCGCGCGGGCGCGGGCTTCGGTCCCGATCCGCAGACGCAGGCGGAAAGCGCGTACAACGCGATTCGCGTGTATCTGTGGGCCGGCATGCTCGATCGCGCCGATCCGCTCGCCGCGCCGCTGCTCGCGCGCTTCGCGCCGTTCGCCGACTACATCGCCACGCATGGCGCGCCGCCGGAGAAAGTCGACACGACGACCGGCGTCGCCGGTCCGAACGACGGCAACGGCGGCTTCTCCGCGGCCGCAGTGCCGTTTCTCGACGCGCGCGGCCAGCACGCGCTGGCCGATGCGCAGGCGGCGCGCGTCGATGCGCTCGCGCGCGAGTCGGCGCCCGGCTATTACACGAGCGTGCTGACACTGTTCGGCCTCGGCTGGCGCGAGGGCCGCTACCGGTTCGGCGCGGACGGCTCGCTCGACGTGCGCTGGGGAGAGCGTTCGTGCGTCGCCCGCTGATTCGCGTCGTCGCGGGCGCCACGGCGTTCGCGTCGTCGATCGCAGCGTCGGCGCCTGCCGCATCGGCGCCTGCCGCGTCGGCATCCGCTGCAGCGGCACCCGCGGCCGCGACGCGACCCGCGGTACCGAAAGCCGTGCCCGCGGCACCCGCATCCGCCGACGCGGTCGATGCGCGCCGGCTGCTCGCGACCGCGCGGATGTGGGGCGTCAAGCATCGCGACGACCTCGCGCGCGACGCGCTGAACAAGGGGCTGCTGATCGCGCCCGACGATCCCGGGCTGCTCGCGGAACAGATGCGCGTGCTGCTGCGGCTCGGCGACGCGCAACGCGCGCAGGCCGCGCTCGCCCGGCTGCGGGCGCGCGCACCGAATGCCCCCGATACCCGGCGTGCGGCCGACGAATTCCGCGTCGCGACGAGCGGCCGCGGCGAGATGGCGCAGATCCGGCTGCTCGCGCGTAGCGGCCGGACCGACGAAGCGGCCCGACGGATCGTCGCGCTGTTTCCGAACGGTGCGCCGTCCGGTGCGCTCGGCGCCGAGTACTACCAGATCGTCGCGAACGCGCCGGGCGGTCGTGCGCCGGCGATCGCCGCGCTGCGCCGCGCGCTCGCGGCCGATCCGCAGGACACGGATGCGGCGCTCGCGCTCGCGCGGCTGCTGAACCAGCGCGACGACACGCGCGCCGAAGCCAACCGCATCGCGTGGTCGCTCGCGACGCGCACCGACGCCGACCATACCGATGCGATGACGCTGTGGCGGCACGTGCTGCAGTCGGCCGGCGCCGATCCCGCCTATCTCGACGCACTGCATGCCTATCTCGCGCTCGTGCCGGACGATACCGAGTTCCGCGATCGCGCGGCCGCGCTCGACCGGCAGCGCGACGCGCGGCGGCGGCTCGAACGCGATCCCGACTACATCGCGCAGCAGCGCGGCTTGCAGGCGCTTGCGCGCGGCGATCTCGCGGCGGCCGAGCCGCTGCTGACGCGCGCGGTGCGTGCGCGCGCCGACGATGCGGACGCGGTCGGCGGCCTCGGGCTGCTGCGGCTGCGCCAAGGGCGGCACGACGAAGCGCGCGCGCTGTTCACGCGCGCCGCATCGCTCGCGACCGATCAGCGCGGCAAGTGGCAGAGCCTCGCGCGCACCGCGCAATTCTGGGGGCTGCTCGCGCAAGGCCGTGCGGCGGCGTCGGCCGGTCGTGCGGCGCAAGCCGAGCGTGCGGCGCGCGCGGCGCTCGCGATGGAGCCGGACAGCGCGGATGCGAAGCTACAACTTGCCGATGCGCTGCTGGCCCAGCGCGACTGGGCGCGCGCCGAGCCGCTGCTGCGCGAACTGCTGGCCGCGCCTTCGCCGCGCATCGCGGCCGTGCGCGACACCGCGACGCTCTACGAAAACACCGGCCGCGCGGAGCGCGTCGGGCCGCTGCTCGATGCGCTGCAAGGCCGCGTGACGGGCGGCGACGATCGGCGCACGCTCGACGGCCTGCGCGCGGACCTGCTGGCCAGCCAGGCCAGCGCGCTCGCGGCGCGCGGCGAACGCGGGCCGGCCGCGCAACGCTACGAAGCGGCCGTGCGCGCGGCGCCCGACGCGGCCTGGACGCGCTTCTCGCTCGCGCGCCTGTATCGCGACATGGGACTGCCGCAGCTTGGCCGCACGGTGATGGATGAAGGACTCGCGTATCGCGATACGCCCGAGATGCGCTACGCGAGCGCGCTGTACCGCCATTCGCTCGACGATGTCGACGGCGCGCAGGCCGTGCTCGCCGGCATCGACGAGGCGCAGCGCTCGGACGGCATGCGCACGCTCGCGCGCAAGCTCGACGCGGAGCGCGCGCTGGCCGATGCACGCGACGCGCTCGCGCGCGGCGACCGCACGGCGTTCGCCGCCTCGCTCGAGCGTGCGCAGCGGCAGGCACCGGACGATCCCGACGTGCTTGCCGCGATCGGCACGCAGTGGATCGATGCGGGCGAGACGGAGCGCGGCCTCGCGCCGCTGCACGACTGGATCGCCGCGCATCCGGCCGACGCCGATGCCGACGTGCGGCTGCGCTATGGCGATCTGCTCGGCAGCGCGCGGCGCGACGATGCGCTCGTCGCGTGGCTCGATGCGCTGCGCCGCGACCCGGCGCTGACGCCTGCCCAGAGCGCGCGGCTCGAGGATCAGGCGCTGCGCGTGGTGCTGCGGCAGACCGACGATGCGATCGCGCAGCACGACGATGCGCGCGCCCGCGCGCTGCTCGCGCGCGTGACTGCGGCGGGCCGTGCCGACAAGCGCTATGCGCTCGAACTCGCCGACGTCGAGCGCGCGCAGGGCCGCTACGATGCCGCGCGCGACGCGCTTGCGCCGGTCGTCGCGCGCCTGCCCGACGATCCCGACACGCAGCTCGCGCTCGCGCGGATCGACGAGGAGAGCGGCCGTCGCGCGGCCGCGCTGGCACGCGTCGAAGCGGTGCTGGCGCGCACGCCGGACGACGACGTCGACGCGCGGCTCGCCGTCGTGCGGCGGCTGAACGCGCTCGGCCGCTCGGACGCCGCGGTGCAGGTGACCGACCGGCTGCAGGCCGCGTATCCGGCGCGTGCGGACGTGACGGTCGCGGCCGGCCGCGTCGCCGAGGGACAACGCCGCTACGACGACGCGGCGTCGCTGTACCGGCTGTCGATGTCGCAGGAGCGCGCGAGCGGCGTACGCGCAGGCCGCGACGGGCTGACGCCCGCGCAGGCCGCGTTCGCCGATCTCGAGCAGCGGCGCGACCCGGAGATCGAGATCGGCTGGCTGCCGGCCTACAAGTCCGGCGACGAAGGCATTTCCGCGTATCGCGCGCAGCAGGTGCCGATCTATATGCAGGTGCCCGTGCGCTACGACGGCCACGCGTTCCTGCAGCTCGACACCGTGCATCTCGATGCGGGCACGCTCGACACAAGCAACCCGGACGCCTACACGCTGAAAACGTTCGGCACGTATGCGGCGCTCAACGCGCTGAACGGCCTGCCGCCGCCGTTTGCGCCGGCGGCGTCGGCTGGCGCGCTGATCGCGCATCCGCCCGGCGCGCTGCACCAGTCGACGACGGGCGTCGCGCTCGGCGCGGGCTACCGGTCCGACGCGTGGCGCGTCGATCTCGGCACGTCGCCGCTCGGCTTTCCGGTGCACTACCTGGTCGGCGGCGTGCGCTACCGGTTCGACGCGGGGCGCGCGAGCGTCAGCGTGAACGCGTCGCGGCGGCCGGAAACGAGCAGCGTGCTGTCGTATGCCGGCATGCGCGACCCGTGGACGGGCGCGGTGTGGGGCGGCGTGCGCCGCGACGGCGTGAACCTGCGCGCGTCGGTCGACGTCGGCCGCGCGAACCTGTTCGCCGAACTCGGCGCCGGCGTGCTGTCGGGCCGCAACGTCGAGCGCAATGCGGAGGTCACGCTGCGCACGGGCTTCATGGTGCCCGTCTACGAACGCGCGACGATGAAGGTCGCCACCGGGCTCGTCGGCAACGCGTGGCACTACGCGCAGAACCTGCGGTACTACACGTACGGGCAGGGCGGCTACTACAGTCCGCAGCGCTATCTGTCGCTCGGCGTGCCGATCGAATGGGCCGGGCGGCGCGACGCGCTGTCGTGGGACCTGACCGTCACGGCCGGCATCTCGAACAGCTACGAGAAGGATTCGCTGTTCTATCCGACCTTCGCGGACCGGCGCGCCGAGCAGCAGGCGGCCGGCCTCGTCTACACGGGCAGCTCGACGCGCGGCGTGTCGTTCTCGTACGGCGTGAACGGCATCGCGGAATACCGCGTGAACGCGCATCTGAGCGTGGGCGCGCAACTGCATGTCGACCGGTCGCACGACTACGCGCCGAGTTCGGCGCTCGTCTATCTGCGCTATGCGTTCGACGCGCGCGCCGAGCGCAGCTGGCTCGTCACGCCGACGCCCGTGCGGCTCTACTCGGACTATTAGGGGAACGCGTGAATACCGATTTCAACGCTACACGCCCCGCGCTCGGCACAGCGATCGTCGAGCGGCTGCGTACGCTCTGGCGCAGCGGAGCGGCCGGCGCTCGCGCCGGCGCGCCGGGCCGGCTCGCGATCGACGGCTTGCCCGATACGTGGACGCAGCTCGAAGCGGGCGGCCTCTATGCGCTCTACGCGGCCGCGCAGACGCCCGCCTGCGACGCGCTCGTATGGGAAAGCGCGCGCCATGCGCGCACGCGCGACGTGACCGTCGTGCTCGCGCGCGATGCGGCGCACGTCGCCGCGCAGATGGAGACGCGCGGCTTCGCGGGCGGCGCGCAGCCGGCCGGCTGGCCGCGCAATCTCAACGTGCTGGCGATGCCGCCGCAGCCGCGCGACGCCGTGCAGAACGCGCAGGCCGCAGACGCCGACGCCGACGCGCATCGCGACGCACCGCGCGCTGCCGCGCCGCGGCCGTTCGCGCGGCTCGCGGGTGCACTGCGCGCACTGAAGCGCTACGGTTTTCGCGCGCGCTCGCTGTATGTCGTCGAAGGCGCGCAGCGCTGGTTCAGCTGGGACGATCCGGCCGCACTCGCGGACGAAGCGCGCGCGCTCGCGGACTGGTGCCGCGCGCACCGCATCGCGCTCGTGCTGCTGCTCGATCCGGACGCCGCCGACGCCGCACGCACCGACGATCGTCCGTTCGTGCGCGACACCGATCGCACGTCGCGCAGCGGCCTGCACAGCGTATGCGCGGGCGTCGCGCAGTTGCAGCGCACGCACGGCGAACTGCTGTGGCTCGTCGAATTCTGGCGCGCGGGCGGCACGCTCGCGGCCGGCGAGGTGCGCCCGCTGCGCTTCGCGGCGAACGGCCGGCTGTCGGCGATCGTCGATGCGGGCGCGGCCGAACCGGCGCGCCGCACGCGGCTCGCGATCGACGAGGATCGCGTCGTCGTCAGCCGCGCGGTGATCGACGGCGTCGCGCACGTGCCGGCCGGCTGGGAGATCGTCGACGACAACGCGGCCGTCGTCGCCGCGTGCGCGCAGGCGCAGGCCGCGACGGCCGTGCTCGCGTTTCGCACCAACGCGCAGCTCGAGTCGCTGTGCGCACAGGTACATGCGCTGCGCCGACGCAGCGGCGGCGCGCTGAAGATCGCGGTCGTCGAGCGCGGCGAGGTGCTGCGTCAGCAGTTCGAAACGCTCGTGCTGAGCGTCGGGGCCAACCGTGTGGTCGGCCGCGACGTGCCGCTCTCGCGCGTGCAGGCCGCCGTGCACGCGCTGCGCGGGCAACTGTTCGCGCGTCCGGTGCCGGCCGACTATCGTGCGGCGCTCGCGGCCGCGCTCGGCGAGCCGGTGCTCGGCTATCTGCCGGTCGGCACGTTCTGCGCGCGGATTGCCGCGGTGCTCGAGCGCGGCGCGGTGCTCGCGCTGCCGCATACGCTCGCGAAGCTGACGCTGCTGCCCGCGGTGTCGCACGTCGACGCGCTGCGGCATTGCCGGCCGCGCCGCACCGGCGACGTCGTGACGGCGGACGCCGCGCACCTGTACGTGTTTCTGTTCGCGTGCGAACCGACCGATGCCGACGACGCGCTCGCGCGCATCTTCGACGTGCCGGTCGATACGCTGTCCGACCGCGTCCTCTGTCTCGGGCAAGGCAGCATCGAGACCGAACTGCATGCGCTGAAGGCCGAGCAGCGGCGCGCGCCGGTGGCCGACTACAGCGACCTGTTCGCGTCGCCGGAGCCGAACGGTGGAGGGGAGGCGGCCCGCGCGATCGATGCCGTCGCTGCAGACGATGCGGACGATGCCGGCGCCGCAGTCGAGGCGGCCGGCGCGCGGCACGACGACGCATCGCCCGCCCGCACGATGCCGCCCGCCTCGTCCGCCGATGCGGCCGCCGCGCAGACCGTCGCCGCCGACACCGCACATTCCGCATTTCCCGCCGTGCATGCGCGCGGCGCCACGCGCAGCGCGATGCCGCTGCGCAAGCCGGAGGGCGCATGATCGCCGAACTCGTGATCGGATTTCTCGTCGGCATCGCGATCGCGGTGCCCGTCTGGATCGTCGCGCAGCATCTGGGCGTCGGCCGCGGCTTTCAGGCACCGCGCGGGCTCGGTCGGCGCGATGCGGTGCCGTGCACGCTGGTACCGGTCGCGCTGCGCGGGCGGCTGCTGCCCGAAGCGGCGCGCGCCGACGAGGGCACGCGATGAAGACGATCGCCATCACGTCGACGGCAGGCGGCGCCGGCCGCACCACGCTCGCGGCCGCGCTCGCGGTGCTGCTCGCGCGTCGCGGGCGGCCCGTCGTCGCGGTCGAGTTCGATCCGCAGAACCTGATGGGCGCGCTGCTCGGCCTCGACACGCTCGCCGACGCGGGCCTCGCGCAAAGCCTGCTCGGCGGCGCCGAGCCCTGGCATGCGCACACCTGGCGCAATGTGGACGGCGTGCTGTTCGTGCCGTACGGGCCGGTCGACGCGGCGGGCGCCGCCGCCTGCGACGCGCGGCTCGCGGCCGATCCCATCTGGCTTGCGCGCGCGCTCGACGAGATCGCGCTGCCGGCCGACGGCGTCGTGCTGATCGACACCGCGCGCCAGCCGTCGCAGCAGGCCGAGCAGGCACTGCGCTGCGCGGACCTGACGCTCGTCGTCGTGCCGCCGGAGCCCGCCGCATGCGCGACGCTCGCCGCGCGGCTCGACGCGCTGCGCGCGGGCGGCCGCGCGTGGCAGATCGTCGTGAACCGCCTGAACCCCGCACGCGACATGCAGCGCGACGCGCTCGCGATGCTGCGCGCGGCGGCGGGCCCGACCGCGCTGCTCGAACAGCGCATCCATGCGGACGCCGCGGTGCCCGAAGCGTTCGCGCGCGGCAGCTGGATCTTCGACGACGCGCCGTATTCGCAGGCGTCGCACGACCTGCACGGCGTCGCGAACTGGGTCGACGCGTGGCTGACCGAGGCCGTCGCCGGCCGTGCGGGAGCGTCGCGATGAAGGCGGCCCTGGTCGCACGACTGCGCGCCGCGCGCCGCGGCACGACGGCGTGGATCGCACGCGGCCTCGGGCTGCCCGCGCAACGCACGCTGCTCGACTGGCTCGTGCGGCTGTTCTTCCATGCGCCGCCGCCCGGCCGCCCGGACGTCGTGCGCCGCGGCGTGCGTGCCGTGTTCCTGCGGCTCGCGCGCGAGTGGGGCGTGCTGCAGCCGCTCAGTCCGCGCGAATGGCTGTGGCGCGCCTGCGTGCGCGCGCCGCGCGCCGCCGATGCCGAGCGCCCGGCGCGCGACCCGCTCGCGTGGTTCGACACCTACGTGGTGCCCGTCTACGTCGCCGCGCGCGCGCTGATGCGGCGCATCGACGCGGCGCTTGCGCGGCTGCCGTGGACGCGCTGGGGCGGCTGGCTCGATGCGCGCGCGAACGGCGTCGGCCGGCGTCGCTGGCTTGCGCCGCTGCTGCTGCTCGCCGGCGCGCTGCTGTGGGCGGCCGCCGGGATGTCGCCGCTGATGCCGGGCGCGCAGTTCGCGTTCTTCGCGATCGTCGCGCTGCTCGCGCTCGCGCTGCGCCGCGTCCCGGGCCATCTGCCGACGCTTGCGCTCGCGTCGCTCGCGCTGCTCGCGGCGGTGCGCTACGTCTGGTGGCGCACGACGCAGACGCTCGATTTCCGCGGGCCGGCCGAGGCGATCGCCGGCTATCTGCTGTACGGCGCCGAAGCGTATACGTGGATGATCCTGCTGCTCGGCTTCGTGCAGACGGCCTGGCCGCTCGACCGGCCGATCGTGCCGCTGCCGGCCGATCCCGACACGTGGCCGAGCGTCGACATCTACATCCCGACCTACAACGAGCCGCTGTCGGTCGTGAAGCCGACCGTATTCGCCGCGCAGAGCATCGACTGGCCGACGGACAAGCTGCGCGTCTATCTGCTCGACGACGGCCGCCGCCCCGAGTTCGCGGCGTTCGCGCGCGACGCCGGCATCGGCTATCTGACGCGCGACGACAATCGCCACGCGAAGGCCGGCAACATCAACCGCGCGCTGCCGAAGACGCACGGCGAGTACATCGCGATCTTCGACTGCGATCACGTGCCGACGCGCTCGTTCCTGCAGACGACGATGGGCGAGTTCCTGCGCGATCCGAAGTGCGCGCTCGTACAGACGCCGCATCATTTCTTCTCGCCCGATCCGTTCGAGCGCAACCTCGGCACGTTCCGCGAAGTACCGAACGAGGGCAACCTGTTCTACGGGCTCGTGCAGTCGGGCAACGATCTCTGGAACGCGGCGTTCTTCTGCGGCTCGTGCGCGGTGCTCAAGCGCAGCGCGCTCGAGGAAGTGGGCGGCGTCGCGGTCGAAACCGTGACCGAGGATGCGCATACCGCGCTGAAGCTGCATCGCCGCGGCTACACGTCCGCGTATCTGCCGACCGTGCAGGCGGCCGGCCTCGCTACCGAGAGCCTGGCCGGCCACGTGAAGCAGCGCACGCGCTGGGCGCGCGGGATGGCGCAGATCTTCCGGATCGACAATCCGTTCCTCGGGCGCGGGCTCGGTTTCGTGCAACGGATCTGCTACGGCAACGCGATGCTGCATTTCTTCTACGGCATTCCGCGGCTCGTGTTCCTGACGATTCCGTTCGCCTACCTGTTCTTTCATCTGTACTTCATCAATGCGTCCGCGCTCGCGCTCGCGAGCTACGTGATCCCGTATCTGGTGCTCGCGAACGTCGCGAACTCGCGGATGCAGGGACGCTTTCGCCATTCGTTCTGGGCGGAAGTCTACGAATCGGTGCTTGCGTGGTATATCGCGCTGCCGACGACCGTCGCGTTCCTGAGCCCCAAGCACGGCAAGTTCAACGTGACCGACAAGGGCGGGCGAATCGACGAAGGCTACGTCGACTGGTCGACGTCGAAGCCCTATCTCGTGCTGCTCGCGCTCAACGCGCTCGCGATCGTGGCCGGGCTGTGGCGGCTCGTCGCCGAGCAGGGCGACGAGGCGACGACGATCCTGATCACGCTCGGCTGGACCGTGTACAACCTCGCGATGCTCGGCGCCGCGCTCGCCGTCGCGCGCGAGACGAAGCAGGTGCGCGTCACGCATCGGATCGCGATGCGCGTGCCGGCCACGCTGCTGCTCGCGGACGGCACGACGGCCGCATGCTTCACGAGCGACTACTCGACGGGCGGCCTCGGGCTCGACGCGGTGCCGGGCCTGTCGCTCGCGGTCGGCGACCGGCTGCAGGTGTGCGTGTCGCGCGGCGACCGGTCGTTTCCGTTTCCGGTGCGCGTGAGCCGCGTGACGCCGACGCATGTCGGCGTCAGCTTCGATGCGCTGACGCTCGAACAGGAGCGGCTGCTGATCCAGTGCACGTTCGGCCGCGCCGACGCGTGGCTCGACTGGCACGAAGGCGCGCCGGCCGATACGCCGCTGCGCGGACTGAAGGAAGTGCTGCGCGTCGGCCTCGACGGCTACGTGCGGCTGTGGAAGGGGACCGCGCAGCGGCTGCAGGCGCTGCTCGCGCCGAAGCTCGAGCGCGCGCGCGACTGATGCCGCGCATCACGGAGTGGTATCGATGACGTTCTGGAATCTGTATTTCATCCTGAAGTTCGCGCTGTTCGCGACGGGGCATCTGCAGCCGATGTGGGTGGCGAATCTCGTGTTCGCGCTGGCGCTCGCGGTGAGCGCGCCGCTGCGTTCGCGCGTCGCACGCATCGTGCGGCAGATCGCGGCCGTCGCGATTGCCGTGCCGCTGCTCGCGCGCGAACTGCATGCGCCGCCGCTCGCACGGCTCGCGGAGGCCGCGCGCGAGGTCGCGACGTTCCGCGCCGATTACTGGCTCGAGATCCTGCCGCGATTGCTGCCGCCGATGCTGCTGCTGACGGTGGCCGGCGCGCTGATCGTCTATTTCGTCGTGAACCGCTGGCTGCGCGTCGCGACGTTCGTGATCGCGGCCCTGATCGCGATGCCGCTGTGGCAGGCGGGCAGCGGCTGGGCGACGCGCGTCGCGCAGGCGACGACGGCGCAGGGCGGCGGCGCGGCGGCGTCGCGCGCGGGCCAGCCCGAGGACTACAACGCGGCACTCGCGACGTTCCGCACGCAGGAGTCGCAGCGGCAGGTCGCGTTCGGCCATCTCGGCAGCGATCCGGCGGCGCAGTTCGACGTGATCGTCGTGCATGTCTGCTCGCTGTCGTGGGACGACCTCGATGCGGCCAAGCTGCGCAATCATCCGATGCTGAGCCGCTTCGACTACCTGTTCACGAATTTCAGCACGGCCGCGAGCTACAGCGGGCCGGCCGCGATCCGCGTGCTGCGCGCGAGCTGCGGACAGGAGGCGCATGCCGATCTGTACAAGCCCGCGCCGCAGCAATGCCATCTGTTCGCGCAGCTCGCGAGCGCCGGCTACACGGTGCAGTCGCTCCTGAACCACGACGGCCACTTCGACAACTTCCTGCAGGTGATTCGCGACAACATCGGCGTGCCGGGCGCGCCGCTCGTGTCGAACGACGCGGCGCCCGTCGCGATGCATGCGTTCGACGGCTCGGCGATCAAGGACGACTACGCGACGCTCGCGAACTGGTATGCGCAGCGCGGCGCGGTTGCGGGCCCCGTCGCGCTGTACTACAACACGATCAGCCTGCATGACGGCAACCGCGTGGTCGGCAGCGCGCTGACGAGCATCGACTCGTATCCGCAACGCGCGGCGAAGCTGATGAGCGACGTCGACCGGCTCGCCGATCTGATCGCGCAATCGGGCCGGCGCGCGGTGATCGTGTTCGTGCCCGAGCATGGCGCCGCGCTGCGCGGCGACCGGAACCAGGTGGCGGGTCTGCGCGAGATTCCGACGCCGCGCATCGTGCACGGGCCGGTCGGCGTGCGGCTCGTCGGCTTTGACGGCGATCACGGCACGACGACCGTGATCGACCAGCCGACGAGTTTCCTCGCGCTCGCGCAGCTGCTGTCGAACCTGGTATCGAACAGCCCGTTCAAGCCCGGCGTGACGCTCGCGCAATACGCGGCGGATCTGCCGCGCACGCGGATGGTCGGCGAGAACGAGGGCACGGTGACGATGCAGACGGCCGCGGGCTACGCGGTCAAGACTCCGGACGGCGTATGGATCGACGAACAGTAAACCGCGGCGACATCGACGACGATCGTCTGTCGCAACCGAACGACGTGCTCGGCTTCGCGCGCCACGTGCCGGCGTTCGATCCCGAACGCTATGTAGACGAACAGGCGCGGCGCGCGTACGTCGATGCGCTCGCGCGCTGGCCCGTGCTCGCGAAGCTGATGGGGCTCGCGCGCTGAGCGGCGCCGCGCCGCGCCGCGCGCGTTCGCGTGCTCAGGCGGACGACTGCGGCTTGCGGGCGGGCTGGCGCGTCCATTCGTCTTCTTCGCCGGGCACCTTGCCGAAGGTCTGCGCGGCCCACGCGTCGCGCGCCGCGTCGATTTTCTCGCGCGAACTCGACACGAAGTTCCATTCGACGAAACGCTCGCCCGGCAGATGTGCGCCGCCGAGCAGCATGACGCGCGCGCCGTGCGTGCTCGAGAGCGTGACGGTCGCGCCCGGTTCGAGCACGGCCATCGTGGACGCCGCGAGCGGCGTGTCGTCGATGCGCAGGTCGCCGTCGACGAGATAGACGCCGCGCTCGTCGTGCTCCGCATCGAGCGCGAGCCGGCCGCCGGCCGCGAATTGCGCGTACGCATAGAGTGTCGGCGAAAACACCTCGACCGGCGACGTCAGCCCGAACGCCGTGCCCGCGATCACGCAGACGCGCGCGCCGTCGCGCTCGAACACGGGCAGCGTGTCGGCGGCATGATGGACGAACGCGGGCGCGGTGTCCTCGTGCTCGACCGGCAGCGCGACCCAGGTCTGAATGCCGTGCACCGGCTGGTCGCGCGGGCGGTCTTCGTCGGGCGAGCGCTCGGAATGCACGATGCCGCGCCCGGCCGTCATCCAGTTCACGTCCCCCGGCACGATCTTCTGCCGGAAGCCGAGACTGTCGTGATGCATCAGCGTGCCGTCGAACAGATAGGTGACGGTCGCGAGACCGATATGCGGATGCGGCAGCACGTCGATGCCGCGGCCGGCCGGCAGCACGGCGGGGCCCATCTCGTCGAAGAAGATGAACGGGCCGACGAGGCGCGCGGCACGCGCGGGCAGCACGCGACGCACGACGAGGTTGCCGATGTCGCTTTCGCGCGGCGTGAGCAGGGTCTTGATCGGGGCAGGCATCGCGGCGTTCCGGTTCGTTGGCGTGTCACGCGATCGCGGTATCGATCGCGATCGGGTGCGTGAGGATCTTGTGCACGGGGCACGCGTTCGCGATCTGCAGCAGACGCTCGCGCTGCTCGGCCGACAGCTCGCCGTCGAGCGTGATGCGGCGCACGATCGTGCTGCCGCCACTGCCCGATTCGTGCGCGAGCTTCACGTGCACTTCGGCAAGCGGCCAGCCCTTGCGCTGCGCGTACATCTTCAGCGTGATCGCGGTACAGGCGCCGAGGCTCGACAGCAGCAGCGCGACGGGCGTCGGCGCCGCATCGCCGCCGCCGAGCGGCGCCGGTTCGTCGGCGCGCCACTGATGGACGCCGTCGGTGAAGTGGACCAGATAATCGACCGAGCCGATGCTCGCTTCGACGGACAGTTCGCTCATTGGAATTCCATGTGGGGAAGGGAAGGGGCGGCGTGCGGCCGCCCGTCGCCGGACTTACGGTTCGAGCAGGCGCTGCAGCCGCAGCTCCTCGAAGTCCAGCTCGGATTCTATGCGGTGCAGCACCGCATCGTCGACGCGGCCGTCGCGATGCAGCGCGAGCAACGCATCGCGCGACACGCCGACCAGTTCGAGCTCGACGCGCAGCATCCGCGCGCGCACGTCCGCCGGTTCGGCGCCTTCGCGGTATGCGCGTTCGTTGAAGGCGACGCGGTTGCGGTATTCGGTCAAGAGCCGCTCGAGCGAAGCGCGCTCGAGATGCGCGCCGTGCTGCCCGCGCGCATCGAGGGCCGCGAGCGCCGCGCCGAACGTGTGGGCGCGCACCGCATGCTCGGACATCGTGTGGCGCGCGACCGGCTGCAGCTTCAGCGCGCGGATCAGCGGGGCGAGCGTGCCGCCCTGCACGACGAGCGTCGCGATGATCAGCAGGAACGTGCTGAACAGGATCAGGTCGCGGCCGGGAAAACCGGCCGGCAGCGCGATCGCGGCGGCGAGGCTAACGACGCCGCGCATGCCGGACCAGCCGAGCACGACGGCTTCCCGCCACGACCACGGTGCATGGCCTGCACGCGGCGCGCGCAGGCGGCCCGGCAGCCACATCGCGACGAACACCCAGGCGATGCGCGCGACGATCGCGGCCGCGGTGGCCGGCAGCGCGACGCGCAATCCGGCCATCAGCACGGCGCCTTCGCGATGGACGCCGGCCAGGATCGCGTGCAGCGCGAGGCCGATCAGGATGAACACGAGCGCGTCGAGCACGAACACGATCGCTTCCCAGGTCGCCTTCGCCTTGATCCGCATGTCGGCGTCGAATACGCGATGCTGCCGTACGCCGAGCACGAGCCCGCAGCTCACGACCGACAGCACGCCCGAGCCGTGCAGCGCTTCTGCGATGCCGTAGCTGCCCCACGCCATCGTGAACGTCACGACGATGCCGAGCATCGGCTCGCGCAGCCGTTGCAGCACCCAGCACATCGCCTGGCCGCACGCGAAGCCGACCGCGATGCCGATCAGCGTGAGCGACAGGAACAGGCCGGCCGCGCTCGCGGTCGTGATCGTGACCGCGAGCGCGGCCGACACGGCGATCTGATAGAGCAGCAGGCCCGACGCATCGTTGACGAGGCTTTCGCCTTCGAGCACGGCGACGAGCCGCGCGGGCAGCGGATGGCGCTGCAGGATCGCCTTCGCGGCGACCGCGTCGGGCGGCGACACGATCGCGCCGAGCGTGAAGCACGCGGCCCACGGCAGCGCCGGGTTGAACGCATGCACGGCGAGCGCGACCGCGACCGTCGTAAACACGACGGCACCGAGCGCGAGCGAGGCGATCGACGCGAGCTCGTGGCGGAACGCCTTCCACGCGGTATAGAAGCCGCTCGACATCAGCAGCGGCGGCAGCACGGCCGCGAGCAGCAGTGCCGGATCCATGTCGGGCACGCGCTTGCCGGCGACCGCGACGACGCAGCCGCCGAGCAGCAGCACGACGGCGGGCGGAATCGACAGGCGCTCCGCGAGCCACGTCAGCGCGCCCGCGCCGCAGATCAACAGCAGCAGGTAATGGAACAGTTCGACGTTGCTCATCGGCGGCGGCTCGCGACGTGCCGCATCACGACGGCTTGCGCGCGCGGGTGCCGCTGCCCGGCAGCACCGGATCGCCGGGCAGCCTGCCGAGCAGGCCGACAAGCGCGATGACGGGAGATGCCGGCGAGTTCACGCCGAGTGTGCCGTCGATCGCGACGGCGAGGAGGCCGGCGAGCAGCGAGAACGAATGCGCTTTCATGAGGAATGCCCGAGGGTGGCCGACCGGCGCCGGAACGGTGCGGTCGAAGTCATGAGAGCGTATCGGGTTTGCCTGAAGAAAAAAAGAGCGAAGCGCCGCCGCGAGCGAGCGCCACGCAGTGATCGTGTCTGCCATCGGGACGGCGGTCTGCGATCGAGGTTCGCGCGCTGCGCGATGCGCGAAGGCGGCCGCGAGATCGACACGGCGCGGCGCCTTCGCGCTCGACCGGTTCGGCGTCGGCGAGCAAGCCGCTCGCGCGATCGCACGGCGATTCGCCGGCCGGCGTGAGCGGCAGACGGCGCGGCGTGCGGTACGGCAGCATCGCGCCAGGGCGCGACGCGCTCGCCGATCTCGCCGCGACGCCGGGCCGGCCGAGCGGCCGCCCGGCGCGCGACGATGCCGCGCTTACAGGTTCGGCGACAACTCGAGCGCGTTCGTCAGATCGCCCATCGCCGGCGCGCCGTTCGCCTTCAGCGCATCGTCGCGCTGCTGCAGGCCCGGCAGGCGCGGCAGCGAGAAGCGGCGCGTGATGAAGCGCAGGATCGACGCGGTGTCGTACTGCGTGTGATCGACGAAACCCTTCTTCGCGTACGGCGACACGATGATCGCCGGAATCCGCGTGCCGGGGCCCCAGCGGTCGCCCTTCGGCGGCGCGACGTGATCCCAGAAGCCGCCGTTCTCGTCGTAGGTGACGACGACGACCATGTTCTTCCACTGCGGGCTCGCCTGCAGATGCGCGATCACGTTCGCGATGTGCTGGTCGCCGCTCGCGACGTCGGTGTAGCCCGCGTGCTCGTTCAGGTTGCCCTGCGGCTTGTAGAACGCGACCTGCGGCAGCGTGCCGGCGTCGATGGCCTGGATGAACGCGCTGCCGTCGGTGCCGCCGTCGAGCAGGTGCTGCGCGCGATTCGCGGTGCCCGGCGCCTGGTTCGCGTAGTAGTTGAACGGCTGGTGGTGCGGCTGGAAGTTCGGCGCCGTCATGTTCGGGCCGTAGATCACGTTCGCGGTGCCGCTCTGCGCGGCCTGCAGCGCCTGCCCCCAGGCACCGCCGTACCAGGCCCACGACACGCCCGCGTTGGTCAGCAGATCGCCGATGTTCTGCTGCGTCTGCGGCGGCAGCGTCGTCGCGGCCGACGGATCGGCGAGGTTCGGATCGCCGCCTGCGGCCGCCTTGTTGCCGCTCGGCTGATACGGCGGCTGCATCGTGTTGACCGCGTAGAAGTCGGGCGTCAGGTTGCCCGAGTTCACGAACTTCGGTGCGCCGGCAAGCGCGGACGCCGGCGAGTTGCTCGCGAGCTGCAGCGACTTGCCGTCCGCGTTGACGGCGGAGATCGAGCCGGCTGCCGGGCTCTTGTCCGCGTTCGCGTAGTACGGCGCGCACGCGCAGATCAGGTACTGGTGGTTCAGGAACGAGCCACCGAATGCGCCCATGAAGAAGTTGTCCGCGAGCGTGTACTGCTGCGCGATCTTCCACAGCGGCAGCTTCGATGCGTCGGCCGTGTAGTGGCCCATCACGAGGCCGCCCGAATCGGCCCACGCGGCGAACATGTCGTTCTTGCCGCCGTTGATCTGCATCTGGTTCTCGTAGAAGCGGTGATACAGGTCACGCGTCGTCACGCTCATCGACGTGTTGAAGCCGTTCGGATCGTCGATCGCGAACGGCGCGTTCGGCAGATTCTCGGTCATCGCTTCGGTCACGGCCGGCGTGACGCCCTTGGCGGTCAGGCCGCCCCAGATCTTCGGCAGCGTCGCGAGCGGCTGGCCGTTGCGGTCCTTCTGCTGCGCGCTCGCGGCCGTCACGTTCTGCAGCCCGTTGGCGCCGGGGAAGTTGCCGTACAGGTTGTCGAAGCTGCGGTTCTCCGCGTAAATGACGACGACGTTCTTCACGGCCGACAGGCCCTGCTGCTGCACGTCGTCGCCGCCGCAGGCGGTGAGGGCGAGCGCCGCGGCAACGGCGATCGGCGTAAAGCGAATCCAGGCGTGGTGGTTCATCCGTTGTACTCTCATCTCTCTTGTCGCGTGGGGACCGGCGTCGATTGCCGGGCGACCCGGCAGGCGGGCGCGGCATGTCCGGCTGCCCGCATTCTGAGGGCGCGATTTGACAGGCTGGTGTAGGCGTCCTTTCGAATGGCTGTCGACGCTTCGTCATGGAACGGTCATGCGGCTGACATAAACTCCGGCCGCTCCTGAACCGACATTGCGATCCATCGATGAAGCTTCGCCTACCGAGAACCGGCGCGCTCGTGCGCCCGTGGCGGCGCGCGGGCCGCGCGCTTGCGCTGGCCGCCGCACTCGCCGCCGTTGCGGGCTGCGACGCGCAGCCCGGCGCGGGTGCCGCGCTCGCCCAGCCTGCCGGCTCATCCGGCGCCGCGCAGGGCGCGGCCGCACCGGCGTCGGCCGCCGCCGGCGACGGTGCGCCGCTCGTCGCGACGAACCGTCCGCAGACGCGTGCGCAAGTTTACGAAGGCGTGCGCCGGATGACCGCGCTCGGCAAGCAACTTTTCTTCGACCCTACGCTGTCAGGTTCCGGCAAGCTCGCGTGCGCGTCGTGCCACAGCCCCGAGCATGCGTTCGGGCCGCCGAACGCGCTGTCGGTGCAGCTCGGCGGCGACGACATGCGGCGTGCCGGGTTTCGCGCGGTGCCGTCGCTGAAGTATCTGCAGGGCGTGCCGCCGTTCGCCGAGCACTTCCACGATTCGGACGACGAAGGCGACGAGAGCGTCGATGCCGGCCCGACCGGCGGCCTCACATGGGACGGCCGCGTCGACACGGGCGCCGCGCAGGCGCGCATTCCGCTCACGTCGCCGTTCGAGATGAACAGTTCGCCCGCGAAGGTCGCGCGCGCGGTACGCGCGGCGCCGTACGCGGACGCGTTTCGCGCCGTGTTCGGCGCGAACGTGCTCGACGACGAACGCGCGACGTTCGACGCCGTGCTGCGCGCGCTCGGCACGTTCGAGCAGACGCCGTCGCTGTTCGCGCCGTACACGAGCAAGTACGACGCGTACCTCGCGGGCCGCGCGCAGCTCACGCCTGCCGAACTGCACGGACTGCAGCTCTTCAACGACGAGAAGAAGGGCAACTGCGCGAGCTGCCACGTGAGTCAGCGCGCGCTGGACGGCACGCCGCCGCAGTTCAGCGATTTCGGCCTGATCGCGATCGCGGTGCCGCGCAACCGCGCGCTGCCGGTCAATCGCGATCCGCGCTTTTACGACCTCGGCGCATGCGGGCCCGAGCGGACCGACCTGAAGGGCCGCGACGAATTCTGCGGGCTGTTCCGCACGCCGTCGCTGCGCAACGTCGCGCTGCGCAAGACCTTCTTCCACAACGGCGTGTATCACTCGCTCGAGGACGTGATGCATTTCTACGCCGAGCGCGACATCCATCCGGGGAAGTTCTATCCGGTCGTGCACGGTCGCGTGCAGCGCTACGACGATCTGCCGAAACGCTACTGGCCGAACATCAACCGCGAGCCGCCGTTCGACCGCAAGCCGGGCGACCGGCCCGCGCTCGACGAGGCCGAGATCAAGGACGTGATCGCGTTTCTGAACACGCTGACCGACGGATATCAACCTGCGGCGACTCAGGCCCGCCGCTAGACGGGCACGCACACGCACGCATGCTATCCTCGGTCGCTGACGCGCGCGGCGCATGCCGGGTCACCGGCCGCGCCGCGCGCGTCGCTCGAACATCCAAGGAGAACAATATGTCGATGCGTGCATCCCTTTTCATCGCGCGTGCGCTGGCCGGCGCAGCGTGTGCGACCGCCATGCTGTCCGCCCATGCGCAAAGCAACCTGGGCTTTCTGAACGACACGCCGATCACATATTTCAGCAAGGCCGACGCCGCCTCGCTGACGAAAGCCGTCGTGCACGCGCGCGACGCCGGCAAGGACGGCGAGACGACGACGTGGCAGAGCAGCGGCGGCCGCACGCAGATCGAAGCGAAGCTGACGCCGGCGACGCTCGACAAGGACGGCAAGCACTGCCGCGAAGTGACGACCGAGATCGCGGCGAAGGGACAGACGATGACGCTCAAGCCCGTCTACTGCCAGACGGCCGCGGGCAAGTGGCAGCTGCAGAAGCGCTGAGCACACGGGCAATGAGGCGCAGCGGTGCGCCGCGCACGGTGTCGTGCGGCGTCGTGATCCTCGATGCGGCCGGCCGCGTGTTCCTCGCGCATGCGACGGACACGACGCACTGGGACATCCCGAAGGGGCAGGGCGAGCCGGGCGAGTCGCCGCGCGACGCGGCGCTGCGCGAGCTGCGCGAGGAAACCGGGATCGAGATCGCGCCTGAGCGGCTCGTCGATCTCGGCCGCTTCGCCTATCGGCACGACAAGGATCTGCACCTGTTCGCGGTGCGCGTCGCGCCCGACGAGATCGACCTCGCGCGCTGCACCTGCACGTCGCTGTTTCCGAGCCGCCGCGACGGCTCGCCGATTCCCGAGATGGACGCGTATCGGTGGACCGATCCCGCCGACGTCGACGCCTATGCGAGCCGCAGCCTCGCACGGCTGTTCCATACGACGCTGCCGCTCGCGGAACTCCATCGGCGGCTGTCGGACGCATGAGCGGACGCGCGGCCTCCCGTCGCAAAACCGAAGGGCAATAAAAAACCGGCGCGAGCCGGTTTTTTATGTGATGCGCGGGGAGCCCGTCAGGCCGGCTTGCCCCAGCTGTCGCGCAGCCCGACGATGCGGTTGAACACCGGCTTGCCCGGCTTCGAATCGACGCGATCGGCGACGAAGTAGCCGTGCCGTTCGAACTGCAGACGCGTTTCCGGCGCGACGTCGCCGGCGCCCGGCTCGACGAACGCATGCACGATCTTCTTCGAATCGGGATTCAGCGCATCGAGGAAGTTCGCGCCGCCGGCATCCGGATGCGGCTCCTTGAACAGGCGGTCGTAGATCCGCACTTCGGCCGGCTGCGCATGCTTGGCGCTGACCCAGTGGATGTTGCCCTTGACCTTGTAGTTGTTCGCGCCGTCGGTGCCCGACTTGCTGTCCGGGAAGTAGTTGCAGTGCACGGCCGTCACGTTGCCGTCGGCATCCTTGTCGAAGCCCGTGCACTCGACGACGTAGCCGTAGCGCAGCCGCACCTTGTTGCCGGGGAACAGGCGGAAATAGCCCTTCGGCGGCTGCTCGGCGAAGTCCTCGCGCTCGATCCACAGCTCGCGCGAGATCGGGAACGTGCGCACGCCGCGATCCGGATGATGCGGATGCACGGGCGCCGTGCAGGCTTCTTCCTGGCCTTCCGGATAGTTGTCGATGATCAGCTTCAGCGGGTCGAGCACCGCGACCGTGCGCGGCGCCTTGTCGTCGAGATCGTCGCGCAGCGCGCCTTCGAACACGCTCATGTCGATCCACGAGTCGACCTTCGTCACGCCGATCCGCTCGCAGAACAGGTGAATGCTCTCGGGCGTGAAGCCGCGGCGGCGGATGCCGACGATCGTCGGCATGCGCGGATCGTCCCAGCCGTCGACATGGCCTTCGGTGACGAGCTGCAGCAGCTTGCGCTTGCTCGTGATCGCATACGTGAGGTTCAGTCGCGAGAATTCGATCTGCTGCGGCAGCGGGCGCGTGAAGATGCCGGCATCCGCGAGCTCGTTCAGCACCCAGTCGTACAGCGGGCGGTGATCCTCGAACTCGAGCGTGCAGAGCGAATGCGTGATGCCTTCGAGCGCATCGGAGATGCAGTGCGTGTAGTCGTACATCGGATACACGCACCATGCGTCGCCGGTGCGGTAGTGGTGCGCGTAGCGGATCCGGTAGATCACCGGGTCGCGCATGTTCATGTTCGGCGACGCCATGTCGATCTTCGCGCGCAGCACGTGCTCGCCTTCCTTGAACTCGCCGGCCTTCATCCGGCGGAACAGGTCGAGGTTCTCGTCGGGCGTGCGGTCGCGGAACGGCGACGGCTTGCCGGGCTCGGTCAGCGAGCCGCGGTTCGCGCGCATCTCGTCGGCGCTCTGGCTGTCGACGTAGGCCTTGCCGCGCTTGATCAGCAGCTCGGCGAACTCGTACAGCTTGTCGTAGTAGTCGCTCGCGAAATACTGATGATCGACCGCGTCCTTGCGCCAGTCGAAGCCGAGCCAGCGCACCGCATCGACGATCGAGTCGACGTACTCGATGCTTTCCTTTTCCGGGTTCGTGTCGTCGAAACGCAGGTGGCAGACGCCGCCGTAGTCGCGCGCGATGCTGAAATTCAGGCAGATGCTCTTCGCATGACCGATATGGAGATAGCCGTTCGGCTCGGGCGGGAAGCGCGTCTCGACGCGGCCGCCCCATTTGCCGGTGCGGTTGTCGTCGTCGATGATGTTGCGAATGAAGTTGGAAGCCGCGGGGGCGTCGTTGCGTTCGGTGCTCATGCGGTTGGCGTCAGGTTGGGGCGGCGCGTCGCGCCGGTTTAATCCTGCAATTCTACCTGACCGGGGTCGGTCCCGCGCGGCCCGCGGCCCGTCGCGCCGTGCCGATGTCGCGTGCAGGCAATGTCTCGACTTTGTGTCGGCTGTAACACGACGTAAATCGGATTGCCCTGCCCGTTCGGCTTTTCCTATGATGGCAGCACCGATTCAAATGCCGCCGTGCGCAGCGCGCGCGACGGGAGGACACCAAGAACCATGATGAAGAAGACCACTTTTGTCGTTCGTGCCGCGGTGATCGTCGCGGTCCTGTCGCAACTCGGCGCCTGCGCGATGACGCACACGCAGCGCAACGCCGGCATCGGCGCGGCCGCAGGCGGCGCGCTCGGCTACCTGATCACGGGCGGCCCGCTCGGCACGGTCGCGGGCGCGGCGGCCGGCGGCATCGTCGGCGCGAACGTCCGCTAAGCGGCGCGGCGTCCGCCCCGTGCGGGGCCGGGCGCCGTCCCGTCTCTTTTCGCACACATCGTTCCGGCATTCGCTCGACAGGCAGCATCAGGGAGGAACGGATGTGCGACACTTCGTCGGCTCCTATAACTCATTCACTTGCCGACGATCCTTCGATGAACGATCCCCTCGTTTTCGTCCTGCCGGGCTACGGCGACTCGGGCCCGCTCCATTGGCAAAGCCGTTGGGCGCGCGCGGATGCGCGCTTCGTGCGCGTCGCGATGCCCGACTGGGAACGCGCCTTCCGCAACGGCTGGTGTCTCGCGCTCGATCGCGCGGTACGCACGGCGCCGGGCCCCGTGCTGCTCGCCGCGCACAGCCTCGGCACGCTGACCGCCGCCTGGTGGGCGACGCGCTATGCGCGGCCCGACACGCTCGCGAAGGTGCGCGGCGCGCTGCTGGTCGCGCTGCCCGATCCGTCCGGGCCGGCGTTTCCGGCCGACGCGCACGGCTTCGGGCCCGTGCCGCTCGAACGGCTGCCGTTCCCGACGCGCGTGGTCGCGAGCAGCGACGATCCGTACGGCTCGCTCGCGTTCGCGCGCAACTGCGCGCAGGCATGGGGCAGCGTATTCCACGAACTCGGCCCGCGCGGCCACATCAACGCGGACAGCGGGCTCGGCGACTGGCCCGACGCACGCGGCTGGCTCGACGCGCTCGCGCAGCGCGGCTGACGGGCGCCGGCGCGAGCGCCCGGCCCGATGCCGCTTCGGCGGCGCGCCGACGCAGTGCCCGCGCATGCGCCCGGCCTGCAGGCCGGCCGAGCGCCGCGCCGCTCAGATCGCCTGCTTCGCCTTCAGCGCCGCGATCCGCGCATCGTCGTAGCCGAGCATATCGCGCAGCACGTCGTCGGTGTGCGCGCCGAGCAGCGGCGGGGCGGTGCGCGCATCCGGCGGCGTCGCGCTCATCCGCACCGGATTGCGCACGAGCTTCACGTCCGCACCGCACGGATGGGGCAGCGCGACTTCCATCCCGCGCGCGACGACCTGCTCGTTCGCGAACACCTCGGCCAGATCGTTGATCGGCCCGCACGGCACGCCGGCCGCCTCGAGCGCGTCGATCCACGCCGTCTTGCTGCGCGTCTTCACCATCTCCGCGAGGATCGGCACCAGCGTGTCGCGATGGCGCACGCGCGCGGGATTGGTCGCAAAGCGTTCGTCGTCGGCGAGCTCCGGCCGCCCGCCGGCTTCGACGAACTTGCGGAACTGCCCGTCGTTGCCGACCGCGACGATGATCCAGCCGTCGCTCGTCTGGAACGTCTGGTATGGCACGATGTTCGGATGCGCGTTGCCCCAGCGCACGGGCGGCGTGCCGCTCGCGAGGAAGTTCGTGTTCATGTTCGCGAGCAGCGCGACCTGCACGTCGAGCAGCGCCATGTCGATGTACTGGCCAACGCCCGTGCGGTCGCGATGCGCGAGCGCGGCGAGCACCGCGATCGTCGAATAGAGGCCGGTCGCGAGATCGGCGATCGCGACGCCGGCCTTCTGCGGGCCGCCGCCCGGCACGCCGTCGCGCTCGCCCGTGATGCTCATGAAGCCGCCGATTCCCTGCACGATGAAGTCGTAGCCCGCGCGATGCGCGTACGGGCCGGTCTGGCCGAAGCCCGTCACCGAGCAGTAGACGAGATCGGGCTTCACGGCGCGCAGCGATGCATAGTCGAGCCCGTATTTCTTCAACTGACCGACCTTGTAGTTCTCGAGCACGACGTCGCTCTGCGCCGCCAGCTCGCGCACGATCTGCTGGCCTTCGGGCGTCGCGATGTCGACCGTCACCGAGCGCTTGTTGCGGTTCGCCGCGAGATAGTAGGCGGCCTCGGCGGTGTCGGCGCCGTGCGCGTCCTTCAGGTAGGGCGGCCCCCAGTGGCGCGTGTCGTCGCCGGCGCCCGGGCGCTCGATCTTGATCACGTCGGCGCCGAAGTCGGCGAGCGTCTGCGCGCACCACGGGCCCGCGAGCACGCGGGTCAGGTCCAGCACGCGGATATGGCTCAGGGCACCCATCGTCGATTCGTCTCCTTTCATGGCGTGGCCTTGCGCGGCAAGGCGAATTGGCATGCCGAGCATCTTAAGGCGAATCGGCGCCGCCGGTGGCCCCGTGGGGCCGGCCGGAGCGTCGAGCCGCTTTGCCGGGAATCGCATTCAATCCCGTATAATCGATCGTTTCCGAACCATGCCGCCGCGCGTCCGCAACGGCCGCCGGCGTTTGAAGCCGTCTTAGCAGACTGTCCCCGCACGCCATGAAAGCTGCCGAAATCCGCGAGAAATTTCTCAAATTCTTCGAATCGAAGGGCCACACGATCGTCCGCTCGTCGAGCCTCGTGCCCGGTAACGATCCTACGCTGATGTTCACGAACTCGGGGATGGTCCAGTTCAAGGACGTCTTCCTCGGCACCGACCGGCGTCCGTACACGCGCGCGACGACGGCGCAGCGCAGCGTGCGCGCGGGCGGCAAGCACAACGACCTCGAGAACGTCGGCTACACCGCGCGGCACCATACGTTCTTCGAGATGCTCGGCAACTTCTCGTTCGGCGACTACTTCAAGCACGACGCGATCCGCTTCGCGTGGGAGCTGCTGACCACGGTCTACATGCTGCCGAAGGACAAGCTGTGGGTCACCGTGTACCAGGAAGACGACGAGGCGTACGACATCTGGGCGAAGGAAGTCGGCGTGCCGACCGAGCGCATCATCCGGATCGGCGACAACAAGGGCGCGCGCTACGCGTCCGACAATTTCTGGACGATGGGCGACACGGGCCCGTGCGGCCCGTGCACCGAGATCTTCTACGATCACGGCCCGGAGGTGTGGGGCGGGCCGCCGGGGTCGCCGGAAGAAGACGGCGATCGCTACATCGAAATCTGGAACCTCGTGTTCATGCAGTTCAACCGCGACGCGCAGGGCAACATGACGCGCCTGCCGAAGCCGTGCGTCGATACCGGCATGGGCCTCGAGCGTCTCGCCGCGGTGCTGCAGCACGTGCACAGCAACTATGAAATCGACCTGTTCCAGAACCTGATCAAGGCCGCCGCGCGCGTGACCGAAGTCGGCGATCTGAACAACAACTCGCTGAAGGTGATCGCCGATCACATCCGCGCCTGCGCGTTCCTGATCGTCGACGGCGTGATTCCGGGCAACGAAGGCCGCGGCTATGTGCTGCGCCGCATCGTGCGCCGCGCGATCCGCCACGGCTACAAGCTCGGCCGCAAGGGCGCGTTCTTCCACAAGCTGGTGGCCGATCTCGTCGCCGAAATGGGCGCCGCGTATCCGGAGCTGAAGGAAGCCGAGCAGCGCGTGACCGACGTGCTGCGTCAGGAAGAGGAGCGCTTCTTCGAAACGATCGAGCACGGCATGTCGATCCTCGAATCGGCGCTCGCCGATCTCGAGGCGAAGGGCGGCAAGGTGCTCGACGGCGAACTCGCGTTCAAGCTGCACGACACCTACGGCTTCCCGCTCGATCTGACGGCCGACGTCTGCCGCGAGCGCGGCGTGACGGTCGACGAGCCCGCGTTCGACGACGCGATGGCGCGCCAGCGCGAGCAGGCGCGCGCGGCCGGCAAGTTCAAGGCCGCGCAGGGCCTCGAATACACGGGCGCGAAGACGACGTTCCACGGCTACGAGGAGATTGCGTTCGACGACGCGAAGGTCGTCGCGCTGTACGTCGACGGCTCGGCCGTCACCGAAGTGAAGGCCGGTCAGGATGCGGTCGTCGTGCTCGATCACACGCCGTTCTACGCGGAATCGGGCGGCCAGGTCGGCGACCAGGGCGTGCTCGCGAACGCGTCGACGCGCTTTGCGGTCGCCGACACGCTGAAGGTGCAGGCCGACGTGATCGGCCACCACGGCACGCTCGAGCAGGGCACGCTGAAGGTCGGCGACGTGCTGCGCGCGGAGATCGACGCGCAGCGCCGCGCGCGCACGCAGCGCAACCACTCGGCGACGCACCTGATGCACAAGGCGCTGCGCGAAGTGCTCGGCTCGCACGTGCAGCAGAAGGGCTCGCTCGTCGACGCGGACAAAACGCGTTTCGACTTCGCGCATAACGCGCCGCTGACCGACGACGAAATCCGTCGCGTCGAGCAGATCGTCAACGACGAAATCCTGGCCAACGCACCGGGCATCGTGCGCGTGATGCCGTACGACGAAGCGGTGAAGGGCGGCGCAATGGCGCTGTTCGGCGAGAAGTACGGCGACGAAGTGCGCGTGCTCGACCTCGGCTTCTCGCGCGAGCTCTGCGGCGGCACGCACGTGAGCCGCACCGGCGACATCGGCCTCTTCAAGATCGTGATGGAAGGCGGCGTCGCGGCCGGCATCCGCCGCGTCGAGGCGATCACCGGCGACAACGCCGTGCGCTACGTGCAGGAACTCGACGCGCGCGTGAACGAAGCGGCAGCCGCGCTGAAGGCGCAGCCCGCGGAGCTCACGCAGCGCATCGCGCAGGTGCAGGATCAGGTCAAGTCGCTCGAGAAGGAGCTCGCGGCGCTGAAGTCGAAGCTCGCGTCGAGCCAGGGCGACGAGCTCGCGCAGCAGGCCGTCGAAGTCGGCGGCGTGCACGTGCTGGCCGCGACGCTCGACGGCGCCGATGCGAAGACGCTGCGCGAGACGGTCGACAAGCTGAAGGACAAGCTGAAGAGCGCGGCGATCGTGCTCGCGGCGGTCGAGGGCGGCAAGGTCAGCCTGATCGCCGGCGTGACGGCCGAGGCGAGCAAGAAGGTCAAGGCCGGCGAGCTCGTGAACTTCGTCGCGCAGCAGGTCGGCGGCAAGGGCGGCGGCCGCCCCGACATGGCACAGGCCGGCGGCACCGAACCGGCGAACCTGCCGGCCGCGCTCGCCGGCGTGAAGGGCTGGGTCGAAGCACGGCTCTGATCGCCCGAGCGCGCGGCCGCGCGGCGCCCGCCGCGGGGCCGCGCTTCGCCGGCGTCACGCACGCAAACGAAACGCCCCGATCGGCGCAGGCCGGTCGGGGCGTTCTGCATTCGGGGCCCGGCGAGCGGGCCGGCGAGCAGCGCGGCGCACCAACGGTGAACCGCCCGGCGAGTGTCGCTCGTGTTACGCCGCTATCGTGGCCGCATGTTTGTCGCCGTCGGCTGCGGTCGGCGCGGCATCGGTCAACGCGTCGCGCAACGCGGCGAGGGCAGCCGATTCATAGCCGTGCCGCCACGCGAGCAGCGTATCGATCGCGCCGAATGCGGCGATCGCGTGCTGCGCGACGTTGTCCGTCTCCGGCTGCAGGTCGAGCACCGAGCGCGGGGCGACCGCGATGCCGGCACCGGCCGCGACGCACGCGACGATCGCGTGATACGAGCCGAGCTCCAGCACGCGCGCGGGCTTCAGCCCGTATTCGGCATACCACTGCTCGACGTACTTCCGGTACGTACAGCCGCGTTCGAACGCGATCAGCGTCGGCAGGATCACGTCGCGCGGCGTGCGCACCGGCGGATGGCCGCGCGGCGTGAGCAGCACGAGTTCCTCGCGGAACACCGGCACGGTCTCGAACGTGTCGGGCAGCGTGTCGGGCGCGGGCGGCCGCGCGAACAGCGCGGCGTCGACGTCGAACTCGCGCACGCGGTCGATCAGCCAGCCCGTCGTGCCCGTGACGAGCTCGAGCGACACGTCCGGCCACGCATGGTGATAGCGCGCGAGCACGGCCGGCAGCCGGCTCGCGGCCGTGCTTTCCATCGTGCCGAGCCGCAGCCGGCCGCGCGGCGTGTCCTCGCGCACCGCATCGCGCGCTTCGTCGGCCAGCGCGAGCAGCCGCTCCGCATACGGCAGCAACGTGCGGCCGGCCGGCGTCAGCACGAGCCGGCGGCCGTCGCGCACGAACAGCGCCGCGCCGAGTTCCTCCTCGAGCTGCTTGATGCGCGTGGTCACGTTCGACTGCACGCGGTTGAGCTTCGCGGCCGCGCGCGTCACGCCGTTCTCGCGCACGACCGCGCGGAAAATCGCCAGCGCCGCCAGATCCATGATTCTCTCCCTGCGATGGGTGGATTCTGAATTATTCATTTTTCGAGAATGATCGGTCAAGCTACGATGGCGTCATCCGATTTCCGTGTCGGCCGGCGTGTCGCGCCGGTCCATTGCGCCATGTCCCGTTCCGATGCGTCGTCCGCCGCCGTCCACCCGCATGCGTCGCGTGACGCCGATCGCCGTGCGCGCGCGGCGGCGCTCGCCTGCATGGTCGGACTCGCGGTCGCGCTCGGCGTCGGCCGGTTCGCGTTCACGCCGCTGCTGCCGCTGATGCTCGCCGACAGCTCGCTCGGGCTCGAAGCCGGCAGCTGGCTCGCGTCGGCGAACTATGCGGGGTATTTCGTCGGCGCGGTCAGCTGCGCCGCGCTGCGCGTGCCGCCCGCGCGGATGGTGCGCGTCGGGCTCGCCGCCACGGTGCTGCTGACGGCCGCGATGGGCGTCGGTCATCTGCTGCCGGTCTGGCTCGCGGTGCGCTTCGTCGCCGGCGTCGTCAGCGCGTGGACGTTCGTGTTCGTGTCGCAGTGGGGGCTGCGGCGGCTCGCCGAGCTCCATGCGCCCGCGTGGAGCGGCGTCATCTATGCGGGGCCGGGCGCCGGCATCGTGCTGACCGGGCTGATCGGCAGCGCGCTCGCGGGCCATCGCGCGACGCTCGGCTGGCTCGGCTTCGCGGCGCTGTCGGCAGGGCTGTCCGCTGCGATCTGGCGCACTTTCGGCACCGCCTCGGCGGCCGCGCCGGCACCGGCCGCCGGCACGGCGGCGCACGCGGCGGCGGCGACGCCGGCCGCGGTCCACGACGCGCGCCGCGCGCGGGTCGACGCCGGCTGGCTGATCGTGCTGTACGGGATGCCGGGCTTCGGCTACATCATCACGGCGACGTTTCTGCCCGTGATCGCGCGCGCTGCGCTGCCGGCCGGCTCGCCGTGGCCCGACCTGTTCTGGCCGATGTTCGGCGCGGCGCTGATCGTCGGCGCAATTGCGGCCGCGCGGCTGCCCGCGCACTGGGACAACCGGCTGCTGCTGGCCGGCGGCTGTGCGATGCAGGCGCTCGGGATCGCGGCCGGCATCGTATGGCCGAACACGGCCGGCTTCGCGATCGGCAGCGCGCTGCTCGGGCTGCCGTTCACCGCGATCACGCTGTTCGCGATGCGCGAGGCGCGGCGTCTGCACGGCGAGCGCGCGGCGGGGCTGATGGGCTATGCGACCGCCTCGTACGGAATCGGGCAGATTCTCGGCCCGCTCGTCGCGGCGCCGCTGACCGCGCGCTTCGGATCGTTCTCGCCCGCGCTGTGGGTCGCGGCGGCCGCGCTGCTCGCCGGCGCGGCCGGTTTCGCGGCGACCGCCGCCGCCGCGCGCGTGCGCCGCTGACGACGATGGGGCCGGATCGGCTGCGTGGCGGGCAAACTCGCTAGAATGAGGCCTTTCCCGTGCCGAGCGGCGCCGTGCGGCGCCGTCATGTCCTGCCGATGACCACTGCCGACTACCGTTTCTGCCCGCGCTGCGCGAGCCCGCTGATCGAACGCGCCGATCCGGACCACGAGGGCGGCCGCCTGCGCCAGGCGTGTCCCGACGATGCATGCGGCTACGTGCACTGGAACAATCCGCTGCCGGTGGTTGCCGCGATCGTCGAGCTCGACGGCAAGATCCTGCTCGCGCGCAACGCGGCCTGGCCGGAAGGGATGTTCGCGCTGATCACCGGCTTCCTCGAGCACGGCGAAACGCCCGAGGACGGCATCGCGCGCGAAGTGCGCGAGGAAACCGGGCTGAACGCCGAGCAGATCGCGCTGGTCGGCGTCTACGAATTCATCCGCAAGAACGAGCTGATCATCGCGTATCACGTGCGCGCGTCGGGCACCGTCACGCTGTCGCCGGAGCTGCTCGAATACCGGCTCGTCGATCCGCCGCTGCTGCGCCCGTGGCGCGCGGGCACCGGCTACGCGCTCGCCGACTGGATGCGTGCGCGCGGCCTCGATTTCCAGTTCGTCGACCGTCCCGGTCAATGACCGCCGCGTACGCGGCCCCGTTCCCCGTCACCGTTCCGATCGCCATCGCCATGTCCGACAAGCCGCAGCCGCGTCCGCGCGACGCGTATCGCCATTTCCTGCCGATCACGACCCGCTGGATGGACAACGACGTCTACGGGCACGTGAACAACGTCGTCTACTACAGCTACTTCGACACGGTCGTCAACGCGTACCTGATCGGCGCGGGCGTGCTCGACGTCGAGCGCAGCCAGACGATCGGCCTCGTCGTCGAGACGCAGTGCAACTATTTCGCGCCGCTCGTGTTTCCGCAGGCCGTCGATGCGGGGCTGCGCGTCGCGAAGCTCGGCACGTCGAGCGTGCGCTACGAGATCGGGCTGTTCGCGGCCGGCGAGGCCGCCCCCGCCGCGCAGGGGCACTTCGTGCACGTCTACGTCGATCGCGGCACGCGCCGCCCGGTGCCGCTACCCGACGCGCTGCGCGCCGCGCTCGAGCCGCTCGCGGCCTGACGGGGCGCGCGGTGCACGCATTCGCGCTCCAGGCGTTCAACGGCCTCAGCTACGGCTTGCTGCTGTTCATGCTGTCGGCCGGCCTCACGCTGATCTTCAGCGTGCAGGGCGTGCTCAACTTCGCCCATGCGAGCTTCTACATGCTCGGCGCATACGTCGGCTACAGCATCGCGTTGCGTGCGGGCTTCTGGCCGGCGCTCGTGCTCGCGCCGCTCGCGGTCGGCGCGCTCGGCGCGGCATGCGAGCGCACGCTGCTGCGCCGCGTGCAGGCGCGCGGCCATACCGGCGAATTGCTGCTGACTTTCGGGCTGGCCTATCTGATCGGCGAGGTCGCCAAGCTCGCGTGGGGGCTCGCGCCGCTGCCCGCGCCGGTGCCCGCGTCGTTCGAGGGCGCGCCCGTGAGCGTGTTCGGGCTCGCGCTGCCGCGCTATCGGCTGTTCATGATGGCGATGTCGGCGGCGATGCTGATCGCGCTCGGCGCGCTGCTGCGTACGTCGCGGCTCGGGCTCGTCGTGCGCGCGGCGCTCACGCATCGCGCGGCCGTCGAGGCGCTCGGCTACGACGTGCCGCGGCTGATGACGCTGCTGTTCGGCGCCGGCACCGCGCTTGCCGCGCTGGCCGGCGTGATCGGCGCGCCGCTTGCCGTGATCGAGCCCGCGCTCGCGGAGACGGTCGGCTCGGTCGTGTTCGCCGTCGTCGTGATCGGCGGGCTCGGCTCGCTCGGCGGCGCGTTCGTCGCGTCGCTCGCGGTCGGCTTCGCCCAGACGTTCGCCGCGTCGAGCGACGTCACGCTGCGCACGCTCGCGCAAGCGGCCGGCCTTGCGCTGCCGGACGGCGTCGCGGCCGTATCGATCGCGCAGCTGGCGCCGCTGGTGCCGTACCTGCTGCTCGTCGCGGTGCTGGTCGCGCGGCCGCGCGGATTGTTCGGCGAGCGTGCCGATGCGTAGCGGCGGCACGTTCGCGGCGTTCGTGCGCTGGGCGCTGTTCGCAGGCTGCCTCGTGCTGCCCGCGTGGCTGTGGCCGCAGGGCGCCGTGCTCGGCTACCTCGCGCAGACGGCATCGCTCGTCGTGCTCGCGCTGTCGTACAACCTGCAGCTCGGCACAACCGGGCTGCTGTCGTTCGGCCATGCCGCGTTTGCGGGGCTCGGCGCGTTCGCGGCCGCGCACTGGTTCAACCGCTTCGGCGGCCCGCTGCCGCTGCTGCCGCTCGTCGGCGGCGCGGCCGGCGCAGGTTTCGGCTTCGTCGCCGGGCTGCTCGCGACGCGTCGCGCGGGCACCGCGTTCGCGATGATCACGCTCGGCCTCGGCGAGTGCGTAGCAGCGGCCGCGTGGAGCGTGCCGGCATGGTTCGGCGGAATCGGCGGCGTGCCGATCGATCGCGCGAGCGGCACACCGTGGGGCGGCTGGCAATTCGGCGCACCGGCGCAGGCGTATGCGGTGATTGCCGCATGGTGCATCGCCTCCGCGCTCGCGATGCGCGCGCTGACACGCACGCCGCTTGCGCGGCTCGCGAACGCGGTGCGCGACAACCCGGCGCGCGTCGCGGCGCTCGGCACCGATCCGCGCCGCGTGCGGCTCGCGATGGTCACGTGCGCCTCGTTCTTCGCCGGCATTGCCGGCACGCTGACGCTGATCGACGTCGAGATCGCGACGCCCGACAGCGTATCGATGGCGCGCTCCGCCAGCGTGCTGATCGCTGCCGTGATCGGCGGCAGCGGCGCGTTCTTCGGGCCCGCGGCCGGCGCGGCGGTGCTGACCGCGCTGAGCGTCGTCGTTGCGGGCATGTCGCGCGCGTGGGCGCTCTACCTCGGCGTGCTGTTCGTCGCGGTCGTCGTTGCCGCGCCGCGCGGGCTCGCGGGGCTCGTCGACGCGCTCGCGCACGCGCTGCGTCGCGGCGCATCGGCGAGCGAGCGCTGGCGGCTGCTGTGCGCGTTCGGCGCGTGCGTGTTCTGGGGCATCGCGCTCGTCGCCGCGGCCGAACTCGGCTATGCGTGGCGCTTCGCGCAGGACGACGGCCCGGGCGCCGCGTTCGGCGCATGGCGGATCGACGCCGATACGCCGGTCGGCTGGGCCGTTGCCGCTTCGGCGGCCGCCGTCGGCATGCTGCTGTGGGGCTGGCGCGCGCGCTTCGCGCGTGCCGACGCGGAGCGGCGGCGATGAGCGGCACCGCAGTCGCGCTGCGCGGGATCGTGCTGCGCTTCGGCGCGCGGACGGTGCTCGACGGCATCGACCTCGACGTCGCGGCCGGCGAGCGTCATGCATTGATCGGCCCGAACGGCGCCGGCAAGTCGACGCTGTTCAACGTCATCGGCGGCGCGCTGCGGCCGACGCGCGGGCGCGTGATGCTGCACGGCGTCGACTTGCGCGGGCGCGGGCCCGTGATCGCGAGCCGGCTCGGCGTCGGCCGCAGTTTTCAGCAGACGAGCGCGTTCGCGCGCCTGAGCGTGTTCGACAACCTGCGCTGCGCGGCGCTGCATGCGCCGGCCGAGCGGCGGCGCTGGTGGAACCGGCTGCGCGAATCGGCGTCGGTCGATCTCGCGGCCGCGCGCGTGATGGAGGACATCGGCCTCGACGCACGGCGCGACACGCCGGCCGCCGACCTCGCCTACGCCGAGCAGCGCGCGCTCGATCTCGGCATCGCGCTGGCGAGCGGCGCGCGCACGCTGCTGCTCGACGAGCCGACCGCCGGCATGAATCGCGACCAGGCCGCGCGCATGATCGCGCTGATCCGCGCGACCACGCAGGGGCGCACGGTATTGATGATCGAGCACGACATGGACGCGGTGTTCGGCTTCGCGGAACGCATCACGGTGCTCGTGCGCGGCGCGATCGTCGCGACCGGCGCACCGGAGGCGATCCGCGCGGATCCGGCCGTGCGCGCCGCATATCTCGGCGAGGGCACACGATGAGCGCGCTGCTCGACATTCGTGCGCTGCGCGCATGGTACGGACATCAGCCGGTGCTCGACGGCATCGATCTCGCGCTCGCGCCGGGCGAGACGCTTGCGCTGCTCGGACGCAACGGCGCCGGCCGCTCGACGCTCGCGAAGGCCGTGATGGGGCTCGTGCGCACGAGCGGTTCGGTGCGCGTCGCGGGCGTCGAATGCGTGGGCGCACGCACCTTCGACATCGCGCGTCGCGGCGTCGCCTACGTCGCCGAAAGTCGCGACGTGTTTCCGCTGCTCAGCGTGCGCGACAACCTGCTGCTCGGGCTGCGCGGCGTCGGCCGGGCGGCCGCGCGCGCGGAACTCGAGCGCCTGTTCGCGCGCTTTCCGCTGCTGGCCGCGCGCGCCGACGTGAAGGCCGCGCGGCTGTCGGGCGGCGAACAGCAGGTGCTCGCGCTCGTGCGTGCGCTCGCCGGCCGCCCGCGCGTGCTGCTCGTCGACGAACCGGCCGAGGGGCTCGCGCCGCTTGCCGTCGACGAAGTGCGCGCGTGCCTCGCCGCGCTGCAGGCGGACGGCGTCGCGATCCTGCTGATCGAGCAGCGGTTGCAGCTGGCGCCGCGGCTGGCGCATCGCGTCGCGGTGATGGGGCGCGGAACGATCGTCTACGACGGCGCGCTCGACGGCCTCGGCGACGACACCGTGCGCGCCTGGCTCGGCACCGGCTGAGCGCCGGCCGATTGTTCGGCTGGCCGCGCCACACAATTCGCATCGAGCCGCTTTATCGCCGCGGACCGAACCGCCAACATGCATGACAACGCCGGTTCGCCGCGCAGTCGGCAGCCGGTGCCCCTTCATCGTCAAATTTTCGAAAGGTATCCGATCATGAGCAAGCTGGCAGACAAGGTCGCGATCGTCACGGGCGCATCGAAAGGCATCGGCGCGGCGATTGCAAAGGCGCTGGCCGCCGAAGGCGCGGCGGTCGTCGTCAACTACGCGAGCAGCAAGGCGGGCGCGGATGCGGTCGTGGGCGCGATCGTCGAAGCGGGCGGGCGCGCGGTCGCGGTGGGTGGCGACGTGTCGAAGGCGGCCGACGCGCAGCGCATCGTCGACACCGCGATCGAGACGTACGGCCGTCTCGACGTACTCGTGAACAATTCCGGCATCTACGAGTTCGCGCCGATCGAAACCATTACCGAAGAGCACTACCGCAAGCAGTTCGATACGAACGTGTTCGGCCTGCTGCTGACGACGCAGGCGGCCGCCAAGCATCTCGGCGAAGGCGCGAGCATCATCAACATCAGCTCGGCGATCACGAGCATGGTGCCGCCCGCGAGCGCCGTCTACAGCGGCACGAAGGGCGCGGTCGACGCGATCACCGGTGTGCTCGCGAACGAACTCGCGCCGCGCAAGATTCGCGTGAACGCGATCAACCCGGGACTGGTCGTGACCGAAGGCACGCATACGACGGGCATCATCGGTTCGGACCTCGAAAAGCAGGTGCTCGCCGAAACGCCGCTGGGCCGCCACGGCGCGCCGGACGACATCGCATCGGTCGCGGTGTTCCTCGCGTCGAACGACGCGCGCTGGCTGACGGGCGAGCATCTGGTCGCGAGCGGCGGGCTGCGCTGAGCGGCCGCGCGGCGCGCGCGCGAAGGCGATCGTGCGCGGCTACGCGCCGATCGCGAGCGCATGCGTGCCGACGTGCCAGCGCAGGCTCTCGACGGCGAGCGCGTGATTGCGTTCGGCGTCGAGCCCCGCGATCGCGAGCGCGCCGACGAGCCGCGCACCGGCGATCCGCAGCGGCACGCCGCCGCCGTCGAGCGCATAGTCGTCCGCCGACAGCCCGAGCGACTGCAGCGACTGGCCGGTACGCCGGAACGTCGCGCCGACGGCGCGCGAACTGAGCGCGAAGCGCAGCACCGTGTTTTGCCGGCGGCGGATCGCCTCGCAATCGGCCGCGCCGCTGCCGTCGAGCGCGCAGTAGAACAGCGGCGCATGCGTGCCGACGATGCCGACCGCGATCGGCTGCCCGCGGCGCCGGGCGAGGTTGGTCGCGATTTCGCCGAGCCGGCGTGCGACGTCCGCGTTGAAGCACGGCAGCGTCACGTCGGCCGCGTCGTCGTCGAACGGCGCGGGTTCGCGGTGCGTAAACGGCATTCCCATCGCGGCCTCCGTAGCGGTGCGGTTGCGTGGCCGGCGCAGGCGCGGCGTCGCGCTCAGCGGGCCGGTGTCGCGTCGAGCATCCATTCGTGTGCGGGATCGTTCTTGAACGCCCACGCACGGCTCGGTCCGGCCATCACGTTCAGGTAGTACAGGTTGTAGCCGTGCGGCGCGACGACCGGGTGATAGCCGCGCGGCACCATCACGACGTCGTGGTTCTCGACCGCGCAGGCTTCGTCGAGGCTGCGGTCGTCCGTGTACACGCGCTGGAAAGCGAAGCCCTGCGGCGGATCGATGCGGTGGTAGTACGTTTCCTCGAGCGAGGTTTCGTCGGGCGCCGCGTCGCGGTCGTGCTTGTGCGGCGGATAGCTGCTCGAATGGCTCGCTGGCGTGACGACCTCGACGACGAGCAGTCGATCCGCGGCCGGGTTGTCGCCCATCAGGATGTCGCAGACGTAGCGCGTATTGGTGCCCTGGCCGCGCACCGTGCGCCGCATCCGTTCGCCGTCGAGGCGCAGCACGCGCTTGTCGCCGCTCGCATACGGCGCCGTGCAGAGCGCGACTTCGGCATCGCGCGTCGCGACCAGCGTGACGGTCTTGCCGCCCGGCACGTACAGCGCGTCGGGCGACACGGGTTCGAACACGCTGTCGCGCTTGCCGAGCGCGTCGTAGGTGTCGCCGTCGACCTCGGCGCGCACGGTGCCGGTCAGCACGACGACGCACAGTTCGCGCGTGCCGGTGTCGAGCGTTTCCGTGTCGCCGGCCTTCAGGCGCAGCGCGCGAAAGCCGACATGCTGCCAGCCTGCGGATTCGGGCGTGACGTTGCAGATTTCGCGGCCGGCGGCGGCCTTGATCAAGAGGGGTGAAATCGTCATCGGATCGGGCTCCGCAATGAGGTGACGGGTTACGCGCTCAGCTTGTCGACGATCGCACGCAGCGACTCGTAACCCTTCTTCGCATACTGATAGCTCGGCGCGACGGCCGGATCCTGCTCGGCCTCGACGACGAGCCAGCCTTCGTAACCGGCGTCCTTCAGCGTGCGCAGCGTCGCGTCGTAGTCGAGCGCGCCGTCGCCGGGCACCGTAAACGTGCCGTTGATCACGCCGTTCAGGAAGCTCCAGCCGGCGTTGCGCGCCTGCGTGACGACCTGCGGCCGTACGTCCTTGCAGTGCACGTGCACGACGCGCGAGACGTGCTTCTTCAGCAAGGCGACCGGATCGGCCGCGCCGCCGAAATACGCATGGCCGGTGTCGAACAGCAGGAACACCTTCGCCGGATCGGTCAGCGCCATCAGTCGATCGACGTCGTCCGGCGATTCGACGTACGCGCCCATGTGGTGGTGATACGCGAGCTTGATCCCGTACGTGTCGAGCAGATGCGCGCCGAACGCGTCGAGGCGCGCCGCATAGCGTCGCCATGCTGCGTCATCGACGAAGCGCGGGCGCTTCGCGACCGGCGTATCGATGCGGCCCTGGATCGTGCCTGCGCATTCGCCGTAGACGACGACCTTCACGTCGTTGTACTGCAGCTTCGTCATGTGCGCGCGGCAGCGCTCGATTTCGGCCGCGACGGCGTCGGCGTCGGTCATTCCGGGCGCGACTTCGGCGAGAAAGCCGGAATACCAGCCCGACACGCACACGAGCCCGAACTCGGCGAGCTTCGCCTTCAGCTCGGGGCCCGTCTTCGGAAACTTGTTGCCGAGCTCGAAGCCCGCGTAGCCGATTTCGGCGCCTTCCTTGAGCGCCGTCTCGAGCGGCGTTTCGCCGCCGAGCGACGGCAGGTCGTCGTTCATCCACGACAGGGGGTTGATACCGATGCGAACGTTCCAGCTCATGTCAGGCTTCCTCGATGTTGTTGTCGCGTGCGTGCGGGTGAGCAGGGCGGCGCGGCGTCAGCGCCGCTGCCGCGTCTTGTCGTCGAGATAGCGGCGGTGCGCGCGTTCGACATCGGGCCGCGCGGACACCTGCGGCACCGCGACTTCCCACCACGCGCCGCCGTCGTCGGTCGTGCGGCGGTGCGTCGTGTCGATCACGAGCACCTGGCTCTTCGTGGCCGCGCGCGCACGCACCATCTCGCGGCGCAGCTCGCCGACGTCGCGCACGTGCACGGCCTCGGCGCCCATCGAGCGCGCATGCATCGCGAAGTCGATCGTCGCGCGTTCGCCGCCTTCGGGCACGCAGTCGTCGAGCATGTTGTTGAAGCTCGCGCCGCCGCAGTTCAGCTGCAGCCGCTCGATGCAGCCGTAGCCGCGGTTGTCGAGAATCACGACGATGATCTTGCGGCCGAGCATCACCGAGGTCGCGAGCTCCGCGTTGAGCATCATGTACGACCCGTCGCCGACGATCACGATCACCTCGCGCTCGGGCCGCGCGAGCTTCGCGCCGAGGCCCCCGGCCACCTCGTAGCCCATGCACGAATACGCGTAGTCCATGTGATAGTTGCCGGGCAGCCCGCTGCGCCAGAGCTTGTGCAGTTCGGCCGGCAGCGTGCCGGCCGCGCACACGACCAGATCGTCGCGCGCGCTGTCGCGTCCGGCGTCCGCCGCGGAGTCGCGCACCGCGCCGATCACTTCCGCGTCGTACGGCAGCGTGTCGATGGGCACGCGCGTAGTGAGCTCGGCGACGCGCGCGTTCCACGCGGCGGCCTGATCGCGGTTCGCCGCCGTCCATGCCGGATCGGCCTGCCATCCGGCCAGCGCGGCCGACAGCTGGCCGAGCCCCGTGCGCGCATCGGCGACGAGCTGCCGCCCGCGCTTCTTGCCCGCATCGAACGGCTGCACGTTCAGGCTCAGCAGCGTGGCCTGGCCGAACAGCGCATGCGAGCCGGTCGTGAAATCCTGCAGCCGCGTGCCGACCGCGAACACGACGTCGGCCTGCGCGGCCGCGCGGTTCGCGGCGGGCGAGCCCGTCACGCCGATCGAGCCGAGGTTCAGCGGATGATCCCACGCGAGACTGCCCTTGCCGGCCTGCGATTCGGCGACCGGCACGCCGTGCGTGTCGGCGAACGTGCGCAGCGCGTCCCACGCCTGGCTGTACAGCACGCCGCCGCCGGCGACGATCAGCGGCTTTTTCGCGGCCTTCAGCACGTCGAGCGCATCGGCGAGCTCGAGCGCGTCGGCGGGCGGCCGCCGCATGCGGATCGGCGGCGGGGCGAAGAAATCCTCGGGCCAGTCGTACGCGAAGGTCTGCACGTCCTGCGGCAGCGCGAGACAGACGGGGCCGCATTGCGCCGGATCGGTCATCACCTGGATCGCGCGCGGCAGCGCGACGAGCAGCTGCTCGGGCGACGTGATGCGATCGAAGTAGCGCGTCACGGGACGGAAACAGTCGTTCGCGCTGACGTCGCCCTGTTCGAAATCCTCGATCTGCTGCAGCACAGGATCGGGCAGCCGCGACACGAACACGTCGCCGGGCAGCAGCAGCAGCGGCAGCCGGCCGACGTGCGCGAGCGCGGCCGACGTCAGCATGTTGGTCGCGCCGGGGCCGATGCTCGACGTCACGGCCATCATCCGCTGCCGGAAGTTCGCTTTCGCGAACGCGATGGCCGCATTGGCCATCCCTTGCTCGTTGTGCGCGCGGTACGTCGGCAGCCGGTCGCGTTCGGCGTGCAGCGCCTCGCCGAGGCCGGCCACGTTGCCGTGGCCGAAGATCGCGAACACGCCGCCGCAGTACGGCAGGATCTCGGTGCGTCCGTCGGGCTGCACGACTTCGGCGCGCAGCGCGGCCAGATAACGGACCAGCGCCTGGCTGACGGTCAGTCTTACGGTTTGGGTCATCGTCGTTCGAGGAAAAGGAGTCGAATGGATGCGCGGGCCGCACGTCAGGCCGCGGCGGCGCGCGCCGCGTCGCGGCGGCCGAGCCACGCGTCCACCAGTTGCGCGAAATTGCCGGCGACTTCGTCGATCAGCGCCTGATCGTCGATGCGGCCGGCGAGCCAGTTCAGCGACGCGTCGGCCCACAGCGTGCGGCCGACCATGAAGCCCTTCACGATCGGGTTGGTCGCCGCGCGGAAGCTGTCGACGAGGTACTGCAGCGGCTGGTTCAGCCCGAGGATCACGGCGCCGCGGCAGTGGCGGTCGCGTTCGGCGACGAGCGCCTCGAGCCGCGCCCAGCCGTCGGCGCTCATCGGCGCCAGCTTCCACCATTCGGGCATCACGCCGAGGTTGTAGAAGCGCGCGACGGTACGCAGCACCGCATCGTCCTCGGTGCCGGCCGGCGTCACCGCGCGCGGTGGAATGATCTCGAGCAGCAGTTCGTTGCCGGTCGCGCGCGTCGCCTCCCAGAGCTCGAGCACGCGCTGCTCCTGCGCGACGCGCAGCTCGACGTCGTCGTCCGGGTGATAGTGGACGAGGCATTTGACGACCTGCTCGGTCGGCCAGTGCACGAGCGCGGTGCCGACCGAGCGCGTGTCGTCGAAGCAGAGCGGCCGCGAGCCCGGCAGTTCGACGGGCCGACCGACCCACCAGCCGCGTCCGGTCGCCGACGCGAGCGCGTCGCGCCCGTACGCGCCGCCGTCGATCAGCACGCCGACGTGGCCTTCGATATGGCGCTCGCGCTCGACCTGCTCGGCGGCGCGCACGAGCAGCCGCTTCAGCGTCTTGATCCGCGCTTCGTCGGCGCCGGCCTGTACCGCGAGCTCGTAGAACTGGCTGCGATGGTCGAACGCCATCACGCAGAGGTCGTCCCATTCGCGGCGCGGCACCGTCACGCGATGCAGATGCGCGAGCGTCCGGTCCGCATCGACCTGCGGATTGCGGCTGCCGCCGAACCAGTGTGCGAGTTCGGCCGGCGTCGGCATGGCGGCCGAACAGGCGTGGCGCGACACGACGATCGCGCCGCAGGCATTCGCGATGCGCGTCGATTCGGCCCAGTCGCGGCCGCGCAGCAGGCCGGACAGCAGGCCCGACAGGAACGCGTCGCCGGCGCCGAGCACGTTCAGCACCTCGACGCGTTCGCCGGCGAAGGTCGGCGCATCGTCGATGCGCGCCGGAATGTCGCGCTCGATCACGCAGCAGCCGAGTGCGCCGCGCTTGACGACGAGCACCGCATCGCTCACGCGGCGCACGGCTTCGAGCGACGCGATCAGGTCGTGCGGCACGCCGCCCGCGATCAGGAATTCCTCTTCGGTGCCGACCAGCAGATCGAACTCGCCGAGCACCTGCTGCAACTGCTGCGTGACCTGCGCATCGGGCACGTAGCGGTTCTCGCCCGCGCCGCGCGGCGTGAGCCCCCACAGTACGGGCCGATAGTCGATGTCGAGAATCCGCACGACGCCGTGGCGGCGCGCGTAGCCGAGCGCGGTCAGCGACGCTTCGCGCGTGCCGGGCGTCGACAGGTGCGTGCCGGTAATCGCGAGCGCGCGGCAGCGCGCGATGAAGTCCCCGCGAATCTCGTCCGCGCGCAGAGCCATGTCGGCGCAGTTCTCGCGCACGAACAGCAGCGGAAATGTGTCGCGATCCTTGAGCCCGAGCAGCACCAGCGCCGTCAGCCGTTCCGGGTCGGTCTGCAGCTGGCTCGTGTCGCAGCCTTCGCGCTCGAGCGTTTCGCGTACGAAGCGGCCCATCTGCTCGTCGCCGACGCGCGAGATCATCGCGGTCCTGAGCCCGAGCCGCGCGACGCCGAACGCGACGTTGCCCGACGAGCCGCCGAGATACATCTGGAACGTGCGCGCGTCCTCGAGACGGCTGCCGTACTGCTGCGCGTAAAGATCCACGGCGACGCGGCCGAGGCAGGCGAGATCGATGGGGCGGTCACTCGGAAAGTTCAACGGGCTCATAGACGTTTCACGCTCGCGGCCGGCGTTCGGCGATGCCGGCAGTTAGGGGACCGAGGCTGCGACCGGCGCGCCGCGCGCGTACCGCACGACGCGACGCCGCCCGCCGCAAGCCATCGGGCTACGGACGCAGTCTAGGCTTTTTGGAAATCCAGTTCCCTAGGTGAAATCACGTAGAAATAAATTTCCAAAATTTCGACGAAGTGATCTACAGTTTCATCCGGATGCTTCAGTCCGTATCGGACTCGGCCCGGCGGCGCGCAACGCGCCGTTTTCCGCCCCCCGGAGATGAGGAGACAGAGTGATCATGAAGACCAAGCTGATGGCCGTCGCGGCCGCCGCGATGCTGGCGATGCCGCTCGCGCATGCCGAGAAGATCGGCGTCACGATGGCGTCGTTCGACGACACGTTTCTGACGATCCTGCGCAACAGCATCGCCGACGCGGCCAAGAAGGACGGCGCGACCGTGCAGATCGAGGATGCCGGCAACGACGTCGGCAAGCAGTTGAGCCAGGTCCAGAACATGATCGCGCAGAAGGTCGACGCGATCATCGTGAACGCGGTCGACACCGACGCGACGCCGAAGATCACGAAGATGGTGACGGCCGCGAAGATTCCGCTCGTCTACGTGAACCGCAAGCCGGTCGATTTCGACAAGCTACCGGCCGGCGTCGCGGTCGTCGCGTCCGACGAGAAGCAGTCGGGCACGCTGCAGGCGCGCCAGGTCTGCAAGCTGCTGGGCGGCAAGGGCGACCTCCTGGTGCTGATGGGCGAGCTGTCGAACGAGTCGGCGCGCGCGCGCACCAAGGACATCGAGGAGGTGATCGCGACGAAGGACTGCGCCGGGATGCGCATCGTCGACAAGCGCGAAGGCAAGTGGAGCCGCACGCAGGGTCAGGACATCACGATGAACTGGCTCAGCTCCGGGATGAAGTTCGACGCGATCGTGTCGAACAACGACGAAATGGCGATCGGCGCGATCAACGCCTTGAAGGCTGCACGCAAGTGGACGCCGAAGACGATCGTCGCGGGCATCGACGCGACGCCGGACGGGCTCGCGTCGATGAAGAGCGGCGAGCTGAAGGTGTCGGTGTACCAGAACGCGTCCGGGCAGGGCACGCAGGCCGTCGCGGCCGCGCTGAAGCTCGCGAAGAAGCAGAACGTCGACCGCTACGTGAACGTGCCGTTCGAGCTCGTCACGCCCGACAACATGAACCAGTACGCGAAGCACTGACCGGGTTTTCCGCTGAATTGCGCGGGCCCGGCGCGTCCGGGACCGCGTGCGACTTTCGAGGAACGTCCATGTTTACAGCCAGGATGGCGCGCCCGATGGCCAGCGACGGCGCGCCGGCCGCTTCGTTCGCCGCACCCGGTTCGTCCGGCGCGCCGGCGTCCGATTGCCTGCTCGAGGTGCGCGGCGTCGGCAAGTCGTTTCCGGGCGTCGTCGCGCTCGACGGCGTGCAGTTTCGCGTGCGCCGCGGCACGGTCCACGCCCTGATGGGCGAGAACGGCGCCGGCAAGTCGACGCTGATGAAGATCATCGCCGGCGTCTATACGCCCGATTGCGGCGAGATCCTGCTCAAGGGCGAGCCCGTCGTGCTGAACGGCCCGCTCGACGCGCTCGATCGCGGCATCGCGATGATCCATCAGGAACTGAACCTGATGCCCTACATGACGGTCGCGGAGAACATCTGGATCCGCCGCGAACCGAAGAACCGCTTCGGGCTGATCGACCATGCGCAGTTGCGCCGCCGCACGGCCGCGCTGTTCGAGCGGCTGTCGATCGACATCGATCCGGACGCCGACGTGCGCACGCTGACCGTCGCGAGCCGGCAGATGGTCGAAATCGCGAAGGCCGTGTCGTTCGACTCCGACGTGCTGATCATGGACGAGCCGACGTCCGCGCTGACCGACAAGGAAGTCACGCACCTGTTCCGGATCATCCGGCAGCTGCGCGAGCAGGGCAAGGGCATCGTCTACATCACGCACAAGATGAACGAGCTGTTCGAGATCGCCGACGAGTTCTCGGTGTTTCGCGACGGCAAGTACATCGGCACGCACGCGTCGTCGGACGTCACGCGCGACGACATCATCCGCATGATGGTCGGCCGCGAGATCACGCAGATGTTTCCGAAGGAGGACGTACCGATCGGCGACGTCGTGCTGTCGGTGCGCAATCTCGGCGTCGAGGGCGTGTTCCGCGACGTGAGCTTCGATCTGCGCGCCGGCGAAATCCTCGGCGTCGCGGGCCTCGTCGGCTCGGGCCGCTCGAACGTGGCCGAGGCGCTGTTCGGCGTCGTGCCCGCGACCTCGGGCGAGATCCTGATCGACGGCAAGCCGGTGCGGATCTCGACGCCGGCGCAGGCGATGAAGCACGGGATGGCGTTCCTGACCGAGGACCGCAAGGACACCGGCTGCTTCCTGAACCTCGATCTGCTCGCGAACATGGAAGCGGCCGTGCTCAGCCGCCGCTACGTGAAGTTCAATTTCGTGCGGCATGCGCAACTGAAGCGCGACTGCGAGGCAATGAGCCGGACGCTGCGCGTGAAGGCGCCCGGGCTGCACGAGGAAATCCAGAACCTGTCCGGCGGTAATCAGCAAAAGGTGCTGATCGGCCGCTGGCTGCTCACGCAGCCGCGCATCCTGATCCTCGACGAGCCGACGCGCGGCATCGACGTCGGCGCGAAGGCCGAGATTCACCGGCTCGTCAGCGCACTCGCGGGCAAGGGCGTCGCGGTGCTGATGATCTCGTCGGAGATGCCGGAAGTGCTCGGCATGAGCGATCGCGTGATGGTGATGCACGAAGGGCGCATGACGGGCATCGTCGATCGCAAGGACGCCGACCAGGTCCGCATCATGGATCTCGCGTCGCGCTGAGCCGCAACAAGCATGGAGACAACTGAAATGGGCAACCTCAATCCGGTCGCGGACGCGCAGTCCATGACGATCAAGACGCGGCACGCGAAGTGGCCGCCCGAGCTGAGCATCTTTCTCGTGCTGGTCGGCATCAGCCTGTTCTTCGAGGCGATCGGCTGGCTCGTCGTCGGCCAGAGCTTCCTGTTCAACGCCGAGCGGCTCGAGATCATCGTGCTGCAGATGGCCGTGATCGGCATCATCGCGGTCGGCGTGAACCTCGTGATCATCACGAGCGGGATCGACCTGTCGTCCGGGTCGGTCGTCGCGGCGGCCGCGGTCGTGTCGGCGAGCCTCGCGCAGGTATCCGACTTTCCGCGCGCGGTGTTTCCGCATCTGACCGACCTGCCCGTGATCTGGCCGGTGCTGGCGGGCGTCTGCGTCGGGCTGCTGGTCGGGCTGCTGAACGGCTCGCTGATCGCGCTCACCGGCATCCCGCCGTTCATCGCGACGCTCGGCACGATGGTCGCCGCGCGCGGCTTCGCGAAGTGGTTCACGAACGGCATGCCGGTGTCGATGCTGACCGACCAGTTCGCGGCGATCGGCGCGGGCGCGAACCCCGTGATCATCTTCCTCGTGATCGCGGCGATCTTCCACGTCGTGCTGCGCTACACGCGCTTCGGCAAGTACACGTATGCGATCGGCGCGAACCGCCATGCGGCGATCGTGTCGGGCATCAACGTGACGCGCCATCTCGTGCTCGTCTACGCGATCGCCGGGCTGCTGAGCGGGATCGCCGGCACCGTGACGGCCGCGCGCGCGATCTCGGGCCAGTCGGGGATGGGCGTGATGTACGAGCTCGACGCGATCGCGGCCGTCGTGATCGGCGGCACGTCGCTGTCGGGCGGCCTCGGCCGCGTGACGGGCACCGTGATCGGCGTGCTGATCCTCGGCGTGATGACGTCGGGCTTCACGTTCATCCGAATCGACGCGTACTACCAGGAGATGGTCAAGGGCGCGATCATCGTCGCGGCCGTGATCGCCGACCAGTATCGCAACAAGAAGAAGCGCCGCTGAGCGCGACGATTCCACTGCACATCGCACGAACATCGCCATGAAGATCGCACTCGATCCGTACATGATTCGCCACCTGCCGCTCGATCGGCTGCCGCACGCCGTCGCCGAGCTCGGCTACGACCAGATCGAGCTGTCGCCGCGCAGCGACTTCCTCGACTGGTGGGTGATGCCGCGCGCGACGCGCGAGCGGATGGCCGCGTTCCGCCGCGCGCTGCACGCGAGCGGCGTCGGTCTCGCATCGTTGCAGCCGATGTATCGCTGGGCGAGCCCGTTCGAAGACGAGCGGCAGTGGGCCGTGCGCTGCTGGAGGAAGGCGATCGAGGTCGCGCTGGAAATGGAATGCACGCTGATGGTGTCGGAGTTCGGACGCGGCGCGTCGCCCGAACGCTCGGTCGGCGAGCGGCCGGGCGCGAACCCGAAGGAGCTCTGCGAAGCCGCGTGGTTCCGCTCGATGGACGAGCTGCTGCCCGTGCTCGAGCGCGAGCGCATCGTGCTGTCGGTCGAACCGCATCCGGAGGACTGGATCGAGCAGCTGCAGCCGGCGATCGACATCGTCACGAACATCGGTTCGCCGTCGCTGAAGCTGTCGTACATCGCGCCGCACACGTTCTATTACGGCGACGACATGGCCGCGATGATCGCGCAGGCCGCGCCGATCCTCGCGCACGTGCGCGTGGCCGACACCTTCGACCACCGCAAGAGCAGCCAGCTGCGCTACATCGTGAACCCGCCGGGCTCGAACCAGATCCGCGTGCACCAGCATCTGGACATCGGGCAGGGCGAGATCGACTGGGACGTGTTCTTCCGCGCACTCGCCGATGCGCGCTTCGACGGCGTGATGTCGTCGTGCGTGTTCGCCTGGGAGGACCGCGCGGAAGCCTCGTCGCGCTACATGCGCGAGACGATCCAGCGCTACGTCGAGCGCCATTTCGATCGCGCCGCGCGCTGAAACGATTCGATGGACTCACGGCGCGGCACGCGCCGCGGATAACGAACGACCGGAGATACCCTGATGACCTTGCAAATCGGCGTGATCGGCTGCGGCGCGATCGGCCAGGACCATATTCGCAGGCTGATGCGCACGCTGTCCGGCGCGCGCGTCGTCGCCGTCAACGACATCGATCCGCAGCAGGCGCGCGATGCGGTGACGCACTACGCGCCCGACGCGGAGATCTACGCGGACGGCCGCGACCTGATCGCGGCCGCCGACGTGCAGGCCGTGCTCGTCACGTCGTGGGGGCCGACGCACGAGGCCTTCGTGCTCGACGCGATCGCGCACGGCAAGCCGGTGTTCTGCGAGAAGCCGCTCGCGGTGACGGCCGACGGTTGCATGCGCATCGTCGAAGCGGAGCTCGCGCACGGCACGCGGCTCGTGCAGGTCGGCTTCATGCGGCCGTACGACGAAGGTTATCGCGCGCTCAAGCGCGTGATCGACAGCGGCCAGATCGGCGCACCGCTGATGCTGCATTGCGCACACCGCAACCAGTCGGTCGGCGAGCGCTACACGACGGACATGGCGATCACCGACACGCTGATCCACGAACTCGACGTGCTGCGCTGGTTGCTCGGCGAGGACTACGTGAGCGCGCAGGTCGTCTATCCGAAGAAGACGCGCCACGCGAGCGCGCATCTCGCCGATCCGCAGATCGTGCTGCTCGAAACGGCGAGCGGCGTGCGCATCGACGTCGAGATCTTCGTGAACTGCCAGTACGGGTACGACATCCAGTGCGAGGTGGTCGGCGAGAACGGGATCGCGAAGCTGCCCGATCCGCCGGCCGTCGGGCTCAAGCATCTGGCGCGGCAGTCGGTCGAGATCATGACCGACTGGAAGGAGCGCTTCATCGCGTCGTACGACGTCGAGCTGCAGGCGTTCGTCGACGGCGTGCGCCGGCAGGCACTGACCGGCCCGTCCGCGTGGGACGGCTATGCGGCCGCGGTCGCGGCCGACGCCTGCGTACGCGCGCAGAAGAGCGGGACGGTCGAACCGATCGCGATCGCCGAACGTCCCGCGTTCTATCGCGCTTGAGACCAACCTCTTCCGGGAATCGACCCACATGACGATGAAGATCGGCTGCGCGCCGTGCTGCTGGGGCGTCGACGACGTGAGCAACCCGCACTTGCCGCCGTGGCGGCACGTGCTCGCCGAGGCGTCGGCGGCCGGGTATTCGGGCATCGAGCTCGGTCCGTACGGCTACATCCCGCTCGCGCTCGACGTCGTGCGCGCGGAGCTCGAGCGGCAGCGGCTGAGCATCACGGCCGGGACGATCTTCGACGATCTCGTGTCGCCCGCGAATCTGCCGAACCTGCTGCGCCAGACGCGCGACATCTGCACGCTGATCACGCAGTTGCCGAAGCTGCCGACGCAGCGCGGGCAGCGCTACGCGGCGCCGTATCTCGTCGTGATGGACTGGGGCCACGACGAACGCGACGATGCGGCCGGTCACGGCGATCGCGCACCGCGGTTGCAGAAGGAGGACTGGGCCGCGATGGTCGACCACATCCGGCAGATCGCGACGCTCGCGCGCGACGCGTTCGGCGTGCGCGCGGTGATTCATCCGCACGCGGGCGGCTATATCGAATTCGCGGACGAGATCGACCGGATCGTCGCCGACATACCGGCCGACACGGCGGGCCTCTGCCTCGATACGGGCCACCTCTACTACTCGGGCATGGACCCGAGCGAATGGCTGCGCCGCCATGCGGCGCGGCTCGATTACGTGCATTTCAAGGATATCGACGCGGCCGTATACGACGCGGTGATGAGCGAGCGGATCCGCTTCTTCGATGCATGCGCGCGCGGCGTGATGTGTCCGATCGGCCGTGGCGTGCTCGATTACCGCGCGATCAAGCGCACGCTCGACGACATCGGCTACGCCGGCTACATCACGATCGAACAGGAGCGCGATCCGCGCAATGCGGACACGAGCCTGCGCGATGTCGCGGCGAGCCGTGCGTTTCTCGCGTCGGCCGGGTTCGCCTGAACGATGCATCCGCGCGAATGCGCGAAGAACGAAATCGAACCGCTGAATACGGAACACCCGGATACGCACTGAGGACCACGAACATCATGATCGACGGACAGATTCTGCTTGGACATTCGATTCCCTGGGCGATGGTCGGCGGCGGCCTGGGCAGCCAGATCGGCTACAGCCACCGCTCGGCCGCGCTGCGCGACGGCAGCTTCCGGCTCGTCGCCGGCGCGTTCGACCTCGATCCCGAGCGCGGGCGGCAGTTCGGCGTGAAGCTCGGCGTCGACGCCGAGCGCTGCTATCCCGACTATCAGACGATGTTCGACGCCGAAGCGAAGCGCGAGGACGGCATCCGCGCGGTCTCGATCGCGACGCCGAACAACACGCACTTCGAAATCTGCCGCGCGGCGCTGAACGCGGGGCTGCACGTGGTCTGCGAGAAGCCGCTCTGCTTCACGACGCAGGAGGCCGAGGCGCTGCAGCGGCTGGCCGTCGAGAAGAACCGGATCGTCGGCGTCGCGTACGGCTATTCGGGCCACCAGATGATCGAGCAGGCGCGCGAGATGATCGCGCGCGGCGATCTCGGCGAGATCCGCATCGTGCAGATGCAGTTCGCGCACGGCTTTCACAGCGACGGCGTCGAAGCCGAGAGCGCGGCCGCGCGCTGGCGCGTCGACCCGAAGTTCGCGGGGCCGAGCTACGTGCTCGGCGACATCGGCACGCATCCGCTCTACATCGCCGAAGTCATGGTGCCGTGGCTGAAGATCCGCCGGCTGATGTGCTCGCGGCAGAGCTTCGTGAAGAGCCGCGCGCCGCTGGAGGACAACGCGTTCACGATCATGGAATACGACACGGGCGCGATCGGCTACGTGTGGTCGAGTGCGGTGAACGCCGGCTCGATGCATGGGCAGAAGGTGCGCGTGATCGGCTCGAAGGCGAGCGTCGAATGGTGGGACGAGCATCCGAACCAGCTGCGCTACGAGGTGCAGGGGCAGCCTGCGCAGATGCTCGATCGCGGCATGCCGTACCTGCATCCGGACGCATTGCGCGAGGACCGGATCGGCGCCGGCCATCCGGAAGGGTTGTTCGACGCATGGTCGAATCTGTACGCGCGCTTCGCGCTCGCGATGGACGCGGCCGATCGCGGCGACGCCGACGCGCTCAAGGGCATCCGCTTTCCCGATGTCCACGCCGGCGTCGAGGGCGTGCGCTGGGTCGAGAACTGCGTGCGCTCGGCCGACGCGGGCGGCGTGTGGGTCGACTACCGCTGAGTTGCGCGCCGCGACGCACGGCGGCGCGCGTGGTGCGCGCGCCGCGGCGCCGGCCACCGCCGTCGGTGCACGCCCTAAGCTTTACGCGGCCGCGACGCCGGTGGAGAATCGTTCCGGTATCGCCGCGGTGTGCAGGCCGGTGATGATCGAGCGCGTGGGAGCGAGCAGGCGGCGCGAGCCGCGCCGCAAACGTGTTTAAATTCGCCCTTCATGCATGTGTTGATGCGGTGTCCCGAGCCGCGTTCGCGTATCGGGGCCGTCCATTTCGCGCCATTCGATGACTTCGTCCGAGAAACCTCCCGCCACCGTCGAACAGTTCCTGCAGCGTCTGACGCAGGAATACGACGGCCTCAGCAACCGCCTGAAGGTCATTGCGCGGCACGTCGAAACGCACCGGGATCAGCTGGGCCTCGAAGGGATCCAGTCGCTTGCCGAGGCGTGCGGCGTGCAGCCGTCGGCCGTCGTGCGCTTCGCGAAGCACTTCGGTTTTTCGGGTTTCTCGGAGATGCAGCGGCTGTTCCGCGAAGGGCTCGCGCAGCAGATCGCGCCGGGCCGCGCCTACAGCCTGCGGCTGCGCGACGTGATCGAATCGGGTTCGTCGAGCCTGCAGCCCGAGCAGATCGCCGACGAGTTCATCAAGGGCAGCATTGCGGGCATGCAGCAGCTGCGGCAGACGCTCGACCCGGCGGCGCTCGCGCAGGCGGTCGATCTGCTGGCCGACACGCAGGCGATCTGGATCGCCGGCTCGCGCCGCGCGTTTCCGATCGCCGTGTATCTCGACTATGCGCTGCAGCATACCGACAAGCGCATCGGGCTGTTCAGCGCGCTCGGCAGCATGCATCTCGGCCAGATCCGCTCGGTGCGCGACGGCGACGTGATGATCGTGATCTCGTTCATGCCGTATGCGGAAGAGACGGTGCAGGTCGCGCAGCAGGCCGTACAGCGCGGCGCGCGGCTGATCGCGATCACCGACAGCCGGATGAGTCCGATCGCGCGCGAAGCCGAGGTGACGCTGATGGTGCAGGAAAGCGCGACGTTCGGCTTCCGCGCGCTGACGGCGTCGATGGGCCTCGCGCAGAGTCTGTTCGTCGCGCTCGCGTATCGGCTCGAGTTGTCGTACCTGCCGAGCGCCGACGGCGCGCACGGCTCGAAGGCCGGCTGACGCCGCGCCGGCCTCGGCGCACCGCCCGCCGAGGGGCGGCGCGCCGCCGTGGTCACTTCGCGGTCGGCATCGCGAATTCGGCGCCCTTGCCGATGCTCGACGACCAGCGCTGCATCACCGACTTCTGCCGCGTATAGAAGCGCACGCCTTCCTCGCCGTACGCGTGCATGTCGCCGAACAGGCTCTTCTTCCAGCCGCCGAAGCCGTGCCACGCCATCGGCACCGGAATCGGCACGTTGATGCCGACCATCCCGACCTGGATGCGCCGCGCGAACTCGCGCGCGATGCCGCCGTCGCTCGTGAAGCACGACACGCCGTTGCCGAACTCGTGCCCGTTGATCAGGTCGACCGCTTCGCCGAAGTCCTTCACGCGCACGCAGCCGAGCACCGGCCCGAAGATCTCTTCCTTGTAGATTCGCATGTCGGGCGTCACGTGATCGAACAGCGTACCGCCGGTGAAGAAGCCTTGCTCGCGGCCCGGCACGCGCAGCCCGCGGCCGTCGACGACCAGTTGCGCGCCTTCCTGCACGCCGAGCTCGATATAGCTTTCGATGCGCTTGAGCGCCTCGCCCGTGACGATCGGGCCCATCTCGACTTCCGGCGACATCCCGTCGCCGATCACGAGCTTGCGCGCGCGCTCGGCGACGGCCGGCACGATCCGCTCGGCGACATCGCCGACCAGCACCGCGACGCTGATCGCCATGCAGCGCTCGCCGGCCGAGCCGTACGCGGCGCCGATCAGTGCGTCGACGGCCTGCTCGAGGTTCGCGTCCGGCATCACGACGAGGTGGTTCTTCGCACCGCCGAGCGCCTGCACGCGCTTGCCCGACTGCACCGCGCGCTGCTGCACGTACGCGGCGATCGGCGTCGAGCCGACGAAGCTGACGGCCTGCACGTCGGGATGATCGAGCAGCGCATCGACGGCGCCCTTGTCGCCCTGCACGACGTTGAACACGCCGGGCGGCAGCCCGGCCTGCGTGAGCAGGTCGGCGATGTAGAGCGCGGCCGACGGGTCGCGCTCGCTCGGCTTCAGCACGAACGTGTTGCCCGTCGCGATCGCGACCGGGAACATCCAGCACGGCACCATGCACGGAAAGTTGAACGGCGTGATGCCGGCGACGACGCCGAGCGGCTGCCGCATCGTCCAGTTGTCGATGCCGGTGCTGACCTGGTCGGTGTAGTCGCCCTTCAGCAGTTGCGGAATCCCGCACGCGAATTCGACGATGTCGATGCCGCGCGCGACTTCGCCCTGCGCGTCGGAGAACACCTTGCCGTGCTCGGCGGTGATGATCGCCGCGAGCGCGTCGCGATGCTCGTTCATCAACTGCAGGAAACGGTGCAGCACGCGCGCGCGGCGAATCGGCGGCGTCGCGGCCCAGTCCGGAAACGCCGCGGCGGCCGACGCGACGGCCCGCTGTACTTCGCCGTCGTCGGCCAGTGCGACGCGACGCACCGCGCGGCCGAGCGCAGGATTGAAGACGTCCTGGAAGCGGCCGCTGCGGCCGGCCACAGGCGCGCCGTCGAGGTAGTGGCCGACGTCGGCATCGGACGTATACGCGGGAACCGGGTTCATCGTGTCTCCTGAAGATTCGGGGGAAGGGAAGGCCTCAGTCTAGGGAAACGCGGCGGGCCGGAGAAGGCCGCGCAGCTTGATTCACTGTTCAGAATTCTGAATAATCGGCGGATGAATCAGCAAAATGTCCAGGCGCTCTGGCCGCACATCCATTCGCTGACGGTGCTGGCCGCCGCCGGCAGCTTCACGGCCGCCGCGCAGCGGCTCGGGATCAGCAAGGCCGCGATGAGTCAGCGCATCGCCGATCTCGAAAAGGCGGCCGGCGTGCCGCTCGTGCGCCGCACGACGCGCAGCGTGCGGCTCACCGACGCGGGCCGGACGCTCGTCGACAGCACGCGCGACGCGTTCGAGTCGATCGGCCAGCATTTCGCGCGCGTCAAGGAGCTCGCCGGCGAGCCGCGCGGGCTCGTGCGCGTGACGGCGCCGGTCGCGCTCGGCCGCCAGCAGATCGTCCCGCATCTGCCGGATTTCCTGCGCGCGCATCCGGGCGTGCATCTCGAGCTCGACCTGTCGGACCGGCTGCATTCGCTGACGCAGGAAGGCTTCGATCTCGCGATCCGCCATACGACGACCGCGCCGCAAACGCATGTCGCATGGAAGCTCTGCGATACGCGCTCGCTGCTCGTCGCCAGCCGCGACTATCTCGACGCGCGCGGCGCGCCGCGCCATCCGCGCGAACTCGTCGACCACAGCTGCCTCTGCTATCTGCGCGACAACGAGCCCGCCGCGTGGAGCTTCGAGCTGCAGGGCAGGCGGCGCGAGCGCGTCAGCGTGCCGGTGCGCGGCAGCTTCGCGGCGAACAACAGCGAGGCGATGCGCGACGCCGCGCTCGGCGGGCTCGGCATCGCGCTGCTGCCCGATTTCAGCGCGCGGCGCGATCTCGATGCGGGCCGGCTCGTGTCGCTGCTCGACGGGTGGCGGCCGTCCGGCGCGTTCGGCGACCACATCTTCGCGATCCGGCCGTACAGCGCGGTCGTGCCGAGCGCCGTGCGCGCGCTCGTGCGCCATCTGCGCGAGCGGCTGGCGGGCGGTTTCTCGGGCGCATGACGGGCCCGCAGCGGCCCCGAAACGGTCTCGCGACGGGGCCTGCGACGGGGCCTGCGACGGCCGCGTCGGGCTGCCCGGCGCGCGAGGCGGCGCTGCGGTAAAATCGCGGCTTCCTCCCGCGCCCCGTGCGGCGCGCCATTCGAAGGTCGACAGCCGATGCAGATTCACAAGGAAGTGGACGCGCGCGGGCTCAATTGCCCGTTGCCGATCCTGCGCGCGAAGAAAGCGCTCGCCGATATGGAGAGCGGGCAAATCCTGAAGGTGCTCGCGACCGATCCGGGCTCGCAGCGCGACTTTGCCGCGTTCGCGAAGCAGACCGGCAACGAAATCGTCGAATCGACGACGCAGGACAAGACCTTCGTGTTCCTGATGCGTCGCCGCTGACGCGACGCCACGCCACGCCACACCTCGCCACATCGCCCCCCCGGTGCCCCGCAACGACGCAAACGCACCTCGGCGCGTCGCTGCGCGCCGTGCCGGGGCCGCTTCGGCCCTGTCTCGCACGGTTCCGCTCCGCGCCAGTCTGACAATTCTTAAACCTCCGTTTGCCGGCGGCTGCGTATACTGGCCCGTCCGGTCGTCCGTGCTGTTCGGGCGCGCCGGCCACGGTACGTCGAAGAGGCAGGCACGGGGGCCACGCCCGACGCGACCGTCGTATAACGGGGGAGAGGACATGTCCTTCAGACCAGGGACCCGACGAAGTCCGTCCACAAGGGATTGCATTGCATCCGCCTGCACGCCGGCATCGAGCCGCGTGGAGCTGGATCCGCAGCAGGACCGCCATGCGCGGGCCGCACTCGAGGCATACGCCGATTCGGCGGCGGCCGAGATGCCGTGGCTGGCCGAATGGCTCGGCGAGCGGCTGCGCGACGCCGCGCAGCACGACGCGCCGGCCGTCACGTATTGCAGCGCGACCGTCGAACGCGTGTTCGATCTCGCGCACGCCTGGGCGGCGAACCGGCCCGACTATGCGGCCGCCGCGTGGGAAGAGGTGCGCGGCCAACTGCAGCGGATGCTCGCGCAGCACGCGCCGGCCGACGACTGGCTGTAACGCGGAACCGGTGCGGTCGCGGCCGGGGCCAGGGCCGCGGCGATCGCGCGACAACGACGATTATTCGAAGAATGAGCCGTAGTCCACGCAATTCCCTGGCGAATTTCATACTACTATGCTGAAATCGCCGGTTCGTCCGTGCCCCGTTTTTGAGATATGTTGCCGGGGCAACCGTGTCGCATCCGTTGCGCGGCGGCGACCGGCGGCTCGAGGGCCGGTATCGGGGCCGCGCCGCAGTCGATGCGGCAGCGGCAGGAGCGGGGAGTTGAACTGGACGAATCGCTTTCGATTTGCGGGGTGCTATGAGAATTGCTGTACTGGATGACGATCCGGCCCAGACGGATTTCGTCAGTCAAACGCTGACGGCCGCCGGCCACACGTGCTACGCGTTCAAGGAAGGCAAGGCCCTGAAGAAGCGTCTGCAGCGCGAGACGTTCGATCTGCTGGTCCTCGACTGGAACGTGCCGGACATGTCGGGCGAGGAAGTGCTGAAGTGGGTGCGCGCGAATCAGACCGAGCACAGCCTGCCGATCATCTTCATGACCAGCCGCGACGACGAGGCCGGGATCACGCAAATCCTGAACGCCGGCGCCGACGACTACGTCGTCAAGCCCGTGTCCGGCCCGATCCTGCGCGCGCGCATCGGCTCGCTGCTGCGCCGCGCGTATCCGGTCAACGCGGAGGCGACCGTTCGCGAGTTCGACCAGTTCCGCTTCGACGTGAACCTGAAGCAGGCGTACGTCGGCGACAAGGCCGTGAGCCTCACGCAGAAGGAATTCGAGCTCGCGCTGCTGCTGTTCCAGCATCTCGACCGGCCGCTGTCGCGCGCGCACATCCTCGATCTCGTGTGGAAGCAGGCGACCGACATTCCGTCGCGCACGATGGACACGCACATCTCGATGCTGCGCACGAAGCTGGGCCTGCGGCCCGAAAACGGCTATCGGCTCGCGCCCATCTACGGCTACGGCTACCGGCTCGAGCGCGTCGGCCAGGGAGAACCGGAGTGACGACGGCCATCACGCAGCGCGCCGCCATGCTGCGTACCGCCGGCCTGCGCGCGGCCTGTGCGGTCGCGCTCGCGGTCGCGGCGCAGCATGCCGCGGCCCAGCCGCCCGCCACGGCGGGCAAGACGATCGCATACCGCACGCAGGCGGGCGATACGCTGTACGACATCGCCGCGCGCTATCTGCAAGGCGTCGACGACTGGCAGCTGCTGCAGCAGCTGAACCACGTGCCCGAGCCGAAGCATCTGCAGCCCGGCATCGCGCTGAAGCTGCCCGTCGCGCGGCTGCGCAAGGAGCGGCTCTCGGCGCGCGTCGTCGCGGTGCAGGGCACCGCCGAGCGCGCGACCGGCAATGCGCAATACGCGCCGCTTGCCGCCGACGCGACGGTCACCGAGGGCGACCGCGTGCGCACCGGCGCGAACGGTTTCCTGACGCTCGAGCTCGCCGACGGCACGCACATGAGCCTGCCTCCGGACAGCCAGCTCGACCTGAAGACGCTGCGCCGCACCGTGCTGACCGGCACGCTCGACCGTCAGTTCGAACTGACGCGCGGCTCGGTCGACAGCGACGTCACGCACCTGAAGAAGCGCGACGACCGTTTCCAGATCCGCTCGCCGTCGGTCGTCGCCGGCGTGCGCGGCACGCGCTTTCGCGTGAATTACGATGCCGCCGGCAGCGCGGCCACGCGCGTCGAGGTGCTGGACGGCACGGTCGGCGTCGCAGGCAGCCGGCGTCCGGCCGGCGCGACGCTCGTGCATGCGAACTTCGGCAGCGTCGCGAGCGCGTCCGGCGCGGTCGGCGCGCCGATTCAGCTGCTGCCGGCACCGGTGCTTGCGCATCCCGAGAAGGTGCAGGACGACGCGGACGTTGCGTTCGATCTCGCGCCGCTCGCGCAGGCACGCGCCTATCACGTACAGCTCGCGCGCGACGCGGGCATGCTCGAGCTGTTCCGCGAAACGCGCAGCGACGGGCCGCGTGCGGTATTTCGCGACGTGCCGAACGGTACGTACTTCGTGCGGATCGCGGCGATCGACGACAACGGCCTCGAGGGCCTGCCGCGCATCTATGCGTTCGAGCGCCGGCTGATGGGCCTCGATGCGACCGCGACGCCCGGCGAGGGCGGCTACGTGTTCCGCTGGTCGGCCAACGGCGCGGGCGACGGCGCGCGCTACCGGTTCGTGCTGTCGCGCTCGAAGGACTTGAGCGCACCGGTCGTCGATCAAGTCGGGCTGCGGGCGCGTCAGATCAGCGTCGCGCATCTGCCGCCGGGCGAGTATTTCTGGGCCGTGACGGTCGAGGAGTTCTCGGGCGGCAAGTTCTACGAGAAGACGAGCCCGGTCGGTGCGTTTACGTTGTCGCGTTGATCCGCGGCAGATGAAAGCCGATTCCGTTTCTCCGCGGCGGCAGCTCGGGCGCCGCTTCCTGCTCGAATGGATCGCGATCGGGTGCCTCGGGATCGCGGTGATCTGCACATGCGCGCTCGGCCGCGCGTCGTCGAGCGTCGACGGGCTGATCTACGATCGGCTGCTGATGCTGCGCAGCCTGCCGCTGTCGCCGGACGTCGTCGTCGTCGACATCGACAACCGGAGCGTGTCCGCGCTCGGCCGCTGGCCGTGGTCGCGCAACGTGCACGCGCGGCTGCTCGATACGCTCGCGCGTGCGCAGCCGGCGGCCGTGGTCTACGACGTGCTGTTTACCGAGCCGTCTCCCGACGATCGCGCGTTCGCCGACGCGATGGCGCGCGTGCCGACCTTCCTGCCGGTGCTGCTGAGCCCGGAGCAGGACGGCAAGCGCGCACTCGATCCGCCGGTCGCGGCGCTCGCCGCGCGCGCGATGGGGCTCGGGCATATCAATCTCGAAGTCGATCCGGACGGCATCGTGCGCAGCGTCGCGCTGTTCGAGGACGACGGCCGCACGCGCTGGCCGCAGCTGATGGTGCCTGTCTATCGCGCGATCGCGGCCGGCAAGCTGCATCCGGCCGGCGGCGCGCCGGGCCCGCGCGCGCACGACCTGTCGCGCGACGCGACCGGCGAAGGCCGCTATCTGATTCCGTTCAGCCGCAATACGCCCGCGTATCCGACGCTGTCGTTCGACGATGTGCTCGAAGGGCGCGTGAAGCCCGATGCGCTGCGCGGCAAGATCGTCGTCGTCGGCGTGACCGCGTCGGGGCTCTACGACCGCTTCGCGACGCCGGTGTCCGGCGATTTCGGCCCGCTCGCCGGCGTCTACATCCACGCGAGCGTGCTCGACATGCTGACGACCGGCTCCGCGATTTCGCCGGTCTCGCGACCGGTGCTGTTCGCCGCGTCGCTCTTGCCGCTCGCGGCGCTGCTCGGCGGTTTCCTGATGCTGTCGCCGTGGCGCGCGCTGCTGCTGACGCTGAGCCTCGCGGCGCTCGCGGTGATCGCGAGCATTGCGCTGCTGTTCGAGGCGCGCGTCTGGCTGTCGCCGGCGCCGGCCGTGTTCGGGCTGATCGCCGTGTATCCGATCTGGAACTGGCGGCGCCTCGAGATGACGATGTCGTACCTGCGCCGCGAGCTGCAGCGGCTCGCCGACGAACCGCATCTGCTGCCGGAGGCGCCGCGCGCGCGCCGCGTCGGCGGCGACGTGCTCGAGCGCCAGATGGCGCTGATGGCGCAGGCCGCGCAGCGCCTGCAGGACATGAAGCGCTTCGTGTGGGACAGCCTCGACAGCATGCCGGAACCGATCTTCGTGACCGACCTGGCCGGCACCGTGCTGATCGCGAACCACGCCGCCAAGCGCTACGGCTCGAGGCTCGCGCTGCCGCTGCCGGAAGGGCGGCCGCTGCGCGCGGCGCTCGGCGAGCTGACGTTCGTGAAGACCGTCGACGGCAACGCGGAGCACGACGTCGCGATCCGCGACAGCTGGCCGGCCGCGCTCGACCCGACGCTCGCGGCCGAGCACGACGTGATGGCGCGCGGCATCGAGGTGCGCGATCGCGACGGGCTCGACCATCTGCTACGCTACGCAGCGTGTACGAACGCACAGGGTCACGTGACCGGCTGGATCGCGGGCCTCGTCGACGTCACCGAACTGCACGCGGCCGAGCGGCAGCGCGAGGAAGCGCTGCATCTGCTGTCGCACGACATGCGCTCGCCGCAGTCGTCGATTCTCGCGCTCGTCGAGATCGAACGCGACCGCGTCGAGTCGGACACGATGCGCGCGCTGCTCGCGCGGATCGAACGCTATGCACACCGCGCGCTGTCGCTTGCCGACGAGTTCGTGCAGCTCGCGCGCGCCGAGTCGCAGGCCTATCAGCTCGAGACGACGAGCCTCGTCGACGTGCTGATCGACGCGAGCGACGAAGTGTGGCCGCAGGCGCAGGCGAAGCGCATCCGCATCGATACCGACGTCGGCACGGAGATGTGCTGGGTGAGGGCGGACCGCTCGCTGATCACGCGCGCGTTCGTCAACGTGCTGAACAACGCGGTCAAATATAGTCCGTCCGACACGACGATCACGTGTACGCTGACGGTCGAACACGCGTCGAAACGGATGTTCTGTACGATTCGCGACCAGGGGTACGGCATTGCGCCGGAAGATCAGCGACATCTGTTCGAGCGTTTCAAACGATTCCATGCGGGCGAACGGCCCGAAATCTCGGGCTCCGGGCTCGGCATGGCATTCGTGAAGACGGTCGTCACGCGCCACGGCGGCAGCGTGTCGGTCGACAGCGAAGTGGGCGTCGGCACCGCGGTGACGGTGTCGCTGCCCGCGATCGACGAGCCGTCCGCCTGACAGGGCCGGGCACGACGGCAGGCATTGGGGGAAGTCATGAGAAAGCAATGGGCAGCGACCGCGCTGGCGGCGTCGCTGTTGACGGGTTGCGCCGGCGTCACGACCGGCGTCAGCGCGGTCGGGCAGCCGGACGGCTTTGCGTCGGGCGCGCACGGCTACGACATCGTCCGGACGGCCGCGCAGGCCGACGATGCCGACTATCGGCAAATCGAGACGCGCGTGCGCGAGGCGCTCGCGCGCCGTGGCTTCGACGTGCAGGCGGCGCAGGCCGCGCGCTACCGGCTGTCGATCGCCTATGCGACGCAGCCGGCCGCAGTGGCGGCGAGCGCGGAGCAGTGCGGCGGCGCGAGCAGCGCGTGCGTGACCGTCGACGGGCCGGCGCCGCTCGCGCTGCCGTTCGCGGGTCGCGTGTATCGCCACGTGCTGACGCTGCGTTTCGTCGACGCGAAGTCGGGCGCGGACGTCTATCGCGTGTCGGCCGCGCTGCGCGACCGCGAGCCCGGCGTGCAGCACGCGGTGCCTGCGCTCGTGACGAGCGCGCTCGCGAAGCTGCCGTTCGACGCGGGCGGCGGCTGGCTCGTCGAGACGAAAAAAGACGACGCGGGCGCGATGCCGGGCGTCGTCTCGGTGAAGCCGGCGCCCGCGCACTGAGGCGCGGGCCGCAACGGCCGGGCGAGGGCGCGCGGCGCGCGCCTTCGGGGCCGCGTCAGGCGGCCGGCTGCGCGCCGTCGCGCGTGCGCAGATACGTTTCGAAGTCGGCGCCGACTTCCGGATGGCGCAGCGCGAATTCGACCGTCGCCTTCAGATAGCCGAGCTTGCTGCCGCAGTCGTAGCGCGTGCCCTGATATTTGTACGCGAGCACCTGCTCGTCGGCGAGCAGCGCCTCGATCGCGTCGGTGAGCTGCAGCTCGCCGCCCGCGCCCGGCTTCAGCGCGCGCAGATGATCGAAGATCCGCGGCTTCAGCACGTAGCGGCCGACCACGCCGAGGTTCGACGGCGCGACGTCCGGCGCGGGCTTCTCGACGATCGCCGACATCTTGATGATCGAGTCTTCCCACTCCTTGCCGTCGACGATCCCGTACGACTTCGTCTCCGACGGCGGGATCTCTTCGACGCCGATCACAGAGCTGTGATAGTGATCGAACACGTCGACCATCTGCTTCATCACCGGCGGATTGCCGTCGAGCAGGTCGTCCGCGAGGATCACCGCGAACGGGTTGTCCGCGACCAGTTTTTCGGCGCACAGCACGGCGTGACCGAGGCCGAGCGCTTCCGGCTGGCGCACGTAGAAGCAGTCGACGTGGCTCGGCTTGATGCTGCGCACGAGCTCGAGCAGTTTTTCCTTGCCGCGGGCCTCGAGTTCGGCTTCGACCTCGTAGGACTTGTCGAAATGGTCCTCGATCGCGCGCTTGCTGCGCCCCGTCACGAAGATCATTTCGGTGATGCCGGCCGCGATCGCTTCTTCGACCGCGTACTGGATCAGCGGCTTGTCCACGACCGGCAGCATCTCCTTCGGGCTCGCCTTTGTTGCCGGGAGGAACCGCGTGCCGAGGCCGGCAACAGGGAATACCGCCTTGGTGACTTTCAACATGATCGAACCTTTATTGATGTAATCGACTTGTCAGACGTCTATGTTCACGTCCGAATTATAGTGAACGCAAACCGGCTTACCGTTTGTTACGTGGGCAACCGTTCGAGCTGCGCGCGCAGCTTTTCGAGCGTGCCCTGGAACTCGGCGAGCCGTTTTTGTTCCTGCTCGACCACCGCCGGCGGCGCCTTCGCGACGAACGCCTCGTTGCCGAGTTTCGCGTTGCATTTCGCGATTTCGCCCGTCAGACGCGCAATTTCCTTCGAGAGGCGCTCGCGCTCGGCCGCAACGTCGATTTCCACCTTCAGTACCAGCTTGTTCGGCCCGACGATCGCGATCGGCGCGCCGTGCGCTTCCTGGTCGAGCGCGGCTTCGTCCGCGAGGATCCGGACCTCGGACAGGCGCGCGAGCGCCTGCACGTACGGTGCGAACGTATGCAGACGCGCGGCGTCGCCGGCCGCGAGCAGCGGCACCTTCGTCGCCGGCGACAGGTTCATCTCGCCGCGCAGGTTGCGGCACGCGTCGACGATCGCCTTCAGATCGGCCGCCCATTGCTCGGACCCTTCGTCGATCTTCTTCGGCTCGGCGATCGGGTAGGCCTGCGTCATCAGCGACGCTTCGCCCTCGGCCTTGCCCTTCGGATAGCGGCCCGCGAGCGGCGCCACCTTCTGCCAGAGCGCTTCGGTGATGAACGGGATGATCGGGTGCGCGAGACGCAGCACCGTTTCGAGCACGCGCAGCAGCGTGCGGCGCGTCGCGCGCTGCTGTTCCGGCGTACCGTTCTGGATCTGCACCTTCGCGAGTTCCAGATACCAGTCGCAGTACTCGTCCCACACGAATTTGTAGATGCTGCTCGCGACGTTGTCGAAACGATAGTCGGCGAAGCCCTTTGCGATGTCGGCTTCGGTCCGCTGCAGCAGCGACACGATCCAGCGGTCGGCCGCCGAGAAGTCGAGGTAGCCGCCGGGGCCGCAGTCGCCCGCGCCGCAGACTTCCGGCTTGTCGAGCCCGCAGTCGTGGCCTTCGCAGTTCATCAGCACGAAGCGCGTCGCGTTCCAGAGCTTGTTGCAGAAGTTGCGATAGCCCTCGCAGCGCGCGAGGTCGAAGTTCACGTTGCGGCCGAGCGTCGCCATCGACGCCATCGTGAAGCGCAGCGCGTCGGTGCCGAACGCCGGAATGCCGTCCGGGAATTCCTTGCGCGTCTTCTTTTCGATCGTCGCGGCCTGCTTCGGATTCATCAGGCCCGTCGTGCGCTTCGCGACCAGCGTTTCGAGATCGATGCCGTCGACGATGTCGATCGGGTCGAGCGTGTTGCCCTTGCTCTTCGACATCTTCTGGCCTTCCGCGTCGCGCACGAGGCCGTGCACGTACACGGTGTGGAACGGCACCTTGCCGGTGAAGTGCGTGGTCATCATCACCATCCGGGCGACCCAGAAGAAGATGATGTCGAAGCCGGTGACGAGCACCGACGACGGCAGGAAGTGATGCAGTTCCGGCGTCTCGTTCGGCCAGCCGAGCGACGAGAACGGCACGAGCGCGGACGAGAACCACGTGTCGAGCACGTCCTCGTCGCGCTTCAGTGCGCCCGTGTAGCCCTGCGCGGCGGCCTTCGCGCGCGCGTCTTCCTCGCTGCGCGCGACGAACACTTCGCCGTTCTCGCCGTACCACGCGGGAATCTGATGGCCCCACCAGAGCTGGCGCGAAATGCACCAGTCCTGGATGTTCTCGAGCCACTGGTAATAGGTGGTCGTCCAGTTTTCCGGCACGAACTTGATCTGGCCGCTGCGCACGACGTCGAGCGACACTTCGGTGATCGACTTGCCCGGATGGAACGTGCCTTCCGGTGCCCGCTTCGTCATCGCGACGAACCACTGGTCGGTCAGCATCGGCTCGATCACGACGCCCGTGCGGTCGCCGCGCGGCACCATCAGCTTGTGCGGCTTCACCGATTCGAGAAAGCCCTGCGCGTCGAGATCGGCGACGATCGCCTTGCGCGCGTCGAAGCGGTCGAGCCCGCGATACTGCTCGGGCGCGTTGTCGTTGATCTTCGCGTCGAGCGTCAGGATCTCGATCGGTGCGAGCTGGTGGCGCAGGCCGACCTGGTAATCGTTGAAGTCGTGCGCGGGCGTGACCTTCACGACACCGGTGCCGAACTCGCGATCGACGTAGTCGTCGGCGATCACGGGGATCTCGCGGCCGGTCAGCGGCAGCGTGACGCGCTTGCCGATCAGGTGGCGGTAGCGCTCGTCTTCCGGGTGGACCATCACCGCGACGTCGCCGAGCATCGTCTCGGGGCGCGTGGTCGCGACCGTCAGCGAGCCCGAGCCGTCGACGAGCGGGTAGCGGATGTGCCACAGGTGGCCGTTTTCCTCTTCGCTGACGACTTCGAGATCCGACACCGCGGTGAGCAGTACCGGATCCCAGTTCACGAGGCGCTTGCCGCGGTAGATCAGACCCTGTTCGTAGAGCGCCACGAACACGTCGCGCACGGCGGCCGACATCTTGTCGTCCATCGTGAAGTATTCGCGCGACCAGTCGGTCGACGCGCCGAGCCGGCGCACCTGGCCGGTGATCGTCGAACCCGATTTCTGCTTCCATTCCCACACGCGCTCGACGAATTTCTCGCGGCCGAGATCGTGGCGCGACACGCCCTGCGCGTCGAGCTGGCGCTCGACGACGATCTGCGTCGCGATCCCCGCGTGGTCGGTGCCCGGTACCCACAGCGTGTTCTCGCCGAGCATCCGGTGATAGCGCGCGAGGCCGTCCATGATCGTCTGGTTGAATGCGTGGCCCATGTGCAGCGTGCCCGTGACGTTCGGCGGCGGCAACTGGATCGCGAAATCCGGGCGCGCCGGATCGAATGCCGGGGCCGCATAGCCGCGTTTTTCCCACTCCGGCCCCCATTGGGCCTCGATGGTGTGGGGTTCGAAACTCTTCGCAAGCGTGCTGTCGCTCATGGTTGGAAATCTGCCGAAAAATGCGTGAATTGAATGCCGAATCCGACGATTATAAATGGATGCACATCGGCCAGCCATCGCACCGGCGCGCGCGCCGGCCGCGACGCGCGTCGCGCGCGAGTTGCGCCGGCCGAAAACGGCAGCGCGCGGCGGACTTATAATGGCGGGTCCGCATTTTTCCACGCCCGTTCGCTGCCGCTCCATGCCCGATCTGCTCGCCAATCTGAACCCCGAACAATACGCCGCCGTCACGCTGCCGAACGAACCGGCGCTGATCCTCGCGGGGGCGGGCAGCGGCAAGACCCGCGTGCTGATCACGCGCATCGCGTGGCTGATCCAGCAAGGCTATGCGTCGCCGGCCACCGTGCTCGCCGTCACGTTCACGAACAAGGCCGCGCGCGAGATGATGGCGCGGCTCTCCGCGATGATGCCGATCGACACGCGCGGGATGTGGATCGGCACGTTCCACGGCCTCTGCAACCGGATGCTGCGCGCGCACTACCGCGACGCGGGCCTGCCGCAGACGTTCCAGATCCTCGACACGGCCGATCAGCTGTCCGCGATCAAGCGGCTGATGAAGACGCTGAACGTCGACGACGAGAAATATCCGCCGAAGAACGTGCAGTACTTCATCAACAACGCGAAGGAGCAGGGGCTGCGCCCCGACAAGGTCGACGCGTCCGACAACTTCAACCGCAAGTTCGTCGAGCTCTATCAGGCCTACGACCAGCAGTGCCAGCGCGAGGGCGTCGTCGACTTTCCGGAACTGCTGCTGCGCTGCTACGAGCTGCTCGCGTACAACGCGCCGCTGCGCGCGCACTACCAGGCGCGCTTCCGGCACATCCTCGTCGACGAGTTCCAGGACACCAACAAGCTGCAGTACGCGTGGCTGAAGATGCTCGCGGGCGGACAGAACGCGATCTTCGCGGTCGGCGACGACGATCAGTCGATCTACGCGTTCCGCGGCGCGAACGTCGGCAACATGCGCGACTTCGAGGACGAATTCCGCGTACGCAACCTGATCAAGCTCGAGCAGAACTACCGGTCGCACGGCAACATCCTCGATGCGGCGAACCAGCTGATCTCGAACAACGCGCACCGTCTCGGCAAGAACCTGCGCACCGACGCGAGCCACGGCGAACCGGTGCGCGTGTACGAGGCGAGCACCGATGCGCAGGAAGCCGGCTGGATCGTCGAGGAGATCCGTTCGTTGATCAACACGGGGCTGTCGCGCAGCGAGATCGCGGTGCTCTATCGCAGCAACGCGCAGTCGCGTGCGATCGAGCACACGCTGATGACGTCGGGCATCCCGTATCGCGTGTACGGCGGCCTGCGCTTTTTCGAGCGTCAGGAAGTCAAGCATGCGCTCGCGTATCTGCGCCTGATCGACAATCCGAACGACGACACCGCGTTTGCACGCGTCGTCAACTTCCCGACGCGCGGAATCGGCGCGCGCTCGATCGAGCAGCTGGCCGACGCCGCGCGTCTGTACGGCTGCTCGATGGCCGCCGCGATTCCCTACGTGACGGGCAAGGCCGGCACGAGCCTCGGCGCGTTCGCGAACCTGATCGCGAAGATGCGTGCGGAAACGCAGCAGATGAGCCTGCCCGAGACCGTCGAATACGTCGTGCGCGCGAGCGGCCTCGCCGATTTCTATCAGGGCGAGCGCGAAGGGCAGGACCGCCTCGAGAACTTGCAGGAACTCGTGAACGCGGCGACCGCGTTCGTCAGCGAGGAAGGCTACGGGCTCGACACGCCCGCGCGCTCGATTCCGCTGCGCGCCGGCGCGATCGCGGCGCCCGAGATCGGCGCGGCCCGCGACGATGCGTCGGTCGACGTGCTCGCGCCCGCCTCGCTCGACGATCCCGCGCAGAACCCCGACACGATGACGCCGCTCGCGGGCTTTCTGTCGCACGCGTCGCTCGAGGCCGGCGACAACCAGGCACAGGCTGGCCAGGACGCCGTGCAACTGATGACCGTGCACGCGGCGAAGGGGCTCGAATTCTCGGCGGTGTTCATCACCGGGCTCGAGGAAGGGCTGTTCCCGCACGAGAACAGCGTGCTCGAATCGGACGGTCTCGAGGAAGAGCGCCGGCTGATGTACGTCGCGATCACGCGCGCGAAGGAGCGGCTCTATCTGTCGTTCGCGCAGAGCCGGATGCTGCACGGCCAGACGCGCTATAACGTGCGCTCGCGCTTTTTCGACGAACTGCCGCAGCACGTGCTGAAGTGGCTGACGCCGAAGGTCGAGGCCGGTGCGCGCTGGGGCGGTCGCTCGGACAACGCGGGCTGGGGCCGAGACTGGTTCGCGCGGCCCGGCGCCGGGCGCGAGCAGTACGTCGACGCGGCGGTGTCCGCGCCGCTGCCCGCGTTCGCCGACCAGCAGCGGGCGGCCGACGTCGGCTTCCGCGTCGGCCAGCAGGTGTTCCATACGAAATTCGGCGAAGGGACGGTAACCGCGCTCGAAGGCAGCGGCGCCGACGCAAAGGCGCAGGTGAAGTTCAAGCGGCACGGCGAGAAATGGCTCGCGCTCGCGGTCGCGAAGCTGCAGGCGGTGGAATGACGAGCGTCGACATCGCAACCGGCGCCGCGACGCGCCCGCTCGGCATTCTCGCCGCACTGCCCGAGGAACTCGGCGATCTGATCGCCGCGATGCGCGCGGAAGGCCCGATGAAGACCGTCACGCTCGGCCGCCGCGACTATCACGTCGGCACCGTGCACGGTGCGGCCTGCGTCGTCACGCTCGCGCGCGTCGGCAAGGTCGCGGCCGCCGCGACGGTCAGTGCGCTGATCCACGTGTTCGGCGTGTCGGGCGTCGTGTTCACCGGCGTGGCGGGCGGCGTGTCGCGCGCGGTGCGCGTCGGCGACGTCGTCGTCGCCGATACGCTGTTGCAGCACGATCTCGACGCGTCGCCGCTGTTCCCGCGCTACGAGGTGCCGCTGCTCGGCATCACGCGCTTCGCGACCGACGCGGAGCTGACCGCGCGCCTGAAGGCCGCATGCACGTTGTTCGTCGCCGAAGAGGGCGCGCAGTTCGCCGAGCGCTTCGGGCTCGCGGGCGCGACGCTGCACGGCGGCCTCATCATCAGCGGCGACCGCTTCGTGTCGAGCGAGCGCGAGGTTGCTGCGCTGCGCGACGCGCTGCCGGACGCGCTCGCGGTCGAGATGGAGGGCGCGGCGATCGCGCAGGTGTGCGCCGAGCACGACGTGCCGTTCGCGCTCGTGCGCGCGATCTCCGATACGGCCGACGATCATGCGACGCAGTCGTTCTCGCACTTCCTGTCCGCGATCGCGAGCAGCTATTCGTCGGGCATCCTCAAGCGTTTCCTGACGCTGCACGCGACGACGGCGGCCTGAAGCCGCCGTCGTTTCCGTTTTTTTTCATCGGCCCGGCCGCCGCGCGCGCGGCGGGCTGCATCGTCAGGCCTTCTTGCGGCGGCTGCCTTCCAGATTCGGCAGGAATACCGTCAGCACGCCGATCAGCGGCAGGAACGAGCACACCTTGTAGACGAACGGGATGCTGGTCGCATCGGCGAGCTGACCGAGCACGGCCGCGCCCACGCCGCCGAGACCGAACGCGAAGCCGAAGAACAGCCCCGCGACCATCCCCACCTTGCCCGGCATCAGCTCGGTCGCATAGACGAGAATCGCCGCGAACGCCGACGCGAGCACGACGCCGATGATCACGCTCAGCACGCCGGTCCAGAACAGGTTCGCGTACGGCAGCAGCAGCGTGAACGGCGCGACGCCGAGAATCGAGACCCAGATCACGTACTTGCGGCCGATCCGGTCGCCGACCGGCCCGCCGATCAGCGTGCCGGCCGCGACGGCCGCGAGGAACACGAACAGGTGGATCTGCGCGGCCTGCACCGACAGATGGAACTTGTCGATCAGATAGAACGTGAAGTAGCTGTTGATGCTCGCCAGATAGAAATACTTCGAGAACACGAGCAGCACGAGCACGCCGATGGCGCCGAGCACGCGGCCGCGCGACAGCGTCGGATGGCCGGCGGCGGCCGCCTTCTTCTTCATCGACGGATGCTTCTTGTACCAGTGGCCGATCTGCGTGAGCACGACCATCGCGACGAGCGCGGCGGCCGAGAACCACGCGATGCTGTGCTGGCCGTGCGGAATGATCACGAGCGCGGCGAGCAGCGGCCCGAGCGCCGAGCCCGCATTGCCGCCGACCTGGAACAGCGACTGCGCGAGGCCGTGCCGGCCGCCCGACGCCATGCGCGCGACCCGCGACGATTCCGGGTGGAACACCGACGAGCCGCAGCCGACGAGCGCGGCCGCGACGAGCAGCATCGGGAAATTCGGCGCGACCGACATCAGCAGCAGGCCCGACAGCGTGAAGCCCATCCCGACCGGCAGCGAGTACGGCTTCGGGCGCTTGTCCGTGTAGAGGCCGACGAGCGGCTGCAGCAGCGACGCGGTGATCTGGTAGGTGAGCGTGATCAGCCCGATCTGCGCGAACGACAGCGCGAACTGGCTCTTGAGCATCGGATAGATCGCGAGGATCAACGACTGGATCATGTCGTTGAGCATGTGCGAGAAGCTGATTGCGCCGAGCACCGGATAGACGGTGCGCGGCGCAGGCGGAGCAGACGTCTGGGCCGCGGCGGCTGCGCCGGCCGTGCCCGTGTCGAGGCTGGTTTCCATGTGAGCTGAGCGAATTGAGGTAGCAGGGCGCGCTTGGATGGGGATCCGCGCGTTCGAATCGTTGTTGCGTCAAAGGAGTGTAATGTGGCGCATCGAGAATGTCAGGCCAACTTTTGTCGCAAATCGGACATTGGTATGACGATCGGCTGCTGCGCGGTTTTTTGACCGGGTATAACGCTCGCGACGCGGTGCCGCTTGGCGGCGACGCCGCGCGCGGGCCGGATGCGCGTTTGTCCGGACTCAAGGAACGGCGCTCGCGACCGTAGAACGACACAACGACGACAGAGGCGCGCCGCGCCGGCCTGGCCACGAGCCGGTCCGGTGCGAGACGCGGCCCGGGGCCGACCGACCATCGCGGTAAAGCCGGAACCGACCTTTCCGGCAGCACGATCAATACGGGGATAGATTGATGAAAGCAGCATCATTGCATCCGCAGCCGGGCGCGGCGGCCGCCGCCGCATCCGGATCCGAGACCGCCGCCGCGCGCCGGCCCGCCCGTCGCGGCCGCGCCGCGCGCACCGAGCGCCGGCCGTGGACCGTGAAGGCGACGCTGCGCGCCGCGTTCGCGGTTCTGCTGATCGGCACGGTCGCGATCGGCGTGTTTTCGCTCTGGCAGATCAGCCGGCTGAATGCGTCGATCGCGTCGGTCTACGAGCAGGGGCACGTCGCGAGCCGCGCAGCCGAGGAGGTGCGCGCGGAGGTGCTGCGTGCGAGCCGCGCGCAGAAGATGCTGCTGACCGCGACCACCGCGAAGGAGCGCGACGAGCTCGGTGCCGAAGTCGATGCGGGGCTCGCGTCGATCGGCCGCGCGCTCGGTACGCTGCAGCGCGAGGCGGACCCGGCCGACGCCGACGACAGCGCACGGCTGCGCGCATTCTCGTCCGCCGTCGGCACCTGGAGCGGCCATCTGCGCGACTTCGTCGCGCTGGTGCGCGCGCAGCCGCTCGACCTGTCGCAGATGAACTGGCAGGTCGGCACGCAGGACGTGTCGCTGCTCGTCGAGACCGGCAAGCTCGAGAAACAGGTCGGCGATCTCGTGAAGACGCGCGGCGCGAAGTCGAAGGCGACGCTCGATGCGTCGGCGACGATCTTCTCGTCGTCGTTCGCGATGATCGCCGCGATGACGGCTGCGCTGTTCGTCCTCGCGATCGCGATCGCGGAGCGCGTCGTGCGCCGCCTCGCCGCGCAGCTCGGCGGCGAGCCTGCGTATGCGAAGGCAATCGCCGCCGACATCGCGCGCGGCGATCTCACGCGGCCGATCGCACTCGGCCGGCACGACCGCGACAGCATGGTGCGCGCGCTCGCCGACATGCAGCGGGGGCTGGCCGCGACCGTCGGCGAAATCGCGGTCAGTGCGGACGCGATCGCGTCGGCATCCGGCGAGATCTCGACCGGCAACCTCGATCTGTCGCAGCGCACCGCACAGCAGGCGGCCGCGCTCGAGCGCACCGCGGCGAGCATGGAGCAGCTGACCTCGACGGTGCGGCAGAACGCGGAGAACGCGCGGCAGGCAAGCATGCTGGCCGCGAATGCGTCGGCCGTCGCGGAAGCGGGCGGCGAGGTGGTCGGGCGCGTCGTCGCGACGATGAGCGACATCGACGACAGCGCGAAGAGCATCCGCGACATCATCGGCACGATCGAGGGCATCGCGTTCCAGACCAACATCCTCGCGCTGAACGCGGCCGTCGAGGCCGCACGCGCGGGCGAGCAGGGGCGCGGTTTCGCGGTGGTCGCCGGCGAGGTGCGTTCGCTCGCGCAGCGCGCGGCGACCGCGGCGAAGGAGATCCGCGCGCTGATCGGCGCGTCGGTCGAGCGCGTCGCGAACGGTGCGGCGCTCGCACACGACGCGGGCCGCACGATGGACGACGTCGTGCGCGCGGTCAAGCGCGTGACCGACATCATCGGCGAGATCGCGGCGGCCTCGGACGAGCAGAGCGCGGGCATCGACGAGATCGGCCGCGCGGTCACGCAGATGGATGCCGGCACGCAGCAGAACGCGGCGCTCGTCGAGCAGGCGGCGGCCGCGGCGCGCGCGCTGGACGAGCAGGCGCAGTCGCTGAAGGCGCTCGTCGGACGTTTCCGGCTCGCGGCCGATTGAGCGCGCGCGGCGCGCGACGCGCGGGCCACACGCGCCGCGCCGGCATCGGCGGCCGGGCGGTCCGGCCGCCGGGCGTTACGACGACTGCTTCTTGCGATCGGGATCGATGATGACCGTGCAGGTCGTGCCGGCCGACAGCAGTACGCCGTCCGGCACCTCGTCGATCTTGATGCGCACCGGCACGCGCTGCGCGAGGCGCACCCAGTTGAAGGTCGGATTCACGTCGGCGACGAGGTCGCGGCTTTGCGGATTGTCGCGATCGTAGATGCCGCGCGAGATGCTCTCGACGTGGCCTTTCATCACGCCGCCGCTCATCAGCCGCATCTCGGCCGGCGCGCCGACCTTCACGCGCGGCAGCTTGGTTTCCTCGAAGTAGCCGTAGACCCAGAACGAATGGCTGTCGACGATCGCGAGCTTCGCCTGACCGGCGACCGCGTAGTTGCCCTTGAAGGTCTGCAGGTTCGTGATGTAGCCGTCGACCGGCGCGACGACGCGCGTGCGTTCGAGATTCAGCTTCGCGGCGTCGAGCGCGGCGAGTGCCTGCTGGTACTGCGCCTCGGCGCTCGACGCGCTGTGCGCGGCGTTCTCGCGGTTTTCCTTCGACACGACGAGCGCGTCGAGATCGGCGCGGCGGGCCGCGTCGTCGCGGCGCATCTGCAGTTCCGCGCGGCGGGCGGCGACGGCCGCCTGCGCCTGTTCGACCGCGATCTGATAGTGCGACGGGTCGATCTGCATGATCAGGTCGCCCTTCTTGACGAGCTGGTTGTCATGCACGGGCAGCTCGACGATCGCGCCCGACACGTCCGGCGCGACGTTGACGATTTCCGCGCGCACGCGCCCGTCGCGCGTCCATGGATCTTCCATGTAGTGCACCCACAGCGAGCGCCCGATCAGGATCGCGACGAGAAGGATGACGGCCGTCGCGACGAAGCCGAAGAGTTTTCTGAGCATCATGGTGGTGGTGGATCAACGGTAAACGGCGAGACTGAGTCCGCCGCATATGCAGACGAGCAGGCAGGCCCGGAACAGCGACGGGTGCCAGACGACACGGTAGAGGCCCGTATAGGCGAGCAGTCGGTCGACGGCCCAGGTCGCGAGCGCGCCGACGACGAACATCAGCACGACCGTGGGCATGTACGCATCGAGAATCGCGATTTCGCGCGGGATCATGACGAGGCTCCTGGTTGGGGGCGTGCGGGGCGGTTGCGGTTGAGCGGCGCAAGCGGCGACTCCGGATCGAGCAGCGCGCTGCGCACGAAATGCAGATGGCTCAGGATGCGCTGCAGGCGGTGCCGTTCTTCGCGCGACGCATGCAGCGTGTCGAGCAGCGGGCGCGTCGCTTCGATCGCGTCGTTGGCTGCGCCGAGCGCCGCGTCGAAGCGCGCGGCATCCGGCTTCGCGAACAGCGCCGACAGCGCGTTGCGCATCGTCTCGATCGCACGTCGCCACGGCATCGTCGGCGCGTAGTGCGGATCGGCCGGCAGCGTCGCGAGTTCCGCACGCAGGTCGATCGCCGCGTTGCCCGTTTCGAGCACCGCGAACATCCAGCGCAGCGCGTCGCGCTGCACGGTCGGCTGGTCGGCCGACAGCGTGTGCGCCTGATACATCAGATCGCGCGCGCCGCTCTCGAAGCGCGTGCGCAGCCCGGCAAGCCGTGCGTGGCAGGCGGCGACGACCTGATGACGCAGATCGGCGAGCAGCCGCTTCTTGAGCCACGGCGCGGTCGGCGGGAACAGCACCGCGAACGCGATCGCCGACACGAGCATCGACAGCACGAGCGCGAGCGCGTCGTTCATGAAGCCGGTCGGATCGTAGTGCGTGATGTTGTCGGGGCCGGCGAGGAAGCTGAAGAAGATCAGATAGCCCATCCCGTAGCCCGCGAGCTTCGGCTTCAGCGTCAGGAAGATGCCGATCGCGAGCATCGGCGCGAGCCCGACGCAGAGCAGCGCGAAGCCGTCGATGCGCGGATAGATGCCGAACATCGTGATCATGCCGGTGCATACCGCGAGTGCGGTGCCCATCCCCATCTGCGCGGCCATCGCGGTCGGGCGCGGCGTCGACGACGCGAGCGCACAGGTCGCGGCCGCCGTGAGCGTCAGCGTGACGCCGCTCGGCCATGCGGTTTCGATCCAGAACCAGCCGAGCACGAGGATCACGGCCGCCGTGCGGATGCCCGCGATGACGGCTGCGGTCAGGTTCGTGCGCGGCTCGTAGCGCTCGATCCAGCGCTCGCGCTCGTGCGTCGCGCTCGACAGCGACGCGTAGGTCGCCGCATATTCGCGCAGGTCGGTGATGAAGCGGTACAGCAGCTCGGCGGCCGTATCGAAGTCGAGCAGCGGAAAGTCGGGCTGCGTTTCGAGTTCGGCACGCGTTGCGCGGATGCGGCGCGGCAGCGCGTCGCGCCACGCGAGCAGCTGCTCGGCCGCGTGGGCGGCGTCGGCCGACGTGCGCACCGGCTCGCCGTTGCGCGTGAGCAGCGGCGCGATCTCGCGGAAATACGGCTCGAGCGCGTCGATCGCGGCCTGCGCGCCGGCCGCGCGCAGCCGGTTCATCAGCTGATGCAGCGCATGGAAGCGGCTCGATGCGCTCATGAATTCGCTGTTGAGCCGCGCGAGACGGCCGCTGCGCATCCGCGTGTCCGGGTTCTCGAACACGGCCATGCTGCGCGCGGCCTCGAAGCCGACCACGTCGGCGACGAAGCGCGTGTGCACGCTTTCGATGTGCGCGCGTTCGAGCTGTCCGGACAGCGCGGCCGCGACGTAGTCGACGAAGCTGCCGAAGCGCTTGCGCACCGTCGTGCGCATCTGCTCGCCCGTGTACTGCGGGAACACGAGCGCGCTGACGACGCCGGCCGACACGATGCCGACGACGATTTCGGCTACGCGCGTCATCGCGCTCATGAACGCGCCGTCCGGGTGCTGCGACGCGGGCAGGCCGATCAGCGCGGCCGTGTAGCCGGCCAGCAGGAAGCCGTAGCTGCGGAAGTTGCGGTTGCGCGCGGCGCCAGCCGTGCAGAGCGCGACCCACAGCGCGACCGCGAGCAGGAACAGCTGCGGCTGCTGCGGAAACAGCCCGACGAAGGTGAGCGTCGCGATGAGCCCGAAGATCGTGCCCGCGACGCGATAGAAGCTTTTCGCGAGCACGGCGCCGCTTTGCGGCTGCATCACGATGAATACCGTCGTCATCGCGGTCTTCGGCGCCGGCAGGTCCAGCCGCATCGACACGGCGAGCGAGATGAAGGCCGCGAGCAGCGCCTTTGCGAGATAGAGCCACGCGACGCCGTCGGTGCGGGCCCAGTCGCCGAATGCGGCGAAGCGGGCCGACAGCGCGCTGCCGGCGTGCGGGGAGGCGGGGGAGGAGGCTGACATGGCGTGCGCTCCGCGTTACCGGGCGGCCGTTGCGGGCGCGGCGCCCGCGTTGGCGTTGGCGTTGGCGTTCGCCGCGAGCGCGCCTCGCGTGCGGGCGGCGGACGATGCCGCGGCCGGTGCCGGGACACCCGATGCCGGTACACCCGCCGCCGCGACCGGCGCATGCGGCGCGCTCGCCGGCACCGCGCCGGCCGCCGCCGCGCGCTCGTCGGGCACATCGGCGCCGGTCTCGACACCGCCGCCGAGCGCTGCCATCAGCGCCGCGTGCGCGGCGAGACGTTCCGCATCGATGCGCGCCGCCGTTTCCTGCGCACGCAGCAGCTGCTGCTGCGCGACCAGCACGTTCACGTAATCGGTCAGTCCGCGGCGGAAGCCTTCGCGCGACAGCCGGTAGCTGCGCTCGTTCGCGGCGACCGAGCGCGCGGCGTCCTTCTTCTGCGTATCGAGCGAGCGGATGCGCACGACCTGGTCGGCGATGTCCTTCAGCGCGCCGACGATCGTCTGGTTGTAATGCTCGACCGCGCGATCGTAGCCGGCATTCGCGGCGCCGAGTTGCGCACGCAGGCGGCCGCCTTCGAAGATCGGCAGCGACAGCGCGGGGCCGGCCGTCCAGCCGCCGTTCATCGCGCGCAGGAAGTCGGTAAACGGCGCCGTCACGCCGAACCCGCCGACGGTCGCGAGCAGATCGATGTTCGGATAGAACGCGGCCTTCGCGACGTCGATCCCGCGCGCCTGCGCGTCGACCATCCAGCGCGCCGCGACGACGTCGGGCCGGCGGCCGAGCAGGTCGGCAGGCATCGCGGACGGCAGGCCGGCCGGCGCGTCGAGCGACAGCTTCGGCCGCCGGATCGCGTCGCCGGCGCCCGGCCCCTTGCCGGCGAGCGCGGCAAGCTGGTGGCGCGCGAGCTGGATCGCTTCTTCATAGGTGTCGATCTGGCGCTCGTAGTCGGGCAGCGTCGATTCCGCCTGGCTCACTTCGAGCTGCGTGCCGATGCCGGCCTGCAACCGCTTGTGCGCGAGATCGGCGAGCGCGCGCTGGCGCTCGAAGGTTTCGCGCGCGAGATCGAGCAGCGCGTAGTTCATCGACATGCCGACGTACGCGCGCACGACGTTCGCTTCGAGTTCGAGCTTCGCGGCGCGTGCGTCGGCGGCCGTCGCATGCGCGGTGTCGAGCGCGCGCTCGGTCGCGTTCTTGTCCTTGCCCCACAGGTCGAGGTGATACGACAGCCCGAGCGTGCCGGTGTTGTTCCAGGTATCGGTGTCCGCGAGCGGGCCCGGGCCGTAGTACACGTTGTCGGGCCAGTGCTGGCGCATCAGCGACAGGTTGCCGTTGATCTGCGGCAATTCGGCCGAGCGAGCGACGCGCGCCATCGCCTGCGCTTCGCGCACGCGGGCCTGCGCGGCCGCGAGCGTCGGGTTGCCGGCCTGCGCGGCGGCGATCCACGCGTCGAGCTGCGGGTCGCCGTACGCGCGCCACCAGTCCGACGCGGGCCAGCCCGCATCGCGGTCGGCCGCGCGGATCGCGGCGCCGGCGTCGAGCGCGTTCGCGTCGATCCGGGTCGACTGAGGCTTGTTGTCGCCCATGCTCGCGCAGCCGGCCATTATTAATGAGACTGCAAGAACCGCCAGTGCCAGCGTCCCTTTTGTTGCCGGAGACTGCACGATTTTCTCCCTTTTCGGATATAGATGAGTCGGAGGCGATTATATTTTTCAGTGATTCCTGAATAAATGGACAACGGTGCAAGGGATTTTTACGGATTTTGAGACAATATTGGTTGGTCTCTGTGCAACAATCCGTCCGGATTCAAACGGGAAACGGGATGGATACGTTACAAAACATGCGGGTATTCGTTCGCGTGGTCGACGCCGGTAGCTTCACCGCCGCCGCCCAGCAGATGAATTCGACGACCGCCTACGCGTCGCGCGCGGTGTCCGATCTGGAGGCGCATCTGCGCACGCGGCTGCTGAACCGCACGACGCGCCGGATCGCGCTGACCGAAGCCGGCGAGCGCTATCTGCAGCGCTGCGAGCAGATCCTCGCGTATGTCGACCAGGCGGAAGCCGAGGCGGGCGACGCGCATGCGCGCCCGTCCGGCAAGCTGAAGGTCCACTGCTTCACGAGCCTCGGCCAGCACTACCTGGTGCCGGCCGTCGCGCGCTATCGCGAGCGCTATCCCGACGTGCACGTCGAGCTGACGCTCGCGCAGCGAATGCCCGATCTGCTCGACGAGGGGTACGACGTCGCGATCGTCGTCGGCCGCGATCTGCCCGATTCGGGGCTCGTGTCGCAGCGGCTCGGCGAGAGCTACAGCGTCGTGTGCGCGTCGGCCGCCTACGTCGCCGCGCATGGCGCGCCGCAGTGTCCGGCCGACCTCGCGCAGCACGTGTGCCTCGGGATGGTCGCGCCCGGTTTCCACTACGACGAATGGACGCTGACCGGCCCCGACGGCGACGAGTCGGTGCCCGTCACCGCGCCGCCGTTTCGCGTGAACGTCGCCGAGGCGCTGGCCGTCGCCGTGCGGGAAGGGATGGGGATCGGCGGGCTGCCGCTGTATTCGGCGATCGGCGGGTTGCGCAGCGGGCAGATCGTGCGCGTGATGCCCGAATACCGGTCTCACGTGATGAACATCTACGCGCTGTATGCGTCGCGCCAGTATCTCGACGCAAAAATCCGCACCTGGGTCGATTTCCTGCGCGATGAATTGCCGACGACGCTCGCCGCCGATGAAGCGGCCCTCGAACAGTGCATGCGCGCGACATGACGACGCAGGGACGCGCGATCTGACCAGATTTGTCGTTCGCGCAACATTTTTTTACGATCGATCGCCGGACAGTTTGATACTGTTTCAGTCATCGAGGTCTGTTACCCGGAGCTGCAATGGATACGTCGCTGATGATCGGATTTGGGCTGCTGTTCGGTGCGCTCGCCGCTGTCGCTGCTCGCGACGTGCTGCGCGCGATGGCGACGAACGCGCGGATGCAGCCGGTGCCGGTCCGCGTACGCGCGCGCGACGACGCTGCGCGCCGTGCCGGCCGCTGAGCGCCCCGCCGTCCGACCCCGCAGCACCATCGCCGGCCGCCTGCGGCCGGTTTCTGCACGCTCAGTCGAGCGTGATCACCTTGTCCCACGCGAACGCAGCGTTTTCCCGTTCGCCGGTGCGTCGATGAATGTAGCCGCGCGGATTGCAGACGACGCGCGTGCCACCCGCCACGACATAGTCGAATGACGTGTGCGTATGGCCGTGCACCCACAGGGCGACGGGCGGCCGCACGAGTTCCGTCATCTGCGTGACGAATCCCGCCGAAGCCAGATCTTGCGCATAGCGTTGCGCCAGCGACAGCCGGTGCGGCGCATGGTGCGTGACGACGACCGTGCGGCCCGCGAACGGCTGCGCGAGCTGCGCCGCGAGCCACGCGCGACTGCGCCGATGCAGCGCGATCGCATCGGCCGGCGCGAAGTCGCGCTCCGGCGCAGGCGCGTCGCCGTGCAGCGCCGCATCGTGCGGCCACGTCACCTGGATCAATCCCTTGAAGTCGAGCATCACGCGCTGCGCGGCCTCGATCGCGCGCGCGACGCTGTCGTCGTCTGCGCCGAACAGCGAGAAATCGGCCCACAGCGTCGTGCCGAGCACGCGAAAGCGCCGTTGCGGATCGACGTAGACGTCGTTGTTCAGGTAATGCACGTTGTCGAGCGCGCGCGCGGCGTCGCGCATCGCCGTCTCGAGCGCGCCGAATTCCCCGTCGTAGTACTCGTGATTGCCCGGCACATAGACGACCGGCACGCGCGGGTCGAACGTTTCCGCCGCCCAGCGCAGGCCTTCCGCGTGATTGTGGATGTCGCCCGCCAGCACGACGAGATCGGCGTCCGCATGCGCGATCGTATCGGGCTGGTGGCTTTCGAGGTGCAGGTCGGACAGCACACGGATTTTCACGAACGTCGCTCCCGAATGGACGGCTTCAGCGCAGGACCTTGCCCGGATTCATGAGCCCGCGCGGATCGAGCGCGGTCTTCAGCGTGCGCATCAGCGCCGTTTCGACCGGCGACTTGTAGCGCTGCGCATCGTCGATCTTCAGTTGCCCGATGCCGTGCTCCGCGCTGATCGTGCCGTGATGGCGATGCACGTTGTCGTACACGATGCGGTTGATCGGCGCCTGGAACTGAGCGAGGAACGCCTTCGGATCGCCGCCTTCGGGCGTCTGCACGTTGTAGTGCAGGTTGCCGTCGCCGAGATGGCCGAACGTGACCATCCGCGCGCCGGGCGCGGCCTGCTGGATCGCTGCGTCGGTTTCGTCGATGAAGCGCGCGATCGACGAGATCGGCACCGCGATGTCGTGCTTGATGTTGAGCCCTTCGTCGGCCTGCGCGAGCGGGATGTGCTCGCGCAAGTCCCAGAACGCGCGCGACTGCGCGAGGTTTTCCGCGACCACCGCATCGACCACGAGCCCCGCGTCGAATGCTTCTTCCATCAGCTTTTCGAACAGCGCGCGCGCATGCGTTTCGCTTTCGTTGTCGGACAGTTCGAGCAGCACCGTCTGCGCGTGCGTCTGTGCGAACGGATAGCGCAGTTGCGGATAGTGCTTGCCGACGAGCTGCATGCAGAAATCGGACATCAGCTCGAAGCCCGTCAGCAGCGGGCCGGCCGCGCGCTGCGCGAGCGACAGGAAGTCGAGTGCAGCGTGCGGCGATTCGAGCGCGGCCAGCGCCGTGACTTGCGCGGCCGGCAGCGGATGCAGCTTCATCACGGCGGCCGTGATGATGCCGAGCGTGCCTTCCGCGCCGATGAACAGATCGCGCAGGTCGTAACCGGTGTTGTCCTTGCGCAGTCCGCGCAGGCCGTCCCAGATCTCGCCCTGCGGCGTCACGACCTCGAGGCCGAGACAGAGCTCGCGCGCGTTGCCGTAGCGCAGCACCGCGGTGCCGCCCGCGTTCGTCGACAGGTTGCCGCCGATCGTGCAGCTGCCTTCCGCCGCGAGGCTGAGCGCGAACAGGCGGCCGCCTTCGCGTGCACGTGCCTGCACGTCGGCGAGGATCACGCCCGCTTCGACGGTGATCGTGTTGTTGTGCGGATCGAGCGCGCGCACGCGATTGAGCCGCGCCAGGCTCAGCACGGCCTGCGTGCCGGACGTGTCCGGCGTCGCGCCGCCGGCGAGGCCCGTGTTGCCGCCTTGCGGCACGAGCGCGACGCCGTGCCGGTTCGCGATGCGCACGAGCGCCGCGACTTCGGCCGTGCTGCCGGGCCGCAGCACGGCGCAGGCGGCACCCTTGTAGCGGCGGCGCCAGTCGGTCAGGAACGGTTCGGTATCGTGCGCGTCGGTCAGCACGTGCGCGGCGCCGATCGCGTCGCGGCACGCGGAAACGAAAGTGTCGATGGACATCATCATCCTGTCGCGTAAGGGTCAGGACGCGGCGCGCTGCTTTTTCGCCGCGCGTTTGAACGGCGCGACGTAGGCGAGTGCAGCCGCGAAGAAGCCGAGGGCGAGCGCGGTCTCGCACCAGCCGAGCGTCGCGGACAGCCCGCGATCGGACATTCCGCGCACGATGCCTTCGGCGAAATAGACGAGAACCAGCATGCTCGCCCACTGCATCGTATAGATGTTACGCCGCCAGACGCCCGGCAGCGCGAGCGCGAGCGGCACGGCCTTCAGCATCAGGGCGGAGCCGCCGGGGCGCAGCGGCGCGAGCCACACTTCCCAGGCGATGCACAGCGCGATCAGCGCGACGAGGCACGCGGCCGCGGCCAGCGCGTAACGCGGCCGCGCAGCCACGGCGGCGGGAGCGGGGCGCGTGCTCATGCGGCCTCGGCCGCGCACAGCGCGGCGGCGGCGCGCGCGAGCCGCACGCCGAGCGCGGCGGCCAGCGTCTTCTCGTCGGCCGACAGGCCGGCCGGCGCCGCGCGATCGTGCTGCGCGACATGCGAGGCGCCGTACGGCGTGCCGCCGGTGCGCGTCGTGGTCAGCGCCGATTCGGTGTACGGAATGCCGACGATCATCATCCCGTGATGGAGCAGCGGCAGCATCATCGACAGCAGCGTCGACTCCTGGCCGCCATGCAGGCTGCCGGTCGACGTGAACACGCTCGCGGGCTTGCCGCTCAGCGCGCCGGACAGCCATTGCGGCGTCGTGCCGTCGAGGAAATACTTGAGCGGCGCGGCCATGTTGCCGAAGCGCGTCGGCGAGCCGAGCGCGAGACCCGCGCATTCCTCGAGGTCGCGCAGCTCGGCGTAGGGCGGGCCGTCGGCGGGAATGTCGGGGGCGGTGGCTTCGCAGACCGTCGAGACGGGCGGCACCGTGCGGATGCGCGCCTGCATGCCCGGCACGCTGTCGATGCCGTTGGCGATCGCGAGCGCGAGATCGCGCGTCGCGCCGTGGCGGCTGTAGTAGAGGACGAGAATGTCTTTCATGGACGACGGAGCCGCCCGCGGCCGCGCGCGTGCCCGGTGCAGTCGGCCCCTGCTGGATCGAGCGGCTATTATAGGGGCTGAAGCCGTCGCGCAGCGCGGCGGCGGCGCGCCGTCGGGCGCGCGGCATCGACAAGGAGAAGCCGTTTGCCGAAGTTGAGCGTCGATCTCGACACCATCAAGCGTCTCGCGCAGTTCGCCGCGCGGCGCAGCGCCGAAGACCGCATCCCGCAGGTGGCGGGCAGCCTCACGTTTACGACGATGCTGGCGCTCGTGCCGCTCGTGACGGTGGCGTTCGCGCTGTTCACCGCGTTTCCGATGTTCGCGTCGTTCCAGATCTCGCTGCAGGGCTTCCTCGCCGATCACCTGATGCCCGCGCAGTTCAACATCCAGATCTTCAAGTATCTGAACCAGTTCGCGGCGAAGGCGAAGGGACTGACGACGGCCGGCCTGATCGTGCTCGTCGTCACGTCGGTGATGACGATGATGACGATCGAGTCCGCCTTCAACCTGATCTGGCGCGTGCGCAAGCCGCGCCCGTTCGCGCAGCGCGTGCTCGCGTACTGGGCGCTGATCACGCTCGGGCCGCTGCTGTTCGGCGTGAGTCTGTCGCTGTCGTCGTATTTGTTTACGCAGTCGCTTGCGTTTACGGGCGCGGCGCCGTCAACGTCGATCGTCGAATGGCTGCTCACGCTCGCGTCGCTGCCGCTCACGGTGCTCGCGTTCACGCTGCTGTACGTCTATCTGCCGAACTGCACGGTCGCGTGGCGCGACGCGGTGATCGGTGGGTTGTTCGCGGCCGTCGCATTCGAGCTGGCTAAGCGCGGCTTCGGCTACTACGTGCGGCGCATTCCGACGTACACGGCCGTCTACGGCGCGTTCGCCGCGCTGCCCGTGTTCCTGCTTTGGATGTATCTGAGCTGGTTCATCGCGCTGCTTGGCGCGATGGTCACGTCCGCACTGCCGGCGATCCGGATCGGCCAGTTCCACCGCGTCGACTATCCGGGCAGCGACCTGCTCGACGCGCTCGAACTGCTCGCGCGGCTCGCCGAAGCACGAGCGGCCGGCAAGCCGGGCCGCAGCGCGATCCGGCTTGCGACGATGCTGCGCTGCGACATGCAAACCGCGCAGCGGCTGCTGACCTTGCTCGAAGAACGGGAATGGGTGGCGCGCCTCGAGGGCGGCGAGGACTCGCCGCGCTACATCCTGCTTGCGAATCCCGAGCGCCTCACGCTCGCGCAGCTGTTCGACGTGCTCGTGATCGACCGCGCGGAACTCACATATCAGTTGCAGCGGCGGCGCAGCCATATCGACGGCGGCGCCTTGCTCGCGGTGCTGTCGAGCGAGCGCTTCGACGTGACGCTCGCGTCGCTGATCGCCGCGCGCCGGCTGTCCGGCGCGCAGCCGGCCGCGGCATCCGAGCCGGCTCCGGATGACACGCCGGAGCCGCACGCGCATCCGCCGCGCACCGCGTGAGCGCGGTGGTGCGCGTTACAGCGGGATCTTTCCGGTACAGATGTCCCTGAACATCACCCAGTCGCCCATCAGGCTGTAGACGGGGTGGCGGAACGTCGCGGGGCGGTTCTTTTCGAAGAAGAAATGACCGACCCACGCGAATCCGTAGCCGCAGACGACGGCGGCCGGCAGCCACGCCCAGTCGCCGGTCGCGATCGCCATCGCGACGCAGCCGATCACGCCGAGCGAGCCGATGAAATGCAGCCGTCGCGACGTGCGGTTCTGGTGTTCGTTCAGATAGTACGGATAGAAATCAGCGAAGCTGGCGAATTGCTCCGTATGCGTATGCGCCATGGCCGTCTCCTCGGGCCGCCGTCCACCCGGACATTGTGCGGCGGCCGGCGAACCTCCGCAAGCGGGCGCCGGCGCGCCCGGCGGGGCCGCGCGCTTTCCTTTTGACAGGCTTTCCGATAGGATCGAAAACGGTTTTGCATTCAAGCATGAGGGGACTACGATGCGCGTCAGCGATATTCTGAAAGTGAAGGGCAACACGCTGTTTACGGTGACGCCCGATAAGCCGCTGCGCGAAGCGGTCGACACGATGGCCGAACACGATATCGGTTCGCTCGTCGTGATGGAGTACGGCGATCTCGTCGGGATTCTGACGTTCCGCGAAATCATTCTGCGGCTGCGCGAAAACGGCGGCGCGATCGGCGACGTGCAGGTGCGCAAGGTGATGGACGAGCCGCTCACCTGCACGCCGGAAACCGACGTCAACGAAGTGCGCCGGATGATGCTCGAGCGCCATGCGCGCTACATGCCGGTGCTCGACAAGAAGGTGCTGATGGGCGTCATTTCGTTCTACGACGTCGCGAAGACGGTCGTCGAGGCGCAGAGCTTCGAGAACCGCATGCTGAAGGCCTACATCCGCGACTGGCCGGAACCGGAAGCCGAAGCGCACAAGCCGTGAACCGAAGGCAGCCCGCCGTCGAGATGACGACGCGCGGGCGCAGCCGGCCCGGATGCGGCGGCACAGGCAGCGCCTGCGCCGCCGCTTTTTCGACAACCACACGACAAGGCCCGCGCAGCTTCGCCGAGACGACGCGCGCGTATTCCGAATGAGCGATCAATCGCATGTTTCGTCGGGGCGGCGCAGCGAGCGGCGCGCCCATGCGTCCCAGTTCGACCTGTTGCGCGAACGCCGTTTCGCGCCGTTCTTCACGACCCAATTCCTCGGTGCGCTGAACGACAACGTTTTCAAGATCGGTTTCACGTCGCTCGTCACCTATCACACCGCCCGGTTCTCCGGCGTCGACGCGAAAACCGCCGCATTCCTGATCTCAGCGATCTTCATCCTGCCGTTCGTGCTGTTCTCGGCCACGTCCGGCCAGATCGCCGACAAATACGACAAGGCGACGCTCACGCGCTTCGTGAAGACGTTCGAGATCGTGCTGATGCTGATCGGCGCGGCCGGCTTCGTCACGCACAGCGCGGCGCTACTGTATCTGTGCACGTTCATGATGGGGATGCACTCGACGCTGTTCGGCCCGGTCAAGTATTCGTACCTGCCGCAGCATCTCGGCGAGCACGAACTCGTCGGCGGCAACGGGCTCGTCGAGATGGGCACCTTCATCGCGATCCTGATCGGGACGATCGTCGGCGGCGCCGCGGCCGGCATCGAAGGCAGCGGCGAGCGCGTGCTCGCGGTCAGCGTCGTCGCGATCGCGCTTGCCGGGCGGCTCGCGGCGCAGCGCGTGCCGCCGACGCCCGCGCCGCAGCCCGATCTCGTGATCAACTGGAATCCGATCAGCGAAACGTGGCGCAATCTCGCGCTCGCGCGGCAAAACCGCACGGTGTTCCTGAGCCTGCTCGGCATCTCGTGGCTCTGGTTCGTCGGCGCGACCTTCCTCACGTCGTTCTTCAATTTCGCGAAGGACGTGCTGTCCGCGAGCCCCGACGTCGTCACGGTACTGCTCGCGACGTTCTCGGTCGGCATCGGGCTCGGCTCGCTGCTGTGCGAGCGGCTGTCGCAGCGGCGCGTCGAGATCGGCCTCGTGCCGCTCGGCTCGATCGGCATCAGCGTGTTCGCGATCGATCTGTATTTCGCGAGCCATGCGCTGCCGGCGCCCGCGCACCTGCTGTCGGTCGGCGAATTCCTGGCCGGCCTGCGCCACTGGCGCATTCTCGCCGACCTGTTCCTGCTCGCGATGTTCGGCGGCTTCTACAGCGTGCCGCTGTATGCGCTGATCCAGAGCCGCAGCGCGCCGACGCACCGCGCGCGCATCATCGCCGCAAACAACATCCTCAACGCGTTCTTCATGATCGTGTCGGCCGTGATGGCGATGGCGCTGACGAAGGCCGGCGTCGACATTCCGGGGCTGTTTCTCGTGACCGCGCTGCTGAACGTCGCGGTGGCCGCGTATATCTATCTGCTGGTGCCGGAGTTCCTGCTGCGCTTCGTCGCGTGGGTGCTCGTGCATACGTTCTACCGGATCCGGATCGTGCATGCGGAGCGGATTCCGGAAGACGGCGCGGCCGTGCTCGTCTGCAATCACGTGAGCTATGTCGACGCGCTGGTGCTGGCCGCCGCGAGCCCGCGGCCGATCCGCTTCGTGATGGATCACCGGATCTTCAAGACGCGTTTCGGGAGCTGGGTGTTCCGCCATGCGAAGGCGATCCCCATCGCGCCGCGCCACGAGGATCCCGGCATGCTCGCGCGCGCGTACGACGCATGCGAGGCGGCGCTGAAGGAAGGCGAGATCGTCTGCATTTTCCCCGAAGGCAAGCTGACCAAGACGGGCGACATCAACACGTTCCACCACGGCATTACCGAGATTCTGACGCGCGTGCCGGTGCCGGTCGTGCCGATGGCGCTGCGCGGGCTGTGGGGCAGCGTGTTCTCGCGGCATGCGGATGCACGGCTGCCGCGGCCCGTGAAGCGCGGCGTGATGAGCCGGCTCACCCTGGCGGTCGGCGAGCCGATGCCGGCGGCGCTCGCGACGCCGGCCGCGCTGCAGGCCGCCGTGGCCGAACTGCGCGGCGCGCGCAAATAACGGCGCGTCGGCGCCGCGCGCCGGCGCGCGATCGCATCGCGCGGCCCGGACAGCCGGCACGGCTGGCATAATGTCGGCTTACCTATTTTTCGATCGGCGAACCGGCGGCGTGCCTGTTGGACGACAGGCCGCGTTCGGGTTTGCGCATTTTCTTTGGGCGGTTCCACCATGTCCGGCAATACCCTCGGCACGCTTTTCACTGTCACGACCTTCGGCGAGTCGCACGGCCCCGCGATCGGCTGCGTGATCGACGGCTGCCCGCCGGGCATGGGGCTCACCGAGGCGGACATCCAGGCCGAGCTCGACCGCCGCAAGCCGGGCACGTCGCGGCACGTCACGCAGCGGCAGGAGGCCGACGAGGTCGAGATCCTGTCCGGCGTGTTCGAAGGCGTGACGACCGGCACGCCGATCGCGCTGCTGATCCGCAACACCGACCAGCGCAGCAAGGACTACGGCAACATCGTCGAGACGTTCCGGCCCGGCCATGCGGACTACACGTACTGGCAGAAATACGGCGTGCGCGACTATCGCGGCGGCGGCCGCTCGTCCGCGCGCCTGACCGCGCCGATCGTCGGCGCGGGCGCGGTCGCGAAAAAGTGGCTGCGCGAGCGCTTCGGCGTCGAGGTGCGCGGCTACATGAGCGCGCTGGGCGAGATCGACGTGCCGTTCGTCGACTGGTCGCACGTGCGCGAGAATCCGTTCTTCGCGCCGAATGCGGCGATCGTCCCGGAACTCGAGGCATACATGGATGCGCTGCGCAAGGACGGCGATTCGATCGGCGCGCGCATCGACGTCGTCGCGTCCGGCGTGCCGGTCGGGTGGGGCGAGCCGGTGTTCGACCGGCTCGATGCCGACATCGCGAAGGCGATGATGAGCATCAACGCGGTGAAGGGCGTCGAGATCGGCGCGGGCTTCGACAGCGTCGCGCAGCGCGGTTCGGTGCACGGCGACGAGCTGACGCCGGCCGGTTTCGTCGGCAATCACGCGGGCGGCGTGCTCGGCGGGATTTCGACGGGGCAGGACATCACGGTGTCGATCGCGATCAAGCCGACGTCGAGCATCCGTACGCCGCGCCGCTCGATCACGAAGGACGGACAGCCGGCGACGGTCGAAACGTTCGGCCGCCACGATCCGTGCGTCGGCATCCGTGCGACGCCGATCGCCGAATCGATGCTCGCGCTGGTGCTGATCGACCATGCGCTGCGCCACCGTGCGCAGTGCGGCGACGTCGAGACGCAGACGCCGAAAATCGCCGGCAGCGCGACGTGATGCGGCACACGCGCCGTCGCTGAGCGCATCGACGCAGAAGGAAACGGGGCACGGCAATGAGCCGCGCCCCGTTTCTTTTTGCACGAAAAAAACGCCGCGTCGCGCGGCGTTGATCGGTGCGTCACATGTTCGGATAATTCGGCCCGCCGCCGCCTTCGGGCGTGACCCACACGATGTTCTGCGTCGGGTCCTTGATGTCGCAGGTCTTGCAGTGCACGCAGTTCTGCGCGTTGATCACCAGACGATCGCTGCCGTCGTCGTTCTTCACGAACTCGTACACGGCCGCCGGGCAGAAGCGGCCCTCCGGGCCCGCATACGTGCGCAGGTTCACGTTCACCGGCACGCTGGGATCCTTCAGCGTCAGATGCGCCGGCTGGTTCTCTTCGTGGTTCGTGTTCGAGATGAACACCGACGAGAGGCGGTCGAACGTCAGCTTGCCGTCCGGCTTTGGATAGACGATCGGCTCGCACTGCGACGCCGGCTTCAGCATCTCGTGATCCGCATGCTTGTGATGCAGCGTCCACGGCACGTTGCCACCCATCAGCTTCTGCTCGATGCCGACCATCAGCGTGCCGAGATACAGCCCCTTGGCCATCCACTGCTTGAAGTTGCGCGCGCGGTACAGCTCCGTGTACAGCCACGACTGCCGGAACGCATCGGGATACGCATTGAGTTCGTCGCTCTGACGGCCCGCCTGCACGGCGTCGAACGCCGCGTCGGCCGCGAGCATGCCGGTCTTGATCGCCGCATGGCTGCCCTTGATCCGCGACGCGTTGAGGAAGCCCGCATCGTCGCCGATCAGCGCGCCGCCCGGAAACACCGTCTTCGGCAGCGACATCAGCCCGCCCGCGGTGATCGCGCGCGCACCGTACGACACGCGCTTGCCGCCTTCGAGGAACGCGCGAATCGACGGATGCGTCTTGTAGCGCTGGAACTCCTCGAACGGCGACAGATAGGGATTCGTATAGCCGAGGCCGACCACGAAGCCGACCACGACCTGGTTGTTGTCCATGTGATACAGGAACGAGCCGCCGTAGGTGTCCGGCTTCAGCGGCCAGCCGGCCGTGTGGATCACGAGGCCCGGCTTGTGTTTGGCCGGATCGATTTCCCACAGCTCCTTGATGCCGATGCCGTACGCCTGCGGATCGGCGTTCGCGTCGAGCTTGAACTTCGCGATCAGCTGGCGGCCGAGATGGCCGCGGCAGCCTTCGGCGAACAGCGTGTACTTCGCGTGCAGCTCCATGCCGAGCTGGAAGTTCTCGGTCGGCTCGCCGTCCTTGCCCACGCCCATGTTGCCGGTGGCGACGCCTTTGACCGAGCCGTCGTCGTTGTAGAGAATCTCCGCGGCCGGAAAGCCGGGAAAAATTTCGACGCCGAGCGCTTCGGCCTGCTGGCCCAGCCAGCGCGTGACGTTGCCGAGCGAAATCACGTAGTTGCCGTGATTCTTGAAGTTGTCGGGCAGCGCCCAGTTCGGCGTTTGCACCGCGCTCTTCTCGGACAGGAACAGGAAGCGGTCTTCCGTCACCTCGACGTTCAAGGGCGCGCCGCGTTCCTTCCAGTCCGGGAACAGCTCGGTGAGCGCGCGCGGGTCCATCACCGCGCCCGACAGAATGTGCGCGCCGATCTCGGAACCCTTCTCGAGCACGCACACGCCGATCTCGGTGCCTTTCTCGGCAGCCAGCTGCTTGAGCCGGATCGCGGCCGACAGCCCGGCCGGGCCGCCGCCGACGATCACGACGTCGTATTCCATCGATTCGCGCGGGCCGTATTGCTCGATGAGGCTTGCGGGGGTCATTGGCGTTCCTCTAACCGTTAGAATGCTTTTATTCGGGAGCGTATTGTCTGCGAAACAAAACGCTTGCCGCAACAGCATCCGGCTAGATTAGCACGACCGTTCTATTTATGTGCTAGCGTTATGCCGTCCGTGCCGCGCCGTTCGAGGCGGCGAAACGAGACATCGAAAGGGGTGGGCAATGGGTCGATCGATCAATCTGGAAGGCAAGGTTGCGCTGGTCACGGGCGCGTCGAGCGGCCTCGGGCAACGCTTCGCGCAAGTGCTGTCGCAGGCCGGCGCGAAGGTCGTGCTCGCGAGCCGGCGCGTCGAGCGCCTGAAGGAGCTGCGCGCGGAAATCGAAGCGGAGGGCGGCGCCGCGCACGTCGTGTCGCTCGACGTCACCGACGTGCAGAGCATCAAGGCTGCCGTCGCGCATGCGGAAACCGAAGCCGGTACGATCGACATCCTCGTGAACAACTCGGGCGTGTCGACGATGCAGAAGCTCGTCGACGTGACGCCCGCCGATTTCGAGTTCGTGTTCGACACGAACACGCGCGGCGCGTTTTTCGTCGCGCAGGAAGTCGCGAAGCGGATGATCATGCGCGCGAACGGCAACGGCAAGCCGCCGTACCGGATCATCAACATCGCGTCGGTGGCCGGGCTGCGCGCGTTTCCGCAGATCGGTCTGTATGCGATGAGCAAGGCCGCGGTCGTGCAGATGACGCGCGCGATGGCGCTCGAATGGGGCCGTCACGGGATCAACGTGAACGCGATCTGCCCGGGCTACATCGATACCGAAATCAACCATTACCTGTGGGAAACCGAGCAGGGCCAGAAGCTGCAGTCGATGCTGCCGCGCCGGCGCGTCGGCAAGCCGCAGGATCTCGACGGGCTGTTGTTGCTGCTCGCGGCCGACGAGTCGCAGTTCATCAACGGCTCGATCATCTCCGCGGACGACGGCTTCGGCGTCGCCTGAGCGGAGCCTCCGCAACGAAGAAGACTGCAATGAGCGATTACTTTCCCGTATTTGAAATGTCGATGCCGATCCGCTGGGGCGACATGGACGCATTCGGCCATGTGAACAACACGGTCTATTTCCGTTACATGGAGCAGGCGCGGATCTCGTGGTTCGAGCAGCTCGGCATCGCGGGCGGCAATGGCGAAGGGCACGGGCCCGTGATCGTCACCGCGTCGATGGAATTCCTGAAGCAGCTGCACTATCCGGGCGACGTGATTGCGAAGATGACGGCCGCGCGGCCGGGTCGCAGCAGCTTCGACACCGGCTTCGAACTGACGCGCGCCGACGATCCGCATCACGTCTATGCGCGCGGCAACGCGCGCTGCGTATGGGTCGATTATGCGCTCGGCAAATCGGTGCCGCTGCCGCAGGTGCTGCGCGACGCGATCGAATCCGCGCTCGGCGCGAAGGTCGACTGAGCGCCGGCACGCCGGCTGGCCGCCGCCGCTGCGCGCCGCCGGCGCCTTTGCTTTTCCGTTCCCGGTCTTGCGCGCATCGACGGCGTCGGGCGTGCCCGCCGCGATGCCGGCCCGTCACTGCCCGAGCAGGCGCTGCAGCAGCTCCGCCGTATTGCTCGTGCCGTATTTGCGCATCAGCCGCGCGCGATAGATGTCGACCGTGCGCGAGCTGATGTCGAGCACGCGTCCGATCTGCTTGCTGGTCTTGCCGGTCGCGAGCTGCGCGGCGATCTCGCGCTCGCGCGGCGTCAGTTCGACCGCGACGCGGCGCGTCGCACTCAAATCCTCGAACGTCCACACGCCGGCCGCGAGCGGCGCGGTGCGATCGAGCGCGCGGCCCGTGACGTGGCACCAGAACAGTTCACCGTCCGCCCGTTTCATGATCCGGTCGTCCGCGTAAATGCCGTTCGCGGCCATCACGCGCGAGATGCGCTCGCCGATCCGCTGGAATTCGTCCGGCGACGGGTACAGCACTTCGTACGATTGGCCGAGCAGGTCGGCGCGCGTGCAGCGGAAGATCGCGGCGACCGCGTCGTTGCAGTCCTCGATCACGCGGTCGCGCGACATGACGAGGCCGAGCGGCGCGAGATGGAAGGCGGTCTGGTAATCGAGAGCGGGCATGGACGCGGGCAGCCGGTGGCAAACGCTTATGTATTTTTGCGTATTGTGCCGTATCCGCGGCGCATCGTACCCTTTCGGGCATCTCGCGGCGCATGCCGCGGTATAAAAACGGCGCGCTTCGACGCATACCGCGTCGAGCATGCATAGAATGATGCGGCGGGCTTGCGGGCCACGTCGGCGCGTAAACCGGTTTCGCTGGTTTCCATAGAGGAAGGGACATACAGATGAACAAAGTCTATCCAAGCGCGGCTGCGGCGCTGGAAGGGATCGTCCGCGACGGACAGACCTTCGCGGTCGGCGGCTTCGGCCTGTGCGGGATTCCGGAAGCGCTGATCGCCGCGTTGCGCGATTCGGGCGTCAAGGGCATCACCTGCATCAGCAACAACGCGGGCGTCGACGGTTTCGGCCTCGGTCTGCTGCTCGAAACGCGCCAGATCAAGAAGATGATCTCGTCGTACGTCGGCGAGAACAAGGAGTTCGAGCGCCAGTACCTCGCCGGCGAACTCGAGCTCGAATTCACGCCGCAGGGCACGCTGGCCGAGAAGCTGCGCGCCGGCGGCGCGGGCATCCCCGCATTCTTCACGAACACCGGCTACGGCACCGTGATCGCCGAAGGCAAGGAAACGCGCCAGTTCGGCGATCGCCATTACGTGCTCGAACCGTCGCTGACGGCCGACGTCGCGCTCGTGAAGGCCTGGAAGGCCGACAAATCGGGCAACCTGATCTATCGCCGCACGGCGCGCAACTTCAACCCGATGTGCGCGATGGCCGGCAAGATCACGGTCGCCGAGGTTGAGGAGATCGTCGAGAACGGCGAACTGGATCCCGACCACATCCACACGCCGGGCATTTTCGTGCAGCGCCTCGTGCTGAACGCGACGCCGGAAAAACGTATCGAACAACGCGTCGTGCGCGCGAAAGGAGACTGACATGGCCTGGAATCGTGACCAGATGGCCGCGCGCGCGGCGAAGGAACTGCAGGACGGCTTCTACGTGAACCTCGGCATCGGCCTGCCGACGCTCGTCGCGAATCACGTGCCGGAAGGCGTCGAAGTGTGGCTGCAGTCGGAGAACGGGTTGCTCGGCATCGGCCCGTCGCCCACCGAAGAGGAAGTCGACGCGGACCTGATCAACGCCGGCAAGCAGACCGTCACGACGCTGCCGGGCTCGTCGATCTTCTCGTCGGCCGATTCGTTCGCGATGATCCGCGGCGGCCACATCAATCTCGCAATCCTCGGCGCGATGCAGGTCAGCAAGAACGGCGACCTCGCGAACTGGATGATCCCCGGCAAGATGATCAAGGGGATGGGCGGCGCGATGGATCTCGTCGCCGGCGTGAAGCGTGTCGTCGTGCTGATGGAGCATGTCGCGAAGGGCGACCAGCACAAGATTCTCGACGAATGCACGTTGCCGCTGACGGGCGTCGGCGTGGTCGATCTGATCATCACCGATCTCGGCGTGATCGAAGTCACGCCGAACGGCCTGAAGGTCCTCGAACTCGCGGACGGTGTGAGCGTCGACGAAATCCAGGCGAAGACGGGCGCACCGCTCGACGTGAGCGCGGTCGCCTGAGGCCGACGCGCGTCCGCTCGGCGCGCCGTGTTCCCGACGCCCCGCATGCCGTCGCCGGCATGCGGGGCGTTCGTCATGATGGGCCCGCGCGCCGCGCGAGCCGACCTGCGCAACGGAAGCGGTTTACAATCGATCGCATCGGACCCGGCGCCTGCGAGGCCCGCTGCGCCGCTCCCGTTCGACAGGATGCCACGATGCCCACGACTTCAGCGAATCCTCCGGTTCCCCGCCAGCGACGCGTGCAGTGCGCGAGCGCCGCCGGCCTTCATCACGTCGCGTATACCGAGTGGGGCGATCCCGCGAACCCACGCGTGCTCGTGTGCGTGCACGGGCTCACGCGCTCGGGGCGCGATTTCGACCGGCTCGCGGCGGCGCTGTCCGACGTGTATCGCGTCGTCTGTCCCGACGTCGTCGGACGCGGGCGTTCCGACTGGCTCGCCGATCCGCGGCACTATGCGATCCCGCAATACGTGGCCGACATGGTGACGCTGATCGCGCGCGCCGACGTCGAAGCGGTCGACTGGTTCGGCACGTCGATGGGCGGGCTGATCGGCATCGCGCTGGCCGGGCTGCCCGGCTCGCCGATCCGCCGGATGATCGTCAACGACGTCGGTCCGCACATCGAGCCCGAATCGCTGACGCGCATCGGCGAATACCTCGGCGTGCAGCCGCGCTTTGCGACCGAGCAGGAGGGGATCGACTACCTGACGTCGCTGTCGCTGCCGTTCGGCGCGCTGACCGACGACGAATGGCGCGCGCTGAACGCGCCGCTGCTGCGCGAACTGCCCGAAGGCGGCTGGACGATCCGCTACGATCCGCGCATCGCCGAGCCGTTCAAGGCGACGACGCCCGAGCTGGCCGCGCTCGGCGAAGCCGCGTTGTGGCGTGCGATCGAGACGACCGACGCGACGCTGCTCGTCGTGCGCGGCGCCGAATCGGACCTGTTGTCGCGCGAGACCGTCGCCGACATGGTGCGGCGCGGCCGGCATGTGACGCACGCGGAAATCCCCGGCGTCGGGCATGCGCCCGCGTTCGTCGACGCCGAGCAGATCGCGCTTGCGCGGCGGTTTTTCGTCGAAACGGGCACATAAACGCGTCATAATATGCGGTTCGGCGGCACGCGCAGCGTGGCCGCGACAACCTTCACCCATCATTTACGACCGGAACATTTCATGGCAGTCATTCGTCACCACGTCGGGCCGCGCCTGTCCGAAACCGCGATCCACAACGGTACCGTGTACCTGTCCGGCCAGATCGCCGAAGACACCACGCAGGACATCCGCGGCCAGACGCGCGAAGTGCTCGGCCATATCGATCGCCTGCTCGCCGAAGCGAACAGCGACAAGGCTCATCTGCTGTCCGTGCAGATCTACCTGTCCGATCTCGCGAACTTCGAGGGCATGAACGCCGAGTGGGACGCATGGGTCGCGCCGGGCAACACGCCGCCGCGCGCAACGGTCGAGGCGAAGCTTGCCGATCCGGCGCTGCTCGTCGAGATCGTCGTCGTCGCCGCGCAGCGGAGCTGATCCGCGTCGAGATGACCGTATTCCGTCAGGCCGTGCGATGACCGAGTCCGTATCCGCTTCCTCCGTCGCGGCGCCGTCGTTCGACGACGTGCTCGCGTTCGTGCGCGAGCGGGCCGGCGACGCGTGTCTCGCGTCGGGCGAGCGGCTCGCCGATCACGCGGCCGGCACCGCGGCGATCATGCGCACGCTGAACGTGGACCCGCCTGCGATGCAGGCGGCCGCGCTGTTCGCGCTGACGCCGCATCTGAGCGACCCCGAACGCGAACTGACGGAGCGCTTCGGCGACGAAGTCGCGCGGCTCGTGGCCGACGTGCGCAAGCTGTTGCGGCTCGGCACGGTCAGCTTGCGCGCGGCGCAGCACGCCGCGCCCGAGGCGGGTCGCGATGCGGCCCAGCAGCGGCGCGCGCAGATCGAGGCGCTGCGCAAGATGCTGCTCGCGTTCGCGCAGGACATCCGCGTCGTGCTGATCCGGCTCGCGTCGCGGCTGCAGTCGCTGCGCTACTACGCGGCGGCGAAGCTCGAGCCGCCGCCGGAGGTCGCGCGCGAGACGCTCGAGATCTATGCGCCGCTCGCGAACCGCCTCGGCATCTGGCAACTGAAGTGGGAGCTCGAGGATCTCGCGTTCCGCTTCGAGGATCCGATCACCTACAAGCGCATCGCCAAGCTGCTCGACGAGAAGCGTGCGGAGCGCGAGGCCTATGTCGCGCAGGCGATCGAGCGGCTGCAGCAGGAACTCGCCGCCGCGAACGTGCAGGCCGACGTCAGCGGCCGGCCGAAGCACATCTACAGCATCTGGCGCAAGATGCGCGGCAAGGAGCTCGATTTTTCCGAGCTGTACGACGTGCGCGCGTTCCGCGTGATCGTGCCGGACATCAAGGATTGCTACGCGGTGCTCGGCATCGTGCACCACCTGTGGCAGCCGGTGCCGAAGGAATTCGACGACTACATCTCGCGGCCCAAGCCGAACGGCTACAAGTCGCTGCATACGGTCGTGATCGGCGACGACGGCCGCGCCTTCGAGGTGCAGATCCGCACGCAGGAAATGCATCGCTTCGCCGAATACGGCGTGGCCGCGCACTGGCGCTACAAGGAGGCAGGCACGCGCGGCTACGGCGGCCAGTTCTCGGCGAGCGACAAGTACGACGAGAAGATCGCGTGGCTGCGTCAGCTGCTCGCGTGGAAGGACGACGTCGAGGACGGCGCCGAACAGTCGGGCGACAAGGCGTGGGCGCAACTGCGCGAGACCTCGCTCGACGACGACCACATCTACGTGCTGACGCCGCAGGCGCGCGTGATCGCGCTGCCGCAGGGCGCGACGCCGGTCGACTTCGCGTATCACCTGCACAGCGAACTCGGGCATCGCTGCCGCGGCGCGCGCGTCGACGGCGCGATGGTGCCGCTGAACACGCCGCTCGCGAACGGTCAGACGGTCGAGATCGTTGCGGTGAAGGAGGGCGGTCCGTCGCGCGACTGGCTGAACCTGCAGCTCGGCTATCTGAAGAGCCCGCGTGCACGCCAGAAGGTGCGCGCGTGGTTCAACGCGATCGAGCAGGAAGAGAACATCGCGCACGGCCGTGCGCTCGTCGAAAAGACGTTGCAGCGAGAAGGCAAGACGTCGGTGAGTCTCGACAGCCTCGCCGCGAAGCTCGGCTTCAAGTCGCCCGAAGAGCTGTTTTCGGTCGTCGGCAAGGAAGAGTTCAGCCTGCGCAACATCGAGCAGGCGCTGTCCGACGCGCCGCCCGCCGAGCCGGCGCCCGAGGCGCCCGCCGATTTCGAGAAGCGCAGCAGCGGCGCGAGCGTCGCGCACGGTGCCTCGACGGGCGTGCTGGTGGTCGGCGTCGACGCGCTGCTCACGCAGCTCGCGCGCTGTTGCCGGCCGGCGCCGCCGGATCCGATCAGCGGTTTCGTCACGCGCGGCAAGGGCATGTCGATTCATCGCAGCGACTGCGCGACGTTCCGCCGGATGGCCGAGCGCGCGCCGGAACGCGTGCTGCACACCACCTGGTCGGCCGACGTGCTGGGCGGCCGCGGCGCTTCCGTCTATCCGGTCGACCTGATGATCGAGGCGACCGATCGGCAGGGCTTGCTGCGCGACATTTCCGAAGTTTTCGCGCGCGAGAAGATGAACGTGGTCGGCGTGAAGACGCAGAGCCGCCGCAATACGGCCTTCATGCAGTTCACGGTCGAGGTGTCGAATTCGGCGCAGGTGCAGCGCGCCTGCACGCTGCTCGGCGAAGTGCAGGGCGTCGTGCGGGCGGGGCGCAAGGCGTAAGGCAGCGGTCTCGCGAAACGGGGCGCGATCGCTTGCTGTTTCGGTTTACCGCTACGGTTCGCCGCTTCGCTCTGCCGTTTCGGCTTGCCGCCGCGGTTTTCCTGCGGTTGCATAAAACGCTTGCCAAACCGATAGCGGCTCTCTATAATCTCAGCTTCTTTAGGCTCGTAGCTCAGCTGGTTAGAGCACCACCTTGACATGGTGGGGGTCGTTGGTTCGAGTCCAATCGAGCCTACCAACGAATTGAGAGCGCCCGGTTTCCGGGTGTTCGCTGCAGTAAATAACTCAACGCATACAAGGCGAATACGGTTATGACACCGCGAACGTTGACCGAAACCTTTTCGGAGCGACGCTAGTCGAGGAACGTTTTCGCCCTTGCGGTTTGAGTGAAGTATCGAATGCGGCCCCTCGAAAGCGGGGCCGCATTTTTTTTTGTCGCGAAATTTTCGCGTGCGACGTGCGACGTGCGTCGTGCGCCTTTGGTCTGCCGCCCACGGGTCGGCATCACGGAGAGTGCTATGGTTTCGATACGCTTGCCTGACGGGTCAGTTCGACAATACGAGCATCCGGTGACGGTCGCCGAAGTGGCGGCGTCGATCGGTCCCGGCCTTGCGAAGGCTGCGCTCGGCGGCAAGCTGGACGGCGAACTCGTGGATACGTCCGCCGTCATCGATCACGACGCCTCGCTCGCGATCGTCACCGACAAGGATCCGGACGGTCTCGACATCATCCGTCACTCGACCGCGCACTTGCTGGCCTATGCGGTGAAGGAGCTCTATCCGGACGCGCAGGTCACGATCGGCCCGGTCATCGACAACGGCTTCTACTACGATTTCGCGTACCACCGCCCGTTCACGCCGGAAGATCTGGAAAAGATCGAGAAGCGGATGCAGGAGCTCGCGAAGAAGGACGAGCCCGTCACGCGCCGCGTCGTGTCGCGCGACGAGGCGGCCGGCTACTTCCGCAGCATCGGCGAAAAGTACAAGGCCGAGATCATCGAGTCGATTCCCGAGAGCGACGAAATCAAGCTGTACTCGCACGGCGGCTTTACCGACCTGTGTCGCGGCCCGCACGTGCCGTCGACGGGCAAGCTGAAGGTCTTCAAGCTGATGAAGGTGGCCGGCGCGTACTGGCGCGGCGACTCGAAGAACGAGCAGCTGCAGCGCATTTACGGCACCGCCTGGACCAGGAAGGAAGATCAGGACCAGTACCTGCACATGCTCGAGGAAGCCGAGAAGCGCGATCACCGCAAACTCGGCAAGCAGCTCGACCTGTTCCATATGCAGGAAGAGTCGCCGGGCATGGTGTTCTGGCACCCGAAGGGCTGGGCGCTGTGGCAGCAGGTCGAGCAGTACATGCGCCGCCGCGTGAACGAGGCCGGCTATCTCGAGATCAAGACGCCGATGATCATGGACCGCTCGCTCTGGGAAGCGTCCGGTCACTGGCAGAACTATCGCGAGAACATGTTCACGACCGAGTCGGAGAAGCGCGACTACGCGATCAAGCCGATGAACTGCCCCGGTCACGTGCAGGTGTTCAAGCACGGCCTGCGCTCGTATCGCGACCTGCCGCTGCGCTACGCGGAATTCGGCTCGTGCCACCGCAACGAGGCATCGGGCGCGCTGCACGGCCTGATGCGCGTGCGCGGCTTCGTGCAGGACGATGCGCACATCTTCTGTACGGAAGAGCAGTTCATCGCCGAGTCGATCGCGTTCAACACGCTCGCGATGAGCGTGTACAAGGATTTCGGGTTCGAGCATATCGACATCAAGCTGTCGCTGCGCCCCGAACAGCGCGCCGGCACGGACGAGACCTGGGACCGCGCGGAGCAGGGCCTGCGCGACGCGCTGACGGCGTGCGGCCTGTCGTGGGAGGAACTGCCGGGCGAGGGCGCGTTCTACGGCCCGAAGATCGAGTACCACATCAAGGATGCGCTCGGCCGTTCGTGGCAGTGCGGCACGCTGCAGCTCGACATGGTGCTGCCGGAGCGCCTTGGCGCCGAGTACGTCGCGGAAGACAACAGCCGTCGCCGGCCCGTGATGCTGCACCGTGCGATCGTCGGCTCGATGGAGCGATTCCTCGGCATTCTGATCGAGCACCATGCGGGCGCGATGCCGGTCTGGCTCGCGCCGGTGCAGGCGGTTGTGCTCAATATCGCCGAAAGTCAGGTCGAATATGCGCAGTCTCTGGCCCAAACGTTGCAAAAACAAGGGGTTAGAGTGACGGCCGATTTGCGCAACGAGAAGATTAGCTATAAAATACGCGAGCACACGCTGGAAAAGGTGCCTTATCTGCTCGTCGTGGGCGACAAGGAGCGTGATGCACAAACGGTAGCCGTGCGTGCCCGTGGCGGCGTCGATCTTGGCGTTATGCCGGTCGAAGCCTTCGTTGAGCGTCTGCAGGAAGACCTGCGTTCGTTCAAGTAACCACCCTGGCAGCGCGGCTCGTTTTTTTAATTTTTAGAGGAAACGTAACATCGCTACTGATAAGTCGTCGCATCGCATCAACGGTGAAATCACTGCGCCGGAAGTGCGTCTGGTCGGAATCGAGAACGAACCGCTCGGTATCGTAAAGCTCGCTGATGCTTTCCGTAAATCGGAAGAACTGGATGTTGACCTGGTGGAAATCGCGCCGCAGGCGTCGCCGCCGGTTTGCCGTCTGATGGATTACGGCAAGTTCAAGTACCAGGAAGCCAAGAAGCAGCATGAAGCGAAGCTGAAGCAGAAGGTCATCCAGGTTAAGGAAGTCAAGTTCCGGCCGGGTACCGATGACGGGGATTACAACGTCAAGCTTCGCAATCTCGTGCGCTTCCTTGAGGAAGGCGACAAGACGAAGATCACGTTGCGTTTCCGCGGCCGCGAAATGGCTCACCAGGAAATCGGCATGCGGATGCTCGAGCGTCTGCGCACCGATCTCGAGGAAGTCGGCCAGGTCGAGCAGATGCCGAAGATGGAAGGGCGCCAGATGATCATGGTGCTCTCGCCGAAAAAGAAGAAGTAACGGGCCGGCGCGCAGTGGCGCGCGGGTTTCGCAGTGGTTCGGCGCGTCGCCCTGTCGGGTGGCGCGCCAGAAACGACGGCGGCTGCATGCAGCGCGCCGTACACAAGTGGACTGGGTTTCGAAGGGCGGGTCAGGGGCGCAAGCCAACCGCACACCCATCGCCATCTAATAAACTGGAGTTGTTCGTCATGCCTAAGATGAAGACCAAGAAGAGCGCCGCAAAGCGCTTCGTGGTGCGTCCGGGCGGTACCGTCAAGCGCGGTCAAGCCTTCAAGCGCCACATCCTCACCAAGAAAACCACGAAGAACAAGCGTCACCTGCGCGGCGCCACGGCAGTTCATGATTCCGATCTGAACTCCGTCCGCGCGATGCTCCCGTTCGCGTAACCCCTCAACCGATACTCTAAGGAGAGAAACATGCCTCGAGTCAAACGTGGGGTAACCGCACGGGCCCGTCACAAGAAGATCATCAACCTGGCCAAGGGTTATCGCGGCCGCCGCAATAACGTCTACCGCATCGCCAAGCAGGCGGTGATGCGCGCTGGTCAGTACGCGTACCGCGATCGCCGCAACAAGAAGCGTGTGTTCCGCGCACTGTGGATCACGCGTATCAACGCGGCAGTTCGCCAGCACGACATGACCTACAGCGTGTTCATCAACGGCCTGAAGAAGGCGTCGATCGAACTCGACCGTAAGGTGCTGGCCGACATGGCGGTGTTCGACAAGGCTGCTTTTGCTGCGATCGTCAAGCAGGTGAAAGCCGCCGTTGCAGCCTAATTGCAAAATTAGCACTGCGTGGTGAGTTGCAGCGATGTTCCGGTAGTCTCGGCCGCTGCAGCGAAAACGGGGGCTCTTCCGAGCCCCTTTTTTTATCGGCCCTCGCTGGGCCGCCCGAAGCGGGCCGAGCGCCCGGCGGGCAGCGAACGAAGCGTGCGTGAGGGCCGTTTTCTGTTGGCCGGACGAATTCGCCGGTCAAGACCGAATGACGTTGGAAATGATGGGATCTATGGATCTGGACCAGATTGTCGCCGACGCGCAGCAGTCCTTCGAACGGGCTGCCGACATCACCACGCTCGAAAACGAGAAAGCACGATTTCTCGGCAAGTCGGGCGCGCTGACCGAGTTGCTGAAGGGCCTCGGCAAGCTCGATCCCGAAGCACGCAAGACCGAAGGCGCACGCATCAACGTCGCGAAGCAGCAGGTTGAAGCCGCGCTGACCGCGCGCCGTCAGGCGCTTGCCGACGCGCTGCTGAACCAGCGCCTCGCCGCCGAGGCGATCGACGTCACGCTGCCCGGCCGCGGCGCGGGCACCGGCACGCTGCACCCCGTGATGCGCACGTGGGAGCGCGTCGAACAGATTTTCCGTTCGATCGGTTTCGACGTGGCCGACGGCCCCGAGATCGAGACCGACTGGTACAACTTCACGTCGCTGAACAGCCCGGAAAACCATCCGGCGCGGTCGATGCAGGACACCTTCTACGTCGAAGGCAAGGACGCCGACGGCCGCCCGCTGCTGCTGCGCACGCACACGAGCCCGATGCAGGTCCGCTACGCGCGGATGAACCGTCCGCCGATCAAGGTGATCGCGCCGGGCCGCACGTATCGCGTCGACAGCGACGCGACGCATTCGCCGATGTTCAACCAGGTCGAAGGCCTGTGGATCGACGAGAACATCAGCTTTGCCGACCTCAAGGGCGTCTACACCGACTTCCTGAAAAAATTCTTCGAGCGCGACGACATCCTCGTGCGCTTCCGTCCGTCGTACTTCCCGTTCACGGAACCGTCGGCCGAGATCGACATGATGTTCGAGCACGGCAAGAACGCCGGCAAGTGGCTCGAGATCTCCGGCTCGGGGCAGGTGCATCCGACCGTGATCCGCAACATGGGCCTCGACCCCGAGCGCTACATCGGCTTCGCGTTCGGCAGCGGCCTCGAGCGTCTGACGATGCTGCGCTACGGCGTGCAGGATCTGCGCCTGTTCTTCGAGAACGATCTGCGCTTCCTGCGCCAGTTCGCGTAACGCGCGCCGCGCCGACATGTGCCCGCGCCGCTCCGACGACGGAGCGCCGGGCGTCGATCTAACCCGTTTCGAACGTAGACATCCATGCAATTCCCTGAATCCTGGTTGAGAACCTTCGTCGACCCGCAGATGACGACGGACGAGCTGTCGCACGCGCTGACGATGGCGGGGCTCGAAGTCGAGTCGCTGAGCAAGGCCGCGCCGCCGACGTCGAAAATCGTCGTCGGCCGCGTGCTCGAAGTCGTCAAGCATCCGGATGCCGACAAGCTCAATGTCTGCCAGGTCGACGCCGGCACGGGCGCGACGCTGAACATCGTCTGCGGCGCGCCGAACGTGGCGCCCGGCATCAAGGTGCCGGTCGCGCTGGTCGGCGCGGAACTGCCGCCGGCCGAAGAGGGCGGCAAGCCGTTCGCGATCAAGCTGTCGAAGCTGCGCGGCGTCGAAAGCCAGGGGATGCTCTGCTCGGCGCGCGAGCTCAAGCTGTCGGAAGACCACAGCGGCCTGCTGATCCTGCCGGAAGACACGCCCGTCGGTCAGGACATCCGCGATGCGCTGAACCTCGACGACACGATCTTCGAGATCAAGCTGACGCCGAACAAGGCCGACTGCCTGTCGGTGTTCGGCATCGCGCGCGAAACCGCCGCGATCACCGGCGCGCCGCTGACGCCCGTCGAGATTCGTCCGGCGCCCGTCGAACTCGACGAGACGCTGCCGGTGCGCATTTCGGCGCCCGATCTGTGCGGCCGCTTCTCGGGCCGCGTGATTCGCGGCGTGAACGCGCGTGCGAAGACGCCGCAGTGGATGGTCGAGCGCCTCGAGCGCGCGGGCCAGCGCAGCGTGTCGGCGCTCGTCGACATCTCGAACTACGTGATGTTCGAACTCGGCCGGCCGTCGCACGTGTTCGACCTCGACAAGATCCACGGCGGCATCGAGGTGCGCTGGGGCAAGCGCGGCGAGTCGCTGAAGCTGCTGAACGGCAACACGGTCGAGCTCGACGAGACGGTCGGCGTGATCGCCGACGATCGTCAGGTCGAAAGCCTCGCGGGCATCATGGGCGGCGACAGCACGGCCGTCACGCTCGACACGACGAACATTTATCTGGAAGCCGCGTTCTGGTGGCCGGACAGTATCCGCGGCCGCGCACGCAAGTACAACTTCTCGACCGATGCCGCGCATCGTTTCGAGCGCGGCGTCGACTATGCGACGACCGTCGAGCACGTCGAACGCATCACGCAGCTGATCCTGGAAATCTGCGGCGGCAAGGCGGGCCCGGTCGACGATCAGGCCGTGAATCTGCCGCAGCGCACGCCGGTGAAGATGCGCGTGTCGCGCGCGAACCGCATCATCGGCGTGCAGATCGACGCGGACGAAATCGCGAACATCTTCACACGCCTCGGTCTGCCGTTCGAGCGCGACGGCGACGTGTTCTCCGTCACGCCGCCGTCGCACCGCTTCGACATCGAGATCGAGGAAGACCTGATCGAGGAAGTCGCGCGCATCTACGGTTTCGAGAAGATTCCCGCGCGTCCGCCGGTCGCGACGAGCGAGATGCGCGCGACGAACGAAACGCGCCGCTCGATCCACGACATTCGTCACGCGCTGGCCGCGCGCGACTACGCGGAAACGGTCAACTTCAGCTTCGTCGATGCGGAATGGGAACGGGATTTCGCCGGCAACGACAATCCGATTCGCCTGCTGAATCCGATCGCGAGCCAGCTGTCGGTCATGCGCACGACGCTGTTCGGCAGCCTGATCGCGGTGCTGCGCCATAACCTGAACCGCCGCGCGGACCGCGTGCGCGTGTTCGAGACCGGCCGCGTGTTCATCGCCGATCCTTCGGTGAAGGCGGGCGAGTTGACGGTCGAAGGCTATGCGCAGCCGAAGCGTGTCGGCGCGCTCGCGTACGGCCCGGCGTTCGACGAGCAATGGGGCATCGCGACGCGCGCGGTCGATTTCTTCGACGTGAAGGGCGATCTCGAGGCGCTGCTCGCGCCGGCAGCCGCACGGTTCGTCAAGGCCGAGCATCCGGCACTCCATCCGGGCCGCAGCGCGCGCATCGAGGTGGACGGCCGCGCGGTCGGCTGGATCGGCGAACTGCACCCGCGCCTGATGCAAAAGTACGAACTGCCGCACGCGCCGGTGATGTTCGAAATCGACGCGGACGCACTGATCGCACGCGCGTTGCCGGCGCCGACCGACGTGTCTAAGTTCCCGCCGGTGCGCCGCGACATCGCGGTCGTCGTCGATCAGGCGGTCGAAGTTCAGACGCTTTTCGACGAAATGAAGCAGGCGCTCGCGGACGACGCGTGCCGATTCGTTCAGAAGGTTGTACTCTTCGACGAATTTCGTGCAAAATCAAATACTTCCGGGGGTCTTGCCGCACACGAGAAGAGCCTTGCATTCCGCGTGACGCTGCAGGACCCGGCGGGCACGCTACAGGACGAGGTCGTCGATCAGGCGATCCAGACGCTGGTCGAGCGCATGGCTCGTGCCGGTGCGCGCCTGCGCGGCTAAGGAGAGGGGCCGCCCGTTCGCGGGCGGTTTTTCCCGATCGTGAGTTTGGGTTTAACGCGCTGTATGGCAGATATGAACGACATGACCTCGAGTGAATTCGAAGCCCTCCTGACGGCGCAACGCAGCGCCATGAACCGCGACGCGGCGGCGTCGGCGTCCGCCGAGACGCCTACGCTCACGAAAGCGGAGCTGGCGGAGTTGCTGTTCGACAGCGTCGGGCTGAACAAGCGTGAAGCGAAGGACATGGTCGAGGCGTTTTTCGAAGTGATCCGCGACGCGCTCGAAAACGGCGAAAGCGTCAAGCTGTCGGGGTTCGGCAACTTCCAGCTTCGCGACAAGCCGCAGCGCCCGGGTCGCAATCCGAAGACGGGCGAGGCGATTCCGATCGCGGCCCGCCGAGTGGTAACCTTCCACGCAAGCCAGAAGCTCAAGGCGCTGGTCGAAAACGGCGCGGAGCCGACCGCCGCGCGCTGACGTCCCGCGCGTCCGCCGCGCGTCCCTTTACCGACGGTTAACCGACGATGACCAACACGGTTGAGAAAGTCGTCTTGCCTCCGATTCCCGCGAAGCGCTACTTCACGATCGGCGAAGTCAGCGAACTATGCGGGGTCAAGCCGCACGTGCTGCGTTATTGGGAACAGGAATTCACGCAGCTGCGGCCGGTGAAGCGGCGCGGCAACCGCCGGTATTACCAGCATCACGAAGTGCTGCTGATTCGCCGGATCCGCGAGCTGCTGTACGAACAGGGCTTCACGATCAACGGCGCGCGCAACCGGCTCGACTCGCCGGGCAGCGAGCGCACCGCGGCCGGCACCGAGGAAATGGCCGCCGACGAAACGCGCGCGGCCGGCAGCAAGCCCGGCGCGACGGTCGACGTGGCCGCGCTGCGGCAGGCCTTGCTCGACGTGATCGACGGCCTGAAGCACGACTGATCCGCTCGACGGAGCGCATACGAAAGCCCGGTTGGCGCGCGACGCCACCGGGCTTTTTTGTCGGGCGCGCGTGTCAGTGCGACGCCAGCGGATTCGGCCGGCCCGTGTCGACGACGAGCGTGCCGTCCGGCAGCATGCGCACCGAACCTTGCGCGACCTGCCGACGATAGTCGTACAGGTCGAAACGCATCGCGCCGGTTTCGGCCGAATTGCGGATCAATGCACGCACGTTCAGTTCGAGCACGTTGAACATCTTCATGTCGCCGCCTTCCATCCACATATAGCTCGGCGCATCGATCGACGGCCGTTTCGGCAGCGATGCGTCGGCGACGCGGCGGAAGGTGAGGCGCAGTCCATCCGGCTCGACGGTCGCGTGCGCGAGCCTGCCGTTCAGCATCGGCGGCGGAAACACGGTGTACTGGTCGAGCACGAGCGTGTCGCCGCGCAGTTCGGCGCCGCGCCGCTGCAGCGGCGTCAGCGAGGACAGCTCGATGCCGAGCGAGCGCAGCAGTTTCGCCTGAGGAATGCCGAGCACCGAGACCTGCGACGGCTTGAACGCGAGATGCCGATCGTCGAGCACCGACAGCGAGCCCTTCATGTCGGTCGGCAGCCATACGCCGGGCACGTGGTTCCACAGCTTGATGCCGCCCGTCACGCGCAGGTCCTGACCGTCCGCCGCGAGCCGCAGATCGTTGAGCGAACGCGGCGAGTAATCGAGCAGATAGTCGTTGAACAGGGCCGACATCGCCTTCCACGATTCGACGACCGTGCCGCCCAGAATGCGGATGTCGTACTGGTTCGGATCGTCGAGGTCGACCGGTTCGCCGGGCCGCTTCGCGACGAGCTGCACGTCGAGGTCCTCGACGTGAAAACCGATATCGCCGGACAGGTTGAAGTCGACATTGTGCAGATGGATCGTCGGATGGCGGTTCGAGACGTGGCGCTCGTCGAACGGCGCGTTCGGCGTGCGCCGGATCGCCACTTTCTGCATGCCGGGCTGCGCGGTGTCGGCGGCGAGCGCATAGGCTTCCCAATGCCGGCGCAGCTCGCGCAGCGCGCTCTGCTGTGCGGCGATAAAGCCGTCGTTCAGGCGCGCGGCCGCGTTGCCGAGCGGCACGCCGGTCGCGCCCGCATATGAGGGCATGCGGATCGTCATCGCGCCGCTTTCGTCGAAATTGAAATAGCCGGCCGATACCTGGTCGCGATAGTGATACAGGTCGAACACGAAGTTCTGCGGGCTCGTCGGCTCGACGGGGCCGATCAGGATGTCGGCGTTCATCGGCATCGAGCGCATGAACTTCACGTCGCCGCCGCGGATGAGCATTGCCTGCTGCGGCGCGTTCGCGGGCATGGCGAAGCCGGCCTGCGTGCCGTCGTCGAGCGTCAGGTCGAGGCCCGCCGGCGTGACGCGCAGCGCCGTAATCGAGATCTTGAGTCGCGGCGGCGGCATCAGCTTGTCGACCGACATCACGAGATCGTCGCCGGCGAGCCGCGCGATCGGCGTGTCGACCTTCAGCAGATCCGACATCCTGACGTTGGCGGCGCGCATCACCGGCTGCGCGTCGAGCCCGGACACGCGTACGCCGGTCGGATGGAACACGAGCTGACCGCGGTCGCGCAGCGCGAGCGTGCCTGTCAGCGAGAACGGGACCCAGCCGTTGCGCTGCATTTCGCCCTGCAGGTGGATCACGCCGTCGCCGGCCGAGACGGCAAGCTTGCGCAGCGGCGCGTTGCGGTACCCGAAGATGTAGGTGTTGAAGAGCGCGGTCAGCTTCGCGTCGTCGAGCGTGACGGTGCCGCGATGGACGTCGATCTCGAAGCTCGTCGGATCATCGAACACGATCGGTGCGCCGGGCTGCGTCGGCACGAGCGTCGCCGAGAGCTGATGAATGAAGAAACCGAGGTTGCCGACGATTCGGAAATCGACATCGCGCAGGAACGTCATCGCGCCGTTTTGCCCCGAGTCGCGCAGCGTGAATGGCCGCGGCTGCGCGAGGCGGATCGAGCCGAGCGACGGGACCGTGCGCGCGATCTGCTGCTCGCGCGCGAGACGCTCGGCTTTCGCGCGCTCGAGCTTCGTCGACGCGGCCGCTGCACTGCCGTCGCGCTGTGCCGCCGATTCCGCGCAGCCGCTGCAGAGCAGCGCAACGGCGAGCGCGCCACAGCCGAGCATGGTCGCTCGGCGCGGCGCTCGCGGCGCATCTGCGCGTGGCGAGCGCGACATCCAGTCGAAAATTGCCAAAGGCGTGCGATGGCCGCGCCGGACCGCATTCCGCATCGTCTGTCTCCCTGTCTTGTCATGATCGACGGCGGCACGCGTCCATGCGCGGCGCGGGCGTCGATGCCGTGCAGTCTGACATAGCCGGCTAGAGCGGCGTCACCAAACAACGCGCGCGGGCACGGCTTTCGCCGACGGACGGCCGCACAACGGGTTCGCGGCCGCAGCGCGCGAAAGTCAAACTGGCGTTTGGATTTCGATGCGGTGCCGTTGCGCGAGGCACGGGATAGAGTGAGTGGAACGCGTCGGTGCAGGCGTCAGAGAAGGGCGCGGCGGTGTGACGCTGCCAAGCGTTGGGCGAAAGCCGCGTAACGCGACGCGAGCCGGCGCGGCTGCGCAACGCCGTCGACGCGCGTGTTTCGATTAACGGCGCCGACGCAGGAAACTTTGCGGGAACATTCACAAAATGCATGCGACCCGTTCTAATCGGCCAAACTGTCTGTTATACTTTTGTGCTTTCGGGGCGTAGCGCAGCCTGGTAGCGTACCTGCATGGGGTGCAGGTGGTCGGAGGTTCAAATCCTCTCGCCCCGACCAGACAAGAACCCGCGTCAGTTCAAGCTGACGCGGGTTTTTTCTTGCCGGTCGCTTTTTTGCACAGTGCCGCGCGGCCCCGGTAAAATGCACGGTTGATCCACGGAAAGCGCCGTGATTTAGCGGAAGAGGATTCCCCGAACATGACTGATCTTCGTCTTACCATGCGGTTCGCTGCAGTGCTCGCCACCGGCGCGCTCGTCGCCGGTTGCGGTACGTCGTCGCCCACGAAAGTGGACTACAAGAGCGACTCGAAATCGAAGGAAGCGTCGCTTGCAGTGCCGCCCAACATGCTCGACGAGACGGCCGATCAGCGTTCGCTGCCTCCGCAGGGCGGCGCGACTTCCCTGTCTGCGCTGCAGCAGGTCCAGCAGGCTGCACCGGCCACGGACACCGTCGCGCCGGCCGTCGCCGACATGCGCATCCAGCGCGACGGCACCGAGAGCTGGCTCGTGATCGACGGCAAGAAGCCGGCCGACGTGTGGCCGCAGGTGCGCCGCTTCTGGCAGGAGCAGGGTTTCCTGCTCGTCGTCGACCAGCGCGACAAGGGCGTGATGGAAACGGACTGGAACGAGACGCGCCCGCAAATCAACGACGGCCTGATCCGCAGCGTGATCTCGAAGGCGATGGGCAACTCGTACGTGACGGCCGAGCGCAACAAGTACCGCACGCGTCTCGACGCGGCGCCGAACGGCGGCACCTACGTGTTCATCAGCCAGAAGGGGATGCGCGAAGCGCTCACCGGCGCGAACAACGATTCGAGCAAGTGGGAGCCGAAGCCGAACGATCCGGGCCTCGAAACCGAATACCTGAAGCGCCTGATGGCCGTGCTCGCGCAAAACGAGCAGCGTGCGAAGAACGGCGAGCCGCCGATCGCCAACATCAAGGAAGAGGCAGCGCCGAAGGACAAGAAGGACGCCGATGCGTCGTCGAAGGCGGCCGCCGCCATCGCCGCGCAGAACGTGTCGCGCACGTCGTCGCAGGGCGGCGATGCGAGCGCCGCCACGGTGCCGTCCGAGGTGACGCTCGGCGAACCGTACGATCGCTCCTGGCTGCATGTCGGCTTGGCGCTCGATCGCGCGAACTTCACGGTCGACGATCGCGATCGCACGCAGGGGCTGTATTTCGTGCGCTACGTCGATCCGAAGGATCTCAGCGCGGCCCAGCAAGGCTTCTGGAGCCAGCTGTTCCACGGCAAGAAGGAGAAGCAGGCGAAGCAGTATCGCGTCAACGTGAAGGCGCTGACGCCGGACGAGACGCGCGTCGCGGTCGTCGACGAGTCGGGCGCAATCGACACCTCGTCGCCCGCGCGCCAGATCATGGCACTGCTCGTGAATCAGCTGCGCTGACCGCACCACGCCCCCATGCAAAACCCGCCATCCGGCGGGTTTTTTTATGCGCGCGCGCCGCGCGCAGACGTGCGGGACAGCGCACGGACACCTCGCGTGACGTTACGTAACGTTCCGGGCGTTACGGTGGCAGAACGCGTGTTACATCGTCATGACCGAAAAATTTCCGCTTATAAATCAACGCAATAGTGGCTGATCCTCATCTGGCACGGAAGCTGCTTTATATGTAGGGATTGTCAGAAAGGGGAGGACGGCGTCAGGTGCCGGGCGCGCGTCGCGAACGCCCGATCAACGGTATCGACGCTGCCGATGCCGGTGCAATGCGCCGGCGACAACGATGACGATCCGCGCCGCGCGCGGATCCCGATGGCCCCGTCGCCTATCCTCGTAGGGCGACGGTTTTGCCCGCGCTTCTCTGAAGCGCGGGCTATTTTTTTGGTCCGTCGCGATGTACGGCGCCCATACGGTCACCGTGCGATTCGCGTATTCTCGTCGTTTTCGGATTCGACGGAGTCGGTATGGCTGAAATTGCAGTGGTCGCGTTGATTGTCGCGAAGCCCGGCGCGGAAGAGAAACTGCGCGCGGTGCTCGAGCGTATCGTCGAGCCGACGCGCAACGAAGTCGGCGCGTTGCAATACGATCTGCATCGGGACCTGAAGGAGCCGGCCCGATTCGTCTTCATCGAACGATGGGAGAGCGAGGAGGCGCTGGCCGCCCATGCGCGTTCCGCGCATATCCTCGCGTATCGCGAGGCGGCCGCGGACTGGATCGAGCGTTCGGAAGTCCGCGTATTGTCGAAGCTTGCGTGAGCGAGCGGGGCGGCCGGCTGGCGCGGCCGCCGCGATGCGTCAGTGCGACGCGTTCGGCACGTCGAGGATCAGGATGATCGTCCAGTCGGCGTCGCGGTCGTGATGGTACTGGCGTTCCGCGACGATGAACGGCTGCTGCTTGCCTTGCGGGCCGAGGAACAGCACGTCGCCTTCCATCGGCAGGCACTCGATCGGCGGCAGTGCGAGGAACGCGTCGTCCGAGCCGCGCGGCATCAGTTGCTTGATCTTGCGAGTGGCGGCTTCGGTCCACTCGATGTCGAGTTGAATGTTGCTCATGCTGTCCTCCGCACCGGGGTGCGCACGGTTGGAAAAATTCGGTGCGCGACTTTAGCACAGCGCGGGCGCCGCAAGTAAAAAAGCCGAACCCGGTTGCCCGGATTCGGCTTTTCGCTTGTGCGGAGCCGCCGAACTTACTGGCTCGCAGCGTCTGCCGGCGCGGCCTTCTTGCCGGCCTTCTTCGCTGCCTTGTGGTGAGCAGCCTTCTTGCCGTGGTGATGCTCTTCGTGCATCGCCGGCTGCGCCGCTTCGGACGCTTGCTGCTGTTGCAGCGCCTGTGCGCGCTGCTCGATCTCGGCGATCTTGGCCGGATCGGTGATGGTCTTGATTTCCGTGCTCTCTTGCGCATACGCTGCGCCAGTCAGCGCCGACATCGCAACCAGGATAGCCAGGGACGTCTTCTTCATTGCTTTACCTCCGCTAAGTGGTGATGAACCCGAGTGTTGCCGTTTTGTCTGGCGACTGCAATCGAGTGCGTGTCGAGTGTAACAAAAGTGACGGATCAATGTGCACCGGATCGCGCCGGCGCGCAAGCGTACGTTGAAGCCGCGCAACACTTCGCGAGGCCCGTCACGCGCATGCCATCGTCCGTTGCGATCGTTGCGGCGCGCTGCGCGATCAGAACCGGCCGATCAGCCGATAGACATGAAACTGCGCGATGCCGATCAACTCGTGCAGCGCGAGTTCGGCCGCGACGACATTCGACCAGCGCGGCAGCCACCCCGTATGCGCTTCGCGGCGATTCGCAAAGACGGGCTGCGGATCGATGCCGAAACGGCGGAAGTCGAGCAGTGCGCGGCGCATCTGATACGACGACGTGATGAGAATACGCGCGTCGTCACGCCGTGAGCGTAGTATAGACGTCGTGAATTGCGCATTTTCGTAGGTCGTGCGGCTCTTCGGCTCGAGCACGAGATCGCCGGGATCGACACCGGCGGCGACGAGCCCGCGCCCGTAGACGGCCGCTTCGGTGTCGCCGTGATGCTGCGGATCGCCGCCCGACATCACGACGGTGCACCGCTCGGCCTGCCGGCGGCAGGTTCGGTACAGTTCGGCGGCCTTGCGAATGCGGGCCGCGCCGTCCCGCGGCGGCCGAAGGCCGTCATCGGCGCGCTGCGTGCCGGCACCGAGGACGATGAGTACCGTCTGTCCATGCATGTCCGGGTGCTCGACCGGTTCGACGCCGGCTTCGGCCCATGCGATGAACGGCGCCGCGAGCCAGCCGCTCGCGATGAGCCAGAACAGCGCGACCGCGGCGAGCGCGATACGCCGCCGTTGCTTGCGGCACAGCAGGAATCCGATGAAGAGAAGTACAAATGAATCGAACAGAATCAATTTGATTGGGGTATGGTGTCTTTTTATGGATGGCTGACAATTCGCCCCTGACGCGACGCCGAATGTCGGCCCCAAGAACCGGTGGCGGTATCGGCGGGCGGAGACCCCGTCCGGCGCGCCGCTTCGCATTGTCGCTGCACTTTAAGAAAGAATCGAGATGGCCACGTATTCCAATGAAGCGGTGCTCGACGCATTGAGACGAGTGCAGTACCGCCAGGTTCCGTGGGCGCGCCGCCCGGGCGTGTTCGAGTATCTTCGATCGCTCGGGCTGATGGATACGGTCAGGCAGAAGACCGTGGCGCCCGCACCCGGCTTTCACGCCCCGGTGGACATCGCGGTGCTGACCGACAGCGGTCGCGCCGAGTTCGCGCGCCTCGAGCGCGAAGAGAAAGCGGCGACCTGGCTCGATCGACGGATGGACGACTACGCGCTCAGCGAAGCGGGCGCCGTATCGGTTCTCGAAAGCCGTCTCTAGCGCAGCCGCGCATCGGCCGCACACGGCATGCTCGAAAAAAAGCCCGTATCACGAGGATACGGGCGTACCGGATACTTTTGCTGCTGCCACGCTGTGCTCATGGCAACCGTGTGACCCGGTGCATGCCGGTCAGTTCCCGGGCGCCGGCATTTTCTTCGGTGAATCGGTGAAGTGCGACTACCTGCGACTACGGATGTCGCGGCAGGTCGTTCGGCTGCGAGCCGATGCGTGCGCGCGCGTTGCTTGCGATGTCGCCGCGCAGGTCGCCGCGCGGCACGGTCTGGCGGTCGGGCGGTGCGGAGGGCGGCGGCTGATGCGCCAGCGCATTTCGATGATCCTGGCGGCGCGGCGCCTTCGTGCGATCGTCGGCGTGGACGGGAGTCGCCAGCACCACGGAAACGACAATGCCGCATGCGACGAGCAGTGACATTGGTTTCATGGAGGGCTCCCTTCAAGCCGTCGGCGCGGCCCGTTGATATGTCGCTAAGGTAAGCGTGGGAGTGCAGGCTTGCTGTAAATAATAGTAAATAGATGTATCGCCGAGCGGCGTCCGTAACGGGGCGTCACGCGTGCGCCGCGCGCAAGGCGGCAAGCAGAATGAAAACGGGCGGCCGAAGCCGCCCGTATCGCTATCCGTTACGCCATTTTGACCGGCGCGCGCCACGATTCCGGATTGGTCCAGAACGCGCCGCGCAGTCGATCGCGGCTCGGCGGTGCAGGCGGCTTCGCCGCGCTTGCGCCGATCCGGCCGCGCAGCGAAATCTGACGGCCGCTCGTGCCGAGTCGCTTGACGATTTCGGCGAGTGTGCCGTCGGCCTGCCATTCATCGAAGCGACGACGGCAGGTCGGCGGAGACGGATAGCGGCCCGGCAGTTTGGACCAGCCTTCGCCCGTCGACAGAACCCAAAGCACGGCATTTACCACCGAACGGGCCTCCACGCGCGGGCGACCGCGCCGCTCACTGCGTGCAGGCTCCGAGCAAAACAGTCCTTCGACCAGCGCCCATTCGTTATCTCTCAAATCGTCGAACAGCATCATGTCCTCACCTCAGCGAAGCTAACTCCGGTGCGCTGCCATGCGCCGCGCACTCTTCAGGCACTCGTCGTCGAGTGCCGGGTGGGGGCGTTCGGTTGGCCGGTAGCGGTGTTCCTGCCCGTTGTCCGACATCACCTGCGCCCTGTGCGCCATGCAATGCACGAAGCGTGCCATGTCGGAGGCGAATCCCTCGAGAGCCGCTTGGCAGCGAGCCGACGGCTAAGTCAGCTAGGGGCGTATAAGACGCCAAAATAACCCGCCAGCAAATCAGGACAATCACCAATCTTGTGCAATTCGCCCGTACGGCGTGCGTTTGCGCGCTTATTGCACCGCAGCGAAACACGCCGTGCCGAGATCGATTCACACGTCGCGGCATCCATCGCGCATTAAAATCGCGCATCGATATCGACGATTGATGAGGTCCGGGGATGAACGTCACGCTGCGCCAGCTTCGCGTATTCATCGAGGTCGCGCGGCTCAGGAGCTTCAGCCGCGCCGGCGACGAGATCGGGCTCACGCAGTCCGCGGTCAGCCGTTGCGTGCGCGAACTGGAGACCGAGCTCGGGCTGAAGCTGATCGATCGCACGACGCGCGACGTGCAGCTGACCGATGTCGGGGCGAACCTGATCGCGAGCGTGTCGCGGCAGCTCGACGATCTCGACGACACGCTGCGCGAAATTCGCGAGATCGGCGAGCAGCGCCGCGGGCGCGTGATCGTCGCGGCGAGCCCGACGATCGCGTGCCGGCTGATGCCGCGCGTCGTCGCGTCGTGCGAGCGGCAGTTTCCGTTCGTCACGCTCGGGCTGCGCGACGACGTGCAAAGCGACGTGCTGCGCAAGGTGAAGTCGAGCGAAGTCGACTTCGGCGTCGTGATCGGGCCGCTGGCCGTCGCGGATCTCGTCTGCGAGCCGCTGATGACCGATTCGTTCTGCCTCGTCGCGCGCGCCGATCATCCGCTGGCCGCACGCGCCGAGGTGCCGTGGACCGCGCTGAACGGCGAACGCCTCGTCCTGCTCGATCACGCCTCGGGCAGCCGTCCGCTGATCGATGCGGCACTGGCCGCTCACCGCGTCAACGCGACGGTGATGCAGGAGCTCGGCCATTCCGCGACCGTGTTCGGGCTCGTCGAGGCCGGCATCGGCGTGAGCGTGCAGCCGTGGCTGTCGTTGCCGTTGCCGGCCGGCTCGACGCTCGTCGCGCGGCCGCTGACGCCGCGCACCGAACGGACGGTCGAGCTCGTGCGGCGCCGCGACCGGTCGCTGTCGCCTGCCGCGCAGGCGATCTGGGAGCTCGTGCGCGAGATGCCGTCGCGTGCGGAGGACCTCGACTGACGCGCGTGCGGCCCTGCGTCGTGGGTACACTACGCGAATCGTGTTCTCCGGTGGCGATCGACGATGGTGCATTCCGCAGATTCCGCAGAGTTCGAGCCGGCGCATGAGCCGGTGGCCCGCGAAGCAGTGCACGCGTTGCGCCCGTCGCTGATCCGCGAAGTCGCGAATGCAGGTTTCGGCGTGCGCGACGTCTTGCCGTTCTGGTTCGGCGAATCCGATCGCGTGACGCCGGACTTCATCCGCGATGCGGCGGCCGTCGCGTTGCGGGACGGCGCGACGTTCTACACGCCGAATCTCGGCACGGCGTCGCTGCGTCGTGCGATCGCCGGCTACGTGAGCGCGCGCCACGGTGCCACGGCGCTCGACTCGATCGCGGTCACGAGCTCGGGCGTCAGCGCGCTGATGCTCGCCGCGCAGCTGCTGGTCGGGCCCGGCGATCGCGTCGTCGCGCTCACGCCGCTGTGGCCGAATCTCGTCGAGATTCCGAAGATTCTCGGTGCGCGCGTCGAGTGCGTGCCGCTCGCGTATGGGCGCGCCGGCTGGCAGCTCGACGTCGACCGGCTGCTCGCGGCGCTGACGCCCGACACGCGGATGCTGATGATCAACTCGCCGAACAATCCGACCGGCTGGACGATGTCGCGCGACGATCAGCTTGCCGTGCTCGCGCATTGCCGCCGACACGGGATCTGGATCGTGGCTGATGAGGTGTACGAGCGGCTCGCGTTCGATGCGGGCGGCGCGCCATCGTTGCTCGATATTGCGTCACGCGACGAACGCGTCGTCGTCGTCAATTCGTTTTCCAAAGCATGGGCGATGACGGGCTGGCGGCTCGGCTGGCTCGTCGCGCCCGTTGCCTTGGCCGGCGATCTGTCGAAGCTGATCGAATACAACACCTCCTGTGCGCCGGCGTTCGTGCAGGCGGCCGGCGAAGTCGCGCTGCGCGACGGCGAGCCGTTTGTCCGCACGTTCGTGGCGGCGCTGCGCGACGCACGCGATCATCTGATCGGCGCGTTGCGCACGCTGCCGGGCGTCGACGTGGCCGCGCCGCCGGGCGCGATGTACGTGTTCCTGAAGCTGCCGGGTGCCGACGACAGCCTCGCGTTCTGCAAGGCGCTGGTGCGCGAGGCGGCGCTCGGCCTTGCGCCCGGTCGCGCGTTCGGGCCGGAAGGCGAGGGCTTCGTGCGCTGGTGCTACGCCTGCGAGACGGCTCGACTGGATGCCGGTGTCGAGCGACTACGGCGCTTTCTGGCGCGCGGCGCGCGTGCCGGCTGAAGCGGGGCCGGAGTGCCGGCCGCGCCGCGCGACTCATCTTTACGCACCGGGCAATTTTGCGTAATATGGCGCTCAGTCACGCGGCTCCGTCGTTGAGTCGTGCTGTTCCGTCCGGTTCGGGCCTGGCTTGAAGTCGATGCTGCCGCCCCCGGTTCGTGCTCCCATCAATATGACCGATCAGAATCGGGCGAGCGCGTCTTCCGTTCCTTTCGTCTGTTTTGTTGATCCGGTTCGTTTGACCACAGGGTCTGGCCTAGCTGCATGAATACCCAAGAGGCGAAGATCGTCCTCGAGACTGCTTTGATCTGTGCGCAGGAGCCGCTCAAGCTCGGCGATTTGCGCAAGCTCTTTGCCGACGGCGTGTCGGCTGACACGGTCCGCACGTTGCTCGAAGATCTGAAACAGGATTGGTCCGGCCGCGGTGTCGAATTGGTGGCGCTCGCGAGCGGATGGCGCTTTCAGAGCAAGCCGGCGATGCGTCATTTTCTCGATCGCCTGCATCCGGAAAAGCCGCCGAAATATTCGCGCGCGGTGCTCGAAACGCTGGCAATCATCGCGTACCGGCAGCCGGTCACGCGCGGCGACATCGAGGAAATCCGAGGCGTCACGGTCAACACGCAGGTGGTCAAGCAGCTCGAGGATCGCAACTGGATCGAAGTGATCGGGCATCGCGACGTGCCGGGGCGTCCGGCGCTGTATGCGACGACGAAGCAGTTTCTCGACGACCTCGGACTGAAGGCGCTCGACGATCTGCCCGCGCTCGAAGAGCCGGCCGCGAACATCGAGGCCGCGCTGCTCGCGCAGCAGGCAATGGATTTCGACGGCGACGCGCCGGAAGCCGCCGACGATGCGACCGCGGCCGATGCGTCGTCGGCCGAAGCGGCTGAAGCGGGCGAAGCAATCGAAGCAGCCGAAGCGCAGCCGGACGCCGTGCCGAACATGGCGACGACGGACGAACACGCGCCGACGCAGGAATTGCCAAACCGCGATACGCTCGGGGCTGATCGCGGGAAAACGGAACAGGCCGGTGCCGAAGCAGCGCCGGCCGGCGTGCAGCCGGTGCCGCTGCATGCGGAATCGAACGAGGAAGATCGCAAGCCGGCCGCCGAAGCGGCTGCCGGAGACGGTGTGGAAGCGACCGGCGACAGGCCGGACGGGGCCGAAGAGGCCGATGCGCACCGTACCCGTCCCGCGGACGGCGAGATGCCGGACGACACGTCCGACAGTCTTGCCGGCGCCGTGCGCAGCGCCAGCGCGTCGATCGACGCGGATGCGCTGCAGGACGATGAAGCAGAACCCGAACAGCGTCGCGCCTGATCGCGGCTGACTTCTTGCCGCGCCCGTTCCGGGCGCGAGACCTGACATTTTGAGGTTGTTTTGACAGATATCCACGATATTGAATCGTCCGCGCCCGCCGTGCAGGCTGCGCGCGCCGACGATGCGCCGGAGCAGGACGCTCCGGCCGCGGGTGGCGACGAACGTCCCCGCCGCGGCCTGCGGCGCGGTCCGCGCAGCCTGATCGCGCGCCGTCGCGCAGCGGCCAAGTCGAAGGGCGCCGACGCGGCGCCGCAAGACGGCGAAGCCGCCGATGCGCCGCCGGCCGATGCCGCGCAGGCGCAGCCGGCGCGTGCGCCGCGCAAGGAAGGCGCGGCCAAGGGCGGGCGCGGCAAGTCCGGCGGCAAGCGCGAAGGCGCGGGCGGCAAGGGCGCGCAGGGTCAAGGCCAAGGCCACGCCAAGCGTGGCGGCGCGTCGAAGGGCGAAGGCGAAGCGGCGCAGGACGACCTGTTCGCCTACGTGACGTCGCCGGCGTTCGACGCGGACAACGCTGCACCGGGCAGCGGCGTGCGTGCGCCGATGCTGCGCCGCGGCCGCGGTCAGCCGGCGAACAAGCGCGTGCTGTCGCCGGACGACGACGCGCCGAAGCTGCACAAGGTGCTCGCGGAGGCGGGCATGGGCTCGCGCCGCGAAATGGAAGAGCTGATCATCGCCGGCCGCGTGTCGGTGAACGGCGAACCCGCGCATATCGGCCAGCGGATCATGCCGACCGACCAGGTGCGGATCAACGGCAAGCCGGTCAAGCGCAAGCTGCCGAACAAGCCGCCGCGCGTGCTGCTCTACCACAAGCCGACCGGCGAGATCGTCAGTCACGCGGATCCGGAAGGCCGTCCGTCGGTGTTCGATCGCCTGCCGCCGATGAAGACGGCGAAATGGCTCGCGGTCGGCCGCCTCGACTTCAACACCGAAGGTCTGCTGATGCTGACGACCTCCGGCGACCTCGCGAACCGCTTCATGCATCCGCGCTACAGCGTCGAGCGCGAGTACGCGGTGCGCGTGGTCGGCGAGTTGTCGGAAAGCGCGCGCCAGAAGCTGCTGCACGGCATCGAGCTCGACGACGGTCCCGCGAACTTCCTGCGCATCCGCGACGGCGGCGGCGAGGGCACGAATCACTGGTATCACGTCGCGCTGGCTGAAGGCCGTAACCGTGAAGTGCGCCGGATGTTCGAGGCGGTCGGCCTGATGGTGAGCCGCCTGATCCGCACGCGTCACGGCCCGATTCCGCTGCCGCGCGGCCTGAAGCGCGGCCGCTGGGAGGAGCTCGACGAGGCGCAGGTGCGCAAGCTGATGGCGACGGTCGGCCTGAAGGCGCCGTCGGAAGAGAAGGGCAAGCGCGGCGGCGGCCAGGCCGAGCGCCGGCAGCCCGATCCGATGCAAACCTCGATGGGCTTCATCAGCCGCGAGCCGGTGCTGACGACCCACGGCCAGCTCGACCAGCCGCGCCGCGGCGGTCGGCGCGGCGGCCCCGGCCTGCCGGGCCTGAGCGGCTACGGCAGCCTGCCGGTCGCGTCGGGGTACGGCAATCGCGCGGGCGGCCGCGACGTCGACGGCAATCGCGCGTCGCATGGCGGCGCAGGCGGCAAGCGTGGCGGCGGCAAGGGCGGCAATCGCAACCCGAACGGCAATCGCGCGGATGGCGGCGCCGGCAACGGCGGCGCGCGCGGCGGCCAGCGTCCGCAGCGCGGCGGGCGCTCGCGCGGCCGCTGAGCGGCGCGTTGCGCGAGGCGCGACAGCGCCGGCAAGACCGGGTCGATCCGGTTTTGTCGGCGCATTGCATTTTGCGTAATCGACGCTATATGAATAGTCGGCGGCGCGCAGACCGTTTCGCAGGAATTCGCTTTTAACGGTATATCGCGCGCTGTTCCGGCGGCCGACGCTTGGCGTTTGCGCCAAAAATCGCTATAATCGCGGAGTCGCTGGGCGTACGGATTCGATGTGCGGCTCAGGTGCGACCACCGGTAAGAAGATGGGCGTTCCGCCCATTTTTTTTTGCTGAAACGGTTAGGCATCTCGGGTAGCGCTTCCTGCGCCGGCTAAGGCGCGCGCCCGCGGGTGAATCGCGAGCGGCGGGCGCGAACACCTGAGAGGACACTGTGCAACTGACGGAACTGATAGAAACCACGGTCACCGGGCTCGGCTACGAGCTGGTGGATCTCGAGCGCACCGGGCGCGGCATGCTTTGCGTCTATATCGATCAGCCTGCCGGCATCTCGCTCGAAGATTGCGAAAAGGTCACGCGTCAGCTCCAGCACGTCTTGACGGTCGAAAACATCGATTACGAACGGCTCGAAGTCTCGTCTCCGGGGCTCGACCGCCCGTTGAAGAAGCTGGCCGACTTCGAGCGCTTCGCCGGCAGTGAAGTCTCCGTGACCTTGAAAAAGCCGCTGGACGGGCGCAAGACGTACCGGGGCATTCTGCACGCGCCGAACGGCGAAACGATCGGTTTGGAATTTGAGAGGAAGAAGGGCGAGGCGGCCATGCTGGATTTCACGCTGGCCGACATCGACAAAGCCCGCCTGATTCCGCAAGTTGACTTTAGGAGCCGCAAATAATGAGTCGCGAAGTTTTGATGCTGGTGGATGCGCTGGCGCGCGAGAAAAACGTCGACAAGGATGTGGTGCTGGGCGCGCTCGAGGCTGCGCTCGCGTCCGCTTCCAAGAAGCTGTTCGACGAAGGCGCCGAAATCCGCGTCCATATCGATCGCGAAAGCGGCGAGCACGAAACCTTCCGTCGCTGGCTCGTCGTGCCCGACGAAGCGGGCCTGCAGGAGCCGGATCGCGAGATCCTGCTGTTCGAAGCGCGCGAGCAGAAGCCCGATGTCGAAGTCGGCGAATACATCGAGGAACCCGTTCCGTCGATCGAATTCGGCCGGATCGGCGCGCAGGCCGCGAAGCAGGTGATCCTGCAGAAGGTGCGCGATGCCGAACGCGAGCAGATCCTGAACGACTACCTCGAGCGCGGCGAAAAGATCATGACCGGCACGGTGAAGCGCCTCGACAAGGGCAACTTCATCGTCGAATCGGGTCGCGTCGAGGCGCTGCTGCGCCGCGATCAGCTGATCCCGAAGGAAAACCTGCGCGTGGGCGACCGCGTGCGCGCGTACATCGCGAAGGTCGACCGCACCGCCCGCGGCCCGCAGATCGAACTGTCGCGCACCGCGCCCGAGTTCCTGATGAAGCTGTTCGAGATGGAAGTGCCGGAGATCGAGCAGGGCCTGCTCGAGATCAAGGCCGCCGCTCGCGATCCGGGCGTGCGCGCGAAGATCGGCGTCATCGCGTACGACAAGCGGATCGATCCGATCGGCACCTGCGTCGGCATTCGCGGCTCGCGCGTGCAGGCCGTGCGCAACGAGCTCGGTGGCGAAAACATCGACATCGTGCTATGGTCGGAGGATCCCGCCCAGTTCGTGATCGGCGCGCTCGCGCCGGCCGCTGTCCAGTCGATCGTCGTCGATGAAGAAAAGCATTCGATGGATGTCGTCGTCGACGAGAACGAGCTGGCCGTCGCGATCGGCCGTAGCGGTCAGAACGTTCGCCTTGCCAGCGAACTGACCGGCTGGCAGATCAACATCATGACCCCGGACGAGTCCGCCCAGAAGCAGGGCGAGGAGCGCGACCGGCTGCGTGCACTGTTCATGACGCGTCTCGACGTCGACGAAGAAGTCGCCGACATCCTGATCGACGAAGGCTTCACGAGCCTCGAAGAGATTGCTTACGTGCCGCTCAACGAAATGCTCGAGATCGAAGCGTTCGACGAGGACACCGTGCACGAACTGCGCAACCGCGCGCGCGATGCGCTGCTGACGATGGCGATCGCGAACGAGGAAAAGGTCGAAAACGCGGCGCTGGATCTGAAGAGCCTCGACGGCGTGACGCCGGAGCTGCTCGCGAAGCTGGCCGAACACGGTGTGGCGACGCGCGACGATCTCGCCGAGCTGGCGGTGGACGAACTGGTCGACATGACCGGAATGGAAGAGGATGCCGCTAAGGCGTTGATCATGAAAGCACGTGAACACTGGTTCCAGTGAGAAATGACCATGGCGCACTGATTTGATGGCGGCCGTATGGCCTGACCCGATGCTAACCGCAAGGAATCGGTCCTTGCACTAAGAGGAATGAATGGCGAGTAACAACGTAGCCCAATTTGCCGCGGAACTGAAAATGCCTGCTGGTGTGCTGCTCGAACAGCTGCAGGCAGCGGGCGTCCAGAAAGCGAGTGAAGACGATGCGCTGTCCGAGGCGGACAAGGCGCGTCTGCTCGATCATTTGCGCAAGTCGCACGGCGCAACCGATGGCGACAAGCGCAAGATCACGCTGACCCGCAAGCATACGTCGGAGATCAAGCAGTCTGACGCGACGGGCAAGGCTCGCACCATTCAGGTCGAGGTGCGCAAGAAGCGCACGTTCGTCAAGCGCGACGACGTGAGCGATGTCGCGGAACAGGGTCAGGCGCAGGTCGCCGAAGCGGACGACGATGCGGAGCTGAAGCGTCGCGAGGAAGAGGCGCGCCGCGAGGCCGCGCTGCTCGAGAAGCAGGCGCAGGAACTGCGCGAGCGTCAGGAACGCCTGGAGCGCGAGGAAGCGGAACGCCGTGCCCGCGAGGAAGCGGCCGAGGCCGAACGCCGTCGCGCGGAGGAAGAAGCCGCGGCCAAGCGTGCGGCAGCCGAAGCGGCCGCCGCGCAACAGGCGGCGCAGCAGGCAGCTGCGGCCCAGCAGGCGGCGGCACCGGCCGATTCGGCGCAGGACGAAGCACGTGCGGCTGCCGAGCGCGCAGCGCAGCGCGAAGCGGCGAAGAAGGCCGAAGACGCCGCGCGCGAGGCTGCCGAAAAGGCGCGCGCCGAGCAGGAAGAAATTCGCAAGCGCCGCGAGGCGGCGGAAGCCGAAGCGCGTGCGATCCGCGAGATGATGAACACGCCGCGCAAGGCCGTGGTCAAGGCGGTCGAACCGCCGAAGCCGGCCGAACCGGCGAAGCCCGCCGAGGCGAAGGGCACGCTGCACAAGCCGGCGAAGCCGGAAGGTGCGCAGGCGCGTCCGGCCGTGAAGAAGCCGGCGGCTGCGCCGGCTGCCACGCCGGCGCCGGCAGGCGCGGGCGACCGCAACAAGAAGCCGGGCGGCGGCAAGGGCGGCTGGCAGGACGACGCGGCGAAGCGGCGCGGCATCAAGACGCGCGGCGATTCGAGCGGCGGCGTCGACCGCGGCTGGCGCGGCGGCCCGAAGGGGCGCGGCCGTCACCAGGACAACGCCTCGTCGTTCCAGGCGCCGACCGAGCCGATCGTGCGTGAAGTGCACGTGCCGGAAACCATCTCGGTGGCCGATCTCGCGCACAAGATGGCGATCAAGGCCTCCGAAGTCATCAAGGTGATGATGAAGATGGGCCAGATGGTCACGATCAACCAGGTGCTCGACCAGGAAACGGCGATGATCGTCGTCGAGGAACTGGGTCACCGCGCGCTCGCAGCGAAGCTGGACGATCCGGAAGCGCTGCTCGTCGAAGGCGAAACCGGCTCCGACGCAGAGCAACTGCCGCGTCCGCCGGTCGTCACGGTGATGGGTCACGTCGACCACGGCAAGACCTCGCTGCTCGACTACATCCGTCGCGCGAAGGTCGCGGCGGGCGAAGCGGGCGGCATTACGCAGCACATCGGCGCGTATCACGTCGAGACGCCGCGCGGCGTCGTCACGTTCCTCGATACGCCGGGTCACGAGGCATTCACGGCGATGCGTGCACGCGGCGCGAAGGCGACCGACATCGTGATTCTGGTCGTCGCGGCCGACGACGGCGTGATGCCGCAGACGAAGGAAGCGATCTCGCACGCGAAGGCGGGCGGCGTGCCGATCGTCGTCGCGATCAACAAGATCGACAAGCCGGAAGCGAACCCCGACCGCGTGAAGCAGGAACTGGTCGCCGAAGGCGTCGTGCCGGAAGAGTACGGTGGCGATTCGCCGTTCGTGCCGGTGTCGGCAAAGACGGGCGCGGGCATCGACGATCTGCTCGAGAACGTGCTGCTGCAGGCCGAAGTGCTGGAACTGAAGGCACCGGTCGAGGCGCCGGCGAAGGGCATCGTGATCGAAGCGAAGCTCGACAAGGGCAAGGGTCCGGTCGCGACGATGCTCGTGCAGTCCGGTACGCTGAGCCGCGGCGACATCGTGCTGGCCGGTACCGCATACGGCCGTGTGCGCGCGATGCTCGACGAGAACGGCAAGCCGACGAAGGAAGCCGGCCCGTCGATCCCGGTCGAGATCCAGGGTCTGTCGGAAGTGCCGGCCGCTGGCGAGGAAGTCATCGTGCTGCCGGACGAGCGCAAGGCGCGCGAAATCGCGCTGTTCCGTCAGGGCAAGTTCCGCGACGTGAAGCTGGCGAAGCAGCAGGCGGCGAAGCTGGAAAGCATGCTCGAGCAGATGGGCGAAGGCGAAGTGCAGAACCTGCCGCTCATCATCAAGGCCGATGTGCAAGGCTCGCAGGAAGCGCTGGTGCAGTCGCTGCTCAAGCTGTCGACCGACGAAGTGCGCGTGCAGATCGTGCACAGCGCGGTGGGCGGCATCAGCGAAAGCGACGTCAACCTCGCGACCGCGTCGAAGGCCGTCATCATCGGCTTCAACACGCGTGCGGACGCACAGGCGCGCAAGCTGGCCGAAGCGAACGGCATCGACATCCGCTACTACAACATCATCTACGACGCAGTGGATGAGGTGAAGGCGGCGATGTCCGGCATGTTGGCGCCGGAGAAGCGCGAAGTCGTGACCGGCATGGTCGAGGTGCGCCAGGTGTTCAAGGTGCCGAAGGTCGGCACGGTCGCCGGCTGTATGGTCACCGACGGTATCGTCAAGCGTTCGTCGTCGGTGCGCGTGCTGCGCAACAACGTCGTGATCTTCACGGGCGAACTCGAATCGCTGAAGCGCTTCAAGGACGACGTGAAGGAAGTCAAGCAAGGCTTCGAATGCGGTATGTCGGTGAAGAATTTCAACGACATCCTCGAAGGCGACCAGTTCGAAGTCTTCGAAGTGACCGAAGTCGCGCGTACGCTGTAACGCGATCGCGCATCGGCTCATGGGCGGGGCAGGCTTGGGCCTGTCCCGCCCATTTTTTCATGGCCGCGCGCCGTCCGGCGCGCCGCCGTTTTATCCTGATAAACGGATCAGGGATTCGATCATGTCCAGGAAACGTACTTCTCCCAATCGCAACGTGCAGATCGCCGACCAGATTCAGCGCGATCTGTCCGAACTCATCATGCGCGAGGTCAAGGATCCGCGCATCGGCATCGTGACCATCCAGAGCGTCGAACTGACGCCGGACTACGCGCACGCGAAGGTCTATTTCACGACGCTGACTGGCGATCCGGCCGCGACGCAGCAGGCGCTGAACCACGCGTCGGGCCATCTGCACAACCTACTGTTCAAGCGGCTGCACATCCATACGGTGCCCGCGCTGCACTTCCATTACGACCAGACGATCGAGAAGGCCGTCGCGATGTCGCGTCTGATCGACGAGGCGAACGCGACGCGTGCGAAGGACGACGACGAGGCCGACGCGCCGGCGAAGGACGACTGAGCGTATCCCGCCTATGACCAATGCAGCATCCCAACGTCCGCGCGTGCCGCGCCGCGCGCTGGACGGCGTCCTGCTGCTCGACAAGCCGGTCGGCCTGTCGAGCAACGATGCGCTGATTCGCGCGAAGCGCCTGTACCTCGCGAAGAAGGCCGGGCATACCGGCACGCTCGATCCGCTCGCATCGGGCCTGCTGCCGCTGTGCTTCGGCGAAGCGACGAAGTTCTCGCAGGATCTGCTCGAGGCGGACAAGACCTATGAAGCGACGATGCGGCTCGGCGTGCGTACCGCGACCGGCGATGCCGAAGGCGAGGTGCTCGACACGCGGCCCGTCGCATGCGATCGCGCGGGCGTGGAAGCGGCGCTCGTGCGTTTCACGGGCGACATCGTGCAGGTGCCGCCGATGTATTCGGCGCTCAAGCGCGACGGCAAGCCGCTGTACGAATACGCGCGTGCCGGTCAGACGGTCGAGCGCGAAGGTCGCAGCGTGACGATTCACGCACTCGACTTGCTCACATGCGAACTGCCGGACGTGACGTTTCGCGTCACGTGCAGCAAGGGCACGTATGTGCGCACGCTCGCGGAAGACATCGGCGAAGCGCTCGGCTGCGGCGCGCATCTGACGATGCTGCGCCGCACGGGCGTCGGCGCGCTGACGCTCGAACATGCGGTGACGCTCGATGCGTTGTCCGATGCCGACGAAGCGGCGCGCGACGCCTGGCTTCAGCCCGTCGATGCGCTGCTGTCGACGTTCCCGCTGGTGCGTCTCGACGACACCTGCGCGAAGCGCTTCCTGCACGGGCAGCGCCTGCCGCTGTCGGCGCTGGAGGCGATCGACGCCGCCGAAGGCGAACGCGTGCGCGTGTACGACGCGACGCGGCTGCTCGGCGTCGCGCGCAAGACGAACGGCGTGCTCGCGCCGGAACGGCTCGTCGTCACCGCGCAATGACGCGCGCGAACGTGCGCCATCGGAACGAAAAAGCCCGGTCTCGACCGGGCTTTTCGTTTGCTGCGCGGATGCGCGCGACGTCTAGTGCGCGGCCGATGCCGCCGCGCCCGCATCGCCGCCGCCCGCGCGTTCGGGCTTCGTGATCCAGATCAGCGCAATCAGCAGCACGAAGATCGCCGCCGAGATGTAGAACAGATCGTTCACGCCGAGCTGCGCGGCCTGCTGCGTGGCCATGTTGTTGATCAGCCCGTGCGCCTGGTCGCGCGTCAGCCCGAGGTTGTTCATCTGCGTGACGGCCTGATTGAACGTCGGGTTGTACGGATTCGTCTGCTCGACCAGCTGCGCGTGGTGGAAGTTGTTGCGGTGATCCCACGCGGTCTGGAAGATCGACGTGCCGATGCCGCCGCACATGATCCGCACGAAGTTCGACAGGCCCGATGCCGCAGGAATGCGGTGGCCGGGCAGGCCGGACAGCGTGATCGACACGAGCGGGATGAAGAAGCCAGCCATCGCGATCCCCTGCACGAACGTCGGCAGCATCAGCGACCATTCGTCGACGCCCGTCGTGTAGCGCGAGCGCATCCAGAAACAGAGCGCGAAGATCAGGAACGCGGCCGTCGCGATGTAGCGCGGATCGGTGCGCGGCAGGAACTTGCCCGTCAGCGGCGACAGCAGGATCGCGAACAGACCGACCGGCGCCATCACGAGGCCGGCGTCCGTCGCCGTATAGCCGATCTGCGTCTGTAGCCAGAGCGGCAACAGGACGAGGTTGCCGAAGTAGAGCCCATAGCCGACCGACAGCGCGATCGTGCCGCCCGTGAAGTTGCGCATGCGGAACAGCGACAGGTCGACGACCGGATGCTCGGCGGTCAGCTCCCAGATCACGAAGAACGCGAATGAGATGATCGCGATCAGCGCGAGCGCGATGATCGTCGTCGATGCGAACCAGTCGAGATCCTTGCCCTTGTCGAGCATGATCTGCAGCGAGCCGACCCAGAGGACGAGCAGGGCGAGACCGACGCCGTCGATCGGCGCGCGCCGCACCGTCGATTCGCGCGTGCGATAGATCGACCACGTCGCGATCGCGGCTGCAATGCCGACCGGAATGTTCACGTAGAAGATCCACGGCCACGAGTAGTTGTCCGAGATCCATCCGCCGAGAATCGGGCCCGCGACCGGCGCGATCAGGGTCGTCATCGACCATAGCGCGAGCGCCATCGGCGCCTTGGCGCGCGGGTAGCTCGCGAGCAGCAGCGACTGCGACAGCGGAATCATCGGGCCGGCCACCGCGCCCTGCAGCACGCGCGACGCGAGCAGGAACGGCAGCGTCGGCGACAGCCCGCACATCCATGACGAGATGACGAACAGGATGATCGACGCGAGGAACAGGCGTACCTGCCCGATGCGGTCGGTCAGCCAGCCGGTCAGCGGCACGGAGATCGCGTTGGCGACCGCGAACGAGGTGATGACCCACGTGCCCTGATCGGACGACACGCCGAGGTCGCCCGAGATCGTCGGGATCGCGACGTTCGCGATCGAGGTGTCGAGCACGTTCATGAAGACCGCGAGCGACACCGCGATCGTCCCGATCACGAGTTGCCCGCCCTGCAAGGGCGGGTGAGAGACAGGAGCCTGTGCCATGTCGTTTGTCTTTCCGGAGTCGGAACGGTTACATCAGCTTCGGCGCGGCGGTGCGCTTCGCCGCAGCGGCAGCGGGCGCCGGCGCGTTGCCGCCCGCGTTTTCCGCGATGATGCGTGCGATTTCCGCGTCGGCTTCGTCGCCGTACTTCGCGAACACGTCGGTCTGGTAGACGGTATTCGGTACGTTGACGAGCTGGTCCCCGCGTTCGTCCTTGATGTTGACGTCGACCTGCATCGACAGACCGATGCGCAGCGGATGCTTGTCGAGATCCTTCGGATCGAGTTCGATACGCACCGGCAGGCGCTGCACGACCTTGATCCAGTTGCCGGTCGCGTTCTGCGCCGGCAGCAGCGAGAACGCCGAGCCCGTGCCGGCCGAGAAGCCGACCACCTTGCCGTGATAGACGACCGACGAGCCGTAGATGTCGGCCGTCAGTTCGACCGGCTGGCCGATGCGCATGTGCTTGAGCTGCACTTCCTTGAAGTTCGCGTCGACCCACACCGCGTTCAGCGGCACGACCGACATCAGCGGCGTGCCGGGCGACACGCGCTGGCCGACCTGCACCGAGCGCTTCGCGACGTAGCCGGTCACCGGCGCGGGCAGCGTGTTGCGCGCGTTCGCGAGGTATGCGTCGCGAACCTTTGCGGCTGCGGCGAGCACGTTCGGGTGCGACGCGATCGTCGTGTTCGCGGTCAGCGCGCGGTTCGACGCGAGCTGCTGCTGCGCGGCGTCGAGCGACGCCTGCGCGGCGCGCACGGCGTCGCGCGCGTGCGAGATTTCTTCCTGCGACACCGCGCCCGTCTGCGCGACGGCGAGACGGCGGCGCAAGTCGTCCTCGGCCTTCGACAGGTCGGACTGACGCAGCGCGACCTGCGCGCGGTACTGATCGTCGTTGACGAACAGGCCGCGCACCTGGCGCACGGTCTGCGCGAGGTTCGCTTCCGCCTGCTGCAGCGCGACCTGCGAGTCGGCCGGATCGAGCACGACGAGCGGATCGCCGGCCTTCACCGTCTGCGTGTCGTCGGCCTTGACCGCGATCACGGTGCCCGTGACCTGCGGCGTGATCTGCACGACGTTGCCGTTCACGTATGCGTCGTCGGTTTCCTCATGGAAGCGCGCGACGAGGAAGTAGTAGAGGCCGTATGCGATGGCCGCGATCACGATGACCGCGACGAGCAGCGTCATCATCCGTTTGCGCTTGCCGTTGTTCTGCGGCTGGGCGCTGGCGGCGTTTTGTTGAGGGTCGCTCATGGCGATTTTCTCCGTCCGTTATTTCGAGTGTCTTGGTAGGGCGGCGCCGGATCAGTTGGCGGCCTGTCGGGTCTGTTTGGCGGTCTCGGGTGCCGCGAGCGCGGTGCCGGTCGCATCGAAGCCGCCGCCGAGCGCCTTGATCAGCGCGAGCTGCATGTCGCGACGGCGCATCTTCAGATTCGTCACGGTCTGCTCCGAGGCGAGCCGGTTGCTGTCCGCGGTCAGCACCTGCAGTTGCGGCGACAGCCCGGCCTTGTAGCGGATCACCGCGAGGTCGTACGCGCGCGTCGACGCGTCGAGCGCGCGCTGCGCGTCGCCCATCTGGCGATCGATCGCACGGATCGCGGCCACTTGCGTCGCCACGTCGTTCAGCGCGCTGATCAGCGTCTGGTTGTAGTTCGCGACCGACAGATCGAAGTCCGCGTAGCGGCCCTTGAGCTGCGCGCGCAGCGCGCCGGCGTCGAAGATCGGCAGGTGGATCGCCGGGCCGAACTGCGCCTGGCGGCTCGTGAAGTTCAGGAATTTGCCCCAGCCGAACGCATCGAAGCCGAAACCGGCCGCGAGGTTCACGTCCGGGAAGAACTCGGCCTTCGCTTCCTTCACGTCGTGCATTGCCGCTTCGACCTGCCAGCGCGCGGCGACGATGTCGGGGCGGCGCGACACGAGGTCGGCAGGCAGGTTGTCGGGCAGCGCGACGTCGCCGGCCGGGTTCAGCACCGGCGCGGCGATCTGCAGCCCGCGGTCCGGCCCTTTGCCGAGCAGTGCGGCGAGCTGATAGCGCACGGTCGTGATCTGACCGTCGAGATCGGACAGCGACGCCTGCGTCGTCGCGATGTTGCCGCGCGCGGTCTGGCGTTCGACGTTCGTGTCGAGGCCGGCCGACACGCGGCCGTCGGTGATCTTGCCGACCGACTCGCGGTTGGCGATCTCGCGCTGCGCGATGTCGCGCAGCGCGTACAGTTGCGCGAGCGAGTTGTAGGTGCGCGCGACCGACGAGGCGAGCGTGATGCGCGCCTGCTGCATGTCGGCTTCCGCGGCCTTTTCCTGCGACACGGCCGTGCGCAGACGCTCGCGGTTCTTGCCCCACAGGTCGAGCTCCCACGATGCGCTGGCGAGCACGTTGTTCTCGCTGTACCACTGGCCGCCGTACGGCGGCGGGAAGAGGCCGTTCGCCGAATAGAGCTCGCGCGTCCACGAGTAGCTCGCTTCGGCCTTCGGCAGCAGGTTGGAGCGCGACGATTCGATGTACGACGACGCCTTCGCGATGCGCGCCTGCGCCTGCGCGATCGACGGATTGCCGGCGAGCGCCTCGTCGATCAGCTTCGGCAGCTGCGGATCGCCGAACTGGCTTGCCCAGTCGAGCGACGGCCAGCGGCCGCCCTGGGCCGGAAGGCTCTGCGCCGTTTCGAATTGCGACGCGGGGGCGATCTGCTTGTCGCTCTTGATGCCGATGTAGTTCGCGCAGCCCGCCAGTGCCAGTGCGGCGACCGCGACGGCAACGGCGGTGCGGCGCGACCCGGCACGCACGGACAACGGGGAGGATTTCATCGCGCTGATCCCTGACTCGGAATGAATGATGGACACTGCAAGGATTTCCTTACATTAATCTGTCAAAAGTAATTGTTATGGCAACTATTGCGCGACGCTGCCGCCGGCGGTCTCGCAATAGTTGCTGAGAATCCGGCGCAGCATGCTCTTCAGGAACCCGACTTCTTCCGGCGTGAAGCCGCCCAGCAGCTGATCGAGCACGCTGCGGAAGATCGCCGGCAGCCGCTCGGCCAGCGCCCGGCCTTCGTCGGTCAGTTCGAGGCGCACGACGCGGCGATCTTCGACGGAGCGCACGCGGCACAGCAGCCCGCGTTTCTCGACGCGATCGAGCAGGCGCGTGACCGCGCTCGCATCGATCGCGTATTCGCGCGCGAGCTCCGCGGCCGTCGAGCACTTGCCGACCGCGATCATGAACAGCATGCTCGCCTGCGTGCCCGTGATGCCGAGCTCCTCCTGCGTACGCTGCGTGACGAGGTTCGTCATCAGCGACTTCACGCGCGACATCAGATAGCCGACGCTGTCGTTCATCTGATACGACGACAGCGCCGACGCGGGCGAATGAGAAGAGGAATCCGACATAAAACCCTGAAGCTGCAATAGTTGACTAGGCAGCAGTATAGGCACAATTGCTTGCCGCGGCAAATGTTAATCGAACGGATGCGCGCGCGCTGAACGCCGCCGCATTTCCTTACGCGCATCGGGGTTTTTACGGTGCGCGGCACGCCGCTTGCGCGCATCGACGATCGACGGAGCAGGTCGTTGCCGGCGGCCCGCATGCTGCGTTGCAACGCAACTGCCGGCTGACGACATTCGCGCGTGCTATAATTTGAGGCTTTCCAAGCTGCAACGCGCGCGCCCGTGTCGAACGAGCGTGCGCGTTTGCGCGTTCAATCGATTTCCAGGTTTCTATGACCCGCGCCCTTCGCAACATCGCCATCATCGCCCACGTCGACCACGGCAAGACTACGCTCGTCGACCAACTGCTTCGCCAGTCCGGCACCTTCCGCGAGAACCAGCAGGTTGCCGAACGGGTGATGGACTCGAACGACATCGAAAAGGAGCGCGGGATCACGATTCTCGCGAAGAACTGCGCGGTCGAATACGAAGGCACGCACATCAACATCGTCGACACGCCGGGGCACGCGGACTTCGGCGGCGAAGTCGAGCGCGTGCTGTCGATGGTCGACTCGGTGCTGCTGCTCGTCGACGCGGTCGAGGGCCCGATGCCGCAGACGCGCTTCGTCACGAAGAAGGCGCTCGCGCTCGGCCTGAAGCCGATCGTCGTCGTCAACAAGATCGACCGTCCGGGCGCGCGGATCGACTGGGTCATCAACCAGACGTTCGACCTGTTCGACAAGCTCGGCGCGACCGAAGAGCAGCTCGATTTCCCGATCGTCTATGCGTCGGGCCTGAACGGCTACGCGTCGCTCGATCCGGCGGCGCGCGAAGGCGACATGCGTCCGCTGTTCGAGGCGATCCTTGCGCACGTGCCGGTCCGCCCGGCCGATCCCGACGCGCCGCTGCAGCTGCAGATCACGTCGCTCGACTATTCGACCTACGTGGGCCGGATCGGCGTCGGCCGCATCACGCGCGGCCGCATCAAGCCGGGCCAGCAGGTCGCGATGCGCTTCGGTCCGGAAGGCGAGGTGCTGAACCGCAAGATCAACCAGGTGCTGTCGTTCAAGGGCCTCGAGCGCGTCCAGGTCGAATCGGCCGAGGCCGGCGACATCGTGCTGATCAACGGCATTGAAGACGTCGGCATCGGCGCGACGATCTGCGCCGTCGACACGCCCGAAGCGCTGCCGATGATCACGGTCGACGAGCCGACGCTGACGATGAACTTCCTCGTGAACTCGTCGCCGCTCGCGGGCCGCGAAGGCAAGTTCGTGACGAGCCGCCAGATCCGCGACCGTCTGATGAAGGAGCTGAACCACAACGTCGCGCTGCGCGTGCGCGACACCGGCGACGAAACGGTGTTCGAAGTGTCGGGCCGCGGCGAACTGCATCTGACGATTCTCGTCGAGAACATGCGCCGTGAAGGCTACGAACTCGCCGTGTCGCGTCCGCGCGTCGTGATGCAGGAAATCGACGGCGTGAAGCACGAGCCGTACGAGCTGCTGACGGTCGACGTCGAGGACGAGCACCAGGGCGGCGTGATGGAAGAGCTCGGCCGCCGCAAGGGCGAAATGCTCGACATGGCGTCGGACGGCCGCGGCCGCACGCGTCTCGAATACCGGATTCCGGCGCGCGGGCTGATCGGCTTCCAGAGCGAATTCTTGACGCTCACGCGCGGCACGGGCCTGATGAGCCACATCTTCGACTCGTACGCACCGGTCAAGGAAGGCTCGGTCGGCGAGCGCCGCAACGGCGTGCTGATCTCGCAGGACGACGGCGCCGCAGTCGCCTACGCGCTGTGGAAGCTGCAGGATCGCGGCCGCATGTTCGTGAAGCCGGGCGATGCGCTCTACGAAGGGATGATCATCGGCATCCACAGCCGCGACAACGACCTCGTCGTGAACCCGATCAAGGGCAAGCAGCTGACCAACGTGCGCGCCTCGGGCACCGACGAAGCGGTGCGCCTCGTGCCGCCGATCCAGATGTCGCTCGAGTACGCGGTCGAATTCATCGACGACGACGAGCTCGTCGAAGTCACGCCGCAATCGATCCGTCTGCGCAAGCGCTTCCTGAAGGAGCACGAGCGTCGCCGCGCGAGCCGCGAAGCCGCAGTCGACTGAGTCGCGCGGTGCTGATCGCCGGTCGCCAGAAAGCCGCCTTCGGGCGGCTTTTTGCATGGTCGCGCGCCGCATGCGACGACGCGCTGCAAAACACTGTTTCAACCCTGCGCGGCAATGCGGCAAAACCCCGTCGCACGGCGCTTTCGTGCGTGTTCCGCCGTGAACTTCGGTATCGGTTCTGTGATATGCTGCGCGCACGCAAGTTTTAGGTCCTTCCCAGCAGACTTGATTCGCGCAATCCGCTAAACGGTCAGGCCGTGTCGCGGAAGGTTGAGTAACCCGCTATTTCTCGAGAAGCTCGAAGAAAGGTGAGCGTAAAATGTCAGATGTAATGAAGCAGTTCCAGCTGAACTCCTATTTGTTCGGCGGCAATGCTTCGTACGTAGAAGAACAGTACGAAGCATATCTCGATAATCCGGCGTCAGTGCCCGAGAACTGGCGAGAGTATTTCGACGCGTTGCAGAACGTTCCTGCGACGGACGGTTCGAACGCCAGCGACGTGGCGCATTACCCGATCGTCGAGTCGTTCGCCCAGCGCGCGAAGGCCAATGCCTTCATTCCGCGCGAAAGCGGTACCAATCTGGCAACGGCGCGCAAGCAAGTCCACGTCCAGTCCCTCATCAGCGCCTATCGCTTCCTCGGCTCGCAATGGGCCAATCTCGATCCCCTGAAGCGTCGCGAACGTCCCGCCATTCCCGAACTCGAACCCGCGTTCTACGATTTCTCCGAAGCCGACCTCGACCAGACGTACAGCGCAAGCAACCTGTACTTCGGTTTCGATCAGGCATCGCTGCGCGATATCGTGAAGGGCCTGCGCGACACGTACTGCGGCACGATCGGCGCCGAGTTCATGTACATCAGCGATCCGGAACAGAAGCGCTGGTGGCAGGAGCGTCTCGAATCGATCCGCGCGACGCCGAACTTCTCGGCCGACAAGAAGAAGCACATCCTGAACCGCCTGACGGCTGCGGAAGGCCTCGAGCGCTATCTGCACACGAAGTACGTCGGCCAGAAGCGCTTCTCGCTCGAAGGCGGCGAGAGCTTCATCGCGGCGATGGACGAAGTCGTCCAGCACGCGGGCAAGAAGGGCGTGCAGGAAATCGTGATCGGCATGGCCCACCGCGGCCGTCTGAACGTGCTCGTGAACACGCTCGGCAAGATGCCGGCGGACCTGTTCGCCGAATTCGAAGGCAAGCACGTCGACGACCTGCCGGCCGGTGACGTGAAGTACCACAAGGGCTTCTCGTCGGACGTGTCGACGGAAGGCGGCCCGGTTCACCTGTCGCTCGCGTTCAACCCGTCGCACCTCGAAATCGTGAACCCGGTGGTCGAAGGTTCCGCGAAGGCGCGGATGGACCGTCGCGGCGACGAAGACGGCGCGCAAGTGCTGCCGGTGCAGATCCACGGCGACGCGGCCTTCGCGGGCCAGGGCGTCGTGATGGAAACGCTGAACCTCGCGCAGACGCGCGGCTACGGCACGCACGGCACGCTGCACATCGTCATCAACAACCAGATCGGCTTCACGACGTCGGACCCGCGCGATGCGCGCTCGACGCTGTACTGTACCGACGTCGTCAAGATGATCGAGGCGCCGGTGCTGCACGTGAACGGCGACGATCCGGAAGCCGTGGTCCTCGCGACGCAGATCGCGATCGACTACCGCATGCAGTTCCACAAGGATGTCGTGATCGACATCGTCTGCTTCCGCAAGCTGGGTCACAACGAGCAGGACACGCCGGCCGTCACGCAGCCGCTGATGTACAAGAAGATCGCGCAGCACCCGGGCACCCGCGCGCTGTACGCCGAGAAGCTCGTGCAGCAGGGCGTGATCACCGCCGAAGACGCCGAAGCTTACGTGAAGGCGTACCGCAAGGCGATGGACGACGGTCACCACACGGTCGATCCGGTCCTGTCGAACTACAAGAGCAAGTACGCGGTCGACTGGGTGCCGTTCCTGAACCGCAAGTGGACGGACGCTGCCGATACGGCCGTGCCGCTCGCCGAACTGAAGCGTCTCGGCGAACGCATCACGACGGTGCCGGAAAACTTCAAGGTTCACCCGCTCGTCGAGCGCGTGATCAACGATCGCCGCAACATGGCGCGCGGCGATCAGCCGCTCGATTGGGGCATGGCCGAGCACCTCGCGTTCGCGTCGCTCGTCGCATCGGGCTATGCAGTGCGCCTGACCGGCCAGGACTCGGGCCGCGGCACGTTCACGCACCGTCACGCGGTGCTGCACGACCAGAACCGCGAGCGCTGGAACGACGGCACGTACGTGCCGCTGCAGAACATCGCGGAAGGCCAGGCGAAGTTCACGGTGATCGACTCGGTGCTGTCGGAAGAAGCGGTGCTGGGCTTCGAATACGGCTACTCGACCGCCGAGCCGAACACGCTCGTGCTGTGGGAAGCGCAGTTCGGCGACTTCGTCAACGGCGCGCAGGTCGTGATCGACCAGTTCATCTCGTCGGGCGAAGTGAAGTGGGGCCGCGTGTCGGGCCTCACGATGCTGCTGCCGCACGGCTACGAAGGCCAGGGTCCGGAACACTCGTCGACCCGCATCGAGCGTTTCCTGCAGCTGTGCGCGGATCACAACATGCAGGTCGTCCAGCCGACGACGCCGGCGCAGATCTTCCACCTGCTGCGTCGCCAGATGATCCGTCTGTTCCGCAAGCCGTTGATCGTCGCGACGCCGAAGTCGCTGCTGCGTCACAAGGAAGCGGTGTCGGATCTGTCGGAACTCGCGAAGGGTTCGTTCCAGCCCGTGCTGGGCGAAATCGACGGCGGCATCGACGCGAAGAAGGTCAAGCGCGTACTGGTGTGCTCGGGCCGCGTGTACTACGACCTCGTCGCGCACCGCCGCGAAACGAAGGCGAACGACGTCGCGATCATCCGTATCGAACAGCTGTATCCGTTCGCGCACAAGCAGTTCGAAGCTGAAATGAAGAAGTACGAGAACGCGACGGAAGTGGTCTGGGTGCAGGACGAGCCGCAGAACCAGGGCCCCTGGTTCTACGTCGAGCACCACCTGAAGGAAGGCATGAAGGAAGGGCAGAAGCTCGCGTACAGCGGCCGCCCGGCTTCGGCCTCGCCGGCGGTCGGCTACTACGCGAAGCACTACGAGCAGCAGAAGGCCCTCGTCGAAGGTGCATTCGGCCGCCTGAAGAGCGCATCGATCGCGAAATAATCGACGGAAGCGATACGGGAAGGCGCGCTGCGCTTTCCCGTCTCTTTCGGCCTGCCGCGCGCGCCGCGCGCCGCACGGGCCGAAAGAGCCGCAGGAATCTCGTCATTACCCAGATTAAGCATCCAGGAAAATCACATGGCTATCGTAGAAGTCAAAGTCCCCCAGCTTTCGGAGTCGGTGTCGGAAGCCACCATGCTGCAGTGGAAGAAGAAGCCGGGCGAAGCAGTCGCGCAGGACGAAATCCTGATCGAACTCGAGACCGACAAGGTCGTGCTCGAAGTGCCGGCGCCGGCCGCGGGCGTGCTCGCGCAAGTGCTGCAGAACGACGGTGACACGGTGGTCGCCGATCAGGTGATCGCGACGATCGACACCGAAGCGAAGGCGGGCGCTGCCGAAGCCGCGGCAGGCGCAGCCGAAGTCAAGCCGGCCGCCGCACCCGCAGCGGCACCGGCCGCTCAGCCGGCTGCCGCGACGGCCGCAGCATCGACGACGGCCGCTTCGTCGGGCACGGCCTCGCCGGCCGCAGCGAAGCTGCTGGCCGAGAAGGGCCTGTCGGCAGGCGACGTCGCCGGCTCGGGCCGCGACGGCCGCGTCACGAAGGGCGACGCGCTCGCCGCCGGCAGCGCGCCGAAGGCGGCTGCTCCGGCCGCCGCACCGGCAAAGGCCGCGGCCAAGCCGGCGCTGCCGGAAGTGAAGGTGCCGGCGTCGGCAACGACCTGGCTGAACGACCGTCCGGAACAGCGCGTGCCGATGTCGCGCCTGCGTGCGCGTATCGCCGAGCGTCTGCTCGAGTCGCAGCAGACCAACGCGATCCTGACGACGTTCAACGAAGTCAACATGCAGCCGGTCATGGACCTGCGTGCGAAGTACAAGGACAAGTTCGAGAAGGAACACGGCGTGAAGCTCGGCTTCATGTCGTTCTTCGTGAAGGCGGCCGTCCACGCGCTGAAGAAGTTCCCGCTCGTGAACGCGTCGATCGACGGTAACGACATCGTCTACCACGGCTATTTCGACATCGGTATCGCGGTCGGTTCGCCGCGCGGCCTCGTCGTGCCGATCCTGCGCAACGCGGATCAGCTGAGCCTTGCCGAGATCGAGAAGAAGATCGCCGAATTCGGCCAGAAGGCGAAGGACGGCAAGCTGTCGATCGAGGAAATGACGGGCGGTACGTTCTCGATCTCGAACGGCGGCGTGTTCGGCTCGATGCTGTCGACCCCGATCATCAACCCGCCGCAGTCGGCAATCCTCGGCGTGCATGCGACGAAGGAGCGTCCGGTCGTCGAAAACGGCCAGATCGTGATCCGTCCGATCAACTACCTCGCGCTGTCGTACGACCACCGCATCATCGACGGCCGCGAAGCCGTGCTGTCGCTCGTCGCGATGAAGGATGCGCTGGAAGATCCGGCACGTCTGCTGCTCGACCTGTAAGCCGAGTCTCACCGCATTGACCCGCTCCGCACGGGCGCGCGACCGCGCGTCCGTGCGGATGCACAAGTAGAAAGGATTGCCATGTCCAAGGAATTTGACGTCGTCGTGATCGGCGCCGGCCCCGGCGGCTACATCGCCGCGATCCGTGCCGCGCAGCTCGGCAAGACCGTTGCCTGTATCGAGAAGTGGAAGAACCCGGCCGGCGCGCTGAAGCTCGGCGGCACGTGCCTGAACGTCGGCTGCATCCCGTCGAAGGCGCTGCTCGCCTCGTCGGAAGAGTTCGAAAACGCGCAGCATCATCTGGCCGATCACGGCATCAGCGTCGACGGCGTGAAGATCGACATCGCGAAGATGCTCGGCCGCAAGGATGCGATCGTCGAGAAGATGACGAGCGGGATCGAGTTCCTGTTCAAGAAGAACAAGATCACCTGGCTGAAGGGCCACGGCAAGTTCACCGGCAAGACCGACGCCGGCGTGCAGATCGAAGTCAGCGGCGAGGGCGAAACCGAAGTCGTCACCGCGAAGAACGTGATCATCGCGACGGGCTCGAAGGCGCGTCATCTGCCGGGCATCCCGGTCGACAACAAGATCGTGTCGGACAACGAAGGCGCGCTGACGTTCGACTCGGTGCCGAAGAAGCTCGCCGTGATCGGCGCAGGCGTGATCGGCCTCGAGCTCGGCTCGGTGTGGCGTCGTCTCGGCGCCGAAGTGACGGTGCTCGAAGCGCTGCCGGCGTTCCTCGGCGCAGCCGACGAAGCACTCGCGAAGGAAGCCGCGAAGCTGTTCAAGAAGCAGGGCCTCGACATCCATCTCGGCGTGAAGATCGGCGAAGTGAAGACGACCGCGAACGGCGTGTCGATCGCCTACACCGACAAGGACGGCAACGCGCAGACGCTCGACGCCGACCGCCTGATCGTGTCGGTCGGCCGCGTGCCGAACACCGACAATCTCGGCCTCGAGGCGATCGGCCTGAAGACGAACGAGCGCGGCTTCATCGACGTGGACGACCACTGCCGCACGGCGGTGCCGAACGTCTACGCGATCGGCGACGTCGTGCGCGGCCCGATGCTCGCGCACAAGGCGGAAGACGAAGGCGTGCTGGTCGCGGAAGTGATCGACGGCCAGAAGCCGCACATCGACTACAACTGCATTCCGTGGGTGATCTACACGTACCCGGAAATCGCGTGGGTCGGCAAGACCGAGCAGCAGCTGAAGGCGGAAGGCCGCGAGATCAAGACGGGCAAGTTCCCGTTCTCGATCAACGGCCGCGCGCTCGGCATGAACGCGCCGGACGGTTTCGTGAAGATGATCGCGGACGCGAAGACCGACGAACTGCTCGGCGTGCACGTGATCGCGGCGAACGCGTCGGATCTGATCGCGGAAGCCGTGGTGGCGATGGAGTTCAAGGCGGCGTCGGAAGACATCGCCCGCATCTGCCATCCGCACCCGTCGATGTCGGAAGTGATGCGCGAAGCGGCGCTCGCCGTCGACAAACGCTCGCTGAACAGCTGAGCGTGGTCCGGCGCCGGCCGCACGTCGGCCGGCGCAGCCGTCTCATGACGAAGGCGGGCGGGGTTTCCCGCTCGCCTTCGTTTTTTTGGTTTGCCCGATGAACGTCACCGAATACTACACACGCGAGCTGACCACGCGCGGCTATCAGTCGGACGCCGCGCAGCGGGCGGCCGTCGATCGCCTGCAGCGCTGCTACGACGAGTGGGTCGCGTACAAGGCGCGCCGCTCGAACGCGTTCAAGAAGCTGATCAATCACCCCGATCTGCCGCGCGGCGTCTACATGTGGGGCGGCGTCGGCCGCGGCAAGAGCTTCCTGATGGACAGCTTCTACGCGGTCGTGCCCGTCCAGCGCAAGACGCGCCTGCATTTCCACGAGTTCATGCGCGAAGTGCATCGCGAGCTCGAGGAACTGAAGGGGCAGGCCGATCCGCTCGACGAGCTCGCCCGCCGCATCGCGAAGCGCTACCGGCTGATCTGCTTCGACGAATTCCACGTGTCCGACATCGCCGACGCGATGATCCTGTACCGGCTGCTCGATCGGCTGTTCACGAACGGCGTGCAGTTCGTGATGACGTCCAACTACGATCCGGACGACCTCTATCCGGACGGCCTGCATCGCGACCGCATGCTGCCGGCGATCGCGCTGATCAAGGAGAAGCTCGACGTGATCAACGTCGATGCGGGCATCGACTATCGGCAGCGCACGCTCGCGCAGGTGCAGATGTATCACACGCCGCTCGGCGCGCAGGCCGATCGCGAACTGCGTCATGCGTTCGCGAAGCTCGCGGCGGTGCCCGACGAAAGTCCGATTCTGCATATCGAGAAGCGCGAACTGAAGGCCTTGCGCAAGGCCGACGGCGTCGTCTGGTTCGATTTCGCGACGCTGTGCGGCGGGCCGCGCTCGCAGAACGACTACCTCGAACTGGCGAGCCGCTTTCATGCAATCGTGCTGTCCGAGGTGCCGCAGATGTCGCCGCGCATGGCGTCCGAAGCGCGGCGCTTTACCTGGCTGATCGACGTGCTGTACGACCACAAGGTGAAGCTGCTGATGTCGGCGGCGGTGCCGGCCGAGCAGTTGTACGTCGAAGGCCCGATGGCCAACGAGTTCGCGCGTACGGTGTCGCGCATCGTCGAGATGCAGTCGAAGGAATATCTCGAGACGCCGCGGCGCATCGTCGATACTTCGCTCACCTGAGCGCGGCTGTGTGCGCGTTGCGATCCAATCGTTAAATCCCGTCAAATGCATCGAATCGACGCGCAATTTCAGATTCGTCTTATATTCAGCGTCGAGGTCAGCCGATATCGTTGCGTCATGGTTCCTAAGGCTGGAGATCTCCATGACGCCGTATCGCGAATTGACCGACTACGAATGGCGCAGCATCGCGCCGCTTCTGCCGGAGATGCAGCCGCGCGCCGAATTGCGCGGCCGTCCGCTCGCCAACACGCGCGCCGTGCTGAACGGCGTGCTATGGGTGATCTACAGCGGCGCGACGTGGTCGTCGATGCCGCGCCGCTACCCGTCCTATCAAACCTGCCATCGCCGGTTCAAGGTCTGGCACGAGTCGGGCACGCTGATGCGCGTCATGCAGGCGCTGTACGGCGATGCCGGCGTGAATCTGTGCAACGAGCTGTCTGCGCGGATGCGCAAGCATGCGCAGTCGAAGGCGGCCGAGGCGCGCAGCGGCAGCGCATCGGCCTTTCGTGCAGCGAACGGCTGTCGGCCCAATGCGATGAAGCAGGCGGCGTGAGCCGCGGTTCCGTTCACCGTCGCGCCAAATGAAAATCGGCCTGTCGACTTCCGTCGCAGGCCGATTGCTTTATCGCGTTGCGCGCGCGAACGCGCAGTGCGTTACTGCTGGCGCACCCAGGTCTGCGACCGGCCGAGCAGCGACACGCCGATATAGCCGCGTACGACGAGCTTCTGGCCGCCGTCTTCGAGCGTCATCTTGCACTTGTAGACCTTGCCGTTCTCCGGATCCAGGATGTTGCCGCCGTCCCAGTGATCGCCGTCCTTCTTCATCGCCTTGATGATCGTCATGCCCTTGATCAGCTGATCCTTGCGTTCGTCCGTGCACGCCGTGCAGCGGCGATCGGGCGTATCGTTCGCGCCGAGCCCCTTGATCACCTTGCCCGACAACGTGCCGTCGCCGTCGTCGGCAATCTGCACGAGCGCCTTCGGCTGATGGGTGTTGTCGTCGATCGTCTGCCAGACGCCGACGGGGCTGTCCGCTTGCGCGAACGACGGGGCGGCACAGGCGAGCAGGGCGCCGGCGAGTGCAATGATGCGCAACGGGCGGGTCAGTTGAATCATTGTCGTCCTCCTTGTTTCTCGTGTCGTGTTCGATTGCGCGCGCGAGCCGCCTGCATCGGACGGCCACTTGTTGCGAGCTCAGCCAGAATACGTGAAACCGTGCGCCGCGTTTGATAGAGGGCACTCTAATCGAAACGGCCCGCGCGAGGCGGGCCGTTCGGACGATCAGTTCAACTGATACGAAAATGCGGCGTTCACGCGCGGGCTTCTCGATGCGCTTTCGACCGGCGCGTCGCCGACCGGCTTCGCGACGGACAGATCGAGGCTGTAGTAGCGGCTGTCGGTCAGCCGCACGCCGACGCCGACCGACGAGAGCCGGTTCGGCAACGGCGTGCCTGCGTGCAGATACACGCGCGCCATGTCGTACGCGACGTACGGCGTGATCGACTTCAGATAGGTCCAGCCCGGCGAGAACGCGCGGTTCACTTCGAGCGACATGCCCCAGCCCGAATCGCCCGACGTCTCGCCCGGTTGATAGCCGAGCGCGTAACGCGTCGCGCCGAACGAGATCTGCTCGGACGTCGGCAGCGAGTCGGGGCTGTACTGGCCCGTCAGCGAGATCGACGTGCCGATCCGGAACGGCCATTCGTTGGTTTGCGTAAAGGTCGCGCCGGTGCGGACGAACGTCAGCGAGATCGGATCGGCATACGTCGTCGTGACGCCCGAGGCCGTGCCGATCTGCGACTTCGATGCGCCGAGAATGTCGAACGCCTTCGCGACGTTGAAGCTCAGCTTGCGAACCTGCTTCGGCTGCACGCTCGTGTAGTCGAACTGCAGTTGCAGCACGCGCACCTGCGAGCGGTTGTCGAGCGTCGCACCGGTGATCCGATTCTGATAGTTGTCTTCGTTGTGCGATGCATAGGCCGACACGGTGCCGAGCAGGCTGCGCTGATTGTTCAGCAGCAGCGGATACGATGCCGACAGGCCGAGCTTCTCGTTCTTCACCGTGCGTTCGATGTACGACGGCAGGCCCGGATTGTCGGTCGGCTTGCCGCGGTACGTACTCGCGTCGAGCCGCGTGATCAGGCCGCTGCTGCCGACCGGCACCGCGCCGCTGAATGCGAAGTACGTCTGCTTGTCGCGCCCCGGCGGCGCGAGGGCGGAGATGCTCAGCTGTTCGCCGAACGACGTGAGGCCGTTCTCGGTCGCGGTGATGAGCCCCTGCACGCCCGGATGGTTGAAGTCGATGCCGGTGCTGACGTTGAACGGCTTGCGGTCGACGGCGAGCTCGAGCGTGGTCGCGCCGTCCGTCGTTTGCGGCGGCGGCACGTTCGCTTTCACGCTGACGCCCGGCAGCAGACCGAACGTGTTCACGTAGCGTTCGAACGTCGCGCGACGCAGTGGACGATCGGCCGTGATGTGCGCAGCGATCGCGCGAATCTTCGACTCCATCGCGCCCGGCTTGCCGGTGACCTTCACGTCCGCGACGTAGCCTTCGACGACCGTCACGCGCACGGCGCCGTTCTCGAACGTCTGCGCGGGAATGAATGCGAACGACAGCGCGTAGCCGCGGTCCTGGTACAGCTTCGTCACGCCGTTCGCGGTCTCGATCAGTTCGCCGATCGTGATGTCCTTGCCGACGAGCGGCGTGAAGCGACGCGAGATCTCTTCGAACGGAACGGACTTCACGCCTTCGACCTGGAACGTCGTCGGCGTCAGGTGACGCGACAGCAGTTCCTGCAGCTGCGGTGCCTGCGGCGCGACCTGCACCGTCACGTTGGGCCCTTGTTTCGGTGCGTTGATCTGCGGGAGGGAGTCGAGCGGATTGCCCGCGACGCGCGTTTGCGCCTGTGCCGTGCCTGCTGCCGCGATCGCGAGCAGCATCATCCATGTATCGAGTCTGGATTTCATTTCTTTTCCTCGTAGGCCTTGCTTCTCGTCTTCTAATGCCGGCGCGCGATACCGTCGGTACCGCGCGCCGTGTGCCGTGTGCCGCCTTGCCGGATGTGTTGGTACGGCCGCGTCGCGCGCTCCGGCTGCGACGACGCGACCGTCCTCCTTACTTGCCGACGCTGCCCAGCGTACCCAGCAACCCCGTGACCGGCGCGAGCAGGCCCGTCGAACTGCCCGTCGATGCCGAGCCCGTGACGCCGCCGACCAGCGACGTGACCGGTGCGAGCGGGCTCGACGTGCCGCCGGCGGACCCTGCCGCGCCGCCGACTGCGCCGGTGACAGTATTCAGCAATCCGGTGACGGGCGCGAGCGGATTCGCGCCGCCTGCGCCGCCCGTTGCGCCGCCGAGCGCGCCGGTAACGGTCGACACGAGACCGGTCACCGGTGCGAGCGGGCCGCTGCTCGTGCCGCCGGTCGCCCCGCCGAGTGCGCCCGTCAGCGAGCCGAGCGGCGTCGAACCGAGGCCGGACAGCAGGCCGCCGAGCGGGTTGGTTGCACCGGCGGCCGATCCGGTGCCGCTCTGGACCGTCGCGGTCGAGCCGCCGACGAGGCTCGTCAGCAGTCCGGGAATCGGTGCCGCGCCGTTCGGGCCGTTCGGATTCACGAGGCCGCCGGCGTTCGTCACCGTGTTGCCGACCGCGGTGACGAGCTGACCGACGTCGCCGACCAGCGGCTGGCTCGACGTGCCGGCCACCTGTGTGCCGGCCGAGCTGATCGCGCCGCCGACCTGGCCGAGCAGGCCCGACACGGGTTGACCGAGGCCGGTCGTCGTGCCGACCTGCTGCGTGATCTGGCCGGCCGTGATCACGAGCGGCGTGACGGCGGAGCTGATCGGCTGCGTGACCTGCTGCACGGCGCCCGACGACAGCGTCGAGCCGACCGTCGTGCCGGCTGCCGAGAGGCCGTTCGCGACCGTGTCGAGCACGGTGCCGACCGGCGTCGTGACGGGGGCGAGCGGCGACAGCGGGCCCGTGCCGAGCGCCTTCACCGTCGAGCTCACGCCCGACACCGTGTTGCTCGTCGCGCCGACGACGTTGCCGAGTCCGGCGACCGTCGTGCCGACCGGATCGTTCGTCGAGCCGATCTGGCCGAGGCCGTTGCTGACTGCATCGGCGGCCGCATCGATGATCGTGCCGGTGCTCGCGATCGTGGCGCCGACACCCTTCGTCACGCCGTCGCCGAGACCGGGCACGCTCACGTTGCCGACCGTGTTGCCGAGGTCGGTCGCCGTCTGACCGACCGTCGTGACGACGCCCTTCGTGCCGCTCGACGTGCCGCTGGTGCCGCTCGTACTCGGCGTGCCGCTCGTGCTCGGGTTGTTGCCGCCGCTGCTGCTGGTCGGCGGATTGCTCACGCTGTTGCCGCCGCATGCGGCGAGCAGGCACGCGGCCGCGAAAGCGGTGAGGGGGACGCGCCACTGTTGCAGGGCGGCCGTCGTCAGGGAACGTTGTTGGGACATGGTGGGCTCCTCGCTGTCTTGTCGATGAATGGATGTCGGATTACTTGCCGCGCGTGCCGCCGAGCAGGCCGCCGATCAGCGAGGTCACCGGCGACAGCAGGTTCGACGACGAGCCCGAGTTCGTGACGGCGCCCGTGCTGCCGCTCAGCGCCGGCGCACCGGCCGTTGCGCTGCCGACCGTGCTGGTGACCGTCGAGACCGCGCCCGTCACGGGGGCGAGCGGGCTGCTGCCGCCTGCGGCGCCGCCGAGCGCGCCGGTGACGGTCGAGACGAGACCGGTGACGGGGGCGAGCGGGCTGCTGCCGCCTGCGGCACCGCCGAGCGCGCCGGTGACGGTCGAGACGAGACCGGTGACGGGGGCGAGCGGGCTGCTGCCGCCGCCCGCGGCACCGCCGAGTGCGCCGGTGACGGTCGAGACCAGGCCGGTGACGGGCGCGAGCGGACCGCTGCCGCCGCCTGCGGCACCGCCGAGCGTGCCCGTGACGGTCGAGACGAGGCCGGTGACGGGCGCGAGCGGGCCGCCGCTCGTACCGCCTGCGGCACCGCCGAGCGTGCCGGTGACGGTCGAGACGAGGCCGGTGATGGGTGCGAGCGGACCGCTGCCGCCGCCTGTGGCACCGCCGAGCGTGCCCGTGACCGTCGAGACGAGACCCGTGAGCGGCGCGAGCGGGTTCGTCACGCCGCCGGTGCTGCCGGTAAGCAAGCCGCCGACGGCCTTCACGGTGTTGCCGGTCGACGAAACGGTATTGCCGAGGCCGGTCGTGACGGGGTTGCCGCCCGTCGACGCGAGCAGCGCGCCGGCCTGGTTCAGGCCGTTCCCGACGGTGCCGAGCAGCGTGTTGACCGGTGCGCCGAGACCGGTGGTCGTGCCGATCGTCTGCGTCGTCTGACCGACCATCGTCGTGATCGGCGTGATGGCCGAGCTGACCGTCTGCGTCACTTGCTGGATCGGGCCCGTCGACAGCACATTGCCGAGCGTCGTGCCGCCGTTCGATACCGCGTTGCCGACCGTCGACACGAGGCCGCCGACCGCGCCCGTGACCGGTGCGAGCGGCGACAGCGGACCGCTGCCGAGGCTCGTGACGAGATTGCCGGTCTGCGTGACTGCGCCGCCGAGCTGATTGACGACGCCGCCCGTGCTGGCGACCGTAGTGCCGACCGGATTGGCGGTCGCACCGAGCTGGCCGAGACCGTTGCCGAGGCCGGTGCCGAGCGCGCTGACTGCGCCGCCGACGTTCTGCACGATGCCGCCCGCTGCCTGCGTGGTGGCCGGATTGACGCCGGGCAGCGATTGCCCTGCGAGCATCGAGCCGGCGCCGGACAAGGTATCGCCCAGGTTCGTGACGACGTTGCTGCCTTGTGCGAGGACCTGTCCCACCGGGTTCGCGGACACGCCGGACGTTCCACTCGTTCCGCTGGACGTTCCACTCGTCGTGCCGCTCGTCGAGCCGCTGGTGCTGCCGCTCGTCGAGCCGCTCGTGCTACCGCTGCTCGAGCCGCTGGTGCCGCTCGTGCCCGAGGTGCCGGACGAACCCGACGAACCGGACGAGCCCGACGTGCCGCCGGACGTCACGATATCGCCGCCGCCGGAACTCGAGCCGCCGCCGAGTCCCTTGCTGATGGAACCGGAACCGCCGCATGCGGAGAGGGAGAGCATGGCTGCTACGGTGGCCGCGATCAGAGTCGCCCGGAACGTGCCATGAGGGATAACCTGAATGTCCATTTCGTCCTCGCATTAAAAGCTGTGTTGTGTTGAGTGATGCGGGGACTACTCTGCAACTGTCGTGCCAATTTGGCGGCCGAACGCGCCGAAATCGTTTTAAACCACGCAATTCCTTGTGGGAAAAGGAATTTAGGGGAGTAGAAAGATTGTTAAATCTTTTTAAGGGCACCCCGAACCCCGTGATTTCTGCCGCCGCGTAACGTAACGTCACAGCATTGGCGTTACGCGTGCGGCGTAACGCGGAACAGGAAGCGGCACGGGGTGGAGCGGGGGCCGGCAGGCCGGTCGGACTGTTTTACTGATGGATTAGGTGTGCACATCTAACCTATCGTAAGTCCTATGTGTGGGACGCGCGGAAACGCCGTACAAATACACGTGCGCCCACTGGCAATTTCCGGTCCCGATGGCCAAAAAGGGGTTGGAAATTAAAGAGAATCAGAGATAAGATTCTGGGCAGGTGTAAGGAAATGTACAGATCGGTACACGACGTTCGAGGAGGGGCTCTATCGCGAATGTTAACTTGCATCAAATGTTGAGCTATGCCCTTCGGGGCGACCTATAAAGAGAAAGCACCCGGTCATCGTCGCGGCAAGCGCGGCGGGCGACGTGGGGCAAACGGGCCAGATATGCGAGGCAGTAGAACGTATAAAAGGCCACAGTACATAGATAAAGGCACGAGGAAAGAAAATGAAAGCAATCATCAAGCGCTTCCTTAAGGAAGAAACCGGGGTGACCGCGATCGAATATGGGCTGATCGCGGGGTTGATTGCCGTGGCAATCGTCGCGGGGGTTTCGTCGATTGGCGGGAGCCTGGGGAACATGTTCAACAATCTCGGCAAGTGCATCACCGACCCGTCGAATAGTGCGGCGTGCACGTCTCCCTGGACTAAGGGCACGAGCGAGTAAGCCAATTTCATCACCGCTATAAGATCGTCCTGATGTGCTGACAGACGGATTGCCCTTGGGCAATTCGTCTGTCGCGTTGCGCTCGGCGATCGTGATGCGATGGCACAGTTAATCTTCATCGGTGCATTTCTGGCTTGGGCGGCGTTTGTCGCTGCAAGCGATGTTCGCGTTCGGCGCGTTCCGAATTCGCTCGTTCTGGGCGGACTGGCTTTGGCGTTTCTCAGTGCATTTCTGAACGCGAATCCCTTCGGCATTTCCCCGCTTTCGGCAACGATCGGCATGCTGATCGGCCTGATTGCTTTAGTCCCGTTTTTCCTGCTTCGCGTGATGGGCGCAGCAGACCTCAAGGTCTTCGCGGTACTCGGCGCCTGGTGCGGCGCGCATGCGCTGCTATGGCTGTGGATCGTCGCGAGTCTCGCCGCCGGTATCCATGCGCTGGTGCTGATGCTGGTGTCGCGCACGCCGATTCGCGCCTTGTGGCCGCAGGGCCAGCCGGTGCTCATGCTCGGCGGCCATCGCGCCACACCGTACGCGGCCTGTCTCGTGGCGCCGGCGGCCGTGTGGCTCGTCTACCTTGCCGTGGCGGGAGGCGGTCGATGAAGCGGCCAGGAACGCTTTGCGGGCGGCGGCATCAGCGCGGTGCGACGGCCGTCGAGTTCGCGATCGTGTTCCCGCTGTTTTTCGTGATCTTCTATGCGATCGTCACCTTCGGGATGGTCTTCGTCATTCAGCAGAGCCTCACTTTCGCGGTCAGCGAGGGCGCCCGGGCCGGCTTGAACTACGCGCCCGGCCTCGGTGGCGACGTCACTTCATGTGCGACCGCATCGAATTCCGTGACGCGTACGCAGAACGCGTGCAATACGACACTGGGCGCGTTGGGTTGGCTGGGCAGCGACGCGCAGCACCTGTCGGTTGCCGTCAAGACGGCCGCGTGCAGCAACGGCTCGTCGGGTTCGACGAACTGCCTGACGGTCACCGCGAGCTATTCGCCGCTTGCCTGGCTCGCGACGATGCCGTTTGTCGGGAAAGTGCTGAACGGGCCGCTGACGAGTTCCGCGGTCGTACAGATTCCGCAGTCGATGCTGTAACGGGCGCATATGAGCCGCGCGACGCAAGAACATTCGAGCATTCATTCCGGCATTCCTAGATCAACATGACGAACAACTTGACGAAGATCATCGCGGGGCTCCTCATCGCGATCGCGGTTCTGCTCGGCATCTATGCCTGGATGCTCGGGCGCAGCACGCCGCGTCCCGCGCCGGTACAGCAAACGATTGCTGCGAGCCCGGTGCCGATCGTCATCGCGACGCGCACGCTGCCGGCCGGGCAGCCGATCGCCGCCGACGCATTGAAAATCCAGCCGACGTCGCCCGTGCCCGCCGGCGCATTTGCCGACGCCTCCACACTCGTCGGCCGCGTGCCGGCGCGCGACATCCCGGCGTCGTCGCCGGTCGTCTCCGACGCGCTCGTATCGGGGCTCGCCGAGGACGTGCAGCCCGGCGAGCGCGCGGTGGCAGTGCGCGTCGACGAAACGAACGCGGTCGGCAACCGGCTGCGTCCCGGCAATTTCGTCGACGTGTTCCTGAACCTGAAGCGCGAAGGCAACGCGATGCTCGACGGCGAGGTGTCGCAGACGCAGGCGCGACTGTTGATGTCGAAAGTCCGTGTGCTCGCATTCGGCGACGCCACGCCCGAGCGCGACAGCGGCAGCAACACGAACGGCAGCAACGCACAGCCGAGCAACGTGCGGATTGCCGTGCTCGCCGTGCCGACCGCGCAGGTCGACGCGCTGACGCTCGGCGAGGCGAGCGGCCGGCTGACGCTCGCGCTGCGCAATCCGCGCGACGACGAAATGGCGATGCAGACGGTCGCGGTGCGCACGGACAACAAGCTGTCGCCGTCGGCGCTCGCCGCGGCGGGCGTATCGCTGCAGCAACTGTCCGGCACCACGAGAACCGCCGTCGCGAACGTGAACGTTCCGCCGCTGCCGACGCGGCTGCCGCCGGCGGTCCGCGCGAGCGCGGCCGGCGGCAGCAGCATTGAAGTGATTCGAGGCGGCCGGTCGGAAACGGTTGCGTATTGAACGGTATCGATGGCCATCGATGTCAGCGACGACAAGTAAGCATGGCCGCACGGCGGCCTACCACACAATGAAAAACACCCTGATTGCTTTCGCGATTGCCGTCTGGACCCTGACCTTCGCGTCGCTCGCGAGTGCGGGCGGCACGATCGAACTCGCGGTCGGCGCGCAGCGCCAGATCTCGGCGGGCCGTGCGCTGCAACGCGTGGCGGTCGGCGATCCGGCGATCGCCGACGTGCTGATCATGAAGGGCAGCCGTTCCGGGGCCGTGCTCGTGATCGCGAAAGCGCCGGGCGCGACGAACGTGATGCTCTGGGAGCGCGGCCGCGACGAGCCGACGGTCTGGAACGTGGAAGTCGTCGACGCGGCCGCGCACGCGGTGCTCGACGATTCGACGCCGCGCGTGAACACGTACGGCGGCACGTCGGTGCTGCGCGGCACGGCGGCGTCGCTCGATGCGCACGAACGGGCGGTCGCGGTGGGCAAGAACGTGAGCGGAAAGGGCGCGGTGATCGATCGCTCGACGCTGGCCGGCAAGAACGTCGTGCAGGTCGACGTGCGCGTCGTCGAATTCAGCCGCTCGGTGCTCAAGCAGGTCGGCTTCAATTTCTTCAAGCAGAGCAACGGCTTTTCGTTCGGCTCGTTCTCGCCGGGCGGCGTTCAGTCGTACAACGGCGGCGCGGGGCCCGGCTCGGCCGGCTACCTCCCGACGCTGGGCGCGCCGGTGGCGTCCGCGTTCAACCTCGTCGTCAATGCGGCGGGCCGCGGCATCTTCGCGGATCTGTCGCTGCTCGAGGCGAACAACCTCGCGCGCGTGCTCGCCGAGCCGACGCTCGTCGCGCTGTCGGGACAAAGCGCGAGCTTCCTCGCCGGCGGCGAAATTCCGGTGCCGTCGCCGCAAGGGCTCGGCTCGACGGCGATCCAGTGGAAGCAATACGGTGTCGGTCTGTCGCTGACGCCGACCGTGCTGAGCCCGCAGCGCATCGCGCTGAAGGTGGCGCCCGAATCGAGCCAGCTCGACTTCGTGAACAGCGTGACGATCAGCGGCGTCGCCGTGCCGGGCATCACGACGCGCCGCGCCGATACGACGGTCGAGCTCGGCGACGGCGAAAGCTTCGTGATCGGCGGCCTGATCGATCGCCAGACGATGTCGAACGTCAGCAAGGTGCCGCTGCTCGGCGACCTGCCGATCATCGGAACGTTCTTCAAGAACCTGAACTACCAGCAGAACGACAAGGAACTGCTGATCATCGTCACGCCGCATCTCGTTGCACCGATCGCGAAGGGCGCGGCGCTGCCCGCGACGCCGGGCCAGTTGTCGGAGCAGCGCGACGGCCCGGTGTGGCGCTCGTATCTGGGCGGCGCCGCCTCGCCGGATGCCGCACCGGGATTTTCGAAATGAACGCGAAACATTGCAGGTTGCGGCGCGTCGCGACGATCTGCGTATTCGGGGCTGTTCGAGATGAATGCACGAACCCAATCATTGTCTGAACCCGCCGTGACCGACTATTTCGTCTGCGCCTCGTCGAAAGAATCGCACGTCCGCTGGCTCGCCGATACGCTCGTGTCGGCCGGCGCGGTCGAGGGCGCGTCGCTCGAGCCGGGCGTCCTCGCGCAGCGCATCACGGGACTCAATCCGGCGCTCGTCTTCATCGATTTCTCCGACGGCAGCGCGGCCGCGAGCGTCGCGGCGGCCGCCGTGCGCGCCGCGCATCCGGGGTTGCCGATCGTCGCGCTCGGCTCGCTGGCTCAGCCGGAAAGCACGCTCGCCGCGCTGCGCGCCGGCGTGCGCGATTTCATCGACGTGTCGGCGTCGGCCGAGGACGCGCTGCGCACGACCCGCGGGCTGCTCGCGAACGTCGGCGAGCCGGCGAGCCGCCACGGCAAGGTCGTCGCGCTGCTCGGCGCGCGCGCCGGCATGGGCGTCAGCACGCTCGCGGCGAATCTCGCGGTGTGGCTGCAGAAACACGCGCTCGGGCCCGGCGCGGTCGCCAAGCCCGACGCCGGCGTGCCGGCCGGCCGTCAAACCGCGCTGCTCGATCTCGGCCTGCCGGCCGGCGACGGCGCGCTGTTCCTGAACACGCGCTGCGAGTTCCATTTCGTCGATGCCGTGCAGAACCTGCGCCGCATCGACCGCACCTTCGTCAACACCGCGCTCACGCGCCACCGCAGCGGCGTCGCGCTGACCACGCTGCCGCCCGACCTCGGCGGCTTGCGCGACGTGTCGTATGCGTCGTGCATCGGCCTGCTGAACCGTTTTCGCGCGTTCTTCGACCAGCAGGTCGTCGATCTCGGCGGATTCTCGAACCGCGAGTTCGTGACGCAAATTGCATCGTCCGCCGACGAGGCGTGGCTCGTCTGCGACCAGGGCGTCGCATCGATCGTGTCCGCGGCCGATCTGCTGACCGGGCTGCGCGATGCGGGCGTCGACACCGACCGCCTGCGGCTCGTCGTCAATCAGTACGATCCGGCGCTCGACCTGCTGCCCGGCCAGATCGCCGACCGGCTCGGCATTGCGCTCGTCGGGACGCTGCCGTCGCGCCGCGTCGCGCTCGGGCGTGCCGCGAACCAGGGGCGGCTGATCGTCGACGAAGCCGAGCGCGATCCGTACGTGCGCGCGCTCGAACAGCTCGCCGCGCGGCTGCCCGGCGTGTCCGGCAGCGCGAGTCCGTCGCGCGCGGCGCCGCGGCTGTCCGCGCTCAAACGTCTCATTCAACCTTCGTCCAAGCGGTCGTAAGCGATGGCACACGACATTCAATTCGCCGACGGCGCAGCGCCGTTCTCCCAGACGCAGCAATTTCACGACATCAAGAATGCCGCGCACGAGCATCTGCTGACGCGTATCGAGGAACTGGGCGCCGAGTTCGGCCGTTGGTCGCGACAGGCGATCAACCAGTTCGTCGACCTCGAGATCGACAGCTTCGTGCGCCTGCGCCGCATCCCGCTCAACGAGAACGAGGTGCGCACGATCGCCGAGGCGCTGACGAAGGAGCTCGCCGGCTTCGGCCCGATCGAGGATCTGCTCGCCGACCCGGCCGTCGAGGACATCCTGATCAACGGCTACAAGGACGTGTATGTCTCGCGTCACGGGATCCTGACGAAGCTGCCGGTCCGCTTCACCGACAACGCGCATCTGCTGCGGATCGTGCGCCGCATCCTCGCGCCGATCGGCCGCCGTCTCGACGAATCGAATCCGATGGTCGACGCGCGCCTGCCGGACGGCGGCCGCGTCAACGTCGTGATCGAGCCGCTGTCGATCGACGGGCCGATCGTCTCGATCCGGAAATTCCGCAAGGATCCGCTGAAGCCTGCGGACCTGCTCGGCAACGGCACCTACAACGAGGAAATCGGTGCGCTGCTCGAAGCCGCGGTGGAGGCGCGCTGCAACGTGCTGGTGTCGGGCGGTACGAGTTCGGGCAAGACGTCGCTGCTCAATGCGCTCGCGTTCCACATTCCCGAAATCGAGCGCGTCGTGACGATCGAGGACACGGCCGAGCTGTCGCTGAACCATCCGCACGTCGTGCGGCTCGAGAGCCGGCCCGGCGGTTTCGACGGCACGGGCGTCGTGACGATCCGCGACCTGCTGCGCAATACGCTGCGGATGCGTCCGGACCGGATCATCGTCGGCGAAGTGCGCGGCGGCGAAGTGCTCGAAATGCTGCAGGCGATGAACACCGGCCACGACGGCTCGATGGGCACCGTGCACGCGAGTTCGCCGCGCGAGTGCCTGTACCGCCTCGAGATGCTCGCGGGCTTCGCCGGCTTCCAGGGCACCGAGTCGAGCCTGCGCAGGCAGATCGCGAACGCGATCGATTTCATCGTGCAGATCGGGCGCCTCTCGAACGGGCGACGCCGGATTCTTTCGATTACCGAAGTGACCGGGCTGTCCGACAACATCATCTCGACGCAGGAGCTCTATCGCTATGAGGCGCGCGTGACGCCGGAAGGCGAGGAGATCGATCACTGGGAATCGCTCGGCATTCATCCGCACTCGCCGAAGCTTGCGCGCTTCCGCCAGACGCTCGCGAACAGCGGCTTCGGCGACACCGGCGGGTTCGGCGGCGGCTTTGGAGGCGGCGGCTTCGGTCGCGGCGGGGGCTTCAATGTATAGCGCGATGCTCTGGGTGCTCGCGTTCGCGATGCTGTGCGTCGCGTCCGGGCTGATGCTGTGGCGATATGCGGAAACGCATCGCGTGCGCACCGACGCGAAGCGCTTCATGGACAGCCGGCTCGAGCCGGGCGCACGCGCGGCGGCGCCGGCCGCGAGGCCTGCAGCGTCCGGCCCGGCAGGAGCATCCGGCGCGCCGCGCGGCACGCCGCAACCGGCCGGCGCACGCGGCGGTCCGGCGCCGGGCACGTTCTGGTCGCATGGATACGCGGTCGCGGCCGATTATCTGACCCATCTCGCGAGCCGCGCCGGCATCGCCGATGCGCGCGGCAAGGCGCTCGTCGCGCTGGCGGCGCTCGTCGCGCTGGCCGCCATCGCCGCCAGCCGTGGCGGTCCGCTCGCGTGTCTCGCCGCGCTCGCCTGCGGCATCTCGGTGTTCGGCGTGTGGCTCGCGTCGCGAATTCAGCGGCGCCGGCTGAAGATCGTCCGGCAGATTCCGTCGTTTCTCGACGGGATCGTGCGGCTCGTGACGCTCGGCAACAGCGTGCCGGCCGCATTCCAGGCCGCGTTGCTGACGACCGAGGAGCCGCTGCGCGGATGCCTCGACCACGTGTCGCGGATGTTGCGCGGCGGTGTCGAAATCGATCGCGCGATGCTGCATATCGCGAAGATCTACCGAACCGAGGAGTTCGAGCTCGTCGGTTCGGTGCTGCGGTTGTCCGTCAAATACGGCGGCCGCGCGGACGTGATGCTCGAACGCATGGCCGTGTTCATGCGCGATCTCGAACAGGCCGAGCGCGAACTGACCGCGATGTCGGCCGAGACACGGCTGTCGGCATTCGTGCTCGTGATGCTGCCGATCGCGATCGCGAGCTTCGTGATCATGACGAACCCGCAGTATCTGCACGGGATGTGGAACGACCCGAGCGGGCAAATGCTGCTCGTGATCGCGTTCCTGCTTCAATTGTTCGGCAGTATCTGGCTGTATCGAATGGCTCGACTGAGGTGATGCAATGACGGCTACCCAGATCGGCGCGTTGGCGCTCGCACTCGGCGCATTCGGCCTATTGCTGCTCGGGATCGCTGCGTTGCGGCGCGCGAGCGCGACCTCGCGTGCGGAGCGCGCGCTGAACGATGCGCTCGACCGGCGGATGGCCGCGCTCGAAGCGGCGCGCACACGCCCCGCAGGCGAAGAGGATGCCGCTGCGAAACCCGATGCGCGTCGCAGTCAGCGTGTCGAACGCTTGCTCGAGCGGCTGTCGGCGGCCGGCATGCGCTGGCTCGACACAGGGCTCGGCAAGCACGTCGTCGCCGAAGAGGACCGCCGGCTCCTCGAGCAGTGCGGCTACGTCGATGCGCGCACGCGCGGCTTGTTTCTGAGCGCGCGGCTTGCGATGGGCGTCGGGCTGCCGCTGCTGTTCGCGATCGTGGCGAGCGGCCGTGTGAGCGGCGGGTACTGGATGATCGGCATGTGCGCGGCGTTCGGGGTCGGCTTCATGCTGCCGAAGCTTTACATCCGGCGTCGCGCGGCGGCGCGGCGACAAAGCGTCGGCAACGAATTGCCGTTGCTCGTCGACATGCTGCGTCTGCTGCAGGGCGTCGGGCTGTCGCTCGATCAAAGCCTGCAGGTCGTGACGAACGATTTTCGCGGAATGCTGCCCGTGCTGTCGTCGGAAGTCGGCATCGCGCAGCGGCAGTTCGCGGCGGGACGCACGCGCGAGCAGTCGTTGCAGCGGCTGTCGAGCGGCTTCGACAACGAGGATTTGCGTGCCGTCGTGCGCTTGATGATTCAGGTCGACAAGCATGGCGGCGCGGTGCAGGAGCCGCTGAAGCAATTCGGCGACCGGCTGCGCGAGACGCGCCGCGCGCTGCTGCGCGAGCGGATCGGTCGATTGACGGTGAAGATGACCGGCGTGATGGTGCTGACGCTGTTGCCCGCGCTGCTGATCGTGACGGCCGGGCCCGGGATGCTCGCGGTAATGCGCGCGCTGTCGCCGCACCATTGACGGACGGAAGGAAAGAACGATGAAGCGGATCAACCAGACGATGCGATGCGCGGGCGCGGCGGCGGCAGCGCTGCTGCTCGGCGCGTGCGCGACGAAGGACAGCGGCTACGGCGTCAACGCACAGACCGAGCGCGCGGCGCTGCTGCAGGCGGCCGACCAGAAGCAGGCGGTGCCCGATACGCCGGCGATGTATCTGGGATTGATTCAACGGATGCAGACGCAGGGACTGTACTACGCATCGCTTGCGCATATCGATGCGTACGAGAAGGCGTACGGCGGCTCGCCGGACACGATCCTGCTGCGTGCGGATGCGCTTCGAATGACCGATCAGCCGGCCGCGAGCGCGGCCGCGTATACGCAGCTGCTGCAGACGCCGCTCGCCGCGCGCGGCTATCGCGGGCTCGGTCTGCTCGCCGGCGCGGCAGGCGATTTCGAGCGTGCGGTGCAGGCGCTGACGCGCGCGTCCGATCTTGCGCCGACCGATGCGTCGCTGCTGTCGGATCTCGCGTACGCGAAGCTGCGCAACGGCGATGTCGTCGGTGCGCGCGTGCCGCTGATGAAGGCGGTCGAGCTGGATCAGCGCAATCCGAAGATCGTCAGCAACCTCGCGCTTTATCTCCTCGCGGCCGGGCGTTCGCAGGATGCGCAGCGGCTGATGAATCAGCAGCGCTTGTCGCCCGACATCCGCAAGGACATCGCGAACGACGCCGCGAAGATCGCGGCGGCCGTGCGCGCCCAGCAGCGGGCGGTCGCGACGCCGCCGGTCGTGTCGCGTCGCGGTGCAACCGAGCCGATCACGCCGATGGCGAGCAATCTCGGTTACGACCAGACCGTGCCGCTGCTACAACGGTTTGCACAATGAATGGACAGGCGGGGAACGACATGAACGGCAACAAGCGGCAGCGGAACGGGTGGGCGGCGCGGATCGCGCTGGCGGGCGCGATCGCGTGGACGGCAGCGGGCTCGGGCGTCGCGCGTGCGCAGGCGACCGCTTCGGACGTCGGGCGCTCGACGACGGAATGGCTGTCGATGCAGCGCGACAACCGCGCGGCGGCGCCGACGCAGCCGTTGCTCGGCGACGTCGCGTCGCTGGTTTATCAGCGGTATCTGGAATCGTTCAAGCACAAGATTCCGGAGTCGATGGGTTCGACGTTGAGTTCAAGCGGCATGTCGTCGTCACTCGGCGCGGGCGCTGCTCAATAGCGAGGTGAAGATGCGCTCGGATCCGCGGCGGCAAGACGGTTTTGCCCGGTCGCAACGCGCCGGCTCGAGAGCTCAGCGCGGCTCGGTGGCGGTCGTCGCGGCGATCTGGATTGCTGTCGCCCTCATCGTGCTGGGCTCGATCGACGTCGGAAATCTCTATTTTCAGCGGCGCGATTTGCAGCGCGTGGCGGACATGACCGCGCTCGCGGCCGTACAGAGCGTGAACGATTTGTGCCCGCAAACGGATACGACCGTGACCGCGTCGGGATCGAATGCCGTCGTGACGGCTGCATATCGGGGCGCCGCATTGAACGGATTCGATGCGCAGGCATCGGGCAATTCGATGAGCATTGCATGCGGCCGCTGGGACGTGAGCGACTACGGTGCGGCCGCCGGTTATTTCGGAACGGCGACGAACCAGTTGAATGCGGTCCGGGTAGTGGCCACGAAGACCGTGCCGCTTTTTTTCATCGGCCCGCCCCGCACGATCAGCGCCGCGTCGACGGCGAAGGCGAGCAATATCGACACGTTTTCGATCGGCACGACGCTTGCGATGTTCGGCAGCAATCAGGATTGCGCCGGCAATAGCGTTTCAGCCGATCAGCGCAACACAGGGCTCGTCAATGCATTGCTCGGTGCGCTGCTCAATACGTCGCTGTCGCTCAATATCGGTTCGTATCAGGCGCTCGCGTGCACACGGGTGAAAGTCGGCGATCTGGTGAAGGCGCAAGTCGGCGCAGGTACCGTCGATCAGTTGCTGGCGACGAAGCTCACGCTGAACCAACTGGTATCGGTGATGGCGACGGCGTTGAAGAACACGTCGGTGGCAAACCTCGGCATCTATTCGTCGGCGAGTTCTGCCGCGCTCGATACGCTGGCGCACCTGACGCTTCCCGGCGGCCAGATTCCGATCGGCGACGCGAGCAATGCGCCGGGGCTGTTGTCGCTCGGCATCGCGAATACGCAGGCGGCGGCCGACGCATCGGTCAGCTTGCTCGATCTGCTGTTCACAGCTGCGGAGATCGCCAACGCGAATGCGAAAAGCCCGGCCGTCAACGTCAATACGGGACTCAATCTGCTCGGCCTCGCCCAGGCGACGCTGCAAGTGCAGGTCATTCGTCCGCCGACGATCGCGATCGGCGAGGGCGGCACGGATCCGTCGAAACCGGCCGGCACCTGGCGTACATCCGCTCACACGGCCGACGTCGCGGTCTACCTGAATATCGGCGTCGGGACATGGGATCTACTGAGCCTCCTCGGTATTTCGGCGCAGGTCCAGTTGCCGGTCTACCTCGAGGTCGCGCCCGGGACCGCGGTGCTAACGTCCACGAGTTGCGCCGCGACCGCCGCGGACAGCCGCGCGTATATCACTGCCACCCCCGGACTGCTGAACGCTTGCGTCGGCGACGCGCCGCTCAACAAGTACGGCATGATGGACGTATCGGGCGGCTACTCGTGCAGCAAGACGGCGACGCTGGTGAACGTCGACGTGCTCGGCAAGCTCGGCATCGCGACGCTCAACGCGACCGTTCCGGCGATCTCGGTTCCCGGCGTGGCGTCCACGGGCGGATCGTTGGTTTTCGACGGGATCAGCGGTAATTCCGATGACTATCAGAGCACGAGCTCCGGAGTGGGCCACGTATTGGCGAACGCGTTGAGTGGCCCCGTCGCAGCACTTTCAAGTTCGGCGGGGCTCGTCGTCAACGCGACGCTGCTCGGGATCCCGATCCGTGTGAGCACCGGGTTGATCGGGAATCTGCTCGCACTGCTGACTCAATCGACGCTGAATCCGATACTTGGAGCACTGGATCAGCTGCTCGTACCGTTGCTTCAGCTCCTTGGTGTTCAGGTCGGCGTAGCCACGGTGCACAATATGTCGCTGGCTTGCGGTGTCGCACAAACGGTAGGTAATTAAAGAAGCAGTTGAAACCGATGAGAACCCCCCCCGCAATCGAAGAACTCGACCTCTACGTCTGGGAAGGCAAGGCGGACATCGTCGACCGCGTCGCCCGATGCATGGCGAGCTTCGACGTCGAAGTGATCCGCGCCGACAACGCGGAGATCTCGCCCGAACGCGCCGCGTTGCGGCCGTCGCTCGCGATCATCAGCGTGACGATGATCGAAAGCGGCGCGGCGTTCCTGCGCGACTGGCAAGCCAACATCGGCATGCCGGTCGTCTGGGTCGGCGCCGCGCGCGATCACGACGCGTCGCAGTATCCGCCCGAGTACTCGCATATCCTCCCGCTCGACTTCACGTGCGCGGAACTGCGCGGCATGGTCGGCAAGCTCGTCACGCAATTACGCGCGCACGCCGCCGAAACGCTGCAGCCCTCGGTGCTCGTCGCGCACTCGGAATCGATGCAGGCGCTGCTGCGCGAAGTCGATACCTTTGCCGATTGCGATACGAACGTGCTGCTGCACGGCGAGACCGGCGTCGGCAAGGAGCGCATCGCGCAGTTGCTGCACGAAAAGCATTCGCGCTATCGGCACGGCGAATTCGTGCCGGTCAACTGCGGCGCGATTCCGGACGGCCTATTCGAATCGCTGTTCTTCGGACACGCGAAAGGCTCGTTCACCGGCGCGGTGGTCGCGCATAAAGGCTATTTCGAGCAGGCCGCCGGCGGCACGCTGTTTCTCGACGAAGTCGGCGATCTGCCGCTCTATCAGCAGGTGAAGCTGCTGCGCGTGCTCGAAGACGGTGCGGTGCTGCGTGTCGGCGCGACGTCGCCCGTCAAGGTCGATTTCCGTCTCGTCGCGGCGAGCAACAAGAAGCTGCCGCAGCTCGTGAAGGAAGGGCTGTTCCGCGCGGATCTCTATTACCGGCTCGCGGTGATCGAGCTGAACATTCCGTCGCTCGAGGAACGTGGCGCGGTCGACAAGATCGCGCTGTTCAAGTCGTTCGTCGCGGAGGTGGTCGGCGAGGAGCGGCTCGCGGAATTGCCGGATCTGCCGTACTGGCTTGCCGACGCGGTCGCGGACAGCTATTTCCCCGGCAACGTCCGCGAACTGCGCAATCTGGCCGAGCGCGTCGGCGTGACGGTGCGGCAGACGGGCGGTTGGGACGCCGCGCGGCTGCAGCGCTTGATCGCGCACGCACGCAGCGCCGCGCAGCCGGTGCCGGCGGAAAGCGCGGCGGAGGTGTTCGTCGACCGCAGCAAGTGGGACATGAACGAGCGCAACCGCGTGATTGCCGCGCTCGACGCGAACGGCTGGCGGCGCCAGGATACCGCGCAGCAACTGGGGATCAGCCGCAAGGTGCTGTGGGAAAAAATGCGGAAGTACCAGATATTCGACGAAGAGCCCGAGACCCGCGAAAGCGAGTAATTAATGAGATAAAATCGCACTGAATTACAACAACTCGCGCGAGGAATAACACTTGAAGAGCCATGTTACGGGGTTGGGGCGGGCGTTCGTATTGCTCGCCGCGGTAGGAGGCATGCAGGGCGCGTACGCGCAAGGGCTCGCCGGCAATACGGCCTCGCCGGTGCAGCAGGCGTCGGCGCCGGTGGCTGCGATTCCTTCGGTCGATGCGCAGGGGCAGACGGCGGTGCAGGCCCAGGCCGGCGAGACGACCGGGCAAAGCACCGTCGACGAACTGCAGCGTCAGATTCAGGCGCATGCGCTGACGGAGATGCGCACGAGCTACAACGGCAGCTACGGTTCGAGCCTGCTGTTCAACGTGAAAGACGGCGCATATTTCGTCGCGCTGTTCCAGCAGAAGGCGTTCTGGCGCGTGATCAAGACCTACGACGAAGCGCGTGCGGAAATGATCTATCGCGACTTCTCGCGCCAGGCCGAGCGGCTGGCCGTCAACGAGCTGCGTGCGGCCAAGCTCGAATCGCAGAAAGTGCAGATGGATCGGCAGATCGAAGTCGCGCAGGAACGTGCGCGGCGACTGCAGGCCGATATTTCCATCGCACGCGAGCAGCAGGCCGCGGTGGCCGATCGCCAGAAGAGCGTACGCGACGAAACGGCGGCGTTGCAGGCGCAGCAGGCGGAGCTTCAGGCGCAACTGCGCGCGTTGCAGCAGCAGGTGCGTTCGCTGCAGCGCGAGGCCAACGCCGGTTTGCCGAGCGCGGCACACTGACCGACCCAGCGGCGGCGCGTGGCGCCGCAGCGTCCTGAAGAGAGAAGGGCAAGCCGACCGGCTTGCCCTTTTTGTTTTTACTGGCCGTCCGGCACGATCCGGCGGCGGCGCGTCACGATGACGGGCCCGTTGCTGCCGCGCGTATCGGAAGGCGATCCGCCGCCCGACGCGTCGCCGGCGTCGCGCGGCGCACCGTAGTTTTCACGCGGCGTACCGTAACCTTCGCGCGGCTCACGGGAACCGTAACCTTCGCGCGGTTCGCGCGACCCGTAGCCTTCACGCGGTTCACGCGACCCGTACCCTTCGCGCGGTTCGCGCGAGCCGTAGCCCTCGCGCGGCTCACGGGAGCCGCCGTGCGAGCCGTACGGGCTGTGACCGCCGCCTTCGCGGCCGCCCGGCCGCCCGCCGGTGCGCGGACCGCGCGGACCGCCGCCGGGGCGCGATCCGCCCGTGTCGAGCTGGATCGTCGAAATCGCACGCTTGTAGATGCCTTGCAGACCCACGGGGGTGCGCAGCATCACCAGATACTGGTCGAACGACTCGATACACCCGGTCAGACGAATGCCGTTGACGAGGTAGATTTCGACGCGCTTACGTTCCTTTCGCGCGGAATTGATGAAGTCGTTTTGCGGATGGGATTCTGCGGGATTGGCCATTGAGGTGCGGCAGGAGCCTGCGTCAGAGAATATGTTGTGCGTGTGTGGCGTGGTCGTCACAAATCTGTTTGGCGGGATTCTACCCTGTTCGATCGGGAAGCGCCGAGTCGCGATTGTGTCGAACCGTAACCCACTATAGACGCTAACGCGCATTTGCGCGATGCGGCCAAATGGCCAACGTCAGCTGCCGCGCATATCCGCGGACGAATATGCGCGTCCGCGTGCGTTTCGGCAGAATTTTCCGGTCTTTCCCGCGCAAAACGGACGATTCCCGCCGTCTCGTTACGTCGCGTTACGTCTCTCGCAATGCCGTAGCACCCGGCGGCGCGCGCTTCGCCTACATTCGGGGCGCGTGCCGGGCGGGCCGGCAAAATGGGGATTCGACACATGAATGGCAGGCAAATGGCAGCGTGGATCGGCACGGCGACACTGCTGGCTTCGGGCAGCGCAATGGCGGGGCACGTCGATCTGTCGGTCGGCATCGGCGTACCGGTTGCGCCGGTCTATGCCGAGCCGGCTCCGGTCTATGTGGCACCGCAGCCGGCGGTCGTCGCGTATCCGGGCTACGGATACGGCTACTACGGCGATGACGACGACGACCGTTACCGCAAGTGGCGCAAGCACTATTACAAGCACTGGCGCAAGCATCACGACGACGATGACGATTGACCGCCGAGCCCGCCGCAGCGCGCGGCGGGCACGCGCACCGCATCAGCGCGGCTTGCCGGCGGCGGCGCCGATTTTCGCGAGTTCCTCGTCGCGCAGCGCGCGGCGCAGGATCTTGCCGACGTTCGTCTGCGGCAGCGCGTCGCGAAACTCGACGAATTTCGGCATCTTGTAGCCGGTGAGGTTCTTGCGGCAGTGCGCGAGCACGTCGTCGACCGTGAGCGTCGGATCGCGACGCACGACGAACACCTTGATGCGTTCTCCCTGCACCTCGTCCGGGACGCCGATCGCCGCGGCCTCGCTGATTCCCGGATGCATCACCAGCACTTCCTCGATCTCGTTCGGATAGACGTTGAAGCCCGACACGAGAATCATGTCCTTCTTGCGGTCGATCAGCCGCACGAATCCGCGTTCGTCCATCACGCCGATGTCGCCGGTGGCGAGCCAGCCGTCCGCGTCGATCACTTTTGCGGTTTCGTCGGGGCGCTGCCAGTAGCCGCGCATCACCTGCGGCCCGCGCACGCAGAGTTCGCCGGGCTCGCCGATGCCGGCCCACGTGCCGTCCTCGCGGCGAAAGCGCACGATCGTCGACGGCGCGGGCAGCCCGATCGACCCGCTGAACGCGCTCATGTCGTTCAGGTCGACCGGATTCATCGTGACGATCGGCGAACACTCGGTCAGCCCGTAGCCTTCGACGATCGGCCGCCCGGTCACCTGCTGGAAGCGCTCGGCGACCGCGCGCTGCATCGCCATGCCGCCCGCCATCGCGAGCTTCAGTTTCGAGAAGTCACGCCGACGGAATTCGTCGTTGTCGAGAAACGCGTTGTACAACGTGTTGATTCCGGTGATGCCCGTGAACGTCTCGTGACGAAGAATCTTCATCATCATCTTCGTGTCGCGCGGATTCGCGATCAGGATGTTGCGGCCGCCGAGCCCCATGAAAATGAACGCGTTCACCGTCAGCGAATAGATGTGATAGAGCGGCAGCGGCGTGAGCACGGTCTCGATCTCGCCGGTCAGCTGATCGGCGATCCAGGCCTTCGCCTGCAGCAGATTCGCGATCAGGTTGCCGTGCGTGAGCATCGCGCCTTTCGCGACGCCGGTCGTGCCGCCCGTGTACTGCAGGAACGCGAGATCGTCGCGCGTGATCGCCGCGGGCTTCGCGCGTTCGCGCGCACCGAGCGCGAGCGCCGCGCGCAGCCGGATCGCCTGCGGCAGGTCGTAGGCCGGCACGAGCTTCTTCACGTGCTTCAGCACGAAATTGATCAGGCGTCCCTTCGCGTTGAAGCCGTCGGCGAGCAGATCGCCGAGCGCGGTGACGACGATGTTCTTCACGCGCGTGTCGGGCAGCGCGTCCTGCAGCGTGCGCGCGAAGTTCTCGAACACGACGATCGTCTCGGCGCCGCTGTCCTTCAACTGATGCGCGAGTTCGCGCACGGTGTAGAGCGGATTGACGTTGACGACGATCGCGCCCGTCTTCAGCGTGCCGAACAGCGCGACCGGATACTGGAACGTATTCGGCAGCATGATCGCGACGCGGTCGCCGGGCTTGACGCCGATCGCTTGCAGGTACGACGCGAACGCATCCACTTTTTGGGCGAGCGCGCGGTAGGTCATCGATGCGCCGGCGCTCACGTAGGCGACGCGATCGGCGAAGCGCGTCGTGCATTCGTCGAAGAACTGCACGAGTGACGTGTATTGCGAGATGTCGATCTCGTGCGGTACGCCGCGCGGGTACGACGCGTACCAGATGCCGTCGGTGTTCGGCGGGACCTGTGCGGTGGCGGTTGCTGCGGGGTCGGGCATGGTCGTCTCCAGGGTCTTCTCGGTCGGCGCGAGGCGCGCGTCGGCGCACGCTCGGGCCCGCTGTGTCGCGACCGACGGGCCCCGCGCGTCACACCGGCCGAGCCCGCGCGCTGCGAGGCCCGGCCGGCGCGAGAGGTCGCGTTGCGGCCGCTTGTCGATCCGGCGATACGGTCAGCTCAATTCGTGGAATGCAGCGTGGCGGCATCGGCCGTCGTCGCAGGCGGCGGCAGTCCGAACGCGTCGCTCGCGCCTGCGTCGTCGAGCACGGCCGCGAAGATCTCGAGCTGCGCGCTGTCCGGCATCGGCGCCTTCAGCGCGGCGACGATCAGCGACGACAGCCGCGCGATCATCTGCACGTCGTTCATCGTGCGCCCTTGCGAAAATTCGTCGATCAGGCTTTCGGTTTCCGCGCCGGCGAGCGCACCCGACAGCGCGCCGATCGCGAAATGCAGCCGCCAGCCGAGCTCGGTGCGCGGCAGATGCGGCAGCGCGCGCTGGAAGGCATCGAAGAAGCGTCCCGCGACGCTCGCGTAGTGTGCGGTCAGGAAGTTGCGCACGAACGGCGACGGATCGGTATACGCGCGGCCGATCAGGCGCAGAAACGCAGGGCCACCGCGCTCCGGATCGCGCGACGCCTTTAGCGCCGGAATGAACATCGCGCCGAGCACGTGCTCGCAGGTGATGTGCGCGCCGAGTTGCGCATCGAAGCGATCGAGGATCGCGAGCCGCTCTTGATTCAGCTGATCGAGGCGGCGCGACAGCATCGCGTGGATCAGCGCTTCCTTGCTGCCGAAGTGATAGTTGACCGCGGCGAGATTGACCGCGGCGCGCGACGTGATCTGTCGCATCGACATCGCTTCGAAGCCATGCTCGATGAAGAGGTCCTCCGCCGCATCGAGGATGCGCGCCTTGGTGCCGCCGGTTTGCCGGTTGCCCGACGATCGCCCCGTGGACGACCGCGCCGCAGACGGTCGTCCCTCCTGACTCACTGCCATGTTCCGCCTCCCATGCCGGTCGCCCGGCCGCGAACAGGTGATTGGTTTATCTGATTCAAACAAGCGTTTTTATTAAGATAAAAAAACGCGGGCGGGGCGGGCAAGCGGCGATTCTGGTCGGATTCCTCTAGTTCGATGTGCGAATGCGGAAAGCGCGGCGCGCGGCCCAGGCGCTGCGGGCCGCGCGCGGTGATGCAATGCGCAAAACCGTCGGCTCAGGTCGCGGCGGTACGCGTATTGACGGATTGCGTCATGTCGATGCCGCGCCGTTCGCGGCTGAACAGGATCAGCACCGCGATCACGACCGCGACGGTGCCGGCCACGAGTGCGAGCGCGAACGCATAGTTGTTGTCGTGCGAGACGGCGAGCGAGGCCTGCATCGTCGCGTTGCCGGACGCCAGCAGATTGCCGAGCTGATAAACGACGCCCGGGAACGTCGCGCGAATCTCGTCCGGCGAAATCTCGTTGAGGTGGACCGGAATCACACCCCACGCCCCTTGCACCGAAATCTGCATCAGGAAGGCGCCGGCCGCGAGCGCGAGCGGGCCGCTCGAGAACGCCCAAAGGGGCAGCACCGGCAGCGCGATCAGCGCGGCGATGAAGATCGCGCGGCGTCGGCCGATCCGCTCGGAGATCGCGCCGAACGCGAGGCCGCCGACGATCGCGCCGATGTTCAGCACGATCGTGATCCACGACACCGTATGCGGATCGAAGTGGTGCTGCTCGCGCAGGAAGGTCGGATACAGATCCTGCGTGCCGTGCGAGAAGAAGTTGAACGCGGTCATCAGCACGATCGCGTAGATCGTCAGCTTCCAGTTTCGCTGCAGCGTGGTCGCGAGGCTCGGACGCTCGCGCTTTTCCATCTGCTTCCACGCGGGCGACTCCGGCACGTGTGCGCGCACGTACAGCACGAGCAGCGCGGGCAGCACGCCGATCATGAACATGCCGCGCCAGCCGATGTACTGATAGAAGAGGCCGAACACGATCGACGCGAGCAGATAGCCGCTCGGATAGCCGGCCTGCAGCAGGCCGGACACGATGCCGCGCGCGTGCGTGGGCACGGTCTCCATCGTCAGCGCGGAGCCGACGCCCCATTCGCCGCCCATCGCGATGCCGAACAGCGCACGCAGCACGAGCAGCGCGGTGAGGCTCGGCGCGAAGCCCGATGCGAGCTCGAGCACCGAATAGCAGGCGATGTTGACCATCAGTGTCGGACGGCGGCCGAAGCGATCGGCGAGGCGGCCGAAGATCAGTGCGCCGAGCGGGCGCATCGCGAGCGTCAGCGTCAGCGCGAACGCGACCGCCGGGATCGTCGACGCGAATTCCGCCGCGATGTCCTTCAGCACGAAAACCATCAGGAAAAAATCGAACGCATCGAGCGTCCAGCCGAGATAGGCGGCAATCGTCACGTTGCGTTGTTCGCGGGTCCAGCTCATGTGCGAGGTCTCCTCGTTGGCGTGCGCGCGCGGGACGCAAGGACGTGCGGCCCGATTCGCGCGCGGTTCGGGGCACTGATCGAGTGTAGGCCGACGCGCGCCGCAATGTAGGGCGCGATAGCCGCGAATCGGGAATAATCCCTACGAAATGACATGTTTCGGAAAACGACGTGCGCCGTTGAAGCCGCTGCGACAGCTATCTGTATGATTCGAGTCGGCTCGCTGTATCACGTTTGTAATTCTCGCCTGCGCGTTCGTCGAATCAGGAGACCCGATGACCGATTCGCCTTCACCTACGTTGCCGACCTTCGAAACGGCGCGGCTCTGGCTGCGTCCGCGCGTGCTGGCCGATCTCGATGCGTGCATCGAGATGGATCGCGATCCCGAGGTCACACGGCACATCGCGGGGCCGTGGCACGATCCCGCGGAGCATCGCCGCTTCGTCACACACCGCATCACGCGCGACTATCCGCCGGGCCTCGGCTACTGGTCGATCTTCGAGAAGTGCGCGCCCGATACGTTCGTCGGCTGGGTGCTGCTGATTCCCGACTATGCGGACGGTGGACAGGACGTCGAGATCGGCTGGCGCCTCGTGCGTCGCGCGTGGGGGCGCGGGATCGCCAGCGAAGCGGCTGCCGCAGTCGTGCGCCATGCATTCGAATGCGTGCGCTTGCCGCGCGTGATCGCCGACATCGCGCAAGCGAACACGGGCTCGCTGAACGTCGCGCGCAAGCTCGGCATGCGCCGCGTCGGCGTCGTTCAGGACGGCATTCCGTATGTGCGTCATCGGCTCGAGCGCGACGATCTGCGTGCGTAGCGCGATGACGGCGGGGCGCCGGTTGTCAGAGATGGTCAGACGCACGCGAACGATCGGCGCGACGTATTAACGGCACGCGAGATCCGGCGTATCGTTGCGAAAAAATCCGGCGAGGGGGGAGTGTCATGGCACTGGGCAACGACGTGCATCTGATTCCGGTGAGGCTCGACGCGCTGCGGCCGACGCAGATGACGGTCGGCTATCGCGAAGTGAAAGCGAAGCGCAAGCACTGGAAGACGCTCGGCAAACGCGAGCGCAAAGCCGCGATCGATTCGCACTGGTTTCCGGCGGTGCTCGGCCCGGGCGGCGCGCACTACATCACCGACCATCATCATCTCGGTCTCGCGCTGATCGAGGAGGGCGAGATGCGCGTGAACGCGATGCTGCTGAAGGATCTGTCGTGGCTCGACGAGACGATCTTCTGGCGCATGATGGAGCACAACCAGTGGGTGCATCCGTTCGGTGCGGATGGCGCGCGCCGCGACTATTCGAAGCTGCCGAACGCCCTCACGGGCCTCGAGGACGATCCGTATCGCAGTCTCGCGGGCGAGCTGAGGACGGCCGGCGGCTATGCGAAGGACGCGACGCCGTTCAGCGAATTCCTGTGGGCCGACTATCTGCGTCAGCACGTGTCGCTCGACCAGATCCGCAAGAATTTTTCGAAGGCGCTCGAGATCGCGCTGCGGCATGCGCACGATCAGGACGCGCGCTATCTGCCCGGCTGGTCGGGCGTGATCGCCATCAAACCCTGAGCGGCGCACGCGCCGACCGACCATGACCACTGCGCCGATTCGGCCCGACGCCGGCCCGCAGCGCGCCGAGCATTTCGCCACGGCGCAGGCATCGCCGTCGCGCGCGCGCCGCATCGCGCTCGATGCGCTGGCCGGCATATCGATCGCCGGCCTGCTGATTCCGGAGGCCGTCGCATACGCGGGACTCGCGAATCTGCCGCCGCAGGCGGGCCTGATCGCGCTGCTGTCGGGGCTCGTCGTCTATGCGCTCACGGGCAGCAGCCGCTTCGCGATCGTCTCGTCGACATCGTCGTCGGCCGCGGTGCTCGCGGCCACCGTCTTCGCCGAATCGGGCGTCGCGCCGGCCGCGCAAATCGCGCTGGCCGCCGCACTCGTCGCGATGACGGGCGTGCTATTCATACTCGCCGGCGCCGCGCGGCTCGGCGGTATGTCGGACTTCGTCGCGCGGCCCGTGCTGCGCGGCTTCACGTTCGGGCTCGCGCTGACGATCGTGCTCAAGCAGTTGCCGAAAATGCTCGCGATTCCGGTGTCGCACAGCGATGCGCCGCGCGTCGCGCTCGATCTCGTCGCCGGCGTGCCGCACGCGAACGTTGCAAGCGCCGCGCTCGGCGCGGCCGCGCTTGCGCTGCTGTTCGTGCTGGGTCGCCGCTCGCGCGTGCCCGCGACGCTCGTCGTGATCGTGTTGTCGATCGTGGCGGGCTATGCAGTCGACTGGCACCGCTACGGGATCGCGGTCGTCGGCCATATCGATCTGAGCCGCGTGGCATTCGGATTGCCGCATCTCGACCGCAACGCATGGACGCAGACGATCGAACTCGGGTTCGCGCTGATGCTGATCCTGTATGCGGAATCGTACGGCTCGATCCGTGCCTTCGCGCTGAAGCACGGCGACAGCATTGCGCCGAACCGCGACCTCGTCGCGCTCGGCTGCGCGAATCTGGTGTCGGGCCTGCTGCACGGCATGCCGGTCGGCGCCGGTTATTCCGCGAGCTCGGCCAACGAGGCGGCCGGCGCGCAGACGCGCTTCGCCGGCCTGTGGGCGGCCGCCGTCGTCGCGCTGATCGTATGGCTACTGCTGCCGCAGCTCGCGCGCACGCCGGAGCCGGTGCTCGCGGCGATCGTGATCTTCGCGGTCAGCCATTCGCTGCATCCGTCCGTGTTTCGGCCGTATTGGGCCTGGCATCGCGACCGGCTCGTCGTGATCGCCGCGCTGCTCGCGGTGCTCGTGCTCGGCGTGCTGCAGGGGCTGCTCGCCGCGATCGGCGTGAGCCTGCTGCTGACGCTGCGCAAGCTGTCGGAGCCGAACGTCAGCGTGCTGGGCCGGCTGCGCGACAGCCACGATTTCGTCGACATCGCGAGTCATGCGGATGCGCGGCCCGTGCCGGGCGTGCTGATCGTGCGGCCGGAAGCGCAGCTGTTCTTCGCGAACGCAGACCGGATGCTCAATCGCGTGCGGGCGCTGCTGAAAACGGCGCCGGATGTGCAAACGGTGATGCTGAGCCTCGAGGAAACACCCGACGTCGACGGGACGACGATCGAGTCGCTGCGCACGTTCGCGGCCGAGTGCGCGGCGCACGGGCTGCGGTTCGTGATCGTGCGGCTGAAGCTGCACGCACTGCACGCGTTGCGCCGCGCGGCCGACGATACGCTGCGCGACGATGCGTTGTCCGAGTTGAGCGTCGACGAGAGCCTGCAGCTCTGGCAGACGCACGGTACGGACGGTAGGGAGCGCACGGACCCACGATGACGCGCGGCGGCGCGGCCGCCGCGCTCAACCGGACAGCGCTGCGTCGGCTGCCGCGGTCGTGTCCGTGTGGGCCGCCGTGCCTACGAGTGCGTCGACCTCGGCCGCCGTCGGTGCATACGCGCCCGGGTGCGCGCAGACGACCGCCGCGCACGCCGCGGCGTAGCGCAGATGCTCGGCAGCGGTCGCCTCGGGGCGCGTGAGCTGGCTCGCGAGCCAGCCGCCGATGCTCGCGTCGCCGCAGCCCACCGTATCGGCCACCTGCGTCGCGAACGCCGGCTGGAACAGCATCGTCTCGCGATGAAATAGCTGCATGCCCGACGCGCCGCGCGTCACGAGCACCGCGGCATCGGGCGCCCATGCGCGCAGCTGTGCGAGCGCGGCCGTTTCGTCGAGTTCGGGGAAGAGGCCGTGCAGATCTTCGTCGGACACCTTGATCCAGTCCGCGAGCGCGGCCAGCCGGCGCAGCGTGTCGCGATACGCGGGCGCGGCCATCGGCGCGCGATAGTTCGGGTCGAACGAGATGCGCTTGCCGGCCGCGCGGGCGGCCTGCACGACCTCGAGCAGACGCGACGCGAGCGGTTCGCGCACGACGCCGAGCGAGCCGACGTGCACGATCTGAGCGGCATCGAGCGCGCCGGCCGGCAGGTCGGCCGGATCGAACGCGAGATCGGCGCTGTTCTCGCCGATGAAGAAATAGTCCGGCGGCTGCTTGGATACGACCATCGCGAGCAGCGGCGCGCGATCGACCTGCCTGATGAAGCGCAGATCGAGGCCCGCTTCGGCGCTCTTGCGCATCAGCTCGTCGCCGAACAGGTCGCGGCTGACCGTGCCGGCAAAGGCGGTCGGCACGCCGAGCCGCGCGCCCACGCGCGCGACGTTCCAGCACGAACCGCCGGCCACGCTGTGCCAGCGGTGCGCATCGTCGCGGATGAAATCGGTCAGCGCTTCGCCGAATACGATCAGGCGGGGAAACGTCGTCGTCATGTCGGAACCTTGTGTGCTGCGGCACCGGGCCGTGCGGTGCCGCGGAGAAAACGAACGGGTGGCGCGCACCGACGATGCAAGGCGGCGTCGCGCGTGCATCGTCGGCGCGGCGCGCGGAGCAGGGCGCTCAGCGCGGCGTGCTCCAGCCCTTGTAGCTCTTCACGTTGTCGCGCGTGACGAGCGTCGGCTCGATCAGGATCATCGGATTCGCCGGCTTCTGGCCGTTCATGATCCCGTAGCCGACGTTGACGGCCTGCTGCGCCATCGCCCACGGATCCTGGCTCGCGGACGCCTGCACGAGCGTGTTCGACTTCAGCGCGACCTCGATGTCGGGCGCGCCGTCGACCGACGTGATCACGATCCCCGAACGATTCAGCTGCTTCGCGGCGAGATCGCTGCCGATCGCCTGCGGATCGTTGATCGTGAACACCGCGTCGAGTTTCGGAAAACGCGTCAAGTAACCTTGCATCGCGTTCATTCCGCCCTCGCGCGAGCCTTTGCCGTCCTGGTCGCTCGACAGCAGCTTGATACCGGGGCTCTTCGCGAGCACGGTCTTGCAGCCGTTCACGCGATCGATCACGGCCGACACCTGCGGGCCGTTCTCGATGATCACGTTGCCCTTGCCGTTGAGCTTCTTCGCGATGTAGTCGCACGCGAGTTCGCCGGCCTTCACGTTGTTCGTCTGCACGGTCGCGTTCGCGCCGGCCGCGGCGACGTCGACCGCGACGACCGTGATGCCGGCCGCCTGCGCCTTCTTGACCGCCGGCTCGATCGCCTTCGGATCGGTCGCGTTCAGCAGGATCATGTCGACGTGCGCGGAGATGAAGTTGTCGATCTGCGTGAACTGCTTGTTCAGGTCGTAGTCCGCCGAAACAGCGGTGACCTTCGCGTTCGGATTGATCTGTTTCGCGCGCGCTTCGGCGCTCTTCACGATCGTGACGAAATACGGGTTGCCGAGCGAGCCGACCGTGACGCCGATCAGCTTCAGCGGCTTGTCGGCCGCATGCGCGGCCGATGCGCCGAAGGCGAACGCGCACGCGAGGGCGGTCAGGGCGGCTTTGTGCTTGAACATGTCGTTGTGTCTCCGTGAGGTCTGTTGGCGAATGCGCGCAGGTTGACCTGCCTGCGCGCGCAGAGGAAAGCGGCGAGCCGCGCGTCAGGTGCGCGCCGAGTCGCGCTGGCGATAGCGATCGAGTGCGACGGCGCCGATGATCACGAGGCCCTTGATGATGTACTGCCAGATGTCGGACACGCCGAGCAGCACGAGCCCGTTGGTCAGCACCGCGATGATCAGCGCGCCGATCAGCGTGCCGACGATCGAGCCGACGCCGCCGACGAAGCTCGTGCCGCCGAGGATCACCGCGGCGATGGCGTCGAGTTCGTACGACTGGCCGAGCTGCAGCCCGTTGGCCGCATAGAGCCGCGCCGCGGACATCACCGCACCGAGCCCGGCGAGCAGGCCGGAGGCCGCATAGACGAACAGCTGGATCGCGCGCACGTTGATGCCCGACAGCCGAGCGGCTTCCGGATTGCCGCCGACCGAATAGATGCGCATGCCGAGCACCGTGCGGCGCAGGATGAACCACGAGATTGCGATCACCGCGCAAGCGATCACGACGAGCCACGGCACGCCGAAGATCGTGCCGTTGCCGATGAACGCGAACGGCAGTTGCGGATTGAACACCGTCGTGTCGTTGCCGAGCAGTCGCGCGACGCCGCGCACGGCGGTCATCGCGCCGAGCGTCACGATGAACGGCGGCAGGCGCAGCAGCGAGATCAGGCCGCCGTTGATCGCGCCGAACACGAGGCCGACCGCGAGCGCGGCGGGGACGCCGAGCCAGCCCCAGCCCGGAATCGTCGACGCGAGCAGCGACGCGACGGCTGCCGCGGCGAGTACGGAGCCCACCGACAGGTCGATGCCGCCCGTCAGGATCACGAACGTCATCCCGGCCGCGAGCACGATGTTGATCGAGGCCTGCTGCGTGACGATCGACAGGTTCTGCAGCGTGAAGAAGCCGTCGGTCAGAAAACCGAAGCCGATGCAGAGGACCAGAAGGACCGGCAGCATGCCGGCGGTGCGCATCAGCGACTGCATGCGCGCGCGATGATCGGCGACGCGCGCCTGCGGCGCACGATCGGCCGCCGGATGGGCGGTGGCGGAAGCGAGGTTCCGCTGCTTGGTCGGATTGATCATTTCGGTAACCTGAATGTAAGAATGAAATGAAGTGGCCGGGGTCAGTGCGCGTCCGCGAGTTCGGCCTGCGAGCCGGTCGCGAGCGCGATGATCGCTTCCTGCGTGATCGGCGTGCCCGTATAGCCGCCGAGCTCGCCCGCGATTTCGCCTTCGCGCATCACGAGCACGCGATCGGCGACGCCGATGATTTCGGGCAGCTCGCTCGAGATCACGATCACGCCGACGCCGGCACGCGCCAGCTCGTTGATGATCCGGTAGATCTCCGACTTGGCGCCGATGTCGACGCCGCGCGTCGGCTCGTCGAGGATCAGCACGCGCGGCTTCGTTTCGAGCAGGCGCGACAGCAGCACCTTCTGCTGGTTGCCGCCCGACAGCGCGCCGACGTTCACGTTCGCGTGCGGCACGCGGATCGACAGCGACGCGATTGCGTCGCGCGCACGTTCGGCGCCGCGTGCGAGGTCGAGTGCACCGAGCCGTGCATCGCGGCTGCACACCGAGATGTTGATGTTGTCGCGCACGCTCATGTCGAGAAAGAGGCCCTGGCGCTTGCGATCCTCGGTCAGGTAGATGAGGCCCGCGTCGATCGCATCGCGCGGCGAGTGCGCACCGAACGTGCGGTCGCCGAGCTTCACGTCGCCGCGCGTGCGCGGCTCCGCGCCGAAGATCAGGCGCGCGAGTTCGGTACGGCCCGCGCCGACGAGGCCCGCGATGCCGAGCACCTCGCCCGCATGCAGATCGAAGCTGCAGCCGCGCACGCGGCCGCCGTCCGACACGTCGCGGACCGACAGCAGCAGATGGCCGGGATCGTACGGCGCGTGCTCCTTCTTGTAGAAGCCCGAGATGTCGCGGCCGACCATCATCGCGACGAGGCGCTCGGCCGACAACTCATCGCGTCCGAGCGTGCCGACGTACGTGCCGTCGCGCAGCACCGACACGCGGTCGGACAGTTCGTAGATTTCCGCCATCCGATGGCTGATGTAGATGATCGCGAGGCCTTCTTCGCGCAGCTGCCGGATCAGGCGGAACAGATGCTCGGTTTCGCGCGACGACAGCGGCGTGGTCGGCTCGTCCATCACGAGAATGCGTGCGCGCGTGTGCACGGCGCGTGCGATCTCGACGAGCTGCTGCTCGGCGATCGACAGCGTGCCGACGAGCGTGTCCGGGCCGAACGATGCGCCGAGACGCAACAGCACGTCGCGACAGCCCAGCGCCATCGCCGCGCGGTCGATCGTGCCCCAGCGCCGGTTGCCGTGCCGCAGTTCGCGGCCGACGTAGATGTTTTCGGCGACCGTCAGGTTCGGCGCGAGGCACAGCTCCTGGTAGATCACCGCGACGCCCGCATCGCGCGCGGCGAGCGGCCCGTCGATCTCGATGCGCCGACCGTCGATCAGGATTTCGCCGCCGGCGTCGGCGCGGTATGCGCCGGACAGGATTTTCATCAGCGTCGACTTGCCCGCACCGTTCTCGCCCATCAGCGAATGGATTTCGCCCGGATAGACGGTGAGGCTGACGTTGTCGAGCGCGCGCACGGCCGGGAACGTCTTGCTGATCCGGCGCATTTCGAGCAGCGGCCGGGGCGACTCAGATCGCGACATGGTTGACCTCCTGCGATTCCGTGCGGGCGCCTTTCAGGATGCCGGCCCGCGGGGAGAAGTTGAAGTACATCGGCAGCGTCGCGGCGCCGATCGCGCCGGCGTCCGCGCCGAACGTGCCGCGCACGAGCGTCGGCGTGCCGCGCGCTTCGGGCGCGGTCGCGACGAGCGCCGCGCGCAGCCGCGTGGTCAGCGCATCGAGCAGGCCGGCGTCGGTATCCGCGTCGAGCACGACGACCGGCGCATCGACAACGCACAGCACCGCGCGCAACGCCGGTGCGAGCGCATCGACGCAGTCGTCGATCCATTCGGCGACGGCGGGCAGCCCGCGCGCGATGCACGCTTCGAGATCGGCGCGGTTGTCGACGCGTTCGCCGTGATGGCGCAGATGACGCACGAGTGCATGCAGCGACGCGCGCGCGAGCAGGATGTCCCACGGGCCGCGCGGCGGCGGCGCGGACGCGAGCCGGCTCGGCGGCACCGGGATGACCGCGATGTCGCCCGCATTGCCCGTCACGCCGCGCAGGCAGTCGCCGTCGATCGCGATGCCGCCGCCGATCGCGGGGCCGATGAACAGATAGACGAAATCGTCGCACTGGCGGCCGTAGCCGTAGAACAGCTCGGCGATTGCGGCCGCGTTGCCGTCGTTTTCGCCGAACACGGGCAGCGACGACATGCGCCCGAGGTCGCTCGCGAAATCGACGTCTTCCCAGGCGCGGAACGTATCGGGCGCGAGGCCGAGTTCGCGCATCCAGGCGCCGAGGTTGTACGGCTGCGCGACGCCGATGCCGGCGAGCCGCGTACGTTCGTGATCGGGGAGCAGCGCCTGCATCGCCGCGATGTCGTGACGGACGATCTCGAGCACGTCGGCGGGCGGCGGCAGCAGCATGTCGTGCGAGCGGCGGCCGAGCACGTCGCCGGTGAAATTGACGAGCGCGGTTTCGATCCGCATGCGGTCGAGATGGACGCCGATGCCGAACGCGCCGCGCGGATCGAGACGGATCAGCGACGCCGGCTGCCCGCGTTGACCTTCGGTGCGGCGGCCCGCGAACTCGATCAGCTTGGCGTCCGCGAGCGACGCGATGATGCTGCCGACCGCCGTGCCCGTCATGTTTGCGAGGCGGGCGAGGTCGGCCTTCGACGCGCTGCCGGCGCGGCGCAGCGTTTTCAGCAGCAGGCGCTCGTTGTAACGGCGCACGTTGGCCGAATTGCTGCCTTGGCCGATGTGCGGACTTCTCATGGCGTCTCCTTCCATGTTTCGCCGCTGCGGGGCGAATTAAATAAATCACGTTGATTTATTTAAGCGCGAGCAAGCGCGTGTGTCAGCCTAGGGAAATCCCGGTTGTTGGGAGGGGAGGTCGGGACGTCGGGCGGTGTTTGGGCGTTGAAGGACGTCGCCGGAAGGAGGGACGCATCGCATCTGTTGTCGTTTTCTGCGCCGTGTCAAGTCCTAGAATAGGTTGACAGTATCCGTACGCTAGAACGCCCGATGCACCGCATCGGGCGTTTTGTATTTCAGGGCAGCATGTGGCCGCTCGTGGTTGTAGGTGCGCACGGACTGTTCGACCATCTTGGTGGCCTGCTCGAGGTCAGCAGGACGCTGCAGCAAGAACTCACCCTTGAGGATGCCGTTGACCCGCTCGGCCAGCGCATTTTGATAGCAGTCGTAGCCGTCCGTCATCGAACAGCGCAAGCCGTGACGCCGATGGATGTCCTGATAGTAGGTCGAGCAGTACTGGATCCCACGATCGGAATGATGGATCAAGGGCTGGCTGGTCTGGCGCGTGCGCAACGCCTTCTTCAGCGCCTGACTGACCTGTTCGGTCTGTAGGCTGTCGTGAACGTGATGACCGACGATCTTGCGCGAGAACGCATCGGTAATCAGGCTCAGGTACACGAACGGGCCAGCCGTGGGCAGATAGGTGATGTCGGCCACCCACACTTGTTCGGGCCCAGTCGGCACGACCTGATCCGGCCCGGGTTTAAGCAGATTCGGATGTCGCCGGAAGCGATGATGGCTCTGCGTCGTCTTGTGGTACGCCCGGTGTGGCACGACCAACAGGCGCGCGGCGCGCAGCACATCGAACAATCGATCTCGCCCGAGCTTGATGCCGCGCTCACCCAAGACAGGCCCGAGCAGATGGTGCAGCTTTCGTGCCCCGAGTCTCGGTTGGCGCAGCCGTATATCGCGCACCAGCGTCGTCACGACTTCGGCTTGCGTGCTGCGGCGTTCCTCGCTGCGACATCGCTTGTAATACGCTTGCCGGCTGATGCCCATGTAGCGGCAGGCTCGTTCGACGCTCAGCTTTTTGATCCGCTTTTGCGCGACGACCTGCCCGAAGGCTTTTTTACGGTGATCCCGTAGTCCTTGCGCATCACGTCGAGCACGGCCTCGAACAACGCAGCTTTCTCCTGTGCCTCTCGCAGCTGCGTTTCCAATTCCTTGATGCGCTGCTCCGGCGTGAGCGGCTTGGCGTCTTGCTTTGACATAGTAGAACCCGATCGCGCACGGCCGGATGGATCGGCCCAATCCTGCAAGCCGTGCTTACGTAACCATACCAGCACGGTCGAGCGTCCTTGGATGCCGTAGCGCCGCTGCGCCTCTTTATACGTCAGCTCGCCTTTTTCGACTTGGGCCACCACCGATAGCTTAAAAGCCAAGCTGTAGTCCCGCTGCGTCCGCTTGATCCCTTGTTCCACTTGCCACCTCTTCGTCTCGGCGAAAAAGTGTCAACCTATTTCAGGACGGGTCACCGCAATGAAAAAAGGTCGGCATAAAGCCGACCTTTTAAAACAGATGGTGCCCAGGAGAGGACTCGGTCACACGAGCGCGACCCCGGCTGCGCTTGCAAGCGCAGCCCTTCGAGTCCTCACGCAAAGCGCGCAGGCGCTTTGCTTCCTGGGCTGAAAATGAAAAAGGCCGGCATAAAGCCGACCTTTTAAAAAAGTGGTGCCCAGGAGAGGACTCGAACCTCCACGGTGTTGCCACCGCTAGGACCTGAACCTAGTGCGTCTACCAATTCCGCCACCTGGGCACGTTTCGCTTGCTGCGATGCGAAAGACCGCTATTGTAGCGTGTCCTCGAGGACTGTCAACAGCTTTTTGCGGATCGATCGAAAAACACGCGCCGCCGAGCAGGCCTCGTTGCTGCGCTCGTGCGGCGTGCAGCGATTGCCGCATACCGCGAACGGGTGAATTTTCTCGATGCGTATTTATGCACGTTTGCCCGCGCACTATCGTTTCGACACGGCACTCGTCATTGCGGACACGTGCCGAGCTCCGCCGATACGGTCGACGCGGTGTACGCGTTCATCATCGACGCAACGACGTGCGACGCGGGCCGGGTTCGGCGACTCGATTCGTTTGCGAGCAAATGTGTTACTTAACTGGTAACATTTCATCGCTCGTTCCCTTTGAATTTGAACAAGGAGTCATTCATGTCGGAAATTGCCGTGGTGTTTCATAGTGGCTACGGTCATGCGGCCGTCATTGCGGAAGCCGTCGCGCGTGGTGTCGAGAAGGTCGACGGCGCGTCGGTGAAGCTGATCCCCGTCGAGGCGATCGACGATCACTGGGCGTATCTGGAACACGATGCGAACGCGATCATCTTCGGTTCGCCGACCTACATGGGCAGCGCGTCCGCGCAGTTCAAGGGATTCATGGACGCGTCGTCGAAGTACTGGGGCAAGTGGCGCGACAAGCTCGCGGCCGGCTTCACGGTCTCCGCTTCGCAAAGCGGCGACAAGCTGGCGACGCTGCAGCAGCTCGCCATCTTCGCGGCCCAGCATCAGATGCTGTGGGTGAGTCTCGGCCTGATGCCCGGCAACAACAACAGCCAGGGATCGGTCAACGATCTGAATCGGCTTGGTTCGTTCCTCGGCGCGATGGCGCAGGCGAATGCCGATCAGGGCGGCGACGCGATCATCGAGAGCGACCGGAAAACGGCTGAAGTGCTGGGCGAGCGCGTCGCGATTGCGGCGAAGCGCTGGAACGGGCAGGGCGCGTGAGCGCGACCCCGGCTGCGCTTGCAAGCGCAGCCTTCGAGTCCTCGCGCAAAGCGAGCAGGCGCTTTGCTTCCTGGACTGGAAATGAAAAAGGCCGGCATAAAGCCGACCTTTTTAAAACAGTGGTGCCCAGGAGAGGACTCGAACCTCCACGGTGTTGCCACCGCTAGGACCTGAACCTAGTGCGTCTACCAATTCCGCCACCTGGGCACGTTTCGCTGGGTGCTGCATCGCGAAAGACCGCTATTCTAGCGTGTCTGAAACGTCTGTCAACATAATTTCATCAAAGCGCACGAAATTGTCGCGCCCCTCCGCGCCGACGCTCACGCACCGATCGGCTCCGCCCGCTTCGCGGCGAAATTCCAGCGCAGCGCCTGCCCGGTATCGACGCGCGCCGGCAGCAGTCCGGCAGCGCGAAAGGTGTCGGCGATCTTCTGCTGCTCGCCGAAGTTCGGCCGCAGCACCTCGCGCACCAGGTAGCTGCGTCGTGCGTTGGCGCGCTCGATCGTCGCGGCGTCGAGCCCCCAGATCGGCGCGAGCGTATTCGCCGCTTCCGGCTGATGCGCACGCAACCATGTGCCGGCCTGCGACAGCCGGTCGAACAGGATCTGCACGACATCAGGGCGGGCCGCGGCAAAACTGCTCGACGCCAGGTAGTAGCGCTGGTAAGACGCGAGCCCGTCGCCGTCGGCGAGAATCCGCACGTCGGCATTCCGGTCCACCGACGCGACATAGGGATCCCATGTGATCCACGCATCGACGCTGCCGCGCTCGAATGCGGCCCGGCCGTCCGCAGGCGTGAGGTAGTGGATCGCAGCATCGGCGGGCGCGAGCTTCGCGCGCGCGAGCGCGGCGAGCAGCAGATAGTGGCTGCCGGCCGCCTTCGTCACGGCGATGCGCTGGCCCTTGAGGTCGGCGAGCGTGCGCAGCGCGCCGTCCCGCTTGACGACGATCGCCTGTGCCTTCGGCGACGGCGCTTCCTGCGCGACATACACGAAGCGCGCGTGCGCGGCCTGTGCGAAGACCGGCACCGTGTCGGCCACGTCCGCGCTGAAATCGACGGCGCCGACGTTGAGCGCCTCAGTCAGCGGCAGCCCGCTCGCGAATTCATGCCACGACACGCGCATGCCGAGCGGCGCGAGCGCCTGTTCGAGCGTGCCGCGCGTCTTGAGCAGCGTGATCAGCGTCGACGATTTCTGGTATCCGATGCGCAGCGCGGTGGGCGCATCGTCGGCGCGGGCGCGGACACCCGCGGCAGTCAGGCCGGCGGCCAGCATCGCGCGCGCGAATGCGCGGCGGTTCATCGACGTCATGAAGCGTGCTCCTTGTCGGGTTCGTTGCATTGAAGCGAGCCGGCTAACGTACCAACGCCGAGCACGGACGAGAACCGATAAATTCTGCTATCGATTCGACCGATGGGCATAAGCGGCGGGCACGTCGGTTGCTCGCAGGAACGGCCACACCTTTGTCAAGGAGAGTGACCATGCCCGAACAGAGAGCGATCCAGCGAGCACGCGCCGACAAACGCGCCGGCAAGTCGCCGAGCACGCAAGCCGGCGAGTTCGTCAAGGAGGAGATCGACCGCGTACGCAGCGGCAAGCACGGGGTGCGTTCGGCGAAGCAGGCCGTGGCCATCGGCTTGTCGGAAGCACGGCGCGCGGGCGTCGATCTGAAGCCGCCCGCGAAGGGCAAGACGAGTGAAGCGACGCGCAAGAAGGCGGCACGGGACACCGCCGCCGGTCACGGCAAGAAAAAAACCAGCGCCAGCACCGAATCGAAAGCGAAACGCTCACGCACGACGACCGCCGTGTTGAAGCGCGAGAGCAAGGAGGGCGCGTCGTCAGCCGCAATGTCGAAGCAGGCGAAGAGTGCTGCCGCGCGTCGTCCGGCCGCGAGCCGTTCCGCCGCCGCGAAGAAGGCCGCGCAGACCAAAGGGGCGGCAGGCCGCTCGGCAGCCGCAAAGAAGGCCGCCCAGACACGCGCGGCACGTGCGCATCACCGTTAAAGCACGGGCAGGCGCGGCGGTGGTCCGTCGAATTCAACGTCGACGGACACCGACCGTCCACGCTGCGCATAGCCCTGTGTGTTCGCGCGGCATGGCATGTCGCGCGAGCCCCCGTCGTCGCAGCGGCTCGGCGCCTACGACACGGCCGCCGCTTGCGCGCTATTGAGGCGGAGACAGCCGTCTGAAGCGTTTCCACAATTTTTTCATCTGGACGTAGTCGGCGGCCGCGCGCGAAGCCCAGAACCCGCGTACGAAAGCGGCCCCCGCTACGGTGTCGGCGGCGTCATGCGGCAGCGAATCGAGCAGACGAGGGGCGACGACGGCATCGTTGCGCCAGCCCAGATCGTCCTGGAGCTCGCTCAACGTCGCCACATAGTGCTTCACCGCCGACTTCGGAAACAGCGACGCAAAGAATTCGGTCGCATACCGAAGTTTTTTCGCCGCGATACGCGCACGATGGCGGCGACGATCGTCGAGATCGGCCAGCCCTCGGCCGCGCTTCAGCAATTTTTTGTGTCGGCGGCGCAGGATGTCGGATGCCAGCCGCTTCACGGGTTTCTGCACGGCCTCGGACGCCTGCCTCGACATGTCGTCATGCCAGCGTGCGCCGTCGAGCCACAAAGTCAGTTCCAGGATCAGTCGCGTGTAGCGGACGGACTGCACGGCCGCGGCTGCACGGGCGCGCTTTTCCGTCGCCACGCGCTTGCACGCGCGCTCCACCGCCCGGCGTTCCTGCTCTTTCTCGGTCTGCGCGAGTGCCTGGCCGAGCGTCGAGCGTGCGAGGACCTCCCAGTCGCGCGCCTCGCCGAGCTCCGACGCGATCCAGCGAAGTTCGTCCTGAAGCCCCGGATAGGCGGGGATGATCTTGTCGAACAGATCGAGCGCCGAACGCAGGCGCCGCAAGCCGACGCGCATCTGGTGCACGCTCGACGGGTCGTGACCGGACACGACACCGCGCTCGTTCGCGTGAACCTGCTCGAGGCAGTTGTGCGCGATCGTGCGGAAGGCGTCTTCGATGCTGTCCCGCTTGCGAAGCGTCACGGGCTTCGCCTTCACCGGCGGCTGATGGTGTTGCAGCAGCATTTCATAGCCGCGATCGGCCTTGCTCATCGGGTCGAAGCGCAGCGGCACCGTTGCGAGCAGTTCGAGCGCAATTTGATAAAGACGCTCGGCGCGGCCTTGCTTCAGTTCCATTTCGACGGCGACGACGGATGCCGAATCCGTTTCGGTTTCGATCGTGCCTTCGTCGATCGCAAACTCGATTTCCTCGCCCGGTTGCGCGCGCAACGGTAGCAGCGTGCGGCGAATCTTCGTGACGAAGCGCGGCCCGAGGTCCGTCGCGGTGCGTTCGTCGCGAATCAGCTTGCCGAGGTCGCTGTCGGCGCGGATCGAGTCGTTGAACAAGCTCAGATCCGGCGCAGCGCCTTCTACCGGCATTTCGAATTCGTCGCGTTCGTATAGGCCCGCCGATGTCGCGCCGTCGATCTTGATGGTCTGGACGGTTTTGTCGCCCTGCGTTCGCACGCGCAGCGATGCATTGCACCGACGAAACGCGAATTCCGATGTGTCGTAGTACGTGCTGATCAGCGGCGTCACCGTCAAATCGGTGTGCTTGCTGTCCGCGAACAGCGGCGATTCGCGGATGCGGTCGACGTGCTCACGGTCGACCAGCAGCTTCAGTTCCCTTTCCATTACGCTCCCTCGCGTGTCGTCGTTCCGACGCATTCGCTTCATGGATAGCGGCCATGCGGTAGCGGGCCGATCCGATCGACACACGCGAGCATTTTTCGCACCGTCGAGCGGCCGCGCGCGGCTTTGACCATGACGATGCGCGCGCCCAAGGCCTCGTGTCCGGTTGCGTCGCGTCGCAGCGCGCCGCGGCACGGGCGGATACATTTGCGCCCGGGCGAGAAAAACGTACAAATCGAAGCTGCCGTAATCGGCGCGCGGGCATACGTAACAGGCGCGACGTCAGCGCGCCGCGCGGCAGCCAGGTATGGGACTTGCTGCGCACGGGCGTCCGGAACGACCCGTAGTCGCCATGGAACGACGAGATCCGAAAACCCACGGCCGTGCCGCATTCCGCGGGAGCGGGACGGATGGCTAAGGTCGGCGTCGTACGGCTCGGCAGGGAAGTCGCGCGCTACGTGCCCGGTATCGCGTGGATCGGCGCGTACCGGATCGCATGGCTGCCGGGCGACGCAATCGCGGGCGCGACCCTCAGCGCCGTGCTGGTGCCGGCCGGCATGGCCTACGCGATCGCGTCCGGCCTTTCCGCCGCGTCGGGGCTCTATGCGTCGATTGCCGCGCTGGTCGCCTACGCGGTGTTCGGGCCGAGCCGCGTCCTCGTGCTCGGACCCGATTCCGCGCTGATTGCGTTGATCGCGGCGAGCGTCGTGCCGCTCGCGCACGGCAATGCCGCGCATGCGGCTGCGCTCGCAGGCGCGCTCGCGTTGCTCTCCGGCGCGCTCTGTCTGGCCGTCGGCCTGTTCCGGCTCGGCTTTATCACCGATCTGCTCTCCATGCCGATCCGCTACGGCTATCTGAACGGCATCGTCGTCACGATCATCGTCAGCCAGCTGCCGAAGCTGCTCGGTCTGACGGTGCACGAAGCTGCGATCCCGCAGCAACTGCGCGAGCTGGCAACGGCCGTTGCTGCCGGCAAAACGAACCTTGCGGCCTTGTCGATCGGTGTGCTTTCGCTTGCCGTGATCCTCGCGTTCAAACGCCGGATGCCGAGAATGCCGGGCGTGTTGGTCGCCGTGGTCGTCGCGACCGTCGCTGCCGCCTATTTCGATCTGGCGGCGCGCGCCGGTATCGGCGTGGTAGGCACCTTGCCGCGCGGGCTGCCGATGCCCGAATTTCCGGCGCTTGCGTGGAGCGAATGGCTTGCACTACCGGCGAGTGCCGCCGCCATCGCGCTGGTGTCGTTGACGGACCTCAGCATGCTGTCGCAGATATACGGGTTGCGCAGCGGGGAACGCGTCGACCGCAATCGCGAATTCGTGGCGCTCGGCATCGCCAATATTGCAGCCGGTCTGTTCCAGGGCTTCGCAGTTGCGGCCAGCGGATCGCGCACGCCGGTCGCCGAGGGCGCAGGCGCGAAGAGTCAGGCGTGCGGCGTGATTGCCGCGCTCATCGTGGCAGCGTTGCTGCTTTTCGTCCCGCAGGCATTGCGCGATACGCCGCAAGCGACCCTTGGCGCCGTAGTCGTTGCCGCGTCGCTGTCGTTGATCGAGATCACCGGCCTGCGGCGGCTCTACCGGCTGCGTCGTCCGGAATTCGCGCAGTCGCTCGCCTGCTTTGTCGGCGTCGTGGTGTGGGGTGTCGTCGTCGGCGTGGGCATCGCACTCGGGCTCGCCGTGCTCGCCTTCCTGTGGCGCGCGTGGCGCCCTTATTCAGCGGTGCTCGGCCGGCGCGACGGCGTGAAGGGCTATCACGACATCGCGCGCCATCCGGACGCGCGGCGCATCCCGGGGCTGGTTCTGCTGCGCTGGGATGCGCCGTTGTTCTTCGCGAATGCGGAAATCTTTCACGAACGCGTGTTGACGGCGGCGCGCGAGGCGCCCACGCACACGCGGTGGGTTGCGATCGCGGCCGAGCCGGTGACGGATATCGACGTCACTGCAGCCGACATGCTGGCAAGGCTCGACGGCGAACTCCACGATGCGGACGTGCAGCTCTGCTTCGCCGAGCTCAAGGGTCCGGTCAAGGACAGCCTGACACGGTATGGGTTATACGAGCGAATCGGCGAGGACCACTTCATGCCGACGCTCGGTGAAACCGTGTCGGCGTATCTGAAATCGCATTCGGTCGACTGGCACGACTGGGAAGGTGAAAGGTGAGGTATCGCGCCGGACGGCGGCGGCGCGTTACGGGCAGCGTCATGCGTCGCGTCGATAGTGAACGACTGCGCCGGTGTTCGGTGCGACGGGGTTGCTGCGCGCGGGCTCGCCGCCGTCCGCGTGTCGCTGCGCGAGGAGTACGCAGCGCTCGACGAGTTCGCTGAACGACAGCGTCGCCGATACGCCCATCTTGCGCCAAAGCGCCGGGCACTCGGTGTCGCGTCCACACAAGCCGACGACGATGTTGGCCGTTGCCGCGCGCTGGCTCAGCCGACGTATCAGATCGCGCAGGTACGGGGGTGCGTCGACGGCGTCGAGCGAGATCACGGCGATCACGGCCGCGCCGGACAGGCGCGGGTCGCGAAAGCCGCTCCTTGGAAAGCGGTCGCAACCGGCGCTTTCGGCATGCAGCCCGCGCTGGCGCAGCAGACGTACGGCGATGGTGGCGACGACATCGTCCAGCTTGCCGCTGCCCGAAATGCAAAGCACCGACGGCACGCGATCGGGCGTGCCTTCGTCGGCCGACAACGGCGATGCGGACGGCGGCGTCGGCGTGGCATCCCTGTCGGGCTCGAGGCTATGTACGAGGTCCAGCACCGTTTCGCGGATGCGCCGCAATTGCTTCGGCGAGACGACGCCGCGCAGCAGGTCGATTCGTGCCTGACGAAGACCCTCGAGCGCAACGGCGTCGTAGTACGCGCAAAGCGAGCGTTTCTTCAGCAGCGTGTCGGCCTGCGCCAATGCCCGTTCTCGATCGCCGGTCAGCAGACGTTGATAGAAGCGCTCGCCCGGCGTCAGCGCCGGTCTGTCGCCGAACAGCACGTCGAGGAATTCGAGTCCGCTGACATAGCGCCCCAGAATCACGAGGCAGAGCGTAAGCGGTGTGGAGAGCACGAGACCGACCGCGCCCCACAGCCAGCTCCAGAAAATCGCCGCGACGATCACCGCGATCGGCGAAAGGCCGGTGCTGTGACCGTAGACGAGCGGTTCGAGAAACTGGCCGGCGGCCACTTCGGTCACGGAGAAGAGCACCAGTATCGTCACGATCATCGACCAGCCGGGGCTCATGGCGGCAGCGAGAATCGTGGCCGGCAGCGCGGCGATCCACACGCCGACGTACGGCACGAACCGCATCAACCCCGCAATCACGCCGAACAGCAGCGCGCCCGGCAGGCCGATCACGGCGAGCCCGAGGCTCAACACCGCGCCGACACACACGTTGACGCACAGCTGCGCGAGAAAGTAGCGGCTCAGGCGACGCGCGGCATCGCTCATTGCCGTCGTGGTGCGGTGCATGTCGTGCGAGCCGGCAAGTCGAATCAGGCGTTCGCGCAGGTCGGCGCGCTGCAGCAGGATGAAGATCGCGGTCACGATCACGATGCCGATCGTCGCGAGCGGGCTGACGACCGGCGAAAGAAATCCTTGCGCGAGCTGCAGCGGCGAAGGCGACGGCTCGTGGACCTCGACGGGCAACGGCGCTTTGTCCGCCGGGCCGGCAGGCCTGGTGTCGGACGTGTGCTCCTCGCGCACGGGCGCCACGCGCTTGAGCGCGTCGATGGTCCGTGTGAGGACCGCATCCGCGTGGACCACGACCGTTTGCTGGATATTGTCGACTCGGCGTTCGATCGCGACTTGATAGCGCGGCAAGTCGGACGCCAGTTCCGCCAATTGCGCGCCGATCAGAAAACCGAATGCCGTCAGCACCGACAAGGCCAGCCAGACCGCGACCAGCACCGAGACGAGCTCGCCGAGACGCAGCCGCCGCAACAGGTCCACGAGCGGTGCCAGCAGGAGGCTCAGCAGCACGGCGAGCGTGATCGGGATCAGCACCGTCCGCCCGAAATACATCGCGCAGACCATGACGACGCCCGTCGCCAGCGAGGTCAACGTCTTCAAACCCGGCACGGCGGCCGGCGCTATCTTGTGGCCGCGGGGGCCGGCGTCGCTGCGCGCCGGCCTGAAGGGGGCCCTTCGGCCGTTCCTGCGTTGCTGTTCCAGTTTCCTCATGACACGGTGGCCGGCAACGATCCGGCGATGTCGCGCAGGCAGTCCGACTCGATCGACGACGATTGGGGGCCGGTGCTCGCGGCGACGCGTAATGCGAGGATGACGGGCGGCACGGTCCGGCCGCCGAGCGATCGCCACGCCGGCTACTGCCACGGATCGGCAGCCGGCAGCGAGCGCATCGTCATCCCGACGATGCAACGATCGTGCCTGACGACGAACTTATGTCGTTCCGGATTCCATCCGCGCGACGGCGCGACGCGGATCGCGGTCCGCGGAATCAATGCGTCGCCTTGGGCAACGGCAGCGTCGGGCCGGACGGGTGGGCTGCGTCCGACACCGGCGTGCCGGGCGGCAGGCGCAGGCCCTTCGATTTCTTGCGCTGACCGGGCGGCGGCGCGCTCGGCTGCTGCGACTGCATTGCCGCGATCAGCTGCTGGCATGGCAGCGGTTTGTGGTTGCTCGGTGCAATCAACGGAATCAGCGCGGCGAATGGATTGATCAGACCGAGGCCGACCATCGCGCCGCCGCGCACGGCGAGGGCCGTCGCGTTCACGCCGACGTGCGGATTCTTGAAGGTGCCTTTGACATAGAGCGGCGAGCGCAGCGAAAAAATGCGGAAGCCTTTCGTGTGCGGATGGATGCCGAGATTCATCGTTTCGTTCTTCATGTCGACCTTGCCGTCGACGTTGATGACGGCGTCGTCGGTATCGAGCGCGAACGCATGCGAATCGAGCACGCCGTCCGTGACGACGAAATCGGCGGCCGCACAGTTGATATGCACATTGCGATTGCCATACATCTTTTCGTAGACGACGTTCGCGACGTTGAGCCCTGCGGCTTCCATCAGCAGACGGCTGAGCGTGCCGTCGGTGACGAGCAGCTTCACCTCGCCGTTGGAGCTTGCGGCGAGCGCGGCCGGCGTGTTGCCGGTCGCCGACAACTGCGCGTCGCCATTGACTTCACCGAGTGCGCTCTGCATCGTCTTCACGGTCGGCAGCAACTGCTTCAGTTTGAGACCGCGCACGCGCGTCGAGGCGCGCGCCTTGAGCGGCCGTTCGCGGCCGTCGAGATGGAGGTCCGAGGCGATCGAGCCGCCCGCGACGCCGAACTTCAGCGGCTGCAACGACAGCACGCCGTCGGTCATCACGATGTGCGTGTACAGATCGGTGATGGGCAGCGCGGGGTCCTTGACGATGCGCCGGCCCGTGAATTTCACGTCGGCATCGATCGCGCTCCAGCGCTCCGTCCGGAAGCCTTCGACAGGCAGCGCCTTGTTCGCCGGCTGGCGCGCGGTGTCGCCGCGCTTTGCCTTGCTCGCGTTGCTGTCGGCGCCGACCACGGGCGCCAGATCCTTGAACTGCAGCAGGTTCGAGACTACGTCGCCCTTGAGCAGCGGCCGCGGCTTACGCTGCGTATAGACGAGCGTGCCGCTCAGATCGCTGCCGCCCACGCGGCTTGAAAATTTTTCATAACGGAACACGCTGTTGCCCGGTTGGATGTTGCCGATCAGGTGGCCCTCGGTGGCATAGGGAGGGGTCTTGGGAAGCGTGATGCCCGTCAATTGATAGAGGCGGTCGAGACTCGAGCCTTGCAGCCACAGACGCAAATCGACGGCAGCGAGGTGCGCGGGGTCGGTGACGGTGCCGACCAATGCGACATGCAAGTCGCCCGCCTTGACATCGGCTTGTACCGGCACCGGCCGCGACGCGTCCTGCAACGCGAGCAGGCCGCCGAGCTTGCCGCTGCCCGACAGCGGCGAATGGTGGTAGCTGCCGGTCGCCGTCCAGCCGATGCCGTATTGCGGTTCGTTCGTTTGCGGCGAGGCGGAGGCCGCTCCGCTTGCCGTCGGCTTGCCGCCCGAAGCTGCGCTTGCAGGTGCGGCAGCAGGTGCCGATACGCCCGATGTAGCGGAGGTAGCCGGGGTTGCCGAAGCCGCCTTCCGCGCCTGCTTGCTCAGCTGTTGCGCGCCGCGCTTGCCGACTGTCTCGGCCGACGCGCTGCGCGATTTGTTTTCCTGCTGCTTGAGGACTTCGCCGATCGGAATCGCCTGCCCGAGCGTGTTGACTGTCACTTGCATCACCAGTCCTTGTTGCTGGTCGGACAGTGCGATGTTGCCCTTGTCGAGCCGGATGTCGTGCAGGTCGAGCTTCCACGCCAGCGGATGCGCGGACGACTTGAACTTGAAGGTCCAGTTGTTTCGACCGTCGGCAAGCCGCTCGAGATCGACGGAGGGGCCGACGAGATTGATGATAGGAATCACGATGTCATGCGTGAGCAGCGGCAGCATCTTCACCTGGAAGTCGATTTGCTCGAGCGTGGCGAAGTACCGCTGCTTTGCCCAGTCCGGGTTCGCGATCGTGATGTTGCGTGCGGCGAAAGTCGGCCACAGCACCCACGCGCGCCAGCCGGTTTCGCCGGCGGCGCGATGCCAGCGTACGGTCAGGTCGCCGTTGATCGTGAACGGGCGCCCGATCGCGGCGCTGACCTTGTCGTCGATCAGCGGCCGCGCGCGATTCCAGTCGAACGTGAAAATGAACAGCGCGATCGCCGCGAGCAGAATGATCAGCACCGCGACGAGCCACGCAACGACTTTGCCGATCACGCTGGCGATCGTCCTGCCGGACGCATTCGATAGGGCCATGGCGGAAGTCTTCGGAGTTCACGGTCCGGCCCCGCGCGGGCCGGGTCGGCAGCAAGACAGCAATCGCCGTACCGCGAACCGGCCGCTCCGTCTCGACGGGCAGGCTCGGAACTTGCTCGCTCGACGCTTGCTTTACCGCCGACGGCGAGCGGAATGGCGCGCTGCCTGGAGGCAGGGGCCGCACTCGGGCCGCGACATCCCGTGGACGGTCGTGTCCGCGGCGCTATCTAGCTCAGTCGCTGGGCGAAGCGAGTGACAGATTTCCCTACCGAATAGAGGAGCAGATCGATGACGAAGTCAGCTGCAACCCACGAGGCCGCACCCGAATCGGGCGGTTCGTTCGTGCTGGATCTGAAAAAAATTCGCGAAGATGCGCGCAAGCACATGGCGGACGGCCCGGTCACGCAAACGTACGGCGCGGATCGCACCACGGTGCTGAAGCTGCTCAATGACGCGCTCGCGACCGAGATCGTCTGCACCCTGCGCTACAAGCGGCATTACTTCATGGCGAGAGGCATCAATTCGGAGGCCGTCGCGCAGGAATTCGCGCAGCACGCGACCGAAGAGCAGGAGCATGCCGACCGCATCGCGGAGCGCATCGTGCAGCTCGGCGGCGAGCCCGACTTTGCGCCGGACGGCCTGAAAACGCGCGCGCATTCGGAGTACAAGGAGGGCACCGACCTGACCAGCATGATTGCCGAGAACCTGGTGGCCGAGCGGATCGCGATCGATACGTATCGGGAGATCATCCGATACCTCGGCGAGAAGGATGTGACCACGCGCCGGCTGTTCGAGGAAATTCTCGCGGTCGAGGAGGAGCATGCCGACGATATGGCCGATCTGCTCCAGGGACGCGGGCAGTCTGCGGGAGGTGCTTGAGGCCCGGTGCGGGCGCAGCGTGAAATGAAAAAAGGTCGGCGCGAAGCCGGCCTGTTTCATCAAGCCGACGGTGCCGGTGGAAGGACGCCGCGGCTTCCCATGGTGCGTTGCCGCCGTCTGAGCCGGCTCGGCTCGGCAGGCGGCAGATTGCACATGCCTACGACTCGTGCCGAATGCGCTCGAGACCTTGCCGGTACGTGGTCACCTCGAAGCGCGGGAATCGGCGCTTGAACTTCGTGGAGTCAAAGAGGTTGTCCTGCTCGTAGCGCGGCAGCAGCTCCTCGATTTCACGTACTTGCGGCGAGAAGAGCCCCGCGGTCCGGAAGGCCCATTTCCCGACGATCGCATAAGCGGCCTTTTGTCCGAATGCGCGGCTTGCCATCTCGACGAACTCCCGATATGTCGGGCGATCGTCGCAGCACGGCAGATGCCAGGTCTGTCCGAACGCGTCCGGCGTGTTGCCGAGCGTCGCGAGCGCGCGACTCGCGTCGGGCGTCCAGATCAGCGTGCGGCGCGTGTCGTCGCGCAACGGCACTTTCGGTTTCTTGCCGGCTTTCAGCTTGTCGATGATCAGTGCATTCGTGAAGCTCTGGGTCTTGCCGGGACCGTAGAACTCGGGTGCACGGCCGATCAGGACGGGAATGTCGCCGCGCGCCATCTCATCGAGGACCATCGACGCCATCGCCGCGCGCACTTTGCCCTTGCGGCCGACCGGCGCGAACTGTGTCGATTCCGTTTGCGGCCGGTCGTCCTGCGGGTACATGTAGGTGTTGTCGAAGTAGGCGAACTTGGCGCCTTCCGCCCGGCACGCATCGAGTGCGTTCTTCAACATGACCGGAAACTGCGTTTCCCACAGCACGGTGTCGGGCGGCAGGCCCGCCGTGAAGTAGACGATGTCGCTGCCTTTCACCGCCTGCGCGGTCTGGCGCGCATCGAGCAGATTGGCCGACACCAGCGTATCGGTGTCATTGACCTTGCGCGGATTGCGGCTGACGAGACGTATATCCGCCGTGTCGATACGCCGCAGTTCCCGGGCCAGTTCCGTGGCGATCTGACCGTTGGCCCCTAATATCGTTTGCATACCCTTTGCCTTTGCGACTTTGCGCCAAATGACGACAGGCGAGAGGCTAACCTTGAAGGCAACTTCAAGGTCAAGCAGTTAGCCGTTGTCGCGTGTCAGGTCGGCAGCGTTTGAGGAAGAGGCCGACGCGACGCAGGCCGCGGCCACTACGCTTAGCAAGGAGCGATGCGCGTTGTTTGACATGTTTCGGGACACGGATACTCCGTCGGCGTAGAGCCGGGGCAGTACACGGACGAACCGGATCGGCAACGCCGATCCTCGAAAACGATGCAACCGAGCGGCATGGCGCCCGGACGCGTCAAGCGCCACGATAGACGAGAACCGACTCGCGGCTTGTAGCGCATGCCCTTCAAGGGAACGGGCGCCGTGGGCCGAGCCCTCGGCACCCGTGGCGGTTATCCGCGGAGGAACGCGAGCAGATCGGCGTTGATAGTCTCCGCGTTGGACGTCGGCATGCCGTGCGGGAAGCCCTTGTAGATCTTCAACGTGCTGTTTCTGGCGAGCTTCGCCGACAGCACGCCGGAATCGGCATAGGGGACGATCTGATCGTCATCGCCATGCATCACGAGCACGGGAATCGTGGTGCTCTTCAGGTCCTCGGTAAAGTCGGTCTGGGAGAAGGCGACGATGCCGTCGTAATGCGCCTTGGCACTGCCCATCATGCCCTGGCGCCACCAGTTCCAGATCACACCCTGCGAGGGTTGCGCGCCGGCACGGTTGTAGCCGTAGAACGGGCCCGCCGGAACGTCGTAGTAAAACTGGGCGCGGTTCGCGGCCAGTTGCGCCTGCAGGTTGTCGAACACGTCCTTCGGCAGGCCGCCGGGGTTTTGGTCGGTCTTGACCATCAGCGGCGGCACGGCACTGATCAGTACGGCCTTCGACACGCGATCTTCGCCATGTCGGGCGACGTAGTGGATGACTTCACCGCCGCCGGTGGAGTGGCCGACGTGAACGGCGCCTTGCACGCCGAGATGGTCGACTACTGCCGCCACGTCGTCGGCGTAGTGATCCATGTCGTGGCCGTCCCAAACCTGGCTGGAGCGTCCGTGGCCGCGGCGATCGTGCGCGATGACGCGGTACCCGTGCGACAGGAAAAAGAGCATCTGGGCGTCCCAGTCATCCGCACTGAGCGGCCAACCGTGATGGAAGAAGATGACCGGTGCGTCGCGCGGCCCCCAGTCCTTGTAGAAGATCTGAACGCCATCCTTCGTTGTGACATATCCCATGTCAGCACTCCTTGTCGATATTCAGATTGACAACCCGTGACGTATACGGCGATCGTTGCTGCTCGGTAATAGGCGGCTCCTTGGGTGAGGGTGATGGACGAGACGGCAACGCAACGATCGAGCAGGCATCCAGACACGTTGCCGGCGATGCGCAGGTCCGCGTCACCATTCGCTTGGACCTGGATGAGACATTGCGCTCCCTTTGTTGAGACAATTTGAAACGGGCGGTCGGCCGCGTACGACTGCTTACCTCCAGTCGGTCGCGCTTCGCCATGTCCTCACCGGGCAACTTTAGGATTAAAGTCAACGTTAATGTCAACAGTTTTTTGGCGTGTCGCGTGAGAATTGGCGAGCGTCTCGACCAGAGCCGTGCGCAGCTCGTGATCGCGATCGAGAGCATCGAGGACAAGCCGCACGGCATCGCTCGCGCAAACAATAGAAGCGCGTGGCCGACCGCCTGTGCGCAGCGGGAATTGCGCCCGATGCGGGCCCACTTCACGGCGGCACTGTCGGCTGATCTGCGTCGACGGCAAAAGCATGCCGTCCGAGCAGTGTGCTCGCTTTCACAGCGTGGACGAGGACGTCGGCTCAAATCCGTCAGGGAGTGGACCCAACGCAGCATGCCCGACGCCTCGTCGCACGGTTCCGTTCGGGATTCGCATGAATCAGGCGGCGCGACATCGGCGAATCGCGTCGATACATTCCCCGTCGTTGCGAAGTGCTTGACCTTAAAGTCATATTCAATCTTAGAGTGACCATTGCCGGCTGTTGATCGGTATGCCGCTCGAGGCCCACCTGCCGGTTCAATCACGGAGAAGGGTCAATGAATATGGACAAGCGGTTCACGCAGGTCGAGTTTGGCGCGCACAAGGTCGAGGTGCCTGCCGGAGGCTACTACGACCGTTACCGGATGAACCCGGACCTCGACGAAGTGGCGCGCGATCCTGCTGCAGGGAATATCGACTTTTTTCGCAGGATCCCGAAGCGGCTCGTCGCGTCCACGGTCGGGCCGACCTGGGCGCCGAACTTCTACTACCGCTCCAGTCACGTGCAGTTGCTGTTCCTGGCGCCTGCCGATCGATTGCGGGCAATGTTGCCGATGCCGCTCGAGCCGCTGCGCGCCTATCCCGGCCGCGGACTGGTGGCGTTGACCTTCTTCTCGTATGCCGTTTGCGATAACGACCCCTACGACGAAGTCTCGGTCGCGGTGGTCGTCCGCCGGCCGGGCGCGCGCGGCCCGCATGCACTGGAGCTGCTCGATTCCATGCGGCGCCGCAGCTTCCACGCGCATGTTCTCGCGCTGCCGGTGACGACGGAAATCGCGCGGGTGCGCGGTCTCTATGGGTATCAATTGCCGAAATGGCGCACGGAGATCGGCGTGAGCATCGGCGCCGACGTCAGGGCCAGCATCGCCGGCCCCGGCGGCAAAGCGGATCTGACGCTGCGTGCGCCGCTTCCGGTGTTGCGCGATGTTCCATCGCAGTCCCATATGGCGACGGCGACCATGGTCAACGAGATTGACGGCGAGTGGCACCAGACGCGCGTGCAAACCAACATGCTGTCGTTCGCGCAGCGCCTCTTGCCGCGCGACGTCCGGCTGGCGCGGCACGATGGGCCGCTGAGCCAGCTGCTCGACGGACTCGGGGCGTCCACGGTGCTTCGCATGGACGTCGTCAAGGATGCGCAGGTGGTCTTGAACATGCCCACCCGGCTAGACACTGTCACATTCACGACATGAAGATAGGCGATCTGGCCGAGCGCACCGGCCTGACGCCGTCGCGCATCCGCTTCTACGAACGCATCGGCCTGTTGACGGCGGTCCGGCGGCAACCAAACGGCTATCGCGTCTATTCGCCGGACGCCGTGGTAGTGCTCGGCCTCGTCGCGACCGCGCAGAAGGCCGGTTTCAGCCTGGACGAGATTCGCATGTTGCTGCCACCCGATCTTGGGCAGTGGCAGCGCGGTGCGCTGCTCGAAGCTCTCCGTCACAAGGTGCGGGACATCGACGCCATGCAGATCAAGCTGGCGCGGAACAAGGCTCATCTCGTGTCCTTGATGGCCGAGATCGAGGGCAAGCCCGACGAAATCGATTGCAGCGCCAACGCGGCGCGCCTGTTGTCGCAGATGCAGTCGAGGGAACCCGACGGCGCGGCGCGAACGCACGGGACAGTCAAGGCCGGACGACGCCGACCGACCGGCAAGGGGTAGGCAATGTGCACGTGAGGGCGTTCGGGAACCGTCAACGTCAACGCTCGAGCGCCGCCGCGCGGCACGCGCGTCTCTCAGCGTTTGCGGACGATCAACCCGGGATGCAGCTCCCGGCACGTACGCGCTCCGAGCATCGCCATGTCGCGATCGACTTCTTCTTGCAACAGCCGGATCGCATGCGCGACGCCCGCTTCGCCGGCAACGGCCATCGCATAGTTGAAAGGTCGGCCGACGAACACCATCCGCGCCCCCAGCGCAATGGCTTTTAGAACGTCCGCACCGCGTCGGAAGCCGCCGTCGAGCATTACCGGAAACGCAGGCTCGAGAGCGGTCACGACGTCGCGCAGAATACGCATCGGCGACACCGCACCGTCGAGTTGGCGGCCGCCATGATTGGACAGGATGATGCCGTCCGCGCCGACGTCGCGTGCGGCCAGCGCATCCTCCACGCTGAGGATGCCCTTGACGACCAGACTGCCTTTCCATTGCGCACGAATCTGCGCGAGATGCGTCCAGTCGAGGTGATCGCGCGCGGAGAAGTCGCGCAACACATGCGCGGACAGGATCGGCGCGCCGCGCGTGGCGAACGAATTTTCGAAGTGCGGCATCCCGTGCCGGAGCAGTGTCCGGGCGAACGTGCCGATCAGCCAGCGCGGCCGCGTCAGTCCGTCCCACGCGAGACGCATGCTCGGACGCAGCGGCGTGGAAAAACCGGTACGGACGTTGTTCTCGCGATTCGCCGCAACGGGAATGTCGACGGTCACGACGAGCGTCCGGTATCCCGCGCGCGCGACGCGCTCGAGCAGCGCGGCGATGCGTTCGGGAGCGCCCGGAAGATAAGCCTGAAACCAGGTTGACGGCGCTGCCGCCGCGACCGCTTCGAGCGGGATCAGCGACGAGCCGCTCATGATCGACGCGATGCCTGCCGCCTGCGCCGCGCGGGCGAGCACGATGTCGCCGCGATAGGCCGACAACGCGTTGATGCCCATCGGCGCGATACCGAAAGGCGCGGCGAACCGCTGCCCGAACAGGTCGACCGCCTGCGTGCGGGCCGACACGTTGCGCAGCACGCGCGTCGTGAAGCCGAACTCGTCGAACACGCTGCGGTTGTCGTCGCGCGTGCGATTGTCTTCGGCGGCGCCGCTCACGTAGCCGAAGATCGGACGCGGTAACACGCGGCGCGCGCGTGCTTCGAAGTCGTGCAGGCTCAGCATGTTGCGCAGCACGCGCGGCGGCTTGTCGGTGGGCACTGCAGCGTCGCGACGAAGTGTGGCGCGATCGGCGACACTCATCCGGATTCTCCTTTTCATTCAAGACGAGGGCTCATGCTAGGTTGACCGGGGGTTGAATAAAAGCGATATTCCTTCGAAATTCATGTTCGCTAAAAGAGAACGATGTCGACGCCGACGCTCAAGCAGCTCGATGCCTTTTATTGGGCCGCGACCTGCGCCAATTTCGCCACGGCCGCGCAGCGGCTTCATTTGTCCGTGTCGTCGTTGTCGAAGCGGATCAACGAACTCGAACAGGTACTCGGGCGAACGCTGTTCGACCGAAGCGGCTATCGCGCCACGCTGACTCAGGACGGCGAAAGTCTGTTGCCGACGGCGCTGCGCGTGCTCGAATCGGTCGCGACGATCCAGGACACCTTCGGTCAGCACAACGGACTGTCTGGGCGACTACGCTTCGGTGTCGGCGAGTTGTCGGCGATGACCTGGCTGCCGCGTTTCGTCGCCGCCGTTCAAAAGCTGCACGGCCAGCTGCAGCTCGAGCCGCATGTCGACGTCGGCGAGGCGCTCGAGGAGAAGGTCGACGCAGGCGAGCTGGACTTCGCGGTGGTCGCGGGTCGCTCGTCGCGCAGCAGCATCGTGTCCCAGCCGGTGGCGGAAGCGCGATTCGCCTGGATGGCCGCCGAGCGGCTCGTCGGCCGTCAGCGCACACTGACACCGGCCCTGCTCGCGCGGCATGCGCTCGTGACGCTGCCCGCCGGGTCGGGCGTCACGCGCATTCTGGACGAGTGGCTGCTGGCGCGCGGTATCGACAGTCCGCGCCACATTACGTGCAACAACTGGTTCGCCGTGGCCGGCATGTTGCGCGAAGGCGTCGGCATCGGCTTTCTGCCGACGGCATGGGAGGCGTCGCGCGCGGGCGGCACGCTGGTCCGTCTGACGAGTCAGCCGGCGTTGTCGCCGCTGCATTACGCATTTCAGTGGCGGCGCGGCGACCTGCGCGCGACGATTCCGGCCATGCTGGCGCTCGTGCGGCTGCACGTGGCGTTCGACGTTCCGCTTGCATGAGCGGTCGCCGCACCGGCCCGTTGCGGGGCGGCGCTCAGCTGATTTCGCGTCCCTTCGTTTCCGGCAGGAGCAACGCAGTGATCAGCACGACGAGATAGGCGCCGCCCGCGAACATGCCGATCGCCATGCCGAGCCCGTAACCGTGGGCGAGATACCCGACGAGGCTCGGAAACAGCGCGCCGAGGCCGCGCCCGAAGTTGTACGCAAAGCCTTGTCCGTTGGCGCGCACGGCAGACGGAAACAGTTCGGTCAGGTAAGCGCCCATGCCGCTGAAGATGCCCGAGGCCGCGAAGCCGAGCGGGAATCCGAGGATCAGCATCTGGTCGTTGGTGAGTCGAAGCTGCGTATAGGCGTAGATACTGATGCCGGACAGCATCGCGAAGATCAGCAGGTTCGCGCGGCGGCCGGCGCGGTCGGTCAGCCATGCGCCGGTGAGATAGCCGACGAACGATCCTAGAATGACGACCAGCAGATAGCCGCCCGTGCCGACCACCGACAGGTGACGCTCGGTTTTCAGGAACGTGGGCAGCCACGTGGTCACCGCGTAGTAGCCGCCCTGAACGCCGGTACACAGCAACGAGGTCAGCGCCGTCGTCTTGATCAGCGACGGCGAGAAGATCGTCCAGATGGACGTGCGCTTGTTGCTGGCTTGCTCCTGCTTGCGGGTACGCTGGAATACTTCAGGTTCCGGCACGCCCTTGCGGATGTACAGCACCAGCAGCGCCGGCAGCGCGCCGACCCAGAACAGCGCACGCCATGCATAGTCTTCGGGCAGCCAGGAAAACAGAACGGTGTAGACGATGGCCGCGATCCCCCAGCCGATCGACCAGGCGCTCTGCACGGTGCCGACGGCTCGCCCGCGGAATTCGGTCCGAACGATCTCGCCCATCAGCACCGAGCCGACCGCCCATTCGCCGCCGAAGCCCAGCCCTTGCAGAGCCCGCAGGACGAAGATCTGTTCGAAATTCTGCGCGAAGCCGATCGCCACCGTGCAGCCCGAAAACCAGAGGATCGTCGCCTGCAGGATGCGTACACGCCCGTAGCGGTCGGCGAGGATGCCGGCGATCCAGCCGCCGATGGCCGAGAACAGCAACGTGACGGTGGCCAGCAGGCCGGCCTGCGTGCTGTCGATCTTGAAAATCGAGATCAGCGTCGTGATCACGAACGTGAACACCATGAAGTCGAGCGCGTCCATCGCCCAGCCGCCCGCCGCGGAAATGAAGGTCCGCCTTTCGGTGACGGACATGTTGCTGTACCAGTTCATCGTGTCTCCTTGTCATATGGCCGCTGAGCGGCGCGTGCTTGCGTCGTTTATGGATTGCCGGGCGGGAAACCGTACAGGCGGGCCGGGTTGTCGACGAGAATCCGGCGCCGCATTGCTGCGTCGGGCGCCCACTGCGCGAGCAGGTTGCGCAGGTGGCCGGTGTTGGGCATCCTGGCCGCTTCCAGAGACACGTGCGGCCAGTCGCTGCCCCAGACCATCCGGTCGGGCGCGTCTTCGATCAGTGCCTGCGCGAACGGCGTCACGTCGTCGAAAGTCGGGAAGCGATCGCTGATCCGGTAAGCGCCGGACAGCTTGACCCAGAAGCCATGCCCGACCACCAGTTCGCGAAGGGCGGCGAATCCCGGTGAAGCCAGCCCCGCGGCGACGGGCGTATGGCCCATGTGATCGACGATGCCGGTGATCGGCAGCCTCGCCATGCGCGGCATCAGTTCAGGCAGCGTCTTCACGTCCATCAGGAACTGCATGTGCCAGCCCAGATTCTTGATGCGGTGCGCCAGCGTCTCCATCGCGGCGAAGCCGATGCCGCCGCCGAACAGCACGTTGATGCGCAGCCCGCGCACGCCAGCCTCGTGCATGGCCTCGAGTTCCCGGTCGCTGATTTCGGGCGGCACGACGGCGATGCCGCGCAGACGCTGCGGATGACGGCGCAGCGCCTGCAGCATGTAGCGGTTGTCGGTGCCGTGCACGCTGACCTGAACCAGCACGCCATAGGTGCAGCCGACCGCGTCGAGCATCGCGAGGTATTGCTGTTCCGACGCCTCCGGCGGTGTGTAACTGCGTTGTGCGACCATCGGATAGTCGGGGCTGGTCGAAATCACGTGCGCATGCGTATCGACGGCGCCCCGAGGCATCTCGAACGCGGGCGGATCGACATCGGGTAAAGGGGCGGCGCATCGAAACTCGGCGCCGGAACGAGCCGGTTCAGTCATCGTGGTCTCCTCGAATGATCGGAAGCGAGCCATGCGGATGATACGTGCGCCCGGTGTCGGATCGGCGCTTGCCGAGCGATCGCTTTACGTGCGCACGCGGCGCCCTGGAGCGCCATGCGAGCAAGGGCGCGCATCGGGGCCGGCGAGCACGGATTCCATGGCTTGAGAAGCGTAGCCGGAACTGCACGCCCAATACAGCGAATTAATCAATAGCCGAACGTTCGCTTTTTCGAAACATTGCAATCCTGCTCAGGGGGATACCGATGCGCGCGATCTCGTGTCGTTGATGGCAGCGGTCGGCGGCAAGCCGGGCGACACCGGATTGCACCGCGAACGCGACGCACCGCACCGATTGTGCGAGCCGCAATCTGCTCGGCCGTTTGCTCGTGACCGCCGACATGGTCGGCATCCCGGACATCCAAGACTATTCGCATCCGGGCGCTTGACATTCAACTTTGGTTCAACCTTAAGGTGCCGGTAGTCGGCTGAGCCATTGCGATATGAGGCAAGGAAGCAATACATGAATCTTGACGTCAACCGCCAAGCGATGAACATCGATTGCGACCCGTCCACGCCGTTGCTGTGGGTGCTACGCGACCACTTGAACCTGACGGGGACGAAGTTCGGCTGCGGCGTTGCAGCGTGCGGCGCGTGTACCGTGCATCTGGACGGTGCGGCGGTGCGATCTTGCGTCCTCCCGGTGGCAGCGGTTGCCGGCAAGCGCATCACCACGATCGAAGGGCTGGCCGAATCGCCGGGCAAGCGCCATGCGTTGCAGCAGGCCTGGATCGACGAACAGGTACCGCAATGCGGCTATTGCCAGTCGGGCATGCTGATGGCGGCGGCAGACCTGTTGGCAAGGCAACCGGACCCGACCGACGCCGATATCGACGCGGCCATCACCAACCTGTGTCGCTGCGGGACGTACCCGCGCGTGCGCATGGCCATCAAGCGTGCGGCGAAGGCGCTGCGGGAGGGCCGCGCGTGAGTGTCGACGCGACCAATGTGCGGCGCGGGCGGCGCCGGTTTCTGCTAGGCGCGCTTGGCGTCGGCGGTGCGCTTGTGGTCGGCTGGGGCGTGATGCCGCCGCGCAGCCGGCTGGGCGGTCCTGACGCGTTTCCCGCAGTGTCAGGTCAGATCGCGCTGAATGGCTGGATCAAGATCACGCCGGAAGGCAATGTGATCCTTGCCATGCCGCGTGTCGAGATGGGGCAGGGCATCCACACGGCGCTGTCGATGTTGGCCGCCGAGGAGCTCGATATTCCGCTTGAGCGCGTGAGTATCGAGTCGTCGCCGATCGAGCGTCTCTACGGTAACGTCGTCGCCATGGGCGATAGCGCGCTGCCGTTGCATCCGGACGACGCAGCCAGGGTCTGGGCGCGCGCACTGCACTGGATCATGGCCAAGGGCGCACGCGAGATCGGCCTGATCGTCACCGGCGGCAGCAGCAGCATGGCCGACGGCTGGCAGCCCGTGCGCGAGGCCGCCGCGACGGCGCGCGCTGCGCTGGTGGAAGCGGCCGCGCGCGAATGGGGCGTGCAGCCGACGCAGATCACGGTGCGCGAAGGCCAACTGATTGGCCCCGACGGTAAGCAGATGCCGTTCAGCGCCGTTGCGCGAAAGGCGCGCGAGATTGCGCCGCCATCCAATGTCACGCTCAAGCCGGCTGCGCAATACCGGTTGGTCGGCAAGCCTGCGCCACGCAACGACATCGCCGGCAAGACGGACGGCAGCGCCCGTTTTGCGATCGACGCGAGGCCGCCCGGCATGGTGTACGCGGCCGTGGTCATGTGTCCTGTATTCGGCGGCAAGCTCAAGACGTTCCAGTCGAAAGCGGCGCTTGCCATGCCCGGCGTGCGGCATGTCGTGCCGTTCGATGGCTCGACGGGCGGCGCGCCGGGCGTCGCCGTGGTGGCCGATCATTACTGGCAGGCACGACAAGCACTCGCGGCGCTCGAGCCCGTATGGGACAACGGACCGAATGCCACGCTCGATTCGGCTGGCATCCGTGAGCAACTCGTCGCTGCGCTGAACAGCGACAAGGACGGCTTTACCTATCGCTCCACGGGCCATGGTCTGAAGGCCTTCGAGAAGGCGCAGGGTGCGACCATCGTGGAGGCCGAATACAGCGCGCCGTATCTTGCGCATGCCGCCATGGAGCCAATCAACTGCACGGCGCAGGTGACCAAGGATCGCGTGCAGCTTTGGGCGCCGACGCAGGTGGCCACGCTGGCCCAACTGGTCGCGGCTCGTGCGGCAGGCGTGAGCCGCGATCAGGTACATATCAATATTCCGCTGATCGGCGGCGGCTTCGGGCGGCGGCTCGAATCGGACTTTGTGGCTCAGGCCGTGACGATCGCTGTCCACACCGAGGGGCGCCCTGTGCAGGTGATCTGGTCGCGCGAAGGCGACATCCGACACGACTTCTATCGCCCGCAAGCCATCGCGCGGCTGAAGGCGCGTGTCGAGAACGGCAGGGTGACGGCCATCGCGTCGCGCAGTGTCGGCCAGTCGATCCTGGCCGGCGAACTGGAGCGCCTGTTCGGCATGCCGTCGCCCGGTATTGATCGCTACACGGCGGAAGGTTTGTTCGACCTGCCATACGAGATCGAGCACGAACACATTGCGCATCGGGTGGTCGACTTGCCGGTGCCGATCGGCTTCTGGCGCAGCGTCGGCCACTCCTATACGGCATTCTTCCTCGAAGGCTTTCTGAACGACGTGGCAGCTGCGGCGAGGATCGATCCGCTGGCGATGCGGCGCGATCTGCTCAAGGCGCATCCACGCGAGCTGAAGGTGCTCGACATCGTGGCGCAAGCGGCCGACTGGGGCCGGCCGCTTGCGCCGGCAGCCGACGGTGCGCCGCGTGCGCGCGGATTGGCGCTGCACAATTCGTTCGGATCGGTGGTGGCACAGGTCGCGGAAGTGTCGCTCGAGGCGGGCAGGCCGCGCGTGCATCGCGTCGTTTGCGCGGTGGACTGCGGAATGGTCGTCAATCCGGGCATCGTCACGCAGCAAATCGAAAGCGCGATCATCTTCGGCTTGAGCGCGGCGCTGTACAACCAGATTCAGATCAAGGACGGACGGGTCGTGCAGGCCAACTTCCCCGATTACCCGGTGCTGAAAATGGCCGAGACGCCGGTGATCGAAACGCACCTCGTGCCGAGCGTGGCAGAACCGACCGGAGTCGGTGAAATTGCCGTGCCTCCGATCGCGCCGGCTGTCGCACATGCCGTTGCGCAACTCACCGGCAAGCCGGTGCGGCAGTTGCCGATGGTGTAGCAAACGAGTTCGGAACGCGCGGTATCGGTTGCTTGCGTCGCGGCAGACCGACAGCGCGAAGAGCGAATCCTTCGACGGACCCTTTCGCGAGGCACGCCTTAACGCGCATGGGTTCTGGTCGCTCGAGAACCCGCACACAAATTCGAAGTCCGCTTTCGCGCGCCGGACGGCAGCGTCGAACCTCACGACTCCACCGCATCGCTGCAAGCCGTCATCGGCGCAGGTCATTCACGGTTTTGCCGGTCCATCGTTTCAGCGCGCGGCGGAAATTTGCGCCGTCGCTGAAGCCGAGGAGCATCGCAATATCGCTCGTGTTCATGCGCGTGTCCTTCAGATACTCGCGTGCCAGCGAACACCGCACGTCGTCGACGATTGCCTGGAACGACGTGCCTTCGTCCTGCAGCCGCCGCCGCAACGTTCGGCCCGTCATGTTCAGCATGCGTGCAACCTCATCCGCGCTCGGGAACTCGCCGGGCTTGCTCATCAGGACCCGGTAGACGTTCCGCGAAAGTCCGTTGCCCTCCATGGCCTGCCCGAGCAACTTATCGCACATCTCCTGTACCAGGACGGACGTGAGCGTATGGGCCATTTGAGGGGTCCGGTCGAGCATGGTGTTGTCGTAGACGAGCTCGCATTCCGGCTGGTCGAAGTAGCAGGGGCAACCGAGATAGGTCGGATAGATGTCGGCGTGGGCAGGCGCCGAATAGGAGAAGCGCGCTTCCAGCGGCGGACAACGACCGCCGGCAGCCTCTTGTACGTGCGTGACGGTCACGCTTGCCTGTTGCTCGATCAGGAACTGCCGCAAGCGGGGCGGCGGGTTCGCGACGAAGATATCGGGAAACCTGCAGGACACGGCGTCAGGTTTTTCCACGAACTCGATTGCGACGGACGGTGTGGTCAGGCGCCGGTATTTGACCGCGAGGCGAAAGTACTCGCGTAGCGAGGTGCATGACATCAGCGCATATCCGTAGATCCCGTACGCCGAGAGGTGCAGGCGCGCCCCGACCTCGAAGGCGATCGAAGGCGTGCGCGACAGCGCCATCGCGTTTTCGCAGACGATCAGATACTGGCTTACCGATGTCCGCGCAAAGGCATTGCCGAGATCGTCGATCGTCACCCCGCTGCCTTTCAGGGACGCCTCCGGCGCAATGCCTTGTTCTTCGAGCACACGAACGATCGCACCGATCTTGTAGGGCGCGTAGAGGCGCTCGTTGGGTAGCGGAAGCATGGTGTCCATGTTGTCCTCAAGTCGTCCGCAAATGACTCCGCAATGACCGGAATGGACGTTTCTCAACCGAGAATATCTGACTACCATTTTCGGCACAAGCACGTCGCCCGAGAGGCGGGCGATGCGTCAAAAAGGAATGGAAGGAGACACATGGCTCAGTTCGGAAATGAGGAGATCGGCCGTGCGCCGCACGGCCCCAGGGACGCGTCCGGCAAGCGAAGCCTGTCCGAGCGGTTCACGGAATGGAGCCTGAACTGGGTTCCCGATTCGATGGTGTTCGTCGTCGCGTTGACGGTCGTCGTATTCCTGCTCGCGCTCGGATTGACGCCGCACGGGCCGATGGAACTGCTCGACGACTATGCGAAGGGCTTCTGGGTCTTGCTGACGTTCGCGATGCAGCTGACCGTGATGATGATCACGGGCTTTGTCGTGGCCGACTCGAAGCCGGTGAAATCGACGCTGATCCGCATCGTCGGCATCCCGCGGACCACACGGTCGACGTTGATCATGTTCTGCCTGATCGTCGGCATCGTCGCGTGGCTGCACTGGGCCGCCGGCCTCATGGTCGCGATCATCATGGGCAAGGAGATTGCGGTCCGCAAACGCGGTATCGGCCTCCATTATCCGGTCCTGGTCGCGTCGGCCTACGCAATGATGATGCTCATGGCGAACGGTCCGTCGCAGTCGGCGCCGTTGCTGGCTGCCACGGCGGGCAATTTTCTCGAGAAGTCCATAGGCGGCCTGATCCCGCTGACACAGACGGCCTTGTCGCCTTTTCTTCTCGTGTTCGTGCTGTTCGAACTGCTGACAATCCCGTTCATCTTCGTGTGGCTGACGCCCAGGAAGGAAAGCGCCGTCGACATCACCGACGAAATTTACCAAGAGTTTGCGCAGGCGCCACCGGCCGACAACACGAGACGGAGCGATCTGCGTCCGGCCGAGAGGTGGGAGCGTTCGCGGCTTCCGCTCTCGATCGTCGGCGTCGGCATTTTGTTCTGGATTGCGAATTTCGTGGCCACGCACGGCGTCGGCAAGATCGATCTGAACGTGATCAATTTTGCGCTGTTCGGGATCGGCATGGTGCTGCATGGGTCGGCACGCAGCTTCGTCGCGTCGGTGAAGCAGGGTGTCGGCACGACCTCCGGCGTGATTATTCAGTTTCCGCTGTATGCCGGCATTTTCGGGCTGATCGTCCATTCCGGACTGTCTGAAGTCATCACGCACTGGTTCCTGTCGATTTCGACGCCGCGCACCTACGCGTGGATCGTCGTGATCTACACGACCATCATGGACTTTTTCGTGCCCTCGGGCGGCTCCAAGTTTGCGATCGAGGCGCCGTACATCATTGCGGCCGGCCAGAAGCTCGGTATTCCCGTTGCCCACGTCATCAACGCGTACAGCACGGGCGGTCAGCTTGCGAACCTGATCCAGCCATTCTGGGCGCTGCCGTTCATTACGGCTTTTAGAGTCCGCTTCCAGGACATCCTTCCTTACACCTTCGTGATTTTCATCTATGCCATCGTGCTCGCGAGCATTGCGTTTCTCGTGTTGCCGGCCGGGCTGTGAAGGTCACGTCGCTTGAACACAGTCATTGCGGAGATACAGGTATGCGGGCAGCCATGGTAGGTGCGGGTTCACTCGGGACGATTATCGGGGCGCTGATGACGCGGGCCGGCAAACAGATCGATCTGGTCGACAGTTACCAGGAACACGTCGACGCGCTCAACGCGTGCGGCGCGACGATCACCGGCGCCTTGGAGCTGAATGTTCCGGTTCGCGCCTTGACGCCCGATCAACTGACAGGGCGCTACGACCTCGTGTTCCTGTTGACGAAGCAGACGGTCAATCAGGCGATTCTGACGACGTTACTACCGCACCTGCATGCCGACAGCATCGTCTGCACCTTGCAGAACGGCATACCGGAGCATGCGGTGGCGGCGCTCGTCGGCGCGGAAAGGACGGTGGGCGGTGCCGTGGGCTTCGGCGCGACGTGGCTGAAACCCGGTGTGTCGTCGCTCACCTCGAGCTATGAGGCAGTGCAGAAGTTTGCGTTCGAGATCGGCGAGATCGACGGCGTGATCCGTCCGCGCCTGAAAGTCGTTCAGGCGTATCTCGAGTGCGTCGGCACGACCGAGATCCGCGCCGACCTGATGGGCATCCGGTTTTCGAAACTCCTGATGAACGCGACGTTCAGCGGCATGTCGGCGGCGCTCGGCTGTACGTTCGGCGACGTGCTCGACGATTCCCGTGCGATGGCGTGTCTCGCCTTCGTCGCCGACGAGTGCATCAAGGTCGCGCATGCGCACGGCGTACGCCTCGCCGAGATGCAGGGCAAGAATTTCGAATGTTTCGAACTGGCGAGCGCCGCCGACATTCCTTCGAAGATGCCGCTCTATCGCGAGATCTGGGGGGCGCACGCGAAGCTGAAAGCCAGCATGTTGCAGGACCTCGAAAAACGGCGCGATACCGAAATCGGCTACATCAACGGGCTGATCTGCGAGAAGGGCCGTGAGCGAGGTGTGCCGACGCCGTTCAACGACAGGATCGTCGCGCTCGTTGCCGAGGCGCAAGCGCGGCGCGGCGTCAACGACTTCAGTCATCTGGCGCGCTTCGACGACCTGCTCGCCGCGCACGTGCGCGATCTTCCCGCTCTCGCGTGTTTAGACATGTGATCGACACGCAGGCCCATCGATCCAGTTTTCCGTCCACTGCCCCACGAGGCATTTCATGAGCAAGAAGACCATCATCAGCTGCGCCATCACGGGCGCCGTCCACACGCCGTCGATGTCACCGTATCTTCCGTGCACGCCCGACGAAATCGCCGAACAGAGCATCGCGGCTGCCGAGGCGGGGGCCGCCATCATTCATCTGCATGCGCGCAATCCGGCGGATGGCAGCCCGTCGCCGTCTGCCGACGTCTATATGCGATTCCTGCCGCGCATCGCGGAACGGACCGATGCCGTGATCAACATCACCACGGGCGGCAGCGTCACGATGACGCTCGAGGATCGGCTGCAAGGCGCGCTGCGCGCGTCGCCCGAAATGGCGTCGCTGAATACCGGCTCGTTGAACTTCGCGATGTTCAGAATGGCGGAAAAACCGCGCGAGTGGAAACACGAATGGGAAGTGCCCTACCTGAAAGCCACTGAGGACGGCATTTTCCGCAACACCTTCCGCGACATCAAATACATCCTGGAAACGCTGGGAAAAACGCACGGTACGAAGTTCGAGTTCGAGTGCTACGACATCGGCCACCTGTACAACCTGGCTTACTTCGTCGACATCGGCATGGTGAAGCCGCCGTTCCTCGTTCAGTCGGTGTTCGGCGTCATGGGCGGTATCGGCGCCGATCCGGAGAACATCTTCCTGATGAAGCAAACGGCCGACCGGCTGTTTGGCCAAGACTACGTCTGGTCGCTATTCGCGGCGGGCAAGCAGCAGATGCCGTTTACGACGATGGGCGCGTTGATGGGCGCGAACGTCCGTGTCGGCCTGGAAGACAGCCTGTTCCTCGAGCGCGGTAGGCTCGCGACGTCGAATGCGGAACAGGTCGCGAAGATTCGCCGAATTCTCACCGAGCTGGGCGTGGAGATCGCGACGCCGGATGAGGCTCGCCAGATGCTTCAGCTGAAGGGGCGCAATAACGTAGCGTTCTAGCGGGTGTTCGGCTAGAGCCCGATTTGTATCCGACCGCATCGTCCGCCGGGACGAGGGGGCAGTGTGGCGAACGACGCCGACAACGACGTCAAGCGCCACCACGTGCGGGCGGCTGCTCGTCTTACTGCCGGGCGGGGAGTAGGGGCCAGCCGGGATTCGATTGAACCTCACGGTCGCGGGCTTCGGCCCATGTCCGAAAGTCACAGATGCTGTCGGCAGCTCTCCGCGCCAACGAAAAAACCAATAATGTATTGATCTTACGGGGTTTTCCGAGCTTCGCCGGGTTGCGCAGGAACAGCTGACGGTGCCCAGGAGAGGACCCGGTCACACGAGCGCGCCCCCCGGCTGCGCTTGCAAGCGCAGCCCTTCGAGTCCTCGCGCAAAGCGCGCAGGCGCTTTGCTTCCTGGGCTCAAAATGAAAAAAGGCCGGCTGAGAGCCGACCCTTTTAAAACAGATGGTGCCCAGGAGAGGACTCGAACCTCCACGGTGTTGCCACCGCTAGGACCTGAACCTAGTGCGTCTACCAATTCCGCCACCTGGGCACGTTTGCAGTAGCTGCTTGCTGCAAAGAAGCGAAATTATAGCGCCCCAATTATTCGTGTCAACATTTTTTTGCGATGCGCCGCAGGGCGGCACGCCGCCGCGTGCGGCGGCGCGACTCGGCGTCATTTTGCGACACGGCCGGGTGATAGAATGAGCCGCCGCCGTCACTATAGAACTGTCTGACGGACACTTCTATGTTGATGCCGTGCACCATCTGTCAACGCAACGAGAACAATCATCGACAAACCCTTGAGCAAATATCCGTACCCCATTCCGAGCCGTGAAGAGATTCTCGGCGTGCTGCGTACGAGCGACGCGCCGCTGGCCGCCAACGACATCGCGGAAGCGCTGTCGATCAAGCGCCAGGAGCGTGAAGGGTTCTTCCGGCGCGTCGCCGCAATGGAGCGCGACGGCCAGATCCGGCTCGACAAGCGTGGCCATTACCAGCTGACCCATCCGTCCAATTTCGTGGCCGGCCGCGTGCAGGGCCATCGCGACGGCTACGGCTTCGTCATTCGCGACGACGGCCAGGACGACCTGTTCCTGCCGAACGGCGAAATGCAGAAGGTGATGCACAACGATCGCGTGCTCGCGCGGATCGTCGGCTACGACCGCCGCGGCCGGCCCGAAGGGCATGTGGTCGAGGTCACCGAGCGCGCGAACAAGCGCGTGATCGGCCGTCTGCTCAACGAGAACGGCGCGCTGATCGTCGCGCCCGAAGACAAGCGCATCGGCCACGACATCCTGATCACGCAGAACGTGAAGAAGGCGAAGGTCGGGCAGGTGGTCGTCGTCGAGCTGACCGATTTTCCGAGCCGTCATTCGCAGCCGCTCGGCCGCGTCGTCGAGGTGCTCGGCGACATCGACGATCCGGGCATGGAAATCGAAATCGCGGTGCGCAAGTACGGCGTGCCGCACGAATTCAGCCCGGCGGCGCTCGACGAGGCCGCCGCGCTGCCCGACAAGGTGCGCCCGGCCGATCTGCGGTTCCGCGTCGACCTGCGCGACGTGCCGCTCGTGACGATCGATGGCGAAGACGCGCGCGACTTCGACGATGCCGTCTACTGCGAGCCGACGAAGGTCGGCCGCGGCGACGGCTTTCGGCTCATCGTCGCGATCGCCGACGTGTCGCACTACGTCCAGCCGGGCAGCGGGCTCGACGCGGACGCACTGGAGCGCAGCACGTCGGTGTATTTCCCGCGCCGCGTGATTCCGATGCTGCCGGAGAAATTGTCGAACGGCCTCTGCTCGCTGAACCCGCAGGTCGACCGCTGCGTGCTTGCATGCGACATCGTGATCACGGCGCGCGGCGAGATCAAGGCGTATCAGTTCTATCCGGCCGTGATCCACTCGGCCGCGCGTCTCACGTATACGGAAGTCGCGGCGGTGCTCGCCAACACGAAGGGGCCGGAAGCCGCGCGTCGCGCGGAGCTGCTGCCGCACCTGCAGAACCTGTACGGCGTGTACAAGGCGCTGTTCGCGGCGCGCCAGAAGCGCGGCGCGATCGACTTCGACACGACCGAGACATACATCGTCTGCAACGCGCAGGGCAAGATCGAGCAGATCGTCCCGCGCCAGCGCAACGACGCGCACAAGCTGATCGAGGAATGCATGCTGGCCGCGAACGTCTGCGCGGCCGACTTCCTGAAGCGCAACAAGCATCCGGGCCTGTACCGCGTGCATGCAGGGCCGACGCCGGAGAAGCTCGAGAACCTGCGTGCGTTCCTGCGCGGGATGGGCCTGACGCTCGGCGGCGGCGAGACGCCGCACGCGAGCGACTACGCGGCGCTGATGGCGCAGATCCGCGACCGGCCCGACGCGCAGATGCTGCAGCCGATGCTCCTGCGCTCGATGCAGCAGGCCGTCTACAGCCCCGACAACATCGGTCACTTCGGTCTCGCGTACGACGCCTACGCGCACTTCACGAGCCCGATTCGCCGCTATCCGGACCTGCTCACGCACCGCGCGATCTACGCGATCCTGTCGGGCAAGAAGTACGTGCCGAAGGCACCGGAAGGGTTCGAGCTGAACACCGCGCTGTCGCCGCGCGCCCGCGCGATGCAGCAGGCGGACGACGAAGCGCGCAACCGCTCGCGCAGCAACACCGCGATCTGGGAAGAGCTCGGCCTGCACTGCTCGGCGAACGAGCGCCGCGCGGACGAGGCGTCGCGCGACGTCGAAGCCTGGCTGAAGTGCTATTTCATGCGCGACAAGCTCGGCGAGGAGTACGGCGGCATGGTGAACGGCGTCACGTCGTTCGGCATCTTCGTGCAGCTCGACACGCTGTTCATCGAAGGGCTCGTGCACGTGACGGAACTCGGTTCCGACTACTTCCAGTACGACGAGATCAAGAACGAGCTGCGCGGCGAACGCACGGGCATCCGCTATCGGCTGTCGGACCGCGTGCGCGTGCAGGTGAGCCGCGTCGATCTCGACGCGCGCAAGATCGACTTCCGGCTCGTGCGCGACACGCCGGTGAAGGCGCCGCGTCCGGTCGTTGCGCCGACACCGGGCGCCGAGCGCGGCGGCCCGCGCGTGCGCGCGCTGCCGTCCGCGGAAGAATCGGCGCCGCATCACAAGAAGGCCGCGAGTGCGCCGAGCGCCGCGGTGAAGGAAGCGCGCGCGGCGCGCGCAGCCGCTAAGAAGAAGGGCGGCACGGCGGCGAAGGCCCCCGCGAAGAAGGTGCGCGCCCGCAAGAAACACTGAGCGTGCGGGGCGCAATGCGCTCCGCCGTATCGAAAGACGCCGCGTCGCCGGTCACGTGCCGGCCACGCGGCGCTTTCCTTTTCCATGGATCGCGGCTGCGCGCGTCGTGCGGCCGCACGTTTGATCGAAGGTTGTTCCAGTCATGTCACGTCTGAAGGTTCTTTACGGTTTTCATGCGGTGACCGCACGCTTGCGGCACGATGCAGCGACGGTGGTGGAGGTGCTGTACGACCAGACGCGTCGCGATCGCCGCATGCAGGACTTCCTGCACGCCGCGAAGGAAGCGGGCGTGCGGCTGATCGCAGCCGACGAGACGCGTCTGTGGGGGCTCGCGCATACCGAGCGTCACCAGGGGGTCGTCGCGCGCGTCGAAGACCTCCCGCTCGCGCAAAACCTGTCCGAGCTGCTCGACGGCATTCAAGGGCCGGCGCTGTTGCTGGTGCTCGACGGCGTCACCGATCCGCACAACCTCGGCGCGTGCCTGCGCGTCGCCGATGCGGCCGGCGCGCACGCGGTGATCGCGCCGCGCGACCGTGCGGTCGGCCTGAACGCAACGGCTGCGAAGGTCGCGAGCGGCGCCGCCGACACCGTGCCGTACATCACGGTCACGAACCTGGCGCGTGCGTTGCGCGAGCTGAAGGAAGCCGGCGTGTGGATCATCGGCACGTCGGACGAAGCGTCGGCGACGCTGTACGACACGAAGCTCGACGGCCCGGTCGCGATCGTGATGGGCGCCGAAGGCGAGGGCATGCGCCGGCTCACGCGCGACACGTGCGACGAAGTGATGAGCATTCCGATGGCGGGCAGCGTCGAAAGTCTGAACGTGTCGGTGGCGAGCGGCGTATGCCTGTACGAAGCGGTTCGGCAGCGGCGGGCGAAAGGCTGACGCGTCTGCCGCGCCGCACGAGGCATCGCCCGCGTCTGCCGCGCCGCGAGCGCGCAGCACGATGCGCATCGCGCGCCCGCAAGCGCAGCGGCGCGCGTTTTCTTCCGGTTCTCATTCGATGACATCGTTTCGCGTCGGCGCGTCGTGCGCCGCCTTGTGCCTGCTTGCCGCGTGCGCGTCGCCGTCGCTGGTCGAACGCGGCAGCTACTATGCCGATACGAGCCTGCACGCGCGCGGCGCCGATTCGCGGATCCGCTTTCTCGTGATGCACTACACCGAAAGCGACGAGGCGAAATCGCTGCGCACGTTGACGGGCGATACGGTCAGCGTGCACTACGTGGTGCCGGCTCATCCGCGCAGCGAGCGCGGGCAGCCGGTCGTCTATCAGCTCGTGCCCGAAGCCCAGCGCGCCTGGCATGCGGGCGTCAGCGCATGGCAGCAGACGACCGAACTGAACGCGGCATCGATCGGCATCGAGAACGTGAATCGCGGCCCGCTCGATCCGCAGCAGCGCACATGGCAGCCGTATCCGCCGGAACAGGTCGATGCGCTGATCCGGCTGTCGAAGGACATCGTCGCGCGTTACGGCATCGCACCGACGCGCGTGGTCGGGCACAGCGACATCGCACCGCAACGCAAGATCGATCCGGGCCCGCTGTTTCCGTGGCGCGCGCTCGCACAAGCCGGCGTCGGCGCGTGGCCCGACGACGCGACGGTCGCCGCGCGGCTCGCGGGCCGCGACCCGCATGCGCCCGTCGACGTGCGCGAGCTGCAGGCGAAGCTCGCGCGCTACGGCTACGACGTGCCGATCGACGGCGTGCTCGACACGCGCACGCGCCGCGTGTTTTCGGCGTTCCAGATGCACTTTCGCCCGTCCGACTATGCGGGCGATGCAGATGCCGAGACGGACGCGATCGCGCAGGCGCTGCTCGACAAGTATTTCCCGGGCCAGCCGCCGATGGATGGCGCGCGGTCCGACGTCGATCCGCAGTGAGCGACCGGCGCGCCGAAAACGGGCGGCCGCTTGCGCGAGTCCGGTAAACTGGCGGTTTTTCCGCAATCCTGCAGCATCATCCATCCCATGACTCAAGACGAACTCAAACGCCTGGTCGGCCAGGCCGCCGCCGATTACGTGATCCAGAACGTGCCGGAGGGCGCGGTGATCGGCGTCGGCACCGGCTCGACGGCGAACTGCTTCATCGACGCGCTCGCGGCCGTCAAATCGCGCTATCGCGGCGCCGTATCGAGCTCCGTCGCGACGACCGAGCGCCTGAAGTCGCACGGCATCGCCGTGTTCGACCTGAACGAAGTGGAGTCGCTGCAGGTGTACGTCGACGGCGCCGACGAGATCGACGCGAGCGGCGCGATGATCAAGGGCGGCGGCGGTGCGCTGACGCGCGAGAAGATCGTCGCGTCGGTCGCCGACACCTTCGTCTGCATCGCCGACGCGAGCAAGCGTGTGCCGGTACTCGGCGCGTTCCCGCTGCCGATCGAAGTCGTGCCGATGGCGCGCACCGCGATCGGCCGGCGCGTGACGGCGCTCGGCGGCGTGCCGATGCTGCGCGTGACGAAGGACGGCGCGCCGTACATCACCGACAACGGCAACGAAATCCTCGACGTGAAGGGGCTGCAGATCGCCGATCCGCGCGGTTTCGAGGCGCAGGTCAATGCGTGGCCGGGCGTCGTGACGGTCGGGCTGTTCGCCGCGCGCGGCGCGAATCTGTGCCTGCTCGGCACGGAACACGGCGTCGAGACGATCGTTTATCCGGCGCATTGAAAAACGTCGGCGTGCAATCGGTCAGAACGCGCACATAGCCGTAATGGATTGCATGTTTAAATCTTGAAAAAATCATGGCCCGGCAGGCGCAGCGCGCTTCCCGGGCTTTTTTTGAGGCCGTATAAATCTCCGCGTCAAAAAGAGGGATAACCCTGTCAGGTGTTTACCAGATAGCGGAATGGCGTCGAACTCATCAACTTATAGATCATAAGAACAGTCGTAACCAGGGCCGGCGGAACTGCGGAGCAGGTTTTCGCAAATCGACGCACGGGGAGGTGTCATGGAGCAGGGCAAAGACCGGTCACTGGTCGCCAAAGTGATGGATGGACTTGTCACGGGTATCGTCGAGGACAAGTATGGCGGCATCCTGCCGCCGCAGGACGTGCTATCGAAAGAGTTCGACGTGAGCCGCACGGTGATGCGCGAAGCATTGTCGATGTTGCTGGCGCGCGACATGCTCGACGTGCGTCCGAAAGTCGGCACGCGCGTGCGTCCGATGCGCGACTGGCGCATGATCGACGAAGACGTCGTCAGCTGGCGGTTCCGGGCGAAACCCGATCCGCAGTTCATGCGCGACGTCATCGAGTTCCGCATGCTGATCGAGCCGCGCGCCACCGCGCAGGCGGCCGTGCGTGCGACCGCGACCGACATCGCCGGCATCCGTGAGGCGTTCGAAGCGTTCAAGGTGCTGGAGCCCGGCGATCCCGGCTACGACACGGCGGACGAACTGCTGCATACGCGGATCGTGCAGGCGAGCGGCAACCAGTTCTTCCAGCAGATGGCGGCGATCGTGCGCGGCGCGGTGCGGCTCGTCAATCCGCGCGTCGTGCAGAAGGAAGGCGCGCATGAGGTCGCGGTGCAGGCGCATGCGCGCGTCGTCGACGCGATCGAGCGGCGCGATCCGCGCGAGGCGGAAGCCGCCGCGCTCGCGCTCATCGATTTCAGCGCGGACGAGATCTCGCGCGACTTCTCGGTCGAAGTGCCCGTGCGCGCGTGAGCGCGTTGCCGATCCGGATGCCGGCCCGCCGTTTATCATGACGGCCTGCCGGCGTCGTGCCGGCCGTTGCTCCACGACCGACACGGAAAATCCGGATGAACGACCTCGACCAGCGCCCGGTGCGCTTCGGCATCATCGGCGCGGGCGGCATCGCGCGCCGCTTCGCCCAAAGCCTCGCGCACGTACCGGGCGCCGCGCTTGCCGGCGTATGGGCACGCCGCGCGGACGCGGCCGCCGCGTTCTGCGCGGCCTGCGGCGGTACGCCCGCGGCCAGCGTCGACGCGCTGCTCGCGTCCGACATCGATGCCGTCTACATCGCGACGCTACATGACAGCCACGCGGAGTACGCACTCGCCGCGCTCGCGGCCGGCAAGGCCGTGCTCTGCGAAAAGCCCGCGACGCTGAACGCGGTGCAGCTCGATGCCGTGCTGCGCGCCGCACACGCCGCCGGGCGGCTGTTCATGGAAGCGATGAAGCCGCCGTTCTTTCCGCTCTACCGCCGGTTGCGCGCACATCTGAACGCCGATCCGATCGGCGAGATCCGGCTCGTGCGGGCAGGGTGCGCATCGTCGACGGTGCCGGCCGAGCATTCGGTGTACCGGCTGGATCGTGCGGGCGGCGCGCTGCTCGATATCGGGATCTACGAAGCCTTTCTGGCCGTCGACTGGCTCGGGGCACCCGTCGACGTGCAGACGCTCGGCCGTCTCGGCCCGACCGGCGTCGACGTGTTCGCAAGCCTGAACAGCCGCCACGCGAACGGCGGCATCGCGCAGCTGTTCTGCGGGCGCGACGTGATGGGGCGCGGCGATGCGCTGATCGCGGCGGCCGGCGGCCACGTGACGATCCACGAGAAATGGTGGAATCCGGCGCGCGCGACGATTCGCTATGCAGACGGCCGCACGGTCGAACTCGATGCGCCGTTCGAAGGCGGCGGGCTCAACTATGAAACCGGGCACTTCTGCGAATTGCTGCGTGCCGGCGAGATCGAAAGCCCGATCGTCACGCATGCGCATTCGCGGCAGATGATCGCGATGACCGACGCGGCACGCGCCGCGCTCGGTGTCCGTTATCCGAACGAGTGACGGTGCGGCGCGCGGCGCAGCGCGTGCCGCGCGGCCGCGGTCAGTGCCGTGCCGGCAGCGACAGGCGCTTCTCGTACCAGCGCTGCACCCACTCGAGGATCTGGCATAGCACCCAGTAGATGGCCGCCGCAGCGAGATAGAGCGGCAGCGGCTGATAGGTCGCGGCGATCATTTCCTGCGCGCTGCGCAGCAGCTCGGTCACGGTGATGACGGACACGAGCGAGGTGTCCTTGATCAGGCTGATCAGGCTGTTCGACAGGCTCGGCACCGCGATGCGCAGGGCCTGCGGGCCGATCACGTAGCGCAGCGTCTGCCCCCACGACAGCCCGAGACTGTACGCGGCGAGCCACTGGCCGCGCGCAATCCCGTTGATTGCGCCGCGCATGCTTTCGGACATGTACGCGGCGACGTTCGCGGACAGCGCGATCACGCCGGCCGGCGTCGGATCGAGCGAGATGCCGAGGCTCGGCAGGCCGTAGTAGATCACGAAGATTTGCACGAGCAGCGGCGTGCCGCGCATCAGGCTGACGTAGGCGCGCGCGAGCCACGCGAGCGCATTGACCCAGATGCGCTCGAAGCCTTCCAGCGGTTCGCCTTGCCGGATGCCCATCATCGCCAGCACGACGGCGCCGAGCAGGCCGAACACCATCGACAGCACGGCGAACTTGACGGTCAGAACGGCGCCCTGGGCGAGCACCGGCAGCGATTGGACGAGCAGGGACGTGGTCGACATGGAGTACGGAACGGATGCGTGCGCGAAAGCGCAATCATAAACCGGACGAATAAAACAAAGGGCGGCATCGTTGCAGATGCCGCCCTTGTCGGTCCGCCGTCAGGCGGCGCGCGGAGGCCGGAGGGCGCTTACTTCAGCGGCTTCGTCACGTCGATGCCGAACCACTTGTCCGAGATCTTCGTGAACGTGCCGTCGGCTTCGAGCTGCGTCATCGCGTCGTCGATCGCCTTCTGGAACTTCGGGTTGCCCTTCTTGAACGGAATGCCCGACGGATTCGCCGAGCCGACGTTCGCGCCCGGGCGCAGCGGCAGCTGCGAATTCTTCGTCAGGTATGCGAGCATCAGGCGGTCGTTGAGTGCCGCGTCGAGACGGCCGGCCGCGAGGTCGCGCAGATACTCGGGCGCGCCCGGATACGTCTTCACGTCGATGCCCGGCACCGACTTCGCCATGTCCATGTAGTTCGTGCCGAGCGCGACGCCGAGCTTCTTGCCCTTCAGGTCTTCGAGCGACTTGAACTGGCGCGTGTCGTCCTTGCGCTGGATCAGCTGCGCGGACGAATACGTATAAGCCGGCGAGAAGTCGAGCGTTTCCTTGCGCTTGTCGGTGATGCCGACCTGGTTGACGATCACGTCGAACTTGCCGGCCTGCAGGCCGGCGATGATGCCGCTCCATTCGGTCGTCACGAATTCCGGCTTCACGCCGAGCTTCGCGGCGACGGCCTTCGCGATGTCGACGTCGAAGCCGACGAGCTCGCCTTGCGGGTTCTTCGAATTGAACGGCGGGAACGTGCCCTCGAGGCCGATCCGCAGCGTGCCGCGTTGTTTGACCTGGTCGAGGAGGTCGGCCGCATGCGCGGTCGCGGCGGCGAACGACGTGCCGATCAGACCGGCAACCAGCAGCTTCTTCAGCAGCGCAAATTTCATCGTGTGAGCTTCCTTGCCCCGGCGGGGCTCATGATCTGACAATGGCGTCGATCATAGCAAAAATACAATCGACGTCTAAATATCGTTTGTTTATGCCTATATTACGCGGCACGCTCGCGCGCGATCGCCTTCACGCATTCGGCCACGAGCGCCGGGCCACGATAGATGAAGCCGGTATAGAGCTGGACGAGCGATGCGCCGGCCGCGAGCTTCGCGCGCGCATCATCGCCCGAGAAAATGCCGCCGACGCCGATGATCGGCACCGCGCTGCCGACTTCCGCGTGCAGCTTGCGAATCACCTCGTTCGACGCATCGAACACCGGGCGGCCCGACAGCCCGCCCGCTTCGTCCGCGTGCGGCAGGCCTTGCACGGCGGCGCGCGACAACGTCGTGTTGGTCGCGATCACCGCTTCGATCTTGTGGCGCAGCAGCGTATCGGCGATCGCCTTGACCTGTTCGTCGTCGAGATCGGGCGCGATCTTCAGCGCGAGCGGCACGAGCTTGCCGTGCAGGTCGGCCAGACGCTGCTGCTTGTCCTTCAGTGCAGCGAGCAGCGCGTCGAGTTCGCCCGCGCCCTGCAGCTGGCGCAGGTTCTTCGTGTTCGGCGACGAAATGTTGATCGTCACGTAGCTCGCGAACGGGTAGACGCGCTCGAGGCAGTACAGATAGTCGTCGGCGGCGCGCTCGATCGGCGTGTCGGCATTCTTGCCGATGTTCAGGCCGAGGATGCCGCGATAGCGCGCGGCCTGCACGTTCTTCACGAACTGGTCGACGCCGTGGTTGTTGAAGCCCATCCGGTTGATCAGCGCCTCGGCCTGCGGCAGGCGGAACATCCGCGGGCGCGGATTGCCGGGCTGCGCGCGCGGCGTGACCGTGCCGACCTCGATGAAGCCGAAACCGAGTGCCGCGAGGCCGTCGATGGCCGCGCCGTCCTTGTCGAGACCGGCCGCCAGGCCGACCGGGTTGCGGAACGTGAGGCCCATCACCGTACGCGGCGCGTCGGGCACGCGCGCCGACAGCGCGCAGGCGAGGCCCGTGCGGCCGGCGGCGCCGAGCGCGCGCAGCGTGAGGTGGTGAGCGTCTTCCGCATCCATCTTGAACAGGGATGCGCGGGCCAGCGGATAGAGGGAACTGAACACGGGAATTGGGCGGACAGCCGGAATGAATGACAACCCGCTATTTTACCGGGAGTTGTGCGGCAGAGGCGGGCTTTGGTCCGGCGTGCTCGCGCGCCGCGATCTTTGCGCGCTGTCCCGTGCGCAAGCGGCGGCGCCGCGTACCGCTCACACCGAGCCGGTGTGACCGCCGGGCAGCGGCGCGCGCGCGAGTGCGGCGTCGACGGGCGGCAGATCGACGCGCGCCGGGTCGAGCACCTTCCAGCGGCCGTCGATGAGTCCTTCGAGCGGATGGAAGTTGGCCTTGTACGCCATCTTCGGGCTTTCGCGGATCCAGTAGCCGAGATAGACGTACGGCAGGCCGAGGCTCTTCGCCTGTTCGATCTGCCAGAGGATGTTGTACGTGCCGTAGCTCGTATGCGGATCGTCGGGCTCGAAGAACGTGTAGACCGACGAGAGCCCGTCGCCGAGGATGTCGATCATGCTCACCATCCGCAGCTTGCCGGGCTCGCCGTCCGGCGCATCGGGATCGCGGAATTCGACGAGACGCGAATTGATCCGGCTTTGCAGCAGGAACTGCTCGTACTGGTCGCGGCTGTCGCGGTCCATGCCGCCGCCCGCGTGGCGCGCCGACTGATAGCGCATGTAGAGCGCGTAGTGATCTTCGTCGTAGTGCAGCGGCGATACGGTCGCGACGAGCGCGCGATGCCGCTTCCACATCCGGCGCTGCGTGCGCGACGGCGCGAACGCGGCGACCGGCACGCGAACCGGCACGCAGGCGCGGCAGCCGTCGCAGTACGGCCGATAGGTGAACACACCCGAGCGGCGAAAGCCGGCCTTCACGAGCTCGGTGTAGATGTCGGAGTTGATCAGATGGCTCGGCGTCGCGACTTGCGAGCGCGCGATACGGCCGTCCAGATAGCTGCACGGATAGGGCGCCGTTGCATAGAATTGCAGCGCCGAAAGCGGTGAAAGCGGCAGCTCAGTCGGGTGAGTCATGGGCAGCTCTCGATGCAGGGATGGAGTGCCGCGCTAGCGCTCGATCCCGGAAGGGGCCGCCGGCTCGGTGCGGCCCGTCAGCGCGGCGAGCACGCGCTTGTCGAACTGCCACGGAATCGGCGGTTCGGCCACCGCGCGGCGCACGTGAGCGACAAAGGCCTTGCGTGCGATCTCGCGGCCGCCGAGCGACGCTAGATGCGACGTATTCTGCTGGCAGTCTATCATCTCCAGCCCGTGCTCGCGAAGGTGGGCGACGAGCGCGGCCAGCGCGATCTTCGAGGCGTCGGTGACGTCCGCATACATCGACTCGCCGAAGAACATCTGCCCGAACGCGACGCCGTACAGCCCGCCGACGCGCCGTCCGTCGTGCCAGGTCTCGATGCTGTGCGCATTGCCGGAGCGATAAAGCGACGTGTACGCGTCGATGATCTCGGCCGTGATCCACGTGCCGCGCTGCCCGCGGCGCGGCGCCTGCGCGCACGCACGCATCACGCCGCGGAAGTCGTGATCGACGCGCACTTCCCATGCGGGATCGCGCAGCACGCGCTTGAGCGTCTTCTTCAGCGACGGCGATACCTTGAACTCGTCCGGCACGAGGATCATCCGCGGGTCGGGGCTCCACCACAGCACGGGCTGGCCGTCCGAATACCACGGGAAAATGCCGCGCAGATACGCGTCGATGAGCCGCGACGGCAGCAGATCGGCGCTCGCGGCAAGCAGGCCCGGCGCGCCGGTCGCAGGTCCGAGCGCGCGTTCGACGGGCGGAAACGGATCGTCCGGGCCGAGCCAGGGAACCATGGGCCGATTCAGCCGTTGCGCAGCGAGCGGAAGATGTCGCCGGTGTGTACGCCGTAGTCGCCGGTCGCGCGATCGGCGAAGAAGAAGCGCAGCGTCTGGCTGACCGTCGGGAACGCGATCTCGTCCCACGGGATGTCGGCTTCGTCGAACAGCTTGACCTCGAGGCTTTCCTCGCCGGCCTCGAATTCCGGATCGACGAGCCGCGCCAGATAGAACAGATGCACCTGGTGCACGTGCGGCACGTTCAGCAGCGTGAACAGGTTCTGCACCTCGACGCGCGCGCCGGCTTCCTCGAGCGTTTCGCGCGCGGCCGCCTCGGCGGTCGTTTCGCCCATCTCCATGAAGCCCGCGGGCAGCGTCCAGAATCCGTAGCGCGGTTCGATCGCACGGCGGCACAGCAGCACCTGTTCGCCCCATACCGGCACCGTGCCGACGACGTTGCGCGGATTCTGATAATGGATCGTGCCGCAGTGATCGCAGACGAAGCGCTCGCGGTTGTCGCCCTGAGGGATGCGCGCGATGACTTCGTGGCCGCAGACGGAGCAGAATTTCATGTCGAATGGAAGGGACGAGGTGATTGCGAGTGTATCACCGGGGCGGCGCATTCTCGAACGCGCGCATCGGGCGCGCGGCGGTGCGCGCGCGACGGACCGAAACCGCACGGAAAACAAAAAGCCCGGCGCGGGGCCGGGCTTTCTGCGGAAATCGGGACGCTTGGTTGCGGGGGTAGGATTTGAACCTACGACCTTCGGGTTATGAGCCCGACGAGCTGCCAGACTGCTCCACCCCGCGTCCGTCGAAAGATTGAATTATAAGGAGTAACCCGAGCGCGTGCAAGCACTTTGTGAGAATCGCGTTCGAAAGGCGGCCGGGGTCGGGACGCGCGACGCGTGCGCTAGAATCGAGCGGTTTGTGTCGTCACTCCGGCAGCGGGGCCGCGATCGCCGCGGCGCCGTTGCGATTCTCATTACAGCATCGACGGATTCATGGACATCGCTCACGATCTGCAATCGATCGGCGCGCAGGAACAAGCGCTCGTGTTTCCCCACTTCGATCCGGCGCGCGCGTGGGCGCTCGGCAACCGCATGCATGCGCTCGCCGCGTCGCGCGGGCACGCGGTCGCGATCGACATCGTCACATTCGGGCACCCGCTGTTCTTCTCGGCGCTGCCCGGCGCCACGCCGGACAACGCCGACTGGGTGCGCCGCAAGCGCAACGTCGTCGCGCATTTCCGCCGCAGTTCTTATGCGATCGGGCTGCGCATGCAGCAGGCCGGCACGACGCTCGCCGACAAGCACGGCCTGCCGCTCGCCGAATACGCGCCGCACGGCGGCGCGTTTCCGCTGACCGTCGCGGGTGCCGGCGTGATCGGCTCGGTCACGGTGTCGGGACTGCCGCAACGGCTCGATCATGAATTCGTCGTCGAAACGCTGTGCGCGGAGCTCGGTCAGGACTACGGCGTGCTGGCGCTCGCGAGGAGCTGAACGATGCAGCTGCCCGGATACGCCTGGCTCGCGATCGCGATCGTCGCGGAAGTGATCGGCACGTCGGCGCTGCGCGCGGCGGACGGCTTCACGCGCTTCTGGCCGTCTGCGCTCGTCGTCGCCGGTTACGGCGTCGCGTTCTACTGCCTGTCGCTGACATTGCGCACGATGCCGGTCGGCATCATCTATGCGGTGTGGTCGGGCGCGGGCATCGTGCTGATCACGCTCGTCGCGATGCTGCTGTACCGTCAGGTGCCCGACCTGCCGGCGGTGATCGGCCTCGGTCTGATCATCTCGGGCGTCGTGGTGCTGAACCTGTTCTCGAAGATGCAGGCGCACTGAACGTGCGCACGATTGCCCGATAGATAGACGCTCATGACCGACACCGCTTCCGTTTCTCCCGAATCCGCCCAGCCCGACGTGCGTGCGTATGTCGCGAACCGCATCGGCTTTCTCGAACTGAACCGGCCGAAGGCGCTGAACGCGCTGTCCGTCGCGATGATCCGCACGATGCAGCAGGCGCTCGATGCGTGGCGCGACGATCCGGACGTCGTCGCGGTCGTCGTGCACAGCCCGCATCCGCGCGCGTTCTGCGCGGGCGGCGACGTACGGTTCTTCCATGAAGCATGGCAGCGCGGCGACCGCGACGCGGTCGACGCGTTCTTCATCGAGGAATACACGCTCAACCACGCGATCTTCACCTATCCGAAGCCGTACATCGCGCTGATGCACGGTGTCGTGATGGGCGGCGGGATGGGTATCTCGCAGGCCGCGCGGCATACGGGCGGCCTGCGCGTCGTCACCGATTCGACGAAGATGGCGATGCCCGAAACCCGCATCGGACTGTTCCCGGACGTCGGGATGAGCTGGTTCCTGGCCCGTACGCCGGGCATGATCGGCCGCTACCTCGCGGTGACGGGCGCGACGCTCGACGCGGCCGGCGCGCTGGCCGCGCAGCTTGCCGACGTCTACCTGCCCGACGCGGCGTTGCCGGCGCTGATCGACGCGCTGAAGGGCACGCGCTTCGACGACGGGGCGCAGGCGGTCGCGTGCGTCGCCGATGCGGCGGCCGCGCACAAGGTCGTACCGACGCCGGATACCTCGGCGCTCGCCGACGCGCGCGCCGGCATCGATCGGCATTTCGCGCAGCCCGACATCGGCGCGATCGTCGCGTCGCTCGAGGCGGAGCAGGACTGCGCGGCCGTCGACGGCTGGGTCGAGAAGGCGACGCATGCGATGCGCAGCGAGCTGTCGCCGCTGTCGATGGCCGTGTCGCTCGAAGTCGTCGACCGCGCGCGCGGCGCGACGATGGCCGAATGCCTGCGACGCGATCTCGATCTCACGCGCTCGACGTTCGCGCGCGGCGACGTGATCGAGGGCGTGCGTGCACTGATCGTCGACAAGGATCACCGGCCGGCATGGCGGTTCAAGTCGATCGCCGACGTCGATCGCGCGGACGTGCTCGCGATGTTCGACAGCCCGTGGACGCCCGACACGCATCCGCTGCGTCATCTGAAGGACTGAATGCGCGGTGCCGCGCGAAGCGGCGCATCGAAATGAAAAGGCCGCCTGTCGATGCAGGCGGCCTTTTCGTTGGTGGGCGTTGGAACGCGCGGTACGTTGTTCGGCGATCGGCGATCGGCGATTGGTGGCCGACGGGCGCTCGAACGCGCGCGGCCGTGCGTTGCCGATCAGTCTTCGCCGGCGTCGTCCGACATGAACGCGCGCATGAACACGAGCGCGCCGAAGCCCCAGATCGCATTGGCCGCGAAGCCGGCCGCGAGCACCGGCATCATGTTGCCGGACGGCCAGAGGCCGCGCAGCGGATCGATCGCGAACACGCGCGCGGCGGTCAGCACGATTCCGCCGAACAGCAGCGCGCCGATCCACGGCGCCTCGCGCTCCGGCGACACGCGCAGCAGCCACGCCATCGGGATCGCGATACACGCGCTGATCAGCGCGTTGGCGACAAATTCAGGAATACCGAGCGGCGCGAACGGCTGCGTCGAGAAGCCGGCCGCGGCGATCAGATCGGCCGTATGCAGCAGCGCCAGCGTCGCTTCGCGGAAGAACAGGGCGGCCAGGAAGCCGGAGAGGAAGGGCAGGATGACTTTCTGCATCGGTCGGTAGTGTGTGCTGCATGCGCGTGCGGCGAAGCCGGATGCGCGCGGTTGTTCGGACAGGGCGTCATTATAGGGCCGGGCCGGCGCATATTCGCTGCAGCGTCGCGCTAATCACGAAAGCGGAAAACCTAAGCTCAAAAAAATCGTTCCAAAGCCGCGCCTCGGTCCCTAGACTGATTTCCCAGAAGCCGCCGTGCATCCGCGCATTCGCCCGCCGCACGGCCCGACCGGCGAACCATCCCGATTCGAACGCACACCATGCATGCGGCGCCGACGCGCGCCGCGAGCAGGGCGACGTTTTATCTCAATTCTGGCAAGGACAGTCACGCAGGAGCAGCAGATGAATGTGTTCTGGTTTATTCCCACGCACGGCGACAGCCGCTACCTCGGCACGGCCGAAGGCGCACGCGCCGCGGACTACGACTACTTCCGGCAGGTTGCCGTCGCGGCCGACACGCTTGGCTACGAAGGCGTGCTGCTGCCGACCGGTCGCTCGTGCGAGGACGCGTGGGTCGTCGCGTCGAGCCTGATTCCGGCAACGCGGCGGCTGAAGTTCCTGGTCGCCGTGCGGCCCGGCATTGCGTCGCCGGGGCTGTCCGCGCGGATGGCCGCGACGTTCGACCGGCTGTCCGGCGGCCGTCTGCTGATCAACGTCGTGACGGGCGGCGATGCGGCCGAGCTCGAAGGCGACGGGCTGTTCGCCGATCACGATACGCGCTACGAGATCACCGACGACTTTCTGCACATCTGGCGCGGGCTGCTCGCCGCATCGCACGACAACGACGGCTTCGACTATATCGGCAAGCATCTGCGCTCGAAGGGCGGCAAGGCGCTGTATCCGCCGGTGCAGCGTCCGCATCCGCCGCTGTGGTTCGGCGGTTCGTCGCCGGCCGCGCATGCGATCGCGGCCGACCACATCGACACCTATCTGACCTGGGGCGAACCGCCCGAGGCCGTCGCGAAGAAGATCGCCGATATCCGCGCGCGAGCGCAGGCGCGCGGGCGCGAGATCAAGTTCGGCATTCGTCTGCACGTGATCGTGCGCGAAACCGAGGACGAAGCGTGGCGCGACGCCGACCGGCTGATCAGCCGTCTCGACGACGACACGATCGCGCGCGCGCAGCAGGCCTTCGCGAACATGGACTCCGAAGGGCAGCGCCGGATGGCCGCGCTGCACGGCGGCAAGCGCGGCGGCCGCGAGACGCTCGAGGTGTATCCGAACCTGTGGGCCGGTGTCGGCCTCGTGCGCGGCGGGGCGGGCACGGCGCTCGTCGGCAATCCGGAGCAGGTCGCGGAGCGCATGCGCGAATACGCGGCGCTCGGGATCGATACGTTCATCCTGTCCGGCTATCCGCATCTCGAAGAGTCGTACCGTTTCGCGGAACTCGTGTTCCCGCTGATCAAGGGCAAGCAGGCGCAGCGTCCGACCGGACCGCTGTCGGGGCCGTTCGGCGAGATCGTCGGCAACAGCTATCTGCCGAAGACGAGCCAGAGCTGAGCGAATGGAGGCTGCAATGACGACGACAACGTCGACGACCGGCGGCGCCGCCGCCCGTGCGTGGCGCGGTATCGCGCCGTGGCTCGTGCCGCTCGCGCTGCTGGTCGCGTGGGAGATCGGTACGCGCACGGGCTGGCTGTCCACGCGCGTGCTGCCGGAGCCCGTCGCGGTCGTGCGGGCCGCGTGGTCGCTCGTGACATCGGGCGAGATGTGGGCGAACGTCAAGGTCAGCACATGGCGTGCGCTGCTCGGCTTTGCGGTCGGCGGCGGCGTCGGCCTTGCGCTCGGGCTGGCGACCGGACTGTCGAAGGCCGCGGAGGTCGCGCTCGACTCGACGATCCAGATGATCCGCAATATTCCGGCGCTCGCGATGATTCCGCTCGTGATCCTGTGGTTCGGGATCGACGAGAAGGCGAAGCTGTTCCTCGTCGCGCTGGGCGTGTTCTTTCCCGTCTACATCAATACGTATCACGGCATCCGCTCGGTCGACGCGAGCCTGATCGAGATGGCGAAGAGCTACGGCGTGCGCGGCTTCGCGCTCTACCGGCACGTGATTTTGCCGGGCGCGCTGCCGTCGATCCTCGTCGGCGTGCGTTTTGCGCTCGGGCTGATGTGGGTGATGCTGATCGTCGCGGAAACGATCTCCGCGCAGTCGGGCATCGGCTACATGACGATGAACGCACGCGAATTCCTGCAAACCGACGTCGTGGTGGTGGGCATCCTGCTGTACGCGGTGCTCGGCAAGCTGGCCGACGTGCTGGCGAAATGGCTCGAGCGCGTGACGCTGCGCTGGCACCCCGCCTATCAATCAGGAGCGAAGGCATGAATGCGACCACTTCGGCGGCCGTCTACGGGCCGCTGGCCGGCGCCGATCTCGAGGCCGAACTCGCGCAGACGCGCGTCGAGGACGACGCAGCGCGCGACGCGGCGATCGTGGAGCGCGACGGCGGCGCAGCCGTTGTGCCGCTTGCGCGGCGCCGCGCCGGCGATGCGGCGTCCGACGATGCGGTGACGCTGAGCGGCGTCAGCAAGCGTTTCGGCACGCGCACGGTGCTCGACGACGTCGATCTGCGGATCGCGCGCGGCAGCTTCGTCGCGATCGTCGGGCGCAGCGGCTGCGGGAAATCGACGCTGCTGCGGCTCGTCGCCGGCCTCGAGCAGCCGAGCGACGGCACGCTCGCGACGCGCGGTGCCGCCGGCGGCGCGCTCGATACGCGAATCATGTATCAGGACGCGCGGCTGCTGCCGTGGAAGACCGTGCTGCAGAACGTGATGCTCGGCCTCGGCCGCCGCGCGCGCGACGACGCGCGTGCGGTGCTCGCCGAAGTCGGCCTGCTCGAGCGCGCGGACGACTGGCCCGCGCAGCTGTCGGGTGGCCAGCGTCAGCGCGTCGCGCTTGCGCGTGCGCTCGTGCATCGTCCGGAGTTGCTGCTGCTGGACGAGCCGCTCGGCGCGCTCGACGCGCTGACGCGCATCGAGATGCATGCGCTGATCGAGCGGCTGTGGCGCGAGCATCGGTTCACCGCGCTGCTGGTCACGCACGACGTGCAGGAAGCCGTCGCGCTCGGCGACCGCATCCTGCTGATCGAGCAGGGGCGTGTCGCGCTCGACCAGCCCGTGCCGCTCGAGCGGCCGCGCGCGCGGGCGTCGGCGGCGTTCGCCGCGCTCGAGGACCGCGTGCTGCAGCGCGTGCTCGGCGGGCGCACGGAGGAGGTGCGCGACGGCGACGCGAACGTCCACGCGAGCGGCGGGCGATCCGTCGCACGGATCCGCTGGGCCGTTTAATCCGCGGGCGGCACCGGCGCCCGTTTCCCGACTTTTTTTCGGAGCGATCAACCCGATGAGCATTACTGCAATCAACGTGCGCAACCAGTTCAAAGGCAAGGTGAAGGAGATCATTCGCGGCCCCGTCGTGTCCGAGGTCGACGTGGAGACGCCGTTCGGCATCGTCACGTCCGTCATCACGACGCGTTCGGTCGACGAACTCGAACTGAAGGTGGGCGCCGAAGTCGTCGCGCTCGTGAAATCGACCGAGGTATCGATCGCGCGGCTGTGAGCGGCGGCACGCGTCGGGCGGCGATGCCGCCTGGCGCCGTGCGGTGCACTCGAGGGGTGCGTTTCGTCGGCCGATCGGCCGGTGTTCGACGTCCGGGCGAAGTGCTAGGATGGAGCGACATCGATGCCGGAGGCCGCGCATGACGCCCATTCTTTCTCCCGAAGCCATCGAGGCGCTGAAGTGGATCGACCGGTTCGGCGAAAGCCGGCCAGTGCCCGCTGCGTTCGACGACGTCGTCTACGCGTTGCTGAACGAGGGGCTGATCTATCAGGCCGCGGCGGGCCGCGTCGACCTGACCGCCGACGGCAAATCCGTTTTGTCGGACAAATACGACTGACCTGACGGCGCGGGCCGCGCCGGCGGCGTCGCGCCGTGCACGACGGAGCGTGCGATGGAACCGACAGGCAGCGATCTCGGCGACTACAGCGAGCCTTATCGCGGCTTCGAGATCGAGGTGAAGACCGAGCAGGTGTGGGACGGCGAGCATGTCCACTATCGCGTGCTGGAGCGCGGCGAGGTGCGCATCGACTGGCGGCTCGTCAAGGTCGACGGGATTCTGCTGACCGAGCGGCGCGTGATCGAACGCGTGCTCGACGAAGCGCGGCGCGCGGTCGACGCGGAACTCGGCGACGCGAGCGCGCGTTAGCGGCGCCGGCAAGGCGTGCGCCGGTTGCGGTAAAATGCCCGGTTGTTCCCGCGCCGCCTGTTGCCCCGATTCCATGTCCGCTTCGTCTTCGCTTCCTCCCCGCCGCGTTTCCGTCGCGCCCATGCTCGACTGGACCGGGTAAAGAAGCGGCAGCCTTGGCTAGCAAGGCTGCGCAGGGGGATGCGGAATGCCGTGTAGCACTCGCGTAGGACCGGTCAGCATTGACCGCAGAGTTGATCGCACTCTTTGACGGCTGCGGCCCGCCGGGCGTCGATCCACTTTGCAAGGTCGTCGACGTGCACGCCCTTGGCTGATTTCAGCGAACCTTCCATGCGCACGAGCGGGAGGGCTATCTCGCCGGCGTTGACCTTTCGGACGAACTGCGGAACGGTCAGATGCGAAAAATAGTCCCGGCAGACACACTCGACAGGAATAACGGCCGTTGCGCCGTACTGCGCCATCAGGATGAAGACGGTATTCATTTTCCCCTCGTGGTCATGGCGAGCTCGACGCGGCGGCTGATCTCGCGATCGTAGCCGGCGAGCGTGGATTGCAGGTTGGGTGCGAGACGCGGCCCGGCGGCCGGCATGTCGAGTGGCGCGCGCGGCATCGCAGCCGGCGTCACCTCGTACGCCGTGTCCGTGCGCACGCGCCGATCGATCCGGATGCGACCGGCGTAGAACAGCGTGTCGAGGAAGCACTGGACGAACGCGGTCGACGTCCCAAGCTTCGTCGCGATCTGACTGGCTGTGTGTGTTCCGGTGAGCAGGACTTCGTAGACGGCGGTGCCGTTGATGCGGCGGCTGGTCATTTCTGTTCTCCCTCACTAGCAGGGGCGCGGCGGTTCCAACGTTCGATAGCCGCTTCCGGCGATGCACTAGGGCGCTGCTCGATAGCGCATGTGCCGCCGAGATTGATTGTGTTCCGGCAAACTACGCCCCACCATTGACGCGTCCCGTGGATAAAGTCTGTGGTGCTACGCGCGCGCTCAAGAGATACAGAGCCGCCGCAAAACGGACAAGGCTTCAGTTCGCTCACGATTCCTCCTGGCGTTGGGAGAGGGCGGCCTGCTTTTCAAGCAAGTCCTGCGCGCGATCGATGTTGTGCTCGCACTGGCTGCATGAACTCCAGTAATCCGGCCTCTCGGGCTTCTGCTTCGACACGTCTTGAACGAACGCAGCAGCGGCTTCCAGCTCGGCTCGGAGTTGTTCTCTCTCACGTTCTGCGGCTTCAAAAGCGTCAATGAGTTTGAGGATTTTTGCAGGACTGACGGATACCAGATACTCGACCATATCGTCGTAATGAATCGGCTCCGGCATATGCCCGATGCTCGACTGGCAGCACGCGATAGTGTCCCCATCGGGAAGGCAAACGGAATCTCCGCCCTCATACCATTCAACGCCGCCGACTTTCAGGGCCAGCGCTTTCATCTTGTCGGTGTCGATCATTTCGCTTCCTTTTCAACGCTGACGCGACATTTGCCAGCATTGGAAATGCAGTTGTGGAAATCGATGACATCAATCGAACTGAGCACGGCCAGAATGATGTAGATCGCCCCGACGATCTCGAAGATTTTTCTGATCACGACTTCTCTCCCTGATCGCTAGTGGGGGCGGTCTTGAGGGTGCGGATGGCAGCGGCATATTCCTCGCCCCGACATGCAGACGCCTCCCACTCTGAAACGTAATCTTCGTCAGGCCGCAAGTTCGGATTGGCATCCCAAACTGCTTCATTCTTACGAAGCGCTTCTCGCTCCATTTCGCACACCTTCGCGCATTCCTCGATGATGGCGTCCCTGTCGGGAGTGGTGCGGCGGGCGGCTTGCCAACCGGCCCACATCATCTGATATTCGCGTTGCGCATAACCCCCTGCAGATGGGCTGCGACGCTGTTCCACAGGAATGCCGAAGTGGGATTCGAACATCTCGCGCTCATCCATAGTGCTTCTCCTTGAGCCCGCGCCAAGACTTGGCCTGCGATGCGGCGAGGAAAACGCTCTGCTCAGCAGACTTAATATCTGATTGCATCAAGCCCCATCGTTGACCGTCCCATCGAGCAAATCCATATTCGATATGAGACGTGCCAAACCGATCCGTGACGACCTCCATGCACGCCGGGTAGACGCCGATATGAACCGGCTTCACATCGGCTGGAAACCACTCCGTCAGCATGTCATCGGTGATCTTCATGATCGGCCCCTTAAGCGTCGTTGAACAAACCGATGCACACCACACAATCACCAGCATCAGTGAACCAGCGCTTGCAACAACAGACTGAGCAGTAGCGGGTCATGATTTGCTCCGGTTAATGGCGTAGACGATGCGGCGATTGCTCGGTAAGCGTTCGGCGTAATACTCAGCCGTTACATCGGCGTACGAGCTTGTTTCCTCGATCCATACCTGATAGATCGGCTTCCCGCAAACCCTCTCCAGAACGGCGGCTTCGTAGTCAGCGACGAACGCCTCCACATGACGCGGCAGAAGATCGTATGGATTGGCGATGTGCTTGGAGTACAGCGCTTTGACTTCCTCGCGCGACAGAATCGGCTCTTTCATGATGCTTCTCCTGCGCGGGCGGCGAGAAGGGTGCGCAATTGCTTTACGGCTGTATATGCGTATCGGTTACTGACGTTTTCTTCCAACCAGCGTGCGGCATATTCAATTGCTTCGCGCTGCGCGTGCGTCAGACCCTCCCAAGCGGATGCCTGCGCTCCATGCGTCTCAGTGACGGGTTCAACTCGTTCGATCTGCTCGACGATGACGACCTCGGGCCGATACATTTCAAGTGCCTCAGTCCAATCAGCCTGCGTCAGGTTCTTTTCTTCTTGGCCGCCAGTCCATTCGACTTGCAGGCCGAGCGCGCGGCACATGATTTCGATTTCGCCGCAGAGGGCAGACTTACCCACGCCAACGCGACCCGAAACGGTGATGGTGACTTTGTTCATGCCTTACCCCTTATCCGATTGAGCGTCTGCCTGCGCGGGAGGCTGCGGGGCGGCTGCGATTCCTCTCGCCCATACGATGGAATCTTTCCATCCCGCATCGATCGCTTCCTCCATGGCGCGGCACATCTCAAAAGTCGGTGCGACAGGCACAAGCTTCCATCCGGCCGGGGCCGGCATCGGTTCCGCCGCCTGCGCGGGTGCATGAGAAAGTGCGTTGATGGGCGCGCAAGCAATGATCCGGCCGCCGACCTGACGCTGTTTGTTGATCGCATCAAGTTCGTTCACGAATGATTGAGCCCATACCTTGTCGGAAACATTGGGCGTCCATTCGACCAGCCAAGCGCACGGTTCGGCCGCCTGCGCGGGGGTGATCACGCCGAGCGCGATCGAATATTTCTCAGCCAGTCGCGCGCCTGGTGCGCCGGCATGCTCGATCATGTCGCGCTTCTTCGCGTCGGAGATGCAGTCGCGCGGATCGTCGATGCTCATCCATGCGACAGGCGCCCCTTCCGCCCCCGTCTCGTTGGCAGAGGAGGCGCGCGCTGCTTGCCATCCTGCGCAGAACACATCGAACGGCGGCATCGATTGCCATGCTCCTTTCAGCGATTCGAACGCCGCCCGCTCGTCCGCCGGCGAGGGTGCGGGTGCAGCTTCGGTCGGGATCGCTGTCGATCCGTCGATGAAGATCGCGCCTTCTTCCGGATATTCGGTGCACCAGCAATACATCCCCTTGCCGGTGTGGCCTTCGCCGTACTGGATCGTCACTTCGCTTTCGAGCTGATCGGCATCGCGATCCGGCGCAATGAAGTCGAGTGCTTCAAGTAACTGCGCTCCCGACAGCGTGAGCGAGTCACCGCTGTACGTGATGGTCTCGTTGACGCTCGGCGCGTCGATCGGCTCTGCTGCGGGCTGCGAAACGGGGGCAGTGAACGCTTCCCACAATTCGTTTGCCGTCTCGTGTTCCCAGTTGATGTTGAGCACATTCACGGCGGTTTCCAGCGCTTTCCGCTGGGCCTCGGTCAGCACATCAGCGCGGCTCTTGTCGGTGGTGTTCATTCCCGGCCCTCCATGTCTGCCGCCGTGATCGTGTGCTCGCGCACGTTGATGACGCTGTAGAACGTCGGCTTCGCATGTTTCTCGATCCAGCCAGCAATCAGTGCGTCCAACTCGGCCTTGGCTTCCGGCGCGATGTCCGGATAGCCGTCGGCAGCTTCCCCGACTTCGTCATACGCCCGCTCGCCGATCATGTCGATAATGTCGTCTGCGTCGCACAGGTGCTTGGTCGGAATCGGTGCAACGTCGCCGTAGTACACAACATCGCCGACCGTGAGTTCATCGTGCATATCGAGCAGTTCGCAGAGGTCATCGCATGAGAAGTACTCGTTATCCTTACTCCACGTGACGCGCACTTCGGGAGTCGAGTTGGTGTCGTTTTTGGTCGTCATGGTGGGCCTCGAGTCAGGATGGCTTGCGGATTTCGACCGCGCACGGGTTGTTCTTCACGTCGTACAAAGCGGCTTCGAGCCAACCCCTGACCCACTCGTCGCCGGCCACGCTTCGAATCAGTTGGTAGGCGCAAAGCAGGGATGCCGACAGGTACGTGACCTTTTCCGAATCGGTCATCGTGGCGATGCCGTTGCGCGTGTAGTCGTCCAGCACGATTCGCATCATGCGCATGTCCTCGGCCTTCTCGGCGTCGCTGTAGGACGCATCAATGCGGTTGGATGGTTGGTCGTTCATGGTGGTTTCCTCAGTTGGTGAGCGATTCGACGAGCTCAATACGCTTGCCGATCCAGTGCATGACAGGAACCGCCATGCTGTTGCCGAGCGCCTTGTAGCGCGGGCCGTCTGCGGCGGGCTTGCCGCGAACGTTGATGAGCGTGTAGTCGTCAGGGAATCCTTGTAGGCGCTCGCATTCCCGCGGCGTCAGACGGCGAACAGCCGAACCGGTGAGTGCATGAAGCTTGTCGCCTCCGCCCTGACTCGCGCGAAGCGCGGTTGCAATATCTCCCGAGAGTTCGGCCGTTCCGCCGCCTTCGCGCCCGCGAATGTTCACAGCCACGGCCAGATGACCGCCGCCGTTCTGATGCGAATTCGCGTGCCCCATGCTGCGCATCGTCGACGCAATCTCGCCTACACCGAATCCGTTCTGTCCGGAAGCCTTGCAGTCGAAGGCAATCGCTTGGACCTCGGCGCGCGCCTCCAGCGTGTAGGCGATTCGCTCCTGAACGCCGATACCATCCGGTCCACACTCGACGTTCTCGCGCAGCGCGCCAGCCTGGATCGCATACGGCACCGGAATAAGCGGCGTACCTCGCCCGGTTCCATCCTCGCTCGCGTCAAAACCTTCGCCGCGAAGGGCGTGAGCTATCAAGCCGCCATCGCACTCGAAGTCGGTTCCGAGTCCGCCACCGCCTTTAGTGCGTGCGCTAAGGGTCGGGGCAACTCCTTGCCTCGGTTCCCGGCGCGGCGCAGGATGCCCGAGCAGGCTTTCGCGCTCAAAAAGTACCGCTGCGGCACGTCGCCAGTCTCCAAGATGTCCGACAACGAACACACGGCGGCGTCGCTGGGGAATTCCAAAGAACTGAGCGTCAAGAACCCGGTAGGCGAACCCATACCCGAGTTCTGCCAGCCCTCCGAGGAAGGTTCCAAAGTCCCGGCCGCGGTTCGACGACAGGACGCCGGGGACGTTTTCCCATACCAGCCAGCGGGGAGCGTAGCGTTCAGCAATGGCAAGATAGGTGAGCATGAGGTTGCCACGCGGATCAGCCAGTCCCTTTCGGAGTCCGGCGACGCTGAAGCTTTGGCAGGGAGTTCCGCCGACGAGAAGATCGATAGCTGCATCGGGCCATTCCTTAAATTTGGTCATGTCGCCGAGGTTCGGCACGGTCGGGTAGTGGTGCGCGAGGACCGCACTCGGGAACGGCTCGATCTCGCTGACGAACTCCGTTTTCCATCCGAGCGGATGCCAGGCGCAGCTCGCCGCTTCGATACCGCTGCACACCGATCCAAAACGAAGGTCCATCGCTTCCTCTACAGATAAAGCCTCAATGGCGCGCGACGGGTGCCGCGCGGTGCCCCGTTACGCATTGAGCAGCACTTCGCGGCGATCCTGATACGCCTGCTCAAGCTTCACGTACTCGGTCTGCGGGAGATCACGAGCGCTGTCCAGCACGAGGGCGAGCACTTCCTCGTCCTTCGCGTTTCGGATCTGGCTGAGCAGGTCGTCATAGGACGGCAGGGTCATGTCGCGTTGCTGCTGGCGCTGATCTGTCAGGCCGGACGGCGGATCGATCTCGCCGTCGTCGTCCGGCTCGTCGTCGGTCGGCGTGATGTAGTCGCCATCGAGCACGGTGTCGAGAGCTTGCGAGCGGCCGGATGCGCCGACATCATCGAGTGCAGCCGCGCTCGCAAGCTCGATGCTCACCGGGAGGTACTTGAACAGGCGGCGCAGCACGGTCTTGCGGCCCATCTCCTCGTAGTGCTGGCCCCAGACCGTCTTTTCCTTGTCGCGCGCGAACTTGTAGTTCTGGCTGGCATCGCGAATCTCGTTGACCTGCTCGGCGCTCATCACTTCGAACGCATGGCCGCCGCCGACCAGCTTCGCGACGGCATAGAAAGCGATCACGCGGCCGCGCGCGGACATGGCCGGCTTGTGCTCCAGCTTTTCGTTGAGGCCGAACGCGTAGTCGAAGTGGTCGTGCTCGTACACTGCATGCGCGGCGATACTGACGACCTGGCCGGAACGGCGCGCGAGATCGATGAGGCCCTTGTAGCCGATGACGATCTGCGTCTCGACCTTTTCCGTCACCCATTCACCGCCTACCTTCTTTTTCTTTTCGAACGGGATCAGGTAGGCGTGGCCGAGCGGCGTATTCGGTTCGAGGCCGAGCTGCGAGCACTGCACGACAGCGCCCATCAGTGATTCGACCGTGCACTCCATCAGCTTCGGCGTCGTGCGCAGCGCGCCGAGCGCGATCTTCAGCATGCGATCCGGGCTGACGTGGCTCGGCAGCACCGCGGCGAGCGTTGCCTTTTGCGACTCGAAGAACTGCTTCACGCTGCCGATACCGGCATCGCGCGCGACCATCTTGGAGGTCTGCTTGAGTTTGGCGATGTTGGTGGTTTGACCCATGGTTTTTATTCCTCGGTGATGAGTGCCCATTGCGGCAGGCGGATGATGTCAATGCCCGTCGAATACCCAGGCCACGTGTTGGTGCGCATGCACTCGGCGTACGTGCGCAGGTTCTTGCGATACTTCGTGCGCCCAGATTCGAGGCTTTCTTCGTCGAGCATTAACGCGTTCGCGGCGAACGGGTATTCCGTCTCGACAGCAACGAACACGAAGCCGAGCACGGGGCGGCCTGATGCCTTCGCATAGCCATCGCTGTAGAGCGCGGCCTGCACGTCGTAGCGTTTTCTTGCGACCTGCCGGCGAAACTCACCAGGGCTCGCGATGCTGTACGTCTTGAGGTCGAGCAGGATCACGCCGGCGTCGCCGCAGTCGTGTACCCAGTCAGGTCGGCATCGGCACTCGACGCCGGTTTCCTCGTCGGTCCAGAACGCCGACACTTCGGCGCGGCCACGCGACAACGCCTCGCGTATCTCCGGCAGCGCGCGCACGGCGTCCGACTGGCGCCACGCGGTGTCGTACTGGTCCTGCTGGATCGCGATGCGGCCGGCGTTCTCGTCGACGAACTCCTTCCATGCCTTCGTGTTGCGGTTCAGCGTTGGGCCGAGCACGTAACGCTTGTCGAACTCATCGGGCTCAAGGATCGCGCAGTGCGCGAGCTGGCCTTCGAGCTGGCCGCCGCGCGTGGTCGGCGCGGGCCGTTGCGGATCGCGATGCAGCGCCCAGAAGTGCGCGGGCGACACGTTGATCGTGTCGAGCTGCGACTTCGAAATCTCGCCGCGCGCGTGGTATTCGTCGATGTCGAGGTGTTCGATCAGCATGTGTCACCTCCCTGCGAATCAGCCGGCGCACCGGTCACGATGAATCCCGCGTTGCGGTACGCGAGCAGCGCGAGCGCGGTCATATGCGGCTTCCACTGGATTTCGAGCGGCGAATCGACCGCGGCGCCCGCGTGCGCCGCGAACTTCATCAGGTTGAACACGCCGCGATCCTCGACCTTAAGGCCGTCGATCTCGAACCGCGTGATCCATTTGCCGGTGCCGGGCCAGAAATCGATCGTGCCGCGCGCGGTGCGCACGATCAGGTGCGCCGCGCCGTTGCGTTCGTCGAACTCGTAGCCGTTCTCGCGCAGCAGCAGATTCGACTGTTCGCGGTTGCGCGCGCGGCGCTGCTGGCCGTCCGACATCAACGGCTCGCCGTCGCCGCACGCGGCGCAGGTGACGGCATAGCCAACGGCCTCGCCGAGCCACTCGCCGCACACCTGGCAGCACGAGCCGTCGAGCATCGATTCAGCGATCTCGCCCATCACGCATACCTCGCGTTGATAGTGGTGACGGACGCGCTGTCCTGGTTGAGATACGCGATCGCGATCATGCAGACGAAGGCGAGGACGATCATCAGCGCCATCGCGCAGATCGGATTGCGTTCGAACAGCCGGTCGAGCGCGCCGCACAGGTAGGTGATCGGGTTCATCGTGCAATCCCTGCGAGAAGTTCATAGGCCGGCGCGACGCCGCACGCGATCAGGTACAGTGCGCCGATCACCGCGAGCGGGAACCAGTCGCGCGATACAACCGATCGGTTGTAACCACGCAATACAGGTGTTGGGCTGTTGAGAGGGGCGCGCATCATGCCTCCCGTGCCTTGGCGATTTCCGCTGCTGCGAGAACGATGGCGCGGCGCGTGGATGCGAGGACGTCTCGCTCAAATAGCGCGTGCACCGCTTCTGGCGCGTCATCCCAAGTTCCGCCGACAAACACGGCGGTTGTGTCGTCGTACCAAGAGAATCGAATGTCGAGATTCAACTGTGCCGCGAGCCGAAATGCGTCACCATCGTTGTGAATTGGATTCCATGCCATGCGTCCGCCGATTCTCTGCGGTGCAGGAACGATTGGCGACGGTCCCGAAGTCCACACGAGATAGTCCATACCGGCCGCCTTCGCCGCCAGTTCGAGCAGTTCGCGATCACTCATCACGCACCCCCGCAATCGTCACGTGCCGCACCGGCTCCGGCGCCTTCTTCCGGCCGGCCTTGATCAGCGCGGCGTCGATCGCAAGACGAACACCGGAGGTGAGCATGATCGCCCCGGCATCAGCGTCGGCGGCGATGATTTCGAGGATCTCGGCCATGTTGGGCGATGCGGCGAACAGCGTCGCGAGCATAGAGCCGCGGTCATTTGCCGCCGAGCAGTCGGCGACGAGCCAGCCAGCCGCATCGACGTCGGTGCGCTTCGTGCGCACGAACCATCCGCAGGCTTCGAGCTCGGGCATGGTGGTGATCTCGTTCATGCTTCACCTCGCGCGCGCAGCATGGCGTCGGCGAGCGCGTATGCGGCGGCGGCTATTCGATCGCCGGGCTGCGCGCCTTCGGCGTCAAAACCCGGCGTGCAATGAATCGAACTCGGCGAAACGCCTTCGCTGACCGGCTCAGCAAGCAGTCCGGTCAACGCCTTCGCCGCGAAGTAGTCGCGGACGGTCAGGCCGCCGTGAACCATTGCTTCGGGCTCCCATTCGGTGCTTCCGTCCATTTCGACGCGCACGCATCGCAGTTCGACGACTTGTCCGAACGCCGGTCCCCCGTCGTTGATCTTGTTCATGTGATCCCTCGGTGTGGTGTGATTGACCGCCGTAGCGGGCGCGGTTGGTCAGGCAGCAACCTTTCCTTGTTGCCACGGTGCAGTGCCAAGGCACATACGCTTGAACATTTCTGTTTGTGCGGCCCCTGCGGCGTCCAGTGCGGCGCCCCCTGCGACGGCCCGTGCGGCGGCCCATGCGGCCTCCCGTGCGGCCCCTGCGGCGACCCATGCGGCGACCCATGCGGCGTCCCATGCGGCCCCTGCGGCGGCCCGTGCGGCGTCCCATGCGGCGTCCCGTGCGACGTTCCCTGCGGCGGCCCATGCGGCGACCCGCTCTTCCTCAGTGGCCTCACCATTAGCGAAGCGTTCCGCAACGTTCAATGCATCCTTGCTGCGCTGATCTTCCATCAGGTGCTCGACCTGCCGTGCGCACCAGACGGCGAACAGCCGAATATCGCGATCAGCGCCGGATACGCAGCGAAGCGACCACAGCGCGTCATCGAGGCCGTTGCTCTTGAGGATGTCGAGCAGGGGGATTTCAGCGTCATGCCGGAAGCGGATATAGCTTGCGCGGCCCTCATCCTCATCGGTGAAAGGCTGCCCCTGGAGCGAGCGAACGAGCTTGTTGTAGCCGTCGTAGCACGCGCCAGCTTTGCGAAGCGCGGCGAGCGTGACGGTAAAGCGCGGGGCGGTGGTATTCGTGTCGGTTGTCATCGTCGTATCCTGTCGTTATCTGGGCTGGTCAGTGTTTCCCATGACGGTTGCGCGACACATCGCATGCCGCAATCATCAGAAGGGCGGCGGCAAAAATCCCGAGCGCGAAACCAATAATCGCGGTCGTCATGTCAGTACCCCTTGCGTTTCGCAATACCCTCGGCTGCCGCAGCGAACGCATCGTCGAACAGCAGCTCGAGCAGGTAGACGAAATGCTTGCGGTCCGATTTGTCGAGGTAGGCCGTGAAAACCCTGTTGCGGAAGGACTCCGGCAGGTCGTAAATCGCTTCGATCACGTCGTCGAACTCGACTTCTTCCGATGCGCGCAGGAAGGCAGCTTCTTCGGCTTCGGCAGCATCGTCATATTCGCGTTGCTGCCGATCGGTCCAGAACTCGGCGGCACGCTCTGTTACGTGAGGATTGAGCATATGCACTCCTAACAGGTTTGCCGGGAGACATGACCGGCGGTACTGACTGCACTGATGGGCGGATACGCGGGGTTGCATGTCCGCTCATCAAGGCGGTGGTGTTGCGTTTCCCCGCCGGCGCCGCGGCTACACCTGGCCGAGCCAGCTCCGGGTCGACCCGGCGGGGAATTCATCCCTTCGTGACCTTCGGCAGCCGTCGACCGGTAGCCAGTACAGCGGCCTAGCGCGGTTCGTCTGCGTCACGTTTCGGCCATGGATGCGGCCGGCAGGGCTAGTCCCGTGAGGGAGGCTCCTGCATACCTTCGGTTGTTAAAGAGCGGGCCGCCTGGGCGGTTGACGCATGTGAAGCGTCGCTACACAACGTCAAGTATAGAGATACTTCGCATCATGTCAAGTGTCGCTACACTTTCTGATCGAAAAAAATCCCGCTCTGGGCGGGATTCGTTGTTGAAGGTGGATTAGCGCGGCGGCCCGTAGGCTCCTTTGTAGCCGCCGTATCGGTCGGTCCAGGCGCTGAACTTGAAGTCGCGATCAACAGTGCCATTGGACCATGTCACATCGATCCAGCAGTCGATTCGCCAAAGGCCGGGCTGATATTCATAGGCGCCGGATCCGCCGATCGTATGGATGGCCCTGATCTGCGCGGTGCCAGGCTCGAGATCAAGAAGCTGCGGAATCGCCGAGCGCTCCATTGCATCCATCCGCGGAGCCTTGCAGTCATCCGGGAGCGTCGGCGCCGCGTGCGCGCCGAGCGAGCATAGAAGTACGGTCATTCCGACGATCAGCTTCATTCCGGTATCCATTTGCCGATGACGACGCCGACGATGCGGGAACCCGGCGGCATCTCAAATACTCGATTGGGCCAGCTCGGATTCAGCGCCTTCAGTAGCATCGTACCGTCTTCCTCGATCAGCAGCTGCTTGAACGTGGCGCGGTCTTCATGATCGACGCGCACCACGACCATGCTGCGGTTGATCGGTTCGCGACTCGGGTCCACGGCGATGTAGTCGCCAGACGAGTACGATTTCGGTCCGGTCGGATCGTAATTGCTTTCACCGACGACTTTCAGGACGAACGCGTTCGGTCCATGCCGGAAAGGGCACGGGATCCAATCCTCTGCATCGCCCGGCTGAAAGTTGTCGACAACCTCTGTCCAGTTCCCCGCCTGCACCCACGAAATCAATGGAAGCTTCCCCTTAATATCCGGGCCCGCTACGACATTGACGTCGAATAGATCGAGGTCATTTTGTTCGTCTTGCATTTTCGACAGCGCCGGCAGATAAAGCCCCGGCCTGTCATGCTGCTGGTCGCCAGTCAACAGGTATGTCGTAGACGTTTTGAGAAGGCGCGCGAGCGCCGTCAGCTTGTCCTGATCCGGCCGCGTATCCCCGCGCTCCCACGAAGCAACTGCGCTACGCGTGATGCCGAAAACATCGCCAACTTCCTGAAGCGTCAGACCGAGCGCTTTGCGCTTCTGACGGATGATCGAGCCCATATTCATAGTGAAGTGAAACTTAACACTTGCGTGTGTAGCGTTGCTTCGCCTATCATGTGTAGCAACCCTTCACAAATTGGAGTAAATCGCCATGGATGGAGAAACCCTCTCCGCGGCGCGGCAGATGGAACTTCGTGATGCTGTCAAAGCTGCCGGCGGCGCAAGCGCCTTGGCCGTGCATCTCGGACTGTCGCGCGGCGCCATCTACGACTTCATTCGCCGAGGCAATTTCGCTCCGGAACATTGCCCCGAGATCGAGAAGTTCTCAGGTGGCAAGGTCAAGTGCGAAACCCTCAACACCGCAGTCGATTGGGCGTATCTCCGGACGCCGCCGCGCTTTCGCGCCGAAAAATCCGAGGTGCCCGCATGAGTACCGTGGAAACAGTTTCGGCGTCCGAGATCGAAAACACACGCATGCTCGGTGCACGCAATGAATCCGAGATCTTGCGCGCGGTTGCACGTGTTACGCAGGCGCATGTGGCCGATTGCATGGGCGTGTCGGCTAGCACCATCAGCCGCGCGCTGGACGACTTGAACCGGTGGGCGCTGCTTCTGGCCGCCGCCGGCCTGCAGGTCGTTCCGGTCGATTCCATGGTCGTCGACGCGCACGAACTGACGGCGCTGGAGAGCATGGCGTTCAAGTATCTCGAGACGCGGCAGCAGCAGCGCGTCAAGGAAGGGCGGGCATGAACTGCAAACCGGGTGATATCGCGATCGTGACTCGTACGCGGTGCGGGAAAGGTGTCGGCAAGATCGTGGAAGTAGTCCGACTCGCAGTGAATGGGGAAATCTTCGTCACCCGAGAAGGCAAGCGAATCGCGGCCGACTTGGAGGGATGGGGAGTTTGCTGGGTCATTCGGGGGGATCGATTGAAATGGGGTGACGACCAGATAGCAGAGCGCGCATTCCCAGACGCATATCTTCGCCCTGTGTCAGGCCTCCCCATCACCGACGACATCGAAGACGAGGTGACGGCATGAGCACGCTCCTGTATGCCCTTAGCGCCTGGATCGCGCTTTCCGTGATCCTCGCTGGGCTGTTCGTTTGGCTCATGCGCAAGTAGGAGGCGCGGTGAATTTCTACAAGCGCCACATCGGCGACTACCTGAAGGACACGGCGCATCTGTCGTTGCTCGAGCATGGCGTCTATACGCGCCTGCTCGACGTCTACTACACGCGCGAGTCCGGCATTCCTGACGACCAGGCTGCACGCCTCATTGGCGCGCGCGCTCGCGATGAAGTCGCCGCACTGAAGGTTGTCCTCGGCGAATTCTTTGAGCTGGTCGATGGCACGTGGATCCAGCAGCGTTGCGAGCGCGAGATCGCTGATGCAGCAGAGGGTGAGATCGACCGCGACGCCAAGCGCGAGAACGAACGCGATCGCCAGCGGCGCCATCGTGACCGTCGTCGCAAGCTGTTCGACGAGCTGCGAAAGCACGACATCGTCCCGCCGTACGACACGAGTACCGAACAGCTTCAAGCGATCCTGTCACGCGTGACAGGGCGTGACAATGAGACATATGAATCACGTCCTGTCACACAACCTGTCACGCGTGACGCAACGGCTAACCAGACTCCAGAAGCCATAAGCCAGACTCCATATAACCCCCTAGAAGCGTCGTCACAGCTTCAACCGGAGGTAGGCGCGCCTACGCCGAACAGCGCTTCTTCGGTTTCGAGAGCTGTCGAGATCGCGGTCTACCTGCGGCAACGTGGAGTAATCGGCGCGAACAGCGTGAACCCGAACATCGCTGCATGGGGCGACGACGTCCGCGTGACGAACGAGATTCTCGACGCGGCTTTGTCGGTCGTGGCGTCTCGTGGGCTTGAGAAGCCTGTCGGTCCGAATTATCTCGCCGGGATCATCGCGGACCTGCTGAACCCGAAACCCGCGCAGCAGAAGCGCGAGGACAACTCGTGGAAGCGCACGCCGGCCGGCATCGAGCGCAAGGCGTCCGAGCTGGGCGTTGTCTGCCCGCCGGGCCGCGACCATGCGTGGTTGCTCGAGAAGTGCGAAAGCGTAATGCGCCAGCGGGCGCGGGAGGTTGCGGCATGAACGATTCCGGACAGGCTTGGGGCATGTGCTCCGCATATGGGTGCCCGCTGCTCGGCACTCTCGGCAGCGGCGGCCAGTGGTGGTGTTTCTGCCATCACGAGCAGCCGCCAAGCGCGAACGCGGCGATCACGCTGGCGCTGCGCGAGCGATTTTCGACGATCTGCCGGCTCACGATTGCGCTGCGTGGCCGAGATGAGGAAGCGATTCGGCTGAGCCGGCAGGAGCTGCGCGGGCACCCGAACGGCCATGATCTGGCTTTCCGGGCCGATGCCGACAAGAACGCCTACGGCTGGCTGCTGCGGCTCGAGCGATTCCTGATCGAGCAGACGTCCGCGCTCGGCCGCGGGGTGCCGGCGGATCGTGAGCCGGTCGGCGGCGTCATCGGGCCGACGCACGTCAGCGGATACATGCCAGATACGGAGCGGCGTGAAGATGCAAATGAGGTAGTCGCATGAGCCCGCATTTCTGGCGCTCCAACGAAAAAGCGCTCGTTACTCGGATGTATGAATTGGGCGTTCCGTTGCGCGATATTGCGACCGCAACTGGCGTCAGCAGTGATGCTATCCGTCGCGCAATTGGTCGATGGAAACTGCATCGCCCTGTAGGCCATATTGGCATTGAGACGCGCGAGAATCTCCTGTGGCCGCGTATGCGCATCGCCCTGCAGCAGTCAGGGGGACTGTCGATTTATGAATTGTGCGACGTGTTGGAAACACACAAAAGCACCGTCCTGAAGACGATTGCTCGGCATCGGGGCGAGTTGCACATTGTTCGCTGGATCCCGACCACGCGTCGACCGAAAGCCATCTGGGCACTGGGCACGCGCATGGACGCGCCGAAGCCTGTCGCGGTGCGAGTCCGGAAGCAATCGAATCCGTTCGCACAGATGGCTGCGCAACTTTCTGCATCCGAGACGAGGGCCGAATTGTGCTGATGCGCGCGACCCTCAAGCCGAAGAAATGCCGGGAGTGCGGCGTCGTTTTCACGCCGGCTCGATCGCTTCAGAAGGTTTGTTCGACGGCCTGCGCCGTCGCCCTGACTGAGAAGGAGAAGGCGCGGAAGCTAGCTCGAGCTCAACGCGCAGAGCGCAAATCATTGCGTGAGGCGCTCGATAAGGCGAAGACTCGCGGCACACATTTGCGGGAGTTGCAGGCCGTATTCAACCGATGGATTCGTGCACGCGATGCTGATTTGCCCTGCATATCCTGCGGCCGCCCGGCCAGTTGGAAAGGGCAGTGGGATGCCGGCCACTATCGATCGGTTGGTTCCAACCCGTCCGTCCGGTTCGATCCGCTCAACGTGAACAAGCAGTGCGGGCCGTGCAACGTTCACCTGTCCGGCAACCTGATCGCCTATCGCGCCGGCCTCGTCCAGAAGATCGGCCTTGAGGCCGTCGAGCGATTGGAAGGCCCGCACGCGCCATTGAAGCTGACCATTCCCGAAATCATCGAGATGAAGGCGTTCTACCGCGCCGAGCTTCGAAAAATCTCCAACAGCCAAACAACGGAAACCCGATGAACGCTACCGAATCATTCAAAACAGCCGCCACCGTCGCGATTCCGCAATATGACGAGATAGACGAAATCCTATATCACTGGTATCGATGGTCGAATGGTTTTACTGAGGTGCGATCGTATTCCGGATCGGATTCGACCTGCCGGGATTTTCGGATCAGCCGCCAGTTCATGGATCACTCGGACCTGAACGATCTCGTCGACTACCAGATCCGCAAGACCATCGGCGAACGCGTCGAGCCGCTGATCCACAAGCTTGGCATCAAGCACCGGATCGCAGTCAATGTGGCGATGAAGAACATGGAAGTCGGGGCGAAGGTATGGCACAACCCGCGCTATCCCGATGCGCAGGAATCCGACTACGTGGAGGCGAAACAGATGCTTCGGCCGAAATTGATTGCGGAGGGGCTTGTAAACTGAATCAGGATCGACTATTATCTGTGGCGAGGCGTGGAGAGTCGCGCCCGCAAGATTCGTAAGCCCCGCCGGTGAAAGCCGCGCGGGGCTTTTTCGTTTCACTCGCTAAAATGAGCAAGTCGGCTCTCCCAGGCCTGGCAGCCCGGACAGACGGGCGCTTTCACGCATGCCGATTGAGCGCTGATACTGCAAGCCAAGCCTGTTGCGACACGCGGCGGGAAAGCTGGCCAGCCTTGGGACTGCACAGGCAGTCGGCAGCCGTGAAAGAAGGAGCCGCATCCTTAACTGCGGTGACGGGCGGAGAAAATTAGCGTGTCGCCGCCTGACCGGCGTAACCGGTCCTCTCACGCATGGCGATGACAGGGTTCGAATCCCGGTGTACGGGCTGAATGCCTTAGACGCGCATACGGTTGCCGTCGCCAGCCGTGAGAGCGAATGCGCCTAGCTGAGGCGACCCCGGAACATGGCCGATCCCGAGGGGTGGAAGTAACGAATATCGGGAGAAGAAGGCACCGCATTCCCTTACCGGAGATCAGCACCGGCCGCTCTCACCAACGTCTCCTCCGCGTCTCCAAGCGTGGATTCGCCCGCCTCGAGCGGGCTTTTTCTTTTCCCCTTCTGGCGCAATGCTGGACCGCCCGACGTAGTAAGCGGTGAGTGTGCGTCGGATCACGGCGATAACCGCCGCAGTCCGTGATGCGTCGTTCCGGTGGCAGTCCTCGCTGCCGCGAAAACGGCAGGCGCGGGCACCTTAACTGATGACTATGGACAAGCCAGCCAAACGCGGGGCTGATACGCCTGCGAAGGCTGGCGGTCGCCCCAGTTCGTATCGGTCGGAGTACGCCGAGCAGGCGCGCAAGCTTTGCCGGCTAGGTGCGATCGACAAGGAACTCGCCGATTTCTTCGGCGTGACCGAGCAGACAATCAACAATTGGAAGACCGCTCATCCCGAGTTTCTTGAGTCCCTAAAAGCGGGGAAGGAACTGGCGGACGCCGAGGTTGCGGACAAGTTGTTTCAGCGCGCGACCGGCTACAGCCATCCGGCCGTGAAGCTTTTCATGTACCAGGGCACGGTGATCCGCGAGGAATACATCGAGCATTACCCGCCGGATACGTCAGCGATTATCTTCTGGCTGAAGAACCGCCGATCGGACCTCTGGCGCAATGCGCCTCCAGCCGAAGGCGGAGAAGGTGGCGGCCCCGGCCTCGATGATCCGAACCCGGACGTATGAAGCAGTCAGTAAAGCTGCAGGAGCTCCACGCGAAACAGGCCGAGATCGGCCGCGCCTTCAACGAGAGCCGGCGCGTCGTGATCCGTTGCGGCCGCCGCTTCGGCAAGACGACACTGCTCGAGCGCTGCGCCTCGAAATGGTCGTACAACGGACTGAAAGTTGGCTGGTTCGGCCCGACGTACAAGCTGAACCTGCCGACGTACAAGCGCATCCTGCGCACGGTGCAGCCGGTCGTCTACTCGAAGTCGAAGATCGACCAGGTTATCGAGCTGAACTCGGGTGGTTGCATCGAGTTCTGGACGCTGCAGGACGAGGACGCGGGCCGCTCGCGCTTCTATGACCGCGTGATCATCGACGAGGGCTCGCTCGTCCCGAAGGGGCTGCGCTCGATCTGGGAACAGGCGATCGCGCCGACGCTGCTAGACCGGAAAGGCCACGCCATCATGGCGGGCACGCCGAAGGGCATCGACCCGGAGAACTTTTTCTACGAGGCGTGCACCGACAAGACGCTCGGCTGGCGCGAGTTTCACGCGCCGACGGCATCGAATCCAATGCTCGATCCGGAAGCGGTCGCGAAGCTGAAAGACGAATACCCCGCGCTGGTCTACCAGCAGGAGTATCTCGCCGACTTCGTCGACTGGAACGGCGCCGCCTTCTTCAGCGAGGACTCGCTGCTTGTTGATGGCGAGCCGGTCGATTACCCGGCGCGCTGCGATCAGGTGTTCGCGGTGGTCGACACGGCGCTGAAGGACGGCCTAGAGCACGACGGAACGGCCGTCACGTACTTCGCGCGCAACATCATCACCGGCACGCCGCTGACGATCCTTGATTGGGACGTGCTGCAGATCGAGGGTGCGTTGCTCGAATCGTGGCTGCCGACGGTAGCGCAACGGTGCGAGGAACTGGCCGCGCAGGTCGGCGCCCGCCAGGGCAGTCTCGGCGGCTGGATCGAAGACAAGGCGAGCGGCATCGTGCTGCTGCAGCAGGCCAGACGGCGCAGCCTGCCGTTCCATCCGATCGAGGAAAAGCTGGTTGACCTCGGCAAGGAAGGGCGCGCGCTATCGGTCAGCGGCTACGTGCACCGCGGCGAGGTGAAGATCAGCCGCTACGCGCACGACAAGGTCACGAACTACAAGGGCCAGACGCGGAATCACCTGATTTCGCAGGTATGCGGCTTCCGTCTCGGGACGAAGACGCCGCACCATCAGGACCTTTTGGACACTTTCTGTTACGGCGTGGCGATCAGCCTCGGCGATTCTGAGGGCTATTGAATGGGCGGTTACTACGGCGACGCGGACGACAGCTCGCAGGCGAGCTTGAACGTCGGCACGGCCATGTCCGCCGAGCTCATGCGCCTGCTTGGCGCTGACGATCTGCAGCCTGGCTCGCCGCCGTCGTATGAGATGTGCAAGGTCATCTACAGCTATCACCCGTTGGGCGCGAAGATGGCTGAGGCGCCTTACGAGGAAGCGCTGTCGCAGGAGCGTGAGATCACGATCCCCGGCGCGCCCGAGGATGACCTCGTGCAGGCGTTCAAGAAGGAATGGAAGAAGCTGGGCGGCGTCGGCGCGGACGAGATCATCAAGAGCTTCATGACGCTCAAGCGCGTCTACGGGATTGCGTCGCTGATCGTCGGCGCGCGCGATGTCCCGACGGACGAACCGCTGCCGATCGAGCGCCTGCACGAACTCGACCTGTACTTCAACATCCTCGACCCGCTGAACACGGCTGGCTCGCTGGTGCTGAATCAGAACCCGAACGCGCCGGACTTCCAGAAGCCGCAGTTTCTGCGGGTCGCGAACCACGACTACCATCCGTCGCGCGCGGTGATCGCGCTGAACGAGGCGCCGATCTACATCGAGTGGACGAACAGCGCGTTCGGCTTCGTGGGTCGCTCGGTCTACCAGCGCGCGCTATACCCGCTGAAGTCGTACGTGCAGGCGATGATCACGGACAACGCGATCATCGAGAAGTCGGGGCTGCTGGTCTACAAGATGAAGTCGCCGGGCGCGGTGCTCGACAAGGTTGCGCTCGCCTGGGGCAGCTTGAAGCGCCGCATGCTGAAAGGCGCGAAGACGGGCAACGTGATGTCGATCGGCCTCGAGGAAAGCATCGAGTCGATCGACCTGAAGAACATCCGCGACGCCGCCGAGTTCGCGCGCATGAACGTGATCAAGAACATCGCGACGTCGGCGAAGATGCCGGCCGTGATGCTTGCGCAGGATACGCTGACCGAAGGGTTCGGCGAGGGCACCGAGGACGCGAAGCTGATCGCGCGCTTCATCGACCGCGTGCGGATCGAGATGGGGCCGGCATACGACTTCCTCGACCCGATCGTGATGCGCCGCGCGTGGAGTCCCGAGTTCTACGCGTCGATGCAGCGGAAGCACCCGAGCCTGTACGGCAACATGCCGTATGCGACGGCGTTCATGGAGTGGAAGAACGCCTTCACGGCGACGTGGCCGAACCTGCTGGTAGAGCCGGACAGCGAGAAAATCAAGACCGACGACGTGATCACGAAGGCCGCGATCGCGTGCGTCGAGGTGATGCTCCCCGAGCTGGACCCGGAGAACAAGGCGATGGCGATCGGCTGGCTGGCCGAGGTGATGAACGAGCGCAAGCTGATGTTCTCCGCGCCGCTCGAGATCGATCTCGAAGCGCTGAAATCGTACGAGCCACCGCAGCCGCTGCCGAGCCGCATCCGATCGTTGAATCGTCGCACGAGTAGCCGATGAGCGTCCGCCCCGCAATCAACCGCACGTTTCACGACGTGCTGACCGAGGCCATTCGCGACATCACTGAGCACGGCTATGACGATCCGGCCCGGCTGCAGGAATGGCTGCGCCGGCTGCGCCTCGCCGCGATGACCGATCTGCCGGACGGACGCCGAGATGCGCAACCGGATGCAGAGCGCGATGGACGCGGTGTTCCACCGCACGCTGTCGAAGACGGGTGCGCTGCGGTATCACCCCGGCGTGCCGCGCTTCACGATCGAACGGATTGCGCCGTCGCTGCGCCCCGAGCTGGACAAGCGCGTGCGCGCGAGCGTCGATCTGATCAAGCTGAACCGCGAGCGCGCGGTCGAGCAATCGCTGCAGCGCTCGCCGGCTGGGTATCCATCGGTGCCCACCGGCGGCTTCGCGCGCGGTCGAGAAGGCCGACGTGCGCGAGAGCATTGCGAAGCCGATCCGGCAATTGCGCTACGAGGAACGCCGCGTCTCGATCGACCAGGGGCACAAGCTCGTATCGTCGATCAACGCGGTCATCGCCGAGCAGACGCAGGCCATCGCGATGATGTGGCGCTCGCACTGGCGGCAGGCCGGGTACGACTATCGGCCCGACCACAAGGAGCGCGACAAGCGCTTCTACGTCGTGCGCGGCTCGTGGGCGCTCAGCAGGGGCTGATCACAAAGGGCGACGGCTACCTCGACGAGATCACGCAGCCGGCCGAGGAGCCTTTCTGCCGCTGCTATGGCGTGTACGTGAACAACCTGCGCGATCTGCCGCCCGAGATGCTGACCGAGAAAGGTCGGCGGGCACTCGAAGAAACCCGAATCCGGAAACCCTGAAATGCCGACTGTGAGCGAGAAGCAGCACCGTGCCATGGAGAGCGCGGCCCACGGCCACAGCACGCTCGGCATTCCGAAATCGGTCGGGCGAGGAATTCGTGAACGCCGATAAGCGCGCGGATTCCGCCGAAAGCGGCACAACCGAGCTTGACGTCGCCAAGGCGATTCGCGATGGCGAACTGAGCAGCCCGCAACAGTACGAAAACGTCTGGCTGTTCGACCTGCGCATCACCGGCACCGGCACTAGCTATCGCACCGAGCATGACGAGTTCGTGTATCGGCCGCCCGAGAACTTCTTGACCGAGGAATTCCGGGAGCGCTGCTACGGCTGCCGGTCATCTTCGAGCATCCCGAGAAATCGATTCTCAGCACCGAGGAATATCGCGCACGAGCAATCGGCACGATCGTGCTCCCGTACATCAAGGGCGATGAGGTTTGGGGCATCGCCAAGATATTCGACGTGGACGCGGCGGCACTGATGTGCACGTCGCACGCGTCGACCAGTCCCGCGGTGATCTTCCGCGACGCGGGCTCAGCCGAAGCCGTCGAGGTCGACGGTAAATCGGTCCTCATTGAAGGCAAGCCGTCCTATCTCGACCACCTCGCAATCTGCGAAGAGGGCGTGTGGGACAAAGGCGGCGAGCCCAGCGGAGTCAACACAGGAGATCCTGAAATGGATGGTATGGAAGAACAGGTCCCGGCATGGGCCGATGCGCTGATGAAGCGCATGGATAGCGTCTGCTCGCGCATGGACGCCATCGAAAACAAGGGCGGGGATGAGATGCCGGCGAAGCCCTCACGGCGGATTCGGCCGAAGTCGCGGCCGAGCGCGAGGGCGAGAAGGAAATGGCCCTCGAAAAGAAGGCCGAGGGCGAGCTCGCCGCTGCCATCAAGGCAGGTGAGGCGGAGCACCGCGACGAAGAACGGGCCAACTCGACCGAGAAGAAGGACGAGGAAGAGAAAGAGCGCGCGGATTCCGCCGCGCGCGCCGACTCGCAGCGCCTCGCCCGCGAGAATGCCGAGCTGCGCGCCCAGATTCAGCGCATGGACGGCACGCTGTCGACGCTGACGAAGCCGCTGTCGATCGAGGATCGCGACGCATTGGCTTCGGCCCAGATGCGCGCCGACTCGGTCATGCAGATGTTCGGGCAGAGTGCGACCGCGCCGTTGCATGGCGAAAGCCCCATCGAATACCGCAAGCGCCTCGCCTCGAAGCTGGCTGCGCACAGCCCGGACATGAAGGGCATCAAACTCGACTCGCTCGACGGCGCCGCATTCAAGGTGGTCGAAGACAAGATCTACGCCGATGCTCAGGTCGCCGCGCGCAATCCGGCATCGGCTCCTGCCGGCCGCCTTATCCCGATCGTCTCGCGTGACGAAGCGGGGCGCCAGATCACCCGCTTCACCGGTGACATCGATGCCTGGATGCAGCACTTTAAGGCACCGGGCGTCGTCTGCAAGCTCAACCGCCAAGCCAAGGGGGCATAAGCCATGTCGATTTCGTTCAACCCGATGGTGACGAGCGCGCCGACTGGCACTTTCCGTACCGATACGGAAGGCTATGTCCAGGGCGCTGTCATGGACGATCCGTCGTCGAACATGTGGCTCGCGAGCGCGATCATTGCCGCGTCCGTCACGGGGCCGGTATGGGGCGGCATGGCCGTCACCGAGAACGTCGCCGCGCCGAACCAGAACGGCCTCGGCAACTCGCTGGTGATCGCCGCGAACAACGCCGGCGTGACGGGCTTCACCGTCATCAACCGGTCGTACAACGCGATCCTGACGCCGGGCAACAACGTGCCGCAACTGACGGCGGGCATGACGGCGATGTTCTACCGCCTCGGCTCGAACGCGCGCATCGCGGTGCAGTGCGACGCGACGCTGGCTGGCAACCTCGATACGGGCGCGATCAACCAGCAGGTCTCGTGGGACTTCACGAACCAGAAACTGGTCGCATACAGCTCGGGCGCCGGCGCACTCGCGTGCAAGGTGCTGTCCGTCAATACCAACAGCAAGATCGTCAGCTACAACTCGGGGACCGGTGCGCTCACCTGGACCCAGGGTCCGGCCGCTATCATTCAGATCTAAGGAGCCTCCGACATGGCCAACTATTTTCCTGCACAGGCAAAGGTCGCGCCGAGCTTCTCGGAGCCCGAGCTGATCGTCACCTATGCGCAGGCCTCCGGCGCGTTCAATGCGCTTCCGGGCGGCAAGCCGCGCGTTAAGATCGGCAGCGAAGATCTCTTCGTCTACATCAACGCGCTCGATCTGCGCACTGAAACGCAGGCATCGCAGGGTGCGCCGAACATGCTGCCGTCGGCGACGCTGACCGCCACGTACTATTCGACGGCCACGTATCTGATCCGCACGCGCGCGCAGTGGGACCACCACGACACAGCCGCCGCGGCCGCGTACTCGGTCGGTCTGCCGGCCGCGCAGGATCTCGCACAGCGTCAGGGCATCTTCCAGCAGATGCGCACGGGCCTGCTGTACGGCTACAACCCGGCAAATGGCGAGGGTCTGCTGAACACGATCGGGGCTACCGCCGTGACGCTCCCGCCTGACAGTTACGGCAACACGACGGTGTCGACCTACGACAACGGCGAGATGGCGCTGTGGATCCTTGCGCAGATCGTCGCGCTGAAGACGCGTATGTTCCAGTCGGGCGGCAATGTGCGGAGCAAGATCCGCATCATCAGCCCGCAGCGCGTGTTTCTGCAGCTGTCGTACGGGTCGATCGTACAGGTCGTTCAGTATCAGCGTCCCGGTGCCGGTACGGCCACGGTCGGCCAAGTCGTGCAGAACGTCGTCGAGGAAATGGGCGACGAGATCGAGTGGTACTTCGACGACACGCTGATCGGCAAGGGCGCCGGC